>JBBPIQ010000001.1:0-452154 GCA_038040345.1 Chloroflexota bacterium
TGACCTTCAGCCACTTCGCGTGCTGGTTGAACATCGAGTCGATGATGTGGATGAAGGCCTCGTAGCAATTGAAGAGTCCGTGACGCCCGGTGAGGAGATAGCCCTCGAGCCACCCTTCGATCATCTGCTCAGACAGCACCTCCATCACGCGCCCGTGCGGTGCGATGTATTCATCGGTCGGGAGGATCTCGTCACTGAAAACGCGGTCGGTCACCTCGAACACCGCGTTGAGCCGGTTCGACGTCGTCTCGTCAGGACCCAGAAGCCGGAACCGATCCTGGTTCCGCGCGATCACGTCGCGCAGGAAGGTCCCGAGGACGCGCGTGGGCTCCGCGGACGTGGCACCTGGCGCGGGAACCGCGACCGCGTACGCGCGGAAGTCCGGCATGTCGAGATCCCGCAGGAGCAATCCGCCGTTGGCGCGCGGGTTCGCGCTCATCCGGCGGTCGCCGCTCGGTGGAAGTGCCGCGAGCTCGGGCGCGAGCCTCCCGTTCTCGTCAAACAGCTCCTCGGACCGGTACGAGCGCAGCCATTGCTCGAGCACGGCGCGATGCTCGGGATTCGTTCGTGCCGCGTCGACCGGCACCTGGTGCGAACGCCACGTGCCTTCGACCGGCTTCCCGTCGACCATCTTCGGTCCGGTCCAGCCCTTGGGCGTACGGAGCACGATCAAAGGCGTGGGCTGCCGTCGGGTGTGACCGGTACCGCGTGCCTCGTCCTTGACGCGGCGGAATTCAGCGACCGCACGATCGAGCGCAGCTGCCATAAGCTGATGCATCGCGGCAGGCTCGTCGCCTTCGACGAAGATCGGCGTGTGGCCGTATCCCTCGAGGAGCGCCGTTAGCTCGCGCTTCGGCATCCGGGCGAGCACGGTGGGGTTCGCGATCTTGTAGCCGTTCAAGTGGAGGATCGGCAGCACCGCACCGTCGTGGATCGGATCCAGGAACTTGTTCGAATGCCACGAGGCAGCTAGCGCCCCAGTCTCCGCCTCGCCGTCGCCGATCACGCAGCACACGAGGAGCGACGGGTCGTCGAAAGCGGCGCCATACGCGTGCGCGAGCGAGTAGCCGAGCTCGCCACCCTCGTGGATCGAACCCGGGATCTCGGCGGAGACGTGGCTGGGGACGCCGCCTGGGAACGAGAACTGTCGGAAGAGCTTCGCCATGCCCGCGGTGTCACGCGACACATCCGGATAGATCTCGCTGTAGGTGCCTTCGAGGTACACGTTCGCGAGTACCGCGGGGCCGCCGTGCCCCGGACCCGCGATGAAGATCGATTCGAGATCCCATCTCTTGATCGCGCGGTTCATGTGCGCGTAGATGAAGTTCAGTCCCGGCGTGGTGCCCCAGTGACCGAGGAGGCGGGGCTTCACGTGCTCCGCGCGGAGCGGCTCTCGCAAAAGGGGGTTCTCGAGCAGGTAGATCTGACCGACCGCGAGGTAGTTCGCCGCTCGCCAGTATGCGTCGATGCGGCGGAGCTCATCCTCATCGAGCGACGCCCCGGTCGCTGCCTTCGTCTTCATCGACATGTCGTTCCCCTCTGCATCGGCCTGCGACTCGGCCCGACGCGTCCTAGGCTCGCCGAATGCAGCGGCGGGTGCTTGTCCTGAACGCCGGCTCGTCGACGCTCAAGGCAAGTGTGCTCGCCCGCGATTCGGAGCACGCCGAGGCCAGCGTCACGGTTCCGATGCGCGGGGTCGGCGAGGCGGCCGAGGCCTTTCGTCGCACGCTTCAAGCCACGAAGGATGCAGGGGTCGATCTATCGACGATCCGCGCGGTGGGCCATCGCGTTGTCCACGGCGGGTCGCTCTTCACACGCACTACGGTGATCGACGACGCGGTGCTCAAGGGGATCCGCGAGCTCGCCTGGCTCGCGCCGCTCCACAACCCACCAGCCGCTGAGGTGATCGCGGCGGCGCGCGCTGCGCTTCCTGGCATCCCGCACGCGGCCGCGTTCGACTCCGCATTCCACGCGGCGCTCCCAAAGGAGGGATACGTCTACGCGCTTCCGTATGAGTGGTACTCGGACTGGGGCTACCGGCGGTATGGATTCCACGGTCTCTCGGTCACGTGGTCTGTCGAGCGCGCGGCGGCTCTCCTAGGGCGCGCTGATCTCGGCGTCGTCGTCGCCCACCTTGGCAACGGCTGCTCGGTGACCGCGGTGTGGCAGGGGCGCTCGGTCAGCACCTCGATGGGAATGACGCCTCTCGAGGGGCTCGTGATGGGAACGCGGGCGGGATCGGTCGATCCCGGCGTCCTGCTCGCCGCGCAGCGGGACCACGGGCTCGACCCGCGCGCACTCGAGGACGTTCTCGAACGCCATTCCGGTCTACTCGCCATCTCCGGTCGGACGGCCGAGATGCGCGAGCTCGTCGCACTCGCGCCGACCGACGACCGCGCCGCACTCGCCATCGCCGTGTTCGAGCGTGCGGCGGCCGCAGCGATCGCCGCGGCGGCGACGGCGCTCCCGCGCCTGGACGCAGTCGTGTTCACGGGCGGGATCGGTGAGCACGCCGCCAGCGTGCGGGCGGGAATCGTGCGCCGTCTCGCTTCGATCGGGGTGTCAAGAATCGACGAGGAGCCGGTCGATGGCGACCGGATTCTCATAGCTTCCCCGATCGCGGTGCTCGTCGTTGTGGCACGTGAGGATCTGGTGATCGCGCGCGAGGTCCGTGCGCTCCCCGCATGAGCCGCGCGCCTCTCTCACGCACTTGGCCGAGCAAACGCGCCTCTAGGACGCCCAGCGGCGCGACGTAGGCCAGAAGCCTCCGCGCGAGGACCCCACGAAACGGGCCGAACGGCGTCGCGGGTAGGTCCGAACGGCACCCGCGCGCTGTCGGGTAATCACCCTACGGTTTGCTGGAAGCCGCCATCCGCTCGATCGGATGCTCCGGCTAGAGGTAGGACACATGAAGACTCTTCTGGCAACAGCCGCGGTCTCAGTCCTGCTCCTCGCCGCGTGCGGGACCGCGGGGGGATCAGGCGCTCCAACCGTCAACGCGAACGCTCGGACGGTCAACGCCACACTCACCGACAGCAAGGTGACAGTCGACCAAGGCACCGTCTCGAGCGGCAAGATCACCTTCAACGTGAAGAACGCCGGGACGGTCGTGCACGAGCTCGTCGTGCTCAAGACCGATCTCGCACCCGACAAGATCCCGGCCGACCTGGAAGAGCCGGGCAAGGTGTCCGAGGCGGACAGCCTTGGCGAGAGCGGCGACGTGAACAAGGGCGAGACCAAGGCGTTCAGCCTCGATCTCCAGCCAGGCAACTACGTGCTCATGTGTAACGAGCTCGGGCACTACGTCATGGGAATGCACATCGGCATTGTCGTGAAGTAAGTCGACCTTCCCGAAGCACAGGCCCGCCGAGTGAGAGCTCGGCGGGCTTTTGTCTGGTCAGAGACATGCCGGACAGCATTCAAAGAAGGTCCGAACGGTCCTAGCGCTCCGCCGTAGCGGTGCCAGATTTCATCGTGGAGGTGTAGCCATGAGCGTTTCAACCTCCACGCTGGGCGTCAGAGGACGGGATTCCCATGCCCGCTCGCTCCTCACCGCTCCTCTTCTCATACTTCTGGCCATCGGTCTCCTCGCCATTGGGCTTGCCTTCGCGGTGAGCCTCCCAGCCCCGAACACACTCGGCGTAGCGTCGGACATCCGCCTGACCGCGGACCTGATCGACCAGCACGCGAAGGCGATGGCCACCGACAGCGACCGGCTCGCCGTCCAGGCGCGTGCGACGAGTGGCGCCGATCGCGACCTTTGGATCGCGACGGCGCAGCACATGGCGTCCGACGGAGCGAGCCTGCAGGCTATGGCGCAGCGGCTCCGCGCGAGCGCCGCGGTTCTCGGTGACCAACCGACCTACCGCGCGAACGCGAGCCCGCAGTCGCTAAGCGGCCAGGCGACGCTACTGCGAGCCGATGGCCAGGCCGCCGTCGATCACGGCCGCCTGATGATCGACCAGGCTGCGTTCATGATGGTCGTCGCAGGGAAGCCGGGAAGCGCCATCAGTACGCAAGATGCGGCTGTGCTGACGTCGGATGCTTCTCGCCTCATCGACGCGGGACAGCGGACCATCGCGCTCGCGGCACGACTCGAGACTGGCGCAGATCAGCTCCGCCGAGGGTTGGGCCAGTAGCCGCGGGAGCGCGTGCCAACATCGTCGCGACCATGACACGGAACGAAGCGCAGCTGCCATTGGATCAGATCGCGTGATCCTGTGCTGGCTCAGCGACGCGCGGGACCGAGCCTATGCTCCGTCGACCCAAGCAAACATGGAGAGAGCATGCCGACGCTTCACCTCGGCGACATCGACACCTCCTATGAGCTGAACGGCGCCGGCGATCCGGTGGTGCTCATTCACGGCCTGGGCTCGAGCGCTCGCGACTGGGAGCAACAAGTGCCTGCCCTCGCCGATCGCTACCGCGTCCTCACCTATGACATTCGCGGTCACGGACGGACGAGCAAGCCGCGCGGACCATACAGCGTCGCGCAATTCGCGAACGACCTGGCGCTGCTGCAGGAAAGGCTCGAGCACCGGCCGGCCCACGTAGTCGGCATCTCGATGGGTGGGATGATCGCGTTCCAGCTTGCCGTCGACCGCCCCGACCTTGTGCGCAGCATCATCATCGTGAACAGCGGGCCCGCCCTCGTCCCGAGGAGCCTCGCCGAGCATCTTGCGGTGTGGTCGCGCATCGCGATCGCCAAGCTCCGGGGTCCGAGTGCGATGGGCGCCGTGTTGGCGCCGCGGCTCTTCCCGTCTCCGGACCAGGAGCCGCTGCGCCGGCAGTTCGTCGAGCGCTGGGCGGAGAACGACAAGGACGCGTACTACGCAGCGCTACGCGCGATCATCGGCTGGTCAGTACGCGACCGCATCGGCGGGATCCGCTGCCCGGTGCTAGTCGTGGCCGCGGATCATGACTACACGCCGGTATCCGCCAAAGAGGCGTACCTGCCCGAGATACCGGGGGCGACGCTCAAAGTCATCGCTGACTCGCGGCATGCGACGCCGATGGAGCGCCCTCAGGCTTTCAACGAGGTGCTGCGCGAGTTCCTCGACAATCGGACCTCGAGTTAGCGCCCGATCGGCTGCGCGAGCCTCACCTTGATCGCGGAGCTCCCGAGGCCGCGCGGTGATGACGAGAGGGTCATGTCAGCGACACGCGTTTGGCGTAGACCCTCTCTAACACGTAAGCGTCAGCGGAGAGCCTCCAGTGGCAGGCGACACGGCTGCCACCGGCAAGGAGGTAGATGAGTGCAACTCGACTGGGAGGCAGACGTCCGCGAGGCCTTGCGCAAAAAAGGAAGATGAAAATGTCCCAGAAGATCTTGCACATCAACCTCGCGACGGAGAACGAAAGATGAAAACTCTACTGACGATAGCGACGGCGTCCATCCTTTTCCTCGCAGCGTGCGGCGGGTCGGCTGCCCCCGCGGCCCCCGCGGCGGCGGGCGGAACCGTCAACGCGACGCTGACCGACAGCAAGGTCACAGTCGACAAGGGCTCGCTGTCGAGCGGCAAGATCACGTTCAGTGTCAAGAACACCGGCACGGTCGTGCACGAGATGGTGGTGCTGAAGACCGACCTCGCACCGGACAAGATTCCGGCCAACCTTGAAGAGCCAGGCAAGGTGTCTGAGGCGGACAGCCTGGGCGAGACCGGCGATGTGGCCATCGGCGAGACCAAGGCGTTCAGCCTCGATCTCCAGCCGGGCAACTACGTGCTCATGTGCAACGAGGCCGGACACTACGTCATGGGAATGCATATCGGCTTTGTCGTGAAGTAACCCGACCCAGGCCTTGAGGTCCGCCGGGCGTCGGCGCTCGGCGGCCTCAGGCCACGTACGCATTTGAACTTTCAGGGAACCGCTAAGGCGTTCCGCCTCAATGAGCTGCAAGGTCCTCCGACCGCCATACCAGCCAGACCCCGACGACCCCAACGATCAACGCGATGATCGCCAGACCCGCGATTTCGGCGATCGGCTTCGACCGATCGAGGACCTGCAGCTCACCGCTCGCCAGGCGTTCCATCGCCGCGCCCGCCGTCGCCGCGGCTGTCGGTTCCGTCACCGTGAGATCGGCGCTCGCGGTATCGCCGTCCGGCGAAGTTGCGCGCACCTGGTAGGAGCCGGGCTTGGTGTCGGCCGGGATCGTGAACGTCTGCGAGAACCCCGCGTCCTCGGCGGTAGAATTTTCCTTCATCGCGGTGGCCTTGCCGAGGGTGATCGCTTTTCCGGCACGCTCGAGCGTGATCGCGAATTCCAGGTCCGGTTCCATTTGCGAGCCTTTCGCGGTGATCGTTCCCCCGGCGGCGACGATCGTGGGGTCGACCGTCAGCACTGGGTTGCCATGTGCCTGCGCCGCCGTCGCGCCGATCGGCAGGGTGAACAAGACAGCGAAGAAGATCAGCGGCAGGTGAGCTCTCATGGCATTGCTCCCAGGTGCGCCGATACCGGACGCAGCTCGGCGAGCACGCCGCTCGCCACGATGACCAGGAACAGCAAACCGATGAACCCGACGACCCACGGCCGCCGGCGAGCACTCATGAAGGGGCTGCGGTCGGCCAGCGGAACGAGCGCGAGGATCGCACCCAGCACCAGCGGGACGATGAGCAGCGCCTTGGCGCCCAGCCACTCCTCGAACGGCACGAGCCACACGAACATCCACGGCGGGCGGGTCACCTCCGCGCCCGCGACGCCGGGCATCCCCAACGGCGCCGGGAAGATGAGGCTGAGCACGATCGACACGCCAAGGAGCACAAGCCCGAAGCCGACCATCCGGCGGATGTGGACATCGAAGTGCGAGCGGCCCTCCCCGGCGGTGCGGCGCGAGGTCGCGTCGCGGGTGACTTCGGGCGAGATGCCGTGCTGCTTGATGAAGAAGAAGTGAACGACGATGAGCAGCGTGAAGAGCAGTGGAAGGATCGCGATGTGCCCCACGAACACGCGCGTCAAGAGCGGCACGCTCTGACTGAAGTCGGGAGAGAACCACGCGCCGAACCCACCAACGAGCTTTGCCCAGTCGATGTTGTGCTCGAGCGCCTCGACCGCCTCCTGATCGAACTTCAGGACCGTGCCCGTGAAGGCGAAACCCATCGTGACGACGAAGAGCCCGAGGCCGACGTACCAGTTGAACTCGCGCGGGCGTTTGAACGAGCCGGTGAAAGCGATTCGCAACAAGTGCAGCACCACCGTGATCACGACGATCTGAGCGAGCCAGTAGTGGATCGAGCGGACGACGTCGCCTAGTGGCGCGCCGGTGATGATGTAAACGACGCTATCGTGGGCGTCGGTCGGGACAGGGTGGTAGAACTGGGCGAGATAGATTCCGGTCACCAGGAGCAGCCCGAAGCCCATCAGGCTGATGCCTCCGAGCAGGTACGGGATCGAGTTGGCGTGCTCGGGAACGGAGTAGCGGAGGGCACTCAGCCCGAGACGCTCCTGGAAAAAGGCTCTGAGACCCGACTCTGGACGACCCATCGGACTGGCGCTACCGCTTGCGACCTCGCGGCCTGTCACGATCGCCGCCCCTCCTTCGCCCCGACCGAAGTCTTGCCGAACTGTTAAGTCCCCGGGACCGCATCGCATAGGACCGAACGGTGCAAGAGCGTAGGCGGTTTGGCCCCATCCCGCAGAGCCGGATGGCGGTAGCGATGGCTCAGACCAAGGCACCAGACTGCCGGTAGGGCCATCGGGAGGTCCCTTGCAATGATGACTGGCTACGGATTCGGCTTCGGCGGTCTCTTCATGCTGATCTTCTGGGTCTTCGTGATCGCGGGCATCATCTGGCTTGTCCTCACCCTTTCGCGACAGCAACAGGCCCGCGGCGGCGACAGCGGCGCAATGCGGATCCTGGACGAGCGCCTCGCACGTGGCGAGATCGACGCCGAGGAGTTCCGCACGCGGCGGGCGGCGATCGAAGAGGCAAAGCGATGACCGCCCAACGTGTCGCTGGCTGGGTCGCGGTCGTCGCCGGCGTGCTCGTGCTCGTCGGGATCGCGTCTTCGGCGATCGGTGGAGCGGGGGGCCCTATCACTTCGTCCCCGACCGCCTACTGGCCGATGGGTCCGGGGATGATGGGCTTCGGCAACGCAGGCCCCGCAGCGACCACCGTTCCCGGCGCCGCCGAGGTAAGGGTTCAAGCGGCGAACTTCGGCTTCACGCCGTCCGAGATCCGCCTGCCAAAGAACGCAGATGTGAACCTGTCGCTCGTCAACCCCGCGGGTACTGGCGTGGTCCACGACATCACTGTCCCGGAGCTTGGGATCCACGTCGTCGCAAACCCTGGTGAGACCCGAACGGTCGGCCTGCGCGGCTTGGCCGCCGGTCGCTACGACGCGTATTGCAGCGTGCCTGGCCATGCCGACCTCGGCATGCGTGCCTCAGTCATCGTCGAGTAGCGGTCCACAGGAACCGGCGCGCCCCGCGCCGTGCCGTCAGTTCACGGTGAGGCCATATGCGTGCAGCCACATGTGGCCCGCCTCGCGTTGATCTACAGATAGCTGACCGGACCGCTTGCGACACAGGGTTCGGAGATTTTCGAACAAATCTGCAGACCGCGTCTGCGAAAAGTCGGGGGAGTCAGACGACCTGCAAAGTCAGGCCGTAGGAACGTCGCAATGTTTTGTGCACGCTCGGCGCACTCTGCGACCTGCGCAGGTGAAGTCTGCACACATCCTCGGAGGCGGGTCCCTGATGAGCAGGGTCCAACGGCACATACAAAGGTCCGAACGGCACCCGCAGCTGTCGGGTAATCACCCTACGGTTCAGTGGAAGCCGCCATTCGCTCGATCGGGTGCTCCGGCAAGAGGTAGGACACATGAAGACTCTTCTCGCAACAGCCACAGTCTCAGTCCTGCTCCTCGCCGCATGCGGTACCGCGGGGGGAACAGGCGTAACGAAAGTCGACGCCACAAGCGCTACGACGGTTACGGCCACGAGCGTTCCGACGGTCAACCCCAACGCCAGGATCGTGAACGCCACGCTCACCGACAGCAAGATCGTGCTCGATCAAGCGACTGTCCCAAGTGGCAAGATCACTTTCCTCGTGAGCAACGCGGGGACGATGACCCACGAGGTCGTCGTGCTCAAGACCGACATCGCCGCGGACAAGATCGCGCCGAACCCGGACGAGCCGGGGAAGATGTCCGAGGATGGCAGCCAGGGCGAGAGCGGAGACCTCGACCCAACCATGAAGACAACGTTCACGCTCGACCTCACGCCCGGTAACTACGTCCTCATCTGCAACCAGCCCGCGCACTACCTGCTGGGAATGCACACCGCCTTCACCGTCAAGTAACGGACCTTCGAGGCACGAGCCCGCCGGGCGAAAGCTCGGCGGGCTCTTCGTTTACCCGCTGTGCCGAACGTGCCTTTCGCCTCTATCGACCGGGTCGATCGACGCGCAGAGTCGAAAGCAGAACAGGAGACATGGAAATGATCCAGCCAAGCGTTATCGACGCAAAGAGAATGGCGAAAGAGAATTCGAATTTTCGGAAGGTGCTATTCACCGGGACTCGTACCCAGCTTGTGGTGATGGCCCTCCTCCCAGGCGAGGAGATCGGAGCCGAAGTGCACGGCGCCGTTGACCAGCTCGTCTACGTCGTGAAGGGTGGCGGGATCGCGGTGCTCGGGAACGCCAAGGAGACCTTGGGCAAGGGCGCGATGTTCTGTGTTCCAGCGGGAACGACCCACAACGTCGTCAACACAGGCGACGAACCGCTAAAGCTCTTCACGGTGTACTCGCCGCCTCAGCACGCAGCTGAGACGGTCCACGCGACGAAGATGGAGGCGGACGCGGCAGAGATGGAGCACGCGGCCAAGCCCTGAAAGGAATCACCAATGGCTCTCACCAACCCACAACTAATTAGAGCTCGCCAAGTCCAACTCGATCTGGACCGGCCGGGCTTGGCGGCTCGCGACGACACCAAGATCGCGACGGCCGTACGCGCAGCGCTCACGTGGGACGCCGCCGCCCCCGAGGACCGCATTGAGTCGGTCGTTCTTGGCGGTGTCGTCTCGTTGAAAGGCACGGTCGACCACTGGTACGAGCGCGCAAGTGCCATCTCTGCCGTAAAGCGGCTGCTGGGTGTGACCAGCGTGAACGACCACATCGTCGTCGTGCCTCCACTCCGCACCGACGAACAGCTGCACCTCGAGATCAAGAGCGCGCTCGACCGGCACTTCCCGCTCGAGGACATCGCCGTGACTGTCGACCAAGGTGCCGCAACCCTCACGGGAACCGTCGCGAGTTACCGCATGCAAGAAGACGCCGAGCGCCTCGCCCGGGCGACCACCGCCAAGACGGTAACGAACAAGATCCTGATTGACTGACCGCACGGGCGGTCTGTCGTACGTCCAGTTCTAGCGCGAGGTCAGGGCGGCCGATCGGAGCGATCACGCGGACAGCCGATTCTGGTAGGTCGGATCCCGCCTTTGAGATCTACGGGCGCTCGGCGTTCGACACATGGTCCGTGGCGAAAAGTCGCTCGACCGTGTGGGTCTTTCCGTCGGTGTGCACGACGCTGATGTTCGTATTCCCGCCGGGGCTGCGGTCGAGCATGGGAAGGATCCCGAGAAAATGCGACAGGAGAATGCGATTCACGCCGCCGTGGCCGACGACGAGGACGGTCTTGCCAGGGCTCTCATGGACGAGGCGGTCGATCGCACCGAGCGTGCGCGCGAGGACTTGATCGAGCGACTCCCCACCCGGCCACGAGACGAAACCGTCGTCGTTCCAGTTCGGTAGACCGCGTGTCTCATCGAATGTCTTTCCGGTCCGGTCGCCCACGTTGATCTCGCGCAACTCTGGCACCTCCTCGACCGGAAGCCCGTGGCGCTTCGCGATCACCTCCGCGGTGTCGCGCGTCCTGGATAGATCGCTCGAAATGATCCGGTCGAACTTCACGTTCGCGAGCTCATCTGCGACCGCGGCAGCCTGCTGGCGCCCGCGCGCAGTGAGCGGCGAGTCCGTCTGCCCGGTGAACACGCGGGCGGCGTTGCCCTCGCTCTCGCCGTGGCGCACGAAGTAGAAGGTGGTCGGCTTCACTTGAGGCCGAGATGTTCGGCGAGGTCGGTCCAGCCCGCCACGCGCGTGATCCGCTCGCCCGAGACCTCGCGGTTCCACGGCTGGTCGAACAGGAAGACCCGCACGCCGGCGTTCGCGAGGGTCGGCGCGATGACCACGTCATCCTCGCAGAACGCGTCGAGCTCGAGCTCCTTCGCGAGACGAACCTTGTACTCGGCGGACCCGCCTGGGTCATACCGGCCGCGGGGATACTCAGGGCGGAAATCGCCGACGGGCCTGAGATGCACGGCCCTCGCGTGGTCGAAGATGCCCTTCTCGCGCAGCCACGTCTCCGTGATGTAGCGGCGGCGTTCCGCGCGAGCTGTGATGAAGAAGAGCTCGTGGCCAGCAGCGACGAGGCGCTCGAGGACGACGGGGCAGTCCTTGTAGACCTCGAGCTCCGCGAAGAACTTGCTGTCGTAGAGGCGGATGCGGAACTGGTCGCGCTGCTCCGGGGTCACCCGGTCGAGGCCCGGCAGGACGGTGTCGTAGCCGCTGCCGCTCTCCTTCTGCGAAAGCAGGTGCCACCCGATCTGGCTCTCGTCGGGAAGCTCCACGTTGAATTCCTGGGCGAATCGGCGGAGGTAGGGCACCGAGCAGATCGCCATGACGTCGTCGAGGTCGATGCCGATCTTCATGAGGCCGCCGCGCGGGGAACTAGCGGATCGCGAGCCCCGCGATAAGAGTCGGCAATAGCGCCAGCACCGCGAGGCCGATGGTGCGAAGCGCGGTAATCATCGTGCAGCGGAAACATGACAGAACGCTGCCGCAAGTGGTCGCAGCTGAGTCTCATCAAGACGCGAGCCGATCGAGCAAACCGGTGAGCGCATCGCGCCAGTCGGCCTTCACATCGAGGACCGACAAGCGGACCTGTCGCTGTCCCGCCTGCGCTTTCGGGAACGAACGCAGAACGCGCGTGCGTTCGTCTGGCTGGATGTCTCGCCCTAGTACCACGCGCAGCTCCGGACCGCGCGCGCGCACTTCCGTCGCCCCTGCTTTGACGGCGCGCAGTTTCACCTCGACGCCGTAGAGGAGGTTCCGTACCGGTTCCGGCGGCGGCCCGTAACGGTCGCGTAGCTCATCGCGCAGCCCCGCGAGGTCGTCCAGGGCGGCGAGCTCGGCGATGCGCCGGTAGAGCTCGAGCTTTCGCTGCCGGCTGGGCACGTAGTCGTCGGGGATGGCGGTCGAGAGCGCCAGGTCGACGGTGATCTCGGGGAGGGCTGCCGCCCGCGGGGCGCCCCGCTGCTCGTTCACAGCCTCTTCCAGGAGCTGCGTGTAGAGCTCGAAGCCCACGGCGGCGACGTGCCCGTGCTGCTCGGCACCGAGGATGTTCCCCGCCCCGCGGATCTCGAGGTCGTGCATGGCGATCTTGAAGCCGGCGCCGAGCTCGCTCGCCTCGAACACCGCCTGGAGACGCTTCCGGGCCTGCTCGGTGAGGTGCTGCTCCTTTGTATAGAGAAGGTAGGCGTACGCCTTCTCGGCGCTCCGGCCGACCCGCCCGCGGAGCTGGTAGAGCTGCGCGAGGCCGAGTGTGCCGGCGCGGTTGATGACGATCGTGTTGACGTTGGGGATGTCGAGACCCGACTCGATGATCGTCGTGCAGACAAGGACGTCGTGCTCGGCGTCCGCGAACTCGACCATGACGCGCTCCAGCTTCCGATCGTCCATCTGGCCGTGCGCGACGACGTAGCGCGCGGTCGGCACGAGCTCACGGAGGCGGTGCGCCTCCTGCTCGATGCCCTGCACGCGATTGTGGACGTAATAGACCTGCCCCCCGCGATCGATCTCGCGCACGATCGCCTCGCGCAGCACATCGTCGCTTCGCTCGACGACGTGGGTCTCGATGGGCTGTCTATTTTCGGGCGGCGTCTCGATCACGCTGATGTCGCGCACGCCGGAAAGGGCCATGTGAAGCGTCCGGGGGATCGGCGTCGCGGTCATCGACAGCACGTCGACCTCGGTACGCATCTGCTTGAGGCGCTCCTTGTGCTTGACGCCGAAGCGGTGCTCCTCGTCGATCACCACGAGGCCGAGATCGCGGAACTGCACGTCCTTTTGGAGCACGCGGTGGGTGCCGACGACGATGTCGACCTCTCCGGTGGCGATACCTTCGGCCACGGCGCGTTGCTCGGCAGGCGAACGGAAGCGCGAGAGCATCTCGACGTTTACCGGGAACGTCGCGAGGCGCTCGCCGAACGTCTCGTAGTGCTGCTGCGCGAGGACCGTCGTGGGCACGACGATCGCGACCTGCTTGCCGTCCTGGACAGCCTTGAACGCCGCGCGCAGCGCGACCTCGGTCTTGCCATACCCGACATCGCCGACGATGAGGCGATCCATCGGCCGGCCACGCTCCATGTCCCGCTTGGTGTCCTCGATCGCCTGCAGCTGGTCGGACGTCTCCGTGTACGGGAAGGCGTTCTCCATCTCGATCTGCCACGGCGTGTCGCGCCCGAACGCGAAGCCCTGCGTCGCTTCGCGGGCCGCGTACAAGCGGAGGAGCTCCCGCGCGATCTCCTCGGCCGCCTTCTTCGCCCGGCGTTTGGTGACGCCCCATTCGCGCCCGCCGAGCGCGGAGAGGGCCGGCGGCGTGCCGCCGACGTAGCGCGTGACCTTGTCGACGCGCTCGGTCGGGAGAGACACGACATCGGTGCCCGCGAATTGCAGCTCGAGGTACTCGCGCACCACGCCCGCGATCTCGCGCGTGATGAACCGCTCGAACCGCCCTATGCCGTGGTCCTCGTGCACGATGTGGTCGCCCGGCTTGAGGTCGGAGAGGAACGAGCCGATCTGGACGCGCCTGCGGCGCTGCTCGGGGTGGCGCGGCTTCCGAAAGCCGAAGACTTCGGCATCCGTGAAGACGCGGAGCCCGAGCTCGGGTATGGCGAAGCCCTCGGCGAGCGGCACGCGTGCGACCACGAGCGATCCCGGCGCGGGCACGTCTTCCACGGTTTCGCGCGCGACCGCCGTCACGTCGCGGTCGGCGAGAAGCTCCGCGAGGCGTGCGGCCTGCGGAGTCGCGATCAGCGTGATGCCGTCGCCGCGGGACGTTGCCAGCTGGCCGATGAAGTCGTTCAGGCGGCCTGCGTAGTTCGTCGTTCCGCCCCACCCGAGCCGAACGGCGTCGGGACCCGAGCCCATTCGCGCGCTGCCGTGCTCGGTCGCGCGAGAGTCGATCTTCGAGCGCGGCACATATGGCGGCGGGAAGACCGCGACCGGTAGGCCCTGTTCGGCGAGCTCGTCGCGCCGCTCCTCCGCCTGCGCCTCGAGCGCGTCGTGTGCGAGGTCGAGCTCGACGGTGTCCTCGAAGACCACCGTCGCGCGGTCGCCGAGGTGGTCGAGGAGCGACGCGGTGGCGCCGAGCGCCGGCGCGAACGCGTCCACCCCTGGCGCGTAGCCGCCCTCGCGCAGCGCGTCGACGAGCTTCGCGTACGGCGAGAGATCGGCGCCCTCGTCGTCGTCTTCGTGCGCCAGCCGGTCCCACCCCGCGCGAACGAGCTTTTCGGCGAGCGCTGGAGCGCTCTCGAGCGCGAACTCGCGCGCCGGAAGGACGATCAATTCCTCGAGCGGCGACTGCGAGCGCTGCGTCACGGGATCGAACGCGCGAAGTGTCTCGATCTCATCGCCGAAGAGCTCGACGCGCGCGGGCTGCTCCGCCGACGCCGGGTAGATGTCGATGATCCCGCCGCGGCGTGAGAACGTGCCCGGCTCGCTGACCTCGGTCACCGGCTCGTAGCCGAGATCGAAGAGCCACGCCGCCGTCTCCGCCCACGAGAGCCGATCGCCGGCCCGAAGCGTCCGGCCGCGTCGGGCGAGCTCCTCGGGCGGGATGGTGTGCTCGAGTAGGGCGCGCAAGCTCGTGACGACAGCGACCGGGGCCTGCGCCGTCGCGAGCCGCCAGAGCGTGAGAAGCCGCTGATGCACGGACGTGCCGGACGGGGCGCTCGCTTCGAAGGGCATGGTCTCTCGCTCGGGGAACACCAGTACGCGGTCTTCGCCGAGCCATCCGGCGAGCTCGGCCCGCCAGCGGCGCGCGCGATCTTCGCTCGGTGCGATGAGAGCGACGGTGCGCGCACTCTCCGTGACGAGCGCGGACCATGCGAATGCGCGCGCGCCCGCGGTGGCGTCGGCGACGGCGAGGCGCGGCCGATCCTCCAGGCGCGACGCGAGCTCGCGAAACGGGGCGCTTCGCTCGGCGAGCTCGAGGACGCCACCGAGGCGCGCGCGCGCAACGCCGACAGCGCTAACCATTGAACTTCGTCATCGCCGGCTGAATGCCCTCACGAAGCGCGACCTCGACCGCCTCCGTGGCGCGCGTGAGCGAGGTCTCCGCTGTCGCACGCTCGTCGGCCTCGAACGGCTCGAGCACGTATTGCACGAGATCGCCAATCTCGCGGAGCGGATCGGCCGGGGCGACGCCGACGCGCAGGCGCGGGAAGTCTTCGCCGATCGCGGCCACGATCGAGCGCATCCCGTTGTGGGTGCCCGATCCCCCCTTCTCGCGGAGCCGGATCTTCCCGAGCGGGAGATCGACCTCGTCGAAGACAACGAGCAGCTCCGACGGCTGGATGCGGTAACGGTCGAGCAGCTTGCGCACCGCGCGGCCGGAATCGTTCATGAAGGTCTGCGGCCGCGCGATCGCGACGCGTACGCCATCGATCGAGCCTTCGGCGATGCGCGAGTCGGCCGCCTTGACGGCAAACTCGGCGCGCGCGCGCTTCGCGAGCCGAGACGCAACCTGAAAGCCGACGTTATGGCGCGTGCCGGCGTAGCCCTCGCCGGGATTACCGAGCCCGACGACGACGCGGTCGACACGCGGCGGCGCCTTCTTCATGCCGGCTCCGAAAAGCCTCGCGAATCTTGCCAATTGCGCTCCCAGACGCCGAAACGCCCCGTCCACCCGGACGGGGCCCCGAACGCCTATTTATTTCAGGTCAACGATAGCGTTCGCGACCTGACGCGTGGAGCGCTCGTCGATCGGGTCCAAGACGAGGATGGCCTCGTCGGCGCCGGCCTCGGCCAAAAGACGAAGATGCGATACGAGATCCTTCAAGGCGACCGGCGGGATGTCGTTCGGCCGCTCGCCGAGGCCGTCGCCGACCCTCACGAGGACGCATGCGCTGTGGGTGAGCTCTGCCGGGTCGCGACCGGCATTGACGCACGCGCCATCGATGTCCCCGCGGAGATTCGCGAAGCCTTCGACGGTGTTCCCGTATGAGCTGAACCAGGTGTTCCACGCATCGACGTGCGGCAGGGCGATGCCGAGCATCCGGGCGCCGTTCGAGCCGAGCATGATCGGCACGGTCCGGCGAGGCGGCGGCAGCAGGACCGCGTCCGCGACGCTATGGAACTCTCCTTTCAACGTGACGTGCTCGCCGGCGAGCAGCCGACGCACGATCTCGAACGATTCCTCGAAGCGCGAGACGGTCCGGTCGAAGGGAAAGCCGAACGCGCGAAACTCGGGCTCGTTCCATCCAGCGCCGAGCCCGAGGATGAAACGGCTACCGGAGATCTCGTCGATGGACGCGGCCATCCGCGCGATCGCGCCCGGCGGGTGAAACGCGGTGGCCGCAACGAGCGGGCCGAGTCGAACCCTCGTCGTCAGCACCGCCAACGCGGCGAGCTGGGTCCAGGCGTCCCACGGGCCCCGTTCGGGCCGTCCCCCGCCCCGATACAAGAGGTGGTCGCCGACCCAGATCGAGTCGAACCCCGACTCCTCCGCGGCCCGCGCGATCGCGGCGACCTCTGGCCAGCGCACCTCGCGCTCGACCTCGGGGAGCTGGATCCCTATGCGCACTCCCACGACGATATCGCCGCAAAGAGGATGATGTGAAGCGATGAAGTTCCCCCGCTTCGACATGGAGCGCATGCAGTCGCAGTGGGAGCACAAGGTCAAATACGACCTCTCCGAATCGGGAGTCGAGGCCCTGGAGCTCCAGGAGATCACGCGCGATCCGAAGGAGCTGATGAAGATGAAGCTCGGCTACGCGGAGGGGATCGGGCGCGAGGCGACGCGCGTCCTCATCGCGGGGATCCATCCCGGGCACGAGGCCGATGACGTCATGATCACGACCGGAACGAGCGAGGCGAACTTCCTCGCGCTCGCGTCGCTGGTCACCCCGGGCGACGAGGTCGTCGTCGTCATGCCGAACTACATGCAGGTGCATGGCCTCGCGACGGCACTGGGCGCGCGCGTCCGCGAGGTCTGGTTGCGGGAAGAGCGTGCGTGGACGATCGACCTCGACGCGCTCGCCGCGGCCACAAATCCGCGCACGAGGGTCATCTGCGTCTGCCAGCCCAACAACCCGACCGGACAGGTCCTCTCGCAGGCGGAGCTCCAGAGCATCGTGCGCATCGCCGATCAGCACGGCGCGTGGATCCTCGCGGACGAGGTCTACCGCGGGGCCGAACGCTCCGCGGAGGAGAGCCCATCGTTTTCCGGCCGCGGCCCGCGGATACTCGTGACGGGCGGGCTGTCCAAGGTCTACGGACTTCCGGGGTTGCGCGTCGGATGGATCGTCGGACCGCGCGAGCGCATCGAGGCAGCCCTCGAGATAAAGGACTACACGACGATCGCGCCCGCCACGCTGTCCGAGGCCCTCGCCGAGATCGCGCTCGAGCGGCGCAAGCAGCTCCTCGAGCGCGCGCGGTTCCTCATCAACGAGCGGTGGCCGCTTCTCGAGGACTGGGCCGCGGGCCACTCGCGCGTGCTGCACTGGACGCCGCCCGCCGCCGGCGCGATCTGTTTTTTCAGCTACCAGTACCCGATCGATTCGATGCCGCTCGTCGACCGGCTCATCCGCGAGTACGGCACGATGATCGTGCCAGGCATTCAGTTCCGCGCGGAACGCCATCTGCGGATCGGGTTCGGGATGCCGCCGCGAGTGCTGCATTCGGGACTCGCCGCGATCGATCGTTTGCTGACGACCATAGACTGACCGCGGCGACGGTCAGACGACCGCCGACCTCGTGCCCTCGGGAGGTGCACATGCCGGCGCTCACGATCGGGTTGATCCTCGCGCTCATCGCGCTCATTTGCGGGATCCTTATGCTCGTTTCCGGACGTTGGTCTCGTTATCCGCTAGCCGCGATCGCCATCATCTGCCTGGCGCTCAATCAGACCGGTCTCATCACGAAATAGTCGAGGCCCGCGGGCGGGTCGCCTGCCTGGTGGCATGGCTAGCATGCACCCAGAAATGGCGGCTCGCCCGCTCCATCTATTCGAGGCCGGCGTCGTCACGGAGCAGCGTTTCATGGGGCTGCAGGAGGCGCCGGCGGCCCTCGGTCCTCTCCTCGCGGACCGGGTCGGGGCCGAAAAGCGCGTGCGCATTCCGTTCAACCCGCGCGAACGCTGGCTGAGCGCGGCGCGCGAGGCCTGCCGCGGACTTGCTGATGGCGTTCTCGCCTCGATCCGCGAGGGCGCGACCGCCGCGGTCATCGGCGGCGAGTGCACCGTCATCGCGGGCGCTCTTTCGGGTGCGCTGACCGCGGAGCCAGAGCTCTCGCTCGTGTACTTCGACGCGCACGGGGACTTC
The DNA here is from genome assembly GCA_038040345.1 of Chloroflexota bacterium. GTDB lineage: Bacteria > Chloroflexota > Limnocylindria > P2-11E > P2-11E > 3-1-20CM-2-70-9. The sequence goes on from JBBPIQ010000001.1 coordinate 18,598, forward strand.
AACACAATGGCGACGACGCCCTCCCATTACATCTCGGGAATGGTGCTCGCCCATCTCTGCGGTCGCTCGGTCGCGCCGCTCCTTTTCCCCGGCGCACGCAAGATCGCCGACGATCGCGTCGCGCTCGTGGGCGCACGCTCGCTCGACAGCGGCGAGATCGCGAACCTCGACCGATCGCGCGTGCTGCGGATCGCATTCGACGGCGAGCATCCCGAGGCACCCGGTCTCGTCGCGTGGACACGACGGCGCTCGGTCTGGGTGCACGTGGACGTCGACGTCATCGATCCCCGCGAGTTTCCCGCGGTGGCGTTCGCCGCGGTCGGCGGTCCTTCGATGAAAGACTTCGCGTTCGTCCTGCGTCAGGTGTTCGCCGTCGCGGACGTGCGCGGGATCTCGATCTGCGGTTACGACGCGCGCGCCGATCACGACCACTCGCTCGCGGCGCCGCTCGCCGACGCCGTCGCGAACGCGGTCGGTCGGGTGCCGGTCCGGGCCTAGGCCTCGCGTCCCAGGCGCGCCGCGATCTCGCGGCGATGCTCCCATTCGTGCTCGAGCATCCGCCGGATGACGCGATACGCGGAGTACGTCGACTGTCCGGCCTTCCGGACCCTGGCGCGCTCCGCCGGCGTGAGCGTCTTGAGGCGATCGATCCCCGCGGCACGCGCCTCCTGCAGCGCGATGCGGAGATCGAGGTCGCCACGATCCGCGGCGTTCGTCGGCTCACCCATCGCCTTCAACGGGCCGACGAGCGCGTAGACGTACGACTTATCCGCGCCGAGGACGTGCAGGAGGATGTCGCGAAGCGAGCGGCCTTTCGGCGGCTTCGCCCGCAGGCCCTTGTCGTCGATCTGCTTGGTGAGCGCGAGGAGATCCGCGCGTGACCAGTCGAGCCACCGTAGATAACGCGCGAGCGCGGCCGGAGCGACCGGCTTGAGGTCCTGCGGCCAGATCGCTTGACCTGAAAACATGCCCTCGGTGTTGTGCTCCGCGACGCGCGTCTCGATCTTCTCGTTCGGATCGACCTTCTCGCCGTGCCGACGCAGATAGCCGAGGTATGCGCGGATGGCATCGGGTGTTGCGGCGACCGCCTCGTCGCTGGTGTCGCCCTGCACGACGCAGCCAAGCAGGTCGAGGACGTGAGCGAGGGTCTTTTTCCGCTGGGGGCCGGATTCGAGGTAGAGCGCGTAAGTCGCCATCTGTGTCCTTATTAATGCGCCTGCTCGAGTCGGTCGGTCAACCCGTACGCCTCCTCGGCGCACTCGAGGGCGTGATTGAGAAGAACGACCCACGCGCGGACGACGTCTTCAGCACGGCGACCGCATTTTCGCTCAACCCATTCGCGGCGAACCGGATCGGCGATGCGTGCGAGCCAGAACGGAACGACCGGCGCGAGGTAGAGCGCCGTCGACGCGGCGTACGCGAAGCGCACAACTCGCTCGTCGCCGCGCCATCCGGCCTCTCGCAATCCGTCGACGTATGCCGCGAACGCTCGCTTGCTCATCGAGGCGAGCTCGTCCGGTTCGGCGTCGAGCCAGATGTGGCTTCCGCCGACGAGGATCGCGATCTCCTGACCCGCGGGCGCCGTCCCCACGGATGACCAGTCGATCGCGACCGTCCGCTCCTCTCTATTGGCTCCGCGCGCCGAGATGAGGTTCGATCGCCAGGCGTCGAGGTGCGAGAACGTCTGCGGCAGACGATCGAGCCGATCGAAGAGAGGGCCGACCTGCGAATGAAGGTGTTCGAGGCGCTCGATCGGCGGGTTTGGGAGCGCGGCGACGACGATCGCGTGCGACCACGAGCCCGGCGAGCGGACCGCGTCTCCCCACGGGATCCAGTTCGTCCAGGAGCGCAGCTGATCTCGCGAGAGGAAGGGAGCCTTCGGCATCGGGCGACCGGCGAGGTACCCGCCGTTGAATCTCCCGAGATGTAAGGCCGCGGTGACGTACCGAGCCGTCGGCCAACGATGCTCGCCGTCCTCGGCGACTTCCTCGAGCCACACGAATGCGACGTCGCCTTCATCCGTCGCACTGAAGAGCTGGGGGGCGGAGATACCGGGAAGCTCGGCGAGGATCCCGGAGGTGTACGCAAGGAACTCGCGCTTCCAGTAGGTCCACTGCTCGACGGCATCCGTCTTCGGGTCGCGACGCCACACCTTGAGGATCAGCGACCACTCGCGCTCAACCCCGTCGACCAGCGCGCGGCCGCTCCATCGGAAGAGCGCGCGAGTGTTCGGGTTCATCCCAAGCCAGGTGAGAGGACCGTGGCTCACGGCAAGGACGCGGACGTCCGTCGCGAAGAGCTTCTGTAACGGCGCGTCGAGCGTGTGAGCATCGCCGGCCAGCCGGCCGACGAGAGCGTCGAGCTCGTTACTCGCCGTCGAGCGTGTTCCCCACCGTTAGCTCGCGCATCCAGTCCTCGAGCAGCAGACCGATGCGGTCGTGTTGAGGCGGCGCGCTCTTCGACATGCGGTGGGACCGAGGCGGCTCAGGCAGCGGCCGCGCCGCCCAATGCCTCGCCGGCACGCGCACGGGATCTTGGGCCATCGCAACCATCTCTCCGTTACCTCCGGCGAAGGATCTGGGGATAAGACTCTCGCCAGAAGCGTGCGAGGTGAACGCCCGGATCGGTCGTGATTCAGTCGTGAATCGGTGACGGCGGGCCGCCCGCGGGCCTTGACCTTCGGTAAGGACAGACTTACGCTCGACAAAATCGACGCATTTGCCGCCCTCGGTGAACCACGACGCCGCGAGATCCTTCGCCTCGTCTCGAGCAAGGAGCTCTCGGTCGGCGACATCGCGCGCCGCTTCGACGTCACGAGGCCGGCGATCTCCCAGCACCTTCGCGTGCTGAAGGAGGCGGGCCTGGTCACCGAGCGGCGTGACGGCACGAAGCGCCTGTATCGCGCGCGACCCGAGACCATCGCTCAGCTGTGGGCATCCCTCGAGGTGTTCTGGTCCGAGAGTCTGCGTACGCTGAAAGCTGCCGCCGAGCACGAGGAGCAGCAGAGGAGGTCAAGGCATGGCCGTCGACACGAAAGTCATTGAGCGGGTGATCACCATCGACGCGTCACCCGAGACCGTCTTTCGCCTGCTGACCGATCCGGTCCAGTACGTCCGCTGGAAGGGCCGGCTCGCCGAGCTCGAGCCTCGTCCGGGTGGCGGGTTCCACGTCGAGTTCGGGAGCGCGAAGGACATCGCCGCCGGCAAGTACGTCGAGGTCGTGCGCGATCGGCGCGTTGTCTTCACCTGGGGCTGGGAAGGTAACGAGATGGTCCCGCCCGGATCGAGCACGGTCGAGATCGACCTTCAGCCGATGGGGTCGGGCACTCGGCTCCGTCTCGTGCATCGCGGTCTGCCGCAGGATGCGATCGCGAGCCACACGGAAGGGTGGGACTACTTTCTCCCGCGTCTCACCGATGTGGCCGAAGGACGACCTGCGCGCGAAGCACCGCAGCACACCGAGACCACGACCTAACCGCAACCCTCGTAGCGCCCTCTCGCCGCTGACCGAGGCATGCCGGTCGCTCAGGCTCTCGGCGGGAGGTACGAATGCCGACAACCATTTCCGCCGGCGACACCGCGTGGCTTCTCATGTCAGCGGCGCTCGTGATGCTCATGACCCCGGCGCTCGGTTTCTTCTACGGCGGTCTCGTCCGGAGGAAGAACGTCCTCGCGACGATCATGCACAGCTTCTTCATCCTCTGCCTCATCAGCGTGCAGTGGGTCCTCTGGGGTTACACGCTCGCGTTCGGTCCGGATCATGGCGGCATCATCGGCGGACTCGATTGGCTCACGCTCAAGGGCGTCGGTCAGGAGCCGGGTCCGTATGCGGCGACCGTCCCGCACCAGGCGTTCATGGTGTTCCAGATGATGTTCGCGGTCATCACCCCGGCGCTCATCACCGGCGCGTTCGCCGAGCGCAAGCGCTTCAAGGCGTTCGTCATCTTCACTCTGCTCTGGGCCACGTTCGTCTATGACCCGATCGCGCACTGGGTGTGGGGTGGCGGATGGCTCGGTCAGCTCGGCGCGCTCGACTTCGCGGGCGGCACCGTCGTGCACATCACGAGCGGCGTCTCCGCGCTCGTCGCCGCACTCGTCCTCGGTCGTCGCGTGGGCTACGGCCGCGAGGCTCTCGAGCCGCACGACGCGACGATGACCGTTCTCGGCGCGTCGCTTCTCTGGTTCGGATGGTTCGGCTTCAACGCAGGTAGTGCGATCACCGCCGGCGGTCTCGCGGCGAATGCGTTCGTCGTGACGAACACGGCGGCGGCGATGGCCGCTCTCACATGGATGACGGTGTCGTGGCTGCACAAGGGCGCGCCGAGCGTGCTCGGTGCCGCGGCCGGCGCCGTCGCGGGTCTCGTCGCGATCACACCCGCGTCCGGCTACGTCGACGTGTCGTCTTCGATCCTCATCGGGCTCGGCGCCGGAATCTTCTGCTACACCGCGATCCAGCTGACGAAGCGCCTCCGCGTGGACGACGCGCTCGACGTGTTCGGTGTCCACGGCGTCGGTGGCGCGTGGGGCGCGATCGCGACAGGCATCTTCGCCACGGTCGCCGTGAACGGCGCGGCGAAGGACGGTCTCCTCGCCGGCAACCCGGGACAGCTCGGGATCCAGGCGATCGCCGTCGGTGCCTCGATCGTCTACTCGGCGGTCATGACGTTCGTGATCCTGAAGCTCATCGATGTCTTCGTCGGGCTTCGCGTGCCCGAGAGCGAGGAAGTCCTCGGTCTCGACGCGTCGCAGCACCGCGAAGCCGCGTACCAGATTTAAGGAGGCGGTAATGGAGATCCTTGCGTTTGCGTCGTTCCTGGTCCTGGTCGTCGCATGGCTCGTCGCGCCGTCGCGCGGCAACGTGATCGTCGTGAGCCACAAGTCGGAGGACCGCAAAGCGGCCTAGCCACCAACTCACACCGGTGGATCGAGGACCAGGCCCGGCACCGGGCTTGGTCCTCCTCGTCTCATGACAGCCTTTCGGCATACACTCGAACCCACACAACTGAATACGACGGGGGAGCGCCCGACGAAGGGGGCGCTGAGAGTGCGGACGGCCGCAGACCCCAGAACCTGATCTGAGTAATGTCAGCGTAGGGAGTCGAGACGCGTGGAACCCCTTACGAGCGGCGCTCAGGCGCCGCTTTTGTTTTTCCGGCCATGAGGGCCGTCGTCGTCGCACACGGTGATGTGCTGCCGTCGGACCGTGCGGTGATCGACGGCACGGACTACGTCGTCGCGGCTGACGGTGGCGCCTTCGCGCTCGAGCGCTGGAGGGTCCTTCCCCACCTCGTCGTCGGCGACATGGATTCGCTCGGCGACGCGGGCGTCGAGCGCATGGCACGTCTGGGCATTCCTGTCGCGAAGTTCTCGGCGGCCAAGGACGAGTCCGACCTCGAGCTCGCGGTCGCGCAGGCGATCGAAGCCGGTGCGACCGAGATCGTGCTGCTCGGCGCGCTCGGCGGCGACCGGCTCGATCACGAGGCGGCGAACCTTCTTCTGCTCGCCGATCCCGGTTACGACGGCGTCCGCCTCGAAGCGCGTCGCGGAGCGCTTCGCATTCGTCCCATTCGCGGCGAGGGATCGCTCTCGCTCGCGGGACCGGTCGGCGCGCTCGTGACGCTCCTGCCGGTGAACGGCGACGCCGACGGCGTCACCACGCAAGGTCTGCGCTTCCCGCTCCGCGACGAGACGCTCCGCTTCGGGCGCGCGCGCGGCCTGAGCAACGAGGTCACGTCGTTACCCGCGAAGGTCACGGTCCGCAAAGGGTCGTTACTCGTTTTCGAAACACCACAGGGAGGTGCGTGAGATGGACAGGACTAACTGGAGCTGGCGTACGGTCGACATCGTCGTCGCCGCGGCGATCGCCATCGCCTTCGGCGTCGTCTTCTGGGCGTGGAACCAGGTGTGGGCGGCCGCGACCCCGGCGTTCGTCGCGGTCCCGCCGGCGCAGAACATCCTCTACGGGGTGTGGCTCGTTCCGGCGGTGCTCGCGGGGCTCATCATCCGCAAACCCGGCGCGGCGCTCTTCACCGAGCTTGTCGCCGCGAGCGTGTCGGCGATCCTCGGATCCCAGTGGGGCCTCGACGCGGTCGTGTCGGGGGCGCTCCAGGGACTCGGCGCGGAGATCGTGTTCCTGGTCGTGGGTTACCGTCGATGGACGATCGCGGTCGCGCTCATCGCGGCGGTCGGCACCGCGATAGCTGCCTGGGTCCACGACACCCCCCTTTATTACGCGGACATCGGTCTCGGCCCCCAGCTCGTGATCCTCGCCTTCATGGTCGTGAGCGCGATCGTCATAGCGGGGGTCGGCTCGTGGCTCCTCCTGCGATCGCTCGTCCAGACGGGAGTGCTCGCGCAGTTCCCGGCCGGCCGCGCGCAGCAGCGCATCTGAGCGCACCGGGGGTTGTACGGGCGCGCGGCTGGGGCTGGCGCCACCCCGGCCGCAAGGCGTGGGCGTTACGTGGCGTCGACCTGCGCATCGACGAAGGCGAGCGCGTCCTTCTATTAGGAGCGTCCGGCGCCGGGAAGAGCACGCTCCTTCAGGCCCTCGCCGGCCTGCTCGACCCGAGCGGCGGCGACCAGGAGGGCGAGCTCCACGTCCGCGGCGGTGCGGGCCTCGTCCTCCAGGACCCCGAGACCCAGCTCGTCATGGCGCGCGCCGGGGACGACGTCGCGTTCGGCCTCGAGAACCACTGCGTCCCGACCGCTGAGATCTGGCCGCGAGTTCACCGCGCGCTCGCGGACGTCGGCTTCCCGTACAGCGAGGACCGCGCGACCGCGGCGCTCTCGGGCGGCGAGAAGCAGCGTCTCGCCATCGCCGGGATCCTCGCGCTCCGTCCCCGCGTCCTGCTCCTCGACGAGCCGACCGCGAACCTCGACCGCGACGGCGCGCGCGCTATACGCGCCGTCCTCGCGCGCATCGCCGAGCGGCGCGATGTAACGATGGTCGTGGTCGAGCACCGCCTCGCCAATGTGCTGCCCGTAATCGACCGCGTGATCGTGATCGAGGCGGGCGGTGGCGTTGTCGCTGACGGCGCGCCCGACGCGGTCTTCGCGCGCAATGGCGAGCGCCTGAGGCAGCTCGGCGTGTGGGTGCCCGGTTCTCCGCCGGCGGCGCCGCCGCGACGAACGACGGCGGGCGGCGAGGCGATCATCGCCCGGGATCTCACCTATCTATATCCACGGAGCGAGGTCGCCGCGCTGGAGGGCGTCGCGGCGACCGTTACACGCGGCAGTGCGCTCGCGATCACCGGACCGAACGGCAGCGGGAAGTCGACGCTCGCGATGCTCCTCGCCGGGTTGCTCCGGCCGCAGCGCGGCGAGGTTCGCGCGTTCGGTGAGGTCCCGTCGCGTCTGTCCGCGCGCGCGCTCGTGCGGCTGATCGGCACGGTCTTCCAGGACCCCGAGCACCAGCTGGTCGCGGCCCGCGTCGACGACGAGCTCCGAGTCGGCCCGCGCGCGATCGGTCTTGCGAACGGCGAGATCGAGCGGCGGGTCCGCGAGCTGCTCGAGCGCCTCGACCTGGCGAAGCTCGCGGCCGCGAACCCGTTCACGCTCTCGGGCGGCGAGAAGCGACGTCTCTCGGTCGGGACCGCGCTCGCGACGGCGCCGGGCGCGCTCGTGCTCGACGAGCCGACCTTCGGCCAGGACCGGCGCACCTTTGCCGAGCTCCTCACCTTGCTCGCTGACTTCCGGGACAGCGGCGGAGCGATCGCGTTCGCGAGCCACGACGAGCTCTTCGTCGATGCCTTCGCCGACAACCGACTCCGCCTCGAGCGAGGACGCGCGGCGTGAGATTGCTCGAGCCGCTCACTCCGGATCCCCGCGCGCCGCTCGCGCGTGCACACCCACTCGCGAAGATCGCCGCAGCGCTCGTGCTGATGTTCGCGCTCTTCATCACGATCGATCCACTCACACCGACACTCGTTCTCATTGCCGAGATCATCGCGGTCCCGCTCATCGGGATTCCTGCGCGCGCGCTGCTTCGTCGCGCCCTGCCGGCGTTCATCGGCGCGATCGGTATCGGGTTCTTCAACGCGCTGCTAAGCCGCGACGTCGCTGGCGGCGTCGCGATCGGGCTTCGCTTGGTGGGGATCGCGCTCGCGGGGATCGTCGCCGTCGCGAGCATCGACCCGACCGATCTCGCCGACGCTCTAGTCGAGCACCTTCATGCGCCGCGCAGGTTCACCGTCGGCGCGCTCGCCGCGTTCCGACTCATGCCGCTCTTCGCCGACGAGTGGCAGACGATTGCGATGGCGCGTCGCGCGCGTGGACTCGACAACGGGCGAGTGACGGCATTCTTTTCGATGACCCGGTCCCTGCTGGTCGCCGCGATCCGCCGCGCGACGCGTCTCGCGGTCGCGATGGATGGCCGCGGCTTCGCGGATCCTGGGTGCCGAACGCTCGCGCGTCCGCGCGCGTTCGCCGGACGCGACTGGTGGCTCATCGTCGCGTCCTTCACGGTCGCGGCCCTCGCGTCCGTCGCGAGCATCGCGGCCGGCACCTGGCGGTTCTTTCTCGTGCGCTAGATGCGCTAGATACGTATTGCTCCCGTCCCGACAGCCCGATCGGTACGGCCGTCGGTAGGGTTCCCGGGATGCCGCGCCTGGCCCAGCTCTGCGGGGTCTTTCTCGTTTCGGCGGCGGGGCTGCTCTTCCAATTCGCCCAAACGCGGCTCTTCAGCGCGACGCTCGGCTATCACCTCAGCTTCCTCGTGGTGAGCGGCGCGTTGATGGGCGTTGCGATCGGCGCGACCGCGGCCGCAACGTGCGATCGAAATCGGCCGGTCGGCACGGGCAAGCTCGCGGTCGGGGCAGCCCTGAGCGTGCTCGTCGCGCTCGTCATCGAGACGCAGATCGATCCGCTCGTCGTGGGAATGTTCGCCACGGCTGCCGCGGCGTACCTGCTGGGCGTCCCTCCCGTTCTGTTCGCAAGCTGGATCATCGTGCGATCGCTGCGCCTGGCGCCCGCGGCAAGCGGAACGATTTACGCGTTCGACCTCGCGGGCGCGGCGACCGGCGGGCTGGTCGGGTATCTGGCGATCGGGATCCTCGGTGACCAGGCGCTCTACGGCATTGCCTGCGGGCTCTGCTTCGTCGCGGCGACGCTGTTCGCACCTGCCTCAGCACCGCGGCTCGGGTCCCGCCGCGTCTTCGCCGTCGCCGCCGCGGTGAGTCTCGTTGCGGGCCTCGCCGCGTGGGGTGAGGTGCTCGCGCCACCGCGCCCGGGACCGTTGAAGTCAACGGGTGCCGATTTCGCGGAAGGCATGACGCGCGACACCGCGCGCTGGGACCCGCTCGCGCGCGTCGATGTGATGCGGTTTGGATCGCTCGGCGATCCGGTGCACTACGCGTTCCTCATCGATCGGAGCTATCCGACGGAGTCACGTCCACCCGCGCTCGCCATGGAGTTGGACATGGGTGCGCTCACTCCGATCATCTCGGCAAGCGCGCCGGGCGACGTCGCGGTGCTCGACGCCAGCATCCTCGGAGCGCCGTACGAGGTCGCGCCACGGTCGAACGTCCTGGTGATCGGCCCGGGTGGAGGCATCGACGTGATGACCGCTCTTCGTCACGGCGCGCGGTCGGTCACCGCAGTCGAGGTCAACCGCGCGGTCGTGTCTCTGATGCGCGGGCCGTATGCCGCCTACAGCGGCGACCTCTACTTCGATCCGCGCGTGCATCTCGTCGAGGATGAGGCGCGCAGCTTCGTACGCCGCTCCGCCGAGCGTTACGACCTCGTCGTCATGACCGTGGTCGATAGCTTCGCAGCGCTCTCGAGCGGCGCGTACGCCCTGACCGAGAGCTACCTCTACACGGAACAAGCGATGGCCGACTACCTCGATCACCTCGCCCCCGGTGGCACGCTGGCGGTCGGCCGCTGGTATCGCGATCCGCCGGTCGAAATCACGCGGACGTTCCGGATCGCGGTCGCTGGACTCAGCGCCCTCGGTCGAAGCGACCCCGAACGTCACATCGCGGTCCTGCGCTACGGGAACTTCGGCCTTCTCCTGATCGGCGATCGCGCGTATGCGGCGGCCGATGTCGCGCGTCTGCAGGATTTCGCGGCGCGTCACGGCTTCGAAGTGGCGTACGACCCGCTCCGTCCGAGCGCACCCTTCACTGCGTCGGCGGCGGAGTCGCCGGCAACGGACGATCGACCGTTCTTCTTCGATACCGTGCCGCTGAGCGCCGTCCTCAGCGGCGCCGCCGATCTCCCGTACGGATACGGCATCCTTCTTTCGGCACTCGTTCTCGCCCTGGCCCTCGGGATCGGCTTTGCGGTCCTGCCGCTCTACGCGGGAGCGCGCCGGGCCGGCGGACGCGCATTACCGCCGGGCACGACCACGTCGATCGCGATCGGTCTGGGCTTCATCGCGACGGAGCTCGTCCTGCTCCAGCGGCTGACGCTCTACCTCGGGCAGCCAAGCCTCGCGCTCGCGGTGGGGATCGCCGCCCTGCTCGGTGGCGCGGCGTGCGGGAGCGCCGTGTCTTCGCGGCTCCCCCGAGGCGCGCGACTCCCGGCTCTCCTGAGTGCCGTTGGATTGCTGCTGACCCTGGCATTACTGCCGGTCGTCACCGACGCGACGCTCGCGGCACCACTCATGGTTCGCGTCGCGGTCGCGCTCGGCGCCGCCACATTGGTGGGGCTCCCGCTCGGCTCGGTCTTTCCGAAGGTCGTTTCGGACGTGGGTGCCAAGGACGCGAGGCTGGTGACCTGGGTCTGGGCGGTCAACGGCACGGCCTCGGTCGTCGGTGCGGTCCTCGCCACCGCCATCGCCCTCGCGGTCGGCTTCACCGGTCTTGGTGCGGCCGCGGTGGTCTGCTACGGGCTGGCTGCACTGTCGACCGCCGACCTCATGCGTTTTCGGATTCGCGGCGATGCCCGCGCGGACCTTTCCGCAACGACGAGCTGATCTAACCGAGTCGGTACCCCACCCCGCGCACGTTGGCGAGGGTCGGCGCTCCGGCCGCATCAAGCTTCGAGCGAAGACGCGCGAGGTGGGCCTTGAGCCATTCCGGATCGGGGTCGCGCTCCTCCGGCCATCCGGCGCGAAGCAGTGCGCGGCGCTCGAGCACCTCTCCCGGGCGCGCGACGAGCGCGGCAAGGAGGCGGAACTCCGTCGGCGTCAGATCGAGAGCGTGTCCGTCGACACTCGCGACGTGCGTCTTCGGATCGACGCGCAGACGGCCGATGGACGTCGCGGCCCGCGCCGCATTCGCCGGCGCGGCGCGGCGGAGCAACGCGCGCACGCGGGAGCGAAGCTCCTTCGAGCTGAACGGCTTTTCGAGATAGTCGTCCGCGCCGAGGTCGAGCAGCTTTGCCCGCTCGTCAGCGCCGCGCTCGCCGGTGAGCATGAGGATCGGAGTCGTCGAGATCGCGCGGATCCGCTTGCAGACCTCGTCGCCGGAGAGCCGCGGGAGCTTGCGGTCGAGGATCACCAGGTCCGGCGATTCCTCCGCGTGCCGGCGCAGCGCGGTCTCGCCGTCGTACGCGGTCACGACCTCGTAGCCATCCTCGCCGAGGAGCGAGGCGACCATCCCGACCAAGGCGCGCTCGTCGTCGACGACGAGAACGCTGCTCAACGTGACGCCGCGTCGGCGGTCGCGCGCGCGAGCGGCACGCTGAACGCGAACACCGCGCCGCCTTCCGGCGCGCCCTCGACCCAGATGTCGCCGCCCTGACCCTCGACGACGCGACGCGACGCGAAGAGGCCGATGCCCGAGCCCGGCACCTCGTCGTTGCCGGCGCCGCGCGCGTAGGGCTCGAAGATCCGCGAGCGCTCGTTCGGCGGGACACCGCGGCCCTCGTCCTGAACGCGCACGATCGCGCGGTCGGCGCCGCGCTCGATCTTCACCACGATGCGCGTGCCCTGCGGCGCGTACTTCGTCGCGTTGTGCACGAGCCCCGCGACGACCTCGGCGGTCCGTCGCCGATCGCCGCGCACGAACACCGGCTGCCCCGCGCGCGGACCGGTGAGCTTATGGCGGCGCGCCATCGGGGCGACCTCCTTGAGCGCGGCCGTGACCGTTGCGCGCAGATCGAAGCGGGTCCGTCGAAGGGAGAGCTCCGGGCGATCGGTGCGCACGCCGGCGAGGATCCGGTCGACGAGCTGGTCGAGACGCAGCACCTGCGAGGTCGCCTCGGAGATCGGAAGCTTCGACTTCCCGTTCTTCTCCGCGAGCATCTCGAGATGGCCGCGAATCACCGACAGCGGCGTGCGCAGGTCGTGCGTGACGACGGCGACGAAGTCGGAGCGGGCGCGCTCGAGCTCCCGGAGTCTCTCGGTCGTCTTGCGCTCGAGAGCGTAGAGAGATGCCTTGTCGATCGCGAGCGCGGCCTGGTTCGCGAGCGCGCCGACGAAACGCACCTCCTCCTCGAGGAACTCCTTGTAGTCGGGGACCTGCAGCACCACGGCGCCGAGGAGGCGATCGTTCGCGATGAGCGGAACCGCGATGTGGTCGAACGCGACGATCGGCCGGCGCTCGTCGAGTGCGCGCTGGGCGGCCGCACCGGCGGTCTTGCCGAGCTCGCCCGTGCGGGCCCGCTCACGTACAACCCCCTCGCCCTCCTCGCGCAGGAGGATCGCGCCGGACGCGCCCGGATACACGCGCACGAGGCGGTCGACGATGAGCGACAGCACCTCGTCGAGGTCGAGGGTGGACGTGAGGACGTTCGAGACCTCGAAGAGCGCCGACACCTCGCGCAGCTTTCGGTCCGACTCGCGCTGAAGCCGGCCTTTCTCGATGATCCCGGCGACCTGGTTCGCGATCGTTTGCAGGAAGTCGATCTCTTCGTGACCGAAGTCCCGCGGCTGCACGGTCTGCACGTTCATGACGCCGATCACCTCGTCGCGCGCGACCACCGGCACCGAGAGCATCGAGGTGAACCGCTTCTCGTCGACCTCGGGCACCCACTTCCAGCGCGGGTCCGTCCGCACGTCGCGAGCGGCCAGCGGGACGCGGGCATTGGCGACCCAACCGACGATGCCTTCGCCAATACGCAGCGTGGCACGTCCGATCCCGCCCCGATTCAGCCCATTGGTCGCGACGAGACGCAGCACGCCGTCGGATCGCTCGAGGAGATACAGAGATGACACTTCGGCACGCATCGCGTCCGTGGTGCGGCCGATAACGACGCGAAGCATCTCGTCCCAGTCGCGCGCGGAGGACGCGAGGCGCGCCACCTCGTGAAGAAAAGACAGTTCGCCGAGCTTTCGCTCCGCGTCAGATGCGCTCATCGGTGAATTCTAGAAATAGACTCCGAAACAGATGAAGACCGTCATCCGCACCGAGAAATTGACCAAGCGATTCGGGGACCTCGTAGCGGTGGACGGCATCGATCTCGACGTGCGCGAGGGCGAGGTCTTCGGCTTCCTCGGACCCAACGGCGCGGGCAAAACGACGACCCTGCGGCTGCTCTGCGCGCTCATCGCGCCCACGTCCGGGACCGCGGAGATCGCCGGATTCCGCCTCGGTCGCGAGGACGCGAAGATCCGCGCGGCGGTCGGGATCCTCACCGAGCAACCGGGCCTGTACGAGCGGCAATCCGCTTGGGACAACCTCGTCTTTTACGCGACGCTGTACGGACTTCCGCCGTCCGTGGCGAAGTCGCAGGCGGAGCGTTACCTGCGGCTCATGGGCCTCTGGGACCGGCGGACCGAGGCGGTTGTGACGTTCTCCCGGGGCATGAAACAGAAGATGGCCATCGCGCGCTCCGCGTTGCACGAGCCGCGCGTCCTGTTCCTCGACGAACCGACTACGGGCCTCGACCCCGACGCCGCGAAAACGGTGCGCGAGTTCATCGTCACGCTCCGCAGCGAGGGACGGACCGTGTTCCTCTGCACGCACAACCTCGATGAGGCGGATCGTCTCTGCGACCGGATCGCGTTCTTCCGCCACCGGGTGCTTCGCATCGCCAATCCCGACGAGCTCCGCGCGGAGCTCTACGGGCGTGCCACCGAGTTCCGCCTCATGCCGAAACCGCGGGCCGAAGATCTCGCGCGCGTGCAGGCCGTGCCCGGCGTCCATGAAGCGCATCTCGAGAATGGGTCGATCGTCGTCGCCTCGGCGGATCCGCTTCTGACGAACCCGCTCCTCGTCAAGGCCCTCGTCGACGGTGGTGCGGAGATCGCGTTCGTCACCGAGCGCAAGGCGCATCTCGAAGACGTGTACCTCCAGATCGTGGAGCCGCTCGAATGACCGTCCTCGCGATGAGTCCGGCCCGCCCGACGGTTCTGCGGGCGGTCTGCGTGCGCGAGTGGCGCGAGGCGCTCGGGAACAAGCTGCTCGTCGGCATGACGCTTCTGCCGCCCGTCGTCATCCTCGTCGCCGGCATCGCCGCCGTCGCGGCGGCCGCGGTCAACCCGCCGAGCGATCGCGACGTGCAGGCGCTCTACGCGTCGGCGCCCGCGGTCGCGGGTCTCGATCCGAAGGATGCGGTGCAGGGATTCATCGCGACGTACTTCCTCATCCTCTTCATGCTCATCCCAACCGTGGTGCCGCTCACGATGGCGATCTACTCGGTCATCGGCGAGAAGGCGTCGCGCACGCTGGAGCCACTGCTCGCGACGCCGGTCGGTGTCGGCGACCTTCTCTTCGCGAAGAGCCTCGCGTCGACGATCCCGAGCGTGATCGTCACGTGGGCCGCGTACGGGATCTATCTCGCGACGGTGATCTCAATCGGTTCAACCGCGGCGGTGCGCGCAGTGACCGCGCCGCGGTGGATCCTCGCGATCATCGTGCTCGTCCCGCTGCTCACGCTGCTCTCGGTGAACCTCGGGATCCTCATCTCGACGCGCGTGAACGACGTGCGCGTCGCGCAGCAGATCGGCGGTCTCGTGGTCGTTCCTGTGGTGGGCCTCGGGATCGCGCAGGTGACCGGCCGCGTCGTGCTCGACAACGGCGCCTTCTTGCAAATGACGATCGTCCTCATCGTGCTCGACCTCGCGGTCTTCTGGCTCGCCCGGCTCGCATTCCAGCGGGAGAACATCCTCGTCCGCTGGCGGTAAGCGCTAGGGCGAGCTACGGGCGCGGCGACCTGCCGTGCAGGAACGGGATCTCGATCGAGGGCTTCGGGATCGTGATGGTCGGGAATGCGAATGGTGGCGTCTTCGCAGGAATCACGCCGATCTCCATGGAAGGTGCCGGGGTCCCATCGTCCGGATAGGTGCGCGGACCCGCGATCTCCACCGTCGTCGTCGCCGGCTCGCTCACCGAGACCGTCCCATCGCGAAGCTCGTACGTGAGCTTGTACGTGCCGAGCGTGCTCGGTGCCACGAACGGGACGAAGAACGTGCCGGTCGCGTCGAGCTTGAACGTCCCGACCGGACTCGATCCCTGCAGCACGGTGCGGTTCGTACGCGGGTCGATGAGGCGCCATCCGAGCAGAAGCGGACGCTCCGCGTCGCCGGCGAACTGCCCGTGGTTCACGACGACGAGCGAAGGCTCACCGCGATGGAGCACGTGCGGCATCGCGATCTGCGCGGTGACGAGGTACGGCTGATGGGCGCGAAGGGTGAACGTCGCGGTCGCCGCGCCCGCAGGCGCGAGCGCGGTGCCGGTCGCGTCCGCGAGGCCGATGGTCACCGTGTACGTCCCCGGCTGCTGCGGCACCGGGATCGTGATGCCGAAGTTATCCGTCTGTTGAGGCCGCAGCGGCGGCAGGGGCAGCGGCTTCGGCGCCCGCATGAGCAGCGCACCTTGCGCGTTGCTGAGGTCCCAGATGAGGCCCACCGTTCCCGCGCCGGTCGACGTCCACGGGCGCGTACCGATGTTCGTGATCGGCACCGTGACGCGCGTGTCGGTGTTCACGTCCACCACGATCGCGGTCTTCGCCACCTGGTAGCGCGCGTTCGCGGCAGGCTGCAGGTTTGCGCTATAGACGAGCGAGCCGATCGATGAGATGAAGTTCGCGGCGTCTTCGTCGGGAGCGTCCCACGTCATCGCAACGACGACGCGCGGACCGGTCTTCGTGAAGATGATGCCGGCGTCGTGCGTGACGCTCGTGAGATTTCCGGTCTTGTGTGCGATGACGACGCCCGGGGGGAGCTGCGCAGGGAGACGGTCGTTGATCTGCTGGCGCTCGAGTCGCGCGAGCATCCGATCCGACGCCGCGGCGGAGATGAGCTCCCGCTTCGTAAGAAGCGTGAAGAACGTCCCGATCGCATGTGGCGTCGCCCAGTTGTCCTCGGTGCCGTCAAGCGCGACGTGGAAGTTGTTGATGCCGGCCTTCTCGAGGGTCGCGTCGATGTTCGCGCCGCCGAGGATGCGCCAGAGCGCGAGGGCTGACCCGTTGTCGGAGATGGTGATCATCGCCTCGAGCGCCTCGTCGAGCGTGAGCTGCGTGCCGGCGTCCTCGAACGATCCGTCGCTCGTGATGTCGTCGGGCTGGATCGTGATCACGTCGCCGTAGTGGAGCTCTCCGGCATCGACCCGGCGCTCCGCCTCTGCGAGGACGCCCAGCTTGTACAGCGACGCGGCGATGACCTGTTCGTCCGGGTCGTGGGTGAAGAGCGGGGTCGCGAGGGTCGGGTCGCCGATCCAGATGCCGGCGCCACCAGGGAAGGACGAGACGAGGCCGTCGAGCTGCTGGACGAGCTCCGCGGTGCTCGCGCGCGCCGGGGCGGGCGCCGAGACGGCTATGACCAGGGAGACAACGAGAACGAAACCGATCGTGCGCACCCACAGGAGGTAACGGCCGACTATTGCGTTTGGTTCACCGCTTAACGGACTTTTGACGCGTCGCATCCTGCCCGAGCCGCAGCATCTCCCGGTAGCCAGCGGGTGTCCCGTCCTCATAGCCGAGGAGATGGAGCACACCGTGGGCCGCCAGGAAAGCGACCTCGTCCGTGACCGGTCTTTTCCGGCGTCGGGCTTGTCTCCCCGCCTGCTCCGCGCTGATCAGGATCTCGCCTATGTCGAAGCGTCCACCGTTCTCGGCCTTGCGACCACTTATGTGTGCGATCGCGCCGGTGCCGCGGTCGCGCGGGGGGATCGCCTCGCCGAACGAGAGGACATCGGTCGTCGTATCGATCCGACGAAACCGCTTGTTCAACGCGCGCATCTCCCGGTCGGACACGAACGCGAGGTGGACCTCGGCATCGCGAGGCAACCCGTATGGTCGAACGGCGCGGCGGATCGCATGGCGGATTGGAGCAAGCTCGCATGGCGCCTCGCCGGCGATGCCGATGCGCATCGCGCTAGCCGCTCGCGGCGGGCTTGATGCGGGTGATGCGGTCCTCGGGGTACGGGATGCGCTCGTGGTATACGCCGAGGAGCAGCTCGCAGAACGCGTCCTTGATCCGCTCGACGTCGCGGAAGGTGAGGTCGCATTCGTCCAGCTGACCGTCGGCGACGCGCTCGTCGATCATGCGGTCGACCATCGCGCGGATCGTCTCGGGATTCTTCTCGCTCAGCGAGCGGACCGACGCCTCGGTGCCGTCGGCGAGCATGACGATCCCGGCCTCCTTGCTCTGCGGGCGCGGGCCTGGATACCGGAACGAGCGCTCGTCGGGCGCCTGGCCGCGCTGCTGGGCGATCTGGAAGAAGTACTTCACGACGCTCGTTCCGTGGTGGCCCGGGATCATCTCGCGAATACGAGCCGGGAGCCGATAGCGGTCCGCGAGGGCGAGTCCGTCTTTGACGTGCGCGGCGACGATGCCCGCGGACACGAGCGGATCGAGCTCGTCGTGCGGGTTCTGGCCTGTCTGGTTCTCGATGAACGCGGTCGGGTTCCGCATTTTTCCGATGTCGTGGTAGTACGCACCCACTCGAGCGACGAGCGGATCGGCCCCGATCACCTCGGCGGCGCGCTCGGCGAGATTCCCGACGAGCAGCGAGTGGTGATAGGTACCGGGAGTCCGCAGCAAGAGCTGCCGCAGCAGCGGATGGTTCGGATCGCCGAGCTCGCGGAGCTCGAACACCGTCGAGATTCCGAAGACGTGACCGAGGATCGCCATGCCGGCGAACGCCAGCAGGCCAGAGCCGAAGCCGCTCACCATCGCTCCCGACAGAAGCTGCGCGACACCAAGCGGATCCGCCGCGCGATTTACGAGGACGAACGAGAGGATCACACCGACGGCCCCGGCCGCCACCGCGACGGCTCCGACCGCGAACTCGCGCGCGGTCGTCGCGCGCCGCACCGCGGCCATACCGAGAAGCGCCGGCACCAGGACATACGCGACGAGCTCGACCTGGCTGGACATGATCCCGACGTGCAGAGCGCCCGCGATCTGCGTGGCGAGCGCGGCCCGCCCGCCGACGAGAACCGTGAGCATCATCGCGATGGCCGCGAAGGGCGCGAAGTACACGGCGATGGTGTGTCCGGGAACGAGCGCGCGGCCCGTCGCGGTGATCGCGACGAGCGACAAGATGACGAGGATCATCTTGCGGTCCTCAAGCCACGCCTCCGGCGCGTAGCGCTCGAGGAAGAGCGCGAGCACCCCGGCGATGAGGCCCGCCCAGAGCAGGAGTCCGATCGCACCCCGCCAGTCGTTTCCTTCATTCGCGAGGCCAAGCGCGCGGAGCTTCTCGACCTCGAGCGTCGTGACGACCTCGTCGGTGCGCACGACGGCTTCGCCCGCGGTCACCTGCACCTGCACCGGCGTGACGCCGTTTCGTGCGTCCTGCCGCGCGAGGCTCGTCGCGAGCTCGTCGACCTTCACGTTGACGTCGAGGTTCTGTCTGAGGGTCTCGGTGCCCGCGCGCTTTTGCCGCTCGGTCCAGCCCGCGGGAAGCGCCTTGCCGGCGTCGGCCTTCACCGCGTCAAGCTGCTCCGCGCGGATGCCTTGCGCGTACAGCGTGCGCAGCGCGCCGTCCAGGGTCGTGCCGACCTGATCCCACTCCGGTTGCGTCATGTCAACGATGTCCGTCGCGATCGCGGGCGTGAGGGCAACGTCGGGAAGCCGGATCAGTGCCGCGATCTTCTGGTCGCGCAGCTGGGCAGCATCGGTGCGGATCCGACCGATCGCGGCGACCGCGCTCTGGATCCGCGCACTGGCGTTCGCCACGATGGCCGGATCGGTCGTGACCTGTTTTGGTACCGCGACCTCGGCCTTGGCGCGCTCGGCCTCGGTCAACGACTCCGAGAGGAAGGACACGCTGCGCGGGGCACGGATCGCGCCCTTCGCGACCTCGCCAACGCTGTACGTGACCGTTGCCGGTGGCGCGATAAGCAAAGCGACGGCGGTGAGGATCCCGGCGATGACCACGAACGCCGTCGCCCGCGCGCGCGGGTCGGTCCGCACGGCCGCGCGCAGCCCCGCGAATCGCGGATCGCTCACCTGAAGTCGACGAATCACTTCGGGGCGTTCCCCTTTTCGAAACGATCGTACGCCCGGACGATCCGAGCTACGAGCTCGTGGCGGATTACGTCGCGGTCGTTGAAGTCGACCATCGCGATGCCCTCGACGTCGCGCAGGATCTCGCGGGCTACCACCAGTCCGCTCTTGTCTCCGTCGAGGTCGATCTGCGTGACGTCGCCGGTCACGACTGCCTGCGAGCCGAACCCGAGACGCGTGAGGAACATCTTCATCTGCGGCGCCGTGGTGTTCTGGGCCTCATCGAGGATGATGAAAGCCTCGTTCAGCGAGCGGCCGCGCATGTACGCGAGCGGCGCGACCTCGATCTCGCCGCGCTCGGTGGCGCGCGCGAACCGCTCCGGCGGCATCAGCTCGTAGAGCGCGTCATACAGCGGGCGCAGGTACGGGTCGATCTTTTCCTGCAGATCGCCCGGCAGGAATCCGAGTCGCTCCCCCGCTTCCACCGCGGGGCGCGTGAGTATGAGCCGGCTCACCTTGCGATCGCGAAGCGCGGCAACGCCCATCGCAACGGCCAAATAGGACTTCCCGGTGCCCGCCGGGCCTACCGCGAAGACGAGGTCGTGCTTGCGGATCGCTTCGATGTACGCGTGCTGGTTCTCCGACTGCGGCGAGACCCGTTTGCCGCGTACCGTCGTGGCGATGACCTCGCGCATCTCGGCGGGCGCCGCGACCGGAGCTTCTTTCGCATCGCCGATGAGCCGCTCGAGCGCGGGCTTGCGCAGCGGCTGATCGCGCGCCGAAAGCGTGCGCATCGCGCCGACGAGATCGCCGACACGCGCCACGGCGGGCGCCTCGCCGCTGATGCGAAGCTCCGCGCCGCGCGAGATGATCTTCACGCCGAACTCGCGCTCGATGCGATCGATATTCGCCTCGTTGTCTCCCGCGACGAACATCATCTCGTCGGGATCGGGAATGAGGATCGTGATCTGCGAGCCCGCTGCGGTCACGAGGCGCGCTCCTTCAAAAGCGCGGTGACGACGCCCGAGACGACCTTGCCGTCGGCGCGGCCCTTCGTCTCGGCAACGACCTTCGGCATCACGACCTTCATGTCCTGCGGACCTTTTGCTCCGGTCTCGCTGATCACACGCCTCGCGATCTCGCGGATCTTCGCCTCGTCGAGCTGCTCGGGTAGGTACGCGCTGATGAGCGCCAGTTCTTTCTCCTCTTTCTGCACGAGATCAGGCCGCTCGCCTTTGCGAAATGCTTCGATCGAATCGCGGCGCATCTTCGCCTGCTTCGTGAGCACGTTGGTGACCGCGATATCGTCGAGGTCACCGGGTTTGTTCTGTGTGAGCCACGCCTGGCGCGCGGTCTCGTCCTTGCCCTCGGCGACGAGCTTGTCCACCGCGGCACCAAGCCGCGCCTTCTCCTCGGTCTGTATCGCGGCGAGAAGAAAGCGCACGGTGTCACGACGGAGGGTCTCGCCCGAGCGCATCGCGGTCTTGAGATCGCTCTCGAGCCGCTGCTTCAATTGCGCGCCTATGCGCCTAGCTCCGCGTCAGCGCTTGCGGCGCTTCGCTTCCTTGCGCTTGCGGCGTGCTGCGGGCCTCTCGTAAAACTCGCGGCGGCGGGCCTCCGCGAGGATTCCGGCCTGCTGGATCTTTTTGTTGAATCGGCGAAGCGCTGCCTCAAAAGACTCGCCTTCACCAATGATCACTTCGGACAACGGTTACTGGTCACCCCGCCTTCTTTTCAAAAGGAAACCGGCCCCGCAGAGGCCGGACACTCGAATAATAGATGGAATCGTCCTTCGGTAAAGATGCGCATGTTTATCGAACAGCCCAGCCGGTCTGCGACGCCCAGTCCTCCGCGGCGATGAAGATGAGGTCGCAGGCCGGGTCCTTGACGTCGGCGTAGACGCCGCGATCGATCCCCAGGGCGGCCAGCGCCCTCTTGAGGCTGGCGTAGGCGGCGGCGGCCTCCGGGTGGGCCCGGAGGTAATCGCGGAAGAGGAGCGGGTACCGCTGGTTGGGGCGGCCCGCAACGCGAACGTGAAGGTTCACGGGACGTCCCGACCCCGCCTGAAAGAAGAGCTTCCGCCAGTCGTCGTCCGGGCCCGTCGCGCCCGGCGGGCGATGGTCGCTTCCGATGCCTTGCTCGACGAAGCCCGCACGGGCGAGCGCGGTAGCGAGCCGATCGCGGTCGAGAGAGGCGACCGTGAGCTGAACGTCGATGACGTCCTTCGCCGGCAGGCCGGGCACGGACGTCGAGCCGATGTGGTCGATGCGGAGCGCCAGAGGTCCGACGGCGTCGCGCACCGCCTCGGAGATCGTCTGGAATTCGGTAGGCCAGGTCGCCTTGGGTTCGACGATGGTGACCCGCCGATCCACGTCCGTACTCTACCCATCGATGATCGACGCGCTCGCGGTCGTGGCGACCTACCTCCTGGCATCCATCTCGTTCCCCTACTGGATCGCGCGCGCGAAGGGGATCGACCTTCGCGCGTACGGCTCGCGCAAGCTCGGTGGTTCTAATCTCGCCAAGGCAGTCACTCCGTTGCATGGCGTGGCAGGCGGCCTACTCGACGGCGCGAAGGGCTTCGCCGCGGTCGTCATCACGCGCGCGCTCGGCCTTCCGCTCGAGACACAGCTTCTCTGCGGTCTCGCGGCGATCGCGGGACAGATGTGGCCGGTCTTCCACGGGTTCGATGGCGGCAGAGCGAACGCGACGACGTGGGGCTTCCAGCTCGCGAGCGACTTCATCGCCTTCTTCATCGCGTGGATCCCCGTGCTCGTCGCCGCGGCGCTTCGGATCACGGTGCGGCCGCGCCCGAAGCGACTGCTGCCGATCGCGAATCTCCTTTCGTACGCGGTCTTCCCCGCGGTCATCTGGGAGCAAGAGGGCACCACACCGACCGTGCTCGCGAGTATCGCGGCCCTCGTGCTGATCGTCGTGCGACGCTTGACCGCGGGCCTCGGTGAGGATCTGGCGACCGGCGCGCCCGCGGCGCGGGTGCTCCTGAACCGCGCGCTGTTCGACCGGAGCGAGCTGCAGGAACGAGGATTGGTCGCCATCACGTGAAACGCGACTAGCGCTCGAGGGTCGCGATCACCTGCGCTACCGCCGCGATCGCCGCGGTCTCGCTTCGTAGATTGCGCGGCCCGAGCGATACGGTCACGGCCTCGCGCTCCCGTGCCAGCGCGATTTCCTCCATCGAGAAGCCACCCTCTGGACCGATCACGAGCGACAGCTGCCCCGTGTCCGGCACTGCGTCGCGCAGCTTCACGAGCACCTCGCTCTCCCACGCGACGAGCACCGGCGCATCCAGCGCGTCGAAGAGTCGGTCCCACTCACGAGGCTCGTCGATGGCGGGAACGCGGCCGCGCCGCGCCGTCTCGGCCGCCTCGCGGGCGACTCGCGTCCAGCGATGTCGCTTCGCGTCCGGCAGCGACCGCACGATCGAGCGGGTCGAAACGAACGGCACAATCCGAGAGACACCAAGCTGCGTCACGGCTTCGATTACTTCCTCGGTGCGGTCGCCGCGCAGGATCGGCAGCGCGAGCGTCAGGCGCACCCGTGGCTCGGCGTCTACCGGGCGCTTCGAGATGCAGCGACCCCGCACCTGCTCCACGTCGACGCTTTCGATGACGACGTTCGACTCGACACCGTCGCGTACGAGCGTGATGTGCTCGCCGGCCGTGAGTCGGAGCACGTTCGCGATCTGATGGGCCTGGTCTCCTCGGAGGACGACCTCTGCGCCGACGTCCTCGTCGACGAAGAAATGGTGAGTCAAACGGTCATGACGAGCCGGACCCAATCGGAGCGCTCGTCGCGGTCGACGATCCCGAGACCCTCCGCGACGAACGCAGCGAGCACATCTCGTTCGGCCTGTGTCGTGATCCCGGCGGCCACGAGCGAGCCGGACGCCCGAAGACGCGCTCGCAGGTGCGGCGCGACCTGCACAAGGACCGGCCCGACCAGATTCGCAAGCACCACGTCGAAGGCGCCGTCGACGTCCGCGGCCGATCCCGGTCGCGCATCGATCGCGACGCCATTCGTCTCCGCGTTTTCCTTCGCGGCGCGCACCGCGAGCGGATCAGTGTCGACGCCGACGACTTCCCGCGCGCCGCGCTTGGCGGCCGCGATCGCGAGGATGCCAGACCCGGTGCCGACGTCGAGGACGCGCAGCCCCTCGAGGTCGAGATACGAGACCGCCTCGAGGCACTGCTGCGTCGTGGGGTGGAGACCGGTGCCGAACGCCATCCCCGGATCGAGGGCGATGGTGATCGCGCCTTCTTCCTGCGCGTCGGACCAGGTCGGACGGACGAGGAACCTGCCGATGTGGATCGGCGTGACCGTCGCCTTCCACGCCTCGAGCCAATCCTCGTCGTCGACCGTGCGGACGGCGAGTTCCCCGATCGGACCGAGCCCGAACGCCTGCAGGTGGCCGAGCGCGTCGCGCGCGTCGGCGACCTTCGCGAAGGAATCGACGTCCTCGACGAGGTACGCCTTCACGAGGTGATCGGCGCCGCCGCGAGGCGAGACCGGAAGCTCGACCGCGATCCCGTTGTGGCCGTAGCGACTCAAGATCTCGCTCACCGCTTCGACCGCCTCCGCGTGGGCGGGAACGGCGATCTCGAGCCAGCGCGGTCGTGCCGTGCTAGCTGCCACCCATCGCGTCTTTGATGCGACCGAAGAAGTCCTGCGTGTCGCCGTCCTGCGAGGTGGGTCCTTCGAGGTCGCGGAGCTGGCCGTAGAGACGGCGCTGGTCTTTCGTGAGCGTCCGCGGCACGACGACGTCGAGATACACGATCTGATCGCCGCGGCCCGAGCTACCGAGATGAGGCACGCCCTTGCCGCGGACGCGGACCATCTGGCCGTGCTGCGCACCGGCGGGGACGCGCACCTTCGTTTGCGCGCCTTCGATGGTCGGGACGCTTATCTCGTCGCCGAGCGCTGCCTGCGACGGCGACAGACGCGCGAGGTGCACGAGGTCGTCGCCCTCGCGGCGGAAGAACTGGTGTTCCTTGAGGCGGATGAGGACGTAGAGGTCGCCGGTGGGTCCGCTGCGCATGCCCGCTTCGCCCTCGCCGGCGACACGAAGCTGCTGGCCGTCATCGATGCCCGCAGGGATGGTGAGCCCGATCTCGCGGTCCTTGCGCTCGCGGCCTTCCCCACGGCACTGGGCGCACTGCTTGTCGACGGTCTTTCCCGCCCCCCCGCAGCGCGGGCAGGTGGAGACGTTCACGAAGCGCCCGAAAACCGATTGCTGCACCTGACGGACTTCGCCGCGCCCGTTGCAGGTCGAGCAGGTCGAGGTCGCCGTGCCCGGCTCCGCGCCGTTCCCGTGACACCGCTCGCATGTTTCGAGGCGCGGCACCGTGATGACGCGCTCGCGGCCCTGGACCGCATCGAGGAGGTCGATCTCGATCTCCATCCGCAGGTCGGCGCCGCGCATCGGGCCGCGGGCCTCGCGACGGCGCAGGTCTCCGCCGAAGAACGTCTCGAAGAGATCGCCGATCCCGAAGTCGCCGATCCCACCGGTCGCCGAGCCGAACATGTCGTAGCGCTGGCGGCGCTGCGGGTCGGTCAGAACCTCGTACGCCTCGGTGACCGCCTTGAAGCGCTCCGCGGCGTCGGACGCGCTGTTCACGTCCGGGTGGTATTGCCGGGCGAGCTTCCGGTAGGCGCTCCGGATCTGCTCGTCCGTCGCCGAGCGCGAGACACCGAGGAGGACGTAGTAGTCGGTCTGCGTGGCCATCTCCTGTCATTATCGGGGGATATGGACGCCGTTTTCCGCATCGGAGTTCAGTGGCTGCACGTTACGGCCGGCGTTCTATGGATCGGCGGCGGCTTCTACACGATCCTGGTACAGCTCCCGGCGCTGCTCGCCAGTCCGCCGGCCGCGCGAGGCGCCATCATGCCGAACCTCGTGCCGCGGCAGTTCACCTACATCTTCCGCGTCGCGGAGTTCACGATTCTCACTGGGCTGCTCAACCTGTTCGCGTCCGGACGCGCACAGGAGCTCACACGGCTCGACACACGGTGGTCGTGGGCGATCCTCGCGGGGATCATCCTCGCGGTCGGGATCTACGCGATGACCCGCGCGACTATCGCGCGGTGGGCCTATCGGCTCGTCGAGATCGGGCCGCTCGCCGCGAGCGGTGACGCGGCGGCCGCTGCCCAAATGCCCCTGTTGGGCGCGCGCATCCGCCGATTTGGCTACATCCAGCTGACCGTCGGCGCCTTGATTCTTCTCGCGATGGTGACTGCCCGCTTCAGCTAGGCGGCAACGCAGGGTCGCCGCGGCGACCGAGGGCCCGCCGCTTGGCCCGCTCGACCGAAACCCTCTTTACGCGGCGGCGGACCCCCCGGCCTCCGGCCGGTGCCCCACCGCGCGGGGGCCCTCGGTCGAGTGGGCACGCCCATGGGAACCGCCCAGGCCGCTTGGCGTCTTAGGAGCATCCCGGCTCAAGGCCGGAGAGGAGGCTCAGTGTGAGACGGTTTCTTGCTGGCTTTGCTGCCATCGCGGCGGCGCTCATCGCGACGACGCAGCCGGCCGCGGCCTGCGCGGGCCTCATCGGCCCGAACGGCGCGGTCAACCTGCTTCGCACGACGACCTTCGCGGGTTACCACGACGGCGTCGAGCATTACGTCACCTCGTTCCAATTCGCCGGCGGCTCGGGACAGTTCGGCTCCCTCATCCCGCTCCCGGGTGTTCCGGACAAGGTCGAGAAGGGCGGCGCCTGGACGCTCCAGCGGCTGATTCGTGAGACCACTCCGGTCCCCGCCTTCGCGCCCCTTGCGTTGAACGCAGCCGGGCGTGCGGACAAGGCCGAGGTCCTCATGGAGGTCCGCATCGATGCGCTCGACATCACAGTGCTCAAGGGCGGCGGCGCCGAGGTCGGCCAGTGGGCGACCGAGCACGGCTTCCGTCTTCCCCCGGCCGCGCCGGAGGTCCTCGACTTCTACGCGAACCGCAGCCCGATCTTCCTCGCGGCCGTCTTCGACGCCGACGCGGCGAAGGCTCGCGGGCAGCAGATCGGCGACGGCACGCCGGTCCACGTGACGATCCCAACCGCGAACCCGTGGGTGCCGCTCCGCATCCTCGGTCTCGGCAAGAACGCCGGCGACCGCATCGACGCCGACGTGTTCCTGCTCACCGACCAGCGACCCGCGCTCATGCCCTACCCCTTCGCCAACGGCATGCGTCTCGACCACAGCGCGGTCGCGACGAGCTCGCTCCTCGACGACCTTCGGTCGGACGCGGGCATGGGCTGGGTCCCACAGTCGGGATGGCTTTCGAAGATCGCGATCGACGCATCCGCGAGCCAGCTCACGTACGACCTCGCCGTCGACGCGAAGGGCACGAGCCCGTCGCGCGTCGCGGCCGGCCTTCAGGCGCCCACGAGCCAGACCGGTTCCTCGGGGCAGCCCTCGAACGATCAGATCGCGCTCATCGGTATCGCGCTCGCCGCGTTCGGCGCGATCTTCCTCCTCCGCAAGTCGCAGCCGGTGATCGGGTGATCATTCGGACCATCGTCGCTTTGGCGCTCGCCGCACTCGCGGCGAGTGCCTGCACGACGGCAAGCGCTGCGCAGCTCCCAACGCACATCGGCATCCGCATCCACTACTCGCACTTCGATCAGACCAAGATCGACGTCCCGATGGGCGTGCCGATCACCTTCACCCTGGTCAACGACGATCCGATCGACCACGAATGGCTCATCGGTGACGAGGCGTTCCACGCGCGTCACCGCGCCGGCACGGAAACCGTGCATGGCGACCGTCCGAACGAGATCTCGCTCCCGGCGTTCAGCGTGAAGACGACGACGCTCACGTTCGACAAGCCCGGGCCGCTCACGTTCATCTGCCACTTCCCGCAGCACGAGGCCTACGGGATGGTCGGCGTAGTGATGGTGAAGCCCTAGCTTCGCGAGTCCTCTGGCGCGGCTTCGCGCGCGCGAGCGACCCCGATGAGCTTGAGATCGCTGAGGGTGACGGGCTCGATCGCTTCCCACTCGTGCTCGGTACGCGCTCCGGCGGGGCAGTAGGCCCACGCGCCGTCGTGGATCGTGACGGGGCTACCGACCGCCACCGTCGCGTTCCGACTGGCGTCGACGTGCGCCTTCGCACGGCACACGAAACGCACGAGATTGCTGTTCAAGACCCACGCCCCCAAATACCCGGTGTTCGCGCTTGCTTGTTGAGCATACGTCCAGACGCCTCTAAGACAATTGCGTCCCGACGAAGTAAAAGAAGTAAGAGACGGCGCGGCTTTCGCCGCGCCGTCTTCGATTTCAGAGCGTTGCCGCGTTAGCTCTGCTCTTTGAACTCGCCTTCGATCGTGTCGCCATCGCGCTTTGCGCCGGCCCCCGCAGGCTCGCCCTCAGGCTGCTCGGCACCGGGCTGACCGGGCTGACCGGGCTGACCTGGCTGCTCCGCCTGCTGCTTGGCCTGCTCCTGCGCGTACATGATCTCGCCGATCTTCGTCGAGGATGCCCGCAGGGCTTCCGTCGCGGACTTGATCCGCTCGACGTCGTCCGTTTTGAGGGCATCGCGTAGCGCCGCGAGCTTCTCTTCGACGTCCTTCTTGGTGTCCGCGGGGACCTTGTCGCCGAGATCCTGGAGCGTCTTCTCGATGGAGTAGGCCATCGTGTCGCCCTGGTTCCGTGCCTCGATCCTCTCGCGGTTGCGACGGTCTTCCTCGGCGTGCATCTCCGCGTCTTTGACCAGACGCTGGACCTCGTCCTTGGAAAGGCCGCTCGACGCCGTGATCGTGACGTGCTGCTCACGGCCCGTGGCCTTGTCGCGCGCCTTGACGTTCACGATGCCGTTCGCGTCGATGTCGAAGGTCACCTCGATCTGCGGGATGCCCCGCGGTGCGGGTGCGATCCCATCGAGGATGAAGCGCGCGAGGCTCTTGTTGTCACCGGCGAGCTCACGCTCCCCCTGGGTGACGTGGATCTCCACCTGCGTCTGCGCGTCGGACGCGGTGGTGAAGACCTGTGACTTGGATGTCGGGATCGTCGTGTTCCGCTCGATCAGCTTGGTGGCCACGCCACCGAGCGTTTCGATACCGAGCGACAGCGGCGTGACGTCGAGGAGAAGGACGTCCTTCACCTCGCCCTTGAGCACGCCCGCCTGGATCGCGGCGCCAACGGCCACGACCTCGTCCGGGTTCACGCTCTGGTTCGGCTGCTTGCCGCCAAAGAGCTTCTTCACCGTCTCGACCACGAGCGGCATGCGGGTCTGGCCGCCCACGAGGACGACCTCGTCGACCTGATCCGGCGTGACGCCGGCGTCCTTGAGCGCCTGCCTCACGGGCGCCGTGGTCTTCTCGACCAGATCTCCAACGAGCTGCTCGAGCTTCGACCGCGTGAGCGTGATGACGAGGTGCTTCGGACCGGACTGGTCCGCGGTGACGAACGGGAGGTTGATCTCCGTCTGCTGCGTCGAGCTGAGCTCGATCTTTGCCTTCTCCGCCGCCTCCTTGAGACGCTGGAGGGCCATGCGGTCGTTCTTCAGATCGATGCCCTGATCCTTTTTGAACTCCTCGACGAGCCAATCCATGATCCGCTGGTCGAAGTCGTCTCCACCAAGGTGCGTGTCGCCGTTCGTGGCCTTCACCTCGAAGACGCCTTCACCGAGCTGCAGGACCGAGATGTCGAACGTGCCGCCGCCGAGGTCGTAGACCGCGACGAGCTCGTCCTTCTTCTTGTCGAGACCGTAGGCGAGTGCCGCCGCGGTCGGCTCGTTGATGATCCGTAGGACCTCGAGACCAGCGATCTGTCCTGCGTCTTTGGTGGCCTGCCGCTGCTGGTCATCGAAATACGCCGGGACGGTGATGACGGCCTGCGTGACCTTCTCACCGAGATACGCCTCGGAGTCGGTCTTGAGCTTCTGAAGGATCATCGCCGAGACCTCGGCCG
The DNA here is from genome assembly GCA_038040345.1 of Chloroflexota bacterium. Lineage (GTDB taxonomy): Bacteria > Chloroflexota > Limnocylindria > P2-11E > P2-11E > 3-1-20CM-2-70-9. The sequence goes on from JBBPIQ010000001.1 coordinate 47,790, forward strand.
GCGTGAGCTTCTGCCCGTTGCCGAGGACGATGAGAACGCCGCCGTTCCCGGCGGGTTCGATCTTGTACGAGACCATCTTCATGGTCCGCTGGACCTCGGGATCGGTGAATCGCCGACCCATGAGCCGCTTGACCGAGTAGATGGTGTTCTCGGGGTTCGTGATCGCCTGCCGCTTCGCGACCTGGCCGACCAGACGCTCCCCGTTCTTGGTGAACGCGACGACCGACGGCGTGATCCGCCCGCCCTCCGCGTTCGGGATGATCGTCGGCTCGCCGCCTTCCATGTAAGCGACGGCCGAGTTCGTGGTTCCTAGGTCGATGCCAATGACTTTTGCCATTTCAGTTCTTCTCCTTGCCTTCGCTCCCACTTGAGACGGTGACGAGCGCCGGACGAATTAGCTTGTCGTGTAGTCGGTATGCCTTCTGGTGTTCCGCGATGACCGTTCCCTCCGGCTGGTCCGAGGGGACGTGCGCGACGGCTTCGTGCTGGTAGGGGTCGAACTGCGCGCCGATCGAGTCGACCGGTTTCAGACCCTCGACCTCGAGGATCCCGCGCAGCTTTCGCTCGAGGAGCCACATCCCCTCAACCCACGGTGTCCCCTTGAGCTCCTCAGGTATTGTCGCCAGGGCACGGTCGAATCCATCGAGCACATCAAGTATTTTCGAGATGAGATCCGACTTCGCGAATTTCGCGAAGTCGGTGCGCTCCGCTTCGTTGCGCTTGCGATAGTTGGCGAAGTCCGCCGCCATCCGCTTCAGGTCGTTGGTGAGCTCCTCCGCTCTCTGATCCTCGGGGGCCGCGCCCGCCTGCTGTTCCGCCGCCGGACCCTCGGTGTCCACGTTCGCGTGTCCGTTCCCTGCGCGCTCGCGTGCGCGCTGCTCGAGCAGCTCCTCCGCTCGGCGAATCTTGTCGTCCATCAGCGTCCCTCCATGACTCGAACGAGGTCGCTCATGAGCGACCCCACGTAGCGGACCGCGCCGATCGACCGCGCGTAGTCCATACGCGTCGGGCCGACGACGCCCACGAAACCGACGACGTCGCGGCTCGCGCCGTAGCGGCCGATGACGAGGCTGCAGTCCCGCAGCGACTCGTGCCGGTGCTCGTGACCGATGGTGATGTGCACCTCGCCGTCTCCGAGATCGAGCGGCAGGATCTCCGAGAGCCGCGTGTGATCTTCGAAGAGGCTCAGCATCGCCCGGCTGCGGTCGCTTTCGGCGAACTCAGGCTTGGCGAGGATGTTCTGAAAGCCGTCCACATAGACCTCGTGCGCGCGGACCGTGTCGTATTCGTCGAGGATGCGCGCCAGCGCTCCGGTGATGTCCGCGTCGGCGCCCTTTTCGGCCGTCACGGCATCGTGCACCTTCGTCGCCGTCGCGCCGCTCAGCGAATCCGTGAGGCGGGTCGAGAGCGCCCGCAGCTGCTCGGCCGTCGCGGCCGTCCCGAGCTCCAGGATCTGCTGGCGCACGGCGCCGCCGTCGACGACCGCGACCAGCAGCACGCGCCGTTCGTGGATCGGCACGACCTCGACGTGGCGGAGGGTGGTGCGTTTGCTCGCGGCAGTCGTGACGATCGAGGCTTCGGCCGTCAGGCGCGCGAGGCTCGATGCCGCGACCCGCAGCCACGCGGCCGTGTCCTGGAGCGCCTGCTGGAACTGGTGCGAGACGGTGACCTGCTCGTCCGGACGGAGCGACGGGCTCGGCATGAGCGTCTCGATGAAGTACCGGTAACCGAGGTCGGTCGGCACCCGGCCCGCGGAGGTGTGTGGGTGCGTCAGGAGCCCCGCTTCCTCGAGCGCGGCGAGCTCGTTGCGGACCGTGGCCGGCGAGACATCGAGCTTGTACCCGCGGACGAGCTGGGTCGACGCGACCGGCTCGGCCGTCGCGATGTACTCGCGTATGACGGCGCCGAGCACCTGTCGGGCGCGCGGGTCGAGCTCGGGAAAAACGGCGGAATCGGGTTTCTGGGTCAATTAGCACTCTCCAGTCGAGAGTGCTAAGAGCCTAGCAGGGCCGCTCGGCGCCAGTCAAGACATGACGGGCCGCCTGTGCGTCTAGGAGGCTGGCACGGGCCCTGCCGTTACGTTCGTCATCCCGCGCAGGAGGCGCCTTCGATGCTGTCTGAGTTCAAGCAGTTCCTACTTAAGGCGAACGTTCTCGCGTTGGCTCTCGCGTTCATCCTCGGCGTGGCGCTGGCGGCGGTCGTCAACTCACTCGTCAAGGACATCCTCTTGCCGCCGGTCGGACTGCTCTTCGGAGGGGTCGATTTCAACAACCTCTTCATCGACCTAACGGGGAAGCACCCCGCAAGTCTCAAGGCCGCGCAGGACGCCGGCGTCGCGACGCTCAACTACGGCGTGTTCATCAACACCGTGATCACGTTCATCATCGTCGCGTTCGTCGTGTTCCTTATCGCGCGGTCGATGATCCCGAAGCCCGCACCCACAAAGACCTGTCCCCGGTGCCTCGCCGATGACCTGGCCATGGGCGCGACGCGCTGCCCGCACTGCACCTCCGATATCGCCGCCCGCACATAGAGCGCGAGCGGATGCCCGCGCGCCGCAGGTGGCACGGAGCTGCGGGTTGAGCAGCGTCGGGGTCTTCTGAGCGAGCGGCCCCTGGCCGGCGGTCCATCACGATCCCACGAGGGGCCGAGCGAAGAAGACCCGGGCGCTGCTCAGGGCCGGGGCCAACGCAGAACCCGCGGGGCGCGGGTTTCAGGCGAGTGCGGCCGCTATGCGGCAGTCGGCGATAGGAGCGCGCGGACACGCGAGATCAAATCGTCGAGCTCGAAGGGCTTGGTGACGTAGTCCGCGGCGCCGAGCTCAGTCGCGTACAGGCGCTCGGACATGCCGAATATCGCGGTCACGACGATCACCGGAAGGTGCGAGATCCGGCCGTCCGCGCGAAGCTCGCGGAGGACGGAGAACCCGTCGCGCTTGGGCATCATGAGGTCGAGCACCATGACCGCCGGCGACAGATCGTCGACGTCGCGCATGGCCTCGTCGCCATCGTGGGCAAGCTTGGCGTCGAGACCGTCATCCTTGAGCGCGGTCAGCATCACGTCGCCGAGCGCCGGGTCGTCCTCAACCACGAGCACGAGCGGACGCTTGCGCGGCGTTACCACCTAGAACCGGACCTCCTTCGCGAGGCGGTCGGCGTCTTTGATCGCGATGCGTCTACGGCGGATCGAGATGATCTCGCGGCGCTCGAGGTCGCCAAGCACGCGGTTCACCGACACCCTTGACGCCCCAATGAACGCAGCGAGCTCGTCCTGCGTTAGGGTCAGCTCGTTCCCGTCGCCGCCGCTCGAGCGCACGAGGTCGAGCAGGTACTTCGCGACCCGGCTCGGGACATCCAGGAAGATCAGGTCCTCGACACGGTCGGAGAGCCGGCGGATCGTGCGAGCAAGCGTCTCAAGGACAACGCGAAACGACGCTGGGTGTGATTCCAGATAGGCGAGGAAGTCGTCGCCGGCGAGCAGGGCGGCGCGCGTGTCTTCGAGCGCGGTCGCGCTCGCCGACCGGGGGCTCCGATCGAAGAGGGCAAGCTCGCCGAAGAACTCGCCCGGCCGCATGATCGCGACGAGGGCCTCCTGGCCGAACTCGCCCGGGAGGGCGATCTTCACCCCGCCCTCGAGGACCATGTACAGGTGCGTTCCGGGATCGTCCTTCCGGAAGATCATTTCGCCGCGCTTGAAGCTTTTGGTCCGGACGCGGTCGGCGAGCTCGGCAAGCTCGGTGTCGGGGAGCCGCGAGAAGAGCGGAAGCCGGCGGAGGTACTCCGACACGCGCTGCTCGGGCATCCGCCGGATTCTACGTTCGCGACTTGACGCCCCGAGCATCATGAGCGGCCCATGGACGAAGGTAGGGAAAAGACACCGGTCGCTCTCGGCGAGGCGTACATCTCGGGTGCGCTGACCGCGCTCGACGATGCCCCGCGAACGAAGCTCTTCTACGAAGTCCTCGCGGAGATCGCCGAGGCCGCGGGCCTCCGCGCGTACCTGCCGCATCGGGTCAGCGATCCGGTCGCGGCGGCGCAGCTCGATCCGCGCGCCGTGTACGAGATGGACCGCACGCACGTCACGGGCGCCGCGGTCGTCATCGCCTACGCCGGCATCCCCTCGTTCGGGGTCGGCATCGAGGTCGAGCTCGCGCGCGAGCACGCCGTGCCGGTCATCATCGTCTCCGAGCGCGATCGGCCGATCTCGCGGCTCCTGCTCGGAAACCCGGCGGTCGTCGAGGTAGTGAAGTTCGCGGACCTCGACGGTCTGCGGCGAGCGCTCGCGGCCGCGCTCGCGGCGGTCAGCTCGGTGAGGCGCGACGGCGCTCGCCCGATGGTCGCCGACGACGTCGTGGTCCAGCGCTTCATCGCGAGCCTTGAGCACGCCCGTCGGCTTCCGGCGGGAGAGGTCACGGCGCTCCTGCGGGTGGGCGAGCTCGACGGCGAGACGTCGATCGCGATCAGGGACTCGGTCCAAAGCGGCCGGCTCTTCGCTGCGGGTCTCCGCGACCTCGTCGGCCGGTACGCGTTGCGCGGTGAGAACCTCGGCGCGTTCGTGTTGCGCGACGTCCTGGAGCGCTCGCTGTCCGAGACCGCGGAAACGCTCGGGGTGGATCCGCGTACGGCACGCCGTCACGTCGCGGCCGCGCGCCTCCGCCTTGGACTTCCCGAGGACGCGGAGCCTGATTCGGTCGCACAATGGCTTGTGACCGAGCTCATCGCGCCGCCGACGCGCGCGCTGCAGCTCCACCTTTTTGGTATCACAAAACCTCGCGAGTAAGGACACAGCAAAAGCTCGCCACTAACGTGGCGAGCGAAGAGGGGCGCGGGGATACTTCCCCGCCTAGATAGGTGAGGAATGGGCGGCAAAGGACAGAAGAAGCAGAAGACCAGTGGAAAGCTGGGCTGGCGAAGCAAGAAGGCAAATCACGGGCGAAAGCCCGGGATGGGCCGCGGAAAGCGCAACTAGAGAGAGGGCTCGCCACACGGCGGGCCCTCCCTCTTTCAGGGCCTCAGTCCTCTTTTAGCGGCGTTTCTTGCGTGTCGCGGAGCTGCGGCGCGTCGTGCGCTTCGCCGTCGATCGCTTGGCGGTCGTGCGGCGAGCCGTCGTCTTGCGGCCGCCGCGCTTCGCGGTGGTCCGTTTCGCCGTGCTGCGCTTGGCGGTGCTGCGCTTCGCCGTGCTGCGCTTCGCGGTCGCCTTGCGGCGGGGCGTCGCGCGCTTCGCGGTGGTCTTCCGTCCGCTGCTCGCTGTCGCCTTGCGACGAGTCGTCTTGCGACCGCCGCCGCTGGTCGATGAGCCGCTCATCGGCGAGGGCGGGGGCGGGGTTGGGCTCGATGGCATCGGCGCGGGCCAGACCGAGCCGGGCTCTTTCTGTGCGGACCAATCGGTGCCTTGGTCTTCCTGCATGGTTCCTCCCCAAAAATCAATGGAGCGTTCGCGTGATGCATATCGAATTCCGCTTTGCATAGCAAGCGCGAGAATCGCGGTTCACCGGAATCATGCGCTATGGAAGAAGGCGGACGAAGACTTCGCTCGCCAGCAGGCGGCCCCGTGCCGTGAGCCGCGCGTGACGACCCGTCACCCGAACGAGGTGCGCCGGCTCGACCTCGCGTAAAGCACTTCTCACGCGGGTTGCGGCGGTATCCCCGAAACGCGCCGCATAACGCTCGAGATCGAGGCCCGAATCGAGTCGCAGCGCGAGCATCGCGTTCTCGCTCGATGGATCGGCGTCCGCGTCGATCGCCCGCGCACTCCCGGACTCGACGCGCGCGATGTACGCGCGCAGATCGACCGGGTTCGCCGAGCGCGCACCCGCCAGATGCGTGTGGGCCCCGGCCCCCACACCAAGCCAATCGCGGTCGCGCCAGTACCCGAGGTTGTGGAGCGAACGTTTCCCGGGCCGCGCCCAGTTCGCTATCTCGTAATGGCGATAGCCCGCGCGACCGAGCGAGCGCTCCGCGACCCGGTACATGCGGGCGATACCGGCGTCGTCGGGCTGGGCCGCAGCCGCGGCACGGCGCCAGCGTTCGAGCACCGGCCACCCGCCGCCGGGCCAGTTCGGTATGGACCCGTCCGGGTCGAGCCGCAGCTCGAGCGGGTAGCAGGAGACGTGGTCGGGCCCGAGGGTGGCCGCAACCTCGAGATCGCGCTCCCAGGCCGCGATCGCCTGTCCCGGCCATCCGAAGATGAGATCGAGATTGACGTCGAGCCCCGCCTCGCGAGCCACCGCGACGGCGGCCGCGCTGTCGTCGGGCTGGTGGGTCCGCCCCAGGGCGCGAAGGCCACTCGCGTCGAAGCTCTGTGCCCCGAGCGAGAGGCGCGTGAGCCCGAGCGCGAGCCATGCCTCCAGGCGCGCCCGGTCGAGCGTGGCCGGGTTCGCTTCGAGCGTTACCTCGCGCGGTCGGAGGGCGAACGCGCGCCGGAGCGCGTTCCCAAGGCTCTCGATCTCGCTTGGCTCGAGGAGGCTCGGCGTGCCGCCGCCGAAGAAGAGGGTGCGCACCCGAGGTCGATCAAGGAGCTCGCCCTCGTGGGCGATCTCGCGTCCGAGCGACTCGAGGTAGCGGCCACGGAGCGCGGTCGTCGCGGGCGCGGTCGCGAAATCGCAGTACGGGCAGCGCGAGGCGCAGAACGGGATGTGGACATAAAGGCCAAGGCCAGTCGTCGCAGGGGCGGGGGCAGGGGCCCCCGTGGCGCGAAGCGCCCCCCTGCCACCCCAGGTCACCGTGTGACACCTAGCGGATTTGGCAACTCCGCCTCGGCCGAGAGCTCCGCGGTTCGCCCGAGGTCGATGAGCCACTCGCGCGACTCGTGCACGAAGGCGAGCAGATGGCTCGGCTTCCAGTCGGTCTCGGTGACGATGCGCTCGTCGCCGAAGTCGGGCAGGAGGAGGACGTAGGCGGTGGCGCGGTCCACGAGGCGAGCTCCCGAAACGCCGAACCCTCCCATCCGCTCCGCGCCGCCCAGCGCTGCGATGACGGAGACGCGGAGCGGCGCGACGACCTCGGCGAGCCGAGCGTCCTCGACGGTCGACTCGACGCCGGCGGCGTGCTGGAGCGCCATCGCGGAGCGCGCCGCGTAGAGGCCTTCGAGCAGGCCTCGCGTCTCGCGCGACAGCTTCTCCCACATCGCGGCCGCGTTGTTGTCCGACACCGCGCGCAGGAACGTGGACGCCGCGATCTGCGTCGGGTGTTCGAACTGGATCTTCGGGCCCCTCATGTCTCGTCGCCGATCCGGAGCACTGCGAGGAAGGCCTCCTGCGGGATCTCGACCGATCCCACCATCTTCATGCGCTTCTTGCCTTCCTTCTGCTTCTCGAGCAGCTTCCGCTTGCGGGTGATGTCGCCGCCGTAGCACTTGGCGAGCACGTCCTTGCGCTTCGCCTTCACGGTCTCGCTCGCGACGATCTTCCCGCCGATCGCCGCCTGTATCCGCACGTCGAACATCTGCTTTGGGATGAGGCCGCGGAGCTTGTTCACGAGCACGCGGCCGGTCTGGGGCGCGCGCTCGCGGTGCGTGATGATCGAAAGCGCGTCGACGATGGTGCCCGCGACGAGGATGTCGAGGCGCACGAGATCCGCCGCGCGGTACTCCGCGAACTCGTAGTCGAGCGACGCGTAGCCGCGCGAGCTCGACTTGAGCTGATCGTAGAAATCGACGATCACCTCGGAGAGCGGCATGTCGTACTTGAGCATCGCGCGCGTCGGGTCGACGTAGCTCATGTCGGCGAGCGACGCGCGTTTCGTCTGCGCGAGCTCCATCACCGGACCCACGTACGCGGTCGGCACGATGACCGTCACCTTCATCCAGGGCTCACGGATCTCGACGATCGTCCCCGGATCGGGTAGCAGCGCCGGGTTGTCGATCGCGACCTCGGCGCCCTTCTGCGTGATCACTTGGTACTCGACGGACGGCGACGTGGCGATGAGGTCGAGGTCGTACTCACGCTCGAGCCGCTCCTGCACGATCTCGAGGTGGAGGAGGCCGAGAAAGCCGGCGCGGAATCCGAACCCCAGCGCCTGCGAGGTCTCCGGCTCGTAGATGAGCGACGCGTCGTTCAGGCGGAGCTTCTCCATCGCGTCTTTGAGGAGCGGATAGTCCTGCGCGCTGGACGGGTAGAACCCCGCGAAGACCATCGGCTTCGCCGGCCGGTAGCCCGGAAGCGGCGCGGTCGCGGGCCGCGAGGCGAGGGTGAGCGTGTCGCCGACACGGCAATCGGCGACCGCCTTGAGGCCGGTCGCGACATAGCCGGTCTCGCCGGTCTCTAACCGCGCGATCGGACGCGGGTCGGGGCCGAACACGCCGAGCTCGAGCAGCTCGCTCTCGCGCTCGGTCGCGAAGAGCCGGATGCGGTCGTGATCGCCGAGCGAGCCATCGACGACCCGGACATGCGCGACCACGCCCTTGTACGCGTCGTAGTGCGAATCGAAGATGAGCGCTCGGAGCGGCGCGTTGACGTCCCCGACCGGCGGCGGCACGCGCTCGACGATCGCGTCGAGGAGCTCGGTCACGCCCGCACCCGTCTTGCCCGAGACGAGGAGGATCTCGTCGTCGCGGAAGCCGAGCGTCGTTCGGAGATCCTCGCGGATCACGTCGATGTCGATGTTCGGGAGGTCGATCTTGTTGATGACCGGGATGACCTCGAGGCCTTGCTCGACCGCGAGATAGGCGTTCGCGAGCGTCTGCGCCTCGATACCCTGCGATGCGTCCACCAGCAGGACCGCGCCCTCGCACGCCGCGAGCGATCGGCTCACCTCGTACGTGAAATCGACGTGGCCGGGCGTGTCGATGAGGTTGAGCTGGTGGTCGCGCCAGACCATGCGGACCGCGCGCGCCTTGATGGTGATCCCGTGCTCGCGCTCGAGCTCCATCGAGTCGAGCATCTGGTCGCGCATCTCGCGGAGCGGCACCGTCCCGGTCGTCTCGAGGAGGCGATCGGACAGGGTCGTCTTGCCGTGGTCCACGTGCGCGATGACGCAGAAGTTGCGGATCCGGGCGAGCTCTGCCATCGCGCTCAGACTAGGGTCAGACGCGCGCGATCACCCTCCGCCGGTCGCCCCCTGGACGTCGCGTCGCTCGAAGAGCCAAAAGGCGACGCCGCCGAGCACGAGCGTGTAGAAGGCGAGGACAACGAGCGCGTGGGTCTGGTCGGGGAGGGCCCCGCCGGCCAGGCCGCCCGCGCCGCCGACCCATCCGGAGATGTTCCGGACGAGGAAGAAATCGGCGACGTTCTGGAACCAGCTGAAGAGGTTCGAGAAGAGCGCGACGATGAGCTGCTCCGCGAAGTAGTAGCCGAGACCGATCGCCATGCCGGCGGCGGACGATCGCGCGAACACCGTGACGAAGGTCGTGAGCGCGAGGTACGGAAGGGTCGAGCTCCACGCCTTCCAGAGCGCGAGCCCGGCGTCCGACCACGTCGCCGTGCCCGCGCCATCGGGCGGCGCGCCGGCGATGGCGATGGCGATGAGGCTGCTGATCGCCACGGTCGCGAGCGCCGCGACGAGGCCGAGGAAGGCGATGACGGCGAGCGTGATGATCTTTGCCGTCAGGTACGGCCACCGGCCGACGCCCTGCGTGAGCACCGATCGCAGCGTGCCGGCTCCGTAGTCGATCCCGATCGCCGAGGCCGTGAGGATCGCGATGAGGATCAGGGCGAGCGTCTGGACGATGCCGAGCGCCGTGGACACGCTGCCCGGCAACGTGAAGCCCTGGTACGCGCGGGCCAGGCGGGCCGGCAATGTGGCCGCCTGCTGGCGGCACTGCGCAGCGAGGCCCGCGACGACCTGCGCATCGAGGTCCGCGGGGACGCGCGCCGGATCGCCTGACAGAAGGTCGTTGCAGGCGACGGTGCGCGGCGCCCGCCCCTGCGATTGCTGCAGGGAAGCGGGCACGGTGAGCTCTCCGCCCGTGGATTGAAGATTCCGGTACGAGAAGAACTGACCCCAGACGGCGAGCTGCGCGAACAGGATCGCGAAGACCAGCAGGATCCAGAGCATCCAGCGCCGCCGGAGCTTGAACCACTCCCACAGCGACAGGTTCGCGATGTTCGCGATCACAGCTTTTCCTTTCCGGTCGTCGGATCGGTCCCGGTGATCTCCATGAAAAATTCCTCGAGCGAGCGATGCACCGGCATGAGCTCGTTGATGTAGACCTCGCGCTGCGCGAGCGCTCGCGAGATCTCCCACGCGCGGTCCGGGGGCGCCGTGACCATGAGGCCGCCATCCTGGTGCTCGACGTGTTGCACCCAGCGCATGTCGGCGAGCGTCGCGCGGGTTTTGGCATCGTCGGTCGTACGCAAGCGAAATCCGTCGTGCTGTCGGAGCAGGTCTTGGATCGAACCCTGCACGATCAGCTTGCCGCGCGAAAGCACCGCGACGTTGTCGCAAACGAGCTCCGTCTCCGCGAGCAGATGGCTCGAGAGGACGACGGTGCGTCCCCCTTGTCCGAGATCGCGGATGAGCTCGCGCACCTCGACGACACCCGCCGGGTCGAGCCCGTTGGTGGGTTCGTCGAGAAAGACGAGCTCCGGGTCGCCAAGAAGTGCGCACGCGATCCCCAGGCGCTGCTTCATCCCGAGCGAGTAGGTCGCGTACTTGCTGCCGGCGCGCTTCCCAAGGTCGACGAGGTCGAGGAGTCGATCGACATCGGCGGGCACGCCCCGCCGCCCGATCCCTTGGAAATACAGCAGGTTCGCGCGCCCTGACAGGTAGGGATAGAACGTCGGCGTTTCGACCATCGCGCCGACTCGGCGAAGCGTCGCCGGATGGCGGGCGGGATCGCCGAAGATTCGTGCATCCCCGGAGGTCGGGTGCACGAGCCCGAGGAGCATGCCCATCGTCGTCGTCTTGCCGGAGCCGTTCGGGCCGAGGAATCCGAAGACGCCGCCCCGCGGCACCCGGAGCGTCAGATGGTCGACCGCGACGACGTCGCCGTATCGCTTCGTCAGGTCGGTCGTCTCGATCACGTTCTCGCCGCTCGCTGTCGTCACCCCAATAACCCTATGCGCCGTTGAGTGTCGGCAACAGCGGAACATTCGGTATCCCGGGGGCGCGACCTACGCCGGTGACTGTGGCCCCGATCTGCGCGTGAGTCGCGCTCGGACGACCGCCACGATCTCCTGTAGCTCCCCGATCTGCAGCAGATAGGCCGCGGCGAGATAGACGAGCCCACCGACCGCGGCGGCGAGGATCGTTTGGAGCGCCAGCACGAGCTTGGGCGGATCGACGAAGAGATCGAACGGCAGGTTCGTGGCGCGGATGAACCCGAACATGGCGACGCCCATCAGAAGGCTCGCGCTGATCTGCTTGAGGGTCGAGATGCCGAGTCCGACGAGCCGCAGCCGCGCGCGCGACGCGAGCAGGATGAACAGGAGCGCCGCTTCGACGAGCGTCGCGATCGAGTTCGCGAGCGCGAGCCCGTTTATCCCGAGGAACGGCGCGAGCGTCACGCTGAGCACCACGTTCAGGCCGATCGAGATGAGCGTGAGCGCGAGCGGCGTCTGCGTGTCGCGCGACGCGAAGTACACGCGCGCGAGGATCTGCACGAGGGCGTGGCCCGCGAGTCCAAGCGAATAGAAGAGGAACGCGGCCTGGGTGAGCTCGCGCGCTTCCGGCCCGAAGCTGCCGTATTGGAACAGAAGGTTCACGATCGGGCGGCGCAGCACGATCATCACAATCGCTGTCGGCAGCGTGAGGAAAAGGATCCAGCGGATGGCCTGCTGCACGGTATCGCGCATGCGACCTACCTGGCCCAACGAGGCGTAGTGCGACAGCGTCGGGAAGACCGCCGCGCTGATCGCGATCGAGAACACACCGAGCGGGAGCAGCAGGAGCTGGTTCGCGTAGACGAGGGCGGTGAGCGAGCCCTCGGGCATGCCAACCGCGAGATAGGTGTCCACGAAGAACACGATCTGCACGGCGCCGAGCGCGAGCGTGCGCGGACCGGCCAGGCGCAGGACGTCGCGAACGCCCGCGTGTGAGAGGTCCAGCGAGAAGGAATAGCGGGTGCGCCGGAAGGTGAGCTCGGGAAGCTGAACGAGCCACATCACGAGCGCTCCGACGACGACCCCGATCGCGACCGCATGGATGCCGAGGAACGGATATCCGAACTGTGTGAACAGGATGATGACGAGGTTGTAGACAAGGGGCGCGGTCGCACTCGAAAGAAATTGGCGATACGAGTTCAGGATGCCGGTCGTGAGCGACGAGAGGCCCATGAAGATGGGCGACAGCAGCATGATTCGGGTGAGGTCCACGGTGAGCGCGATCTGCTGCGGGTCGTGGAACGGCGCGACGAAGGTCGGCACGACGTAGGGCGCCGCGATCCACATCACCACCGAGAAGCCGATGAGAAGAAGAAGCACGGCGTTCATAACGCTCGACGCGACGTGCCAGGCCTCGTCCTCGCGTTCCCGCGCGAGGTAGCTCGTGAACACGGGGATGAAGGCGGACGCGAGCGCGCCCGCGACCACCAGGCCGAAGATGGCGTCGGGGATCTTGAACGCCGCCCAGAAGGCGTCGAGGTCGGGCGTCTCGCCGAAGTGCGCCCCAATGACCGACAGGCGCAGCCAGCCGAGGACCCGGCTTGCGACGAGGGTGACGATCATGATCGCCGAGGCGCGCGCGATCGACATCGGCAACGAATTGATTTTGAGGCATCGGGTATCGTTCGCACCTATGCCGGCAAAGAAACGCAAGCGCTCCGCCCTGAAGCGCATCCGCCAGACCCAGCGACGGACGTCGATGCGGACCATCGGCCGATCCGCCGCGCGGACCGCCGTGCGTACGGCGCGCGACGCCATCAGCAAGGGCAGTGAGAAGGCCGGCGAGATGATCTCGGCGGCGGCGAGCGCCCTCGACAAGGCCGCAAAACGGGGCTCTATTCACAAGAACAGCGCCCGCCGACGCCGGAGCCGGATCGCCAAAGCCGCGACGAAGGCGAAGAAGAAGACCTAACCCCTCGCGGGGGATGAGGCTCCCCGGAACCGCCGCGCAAGCGGCTGATGGCTTCTACCAGACGACGTTGGTGGAGGTCAGGCGTGGACACCCTCGCGGCGGCGACCATCCTCGCGGCGCTCGTGCTCCTCGCGTCGATGGCCAGCGTCGAGCTGGGGATCTCGGTGGCGATCATCGAGATAGCGCTCGGCGTCTTCGCAGGCAACGTCCTCGGGATCACCAGCACGCCCTGGATCGACTTCCTCGCGGCGTTCGCCGGGATCGTTCTCACCTTCCTGGCCGGCGCGGAGGTCGATCCCGGCCTCTTCCGACAGCGCTTCCGCGAGTCGGTGGTCATCGGCGGGCTGTCGTTCGCTCTCCCGTTCGCGGCGGCCGGACTCTTCGCGTATTTCGTCGCGGGGTGGGACCTTCGGCAGTCGGAGATCGCGGGGATCGCTTTATCGACGACGTCGCTCGCGGTCGTCTACGCCGTGCTCGTCGAGACGGGCCTCACGAACACCGAGATAGGCAAGGTGATCATGGCCGCGACGTTCGTCACCGATCTCGGGACGGCAACGGCCCTCTCGGTGCTCTTCATCCAGCCAACGCCCTTCCTCGCGCTGTTCGTCGCCGTATCCGTCGTCGTGATCGTCGGGATGCTGGTCCTGCAGCCCTGGTTCTTCCGGCGCTACGGGGACCGCGTCATCGAGCCTGAGATCAAGGGAGCCTTCGTCGCTCTCTTCGTCCTCATGTGGACAGCGGACCTCGCCAAGAGCCAGGCCGTGCTGCCGGCTTTCCTGCTCGGTCTGGCGGTCGCCCGCGTCTTTCAAACGCACCGCGAGCAGCAGAAGCGCTTCCGCGTCGTCGCCTTCTCGTTGCTCACTCCGTTCTTCTTCCTCAAGGGAGGCATGAACGTGAGCCTCGGCGCGCTCGGCGGGGCGCTTCCCCTCCTTGCGGCCTTCTTCGTCGTGAAGATCGCCGCTAAATTCGTCGGCGTCTATCCGGCTTCCCTGCGCTGGCTACGGCCGCACGCGACCTACACGACGCTTCTGATGAGCACGGGCCTGACATTCGGAACGATCTCTTCGCTCTACGGTCTGAACGCGGGAATCATCGACAGGACTCAGTTCTCAGTGCTGATCACGACCGTGATCCTCTCCGCGATCGTGCCCACTTTCCTGGCGCAGCGCTTCTTCTCGCCGCCGGTGAATCCACTCACGACCGAGCAACGAGAAGCCATCGAGGACGAGGAGTTCGAGCCTGCCCGCTAAGGGAGACCTGTGCGTCGTGCGGGTGGCACGGGGTGCGGGCTGAGGAGCGTCGGGGTCTTCTGAGCGAGCGGCCCCTGACCGGCGGTGCAACGCGATCCCACGAGGGGCCGAGCGAAGAAGACCCCGGCGCTGCTCAGGCCCCGGGGCCCAAGGCACGACTCGCACGACGACCGCACGACGACCGCGAGACGCCTAGATCGGAACGAAGTATGTTTCGCAGGCGAGCTCGACGAGCTCGGGCGTGAGCTCTGCCGGCTTCAGCAGGAAGCGCGACGCGGCTCCGAGGTGCTGCATGAGATCACGGGGGTGGCACGAGCGGAGCGGGATGTTCCGCTCCCGCGCGTAGGCGGCGATCCACTCGGCGGCCTTCGGGTAGAACGTGATCTTCTGCGTCTCGCACACGCGGCGCAGGATCTCCGAGAACTCCTGCTCCGTCGGCGGCTTGACCTCGATCTTGTACTGGATCCGCCGCAGGAAGGCCTCGTCCACCAGCGAAGAGGGCGTGCGATTCGTCGCGAAGACAAGAAGCACATCGAACGGGACCTCGATCTTCCGCCCGTCCGAGAGCGTGAGGAAGTCGACGTCGCGGTCGAGCGGAACGATCCACCGGTTGAGGAGCATCTCTGGCGAGGCGCGCTGCCGGCCGAAGTCGTCGATGAGGAGCACGCCACCGCTCGCCTTCATCTGGAACGGCGCCTCGTGCACCTTCGAGTTCGCGTCGAAGGTCAGGTCGAGGTCTTCGAGGGTGAGCTCGCCACCGACCTCGACGAACGGACGTGCGACCGGGACCCAGCGGCGGTCGAACCGCGCATCGAGCGCGACGAGCGGACGGTGGCGCGATGGGTCGAAGACGCGAATGATCTGCTGACCGACGAGGATCGCGTACGGCAGGACGATGCTCCCACGGAGCATCGTGGCGAGCGTCTCCGCGATCGATGACTTCCCGGTGCCGGGAGGTCCGAAGAGAAAGATCGACCGTCCGCTGTTGATCGCGGGGCCCAGCTGGCGGAGCGTCTTCTCGGGAAGAACGAGATGCTGGAGTGACTTGCGGATCTCGTCGAACGTGACCTGCATGCTCCCGATGGACTGCGCACGAACGCGATTGACGTACGCGGGGAGCGGGACCGGTGCGGCCCCGACGTAGCCGTTCTTGGCGAACGCCTCGCGCGCGCGCTCCTGGCCCTTGGCGGAGATGACGTAGATGTAGGTCGCTGCCGCCGTGCCCGAGCTGCCTTTGACCTCGACGAGATGCTCAGTCTTTAGGAACTCGAGGATGCCCAAGAGGATCTTGGCGAGCGGTAGACAGATCACGTCGGCGAGGTCGGCCGCGGTCGCCTGACCCTTCTGATAAAGGATCTTCAGGACGAGGTCGGAGATGAACGCCTGGGTGAGACCGGTCTCCTCGATCGCGACCGGGGCGATCGGGGCGGGAGCCTCCGCGGATGACGTCGCGGCCGGTGCCATTTGGGGCACGCGCTCCAGTAATGCCATCTTTTCAACACTCCCGCTCGTCTGTCTAGCGTTCGCCGGAGTTTAGGGGCGGCCGGTCTCCCCTCTATGGGGGAAATCGTCTCAATCAGTAACGTGCGATGTGGTGGCCGTAATTGGCCCCGCTACCATTGGCCCACGGCCTAATCCACCAGGAGCGGGGAAACCACCACCGGGGCGAATCCTGCGCACGCAGGAGGGGCGCTAAGCACGCCGCCCGAGCCCGACAGCTAACCTCGCCGGCTCCGCGTGATCACCGCGGAGGTCTCGCAATGTTCGCAATCCTCGAGCGACTCTTCTACTACCGGTGCGCGTGCTGCGACAAGACTGTTCCCTTCGGGCGTTACATGGACGGCGCGTACTACTGCCTCGAATGCTCTCGCGGCGAGCACCGCCATGCCGGCTGGGGCAGCAAAGCCGCCTAGACCGCGGCCACTTCTTTTGCCACCGTTCCCGCTGAGCCGTCGACCGTGATGTGCTCGCCTGTCGTGATTCGACCGGTCGCGTCGGGCACACCGACGACGGCGGGGATGCCGTACTCGCGGGCGACGACGGCCCCATGCGACATCATCCCGCCCATCTCCATCACGAGCGCGCCCGCCGTGAGGAAGAGCGGGGTCCAACCCGGATCGGTCGACGGAGCGACGAGCACCTCGCCGGGTTCGAGCCGCGCGCCGACCGGCGAGAGGATCACGCGAGCGATCCCGCGCGCGATGCCTGGAGAGGCCGGCGTCCCGCGAATGCCGCCGTCCGTCGCCGCGGGCAGCTCGGTCTCGGCGTCCGTGCCGTCGGAGAGCAGCACGCGCGGAATGTGACGACGGCCCTGCTCGCGCCGATACACCTCGCGACGCTCCACCACCGTCTCGCGGAGGTCCTCGCCCCCGAACGCGCGACGCAATTCCGGCAGTGTCAGGAAGAAGACGTCGTCGGCGGTCTCGAGGAGTCCGCGATCCGCGAGCTCCGCGCCCACCGGCGCGATGAGCGCGTGGCCGAGAGCGAAGACGCGCATGATCTGGAACTTCGGTTGCTCGCGCAGCCCGCCGAGAAGGCGCGCTCGTCCCAATAGAAACCGGAGGACGACGCGCCGGGGTCCGTGCAGGCGTGAGACGAGCGTCTTGATCATCGCTTCGGCTTCCCGCGCACCGCGCGCGAACTGCACGTCGGGCGCGGTGGCCTCGTCCCCCAACCGCAGGTAGTTGGCGATCGCACCGAGGAGGTGCGCCGGATCCTCGGACCAGCGTTTGACGCCGAGATCGATCTCGGCGATCGCGCGGTGCCCGTAGCGTTCGAGGAAGCTCGTCATCTCACCCTGGAGAAGCGGCGGCAGAGCGCCTGCACGGTATTGCGCCGAGAGCTCCGCGGGACTCCGCGCGTTCAGCGCTTCGCGTGACGCCGAGTCCTCGCGCGCCGCTCGCGCGATGTTCCAGAGCGCGAGGTCCATCTCGGTCGTCGGGTTGTAGGGCAGACCGCGAAGCACGGTCTGCAGCTCGCCGGGTCGGGCGCGAGCACCGAGCAAACGATTCGCGAGCGCGTAGCTGAGAACTCCTGGGATGACGATGCCCACCAGGCGTGGGAAGTACTTCGGCGGGAAGTTGAGGATGAGGTCCTCGTACGCGTCGATCCGCTCGGCGGATGTTTCCGGGATGCGCACGTCGGCGATGGCGCGATCGAGCTCGCCCAGCAGTCGCTTCCGTGTCGTGTCCGGCCGAAGCATCGCGCGAAGCGCGTTTTGTGGCGCACCCGTGTGGAGCGCCGCGCGGATCACCCGAAACCGAGACCCTGACTTCGATCCGCGCGGGCGCAACCGCGGATCTTCGAGCAGCTTCGCGAAGATCGCCTTGCTCCGAAACTCCATCACGTTCATCACGCGCCCGGGCAGCTCCCGGCCGAAGGGATTGCGGAGCACCGGCGTGAGATCGATGAACACCCGCATCGCCGACTCGGCGTAGAGGGACGCGCCCGCGGCCGGATCGCGCACCGGGTTCCCGATCGCCGCGGAGAGTCCCGAGCTCAAGAGGCGGAAGGTCTGCAGACCCATCGGCGTGAACGGATCGAACACACCCTGCGCGACGTTCGCCGAGAAATACACGCGCAGGTCGTCCTCGTTCTCCGGCGCGGTCGGCGGGATCGGATACAGCGTGGTGATGTCGCGCGACTGCACGATCCAGAGCTTCCCGGCCTTGTCGATGGCCCACTCGATGTCCTGCGGACGCCCGAAATGCTCCTCGATGCGCGCCCCGAGTGCGGCGAGGTCACGCAGCTGCGCGTCGCTCAGGGTGTCGCCGCGGCGCTCGAGCACCGCGCCCGATCGCGTGTCGACGATGAAGTGGTCGGGATTCACCGCACCCGACACGAGCTGCTCTCCGAGGCCGCGCACCGCCTCGATCGCGGCGCGGCGGCGACGCCCCGTGATCGGGTCGGCGGTGAAGAGCACGCCCGCGCTTTGCGCGTCGACCATCCGCTGCACGACGACCGCGAGGCGGAGGCCGCGGGCGGGGACTTCGTGCGTCTGGCGGTAGGCAACGGCGCGGTCGTTCCAGAGCGATGCCCAGCACTTGCGGACCGCGTCGAGGACGGCGTCCTCTCCGCTCACGCTGAGGATCGTGTCCTGCTGGCCGGCGAAGCTCGCATCGGGCAGGTCCTCGGCCGTCGCCGACGAGCGGACCGCGACCGCGCTCGCTCCGAGCGCGCGATACGCATCGCGGACGGCGTCGGCGATCCCGGCAGGAACAGGCGACGCGGCGAGACGCAAACGTGAATTCGCCGGTGTTTCTCCGGTGACGCCGGCGGCCTCCGCGGCGAGCGCATAGGCCGCGGTCGTGATGACGAACCCGTCCGGCACGGGAAAGCCGGCGCGCCGCAGCTCGCCGAGGTTGGCACCTTTGCCGCCGGCCTCCGACAGGTCCGCGGCGGTCAGCTCATCGAGCGACCGAACGAGCACGCCGTGATGCTAGGCGCGCCGGGAGCGCGGGAACGCCTCGCTACCCGGGTAGCGCGCCGCGCTACCGAGCTCGCGCTCGATCTGCATCAGGCGGTTGTACTTAGCGACGCGGTCGGTGCGCGAGAGCGAGCCGGTCTTGATCTGGCCCGTGTCGAGCGCGACGACGAGGTCGGCGATCGTCGTGTCCTCGGTCTCGCCCGAGCGGTGCGAGATCACCGAGGCAAACCCGGCGCGCTTGGCGAGGGCGACCGCGTCGATCGTCTCGGTCAGCGTGCCGATCTGGTTGACCTTGATGAGGATGGCGTTCGCCGCCTTCTCCTTGATGCCGCGCTCGAGGCGCGCGACGCTCGTCACGAAGAGATCGTCGCCGACGAGCTGCATCCGGTCGCCGAGCGCGGCGGTCAGCTTCGTCCATCCATCCCAGTCGTCCTCGGCGAGACCGTCCTCGATCGAGACGATCGGATAGCGTTTCGCCCAGTCCGCGTAGAGCGCGACCATGCCCTTCGAGTCGAGCGAGCGCTGCTCGCGCGCGAGCGCGTAGTCGCCATCCCGGTACAGCTCGGTCGCCGCGGGATCGAGCGCGATCGCCGCGTCCTCGCCCGCGCGATAGCCCGCACGCTCGATGGCCTCGAGCATGAGCTCGAGAGGCTGCTCGTTCGTCGCGAGTCCGGACGGCGCGAAACCGCCCTCGTCCCCCACCCCGGTCGACATCCCGCGCTCGTGCAGCACGTCCTTGAGCGCGTGGAAGATCTCCGACCCCATCCGGATCGCTTCGCTGAAGGTCGGCGCGCCGATCGGCACAACCATGAACTCCTGCATGTCGGCGGAATCCGTAGCGTGCTTGCCGCCGTTCAAGATGTTCATGAGGGGCACGGGCAACGTGGTGGCCGCACCCGTAGCGAGGTGGCGGTACAAGGGGACGCCCTTCGCGACCGCAGCGGCGCGCCCCGACGCCAGCGAGACGCCGAGGATCGCGTTCGCGCCGAGCTTCGCTTTGTTCGGCGTGCCGTCGAGCGCGATCAACGCGTCATCCAGGCCCCGCTGGTCCATCGCGTCTCTGCCTTTGATCGCGGGCGCGATCGTTTGCTCGACGTTCTGAACGGCTTTGCGCACTCCCTTGCCGCGGTAGCGCTTCTTGTCGCCGTCGCGCAGCTCGACCGCCTCGTGCGCACCGGTTGACGCGCCGGACGGCACCATCGCGGTCGCGCGCGCGCCACCTGAGAGCGTTATGTCGACGGCGATCGTCGGATCGCCCCGCGAATCCAGGATCTCGCGGGCGGCGACGGACGCGATCTGTGTGTCGCTCATCGGTCGGGGATCGCCGCGACCCCGGGCAGGGTCTTGCCCTCGATGAGCTCGAGGGACGCGCCGCCTCCTGTCGAGACGTGCGTCATCTTGTCGGCGAGCCCGGCCTCCTCGACCGCCTGGACGGACTCGCCCCCGCCGACGATCGTCGTCGCGCCGCTTTCGGCCATGAGCTCGGCGATCCGCCGCGTCCCGTTCGCGAAAGCCGGCACCTCGAAGACGCCGACCGGGCCGTTCCAGAAGATCGTCTTCGCGCCGCGGATCACGCTCGCGTACCGCTCGATAGTGCGCGGGCCGATGTCCACGATCGCGAGATGGCTCGGGACCTCGTCGACGTCGTACGTTGCGGCACCGGATGCGCCTGCCGCGTCCGCCGATGGCGCGGCGATCACGTCGACGGGGAGAAGGAGCTCCTTGCCGTTCCCTTCAACGTCGTCGGTGACGAGGCGCGCCTCGGTTACCTTGTCGGGCTCGGCGAGGGAACGCCCGATGGGACGGCCCATCGCCAGCAAGAAAGTGTTCGCCATGCCTCCGCCGATCGCGAGCGTGTCGACGCGGGGCACGAGCGACCGCAGGACATTCATCTTCGTGCTGACCTTCGCGCCGCCGATGATCGCGACGAAGGGATGCTTGGGCTGGTCGAGAATTCCGCCGAGCGCGACGAGCTCCTTCTCGAGGAGCAGACCCGCGTACGCCGGCAGCAGGTGCGCGACGCCTTCAGTCGAGGCGTGCGCGCGATGGGCGGTGCCGAACGCGTCGTTCACGTAGAGGTCGAACCCCGCGGCGAGCTGCTTTGCGAACGCGGGATCGTTCTTCTCTTCCTCGGGATGGAAGCGGACGTTCTCCAGCATCACGACATCGCCAGGCTTCATCGCACGAACGGCCTTCTCGATGTCCGGACCGATCGATTCGTCGAGAAGACGCACGGGCTTCTTGATGAGCTCGGCGAGGCGTTTCGCGACCGGCGCGAGCGAGAGCTTGGCGTCGCGCCCTTTCGGCCGTCCCAGGTGCGAGACCAGCCCGAGGGCGGCGCCCCCCTTCAGGAGGGCGCTCAGCGTCGGCAGCGCCGCGCGGATCCGCGTGTCGTCGGCGACAGTCGCTTCGCGCCCAGGGGCCCCTGCCCCTGCATTTTCAAGCGGCACGTTGAAGTCGACACGCACGAGGGCGCGCTTTCCGCGGACGTCCGCGTCCCGGATGGTCCGCTTGTCGAACGTCACGCGCCTGCTAGCGGCCAGCGGCGACCGGGACGCGCATCTTCGAGGCGACGAACTCGGTGATGTCGGCGAGGCGGCACGCATAGCCCCACTCGTTGTCGTACCAGGAAATGATCTTGACCATGTTGCCGAGGACGATCGTGTCCATCGCGCTGACGATCGTGGAATGCGCGTCGCCCTTGAGATCGCTCGATACGAGCGGCTCCTCCGTGTAATCCATGATCCCCTTGAGCGGTCCCTCTGACGCGCGCTTGAACGCGGCGTTCACCTCTTCCTTGGTGACCTCGCGCTTCAGCGTCGCCGTGAAGTCGACTACCGACACCGTCGGCGTCGGAACGCGGAACGCCATGCCGGTGAAGCGGCCTTTGAGCTCGGGTATGACGAGCGTGACCGCGCGCGCCGCGCCGGTCTCGGCGGGAACGATGTTCTCCGACGCCGCTCGCGCATCGCGTGGATCGTTCGCGACGGTGTCGAGCAGCCGCTGGCTCAGCGTCTTCGAGTGGATGGTCGTGAGGAAGCCCTTCTCGATGCCGAACTCGTCGTTGAGCACCTTCGCCACCGGAGCGAGGCCGTTCGTCGTGCACGACGCGTTCGAGATGATGTGGTGCTTCTCCGGATCGAACTCCTTCTCGTTCACCCCGAGCACGATCGTCTTGTCCTCGTTCTTGGCGGGCGCCGAGATGATCACGTACTTCGCTCCGGCGTCGATGTGCGCCTTCGCCTTCGTCGCGTCGGTGAAGAATCCAGTCGACTCCACGACGATGTCGACCTGAAGGTCCTTCCACGGAAGCTTGGCGGGGTCCCGCTCCTGGAGCACCTTGATCTTGCGCCCGTCGACGACGAGCGAGTCCGCCGTCGCCGAGACGTCGCCCTGGTATTTGCCGTAGTTCGAATCGTGTTTGAAGAGGTGGGCGTTCATCTTCGGGTCGGCGAGGTCGTTCAGCGCGACGATCTCGATCTCCGGATGGCGCTCGAGCGAAGCCTTGAGGTACTGGCGGCCGATCCGACCGAAGCCATTGATAGCGACACGAGCTTTCATGTGCGACCTCCCCGGGGTGGCGGACTAGAAGACTAGAGGAACCACTCAGCCCGGCCCGCGAGCCGTTCTCGCACGCTGATCACCGCACCCAGCATGCCGACATCGCGGCCGAGACCGGCGGGCACCACGCGCACCGACTCCGCGGCGACGCGGAATGCGCGTGTCGCGATCGCGCGGCGCATCGGCTCGAGCGTATGCGCGGGTTCGTGCTCGGCGATGGATCCGCCGACGACGATGAGCGCGGGATTCAGTCCGTTCGCGAGGCCGACCGCGAGGTTGCCAAGGGCTGCCTCGGCGCGCTTGATGATCGCCACTGCGGCGACGTCGCCAGCCGCGGCACCGGCGTAGACGCGCGCGGCGTCGTCGACGCCGTACGCCTCGGCGAGAAATCGTCCGGCGGCGAGCGACTCTACGCAGCCGTAGCTGCCGCATCCGCAGCGCGGCCCTTCGAGAGCGACGGGCCAGTGGCCGATCTCTCCCGCGACATTCGCGGTGCCTCGGATCATGCGACCGCCGCTCACGATCGCCCCGCCGACACCGGTCGAGATCGTCACGTACACGAAATCGCGGACGCCCTTCGCGGCGCCGGCGACGGCCTCACCGATCGCCGCCAGGACCGTATCGCGGTCGAGGAATACGGCCTCGATCGCGAGCGCGCTCGCGAGGAGTCCGGCGAGCGGGACCTTGACGAAGCCGTTGATGTTCGGCGCGTCGTGCACGATCCCACGCACGTGATCGAGCGGCCCGGGCGCAGAGCACGCAGCGCCGGCAAGGTCCCGGGCCGAGGTGCCCAGCGAGGCGAGCGATGCGCGCGCGCTCTCCGCGATCGCGATGACCACGTCGGCTGCACCCGTCCGGGGCGTGGGCCGCTCGTCACGTACGACGATGCGCGGAATCGGCTGCTCGTCGCGCGCGATGACGCTGCGGATGTTCGAGGCGCCGAGATCGATGCCGAGGTAGAGGCTCAGACCTTGGGGAGCTTGCCGGCGAGCTCCGGCGACTGCAGCGCGTTCACGTCACCGCCGAACACCTGCTGCTGCGCCGCTTTGTACCCCTTCTTCGCTTTGTCCTTGCCGAACGCGCGCTCGGCGTCCTCGTAGATCTGTCGCACCAGCGTCGCGAGGTACGGGACGGCCTGCTGCTCGTCGAATCCCTCGCGCTCGAGCGCGGCCGCATCGATGAGGTCATCGACCACCGGCAGCGGGCGATCGATCGGGTCGGCCTGCTCGTCGACGCGCATCAACAGATTCGCAAGACGCGTCTCGATCTTCCCCTTGCCGTAGCCGCCGCTGTTGTACTCCATGAGCAGCGCGTTCGAGAGCGACGCGAGCTTTCCGGTCTTACTCGCGCCGGCTGATGCGGGCTCGATGTGCGCGATCGATGTGAGCGGTGTCTCCTCCTTGCGGAACCGACTCAGGAATCCGCCGCCGCTCTTCTTCTTGTCCTTCTCGGCCGTGGCGTCGGAGGTCGCAGGCTGCTGCGGCGGGGGCGCCCACTCGTCGGTGCGCGCGGCCGCGGCGTCCTTCGCGGACGAGTCCTGCTGGGGCGCGGGTGCTCCCCACGGATTAGCGGTCGGCTGTGGCTCTTTGGGTTTCGCGGTCGGCGCCCAGGCGTTCGCGGGCGCTTCTTTCGACGCGGGCGTTGCCGTCATCCACGATTCCGCGGGCGGGCCTGAGGCCGGCGCGCCTTGCGCGGGTGCGCCGCCACCGGGCGCACGCCACCAGTCGTTTTCCTTCGGCTTGGCATCCTGCGCCTGCGGGGCCGACGCCGGCTGAGCGGGCGCGTTCGCCGCGGGCCCCGGCGCGAAGAGGCCCGAGAGTGAGGAGAGACGGTCGTCGACAGCTGGCGGCACCTCGACCCCGGGAGCGGATGGCTCCGGCGCGGGGTCGAACCCGCCCATGCGCTGCGCGATCTCAGCTTGCAGGTCCTCACGGACCTCGGGCGCCGGCGCGGGGGATTCCGTCGACGCGGCCTCCGGCTCCTTCGCGGTCCAGTCGGGCGCGCTCGTCGACCAATCCTGCGCGGGCTGCGCACGCTCTTCTTTCGCCGGCTCAGATTCCTGCGACGCCGGCGCGGACGCGCTGCTCGACCAGTCCTGCCTTGGCGCCTGCGCGTCCTCGCGGGCTGGCGGTGGGGACCACTCATGAGCCTGTGGAGCGGGCTCGGGCTCTGGCGGCGCGCTTGGTTCGGGCGGCGAGTACGCGGGATGCGCCTCCGCCGACCTGTTGTCGGCGGGTGGCAGCGACTCGATGACTCCGTCCTTCACCAGGCCGGAAAGAAGGCTCAGGGTCTGCATCTTCCCAAGGCGGAGCTGCTCGGCGATCGCGGCGACGTCGCGCTCGCCATTGACGGCCAGCAGCGCGCGCCAGCGGTCGGGCGTGAACGTGACCGCACCCTGATCGGCGGCTTTCTCCGACAGCCGGAAGCGCATGCGGTCGTCGGGGATCGAGGCGCGGATGGTCGAGATGCGATCGCGCGCCTCGGCGGCGCGCTTCAGCAGCGAGACGAGATCCCCGCCCTCGAGGTTCGCCTCGGGCGCCGACTCCCAGGGCGTGAATTCGAATTCGGCCTGCGAGATCGCGAAGATGGCGCCGAGAGCGTTCTCGCCCCCTTCGCCCTCCATGACCGCGGCGACGAGACGGCCGCCGGCGAAGCCGAGCGCGCCGACTTTGGAGTCACCGCGTACCTGGAGCTCCCCTGTCTTCGATGTGCCCGCGAGGAGCCCTATGACCGATTCGAGCGGAAAGTCGCTCGTGGAGCCCCGAAGGGTCACCGCAACGCTGCCTCGGTCTGCTTGTCGAAGACGTGGAGCTTCTTGAGATTCAGCCCCACGCGTAGGGTCTGCCCGGGCTTGGTCTGCGTCAGTGTCCCGACCCGCGCGACGAAGTTCGTGGTGTCGGCCGTGAGCAGAAGCTGGAGCTCGTTGCCCAGGAACTCCACGACCTCGACTTTCGCATCGACCGGGAGCTGCCCGTCCTGCCGTTCGGTCGCCATGTCCTTGATGTCCTCGGGTCGGATGCCGAGGATCACGTCGCGACCGACCGCCTCTGCTGCCTTGCCGCTGAGCGGCGCCTTGAAGAACCCCGCGTCAGCGACGGCCTGACCGTTCGATCCGGTGACCTTCGCGGGGAAGAAGTTCATCGAGGGCGAGCCGATGAATCCCGCGACGAACAGGTTCGCCGGGCGCTCGTGGAGCGTCTCCGGCGTGTCCAGCTGCTGAAGACTGCCGTTGTTCATGACCGCGATCCGATCACCCATCGTCATCGCTTCGACCTGGTCGTGGGTGACGTAGATCGTGGTGCGGCGGATCCGCTGGTGCAGCTGCTGGAGCATCGCGCGCGTCTGGATGCGCAGCTTCGCGTCAAGGTTCGAGAGCGGCTCGTCCATGAGGAAGACGGCGGGCTCGCGCGCGATCGCGCGGCCGACGGCGACGCGCTGCCGCTGTCCACCGGAGAGCTCCTTGGGCTTGCGCTTGAGGAGTTGATCGATCCCGAGCATCTTCCCGACGTCGTTCACGCGGCGCTCGATCTCGGCCTTGGGCATGCCGCGGAGCTTCAGACCGAAGGCGATGTTGTCGTACACGCTCATGTGCGGGTAGAGCGCGTAGTTCTGGAAGACCATCGCGATGTCGCGATCCTTCGGCGGAACGTCGTTCACGACGCGCTCGCCAATCCGGATGTCGCCGGTCGTTTGCTCCTCGAGGCCCGCGAGCATCCGGAGCGCGGTCGTCTTCCCGCAGCCCGACGGTCCCACCAGCACCAGGAACTCCGAATCGCGGACCGCCAGGTTGAGGTCGTTGACCGCGACGAAGTCGCCGAACCGCTTGGTGACGTGGTCATAGGTGACGGTCGCCATCTCGCCGCAAGTATGTCCCAGACGTCACGGCGGGGCATTTTTCCGCCTGTCGAGGCCCGGCTGCGCGCTTGCCGGCGGCTTTCGGACCCATGCCGACCAGCCTGGGCGCCGCATCTTCAGCGCATGGGGAGGTCCGTAAGGAGCGTGACGTCGGCCGAACGGTTCAGGAAGGAGGCCGGGGTCATCGGATCGGCGCCGCCTCCGAGCGCCCGCACGAGGGCAGCGCGCTTGGCTTCGCCGCGCGCGACGAGAAGGACGCGGCGAGCCGCGATCAATCGCTTGAGACCGGTCGTGATGGCGCGGCGAGGCACCTCCTCGCGCGAGCCCCAGTAGCGAACCGCGCTCTCGACACTCTCGTCGGTCACGTCCAGCACATGAGCGTCCGACTCCGGGTCGGCCGGGGGCTCGTTGAAGGCAACGTGTCCATTCGGGCCGAGTCCAAGAATGGCGAGGTCATAGCCGCCGGCGCGATCCAGAGCGCGGTCGTACTCGCGGCAGGCCGACACCGGGTCGCCCGCCTCGCCGCGCAGCCGCGTGACGGCGCGCTCGAGAATGCGGAGCGGAACGATGACGTCGCGCATGAGCCATGCGTACAGCGACCGTCGATCGTCGAGCGGGATTCCGAGATAGCCGTCGAGCTCGAAGACACGCACACGAGAAAAGTCGATCTCGCGTCGGTCGACCCGCTCCGCGAGTGCGCGGTAGATCGGCATCGCCGACTCACCGGTCGCGAAGGTCACGACCGCGCTCGGCACCGCCCGCACGACGTCGCAGACGATGTCGGCGCCGGCCGTGGCCAGGGACTGTTCGTCCGACGTCGCGCGGAGCTCCGCCGTCATCAGGGCAGGAGCCGCGTGGCCGGGATGTCCGGCGCGAGGCGATATGGCGCAGACACGTTGACCCGGATCGCATCCGCCGCGGAGAGCGCCGCAGGCGTGCGGAGGCGGGCCAGGACACGCACCCGATACGCGACCGCGCCGGCCGGCGGATCGAGCGCGACCTCGAGCGTCGCGGTCTCGCCCGCGCGAACGTAACGCGCATCGGTCAGAGCGAACTGCCGGGGCCTTCCAGTCGCGTGGTCGTACCAGGCGACCCGGACGAACGCTTCACGGATCTCCGGGTCGGAGACCTCGATCGTCGCGCGGAGTCCGGTGCGCTCGTCGGGCACAGGGATGAGCGCGCTCTCGATACCCCACGCGCGACCGCCCGGCACCCCAACGACGAGCTCGGGGCCATCGGCGCCGAACGATCCGCGCGGCGTCGTCCGCCGATACGGTGGTCCCCCGCCCGCACTGACGACGACGGAGAGAACCGCCGCGACCCCGAGTGCGCAGAGAAGACCGGCGACGACCCTTGGCACGCGCGAACCTTAGACGGCAAACGACGCCGTGTCTGTCCTCAATTCGTGCGAAGCCGTCGCACATTCGTGCGCGAGCCGTCGCATATTCGTGCGCACGGCCGTCACGCCAGCTGCACGAGCCAGGTACCGATCTCATAAGGCTGCAGATGCGCCCGCGCGAGGTCTCCGTTGACATCAAGTGGAGCCGCGGTCCGGATCACATCGAGACCGGTGTTGCCGAGGCCAATATCCCCCTCGCGCAGATCGACCGGACGCGAAGCGCGGATCTGACGATCGAAGAGGAGCTCACCGGAGACCTCCTCACGGTGTGGATTCGCGAGGCGCAGGACGAGGGATCCATCGGGCCCGGCACGCAGCGCGGTCAGGACGAGCGGCGTGGCGGGATCGACGAAGTAGACGAACGTGCGAGAACGGCCATCACCCGAGATCACCAGCGGCGGCGACAGCCATTCGTGGACCGAGCGCGCCGCGCGCGTGACATCGGTGTGCTCGTCAAGCGGGATCACCGCGTAGCGGTACGTGCGTAGACCGATGCACTGAGCCGACGGCGTGGCGAGCTCCGGGCCGGCGTGTCCCTTGCGCTCCGGAAGGTCGCCGCGCGAAAGAAAGCCGACGGCGCGCAGCAGCGTGATCGCGATCGTTCCGCCGTCGTGCAGTACGGAGTACTCGCGCAGGCCATCGACTCCGACCGCCAGGCCTTTGGTCGCGCCCTTCACCGCGACGAGGTCGTGGACGCAGGCCTCCGAGGTCGGCGGCTCGATCCACGGGCGGCGGACCTCGAAACGGTTCGACCGCTCAAGGAGCGCGAACGCGGCACCGCTCTGGTGCGTGAGCGCCCGGGTGCCCGTCTCGCAGAGGACGCGGAGGCGATGATCGCTGGCGCGGTTGTCGACCTGAAGGGTCACGTCGACCCGTCGCTCGCCGGCGTCGATCGAGATCTCCATGGTCACCGGGCAATCCACAAGCTCGGGCGAGCGGGCGAGGCGATCGTCGCGAAGCCGCACCGGCAGACGCAGGACGAGATCGACCGTCGCTGTCGCGCGGTCGCCAGTCACGGACGTCGCGCGCGCACCGGGGAGGCCTTCTGACCCGACGGTCGGCCCGGCGTAGGAATAGGTGTATTCGTCGCCGCGGTCGCCCTCGGAGATCAGCCTGTTCTGGCGCCCGCCGCGCTCGCCCGTGGCCTTGTCGACGACGAAGAAGCTTCCATCGGCCTCGACCTCGACGCGGAGGAAGCCGTTCTCGATCGCGGCGTCGCCGTCCGCGTTTACCTGCGAATCGCCGTCCGCCGCGGTCACGGGCGAGAGTCCGAGGCCGCTCGCGTGCACGCGGGTCGGACGTTCGCCGATCAGCACGACCGCGTCGCGAGCCCACGGAAGCGGGTTCCAGAGCATCGGGGAGGTGCCTCGACCCGCGAGCCGATCGAGCAGCCGGCCTGCCAGCGCGTCTCCGCGCTCGCGCACGAAGGCGAAACGCGGCGCCATGTCCACGTCGTGGACCGCGTCGATCGAACAACCGCAGATCGAGTCGTGTGGGTGGTTCTGCAGCAGCATGCGCCAGAGCTCGCGGAGCTCGTCGCGCGCGGTGCCGCCGGTGAGCGCGTCGAGCGGCTCGCACCACTCGAGAAGAAGCCGCTCGCAGGCGACGTTCTCCTGCTTGATCCACACCCGCGTCGAGTTCACGCCGCGGAGGATCGGGCGGTAGCGGCCGCTCGTGATCTCGCCGCTCACCTCGTGCTGAAGCGGGGGCATCGCCGCGGCGAATTCCTCGAGGCTCGCGATCCGCGCGTCGACGTTGGGAAAGGCCAACCGCATCTCGCGCACGGCCTCCGGGAGGCGCGCGTATGCCTCGACGTGGTCGTCGCCCACCATGAGAAGGAGAGCGTCGCCGTTCGCGTACGGCGTGAGCCGATCGAGGATGCGCGCGGTCTTCGCTTTGACGCGGCGGCGCAGCGCGGGGGTGTCTTCGTCCGCGGGACCGACGAGCGGCAGCGCATTCGAGTAGTGGTCGACGAGATGCGCCGCGCGTACGCGGTCACCCGACGGCGAAACCCACCAGAACTCGCTCCCGACGGATTCGCCCTCGTCGCCCATGCCGCGCGCGAAGACATAGGTGTCGTATCCAAAAGCGCGGAGGATCTGCGGGAGCTGCGCGGGATGGCCGAAAGGGTCGGCGACGTACGCGATGCGTGCGGCGCGCCCGAGCTCGCCGGCGCTGCGGAGCCCCTCCTGAAGATTGCGAATGATCGACTCGCCCGAGACGAGGAGAAGGTCCGCGAGAACGTGCCATGGGCCGATGAGCAGGCGATCGGATCTGGTGAGCGCCTGGACGCGCGGCACGTCCGCGGGTCGTTTCTCGAGGTAGTCCTGGATCGCGATCGTTTGCCCGTCGAAGGTGAACGAGCGGAAGTCCGGATCACGCTCGAGAACGTCGAGGAGACGCGAGACCATCGGGACGAGCCGCGCGCGGTAGCCCTCGAAGCGCTCGTACCACTCGCGATCCCAGTGCGTGTGCGGGATCACGAACGCGCGCCACCGCAGTCGACGGCGCAGGAGGGCGATGGCGCGCGGAGCGAGAAGACCGGACGCGGTGCCGATGGCCATCCCCCCAAGCACGTCGATGGGGTAGTGGACGCCCACCACGACCCGCGCGAGCGCGCATCCGATGCCAAGGAACAGAACGGGCACGCGATAGCGCGGCGACACGAACGCGAAAGCGACCGCGGCGCCCATCGCGATGGTCGCGTCCCCCGATGGGAATGAGAACGACGACGGATGCGCGATGAGCGTCTCGGGCGCGGGAAGGATGCTCGGTGGCACTCCGATCGCGTCGAACGGCCGAGGCCGGCGGACGATGAGCTTCAGGATCTCGGTCAGCGCCCATCCGTCGAGCATCCCAAACACGACCGTCGCGGTCGCGGCGACGCCACGGCGATTCAGGCCGCGTGAACGCAGCAGCAGGAACGCCAGGACCCACCAGAAAAAGCCATTCCAGTTGAGATATGTGAAGGCGACGGCGATGACCGAGGTGACGATGTTGCGCTGCTCGGCGATGGCAAGGTAGAGCTGGGTGTCGAAGTTGCCGAGTGCGGTGAGGAAATCGTTCAACGCGAACGGACGTGGCGCCAGACGAACAGGGCGACGCCCACGACGATGAGGCCGGCCACGATGTAGTCGAGGCCTCGAAGCTGATGCTTCAGGTCCTGCCAGTTATCGCCGAGGATCATCCCGGCCCAGACGAGGAGCATCACCCACGGCACCGCGCCGACGATCGAGAACACGAGAAAGCGCCAGAGCGGCATGTGCGCGATGCCCGCCGGCACGGAGATGAAGGTGCGGACGATCGGGAGCATCCGCGAGAAGAGCACGGTCAGGTCACCCCACCGGGAGAACCAGCTGTCCGCCGTTTCGAGGTCGTGGGAGCTGATCAGCACGTAGCGCCCGTAGCGTTCGAGGAGCGGGCGACCGCCGAACGCCCCGACCGCATAGCTGACGAGAGAGCCAGCCATATTGCCGATGACGCCGGCGAGGACAGCACCCCAGTAGGTCCAGGGCCCGCCGGTCAGGGGCTCGATGATGCCCCTCGAGACGCTCCAGCCGGCGAACGGGAGGATCAGCTCGGACGGGATGGGGATCGCGGCGCTTTCGATGGCCATGGCGATCACCACGCCGACGTACCCGAAACGACCGTACAGCGAGTCGATGAAGGGAAGGACGAATTGGTCGACGGCCTCGATCAAGTCTCCGTATCGTAGTCAAGCCGTGTCTCTGACTTCCGCCCTAGCGGACGACATGCGCGAGGCGCTGCGGACGCAGCGGCGCGCGGACCTCGTCGTAGGCATACCGAGCTTTCGGAACGCCGCGACGATCGGTCACGTAACCGAGGCGGCGTCCGAGGGGCTGCGCCGCAACTTCCCCGAGATGCGGGCCGTGATCGTGAACGCCGATGGCGGCTCGAACGACGGGACATCCGACCGGGTGCGCGCGTCAGGGGATGGAATACCGACGATCGCCGGGCGCTATCAGGGGAAGTCGGGAAAGGGCTCGGCCTTCCGCGCGATCTTCGAGGCGGTGATCCTCCTCGACGCGAAAGCCTGCGCGGTCGTGGACAGCGACCTCCGCAGCATCACGCCCGAGTGGATCGCGCGCCTTATCGGCCCGATCGTTCGCGGCGAAGCGGATTACGTGACCCCGCTCTACGCGAGGCACAAGCACGACGGGACGATCACCAACACGATCGCGTACCCGCTCACGCGCGCGCTGTACGGCCAGCGAGTGCGGCAGCCGATCGGGGGCGAGTTTGGTTTCGGCGCCGACCTCGCGAAGATCTATCTGGCCGAGCCGGTGTGGGACAGCGACGTGGCGAAGTTCGGGATCGACATCTTCATGACCACCACCGCGCTCGTGCGCGGCCTTCGCGTCGCGCAGGCGTTCCTCGGCGCGAAGATTCACGACCCCAAGGACCCGGGCGCCGATCTCGGACCGATGTTCACCCAGGTCGTGGGAACGCTGCTGACGCTCGCGCGAAAGAACGCCGACATCTGGCGCCCGATCACGGGGTCGCGCGAGGTGCCGGTGATAGGCGAGATGTCACCGGTCGAGCCCGAGGCGGTGAACGCGAGCGTGCGAGTGCTCGTCGAGAAGTTCAAAGCCGGCGCAGCGGATCAGGACAAGGCATGGGAGGAGATCCTTTCTGCCGACACGCGCGACATCGCGCGAAAGGCCGCCGAGACGGGCAACGCGAGCGCGATCGGCGGCCGGTACTGGGCAAAGGCCGTGTACGAGATCGTCGCGGCTGCGAAAACGCACGACGACAGCGAGATGCTCGCGCGCGCGCTTCTTCCGCTCTATTTCGGGCGCGTCGCGGCGCTCATCGGCGAGGTTCAGGGGCTCGATCAGGCAGGCGCCGAACGTGTCGTCGACCAGCAGGCGCTGATTTTCGAGCAGACGAAGCCGTACCTC
Source organism: Chloroflexota bacterium (assembly GCA_038040345.1). GTDB lineage: Bacteria > Chloroflexota > Limnocylindria > P2-11E > P2-11E > 3-1-20CM-2-70-9. The sequence goes on from JBBPIQ010000001.1 coordinate 80,153, forward strand.
TTGGAGCGCTGGGCCTGACGGCCTCCCTAAAGGAGGACCAGCTCGTCCTCGTCACCGAGGATGACGGGGGCCTACCGCTCGGCGCGATGAGCCCGCTCGGCCTCTACTACCACGACACGCAGTACCTCTCGGGATACGCGCTTCGCGTGAACGGATCGCGGCCGATCCTGCTCTCGGCCAATACCGAGCAGAACTACGTCGCGACGTTCCAGCTCATGCATTCCGAAGGCGCCGTGCTCGGAACGGCGCGGCACGCGGCCGACACGCTCTCGATCCGCCGCACCCGCTTTCTCGCGGATGGACTCCGCGAGCGCATCGGAGTTCTCAACGCGAACGCGCATCCTGTTGACGTGGTCGTCGAGCTCGAGTTCGAGGCCGCGTTCCGAGACATGTTCGCGGTCCGCGCCTATCGCGATCTGAGTCTCGCCCCGCTTGCATCGACTCGTGGGCCGCGAGAGGGCGGGCTCATCTTCGAGCGTGTGGGCCGCGATGGCGTGCGGCGCACGACCGAGATCACCTTGCGCCCGGCGCCGGACGCGATCGTGGGCAACGTCTTCCGTGTGACGCGCACGCTCGGGCCGCAGCAGTTCCTCCAGCTCGAGCTTGCTGCGATCCCGCGCGAGGACGGCGCCGCTCCGGCGGCGTCCCCGGACCGCTTCGACGACGCGATCGACGCGCTCAACGCGCGCTACCTGCGATTCCTGCGCTCATGCGCCCGCTACACGACGAGCTCGGAGGTGCTCGACGAGGGTCTCATCACGCGGAGCGCGCTCGACCTGCGCGCCCTCCTCGAGTTCCACCCGAGCGGCCCGTACCCCACCGCGGGGATCCCGTGGTACGCGGTGCCCTTCGGCCGCGATGGCCTGATCTCCGCGTACCAGACGCTTGGGTGGAATCCCGATATCGCGCGCGGGACGCTTCGCCTTCTCGCGAGCTATCAGGGTCACAAGGTCGACGACTTCACCGAGGAGGAGCCCGGGAAGATCTTCCACGAGCTCCGCCGCGGGGAGCTCGCGCGGCTCGGCGAGGTGCCGCACCACCCGTACTACGGGTCGGTCGACGCGACGCCGCTCTTCGCGCTCGTGTTTGCCGAGGCCGTGAAATGGACCGCCGATCGCGCGCTCTGGCGCGATCTGCTTCCAGCTGCGGAGCGCGCGCTCACCTGGTGCGACACCTACGGCGACCCTGACAAAGACGGGTACGTCGAATACGGGCACCGGCCAGGCGAGATGCGCAGTCAGGGGTGGAAGGACTCGGCGCATTCGCTCTCGGACCCCGACGGGAAGTGGTCCAAGCTTCCGGCCGCGCTCGTCGAGGTCCAGGCCTACGTGTACGCGGCGAAGATGGGCGTGGCCGACCTCTACGAGATCGACGGCGACCGGACGCGCGCCGATCGCCTGCGCGGCGAGGCGAAAGAGCTGCAGACCCGCTTCGAACGCGACTTCTGGATGGAAGCGGAGCAGTGCTACGCCCAGGCGCTCGACGGCGACAAGAAGCAGGTCCCGGCCGTCACGAGCAACGCCGGCCATGCCCTCTGGTGCGGGATCGCCAGCCCGGAGCACGGCGCCGCGGTGACGAGGCGGCTCATGGAGCTCGACATGTACACCGGCTGGGGCATCCGAACGCTCTCGAGCAAGTACCCGACGTACAACCCGATGAGCTACCACAACGGATCGGTGTGGCCGCACGACAACTCGCTCATCGTCCAGGGCTTCGCGCGATACGGTAAGCGCGAGGAGGCGGCCGAGGTGGTGGGCGCGCTGATCGAGGCCGGCCGCCGCTTCCCCAACTCGCAGCTCCCCGAGCTCTGGTGCGGCTTCCAGCGCGACCTGCGGTTCTCAGCGCGACCCGCCGACTATCTCGTGTCGTGCATCCCACAGGCGTGGTCCGCGGGGATGGTCTTCCTCTGCCTCCGCGCGCTGCTCGGGATGCAGCCGGACCTGAACACGCAGCGCCTCTTGCTCGACCCCGCGCTTCCGGCGTGGCTCGATCGCATCGACGTTCGCGACATGCGCATCTTCGATTCGCGCGTCACCTTCCGCGTTCGGCGGAGCCAGCACGGCGATCGCATCGCCGGCGGTCGCGGTCGGGTCACGAGGGCGGCTGCCACCGCGTGACGCGCCGGCGTCCGCGCGTCGTCCTCGTCCACTACACCGCTCCTTCGATCCTCGGCGGTGTGGAGCAGGTCATGGGCGCCCACGCGACCGCGCTCCGCGAGGCGGGCGCTGACGTGACGATCGTCGCCGGCCGAGGCCGCGCGCCAAAGGGCGTGCGGCTGGCGCGCATCCCCGAGGTCGATTCGCGGAACGAGAGTGTGCTGCGCGACTTCCGTTCGCTCGCGCAGGGCGACCGCACGAAAGCACACGACGCGCTGGTCGAGAGACTGGTGCGCAAGCTGCGACCGATATTCGCCAAGGCGGACCGGGTCGTCGTGCACAACGTCATGACGATGCACAAGGACCTGGCGCTGACGGAAGCGCTCGTTCGGCTAGCGCGCGAACATTCGGGTGTCCTCATCGCGTGGACGCACGACCTCGCGTGGTCCGACCCGCAATACGCGAACGAACGACATCCCGGCGACCCGTGGGGCCTCATCGCCCGGGCGCACCCGGGCATCCGCTACGTCGCCGTGTCCGACGAGCGCGCGGACCAACTCGCCGCGCTCGCGGGTCTGAAGCGCGAGGGCGTCGCGGTCATCCCGAACGGCGTGGACATCGCCGCCGCGCTCGGGCTATCGACCGCGGGAGTGCGCCTCGCGGAGCGCCTCGACCTCTACCGCGCCGATCCGCTCCTCGTGCTGCCGGCCCGCCTCACCCGACGGAAGCGCATCGAGGCGGCCATCGCCGCGACGGCGGCACTCCGCGGGCGCGGCCGCGACGCGATGCTCGTCGTGACGGGTCCACCCGGGCCGCACAACGCGGCGAACGCGCAATACCTCGACGAGCTGACGAAGCTCGCCGAGGGCGTCGACGGCGTCCATCTTCTTTACGCGCTCGGCTTGAAAGCCCCGTATCGCGTGATCGCCGATCTCTACGCCCTCGCCGACGCGCTCGTGCTGCCGAGCCAGAGCGAAGGCTTTGGTATCCCGTTGCTCGAAGCGGCGCTGCACCGCCTGCCCATCGTCTGCAGCGACCTCCCCACCCTGCGCGCGCTCGCCGGCGACGCGGCCACGTACGTCCCGCCCGACGCGTCGGGCGAGGTCATCGCCGACGCGGTCGAGCGATCGTTGGGCCAGCCGGGTCCGCGCTTCCGGTCACGAGCGCGCGCCATGGCGTGGTCGCGCGTCCTCGCCGAACGCGTGGTCCCACTCGTGCTCGAAGGCATCGTGTGAAGGTCCTCGTCGCGATCAGCGATCCCGAGCGCGAGGGCAGCCTGCTCGAGACGGCTGCCGCGCTGGCCGGGGATGGCGAAGTCGTCCTCGCCTCAGCCATCGAGGTTACCGGCGACGCCACGCTCGCCTCGGCGCAGCCCGAGGCCCGCGTTCGGCGCCGCGCGCTGGACGCGCTGGCGGGCGAGCTTCCCGAACGTCACCTCCGCAGCCTCGTGACCGTCGCCCGCGTCGGCTGGGACGCGATCCGCGAGGCCTGCACGACCGAACGGCCCGACCTGCTTCTCGTCGGCTGGCGCCGACCGGGATGGGACCTGCTCGGGACGACGATTGAGGCGATCCTGCGCCAACCGCCGTGCGATCTCGCGGTGGTCAAAGGCCGGCCGGCGCGCTCAAAACGGATCCTCGTCCCGGTCCGCGGCGGCCGCTACGCGCAGCTCGCTGCGCGCCTCGGGATCGCCCTGGCAAAAGCCCATAGCGGCTCGGTGACCCTGCTCCACGTCGCCGAGCGCGACGGAGGGCGAAAGGCGCCGACCCTCTACCAGCTGCTCGGCGAGCGTGCGTACGACGAGCGCGTCGAACGGCTCGTCACGCGATCGGGCGATCCGTCAAAGGTGATCGGGGACGAGCTGGCCGAGCACGACGCGATCGTGTTCGGTGCGACCGGTCGCGAAGGCGCGCGCGACCCGCTCGGGCCGGTCGGCCAGAGGCTCATCGCTGACGCCCGCAATGCGTTGATCGTCCGCACCAGCGCGCCCCTCGCCTCGCCGATGTTCGTCGAGCGGACCCGCCTTCCGCTCGAGCGCGCGGAACGCAGTCGCGTGCTCGGCGACATCGTCGACAAGTGGTTCGCCGAGAACACGTTCAGCTCCGCCGAATTCGCCGACCTGCGGCGGCTCGTCGAAGCGAAGGAGAGGCAGAACCTCAAGGTCTCGGTCGGGCTGCCGACGCTCAACGAGGAGGCGACCATCCGCAAGGTCATCCGCGCGATCCGCTCGCGTCTCGTGGAGCGCTTCCCGCTCGTCGACGAGCTCGTCGTCATCGACTCGCGCTCCGACGATCGCACTCGTGAGATCGCCGAAGAGGAAGGCGTGCCGGTCTTCATCCACGACGAAATACTTCCCGAGACCGGGAGCTACCGCGGGAAGGGCGAGGCCCTCTGGAAGAGCCTGCACGTCCTCACCGGCGACATCGTTGTGTGGATCGACACCGACGTCACGAGCGCGCACCCGAAGTTCGTCTACGGCATCGTCGGGCCACTGCTCATGCGGCCCGACCTCCAGTTCGTGAAGGCGTTCTACCAGCGACCGCTCCACATCGGCGACGACCTGCAGGCCACCGGCGGCGGGCGCGTCACCGAGCTTGCCGCGCGCCCGATCCTGAATCTCTTTTTTCCGGAGCTTTCGGGGATCGTGCAGCCGCTTTCGGGAGAGCAGGCCGGGCGAAGAACGTTGCTCGAGCAGCTGCCGTTCTTCACCGGCTACGGCGTGGAGACGGGACTCCTCGTGGACACGCTGCAGCGCGCGGGTCTCGCCGCGATCGGGCAGGTCGACATGAAACAGCGCATCCACCGCAACCAGTCGCTCTATGCGCTATCGAAGATGAGCTTCGAGGTCCTCCAGGTCGCGATCAAACGGGCGGGCGAGGCGCACGGGACCAACCTTCTCGAGGAGGCGAACTTCACGATGAAGCTCATCGCTGCCCGCGACGGAAAGCTCCACCTCGAGATGCACGACATCATCGACGTCGAGCGCCCACCGATAGCGACGATCCCGGCGTACCAGGCGAAACGAAACGCTGCGGTCGATACTGCCGCTGGTTGAAGGTCCTTCGCTCCGTCGCAGAGGCCCGTGCATTTCGCGCCGGGTCGCCCGAGGCCAGGATGGGGCTCGTTCCGACCATGGGCGCGCTCCATGCCGGGCACGCGTCGCTCGTCGAGCGGGCGGTGGTCGAGAACGATCTCGCGGTCGTCTCGATCTTCGTGAATCCCACCCAGTTCGGGCCTCACGAGGACTTCGCCGCCTACCCGCGCGATGAATCGGCCGACCTCGCAATGTGCGAGCGGCTCGGCGCCGCGATGGTCTTCGCCCCGACCGTGGACGAGATGTATCCGTCCGGCGACGCGACACGCGTTCAGCCCGGCCCGATCGCCGCGCGTCTCGAGGGCTCCGCGCGGCCGGGCCATTTCGTCGGCGTCGCGACGGTGGTGACGAAGCTCTTCGCGATCGTCCGGCCGGACGTCGCGTACTTCGGCCAGAAGGACTTTCAGCAGCTCCGCGTCATCCAGACCGTGAGCCGCGACCTGCGCCTCGGCGTGCACGTCGCCGGCTGCCCGACGGTGCGCGACCCCGACGGTCTTGCGATGAGCTCGCGCAACCGCTATCTCTCGGCGAACGACCACCAGACCGCGCTCGCGCTGTCGCGATCGTTGCTCGCTGTGAAAGAGGAGTGGTCTCGGGGCGAGCGTGACCCGGCGAAGTTGCGCGACCGCGTCCGTCGCGACACGGCAGTGCCCGGCGTTGCGCTCGAATATGTGTCGGTGGCCGACCCGCTGACTCTGGAGGAGCTGGAGCAACCCGCCGAGCGCGCGGTCGTCTCGTTGGCGGCGCGGGTCGGCAAGGCGCGGCTCATCGACAACGCCCTCCTCGGTGTCGCGCTGGAGGACGTCGCGTGACGACTATCGCCGAAGAAGCCATGGCCGTTCCGGCCGAGCCCGCGGTCGAGGAGCTCTCGCTCAAGGAGCGGCGCGGCCAGGCCCTCCTCGGAACGATCACGGCGGCGCACTTCTCTCATCACGTCACGAACTCGCTTCTCAATCCGCTGCTGCCGCTGATCCGCGACGCGTTCGCGCTCAGTTACGCCGAGAGCGGGTTCGCCGTCTCGGCCTTCTCGATCGCGGCGGGGCTCGCCAACGCGCCGTGGGGCATGCTCGCCGACCGCATCGGCTCGCGTGTCGTGATCGTGGGTGGGCTGTTCCTCATGGGCGCGGCCAGCGTGGCCCTCGCGACGGCGGGCTCGTACTGGCAGCTGCTCGCGCTTCTCGTCCTGCTCGGGATCGTGTCGGGGTCGTACCACGGTCCGGCCGCGGCGCTCATCGCGCGCTCGTTTTCGCCGCGAGTGCGCGGAACGGCGATGGGCATCCACATCACCGGCGGCCATCTCTCGTTCTTCGCGGCACCCGCCCTCGCCGGACTGCTCGCGACGACGACGGGCACGTGGCGCACGCCGTACATCTGGTTCGCGATCGCGCCGATCGTGTTCGGCGCGCTCCTCTGGTTCGTCGCTCCGCGCGTCCAGGAACGCACCGCGCCGAATGGCGACCGGTTCGCGGCCTTCCGCGAGATCGGGCGCGTCTTCCGCGACGTCGGGCCGGTCGTCTCGCTCTCGATCGCGTTCCAGTTCGGCATCGCCGCGCTCCTCGCGTTCCTCGCCCTCTACCTGGTCGACGCGCGCGGCCTCTCGCCGGCGCTCGCAGCGGTCTTCTTTGGCGTGCCCCAGCTCGTCGGCGTCATTGGCGCGCCCCTCGGGGGCTGGCTTTCAGACCGTTTCGGGCGGCGGCGCGTGATGCTCGGAGGCCTCGCGCTCATGGGGCCCGCGGTCTACGCGGTCACCGTCGTTCCGAACGAAGGGCTTCTTGTCGCGCTCGTGGTGTTCGGCCTTCTCTGGTCGATGCGTTCGACGGTCACAGAGACGCTCGTCATGGACAGCGCGCCCGCCGGCCGCCGCGCGACCGTGCTCGGCGCGTACTACCTGGTGAACGCGCACGTCGGCGGGATCGGTGCGCCGCTCTTCGGTTTCCTCGCCCAAGGGATCGGCATCGGGAGCGCATTCAGCTGGATCGGGATCGCGTTCGTCGCGATGTCAGCCGTTTCACTCGTGATCGGGCGGCGCTTCGCGCGCTAAAGCGCTCCGATGACCTGAGCGCCGCGGTGCTGGATGAAGTAGGTGCCGCTCGACGTGCTGAACTGGAGCACGACGTCGACCTTCGCCCCGGCGTCCCAGGTCGGTCCGTCGCGGACACTCAATGACAGGTGATGCTGGCGATCGACCGCGAAGGTCTGTAGCGCCTGCGGCACGGTCTCCCAGATCTCGGCGCCGTTCACCAGCCACGCCTTGTCCGCGCGCATTCCCGCAGGGGGATCGCTCTGGGCGTCCGGGGTCAGGAAGATCGTGCCGCCGACACCGCGTTTGGGTGTCGGAGCGGGACCCGGCATCAGGTCGCGATACAGGTCGACCTGGAGCGTGTAGGCGTGGCCGTCGACGTAGATCTGCTCGAGGGACCCGCGCGCCTCAGGCGGGAGCGTCGACGACGGCCCGGGTGCACCGACCGCGCCGCCGCACGCGGCCGCGAGGACGATTAGGAGGAGAGGCCGCCAGACGCGCATGACCATCTAACGCCGGCCAGCCTCGGAAGGTTCCGCGTAGAGCAAGGTCTAGATTCCTCCGAAAATTCGAGGCCGTTCGCCCGACGCAAGTTTCTCGAGAACCACGTCGAGCTCCTTGCTTAGTTCAAGCTCGGCGTCTTCGAGGGTTTTGAAGGAGACCAGGCGACCGAAAAGGCCATGCCACCCAGTTCGTCGCGCGTAGCGAACCGCGGCTCCGCACATCGGCCCCACCGATCCACCAAACGCGGCCTCACCAGCGATCTGGGCGCCGTTCGCCCAGCAATCGAAACTTCCACCGAACTTGCCGAAGCGCTCCTGATAGTTCGCCCTGAGCCGCTCGCACGTTGCCGCGAGCTCCTCGCGAGTCGGACGCTTGATCACGATCGGAGATTGTCAGCGCCGCCGTTCTTATGGGTTGCCGTTCGTGATCGATCTCACTAGGAGCGTCATCGCCTGATTGAGCGGGGCGGCGACGCCACGGCGCTCGCCTTCGCGCGCGACCGCCCCTGAGATCGCGTCGATCTCCGTCGGTCGACCAGCCTCGACGTCCTGGAGCATCGACGAGCGATTCGCACCGGTGAGCGCCGCCATGGCGCGCCACTGCTTCACCGCTTCCTCCTCGCCGATCCGTACCCCCGACGCTGTCGCGACCCGCGCGACCTCGCGCGCGAGGCAGTCCGCGACCCGCGACGCAGGCGCGTCCGCGAGAAGCTCCGCGTTCGTGCGACGGATGAGCGCCGTGAGCGGGTTGACCGCCGCGTTCGTCACGACCTTGCGCCAGACGGCGGGCCATGCATCGTCGACGACGGTGACATCCATGCCCCCCTCGCGGAGAAGTCGGCCGAGCTCATCGAGCTTCATGCGCGAGGTCGTCGCCGTGGGCCGGCCGAGCTCGACCTTGCCAGCCCCGGTCGCGCGAAGCTCTCCGTTCACGAGCTGCGCGCCGACGTAGATCACACCGACGGCCGCCCGCGGATGGCCGACGTGTTCGACGAGCGTCTCGTAATTGCCGAGGCCGTTCTGGATCGTGAGCGCCACGCCATCGGGTGCGAGGATCTTCGCGGCGATCTCTGCGGCCCACGACGTACCGGGCGTCTTCGTCGTCACGATCGCCGCATCGACGGGCGCCTCGCCATCGCGGAGCGGCGCGTTCGTGCGATCGATCTTCACGAGCTCGGCGCGTCCTTCGAGAGCGCGAGCCATGACGTGGCCGATCGCGCCCATGCCCAGGATCGCGACGCGCATCAGGATGCTTTCTGTTGTGCCAGGCTCCGCTGCAGCGAGAGCAGCTCGCTCTCCTTCATCGTGAAGCTGTGCTCCGCGGTCGGGAACGTGCCGTCGCGGACCTCGCGGTCGAATTCCTGAAGCGCGTTCGTCACCGCCGCGCCGATATCGGCGTACCGCTTGGCGAACTTCGGCTTGAACTCTCCGTAGAGGCCGAGCACGTCGTGGAGGACGAGTACCTGACCGTCGCAATCCACGCCCGCCCCGATCCCGATGGTCGGGATCCCAAGGCGCTGCGTCGCGAGCGCCGCGACCGGCGCCGGAACGCTTTCGAGCACGATCGAGAAAGCGCCGGCGTCCTCGAGCGCAAGGGCGTCGTCGATGAGACGCCGCGCCGCGCGCGCGGTCTTCGCCTGCACCTTGAAGCCGCCGAGCTGCGCCACACGCTGCGGCGTGAGGCCGACGTGCCCCATGACGGCGATACCGTTGGCGGTAAGGGTGCGCACGGTCTCGACGACCTCGGCGCCGCCTTCGACCTTGATCGCATCCATGCCCGCCTCTTTCAGGAACCGCGCCGCGTTGTGAAGGGCATCGGACGGACTCGCCTGGTACGAGCCGAATGGCATGTCGCCGATGAGGAGCGGCCGCGTGGCGCCGCGCGAGACCGCGGCCGCGTGGCGGACCATGTCGTCCATGGTCACCGGCACGGTCGTCGGATATCCGAGGACCACCATGCCGAGCGAATCGCCGACGAGGATGACGTCGATGCCCGCGTGATCGACGAGGCGCGCGAACGCCGCGTCATATGCGGTCATCATCGTGATGCGTTTGCCGTCGCGCTTCATCGCGACGAGGTCGGGGACGGTGACTTTCTTCAGAGCCGGCGCGGTTGCGCCGCCGAACTGGTCGCTCACTTCGAACCTCCGTCCAGGCCGGCTACGGACCGGTCCCGGCGTCACCGCAATCGTAGCGCGCGCGGGTATCTCGCACGATTCATTCCAGATCGCGGATGGACGGCAGCAGGAGCCCGGCGAAACCAAACGCAACGACAAAGACCCCGCCCCAAAGAAAGAGCGGCTGCGGCCCGACCGTCGCGACAAGGACGCCTCCTACGATCGGCGCGACCGGCCCGAGCAGGAGCGCACCGAACAGGTCAACGCTCGAGACGCGTCCGAGCAGCTCTCTCGGGACGTGCCGCTGGAGCGCCGTCTCCCAAAGCACACCGAAGCCGACGAAAGTGACGCCGATGATCGCCGCGGCGATGAAGAGCGTGGCGATCGACGTGAAGAGCCCGATCGCGACCATCGCGACTCCCTCAGCCGCTGTGTACAGATACATCGCGACGCCCGCACGGCGGACCCGCATCTGGGCGACGGTGACGCCGCCGATCACCTCCCCGACTGCCAGCGCCGAATTGATCGCGCCGAACATCGTTGCGTCGCCGCCAAGTACATCGCGTACGAGAATCGGCAAGGCGACGATCCACGGCGCGAAGAACGCCGCGACGATCAACGCGAAACCGAAGATCGTCACCCAGAGCCACGTCAGGGAGAACGTGAAGCGCAGGCCCTCGAGGATCTCCGCGACGAAGCTCCGTCGCTCAGCAACCATCGGCGGCGTCGCGCGCATCGCCAACAGCAGCCCGAAACTGAACAGGAAGGTGAACGCATCGATCGCGAACGCGGGCGCGGGACCGAAAACGCCGACGACCACGCCGCCCAAGGCTGGACCGGCAACGCGTCCCAGCTGGCGTTGAAATCCGCGCAGCACGTTGCCCTGAACGAGGATCGCCTGCGGGACGAGCTCGGGGAGGATCGCCTGCATCGCCGGCAACATGAACGCGAAAGACGCACCGAGGACGAATGCGAACACGTAGAGGTGCTCGATACGTAGCAGGCCGGTCGCGCTGAGCGTTGCGAGGAGCGCGACCACCACGCCGCTTATCAGGTCGCTCGCGAGGATCACCGTTCTGCGTGGGACGCGGTCGACCACGACACCGCCGATGAGAGCGAACACGAGGAGCGAGAACGACGAGATCGCCACGACGATGCCGAGCTGGACGGCGGAGCCGGTGAGCAACAGCACCTGCCACGGAATGGCGACGCCGTGCACCGCGGTGCCAAGCGTCGAAATGGTCTGACCGGCCCAGAGCAGACGGAAGTCACGGTGACGAAGCGGCTCGACGATGCGCGGTAGACGCACTAGCGAAAGCGAGTCGCGGCGACCACGACCACCGCGCCGACCACGACGAGCGGGATCGCCGGCGCGAGCAGCGGCACCGTGCTCAGGGCCAGTGCGCCAGCCACCGCACCGAACGCGAGCGCGACGACGATCGAGGCGCGGCGGAGGCGATCACCGCTGACAGAGCCGAGAGCGCTCAGCTCGCTCAGAAGACCCGTCAGCGTTCCGGTGACATAGGTCGTCGACATGCCGGGTGCAAGAGCGCGGGCGGTCGCGGCCTGAATGCCCATCGCTAGGCCGGAGAACGCGATGAGCGCCGCGGCGCTGACGCCGTCGGGGTTCGCTCCGGTGAACAGCCAGCCGATCAGGAATGCGAGTTGAAGCACCCACTCGACCGCGAGCGCACGCGTCACCTTCGGCGACCAATGCGTCTCGATCGCGACGGCACCGACGATCCGTGCGGCGACGACGACGCCAATGCCGTAGGCGACCAGGGCCACGACCGAGCGCAGCGCGTTCCCGAACGCGCCCTGTCCGATAGCGAGACCGAGCAAAACGATGTTGCCGGTCATGACCGCGGTGAACACGTCGAGCCGAAGCAGCGCGACCGCGTCGACAGAACCCGCGGCGAAGGTTAGAGCGATCAGAAGGAGATCGCGACGACGAAGTTCGTGCACGTGTCAGCTCGCCGCGAGTTCGCTGATGACGTCGGGGAGCGTCGTGAGGTCGCGAAGCACGCGCGTCGGTGAGGTCTCGAGGGTCTCGCCGTGCCGGTCGATGAAGACGGTCCGAAATCCGAGCGCGGCGGCCGGGCGCATGTCGTGGAACTGGCTCGCGCCGACGTGCACGGTCCGCTCGGCCGATGCGCCGCTCCGCTGGAGGAAACGGCGCCAATGCCCGAGCGCCGGCTTGTAACTGCGGGCCTCCTCCGCGGTGATCGCGAGGTCGGGCCGGATGCCGAGGCGGCCGATCGAGAGCTCGAGCAGATCCTTGTCTACGTTCGACAGGATCGCCAGGTACCGGCCCTGATCCACGAGGGCGCGGAGGGCGGAGCGGACTTCAGGAAACGGCTGCCAATCGGCCAACGACGAGGGGAGCGGCGAGGGCTGGTCCTCGGGAATCGGCGCGTCGAGCGAGCGGAGGACGCGGCGGCCGACGCGATCGAGTACGTCCCGGTAGAGATGGAAGCTTTCGGCCTCGAACTGCGCCTCCATCTCGATGTACCACTCCGCGAGCGCACGCCGGTCGGTTCCCGCGGGCAGCAGCGGGAGAAGCGCGTCGGTGATCCCCCGCTCCCAGTCGATGAGCGTCCCGTAGCAGTCGAACGTGACCCACTCCACCGGCATCGCGCGAGGTTAATGGAGCTGCGGCAGGATCGACGTCATGAAATATGCGGTGTCCTCGAATCTGTCGAGCAAGTCGCGAGTTTCCGGACTGGACCTCTCCGCGATCCGCTTGAGCACTGGGGTCGGATCAACGCGGGCGGCGTGCGCGCTCAAGTACAGGCCACCGACTGACACGAGCCAGTCGCGATAGTCGGAGCCTCGATCCTCGATCGATGCCGCCGCGACCCCTCGTTCGAGCCACTCGGGCCGGCCACCTTGCTTCAGTACCTCCGATGCGTGATACACGTAGGCCTCGAGAAGAGTCCGTGCCTCTCGTTCGTGGACGATCCCTCGGATGCTGGCGCAAAGCCCCGGGTCGGACCGCGCGTACAAATCGCAAGTCTCATCGAAGATGGCGAACACTTCATCGCGCGGCCCCGCGCCCACCGCGGCGGCGGCGCCGGCAGCCTGCGGAAGGCGGCCCATCAGCGTCGAGAGCTTTCCCCCCTTGGGGTCAAAGGTCGCCGAGAACGCCCGGTCGCGCCCCTCGCGCCAGATTCGGATCGGGGTATCGAGCTTCTTGAGCCGCGCCCCGAGCTCTTGAAGCGACGGCTCGTCGGTCATCGAGCGAGGCGTTCCGCGAGCTTGGCGACCAGCCGCCTCGCGACCTCGGTCTTCTTCAGGAGCGGCAGCCGCTCCACGCCGTCCGCGCTGACGAACGCGACCTCGTCGTCGTCGGATCCGAAAACCGCCTGCGGGGCGGCGATGTCATTCGCGACGACGAGGTCGAGATTCTTGTCGCGGAGCATCCGGCTCGCCTCGGCTGTCGCGTCGCCGGTCTCGGCCTTGAAGCCCACGACGATCGTGCCCGGCCGGCGCGCCGCGACGATGGCTTTGAGGAGGTCCGGGTTCTCGGTCAAACGGATCCTCATCTCGTTGCCGAGGTCCTTCTTCTTCATCTTCTTGGTTGCGCGCTCGATCGGGCGGTAATCGGCGACGGCGGCCGCCATGATCACCGCGTCTGCGCGGGGCAGCTGCGCGAGGATCGCGTCCTTCATGTCGTCGGCGCTCTCGACGGGAAACGTTCGCACGCCGGCCGGGGGGACGAGGGCCGTCGGGCCGGTGATGAGGGTCACCTCCGCGCCCGCGTCGCGCGCGGCGGCCGCGATCGCGTAGCCCATCTTGCCGCTGGAGCGGTTCGAGATGAAGCGCACCGGATCGATCGCCTCGAGCGTGGGACCGGCGGTGACGACGACCGAGCGCCCGGCGAGTCCGTGAGACAGGCCGAGCGCGTCGTCTATCGCGGCCTCGATCCGCTCCAGCGACGCGAGCCGGCCCGGGCCGATGTCGCCTGACGCGAGTGGTCCGGTCTCGGGGTCGACCACGCGAACGCCCCGCGCGCGTAGCGCGGCGATGTTCGCCTGCGTTGCCGCGTTCTGCCACATGTGCGTTTCCATCGCCGGCACCACGATGACCGGTGCCGAGGTCGCGAGCACGGTTGTCGCGAGAAGGTCGTCGGAAAATCCGTGCGCGAGGCGCGCGACCACATGCGCGGTGGCGGGCGCCACGACAACGACGTCCGCCTGGCGACCCATTGCGACGTGCCCCGCGGAGCGCTCGTCCCCCAGCGAAAACATTTCGATCTCGACCGGCCGGTACGTGAGGGCCTGGAACGTCAGTGGAGTGACGAACTCGGCCGCGCTCCTCGTCATGACGACCTGGACCGTCGCGCCCGCCTGCACCAGTCGACGCGCGAGCTCGACCATCTTGTACACGGCGATCGAGCCCGTCACGGCGAGCACGACGAAGCGGCCGTTGACGCGCGTCACGCGTTCAGCTCCCATAGAAGGCGGAGCCCCTCGAGGGTAAGGTCCTCATCGACCCGCTCGATGCCCTTGGTGAGCGGTGCGATCGTGGCGGCCAGGCCCCCGGTCGCGAGAACGTGCGGTGGCGTGGACCCCAGCTCCGCAATGAGTCGCGCGAGCAGACCCTCGACCAGCCCGACGTAGCCAAAGACGATCCCCGAGCGCAGGCAATCGGCGGTGTTCTTCCCGATCGCGTTCGCAGGCGGCGTCAGCGGGACCCGAAACAGTCGCGCGGCGCGCCCGAAGAGCGACTCGGCCGAGACTTCCAGGCCCGGCGCGAAGGCGCCTCCCAGAAAGTCGCCCTCGGCGCTCACGACGTCGAAGTTCGTGGTGGTCCCGAAGTCGACGACGATCGCCGGTCCGCCGTACCGGCGGTGCGCGGCGAGCGTGTTCGCGATGCGATCCGCGCCGACCTCCGACGGGTTGTCGACGCGCAGCCGAACGCCGGTCTTCACGCCGGGACCGACGACGAGCGCGGGCCGATCGAGATAGCGCTCCGCGAGGCGGGTGAACGCGGCCGTGAGCGGCGGCACGACCGAGCCGAGAACGAGGGCGTCGACGTCGTCGAGCGAGAGATCCTCGCGACCGAGAAGGGCGTCGACCATCACGGCGAGCTCGTCCTCGGTCTGGTCTTGGCGCGTCGCGGTGCGCCAGGTCGCGATGAGCTTCGCACCGTCGTATGCGCCAAGGACGACGTTGGTGTTTCCAACGTCCGCTGCGAGCAGCGTGGTCACTAGTCCTTCGCTTCCGTCGCCCCGGTGCGCATGCCGCGCTTTCCCATCGCCTTCATGCGCTTCGCGACGTTTGCGGGGACGTACTTGTCGATCGGAGCGCCGAAGGCCGCGAGCTCCTTCACGCGCGAGGCGGAGATGAAGAGGAACTCCGGCGCGGTCATGAGATAGACCATCTCGATCTCGGGGGCGAGAGAGCGATTCATGTTCGCCATCTCGAACTCGAACTCGAAGTCCGACAGCGCGCGGATCCCGCGCACGATGAAGCTCGCGCCACTAGCCTTCGCGAACTCGACCTGCAGCCCGTCGAACGGGCGGACCTCGACGTTCCGCTGCTTCGCGCAGGCCTCGCGCATCAGGTCGATGCGTTCGTCCGCAGTGAAGACCGTCTTCTTCGCGAGGTTGCGCCCAACGCCGACGACCACGCGATCGAAGAGGCGCGCGGAGCGCTCGACGATGTCGACGTGGCCATTCGTCGGCGGATCGAAGGAACCGGGGTAGATGGCGACGCGATCACTCATGCGGTCGCGATACCTCCTTGGCGTGCACGCCGCAGGCGGAGCGTAACGCTAGCCGGTGGGTAGCGGGGTGGCGGCGCGGAGTCGTTCGGTCACCGCGCGAAGGATCTTGACCGCGATCTCTCCGTTCTGGTGGAGCACGTCCCGGAACTGGCTGTGTCCGAGGACGAGACAGCGCATCGGCGTCGCCGCTTTTACCGTCGCGGTGCGTGGTCCGTTGTCGATGAGCGCGATCTCGCCGAAGAAATCCCCCGGGCCGAGAGTGCGCTTGCCCTGACCGGCTTCGACCTCGGCTTTGCCCTCGAGGATGATGAAGAAGTCCCCGCCGCTCTTGCCCTTCTCGGTGAGCACGCGTCCCGCCGGGATATCCACCTCGTCCGCGCGCGAGGCGATGAACGCGAGCTCCTTGTCGGAGCAGCTCCCAAAAAGCGGGACGGAGCGCAGTCGGTCTACGCGCGGGTCAGCCACGGCGCGGAGTTTAGCCCTCGCTAGGCGATGCGCCTCCCGGCGGCGTACACCTCCGCAATGAGCGGGGCGCCCATGCGGTAGGCGAGCTCACGCTCGTCGTCGGTGTCGAGCACCACGATGTCCGCGCGCCGCCCGGCCACGAGCGCCCCCACGCGGCCGCCGCGACCGAGCGCGTGAGCGGCATTGATCGTCGCCGCGACGATCGCTTCGTGGGGAGTGAGCCCACAGAGGGTGACGCCGAGCGCGATCGCGGTGGGCATCCCCTCGAGCGGCGAGGTCCCGGGGTTGTGGTCGGAAGCGAGCGCGACGGGAACGCGCGCGGCTACGAACCGGCGCGCCTCGGGCGGCGGGTACCCGACGAAGAACGCGCTTCCGGGTAGGAGGACCGCGGGCACCTCCGCGCGCGCGAGCGCACGGATGCCGTCTGCCGACGCGTGGGCCACGTGATCAGCCGACCGCGCGTGCGTGCGCGCCGCGAACGCAGCGGCGCCGACGTCGTTCAGCTGGTCGGCGTGCATCGTCACGGCGAGCCCGGCTTTCTTCGCGGCGGCGAAAAGCGGGCGGACGTCGTCGACGTCGAACACGCCTTTCTCGACGAACGCGTCGACAGCTTCCGCGAGGTTCTCATTGGCGACCGTGGCAACAGCCTTTGTCGCCTCACGGATGAACCGCTTGCGATCGTCGGCGTAGGGCGCGGGCAGAGCGTGCGCGGCCAGGTAGGTGACCGCGACGTCGATGGGCGCGTCCGCCTTCGCCCGTGCGAGAAGGCGGAGCTGCCGCAGCTCCTCGTCAGGGTCGAGGCCGTATCCGCTCTTCACCTCGATCGTGGTTGTGCCGAGCTCGGCGGCGTCGCCGATGCGCCGCATGAGCAACGTGAGGAGCTGGTCGTCGCTGGTGTCCCGCGTCGCGCGGACGGTCGCGTGGATCCCTCCGCCCGCGGCCAGGACCGCGAGGTAGTCCGCGCCGCTCCGACGGCTGGCGAACTCCTCCCAGCGCTCGCCCGCGTAGCAGAGATGCGTGTGTGGATCGACGAAGCCGGGCATGACGACGCGGCCCTGCACATCGACGTCGATCGCGCCGTCCACCCGCTCGACCATTTGGTGCGCGCTCCCGTGTCCCGTCGCTACGATCGCTCCGTCTCGTGAGGCGACGAAGCCGTTCATCATCGCGCCGACGTCGCCGGCTGCCGGCCCGACGCGGGGACGCTCCTCCTTCAGCGGCGCCAGCGTCAGCAACCGCGCGCCGTGAAGGACGAGGTCCGCCGCGGTCATTCCAGGAAGTGGCTCTCGATGACTCGATCCCTCGTGAAGCCGTCGAGCCGCAGCGAGTCGGCCGCCACTTGCAGCACCGCGTCCAGCGGGATCAGGCCGATGAGCTCGCCGCGCAGCACCTTCACCCCGGCCGCCATCGCGCGCGTCTCCACCTCACGCCACACGGTCGCGAGCGACGTGACGGTGTGATCGAGCAAATTCATCGAGACCTGCGCGCGCAGCGGGTCGGTGAGCATGAAGCCCTTCGCCTGCACCGCCGGAAGACCGCCGGACGATTCGCGGATCGCCTTCGCGATCTGCTGCGCAAGCTTCAGATCCGTCGAATCGAGCTCTATGTTGAACGCGATGAGGAACGGACGCGCGCCGACGACGATCGCGCCGGCCGTCGGGTGCATGCGCTTCGGTCCCGCGTCCGGGACATGGGTCGTCTCGAGGAGCGCCGCGAGCCCTTCGTACTCGGGCTTGCGAATATCCGGAAGCCGCACGCGCTCGGGCGTCTTCGCCGCCTTCGCGTAGAAATAGACCGGCACCTGGTGACGCTCGGCGACTTCGCGGCCGAATCGGTGCGCGAGCTCGACGCACTCTTCCATCGTCACGCCCGCCAGCGGAATGAACGGCACAACGTCGACCGCGCCGAGGCGTGGGTGCTCGCCCTTATGCGTGTTCATGTCGACCTCGCGGTACGCGAGGTCAATGAGCGCGTGCGTCGCACGCACAACGGCGTCGGGCTCGCCCGCGTACGTGAACACCGAGCGGTTGTGATCTACGTCGCTCGTGCGATCCAGGAGACGAACGCCTTCGGTCCCGCGGATCGCGTCGGCCAGGCGGTCGATGACGTCGCCGCGGCGGCCTTCGCTCACGTTCGGAACGCACTCGACGAGCCGCGGCATCGCGGGGAGGCTAGCGTTATCGGGCGCTAACGGCCGGCTGGCGCTTCCATCTGCGGCATCTCGAGGGCTCCGGCCTGCATGGCGATCGCGAAGCCGTCGTTCAGGCCCCAGTGCTCCACGATCTTGCCGTCCTTGAGCCGGTAGACCGACCACGATTCGATGTCCTTGATCGGCGTCCCACCCTCCGGTGCCGCGATGCCCGGCACGCCGCCCATGTACTGCGCGCTGAACGAGCTGCGGACGAAGACCTTGTCACCCTCGGCGAAGAGGTCCTTCATCTCGAGCTTGCGGTCCTTGAAGGACTTCATGGACCCCTGATGCGCGATCTTCGCTCCGGCAAGGCCCTGCGGAAGGAACGGCGGCCGGTCGTGTGAATGATCGTTCGGGGCAAAGTACTGATCGAGCTGATCGAGCTTCTCGTCGATCCAGAGCTGTTCGACTGTGCGGACGATGTCCTTGTTGCGTTGCTCGTCGCCCATGGTGCGCCTCCCCTTGGCCGCGCTCTAGTGCCGGGCGGCCTCCGGCGATCTGCCTTCGGCGTTGCGGATCCGGCGCGTCAGCATCGGCAACAACGCCAGAGCGATCTGTGGATGGCTCTCGAGGATCCCTCGGAAGTGCCAGCGCTGGATCCCGAGCGCGGTGGTCGGCTCGACCGCACGAACGGTCGCCGAACGTGGAAACTCATCGAGGAGCGCCATCTCGCCGAAGACATCGCCGGGACCGAGCGTGGCGATCTTCTGTTCCTTGCCTTCGCGATCCTGGACGATCTCGACCTTGCCCGACCGGATGATGAAGGCGCCGACGCCAGTGTCGCCCTGCCGAACGATCTCCTGCCCCGGTTCGTACCGTTGCTCCACGGCGGCGTTCGCGATGGCCTCGAGCGAGCGCTGATCGAGGTCCTCGAACATGGCGACCCGCTTCAGGAAGTCGATGCTCGTGGTCGGCACGGGCGGGATGCTAGCCGATACTCAATATCCATGCCCGAATTCCGGATCGAGGTGGCCCACGACATCGTCGGCTGCGCGGCCACCGTCCCGCTGCAGGAGGAGACCTGGAGTGGCGACGTGGTCGTCCATCCGCAGCTCATGCTCGCCGTCGTGCACAACGGCGGGTTCGTCGCGCTTGGCTATGCGCCGGAGGACCCCAGGCCCGCGGGCTTCGTATTCGGATTCCTCGGGATCGTCGACTACCACTTCAGGCACCATTCGCACATGCTCGCCGTTCGCGATCCGTATCGGGGGAGCGGGCTTGCGCTACAGCTCAAGGAGGCGCAGCGCGATCACTGCCTGGACCAGGGCATCGAGATCGTCGCGTGGACGATGGACCCGGTCGAAGCGCGCAACGCCCGCTTCAACTTCGGGAAGCTCGGCGCGTACACCCGCACCTATCACCGGGACTTCTACGGCGCGATGCCCGATAAGTTGAATCAAGGCCTTCCGTCCGATCGCATCTACGTCGAGTGGCCGATCGGACACGACCGCACATACAAGCGTCTTCGCGGCGAAGACACATCGGCGTCGCTCGAAGACGCGGAGCGCGAGGGGGTCGCGTACCTCCTTCGCGCCGACGGCGATCGTCCCGGCGCGCTCTCCGAGACGAAGGACGCGTCGCATCTTCTTGTCGAGATCCCCCGCGCGTTCCAGGAACTGAAAGCGCGCGATGCGAAGCTCGCCCTCGAGTGGCGACTCGCCGGGCGCGGCGCCTTCGAGCGCGCGTTCGGCGAGGGCTACGCGGCGGTCGAGTTCCTGCGCGGGGCCGATGGCCGCTGCGCGTACCTGCTGGTGCCCCAGCCGCGCCGCGATCTCACGCTCGACCCGGACGACGCATGAAGCTGGAACGAGTCGAGCTCTTCGTCGTGCGCCTTCCGCTGAAGAACGCGTACGAGACGAGCGGCGCGCGCGAGACCCACATGACAAGGGTGCTGTGCCGCGTCGAGTCCGAAGGCGCGGTCGGATGGGGTGAGAGCGTCGCGGGAGAGCTCCCGTGGTACTCCGGCGAGACGTGGGGCACCGTCCTCTATGCGCTCGAGGAGTTCATCCTCCCGGAGCTCTTCAAGGCGGACCTCGCCTCGGCCGATGACGTCGACCGCAAGCTCGCGTGGATTCGTGAGCACCGCATGGCAAAAGCGACCGTGGAAATGGCGGTGTGGGATCTCTTCGCCAAGCGCGCGAACAAGCCGCTTTCGGCGCTCCTCGGCGGAACGCGGGACCGGATCCTGTGCGGTGTTGCGATCGGCATTCAGCCGTCGATAGACGCGCTCATGGAGACCATCCGCCGCGAACTACAGGGCGGCTACCAGCGCGTGAAGCTGAAGATCAAGCCGGGGCTCGAGGTCGAGATCGCGGAGGCCACCCGGAAGAACTTTCCCAACCTCGCCTTCATGCTCGACGCGAACTCCGCGTACACGCTCAAGGATGTCGGGCTCTTCAAGCGGATCGATCCGACGAAGCCGACGATGATCGAGCAGCCTCTCGCGCACGACGACCTTGTGGACCACGCGACGCTGCAGCGTCAGATCGCCACGCCGATCTGCCTCGACGAATCGATCCACACCGGTGAAGACGCGCGAAAGGCGATCGAGATCGGCGCGACCAAGGTCATCAACATCAAGGCGGGGCGAGTCGGCGGACTCGCGTCGGCGAAGCGCGTGCACGACGCCTGCGCCGCGCGCGACACTCCGGTCTGGTGCGGGGGCATGCTCGAGATGGGGATCGGCCGCGCGCACAACGTGCATCTCGCGTCGCTCCCGAACTTCCGCGTGCCCGGAGATGTATCCGCGTCGGCCAGATACTTCGAGACCGAGATTATCGGCGAACCATTCACCGTCGAGAAAGACGGCACGATGAAGGTGCCGACGAAGCCCGGAATTGGCGTAACGGTGCTCGAAGATGTGATCCGGAAGCTCGCAGTCGAGCACAAAGAGATCCAACGCGGCTAGGTCGGAACCGCAGCCGATCGCGGGCTGTATCTGAGGTGTGAGTCGGCTGCTGGTGCTGGTTTTCTTGCTCGTCGCGTGCGCGCCGAGCGCGATCGCTATTCCAACGAACTCTCCACTCGCATCTTCAGCGCCACCCGAGCCATCTCCGACCATTCCGCCATCGCGGACCGCGCCTGAGGCCGCAGGTTGTCCGGTTACCCTGCCGGCTAGTGCGTGGATCGCTGATCTGACGGGGCTCAACCCTCTGCCTCCGTCGCGCTTCAGCTGGTACGGCGACAGAAACGTGCTGGCGGTCGATCTACCGATCGATGGTGTCTATCGAATCAATGCTGAGAGTTCGAATCTTGGCGCAAAGGTCGCCTGGTTCAAGTACCTCGCAGGTGCCGTGGATATCACGGCCCGTCGCGTTGACGGTAGCGCTCCTGATATCAAGACGAAAACGACCGACGGCTACCGCCCGACCGGATTCAATCCGTCCGGCATCGAGTTCTCGAGCGAGGGCTGCTGGCAGGTGACTGGTTCTCTGCAAGGACACGCGCTCATCTTCGTGATGTTCGTCCGCCGAGCCGCCATCGGAGAGCCAAACCCGTGAACCGCAGGACCGCCAGGTAGGTGTCCTAGCGTGCGGCTTTCGCGTCCACCGGCTTTGCTTCTACCGGCTTCTCTTCGGGCCAGACGACGACCTCGTCGATGACGGTTCCGAAGGCGTCAACGAGCCGGACGTAGTCGGCTCTCTTCCAGATGAGCCTGGCTGCACCGATCGGGCCGGCCGCGTATACGTGCTTGCGGCCCGGTGCCAGGTCGTCGCCGAGGGGATGCGTCGCGGCGCGCGCCCGCGACCCAGAGTGGATTCTGTATATCTCGCCGGCGCGGACGAACGCGGGCGAGCCCCACGTGTAGACCCATTCCCACTCGACCGGCTTGGCGACCTCGGGCTTCCAGAGGCCGCGCAGGTGCTGCAGGCGCCAGTTCGCGAAGTCGCTCGAGAGGTCGGCGATGATCTCGACCCACTCGGCGTTGGCGTCCTCGATCGGCGTGTCGGCGGACGCCGGATGGATCATCAGGATGTGCCCCTTGTTCGCCTCCACGGGGCGGAAGTCGGCCATGTGTGCAGAATAGCCGCCGGATGACGGGCCACGTCCGCGCTCTTCTTGCCGAGGTCGCGGGGACCTTCCTGTTCTTCTTCGTGGGCGCCGGCGCGATCATCGCGACCGGCGGCGACAACCTTGTGGCCATCGCCCTCGCGCACGGCCTCGGACTTTCGGTCGCCGTGTCGTCGTTCGGAGCGCTCTCTGGCGGCCACTTCAACCCGGCCACCACCTTCGGGCTCGCGATCGCGGGCAAGCATCCCTGGTCGCGGGTGCCGACGTACTGGGTCGCGCAGGCCGTGGGCGCGCTCATCGCCGGATTCGCCCTGCGCTACGCGTTCGAGTTCGACCCGAGCGCCCTCGCCCGAACCCACGTCGGAACACCGGGGCTCGCTCCGAACGTGACCGATCTGACCGGCATCGTGGTCGAGGCGATCCTCACCATCTTCCTGCTCTGGGCGGTGTTCGGAACGGCGGTCTCGCCGCTCGCGCCGCGCATCGGTGGTTTCGGGATCGGACTGATGGTGGCAGCTGACATCCTCGGCGGCGGCGCGATCACCGGCGCCGCGATGAACCCGGCGCGGTGGCTCGGCACAGCAGTTCCGGCCGGCTTCTACGACCACTGGTACGTCTACTTCATCGGCCCGCTCATCGGCGCGGCCATCGCGGCGCTCACGTATCGCTTCGTCTTCGCACCGCCACCCGACCTCGCCCCTTCGAGACCCGTCGCGCCGGAGCCGTAGCGCGTGACATGACGCGCGACGAGATCGATCGGATCCTCGAGCGCCACTTCGCGGCGGAGCAGAAGCGCGACATCGACGCGATCCTCGCCACGTACACCGAAGACATCGAGCACGACGCCGTGGGCCGCGACCCAAACCCGATCACCGGAAAGGCCGCGATCGGCGTCTTCTACCGCGAATTCCTCTCCGACCTCGAGCACGCGAAGGTGATCCCGGTCCGCCGTCTCTACGGCGACGACTTCGCGGTCGATGAATCGATCGTCGAGGGGTACGCGCATGGCCGCCCGTACGACCTCGAGGGCTATGGGCGGCCGGTCCGGTTCCGGCTGCTGCACCTCTTCGAGTTCCGCGACGGCCTCATATCACGCGAGAACGCGTGGCTCGACATGCTCGCGATCCAGCGGCAGCTCGCGCCACCACGCCACTAAGACGGGAACCGTGACCAGCATCTGGCTCGATGAAATCGCGCCCGAGATTCACCCGCCGCTCGATGAGGACACGAGCGTCGATGTGGCGATCGTCGGTGCGGGCATCGCCGGTGTCGCGACCGCGTACAACGTGTCGCGGACCGGAGCAAGGGTCGTCGTGCTCGAGGCTCGCACGGTCGCCGAAGCGGCGAGCGGGCGGAACGCCGGCTTTCTTCTCGCCGGCGTCGCCGAAAACTTCGTCGCGGCGGCACGCCGCTACGGCGAAGACCGCGCGCTACGCATCTGGCGGTTCACGCGACACAACCAAGAGCTCGTCCGCGCGATCGTCGAGCGAGAACGTATCGCGTGCGACCTCGCCTGGAACGGTTCGATCCAGATCGCGGGGGATGACGAGGAATGGGCGGAGGTGCGCGAGAGCGCCGAGCGCCTCGTGAAAGAACGCGTGCGCGTCCGGCTCACCCCGGAGGACCGCGCGGCCATCTACGAGGAGGACGGCGAGCTACATCCGGTGCGGTACGTCCGGGCGCTCGCCGGTGCGGCGGTCGCGGCCGGCGCCCGTATCCACGACGGAACGCGCGCGATCGCGGTGTCGAAAGACGAAGTCCGTACCGACCGCGCTCGGGTGCGCGCGGGCGCCGTCGTCGTCTGCGTCAACGCGTACTCGCAGCATCTCGTGCCCTTGCGCGTGCGGCCGGTGCGCGGCCAGATGCTCGCCACCGCCCCCGTTGCGCGCCGCGTTTTCGAACGGCCGGCCTACGCCAATCGCGGCTACCGCTACTGGCGCCAGCGCGCCGACGGCAGCCTGCTCGTGGGCGGATGGCGCGACACCGCCGCGGATGAAGAGGTCGGCGAAGAGGAGCGGACGACGCCGCGCATCCAACAGCAGCTCGAGAGCTTCCTCCGCGAGCATTGTCCCGACGCGAAGGTGACACATCGGTGGGCCGGAACGATGGGCTTCTCGCACGACGCCCTGCCGTACGTCGGACGACTGGGCAGCGGCGTGTACGTGAACGCGGGGTTCACAGGGCACGGCATGGCGTTCGCGACAGCGACCGGCGAGCTCGTCGCCGACCTTCTCCGCGGCGAGAAACGGAATGAGACCGATCTGTTCGCGCCGGAGCGTCCCTGAGCGGCCAAGCAAGCGAGCCGTTCGTGCGATCCAGCGCGTTGATTTCCATAGATGCACGCCTCGCTCGTCCCGACCGCGAACGATCTCGCCGGACTGCTCGCCTACGTGCTCGGCAACCCGTACCTCTTCGTCAGCTCGAGCACCGTGATGACGACGGGCCTCGTCCTCGGGGCGGTCGCCGTGTCGATGGTCCCGCGCAGCGCGCCGGTGATGCGCGTCGTCGGGCCGCCGCTGGCGATGCTCCTCGTGTACTTCGGCGTCGGCAGCATCGTCCTCGCAACCGAGATTCTCGTCCGGTTCCATGACGCGATCCCGGACGCCACCGAGACGCAGTTCGTCTCTGGCGTCGGCCACCTCCTCGAAGCGGCGGCGGGGATCGCCGTTCTCACCCCGCATCTGCGTGCTCGCTCGCGACTGACCTGGATCGTCGCGAACGCGGTAGCGGTCTGCTACTGGGCAGCTCACGTCATCGTGCTCACGCCACCGTGGTTCGCCTTTCAGGGTCAGCTCGAGGTCATCCGCGCCGCCGCCCTCGGCGCGCTCGCGGCCGGCGCCCTGGTCAGCGCCCTCCTGTGGCGTGCCGCTCCACAGGGGCGACGAGCGGGAGGATGACCTAGCTCGCTCGCGGCGCGTACGCGGCGCAGAGCATTCCGAAGTAGGTCGGCGCCTCGTAAGAAAGGAGGTCGCCCTTCCATCCGTTCTTTCCGAGTGCGCCCTCCAGCATGAGCATCTGCCAGTAGCTATCGGCCTTCGCTTCGCGAGCGAATGCGGATCCGAGACGCGAGAAGCGCAGTCCATCGCCGTCGCGGATCAGGCTCACCACAGCCTCGTCGAACTCTTTCGACTTCGGCGTGAACCCGTACGGCCCCTTCGCATCGTGACCGTGCCCGTGATCGCAGCTCGCGATGAGTGCGACGCGTTTTCGCGATGCTGCCGCGGCGCGTCCGATCGCCTGTCCGGCTCGCACGTGCACGTCATCGGCGAGATCGCGAGCCGGCGCGACGACCACCACCGGCACCTGCGGCGCCGAGCGGCCGCCCATGAAATGCGCCGGGATCAGCACGGCCCAGTCCATCGGGAAGACCGCGGTGAGGGGATCGTTGGCGCCGTAGCTCACCGCGACAACGGGTATCCCGGCCTCGCGGATCGCGTCGCGGACCGAGAGCGCGAGCTCGCGGTCGATGGGGACGCGCATCGAGATAGGGCTTCCCCACTGCACCAGATCTCCGGAGACCGCCGCGGCGTCGATCACCGCCATGGCGCCCTCGACGTGGATGTTGTGCGGGGTGAGCACGATGGAGACGTCCGGCTCCGCCGCGGCGAAGCGGCGGCCGAGCTCCTGCATCCCGGCGGTGGTGGCGCTCGCGAGCGAGGGTCGGTCCTTGGGCTTCGCTTCGGGGATCGCGATCGATCCGTGAGGCGCGATGCACGCGAACACGAGCGGCATTCGCGGGAGTATGCGCGCCTAAACTTGATGCACTCCGCGGGCCGCTAGCTCAACGGTAGAGCAGGGGACTTTTAATCCCTTGGTTCCGGGTTCGAATCCCGGGCGGCTCACTGCCTAGTTGAGGACGGCGCGCTCCACCTCGCCGACGAGCGCTAGATCCCGCGCAGGAGGTCCGCCAGCGGGACATCCAGGCGCTTAGCGAAGTGCGCGAGAGCCGAGAGAGACGGCGCTACGCGGCCGGTCTCCATCTTCCACACGTACTGGCGTTGGAAATAGACGACGCCCTTTGCGCTCGCACCGAGCTCCGCCATGGTCAGTCCCTTCTTCTCCCGAAGCTCGCGGATCCGCTTCCCTACCTTTCGGAGGAGCCGCGGCTCGCCAGGGACGTCCGGATTCACCCGCGCCGGCATACGAACTCCACGATCTCACCAAGCGCCTCTTCCCCGTACGACGCGCTGAACATGGCGCGCGAGTGTTCGCGCCCGCCGAAGAGGACGAGCTTCTTCGGCGCGCTCGCCGCGGTGAAGCAGCTGAGCACGTTCGGTGTCGCGCGGAGCGAGTCGCGGTCCGCGCATATGAACAGCTTGCGGCCGGTGATCTTCTTCGAGAGCTCGTCGGGGACCGCGGCGACCGGAGCGGAGATCGCGACCAGACATTCGACGTCGCCCTCGAAGCTCGATGCGAGCACCGCGCTTCCGCCCATCGACGACCCAACGAGCGCGATCTCCTTCACGCCGCGGGCGCGCAGGGCGGCCTTGGCAGCGTGGAGGTCGGCCACCGGGGTCCAGGGCTTGTTCGGCCGGTACCGGTTCGTCTTTCCCGTCGACCCAGCGTAGCCGCGAAGATTCGCGGCGAGAGCGGGCACACCTCGCGCGACGAAGAGCGGCGCGACTCCGCGCCACCCGGACGCGTCCCAGTTCTGTCCGTGCACGAGGATCGCGACGCGCACCGCGGGCAGCCTGCCGTAGAGATCCGCCTCGATCGTCTCGCCGTCGCTCGAAATGCTCAGGCGCTCCTGGGGCGGGATGCTCGTCGCCGTCGCCATCAAGGAACCGGATCGAGGAGCGGCTTGCCGTCGATGAACGCCCTGATGTTCTCCGCCGCGCGGACTGCCATGCGCGTTCGCGTACGCACCGACGCCGATGCGATGTGCGGGAGCAGCACCGCATTCTCGAGCTCGAGCAACGCGGGCTCGACGGCAGGTTCGCGCTCGTACACATCCAGACCGGCGCCGGCGATGACGCCTTCCTTCAACGCCTGCGCGAGCGCCTTCTCGTCGACGACCGGACCGCGCGAGGTGTTGATGAGGATCGCGGTGCGCTTCATCTTGCGCAGACTGTCCGCGTTCATCAGATGGCGCGTTTCGGCGAGCAGCGGAACGTGGAGCGAGACGAAATCGCTGCGCGCCAGGAGGTCGTCGAGGCTCTCGACATAGGTCGCGCCGAACTCCTGCTCGGCGCCGGGGTTACGGCGCGCGTCGTGATACAGGATGTGCATCGCGAAGCCGCGGGCGCGCCGCGCGACGGCGAGACCGATGCGACCCATGCCGACAATGCCGAGGGTCGCGTCATGAACGTCCTGCCCGGTGAACATGAACGGCGTCCAGCCGTGGTATTTCCCCGCGCGGAGGAACCGCTCGGCCTCCCCGAGCCGGCGCGCGGTCGCGAGGAGCAGGGCGAACGCGCCGTCCGCCGTCGTCTCGTCGAGTATTCCCGGGGCAAACGTGACGGGTATGCCGCGCTCTTTGGCGGCGGCCACGTCGATGTTGTCGTAGCCGGTGCCCATCGTGGCGATCATGCGGAGCTTCTTCGCACCGCGGATCGCGTCGCCGTTCACCGGATTCGCCGGCAGCGTGTAGACGATGTCGGCGTCGGCGATCAATCGCGCGACCTCGTCAGCGGTCGGGATGGGAGGCTCGCCGGGGCCAATGGCAACCTCGCCTTTGGAGCGCAGGATCGACAGGGCTTCCTCCGCGATCGGCCGCGTCACCACGATCTTCACGAGCGCGAGCGAGTCTATGCCGCCACAATTTCGGCGTGCCCAAACGCGTCGCGGTCGACGAGGTCGGCGCGCACAACGAGCGCATGTGGGAGCGGCTCGCGAAGGCGGGCATCCCGTACACGCGGCCGCAGGGCACGCCGCCTCGGACACGAGCCGGAAAGCGGCGGTTCCTGGATCGAATCACGAACGGCACGCTCGAACGGGTCGAGCTCGACGGAAAGCGCGTGCTTTCCCTGGCCGGCGGCGGCGGCTGGGACGCGATCCTCTTCGCCGAGCTCGGCGCGGCGACCACGCTCGTGGACATCAGCAGCACGCAGCTCGCGACGGTCCGCCGTCTCGCGCGGAGCCGCGGCACCGAGCTCACCTACTTGCGGACCGACATGCGCGACCTGAGCGCCCTGGGCAACGGAGAGTTCGACATCGTCTTTCATCAGCATTCGCTCGTGTTCGTTCCGGACGCGGCCCGCGTCATCGCCGAGGTGGCACGCGTCCTCGCCCTTGGGGGCCTGTACGTCTTCTCGACGATGCACCCGGTGACCTTCCTGTTTTACGAGTCGTGGACCGGCAGCGGATGGCGGCCTAAGAAGACCTACTTCAGCGACCGGCCGGTTCCCGTGCTCGACCCGACGTGGGACTTCGGGCGCGTGAAGGTCCGCGCGCCGACGTACGAATACGCGCACCGGACGGCCGATCTCGTCAACGCGTGCGTGCGCGCTGGTTTCCTCGTCGATGGGCTCTGGGAATGGTCACCGCACCGCGATGGTGGGCCGGCGGGATCCGACGACGCGCTGGAGCAAAAGCTCCCGGCGTTTATTCAGATACGCGCGAGGAAGACTTCTTCTTCGGGCCGCGGAGCGAACGGCTCGCGTCCGCGTACTGATCCACCAGCGCCGCCACCCTTCGCGCAGCCACCGGGATATTCACGGCCCACCCCACGCCGAACACGCGCTCGGTGAAGATCTGGTCGGATTCGGGGTTCCAATAGGCCTCGCGAAGGCGCTCAAAGGTCGGTAGGCGGAAGTCGTATGGCACGACGCCCGCGACCTTTCCATGCCAAGTGCGTTCGGGATCGGGCTTCTTGAGCTCCTGATAGAGAGCGCCGAAGAAGGCGAGCCAGACAGCGGTCCGCGCGAGCCGATATAGGTCCTTCATCTCGAGACCACCGCAGGAGCAGGAGTGGTGCCGGGATGCGCCGCGGGGGTGCCTTTCGCGCAGAGCGGGCACTCGGCAGGCGCATACGACGGGATTTCGAGTCGCCAGAGGGAGTGGACCGGGACGTCGAGGCGCGTCGCACCCCCTGATCGATCGACCAGGACCGACGCTCCGGCGACGGTTCCGCCGGCCGACCGCACGGCGTCGATGGTCTCCTGGACCGAACCACCCGTTGTCATGATGTCGTCAACGACGAGCACCCGCTCGCCGGGTGCCAGCGCGAATCCGCGGCGGAACTCACGACCGGGCGCGCCGTCGCGCCGCTCCGCGTAGATCGCACGCACGCCGAGCTGCCGCGCGACCTCGTGGGCGAGGATGATCCCGCCCGTTGTCGGACCCGCGACGGTGTCGACGCCCAGGGATCGTGCCCGGACAGCGATCGCGGCGCACAGCTGCTCGGTGTCCGAGGGATGCTGAAGGACCTGGAACTTCTCGAGATACAACGGAGAGTGGCGGCCTGACGCGAGGATGAAGTGCCCCTCACGGAGCGCACCCGACTCGCGGAAGACCCGCTCGACGTCCGCCGATGCGATGACCATCACGACTATTCTGCGCGGCGATGAAGATCCACGACGTGTCGCTCGTGCTGCGGCCCGACATGGTCACCTGGCCAGGCGAGCCCAGCCCACGGATCGAGCCGCTTCGCCGCATCGCAAAAGGCGACACCGCGAACGTTTCGGTGGTGACCATCAGCGATCACGCCGGAACCCACGTCGATCCGCCACTCCATTTCCTGGAGGGCGGCAACACCGCCGATAAGCTGCCACTCGAGGCGCTCGTCGGTCCCTGCGTCGTCACGGCATTCGACGGACCGGGCCATGTCTCCGGCGAATGGCTCGATCGCGCGAAGCTCCCGGCGAAGACCGAGCGGATCCTCTTCAAGACCCCCAACAGCGCGCGCTGGGGCGACCCGACCGCCGCTTTCACACGGGACTTCACGACGATCAACGCGAGCGCCGCGAAGTGGTGCGTCGATCACGGGGTGAAGCTCGTCGGGATCGACTACCTATCCATAGAGCCGCAGGGCCCGGAGAAAGCGGGGTATCCCGTCCATAAGACGTTGCTCGGAGCGAACGTTGTGATCATCGAGGGTCTGGATCTTCGCGGCGTCGCCCCCGGCCAGTACGAACTGGTCTGCGCTCCGATCAAGCTGCTCGACGGAGACGGGGCTCCCGCTCGAGTGTTCCTGATCGAGGACTGACAAAGAGCTGGGCCTTCCGGTCCTGAAACGCTCACGTACCATCAGGACCTGATGGCGATCACACAGAGGCCGCTCGCACTTCGCCGGGATCTCATTCGGATCTTCGGTGAGGATCGGCTCGTGGCCGTGATCCGGACGGGAAGCCCGCAGATCGCGCGCGAGGCGGCCAGGGCGATGAGCGAGGCGGGCGTGCGGCTCGTGGAGATCACGCTCACGGTGCCCGACGCGTTCGAGATCATCGAAGAGCTCGCGCTCGACGATGCGTTCTCGGCCCGCGGGTCGATCGTCGGAGCGGGAACGGTCCTCTCCGGGGCCCAGGCGGAGCAGGCGCTTTCCGCGGGAGCGCGCTTCCTCGTCAGCGCGGTGCTCGTGCCGGAGATGATCGAGGCGGCGCGGGCGCGAGACGCGATGAGCATGCCGGGCACGATGACTCCGACCGAGATGGTCAAGGCCGCCGAGCTTGGCGCCGACTTCATCAAGGTGTTCCCGGTCTCGGCGATCGGCGGTCCGGATTTCATCGCGAACGTGCGGCGCGCGCTCGTGCACCTTCCGCTGGTGGCGACGGGCAACATCGACCTCGACGAGATCCCGGACTATCTTCGCGCCGGCGTCGTGGGATTCGGCGTCGGCGGCCCGCTCATTCGCACCGATCTCCTGGAGCGTGGCGACCTCGGCGGCGTCATCGCGAACGCGGAGCGCTACCTCAACGCGACCAGGCGCCCCGCGACGAACTAGCCCATGCCGCGCGATCTTCCGCTCGGCAACGGCGACTACCTCGTGACCTTTGATTCGCGCTACCAGCTGCGTGACATCTACTACCCCAACGTCGGCCAGGAGAACCACACGGTCGGCGATCCGTCGCGATTCGGCGTCTGGGTCGACGGCGTTTTCGCGTGGACCGGCGACGACGGATGGGATCGCCACATCACCTACGAGCACGAGACGCTCGTCGGTGACACGACGCTCGTTCATTCCAAGCTCGGCCTGAGCCTGCGCTTCCGGGACGCCGTCGACTTCGACCGAAACATCTATTTCAAAGAGGTCACCGTCGAAGACGCGGTCGGGCGCGAGCGGCAGGTCCGGTTCTTTCAGCACTTCGACGCGCATCTTTATGGGAACGACACCGGCGACTCCGCGTATTACGACCCGCGGAGCCAGGCGGTCGTCCACTACAAGGGACGCCGCTACTTCCTCATCTCTGGGTCGAGCGGCGGGAGCGCGTACGGCCTCTCGTCATTCGCGATCGGTCAAAAGGACGCGCCGGGCAAGGAAGGCACGTGGCGAGACGCGGAGGACGGCGAGCTCTCGCGCAACCCGGTCGCGCAAGGGTCGATCGATAGCGTGGGTATGGTCGCCGTCACGGTCCCCGCGAAAGGCACCGCGACCGCGGTGTTCTGGATAGCGGCGGGGCAGGCCTACGAGGACGTTCGCGAGCTCGACAAGCTCGTGCGCGAACGGACGCCCGCGTCGTTCCTCGCCCGCACAAAGGACTACTGGCGGCTCTGGGCAAACAAGGACGAGACCATCAGCGATCATCTGCCCGACGAGATCAACGGGCTCTACAAACGGTCGACGCTCGTCATCCGAACGCAGGTCGACAACCGGGGCGCGATCATCGCGGCGAACGACTCCGACGTCCTCCGGTTCAACCGGGACACGTACTCCTATCTATGGCCGCGAGACGGCGCGCTGGTCGCCGATGCGCTCGACCTGGCGGGGTACGGCGAGGTGACGCGCCGCTTCTTCTTCCTGTGCGGCGAGCTCATCACGCGGGAGGGCTATCTCCTCCATAAGTACAACCCCGACGGCTCGCTCGGCTCCTCATGGCACGCGTGGTCGACCCCCGACGGCCGTCTCGAGCTGCCGATACAGGAGGACGAGACAGGCCTTCCGATCTGGGCGCTCTGGCAGCACTACGACCGCGACCGCGACATCGAGTTCATCCGCCCGCTCTATCGCAAGCTCGTGCGGACCGGCGCGGACTTCATGGCGACCTACCGCGAGCCCCGGACCAAGCTGCCCGCTCCGTCGTTCGACCTGTGGGAGGAGCGCCGTGGCATCCACGCGTTCACGACCGCGGCCGTCTGGGCGGGCCTCACCGCCGCGAGAAACTTCGCCGTCGCGTTCGGACAGCACGAGCTCGCGAAGCGCTACGCGGTGGCCGCGCAGGAAATACGCGACGCCGCACTCGTCCATCTCTGGGACGCCGACCGTAACCGGTTCGTGCGCACGATCAACGTGCTGCCGGACGGCACGATCGTGAAGGACGCGACGATCGACATCTCGCTCGCGGGCCTCTTCCTCTTCGGTCTTCTTCCGGCGACCGACGACCGCATCCGCTCCACGATGCGCGCGATCGAGGACCGTCTAACGGTGCGGACGCCGGTGGGCGGGATCGCGCGTTACGAGAACGACTACTACTTCCAGATCTCGTCCGACATCGCGAGCGTTCCCGGCAACCCGTGGTTCGTCGCGACGCTCTGGCTGGCGGAGCACCTCATCGCGATCGCCGAGAAGCCCGCGGACCTCGACCGGCCACGGGCGTACCTTGATTGGTGCGCCCGCCGCGCGCTCCCGTCCGGGATCATGTCCGAGCAGGTCCACCCGTACACCGGTGAGCCGCTCTCGGTGTCGCCCCTCACCTGGTCCCACGCCGCATTCGTGAGCGCGGTGCAGCACTACGCGCGCCGCTCCCGCCTCATCAAGGACCGCCTCCGCGAGCAGGTGAAGACCGCGGGAGAGGTGATCGTGTGAGCGCGAAGCTCGCGTGCGCGGCCACCGTGGTCACTGCGGCGTTGCTCGTGGCCTGCGCCGCGCCGCCGGCCCCGCCGCCGGCGAGCCCTGGCGTCGGGCTGCAGGCGTCGTTCGTTCTCGCGAACCCGGCCGGTCTTCTCGGGCTCGACAGCGGCGGTCACGCGATCGGTCGGATCGTCGATCTGCCCGCGCAGAGCGCGCCCGCGACCCCGGTGCTCAACCCCTCGGGCAAGTCGATCGTCTTCGCGCTCACGGCGCAGCCGGACAAGAAGACTGGCTTCGGCTCGGACCTCTACACCGTGAACCTCGACGGGACTGGCTACAAGCCCCTCGTGCAGCACGAGAGCGACAACGTGTTCTATGCGTCGCCGCGCTTCGACAAGACGGGCAACCTCCTCTACTTCCACCGCCGCGCCGCGATCATCCAGAACGGTGCGTATGTGGGAAACGAGGACTCGCTCGAGCGCCTCGACCTCAGGACCGGCGACCGCAAGCGACTCCTGATGGACGGAGCGGACCCCTCGATCTCACCGGCCGGCGACCGGATCGTCTACACCCATCTCACCCAGGGGTATCCCGACGCCATCTGGACGGCGAACACCGATGGCTCGAACGCTCATCCCTACTTCAAGACGAAAGACACCTGGTGGTACCTGCAGACGCCGCGCTTCGCGCCGAGCGGCTGCGAGATCGTCTTCTCCGCTGCCGGACACGCGATCTCGCGACTGCCCTCGACTCCGGTCGCCCTATCCGGCACCAGGGGCTCTGCGCATCTCACCGTCCCGTCGTTCCTCTATCTCGCACCGTGCGACGGCACGAGCGTGAAGGAGATCGTCCAAACCTCGGACGACGTGGTGCCCGCGTGGTCGCCGGACGGAACGCAGATCGCGTACGTCGGAACCGGCGCGTTCTTCGTGCTCGCCGTCGCGAGCGGGAACCTCCGCACGCTCGCTCAGGGTCAGGACTTCTTCTTCGGCGACCTCGTGTGGCTCAAATGAGTTATTCGTCGATGCGCGCGAATCGGTAGCCGACACCGCGGACGGTCTGGATGAGCGTGGGCTCATCGGGTGCGGGCTCGATTAACGATCGCGTCAGGCGCTGGGGGGAAGTGGATATCCGGCGAGCGCGGGCTCGCCGCGAAGACGCGCGTAGCCAGGCTTCATCCGGGCGTAGATGATCGCGACACGTTCGTCGTATCCGACGAACGCGCTCTTCATCGCGTTTATCGAAAGACGCTCTACGTCGGCGAGGGTGAGGCCGGCGACACGCGACAGCCGCTGGAATTCATCGGAGAGCGTGACATTCGACATGAGGCGGTTATCTGTGTTCACCGTGACGCGAAAGCTCTGCCCGATGAAGTGACGGATGGGATGCTCCGCGAGAGTCGGTACAGCTCCGGTGTCCACGTTCGATGATGGGCAGAGCTCGAGCGGGATCCGCTTGTCGCGAACGTACGCGGCGAGAGGGCCGAGCTTCACGACCTTGCCATCGCTGATGGCCATGTCCTCGACTAACCGCACGCCGTGACCGATCCGGTGCGCGCCGCAGTATTGCAGCGCCTGCCAGATCGACCTCGGCCCGAAGGCCTCGCCCGCGTGGATCGTGATCGAAAAGTTCTCGCGGCGGCAGAGCTGGAACGCCTCGATGTGGGCCTTGGGGGGGTGGCCCGCCTCCTCGCCGGCTATGTCGAAGCCGACGACGCCTCGTTCGCGATTTGCCACCGCGAGCTCGGCCATCTCGAGCGAGTCGGTGCGATCGCGCATCGCGCAGATGATCTGGCGGAGGGTAATGCGATGCTCGCGCTCAGCGCGCTCGAACCCGCGCTCGACGCTCTGCACGACCTGTTCGAGGTTGAGGCCCCGGTCGGTGTGGAAGACGGGCGCGTAGCGGACCTCGGCGTACACGATCCCGTCGCGCGCGAGGTCCTCGCCACATTCGTACGCGACCCGCTCGATCGCCTCCTCGGTCTGCATCACGGCGATCGTGTGCGCGAATCCACGCAGGTAGAGGGAGAGCGAGCCGGATGCCGCGCTGGCGTGGAACCACCTGGCGAGCTCGGTCGCGTCCGTTGTTGGAAGACCCGCGTACCCCTGGTCGCGCGCGAGCTCAACGACCGTCGCGGGCCTCAGCCCGCCGTCGAGGTGGTCGTGGAGCAGCACCTTCGGCGCGGAGCGCAGCGTCTCGAGCGGGATCACGGCGTGACTTTACCCCGCGGTCCAACGTGCGAGGAGCGTTCCGATCGAGATCGCGGCGATCGCGAGCCAGATGAGGCGCAGCGCCGACTCAGGCGCGCTGATGAGGCGGGCGGCATCGATCTCCTCCACGGTCCCGTCGCGATAGCGGACGGAACCGCTGACCTGCTCGGCCTTGCGCCGAATGCGTCGCACGGGAGTCGAGAGCCGTCGCTGCGCAAGAGAAAGAAGGGATGCGCCGATCGCCGCTGCCGCGGTGGCGAGCAGTGGCGCGCCGTTCGCCACCGCGCTTGCGACCACCGGGAACCCGCCCCACGCGAGCGCGAATCCGATGTCCGAGTGCACGATCGGCGTCTCGACTCCATACGAAACGACGAGCGCAGCGCCGACCGCGACGAGCGCGAGAAACCAAGGTCCGAGCATCCCCGCCGCGACGATGCCGATTGCAACAGCGCCGATCAATCCGAGCGAGCCGAGCGCGACCAGGACCGGTGATGGAATGCGCGTGCCGAGGGGTCGGCCCTGCAACTCATCAAACGAGTGCGACGCGACGCCGACGGCGAGAAAAAACGCGATGAGAGCGCCGGCGACGATTCGCGGATCCGGCATCGGAGCCAACGCGGCACCTAGCAACACATAAGAGAGATGCCAAAGCGTGTAAGGCGGATGGAGAAGAGTCCAGTAGTCACGCCATCCGCCGCCCTCGAGCGCATAGAAAGCCGGCGCCACCGAAACCCTCTGTTCGCGCCGGGGTCCCCCCGGCTCCGGACGCCGGAGCCGGCTCCCCGTCGCGCGGGGGCCCTCGGTGGCGCCGGCCTTCACGGCGCTCATGACAACACCAGCGCCGAAACTCATTCGATCGACACGGATCTCTCTGAGTCCCGCGTCGGTCCAATCTCGCTCTATCTCCGTCGGAGTGTGCGTGCGATCGAATCGCTCGATGCTTCCTCGCAGAAAGGCTCCTACGCCGGCCCACTGTCGCGAGATCACGCGGCCGATCAGAGGCAATCCGATCGCCGTGTACGCCCGCCACATCGTTCGAAGGATCGGATTCGTCGGCACACCGAAGTCGAGCGCGACGATTCGCCCTCCTGGCCTGACGACTCGTGCAAGCTCGCGCAGTACCGCGGCCGGATCGTCGACATACCGAAGCAGGTACGTGAACGTCAGATGGTCGAAAGACTCGTCCGGGAACGGCAGGGTCTCGGCACGGCCGCGGACGAAGGCGATGTGACCATCGCGAGCTGCCGCTGCTGAGAGCATGTCCGCACTGCGGTCGAGTCCGATGACGTCGCATGCATAGCGTTCGCTGACCGCGCGCGCTACAAGTCCGGTCCCCGTGGCTACGTCGAGCACGACATCATCCGACGCGGCACCCAACGAGTCGACGAGGCGCGCACGCCAGCGTGCGTCCTGACCGAACGAGAGAACGGCGCCAGCTGTGTCGTATGTGGCTCCGATCCCGCTGAAGATGCGACGCGCGTCGTCGGGCGGAGAGGAGGGCATCGCCCTCTATTAGGCACGCACCGCGCGGCGCGGATCGTCGCCCGGTGCGATGCGCCAGCCCGACCGGTACGGTGCGCCGAAAACGATGTCATCGGGGCGGACCGGCACGCGGTTGAGCTCCTTCCCTGTCGCGGCGCGGATCGCGGCCACGATCGCGGGCGTGCTCGAAATGGTCGGTGGCTCGCCAACCCCTTTCGCGCCGTAGGGCGCGTCGGGATGCGGATGCTCGATGAGCTCGGTGACGACCGGCGGCATGTCGAGCGTTGTCGGCAGCAGGTAATCGGTGAACGACGCATTGCGCACGAGGCCGTCGCGGAGCTGCACCTCCTCCATCACCGCGAGCCCGAGTCCCTGCGCGATGCCGCCTTCGATCTGCCCCACGACGGCGACGGGGTTGATGGCCTTCCCAACGTCTTGCGCGGTCGCGATTTGAACGACCTTCACGAGGCCGGTGTCCACATCGACGTCAACGACCGCGCGGTGCGCCGCGAAGAGGAACGCGACGTGGCCCTGGTTCTGGGTCTTGGGGTCGCGCGGCTCGGTGTCGCGATGACGGTGCGTGACCGTCCGGTCGATCGGCTCGTCCAGGAGTGCCCCGAGGTCGTCGGGCGAGCGCCCCGCCTTGCGTGCGCGGGCGAGGAGCTCGGCCTTCACCTCGCGGCACGCTGCGAGCACCGCGCCGCCGGTCATCCACGTCTGTCGCGATGCCGACGAGGAACCCGACGAGCCGATGGTCGTGTCCGGCCGATCGACCTCGACGCGCTCGACCCCGAGCTCGGTGCGCGCGATCTGCGCGCAGACGGTCACGATGCCCTGCCCCACCTCCGCTGCGGCGGTGTGCACGTGCGCGATCGGGCCTTGCGCATCGCGCACGAGCCGCACGCGCGCGGTCGAGAAATCGTCGAAGCCATGCGAGTAGCAGACGTTCTTCATTCCGGCCGCGTAACCGACCCCGCGGCGCACCCCTTCGCCATGCGTGAGATTCCCCAGTCCACCCGGAAGGGCGATCGGGTCCGTGGGTATCTCGCCATCCGGCATCGCGACGTCGGCGCACCGTCGGATGACATCGGCGACAGGCGCGCTCCCCTCCACCGGCTGACTCGTGATGATGCGATCGCCATTGCGGAGCGCATTTCTCTCGCGGAGCTCGACCGGATCGAGGTCCAGCGCGGCGGCGAGCTTGTCCATCTGCGACTCGTAGGCAAAACACGACTGGACCGCTCCGAAACCGCGCATCGCGCCGGTCGGCGGGTTGTTCGTGTACGCGCCGACGGCGTGGATCCGCGCGTTGGGAACGCGATACGGTCCGGCTCCGAAGCACGCCGCGTTCGCGACCACCGCAGGGCTCGACGACGCGTATGCCCCGCCGTCGAGGACGATCGTCGCGCGCACGAAAACGAGCTCGCCGTCCTTCGTCGCCCCGTGCGTGTACCAGAGCTTTGCCGGATGGCGGTGGACGTGGCCATAGAAGGACTCCTCGCGTCCGTAGGTCATGCGCACCGGCCGCTTGGTCGCGAGCGCGAGCAGGCACGTGTGGATCTGCAGGGTGACGTCCTCTCGCGCGCCAAACGCGCCGCCGACGCCGGCCAGCACGAGGTGGACCTTCGACTCCGGTAACCCCAGGCACGGCGCGATCTGACGCAGGTCCTCGTGCAGCCACTGCGTGGCGATGTGCAGCTCCACACCGCCATCCTGTCGCGGAATGGCCAGGCCCGCCTCCGGTCCGAGCGCAGCCTGATCTTGCATGCCGAGCTCGTACTCGCCTTCGACGACGACGTCCGCCCTCGCGTCGGGATCGCCGTGTTCGACGAGCACGTCCTCGATCGCGTTCCCTTTTTGATGGAGCTTCGCGGCGTCGGGCTGCAACGCGGCGACCGGATCGGTGATCGGCGCGAGCGGCTCGTACCGCACCGCGATCGCGCGGGCCGCCAGACGCGCCTCCTCCGCGGTCTCGGCCGCGACGATCGCGACCGGCTCGCCCACGTATCGGACCTTGCCGCTCGCGAGTACCGGCTGGTCGAGCTTCATCAGGCCGAAGAGCTCGCGCGTGGGCAGCTCGCCCGCGATGATGATCGCCTTCACGCCACTCATCTTCTTCGCGGCGGCCGTGTCGATCCCGGCGATCCGCGCATGCGGGTGCGGGCTGCGGAGCGTCGCGCCGAAGAGCATCCCTTCGCGACGCAAGTCGCTGCCGTACTGGAATTCGCCCTTCACTTTGGGCGCGCTGTCGGGCCGTTCGACCGACTCGCCGACGCCGCCGCGGATCCTGGTGCGTGGTACTGCGATGCTCATCGTCGGTACATCGCGGCCGACGCGCGGTCGACGGCCTCAAGAATCTTGCCGTAGCCCGTGCAGCGGCAGATGTTGCCCGAGAGCGCTTCGCGGACCTCATGATCGCTCGGCTCGGGGTTCCGCTTCAGCAACGCGTAGGTCGCGACGATGAGGCCCGGCGTGCAGAACCCGCACTGCACCGCACCAGCGTCGACGAAGGCGCGCTGAATAGGATGGAGCTGGTCGCCGTCCGAGAGCGACTCGACGGTCTGAACGTTCCGCCCCGCAGCCGCGGCGCCAAGCACGAGGCACGCGCAGACGAGATCGCCGTCCATGATGACCGAGCACGAGCCACATTCGCCCTGCTCGCACGCGTTCTTGCTCCCGGGGAGACCGAGGTTGTCGCGCAGCACGGTGAGCAGGCTTTCGTGATCCGCCGCCTCGGCTTCGCGCTCGTCGCCGTTCACGGTGAGCTTGATCCTCACGGGATGACCGCGACACGCGCGAGCGCGCGCGCTCCCATCACCGCGAGCACGTGCCTCCGGTACGCGGCCGTGCCGCGGACGTCATCGATGGGCTTCGACGCGCCGGCCGCGAGTCGCCCGAACTCCTGCGCCGCGGCGTCGCTCAGCCGAGTCGGTCGATCCCATCCGATCTCCTCGAAGAGTCCGGCAGCGAAGCGCTCGGCGTCCGTCGCGCGGATGATCGTCGGCCCGCAGGAGCCGAGGCCCACGCCGACGCGCCGCCGCGCGCGGTCGACCACGAGCGCGAGGCCAACGACCGCGATGACCATCGCGTTGCGCGTTCCGACCTTCATGAAAGTCTGCGCCGGGCCGGCATCGTCCCACTCGGCCGCCACGATCAGCTCGTCCGGCCGTCGAACGGACTTCTTCGGGCCGGTCATGAAGTCGGCGAAGGGCACTCGGCGTTCACCCTTCTTCGATCTGAGGACAACAGTCGCCCCGAGCGCAGCCAGCACCGGCAGCGTGTCGCCCGCCGGCGAGCACGTCCCGAGATTCCCTCCGATCGTCGCAACGTTCCGGATCTGTGGCGAGCCGATAGGGCGCGCGGCTTCCTGGAGCGCGGGTGAGCCGGTGTCGGTCTCGAGCATCCGCGTGTACGTGACGAGCGCGCCCATCCGAACGTGGCCGTTGCGGGAGAGGTCCTTCAGCTCGTCGACGCGATCGATCGCGACGATGTGTGCCGGGCGCTGCCGTCCGAAGTTGATCTCCACCAACAGGTCCGTGCCGCCGGCGAGGATCGTTGCGTCCGTTCGGCTGGAAAGGTTCTCCAGCGCCTCGTCGACATGCCGGGAGATATGGACGCTCACGCCGGGATTATCACTTCCGGGTTCGGAACACGGTCACTAGGATGGCCGCAGCGGGGAGGCGACGGTTTGGGCGGAGCGGCAGACCTCGAGCGGGAGCTCGCCGAATCGCGGGCGCGGGAAGCCGCGCTTGCCGAGATTCTGGCCGTGATAAGCCGGACGACGACGGACCTCAAGCCGGTATTCGAGACGATCCTGCGGAAGACGCTCGAGCTCGCCCGAGCGGACACGGCGGCGATACAGCTGCGCGAAGGCGACGTCTTCCGCGGAGTGGCGGGTATGGGCGAGACGGCGCATGAGCACGACCTTGATAGGGAGAGTGCCCGGCGCGGGCACGATTTCATCCGACCGGGAACTCGGACCACCCTGACCGGGCGCGTCGCCGCCGATGGACGTTCGGTCCATATCCCGGACATCGCGACGGACGAGGAGTACGACCCGTGGGCGCGCCAGCTTCCTGGCGTTGAGCGAACGATGCTCGGCGTTCCACTTCTTCGCGGTCGGGAGGTCATCGGAGTCGTCATCGCGCGTCGCCGGGTACCAAGGCCGTTCTCGGCGCGAGAAATAGCGCTCCTGGAGGCATTCGCACAGCAGGCCGCGATCGCGATCGAGAACGTCCGGCTCTTCACCGCGACCAAGGAGTCGCTCGAGCGTCAGACGGCGATATCTGAAGTTCTCAAGGACATGAGCCAGTCGGTGTTCAATCTCGAGCGGGTCCTCGAGAGCGTCGCCATGAACGCGGTACGGCTGTGCGCCGCGGATAACGGCTCGATCGCGCAACTCAAAAGTGACGGCTGGCGGCTGGTCGCGAACGTCGGCGATATCGACCAACAAAGCATGGAGCGGAACTGGGGCAATCAGCCGATCGAGGCGGACCGTCGCAGCCTGACCGGCCGCGTGCTGATGGATCGGCGAACGACCACGATTTTGGACGCGCAGGCCGATCCCGAATACGACGCCGGCGTCGGTCTCTTCAACGTCCGATCCCTCATCGGCGTCCCGTTGACGCGCGGCGAGGACATCGTCGGCGTTCTCATCCTGAGGCGCCAGGAACCGAAGCCATTTACACCGGAGGAGATCCATCTCCTGGAGACCTTCGCCGACCAAGCGTCGATCGCGATCGAGAACGTCCGCCTCTTCGACGAGACGAAAGAGGCCCTGGAGCAGCAGACGGCGACGAGCGAAATCCTCCGC
The DNA here is from genome assembly GCA_038040345.1 of Chloroflexota bacterium. GTDB lineage: Bacteria > Chloroflexota > Limnocylindria > P2-11E > P2-11E > 3-1-20CM-2-70-9. Next base: position 121,770 of record JBBPIQ010000001.1, read on the forward strand.
GTGATTGCCAGCTCGCCAACCGAGGTTCAACCGGTCCTTGATGCGATCGCCGAGAACGCGGCAAGGGTCTGCGGGGCGAGTGACGCGCACGTCTATCGCGTCGACGGCGAGGTCCTGAAGCAGTGGGCTCACTTCGGACCAATCCCTGGACTCGCCCCAGGCGAGTCACTCCCGCTCAGCCGCGGATCGCTCATCGGTCGATCCATCCTCGACGTGCGCGCGATCCACACGCAGGACGCCGCCAACCTCGACCCGGAGGACTACCCGATCAGCGTGCAGTTGCATCGACGCTGGGGATACCGGACCGCGCTCTCGGTGCCCCTGATTCGAGATGGTGTCGGGATTGGGGGCATCGCGATCCGCCGTATGGAGGTGCGCCCGTTCACGCCGAAGCAGATCGAGCTCCTCGAGACGTTCGCAGACCAGGCCGTCATCGCAATCGAGAACGCGCGGCTCTTCAACAAGACCAAAGAGGCACTCGAGCGCCAAACCGCTATCGGCGACGTTCTACGCACGATCGGCTCCGCGGCGTTCGACCTCGAACTTGTCCTGGAGGAGGTCGCCAAACATGCGGCCCGTCTCTACCAGGCAGAGAACGTCGTGATCTTTCGGACCTTCGGGAACACGTATCGGCTCGCCGCCGGTCCCGTTCCTCCGAACCCGGATTTCGCTCGGATCGTTGGGGCGAATCCGCAGACGATCGGACTCGACACCATCGTCGGCCGTGCACATCTGGAAGCTCGTCCGATCCAGGTCGCCGATACAATCGAGTACTACCGTGACGCCAATGGCAGCGCCGCGGAGTTGGCGCGGGTCAGCAAGATCCGCACCCTTTTAGCTGTCCCGCTCATTCGCGACGGAGTCGTGCTCGGCGTGATTTCTCTCTCTCGGAGCACGGTTCACCCGTTCACTGCCGAAGCGGTCGACCTCGTGAGAACGTTCGCCGACCAAGCGGCCATCGCCATGGCGAACGTCGAGCTCTTCCAGACCGTCGAACGGCAGCGCGAGGAGCTCTCGCGCTTCCTCTCGCCGCAGGTCGCGAAGCTCGTGACCAGCGAAGATGGGGCGAAGCTGCTCGAGGGCCACCGCCAGCAGATCACGGTCGTCTTCTGCGACCTGCGGAATTTCACGGCCTTCGCCGAGTCGGCCGAGCCGGAGGAGGTGCTCGGGGTGCTTCGCGATTACCACCGGCTCATGGGCGAGCTCATCGTCGAGCATCAGGGGACCCTCGAGCATTTCGCAGGGGACGGGATGATGGTGTTCTTCAACGACCCTGTGCTGGTCGAGCGCCACGAGCTGCAGGCGGTGCGTATGGCGTGGGCGATGCGCGAGCGCTTCGAAGGAATGGCGCGCACGTGGCAGAAGCGCGGCTACGAGCTCGGGTTCGGCGTTGGCATCGCTACGGGCTACGCGACGCTCGGTCGCATCGGGTTCGAGGGCCGCTACGACTACGGTGCTATCGGGAACGTCGTCATCCTCGCGCAGCGTCTTTCCGCCGAGGCGAAGGCGGGCCAGATCCTCCTCAGCCAGCGCGTGCAGGCGGCGGTCGAGGCCGATGCGAAGACGACGCCGATCGGCGACCTCACGCTCAAGGGTTTCACGCGTCCGGTCCCGGCATTCGCGGCCGAATCGGTGAAAACGCCAACGCCGGCCCGCTCATGACCGCGATGGCGCCCTCGGCCTAGGCCAACCCCGCCCGTTTCATAAGGGGTCCGAGCTGCTCGGCCGCTTTCGCGCGGACCTCGTTCGCGTCCATCTTCGTCGGCCGCCCATCGCGCACGAGAAATTCGCCGTCGACGAGCACGTGACGCACGGCACGCGAGCCACCGCCGAACAGGATCCGCGCAACAGGATCGCCGCCTGGCCCGTCGAGCTTCTCGAGATCGAGCACGACGAGGTCTGCGCGTTTTCCGTGCTCGATCGTGCCGACCTCGGCGTCTATGCGCAGCATCTTCGCGCCTTCGCGCGTCGCGAGACCCATTGCGTCGTAGCCGCTCAACGTTCCCATGCCGCTCACCACGCGCGCGAGGAGCGTCGCGAGGCGAATCTCCTCGAATCCGTCTAATCGGTTGTTGCAGGCCGCACCGTCGGCCCCGATGCCGACGGTGATGCGTGCGCTGCGCAGCCGCGCGACCTGCGCGATGCCGGAGCCGAGCTTCAGGTTCGACGACGGGCAGTGCGCCACCGACGTCTTGGTCGTCTTGAGGATCTCGATCTCCGAATCGTCGAGGTGGACGCCGTGCGCGATGATCGCGCGCTCGCACGCGATGCCCGTGTCGAGCAGGTACTGCATCGGGGAGCGGCCGGTCGCCATCGTCACCGCGTTCCGCTCGTCCATGCTCTCGTTCGAATGTGTGTGCACGAGCAGATCGCTCAGCTTGGCCAGCTGCGTCACGGCTTCGAGGAGCTCGCGCGTGCACGAGAGCGCGAAGCGCGGCATGTAGACGTAGCCGATGCGCCCGCTCGACGCCTTGTGCCACCGCTTCGTGAGCGCGCCGCCGGCATCGAGCGAGGCGCGCGTCGTCTCGACGAGAGTGGCGGGAACGCCCTCGCCGGTATCCATCATCGCCTGCCCGAAGCGCGCGCGGATGCCGCTTCGCACGAGCTCCTCGGCAACGATGTCGCCGAAGTGCGTCGTCCCCATGTCCAGGATCGTCGTCGTGCCGGTCGTCAGCAGATCGAGCAGACCGAGCCGCACGCTCGCGCGCACAGACGCTTCGTCATGCGCCGCCTCGAGCGGCCACACTCGCGTTCGCAGCCATCCGAGGAGCGGCATGTCTTCTGCGAGACCGCGGAAAAGCGTCTGCACCAGATGAACGTGCGTCTGGACGAGGCCCGGCATCACCACGCACCCGGAGATGTCGACGACCTCGGTGTCCGGAGGCGGCCTGACCTGGCCGACGCCTCCGACGCGCGTTCCACTCACCAGGAGATCGCCGGTCACCGGCCGAGGCGAGTCACGCATCGGCAGGAGCGTGCCGCCGCGAAGCAGAACGCTCACGGCTGATACGCGAGCTCGCGAAGGGCCGTCGCGAGCACTCGAGTGCCCAGCACGACGTCCTCCGCCGCCGTCGCCTCCTCGGGACAGTGCGACCGCCCGCCGATGCTCGGCACGAAAAGCATCCCCGCATTCGCGGCGACCGTCAGGACCTGCGCGTCATGACCTGCGCCGCTCGTCATCTCGCGGGGGTCGATGCCCGCGGCGAGGGACGCTCGGCGAAGGACATCGACAACGCGAGGGGACAGCGTCACCGGCGCTCTGTCTCGAAGTGTCTTGATCTCCACAGCGAGACCACGTTCGGTCGCGATCTTCTTGATTTCATCCCCGATCTGGGTGATGAGCTCGCTTCGTCGTGCGGGGTCGGGATGTCGAGTGTCGACTGTGAAGCGCGCGAGACCCGGAACGACGTTCACCTGCGACGGTTCGACGGCGATCGTGCCCACGGTCGCGACCGCGGGATGGCCCATGCGCACGGCGGCGTCGGCGATCGCCAGCGTCATCGCGGACGCGCCGAGGAAAGCGTCGCGGCGGCGGTCCATGGCCATCGCGCCGGCGTGATCGGGCTGGCCGCGCACGGTGATCTCCAGGTGCGCGGTCCCGGCGATCGTCGTGACGACACCGAGTCGCGGCCCGTGATCCTCGAGGATGGGACCCTGCTCGATGTGCAGCTCGACGAAGACATCGAGATCGCGGCGGACGGCGGTGGCGGCGGTCCCGGGGTCGAGCCCGACCGTGCGCATCGCGTCGCCGAGCGTCACTCCGTCGGCATCGCGCACGCGATCGGCCTCTCCGGGTTCGAGCCGATCGGCGATCGCGCGAGCGCCCCAGAAGTTCGTGTCGAAACGGCTTCCCTCTTCCTCGCAGATCGCGACGCACTCAAGTATTCGCGTGGATCGGCCGAACCGCTGCAACAGGCTGCTCACCGCTTCGACCCCCGCGACGACGCCGAGCGCTCCGTCGAGTGCGCCGCCGCCACGCACCGTGTCGATATGGGAGCCCGTCGCGATGACACGTCCGCCGCGCGATCCTTCGATCCGTCCCCACACGTTTCCGACCGCGTCGCGCTTGACGAGTAGGCCTGCCTCTTTCATCCAGGTGCTGACGAGGTCCATCGCGGAGCTCCAGGCTGGCGAGTACAGCGGGCGGTAGATGCCGCCAGAGGGAAGCGCGCCGCGTTGCGCAAGATCGTCGAGCCGGCGCAGGAGTCTGCGCTCGTCGATCTCGACGAGGTCGCGCGTCGTGATCGTACTCATCCTTCGACCACTTCCCCTCGCGGGATGAATCGCCCGCGCGCGGGATTGATTACGGTCTCACGCTCGTTATAGACCGTGCGACCGCCCACGAGCGTGCGGACCACCTTTCCGCGAAATGAGCGGCCCACGTAGGGGTCCACTCCGCGCGTGCGCGAGCCTTCTTCGTCGAGCGTCCACACGCGGTCGGGATCGAAGAGCACGACATCGGCGTCCGAGCCTGGCGCGATCGCGCCCTTGCGCGGCCACAGGCCGAAACGCTTCGCGGGCCGCGCAGAGAGACGCCAGACCACGAATCCCGCGACTTTGCGGACGTCGAACGCATCACCGGCACGCAGGGACGCTCCGGCGAACACGGCATAGAGGAGCGACTGGGCGCCGGCGATGCCACCCCATGCCGCGAACATGTCGGCCGACGCTTTGAGATCAGGTGGGCAGGGCGAGTGGTCCGACGCCACGAAGTCGATCTTTCCGTCGAGCAGCGCCTTCCACAGGCCGTCGCGGTTGCGAGCGTCGCGGATCGGCGGCGCGCATTTGAGCGCAGCGCCCTGCCGCGCGAGATCGCCCTCGTCGAACGTCAGGTAGTGGGGACAGGTCTCGACAGTCACGTCAGTGCCCATGTCCCGGGCGGCCCCGACCGCGCCGAGCGCCTCGACCGCGGAGAGGTGGACGATGTGGATGCGCGCACCCGCCTCACGCGCGGCCGCGCACGCGCCCGCCACCGCGCGGATCTCGACGAGCGGCGGCCGCGAGAGGGGCCAGGCCACGGCGTCGTGCGTCCCCTCGCCGCGAACGCGCGCCGTCGCTTCACGAACGAGGGTGTCGTCCTCGCAGTGCAGCGCCACGACGAGACCAGCGTCCGCGGCCGCGCGGAGCGCCGGCACGAGGTCGTCCCGATGCAGCGCCGGAAACTCCGCGACCCCGCTGTCGCAGAGAAACGCCTTCACGCCCACCGCGCCTCGGTCGCTCAGCTCACGCAGGCTCGCGGGGTCCGCGTCGACCAGTCCACCCCAGAGTCCGAAGTCGACGATCGATGCGCTCTCCGCGGCCGCCTTCTTCTGGTCGAACGAGTCGCCGTCGAGCACCGGCGGGACGGAGTTGAGCGGCATGTCGAGGACCGTGGTGGTGCCTCCAGCCGCGGCCGCGCGGCTTCCACTCGCCCATCCTTCCCAGTCCGTTCGTCCGGGCTCGTTGAAGTGAACGTGCGCGTCGACCATGCCCGGCAGCGCGAGGAGGCCTCGCGCGTCGATCTCGCGCCGGGCCTCGGAAGCGCCCGGCTCGACGAGCGCGCTGATCCGCCCCTCGTGGATGAGGATGTCGCGGGCGTAGGCGCCATCGGAGATGACGAGTGCCCCACGTATCGCCAGTTCGGCTTTGGCGGTCACTCTTCGAGGATGCTGAAGTCCTGCGCGCCTTCCCAGAGCGTGAGCCGACCGATCTCCGCCAGATGCTCGTTGCCCTCGATCACCGTCGCGAAGTGATTCCCGGCGAGCTGACCTACTTTGCTCGAGAACATCGTCGAACCGTAAGGGAAAAGGATCTCCATTTCCGAGAAGCCCCCGGGGTACACCAGCATCTGGCCGGGCGCCGGATGGCTCGTGTGGTTCTCGAAGTCGACGCCCAGGCGCTTTTCCCCCATCGGGACCCACGTCGACTCGCCGCTCCAGCGGCAGTGGACGAGCTTGCTTCGGAGGGGCAGAAGCTTTCGGATCGCCGCGCAGGTCTTCGGCGCGTTCCGGTCCTCGAGGCGTGCCTTGAAGGTGAAGGGTCCGGCCGTGATGCGGAGCATGGTCATCGCGGGCGTACGATACCGGCCGCCCATGGCGACCCTCTCCACGCACGTCCTCGATACGGCGAGCGGGCGCCCCGCGGCGGGCGTCGCGGTCTCGCTTGAGAAGGACGGCGCCGTGATCGCGCACGGTGTGACCGACGCCGATGGGCGCGTAGCCCAGCTGGCCGCGACGCTCGATCCCGGCCGCTACCGGCTCGTCTTCGAGCTCGACGGGCGCTTCTTCCGGCGCGTCGCGCTCGACGTCGAGATCGGTTCGGAGTCCAACTACCACGTGCCGCTGCTCGTCACGCCGTTCGGGGTGACGAGCTACCGCGGGTCGTGATGACGATCGCGCCGGAAGACCTCGCGGCGATCTTCGAGCGCGCTCCCGCGCTCGCCGAGCGCGTGCGAGGGAGCGATCCGGCGTCTATCGTGGAATCCGCTCGCTCCGAGATCGCGCGCATGTCCGAGGCCGAGCGCATCGGCGTGCTGAACGCTCACCCGCGGATCGGGGCAGATCCCGCGTCGCTCTCGACGCTCTCCCGCCGCGAACAGGGCGGCGGTGCCGACGTGGCAACCCTCCGAGAGCTCGCCGCGATGAACGACGAGTACGAGCGCAGGTTCGGCTTCCGCTTTGTCGTCTTCCTGGCCGGCCGCTCGAAGGCCGAGATCGTGCCCGTCATGCGCGAACGCCTCCGGCGCCCGCGTGCGGATGAGCTCGCGGCCGGCATCGCCGAGTTCCTCGCGATCACGCGCGATCGTCTGGAGCGCATCGCGTCGTGACGTCGACCGAGATCAGCTACGGCAAGGCTCATGTCCGCTTCTACCGCCTCGGAGGGCGCGACGTCGCCCCACTCGCCGCGTCGGTCGACATCGACGTCTTCGGGAAGCGGTTCGTCGCGGCCTACACCGAGGGCGACAATCGAGAGGTCGTCGCCACGGACACCATGAAAAACTTCGTCTACGCGATGGCGGCCGAGTACGACGGCAGCACACTCCTCGGCCTCTGCGCGTTCCTCGGCCGCCGCTTCATCGAGACCTACCCGGCGATGGAGGCGCTCCGCGTGACCGCGCGGGAAGTGCCATTGGACGCGGCCGCCGGCGAACGCGGCCCGAGTAACGTGCTCTTCCGTTCGACCCGAGGCGACCACGCTGTCGCGCAAGTCGCGGTCGACGGCGTCGGCGGGAAGCCCGAGATCACGGCCGCGCGAAGTGGCTGGGAAGGCATGGCCCTCGTCAAAACGACGGGCAGCTCATTCGCTACGTTCGCGCGAGACGATTACACGACGCTCCCGGAACTCACCGACCGCCCGCTCACCATCCGGATGGACGTGTACTGGCGCTACCGCGATCTAAAAGACGGTGTGGCCGAGGGCCCCGGGTTCCTCGGACCGCGTGCGGTCCGTGACGAGATCGAGCGCATCTTCCACGACTTCAACAGCCGCTCGATCCAGCACCTCGTGCACGAGGTCGGCGCGCGCCTGTTTGCTGCGCACGCGCAGCTTCAGGAGATCGAGTTCGTGGCGGAGAACCACACGCCCGACCATGTGCGTGACGGATCAGGCGGCGTCAGGGTCTTCGCGGAACCGAGGGCGACCTTCGGAAAGATCGGCCTCGTTCTGAGACGCTGAGGAGATTACGGGCCTTCACACCATGAGTAAACTCGCGAAGTGAAGAAGAACCAGCTCCAGGGGCCTGCGCGAGTGTTGGTCGTGGTCGATCAGCCGCTCGCGAACCTTGTCGCTCTCACGCTCAATCACGGCAAATACGTCACGCGTATCGCCGCAGACGTCAAGAGCGCGAAGACCGAGCTCGAGTCCTGGCAGCCGCACCTTCTCCTCGTCGATCTGGACGCAGACGACGCGGACGGCCTCGACCTTATCGGGCGACGCGTCGCGAACAAACGGGTTCCGACGATCGTGTTCAGCGTGCGAGGGGATCTCAAGACAAAGCTCGCCGCCTTCGATCGAGGCGCGGACGACATCATCACCGTGCCGTTCGTGCCCGAGGAGCTCGTGGCTCGCACGCTTGCCTTGATGCGGCGGAGCTACGGCGACGGCGTCGCCTTCATTCCCGTCATCAACGTCGCCGGCCTGGAGGTCGACCTCCTGAATCAACAGGTGAAGGTCGGAAAGCTTCGCCCGGAACTGACAGCGATGGAGCAAGCACTCCTCTACTTGCTCGCGTCCAATCCCGGCCAGACGCTCGGGCGCGAGGAGATCCTGGACGCGCTCTGGGGCGCCGACTATGTCGCAGGAAGCAACGTTGTCGATCGCCACGTGCGAAACCTACGGTTGAAGCTCAAAGATCACTGGCGAAATCCTCGATTCATCGGCACAGTCCCGGGTAAGGGGTACCGCTTCCTCGCGACCCCGTGAGTTCACGTCATGACAGGGCGTTATCCGGCGCGTAGACCGGACCTGTGTCAGCTCCCAGCGGGCGCACCCGCGGGGGCGCCACACTCGCTCAGACAGAGTTACCCCGGGCATTGATCGTCATGAACGAGACCCTTGGGAACCTGGTGGCTCTGACCCTCCAGCACGGCCGCTACGAGACTCGACGAGCCACAAGTCCCGAGGAGTGTCGTGACCTCGTCAGCGATTGGGCTCCGCACATCGCCTTCATCGACCTCGACCTTTTTGAAGCCTTCATCGAGATCGTCGGGCAGGGCCTGACGCACGGCCATACCCCCATCGTCGGGTTCACCCGTCGACGCGATACGGCGCTAAAGCTCAGCGCCTACGAGCGTGGCGCGGACGACATCGTCGAGGTCCCGTTCACGCTTGATAAGATCGTGGCTCGCCCCTTCGCTCTCCTGCGGAGGGCCCACGGTATGACGGTGTCGATCGTGCCAAAGATCAAGCTCGACGGACTCGAGGTGGATCTGATCGAACAGCGCGTCAGCGTCGGCGGACGCCTCCTTCACCTCACGCCCATCCAGCAGACGCTCCTCTATCTCCTGGCCGCGAACGCGGGCAAAGCCCTGAGCCGCGAGGACCTGCTCGCGACGATGTGGGGCGGCGAATTCGAGATCGAGAGCAACGTCGTCGACCGTCACATCCGCGAGCTGCGCGTGAAGCTCGGCGACGAGTGGCGCGCGCCGCGCTACATCGAGACCGTGCCCGGCGCGGGCTACCGATTCATGTCGCAGGAGAGCGTGAGCACCGCAGCCGATTAAAGCCGTGATGCAATCAGCGATTCGATGAAGTGCGGTAATGACGATGCGTTTCCGGAGTGATGCAGTAGTCGGCGACTTGTAACGAATCGACCTCGGCGACGCGTTGGGGAGGCCTGAGCTGTCGACACGAGACATCGTCCACTGGGAGTGCCGGTCGTCCGAGCACCTCGCGCTTCATTCGCGCCACGGCAACGGTGGCCTCACGATCCACGAGGCTGCCTGGGCGTACTGCGATGGAGCCGGCGCCGATGAAGCGCATCACTGGTCACCGACGGGCGGAGTCGCGCTCGAATCACTCGTCCGTTGGACCGCGCCGAGTGGCATTTCAGCGAATGACGACCTTGGGTCCGCCGGCGGGGTCACAAACGGAACCCCGAAGGGTTTGAGGAAGACGTCCGCAGCTCGCCGGGCCTAGGCAGTTAGCCTCCCCCACTCGGAAGTACGTCGTGGAATATCAGCTTCGTCATTTCCGCATCCGCGCGGGAAACATGAACGCGTTCCTCGATGCGTGGCTCCGAGGCGTCTACCCGCTGCGGCGCAAGTTCGGGTTCATATTCGCCGGTGCGTGGGTGGTCGAGGGCGCGGATGAATTCGTTTGGATCATCGGCTACTACGGACCCGAGGGCTTCGCTGCCGCGGACAAGCGTTATTGGGAATCGGTTGAGCGCAAGCGCATATCGCCCGACCCTGCCCAGTACATCGAGGCGCCGCTGAATCAGATGATGCGGAGCGTGCTTCCGGACTAGGTTCCGAATGGTGCCGGTGTCGAATCGGTATCTCGAGAGCATCAGTCATCGCTGGCAGGCGGCGGAACCCTCTTCAGAGCCCATCGCGCCGCGTATTGTCGCGCGCACGCCCGGTCGGACGGCGGGAGGGGATACATGGCCACCGTTGATCGCAACGAGTTCTTGAGAGGCGCGCTGGCAGCTGGAGCCGCATCGTTTGCGAGCTCCGTCGCGACGAATTACACGGCCCACCTCGAGCCATCGCCGGCAGTGCACGAGCTCGCGAATGTGATGCGGCTCCTCGACGCGGCGAGCGACCGCCTCGTCGGAGCGCTCGCCGACGCCAGAGGCATCGACCCGGCCGTGGTCGCCGCGCTCGAGACCATCAACGAGAAGGCACTCGCGATCGCGGGACAGGTGGAGATGGCGCTGCCGCTCGGCTAATCCTCGCGAACGGGAAGCGCGGCGCCGATCACGTCGCGGATCGAGGAGAGGCCCTGCTCTTTGACGTACGCAGCGAGTCCCTCGATCACCCTGAGCGGCGCGAGCGGATCGGCGAACGTCGCCGTGCCGACCTGCACCGACGACGCGCCCGCCATCAGGAACTCGAGCGCGTCCTGCGCGTTCGTGATGCCACCCGCGCCGATGATCGGAATGCCGACCGCCTGCGCGACCTGATAGGTGATGTGCACGGCGATCGGTCTGATCGCGGGACCGGACAGCCCGCCGCTTCCGGTCCCGAGGATGGGGCGGCGCCGGCGCGTGTCGACGCGCATGCCGAGCACGGTGTTAATCGCGGTGAGTGCGTCCGCGCCCGCCTCCTCGCACGCGCGCGCCACAGCGACGACATCGGGCGCGTTCGGCGTGAGCTTCACGATGATCGGGAGATCGGTTTCCGCCTTGACCGCGCGCGTGACCGCCGCGGCAAGGTCCGGATCGCAGCCGAAGAGCATGCCGCCCTTCACGTTCGGACACGACACGTTGATCTCGTAGGCGACGACTCCCGGCGTCCCGGTCATCTCGTGCACCACGTACACGTAGTCGTCCACGCTGTATCCGGCGACGTTCACGATGACCGCAACGCCAAGCTCAGCCCATGCCTTTCCATATTTACGTGCAACTTCCGTCGCGCCGGGATTCTCGAGACCTATTGAATTCAATATTCCGGAGGGTGTCTCGGCGATTCTGTATTGGGGGTTGCCGGGACGCGGAGCTGGAGTGGTGCCTTTGTTAACGATGGCTCCGAGACGCGAGACATCGATGAGCTCGGCGTACTCGACGCCCTGCCCGAACGTTCCCGAAGCCGTCATCACCGGATTCTTCAGACGGAGACCGCGCGCCGCCTCGACCTCGAGATCGATGCCCAGCTCGGGATGAGCCGGCGCAGCGGCGTGGGCGTCCTTCGAGCGAGCGGCCCCTAGCTCACCGGTCATGACGATCCCACGAGGGGCCGAGCGAGAAGGACGCCCGCGGCGCGGCGCCTCGTCATCATCGAGCGCGTCGCGCAGCTTTGTTCCGAGGTCACTTGGCGCGCGGTCATCGTCTGGTTCCCCGGTGGCGGCTTCGGCGACGCTGGCGCCGTCGAGTTCGGCGAGCTCAGGAAGGTCTTCGTCGGATTCGCCCTCAGCGGCATCCTCCAAGGACTCTTCGATAGATTTGCTCACGTCGATCGGACGCTCGACCTTTTTCCGGAATCGGCGCCACGGCATCAGCCGATCACCCCAACGGTCGCGGGCTCGCCCTCGGCGAAAGCGACGTCGCCGAGACCGAAGACAGGCCCTTCGCGACACACGCGGGCGTTGCCGTGCGCCGTCACGACCACGCAGGCTCGGCACACGCCCATGGCGCAGCCCATGTGTTGCTCCACCGCGATCTGCGTCTCGAGCAAGGCGGCGCGGCCGGGATACGTCGCCGCGGCGCGCTCCGCGTCGTCGCGAAGGCGGCCGAGCGCGGCCAGCATCGGCCACGGACCGCAGGCACAGGCCTGATCGGCCCACTCGAGGAGCGGGAGGACCGCGTCGGTGACCCGTCCCTTGATGCCGAACGAGCCATCCTCCGTGGTGGTCACGTATTCCACCGACGGGGGCAGACGATCGCTGGGCCAGAGATGCGCGACCGATCGGCCGCCCATGAGGAGGGTGACGTTGCGCCGGCCGGACTCCTGCTCGGCGAGCACGCGCATCGGCGCGATCCCGGTGCCACCCGCGACGAGCAATAGATTCCGCGTCGATCGTTGGATGACGAACGACGACCCGAGCGGGCCGAGGAGATCGAGGCGGTCGCCTTCGCGTCGCGAGGCGATCCACTCACCACCCGCGCCGAGCGCCTTGACGATGAGCTCGATCTCGCCAGACGCGCGGTCGATGCGGTTGAACGAGTACGGCCGGCGAAGCAGCGGATCGAACGATGGCCCCGGGCGGACGTGCACGAACTGTCCGGCGCGCGCCTGACCGGCGATGCCGGGCGCGGAGACCCGCAGCACAGTTCCGAGCTGCCCGATCTCGGCCGTCGCGGCAACGCGTCCATCCTCGAGGATCACAGCGGAATTCCGACGGCGAAGGTATAGCCATCCGGATCCTCGAGCAGGCAGTCGCGCCAACCGTGCGGCCAGTCACGCACCGGGACCGCCACAGTGAAGCCGCCGTCGCGCGCGCGCTGTTCGGCCGCGTCCGGATCGATGCCGAGGATGCGTATCTCCGCCCCCAAGCCGCGCGGGGATGACTCCCCGAGGCGGTTGGCCCAGGGCATCTGCGCATACGTGTGATCCGCGTGCAGCTGGAGCCGCACGCCCTCGCGCTCGAAGGCGGCGAAGTCCTCATCCGAATAGAGCAACCGCAGCTCGAGCACGCGGGTATAAAAAGGAATGCTGCGAGGGACGTCGCGAACGATGAGATTCACGCTGAGTCCGGAGAGCGTCCGCCCGTAATCGGCGGCGCTCATCCACGGCTCCGTCTTCCGCTTTTTCACGTCAGTCCGCGGCGGTCGTTACCACCGGCTCCAGAGCGCGGTACTCCGCGAGCGGTGCGACGGTCGTCGTCACGGCGCTGGCGCGAAGGGCCGTGACCACGGCGAGCGCGGTGTCGAGGGATGTGAGGCACGGAACGCGCGCCTCGACGGCGGCGCGGCGGATGAGAAAGCCGTCGCGGTCGACCGTCTTCCCGAGCGTCGGGGTGTTGATCACCGCGGCGCACTCGCCCGAGCGGATCAGCTTCAGGATGTCCTGGCTTCCCTCCGCGAGCTTGCGCACCTCGGTGACGTCGACGCCGAGCGACCGGATGAGGGCGGCCGTCCCGGACGTCGCGACCAGGTCGTACCCAAGCCAATGGAACCCTTCGATGATCGCCACGACCTCAGGCTTGTCCTTGTCCGCCACGGTGACGAGGATTTTTCCGCTGCGCGCCGGCGCGAGGCCCGCGGCAACCAGCGACTTCCAGAGCGCGGGCGCGAACGAGCGGTCGATCCCCATGACTTCGCCGGTGCTTTTCATTTCGGGACCGAGATACGTGTCTACGTCTAGGAGCTTGGCCATCGAGAACACCGGCGCCTTCAGGGCGACGAGCGATCCAGTCGGCCAGATCCCATCCGTGCGCGCATAGCCCTCGGCGGCGAGCGACGAGCCGAGCGAGATCGCTACCGCGAGCTTTACCAGGGGGACGCCGGTGACCTTCGTGAGGAACGGCACGGTCCGGCTCGCGCGAGGATTCACCTCGAGCACCCACACCCGACCGTTCTCGACGATGAACTGGATGTTGAGGAGGCCCTTCACTGGGAGCGCCTGCGCGATGCGGCGCGTGAGGGCGACGATCTCGTCGCGTTCGGCGGGAAGCAAGTTCTGGGCGGGATAGACCGCGTAGCTGTCGCCGGAGTGGACGCCGGCGCGCTCGATGTGCTCCATGATCCCGGCGACCAGCGTCTCGCTGCCGTCGGAGACCGCGTCGACCTCGACCTCTTTGCCGCGCAGGTACTTGTCGACGAGGACGCGCCCTGTGCCGGCTTCGAGCGCCGACCGGAAGTAGCGCTCGAGATCCTCGGGGCCGTACGCGATCTCCATGCCGCGACCGCCGAGCACGTAGCTCGGTCGCACGAGCACGGGGTAGCCGATCTCCGCGGCGACCGCGAGGGCCTCGGTCGGCGACGAGGCGGTGCCGCCTGGGGGCTGCGGGATGCCGAGCGCGTCGGCGAAGTCGTGGAACCGGCGGCGGTCCTCCGCGAGCGCGATCGCATCCGCGCTCGTGCCCGCGATCTCCCCGCCGATACCCGCCAGGCGATCCGCGAGATTGAGCGCGGTCTGCCCACCGAACTGCGCGAGCACGGCGATCGGCGCTCCTTCGTTCTCGAGCACCGCGGCGATAGACTCCTCGTCGAGCGGATCGAAATAGAGTCGCGCGGACGCATCGAAGTCCGTCGAGACCGTTTCGGGATTGCTGTTCACCATGATCGGAGCGACGCCTCTCTCGCGGAGCGCGGCGGCGGACTGCACGCAGCAGCAGTCGAACTCGATGCCCTGTCCGATGCGGATCGGACCGCTGCCCAGAATGACGACCTTCGGTCCCGCGAGTGGTGCGGCCTCGTTCTCCTGCTCGTAGGTCGAGTAGAAGTACGGGGTCACCGCCTCGAACTCGGCCGCGCACGTGTCCACCATCTTGTAGACGGGGCGGATCCCCCACTGCGTCCGCAGGCGCCGCACGTCCGCGGACAGCATGCCGGTGAGCGTCGCGATGTCCGCGTCGGCGAAGCCCATCCGTTTCGCGGCGCGGAGGAGCGCTGGCGTCGGCGTCCTTCCCTGAAGATCGTCCTCCGCGAAGCGGACGATGCGCGCGATCTTGCGCAGGAACCAACGGTCGATCCGCGTGCGCTCGTGGATGAGATCGATCGGCGCTCCACGCCGCAGTGCTGCGAAGAGTCGCCACAATCGGTCGTCCGTCGGCTGTCCAGAGAGAAAGAGATCTACGAATTCAGTGGGGTCGGTCACGTCCACCCAGGCCGGCGCCTCCCAGAGCAGACCCTGCCCCTTCACCTCGAGCGAGCGCAGCGCCTTCTGCAGCGCCGCCTCGAACGACCTGTCGATCGCCATGACCTCGCCAGTCGCCTTCATCTGCGTGCCGAGCGTGCGATCCGCTGCCGCGAACTTGTCGAACGGCCACCGCGGGATCTTCACAACGACGTAGTCAAGCGCGGGCTCGAAGGCGGCGGTCGTCTTCTGCGTCACCGCGTTCGGTATTTCGTCGAGCCGCTTGCCGATCGCGATCTTGGCGGCGACGCGCGCGATGGGATAGCCGGTCGCCTTTGACGCGAGTGCCGAGCTTCGCGAGACGCGCGGATTGACCTCGATGACGAAATACGGCACCTGCGCTTCGGGATCGCTTGAGGGCGAGCGGTCGGGGTCGAGCGCGAATTGAACATTGCAGCCGCCCTCGATCCCGAGCGCGCGGATGATCCGCAGAGCCGCCGAGCGGAGCATCTGGTATTCCTTGTCGGTGAGCGTCTGCGATGGCGCGACCACGATGGAGTCGCCGGTGTGCACGCCCATCGGGTCGATGTTCTCCATGTTGCAGACGGTGATGCACGTGTCGGCGCTGTCGCGCATCACCTCGTACTCGATCTCTTTCCAACCGAGGAGAGATCGTTCGACGAGCACCTGGCCGATGGGCGAGGCGGCCACCCCGCTCGTCACGCGGGCGGTGAGCTCAGCGGGATCGTTCGCCACTCCACCGCCGGTGCCACCGAGGGTGAAGGCCGGCCGGACGACGAGCGGGTAGCCGACGCGCGCCGCGAACGCCAGCGCGTCCTCGACCGAATGCGCGGTGATCGATTCGGGAACGGGCTCTGCGATCGAGAGAAGAAGCTGCTTGAATGCCTCGCGATCCTCGGCCTGCTGGATCGCAGAGAGCGGCGTGCCCATCAGGCGTACTCCAAATCGTTCGAGCACCCCCGATTCGGCGAGCTGCACCGCGAGGTTCAGGCCGGTCTGCCCGCCGAGCGTCGCGAGCAGTCCGCTCGGCCGCTCCCTCTCGATGATCCGCTCGAGCACGTCCACGGTGAGCGGTTCGATGTACGTGATGTCCGCGACGCCGGGGTCCGTCATGATCGTCGCGGGGTTCGAATTCACGAGGACGGTCTCGATGCCTTCCTCGCGCAGCGCGCGGCACGCCTGCGTCCCCGCGTAGTCGAACTCGGCCGCCTGGCCGATCAGGATCGGTCCGCTCCCGATGATGAGGACTTTCATAAGTCGAGCCACCCGCCGCCCATCGGGACGCAACGGCCGCCAACGCGTACTGCCGTGATCGCCGCACCGGCTTTGTCGACCTCGATGTCGAGGATGCTCGGGCGTCCGATCTCGAAGCCCTGCTCGACACGGATGCGCGTCGTCGGCGCCGCCTGCACCAGCTCGTGGACCACGAGATACGCCCCGAGCGGACCCTGCGCCGCTCCGGTCGCCGGGTCCTCTGCGACGCCAAGGCCCTCGGCGAACATGCGCCCGTGCACGTGCGAGCCGGACCGCTCGGCACTCATCGCGAACACGAAAACGCTCGCGTCGATCCCGGCCGGACGATGCGCTCGGCGGACGGCCTTCAGGTTCGCAAGCGGGACGTACAGGAACGGGATGCCGGATGACCCCATCTGGATCGGTACGTCGCTCCGCACTTCCTCGACCGCAAGTCCGACCGCATCGGCGGCCGCTTTTCGCGTGATGGTCGTCCCACTGAACGTGGGCAGCGGCTGTTCCATCTGCACGAAGCCTTCGCGAAGGGTCACGCGGATGACGCCGATACTTTCTTCGAGCCGCATCGTCGCGTCCTTGCCCTCGGACAGGACGAACGCCGTGCCGATGGTCGGATGGCCGGCGAAGGGCAGCTCCGCTTCGGGCGTGAAAATCCGGACGCGATGGTCGGCTGCCGCCGAGCTCGGTGGCAGCACGAAGGTCGTCTCCGACAGGTGAAGCTCCTTCGCGATCGCTTGCATCGTTGCGGCATCGAGCTTCCCGGGCTCGCGGAAGACCGCGAGGGGATTGCCGCCGAATGCCTTGTCGGTGAAGACGTCGACGATCCGGTACTCGTAGCGGGTCACTTACGCGACACGGCTTCCCGCACGTCGTCGAGGAACGCGTCGAACACCGCCTCGTTGTCCTTCGGTCCGGGCGCGCCTTCCGGGTGGTACTGATAGGTGCGAATCGGAAGACGCTCGTGCGCGAGGCCTTCGACAGAGCCGTCGTTCAGATTCCGCGACGACACTACGAATCCCGAGTCCGACGGGATCGACGATTCGTCGACCTGGAACTCGTGGTTCTGGCTGGTGATCGCGACGCGCCCGGTGCGGAGGTCCTGGACCGGATGGTTCGCGCCGTGATGACCGAACCGCAGGCGTGACGTGGTCGCGCCGATCGCGCGGCCGACGAGCTGATGGCCGAGGCAGATCCCGAGGATCGGAAGCGCGCGGTTCATCCCTCGCGACGACGCCGCTTCGAGCAACGTCCGGGTCGCAGCCGCGATCAGGGGGATCGCCGCGGGGTCGCCGGGACCGTTGGAAACGACGATCCCGTCCGGCGACCAAGAGAGGATCTCGCGTGCCATCGCCGTCGCCGGGAACACCCTTACGGTTGCACCCTTTTGCACGAGGCAACGGATCTGGTTCTCTTTCACGCCCGTGTCAAGCAGCGCGACCTTTGGACCGCTCCCGACCTGGCGCTCGAGCCCGCTCGCCTCGACCACCAGCGGCTTCGTCGCGAGCGCCGGGATCGAGCGCGCCGTCGCGACAGCCTCGCGCGCGATGTCCTCGCTCTGCGAGCGGTGCGGCGGCACCTGCAGGATCGCACCGCGAAGCGTCCCTTTCGCGCGAAGCCGCCGGACGACGGCGCGCGTGTCGATGCCGACGAGTCCGGGGACACCGTACGAACGGAGATACGCCTCGAGATCGATCGTCCCCTCGCGGCACGTGTCGACGAGCTCGCGGACGATGAGCCCCTCGACCCACGGACGCCGGCTCTCGGCGGCGCGCTCGAAGGTTCCGTAATTGCCGATGAGCGGATATGTCAGGACAACGATCTGTCCGTTGTACGAAGCGTCCGATGCGATCTCCTGATAGCCGGTCATCGCGGTGTTGAAGACGACCTCGCCCGACGCCGGCGATCCATCGCCGAACGCCTCGCCCCACCACGTCGAGCCGTCTTCCAGCCCGAGGACCGCCGCCCTAGTCATCGGTGCATAACTATACGTGTCAGGTGCATAAAGATGCAATTGCCCTTCGAGCTCAGCGACGGCCGACCGCTTCCGCATTTCCCTCCAGCCTTTCACCCAGCTTCGTTTCGCCCCCAAGCGACACATGCACGACCCGACCGATGACCGTGCGACCGAGAACCGGCGTGTTCTTTCCCTTCGACACCAGCTGGTCCGCGGTCACAAGCCACTCCGCGTCGCGGTCGATGGCGACCCAATCGTCGTCGCGGAGCTCGATCCCAAGCACGCGCGCGGGTCCGATCGTGAGCGCATCGACCACCGCGCCGATCGGCGCCCAGTGGACGCGCACCCCTCCGAGCACGAGTGCGAGCGCGGTCTCGAGACCGGAGATCCCGAAAGCGGCCTGATCGAATTCGACGTCCTTCTTCACGGACGCGTGCGGCGCGTGGTCGGTCGCGATGGCGTCCACAGTCCCGTCGGCGAGCCCGGCCCAGAGGGCTCGGACGTCGGCGTGACCGCGGAGCGGCGGGTTGACCTTCGTCGACGAGTCGTACGGAACGCCCTGCAGCGCCTCGTCGGGAACTTCCCAGGCGAACGCGCGAGAGCCCGCGACCCAATCGTCGGTCATCGCGAGGTGATGCGGCGTCACGTCGCACGTGATCGGTGCGCCCTCGGCTTTTGCGCGTCGCACGAGCTCGATCGATCCGGCGGTCGAGAGATGCGTGAGGTGCAGACGCCCTCCGGTCATCTTCGCGAGGGCGATGTCGCGCGCGACCGCCGTCTCTTCCGCCGCGGCCGGCATCCCGGGAAGGCCAAGGCGCGCGGATATCGCACCTTCGTGCATGACGCCCTTCGCCGAGAGCGAGAGGTCCTGTGGATGCTCGATGACGGGGCGGCCCGTCACCCGCGCGTACTCGAGCGCGCTGCGGAAAAGACGGCCGTCCTCGACGGGCGATCCATCGTCGGAGAACGCGACCGCACCGGCCGCCGCGAGCTCCACGAGGTCGGCGAGCTCGCGCCCCTTCCGTCCGCGAGTGATCGCCGCGATCGGCAGAACGCGGGCTCCGCCCGCCGCTCTCGCGCGGGATATCAGCTCGGCGATGAGCCCTGGCGAATCGATCGCGGGCTCGGTGTTCGGCATCGCGCACACGGTCGTGAATCCGCCACGAAGAGCCGCCTTCGCTCCAGTCGCGATCGTTTCCGAATCCTCGAACCCCGGCTCGCGCAGGTGGGCGTGAAGATCGATGAATCCCGGCACCACGAGGTAGCCCTTCGCTTCCAGCGCGCGTCGATCGAGGCTCATGCGCTCGCCTCCAGCGGAACCGTCGCAGCGAGCAGATAAAGGAGCGCCATCCGCACCGCGACGCCGTTCGTCACCTGCTTCTCGATGAGCGAGCGGCTCCCATGGGCGACCGCCGCGTCGATCTCGACCCCTTCGTTCATCGGACCGGGGTGCATGACCGGCGCGCCCGGCCGCATCCGCCCGACGCGGTCGGCGGTGAGGCCCCACACCCGCGAGTACTCGCGTAGCGATGGGAGGAGCCCCGACTCCTGACGCTCGCGCTGAAGCCGCAGCGCGATGACAGCGTCGGCGCCCGCGACCGCCTTGTCGAGATCGGACTCGTACGTCACGCCGGGCGGGAGCTGTCCGCATCGCCACGCCGTCGGGATCAGGGTCGGCGGTCCGGAGAGCGTGACCCGAGCGCCGAGCGGGATAAGCGTGTTGATGTCCGACCGCGCGACCCGGCTGTGAAGCACGTCGCCGACAACGACGATGCGCTTTCCTTCGAGATCGCCCAGCGCGTCGCGGAGCGTGTACGCGTCGAGAAGGCCCTGAGTCGGGTGCGCGTGCCATCCATCGCCGGCGTTGATCACGGCGGCGTCGGTCCGCTCGGCGACGAAGTACGGAGCACCCGATGAGGCATGTCGCATCACGACGACGTCGCCACCGAGCGCCTGCAGGGTGCGAACGGTGTCGTACAACGACTCGCCCTTCTCGACCGACGATCCGCTCGCCGTGATGTTCGTCACATCAGCGGACAACGCTTTCGCGGCGAGCTCGAACGAGACGCGCGTGCGGGTCGATGCCTCGGCGAAGAACAGGATGACCGTGCGTCCGCGAAGCGGCGGCGCGCGGCGGATCGGGCGCTGAAGAATTTCGATCATCGCTCGGGTCTGATCGAGGACGGTCTCGATCTCGTCACGCGACCAGTCATCGGTATCGAGGACGTGACGTCGGCTCCACTTCATGCGGGCACCCTCGTGACGACCTCGACCTCGTCGCGGCCGTCGACCTCGGCGAGATGCACTCGCACGTCGTCGCCGGCGGCGGTCGGCACGTTCTTGCCGACGAAGTCCGCCCGGATCGGAAGCTCGCGATGTCCCCGGTCGACGAGGACCGCAAGGCGGATCGCGCGGGGACGTCCGTAGTCGACGAGCGCATCCATGGCGGCGCGGATCGTGCGACCGGTGAAGAGCACATCGTCGACAAGGACGACAACGCGCCCGTCGACCGAAAACGGGATCTCCGACTCGCGGACCACCGGCGCGTACCCGATGCGCGTCAGGTCGTCGCGATAGAGCGTGATGTCGATCGCACCGAGCGGGACTTCCACACCCTCGTTCGCCCGGATGGCCGTCTGGATGCGGGCGGCGAGCGCGTCGCCGCGCGCGCGAATACCGACGATGGCGAGAAGGGAGAGGTCACGGTCGCGCTCGACGATCTCGTGCGCGATCCGCGTGATGGCCCGGCGGACGTCGTCCGCCTCAAGCAGCGTGGTCGTCTGGCGCTCCTTCCCGGCCTCACAGGACCGGTCGTTAAAGGTGGTGGCGCTGTCCGAAGTATAGGTTTGATGAGACCGCATTGCGCTGGGTTGGCACGGTTCCGGCGGTAGCGTAGGTCGCCGTGCGAATCATCCTCGCGATCCTGTCTGTCGTCCTTTTCGGTGTGGTCGCCGTGACCGCGTCGAGCTCCGCGCCATTGGCCGCAGGACCGGCCCTTGCCCCCCGCTACACGCCCATGCCCGCGGTGGCGACGACGCCACCAGACGTCGGCGAGCGCGGGGCGAAGACCTACGTGCGGCTCTGGGGCATGTTCGCGTTGCCGATCGAGGGCGGGGACATTCCGCGGGATCCGGAGCTCCTGCCGGGCGCCCCGCGCGACTATCGGGGCGGCATCCACGAGGGAATCGACTTCCCTGCCCCCGCCGGAACCTCGGTGCTCGCCGCGGCGAGCGGGACCGTGGCGCGCGTGGATGTGAGCTTCATCGACTGGAACGCCGAGGAGCAGGACGCGGCGCTGTCCGAGGCGGTCACGCTCGGATACACGCCCAGCGCGACGCTGGATCGAATCCGCGGACGCCAGGTCTGGATCGACCACGGCAAGGGCCTGATCACGCGCTACGCGCACCTCTCCGCGGTCGAGCCGCTCGTCGTCGGACAGAAGGTCGAAGCGGGTGCGCTTATCGGGCAGGTCGGGAGCTCAGGCTATCCGCAGGGCGGGCCGCATCTCCACTTCGAAGTGCGGCCAGGTGAAGGCTTCTACGGCGACGGCTTGAGCGGCGACGAGCTGATCCGCGCGGTGTCCCGACTCTTCCGCTAGGGCGGTCTTCCGACCGGTCAGTCGGTCTCCCAAACGCAGCCAGCCACTGACACTGGAGCGGTGTCCCGACGCGAGTGTTAGCGGGCTGTTGCTTAGCGGAGGCCGGTGCGGCGAGCGCGGAGGGCCGCCTCGAGCACGACCTCGACCGACTCGGAGGCGAGGGGCGCCGGCAGTGTTCGGAAGACGCCGATCTCGGCGACCTTGTCCTTTTCGGGAGCGTCGTACCACCACGAGAGGTGGCTGACCTCGCACATGTAGACGTATGCGGTCGTGCTCTTCGGGGTCTGGTAACGGATGGCGCCGAGCAGGTCCAAGCGTGGCGGAACGATGCGCGCGGAGTCCCAGAGCTCGCGCTTGGCGACCTCGAGGATCGTCTCGCCGGCCTTGCGTCCGCTCGTCGGAAAGTGCCAACCGGCAGCGTCGGCTTTGCGGATCCACACCGTCAGCTCGCCGTAGAACGGGATGATCATCGCGAGCTGCGCCGACGCGGGTGGGTACTCGCGGAAGGTGTTGTCACGCCTAGAAACGAATGAGTGTTCGGCCACTTTGTCGCACACTATGCAAGGGACAAAGCGAGCGTCAATAGCGCGAAGGGCTCTGATTCCCTCTAGACGCGAAGCAATTCGGCTAAGAGGAAGGGATCGGCTGCCACGACGCTCGCCGCATACAGCTCCATGCCACCGATGTCGCTTGTCCTGTTCGCTGGGTCGCCACGGTCCACAAGGCGTGCATGCGGGGGAAAACGGCGCCAGTCGTTACCGTCGGCGTTGAGCGGCGGGAGCAGCAGCGCGAGGTTGTAGGCGACGACACCTTGTTTTCGATATGCCGAAATGACACCAGCTATCCCCGCAGCGAGGGATGTCTCATCCTCACCTGGCCGGCCAAGGATGATGACCTCGCTCTCTTTGATAGGAGCGAGCGCGGCGAAAACGCGCGCGCCGTCACGCTCGTGCCCGAGACCGAGCGCATCGTGGACGAGCCAGAGATCGTCGAAATAGTCGCGCCCAAACTGCTCGTCGTACTCCAGGGAGCGACGACGCAGCATCTCGACGCGGGGGTAATGCATGCCGCGCGTGACGGTCATCTGCATATGCCCGTGCACGATCGACCCGCCGGCCCGCCAGAGGCAGTTCCAGATGAGGAAGTAGTACTTCGAGCTCGGATCCTCCTCGTTCGCTGCGAGCGCCCAGCGACGCGCGGTCAGAAGGCGATCGCGAATGATCTCCGCGTCCATCGGCGCAAGCGGGTCGTGTTCGTCGAACACCAGAACGCCGTGGTACCCGTCGTACTTGGCCACATTCGAAGCGGTCATCCCGTGTTTCCCACGTATGCGACCGAACGTGTCCGCGGGCGTTCCGGTCTCGGGGTGGCAGAACGGATCGTTGCGGGACCGCTCGATCGTCTCGCGGACCTCGTCGGCGCCCTTGACTTCGATGGGGCGGCGCGCGCGAAGGTCGTTGAAGAGCGCGCCCTCGAGCATCACCAGATTGGTGACGCGGATGATCTTCTGCGCGGTGACGACGTCGACGGACCCGAACTGTTTGGTGATCCAGTCATGCATCTCGGCCGGCGGATCGAGCCGTCCAACGGTCGACGACACCGCGAAGATCCGCTCGGCGGCGGCCCGCGCACCGGGAGGAAGTGCCGCGATTCGCTCCTCGAGCTCGGTGATAGAAGGTCGCGTATCCGTCTTCATGCGGCGCGCCGGGCCTTCGTCGCGGCGGCGTACATCTCCGCGTACCTCTTCGCCGATGCCGTCCAGGAGTGGTCCTCGCGCATCGCGCGCGTTCGCAGCTGCCGCCACGGGTCGCCGTCGGCGTTGTACCGATGCAGCGCGCGCCCGATCGCGTCGGAAAACGCGGCCGCCTCGTACTTGGTGAACGAGAAGCCGTTGCCTTTCGGATCCGCGTCGACGTCGCGGACCGTGGTCGCGAGACCGCCGACCGCGCGCACCACCGGGATCGTCCCGTACCGGAGTGAGATGAGCTGGCCGAGGCCGCATGGCTCGAACCGCGAGGGCATCAGGAACAGGTCCGCCCCCGCGTAGATCCGCTGCGCCAGCGCCGCGTCGAAACCGAGCGTGAGGGCCAGGCGTCCCTTGTTCTTCGCCGCGAGGTCGCGCCACTTCTGCTCATAGGCCGGATCGCCGCTGCCAAGGACGACGAGCTGTCCGTCTTTTTCGAGGAGCCACGGCGCGACGGCGGTCAAGAGGTCCACGCCCTTCTGCTCGACGAGCCGGCCGATCACGCCGAAGATCGGAGCGGTCGCGTCGACAGCGAGGCCGGTCTCCTTCTGGAGCGCGGCCTTGCAGCTCGCCTTGCCGCTCTGGTCGTCCGCGTCGTAGTGCGCGGGGATATGAGGATCGTGCGCCGGGTCGAAGAACTTGGTGTCGATGCCGTTGGTGATGCCCCAGAGGTCGGCTCGGCGTTCGCGGAGAAGCCCCTCCAGGCGCTCTCCGAATTCAGGCGTGAGGATCTCCTCCGCGTACTTTTCGCTCACCGTCGAGACGATGTCAGCGGTCACGATCGCTCGCGCCATGAGGTTCGCCTCACCCTTGTCTTCGATCGGGAGGCGCGCTCGTGGAAGACCGACGAGCTTGAGCACGTCGGCGCTCGTTCGTCCCTGGTACGCGAGGTTGTGGATGGTGAACACGGTCGCCGCCTTCCGAAGCTGACGAGCGCGTGCCGCGAGCGGGACGAGAAGAGCCGCGTGCCAGTCGTGCGCGTGTACGACGTCGGGCGGAGCCTCGATGAGATCCTCGAGCACGGCGCGACAAAAGAGCGCGTAGCGCTTCGCGTCGTCGTCATACCCGTAGACCTTGTCGCGTCCGATGCGGACGCTGGCCACGAACACTGTCCGCACTCCGTCTTTCGTGATCTCGGGGTATTCGATGCGCGCGTGCGCGGCGCCGTACGGGATGGAGTGAGTACGCGCGCCGGATGTCGGGATCCCGAACTTCTGTCCGTCGATCGACCGGTGATACGGCATGTAGACGGTAACGTCGTGTCCCAGCGAGGCAAGAGCCTGCGGCAGAGAGCCCGCGACATCGGCGAGGCCGCCGACCTTGGCGTAGGGAGCGACCTCGGCGGCCGCGAACGAAATGCGCACGGAGTAGTAAGGATGTTAGCGGCGTGTAAGGACCTGACGCTCTGCGAGCCGGATGACACGCTTTGGGAAACGGATGCGTTAGACAGGTGATAACTAGGGCGAGAACGCATCAAGGGGGCAGACGAAGTGAAGAACATGCGGCAGAAACTCATGTTGGCGGGCGCACTGGGAGTCGGAAGCGTCGGTCTATTCGGCGCGGCGGCCCTGGGCGCGTTCGGTCCGGCTGCCTCCGCGAGCGTGGTCTCCGTCGTCGCCCCGGCCGCGTCGGCCGTGATGGGCGAGGACAAGACCGGCGACAGGCTCAAGCAGCTCCTCGATGGTCTCGTGCAGAAGGGCGTCATCACGCAGCAGCAGGAAGACGCGATCGTCGCCGCGGCGAAGGACGCGACCGCGAAGCAGGTCCGTACCGCCAAGGTCGTCCGCGACTTCCTCGGCGAGTCCGCGAAGTACCTCGGGCTCGCGCAGAAGGATCTCGTCGCGAAACTCCCCGGCACGAGCCTCGGCGCGATCGCCGACGCCACGCCGACCAAAAGCAAGGCAGGGCTCGTGACGGCCCTCTCCGTCGCCGCCAACGACGACATCACGAAGGCACTTACCGACAAGAAGATCACCGACGATCAGGCCAAGAAGCTGCGTGACGGACTCGCCGCGCAGATCAACACCTTCGTCGACCGCACGTGGCCGACGAGACCAGCGGCGGCGGCGCGGCCGACCGTTCCGAACGTGAGGGCCTTCCTCGGCGACATGCTCCAGACCGCGCGCGACTACCTGGGTGGGGTCACCCTCCAGGACGTCACGACCGCGATGCGCAGCGGGAAGAGCCTTGGCGATATCGCGAACGACAAAGGCAAGAGCCGCGACGGTCTCGTCCTCGCGCTCACGACGGCAGCCAACGCGAACATCGACAAAGCGGTCGCGAGCAACAAGCTCACGACCGATCAGGCCGCGACGCTCAAGACGAAGGTCGCCGCCGAGATCGCCACATTCGTCGATCGCAAGGCGCCGGCGAAGATCACGACCAACAGGACGACGACAAAAACTCCGTAACGCTCACCTTTCCGGTATCCATTCGGTCGCGGGTCGGAACGCGTCTTTGCGCCTCCCGTTTCACATGACGGCTGGGGAGTCGGGGGCGGAGGCGGAATCATGTCGAACCCGCTCACACATGTCGCAACGCGAAGTGTCGGCGTTATAGTCGGCGCGCCAGCGAGAGCAACGGAGTTGGGAATGGAGCGGGTTCTACAGGGTCGGTACAAGATCGAGGAGCCGCTCGGAGTGGGCGGCTCTTCTCAGGTCTACCTCGCCCGCGACCAGGCGCTGAACCGCGACGTTGCGCTCAAGGTCCTCGATCCCGCGGCCGCGGCCGATGGAAACCTCCGCAGGATGTTCGTGAAGGAAGCGCGCGCGCTCGCGCAGCTTTCGCA
The DNA here is from genome assembly GCA_038040345.1 of Chloroflexota bacterium. Taxonomy (GTDB): domain Bacteria; phylum Chloroflexota; class Limnocylindria; order P2-11E; family P2-11E; genus 3-1-20CM-2-70-9. The sequence continues at coordinate 148,002 of JBBPIQ010000001.1, forward strand.
TCCGAACATCGTGGCCGTCTACGACGTCGGCGAGGTCGACGATTCTCCGTTCATCGTCATGGAGTACCTCCCGGGCGGATCGATGAAGCAGCGCATCGAGCAGGCCGGTCCGCTCAAGACCGGCGACGCGGTCCGCATCTCGATCGAGGTGGCGAACGGCCTCGCCTTCGCGCACTCGAAGGGCATCATTCACGCCGATCTCAAGCCGGCGAACATCCTCTTCGACGCGAATGACGCAGCGAAGATCTGCGACTTCGGCATTGCGCGCGCGCCGCAAGAGGATGCGGACACGCCGCAGCTCTACGCGACCGCGATGTACGTCGCGCCGGAGCGCGTCGAGGGGAAGAGCGCGTCCGTGCAGTCGGACGTGTACGGCCTCGGTCTCGTTCTCTACGAAGGCCTCGTCGGCAAACCGCCGTTCACGAGCACGAACGCAGCCGTGCTGCTGCGCGATCACGTGGTCCGGCAGCCTGTGCCGCCCAGCCACCTTCGGCCGTCGCTGCCGCGCGAGCTCGACTCGGTCGTTCTGAAGGCGCTCGCGAAGCAACCGAACCTCCGCTATCAGAAGGCGAGCGACTTCGCGACGGCGCTGCAGCACATCGAGAACGTCGACAAAGAACTCGCGACGACCCGTATGGTGATGGCCGACCCGCTCGAAGACTTCGTCCCGAAGACCGAGCAGAGCCCGGTCGTCGCGCTTCTGTCGAACTACGGACAGCCGCTCCGCGGAGCCTTCTTCTCGATGTGCGCGGCACTTCCCGTCTTCGCGATGGCGCTGCTCACCGGGTTCGAGATCGTCGGCGCGCTTCTCGCTGCGGGCCTCGTCGCGGTCGTCGCGTTCGCCGGCCAGCTCGGCGTCGCGATCGCTATCGCGTGGGTCATGGTCACCGCTTTCGTGTTCATCTTCGTGCCGGGCCTCGCGTTGCTTCTCGCGATCCTCGGCATCTTCCTCTGGGCGCGAAGCGCTCCGACCGAGCAGATCGCCGTGGCCATGGCGACGCCAGTCCTAACCCCGCTCGGACTCGCGCCCGCGATGATCCTCACGAGCGCGGCGGTCTTCGGGCTCACCGGCGTTCTCACAGTCGCTGCGAGCGCGGCGCTGACGATGGTCGTCGCGGTCGCGATGGGCGTTCAGTCGCTCGGCGCGTACGCACAGACCGGTCTTTCGCTGCGGCAGGAGTCCCTGTTCAATCCCGTGCGCGCGGCGGAGGTGAAGTCGGCCCTCCTCACCATGCTGCAGAACCCCGGCGACCGCTTCGGTCAGCTCGGCACGCAGCTCGATCCGTCGGTCCTGTGGTCACAGATGTCCGGCCTGGTGTCGCGGCTCGCGACGGCGACGCTCGAGACGTGGATCGCGACAGTTCTCGCCTGGACGATCGCGGCGCTGACCGTGTGGACGGTCACCCGCCTTCTTCGGACCTTCTTCGACACGCTGCTCCGGCGGCCGAAGCGCTGGTTCGCGCTGTACGTGATGGCTGCCGGTGCCGGGGTCGTCGCGGGCGCGGGGATCCTCTACATGATGTCGGTGACGCTCTCGATGCTCGACAACGCGCCGGACCGGCCGACAAACGGCGTGCTGCTGCTTTCGGCGATCACGGGTGCGATCCTCTCGCTCGCGCTCGGCATCATCATCGGAGCCACCGAGAAGCCTGAGCCCGAGGCGCATGAGTCGATCTCGCTCTCCGCGCGGAGACTGCCGGTCCGGTAGCTAGCGCGCCTTTTTCGCGGGCAGCTTCGTCGCATACGCGTGCGCGTGGTCGATCCAGGCGCGGAGCTTCGCGGGACTCTTCACCACCGCTTCGGGGACGACGAGGTACTCCTTCATCGCGCGTCCCGGCATCGGCTCGAAGTTCTTCGCGGTCTTCGCCCCAGCGATCGTGCGATCGTCGCCAAAGCGCACCACGATCTTGTCCTGATAGGTGCCCGCGAACATGTTCCCCTTCAAGAAGAGCGCGGGGTAGCCAAACATCGGCCGCGACGTGACGCTCGGATCTGCGGGCTTCGCCTTTTCGAAAGCGGCGATCAGCTCGGGCGGAGATTTCTTCCACGCCATCGCATCGATTATTCGCGCGTGGAGGCTTGATTGTTCGGTGCAGCAGTGATAGAACAAGCGTTCTAGAGGCTCGTCAGGCGGAGCGAAGGGCCGACCCCGACCTCAGAGGTCCTTCGTGGCGGTCGCGTTAATCCAGGCGCCAGAGTCCAACGAATCTCTTCGCCTCTGCATTTGGTGCGGGCTCCTCAAGCCCGTCTCGGCGTTTGCTTTTCGAAGTAAGGCGCTCGGCACACGACAGTCCCACTGCCGCTCGTGTCATGCGGCGTATCGCAGATCTCATTACCTCCGCAATCGGCCCGAGTACATCGCCCGCGAGGTTGACCGGACTCGCCGCCGCCGAACGGAGAATCGGCGTCTTCTGCGTGCGTACTTGCGTAGGCACCCATGCGTTGACTGTGGCGAGGGCGACATCGTGACGCTGCAGTTCGATCACCGTGACCGCGCGACCAAACGTCAAGACGTCGCGCTGCTTGTAATTGGTAAGCCATGGTCCGTTGTGTCGGCCGAGATCGAGAAGTGCGACGTTCGCTGCGCGAACTGTCATCGCAGGCGCACCGCGTCACAGTTCAGCTGGCACCGAGCCGATCCGACGGTTGGAAGTCAGGGCAACGCAACTCCGATCGTGGGGGCCATGCTCTTCGAGGACACGGGATTTCGCCGATGCACTGGCTGCGGGGAGGCAAAACCCATCGCGGACTTTTCGTACCGCGACCTGGCTCGCGGGCTGCGTCGGGCTCGCTGTCGGTCCTGTATGCGGGCATACGCAAGAGAGCACTACAGACGAAACAAAGCGAGGTACGCGACAGCGGATTGGGAACGTAAGCGATCCAGCCGAGGAGATCTAAGCCGCGAGATCGACGAATATCTGCGCGCGCATAGTTGTGTGGATTGTGGTGAGAGTGACCCGCTTGTACTCGAATTCGACCACAGAGACGGCGTGGACAAACTCGAGAACGTCGCTTTTCTTCGTGCAAGAGGGAGACGCGATGAGCTCTTCGCCGAAATCGGGAAGTGCGACGTGCGTTGTTCGAATTGCCATCAGCGTCGGACGGCTAAACAGTTCGGTTGGACGAAGCTGCTCGCCGCCTGACAATAGAATGGCCGTAGTGCGGGTGTGTTGTAGTGGTAGCAAACAACCTTCCCAAGGTTGCAGTAGGGGTCCGATTCCCCTCACCCGCTCAGTAAACACCTAGATGACTAATCGACGGATCCCTTGCGCGCGACCGAGCGATTAGAGATGGACCGCGCCCTCATCCAATTCATCTGCGTCCGCAAGACGCATCGCCGCAAGCCCCCGGTCGATCCGTCCAGCCCGTTCAATGTCGCGGAAGAGGGCGGTTGGGCCTACTGCCCCGGCGGTGAAGCCGACGGCCACATGTGGTTCAAGACCGGCGGCATCACGCGCGCCGCGCTCGACAAGTTCGAGTGGCCCGACGAAGAAGAGGCCGAACCATAGCGTTCGGCCGTAACGACCGTCATCGTCGGGGGTTGCTCTAAGGGTGCGCATCATCGCCGCGATCGTTCTCGTCATCGCCTCGGTCTTTCCCCCCGCCGCGAGAGCCGCGGCGGCGACATGCACGCCCGACATCGGTCCGGGCATCGCTCCGCCGAGTGCAACGCCGACCAAGTTGCCGGGCTTTCACGCGGCCTGGTACGGGCAGAGCGGCTACATGCGTCTCTGCCCGGGAGGCACCGCGCAAGCGACTCTCGCTTACTACAACTCGGGATCGCGGGGATGGGTCGCGGGAAAGATGGGCGAAGCGGCGTACCTCGGCACGTGGCAAAGCGAACCGGGCCAAGATCAGCCGAGCACCCTCGGCGGCGACGGCCAGCTCGGGTCGCCCGCGACCGGATGGCCCCGCTTCAATCGGATCGCGCAACAACCCGCGGCATACGTCGGGCCGGGGCAGGTCGCGTGGTTCCAGTTCGCTTTGCAGGCGCCGTCGCTCCCCGGCACGTACCGGCTCTACGTGCGCCCACTCATCGAGGGCGCCGAGTGGCTTGAAGACATCGGTGTCTTCTGGCAGGTGCTCATCCTCAATCCCGACGGGACGATGCCGACGCCAACGCCGCCGGATCCGGCAGGCGTCACGTTTCGGATCGACGTAGGCGTGAACGCGAAGGACATCGCGCTGGTGCACCAGGGCGTGCAACACGCGAGCGCGTACCTGGATGCCTTCGCAGGGGGGACGCGTCGCCAGCCGGCAACCGTTCAGGTCATGGTCACCGACTCAACGCAGCCGTATTGCTGCCTGACGGTCGGCGATAGCTTCAAGATCGTCACGTCCAACTCCGCGTGGGCGACCCCGCCCGCGGCCGCGCCGGACACCTGGACCGCGGACACCGAGCGCACCGAGCTCGCGGCCCACGAGTACATCCATCTCTGGCAGTACGCTCTCGGCGGCGACCGATGCATGGTCGGGGTGCGCTGGATCGCCGAGGGCATGGCCGAGTCCTTCGCCTACCGGTCGCTCATCACCGACGGCCTGATCCCGGCGGCGAACCTCGACACATTCACGAAGCGGCAGCTCACCACGGCGTCGAACCACGTGACCCTGCAGTCGCTCGAGTCGAGCTTTCCCGGAAACGCAAATCCGTTTGCGGTCAGCTACCTGGCCGTGGACCGGCTTCTCGCGCCGAAGGGTCTGTCGACGATCCGCGACTGGTGTGCCCGCGTCGGCGGAGGCCAGGAGTGGCACCAGGCCTTCGCTGCCGCGTTCGGCGAGACGACCGATGCCTTCTACGCCCGCTTCGAGGCGTTCCGGGCGGAATACGTGCGCTAGGCGCAGCGTTCGACGCGGTTAGTGAACATTGCGCCTGGATCGCTCAGGTGCTCGCGGCCTTCGTGTTCGGACTGCACGGATACATGATGCTTTTCCGAGCGGAGCAGGCGCGCCGGCAATTCCCTTGGGCGGCCGATGTACCCGACTCGTTGAAGGGGTTCATTGGCGTAGCGGAGGTCCTAGGGGCGATCGGCCTCATCGTCCCCGCGGCAACGGGGATCCTTCCTTGGTTGACGCCTCTCGCGGCGATCGGACTCGCAGCGCTCATGGTCCTGGCCGCGCTCTTCCACATCACTCGGCGCGAGTGGCCGAATGTCGTCTTCAACGTTGTGCTCGGTGCCATCGCGGCGTTCGCGGCGTACGCGCGCTACGCCGTACCCTTGTCCTGATGGAGCTCAAGCCCGGCGACCAGGCACCTGCGTTTTCCCTGCCTGACGAAGAGGGAAAGGCCGTGTCGAACAAGGACCTCAAAGGTTCGCGCTATGTCTTGTACTTCTACCCGAAAGATGACACGCCTGGCTGCACCACCGAAGCGTGCCAGTTCACCGACAACTTCCCGCAGTTCGAGATGCTCGGCGTTCCCGTGCTCGGCGTATCACAGGACGACGCAAAAGCGCATCAGGCGTTCCGCAAGAAGTACGGGCTTCGCGTCCGCTTGCTGAGCGATGCCGACCGTAAGGCGCACCAGGCGTACGGCGCGTGGGGCGAGCGACCCGGCCGCGGCGAGGGCGTGATCCGCTCGACTTTCCTTATCGGCTCCGACGGGCGGGTCGAGAAGTCGTGGTACGCGGTGAAGCCCGACGGGCACGCGCTTGAGGTGCTTTCCGCCCTTCGCGCCTAGCGTTACGGCGCGGGGCGCCGTCTTCCTCGAACCGCATGACCTTGAATCCCTCGGCGTAGGCGTAGCGCTTCTTCTTGCCCGCCTCCTTCATCCAACCTTTGATGAAGTCGACGCTGTCGGCATCGATCTGCGAGCGGTGCGCGAGGAGAGCCTTGATCTTGACGTCGACGACCTCGCTCACATCGACGATCGTGTCCGGTGCGCCGAACGCCATGAGAAATAGCGCCTTCGGCTTGTGCGGCTCGAGCCGCTCTTTCTGCCAGAGCTCGGGAAGCATCTGCCGCGTTGACGCGTCCGGGTTGATCGAGCGGAGGACGACCTCGCCAGCGGCAATGTGGTCCGGGTGGTTCACGTAGCCCCCGCCGTATCGCGTCGTCGGGTCCATCGTGAAGATCACGTCGGGCTTGTGGATACGGATCTGTCGCGCGACCGCGCGTCGAACGTCGATCGTCGGCTCGAGGTAACCGTCCTCGAACTCGAGGAAGACGACATTCTTGACGCCAAGGATCTTGGCAGCCTCGCTCTGTTCGGCCGCGCGGATGTCGCGTAGGCGTTCGCGCGTCATATCCGGGTCCTGCGATCCCGACGCGCCGTTCGTGACCATGCAGTAAGTGAACTCGACGCCGGCCTTCGCCCATTTCGCGACCGTCCCGGCCATCCCGAACTCGGCGTCGTCGGGGTGCGCGTAGATAGCCATTGCGCGCTGCACGTCCAGGTCCTTGTCGAACCGCATCCTTCTAGTGTGCGCGAACGAACGGGAGCGCAGCGGGTGGCACGAACTTGCGGGTATGAGCGGCGTCGGGGTCTTCTGAGCGAGCGGCCCCTGACCGGCGATCCATTGCAATCCCACGAGGGGCCGAGCGAAGAAGACCCCGGCGCCGCTCAAGCACCGAGCTCCGAGCGGGATCCGCACCCGCCGCCTCCACGACCCCGCGTATCGTCCGCGGGCGATGCGACGTGCGACAGGCCATGCTCCGGGACGGATCAATTTGATCGGCGAGCACACCGACTACAACGACGGGCTGGTGATGCCGGTCGCGCTGCGTCTCGGTGTCACGGTCGAGGCCGGCTCGCGCGACGACCGGATCGCTCATCTGACGACCGACGCGCATGTCTCGCCGGGCGAGGCGTCGTACGGGATCGGCGCCGAGCGCAAAGAGGGCACGTGGGTGGATCGTGCAAGGGGAGTTACGTCGATCCTGGCCGAGCAGGGTTTCCGCATCGGCGGCTTCGACGCCGAGATCACATCGGATCTTCCGGTCGGCGCCGGCCTCGGATCGAGCGCGGCGTTCGCGATCGCCCTGCTCCGCGCGTTGTCCGAGCTGTTCGATCTCGCGCTCGACGACGCAGCATGCGTGCGCATCGCCCACGCAGCCGAGACCGACTTCGCGGGAGCCCGCGCTGGCTTGCTCGATCAGCTCGCATCGGTCTACGGCGACCGAGACGAAGCCTTGTTCATTGACATGCGCGACCACGCCATGCGCTCGATCCCCCTCCCGCCGACGGCCGAGCTCGCGGTCATCGATTCCGGCACGCGCCACGAGCACGCCACCAGCGGGTACAACCGAAGGCGAGAGGAGTGCGAGGCTGCCTGCCGGCACCTGGGGATCGCGTCGCTCCGCGAGCTCGACGAACGACCGCTCGACACGGTCCTCGAGCGGCTGCCCTCGCCGCTCGACCGGCGCGTTCGCCACGTCATGACCGAGAACGCGCGGGTGCGTGAGGCGGTCGTGGCCCTTGGCGCGCAGAACGATGCGAAAATCGGCGAGCTCTTGAGCGCATCGCACCGTTCGCTACGCGACGACTACGAAGTCTCGACACCCGAGCTCGACCGGCTGGTGGAGCTCGCGACAGCGGCCGGTGCGCTCGGAGCGCGTCTGGTCGGCGGCGGCTTCGGCGGGAGCATCATCGCGCTCGGGCTGCGCGGCGGCGCGAAGGACCTCGCCGCCCGTGTCCTCCAGAGATACGGCGGCGGACACCTCGTCGCGGTGGTGCCCTAGTGGGGATCGGGCGTCTTTCGGATGGTCTTGCGCCGACACCGCCGATGGGTTGGAACAGCTGGAACCGGTTCGGCGTGAAGATCGATGAGCGCCTCGTGCTCGAGACCGCCGAAGCGATGGTCTCCTCGGGGATGCGCGATGCCGGATACCGCTACGTCGTGATCGACGATGGCTGGATGGCATCCGAGCGCGATCGGAGCGGAGATTTCGTCGCCGACCCCGACAAGTTCCCGAGCGGGATCAAAGCGCTCGCCGATCGCATCCACACATTGGGCCTGCGCTTTGGCATCTACACGGACGCCGGCACGATGACGTGCCAGGACCTGCCGGCGAGCCTCGGCTACGAGTTCCGCGACGCCCGGCGATTCGCGGAGTGGGGCGTCGACTACGTGAAGGTGGACTGGTGCCACACGGAGGGCATGGGACCGCGCGCCCTGTACGCGAAGTGGGCTCTGGCGCTCCACGCCGCGCGCCGACCGATCGTGCTTTCGATCTGCGAGTGGGGACGCGATCGGCCGTGGGAATGGGCCGGCGGGATCGGCCACCTGTGGCGTACGTGCTGGGACATCCAGCCTGAGTGGTCGAGCATCCTGACGATCCTCGATCGCCAGGCCGAGCTCCATCGGTTCGCCGGGCCGGATCACTGGAACGATCCGGACATGCTCGAGGTCGGGAACGGCGACCTTACGGGTGAACAGTGCCGCGCCCACTTCGCGCTCTGGTCGATGCTCGCCGCGCCGCTCATGGCCGGCAACGATCTCCGCACGATGAGCGACGAGGTGCGCGAGATTCTCACGGCGCCGGAGATCGTCGCAATCGATCAGGATCCGGCGGGCAGACAGGGTCGGCGCATCCGTCGCGACGGCGACATCGACCTATGGGTGCGAACCCTTGGGGCAAATGGCGACCACGCGATCTTGGTGTTGAACCGCGGGTCCGTCGCACGAGAGGTTCCCGTTGCCCTCGGGGACTTCGGAGTTGCGCCGCGCACACATGTCCGCGTTCGCGACCTTTGGAAGCGGGCGGATGTAGGCAAAGCCCAACGCGAGATCGTGATCGCGACATCGGCGAATAGCGCGACTGTCCTTAGGATCACCCCGCAGTAGCCGCGCGGTAGCGATGAACCTGCATCCCCCGTTCGGGGGACGGGTGGCTGCCTGCCTGATCGCACGCTCCTCGGGTGATGGGCGTGGTGGCACGAATCTGCGTGTGCATTGGGGTGGGTGGGGCGCTGGTGCTCTCGCTCTTCCTGACGAGTTCGTCTGCCTCCGCGCAGTCCGCTCTTCTCGACGCGCTGTCGATGCGCGTGACCCTCGCCCACCCGAGTGGCGCGGCCAGTGAAGTCGAGACGGCGCAGATCATTCGAAGCGGCGACACGATCGCGACCGACCAGACCGGGCGCGCCGTGGTCACGTATCCGGATGGTTCGACGGCCCTCCTCGAAGAGAACAGCTCGTTGACGATCGAGTTCGTACAGACGAGCGCAGGCGACTACGTGGTCCGGATGCAGCAGACCCTCGGTCGTGTCTGGTACGCGGTGACGAGAGCGGTCACCCTCGGTAGCCGCTATGAGGTTCACAGCGCTGGGATGGCATCGGTGATCCGCGCCGGCTCGGACTCGTATGTGTCCGTCTCGCCGAGCGGCGAGACGACCGTCGTGACGATCTCCGGCACGGTGGACACGACCGCGGGCGGAGTCGATATCTCGGTCCCGGCCGGATCGTCCACGGTGGTGAGCGCTCCCGGGGCGACTCCAAGCGCGAACACTCCCGCACCGAGTACGCCAACTCCGACGCTCACCGTGGCGGCAGCGCCAACGCGTACGCCCGCGCCGTCACCGACGAGCGGCTTCGTGCCACCGGTCGCCACGCTGCCGCCGCTTCCGACCTCCGCGCCGGCGAAATCGAAGACACCATCACCAACGCTGCCCGTCGTAACTCCAAAACCAATTCCGGCGCCTACGCCAGCACCGACGCCGCTCAAAGACAAGTTCGGCCCGCGTAAAGATGCTCTTGGTCAACCGCCTCCAAAAATCAACTCGCTCTAGCAGCAGAACGCGCAGAGCGGGTGGCACGGCGCAGCGGGTCTCTCACGAAGCGCGGGTGCCCCGGGGCCCCCCCCGCAGCGAACGGCAGTGAGCTGCAAGGCGGGGAGGGTGGGCTGAGAGAGAGACCCGCGTAGCCGTGACAGGACCCGCTCTGCTAGACGGTCGCTAGGAGCGGGTCGAACCTTATGGCAGTCGGTTGAACCAGAGCAGCGAGAACGCTCCTGCGAACACGGCGAGTATTGCGGCGGCGAGCGTGGCGTAGGCGGTCAGCTCGGTCTTCTCGTTTCGGACGACGAGCTGCGTGGTCAAGTTCTCGTAGACGGTGCGGAGGTCGGCTTCGGTGTTCGCGTTGAAGTACTGCGCATCGGTGGCCTCGGCAATCTTTTTCAGCGTCGTTTCGTCGAGCGCGGTGCGGACCGCGCGACCTTGCAGCCGAACGACCGCGCCAGCCGCGCTCCCGAGACCGATGGTGTAGACGCGCACGCCGCGGCTCACGGCCTGATCGATGACGTCAAGCGGCGGTGGGAACTGGTTGTTCTGCCCATCGGACATGAGGACGATCGACGCGGAGGAGTGCTGTCCCTGAAGGTACGGCGGGATCGTCGCGCTCGGGCGAGGCGCTGCGGACGCGCCAGGCTGACCCTGTTGGAGGATCGAGCTCGGCAGGTCCGCCTCGCTCCCCTGGTCCTCGGCGATCGCATCGAGCGAAACGAGGATCGCCCGGCCAATCGCCGTGGCGCGCTGAGGGCGAAGGCGGTTGATCGCGGCGATCACCAGCGTCTTGTCCGTCGTGGGCGACTGCACGATCGACGCGTCGCCCGAGAAGGACACGACGCCGATCTTCACGCTCTCGCTCTGCTTGTCGACGAACGCGCGCGCCGCGGCTTTCGCGGCTTCCATGCGGTTCGGCTTCATGTCTTCGGCGAGCATCGAGCCGGATACGTCGATCGCGAGGATCACCGTGCCCTCCTGGCTCGGAACCGCGACCACCGCCTGCGGGCGGGCGACCGCGATGGCCATGAATGCGAGAGCGAGGATGAAGAGGACGGGCGGGACGTGGCGGCGCCAGCCCGGTCCCTTGCCGATGGCTTCGCGGACGAGCGAGAGGTTCGCGTACCGGAGCGCGTAGCGATTCCGCCTGCGCTGCGCAAGCACATAGAGCACGGCGAGTCCGGCGACGACGACGAGCAGCAATAGAGCGGTGGGCCAAATGAAGGTCATGCCGATGCTCCCATCGCGGCGCGCCGTCCAGCGCGCCGCTTACGCGCGTACGCGAACTTGACGATAGCGCGGACCAGGTCTTCGTCCGTGCGCAGGACGAGCACATCCACTCCGGCCCGCGTGAAGGCCGCGCTGAGCTGCTCCTCGCGGCGCCGCGCGGCCGCGGCGAAGCGCTCGCGGAAGCGCAGATCGCCGGTGTTCACGCGGAGCTGTTCGCCGGTCTCGCTGTCCGTGAGGATCACCGTGCCGATATCGGGAAGCTCATCCTCGCGCGGGTCGGCAAGCCGAACGGCGAGCGTCTCGTGGCGGCGTGCGATGCGCTCCAGGCGTGGTTCCCAGCCTGCCGTGCTGAAGAAGTCGGAGACGACGAAGACGAGCGATCGGCGCTTGAGCCCGCGCATCCCCGAGTCGAGGAGGTCGCTGAGCGAGGTGAGCGGCGCACTCTCGAGGCGCGGACGCTTCTCCAGCTCGTTCAGGATCCGAAGGACCTGTATGCGGCCGCCGCGCGCGGGGATCGAGCGCTCGACACGAGAACCGTAAAGCGTGGCGCCGACGCGGTTCCCGTGGCGCGTCAGAAGACGCGCGAGCAGCGTGGTGAAGTCGATGAGGAGATCTCGTTTCCTGCGGTCGACGGTGCCGAAATCGACGGACGGCGAGAGATCGAGGAGGAAGTGCGCGTTGATCTCGCGATCTTCGAGGTACTCGCGCACGTACGGCGTGTCGAGCCGTGCGGTCACGTTCCAGTCGATGTGCCGAACGTCGTCGCCGAACGCGTACTCGCGGATGTCCGCGGGATCGAGACCCTGCCCCTTGAAGATCGTTCGGTAGTCGCCCTGAAGCAGTCCGTCCAGCCGGCGGATGACGGTCCACTCGAGCCGCCGAAGGCGGCGCTCAGGCGCGGAGGGCGACATGTCCCTGCAGCGGCTCGGTCGGAACGGGGATGCGCGCGAGCACGCGCTTCACCACGTCGTCGGCGGTGACGTCCTCGGAGAGGGCTTCGAACGAGAGAACGATGCGGTGACGTAGGACGTCGAGCGTGAGGTCCTGGATGTCCTGCCCCGTGACGTAGCGTCGGCCGCGGAGATACGCCAGCGCGCGACCGGCGAGGACAAGATTGATCGAGGCGCGCGGGCTCGCGCCGTAGGTGATGTATTTCGCCACGTCGCCGATGCCGTACTCGGCGGGGTTGCGCGTCGCGGACGCGAGCCGCACGACGTACTCCATGAGCGTCGGATCGACGAAGACATCGTCGACCTCGCGCTGGAGCTGCATCAGACGCTCGGTGGTCATCACCGGGACGACCGGCGACATGCGGCCCGTCACTCGTTCGACGACGACGAATTCGTCCATCTCGCTCGGGTAACCGACGAGGACCTTCAACATGAATCGGTCCACCTGCGCCTCCGGTAGGGCGTAGGTCCCCTCTGTCTCGATCGGGTTCTGCGTGGCCATGACGAGGAAGGGCTCGGGAACCTTGTGCGTCTCGCGGCCGATCGTCACCTGGTGCTCCTGCATGACCTCGAGGAGCGCGCTCTGCACCTTCGCCGGAGCGCGGTTGATCTCGTCCGCCAGAAGGAGGTTCGTGAACACCGGGCCGAGCGAGGTCTGGAAGTCGCCAGCGCGCTGGTTGTAGATGCGCGTACCGACGAGGTCGGCCGGCACCAGGTCAGGGGTGAACTGGATGCGCTTGAAGTCGCCAGTGATGGCTTGAGCGACGGTCTTGACGGAGAGGGTCTTCGCGAGACCCGGCACGCCCTCGACGAGGAGGTGGCCGCGCGCCAGGAGACCCACCATGAGGCGCTCGATCAGGTGGTCCTGCCCGACGATCACTTTCTTTATCTCGAAGAGAAGCCGTCCGGTGTCCGGGGGCACCGCTGCCTGTGTCTCTGCCATCAGTCCTTCACTCCTCTAGTCCGGCGGCACGCCGAGCGCGCCTGCCGCTGTGTCGATGGTCACTGCGAAGCCCACGCCGCTGAACGCCGGTTGTCCCGTCGGATTCACGAGTCCGGTCACGATCCCTACGACCTCACCATCTCTATTCACCAGTGGTCCTCCGGAAGATCCAGGGTTCACCGCCGCGTCGAACTGGATGAGGCCCGTGAGGGTGCGGCCCTGGTTCGGCGCTTGGATCGAGCGGTCGAGACCACTGATCACGCCGGTCGATAGCGATCGCGTCAGGGCGAAGGGATTTCCGACGACGATCGCGTCGTCGCCGATCCGAAGAGCCGATGGATTGCCAAGGGTGGCGGCCTGAAGCTGCGCCGGCGTATTCGCGGGCCGGAGCGCCGCGATGTCGCTCTCAGCGACCTCGGAAATGACGACCGCCGACGACTCGGTGCCGTCGGCGAATACGACCGTCAAGCTTTGGGCGTTCTGGACGACATGGAGGGCGGTCAGGATGTCGCCTGCGTCGTCGATGACGACGCCCGATCCGGAATCGGCAAGGGTGCCGTCCGCTCGTATCGCTTTGATCTGGACCACCGAGGGTGCGACCTTCACGTAGACCTCGGCCATAGCCGGCGTAGGCGTCGCCGATGGCTGTACGTCCTCGGCCCGCGGGGCAGGCGCCATAGAGATGGCGACAAGGAGGGCGGGGCCGGCGAGCGCGGCTGTCCACGGAAGCGCGCGACGGAGTGCGGTCCGGATGCGGCCCTTTGGCGGAGGCGACTGGGCGCCCGCGTCGGGGGCCACGTCGCGATGGCCGCGCGGGAACGAGCCGTAAGGCCGATCCGCTCTGGTGGACACGAGGACTTGTCGAGTGTAGGCACGCGACTTTCGCGGACGGGTATGGGTTGAGTAAGAACGCGTCGTCGGAGCGCTGAGAACAGATGTTCTATAGTGGGTTTGGGAGCTCCGATGACCTCCGTCACATATCGCGAAGTCGAAGTGAAGAGCGCGCTGAACGCGGTGAAAGGCATGCCGTTCGATTGGAGCCTCAACCCGTACACCGGATGCGCCCACGCGTGCACGTATTGCTTTTCGAGGGCTTACCACGCGCGCTACCGCGACCGTGATGTTGGCGCTGCGTTCGACAAGAACGTCGAGATCAAGAAGAACCTTGTAGAGGAATTCCGGAAGCAACTTCGACGCCGCCCCCAAGGATCACTCGCGATCGGCACGGCGACCGATCCCTATCAACCGATCGAGGGCAAATACCGACTGACGCGAGGTTGCCTTGAGGCGCTCGTCGACTACCCGATGCCGACGAGCATCGTCACGAAGGGTCCGCTCGTCGTGCGAGACATCGACGTGCTGAAGAAGCTCGACGAAAAGACCGACCTCACCGTGTACTTCAGCGTCCCGTGCGTCGATGAGGAGGTCGTTCGAAAGACCGATCCCGGCACCGCGCCGCCGCGGCAGCGCTTGCGCGCGCTCCGCATGCTTCGCGAAGCCGGGCTCGATGCGGCGGTGCTCTGCATGCCGGTCTTACCCGGCATCAGCGATAGCGAGAAATCGCTCGACGCGGCGGCGCGCGCCGCGAGCGAAGCTGGCGCCACGGCGTTCCGGCATCGCCCGCTCAAGATCGACGTCGAGATCCAGCAGTACTACTACGACTTCCTCGCGACCGAGTTTCCCGTCGTGATCTCTCGCTACGCCGCGCTCTACCAGGGAGGAGTGCATCCGTCGAAGGAATACGAGATCGCGCTCGAAAAGCGCGTGCGTCGCGTGCGCGCCCGCTACCAATTCCGAGAGCGGCCGCCGCGCCCGGTACGGCCGCCCGAGCCCGAAACCGTGCAGCTGCAGCTGGCTATTTAGCGGCGCGAAGCTCCTCCGTCACCTGCGGCGCCGTGACGGCTTCATCGCGGCGGATCGCTTCGGCCGCGTCGTGGATGTCGTCGCCGAGCGCGATCGCGATCCCGGTCGCCGTCCCGACGATCGCAAGGAGCGACAACCACCACGGCGTTTTGACGCCGAGCACGTGATCGATCGAGATCGCGCCGGGCCCCGCGAGGATCAACGCAGCCGCGATCGTCAGATTGGTGAGCGGCAGCTCAGCGCCGCCTTGATTGCCCCAGATCGGTTTGTCGCCATGGCCCTTGCGCCAGGCGACGATCATCGGTGCGGTCGTGAGGATCGGGCCGATCGGCGAGAGGAGGCCCAGCGCGGTGAGTCCCCCGCCAACGACCTCCGCGGCCCCGGCGACCTGCGCCCACTCCTCTCCCGGCTGGAGACCCATCTTGTTGAAGCTCCGGCCGGTTCCTTCGACACCTTTTCCGCCGAACGCGCCGAAAAGCTTTTGCGCACCGTGGCCCACGAGAAGACCTCCCGCGACCAAGCGCAGCAGTAAGAGAGCGATCCAGGTCATCGTCACACCTCCGTTACGCACGCGTTTTCCAGCAGGAACGACGCCAGCGGAGAGGCACGAGAAGTGCGTATTCCGTGCGCATGAGCTGGATCGATCAGCTGATCCGTCATCTCGAACAGGTGACATGCAGCGGCTGCGGCGAGTACTACCACGGTGGTGATATCGCGGCGGTCGTGACCGAGCCTTCGCGTCTCATCGTCAGGCTCCGCTGCCGTTCGTGCGCACAGGATGGCATTGCGATCCTGGATTTCGGCGGGACGCCCGTCGAGGTCGAACCGATCACGGCCGACGAGGTGCTCGACTGCCACGATCTCCTGGCTGGCGCCGCGCGTCCCCCGTCCGAGCTCTTCCCCGCCTTCGCGGCGTAGCGCTCTAGGCGGCGCGCCGTGCGGCGCGTTTTGTAGCGCGCGTCAGCATCGCGGCCACCGCCGCTTCATGCGTCGAAAGTCCATGGCCTTTGCCGGCCTTCTCGGGTCGACGAAGCGCGGCCGGCAGATCTCCCGCGGCATACGCGTCGAGGATCCCCGGATGTACGTAGCACTTCCTACTTACCGCGCGCGTATTCCCGAGACGCGCCGCCACAACATCGATGGCCTGTACGACGCGTTTGCGCGCGATGCGCTCGTTCCGCGAGGGTCCGAGCTCCGCGAGAGCGCGAGCCGCAATCACGGTGCCGGCCCAGGTGCGGAAGTCCTTCGCCGAGAGGTCCTCGTTCGAGATCTCGCGCAGGTACGCGTTCACGTCGTCTGACCCGATCGTTCGGAGCTCTCCGTTGTCATCGAGATATCGGAAGAGCTCCTGCCCGGGAAGCTGCTCGAGCCGCGCGATCACGCGCGCGAGCCGCCGGTCGCGAAAGTCGACTTCGTGATCCTTGCCGCTCTTACCACGGAAGCGGAACACGATCCGCGATCCGTCCACCTCGACATGCCTGGCGCGGAGGGTCGTGAGTCCGAAGGATCCATTCGCCCGCGCGTACTCGATGTTGCCGACACGCATGAACGTTTCCTCGAGGATGAAGATCGCGGTAGCCAGGACGCGCTCCAGCGGGATCCCGGGCCGCGCAAGATCGGCATCGACGCGCTCGCGAATGCGAGGTAGCGCCCTTGCGAAATCGATGACCCGATCGTATTTGGCATCGTCGCGCACCTCGCGCCATCGCTCGTGATAGCGGTATTGCTTGCGGCCACGAGCGTCGCGTCCGGTCGCCTGAATGTGTCCGACCGGGCTCGGCGAGATCCACACCTCTATCCATGCCGGCGGGATCGCGAGCCGACGGATGCGCCTGAGCTCGCTTTCGTCCCGGACGCGCACGCCATCGCGGTCGACGTACGTGAAGCCGCGGCCTCTACGGCGGCGGCGAATGCCCGGCTGCTCCTCCGTCGTATAGCGAAGCCCCGCCAGTTGCGCGGTGGCGATGCCGTCGCTCGCGATCTCGTTCGTCACGACAGGTTTCTCAGCAGTCCGCTGACCAACCTAGCTAGATGGTTCGCTCTTTCGACCGGTCAGCACGCAGGCGAGCGCGATCGGCGGTGACCCAAAAACCATTGACTTCGTTACCCCACCGTGACAAAACTTCCCTCGTAGCTCTGGGGAGGGCTCGTATGTCGACCGTCGTTCACTACGAATGCCGCAACCTCGATCACCTGCGGGCCGGCTCGCGGCGCGGCAAGGGCGGCCTCGTGTTCCATCACGGTACGGTCGGCTATTGCGATGGTCTGCACGTCGATGGAGCTCACCACTGGGTTGCGACCGGCGGCGTCCCGATCGAATTCCTGGTCGAGACCGCTCCCGCCATCGACCCGGGCACGTATCGCAGTAAAGATGGAGCGCTCATTCACGTTCGGCCGTCGGCGAGCGGCAAGATGCTCGTCGAGGTCGATGGCGGTGTCAGAGGCAAACGTGGCGACGTGCGCGTCGCGGCGAAGCTCTCCGACGACCCCGACTGGCCCGAGGGTTCCGGCACGTACATGACTCTTCTCCACGCGGACTAGCTTCCCCTCGTAGCGACGCTCACCCAACCGCGACATCGCCCAGCTTCTCGCGCTCGAGTCCGAGAGCAGCGAGGACGCAAGCGATCCTCGCCGGCGTCTCTCGCGACCCCATCCTGAATCTCCTTTCAGCGCCTGATCTCGCATTGCGAGTCGGTCTCATTCGTGCAGCGAAAAGACGCACGAACGAAAGGAGCACGAACATGGCAGGTGGCAAACGGGAGCGCATCGACACAACCCCAGGCAAGGCGGGCGGGTCGCGCTTCGTCCGGCGGGATGCGGGTGGGCGATTTGGCACCGACCAGACCAGCTCAGGCCGAAGCGTCGCGAAGGACAAGCAGATCAAGGCCAAGAACGCCGCACCGAAGGGAATGAAGGATCGCGGCGACTAAGGAGCGCGCGCGCTCGCTCCGGGAGTACAAACGCAAGCGCGACTTCGCGAAGACACCCGAGCCACAGGGCGGGAAGCCGAAAGGGCAGGAACGACTCTTCGTGGTGCAGAAGCATCGCGCGAGCGCGCTGCACTACGACTTCCGCCTCGAGGCCGGCGGTGTCCTCGTGTCCTGGGCTGTTCCCAAAGGACCGTCGCTCGACCCAAAGGACAAGCGCCTCGCTATGGCCGTCGAAGACCATCCCCTCGGTTACGCGCGTTTCGAGGGCGTGATCCCCGAGGGCGAGTACGGAGGCGGGACGGTGATGGTCTGGGACATCGGAACATACCGACTCGAGGATGCCGAGTCATTCGATGAGGAGCTGCGCAAAGGCCGCATCGTCTTCGCGCTCGACGGCAAGAAGCTCAAAGGCTCGTGGGCGCTCGTGCGGACGCGCGGACGCCAATGGCTCCTGATGAAGCGGCGCGATCGCTACGCGGCGACGGTCGACATCACGAACGCGAAACCGCGCTCGGTGCTCACGCGGAGACTACTTGCCGGGATCGCACGCGACGAAGGCGGTGACGTCGCGAAGGCGGCGACAGGCGATCCGAGTTGAGGCCTGTTCGTCCGATGCTGGCGACGCTGTCGCAGAGCACCGTCGAGGGCCCGGAGTGGGTCTTCGAGGAGAAGTACGACGGGGTCCGCGCGGTGGCCGTTCGCGAGCGGGGCACAGTGAAGATCTGGTCGCGGACGCGGCAAGACCTCACGGGCGGATTTCCGCACGTGGTCGTCGCGGTGGAGGCTCTGGGCGACGGCGATCTCATGATCGACGGCGAGCTTGTCGCCCTCGACGCGAAGGGCGTCTCGCGCTTTCAACTCCTGCAGCGGCGCGGCACCGCAGGCGCGTCACCGACGCGCTACGCGATATTCGACGTCCTCGAGAAGGGCGGCCGGTCGCTCATGTCGCGTCCGCTGAGCGAGCGCCGCGCCGCGCTCGAGCGGCTTGTCGGGCGCCGGACCGCTCCGCTCTTCGTCTCGCGACGCCTCGTGCGCGATGGAAAGGCGGCGCACCGCGAAGCCGAGCGTCGCGGTTGGGAAGGGATCATCGCGAAGGACGAGCGCTCGCCGTACCAGCCGGGGGTTCGGTCTCCCTTTTGGCGCAAGGTCAAGGTGCGCAAGGAGTCCGAGTTCGTGATCGGGGGGTACACAGCGCCAAAAGGCGGCCGTCAGCATCTCGGCGCGCTCCTCGTCGGTCTCTACGACGGTCCGAAGCTCCGCTACGTCGGGAAGGTCGGCACGGGCTTCACGCAGGAAACTCTTGACATGCTCGCGACGAAGTTCGAGCGGCTGCGGACGGAGAAGCCGCCCTTCGACCCGGCGCCGCGCATGAAAGACGCGACGTGGGTGCGCCCGAAGCTCGTCGCGCAGCTCGTGTACGCCGAATGGACGGCCGACGGAAAGCTGCGCCAGCCCGCGTTCCTCGGGCTCCGCACCGACAAATCGCCGAGCGAGTGCACGTGGAGCAGCCGTGAGCGCTGAGGCGGTGAAGGTCGCGGGCGTGACCATCAGCAATCCGGACAAGATCTGGTGGCCCGACGAGGGCATCACGAAATCGGACATCGCGCGCTTCTACGACGGCATCTGGTCGCATGTCTCGCCGTGGATGCGCGATCGGCCGCTCACCGCCGAGCGATGCCCCGACGGCATGCTCGGTCCTTGCTTCTACCGCAAGAACTTCCCCGAACATTGGCAACCGGCGGGACCGCGATTGGTCGTTAGGGCGGCGAGCACGGGCAAGGACGTGCGTTACATCGTCGGCGGCTCGCGCGCGACCCTGATCGGCATGGTGAACCTCGGCTGCATCGCTATCCACGTGATGACCTCCCGTGCGAAAAAGATCCACGAGGTCGATTGGCTCGCGTTCGACATGGATCCACCCGAGTCATTCGCCGACGCGGCACGGGCCGGGCTCGCGCTTCGGAAGGTGCTAGACGAGGCCAACGTCATCTCCTACCCGAAGACCTCCGGGAGCAAGGGTCTTCACGTCTTCGCGCCCCTGCGACCGGGCGTCACACAGCACGACGCGACCGCGCTTGCCGTGGCGCTGGGAGAGGAGCTCGCGCGGCGCGAGCCGAAGCTCGTGACCGTCGAGTTCTCCAAGGCGAAACGAGGCGGGCGGGTTTTCGCCGACGCGATGCGCAACGCGTACGGGCAGACGATCGTCCCGCCCTACAGCGTGCGCAACAGGCCGCGCGCCCCCGTCTCCACGCCTCTGGCATGGGACGAGGTCTCCCCCAGCCTGGATCCGGCCACGTTCAACGTGGGCACGTTCGAGCGCCGGCTCGCGCACGCCGATCCGTGGGCCGATTTCTGGCGGCGCCGCCAGTCGCTTCCGAAAACGGTCGCACATTGACCCGAGCGCAGCAAGTCAGGCGCGAGAAGGATCCCGTCAAGAAAGCCGCGCTCCTCCTGGGCCCTGGCTTCATCACCGGCGCCGCCGACGACGACCCGAGCGGCATCGGAACCTATTCGGTAGCCGGTGCGTCTCTCGGTCTCGCGATGCTCTGGACGGCGCTCCTCACCTTCCCGTTCATGGCCGCCGTGCAGAACATCTGCTCGCGGCTCGGCCAGGTGACCGGGACCGGCCTCGCCGGGATACTCAAGGAACACTACCCGCGCTGGGTGCTGTATCCAGCGGTCGGCCTCGTCGTGGTGGCCAACGTCGTCAACGTCGGCGCCGATCTCGGGGCGATCGCGGACGCGGCAGGGATCGTCGTCGGCACACCGGTCCCCTGGCTCGTGGTCCCGATCGCGGTGGCGCTCCTCGCAATGCAGATCTTCGCCAAATACCGGTTCATCGAGCGCGTCTTCAAGTACCTGACGATCGCGCTTCTCGCCTACGTCATCGACGCGGTCCTGGTGCGGCCGCCACTCGCCGAAACGCTCCGCGCGACGATCGTGCCGACGATCTCCGCCGATCACCAGTACATCGCCACGCTCGTAGCGATCCTCGGGACGACGATCTCGCCCTACCTCTTCTTCTGGCAGACGAGTCAGGAGGTCGAGGAAGAGAAATCCGCAGGCCGCAAGAGCCGTTCGCAGCGGCGTGGCGCGTCCCGATTCGAGCTGCGGATCGCGACGATCGACGTGACGGTCGGGATGCTGGTCTCGAATCTCGTCATGTACTTCATCATCCTTTCGACCGCGCTGACGCTGCACGCCTCTGGGAAGACGGAGATTTCGACGGGCGCGGACGCCGCCGAAGCTCTGAAGCCGCTCGCCGGCGATCTCGCCGGCCTGATCTTCGCTGTCGGAATGATCGGCACGGGCCTTCTCGCTGTTCCGGTCCTCTCGGGCGCGTGCGCGTACGCCGTGTCCGAGACCTTCGGCTGGCGCCAGGGACTCGACGAGGACTGGCGAAGGGCCAAGCCGTTCTACGGCGTCGTCGCCGCCGCGACGCTCGTCGGACTGGCGATCCCGTTTACCGGGGTCAGGCCGATCGACGCGCTCTTTTTCACGAGCCTCCTGAACGGCATCGCGGCGCCGCCGCTCCTCGTCGTGATCATGTTGGCCGCGCGCAATAAGAAGGTGATGGGCAACCAGACCATCGGGCCGGTGCTCACCGCGCTCGGGTGGATCGTGACGATCGCGATGTTCGCTGCGCTCGTCGGCCTCGCGGTCACGTCGCTCGGGTCCTAGACCGTCTTGCGCCAATGGGTCAGGCTTACCCGATGCGCTCGCGGATCGCCCGTCTCATCGTGCGTGGTCTCTTCGCGGCGATCTTCCGCGTGCGTCATTACGGAACGCTGCCAGCGCACGGGCCGCTCCTCGTGGTGGCCAACCACCAGGGCTGGGCCGACGGCTTCCTCCTCGCCGCGTCGTTCCCGCTGAATGCCGACGTGCGACTCCTCGGCGACCGCGAAGGAACCGGAAAGGTGTGGTGGTGGCGAGCGGTGCTGCGCGCCACCGGGATCGTGATTCCGATCGAGCGCACCTCGACGACGGCTGACCGCGCCGCCATCGCGGCGACCCTTGCGGCCCTCGAGCGTGGCGAGATCGTCGTGGTGTTCGCGGAAGGCCGCGTCTCGCGTGTGGAGTCATCGCTCGGGCCGTTCGCGCGTGGCGTCGGGTACCTCGCGCTTCGGTCCGGCTCGCCGATCCTCCCGGTCTGGCTGTCGGGCACGGCCGAGCTCTACCTGCGAAAGGAGCTCGCCACGATCGCGGGGACGCCGCGGGTGGTGCCAAAGGGTGCGCCGACGAAAGAAGCGACACGGACGCTCGCGCTCGCGTTGCACGACGACCTTGCGAGGCTTGAGCCCGCCGAGCGTGCACCCGAGCCGGCGCATAAACGCATGCGCTGGCTCACCGACCTCTTCTAGACGCGAATCTCCCGGAGAAGCGACCGCTCGTCGAGAACGCGAACATTGCGACGCTCGACATTGATGAAACCGCGACGCTCGAAGTCCGCGAGAAGCTTGTTCACCGTCATACGTGTGGAGCCGATCGCTGACGCGAGGTCGTCCTGCGTCAGCGGAAGCGGTCGGCCGAGACGCGCGACCTCGACGAGGTATTTGGCGAGTCTGCTGGTCACGTCGAGAAAGGCGAAGTCTTCGACCTGACCCTCGAGCTTGCGGATGTTCCGCGACAGCCGCTCGAACATGTGCTTGCGCGCATCCTCATTGCGCTTCAGCACGGCGAGCGATCCGTCGCGGTCGATCTGGAAGACGGTCGTGGGGATCACGCAGACGGCCGTGCCATCGCGCGGGACCTTGTCCTCAAAGATTACGAGCTCCCCGAAGAATTCGCCGCGGGAATGCAGCGAGATGAGGAGCTCGCGTCCGTTCTCGTCGAGGAGGAGCACCTTGACGAGCCCCTCGAAGACGACGAACCAGTGCGCGGCGGGATCTCCCTGGTGGTAGACGACCTCGTCCTGTTTGAACTTCCGCATCGTCATGTGGCCCGCGAGCTCCTGGCGATCGATCTCCGGAAGGATCTCGATAGGAAGCACGTCGGCAAGCGTCCCCGCCATCTTGCGGAGCTCTTCGACCTTCACGAGCGAGAGAGTCTAGGAGGCACCTAGTAGCGGACGTGTTTGCGTAGCAGGGCGGGCTCCTTGACCGCGATGTGACGACGCCCGACCGCGATCGCACCCTGCGCCTCGAGGTCCGCCAGGGCCCTGTTCACCGATACCCGGGTGGCCCCGACAAACGCCGCGAGGTCGTCCTGAGTTAGCTCGATCTCCGTGCGTTCGTGTGCCGTCGCGAGGTCGAGCAGGCACTTCGCCACCCGCCCGGGCACGTCGAGGAACACCAGGTCCTCGATCCGTCCGGACGCGCGCCGCACCGTGCGCGCGAGCAACCGGAGGATCTCGCGCGTCGCACGCGGGCTTCGCTCGAGCACCCGAAGGAAGTCCTCGCGCGCCAGTGTCACGACCTGGGTCTCGTCGAGCGCGGTGACGGTAGCCGATCGTGGCGCGTCGTCGAAGAGCGCGAGCTCCCCGAACACCGCGCCGTTGCGTTCCACGGCGACCACGACCTCGTGGCCTTGCTCATCAGGTATTGCGACCTTCACCGATCCCGAGAGGATCACGTAGAGCTGTCCGCCCGCGTCGTCGCGATGGAACACGACCTCATCGCGTGAGAAGCGTCGCGGGCGAAGATGAGTGACGAGCTCCGTTCGTTCGGCATCGCTGAGCGCGCTGAAGACGGGAACGCCCGCGAGGACGCGCGCGACCGCTTCGGCGTCCACGGCGCGGAACGATACGCTCGGGCGTGCGTCTGCCACCCCAATGCGAGTGAGTTAGGGGGAGGACGATCGCCCGAAGGTACTGACCCTGGACCGTACGACCGTCCCCTTTGTATGGCATCGCATGCTCGCTCGCTTGACTCGATCCAAAGCCACCCGAAGACTTGTCGTTAGCGAACCGTTACACGCGTCGAGGAAGGGAAAACTCTGAAACTCACCACGCTGGCGGCTGTCCTTTGGTATGTGGCTAGCTTGTTCGCCACCCTCCCGGCGGAGGTAGCTCCGCACGGGGCGGCGGCGACGATCGGCCAATTCCGCGCGTACTGGGCTGATGCCTTCGGCGAAGGCATCAACGACCAGTCGCAGATCGACGCGCTCGTCGCAGCCACGAAGGCGTCGCACGCGAACGCGATCGTCGCCCAGGTCGTCCGGCGGGGCGACTGCTTCTGTCTTCGATCGGGGCTCCCCGTGAACGAGTCCATCGCTCCCGGATTCGACCCGCTGCAATCCCTGATCAACACGGCGCACCCGCAGGGGATCGAAGTCCATGCCTGGGTGATCGCGAACGCGATGTGGAACAGCACCACGCCGCCGAAGGACCCGAACCACATCTTCAACCTGCACGGCCCCGCGGCGTCGGGACGCGACAACTGGATCATGACGCGTTCGGACGGAGTCTCGAAGCTGAGCGACGACTGGATGCTCGACCCCGGACACCCGGATGCCGCGGGATGGGTCGCGAACGCCGCGACGAGCATCGTCCGCAACTATGACGTCGACGGCATCAACCTCGATCGCATCCGGTACCCCGACGGGAACCTCGGTTCGCTCGTGCCCTCGTGGGGGTACAACCCCACGTCGCTCGCGCGCTTCCGCGCGGAGACCGGTCGGAGCGACACTCCAGCGAACACCGACCCGCAGTGGACGCAGTGGCGCCGCGATCAGGTGACCGGGATCGTGCGACGGGTCTACCTGGAATCGACCGCGCTCAAACCGCGCATCCGCGTGTCGGCCGATGTGATCACGTACGGATACGGGCCGCAGACCACCGGCAGCTGGGAGAACACGCGCGCCTACGCCGAGCAGCTGCAGGACTGGCGCGGCTGGCTTCGCGAGGGGATCCTCGACACGGCCATGCTCATGAACTACAAGCGCGACTCTCTCGCGAACCAGCACCAGATGTACGACGAGTGGAACGAGTTCGCGAAGGACAACCAGTACCGCCGCTCCGTGGTCATCGGATCGGCGCTCTACCTGAACGACATCGCCTCGAGCGTGAGCCAGGTGCGTCGCGCGCTCGCTCCGAGCGCAGCCGGTAACACCGCTATCGGCTGGGTCGGCTACTCGTACCGAACGCCCGACGCGTTGACCGACGCGGGTACGCGAAGCGGCGCGATCGGCCGGGCCGAGCTCATCAAAGCATTGACGCAGCCGTCGCAGTACGACACGGGAACGCAACCGATCTTCGCCGATGCGCCGATAGTGCCCGCGATGACGTGGAAGACGCAGCCGATCTTCGGCCACCTCCGCGGCAGCGCGGTCGCGACGAACGGCACGCTGCTCACCGGCACGGTGCTGAATCTCATCGAGCCGGTCTCGGGAGCCGTGCTTCGCACGACGACCACCGACGGGAGCGGCTGGTTCGGCTTTGTCGATCTTCCGATCGGCGCCTACCGCGTGACGACCAATTCGTCGCTCGTCACCGGCGGCGTGCTCGGTCAGGCGACGATCGTCGCGGGAACGGTGAGCCTTCTTGGCGCGGTCGCGCCGACCGCGACGCCGACCCCAACGGCTTCGCCGTCACCCTCGCCCACAACCTGCCAGCGCACCGACGGTCCCGGCATCGAGGCTCCCGCGAAGGTCGTATCGGGCGTCGCCGGCTTCCATGCATCCTGGTACGGGCAGAGCGGCTATTCGACGCTGTGCCCGGGTGAGACCGCTACGGCGGTGGTCGCCTACTACAACAGCGGGACTCGTGGCTGGCTCTCCGACACGATGGGGCAGGTCGCGTATCTCGGAACGTGGAATCCCGAGCCCGGCCAGGACCGCGCCTCGGCGCTCGGCGGCGACGGCGGGGCCGGATCGCCGGACACCGGCTGGCCTCGATACAACCGCGTCGCGGCGCAGCCAGCGCAGTGGGTCGGACCCAATCAAGTCGCGTGGTTCCAGTTCACCATCGTGGCTCCGTCAGCTCCGGGGACATATCGCCTCGCGATCCGCCCGCTGGTCGAAGGCGCGCAGTGGATGGAGGACTTCGGCGTCTTCTGGGTCGTGACGGTGCGCGCGCCCTAGGGGCGTCTAGCGAACGGCCACCGTCGTGATCTGAGCGGTCTCGCCACCGTACGAGAACAGCAGTTGGTAGACCCCGGGCTGCACGTTCGTCGGGATCTGCAGCAGGATGCGACCGTTCCCATCGAGGGTTCCGTTGACCGCGCGGCGGTTCGAAACGGTGACCGGGTCGTTCAGGAAGATTCCGAACGAGCCCGCGGCGGCCCTGCCATTCGCGAGGGTGACGGTGAACGATGCCGGAAGCGTCGAGTTGCGTACCGCCGTCACGGGGCCCGTGTAGGTCACGACCGTGCCGTTCTTCAGCGTGTATGACGGTCCAGCCGGCCTTGGACGCGGCGTCGCAGGAACCGGAGTCGCCGGCGCTACCGTCGGATCGGGCGTCGGATCCGGACTCGGTTCGGCGCTCGGATCGGGCGAGCCGCTGGGGACATTGGTCGCCGCGATAGGACCCGACGGTCCCGGCGTTGCGTTTGGATTCATCAGCCCGGGCGCCGCGACGGCGACGCCGCCGATCAGCGCGATGAGGACCGCGGCCGCGACGAGGATCGGCAACGGGCTCCGCTTCTTTGTGCCCTTGGTCTCGCGGACGATCGCCGTATCGGGGACGCGGTAAGCGCCTCGCCATTGCGCCGCGAGCTGACGGCCCATCGGACCGAGCACCGTCTGGATCCACTCGTTGTCTTCGGTGTCGAGGAACCACGTTTGGATCGCGTGGATGTCGTGCGGAGCCGGCGGCGGTTTAGCCGCGCCGCCACGTTCCTGTACCCACATCTGTTCGACGGGATTCCAGGTGAAGACAGGAGCTTCCTGGCGACCCACCACATCCATCACCGCTAGGTTAACGGGCATGCTGGCAAGGTTGACCCGCTCATGGGTCGCGGTGGGAACGCAATCTGTGGGCGGCGGTACTAGTACTTTGCTACTGATTCGACGCCTCGCGGTCGATCGCGAGCGATGGATGAGCGCTCGCGAATTCGGAGAGGTCTGGGCGCTCTCGCAGCTCTCCCCGGGTATCCACCTCGTAGCGCTCGCTGGACTTATCGGACGTCGCGCGGCCGGATGGCGCGGCGTTGTCGCGGCGGTCGCAGGAATGATGGTTCCCGCCGCCGCGATCACGGTCGCGCTCACGGCCGCGTATGGCGTGATCGCCGCGTCACCGATCGCTCGCGCGGCGCTCGCCGGCGTCGCTCCCGTCACCGGAGGGATGACGATCGCGACCGCGGCGCTTCTCGTCCGCGCGTCGGCGCGACATGGCCGCGCGCACGTCGCCATCGACGTCGCCGTCGCCCTCGGCTTCGTCGTTGCCGCCGCGTTCCTCGGGGTGCCGGCGCTCGCCGCGATCGGAGCCGGGGCGTTGATCGGCGCGATCGCGCTCGGCCGAGAGCGACCGACGTCGCGTGAAACATCGGTCGGCTGACGATGGACGCGCTCGCACTCTTCGGCGTGTTCCTCAAAGCGTCCGCGCTATCGCTCGGCGGGCTCTCGTCATTGCCGCTCCTCCGCGCCGACCTCGTCGCGCCAGGGATCGCGACCGACGACCAGGTCGTGCAGGCGATCGCGATCGGACGGATCTCGACCGGGCCGAATGGCCTGTACATCGTGAGCCTGGGCTATCTCGTTGGCGGGTTGGTCGGCGCGACGGTGGCGCTCCTCGCAGCGTCGCTGCCGCCGCTGGTCATCGTCCCGATCACGGCGCTCGCGCGCCGTTGGCTACTGACGACGTCCGTGGCCGGATTGGTGCGAGGTGTTGCCTTCGCGACCGCGGGCCTGCTTGTCGCGACGGGAATCGGGATCATCACCGCGACCGGGAATCCTTCTCTATGGCAACTCGCCTTGGCCGCCATCGCCACAGTTCTCACCTATCGAGGAACCCTGCATCCCGCGATCGTGATCGCGATCGGCGCGGCTACCGGCCTGGCGTTCGGCCGTTGATCGTCAGGATGACGTTCCCGGTCTTCTGCTCCGTTTCCACGTACCGTGTCGCCTCGACGACGTCCTCGAACGGGTAGTACCGATCGATGACCGCCCGGAACTTCCCGGCCTCGACCAGCTCCTTGAGTAAGAGGACGTCCTTCTTCGTATATCGAGGCGGAATCGAGAAGATCACTTTCTTGTCTCCTATCCGCGAGGTCCACAGCGCTAAGACGAGATTCCGCAGCCCGTCGGTCGCGAGGTAGCTGCCACCGCTCCTCAGCGAGCTTCTGCACCGCCTGAAGGAGTGCTTCCCGACCGCATCGAAGATGACGTCATACGTTTGGCCGTTGTTGGTGAAGTCTTCCTGCGTGTAATCGACGACCCGGTCGGCGCCGAGCGATCGCACGAGCTCGAGGTTCTTGGTGCTGCACACCGCAGTGACGTCGGCTTCGAAGTACTTGGCGAGCTGCACCCCCGCGGTGCCGATGGCCCCGGACGCGCCGTAGATGAGGATCCGCTGCCCCTTCCGGAGATTCCCCTGCCTCAGGCACCACAGTGCATTGAGTCCTCCGTCGCAGACCGCCGCAGCTTCCTCGAAGCTCATGCCTGCCGGCGTCTGCGCGATTCGGGCGCTCTCCCGCATGCAGATGAACTCGGCATGTGCCCCGAACCTGAACCCACTCGAGCCGAAGACGTGGTCACCAACGGCGAACTCGTTGACGGCTGCGCCGAGTGCCGCGACCTCTCCCGCGAACTCGGTGCCGAGGATGCGCTGCTTAGGTCGGCTGAGGCCTGAGATCAAGCGGCTGATGAGCGAGACGGCCAGGCCGCTACGCCGGTTGGCTTCACGAGTCGCGCAGTCCGCCCGGGTGACCGCCGTGGCGTGGATCCTGATGAGGACCTCGTCCTCCTTGGGGACGGGCCGCTCGACTTCTTCGATCCGCAGAACTTCCGGAGGCCCGTACCTGTCATAGACGACTGCTCTCACGAGCCGAGTGTGCGTCGGCTCGAGCATCGAGTCGCGGGTGGCACGGCGCAGGCGTTGCGGGTGGCACGGGGGAGCGGGTTGCGCACGAGCGCTCACCCGCCGCGTCACCGAGAGAGCCAATCTCACGCGCGCGAAGCGGACGGGTAGGCGAGTGCGCGACCCCGACCCAGGGGGCAGGGGCCCCCGACCGCGAAGCGGGACAGGACCCGCAACGCCTCAGCGCGAGCGCGCTAGCCTTCGTCGGGCGCGACCGCGGCAGCGATGGCGAGATCTTGCGGGCGGACTTTCGATGGGTCGAACTTGCGGATGTTCGCGGTCATGCGAGTTAGCAGCTCGGCCATGGTCATCGGCGGCTTCTCGCCCTTTTTGGACGGGATCCAGCGCACCGGGTTGCACCGCGCCACGACGACCGCCCTCAAGTAAGGGCTCTTCATGCCGCGCTCCTGAAGCGTCTTCACGTGGACGGCGACGCGGTCATCGATGTCCATGAGACGCACCGCCCATTGCTCGCGCTGGCGCAACGCTGCCGGCAGCGACGTATCCATAAAGCGATCGACCCGCCGCAGCATCGAGTTGTACGACGATCCGGCGAACCGATCGCGCTTCTCGTAGGCAGCGCCGAGGGTGAGGAAGGCCGGCGACTCGAAGCTCGTGGCGTGCTCCGACTCTTTCGAGCGCGGAGCGTCCTTCGCGAGCTGGCGCGCCATGCGTATGACCTCGAGCGCACGGTCACGAAGGTTGTGCGCCTTCTCGGTGTTGAGCGCGAGGATTCGATATGCCAGCGCGGGATCGTCGGTCAGAAGCGCGGTGATCGAGCGCAGTCCGAGCTGCTTCGCGGCAGCCAGGCGATGCCGCCCGTTCGGCGACCAGAAGCCGTCCGCGCTCGGGATCGCGATCACCGGGTCGAGGAACAGGCCCGATGAGCCGATCGCGATCGCGAGGCGGTCCGCGTGGGTCTTCGAAAGGTCGCGCTGGAAGGGCGTTGCCTCAACGCTCCCGATCGGGAGCGAGGCGAGCACGAGCGGGAGACCGGCGTAGGGATCGCGATAGGCCGCGAGGACCGATCCCTTCGCCTTCTCCACCCGTTCGGTGAGGGCGACGATGTGCTCGTCGCCGCGGTCGAGCGCCGACTCGCGCGCTTCGGGACCGCGCGGCTCGGCCGGACCGCGCTTGCGCCGCGTCGTCGTCTTGCGCGTTGTCGTCTTTTTCGTTTCGGTCTTCTTCGCGGGACTCATCCTCATTCCCCTCCCGCCGGCACCACCTGCGGAACCTGCCGCCGGTGACCCGGTGCGGTGAAGTCTCGCAGGGCTTTTGCCCGCGCGGCGGCGGCGGCTACCGTCCCGGCGATGGCGACGGCGCCGATGGTCGCCGCGCCCGGGGCCCCAAGGAGCGCTGTCGCCACTCCGGTCTCGACCTGCGACGCGCTCGTGAGTCCGCGCGAGACCATGACGATGAGGGACATCACGCGGCCGCGGTACGCGTCCCCGGCTGCGAGCTGCGCGATCGCGTTGCGCATCGTGCCCCACGTGGCATCCGCGAAGCCGAGCAGTGCGAGCACCGCGACAGAAAGCGGGAACGATCGGGACCACGCGAAGACGAGCAGACTAAGTCCGTACAAGGCGCCCGACGCAAGCATGAACGCGCCCTTGCGCCGGATGTCGCCGACGAGAATCAGGACCACCATTCCGGCAATGGCCCCCGCGCCGATGCTCGAGAGGAGCAGCCCGAGGCCTTCGGCTCCCTCGCCGAGGACATCGCGCGCAAAGATCGTCATGAGCGCTTGGTTGTGTCCGAAGATGGAGAAGATCGCCTCGATCCCGAGGATGAGCGGGAGGATGGCGCTGGCTCGCACGTAGCGAAGTCCCTCGACGAGTTCTGCGCGAAGAGATCCACGAGGCCCATGCGGTGCGATCGGGGCTATCCGCATCGCCAGAAGCGCGCCGATGATCGCAAAATAGCTGATCGCGTTCACGAAAAACGGTGAAGCGATCCCGACCCGAGCGATGAGCACGCCGGCGACGGCGGGGCCGACAAGCTGCCCGGCCTGGAAGAGCATCGCGTTTAGCGTGATCGCGTTCTGGAGCTGTCCTCGGGGGACGAGCATCGGGAAGAGCGACTGACGTCCCGGCGCGTCGAACGCGGCGATCGTCGCGTTGATCAAGCTGATCACGTACACGTGCCAGAACACGACGTGTCCCGTGACCACGAGGGCTCCAAGCGCGAGTGACGTGACCACGGACGCACTCTGCGTAATGAGGAGGAGCCGCCGCCGCTCGACGCGGTCCGCGACGGTCCCGCCGATGAGCGCGAACGCGAAAATCGGTCCGGCACGGAAGACTCCGTTGAGCCCGAGGAGGAATGGCGAATCCGTCAATTGATAGAGGAGCCATGACGTTGCCGTGAGCTCGATCCATGTGCCCGACATCGAGACGAGCTGGCCGACCCAATAGAGCGCGTAATTGCGGTGGCCGAGTGGCGCAAGGCCAGGTGGCGGGAAGCGGCTCACGCCCTCATCGTTGACGGAACTGGCGGATGTGACGGCGGCTGCCCGCCTTACCGGGCGCGCCCTTCGGGATGATGCTGATCGACCCGTCGCGCTCGAGATATGCGGACTCGACCCCCGCAAGGCTTTCGAGGCCGTGCTCGCGCACCGCCATCATGAGCTCGTCTTCCTCGACGTTCTCTCGCTCGAGGTTGCGCTTGATCAGCTTCCCTCGCAGTACCAGCGGAGTGGGTTGGCTCTCGAAGAGGTGCTGGAGGTACGGGACCCGGTGGCCGACCCGCGCGAACGCGGTATTCACCGCGACGAGGGTCGTGGCCGCGATGATGCCGCCGATCAGCGAGTTGTCGCCGCCGGTCATCGCGTTTTGGACCGCGTTCGCGATCACGAGGATCACGACGAGATCGACTGGACTCATCTGTCCAAGCTCGCGCTTCCCGGCGGTCCGCAGCAGGAACAGCACGACTACGTAGACGACCGCGGTGCGGAGGATGATCTCCCACCAGGGAGTCGTTAGGCCGAACACATGCTCAGGATGACAAAACTTGGCGCGCAAAGCGCGCCGGGGAGTCCCCCACCAGTGCCAAAGCCGCATCGAGGTCGATCGCGACGCCCTGACGCCGGAAGTACGCGGCGGTGCGATCGACATCGCGTCGCAGGAGCTCCCGCGCGGCCGGATGCATGACAGCGTCGACCGCCTGCGAGAAGTCGATGATCACTGGGCGCTCGTGCCACCAGAGAATGTTGAAGGCCGAGAGGTCCCCGTGCACGAGGTCGAGATCCAGCACCCGTTGAATATCACGCTGCAGCTCTCGCCAGACCCGTCTCGCGGTGACAACGTCGAGCTCGACGTCGGCCAGCCGTGGGGCCGCGCTGTCACCGTCGCCGATGAACGCCATCCGGTAGCCATTCTCGATCTGCTCGACGGGTGGTGGCACCGTGACACCGGCGTCGTGCAGTCGGCCGAGTGTTTCCCACTCGTGGGCCATCCATTTTGTCTGGAGGAACTCCTGGCCGAACCGGGTCCGCTTCTTTATCGCACGGTCCTCGCGATACGTTCCTTCGCCCCAGACGCCCGCGTAGAGGTAGTCGTTGCGGAAGGCGCGCTGAAGCCTCGGCTTGAACCGCTTCTCTGCCATGAGGCACGTCCGCGTAGGACCGGTCCGGGAGACGAGATAGACCTCGCTCTCCTTGCCGGCCTTTAGCACGCCGAGGTCGGAGTCTTCATACGGTGCGTCGGCAAGCCAGTCGCTTGGGAACAGTGCGGGCACGCGTCCTCCGTGTTGGAGAAGCGTCGATGGATGCGACCGTCGCGCGCGCGGCGCTAGAGGGTGCCCGGCGCTCCGACGATGCGGAGGCCGGCGGCGTCACGCGCGATTCGAACGCTCATCTAACGGCCTCCTGGGTTTTGTCGACCGATGGTCGCGCGAGAAGACTAGCACTCACGGTGTCGAGGTCGGCCTCGAAGGTCTCGGCGGAAATGCCGGCACCACGAGGTCTTGACCGAAGATCGTGGAACGTGGGGTCTCTCCGAGAAATTTCATTACGCCGTCGGCAATCGCAGTCGCTAGGAGATCGGGCTTATCGAGCATGAGCGCGCGATCATCGTCGTTCGAGACATAACCCATCTCGAGGATCACGGCGGGCGTGTGCGCCGCTACAGCATGCTGAAAACGGGTCCAGTTAAATGCGAAGTACCCCTTCATGCTGCTCGTAATGTGCGTGGGGTCGTAATCGAGTCCGGTCGCCGCACCGAACGAATCCTTGATGTCATTGAGTAGCGCATCCTCATACGGTCCGCGTCGTGAACCGTGCGCCATCTTGAATCCGCTGTTGGACCCGACGCCATCGCTGTCCGCGTGCAGCGCGACGAACGCGTCCGCGACATAGCCGACCGGGATCGTAGTCGGCAGGATGTCCACGGCGATGCCCTTCGAGTTGAGGATGACTCCGACACGCTGCGCGATGTCGAGGTTGATCTCGACCTCGGTGACGCCCTCCCACTCGGCGCCGGTCTGCGGGATCAGCCGTCGCAGCTCGTCGGGCGCCTCGTCGCTCTTCCAGTGACCGGCCTGAATCGCTACGCGCCGTGGGCCGGTCGGTACGTTCTTCGGAACGGGTATGCGAAGAGTTCCGGTCGCGTTCGGGCCCGCCGTCGGTCCTGGGGTCTGCACGATGACACCACCGGGCGGCGCGGCCGCGGACCACGGGTCACTGGGGTCATCCGGATCCGATCCGATCTGTCCGAGCGGCGCGCCGGCCGGCACGAAATTGGGATCCGCGGCGGCGCCGATGACCGGACCGAGCTTGATGCCGGCGAGCTGAATGCCCGTCATCGCGGTATTCGCGACGAGGACGACCGCCGCGCCGATGGCCGCGACCGCGATAGCCGCGGCGATGACGCGTCTCAGGATGCCAGCCTCACCCGTCGCATTCTCAGGCCGCGACGACCTGCCCGACCCACTTGATCCATAAGAATCCGCGAAGACTCGGCGCCACGAGACGGAGGGGATACCCGTGTCCGGCCGAGAGTGGCTCTCCGCCCACATGCGTCGCGAGCAATGCCTGTTCGGCCTCCGAGCGGTCGAACGTCCACCGATGCCCGGTGAGGGAGATCACTTCGACACGTGTCGCGGCTTCGCTCATCCCGCATCGCGCAAGCACGTCGATCAGCGAAACGCCCGACCAGCGCTGCTCGCTCCACCATCCACCGGTGCAATCGAGCACGACCGATGCCTCGCGGCGCGGAAGCGTGGCCAGATCGGTATACGAAAGCTCGACCGGTCGAGCATTCGCCGACCCGCTGACGCGAAGCCGCCAAGATTCGACGTCGATGCTCGGCACTGTGTCGAGGCTCCAGATCGTCACGGGAAACACGTTGCCGGTGAACGAGCCCGCGTGGCGCGACCCGCTGTCACGCCGTGCGAGCGCGACACGGTCGAGCGCGACGGTCACGACGAATGAAGCGGCGAGCAGGGTGAGGCCGCGGAGCGCGGCGCGCCGGCCCGCAAGGGTGACGAGCGCGGGACGCGACTCGCCGCGCGCGAGCACGTGAGCGACGACGAGCGCGCCGAGCGCGAGCCCCGCGATGACGTGGAGGTTGAGGGCGGAGTACGCGAATGGCCGGTCGAACGAAACGAGCCCCGCCGTCCACGCGAGACCGAGCCCCGCGGCCGTCACGGTCAGGCCCGCCGCTGCGAGCCCGATCCAGACGCCCGATCCGCGAACGCCGCGACGGCGGAGCGAGCGCCGCGCGATCGCGTACTTCCACACGAGCGCGAGGACGAGAGCGATACCCGCGACGCGATGCGCGACGTACAGGATGCCCGCCGCGGTAGCGGGGAGGAGCCACGCCACGATCCCCGACACGAGAAGCGTCGTGATCGCGGCGAGTAATGCGAGATTGGCGAGCCTGCGGGGCACCGAAGCGATGCTAGTCGGCCTGCGCTGGCAGACTGGCCGCGTGCCCGAACGCGATCTTCTCGTCGTGAGCGAGGAACCGCTCAACGCGGAGACGAAGCTCGACCAGCAGCGTGGACTCACGGTGCCCGCAGGCCGTCACTACGTCCGGACGCATTTCGGGATCCCCAAGGAGCCGCGCGAGGTGCTCATCACGGGCGCGGTCCGCGAGCCGAGGTCGGTGACGCTCGACGCGGTCCGGACTCTACCGTCGCGAACGTTCGCGGTAACGCTCGAGTGCGCGGGCAATGGACGAAAGTTCCTCGAGCCGCCGACCCCGGGGGAGCAATGGGGGCTTGGCGCGGTGGGGACCGCGGAATGGACGGGCGCCGCATTGCACTCTGTCCTGGCTCAGGCGTCGCTTCCCTCCGCGGTCGAGGTGTTGTTTCGTGGCGCGGACGAAGGCGTGCCGAAGGATCTCGGAAGACGCATCGCCTACGAGCGGTCGCTCCCGATCGACATCGCGCGCGGCGACGACATCCTCGTCGCGTACGCAATGAACGGGCACCCCATCCCGCGAGAGCACGGCGGACCGCTTCGTCTCATCGTTCCGTCGTGGTACGGGATGGCATCTGTGAAGTGGCTCGCTGAGATCCGCCTGCTCGACCGACCGTTCGAGGGATTTTTTCAGAAGGACCGCTACGTGATCGACGGCCGGCCGCTTCGCGGCATCGAGCCTCGTGCGGTCATCACGTCGCCCGCAGACGGCGCGGATGTCAGCGGCGCGCTCGAGGTCCGAGGTTACGCGTGGTCGGGTCGGGCGCCGGTCGAGCGGGTCGACCTCAGCGAGAGCGACGGAACGCTCCTCGGCTCGACGACGGTTCCGGCGAAGGCGACGGCCTATGCCTGGCAGGAGTTCAGCTTCCGGCTCTCGCTCGATCCCGGCGAACACGTCCTCGTCGCACGCACGAAGGACCGAGAGGGCAACACGCAGCCGCTCTTACCTCACTGGAACTCCCTGGGCTACGCGAACAACGCGGTACGACCGACGCGGATCCGCGTGCGAGGCTAGGCGGCCACGACCTCGAGACGATCCGCTACCTCGTCGAGAAGCGTGCGTACCCGCGCGGCAACGTCGGGCAGAAGGGCCTGAGCTCCGACGATGTTCGACTCCGCGCCTGAGTGCGGATTCACGCGACCGTCGTCGATCCCGTCGCTCACCCGTCCGTTCACGCGGTCGTACATGGGCTGCGACGCACTGTTGCGGCCGTCGAACCACGCGCGCGCCTGATCGCGCCACCGCGAGTACGCGGCCTCGCCGGTCGCTTGATACAGGCGGTCCATCGCGTAGACCGCGGCTGCGACCCCATAGGGCTGGACAGTGCGCTCCGGGAACGCGCGCTCGATCTGCGGCACGAGGAGCGCGTGAGCGCTTTGCCGCGCGAGGTCGAGGAGATCGGGGCGATCGAGGAGCGGCGCGGCCTCGGCAAGAACTCCTTCGTGCACGTGACCCCAGAGGTGCGGCGGTGCAGTCTCGGCGGGAGAGTTCAGGAGGACCTCGCCCTCGCGGCAATCGGCGATCTCGTCGCACCACCGCTCCAGCGTCTCGCGAAGCACCGGCGTCAGGCCCACGCGCATGAGGTCGAGGGCGGCAAGCACGTGGATCGTGCGCACGTCGGGAGGCGCGGGGTGCTCGGTCGCGAACGCGAAACCGCGCGCGAGCGGGAGCGCGACGCGCGGGTCGCGGAGGACCAGGTGCGCTTTCGCGAGCGCTCGGACGGCACGTGCCTGCCAGAACGTGCCTCCCGCATACGAGGTCGGCCCGTCGGTATTGATGGTCCCGTCCCAGTCGCGGATGAAGTTGTGGAACCGGCCGTCCGCTCGCTGCATGTAGAGGACGAAGTCGACAAGACCGGTCGCCCATTCACCGAGGCGACGATCGCCGGTGTCGCGGTAGAGATCGAGAAGAAGTACGACGGCGCGCGCAGCGTCGTCGATGCACGCGACGCCCTCGAATCCTCGGTCGCGTGCCGCAAGGCTGATGTCCTCGTCGTTCGCGTACACGCCAAGGGCGAGGGCGCGCGGCCCGGCTGCCGGAACGCGACGAGTGAGCCGCGCGAGCTGCCTGATCATCGCGGCATGGGCTCCAGGCTCGCGAGGATCTCTTTTACCGAGAAGTCGGCCGCCGCGATGCACGAATCGGCGGCACCGTAGTACATCCGGATCGTGTCGTCATCGAGATGGACGACGCCGCAGGAGAAGATCGTGTCGTTGAACAGGCCGAGCCGTTCGTACGCAGTCCCTGGGGCCATGATCGGCGCGGGCGAACGCGCCAGCACCTTGCGTGGGTCATTCGCGTCGAGGAGGAGACCGCCCATCGCGTAGCGGTGATTACGGTTCACCCCGTGGTAGAGCTCGAGCCAGCCTTCGCTGGTCCTGAACGGCACGGCCGACCCGCCGGTACGGAGCTCGTCCCAGTGATCCCACCGCGGCAGGCACAGGGTCTCGTGTCCGCCCCACTCCGTGAGCTCGTCGGAGAAAGCGATCCAGATGCCCATGATCCTGCTGAACGACTGCGGCATCGGACGCGTCAGCGCCACGTACTGTCCGTTGATCCGCTCCGGAAAGATCACGACATCCTTGTGGTCGGGAAGGAAGATGACGCCGCGGCGCTCGAATGACGTGAAGTCCCGCGTCGTCGCGAGGCTCGTGGTAATGCCCCACCGCGAGACCGACACGTACGTGATGTAGAAGGTCCCGTCGATGAGCGTGATGCGCGGATCCTCGACGCCGTATTCCTCTATGTCGAGGTGCGGCGCGATCGCGGGCCGCTCGTCGACAGTGAACGCGATCCCATCGCGGCTGCGGGCGAGGCGGAGGTGGCTCATCTGGGCGAGGTAATCGGTGTACCCCTCGTTGGTCACCCCGAGCACGCCGGTGCTGTTGCGGTACCGGATCGAGCGGGGATCCCGAAGGTCGAGGCCCGGGAGGTCTTTCGGGATGTACGCAACGACGACGCGCGGCTTGCCGCCGTTCGTGTCGAGGAAACACATGCCGATGACGTCGTGTTTGGTGTACCCCTTGGGCATTGGTCGCAGGACGGGATGCGGTCCATCGAGGTCGAGCGACATAGCGTCCGGGGGCGGGTCGATATCGGTGCGCGGCCGCTCGGCAATCCGGAGCAGGAGAATGATCTCGCCGTTTAGCTGTGCGGTCGCCGCGTTGAAGACGGAGACCACCTCGAGCGAGGGGAGCGACGGCTTCACGTCCTTCGCGGTGATGAGCGGGTTCTGCTCTAGGCGGCGACCGAGGCCGGTCGTGCGATCGATGCGTACCGTCGTCATGCGGGGTGGACGGGACTCTCGGTGTCGATCGGCTCCTCTGGGACGTTCACGGTCGTCGACGACGACTGCTCCAGTAGCTCGCGGGTGAGCGCGAGGACGCGCCGGCCGACGTTCGGCCAGGCCATTTCCTTGCCGTAGTCGTACGCGCGCCGCTCGAGCTCGGCCTTGAGTGCGGGATCGTCGAGTATCGCGAGCACCGCGCGAGCCAGGGCATCGGGGTCGCGCACGTCGACGGTCAGGCCTCGCCCGTCCGCGAGCGCTTCGGCGGCGTGCAGGTAGCGCGTGGAGACGATGGCCTTACCGGCGCCCAGCGCGTACGCGAGGGTGCCGCTCGTGATCTGGTTCAGGTCGAGGTACGGCGTCACGTATACGTCGGTCGCCAGGAGGTAGTCAACGATCTCTCGCTGCGTGAGGTACTGGTTCACGAAGCGAACGTGGTCGGACATCCCCGAGCTCTCGATCTTGCCGACGAGCTCGTTCCGATATTGCTCGCCCGCCTTCTTCAGGAGCTCGGGATGCGTTTGGCCGACGATCAAATAGAGCGCGTTCGGGTGGCGCCCGACGATCTCGGGCATTGCCGCGATCATGTACTCGAGGCCTTTGCGCGGGTCGACGAGGCCGAAGGTCGAGAGGATCGTGCGGTGGTCGACGCCGAGCTGGCGCTTCAGTCGGTGCCGGCCACGCGGGACGATCGCCGGCATTCCGTGCTGGATCACGACGGGACGCTGAGAGATGCCGTACACGTCCGCGAGCAGCCGCGCGGCTGTCTCGGCCATGACCACGACCGTTGTGCTCAGTTCGGCGATGCGCCGCACCGTGTCCCGGATTTGCGGCTCCGGCTCAGGAAGCACGGTGTGTAACGTCGTGATGACCGGCTTGTGCAGTTCTTCAAGGAAGGGCACCGCGTGATCGTCGTAGACCCCGTCGCGCCAGACGCCGTACAGACCGAACTCGTGCTGGAGGTTCACCGCGTCGACCGATGACTCATTGATCGCGCGGGCCGCGGCGCGGTAGCTCTCCTTGTCGCCCTGCTTGATGCGCCACCGGACGTCGGGCCCGTAGGCGCGCGCCGTGTTCGGCTCGTCGATCGCGGCAGCGACACAACGGACCGCTGGGTCGGCCGCTTTTACAGCCGCCGTGAGATCGGCGGTGAAGGTGGCGATCCCGCAACGCCTGGGAACGGCTGAGGCGACGAAAGCGATGCGCATAAGACCATTCTGCGGTGACAGCGCTTCCTTGGTCGGCGACGCAAGAGCGAGGGGAGGAACACCGGGGTGAATCGCCACCTTTAGTGGTCGAGCAGGAAATGTGCCCTCGCCGGCCTATTTCTCGTGCGAGACCGCAAGTTTCGCATTGCGCCATGCGGTGAATCCGCCGCGCACATTGGCCGCGCTGCGTCCTACCGATTCGAGGATGCTTGCAGCGAGGCTCGAGCGAATACCGCTCGCGCAGTACATGACGATGGGACGATCGAGCGGGAGCTCGTGCGTCCGCTCGCGAAGCTCCTCGTACGGAACGTGGAGGGCGCCGGGCGCGTGTCCGGCATCCCACTCGGATCGCTCGCGCACGTCGACCAGGAGCGCGCCCTCCGCGGAACGTTCGGCTGCCGTCCGCGCATCCAGCTGCTCGATCCGCAGCGTCTCCTCACCCGGGGCTGGCTCGGGCGACGCGTAACCGCGGACGTCGTCGTACCCGACGACGGCAAGCTGACCGCGAAGGCGCTCGGCCTGTTCCGCGTCGGTCGTGAGGATGACGATCGGAGATCCGAAAGCGACGGTGGCGCCGATGCGAACGGCGAAGGAATCGTTGCCCACGACGTTGAGTGCTCCCGGCCGATGACTCGCGCCGAAAACATGCGGCGGTCGGGGGTCGACGCGGATCATGCCGGGAGCGACCTCGCGCACGAACGGAAGCGGCGCGCGCGAAGCGATCGGCGCGCCGTGCGCGTTGAGCGTGCGCACGTGGGGGTAATAGGCCGGCGCGATGGGTAATCCCTCCGCGATCGCCGCGCGGAACGCGGGGAACCCACCCGTGGCCGATCGCACGACGTGGTTGTGGCGCCGCTCGAAACCGAGCGTCGTCCAGCGCGAGCCCGCTACGTCCGCGCTGCAAGCGCTGCCGCCACCGTGGGTCGGGAAGACCGCGACGTAATCGGCGAGCGTGAGCACGCGGTCGCGCAGTGTGTCGTAGGCCGATCGCGCGAGCTCTTCGGCGAGCTTCGGCCCGAGCAGATCGACACGCGCGATCTGTCCGACGAGGAGCGCGCCGCCCGAAAAGAGGTACTGGGGATCGTCGGAACGACGCAGATCCGCGACGAGGTAGGCGACGTGCTCGGGGGTATGCCCGGGCGTCGCGACGCAGCGGATCGCGAGCTCCCCGACGTTGACCACATCGCCGTCCGTGTGCGACGCATGCGGATACGCGAGCGTTGCGTCCTTGCCGGCGTGCACGGTGATCGGTCTTAGCTCAGCGAGAGCGCGCGACCCGGAGACGTAATCGTTGTGGACGTGCGTCTCGAAGGAGTCGGTGACGAGCACGCCGAGGCGCGCAGCCGCGCCGAGATACGTGTCGATGGTCCGGTCGGGATCGACGAGAAAGGCGACGCCGGCGTCAGGGTCCGCGACGAGATAACTCGCGTGCCCGAGGCCCGCGTCGAAGAACTGTTCGATCAGCAACTCGCGCGCACTCTAGCGCGCGCCCTTCTACGGTCGCGGTTGCTGGCGGACCGCCTTGGATTCCTGCTGCAGCACTTCTTCGCCCGGACCAAGGTCCTCTTCTTCTCGCGCGATCACCGTGGGTATGCGTTCGTCGACGCTCTTGCTCTTTGCCTCTGCTTCTTCGAGTGAGTCTTCGGGGCGCGGCTTCTCTTTATCCATACCCGCCGAAGGGCAAGCCTCGTGCCGAACTGCCGAATCGGGCCCGTTCTAGACGCTGATGCCGGCAAACCCGAGCGCGTGTGGAAGCAGCGAGCCGAAGATCCAGCCGGCGGCGGATGCGGCGACGACGAGGGCAACGATCTCGAGCCCCGAGCGCACCGGATTGCGTCCGGTGAGCCGCGACTTCGCGACACCGAGGGCGAACATGACGACGATCGAGAGCACGATCGCCGTCACGAGTGCGGCCGGGACCGGCAGGAGGAAGAACGGCGCGAGCGGCACGAGCGAGGCGACTGCGAACGCGGCCGACAGGATGAGCGCGCCCTGGATCGGGCTGCCGGCCTCGTCGACGGTGAGTCCGAGCTCCTTCTCGACCATGGTCTTGAGCAGGACGTTCGGAGAACGCGCGAGCTCGGCCGCCGCGTGCTTGGCCGACGCCTCGGGCAGCCCTTCCCGCTCGAGCATGTAAGCGACCTCGGCTTCTGACTCGTGCGGTCGCTCGTCGACCTCGCGGCGCTCCTTCTCGATCTGCGCAAGGAAGATCTCGCGCTGGCTCCTCGAGCTCATGTATTCGCCCGCGCCCATCGAGATAACTTCGGCCATCGCCGCAGCGATCCCGGCGACGAGGACCGCGTACTGGTTGCTCGTTGCGGTGGCGACGGTGATCACCACGGCGAGGATGCTCGTCACACCGTCCTGCGCGCCGAAGATCGCTTCGCGGACCTCGCTCAGGAGATCGGCTTCTTTTCGCTCCTCGCGCAGGTGGTCGTCCAACCACGCCTTGCTGAGGTATTCGGGGGCCGCAGTAGCTCGCTCGGCCATCGTCAGGAGCCTACCTCCGGTGCCCGCGATGCGCGCCCCTGCTCCTCAGGCGGCCGCAAGCCGCGGAACGAAAAGAAGACGAGAAGGTCATACACGACCTTGATCGCGCCCGCAGCGAAGAACGGCAGACCGAACGAGGCGACGCTGAACGCCCAGCCGGTGATCGCGGGCGAGATCGCCGATGCCGTGCTCCTCGCGACGTTCGTCAGGCCTGCAGCCGCGGTGCGCTCGTCGGGATCGACGACGGCCATCGTGTACGACTGCCGCGTCGGCACATCCATCTGCGAGATGCTCATCCGGGCGAGGAACATCGCGGCCGCGAGCGCTCCCGTTGGCATGAGTGGGACAAGGACGAGCAGGACGCTCGCCGGCAGATGTGTGAAGACCATCGTGTTGATGAGTCCGATGCGATTCGCGAGCCATCCGGCAGCCAGGAGCGACAGACCCGATAGGACGTTCACGAAGAAGAAAAGGACGCCGAGCTGTCCCGGATCGAAGCCCCAGCGCAGGAAGAACCAGTACGCGACGAGGGACTGGACCACAAGGCCGCCGGCGAATGCGTCGAGCCCGAAGAGCACGCCGAGCCGTGCGACCGTGCCAGCGGAGCGATGCACGCCGAGGAATCGGCGCTCCCCTTCCACACGCGCGGCTTCGACCTTGTCCGAGAGGCTCAGAAAGATGACGAGGTTCAAGAGACCGACGACCGCATAGAGGAGGAAGAGCGGACGGTACGCGTCCGCGCCGACGAGGCCGAGTGTCGCAAAGGCCGCGACGACTCCGGCGAAAAGCGAGCCCACGGCCTGGGCGATGTTCGCCACGAATGCGTAGATGGAAAAGAGCCACGTGCGTCGCTCAGGCGGCGCCGTTTGCGGGAGGATCGCCTGCTCGACCGTAAGGAATGCGCCCACTTCGGAGCTCGTCGCGGAGATCGTTCCGGTGAATGCGCCGAGGAGCAGGACCGGAAAGCTCGAGCCGAAAGCGAAGAGAAGGCCGCCGGCGACCATGAGCACCGCCATCGTCGCGACCGTGCGCCGCCTTCCGTAGCGATCCGCGGCCAGTGCCCAGAGGACCGTCATAAGGGCCGAGCCGAGGATCGCCGCCGACAGCACCAGGCCGACCTGGATCGTGTCGAGACCTAGCTTTGCCAGGTACAGCGCGATGACGACCGCCAGATAGCCGTAGGCGAAGGTGCGCAGGATCCGGGTGACCAGAAGCTTCTTGCCGTCGGTCGAGAGCCAGGCGAGCGGCGCTTTCGTGCTCCCCTAAATAACGCGCCCGGGTCCGCCGCCCTTGGCGACCAGGGCGAGCCCGGCGCGCGACCACGCGGTGACGCCCCCGTCGAGGTTCTCGGCTTCGAACCCGCTGAGGCGGAGGCCCTTCATGGCGCGATCGCTCCGCGAGCCGCTGCGGCACACCGCGACCACCACCTGCTCCGTCGGCACCTCCGCCAGGCGCGACCCGAGCTCGCCCAGCGGGATGTGCTGCGAACCTTCGATGTGCCCCGCGTCCCACTCATCCTGCTCGCGGACGTCGAGGAGATGCAGTTCGGAACGCCGCTTGCTGACGTCCTGTGGCACCACGACCCAATTCTGGCGCACGGAGGCGACATGGACTCGAATGCGATACGCGAGCGACTTGAGCGCGAACGCGCCGATCTCGTATCGACGGCCGAAGGAATCAAGGAACGCCTCGCCGTGCCGCAGCGTGAGAGCGGTGGAGACATCGCCCTTGCCGATCAACACCCCGCGGATGTCGCGAGCGAGACCGAAGCTCGGGAGCTAGACCTCGCGCGGCAGACGATGTTCGAGGCTCGGATCGGCCTGATCGACGAGGCGCTACGGCGTCTCGAGCGCGGCAAATACGGGAAGTGCGTGATCTGCGGAAAAGACATACCAAAGGAAAGGCTCGAGCTCGTGCCGGAGACGCCATTCTGCATCGAGGACGCCGAGCGGGAGCAGCAAAGCTCGACGCGCTAGCAGTTTGGGCACAATGGCCGGGTGAAGCCGCCGTACCCGACCGAGATCCCGCCGCTCCTTCCCCTCTTTCTCAACAAGCGACGCGCGAAGATGACCTTCCCCCTCCAGAAGACGGAGGAGCTCGGGCTCGATCGACCTACGTTCATCTGGACGGTCAACCTCTCGTATCGGGGCGCCCGCGGCGCGAGTGCCGAACCCGGCGACCTCGCGAGCGTGTACGGCACGATCCCGGGACGCTGGCTTCCGATGGCCGCGGCCTCGCGCGGCGCGGGCCTCGCCGAGGAGCGGGACGGTCGCTGGTACTTGACCGAGAAGGGCCGAGGGCTCGCCGCCGCCATGCACGAGGCGGCGCGCGCGCATTACGCAACGCTCACGCCACTCCCGAAGGAAGCGCTCGCGGAGCTCGCGCGTCTTCTCGATCGGGCATTTCTTGCGGCCGCCAAGGCGAGCGAACCCGCCAAGCGCCTGCACACGCCCTACGCGTTTGGCTACCGCGGCGACGACCCGCCAGCGGGTTCGTTTGCGCAGCTCGACGCCGCGATCTACGGGCTCTGGCAGGTGCGCGACGACTGCCACATCGCCGCGTGGCGCGCCTCCGGCCGCTCCGGACCGGAGGTCGAGGTGCTCACGAGGCTGTGGCGCGAGGAAGCGGCCGACGACGCCGCGCTCACGGACCTGCTCACCCACCAGCGCCCTGAGGACGTTAGCGCGGCTGTGGCGCGGCTCCGCACGGACGGGCTGGTCGAGCGGGACGCTCTCAAGACGACCGCCGCCGGCGCGGGCGTCCGGCAGAAGATCGAGGACGAGACCGATCGGCTCTTTTTTACGCCCTGGCCGGACGATATCGGGGCCAAGGGCTCGTGGATCGCCGAGAAGCTAATTGAGGTAAATACAGCGCTCGGCTAGGCGCACGGCGCGCTTTCCGTCCGAGCGGGCGCTCGTCTTCACAAATGGCACGGCTTGTGCCGTCCTTTCGTTACAGATGATCGATCAGGAAACCGCGCCGCCCTCCAGACGCGACGCTTTGGGCGGCCGAATCCTCGTTGTCGACGACGATCGAGACGTCGCTCGGCTGGTCAGCACCGTCCTCGAGGAGGCCGGACACGAGGTCAAAGCGATCACCGACGCGCGCCAGGCGATGGAGACTTTCAACGACTACCACCCCGACCTCGTGACGCTCGACGTCCTCATGCCCGCCGTGGACGGCATCAGCCTGTGC
Source organism: Chloroflexota bacterium (assembly GCA_038040345.1). GTDB lineage: Bacteria > Chloroflexota > Limnocylindria > P2-11E > P2-11E > 3-1-20CM-2-70-9. The sequence goes on from JBBPIQ010000001.1 coordinate 192,687, forward strand.
CTGCAGCTCCGCCGCAATTCCGATGTTCCGGTCCTCTTCCTCTCGGCGAAAGACGACCCGCCCGATCGCGTGGTCGGACTTCGCATCGGCGCCGACGACTACCTCGGCAAGCCGTTCGACAACGACGAGCTTGCCGCGCGCGTCGAGGCACTGCTCCGCCGCGACCGCGCTCACAACGATCACTCGAAGGACCGGCAGCTGCGTTATGGGCGCTTCATCGTCGATCTCGCCAGCATGCAGGCGATCGCCGGGGACAGGCAGCTTCCGCTGACACCGACGGAATTCAAGCTCCTGCGGACGCTCGCCGGAGAGCCGGGACGCGTGTTCACGCGCGACGATCTTCTCGTCGGCGTATGGAGCTACGAACCGGGAAGCGACACCCGTCTCGTCGACGTCCACGTCGGGCGCCTGCGCAAGAAGCTCGAGCAGGCCGAGGTCACCGAGGTGCTTATCGAGACGGCGCGCGGGTTCGGGTATCGGTTGATCGAGCGCGCGAACTAGTCTCGCGCCGCGTCCGAACCGCACCGGCGAGCTCGTTCAGCACGGCGACCGTCGAATCCCAGCCGATGCACGCGTCGGTGATGCTCTGCCCGTAGACGAGCGGTGCGGCGTCGGCATCCTGACGTCCCTCGACGATGAAGCTCTCGGCCATCACGCCGACGATGCCGCGCTCGCCGGCCGCGATCTGCGTGGCGACCTCGCGCGCGACGACGGGTTGGCGTGCGTGATCGCGCAGGCTGTTCCCGTGCGAGAGGTCGATCACCAGATGCGCTGGCAGTGACGCGACCGCTAGAGCGTCGAGCGTCCGGCGCACGCTCGTCGCGTCGTGATTCGGCCCCGGGGTGCCGCCGCGCAGGACCACGTGCGCGCTCGGATTTCCGCCGGTCTCGACGATCGCGGCGAGACCCTGCTCGGTCACGCCCATGAAGCTGTGCGGCTCGCGGGCGGCGCGCACGGCGTCGATGGCGACCTGAACGCTCCCGTCGGTGCCGTTCTTGAATCCGACCGGCATCGACAGGCCTGAGGCGAGCTCGCGGTGCACCTGACTTTCCGTGGTGCGCGCGCCGATCGCAGCCCAGGCGACGAGGTCGCTCGTGTATTGCGGCGAGATCGGGTCGACGAACTCGCACGCCGCGGGGACGCCGATCTCGACGAGGTCGAGCAGCAGGCGGCGCGTCAGGCGAAGACCGTCGTTGATGCGGAAGGAGCCGTCGCGGTGCGGATCGGACACGAGGCCCTTCCAACCGACGCTCGTTCGCGGCTTCATGAAGTACGCGCGCATGACCACGACGAGGTCGTCCCGCAGCTCTTCACCGAGGTCGTGCAGGCGCCGCCCGTAGTCGAGCGCGGCGACCGGATCGTGGATGGAGCACGGGCCGACGATCACGATCAGCCGGTCGTCCGCCAGAGACAGGATGCGCGTGAGGTCCTCGCGCCATTTGGCGACCAGGCGGGATCCGGTCTCGGTGAGCGGCAGCTCCTCGAGGATGATCGCAGGTGGCACGAGCGGCCGGTAGCCGGTGACGCGAAGGTCGCGGGTCTTCATCGCACTATTGTTCCTGACGTGCCGCTTTACGGCTACCGGGGCAAGACGCCGAAGGTCGCGCCAGACGCGTTCATCGCGCCGACGGCCGTTCTCATCGGAGACGTCACAGTGGAGAGCGGCGCGTCGGTCTGGTTCGGGACGGTGCTGCGCGGCGATATGGATCGCATCGTCATCGGCGCGCGTTCCAACGTGCAGGACAACTCGACGATCCACACCGACGAGGGCGAGCCCACTCTCGTCGGGCCGGACGTCACGATCGGGCACAACGCCCTCGTTCACTCGAGCGTGATCGGGCGCAACGTCCTTATCGGACAGGCCGCCGTCCTGGTCGGTGGCAACGTCATCGGCGAGGAGACGATCGTCGGGGCGGGTGCGGTGCTCCCGGAGAAGTTCTCGCCGCCACCGCGGACACTCGTTCTCGGCGTCCCCGCGCGGGTCGTTCGCGAGGCGCGACCAGAGGACGCGCGGTGGACCGTGCGCGCGGCCGAGCACTACACCGAGCTCGGGGCCTGGTATCGCGAGAACCTGAAATAGCCACCCTCAGGCTCACGGGTCACGACCTCACGATCGCCGACCTAGTCGCGATCGCGCGCCGCAACGTGGCGGTGGGCCTCGACCGGGCTGCGGAGCGCCAGGTCCAGCAGGCCGCGAAGGTCGTCGCGCAGATCGCCCAGGCCGACGAACCCGTTTACGGGATCAATACGGGGTTCGGCGACCTGTCGACGATGCGCATCCCGCACGACGAGCTGCGGGCGTTGCAGCGCAATCTCGTGCGCAGCCACGCCGTCGGCGTTGGGCCGCCGCTGCCCGAGGACGTGGTCCGCGCGATCCTCGTCCTCCGGGCCAACACGCTCGCAGCCGGCAAATCGGGTGTGCGGGCCGAGGTCATCGACCTTCTATGCGACATGGTCAATCGGCGCGTGCACCCGGCGATCCCGCGGCACGGCAGCGTCGGCGCGTCGGGCGACCTCGCGCCGCTCGCGCACGCGGCGCTCGTTCTGATCGGCGAAGGCGAGACCATCGATGAGGGCAAGCGCAGGACCGGGGCCGATGCGCTCAAGGCGGCGGGCTTGAAACCGATCGAGCTCGGCCCGAAGGAAGGCGTCTCGCTGATCAACGGCACGCAGGTCATGACCGCGATCGGTTGCCTCGCGCTTCACGACGCGGAGGTTCTCGCCACGACCGCGGACGTGGTCGGCGCGATGTCCGCCGAGGCGCTGCGCGCGACGGACCGCGCGTGGGACGCGGAGCTCCACGCGACGCGGCCACACCCCGGCCAGCAGGCGGTCGCCGCGAATCTGCGCTCGCTCATGGCCGGAAGCCCCAACGTCGCGTCGCACCGGGTCGGCGATCCCCGCGTGCAGGATCCGTATTCGGTCCGCTGCATGCCGCAGGTGCACGGCGCATCGCGCGACGCGCTCGCGTATACGCGCCGAGTCCTCGAGATCGAGATCAACTCGGTGACCGACAACCCCATCGTGTTCGCCGAGGATCACCGCGTGGTGAGCGGCGGAAATTTCCACGGCCAGCCAGTCGCGATCGCGCTCGACCTCGCGACCATCGCCGTCGCCGAGATCGCCGACATCAGCGAAGCGCGTGTGGACCGAATGACGAACGGGCACACGAGCGGCCTGCCGCCGTTCCTCACGCGAAATCCGGGGACGAACTCCGGCTTCATGGTCGCGCAATACACGTCGGCGGCTCTGGTCACTGAGAACCGGCTCCGCGCGTACCCCGCGTCGGTCCAATCGGTGCCGACATCGGCGGGCATGGAGGACCACGTCAGCATGGGCGTGCACGCCGCGCATAAGTTCGCGGACGTCGTGGTCAACACCCGTGAGGTCCTCGCGATCGAGGCGCTCTGCGCGGCCCAGGGATTGGACCTCCTGGAGACGACGACCGGACCCGGAGTGGAGGAGGCTCGGCGGGTCGTTCGGGAGCGTTCGGCGCGCCTGGACGAAGACCGGGCGCTGTCCGGCGATATCGCCGCGATGGCCGACGCGATCGCGCGCGAGGTTCTCATCGCGGCGGTGCGGATGCTGGTGCCGGAGCTCTCGTGAAGCTCGCGCTCTCGGTGAACGGCGAGCGCCGCGAGGTCGACGTGCCGCCGAACACGACGCTGCTCTCCGTCCTGCGCGATGACCTGGATCTCACCGGCACGCGGTATGGCTGCGGTCGCGGCCAGTGCGGCGCGTGCTACGTGATCGCCGACAGCCGGGCGGTCGCGTCCTGCCTTCTCACGGCGGATCAGGCGGCGCGGATGGAGATCACGACGGTCGAGGGCCTGGCCAAAGGTGATGAGCTGACCCCGGTGCAGCAGGCGTTCGTCGACCTGGACGCGATGCAATGCGGCTACTGCACGAGCGGCATGGTGATCTCCGCAGCCGCGCTCCTCGCGCGCGATCCGAATCCCGACGAGACGTCGATCCGCGACGCGCTCGCCGGCAACCTCTGCCGCTGCGGCGTGTACGGCCGTGCGATCCGCGCGGTGCAGCGAGTGGCGGGCACGTCCTGATGTGGGACCGGCACGACCCCGAGCGGCTCGAGCAGCGGATCCGGGTGGAGGTGGACGGCAGCATCACCGCGCTCTCGGGAAAGGTGGACTTCGGCCAGGGCATCCGGACCGCGTTCGCGCAGATCGTCGCCGACGAGCTCGACGTCCCGATCGACCGGGTCAACATCGTGCTCGGAGACACCGACCAGGTGCCGTTCGACTTCGGGACGTTCGGGAGCCACTCGGTCGCGCAGGAAACGCCGCTCCTGCGCAAGGCCGCGGCGTTCGCGCGGCATCAGCTCTTGGGTCGCGCGAGCGCGAAGCTTGGCGTTCCCACGGAAAAGCTCAGCACGGAAGGGGGCGCCATCGTGGGCGGCGGCAAGCGCGTGCCGTATGCGGAACTGCTCGATTCGGAGCCGCTCGCCGGCACGATCCCCGACCGCGTCGCGCTCATGCCCAAGGAACGCCGAAAATACGCGGGCCGGCCCATGCCGCACCTGGAAGCGCGCGACATCGTCACCGGCCGAGCCACGTTCGTCGCAGACGTCCGCCTCCCGGGCATGGCGCGCGGCGCGATGGTCCGTCCCCCGATGCGCGGCGCGAAGCTCCGCTCGCTCGACGACTCGGCCGCGCGAACGATGCCCGGGGTGATCGCGGTCGTGCGCAATGGCGACGTCGTCGGCGTCGTCGCCGAGCGCGACGAGCAGGCGCGCGCGGCGGCGGGAGCAGTGGTCGCGGAGTGGAACGCCATACCGGTCGAGGGACCCACGGCCGAGGTACCCATGCGCTCGGACGCGGACGTCGACGAAAAGCTCCGCGGCGCGTCAGTCCGTCTTGCGCAGACGTACGTGCTCCCGCCGATCGCGAGCGCGCCGATCGGCCCGAGCGCCGCGGTCGCCGATGTCCGCGGCTACGGCGCGACGATGTACGTCGGGACCCAGCGCCCATTCGGCGTGCGCGAACAGGTCGCGAAGACTCTTGGCCTACCCGAGAAAAAGGTTCGCGTGCTCCCTCAGATCACGAGCGGCACCTACGGCCGCAACAGCGCGGCCGACGCCGCGATCGAAGCGGCGATCCTCTCCAAGGGCTCCGGTCGCCCGGTGCTCCTGCAATGGACACGCGAGGAGGAGTTCGCGTGGTCCCCGTCCCGGCCGGAGGCGGTGCTGGAGATCTCCGCGGGGCTCGATGCCGATGGCCGCATCGTGGCGTGGCGTTACGACGAGCACACCAACGTGCATACGGCCGCGGGACTTGACCCGCAGATCCTCAGCGTCACCTCAGGGCGCAACGCGATTCCGCCGTACGCGGGCTTCCCGGCCAAAGTGACGCTGCACATCGAGCCGACGCGCCTACGCACCGCGAACTTCCGCTCGCTCGCGGCGGCGGAGAACGTGTTCGCGATCGAGTCGTTCATGGATGAACTCGCGACGCTCTCCGAACAGGACCCGCTCGCGTTCCGCCTGCGGCACATCGACGACGAGCGCTTCCGCCGCGTCGTCGAGCGCGTCGCGGAGCGGAGCGGCTGGCGCGAACGTCCGGGTGGCCGGCGCGGTCGCGGCATCGCGTGCACCGTCTACCACGGGACGTACGTGGCGCAGGTCGCGGAGGTCGAGGTTTCCCTCTCGGGTGCGGTGCGCCTGGTGAAGGTATGGTGCGTCGTCGATCCGGGCCAGACGCTCAATCCCGAAGGCGTGCGCAATCAGATCGAAGGCGGCATCCAGCAGTCCGCGTCGTGGACACTGAAGGAGGAGCTCCTCCATCGCGACGGCCGAGTGATGAACACCGGTTGGGACACGTATCCGATCGCGACCTTCCGCGACGCGCCTGACTCGATCGAGGTCTCCGTCGAGGGCGACGACTCCGCTCCGCCGACCGGCGTTGGCGAGCCCGGCGCGGTGCCGACGGCCGCCGCGATCGCGAACGCGGTCTATGCGGCGAGTGGCGCGCGTCTGCGCTCGGTCCCGCTCACGCGGGAGCGCGTCCGAAAGGCGATGCCCGGATAGGAGATGGCTGCCCCACGCGCCGTGATCTTCGACCTCGGTGGCACGCTCGTGCACTGGTCCGATTGGGAAACCGGTGCCGATGCGAAGTGGGCCGCTTCCTACGACCACCTCGTGACCCAGTTCGCCGATCGCAAATGGCCGGCCCGTGACGCGTACGTGAACGCGATGCGCGATGCCGAACGCGAGCACTGGCGGAGGGTCGATACCGAACATTGGAGCGGCCCGCCGACGGGGCTCGTGCGCGAGGCCTTCGACCGACTCGGCGTTCCGGTGAGCGGCGCGGAGCTCCTCGGCGCGATGGACGGCTACGCAAAAGCGATCGCCGGATGGTCGACCGTCGACCCGGACGCCGCGGGCACGCTCCGGCTCCTGCGAGAGCGCGGCTATCGGCTCGGCTTGCTCTCGAACACCTGGTGGGCGGCCGACTGGCACAACGCCGATCTCGTGATGCACGGCCTTGCGGGCCTTCTCGACGCGATCGTGTACACGTCGGACCTTCCCCACTCCAAGCCACATCGAAGCGTGTTTCACGAGGTCGCGAAGCGCCTCGACGTGAAGCCCGACGAGTGCGTCATGATCGGAGATCGCATGGTCGATGACGTTTCAGGAGCGCTCGAGGCGGGAATGCGCGGCATCTGGCGGAAGAACCAATCCGGTTTCCCGTCGTCGATCGCCGTGCCAACGGCTGAGGTCACTCGACTCTCGGAATTGCCTGAGTTGCTCCAGAAGTGGGGCGGGGCGTAGCGACACCCGCGCGGGCGTCGACGCGGCGCCGAAACCCTCTCAACGCGACGGTGGGCCCCCCGGCCTCCGGCCGGTACCCCGTCGCGCGGGGGCCCTCGGCGCCGCGTCGCCGGTGTGCGTGGGCCAGCCGCGAGCCCCTCATCTCGTACCACGATGTCGAGTGGGGTCAGCCGTTGCACGACGACCGGCTCCTATTTGAATTCTTGATTCTCGAGGGCATGCAAGCCGGCCTCAGCTGGGAGACCGTATTGAGAAAGCGCGATGCGTTCCGCCGCGCATTTGCGCGCTTCGAACCTGCGAGGGTCGCCCGCTTCACGTCAAAGGACGTGGCCCGGCTTATGAAGGATGAGTCGATCATTCGGAATCGCGCGAAGATCGAGGCGGCCATCGGGAATGCGAAGGCGTTTCTGGTCTTGCGGAAAGGGTTCGGGTCGTTCGATCGCTACGTGTGGGGCTTCGCTGACAAAGACGTTCTGTCGAAGGATCTGAAGAAGCGCGGCTTTCGTTTCGTCGGGCCCACCATCGTCGAGTCGTTCATGCAGGCCGTCGGCATCCAAAACGACCACGAGCGGGGGTGCTACCGGCGCGCGGAGCTCACCCGGGCACGCGCTGTCACGCCCGCGCGGTAGAGGTTCGCGACGACCAGCACGAGGACCATCGCGAGGAGCACCCACCCCACGACCTGCTGAGCGGAACCGCCGCCCGCGTTCGCGAGCGCCCAGGTGATGGCAAGCGCGAGGATCGCGCCGATGGCGAGCTGACCGTCTTCGATGAGAAGACCGACGAGGGTCGACCAGATGCTCCTAAACATTCCGCGCTTCCACGCGTGCGCCCTCAGGCAGGAGCGCGCGGAGCATCCGGACCGCGAGCCAGCTCGCGGCGAGGAATGCCGCCACGATCAACGGGATCGAGAGCGCATCCCCCGGCCACGTCATCCCGAGGGCTTCCGCGAACCAGAACACGCCGAAGCTGCAGAGCATCGCTCCGACGCCGAACTTCAACCAGTTCTCGGGGACCATCGTGAGCGGCTTGCGCAGCGCCGCGCCCAGGACGATCACGAACACACCGGCCGCGATCGCACCCACCGTCGCCGCCGTCAGGGCGGTCCCGCCGGCCGCGCCGAACGCGATCACGATGAACGCGACCTCGGTCCCCTCGAGCAGGACCGCCTTGTAGGCGACGAGGAAGCCGATCCAATCGAACTCCTTCCTCTGTAGACCCTGCGCACGAAGCTCCGCGAGCTCGCGCTGGTAGATCAGCTCCTCGTCGTGAATGGCGACGATGCCGGCGAATCGGAGGACCGCCTTCCGAAGCCAGCGCAGGCCGAAGAGCAGCAGAAGCGCGCCGACCACGCCTTTCAACAGAAGCTCAGGGACGATCGTCACGATCGCCACACCGAGCGTCGCGATGATGACCGCGAGCGTCGCGGTGGCCGCGAACGTGCCGATGAGCGGCGCGCGCCATCCGCGCGTGACCCCGACTGCGAGAACGATGGTCGTCGCCTCGACGAATTCCACCGCACTCGCGACGAACGCGGGCGTGGCGTGGATGGCGAGCGTGACGGGATCCACGAGTGGATTATCGGCCGAGAGCCGCTGAGGGTATCCGATGCCGCCAGAACGGCAGCCCGTCGGCTCGTGCGCAGGGTCGAGCGGCCCATGATCCTCGCCCGCAACGTGGAGTCCGCGAAGAGTCACCTACTGTGTCCTCGCCAAGTGAGCCGCACGCTCGCGATCATCGTCCCCGTCCACAACGAGCTGGGCAACATAGCGCCGTTCTACGAGCGGACGAGCGCAGTCCTCGAATCGTTGGCTGGGACCCCCTGGCAGATGGTCTTCGTGAACAACGGGAGCGATGACGGCACTCTCGAGCGGATTTGCGAGGTCCGCACGCGTGACGCTCGAGTCAAGGTCATAACCCTCTCCAGGGACTTCGGCTACCACGCGGTCCTGCTCGCCGGACTCTCGATGGTCACGGCCGACCGCTACGCGATGATCGACGTCGACTGCGAGGATCCACCTGAGCTGCTTCGCGACTTTCACGCCGCGCTCGAGGGCGGTGCCGACGTGGCATATGGCATTCGATCCAACCGGGTCGAGCCGGCGATGGTGACGTTCTTTCGACGCCTCTTCTATTACATCAACAAGGAGATCGCCGACAGCGACATCGTCCTCTGGATGGCCGAGTTCGCCATGATCTCGAGACAGGTCCGCGACGCCATCATCGCGCCGCACACGACGTACGTCTTCCTGCGCGCGGAGATCGGCTACGTCGGCTTTGTCCGGATGGGGATTCCGTACGTGCGCGGCGTGCGTACATCAGGCAAGAGCCACTACAACTTCTTGAAGATGACACGCTTCGCGGTCGCGGGCTTTCTCGCGAGCTCAACCTTTCCACTTCGCCTGATCCTGTACGTCGCGGTTGTGATCGGGCTGCTTTTCCCGCTGGTGGCGGCGCTCGCCGGTCTTGGTGCCGCGGGGATCGCGAGCCTTGCGTCGGTCGCGACCTTCTATTTCGCGCTCGTCGCGCTGTCCACGATCGCCCTGTATCTCGCGCGCACCTACAAGAACGGGGTCGCGCGACCGGTCTACGTGGTCGACAAGAACAAGACCTACCTCTAGTCCGAGGGGCGCTCCTCCCGCACCGCCCACACCTCCATGACCGCTCCCGCGCCGGCGCGCCAGCTCGCTACCGCGAGGGCGAGGCCAAGCACCCCGAGCGGGATCGCTAGTACGACCGCCGCCAACGTCGCTAGAGGGCCCGAACGTCTCTCGGGCATCCGCGAGAGCAGCTTCACGAGGAAGGCCTGCTCGAAGCCGAGCCTATCGAGACCGCCCTGGACCCAGCCGACCGGATCGTGCTCGAACGATCGGAAATCCACGCGGGCGATTCGGAATCCATGTGCACGTAGGCCGCGCTCGATGGCGTCCGGCGAGAAGTGACAGAGATGCCTCGGAACGTCGAGATGCATCCAGCGTGACCCCACGACTCTCGACTGCCAGCTCGCGATGTCCGGGACACCGAGGATCAGGGTTCCTCCGGGCTTGACGCGCCGCGCGATTGCCCCCAACTGCGCAAGCGGATCCGCGAGATGTTCGAGAACGTGGAACATGATCACGAGGTCCAGCAGGGGCGCGTCCCGGATCGCATCGAGATCGCCCACGAACATGGGCACGCCGGCCGCGTCGCGTGCGGCCGCAGCGACCGCGACGGTGCGCTCGCTCCCTACCGCCAGCCAGCCACGTTGGCGAAGCGCGCGAAGCATCCAGCCCGTACCGCTTCCGAGCTCGAGCGCGAGACCGGTAGTCGGGAGCCGCGCGAGCCAGCCGTCGACACGTCGCAGATACAGCCGGCGAAGCACGAACGCCGCGAGCGCATTGAATCGCCGGTACCGCGGCGGGTAGTACCGATCCATCGAGAGCGGGACCGGGTCCGTGAGCGCGAAACCGCAGCTCCGGCATTGCAGAAGCTGAAATTCCTCGCGGGTCACGTAATCGCGCACGCCGCTGCGAACACGAGGCCACTCAGCGGCCCCGCATACGACGCATACCGGTGGACTCAAACCCTTGGGTGCCTCACCAATCGCAACCTATACTCTCGCCTCGTGTTCGGCGCCGGTCGCGCGGCGCTTCAGAGTCGTTCTCCTGTGCTGGTCCCGACCCTTCTCTTTGCCGCGAGCTCAGCTTTCATCTTTTGGCGGAACTCGCAGGTCGCGGTTCTGGTCGACATCTCGTACGTCGTGAATATCGCGACGCGGATCGCGAAGGGCGACGTGCCGTACGCACAGTTCCCCCTCGCGCAAGCACCGCTCACCTTCCTTGCTCAGGCGGTGCTCATCAAGGCATTTGGCCCTCATTTCCTGGTGCAGATCCTGTACGCCTCGATCGTCGGTGGCCTCGCGACGGTCCTGACGTACCGAATCGCTCGCCGGCTGGTCGACGGCGCGGTGCCTGAACCGACCGCAATAGCCGCGACACTCACGATTCCGCTAGTGCCTCTCGGCATCTACGCGATCATCACGAACCCTTTCTATGACCCCGACACGTGCTTTGTCGTCCTCGCCGCGATCGCGGCAATTCTCGCGGCGATCGACCGTCCGACCCGGTCGCGATGGCTCGTGGCCGGCGCTTTGATCGCCGTCCCGGTCTTCGTGAAGCAGAACTTCGGCGGCGCGTTCATGGTCCTGGCTTTGGGCGCGCTCGTGGCCGATGCTTGGGCTCGGCCCTCGGCGCGCGCTGGACTGCGTTGGGGTCTCATCGGGTTTGGCATCGGGCTCGGCGCCGAGCTTTTCGCGCTGCAGCTGGTCGTCGGCATCGACCACTTCCTTGCGTGGGCCTGGACCTTCGCGATGGCCGGCCGCGGGGTGACGCTCGACCGGATCAGCGCGTTCTGGGACCCGACCCTGATCTGGCCGGGGGTGCTTCTCCTCGCGCTCGTCCTCGCGACACGCGCCCTCTCGTTGCGGCTGCGCGCGCCCACCTTCATCGGGGTCCTACTCGTCGCGCTCCTGGCTCGTGCATCCAGCCCATCGAGCTTCCTGAACGTGAACACCCTCCTCACGCCCGTGCTCCTGGCCGCCTCGGTGCTCGCGATCGCCAAGGCGGTACGCGACGGCGCGCGGTTCGACACAGTTCTTCCGTTGGTCCTCTCGGGGACAGTCGCAGGGGCGCTCATGTCGCTCGGCCTCAATGGCTCGTCGTTCGCCACCTTTCCACTGCTCGTCCTGGCGATCGCGGCGGTCGTGCGTGATCTCGCTCGGTTCGTTCGAGAGCCGGCGCAGATCGCGGCGATGACCGGGGTCATGCTGGCGTTGCTCCTCGCCATGTCGGGCACGGCGTACACGCTGACGAACGCGCGCCTTCTCTTCGCCGACGTGAACGCGCCCGGGCCGGTCGTTCGATCGGAGTTTCCGTCGCTTGCCGGGCTGTCCGCGCGTGGGCCGTACATCGGCGACCTCGACACGATCCTCTTCTGGATGCGGGACAACGTACCCGCGGATGATGCGTTCGTGTTCCTACCGGGCGAGGACCCGGTGTTCTTCGCGCTCGACCGGCGCCCCCGCCTGCCGAGCGTGTATTTCTTCGACGTCGCGAACCCGTACTCGCCCGCCGAGATCGCAAGCTTCGCGGACGAGGTCGGCCTGCGCTGGGTCTTCGTAAAAGATCGGCTGCAGCTCGTCGAAGAGCCGCCACTCAACCAACGTCTGATCGTCGCTCTGACGGACCACGCGACCCTGGTCGCGCAGGTCGGGCCGTACCGCGTCTACCGCCGGTAGCCCTCAGGGCCGGGGCAGCTGATCGGGCTCGTGCCGAGCGGTGGCCGTGGGGCTCGCCGGCAGGGCCGCAGGCCGGAGCCACCAACCGATCGTGAACGCCAGCACGTCGCGCAATGCCCGCAGAGCCTCAACCGGCGTGACCCCCTTGGCGTGTCCGGCGATCCGCGGGCGGTGGGGAATGTCGACCTCTCGGACCGTGCGGCCGCGCGAGCAGAGCGCGATCAGGATCTCGGCCTCGAAGAAATTCGATTGGCTTCGCGGTGGGACCGCGCGGAGGTCCTCCGATCGGTAGAGCTTGACGCTGTCGATGTCGTGCACCGGCAACCTAAAGATCCAACCCAGGATCGCCGAGTACACCTGCGCGATGAGGACCCGGCCGGCGGGATCTCTTCGTGGGATCCGGCGGCCAACGATGAGCGCCGCGCCCTCGCGGCTCTCCCACATCGGCGCAAGCGCGGCGGCCGGCACCTGGCCGTCCGCCGGCGCGAAGTAGATCCACTCGCCGCGCGCGTCGACGTAGAGGCGCTTCATGGTGAACGGGATGCCCGCGCGCGATGAGTTGCGAACGAGCCGCAGCTCGGGGCAGTTCTCGCGCGATGCTTCCATGGCCGCCCACGTGCCGTCGGTGCTCCCGTCGTCGCACACGACGATCTCGAAGCTCGAAACGAGAGAGCGCGCCACGTCGCGATGACCGGCAACGACCCCGGCGACCGTCGTTTCCTCGTTGTGAGCAGGGATCACGATCGAGAGCTGCATGTCCCAGCAGTCTGACGGACGAATCCAGGACGCACCGCCCGCCGCATTGGGGCGCTTCGGGAACGATGGACAATTGAAACCGTGACAGTCGCGGCACGCACCGTTCGGGCCCCGCGCGGCTCCTCGCTGCATTGTCTGGGTTGGCCGCAGGAGGCGGCATTCCGCATGATCCAAAACAACCTCGATCCCGACGTCGCCGAGCGGCCGGACGATCTCATCGTCTACGGCGGGACGGGTCGCGCCGCACGCTCGTGGGCCGCGTTTGACCGCATCCTGGCGACGCTCGCGCGCCTCAAGCAGGACGAGACCCTCCTCGTCCAATCCGGAAAGCCGGTTGGAGTTTTCCGCACGCACGAGTGGGCGCCGCGAGTGCTGATCGCGAACGCACTTATCGTCCCGCGGTGGGCGACATGGGAAGAGTTCCGCAGGCTCGAGGACGCAGGACTCACGATGTACGGCCAGATGACGGCGGGATCGTGGATCTACATCGGGACCCAGGGGATCCTGCAGGGGACCTACGAGACATTCGCGGCGGTCGCGCGCACTCACTTCGATGGATCGCTCGCCGGTCGACTCGTCGTCTCGGCCGGCCTCGGCGGGATGGGTGGGGCGCAGCCGATGGCCGTGACTATGAACGAGGGCATCGCCCTGATCGTCGAGGTCGACCACACTCGAGCCGAGCGGCGGAAGACCCAGGGCTTCCTCGACGAGGTCACAACGTCGCTCGACGATGCGCTCGCGCGAGTCGACCGCTACCGGCACGAACGCGCCGCGCGGTCCATCGGCCTGGTGGCGAACGCCGCCGACGTGCTGCCGGAGCTCGTGCGTCGCGGCGTTCAGGTCGACGTCGTCTCGGACCAGACGAGCGCGCACGACCCCCTTGACGGCTATGTCCCCGCGGGGGTCGCCGACCCCGGCACGCTCCGCCGCGACAATCCCGACGAATACATCCGGCGGTCGCGTGCATCGATCGTGCGGCACTGCGAAGCGATCGTCGCGCTGGCTGCCCGCGGCGCAGTCGCTTTCGATTACGGCAACAACCTGCGCGGCGAGGCGCAGGCCGCGGGCTTCGCCGACGCGTTCAGCTACCCGGGGTTCGTACCCGCGTACATCCGTCCGCTCTTTTCAGAGGGCCGCGGGCCGTTCCGCTGGGTCGCGTTGTCCGGGGATGCTGCGGATATCCATCGCACCGACGAGCTCGTGCTCGAGCTCTTTCCCGAGGACCGCACTCTCGCGCGGTGGATCCGCCTCGCCAGAGACCGAGTGCCGTTCCAGGGACTACCGGCTCGAGTCTGCTGGCTCGGTTACGGCGAACGCGCGGAGTTCGGCGAGCGGATCGACGATCTCGTCGCGCAGGGCGCGCTGCGGGCGCCGATCGTCATCGGCCGCGATCACCTCGACTCCGGCTCGGTCGCTTCACCATTCCGCGAGACCGAAGACATGCGCGATGGGAGCGACGCGATCGCGGACTGGCCGGTGCTGAACGCTCTGGTCAACACCTCGGCCGGCGCCACCTGGGTCTCGGTCCATCACGGCGGCGGCGTCGGGATCGGCAACTCGATCCATGCCGGAATGGTCGTCGTCGCGGACGGGACGCCGCTTGGACGCGAGAAGTTGCGCCGCGTATTGACGACCGATCCCGGGACCGGTGTGATGCGTCACGCGGACGCGGGGTATCCAGACGCGATCGAATTCGCGCGACGGAACGGGATCGACCTCCCGAGCATCTAGCATCGCCGCGGTGTCCGCCGCACGCGCTGTGCTCGCACCTTTTGTCCTGACGCGCGTCCTCACTGCTGTCGTCGCGCTCGCCGCGGTTGCGATCTTCCCTTCGCCGACAAGCTGTCCCGACGTGTGCCATCCATCAACCAATCCACTGCTCGACGCAGCGACGCGGTGGGACGCGAAGGCGTATGTCGACATCGCCCACGCCGGCTACGGCGCCGTGCCCGCCAACAATGCGTACTTCCCGCTCTATCCGTTGCTCATGCGCCTTCTCGCGACGCTGCTCGGTGGCGGTGACGACGCGTATCTCATCGCGGGCGTGGTCATCTCGAATCTCGCCCTTCTCATCGCGTTGGTGTACCTCGCGCGGCTCGTCGCGACCGATCACGATCTCGCGACCGGAATCCGCGCCGCGCTCTATCTCCTCGTCTTCCCCACGAGCGTGTTCCTCTCCGTCGTGTACCCCGAGTCGCTTGTGATCGCGCTCTCGATCGGCGCCGTTTATCACGCGCGCCAGGGTCAGTGGGTGCGGTCCGGCGCTCTGGGGGCGCTGGCGGCGCTTACAAGACCATTCATCGGCGCTGCCGTCGCGCTCCCCATCGCGATCGAGGCTTACCAGCGGTCTGGGTTGCGAGCCGCGATCGCGTCGGCGGCGCCCGCGGCACTCGGGCTCGTCGGCTGGCTTGTGGTGCTGTGGCGGGTGACTGGCGACCCGAAGGCGATCCTCACGGCGGAGGCGAACTGGGGAGTGGGACCGTCGGTCCCATTCGAGGCGCTCCTCGATCTGTTCGATCCGCGTGTGTACGGGTTCCCCTATTTCGTCATTGGCCTGACGCTGCTCATGAGCGCGCTTGTCGTGCTCTCGTGGCGGTTTCTGCGGCCGAGTCTCGCGGCCTACGCGACGGTCGTCTTCCTTATCTCGGTCGCCACGGGTTCGCTCACGTCGTCGCCGCGCTATTACCTCTCGGTCTTTCCGGCGTTCATGGTGCTGGCGATAGTTGCGCGAGGCTGGGCGAGCCGGATCTACCTCGCGCTCGGTGCCGCCATCGGCGTGCTGTTCACGGCGATGTATGCGCTCTGGTACTGGGTAGCCTGACCCCGGCCGGTGATGCGGCCGGACGCACGAGCGTCAGGACTGCGGTCACGCAGAGGAGCATCACGCCCACGAAGTGCCAGAGGATCGGCACGAGCGTGCCGGTCTGCTGTGGCTCCATGAGCACCCAGGACAGAACGACGGCGCCGATGACCACCGCGCGCTCCACCGAGGGCGTGGTTGATGCTCGGCGAAGCGTGTCGGAAGCGAGCGGAAGCGACAGGATGAGGAAGGTCGTCCAGAAGTAGCCGAACGGAGCGAGGTACCCCGCGGTCGCCAGCGTGAGGGCATGCCACGTGTTCTCGCGCGCCCGGTCGCGGCGCGCGGCAACACCCGCGAGGATGGCGACGAGCGCCGCGGCGCCGGCGAGGGCAAGCGGGAACCACTCGGACCAGAAGAGGGCCGCGAGTTCGGGAGGTCCGGGTCGCGCGATGTGCGCGTAGACCCAATCCTGCTCGAGCAGGCGCGGCGCGAAGCGGATGTATTCCGCCGTGCGCTCGGGCATGAACAGAGCGCCTGCGGCGAGAACAGCCGTGCCGATCACTCCGCCGGTGAGCACCGGCCGCCAACGGCCGGATGCGACATAGAAGAGGAGGAGCGTGAGCGGCAAAAACTTGAGCCCGACGGCCGCCGCGAGAACGATGCCCGCGGGGATCGCCCGGTCGCGCAGGCGCCACGCGGCGAGCGCTAGAGCGAGCGAGATGAGATTCACGTTGCCGAGGGTGACCTCTAGAACGAGCCCCAGGAAGAAGACGTAGCCGGCGGCGGCCCAGGGCCGCCATGAGGGTGGAAGTGGGCGGACGAGCGCGACGCCGACGGCCGCCGCGATCAGAAGCTGGATCCCTATCCAGATCCCCAGCGCGACGGAGTACGGGAGAAGCGCGAACGGCACGAACACGATGGCGACGATCGGGAGGTACCGAAACTCGTCGGGTAGCCCGAGGATCGTCGTCGCGTCGGGGTAGAGCGGCGCTCCACTCAGCAGGTTCCGCCCGGCGAGCCAGTACGCGTGAAAGTCGTACCCCGCGGGGAGCGCGCTCGCGACGATCACGGCGGCGAGCGATGCGAACACCAGGACGACGATGCCCGCGGCCCAGACGAGGCGTCGGGCGATCATCTCTCGGTCAAACGTTCTCGCCGTGGTATTTGCCCTTGTATCCCTCGGCGGTGGGCGCCGACAGCCGGAAGAACACGAGCTGCGCCACCCGCGCCCCGCGCTGCAAGCGGTAGCCGCGAGAGTTGAGGACCGCGAGAAGACCCTCGCCCCGCCCGGAATAGCCCGCGTCCCACACCGCGCCGTGGATCGCGACACCGGAGCGGAGCAGGCTGGAGCGAGGACGCGAGAGCGCCATGAGGTCGGTCGGAAGGTTCACCTTCTCGCGGTACGTGATGACGTACGCGCCGCGGTGGAGATCCCACCAACCGTCTTTGTCGGCCTGCACGTCCTCGCGGGCCGCCGGCTCGCGGACGTTGTCGGCGGCGCCTAGCAAGCCCGGCGAGGTGAGCCGTTGGACGCGCTCCACGCGCAGGTCGACGCCGTTCGGCTGGAGCTGCAGCTGGAGATCGGCGTCCTCGACGAGCGGCGGGGTCGCGGTCAGCGCCGCGCGAAGCTCTTCGCGGGAGAGGACGGCCACGCGGCGATGCTAGACGCGGATGACAGAATCGCGCGGTGCATGTGGGTGCCAAGACCGTCGCAGGATCGAAGACCGTGATGTCGCGGACGATGCTGCCCTCCGACGCGAACCCGTACGGCAACGTCCACGGCGGCGAGGTCATGAAGCTCATCGACGCGGTCGCCGGGGCGGCTGCCACCAGGCACGCTCGCGCCCGCGTGGTCACGGCGCGCATCGACGAGCTCTCGTTCCTCGCTCCGGTCTACGTCGGGCACCTCGTGACCGCGAAGGCTTCGGTGAACCATGTGGGAAAGACGAGCATGGAGATCGGCGTGCGCGTCGAGGCGGAGGACATGCTCACCGGTAACGTCGTCCACGTCGCGTCGGCGTACCTCGTCTTCGTGGCCACGGACAAGGACGGAAAACCCATCCCGCTCCCGCCGCTCGTCGCCGAGACCGACGACGAGCGACGGCGGATGACGGCCGCGGAGACGCGGCGCTCATTACGGCACCATCGACTCCGAACGTCTTAGACTCCCCGCCTTACCGCTGGGGAGGTGCACATGCGAAACGCTATTCGCCTCGTCGCCCCACTCGTCGCGGCTCTCGTCGTCACCACGGCTTGCAACGCCCCGCGGGCGGCAACAACGCCGACTCCATCCGCGACGGGGACGCCGAACTTCACAGGCAAGACCCTCAACATCGTCACAGGCGGCACGGGCGCGGTCTACATCGTGTACGGCGCCGGGCTCGCGGAGCTCCTCAACAGGAAGCTCGGCACAGCCGCGAGCGCGCAAGCGACGACCGCATCCGTCGACAACATGAAGCTGATCCGTGACGGCAAGGCCGATGTCGCGTTCACGCTTGCCGACACCGCCTTCGACGCGGTCAACGGCAAAGGCTCGTTCGCGTCGCCTGAGAAGCCCTCGGACGCCAAGGCGCTGGCGGTCCTGTACTCGAACCTCACGCATCTCGTCGTCAAGGATTCGGGTGGCATCAACACGGTGCCCGATCTCAAAGGCAAGCGGGTCTCCATGGGATCGGCGGGCAGCGGCACGGAGATCATCGCCAATCGCACGCTCGAGGCGTACGGGCTTGACCCGGCCGCGGACATCTCGCGCGAGAGGCTCGGCGCCCAGGATTCGGCGAACGCGCTCCGTGACGGAAAGATCGATGCGTTCTTCTTCTCCGGCGGTCTGCCGGTCCCCGCCGTGCTGGACCTCTCGACCGGGACAAAGATCAAGTTGCTCGACCTGGCCGACAGCATCTCGAAGATGAGCGCGAAGTACGGCAACTTCTACTTCCCGATCAAGATCCCGAAGAGCACGTACAACACGGCAGCGGACGTGACCGTGTCGGGTGTCGCGAACCTCCTGGTCGTGCCAACCAACTTCGACCCTGCGCTCGCGCAGGCGATCCTCGCGACGATGTTCGACAACAAGGCCGACCTCGTGAAGGTGCACAGCGCCGCGAACGATCTGTCTCTCGAGTCCGCCGTGGTGGGGTCCTCGATCGACTACCACCAGGGCGCGATCGACTTCTATAAGTCGAAAGGTGTCTGGAAGAAATAACGCTTTCGTCGCGCTCGGCGCGGCGATCGTGACGGCGGTGGGGGTGGCGCTGGCCACCCCCGTGCCGGTCCTCACCGTGAGCGACGGCACGACCGAGTTCGTCGGAACGCTCGATCGCGAGGAAGACCTTCAGTACTCGTACCGCCAGTCGATCTACCAGGTGACCGTGTTCGAGGAGCTCGCGCGAGAGGGGTCCGGCCTGCGCATCCAGCGAGTCCGGTCGAGCGACATCCGGTCCGTCGAGTACTTCGGCTGGAACGGCGAGCCGGCGCAGTCGGACGAACTTTGGACCGAGGAATCGCCGCGCACGGTCGCGGTCGACCCCGAGCTCGTCATCCGGATCACGCCCGCCGGGGAGCAGGCGCTTTCGACCTCCCGGTGGCGGGTGGACCTCCGGCCGCGCTTCGGCGAGACCGTTGTCCGCGTTCGTGCCCAGGACCGCCCCTGGGTCGTTGCGCTGCTCGAGGGCGCCCGATGACCGAGCGGGCTTCCGAGCCGGAGGTCATCGCTCGGCCGGATCTTGAGGCGGTGCTGGCCGACGACAAGACGAAGGAGCTCATCGCGGAATACGAGGCCGAGGCGAGGACACGGACCTTTACCGGGTGGGCTGACACGGTCGTCACGAGCCTCGCCGTCGCGACGACCCTCTTCGCGCTCTACTTCGCCGCGGCCGGGGCGGAGATCCCGTTCACGGGTGTGGTGCTCGTCCCCTCCTTCCGCGTCCTCGGCCAGACCATCACCACGCCGCAGATCTACGTGATGATCTTCCTCACCGCGATCCTGGTCCTCACGTTCCTGCTCTACCCGATGCATCCGCGGTTTATCAAGCGGGTCAACGTGGTCGACTTCGCGTTCGTCGCCGCGTCGATCGCGATCACGGCGTACGTCTTCCTCAATTTCGAGACCGTCATCTACCGGGTGAACAACCCGAACCAGTGGGATTTCGTCTTCGGAGTCATCGCGATCGTCACCGTGCTCGAGGCAGGCCGGCGCACCATAGGCTGGCATCTGCCGGCGATCGGCATCGCGGCGATCGCATACGCGTACTTCGCGGACTTCATGCCGGGGCCATTCCGCGGTCCACCGAAGGACCTGGACTACATCGTGTCGAACCAGTACCTCGGCCTCGACGGCATGCTCGGCACGCCCCTCCAGGTCGCGGCGACGTTCATCATCCTGTTCACGATCTACGGCGCGATCCTCGACTACACCGGCGCCGGAAAGTTCTACGTGGATCTCGCGTTCGCATTGACCGGGAAACGGCCGACCGGCGCGGCACGCACGGTGACGGTCGCCTCGTTCCTCCTCGGTACGGTCTCCGGTTCAGGAGTTGCGACGACGGTCACGCTCGGCTCGATTGCGTACCCGATGCTGAAGAAGGCCGGGCACGACCGCGAGTCGAGCGGCGCGATCCTGTCGGCGGGCGGGATCGGCGCGGTGATCTCGCCGCCGGTGCTCGGTCCGGCCGCGTTCCTCATGGCCGAGATCCTCGGCATCAGCTACTTGCAGGTCGTCGTGATGGCGATGATGCCGACGATCCTCTACTACCTCGGGATCCTCCTGACGATCGAGATCGATGCACGCCGGCTCGGGGCGCGCGCGATCGCGCTCGACGCGCCCGGCTTCTGGGAGCTCACGAGGCGGTACTGGTACCAGTACACGTCGCTCTTCGCGATCATCGTCTTCCTCATCGCGGGCTTCTCGACTATCACCGCGGTGTTCTGGTCGATCGTCGTCGCAATCCTTGTCTCCTACATCCGCCGCGAGACCTCGCTCAACCCGAGCAAGCTGGTGAAGGCGCTCGCCGCGGGGACGAAGCAGGTCCTGCCCATCGGCGCGACGACCGCGGTCGCGGGCATCGCGGTCGGGATCCTTCTGCAGACGGGGCTCGGGCTCAAGATCTCGAGCCTCATCCTCTCCCTGGGCTTCGGCAACCTCGTGGCAACACTCATCGTCTCGGCTCTCGTGCTGTGGGTGCTCGGTCTCTCTCTACCGATCACCGCCACGTACCTCGTCGCGGTTCCCACGGTCGTCCCGGCCTTGATCACGCTCGGCATCGCGCCGCCCGCGGCGCACATGTTCGTTTTCTATTACGCGGTGCTGTCCGAGGTCTCGCCGCCGGTGGCGCTGTCGCCGTTCGCCGCCGCGGCGATCACTGGGGGGAACCCGTACAAGACGATGATGCTCACGTGGAAATACGCGCTCCCCTGCTTCCTTGTCCCCTTCATGTTCACGCAGCCGGACGGCCTCGCGATCCTGTGGACCGGTTCGACCATCCCCGACGCGATCATCGCGTCGGTCTCGGCGGCCGTCGGGATCATCGCGCTTGTAGCCGGCGTCGGAGGCTACCTGCTGGGGCCGACGAACCTCATCGAGCGCGTCCTTCTCATCGCGGGCGGTCTTCTGCTGCTCGCTCCGGGGATCGGCGCCGACATCGCCGGCCTCACTCTGTTTGCAATGGCCGGCGCGTCGCAGCTTCTTCGCCGCGCGCGCCGGCCTGCTACCGCCGCCGCCTAGAGATGACCGGGGTCAGGCGCCCGTGCGCTCCTCGGCCATCACTCCTTCCATGAGCTGTTCCTTCAGATCTTCCATGCGCATGCCCATGTCCTCGAGGTCGTCCTTCTTGAAAGCCCCGCGCACCTTGAACTTCGCCGCCCACTCCTCGGCTTCGAACGGCGTGTTTTCGATCTCCGCCTTGACGATGTCGACGAAGTGGTGCTCCTCGTACGACTCCGTGACGAGGTCCTCGAGCTGCTTCGCAGTCGCGCGCTCCTTCACCTCGGGGTAGAGGATCTGCTCCTCGATCTTCTCGTGCACCGTCAGCTCCTGAACGAGCTTGTTGACTCTCTGGTGGTCCTGCTCGAGCAGCGTTTTCGCGTCCATAGCCGCCTCCCAAATTGATCAGGTTTGGCGGCGAGTAGAGCAAAGCCGCTGCCAGTTACATAGGTAACGGCAGCGGCTCGCTCGCTCTCTACTAGAGGACGCGCTCCAGGTAATCCGCGAGGATCGTGAACGTGCGGATCTTCTGCTGGATGTCGGCGCTTCCATGGCCCTCGTCGGCGAGCTCGACGTACTCGAAGTCTTCGCCCTCTCGCTTGCCGAGCTCGAGCAGCTTGTCCCGGAAGATGCGCGATTGCGAAACCGGACAGCGCGGGTCGTTCACGCCATGGACCATGAGGAGCTTCGCGGACAGCTGATCCGCGAACTCGATCGCGCTCCGGTCGCGCCAGAGCTCGCGGTCTTTCTCGGGGTCGCCCATCTGCTCGCGAAGGAAGTACCGGAAGTGCTCCTTGCTCTCGTCCCACATCCGGTGAAGGTCGCTGATGCCGACCCATGCGACGGCGGCGCGCCAGAGATCCGGCTTCTTCGTGGCCGCGACGAACGTCATGAAACCGCCGTAGCTCCCGCCGAACACGACGAGCCGGTCGGGATCGACGTACGGCAGCAACCCCAGATACTCCGCCCCGGCCGCGACGTCCTCAAGATCCGCTCCGCCCCAGTCCTTGATCGCGGCATCGCGGAAGTCGACGCCGTACCCGGTCGAGCCGCGGATGTTCGGCTCGAGCACGACGAGACCGCGGTCAACGAGGAACTGCGCGAACGGATCGAACCCGCGGAACCACTGCCCGGTCGGTCCGCCGTGGACGTGCACGAGCGCCGGCAGCTTCTCGCCGGGCGCGATATCGCGCGGGCGGTATAGCAGTGCGGGGACCTTCTTGCCGTCGAAGGTCTCGTACCACACGTGCTCGGCGTTCACGAAGACCTTGCGGTCGATCGAGCCGTACTCGGGCTCGATGAGCGTCTCGGCCGTGTCGGTCGAGAGGTCGTACGCGACGAGCGCAGAACGTGTCACATCGGTGGAGTAGTTGATGAGGAGCTTGGTGTCGTTCGCGAAGAACTGCGCGCCGAGCGCGAATCCCGCGGGCAGTTTCAGCTCGCGAGCCTTGCCGGTGTCGACGTCGTAGAGGATCGGCCGGACCTGCGACTCCTCGTTGCGGATGGTCACGAGCCACTTGCCACTCTTGGAGAAGCGCAGCGCGTGCTCCTCGACGCCTTCGGGCGAATACCAGCGCACCTCACCGGTCTCGATATCGATGATGCCGGCCCGGTTCTGCCCCGAGGCGTCGCTTGTCGCCGCGATGCGACGGCCATCGGGATGCCAGTCGCCGAGCGTCTCCTGGGAGCCGGCACGCACGCTGAAGATCTTCTTCGCGCCTGTGCCGTCGGGACGGACCACGTAGCCGTCGCGGTTCTTGAGATTCGACAGATCCTCGTTCGTGACGTAGCTGATCCACTTGCTGTCGTCGGACCACAGTCCGCCGAACACCGGGAACGCGTAGCGCGTGAGCGGCGTGTAATCGGAGCCGTCCGCGCGGATCTTCCATACGTTCAGCTGGCCGGGGCGGTCAGGGGTTTCCGGAAGACGCTTGTTCGTGTCCACCGTGAGCCACTGATCGTCGGGGCTGAACTGCACCGCGTGTTCCTCGGCGGCGGGGTCGTTCGTGAGCTGCACGACTTTGCCCGTCTCGACTTCGATCTTGTAGAGGTCGTGCTGCTCGTTGCCGCCAGCGTCCTTGCCGAACGCGACGAAACGGTCGTCGCGGCTCCAGGCGAACCCGGTGCGCATGGCGCGCGGCACCTCGCCGTGGCTCACCTGGCGCACGGCCTTGGTCGCGAGATCCATGACGTAGAGCTCGATGCGTCCTGACTTGTCCCAGTAGAAGCCCACCTTGTCGCCCTTCCACGAAACGAGCGGAAAGAAGAAGGACGGCAGGCGACAGAGCTCCTCGAGCGGAATGCGCGGCTGACGGCTGGTCATGACGGCCACTATTCGGTCCTCCCCTGGTAGCTCGCTCCACTGTAAGAGACCGAGAACGCGTCATGCACCGTACGCTCGCTCGCTACTTGGTCTCGCCCTTCTTGGCCCGCGTCTTGTTCGTCGTCGCGGCCGCGATCCGTTTGGCGGTCTTGTTTGATCGCCCCCGCGCCGATTCGCTCCGCTTGATGTGCTCGTACTGGCGCTTGCGTTTCGCGCTCGTTACGCCACGTGGTGGCAAGGGGTCACCTCCACGAAATTCGTATCTCTTGACCGCTGCGTCCGAAAAATCCGGACCATCCGACCGCACCATCGCTAGGCTCATCGGGTGAGGGCGCGCCTCTTGGTGGTGCTCCTGCTTTGTGGCGCGGCATGCGAGTCCGCGACCGCGCCGAGTTACGCGCCGTCGTCCTCGCCGTTGGCCGCCGCGACTGCGTCGTCCGAACCATCGACGACTCCGACAGCGTCGCCGACTCCGACCCCGGCCGCGACGCCAACTCTGTCCCCCCTTCCGACACGCCAGATCGCCGAGATGGACTTCGCGCTCGTGTCCGGAGCCGCCGATCTGCGCATCGAGGCCGCGCTAGCGCGCGACGACGACGAGGTCGTGGCCGCGACCGTCGCGGCGGACATTCCCGCGGTCGAAGGCGAATTCGAGCGGAGCTTCGCCGCGCGTCCGGTGATCTACGTGTTCGGGAGCATCGAAAGCTACACCGAGGGGTTCGTGCGGATCTTCGGCTACTCGCGCGCGACTGCGACCTTCGTCGCAGAGAACTCCGTCTCTTTCTTCGAACCGTCGCTTCGCCTCATTGCCGTCAACTGGGAGGCGGTCCGCGCGCGCCGTCCCGTCGCCGCGATCCGGCACGAGCTCACCCATCTCCTGACGCTCGACGCGTGCTCGCCGCGGTGTGACCTGGTTCCCGCGTGGCTCAACGAAGGACAAGCGCGGCTCGCCGAGGCCCTCGTGCCCGGCGGCGACTGGCGACTGCTACGCGTCCGGTACGAGGCGGCGTCGATGGCGGTGACGGGAACGATCCTCCCGCTCAACACACTCGTCTCGCAGCTGTCATGGAACGCGCTCACGGACTGGGCCGGGTACTTCAAGTACCAGGAATCGGCGCGCGCGGTCGAGCTCCTTCGCCAAGACGTCGGCGGGAGCGCCCCGATCGCGCGCATCTACGAGCGACTTCGACGAGGTCAGAACCTCGCGCAGGCCTACGCGGCGCTCACCGATCGATCGTTCGACGATTTCGTGGCGGGTCTGCCCGGCCGCATGCGCGCCGCGGTCCCCGCGGGACAGGGGCTCATCGTCGTCGCACCGACGAGCTATTTGGTCTACGGCTTCCCGCCCACGTCGACGATCACGATCACGGTGAGCGGTCCTCGCGGCAGTGAGAGCTCGCCGATGGTGATCTCCCCGTTCGGATCGAACTTCGACGGAATCGCCCCGACACGCACCCGCGGGAACTACACCATCAGCGCACAAACCGAAAGTGGAGTGTTCACTGTGAAGCTCCGCAAGGATGACGCGGGAGTCCCGACCGACCTGCGCTAGATAGGGGCGATCGACGCGCAGTCCTCGCGCTCCGCCGCGGGCGTCCCTCTCGCTCGGCCCCTCGTGGGATCGCGATGGATAGCTCGCCAGGGGCCGCTCGCTCGAGGAACGCCCACGTCGGAGCGCGGCTCTACGGACGGCTCGACGATCACATACGCGGCGGCGCGGACTCCCCTGTCGCGAGCCAACGCTCCACTTTCGGTATGTAGCGTTTCGGATCCTTTGCGAATTTTTCAAGACATCCGCCGCCACAGAACCCGTACTCGCGTTCAGGTCGTTCGAGGGTCAGCCCTTGTTCTCTCTGCTCAGCGAGGTTCACGATCATGTCGCAGACCGGGTCGAGGATCATTCCGTCGTTCTTCATCGAACAAAAGTAGCCGAATGCGCTCCCCTCCCCCAGACGGGGTAGCCGAAATCTCTCACCCCGTACGGTGTTCCCAAGAGCCGCGGCACGGCGCAAAGTTCGGAACGTGGAGCAGGTGTCGGGTGGACCGTGGGACCGAGCCGGCGTGGATCGGGAAACCTGGTACGCCGTTCGCATGATGGCCGTCGCGATCCGCGAGACCGCGCGACTCCCGATAGATCCGACCGAGAAGAACGAAGCATTGCCCGCCGATCACGAGCGTCTCGGTGAATATGCCGACCACCTCGTGTCAGCGGTAGAGGACGGGGACCCCGAGACCGTCGCGATGCTCTTGCGGCGCCAATCGCGCTCCGCGAGCTAGAGCACTTCTTCCTAGGGCCGGCGACGCCGGCCACCGGACTGCGGCGAGCTCGTGGCATCGGTCCGCGCGACCGTGAAGCTCGATCCGTCGCTCGCGATCGTCGAAGGTTGCGCGATCGCCTGGCCCTGACCGTTGATCATCGTGATCGCCTTGGCACCGAGGGCTGAGGCCGACATCGTCTTGCCATCGCGGACCGCGCTCGCTCCGCTGAACTGCACGGTGCCGAACTGGTCGAGCGAGACGAGCCCGCGGCCCACGCTCGGCGCCTCCTGGACCCACTCGGCCGAGGAGTTCGACGAGTTGTACTGGACCGTGACGCTGTACGTGCCGTTCGTCGTGTTGTTCTTCATCGAGATGAGCCAGTCGTTCCCGCTCTGCTGCGTGATCGTGATCGTCACGGAGTCGCCCGCGCTCACCGAGAGGGGAACGTTCCGCGAGGACTGCGGAAGCATCTCGATCCACGAGGAGTAATCGACCGTTCCGCTGCCGTCGACCATCGCTTGCGTACCCGCTTGGAGGAGATCGTTGCTCGTGAGCCCGCCGATCCCGACCCAGGTCGCGTCCGCCCCGCTCGAGGTCGCGGAGACCGTCGGCACGGTCCAGGTCGCGGTCACGGACGTGAAGTTTCCGCCGCTCGCCGCGTAGCCGGACCAGTTGCTCGAGCTGCTCGTGACGGTCGCGGGCGTACCCGGTTGCGTCACGGTCGGCGCGGTGCCGGTGCCCGTGCCGGGGGTGATGATCTGCGTGTTCGGCTGGACGTCCGCCGAGATCTTCCACGCGCCCGCTTGCAGTACCAGGGTGTATTCGTTGCGGTCGGTGCTGTCGGCGACGGAGCCGTCGGCGTAGGTCGTTCGCCACGTTTCGTTGGTCACTGCGTTCGCGGTCGTGCCGCTGACGCTTACGTCGACCCACTCAAGCTTCGTGAGCGCGATTGACTGGGCGCCGCTCGCCTGCAGGCCCTGGTTGGTCTGCACGAGCTCCTGGTAATAGGAGGTCGTCGCGGTGGCCTGCATGAGCGTCGGGTCATTGCGCGTGAACGCCTGGACCTGGGCGTCGTTGGCGCGCTGGACGACGTTCTTCACGGCCGCGACCGCGGCCGTGTCGCTCGAGCTGGTGTTCGTCTGGACGGCGGGCGCGGCTCGGTCGACGTAGGTCCGCGCGGTCGAAACGAGGGAGCCAAGATCGATGCGTCCGCTGAATGCGGCGAGCGCGAACGCGAGAAGTCCGAGGGCCACGAGGCGGCCTGCCGGGATGCCGCTGCTCTTCCGGACCGGAGGGGGCGGCGGCGCCACGGGCGTCATCGGCGTGGTGGCGGTTGGATCACCTTCGAACATGCCTATAGCCTCTCTCGCGCGCTTAAGCCCGGCCTAAGAGACGGCTGAATCGACGCTAGGAATTTCGTTCAAACGCGCTAAGACTGGGCCTCCGGCGCCTTCGGCGCTTGCATCGAGCGCACGGCAAGTGCCAGGACCGCGCCCGCGGCCATGAGCACGAGCCAGCCAGGCAAGAGCCAATCGGGGTAGGCCAGTCCGAGCAGCCGATCGAGCGACCACGCGCCGTTGCCCGTGAGTGCGATCGCGAGCGCGCCGGCCCCGAGTGGTACCGGGAACTCCCACCCGACCTTGCCGCCGCCCGCCCTGAAGCCTTGCGGCAAGTGAGCGACGATCGTGACCACGACGAGATCGCCCGCGAGAAGTCCGGGGCCGAGCGGTCCACCGAGCCCGAGCACCGTCAGCACGCCCCCGCCCGCCTCGGCGAGCACCGAGGTGTACGCCCAGAACAGGCCCGGCCGGATGCCCATCGAGTTGAACCATCCCGCGACACCGGCGATGGAGCCGCCCGTTCCGACCAGACCGAGCTTCAGGAGTCCATGCATCATCACGACTCCGCCAACGACGACTCGCAGAAGCAGGAGCGCTATGTCGGGGTACATGGACATGTGAAATGGTAGTCCGCACACTCGAATGCAACTGTGAACAGCGCGCTCTCCGTCCTGAACGCAAAGTAGCCGTGCGGCTCGCCGTGCGCGTCGTCGCCGTCGTCGCGCTGCTCGCGGGAGTGGTCTTCTTCTTCCAGGGCATCGGTGTCATACCTGGCTCGTTCATGACGGGGCGCAGCGAATGGGCGGTCATCGGCGCCGCGCTCGTCGCGGGCGCCGGCGCGTTGCTCTGGCTCTCGGGCATGGTCGGGCCCGACGGAAGGCGTTAGTAGTACCGCCGCTGCTTCCTTCATCGGCGTCCTCGAGTTGAACGTGTGGATGGGAAGCGTCTCCTAGGGTCGCTAGCGGGTGCGAGGCGGTAGTAGATCGGTAAGGGGACGGGCGTCCTTCGCTGCCCCGAGGCGCGGCAGCCCGAACCGGTCTTCGATAGCCGCGAGAAGGGAGTAGTGATCGTAGTCGCCGTCCACGCGGCGGCTTTCGATATCGGGCGACGCGACGATCAAGGGCACGACGCTCGACCGGCCGTCGCCTTCGTCCCACACCACGAAAAGCGCGCCATGGTCGCGCCATGCCGGCGAGGCCACGATCCGACCGACCAGATCTTCGAGCCACGCCCCGGCCTCGGTGAGCGCGCAGTCGTGGCCGTCGTGGCACAGACCGGGCGTGATCCAAACGAAGCTCGGCGTGTCACGACCGAGGTCTGCCTCGAGGAGGTCGAGCGCGACCACGTTCTCGGGACACGAACCGCCGTAGTACGCGAACGGGTTGTGCTTCAGGGCATACGGGTACGGGCTGCGCAAGCACCCCGCCGAAGTGAGGCCCTCCATGTACGCGCGCCAGCTGACGCCGGCCGCCGTGAGCTGCGCCCCAAGACCGCCCGCCGGCAGAATGTGATACGCGTCGTCCGTGATGCCCCAGGTGCTGCCGGAGGTCATCGCGAGATAGTTCGGCAGGCTCGGTGAGGACACGGCGTGGTAGTTCGTGGCGAGGGCGTACTTCGCGGCCAGCCGTTCGATCGACGGCGACCGCAAGGCCGTCGCGAGGTTCGTGTTCTCCATCACGACGACGAAGACGTGAGGCGCCGGAGGGGTCGAAGCTTCGGTCGGAGCTGCCGTGGGCGTGCCTGGGGATTCGCTCGGCGGAGGCGATGTCGTCGTCGTAGCGGCGGGCGGCGACGCGCACGCCACCGTTAGAGCGACGATTAACAAGAGCGGAAACGCGCGCATCTCTAGAGATGGTCGCATTCGACGTCGACCGTCTCCTGCGGTGTCAGCGCGAACGTGTCGCCGCACACGGTGTCGGAGATCACACCCTGCCGGTAAGAGCCCGCACCCCAGATAGGCGCCCGCGACCGTAGACCGCTCCAGCACGCATTCCCAGATGGATGTGCGCAGGAGGAAGAAAAAGTGCGCAAGCTCATTCTCGCGGCGACCCTCGCGCTCAGCTTCGCGTTCTCGCTCGGCCAATCCACGGCACTCGCGGCCTCTGCTCCTTCACAGACGATCGACGTCAACGGCTACGCGAACTTCTCGAGCATCCTCGGCGGCTCAGTCAATGGTCCGGCCACGCTCTCGGGCACGATCTCCGACGGCCAGCTCGGGACGCTCCGCGGATCCGCGAACTTCCCGCTCCGCGACGAAAAGATCACCCTCGCCGCCACGACCTCGATCCTTTTCACGACAGAGCAGATGAACGTGGGCTGGTATCGCTTCACGTGCGACCAGTTCGGCTGCGTCTACGAGAACGGCGTATCGGTGTTCGAGCGCTCGTTCGGCGGCGGGCCGGTCGACATTCGTTTCGGCTCGCTCAAGGGCAACGGCACGCTCTCGCTCGGGACGAACGCGACCTGCGCGTCGGCGTGCCCGCCACCCGGCGCCAACTGGTACGCCCCGACCGGCTACTGGCAGGTCCAGGGCGCGGTCCTGAGCTCTCAGGACGCCGGCGGCCTCAGCATTTTCGGACCAGCACCGACGATCCACTAAGCCTCTCTCGCAACAAAGATCGCCCCGGGCCAAAGCCCGGGGCGATCTGTTTTCTGTCGAACGTGTCGAACGGTCAGGCCTCGAAGACGACCTCGTGGCGGGTCGTTGCACGCCAGGGTCGACCACGCCAGCGTTCGGGTGGAAGTGCCGCGGCCCCGCGACTGCGTACGCAGCGATGGACCAGGATTTCGAGATCGGCGAGGGTCACGCGGCCGCGCTTCTGTTCCCAGATCGCGCGAAGCGCGAGGATCGCTTCGAGGGCGTTGTTGCTATCCATGGCTAGATGAAGCTCCTACCGTTCACTCGCCTCCACTCTCGCCGCAACGGTAGAAGTGATGTGTCGGATACGTTTCGTTCCACGCGCGCTGGCAACGCACGGGCCGTACACATGGATCTGCGACGCGGGTGATATCCGAATCGGTAGCAATGGCCGCGATCAGCCCACGCGTGCCGCCTCTGCCACCAGACCGGGAAGCATGTCGGCGCGCACGCGCGAGACATCTTCCTCGTACTTGAGAAGGACGCCGAGGGTTCCGTCGATCGCGGCTTCGTCGAGCACTCCGGTACCGAGAGCGGTGAGCGCCATCGCCCAATCGAGCGTCTCGGCGACACCTGGCCGCTTGAAGAGATCGTCGCGCCGAAGAGCCTGCACCACCGCGACGACGCTCCGCGCGAGCCGGGCCGGCACATCGGGCAGACGCCGCGCCACGATCGCGAGCTCGCGCTCGACGCTCGGGTAGTCGATCCACTGGTACAGGCACCGACGTTTAAGAGCGTCGTGGATCTCTCGCGTGCGATTCGAGGTGATGATGACCGGCGGCGGGACGGCGGCGCGGAAGGTACCGAGCTCGGGCACGGTGATCTGGAAGTCGGACAGAAGCTCGAGAAGGTACGCCTCGAACTCCTCGTCGGCCCGGTCGATCTCGTCGATAAGCAGGACGGGCGGCGGACCGTCGCCGGCTATCGCCTCGAGGAGGGGCCGTTTGATGAGGAAGCGCTCGCTGTAAATGCGTTCGCGCGCGTCGTTGGTGCGCCCTTCGCCCTCGGCGAGGCGGATCTCGAGGATCTGCCGCGGGTAGTCCCAGTCGTACACCGCGGTCGCGACGTCGAGGCCCTCGTAGCACTGGAGACGGATCAGCTTTCGGCCGAGGGCGGAGGCGAGCGCTTTCGCGATCTCGGTCTTGCCGACCCCTGCCTCACCCTCGACGAAGAGCGGCTTCCCCAGACGCAATGCCAGAAAGAGCGTCACCGCGAGCGAGCGGTCCGCGACGTAGCGCTCGCGCTCGAGCGCGGCTGCGACGTCCTCGACCGAAGACATGACGGGCACTGTCACCACTCGCGATGCTACGAGCGCGGAAGCGAGAGTGCGCCGGCGCCTTTACGGCACCGGCGCACGACGACCTTCGCTGTTTTCAGCCCCGGGCGCGCTCGATCGCGCGCTCGATCGCACGTTTCGCGTAGACGGTCACCAGGTGCTTGCGGTACTCGGCCGAGGCGGCGAGGTCGGAGAGGGCGGTGATCCCATCCGCCGCCTTCGCGGCGGTGTCGGCGATCGCCTTCGCATCGCCCTTCGTACTAGTGAGCGCTTTCTCGGCCGCGGTTGCGCGGTATGCGGCAGCGGCCGCGCCGGAAACTGCGATCGCGGCGCGCTCGACGGTGCCGTCGGCCTTGAGGGTGACGACCGCCGCGACCCCGGTCACCGCGAATCCGGATGCCGGGTGCGCGAACTTCGCGTAGGCGCCACCGGTGCGACCGGCGGGTGCCGAAAAGCGGATCTCGGCCAGAATTTCGTTCGGCGCGAGCGCCGTCTCGAACGTTCCTTTGAAGAAGTCGCGCGCCGGGATGTCCCGGCGACCCTTGGGGCCGATGGCCCGGATCGTCGCGTCGTAGGCGAGCGTCGGTGCCGGCTCGTCCGCCGCCGAGTCGGCGTGCGCGAGACTGCCGCCGATCGTGCCGCGGGCACGGACCTGGAGGTCGCCGACCTCGCTCGCGGCGTCGGAGAGCGCGGCGAGCTTCGCACGAACGGTCTTGTCGTGAACGAGATCGCGATGCGTCACCAGTGCGCCGATCACGATCGTCCCGTCGGCCTCGGTGCGGATCTCGCGGAGCGACGCGATGCGACGGAGGTCGACGAGCGTCTCGGGCTGTGCGAGCCCGAGCTTCATGAGGGGCAGGAGGCTGTGGCCGCCGGCGATCACTTTCGCGTCGCCGCTTTGGCCTAGCTGCTTGACGGCCTCTTCGATCGTCGCCGGCGCTTGATAGGTGAACGGGTGCGTGATCATCGCCGTCCCTCCCCGGCGGCGCGGATCGCCCGCCAGATCTTCTCCGACGTAAGCGGCATGTCGATGTGCTTGATGCCGAGCGGCGAGAGCGCGTCGATGACCGCGTTGACCGCGGCCGGCGTCGAGCCGATGGTGCCGGCTTCGCCGATGCCCTTCACGCCGAGCGGGTTCGTGTTCGTGAGCGTCACGGTGTGATCGAGGTTGAACATGGGTACGTCCTCGGCGGACGGAACGTGGTACTCCATCATGCTTCCGGAGAGGAGCTGCCCGTTGTCGTCGTACACGGCGCCTTCGTACAGCGCCTGGCCGATGCCCTGCGTGATGCCGCCGTGGAGCTGGCCCTCGACGATCATCGGATTGATCTGGCGTCCGCAGTCGTCGCACGCGGAGTAGCGCTCGATCCCGACTGCGCCGGTCTCTCCGTCGATTTCGACCTCGGCGATGTGCGTGCCGAACGGGAAAGTGAAGTTCGGCGGGTCGTAGTACACGGTCGCCTCGAGGCCGGGCTCCATCCCATC
Organism: Chloroflexota bacterium; assembly: GCA_038040345.1. Classification (GTDB taxonomy): domain Bacteria; phylum Chloroflexota; class Limnocylindria; order P2-11E; family P2-11E; genus 3-1-20CM-2-70-9. The sequence continues at coordinate 225,324 of JBBPIQ010000001.1, forward strand.
GGGGAGGTTGTTCGCGAGGTACGCGGCCATCGAGATGTCCCCGAAGTTCTTGGCCTTCTCCGGCACGCCCTTCACGAAGACCTTGCCGTTCTCGACGACGACGTCTGCGGGCGACGCTTCGAGAAGATGCGCGCCGATCTGCACGACCTTCTCGCGGACCTTCTCCGCGGCCTTGTGCACGGCGATGCCGCCTACCGCGAGGCTCCGGCTGCCGAACGTGCCGACGCCCATGCCTGGCGACTCGAACGTGTCGCCGTGTCGCACCTCGATGTCGTTCGGGCTGACGCCGAGGGCGTCCGCCGCGATCTGCGCCCATGAGGTCTCGTGGCCCTGACCGTGTGGTGACGTGCCCGTGAAGACCTGCACCGAGCCCGTCGCGTGCACGCGGATCCGCGCGCTCTCGTAACCGCCCCAGCCGACGCCGAGCGCGGAGTTCGCCTTCGACGGTGCGAGGCCGCAGATCTCAACGTACGTCGAAATCCCGATCCCGCGGTAATTTCCCCGCGCCTTCGCTTCGGCGCGGCGCTTCTCGAAGCCCTTGTAGTCGGCCATCGCGAGCGCGCGGTCGAGCGCAGGCTCGTAGTCGCCGCTGTCGTAGGTAATGCCGCTGATCGTGTTGAACGGGAACGCATCCGGCGGGATGAAGTTCTTCCGCCGCACCTCGGCGGGGTCCATGCCGATCTCGTCGGCAAGGCGATCCATGATCCGCTCCATCGCGAACGTGGCCTCGGGACGTCCCGCGCCGCGATACGCGTCGACCGGGGTCGTGTTCGTATACGCGCCGCGAACCTCGACGTCGAACGCCGGGATCTTGTACGGCCCCGGGATGATGAACGCGTGCAGGATCGTGGGAATGCCTGGCGCGAACGCCTGCAGGTAGGCACCGACGTTCGCGACGGTGCGGATGCGAAGACCGAGGATCGTGCCGTCCTTCTTCGCGGCGATCTCGACGTTCTCGACGAGGTCGCGCCCGTGGATCGTCGCGAGGTAACCCTCGCGGCGCTCCTCCGTCCACTTGACCGGCCGTCCGAGCGTTTTGGACAGATAGCCGACGAGCAGCTCCTCGGCGTAGACCTGCAGCTTGCTGCCGAAGCCACCGCCTACTTCCGGAGCGATCACGCGCACCTTGTTCTGCCCGAGTCCGAGGTTCAGCGCGACGATCAGCTGGACGAAATGCGGGATCTGCGTTGACGTCCAGAGCGTGAGCTCGCCCGCCTCGAACTTCGCGGTGGCCGCGCGCGGCTCCATCGCGTTCGGGATGAGGCGCTGATTGACGATCCGCTGAGTGACCGTGATCTCGGCGTCCTTGAACGCCTTGTCGATGTCGCCGCCCTTGACCGGGTAGGTAAAGACGAGATTCGAGCCGAGCTCCTCATGAACGATCGGGGCGCCCGGTTCGAGCGCTTTCGTCCCGTCGACCACCACGGGAAGCGGCTCGTAGTCGACCGCGATCAGATCCGCCGCGCGCTTCGCGGCGTCGCGCGAGTCGGCGACGACCGCGGCGACCGCGTCGCCCGCGTACCGCGCCTTGTCGATTGCGATCGGCATGTGCTTCGAGCCGTTCATGCCCGGGACCGTGATGAACACGGGCAGCATGCCCGTCGCCTCAAGGTCCTTGCCGGTGAGCACGGCGACGACGCCGGGCTCCTTCTTGGCGGCGGCGGTGTCGATGCGGCGGATCCTCGCGTGCGCGTGCGGGCTGCGCACGAGCGTCAGGTAGGCCATGCCCTGCAGCATCACGTCGTCGGTAAACGTCCCCTCTCCCGTGATCAGGCGGGGGTCCTCTTTGCGCGCGACGCGCGTACCGATGTATTTCGGATTGGCGGTGACGGTCATGGCTTCACCTCCGCGGCGACTTGCGGTTGAGCGCTCGCGGTCTCGCGCATCTCGGCTGACGCGGTGCGGATCGCGTTCACGATGTTGTGGTACCCGGTGCAGCGGCAGAGGTTGCCTTCGATGGCGTGACGGATCTGCGCGTCGCTCGGCGACGCGTTGCGTTCGAGGAAGTCGACGGCGGTGATCATGAGACCGGGGGTGCAGAAGCCGCACTGCAACCCGTGCTCCTTGGCGAACGCGCGCTGGATCGGGTGAAGCTCCCCGTTCTTCGCGAGCCCCTCGACGGTGATGACTACCGCGCCGTCGGCCTGGACGGCGAGCATCGTGCACGACTTTGTCGCGCGACCGTCGACGAGGACCGTGCACGCACCGCACTGGCTCGTGTCGCAACCGACGTGCGTGCCGGTGAGCGCGAGCGTTTCGCGCAGGAACTCTACGAGCAGCAGCGTCGGTTCGATCTCGCGTGAGTAGCTCGTGCCGTTGACGGTGACCGTGACCGCATGGGCATCACGCATGGCGCGCCTCCCCGATATCCCGGCGCCGTACGCGGACGAACGCCGCGACAAAACTCCCCCGCCTCGAAAGGCGGCGTAAGGCTAGTTCGCCCCTTGTGTGTCGGTCAACCTCTGGAGCGCTTGCTCCGCGAACGAGTCGTCGTCTTCTTTGCGGTCGTCCGCTTGCGCGCGGTCGCACGCTTCGGCGAAGCCTTTGCGGCCGTCTTCGTCTTCGTCTTCGCGCGGGCGCGCGCCGCGGTCCCATTGCCATTTCCGTTCGAACGAGAGCGCGTCTTCTGCGCCTGCTCCTGCTCGCGCTGTTCCTGCTGCACGCGAGCCATCTTCGCGAGACCGATGACGTTTCCCTCGGGATCCGCGAAGAGCGCGTAGACCACGTTCCCGCCCGCGTCCATGGGCTCCATGACCCTGGTGCCGCCGAGGCGCTCGGCCTTCGCGAGCGTCGCCGCGGGGTCGTCAGTCTCGACGTAGAAGGTCACCCAGCTCTTACCGTGCCGGCTCGCGCCGATGCCGCCGTTGATGCCGGCGCCCTTGTTCTTGGTGTCGATCATCCCGTAGTTGTCTGGGTTGTTCGTGTCGATGCCCCAGCCAAAGAGGTCCCGGTAGAACTTCTGCGTCGCTGGCGCGTCCTGCGCGTTGATCTCGAAGTGTGTGACCGGATATGCCACGGCCCGCCTCCCCTTTGTCTACGCTCTGCGTCTGGGATGGACTCTACTCTCGACGTAGCGCGCTCGTTCGTTCAGGCGGTGAAGGATCGCAACGCCGATGCCGCGGCCGCGCTGTGCGCGGAGGATGTGGAGGTGACGCTCCCCGGGCTGCCCGAGCCCTTTCAGGGAAAAGAGGGCGTGCGGCAGATGATCCGCTTCGCTCCCTCGGAGCTCGTGCAGACACCCCGCGAGGAATCCGTGGACGGCAAGAACGTGAGGATCACGACGCTGACGAGGGCCCCAGGCATATTCGCCAACTACACGACCTGGAACTTCGAGATCGAAGGCGCGCTCGTTCGCCGTCTGGACTTCGAGCTCCGCGCCGCGAACTAAGCCCCTACGGCTTGGTCAGGACGATCGCGTTGGGGAGGAGCCGGCCGGGGCCGACCTTGTAAGAGCCGCCGATGTACATGGCCGCGGTTCCGCCACCGTCGAGGTTGAGGGCGTCGCGGGCGCCGAGCGCTTGCATCACGTAGGCGGCATCGGTGACCGTCGCGTTCGTCACGATCGCGAGGTACACGTACGTGCTGTCGACGCCGATCGCGCCCTTCGTGCCCTTGAGGAGCTGCGAGCCGTTCTGCTCGGAGGTCGAATCGATGACCGCGCCGTTCTGGACGAGCAGCGGGAAATTCGTGATCGCAGCGTTGATCGGTGTCTGGTTCTGGTAGTAGACGAACGTACGGCGGTAGACGCTCGTGCTCGCGCCGTTGAAGAAGAGCCCGCCGTTCTGCGCGTTGAGCGCGTTGTAGTTGATCCAGCGGCGCAGGTTGCTGTTGTAGACGGCGTAGTCGTATGAGTTCACTTTCCCGGCGCACTGCGCGTAGTCGGGCGGGCACAGGTACGTGCCGTTCATTCCGGCGTACGCCCCGTTCTCGCTCACGTACTGCGCGAGCGGCTTCGCCGGGCAGTTGTTCGAACAATCCGTCACGTTCGCGGTGAGGGTCTTCACCGTGACCGCCGAAAGCCGCTCCTTGATGAGATGCACGTTGAAGCTGCCGCGGACGGTCGAGACGCTCTGGTAGTTGTACCCCAGGCCGGTCTCCGGCGGCGCGGGGCGTGAGCCGTCCGGGTTCAGCACGGTGACGAGCCAGAAGACGCCGAAGTCCTCGAGCCACGTCGCGCCTTCGATCAGTGGACGGAGATAGAGCCGGTAGTAGCCGGCGGTCGCCGGCGCTTGGATCGTGAACTGGAACCACGAGACCTGCCCCGGTCCGACGTAGTCCGCGGGCTGCATCGCGATGCGATTGAAGCGAGGCCATCCCGTCGCGGGTGAGCCTGCGGCGCCGTCACCGCCGAGCGGCGTCGCTGCGTCCTGACCCGGCTCGGGGCCCCACGTGCCGAGATACGCGACCTGGCCCATGCGACCGCGCACCCAACCGAACGAGCCGGAGTTGTAGTACGCGACCGTCGCGGTCGAGCGCTCGCCGGGACAGAGCGTCGGATAACCGCTCTGTCCGTACCACTGCGCGTGGAATCCCGCGACGCCGGCCGGAAGACCCGCGGGGTGCGGGATCCCTGGACCGACGCTGCTCGCGCATGTTGCCGCGGCGGGCGCCGGCGATACCGGCGCCGCGAGGGCACGCGGCATCGGACCAACGGCCAGCCAGCTGAGAACGAGTGCCGCGACAACAAGCGGCGAAAAGATGCGCGATCCCACTCATCGAAGCTAACGGCCTTTGCGCGTGAGCAATACCGCTCTTAGGGGGACGACACCTTTGGGTAGCGGACGGTACGCCAACTTGATACCCCGAGATCCGCTGTTCGATTCGCGCGCGGATCAACTTCGGGTCGCGACCACATCTTTGGCGCTTGCGGTGCCGTCGGTCGTGTTCGCGTTCAACGGCTACATCAGCTCGACCGAACCGCGATCGAGACACGCGGTGCTAGGCCTTCGGCCCCGTCGCGACGATGTCGATCGTGGCGCGGATCTCGTCGGTCACGCTGAGCACTCGGAGGGGAACGGACGGCGCGGTCATACCGAAGTCACCGAACTTCCAGCTCGGGTTCGCCGTCGCGGTCGCGGTGAGATCGCTCCCATCGCGTTTCGCCGTCACGTCGAACGTGACCGCTTTGGTCTTGCCTCTGATCGTCACGTTTCCGGTCAGGGTGAACGTGAACGTGCCACTCGCTGCGAGCGGCAGCACGAGGCCGCTGGTCTTCGTTGGAACGAACGCCGCCGTTGGAAACTGGCGGACCTGCAGCGTGTCCTGCTTGATGAAGTTGTCGCGTTGGCTCTCATCGCTCGAGAGCGTCGTGAGATCGAACGTGATCTTGGACCCCGACTCGAAGGTTCCGTCCGAGTTGAGCTCGAAAGAGCCCTTCGCACCGGTCGCGGTGAGGACCGCATCCGACGGAAGACTCACACCCACCAGCTGCTCGCGGACACGGATCGTCGCCTTCGACTTGTCCGTGACGGTCCAGGCCCCCGCCGATGCGGTCGTACCCCCTGCCGTCGCGGTCGCGGTCGTGGTCGGCGTCGCGGTCGGCGTCTCGAGCGTCGCAGAGCCGCCACACGCGGCGACGAGCATGCCTGCGCCCAGGGCCGCGGCGATCGAACGAACGTGCGTACGCATGGTCACTATCAGTGCTCCTCCCGTTGGTCACGCTGACTCTAAGAGGCGCACGTGAGACCGCGGCAAGGTTCGCCTAAAAGTTCGCTAAGAAGCGATGGGTCGAGATGACTTTCAATCCGCGCGACTGAGGCGCGGATCGAAAGCGTCGCGCAAGCCATCGCCGAGCAGGTTGAAGGAACCGACGGCGAGCAGGATCGCGAGCCCCGGAAAAAGCGAAAGCCACGGCTGCGTGCTGATGTAGTTCCGGCCTTCGCTGATCATGACGCCCCACTCGGGTGTCGGCGGCTGCGCGCCGAAGCCGATGAAGCTGAGCCCCGCGGCCGCGATGATCGATGAGCCCAGATCGAAGCTCGCCTGGATCATGAGCGGGGCGAGCGCATTCGGAAGGAGGTGACGCACGACGATCCTCGTCCGCGAGGCGCCTATCGCGCGGGCCGCCTCGACGAACTCCCGGCGTCGCAGCGAAAGGATCTGGCCGCGCGTCAGTCGCGCGTAGACCGCCCACGTGACCGCCGCTATCGCGATGATCGCGTTCGTCAGGCTCGGCCCCAGCGCCCCGGCGATCGCCATCGCGAGGATCAACGCCGGGAAGGCGAGGAAGACCTCGGTCAAACGCATGAGGGCTTCGTCCACAAGGCCTCCGGCGTAACCCGCGATGAGCCCGATGGCGGTACCCACGACGCCGGCCGATGCGACGACGACCACGCCGATGATCAACGAGATGCGCGCGCCATAGAGGATCCGACTCGCAATGTCGCGTCCGAGCGAGTCGGTTCCGAGCCAATGCTCGGGTGAGGGCGGCCGGAGGCGCTGGCCGAGCTCCTGAGCGAGCGGATCGTAGGGAGCAAGCAGCGGAGCCAACAGCGCGCACGCCGCGAACACAGCGATGAGCGCGAGCGCCACGAGGTTCAGCGGATTTGCCAGGATTGGCGCCCGGGCGACCAGGCGCGTACCGCGCACTGGGAGCGCCACAGTGCTAGCCATGCTGCGTCCGTGGGTCGAGCCAGAAATACGCGATGTCGACCACGAGATTCCCGACCGGGTACACGATCGCTGCGAGCAGAGTGACGCCAAGCACCGCCGGAAAGTCGAGCGCGATGGCGGCGGCGGTCGCGTACCGTCCCAGGCCGGGCCAGCTGAAGATCGTCTCGGTCAGTACCGCGCCCGAGAGCAGGCTGCCGAACGTGAGGCCGAGGATAGTGACGGTCGGGATAAGCGCGTTGCGAAGCCCGTGGCGCAAGATCACGAGCCGCTCCTGAAGTCCCTTGGCCCGCGCGGTCCGCATGTAGTCCTGGCCGAGCACCTCGAGCATGCTCGACCGCGTCATCCGCGCGATCACCGCCGTCGAGAAGTAGCCCAGGGTGAGGGCCGGCAACACGAGATGAAGAAGACTGCTGCGAAGAGCCTCGAAGTCGCCCGCAATCAAACTGTCGACGACGTACAGGCCCGTCCGGGTTGGAGGTGGCGTGACGAAGGTATCGATGCGAGCACCACCCGGGAGCCAGCCGAGCTGGTAGTAGAAGAGGCCGATCACGATGAGACCGAGCCAGAAGACCGGGATCGAGCCTCCGATCAGAGACAGCAGCCGGACAAGGTGGTCCGGGAGGCGGCCGCGAAATACGGCCGACCACACGCCCGCCGGAATGCCGACGACGATCGCGACGAGGAGAGCGGCCAGCGAGAGCTCGATCGTGGCCGGGAACGAGTCAAAAAGATCGTCGGCGACCGGGCGGCGCGTCCGGATGCTTCGACCGAGATCGCCATGAAGGAGACCGGTCACGTATGTGAGGTACTGCTCGGGAAGCGGCCGGTCGAGGTGGTACTCCGCGCGGAACGCCTCGATCTGCTGGTCGGTGGCGTGGTCGCCGAGCGCCGCGGCGACCGGGTCGGCTGGGACCACGTGCGAGATCGCGAAGGTGATGATCGATACGCCGACCATCACCGCCGCGATCCCGACGATCCTCCGGGTCAGGAACCCGAGGAACCGCATGGCGCCCTGTGACTGCTACTTAGTTACTGAGGCGAGCTCCGCCCATCCGATCGAGCTCCAGTTGAAGCCCTTCACGTTCGAGCGAAGTCCAAACAGCTCGTTGGGTTGATAGAGCACGACGTATGGGCCGTTGTGTAGGACGTAGTCAGTGATCTCCTTGTATGCGGCCACTCGCTTGGCCGGGTCGCTGATGAGCTCCGCCTCGTGAGCTTTGGTCGCGATCGGGTCATCCCAACCGTTGCGGTAGGCAATGGACTTCGCCTTGTAGTCGGTGAACGGGTTGACGTTCGCACCGGGGTCGGGGTAGTCCGGGCCCCAGTTGATCATCACGAGCTGGCCCTTCTGCGCGCGGTATGTGCCGAGCAGGTCCGCCGTGGTCGTCTGCTTGATGTTGACCGTCACGCCGATCTTGGCCCAGTCGGACTTCAGCTTGGCCGCGATGTCGCTCCAGGCAGCGCCGCCTGGCGCACCGCCCGTTGGGACGAGGAAGTCGAGCGTGATGCTTGTCTGGCCCGCTTCCTGGAGCAGCGACTTGGCCTTGGTCACGTCAGCCTGGAAGGGCGTCGACTCGTTGTAGCCGGCGAGACCCGCCGGGACGATGCCCTGCACTTTCTTGCCGTTGCCCTTGAGGAGATCCCTCACGATCCCGTCGTAGTCGACGGCAGTGCGAAGAGCCTCCCGCACCTTGACGTTGTCGAGCGGCTTGACCATGGCGTTCATGCCCACGTAGACGAGCAGCAGGCTGCCCGCGGAGGTCGTCGTGACGCCGGCTTTGCCCTGCAGCGCCGCGATCTGCTCGGCACCCAGGTCGTTCGCGATGTCGATGTCACCCTTTTCGAGCGCGAACTGCTGGTTCGTCGGCTCAGGCACGTGCTTGAAGAGGACCCCACTGAGCGACGGCTTCGTGCCGCCGTAGTTGGGGTTCGCCTTAAGGAGGACCTCTGTGTTCTTGGTCCAGTGATCGACTGCGAATGGCCCGCTCCCGGCGGAGTGGTCGAGCAGGTATGCCGAACCGAAGTCCCCACCTGCTTCCTTCGTCTTCACTTCCTTCGAGTCGACGATGCCACCGATCGTGAAGGTCAGGATGACGAGGAAGGTCTGGGTGCTCGACGTCTTGGGCATGGTGACCACGACGGTCGACGGGTCGGACGCCTTGATGCTCTCAGGCTTGAGGCCGGCGATGTCCGTAAAAAGGAAGGCGGGCGACTTGTTCAGGTTGATGGCGCGCTGGAACGAGTAGACGACGTCATCCGCGGTGAGCGGGTTGCCGCTCGCGAACTTCACGCCTGACTTGAGCTTGAAGGTGATCTCCCAGTTGCTGCCCGCGTCCTTGATATCCCAGCTCGTGGCGAGCGAGGGCTTGGGCGTGGTGAGATCCGTGCCCTCGAACTTCACGAGCGTCTCGTACACGTTGTGAGTGGCGAATACCGCGCTGAATTCATAGAGGACCGCCGGATCGAGCGAAATGAGGTCGCTCAAGTCCCGGTCGATCACGAGCGTGCTCGCGGCGCCGCCCGCGGACGGCGACACCGAACCGCTCGCGCTCGCGCTCGCGCTCGGTGTGGTGGGTGCGCCGCATGCCGCGGCGACCAGCGCCGCGACGGCAAAGACGATCGAGGTGTGACGAAGAGATCTGAACATGGTTGCCCTCCCCTGCGAGTAGTCGCTGAGCCTAGCACCGGTTCAATCGGCGGCCGCCGAAGGAACCGGAAAATACAAACCGCCGGGCGGGAGGTCGTCCTCCGCGGCGGCGTCCCGGTTTGACTAGGCGAAATCATCTGCTAACCCTTCGTAGTAGTTCTGGCGCGGAGGGTCTAAACGATGCTTCGGATCGGAACACCAACGGACACGGTCTCGCGATGGCGGCGACGGGCACTGCTTCGGTTCGGCTTTCTCGGCGCGCTCGGCCTCGCCGCGACCGAGACTCTGGCACTCGTCGCTCCGTTTATTCGCGTGAACCGGATCGAGGGTCTCGGAAACCCGGTGGCTGTGGGGACAACGGCGCAGGTGCTCGAGCTATTCAGAGCGACGAACGACCGGCCGATGCTCTTCCGCGAAGGTCGCTTCTTCTTACTCCACGCGCCCGGCGGGATCATCGCGGCATACCGCAAGTGCACGCATCTCGGCTGCGCCGTTCCGTGGAGCGACGCCGAAGATCGGTTTCACTGCCCCTGCCACGGATCGGAGTACGACAAGCGCACCGCCGTCGTGCTGAAGAATCCCGCACCGAGGCCGCTGCAGCTCTTTCACATCACCGAGGACGCTGTGGGCCAGCTCATCGTCGACACGAACCCGCTCCGCGTGATCGATCGGACGAAGGACGACTGGGATCCCGCTGTGATCGAGATCGCCGACACGTAGTGGGGCCGCTAGCCCGCGGGCATCGGGATCGCGGCCGTGCGTCGCTCCACCTCGCGGCGGACGATCGGCGCGACCTTCGTACCGAAGAGCTCGATCGCATGCAACACCTTCTCGTGAGGGAGCGTGCCGACGCTCAACTGAATGAGGAAGCGATCGAGACCGAAGAGCTGGTGCTCGTACACGATTTTCGCCGCGACCTCTTCGGGCGTACCGACAAGGTTCGCACCGAGCGGGCCGCGCTCGGCTTCGAATTGCTCGCGGCTCGGCGGCGGCCACCCGCGTTCGCGTCCGATCTTCGCCATGACATAGGAGTACGCGGCGTACGCGTCGTCGGCCGCGTTCTTCGAATCCTCCTCGATGAAACCGTGGGAGTTGATGCTCACGCGCAGCGTCGCCGGGTCGTGGCCGGCGCGCCTGCCCGCTTCGCGGTAGAGGTCCACGAGCGGCACGAACCGGCGCGGCTCACCGCCGATGATGGCGAGCGCGAGCGGCAGGCCGAGCCTGCCCGCGCGAACCACCGACTCGGGATGGCCGCCCACGGCGATCCATACCGGCAGCGGATCCTGAACGGGGCGAGGAAACACCGGAAGGTCTTCGATAGGCGCGCGGTGCGTTCCCCGCCACGTGACGCGTTCGCTGTCGCGGATCTTCAGAAGGAGGCCGAGCTTCTCCTCGAACAGGTCGTTGTAGTCGGCGAGGTCGTACCCGAACAACGGAAACGACTCGGTGAATGAGCCGCGGCCCGCCATGATTTCGGCGCGACCGTTCGAGACGAGGTCGAGGGTCGCGAAGTTCTGAAAGACTCGGACCGGATCGTCGGAGCTGATGACGCTGACCGCGCTCGTGAGGCGTATTCGCTTCGTGCGCGCGGCCGCGGCGGCGAGCACCACGGCGGGCGCCGACACGACGAACTCGCGCCGGTGATGCTCGCCCAGGCCGTAGACGTCCAGTCCGACCTTGTCCGCGAGCTCGATCTCGTCGAGGAGGCGCTGGACGCGCTCGTGCGCGCCGATCGTTCGACCGGTCTCGGGATCGGGCGTCGCCTCGCCAAAGCTGTAGATCCCGAGTTCCATGTCCTGTCTAAACGCGCTCGGCCACCTCGAACAGTCCGCGCTGCGGTACGAGCTCTTTCTCGTTCGACGCGAAGCTCACGACGGTCCCTGAGTCGAAGTCGAGCACGCTCGTCAGCGTGAACCCGGACGCCGACAGGTAGGAGACAGCGCACACGTCCTGGTTGATCGCCGCCACTTCGTACTTCGCCTTCGCCTCCGTCCCCGGCCTCCCGCTCTTCTTCTGTTTCTCTAAGCCGTTGCCCGGCGGCTCGGTGCCTTGATCCTTGCCGCCGGTCTCCCGCCAGGTCACGGTGCCGTCGTTGCCAAAGATGTGCTCGAAGCTCTTGCCGGCCATCGGTCCGTCGTCGTAGGTCCACCGAATGGTCTTGCCGCGTACCGGATCAGATCCCATGACCGCCTCCTTCGACCGCAGGTTGGGCTGTGAATAGGCGGAGCAAGCGAGGGACCACGATGATTTTTCGTGCGAACCGCGGGATCAATCACGTTTCCGTCGCCGTCGTTTCAAAGGTCTGTTCGGTCAACGCACAACGCCGATAGCTGGACGCGCGCCGACGCAAGCGCCGCCAGTCCGCCCGTTGAGCACGCTCGGTCGTTCAGAGGACGACCTGGCCCTTGGCGTCTGGAGCGTGGGGTACCCAGACGACGGTTAACCGAGCGGACAACACGACCATCGGCACCGGAAGGGATAGGGGCCGGACCGCTCAAACACGGGGGTGCGATACCCCCCATTAGTCGCTACTTGGTCCGGACCATTCCGACCATTGTTGACTCCATGAAGAACAAAACCTTCGTCCTCCATGTCTTCATCGCCGTGACGCTCTGTGCCACGGGTTTCGCCGCGCCCGCCGCCGCGGATGAGGGCCCGACTGCCCCGCCAACGGCACGCCCGGGTGTCGGTCCCTTCGTTCTCCCGACGTTCGCGCCGCTCGACGCGTTCATCGCGTACGCGCGAGCGCTCGTGACGACACAGAAGGCGAACGAGGGCCTCGTCACGCCGGCAGACGTAGCCACGGCAGCTCCCTCCCCCACCACCGCCACCTCCGCGCTGCCGGCGCGTGCGGCCCCACAGGCTCGCTCGTATCCCCGAACGTTCTCCACGTACGACGCGCTCACCGAGTACGCGACCTCCATAGCCGCTGCACAGGAGGCCGCGAACGATCAACTGGCCGCTGTGATCGCGCGCGAGGATGCCAATAGAGCGGCTCTTTCAACCGTCTTCGATCCGCATATCCGCGGTGGGCTGCTGCAGTCCCCGGCGGAGCTGATGGACGATTCGACCATTCGCGCGCTCCAGACCCAGCTCCAGAGCGACGTCGTCGCGTCGCGACAACTCGTCGCGGATGGAGCGGTGTTGACGCCGCCGTCGTCCTGGCGCCTTCCCCTCCTCGGGGAGGACACGCAAGACTTCGGGCCGACGCCCTACTACTTCGAGCCGGCGCTCACCTACAACGGGGTCTACTACCGGCACTTTCACACCGGGACCGACATCGCCGCCCCGTGGGGGGCGGCGGTCCTCGCGCCTGCAAGTGGCGTGGTCGTTTTCGCCGGCACGATGGGCGATGGCGCCGAGGTCGTGGTCATATCGCACGACTCGGGACTCGTCTCGATGTACGCGCATCTCGACGATCAGGTGTTCCCCGTACCGGTCAAGGCCGGTGACACGGTCCAGGCCGGCGACCGCATCGGTCACGTCGGGCTCACGGGAATCACGACCGGCGCGCACCTGCACTGGAGCGTGTGGCGGAATGGCGAGCTCGTCGATCCGCTTTCTATGATCAGGGGCTAGTGAAGAGCCGACACCTCATATCCGGGAAAGAAGCGCAGGTCAACGGAAAGCCCGCGTACTCGTCCGCCGTCGTCGCAGGCAACACCATCTATCTCGCAGGTGCGGTGTCAGGCCGCGATGCGGGCGGCAACGTGATCGGTCGAGGCGACATCGAAGCTCAGACGGTCGCCGTATACGAGAACTTGAAAGAAACGCTCGCCTCCGCGGGCGCGAAGTTCGCGGACCTCACGAAGATCACGGTCTTCACCACCAAGCTCGAGTACCGCGCGAAGATCGGCGAGGTCCGCGCCCGCTACATCGCACAGCCGCCGCCGGCGAGCACGTTCGTGGTGGTGGCGAGCCTCGCGGATCCCGACTTCCTCGTTGAGATCGAGGGCATAGCCGTCATCGACAAAGCCTGAGCGCCGCTCGCTACATACAGAGCGTCATCGGATCGCTTCGCGGCCATCGCTCCGCACCGTCGGCGCCAACCACATAGATCGCCCGATCCTGGTCCGCCGGACTGACGTAGATCTGGATGGAGCCGTGACGATGGCTGGTGGGCCGAGCATCAGCTGGAAGACTCGCGTGCAGGACAAGGCCGTCGCGGTACGCCGTGCCGACGACGCCGTGCGGATCGCGAATGTACAAATGCGCCGCACTGCTGTCCGAAGCGAGCGTGCCCGGTGGCCATCCGATCTTGAGATAGGTCGCGGACTCCCACCCGCAGTGGTCAGGGCCTGCGGACGTCACAAGCTCGAACTGGCTCACCGTGCGGCCATCGCGAGTCCAGCTGTAGCGGGATAGCTTGGCGGAAGGTCGAACGCCGCGGCGACGGATGAGATCGGCGTCCCACTCCTGATCTCAAAGAGATCGAGCCTCCACGTGACGAGCACGAAACCGACGACGACCACGGCGGCCAGACCGAGTGCCATCGCGCGTGGTCGGATGATCAACGACCGTATCCGACCGGCAGCAGGATGTCGCCGCGTGTCGTCAGGTAGTAGACCTGCCACTGGTAGTACCCACGGTATGCATCGGGATCGGCGCGCATCACTTCGGCGTAGGCCGTGACGGCCCGAACATAGCGCTGCGATTGGTTGTATCGGAACAGCGCGTTAGCCATGTTGGCCGGCGCGCCATTCGCGCGGAGATAGCGGGCGGCCGCGCGGATCGAATCGCGATCCGAGTTGATATCGCCCTCGCCGTATCTGGCCCAGGTCGTGGGGATGAATTGCATCGGGCCCTGCGCTCCGGCAACCGATGTCCCGCGGATCCGACCCATGCGGGTCTCCACAAGGTGGATCGCCGCGAGGTACGACCATGGAACGCCGAACTCGGCTTCCGCTTCACGGTAGTAGCGAGCGAGATCATCGAGAGGCGCCGGTTCGACGATGCGCCACGTCGTGGGCAGTTCGGGACCGGGCACGACCGTCGCGCGCAGATCCGCCGTCGCGTCGGCGTTCGCCGTCGCGGCCATCTTCAGATCCGCGGGCAGCGCCTCGAGGACCGTGTCGCGCAGCTCCGGAGTCGCGGCAAGTTTTCGGTAGGTGAGCTGCTGCAGGTGCCCGAACCACGCGAGGTCGGCACCGGTGACGCTCGGATCCCGAATGGCGCGCTCCGCGGACGTCATCTGCAACGCGAGGGCATCCGGGTCCGATGCCGCGACCGGCGGATCGGGACGCGGTGTTGCCGTCGGGAGCGGCGATGGCGTGGCGGTCGCTACGACGGCCGAGGCGGACGGGCTCGGTGAAATGGTGGGCGACGGGGAGACCGACTCGGCCAGCGTGCCACTCGAAACGGTGCATGCGGAGAGCAAGAACGCGATCGCGGCCGCGAGCGGTCGCCTCAAGAAGTTCCTCGGGCGCACGCGGCAGCGCGCGCGAGGAGCAGGTCGCGCTCGCGCCCGTTCTGGGTGAGCGCGGCGGCACGCTCGAACTCCGCACGCGCTTCGACGGTGCGACCGAGTTTTTCGAGCAGGTCGCCGCGTGCGCTGGGCAAGAAGTGGTATGTCTTGAGCGAGCGCTCCGATGCGAGCGCATCGACGAGGGCGAGCCCGGCTCCGGGACCAAACGCCATGCCGACCGCGACGGCGCGATTCAGCTCGACCACGGGCGACGGCATCAGCTGCGCGAGCGCGTCGTAGAGCGCGACGATGCGCGCCCAGTCGGTGTCGACCGCGGTCCGCGCCCGCGCGTGGCACGCCGCGATCGCAGCCTGCAGCGCATACGGACCGAGAGCGCCGCCGAGCTTCTCGGCGCGCTCGAGCGCGGCGAGGCCGCGACTGATATGCAGCGAGTCCCAGCGGCCACGGTCCTGATCGAGGAGGAGGACGATCTCTCCCGACGGTCCGACTCGCGCGCGCGATCGCGACGCCTGGATCTCCATCAACGCCACGAGACCGTGGACCTCCGGCTCCTTCGGCGCGAGCCCGGCCAAGATACGGCCGAGACGAAGAGCGTCCTCGCAGAGCCCCGCGCGCATGAGGTCGTCACCGGCCGTCGCCGCGTAGCCCTCGTTGAAGACGAGGTAGATGACCTGCAGCACAGATGACAGCCGAGCGGTGAGCTCCGGCCCTCTCGGCACCTCGAAGGGAACGCGCGCCTCGGTGAGCGTCCGCTTCGCGCGGACGATCCGCTGCGCGATCGTCGCCACCGGCACCAGATACGCGCGCGCGATCTCTTCCGTCGTGAGACTTGCGAGCAAGCGCAGCGTGAGCGCAACGCGCGCTTCGGGCGCGAGGATCGGATGGCAGGAAATGAACATGAGGCGCAGGAGATCGTCGCCAACGTCGTCGTCTGTCGGGACGCCCAGATCCGCCATCGCCATCTCCTGTTGGAGTTCGAGCTCGCGTCCGAGCTGTTCCTGTTTGCGCTCGAGCCGCTGGTTGCGGCGCACGCGATCGATCGCGCGATGCCTGGCTGTTGCCATGAGCCAGGCGCCCGGGTTATCCGGGACACCTGACTCCGGCCACTGCTCGACTGCGGCGACCAGGGCGTCTTGCGCGAGATCTTCCGCGAGAGCGACATCACGCACGATCCGAGTGAGCCCCGCGATGAGCCTCGGGGCTTCGATCCTCCACACCGCGTCGATCGCGCGGTGCGGATCGGCAGGTGTCACAGGGATCGATTCAAGCACCTAGCCGCCGAATACCTCTTGGATCACGCTCTCGCCGTCCCCGACGATCTTCCGAAAGCGCTTGGCCCACTCGATCGCCTCTTCCTTCGACTTCACCTCGATCAGTGCGAAGCCGCCGGTGAGCTCCTTGGTCTCGGTGAACGGACCATCGGTCACGGCCACCTTTCCCCCCGAGGTCCGGACGCGCGTGCTCGCCGGGGCCAGCCCGCCGGTCGCCAGCAGGATGCCGGACCGCTTGGTCTCTTCGGTGAACTTTCCCACCTCGTCCATCATTTGCGGGCTCGGTGGAGCGCTCGGCGCGTCGCCATCGACTGTATAGAGCAGGAATCGCATATTTCGTGTCTCCTTCGATTTTTGAGCCCGGGTTCCGGAGCCCTTCTCGATGCCCGGCCGAACCCTCGCTCCACTGACACGTCGAACGAGGGATGGCTGAAATCGACAGAAGGGATCTCTATTCTCGCGCGGCAGTTTGGAGCGCGGCGTCAGGCCCGAGCCCACGCCTCCGTCCATTGTTTGAACGAGTCGGCGGGCACCGGCGCGCTGAAGTGGAAGCCCTGAGCCACGGGGCACCCCAGCTCGGTCATCGCCTGGAGCGTCGCCTCGTTCTTCAAACCCTCCGCGACAACACGCAAATCGAACGCGCGGCCGAGCTCGATGACCGACTCCACGATCGCGCGATTCCCACGTTCGGCCACAGCCATAACGAAGGACTTGTCGATTTTGATCTCGTCCACGGGCAGCCGGCTCAGGTAGCTGAGTGACGAATAACCCGTGCCGAAGTTATCGATGGCGATCCCGATCCCCAACTTGCGGAACCGGTGCAGCACCTCGAGGACGCGCTCCGCCTCGAGCATCATCGTTCCCTCGGTGATCTCGTGGTGTTCGCGAAGCCCAGGTCGTGTAGCCGCACCGCGGCGAGACTCGAGGAATAGCCCTCGTGGCAAATGAGGACGAGCCTGTCCTCGCGTCCGGCAAGTGCTGCGCTCTGATGCCCTGACGTCGGGTCGACCCGCCACTCGAGAACGCTGAGCGGGATGTGCACCGAGCCCGGGATGCGACCGTTGCGCGAGCGAAGGTCTTCGTCACGGGTGTCGACGAGCGTCGCCCCCTGACGCATCGCGGCGGCGGCCTCCGCGGGCGTCAATCGACGTAACCGCCTCTGCGCTTCGGCGAGGACCTCATCGATTCCGCGGCGCTTGATCCGGCAATCGTGCCACGCTTTGGAGCGCAGAATCGTCCAGCGATCGGAGGATTCACGATGAGCAACGACTTCTTCAGCGCGGTGTCGCGGCGGATCGAGTACGGCGGGCCGGAGTCGTCCGATCCACTCGCCTACGCCGTTTATCAGCCTGCTCGCGAAGTGCTTGGGAAGCGAATGGAGGATCACCTCCGCATCGCGGTCTGTCTATGGCACTCGTTCAACTGGCCGGGCTCCGACGTCTTCGGGGTCGGCACATTCGATCGCCCCTGGCTCGCGCCCGGCGTGGATCCCAGAGCTGCTTCGCAAGCCAAGATCGACGCGGCGTTCGAGTTCATCGAAAAGCTCGGCGTCCCCTTCTTCGCGTTTCACGATCGGGACGTGGCGGTCGAAGGCCGGACGTACGCCGAGACGCGCGCGAACCTCGATGCCAGCGTCGAGCGGATCGAAAGACACATGTCACGCACCGGAGCGCGGTTGCTCTGGGGTACCGCGAACCTCTTCGGACACCCGCGCTATGCCGCGGGCGCCGCGACGAATCCCGATCCTGACGTGTTCGCGTACGCCGCCGCGCAGGTCAAGACGATGCTCGAGGTCACCCATCGCCTCGGCGGCGAGAACTACGTGTTGTGGGGCGGACGCGAAGGCTATGAGACGCTGCTCAACACCGATCTCGCCCGAGAAGAGGCCCAGCTCGCGCGCTTTCTCGCGCTCGTCGCGGACCATAAGAAGCGCATCGGCTTCAAAGGCACGCTGCTGATCGAGCCGAAGCCACAGGAACCGACGAAGCACCAGTACGACTACGACGCGGCGACGGTCGTCGGATTCCTTCGGCGCCACGATCTCGCCGACGAGTACCGCCTGAACCTCGAAGCCAACCATGCGACGCTCGCGGGCCACAGCTTCCATCACGAGGTCGCGAGCGCGATCGCACTCGGCGGTTTCGGCAGCATCGACGTCAACCGCGGTGACTACCAGAACGGGTGGGACACGGACCAGTTCCCGAACTCGGTCGACGAGCTCTCGCTTGCGCTGCACGAGATCCTCTCCGCCGGAGGTTTCACCACGGGTGGCTTCAACTTCGACGCGAAGCTGCGGCGACAGAGCATGAGCCGGACCGACCTCTTCCACGCGCACATCGCCGGCATCGACACACTCGCACGCGCGCTCCTCGTCGCCGCCGACATGGTCGAGCACGGAACACTCGCTGCGCCTCGCAAGGAGCGCTACGCGGGTTGGTCGAACGAGCTGGGCAAAGCGATCCTCTCCGGTTCGGTGACGCTCACCGACCTCGAGCGCCGCGTTGCGGCGGGCGAGATAAATCCGCGACCGAGATCGGGGGAGCAGGAGCTTCTCGAAGGAATGGTCAACCGGCGGATCTGGGCCGCGGACCGGTCGCGGAAGCCTTAGCCGTGTAGCTCGGCCAGCTCCTGGCTCGTGAGCTTCGTCGGCGGCTTGCCCAGGATGATCATCCCGAGCACCTCATCGGTCGTGACGTCGTTCTTGTTCACGGTGCCGACGAGCCGGCCGTGATACATGACGCTGATCCGCTCCGAGAGGTCGAACACATCGTGGATGTCGTGGGAAACCAGGAAGATGCCGATCCCCTCGCTCTTGAGCTGCCGCACCAGGTTGTGGACCTGCGATGTCTCGGCCGGTCCGAGCGCTGCCGTCGGCTCGTCCATGATCAGCACCTTCGCGTTGAACTGGATCGCGCGCGCGATCGCGACCGCCTGACGCTGCCCGCCTGACAATCGCAGCACCGGCGTCTTGAAGTTCTTGAAGTTCGGATTGAGCCGGCCGATGACCTTGCGCGTCTCAGACTCCATCGCAGAGTCGTTGAGCGATCCCCCACCCATCAGCTCGCGGCCGAGGAAGCAATTCGCGGGCGCATCGAGGTTGTCGGCGAGCGCGAGGGTCTGGTAGATGGTCTCGATCCCCAAGGCCTTCGCGTCGCGCGGGTTCGCGATCGACACGGGCTGGCCGTTCACGAAGATCTGTCCGCCATCAGGCGGCCGCGCGCCGGAGAGGGTCCGCATGAGCGTCGTCTTGCCCGCACCGTTGCCACCGACAACGCCGACGACCTCGCCCGGATAGAGATCCATGCTCACGCCCTCGACGGCGCGCACGCCACCGAACGAGACGCGGATGTTCCGCAGCTCGACCAGCGGCACACGTTGCGTGGACGGAGCGGGCGTTCCCGCGTGCTGGCTTACCGCCATCGTTCGGTCACCTCGACCTTCTACGCACGAGAGTATCGAGCCCCACGGCGACCACGAGCACGATCCCGACCACGATGTCCTGCGTCGGAGAGTCGACCAGCAGGAGGACCATCCCCGAGCGGAGCGATTGCATCACCACCGCGCCGAGGATCGCCCCCGGGACCGTACCGATCCCGCCCGAGAACGAGGTGCCGCCGATGACGGCGGCCGAGATCACGTCGAGCTCGTTCTGGACGCCGAGGTTCGTGACCGCCGCATTCAGGCGCGCGGTCTGCACCGCGGCGCTGATCGCGGCGAGGCTGCCCATGAGCGCGAACGTCAGCATGATCGTGCGGCGCACGTTGATGCCCGCGAGGGATGCTGCGTCGGGGTTCCCGCCGATCGCATAGACGTAGCGCCCAAAGCGCCGCCGCGTGGCGAGGAACGTCACGACCAGCGTGACGATCAGCATGATCAGCACCGGGAACGCCACGCCGGTCGGGATGAACAAGCCACCCGGCGGCACCGTGATGCCGTGCTCCTCGGCATACGCGATGGCGACGTTCACCGGCAAGGGGTAATTGTTCGCGACCAAGACGACCCCGAGCACGATGCCGCACGAGACCGCGCCGACCAGACCTTCGGCCCACAGGGGACGCACCGGGAATCCATATTTGCGGCGCCGACGGCGCGAGCTGATCTGCAGGTACACGATCGCGACGGACAACACGATGCCGAGGATCCAGCTCGGCCACTCGCCGAGCGCTCCGACGCGCGTGCCGACCGTTCCGCCGCCGAGCATCTGGAACGTCGACTCCATTGGCGCGATCGTCTGGCCCTGGGCGTACCGGAAGATGAGGCCGCGCCAGACCAGCAGACCGCCGAGGGTGACGATGAAGGACGGCACGCCGGCGTACGCGACGACGAAGCCCTGCAGTCCGCCAACGAAGAACCCGAGTGCGATGCCCAGGATGAGCGTGATGATCCAGATCCAAGGCTGCTCGTGCCCGAATCCCAGATCGTTCGGGATCCACACGGCCTGGATCATCGCCATCGTGTAACCGAGGAAGCCGAGCATCGATCCGACCGAGAGGTCGATGTTCCGCGACACGATGATGAGGACCATCCCGGTGGCCATGATCGCGATCGATGCGCTCTGGACCGAGAGGTTCCAGAGATTGCGTGGTGAGAGGAACGTCCCGCCTGACAGGATGTTGAAGCCGACCCAGATGATGACCAGCGCGCCGAGCATCCCGAGCATCCGCGTATCGACCTCGAGGACGCGAAGGCGGTCGGTGATCGGCGAGAATGCCGCGCTGACCGAATCGCCGAACGATCGGGGCGCTGCCGGCTGCGTGCCTTCTGTTGTCGCGTTGCCGGGAGCCGAAACGCTCATCAGCTCGCCCCTTTGATGTCAGTGATCGCGAAACGCTGGTCGCGACGCGTGCTGTTTCGCCAGTAGATGGAGGCGCCCTGCCCCGAGCGTACCGGGGCAGGGCGCTCCATCACGCGAAGTACGAATGGATCAACCGCAGGCGCTGACCTTGCCGGCCGCGACACCCTGACACAGGTCGGCCTTGGTCACCCAACCCGCATCAAGGACTTCCTTGAGGTTGGCCTGGGTGATCGGGTTCGGCGTCAGAAGGATCGAGCTGACGCTGTTCCCACCGGGGGTCTTGAAGATCGCTGTGTTCTTGACCTTGCTCACATCGGCGTTACCGCAGAGCTGCGTCGCCGCCTCTCCGGCGGTCTTGCCGAGCAGGCGCGCGTCCTTCCAGACGTCGACCGTCTGCGTACCGAGTGCGACGCGGTTGAGCGCGGCTTTGTCGCCGTCCTGACCGGACACCGGGACCTTGCCCGAGAGGCCCTGGGCCGTGAGCGCGGCGATCACGCCGCCGGCCATACCGTCGTTCTCAGAGAGGACAGCGTCGACGGCGTTCTTGTTGGCCGTGAGGATCTGCTCCATGTTGGTCTGGGCCTTCGCCGGGTCCCAGTTGTCGGTGTACGTCTCGCCGACGATCTTGATGTCGCCGGACTTCACGGCGGCGCCGATGACCTGCTCCATGCCGCTGCGCAGGAAGTCGGCGTTCGCGTCGGCCTTGTTGCCCTTGATGATCGCGTAGTTGCCCTTCGGCTTGGCCTTGAAGACGGCCTCCGCCTCGAGCTTGCCCACGAGGACGTTGTCGAAGGTGATGTAGAGCGCCTTCGGATCCTCGATCAGGCGGTCATATGAGATGACCGGAACATTGGCCGCGATCGCCTTCGCGACGGCGGGCTTGATCGCCGTGCCGTCCTGCGCGAGCACGATCACGACCTTGGCGCCCTGCGAGATCAGGTTGTCGACGTTGCTCGCCTGCGTCTCCGCAGACGACTTCGCGTCGTTCGAGATGTACTTGCCGCCGGCATCCGTGATGGCCTTCTTGATCGCCGGCTCGTCCCACTTAGCCCAACGCTCTTCCTGGTAGTTGTTCCACGAGACCCCGATCGTGCAGCCCGCTGCAGAAGTTCCCCCGCCACCGCACGCTGAAACGACGAACAGGGCCGCTGCCCCAAGCACACCCAAGCGTCCGAGCATGAACAAAATCCTTTCCTTCCCCGTGAGGGCGCATGTGTTTGGACGGTTCGCGGCTGTCACGCTAGCACCCCGCAGAGTTACATTCGAGTGGTCAGACCGCACACGCGCGAGGGCGTTCGCGCGACCATCTCGGTGTGGGAGCCCGCACCCTCGCGATCGCAGCCGTCGCGGTCGTCTGTGCCGCGGTCGTCCCCGACCTCCCGAGCCGAACCGTAGCCGCCGCCCTGGGGCCGCCCCGTTTCGCGGAGGAGACATCGAGCGCGGGCATCGATCACACGTACGACGGCGGCTTCGAGTACGCGGTTGGCGGAGGGGTCGCCGTGTTCGACTGCACGGGCGACGGGAGGCCCGACCTGTATCTCGCCGGTGGGAGCGGCCCGGCGGCGCTCTATCGGAACGACAGCCCGATCGGCGGGGCGCTGCGCTTCACGCGACTCGGCGATCCGGCGACCGACCTCACGGGCGTAACCGGCGCGTACCCCATCGACATCGACGGCGACGGGGTCACGGACCTCGTCGTCCTTCGCGTCGGTGAGAACATTCTCCTCCGTGGCCTCGGCGGCTGTCGGTTCGAACGCGCGAACGAGCGTTGGGGCTTCGACGGTGGGTCGTCGGCGACGATGGCGTTCACCGCGACGTGGGAAGCAGGCGCGACACTCCCGACGCTTGCGTTCGGAAACTACCTCGATCCGGCGAGCAACGATCCGCACCACCTCTGCTTCGACAACGCGCTCCTCCGGCCGGCGAGCAGTGCGATGTTCGGTCGACCCGTACCGCTCACGCCGAGCTGGTGTGCGCTCTCGATGCTCTTCAGCGACTGGAACCGCTCCGGCCACATGGATCTACGCGTTAGCAACGACGCGCATTACTACCTGCCGACCGAAGGCGAGGAGCAGCTCTGGCGCGTCCCGCCTGGCCAGTCGCCTTCGCTCTATACGACGGACGATGGGTGGGTGCGCGTCCAGGTGCAGGGGATGGGGATCGCGAGCTACGACGTCACCGGCGACGGATATCCGGATGTGTTTCTCACGAGCCAGGCTGACAACCGGCTGCAGACGCTCACCGCCGGTCCGTCGCAGCCGACGTATCGCGACATCGGCCTGAAGCGTGGAGTGAACGCTTCGCAGCCATTCACCGGCGGCGACGCGCGGCCCTCGACCGCGTGGCACGACGAATTCGCCGACGTCAACAACGACGGGTTCGTCGACCTCTTCATTTCGAAGGGCAACGTCACCGATCAGGTCGAGTACGCGCAAAAAGATCCGAGCAATCTTCTCCTCGGACAGCAAGACGGGACCTTCCGCGAAGCCGCCGATGCGGCTGGCATCGTCACGTTCGACCGCGGACGAGGGGCGGCGCTCGCGGACTTCAACCTCGACGGAATGCTCGACCTCGTCGTGGTCAACTACGGCGCGCCGGTGCGGGTATGGCGAAATGTCGGTGCCGGCGACGCATCCGCCTCTCGGGCGATGGGCAACTGGGTCGCGCTGAGCGTCGTACAGAGCGGACCGAACGCGAACGCGATCGGCGGATGGGTCGAGGTCCGCGTCGGGGACCGGATCACGCGACGCGAGCTCACCATCGGCGGCGGCCACGCGGGTGGGCAGCTCGGCTGGATTCATTTCGGCCTCGGCGATGCGTCGGGCGCGGACGTTCGCGTCTTATGGCCGGGCGGCGAGATCGGCCCGTGGCTCCGAGTCGCGGCCAACGAGTTCGCGGTCGTGCAAAGAGGCGTCGCCGAGGCGCGCCGTTGGTCGCCGGCGGGAAGCTGACCTAGATTGCGGCGCAGGTGAACATCAGGGGGATCGGCACGCGCGCACGCGGCCGGATCGCGGTTGCAGCGCTCGCCGGGGTCATTGTGGTGAGCGGCGCCGTGCTCGGCGTGACGCGTCCGTGGGAGGCCGGGCCGAAGTGCCCGCCAATCGGCGAGCATCCGACGTGGTCCGTCGCGCGGCGTTGGAACGAGGCAATGCTCGATGCGATCCGACGCTCGCTGCCGAATCCGCCGGTGCACGCACGCAATCTCTTCCACGTTTCAGTCGCGATGTGGGATTCGTGGGCCGCATACGACACGACGGCCTCGGGCTACCTCTTCAAAGAAAAGATCAGCGCCGCGGACCTGCCGACCGCACGGAACGAGGCGATCAGCTACGCGGCGTACCGCGTTCTCTCGGCGCGCTTCATCAAGGCGGTCGGCGCGGACAAGTCGCTCTCGGAGTTCGACGACCTCATGGACGCTCTCTGTCTGCCAATCTCGAACAGCGCGACGGATGGCAACTCAGCCGCGGCGGTCGGGAACCGAATCGCTAAGACGGTCCTCGAGTACGGCAAGACGGACGGCTCGAACGAGGCGAACGGCTACGCCGATCCAAGCTACACACCGGTGAACCCGCCGCTCGTCGTCGCGAAGCCTGGGATCACGCTCGTCGATCCGAACCGCTGGCAGCCGCTCCAGATCGAACACATGCTCAGCCAGAACGGCATCCCGCTGACGAACGGCGTCCAGCAGGCGGTCGGTCCGCACTGGGGCCACGTCGCGACGTTCGCGATTCCCGCCGGGGGCGCGTCCGGAGTTCCGGTAGATCCCGGACCGCAGCCGCGACTCGGCGATCCCGCGACCGACTTGGTGTACCGCGCTCAAGCCGTCGAGGTCATCCGCGATAGCGCTCTCCTCGACTCGTCGAACGGTGCGTTGCTCGATGTCTCACCCGCCTGGGTCGGGGGCAACGCTCTCGGTTCGAACGACGGGCGCGGTCTTTCTCAGAATCCGGTGACCCTCAAGCCGTACGCGACCAATGTCGTCCGCGCAGGTGATTACTACCGCGCCGTCGTGGAGTTCTGGGCCGATGGCCCAGCGTCCGAGACGCCGCCGGGTCACTGGAACGTCATCGCGAACGAGGTCTCCGACGAACTTGCTCCAAACCTCCGCATCGGCGGGAACGGCCCGGCCATCGATCGACTGCAATGGGATGTGAAGCTCTACCTCGCGCTCAACGGCTCGGTCCACGACGCCGCGGTCGCGGCCTGGGGACTCAAGGGCCGGTACGATGGCATTCGGCCGATCTCGATGATCCGCTACATGGCGAGTCTCGGGCAGTCGAGCGATCCCAGCCGTCCCGCGTACAACAAGGAGGGACTGCCGCTCGTGCCCGGGCTCATCGAGCTCATCACGAAGGATGCGACCGCGTCCGGCGGACCGATGGCCCCGCTCGCAGGGCATGAAGGCGAGATCGCGGTGCGCACGTGGCAAGGGAATCCCGCTGACCCGAAGACACAGACCTCGCCGGTGGCGTGGATCCTCGGCACCGCGTGGATCCCCTACCAGCTGCCGACGTTCGTGACGCCGTCGTTCCAGGGCTACGTCTCAGGTCACAGCACGTTCAGCCGCGCTGCGGCCGAGGTCCTCACCGGGATCACCGGCAGCGAGTACTTCCCGGGCGGTCTTTCCGAGTGGACGGTCAAGCAGGGGTCGTTCCGAATCGAGGCGGGGCCGAGCGCCGACGTCGTCCTTCAGTGGGCGACCTACTACGACGCCGCGGACCAGGCCGGCCAGTCGCGTCTCTACGGCGGGATCCACGTGCAGGCCGACGACTTCACCGGGCGGATCGTCGGCTCGACGTGCGGCAAGGACGCGTGGGCACTCGCGCAGCGCTATTACGCAGGTCGTTAACGGTCAGCGAATGCGACGCGTCTTTCTCGGCATCGATTGCGGCACCCAATCGACGAAGGTCGTGCTGCGCGATCCGGATACCGGCGAGGTCGTCGCGGTCGGCCGCGCCCCGCATGAGCTGATCGAACGCGACGACGGCACGCGCGAGCAGGACCCCATATGGTGGATCGACGCGCTTCGCACGGCCGTACGCGATGCGGTGCGTGATCAGCGGTTCGATATCGGCGGCATCGGCGTGTCCGGGCAGCAGCACGGGCTCGTGTGTCTGGACGACCGCGACCGCCCGGTGCGGCCCGCGAAGCTTTGGAACGACACGACGACCGCGCACGAGTGCGACGAGCTGACGCGAAAGCTCGGCGGCGCGAGCCGCGTGCTGCAGCTCGTGGGCAACCTCATCCTCCCCGGTTACACCGCGCCGAAAGTCGCGTGGCTTGCCGCACACGAGCCCGAGGCGTACGCGCGAACCGTCAGGATGTGCCTGCCGCACGACTTTCTGAATCTCTGGCTCTGCGGCGAGTTCGTCACCGAGGCCGGCGACGCGTCGGGCACCGCGTACTTCGATGTCCGCGCGCGGCGCTACAGCGAAGCGGTGCTCGGTGCTCTCGACACGACGCGCGACTGGGCCCGCACGCTGCCGCCGATCGCGCCGTCGCTCAGCATCGCGGGCACGCTGCGCCACGGGGCCGCGGAGTCACTCGGGCTGGAGGCCGGCATCCCGGTGAGCGCGGGCGGCGGCGACAACATGTGCGCCGCGATCGGCTGCGGTGTGCTGGCGGAGGGGCCGGTGGCGGTGAGCCTGGGGACCTCCGGCACCGTCTTCGCGTACCGGACCGAACCCGCGGTCGATCCGCTCGGCGAGGCGGCGGCGTTTTGCGATTCGACCGGAGCCTGGCTCCCGCTCGCGGCGACGCTCAATTGCACGAGCGCGACCGAATGGGTGCGTGAGCTGTTCGCGATGGATCACGCGGCTGTCGACGCGGCCATTGCCGGCGCCGCGGCGCCGGGCCTCGCGTTCCTGCCGTATCTCTCCGGCGAGCGGACGCCGAATCGGCCCGAGGCGACGGGCGTGTTCGTCGGCCTGCGCGCGGGTCACGGACGCGGTGCGATCGTCCATGCCGTGGTCGAAGGCGTGACGTTCGGGCTCGCGTACGCGCTGGATGCGTTGCGACGCACGGGTGTCGCGCCCACCGAGGTCACACTTATTGGAGGCGGGTCGGCGTCGGATGCGTGGGCGCAGCTGTGCGCCGATGTATTCGAGCTGCCGGTCGTGCGTCCGGTGATCGTTGAAGCCGCGGCGTCAGGCGCCGCGCGCCAGGCGCAGTGGGCCGTCGAGAAGAAACGCCCGCGCCTCGCGCCGGCCCCGTCGCGACGCTTCGAACCGCTGCCAAGTCGTGAGCCGCACGAGGCCGCGAAGCGCATGGCGGCGATTCGCGAGATGGCCGGAGCGAATCGGCTGTGACGCGAGTCACACGCTCCATGTCCATGCTTCGGTCGCGCTCAAGGTGTCTCCCGGCTCGAGGGTGCGCATCCCCGTATCGCTGACGCCCGCCGCCGCGAGGAGCGGCGCGTTCGGCCACATCGTCTGAGGTTCCACGCATATGCCCTCGAGGGGCGTATGCACGACGACCGTTTGCAAACTCTTGTCGTATTCGATGCGCAGCTCCAGATCGGGCCAGCGCACGATGGCCGGTCCGGTCGTCCTCACGTACACGTGGTCGAGCCGGCGATCCCCGAGCAGCGGTCCGGAACGCAGGTCCTCTCTCGGCGTGACATGCCGAACCTCACCAGTCGGTGCCAGGTCCGCGTCAAGCACGAGCACCTCGGATCCATCTACTCGGAGCTCGATGTCTCCCGTCGGCGGTCGAGTGAACCACGGATGCCAGCCGAGTCCCGCGGGACCAGCCTTCGTGTACCCGCCGACTTGTAGCTCGAGCTCAAGTTTGTTGGTGCCCATCCGGAGTGTCTGCAGGGCGTGGCCGCCGAAGGGCCATCCGAGTCCGCGCAGCTCACACCTCATCGTGACGGCGGTCTCACTCCGTTCGACGATCTCCCACGATTTGTCGAAGCCAAGACCGTGTATGGCCGACGGCGGAAGGTTCGCGTCGAGCCGCACCTCGCCGTTCCGCGTTGGGATGCGGCCGTGCGAAAGGCGCCCCGCCCACGGCACCATCGGATAGCAGCCCCAATAGAGGGCGGGTTCGCGCGCCCTCGCGAGCGCTTTCGGAAGGATGCGGTCGATCCCGCCGATGACCAGGGAGACGATCCTCCCGCCGTCGGCAGGGTCGATCCGCGTTACCACCAGGCCGCGGTTTAGCGCGACGACCTCAGGCACCCGTCAATCGTGGCGTGTTTGCCAACCGGTAAGCGAATCCTTACCATTTCCCCACACACTGGGAGGTGCTGCCGATGCTCAGCGACATGATCCACGAGGTCGAAATCGCGGCGAAGCCGCAGACCATATACCGGGCGATCACGACGAGAGAAGGCGAGGCCGGCTTCTGGGTGTCGAACAACACGATGTCGCCGAAGGTCGGTCACGTCGCGGCCTTTCAGTTCAAGGGAGCGCCGGTCCCTCTCCGGATGCGGATCGACGCGCTCGAGCAGGACAAACGTATAGCGTGGACCTGTCTCGGAGAGTTCCCCGGCTGGAAGGACACGACCGTCACCTGGACTCTCAGACCGACCGAAGCCGACAAGACCAAAGTCGAATTCCGTATGGGCAATCTCGCCGGATATCCGCCGGAGGAAGTCGGTTCCGTGAATTACACGTGGGGTCAGGTCGTGGGCCGGCTGAAGGCGTTCGTCGAGTCCGGTCAGCCACAGCCGTTCCTGGAATAGTCATTGGGTCCCGACCTCGCTTTGCGCGCCATCGCGGAACCGCATCGGCGCGAGATCCTGCGAATGGTCCGCACACACGAGCTGCCGGTCGTCGAGATCGCGACGCGATTCCCCACACTCTCCCGGCCGGCGGTTTCGCAGCATCTCCGCGTGCTGTGCGACGCAGGTCTGCTCAGCATGCGACGCTCGGGAAGGAACTGCTTCTACCGCGCGCGCGAGGATCGCATCGACCGATTGCGAGCCTACCTGGACCTCTTCTGGGGCGACCGTCTCGCGGCCCTCAAGCGCGCGGCGGAACGCGAGGCGCGACGATGACGACACGGACGGATGGCAAGCCGATCCGACACGTGGTTCGTGTCGATGCGCCGATCGAGATCGTCCGCACCTACTTCACCGACCCGAAACGCATCGTCGAGTGGTGGCCGACGCGAGCAACCGTCGACCTACGCGTCGGCGGAGACCTCGAGCTCGAATTCGATCAGCCAGACGGTCGGACCGATCGTGCGCGAGGCACGTTCGTCGAGCTCGCGCGCGATCGCATCGTGCTTACATGGGGGTTCGAGAGCGACTCGGATCTTCCTCCCGGCTCGAGCTCGGTCGAGATAACCCTCGAGTCAGATGGACCGGCGACGGTCGTGCGTCTCGAGCACCGGGGACTGCCCGAAACTCATCGGCGCAGCCACGACGACGGCTGGGCGTTTTTCCTAAGCCGCCTCGCCTCCGTTGCGAGCGATCTCATGCCTTCTTGAGTGATGGTGCCTGTGGCTTCCAGCACCTAAGACGAGGCCACCCATACTGGCCGGGTGATCACCGGGGGAGGGACCGGCGGCAGATTCGCCGTCGTGCGCGCACGTGACGGCCTCGACTTGCGCGAATACGAGTGGCCGGCGGTGGGCACACCACGCGCACATCTGCTCCTCGTGCACGGCATCGCGGAGCACGCGGGCCGCTACCCGCACGTCGCAACGCAGCTTGCGAGCGCAGGGATCACAACGCACGCTTACGACCAGCGCGGGTTCGGCGGATCGGGCGGGCATCGCGCCTACGTCGATCGCTGGTCGCAGTATCACGACGACCTCGAAGACCGTCTTACCGAGGTTCGCGCGGCGGCCGACGGACTTCCGGTGGTGCTCTACGGGCACTCGATGGGCGGGCTCATCGCACTGGGGTACACGCTCGCGGATCCGCCGCGCGCGTTACCCGACCTTCTCGTTCTTTCGGCGCCGGCGATCGATGCGGCGGTGCCCGGCTGGAAACGCAGGCTCGCGGAGATCCTCGGCGGCACCGTCCCCCGCTTCGCGATCGCGAACACGTTCCCAAGGGGCGGGCTCTCGAGCGACCCGGCTGTCGAGGCGGCATACCTGGCCGATCCGCTCGCCGTTCATCGGACGACCACGCGGCTCGGCGTTTCCCTGTTCCGCGAGCAGGACCGCGTGAAAGCCGCGCTCGCCGATGGCGCACCGCTACCCGTCACTACATACGTTCTGCATGGCGCGGACGATCCGATCGTGCCCGAAGCGGCCAGCCGATCACTTGAAGGACGGGCGAACGTGACGCGTCGTGTCTACCCAGGGCTCCACCACGAGACGCACAACGAGCCGAGCGGCGCGACGGTGATCGATGACACGATCGCTTGGATCGTGAGCCGACTACCCGTCTAGGGCGGCTAGCTCGTAGAGGTACGCGACGTGCGAGGCGACGGCTCCGTCCCAGCTGCTGACCTTCGGATTCGATGGCTCGATCACGAAGTACTCGTCGGGCGCGTGCGCCCCGCTGCCATGTCCAAGACCGTAGTGGCCGGCGGCGAGACTGATCGGCGGGTTGGTGAAAACGTAGCCGGGATACGAGCCCGCGAGACGCGGAAGCACGACCGGATCGATCCCGCTTCGCTTTAGCACTGCGATCATCGCTTTGATGATCGGCGCATCGGCGGCAGTGGTCGTCGGATCGTAGCCGCCGCTGGGGTTCACTTCGATGTCGCCGAAACCACGCTTCGCGAGGTGCGCCTTGAGCGCTGCGATCGCGCCGTCATAGGTCATGTCCGGCACCAGCCGTAGATCGAGCTTCGCGACCGCGCGGTGCGGCATGACGGTCTTTCCGCCCGGGCCCGTGTAGCCCGCGACGAGGCCTTCGATATTCACGGTCGGCGTGAACATGAAGCGCTCGAGCGTCGCACGCCAGGGAAGATCGTGTGCCCAGCGCTTTGCCCCGACGAGCGACTTCGACGTTGCTTCGCTCATCTTCTTAGCTGCCTCATCGAGCAGGGCACGTTCCGCTGCGGTGGCGGTCTTCGCCTCGCGGCCGAACCCATCGATCGCCGGATCGCCGTCGGCGTTGACGAGGGTCGCGAGGGCTTGGACGAGGCGGAACGCGGGACTGTCGAGACGGGCTCGATTCGACGAGTGCACGTCCTTCGTCGGGCCGCGCCCCCACTTCTCGCCGCTCGCGATGAGCTCGCACTCGACCACGCCCTTCGCGCCGAGAAAGATCGAGACGCTGCCGTCGGGGTCTTGAAAGGCCGATGGCATGAAGACGCCGATCGTGCCTTTGAGAGCGGCCTTCACCTCCGGACGCGCGACGACCTGGCGGA
Organism: Chloroflexota bacterium; assembly: GCA_038040345.1. GTDB lineage: Bacteria > Chloroflexota > Limnocylindria > P2-11E > P2-11E > 3-1-20CM-2-70-9. The sequence goes on from JBBPIQ010000001.1 coordinate 256,351, forward strand.
AGTGCGGCGATCCGATCTCCTCCTCGCCCTCCGCGACAAGGACGATGTTCACCGGCAGCTTCTTCCCCGCCCCTTGGATCGCGTGCAGCGCCGCGAGGAACGCCGCCTCGGGACCCTTCTGGTTCACCGCACCCCGACCGATGAGCACCTTCCCGAATCCAGGCCTGTCGACGATCGCGGCGGTGAACGGCGGCGATGACCACTCAGCAGGATCGGCCTGCTTGACGTCGTACATGAAGTAGACGGCGACGGTCTTCACCGCGCCGGCGTCGAGGGTCGCGAAGACGCCGGGATGACCGTCGGTCTCGATACGCGAGGCCGTCTGGAAGCCGGCGTCGCGCAGCATCCGCATCATCAGATCGCAGCCCTCGTCCATGCCACGATCTTCGGCGGCCAGGGCCGGGTGCTTCACCCACTCCTGGAGCCGTCCGACGCTTTCGTCGTGGCGCTTCTCGATCTCGGACTGGATGGTCCGCAGCGAGCCTTCGGCGAGGAGAGACTGCGCCGTTTCAGTCACGGCTGGTGATGGTATGGACATGGACGCGGCTCTGCCTTACGCGAACGCGCAGCTCGCGGTAGCCGTACGGATTCGGACCCTGTCGCGAGCATCGTTGTCTGAGGCTCGTTCAGACTGTACCTGTGCGTACGAGCCGGCTCGAGGCGTTCAGCGACGGCGTGTTCGCGATCGCGGCAACGCTGCTCGTGCTGGAGCTCCGTGTGCCTCCCGATACCACCGATCTTCCCGCGGCGCTCCTGCACCTCTGGCCTGCGTACGCGGCGTATCTCGTGAGCTTCCTCACGATCGGAATCATCTGGGTGAATCACCACACGCTTCTTGAGCACGTCACGCGCGTCGACCGACGCTTCCTCTACCTCAACCTCTTGCTGCTAGTCGCTGTCGGGATCGTCCCGTTCCCGACTGCGCTCGTCGACCAGTACATCCTCTCGGAGCGAGGCGCCACGGCGGCGCTCGTGGTTTATGGGCTTGGCGCGGTCCTCATCGCGATCGCCTTCACGGGAGTCTTCCTCTACGCGACCCACGACCACAGGCTCGTAGGCGACAAGACGGCCGCGCGACGGCTTCGCCAAGAAGGCCGGTTGTTTCCAATAGGACTCGGGGCGTACAGCCTGGGCATTGCACTGGCTTTCGTGGCGCCGATCGCCAGCCTTGCGGTCTATGCGCTGACCGCGCTCTTTTACGCGTTCCCGCTGTTGCCGCTTCCGACACGCGTGGGAAGACAACGCGAATGATTCGGAAGCAGGGACTAATTGCCGCGCCAGTCCGCTAAGGTCGAGCGCTGGTTCAAGACGACGAAGCCGCCATCAGAGAGCGCGATGCGACGCCTACGTGACGTCATCCTCGGCGCGGACGCGAGCATGAGCGAGCGCGTCCAGTACGGAGTGACGTTCTCATCGAGCAAGAGCGGCGATTTCGCGGCGTTCGTCCGGTACAGCGAGCCGGGTGTGAATCTGAGGCTCATGCGCGGCGGCCGGCTTCAAGGACGCTACCCACACCTGCAAGGGGGGACCGTGAAGCGCATGCGCATCAGCGACGAGAAAGAGGCGAGCGCGCGTGCCGCGGAACTCAGGGCGATGGTGAAAGAGTGGTGTTCCCTCGGCGCTGCCGCGAAACGCCCGAAGGCGAAGAGCTAACGGGTCGACGCCGCGGTGAGTGCGGTCAGTGGGATGACCGTGTCGCTGGTCCCGCAACACGCGCTGGTCGGTGAGCCGCAGTCGGTCGCCGCGTCGTCGCAGCAGTCGCTGCCGGGACCGCCTGAGCAGACGCCGGTCTGCGGCAGCACCAGCTCAACTTTGGCGGCGCCGGCCGCGTCACCAACCAGCGCGCTCGCGATGGAGCGCGTCTGCTCGTATCCCGTGAGCATGAGAAAGGTCGGCGCGCGCCCGTAGCTCTTCATGCCCACGATGTAGAAGTCCTTCTCCGGATGCTCGAGCTCGCGCGCGCCATGCGGCGGGACAGTCCCGCAGCTGTGGACGTTCGGGTCGATCAGCGGCGCCAGCGCCGGCGGCGCTTCCAGGATGTCATCGAGGCGCACTCGTAGCTCGCGCAGCGGCGCGAGGTCCGGACGGAAGCCGGTCGTCCCGATGATCTGGTCGAACGGACCCAGTTCGCGATCGCCGTCGCTGACGTAGACGCCATCCGGGGTCGAACGCAGCTCGGAGATCCGCAAGACCTGCTGGCGAACAACGCCACGCTCCACGAGCTCGCGCATGCGAGTGCCGAGCGCGCCGCGTGCCGGAAGCGCGTCGTTCGCGGCGCCGCCGTACTTCGAATCAGCGAATGGACGGCGAACGAGCCAGGTGATCGTGGTGCGCGGTTCGGCCTCAGCGAGTCGCGCGAGATCGATGAGCACATCGAATGCGGAGTGCCCGCTCCCGACGACGAGAACGCGGCGGCCGGCGTAGCGCGTTCGCTCGCGACCGAGTACATCCGCGATCCCGTAGAAGATCAGATCCGCCGCCTGCGCCTCACCTCGTGCTGGAGTTCCGCTCGCGCCCAAAGGGTTCGGAAGGGTGTACGTACCGGATGCGTCGATGACGGCGCGGGCGAGGATTTGCTGCTCACCGGACGGTGTCGCGACGGTGATCGCAAAGGGAGCGTCCTCGCGACCCGTGGTTTTCATTTTGTCGTAGCCCAGGCGTGTGATCGCGGTCACGCGGTGACGCAGACGGAGATGAGGAGCAATCTCGGGAGTTGCCGCAAGCGGGCGGAGATAGGCGTCGACAAGTTCGCGTCCGGTCGGGTAGTCCTCACCATTCGGTGAGGTCCAACCTCCTCGATCGAGCAGCTCACGCGCGGCAGCATCCACGTTGTACTTCCACGGCGAGAAGATCCGAACTTGGCCCCAGCCGAGAACACTCGTGCCCACGGCAGGTCCCGCCTCGAGCACGAGCGGAGTCGCCCCTCGCTTTACCAGTTGCGCCGCGGCGGCAAGGCCGACCGGGCCGGCGCCGATGACCGCGATGGGATGCTCGCTCTTGTCCACCTCGATGCTCCTGTGGCCTACCGCCAGCCGCAGGATGCGTCACGGTATTGATGCTTGTCAATATCCAAGTTGGTCGATATAGTGCCTGCATGGACGACGTCAAGATCCTGCAAGCGCTCGCCGAGCCCACACGGCTCGCGATCGTTCAACAACTGGCTTCCGACGGCGAGGTCTGCGCGTGCGACTTCACCGATTGTTGCGGGGTGAGCCAGCCCACCGTCTCGCATCACCTGAAGGTATTGCGCGAGGCCGGTGTGGTGAGCTCAGAGCGTCGCGGGACCTGGATTTATTACCAGCTCGAGCCGAAGGCAGCCGCGCGGCTCGCGAACCTCGGGCATCTGCTCTCCGCCGGCGCGCAGCGAACCCAAGCGCGTGGCCACGAAACCCATGCTCGCAGCAAGATGAGGCCAGTGACAGAGGTCACGCTCCGCTTACGCGGTCTGGCCTGAAGCGCCGCGCCGGGCCTCGGCTGAGGCTCTCGCATCGCGCCCGTGCTGGCGCGTGTTGAAGGTCTCGAGGGGGTCAACCACGCGGAGATCGATTACCGAGGCGACCTACTCCGACTCTCCCTGAGCTCCAACCTCGCGCTCCGGCTCGCTGCAGACTTGTTGAAGGGGCTTGGATATGAGTCAGAGCCGGCGAGTGATGCTGAAGTTCAGACGGTCACGAGGTGGTACGACATCGACTCAGTCGAAGATTTGTCCCGCGTTGAGGCGTCCGTGATCGCCGAGCGGACCGTGCCGCCTTTCGCGCTGACGCGAAAGCTGTCGCCCGATCAGACCGACCGAGTTCGCGGTGCGGTAGTCGATGCGCTCCACAATTGTTTCGTGAGCACCCCACTCGCGAGCGGGCCGAGCCTGGGTGCGTTTCGGCTTTCATGCGTTCGCACCGTCGAAGAGAGCGTGCGTCCGATCGTCGGTCGCGCGTCCGCCAGAACCTTAGGCGCACTTCTCAACGCCGACCTGAACCAGGATCACCGCCGGTAGTCCTCGAGCCCGCGTGATCTGTAGTCTCCGGTGCTCGGCGAGACGTTGATCGAATCTGACCGGGGGGTGCGCCCGTGACCGTTGTGGATTGGCTGCTTGACTCGGATCCTTCTATCCGTTGGCAGGTGATGCGCGACCTCACTCGCGAGCCTGCCGATGTCGTCGCCGCGGAGCGCTCGAAGGTCGCCTCGGAAGGATGGGGCGCGCGCCTTCTCGCCCTTCAGGGGCCGGATGGGCAGTGGGGAGGCACTCTTTTCCCCGAGTGGACCTCGACCACGCACACGTTGTTGCTGCTGCGATACATGGGCCTCGACCCAATGAGCGCGCAGGCGCACCGCGCGGTGGCCCTGGTCCGTGACAACGCCAAATGGGAGCACGCCGGCCAGGCGTACTTCTCAGGAGAGGTCGAGCCGTGCATCAACGGGAAGGCCGTGGCGATAGGCTCGTACTTCGGCCAGGACGTGAGCGGCATCGTCGATCGGCTCCTCAGTGAACAGCTGAGTGATGGCGGATGGAACTGCGAAGCGGAGAGGGGCTCCACGCGGTCGTCGTTCCACAGCACGATCGACGTGCTTGAGGGCCTGCTGGAACACGAGCGAGCTGTGGGAGCCTCGCCCGGGCTGACGGCTGCACGCCGCAAGGGAGAGGCGTACCTCCTCGACCGTCGCATGTTCCGCCGGCTGTCGACCGGCGATGTGGTGGATCCGGAGTGGCTCCGCTTCTCATTTCCGCCGCGCTACTTCTACGACGTTCTGCGTGGCCTCGACTACTTGCGGAGTGCCGGTGTCGAACCGGACGAGCGATGGGGCGAGGCTATCGATCTCGTCAAGAGCAAACGCTCGGAAGACGGACGATGGCCCTTGGAGAATCCGCATCCCGGTGCGGTGTACTTCGACATCGACGAAGGAGAGGGCAAGCCCAGCCGCTGGAACACCCTTCGTGCCATGCGGGTACTGGACTTTTACGAGCACCGACCTGTCGGATGAGCGCTCGCGAAGAACTCACGATCGCGGAGGTGCTCACACTGCTTGCAGAAACGCCAACACGCATCGGCGTGTTGACCACTCGTCTGACACCGGCTCAATTGCAGACGGCCCCCACCCGCGATGAGTGGTCTGCGAACGATGTGCTTGCCCATCTCCGCGCATGTGCAGATGTGTGGGGCAACTGCATCGCGGCGATCATGGCCGAGGACAGGCCGACGCTCCAGGGTATGGATCCTCGCCGCTGGATGAAGAAGACGGACTATCCGCAACTGCAGTTCCGGCCGTCGTTCAATTCCTTTACCAGACAACGCGCCGATCTATTGGCAGTCCTGGAGCCGTTGCCGCGCAAACGCTGGTCACGCACGGCAACGGTGATGGCATGGGGGCAGCCCTACGAGCGGACCGTCCTGTTCTATGGGCAGCGGATCGCGCGCCACGAACGCACGCACTTCAAGCAGATCGAGCGCATCGCTAGCTCAGTCGCGGCCCTTCGTGGTGGCGATGTCGGCCTCGTTGCCCGCCGCGTCGGCCAGCGTCCACCATGAGGGCGCGAACTCGTCGCGCACCATCCGGCCACCAGCGGCGAGCGCCGCCGCGACGCGGGCCTCCGCCTGCTCGTACGGCACCCATACCGCGAGGTGGATCGCGCCGCCGCCGTCCGGGCGCGGCTTCTTCATTTGCTCGAACCAGAACGGCGTCCCACGGCCACGCGGATCGACGATGTCTTCAGCGGGGCTGTCGCGGCGAGGCTCATACCCGAGCACAGCACGCCAGAACGGCATCACCTCAGCGATAGCGGGCGCGCCCGGGATGACAAGCAGACTCTGGACCGCCGACGGGTCGGCAGAGAGGCCCAACTTTCGGGCAGCTGCCGAGATCTGGCGTGCCAGCTCGACGTGGCTCCGGAGCATCCCGCCGTAGCCCTCGATGAACGCGACCATGCGCACGGTCACGCCGTCGTCACGCACGTCAACGTCCGGTCGAAGGTCGTCGATGCCCGGCAACTCGCTGATCGCCTGCACGAGCCGGGCGCCCGTCGCGAACGACCCGGTCCGGAAGTACGCGTTCGCGCCGTCGCCTAGTACGCGCCAGTCCTCGACGCCCTCAGACTCGCGGAACTGCTTCGGGCTGATCTGGTCGGTCATGCGGTCCTCCTCGCTGATCCATCGGCGATGCTCGCGATTTGTCTTAGGTGGGATCGCTCGTGATTGGCGAGCCACCGCGCGTATTCCAGCACCGTCCGTTCGCGTGGCGCTCCGGCGCCCGTCACCGTGGCACTACGTGACCAGCCGGCCTTTGGCAACGGTCGCAGGAGCGCTAACAGCTCGGCACGCTGCTTCGTAAATGCGCGGAACGAGGGCGCGAATTCCAGTTCGGGATAGTTCGTGCTCTTGATCCAGGTCGTGGGATTCATCGCTCGGATCGTCGGCCGGTCTTCGTCGATGATCGTCGCGATGTACTTGCCCCACATGTCGCCGCATGAACGGAGATGGGCAAGCACATCGTTGAGGGACCACTCGCCGCGACTCGGTGAACGGTGCAATCGAGCTCGCGGCAGACCTTCGGTAAGCGCAGCGATAGCCTTCGGCTGGTCCGCGAGCTGGGTCAGGAGCTGGTCGATCGTGAGCGGTGTGTCGTACACGAGGACACGCATATTGCATGACGACGACCGCCCTGATGCGCCGGGCCGAGAGCAGCGGAAAAATGCTTGCTGTCGCCCGGAGGGGATTCGAACCCCTGACCTCTTCCTTGAAAGCGATGGGGTCGAGAGAAGTGGCCTAGCGATTTGTTTACGCACCAACTGATACCGGTTCTGAGCGAAAATGCGCGTCAGAGAAGCGGCCTTGTGAAAACGATGCGGCGGGCAGCAGACCAGCCATTTCGTGCGGTGCTACACGCCGTCGACAGCCGGGCCGGGGCGAGCAGGCGCGCTCAGGCGATTCGACTGAAGAGCCGCGAGTATGTGCACGGCCGACGCGATGTCACTCGCGTCCTCGGACATGTGCGACCAGATGATGGTGCCGTCGATATCGATGATCATCGCGCCGCCGAGCTGGGCGAAGTCACCGATCGTGCGGCCCTGAAACACGCCGTGTTTCGCGATGGCCATGACGCCCTTGGCGACGACGAGGGGCCCAAGCAGCTCGTCCATGGTTGCGACCTTCGCGCCTGCTGCCTTATAGGTCAGGCGCTCTGCGTCGGCGAGCACGGGCAGGTCGATCCCTTGGGTGCGGCGGAAATGCGCTGCGTGAGGCGGCGTGGCCTGGCCGATCAGGACCAGGCGCGCGCCTGCCTCCGCAAAGCTGGCGCGGTCACGGTGCAACTGCACCGCATGTGCACGGCAGAACGTTCAGCCGTAGTGGCGCAGCCAGACCAGCACCGCAGGGCGGTCGCGCCAGAGATCTCCAAGTCGCACCACGCGTCCCTCGTGGTCTGGCAGCGTGATATCGACGAGCTCATCGGCACGCCGCGGTGGCGACGCGTGCTGACGTTCCGTCGCGGTGCCAAACACGATGCGACGCCTACCTCGCCGCGGTGGTCGCAGATTCGACCGGGCGCCCAGCTGCGACCCACGCCTTGAACCCGCCGTCGAGGTGAGCAACGTTCGTGTAGCCCATGTCCGTGAGCGCGGCGGCCGCAAGCGCCGAGCGTCCCCCGGTCGCGCAGTGAAGGATGATGCGGCGCTCCGGCTCGAAGCCCTCCTGGTGGTACGGGCTCGTCGGATCGGCGCGGAACTCGAGCATGCCGCGTGGCACGTTGACCGAACCCGCGATGCGTCCCGACTCGGCGAGCTCAGCTGGTTCACGCAGATCGACGAGCAGCACGCCCGCAGCGCGCTCCTTGTCGACCCCAGCAACATCGAGGTTCTCGATCTTCGCCTTCGCCTCGGCGACCAACTCAACAGCCTTCTTCATCGTCGTGCTCCTTTCGTTCCTGAGCGTGTGACGGACGGTAGTGACCGCCACCACGCCGGTCGTCAGGAGTTCGCCCTACAAATCGAGCGGCTCGAACGTGTCGAGGAGGCCGTGCTGCATCGCGAAAAGCGTCGCCGTGGACCGCGTCGACGCGCCGATCTTGCTGTAAATGCGCTCGATGTGGGTGCCCGCCGTCTTCGCAGAGATGCCGAGTGCCTGCGCCACCTGGCGGTTGGATGCACCGCGGGCAATCAGCGCCAGGACCTCGACCTCGCGAGGGGTCAGCCCGGCGGGTCCGCTTCGTCGCTTGCCCTGGCTTTGTCCCGCTGCCGCGAGGACGGCGTCGACACCGTCCACGTCGAAGCGCGCCGCACGCACGTCACGACGCAGTTCCGTCGCAGCCTGCTTCGGGGTCATCGCAGGTCGGTAGGAACGCGGCTCGATCATCGCGCGGTATGCGCACGCTGCGCCGAGTAGCCGACCCCCGACGGGAATCGCGGGCCGAGTGAGGGCGCGGTGATAACCCGAGCCGTCGCAGCGCTCATTGGTCAACGAGGCGATCGCGCCGAGCCGGGCAAGTACGGGTGGCCGCGACAGCACTCGCTCGGTGTAGTAGGCATGCATCCGCATGCGCTCCCATTCGGATCGCGAGAGCGGACCCGGCTTCTCGAGGATCGTTGCGGGGACACCGTGCAATCCGATGTCGTGCAGCAGGCCCGCGCGCCGGAGTGCCACGACCTCAGCCTCGGGAAGCCCCACATAGGCTGCGGCTGTCGACACCAAGTCGGCGACCCCGCGCGAATGACCGGCACGCGACGGCGAGCGTAGATCCGTGAAGTCGGCAACGGCCTCGAGCGCCACGTCGAACTCATCCTCGGAGAGGCGTTGCTGCAACGACGGCTCGTCTGCGATGAGCATCTGCCAGTCGGTGTCGATCACGGGATCACCGAGCACGTCATCCGCGACGGCGGCGAAGGCGGCAACGACCGCGGGATCGAACTGCGTTCCGCGCCGCTCGCGCGCGACAGTGACCGCAGCCCGCGTCCCCTCGACGCGCTGCACCACCTCCACGACATCGGCGAGCTGATACAGACGCATTGGCAGCGCGATCGCGTCGCCCGCAACGCCGAGCGGCACACCTTTGCCGTCCCACCGCGTGAAGAACTGGTTCAGCGGGTCGCGCACCTCAACGCCGAGCCCCAGCCGGTCGGCCATCGTTGCCGTGACGAGGCAGTGGGAGTGGATAACGGCTTCGATCGCACTCCGTCCGGCGGCCATGAGACTGGCGGCGACCCGAAGGCGTCGCAGAGATGGGCGGCCGGCTCCGGCGTGCCGGAGCATGAATCCGACGAGCGGCAGACCGGACTGGTCGAGCTCATAGCCGTCGTGCCGGTAGGCGATGTCGTCACCGAACCACGCGGACAGTTCAGGCGTGTCCGCGACGCAGCCGACCCACGCAAGAGTGGCGACATAGTAGAGCGCGCCGCGCTCGTCACGTTTGATGCCGACGTGGTCCCCGAGACGAGCGGCAATGAGCCATGACCGCAGGACATGCTCCATCGGCTGACCGAGACCGAGGTCGACCGCCAGCGTGAACGCCGCGACGAGCTCTGCGAGCCGAAGGCCCGAATCGTCCGCAGCGCCCTTCACGTTCGTCAGCCTACTGGGCCGCCCGCCTTACGTTCGCCGGACCTCGGTCGTATGCGCCACACGGTTGTCCATCGCCCAGATCGCGGGGCAACGCTCGTCCGCAAGTCGCTTCACCCGCGCGACCTCGTCCTCCGACGCGTCGGTCGCGACATCGAGCTCGAACGCGAACGCATTGAGTGGGGGCACCTCGGCGACGCCGAGCGCGGGACGAAAGTCGACCTGGAGGCGAAGGCGTGCGCGCAGGCTCTTGATCTTCATGCCGACCATCGCCGCCTGCATCGCATATGTCGACGCGTAGCAGGAGAGGGCACCCCAGAAGCAGTAGATGAGGGGGGACGGAGCGCGACCGTCTCCGCTCAGGAACGCAGGGAAGTCGGCCTCGAAAGTCGTCTCGCCCCTTGCGTACTTCACCGTTCCGCCGAACTGCGCCTTGGTCTCGTCGGTGCGCCAGTCGCCGACGAGATCCACACTCAACTGGGCCGCGCTTGGATCGGCCTTCGCCTTCTCCGCGGTCGCCCGCGCGTTGTCGACTCGCACGTTGTGCAGCGTCGCCATCGTCCCGTCCCTCATCACAATGATGTTCGCTCGCCCTCCGAGAGAGCAACGTGGCGGAGTCTAGGCGAGGTCGCTAGCAGCTCTTGATTCGCCGTTCCCTTGAAAGAGATGAGGTCGAGAGAAGCTGCCTAGCACGACTTCTGAGCACGACTCGGGCCGCTCATAACTCGAAAACACGCGTCAGAAAAGCGGCCCAAGGAACGAAATGAAGGGGGGCGGCAGGCCGCCTTCGGTCAGCTCAAGCTGGTTTGCGCGCGTAAACGGTCACGCCGCGCGTCTCGAAGTCCTTGGCGTCACTTTCGTGCTTGCTGCCGGCGAACACGTCGACCTCATTAGACATAACGATGTCCGTGAAGCCGGTCTGTTCGAGGAGCACGCGCCACTCTGCATCCAGCAGAGCCCCGGCAATTCAGCCGCTCCAGAGCGCGATGTCGTCCTTCGCATCCTGAGGAACTTCTTTATGCACGAGGATGTCTCCGATCTGGATCCGCCCGGTGGGCTTGAGGACACGGAGCATTTCGCCGAACACCGCGCGCTTATCGGGGCACAGGTTGACCACCCCGTTGCTGATGATGACGTCCGCGAAGCCGTCATCGACGGGCAGCACTTCCGCGAAGCCTTCGCGGACGTCGACGTTGGAGAGTCCCATCTCGCGTGCGCCTTCTTGCGTCCTCTCCCGCATCTCCGCCGTCATATCGACGGCGACGACCCGACCGCTCGGCCCGACCTGCTGCGCGGCGATCAGGGTGTCAACGCCCGCGCCGCAGCCGACGTCGACCACGCGTTCGCCCGCGCTAAGATCGCCGAACAAGAAGGGGTTCCCCGTGCCGGCGAATGACGCGAGGTTTGTCGCCGGAACGCGGTCGATGAGTTCGCTGGGGTAGCCGAGCATTAGGGCCAAGGGTCGACCGGTGTGAAAGTGGAATCCGAGTTCGGGGTTGGTGGCGACTTCGCTGTACTTCTCGGAGATGAACCGACGAAGCTCATCGCGATCGATCCGCGCCACTCCGATCTGTTGCGCAGTCACCCTAACGACCTCCGTTCGCGCTCGAATGAATGGCCCGGAGGATACTGCGCGTCTAGCGTTTTTCGATGAACAGTGGGAGGAGTCTGATGGCGAAACTACTGATCACGACCGTGGCTGGTCCCGATGATCCAACCCGCGCCAGCCTCGGTTTCCACATGGCCGTGAACGGCGCGGTCAAGAACGAGATCGATACGAGCATCGCGATGGCCGGCGATGCGATCGAGCTGCTCAAGCCCGGCGCGGCGGATCACGTCCGGGGCGTTGGCGTTCCGCCTCTAGTCGAGCTGCTTTCCGGCTGCGTCGCCGCCGGGGTCAAGATCTACGTCTGAAAGGGTTGCGCTGAGGCCCGTGGGGTCTCGCAGCCGGACCTCGCAGCGATCAAAGCCGAGTACATGACACCGCCGACCCACACGCGCATGGTGATGGAGGCTGACCGAAACATCAGCTTCTAGCCGCGCCTACTTCTTCAGCTCGGTCGACAGCCCCTTGAAGATCGTGAGATCGATCGCCTTGAGCAAGTCGTCGGTGCTCGCTTTCAGAAGGCCGACGTCCGTGAGCAGCGGTGCGTAGAAGCGGACCGCCTTCTCGAGGTCGTACGTGCGCCAGTCGAGAGGCACCATGTTCGCCGCAACAGTTATGTTCGCGAGCGCCGCCGCGCCGCCAAAGAGTCCCTTATCCGCGGCGAGCTTCGCCGCATCGCTGCGATCGGCGGTGAGGGTGTCCGCGGTGCGATAGATCGCGCGCATCGCACGCTTCGCGGCGATCGGGTTCGCGCGATACCACGGCTCGCTCGCGATGATGAAGCAGCAGTTGGTGCTCTTCCAGGGCTCGTCCATAACCTGCGAGAAAATCACGTGTCCCTTATTCGCGGGGTTCGCCTTCAGCGCAGCGGCTGCCGTCGTGGCCACGTACATCACGTCGCTCTTGCCATCGAGGTAGAGCTTCAGCACGTCGGCGTCGGCCTGCACGACGAAATTCACATCCTTCGGGTCGACTCCGGCCTGCTTGAGCGCCATCGCCATCCAGCTGTATGGCAGGTTGGTAAGAGCCTTGGAAGTTACGGAGATGGTGCGCCCCTTGAGATCCTTCAGCGAGGCAATGCCCGGCTGCGCCCAGATCTCATTGCATCCGGGGTGGAGCCCACCTAGCGCGACAACCTTCGGGCCGCTCTCGACCGAGTTGAAGACCGCCTGCGGGAATGCGTTGCCAATGTCGGCGTTACCTGCCGCGATCGCCGTGGTGGTGACCGCGTCAGTGAACTTCACGTCGGTGAAGCCTTCCTCGCGGAGATAGCGCTCGGCCCCAAAGATCGCGCTGTCGCATGCGCCAGCCGCAAGCCGGATCGAGGTCGTCTCCGGCGGCGCCAGCGTTGCCGTCGCAGTCGGGACCGGAGCCGTCGCCGTTGCGGCAGACGAGCCTGCGGGTGCGCACGAAGCGAGAAATGGTCCGGCGGTCAACGCGGCGGCGGCACCCATGCCGCGGCGCAGCACCTCACGTCTCGTGACCATTGAAGATCCCCCCCTCCCGTCACCCGAGTCGAATCGAGCTGACGGCCGACCGGATACTAGGCGGGCCCCAGAGAAATAGCGATGGCTTGATCTCTGCGGCCATCGCAGTGCCTATCGGGCGAGCGGTCAGGCAGTCTTCCGCCCTGGAGCGCTCTCTTTCCCGATTCCGCGGGACGGATCGCGTCGCCCGCGTTAGCGCGCGGCGAGCACGAAGTAGGTGGTCAGCGGCCCACGGCCGCGAACATCGATCGCACCGCGCTCTTCGCAGACAAAGTCGTCCTTCACGAGCGCGTACGTCGTCTCGCTCACCTGAACGCGGCCGGCCATCCCCTGGGACTCCATGCGACTCGCCGTGTTCACGGTGTCGCTCCAGATGTCGTAAACGAACTTGTGCTTCCCGATGACGCCCGCGACCAGCGGTCCGGAGTTCAGGCCGATGCGCACCGCGAGGCTGCGCCTCTCAGGTGTGCGGTAGCGCTCGATGAAGTCCCGCACATCCAGCGCCATGCGGACCGCCGCGAGCGCATGATCCGCGCGTGAAAGCGGCACGCCGCTCACACCCATCCAGTTGTCCCCGATGGTGCGGATCTTCTCGACGCCGTGGCGCTGGGCGAGGTCATCGATATGAGAGAAGACGTCGTTGAGGACGCCGATGAGCGCGTCCGGCGTGAGCTCTAAGGCGAGGGCGGTCGAGCCAACGAGGTCGGCGAAGAGTACGGTCGCATGTGCGTGCGAGTCGGCGATGCGACGTTCACCGGCCTTGAGGCGGTCCGCGATCTGCTTCGGAAGGATGTTGAGCAGCAGACCTTCCGAACGCTCCTGCTCCGCGGCCAGTAGGTGCATGGCTTGGTCGCGCTGGCGGTTGAAGACGGCCAGGAGCGTGACCGCGAGCGTGCTGATCGCGGCGATGTTGAGAACGAAGAAGGTCGTACGCAACCACTCCGGGAGTGCGTTCGTCCCGCGCAGGCTGCCCTCGAGAACACCGGCGGTCGCGACGAGGGCAAGAAATGCCAGCAGCCAGAGTGCCGCGCGTGGTGCGCCGAAGACGAGTGCGCCGATCGGTGCGAGCAGCGACCAGAGCACGACCCCGCTGGACGGCACGAACCCGCCCAGGGTGAGCTGCAAGGCGAAGGGCAGCGCTAGGATGAGCACGAGCTCGATCCATCGCAGGAGCGCGAACCAGCCCGTGATTAGGAAGGTCGCCAGCCCCAGCAAGCTGACGATGACATACGCGAACGGGATGGCAGCCGACAGCCGCTCGCCATAGATGAAGTAGATCGCCGACCACACCAGGCCCGGCGGGATAAACAGCAGCGCTGAGAGCACGAGCAAGGTCTTCTGCGTGCGGACCTCGCTCTCGTCGCCGGGCGGGCTGACCCGACCCGCGATCTGGTCGACGAACGGAAGGAGCACCTCAGCCCTGCATCAGGCGGAGGGGACGATGGCGCTTACATCCGGATTCATCGCGCGCGGGTCCGTCGTCACTCCACGAGGACGGCCGCGCGCATACGCTGATCAGCGTGCCCGGGCACGCTGCAGTACGCGTCGTAGCGTCCTGGGGGCAGCCCGCGAAGGCCAACTGTCTTGGTTTCGCCGGGGTTCGCCACGATGTGGATCCCGAGCGCCGGCACAGTGAGGTCGTGCATTACGCCGTTTGCTGCGGGGTTGCTTAGCGTCAGATTCACTTCCGTCGCGTGCGGGACGCGGATCTCGCTGGGCGTGAAGCTGAAGTTCAGGGCCACTACCCGCACCTCGGTTGCGCCGGGAATGGCGGACGCGGCGGGGCCGGCGTTGCCGAAGCCCATCATCCCGGGACCCATGGGCGCTTGGCCCATCATGCCGGGGCCTATCTGCCAAGACCCGTTCGGGAATGCGCTCGCACCACCGGCGGCTTGGCCGATCGCCAATGCGGCGATGCCGAGGAGCAGAAGGATGCCCGACACCACTGCCACCGAGCCGGCGACCCGCTGGGCGGTCATCGCTTCGTCTCTTCGATCGCGGCGCGCCGAGTGCGGAACTCCTCCGTGTCGATCTCGCCACGCGCCAGTCGCTCTTCGAGGATCCGAAGGGCACCGCTATCCCCTCCGCGGGCATGCTGTTGTCGCGAGAGCGTCAGGACTGCCCAGACGATTCCCGCGATCACGAAGACCCAAAAGAGCAGCATCAAGAGTCCGCCGAAACCGAACCAATAGCCGTTCATATATGGCATCACATGAAGACCTCCCTCAGAGACGGTACGCCGGATGCGAGCGTAGGAGATGCGTCCGTCGGACTCACGACCGGCGGGTCAAAGGTCCTCTCAACACGACGAGATAGAGCGACGAAGAGGGCGCTAGGTCTCGCGACGGACACTCCACAGATCACGCTCTGTGCGTCACCAAGGCTCCGGGGCGAGCGCTCTCGATTCTCCAGGCGCACGCGTTTCGGGAAGTCGACCGAGCGTCACGAGACCCGAAGCCAGTGTCAGGGCGGCCACGACCCCGACGGCCCAATTCAGACCGAGCCGGTCCGCGACGATTCCGGCGACGAGCGCTCCGATCACGTAACCCGCGTCCCGCCAGAAGCGATACACGCCGGTCGCGGTCGCTCGCCATTGTGGGTGTGCGACATCGGAGACGACCGCGAGCAGCGTGGGATAGACCAAGGCCGTGCCCAGACCGAGAGCGGCCATGCCGACGAGCGCGAGCCAGAAATCGGGCGCGATCGCGAGCACACCCAGTGCGGCCGCCTGTACGAACATTCCACCGACGATCAGCCACCGCCTGCCAAATGCATCGGACATGGCTCCGGTCGCAAGTTGCGCCACGCCCCAAACGGCGGGGTACGCACCGGCCAGAACGCCGACCTGTTGGAGATCACGGCCCGAAGCGAGGAAGAGCAACGGCAGCAGACCCCACGCGACACCGTCGTTGAGGTTATTCACCAGACCGGCTTGGCTCGCAGCAGAGAGCGCACGGTCACGCCAGGTGGTCCGCGCGAAGATCTCGCCCAGCGATGGAAGGGGCTCCGACGGACGGTCCGTCGCTTCTGCGCGCGCGTGCTCGACGGACTCTCGGGTTGCGAGCGAAAGCCCCAGACCAAGGATGGCGAACGCAAGGCCGAGGAGAAAGGGCTGCGGTCGTAGGGCGGTGGCGGCCGCGAGCTCGCTCCCGGCGAAGGCGGCGAGACCGACTGCGAGGTAGCCAGCGAACTCGTTGATCCCAAGGGCCAGCCCGCGGCGGGCAGGCCCCACGAGATCAACCTTCATGATGATGGTCATCGACCAGCAGAGGCCCTGATTCACGCCCAGGAAGAGATTCGCGGCGACGACCCAGCCCCAGTTGGGCGCGAGGATGATTAGCACGGGGACGGGTAGGCCGAAGAGCCAGCCTGCGATGAGCAGCCGCCTTCGACCCACCCGGTCCGCGAGTGCGCCGGCGGCCAGGTTGGTCACCGCCTTGGTTGCGCCGAAGCTGGCGATGAAGGTAAGGAGCGCGGCCCACGAGGCGACCCCGACTCCTGCTCGCCGAGGACCGGCAAGATCGCCCGCTCGAGCCCGACCATCGCTCCGACGAAGGCATTGACGGCGACGAGCAACGCGAACTGCCTCCAGTTCGCGCGCAGACCCAGTCGGATCCCGACCACTGACGGGACTACGAGAGCGAACGCTCCAGCACTGCGATTTGCCACACCCACCCGCGCCGCTGCATGACCGGACGCAAACCGGCGGACTCGGCAATCGCGAGGATCCGGCGCGGGTCGTGAATGTAGAGGCGGAAGGCGCAGCCGCGGAGCCGGAACCAAATGCGGCTAAGCAATTGCCCGACCCGCCACCACCAGCGGTCGGCAGGAAAGCTCAACGCCAGGACTCTTGCCGCGTGGTTGGCCGAGACGCCGACCAACGCTTCCATGTCTGGATAGCAGCAGATCACCCGATGAAGCAGCACGATGTCCGCGCGCGGTACCTGGTCACCATCCTGGGCGAAATCAAGGACGGTGCGATCGACACGGGCGGTGAGGCCGACGGTTTCCAACAGGTCACGGGCTGCCTGCTCGTACGTATCCACGAGCTCCACATTGGTCGCGCGCGTCGCCCCCGCACGGAGCAGCTCGATCTCGAGGGCGCCGATACCGCCGCCGACTTCCAACACGCTCGCCCCGGCGACACCTCGATTCACGATCTCATCGACCATCCGCTGACCGGTGGGATCCAATCCTTTCTTCAGATAGGTTTGCGCGTCGCTCCTCGCGTTCTTCTCGTCGAAGAGCTCCGCGTAACCATCCCTACCGCAGCACGCTGGCATCGCTCAACCCAAGCGCGTCGCTACGCCATTTCCGATCGGATGATCTCGCCGTCGTGCCACTCCGGATCCGCCGCGAGCAGTGCGCGCATCTTCTTGTAGCGCTCGTCCTGCTTGGGATCCCGCGCGTTCGCGACGTAGCTCTCCTTGTCCTTGAAGGCGACGGCCATGTAGATCTCGTTCGGGTCGCGATCCATGCGATACACGACCGTGCTGACAAACCCCGAGATCTTGAGCTGGTCGTACTGAGCCATGTCTTCCTTGAGCTTCGCCTCCATTCCTGGCTTAAGTCGCATCCGTGCAACCGTCCCGTACATCCAAGACTCCTTCCCGCGTTTGCTCGCATCCTATGCGCGCGCTGCGGTTGGTCCACGGCAGTCCCGCCGCAGCCGATGTGCGGTGTGGCGCCGAGCGCCGTACGCTCACGATCCGCAAGACGCAATTCGGGACGTGATCTGCGGATTCGCGGCTCTTTCTCGGTTCGGCGCGTCGACTCGCCCACCCGCGGGAGCAAGAAGGGGATTTCTCTTAGGTCGTCTGCGCGAGGCTGCGTTCGGATCGACGCAAGAGGAGCGCGTTGGTCACAACGGTGATGGAGCTAGCGCTCATAGCTAAGGCGCCGAACTCCGGGCGGAGCAGAAGCCCGAACGCGGGATATAGGACGCCGGCCGCCACCGGGATCGCGACCAGGTTGTACGCCGCGGCCCAGAACAGGTTCTGCTTCATCTTCCGGACGGTCGCCTTCGAAAGGCGGATCGCGGCGAGCACGTCGCGGGGATCCGAGCGCATGAGCACAATGTCCGCGGTCTCGATCGCCACATCAGTGCCCGCGCCGATCGCGATGCCAAGATCCGCCTGCGCGAGCGCCGGGGCGTCGTTGATTCCGTCGCCCACCATCGCCACGAACTTCCCTTCCGAGTGCAGGCGCTTGACTTCCTCCGCCTTGTGCTCAGGCAACACCTCGGCGAGTACCCGTTCGATGCCGAGCTCGCCGGCGACTGCCTCTGCGGTCTGCCGGTTATCGCCGGTGAGCATGGCGACCTCGATCCCGATCGCCCGGAGTCCCGCGACGGCGGCACGGGCGGTGGGCCGCGGCGTGTCTCGCACGGCGACGAGGCCGGCTACTTCGCCGTCCACGGCGACGATCGTGATGGTCTTGCCGGCGCGCAGAAGGTCGTCGAGCGCCGCGCTGATCGCATCGAGGCGGATGCCGCTTTCCTCCATCAGCCGCCTGGTCCCGACCACCACGAGACGACCATCGACGCGGGCACGCACGCCACGTCCGCCCAGGGCCTCGAACTCGTCGATCCGAGTGGGCACCTCGATGCCGCGCCGGGTCGCTTCATCGAGGAGCGCCTTCGAGACCGGATGGCCCGAGCGCGACTCCGCTCCCGCCTCCAGTCGGAGCAGCTCACGGTCGTCGAGCGGCGGCAGGGCGATTACGTCGGTGACGCGCGGCTTTCCTTCGGTGAGGGTGCCGGTCTTGTCGAAGACGACGACGTGGATCTTCGACGCAAGCTCGAGGCTCGTCGCCTGTTTGAAGAGGATGCCGTGCTTCGCGCCGATGTCCGTGGCGACCATGATCGCGGTCGGCGTCGCGAGGCCGAGGGCGTCGGGACACGCGATGACGATGGCGGTGACCGCGAGCGTGAGCGCGAAGAGCACGGGTTCGCGCGCGATGAGCGTCCAGTACAGGAACGTGAGCACGCCGGAGGCGACCGCGACGATCACGAGGTAGTGCGCCGCGCGGTCGGCGAGGCGCTGCGCCGGCGGCTTCGAGGCCTGCGCGCGCTCGACCATCGCCGCGATGCGCGCGAGCGTCGTGTCGGAGCCGACCTGCGTCGCGCGGGTGCGGATCGACCCGCTCTGGTTGACGGTCCCGGCCACGACCTTCGCGCCCGCTTCCTTCTCGACCGGGATCGACTCTCCCGTCACCATCGACTCATCGATCGAGGTGTGCCCGTCGATCACCACGCCGTCGACCGGCACGCGCTCGCCCGGGCGGAGCACGACGATGTCGCCCACGCGCACCTCAGACACCGGGACGCGGACGACCTTCCCGTCCCGCTCGACGTTGGCTTCTGCGGGCGCGAGCTCGAGGAGCTTGCGCACGGCATCCGATGAGCCCCGTCGGGCGCGCATCTCCATCCAGTGGCCGAAGAGGAGGAAGGTCGCGAGCATCACCGCCGCTTCGTAGAAGGTCTCGCCGCCGACGGTGAACGTGAGCCCGACGCTGAAGAGGTAGCTGACGAGGATGCCGAGCGAGACGAGCACGCTCATGTTCAGCACGCCGGAGCGAATGGAGCGCCACGCACCGACGTGGAAGACGCTCGAGGCCCAGAGCGCGACCGGCGTGCTGAAGGCCAGGAGGATCCAGTTGCGATCGACCGGCGCCGGGAGCTCACGGCCGCCCAGCAGGAGGGTGCCCAGCGGCGAGTAGGCGATCACCGGGAGCGAGAGCACGAGCGCGATGAAGAAGCGCCGGCGCATGTCGTCTTCCATCGCCGCGGCCATGCGCGGGTCGGACATGTCGTGGCCCATCGCCTCATGGCCGCCATGCGCGGCCGTCTTCGCGGCGGCGTGGTGCATCGCCTCGTGGGAGCTGACCTCCGCCTCCGGCAACGGCACCGGGTTGCGGAAGTTGCACTCCTCGATCTGCTTCCGAAGCGTCGCCACGTCGGTCACTCCTGTGTGAACGGTTACGTCCGCGATCTTCCGGGTCAGATCAACGTGCGCATCAACGACATGCGGGAGCTGCTTGATCGCGCTCGCGAGATCGTCCTGGCAGCAGGGGCAGAAGACGTGATCGAGCGGGAACTCCAACGTCTCCGTCGCGGGCACCGCCGGTGTGCGCTGTGCGGCCGTCACCGCAACGAAACGAGGGACTGCTGCACTAGGTCCAACCGAAGGCGCGGAAGGCTCCATACGTGGCGAGCGCAACGAGCGCGATCCAGCAGAACCAATACAACGCCGTCATCCACCACGCGTTGCGCGTGCCGAGCTGCGCTTCGACGGCGTGTTCCTTGCCGGTGCCCACGCGGTTGTTATCGGGTACTTCGGCTCACGAATCGGAGAGCGTCGACCGCAACTGCTCGAATTGTTCCTTCGTGATCTCCCCGCGGGCCAAACGACGCGCCGCGATCGCCACCGCGTTCTCAGTCTCGCGAGCGTTCGTACTGTAGCAACACGGCAAGCCCGACCAGCACGACCACGATCAGGAGAAGGGTTGGGAGCCACATCCACCCCGCCATCCAGCTGCTCATCGTCGATCCCCAGTCCATCATCGCGAGTCTCCTCTGTATTCATTCGTCGAACATATGCTGCATTCACGGATCGCCGACCGACAGGGCCGTCCGACCCGCCAAATACGTCCGAAGTGACCCATTTCGCCGGGCGGCACCCTCGACCTGTGAAACCACGTCGACGCAGCCGTCTCGTCGCTTCTCGGACCTGTCGCCACACACCCGCGCTCTGCCATGACCAGAGTTTGAGCCCCCGAACCAAACGGGCCCCGTCTCTGCGTGCCACGAGATCGGAAGAAAACTGTGGCGTCTTTTCGCAACGCCCTGCGCAAAGGAACGGAAACCTACACGACAGCCTCGTGTAGCCCGGAGGGGGGTCAAGCGCGCGGAAGTGATAACAGTTCAGCTCGTGGGGGACGCGCGCGGCTGGCTTCGATTGGCGAGCTGAGGTGCAAGTCCCGTCCAAGCACGGGTGCCCGATGACCGGGTCAGCCGCTGCCTGCACATTGACCTCGAAGGCTTCGTCAAAGGGCACAGATTCTCGTACCGCGCCCACATCGAGGTGTCCGGCGACGAGTCGCTCGACGAGACCGTGAATGACCTCATTGTCGAATTCCGCCAGAACGAGTCTTGGCCGCTCGCCAACCAGGTCTGGCAGCAGATGACCGCAGCCGAAGACCGGGCGCTCAATCAGATGTTCCGTAATGACGTCATGTCGGCCTACCTGATGAAGCGGGTCCGGGGCGAGTTGATTGACGAATCATTCGCCGGGCACCCTTGGAAATATGACGACGAGCGAATCGCGGAGCGAACGCCATGCTTAGCCTCTTCGGCGGCCTCGTTGCCTCGTCGGCTGCGTGACTCCGGTTCCGCAGCGTCGAGCGCCGGAGAGACGGGACACTATTTGAACGGCCGATCCGAATACGGATCGACGGTTCTTGAGCTCCTCCGAGGGTCGCAGACCCTAGAGCCCCCGATCTTGGGCGTGTTTAGCTGCGCCGACCCGAGGTCGCGTCGCGCATGATGTGTTCGGGGTCGACCGTGGACGTTGCGTACTCCGGGCGCCCAGCAGGCCGATAGGTCTGGATGGTTATGCCCCGGGAAGTGGTCCGCGAGTTGACCAGGTCGAGCGCCATGTCCGGACCGGAATCGGGGAACAGCCGTGTGCCCTGGCCGACGACGACGGGAAAGGTGATCAGGTTGAGCTGGTCGACCAGGTCGTTGGCGAGCAGCCATCGGACGAGGACACCGCTGCCGGGCACCAGCAGTTCGCCGTCTTGATGCGTCTTTAGATCACGGACGGCCGCGGCCACGTCGCCGGTCAGGACAGTCGTGCCCGCCCACTTCGGGTTGGTGAGGCTGGTCGATGCCACGTACTTGGGCCGGCTGTTCAGCGCAACGCCGATCGGGTGCTTGCGCAGGTCGGTCATGGCTCCCCAGGAGCCGGCGAAGATCTCGTACGTCCGCCGGCCGAACAGGAACGCGGCCGCGCCGCCGTAGATCTGGTTGATATAGTCCCCGGTTTCGGTGTCGTTAAGCGGTATGACCCATCCGCCGCGCTCGAAGCCGCCGCGGCGGTCTTCGTCCCGGCCGCCCAACCCCTGCATCACGCCGTCCACCGTGACGTTGGTCGTGGTCGTCAACCTCATGTCGTGTCACCTCCTCGAACTACGGCCGCGGACCCCTTCTGGATCCGCGCTACTTGCGACAGACAAACATACTTTGCGGAGATCCGAGCGGACCACACAACTGACGGGCTGAAGGTGGAGTTCAGGGCGCGAGCCGCTTGGGAGCCATACATCGAAGCGGTCCTGGCGACGCAAGGGGAGGGCCCCAAAGATCTCACGCCTGTTATCACATCGGTAGCCCGGAGGGGATTCGAACCCCTGACCTCTTCCTTGAAAGGGAAGCGCCCTGGACCACTAGGCGACCGGGCCGGGCTCTTGTGACTACAAGGATAGATGCGCGCTAACTGCTGACGCTCTGGATCCGGAAGATGAGCTCCCACGTGTTGAACACGCCCCAGATGAGACTGACGACCGCGACCCCGGCCATGAGAAACAGCGCGCGGTTCTCTCCGACCGCGATGCCGATCGAGCCGGTCAATGCGAAGGCAAACAGCACGAAGCCGGCGATGAACTGAACGAGGGTCACGCGACGGTCGTAGCCGACGCCCGTCGGCCGGAGACCGGGACGCGCGGCTGCGCCGAAGGGGATCAGCACCGCCAAATTGAGCGCGATGAGCTCAACGCCGAAGGCCCAGAGCGACTGCGGCATCAGCGCGAGAAATCCGATCGCAAGTGCAACGACGTAGCCGAGGAATATGGTCCGGGCCACGGAGCGAAGCTCTTCGTTTCGACGATCGCTCAGCGCGCGGATGTGGATGGACAGCGCGACGAACAGAAGTCCGAGGAGACCCGCCGCGGCCGTGACGAGAGCGACGTTGAAGTCGTGCCACAGGACGAGCTCTTCCGACATCACGCGATCTCCATCAACCACTCTTGGAGCGGCGTGAGGGTGCGGTAGTGCGTGAAGCAATGCCGGACGAAGTCGCCGCGTGGTAGCGGTGTCTCGATCCAGGCATAAATCCCGTCGTGCTTCAGATAGCGAGCTCGGGGATGATCGGCGGCGAACCCGCGCGGGACGCGCTTGCGCGTGCGGCCCTCGAGCTTGTAGCCCTTCCGCTCGAGGCCGCGGACGATCCGATCGAGCGCAGCGCCGCGGCGATCATCGACTACGGACCCGCGATAGCGTTCGAGAAGTCCTGGCTGGGCCATGTACAGGCCGACCGCAAGCACGACGCTCTTCGGCGTGAGATTGAACCAGTAGCCCGGTGATCCCTCCTTCGCTCGGCCCTCCCACCACCAGAGCGTCTGATGGTCTTTGTACGGCTTCTTGTCCCGCGAGAAGCGGATGTCGCGGTTGATCCGCTTCACGCCGTAGTTCGTGCGCGGGTCGATCTGAAGCTTCGGGCGAAGCGTGCGGAGCTTCGCGCCCAGATCGATCACGAACTCCTTCGCCGGTTGGAGCAGGTCTTCCTCATAGTCGCCGCGGTGCTCGTCGAACCAGTCCTTGCGGTTGTTTCGGCGCATGGCGCCGAGAAATCGAGCTGCGTCGTGCGGGAAGCCGTGCGGCATCGCGGCAAATCTAGCCGCTAGAGGATTCCGAGCACCTTCCGGGCGATCGTCCGGAGAGACGCCATGCTGTCGGGGGCGAGATCACGACGCGCGTGGCGCTCGAGCGCGCGGATCGCGCGTTCGGCGTGCAGGTCATCGTCGAGCCCGCCGAGGACGTCCTGGGTCGAGGCGTCGCGTTCGATAGGACCGAGTCTTCCGCGCCCGAGTGACTCAGCGAGCGCCGCCGCGCGCTTCCGCGCGCGTTCCAAGCGTTCCTCGTCGTGGTCGAACGGCCGGCGGTAATGGACGTCGAGCAGGTACAGGCGGAGCGCCTGCGGCGATGTGTTCTTGAGCACGTCGCGGACGAAGGTCATGTTGCCGTCCGACTTCGACATCTTCGCTCCGTCGAGTCGCATCGGCGCCACGTGCACCCAGTGGCCGACGAATCGTTTCCGCAAACCATGCGCGGCCTCGCTTTGCGCGATCTCGCACTCGTGATGCGGGTAGATCAGATCGCTGCCACCGCCGTGAATGTCGATCGGAAACCCAAGATGCCGGTCGGACATCGCCGAACACTCGAGGTGCCATCCCGGGCGGCCGCGGCCGAACGGACTTGGCCACGTCGGCCCTTCACTCACGCGGCGCCAGAGGGCGAAGTCGATGGGTGAACGCCGGCTGGGATCGTCGAGCCGCGCGTCGTCCTGCGACGCCAGGATCCGCTTCATCTTCGCCTTCGAGAAACGCGAGAGCTGGCCGAACCGGGGGAACTTCTTGACATCAAAATAAAGGCCCCCGGGAGTCTCGTACGCGAATCCGCGGCGGCGTAGGCGCTCCGCCAGCTTGATCATCGCGGGGATCTCTCGCGTGGCGTGCGGGATCGCGTCGGGCTTGCGCCAGTCAAGGCCTTTCATGTCCCGCAGGAAGGCGCGCTCCTCGCGGCGCCCCAGCGCTCGCCAGCTCACCTTGTCCCGCGCGGCGCGCTGCAGGATCGACTCGTCGATGTCGGTGATGTTCTGCGCGTACCGCAGGCTCTGTCCGCGCACTTCGAGGAGACGCGCGAGCACGTCGAAGACGAGAAAGGTGCGGGCGTGGCCGAGGTGGGTGGTGTCGTAGGGCGTAACGCCGCAGACGTACATCGTCGCGACACGGGATCGAGGCTGGAACGCAAAGGTGCCGCGCCGTCGCGTGTCGTAAAGCCATAGCACCTCTGTTGGACGATATCCTCGCGCGGGTTGCCGCGCTCACTCGATCCCGACGAGGTCCTCGCCGTCCTTCGGCGTATCGCGGCGTCTCCGACTGCCCCGTACCACGAATGGGCGGTGCTCGACGCGATCCGGGCCGAGCTCGAGGGGGGCGGTATCTCCACAAGGACCGACTCGTTCGGGCAGGTCCACGCGCGGGTCTCGGCCGGCACGGCGAAGCGCGCGCTCGTGTTCGCGGCGCACACCGATCACCCCGCGTTCGAGATCATCGAAGCATCGGGCAGAACGGGAAAAGCGCGGGTACTCGGCGGGTTCCGCCAGCGGGTATTCCCGTCCGACGTTGCCGTGACCGTCCATACGGATGTGGGCGGCGCTTCGTTCGCGGCGGTCCTGAGCGACCCGATCACCGAGATCGAGCCGGTGCACAACTCCACGACCGTGTGTCGCATCCGGGCGGACAGGCCGCTCGCCGTCGGGCAGTTCGCGATGCTCGACCTACCCGCTGCCGATGTCGCGGGCGACGAGATCCGCATGCGCGCGGCTGACGACCTGGCCGGATGCGCTCTCATCGTCCTGGTGCTCCTCGGGCTCCGGGACGAGCGAGCGCCGCACGACGTTCACGCCATCTTCACGAGAGCCGAGGAAACGGGTCTGTACGGCGCGCGCCTCGCCGCCGAGGACGAGCTCCTGCCGCGCGACGCGTACGTCGTCTCCGTCGAGGCGAGCCGCGCGCTTCCCGGCGCCGAGGCCGGCCGAGGCATCGTCGTTCGCGCCGGCGACTTCCACAACACGTTCAGCAACGAGGCGGAGCGCTACCTGCGGGTCGCGCGCGAGCGGCTTGCCGAGCGGGGCATTCCGGCGCAGCGAGCATTGCTCGTCGGTGGCACGTGCGAGGCTTCGTCATTCGTTCGACTCGGCTGGACCGCGACCGGCATCGCGCTCCCGAATGTCAATTACCACAACGCTGCGTCGGATGGTGGGTTCGCGCCCGAGATCGTCCGTCTCAGCGACCTGCTGAGCGGGATCTCGCTCGGCATCGAGGCCTCGCTCGCGGCCGGAAATGATGCGGATGAGTCATGGTGGCCTGACGTTCGTGTAACGCCGGCCGAGATCCGCGATCTTCTGATGCGCGAACGGCCGAAAAGCTGATTATCCATTTCTGGTAGCACTTGACTCGGCCCTCCCTGGCGGGTGTAGAACAAGGAGAAGCTCCGCACGGGCCCACGGAGCGACGAGCAAGACCGGTGGACGCCGAATCGGAGGTCACATGGTCAAGCTTCATAAACGACTCGGGGTGTTCCAAGTCGATCGATGACGCCCTCGACGGAAGGGGGCACTGCCGAGAGCGCGCTTTCGGTGGATTGAATGAATTCGGAGATCGCCTTTGCGCGATCTCCCTCATCGAGGCCAGATAATGAGGCCTGTAGCCGAAAGCGACGGCGACCCCCGGAAACGGGGGTCGCTTTTTTGTGCCCTTTGTTGCGGAACGGCGGGCACCGCTTTCCGTAGTCTCGGCAGGTGGAATCCACGGGGGAGCTTGCCTGGTTCCGCGCTGAGGTCCTTCGCTCGATCGTTCGCCCACGTTCTTTCGCCAGATCGCTCGCCCGCGAGCACTTCGGCCTGGCCGGCGTGCTCGTCGTGGTCGGGGCCGGCATCGCGCTCTCCTTCACGATCGACATGTTGGTCCTCGCCGCAAAGAGCCTATCGCCCGGGCCCTTCGTCGCTCGACTGATCTTCGAGTCGCTCCTGCTCGGTTCGCGGCTCGCCATAAGCGTGGCCGTCGTCGCCCTCGTCGTCTTTCTCGGCACCCGCGTGACACGGCAGAAAGAACTGACGCTCGACCAGTGCTTCAACGCGGTTGCGTTCGCCGTCGCACCGCTCATCGTCGCGCCCCTTGTCGTACTCGTTGCGGTCTTCGCACCAGGTCTTCTGATCCCCGTCGGCGTCGTCGTGCTGGTCATCGGACTGCGAGCCCTCGGGGGCCTAGCCCTGAACCTGCGCGCGATGCTGCCGTTGCCGGTCGCGGCTCTGGCGCTCGTCCTCGCGCTCGCGAGCGGGGCCATCGTGCTCGGCGATCAGGTTTCGAGAGTTCGAATGACCGCGTACGCGATCGCGCCACAGCTCGCGCCCCCTTTGGCCGCGACGCCCGCACAGGGAAAGCGCTACGACCTCCAGAACGGCACGCTCACCGTCCCGGAAGAGTGGGCGTTTTCGGTGCGAGGAGTGCCGGGGGAGATCGCGCATTTCGAGACGGCGAGCGCAACGCTCAACGTGGTGAGCTCGCGTCCCGAGGATCTCACGACGATGGACGCGTTCGCAGACACGGTCGCTCGTGGAGAGCGCCTCGGCTTCTCGGCGACACGTAGCGAGCGATCGATCGAGAGCATTAACGGGAATGTGGCGGTCGACGATCGCGCCGATGGCGCGTACGAGGGTCGACACATCGCCATTCGCCAATTCACGATCGCGATCCGAACGAGCGGCGGCGCACTGCAGTTCCGTTTCTTCGATCCGCCCGACGTCGACGCCGCATTCGCTCAGGCCGCGGCGATCGCCGCCACCTGGCAGATCGCCTCGCGGCCCTAGCTCTCGACGATCGGGATTACCCTCGCCGCGCCGTCCGTGATGCGGTAGGCGAACATCTCCGGCGGTTCCGAACGCAGGGAGACCAGGACGTATGCGGCCTCAGGCCAGTACGCCTCGGCTCGATCCGTGGCTGACGGATGCGCGGGCGAGCGAGGATGACTGTGGTAGATCGCGACGAGCTCGCGATCGAAGTCCGTCGACGCCTTGAACGCCTCAAATAACTGCGCTCGATCGACTAGATAGCGCGTCTCGGGAGTCGGATGCACGTTGCGGCAGCGGAGGACGCGCCTCGCGGTCTCATCCTCGCCGAGCAAGAGGCCGCAACACTCCTGCGGGGCCGACTCACGCGCGTGCACGAGGATCTCCTCGCGAAGCCTGCGCGGCAGGACGAGCTGAGCTCGTTCGATCAGCGGCCGCCGGCCATCGCCGGGATGACCATGACCTCGCTACCGTCGGGGACCGCCGCACCGCTTCCACCGCGAGTGCGTGCGTCTTCGTCGCCGATGTACACGTTGACGTAGGAGCGAAGAGTGCCCGCCTCGTCGAGCACGCGCGAGGCGAAGCCGGGATGACGCCGATCGATGTCCGCGATCACGTCGCGGAGGGTTCCGCCGGCCGCCGTGAGCTTCGTCTCGCCGCCCGCGGCGTCGCGAAGCGCGCCGGGTAAGCGAACGATCACGGCCATGATTTCACTCCCAAAGTGGGGTACTGAGATATCGCTCTCCCCCATCAGCTATCAACACGACGATACGGCCTGCTTCTTCCCGCGCGACAGCGATCGCGGCGGCGACGGCCGCACCGCCGGATGGTCCGGTGAAGATGCCTTCCTCGCGCGCGAGACGCTTCGTCATCGCAAGCGCCTCCTCCGTCCCCATTACGAGATGCACGTCGGCGACTCGTTCGTCCCAGATCGCCGGACGGAGTGCTGTCGGCATGTGCTTCCACCCTTCGATGCCGTGCATGGCGTCGTCCGGCTGCACCGCAACGATGCGAACGCGTTTCGGACGAAGCGCCCGCGAGACGCCGACGACGGTCCCCGACGTCCCGACCCCGGCCACGAAGTGAGTCACGCGTCCGCCGGTTTGCTTCCAAATCTCGGCGGCGGTGCCGAGCTCGTGCGAGAGCGGGTTCGCAGGGTTCGAGTACTGATCGACGTAGACGTAGCGGTCCGGGTCCGCGGCGGCACGCCGCTGCGCTTCGCGGATCGCGCCGTCCGTGCCCTCGAGCGGATCGGTGAGGATGAGCTGTGCGCCGAACGCGCGCGCGATCCGCTTGCGCTCGAGCGAGACCTTGTCTGGAATGCACAGCTCGAGGGCGTGGCCGCGCACGGCGCAGACCATCGCGAGCGCGACACCTGTGTTCCCGCTGGTCGCGTCGAGCACGACGCGTCGGCGACCCAGCCAACCTTCCTCCTCCGCGTCGAGCACCATCCAGAGTCCCGGCCGATCCTTCACGCTGCCGCCCGGATTGGCGCTCTCGATCTTCACCCAGAGATCTCCGCGCAGGCCCGCGCCGACGCGATGCAGCGGGATGAGTGGCGTATCGCCGACGCGCTCGAGGATCGTTCCGCGCACGCGCTCGCGAACGAGGTCGGCGGTGAGGCGGGACATTCAGAGAGGCTAGTGGAGCGCGCGCTAGACCCGGACGGTCTCCAGCGCGCGTCGTGCGAGACGAAGCGCTTCGTCGGGATCGCCAGTCGCTTCCGCCGCACGCGACCAGCGATCAAAGATGACGCGGAGGAGATGTGGAGCGCGCTCCTCCGCGAGCTGCCGCGCTTCCTGGAACGAGCGACGTGCCGCCGCACCGTTGGCCTTCATGCGTAGCTCGCCGGTAAGCACCAGCATTCGGATCTCCGCGTCGACCTGGTCGACCTTGCGCGCGAACTTGAGAGCGGCCTGTGCCGCTTCGAGAGCCTCCGTCGCGTCTCCCTTGGCGAGAACCTCGGCCTCAGAGGCCTTGATCGATGCCAGCGTGCCATCACGTTTCGCCTGTTCGGCCAGTCCCGCCGCGCGCGCGAGACACTCACGAGCACGGGTGACGTTCCCGTAATCGACATAGAGGGCCGCCGCGTTATCGAGAGCGCAGGCCATTTGGTCGATGAGCCCCAACTGCTCATAGATGTCGAGGCTCTTTTGGTTGTTCATGATCGCGGCCTCGACGTCGCCGGCGTCGTGATACGCCTTCGCTATGCCCGCGTACAGGGCTGCGACCGACGGCAGATCCTCGAACTGGGTGGCAAGGACGAACGCCTGCTCATAGACAACGAGCGCCTGTTTCGATTGACGCTGGTTCCCTAGCGCAAGGGCGAGATCCACGAGCCGGCGGTAATGGAAGGTCACATCTTTGACGGTTCCGTCGTCGCAGGCCTTGACGCACTCGCGAAGAAGCCGGACCTCCTCTTCGTACGAGTACGTTCGTGCGTACGCGGCGGCGAGAACGGCCTTGATGCGGACCTGTTCTTCGGGATCGTTCAGGAGATCGGCCATTCGCTGCGCGCGCTCGATCACGGGAAATGCCTGCTTGGGTTGAGAGGTCGCGTTGTACGCGACGGCTAAGTAACGCAGCCGGACGAGCTGGTCCTGAGGCGTCAATCCTTCTTCCAACCCCTCCAGGAGAGGTATTGCCCCCTCCGCCTGGCGCTGCTCGATGAGCCGGCGAGCCTCCAGCAGCGTGTATTGCGGAGTCGCGGGTGAGGCAGCGCCGCCGAGTAAGTCCGCGGGCTGGACGCCCAGGACTCCGGCGATGTGCTCAAGTGCTTTCATCGACGCACGCGTACGACCTGACTCGAGCATCGAGATGTAAGCCTTCGTGTATTGAGGTTCCGCTACTTGAGCTTGGGTAAGGCCTTTCGCGGTCCGAAGTGAACGGATTCGCGCCCCCACGTCGGCCACCATCGGTGACCGGACCTCAGCCACAGCGAGGGCACTTTACGGTGGAGAAGTAGACCCGTCAAACCGGTCTTTACCCAATTGTTATGGACCGAGACCGGGGTATTGCCGGTCGGGGTCCTGCGGGCCCAGTTGGCCCGTATCTCGGTCGGCCAACGCCTGCGCGTGGCCGTGGGTCAGCTCAGCTAGCAGAGGCCGCCGCCACCGGAATTCACGCCGCATGCGTAAGCGGTGGCCGCCAGGGAACCTGCGAGCGAGAAGGCGAGAGCGCTGACAAAAGCGACGATCTTGGCGATGCGCATAGAAGACATTCGGTGGGTCCTCCCCGACCCCACCGGCGATTTACTGGACCCGGGCGCAACTCTGCGACCGCGCGCTCATGAAGTAAAGACCGACTTATGTGGATAAGTTGAACAGGCGCTGGGTCAGCGGTCGGAGCTGGTGCAGGCCGCCATCGACGGCTGCCGCGAAAAGCAGGCTCGCAGGACCTACGAGTAGGCCGGGGACGGCATAGAGCGGGGGCAGGGTCTCGAAGCCGACGCTCGCGCCGCCCTTCACAGCCACGAGCACGCCCGCGGCGATCAAGGCGCCGCACGAAAGCACGACTGAAAGCGGCGACAGCGCTACCGAGACGGGCCGCCCGGCGACGAGCTGATCGATGCGCGCCTCGGTCACCGACAGGGAGCTGACGGGCACGAGGAGGCCGAGTGAGACCTCGTCCGCGTCCGGCAGGAGTTTGTAGAGGGCGCTCGCGAGCGACCGCACGTCACCGGACGCGCGCACTGCCTCCTGGTCGGCCTCGATCTCCTTCTGCAGCGTGTGGAAAGACAGAAGCTCGTCGACGACCGGCACGACATACAGGCCGGCCGCGAAGTAGCGCGCCACGATCTGGCGAAGTGGATCCCTCTGCCGGAGGTGATAGCGCTCGTGATAGAGCACGGCACGGAGCTCGTCCGGGTCGAGCCGTGCCACAAGCGCGGTCGAGAGGCAGATACGCGGCCGAAGGAACCAGTAGCAGAACGAGAACGGCCGCTCGTCGGTGACGACGTCGATGCGGCCATCGAGGTCGAGACCGCGCCCCGCAACGAGCACGGATGAAGGCAACGCGATCTTCTCCGCGACGAGCCTGCGGATGAGCATCGCGGTCGCGACGAGCTGGCGGAAGAGCGCGACGAGGCCGAGCGAGATACCACACACGGCGAGCAGAAGCACGAGTGCCGCCACCACGTCCGCGGTGTCCTCGGCGCCTCGAGCGGCGAGCTGCTCGACACGAGGTGCGAGCGTGAGAAGGAGCGCCAGCAGGATCGCGCTCGAAGCGAGCGCGAGCCCGAGCATGATGGTGAAGACGCGATCAGCGCGGTTCACGAGCGTCCTTCTGCGCAAGACGGCGGAGCGCCGCGCGGTGCGTTGAGTCGACCGTGTCGAGCTCAGCACTGAACGCCGCGAGGGCCGCATCGCCGAACTCGGCCACGAGCCCGCGGACGAGGTCGCGGGAAAGCCGCGCGCGGTGCTCGTCGCGGGTGTGCGACGGACGGTAGACGTAGGTCTTGCCCTCGCGAGTGCGTTCCAACAGACCCTTCTCGTGGAGGC
The DNA here is from genome assembly GCA_038040345.1 of Chloroflexota bacterium. GTDB lineage: Bacteria > Chloroflexota > Limnocylindria > P2-11E > P2-11E > 3-1-20CM-2-70-9. The sequence goes on from JBBPIQ010000001.1 coordinate 287,887, forward strand.
GGACCATGATCGTCATCACCGTCGTGTAGGCGAGCTCGCGAGTCTTCGCGAGGTCTTCGACGATGTCGCGCACGGTCGCGGAACGGCGCTTCCAAAGGCGCGCCATGACCTCGGTCTCGAGCGGTCCGAGGAACTTCTCCTCGGCCTTCTCGGGTCTGCGCAGGCGGCGAAGGTCGGGCCGGCTCACGCCCGAATTATCCCGCGCGCCGGCCACGAACGGTGACCCGTTGCCGCCGCCGCAGGAAACGCGGGTGGCGTTCGGCGAGGCCCTCGCGTCCGTGCGCGAGTGCGACATGGAGCTCGACGACCAGGTGCCCATCCCGCGGCTGGTAGAGGGGTCCGCGCGGGCTTTCGCGTCGCTCGACGACTCCCAGGAGCGCGAGCGCGGCGAGCTCCCGTTCCGCGTAGCTCTGCTCGACGTCAGCCCACACCGCCGCGCGCTGCGCGGTGTCCTCGCCTAGTGAAAGCGCGTGGAGGAGGCGGAGCCTGCGCGGATCGGCGAGCCGCTCCAGCGCCGCCGCGGCGCGTTCGTACTCCTCGTCGCTCGCGCGCTCGAGCATGGTGGGATCGCTCGTGAAGAGGTTCAGGTCCCAGTCTTCGATCGCCATTCCGCTACCGCCCAAACCCGGCCTACGACAGCGCTGTCGTAGCTCTGCTCCACATACTACGCCGGTGTCGTATGTGTTCGAAGGTCGGCACCGGGCATTTCGGCGGCACGGGGGCGGGGGGTGAGCAGCGCCGGGGTCTTCTTCGCTCGGCCCCTCGTGGGATCGCGATGGACGGCCGGCCAGAAGCCGCTCGCTCAGAAGACCCCGACGCTGCTCGAGCGGTCCCCGTGCCACCCGCCAGCCCGGCTTATTGAGCCGCGGCCGAAGTAGCCGTCAGACGCTCCTCGGTGGGCGGCGTTCCTCCGCCAGCGATCGCGTTCAGGGCGACTGCGGCAACGACAAGTGCGGCCCCGCCGAGAACCCGAATGGTCACCGATTCGCCCAGCCAAAGCGTTCCGATCAGGATCGCCTCGGCCGGGACGACGACCTGGATCAGCGTGATCGTCGTCGGCCGCAGTTTCCGATAGAGCCACATCTGTACGACCATCGCGAAGCACGTGCCGAACAGGACGAGCCACACGAAAGCGAGAACGCTCGCGAGCGTCCAGTGCTCGCCCTGCGGGAGCTGGACAAGGGCGAGCGGAGCCAGCAGCAGCGCCGACGCCCACGTGCCGACCGCGACCGTCGGGATCGGCGCGACCTTCGTGAGGAAACGGGACTGCAGGATCGCGGCGATCGCCCAGGTGATGGGCATAAGAGCGAGCAGACCCGTCGCTACGAGTCCGGCCGTTCCGTCCGCCTTGTCCGGGGCGCCGATGAGGAGGACGGTGCCACCGAGACCAAGGACAAGCCCGAAGATCTTCAGCGCCGAGAGGCGGTCGCCTTTGACCATGAAATGTGCGAGCAGGGCCGTCCAGACGGGCGCGGCGGAGCCGAAGACGGCAACGAGGCCGCTCGGGACGAACTGCTCGGACCAAAAGATGATCGCCCAGGTCAACCCGATGTTGATGACCCCGACGATGGTGGCGACGACCAGCGGCCGCCTACCGCGGGGGAAGGGCTGCCGGAGCGCGAGGGCGATGATCGTAAGGACGCTCGCGACCGCGACCGCCCTGGCGAAGGCGAAAACGAAGGGAGGGACGTCAGTCACACCGATCTTGATCGCACCCCACGTCGACCCCCAGATCAGAGCGACGCTCACGTACGCGGCGACGACTCGAAGCGGCGGCATGCGCGACGATGATGCTTGATGCGCAGATCGTGGTCTCGATGAGACGCGTCCTTCGATACGTTTGGCTCGCCGCTCTGGTGCTCGGCGCGTGCGCGCCGCCGACGCTCGCGGGGACCGACCTCGGAGCGACCGACGCTCCCGACTTCACCCTCACCGACGGAGTGAACGGCCACGCGGTGACCCTCTCGGCGCAGCGCGGGCAGGTCGTCGCGCTGACGTTCCTGTACACGACCTGCCCCGACGTGTGCCCGCTCACGGCCACGCGTTTCCGCGCGGCTCAGACGGAGCTACAGGGCGACTCGAGCCGGGTGACCTTCATCGCGGTCTCGGTCGATCCCGATCGCGATACGCCGACGGCCGTGCAGGTCTTCTCCGCCGCGCACGGGCTCGCCTCGCATTGGTACTACCTCGTTGGCGGCCGCGCGCAGCTTTCGCCGGTCTGGGCCGCGTACGGGATCGGCGTCCAGCCAGGGAGCAGCACAGTGACGCACAACGATGCCGTGTATCTCATTGACGCGCGCGGGCGCGAGCGCGCGCTGCTGCACTCGGAGGATCTCGCAAGGCACCTGACGAACGACCTGCGCGCGCTGCTTAAGAGCTAACGGCTCAACCGATGATATAGATCGTCGTGAAGAGGCCGATCCAAACAACGTCGACGAAGTGCCAGTAGATCGACGCAGCCTCGACCGCGAGATGCCGCCGCGCGGTGAACTGGCCCTTGAGCGTGCGGTAGAAGACGATCGTGTTGAAGATGACGCCGCCGGTCACGTGCGCGCCGTGGAATCCGGTCAGGGTGAAGAAGACGCCGGCGAAGATCCCGTCGCGCGGCAGGAATCCGAGCTTCGTGTACTCGTAGCCCTGGCCGACGAGGAAGAGAACGCCCAGCACGATCGTCGGGATGAGCCAGTTGCGGAGACCTCGGCGGTCGCCACGCTTGATGGCGTTCACGGCGAGCTGCATGGTCACGCTCGAGACGAGCAGCTCGATCGTGTTGAGCGTCGGAAGGCCGATGCCGAGGATCGGGTCGACCTGCCACGTCGGCTTCTCGCCGAACACGGGCTCCCAGTCGGGGATGCGAGCCCGGAGGAAGAAGTACGTGGTGAAGAGCGCGCCGAAGAAGAACGCCTCGCTGGAGACGAACAGGATGACGGCCCACATGCCCGCGGAGAATCGGGATGGCTGCGCCTCGAGGCCGGTCTCGTTCGGCGGAAGGCGGTCGGCAGGGTCCCCACGGCGGCCACGCACGACCGTCCGGTCCTCGAGCGTGGTCCTCATCGCCTAGTGGTGTGCTCCGTCAGTAGGCTCGGGAGCGGTCGAGTAGGCGCGCGCGTCGTCGATCAGCCACGTCGCGATGCCGATCACCATGATGACCGCGCCGAGCACGAGAAAGACAGGACCGAGCAGGACCCCGAACGCGAGCAGCATCACGCCGAATCCGAGGAGCGGCGGGGAGAAGCTCGGTTGCGGAAGATGGATGGGGTGGTCGTCCTCGTGATGCGATGACATCGCGACGCAGATTAGCGCCGCGATTGGCGCGTGTCGAAATCTCGCCCTAGTCTCTCTCGCGATGGGTCCTTGGCCGCTCGACCCGCGCGGGCCGCTGGCCGAATCGATCAGCTTTCTCTACTGGATCATGTTCGCCGCCGCAGTGGTCGTGCTGGCGATCGTGGTCGGTGCTCTCACGTACTCCGGCATCAAGTTCCGCGACCGGCCCGGCCGCGTAGCGCAACAAATCCACGGCCAGAACACGCTCGAGCTGATCTGGACGGTCGTTCCCACCCTTATGGTCATCTCGTTCACGGTGGCCTCCTGGGACCGGCTCAACTTCATCAACGACGTGAACTCGAACGTGGCGATGACCGTGAAGGTCGAGGGCCGGCAATGGGCGTGGGGCTTTACCTATCCCGACCAGGCCATGTTCAAGCTGCCCGACGGGACGCTGCTTCAATCCGGAGAGCAGCTCGATATCCCGGTCGGCCAGAAGATCAAGCTCGAGCTGACCTCGAAGGACGTCATCCACTCGTTCTGGGTGCCGAACCTCGGTGGGAAGAAGGACGCCGTGCCGGGCCACACCACCACGATGTGGATCCAGGCCGACCAGCCCGGAACGTACAAGGGACAGTGCTTCGAATTCTGCGGCGATGGCCACGCCGACATGCTCATCACGCTCGTCGCGCACCCGCAGAGCGAGTACGGGGCCTGGGCGAAGACGGCCGTCGCGGACGCAGCGCGAGCGACCTCGCCCGAGACCAAGGCCGGCCGCGACGCATTCGTTTCGGGCCCCTGCGCCGGATGCCACACCGTGAAGGGCACGACGGCGGCCGGCAAGGTCGGCCCGGACCTCTCACATATCGCGAGCAAGCCGAACATCGCCGGCGTGCTCTCGCCGGTGAACCAGGAGAACCTCACGAAGTGGATTCACAACGCGCCCTCATTCAAGCCGGGGATCCTCATGCCGAAGTTCGATGGAGTCCTCCCCGACAAGACGATCGATGACATCGTCCAGTGGCTGCTCACGCTGAAATAACGAGACCGGCGTGAGCGACTCCGATCTTCCCGACTACGTCAAGGCCAATCGCGACCACTGGACCAAGAACAATGCCGCGTACACCGATGGCCGCGCCGAGCACGCCTGGAACGAGCAGGAGATCTCGTGGGGCGTCTGGAACACACCCGAAAGCGAGATCAACGTCCTTCCGGACGTCCGCGGCAAGGACGTCGTCGAGCTCGGCTGCGGCACCGCCTACGTCTCGGCCTGGCTGAAACGAGGCGGCGCGCGGCGTGTCGTCGGCGTCGACATCACGCCCGCGCAGCTCGACTCGGCACGGCGACTGAACACGAAGTACGGACTGGGCCTCGAGCTCATTGAGGCAAACGCGGAGGCGACCGGCCTACCCGGCGCGTCGTTCGATCTCGCGATCTCCGAATACGGCGCCTCGATCTGGTGCGATCCCTACAAGTGGATCCCCGAGGCCGCGCGGCTGCTTCGACCGGAAGGCGAGCTGGTGTTCCTTCGCAACTCGACGCTCTCCGTCCTGTGCATGCCCGAACACGGCAAGGTGCAGGAGCGTCTGCAAAGGCCGCAGCGGGGCCTGAACCGCCTCGACTGGCTCGACACTCAGGAGACTGAGTTCCAGCTGGGCAACGGCGATCTCATCCGGCTGCTGCGCAAATCGGGGTTCGAGGTGCTCGACATGGTCGAGATCTTCGCGTCGGCCGACGCGGTCAACCACCCGTTCTACGGCGAGTACATGTCGGTTGAGTGGGCGCAGAAATGGCCGTCCGAGGAGATGTGGCGCGCTCGGAAGCGCTAGGGCGCCTCTACCGTGAAGCCGGTGTGCATCCCGAGCTGGTAGTGGCCCGCGATGTTGCAGATGAAGACGTACTTCCCCGGTGTGAGGTCGAGAGTCACGGCCGCCGACTTCCCCGCGGGAATGCTGGGGATGTCACCGATCTTGCCGTCCTCTTTTGCTTTCGCCGACGGGCCGTCGACGGGAAGCTTGTCCGGAGCGAGGTCCGTCTTCAGCACTACAAAGCTGTGCTCCATCGTCCCGAGGTTGCGCACGCCGATCTTGATCTTGCCGGCCTTCACGCTCGGCACGTTCACCGTGATCTTGGAGTCCGCGAGCTCGGCAACGACCTGCGAGCCGGCGGGCGCGTCCGCGGTGGGGGTCGTGCACGCCGCGACCAGAAGGGCAAGCGCCATCAGCGCTGGGACGAGTCGGCTGAACATCATCTAGAGGCTATACGCTCGCGACGCTTCTGCATTTCCTCCTCCTCCGCGAGCCAGAGGAAGAACGCGACCGAGGCGGCCGCGAGGAAGACGAAGTCGCCGACGACCCACATGATCGCGCCGCCGACGCGCTGATCGGTCACGCGATCCATATCGAAGATCGTCGTGTCGGAGACGCCTGCGTACGCCGTGTACAGGAGGCGCGACGAGAACGAGAGGATTCCGCCGAGCACCGTGTTCTGCGCCGCGCCGAGGACGAGGAGGTACGGCAGCCGTGCCCCGTAACCAAGCGTCGCGCGAAATGGCTCGGGATCGATGACCACGCTCCAGAAGACGAGCGCCGAGAGAAAGAACCACGCGTGCTCGACGACGTGGACGCGCGCATCGAGAAGCGCCGCGTCGTAGAGATTCGGCAGGTGCCAGGCGTAGAGGCCGCCGACGTAGAGAGCCGCCGCGACCAGCGGGTGCCGCACGAGATGCACGAACGTTCGGACCGCATGCGCGCGCGCGAGCGGGCGCACGACAGCGGCACGCACCCACGCGGGAAGCCCGCGTAGGAGCGGTCGGATCGGCGCGCCGAGCATGAGCAGCGGCGCCGCGGCGACGGTGAGGAGCATGTGCTGGACCATGTGCACCGCGAACGAGACCGCCGCGTAGCTGTCGATCGGAGAGGCGAGCGCCGCGAGCAGCGCGGCAAGACCGAGGAGGAAGAGCGTCGTGCGCCACAGCGGCCAGCGCCGCCGCATCCGCGCCACGCCGACCACGTAGACGATGGCGGCGAGCGCGGTCGCGATGGAGACGACTAAAGGCGCAATGTGCTGTCCACCATGATCGCGACGAAGAGAAGCGCGAGGTACAGGAGCGAATACAGGTAGACCGAGCGGGCCATCGCACGCCGGCGGATCGCACCGCTGCGAAGGAGACGGAAGGCGTATCCGATGAAGAGAGCTCCGAGGATGATCGCGGCAGCGAGGTAAACGTAGCCGAGCCCACCGATGATGAAGAGCAGGAGCGTGAGCGGGAGCAGGCTCGCCGCGTACGCAAGGATGTTCCAAGTGGTCGCCTCGTCGCCGCGGACCACCGGCAGCATCGGGACTCCGGCGCGCTCGTAGTCATCGCGGATCAGGAGAGCGAGCGCCCAGAAGTGGGCGGGCGTCCAGAAAAAGATGATCGCGAAGAGGAGCCAGGCCGCGAGATCGAGCGAGCCGGTGACCGCAGCCCAGCCGACGAGCGGCGGGATCGCGCCGGCCGCCCCGCCGATGACGATGTTCTGCGTGGTCGAGCGCTTGAGCCAGATCGTGTACACGAGGATGTAGAAGACCGTTCCGCCGATCGCGAGCGCCGCCGCGAGTAAGTTCGTGAAGACCGCGAGTACAACGAACGCGATCGCGTTGAGGGCGATCCCCCACCAGATCGCGACGCTCCCGGAGATGCGATGGGCCGGGAGGGGTCGTTTGCGCGTACGCCGCATGCGCTCGTCGATGTCGCGATCGAAATAGTGATTCAGGCTCGCCGCTCCGCCACTCGCCGCCGCGCCGCCGATGAGCGTCGCCGCGAGCAGGCCGAACGGCGGGACCCCGCGTTCCGCGAGGAACATCCCGCCGAGCGCGGTCAGGAGAAGGAGCGACATGATCGCGGGCTTGGTCAGCGCGATGAGATCGCGCACCAGCGCTCCCTGGCGCGAGGCAGGGCGCCACGCGACCGCGGCCAGCCCCACGACGCTGCACCACAGAAGGCTCGCGACTGCGGGATGCGCGCCGACGGCCCACGGTGCCCACCCGGTGAGCGGGTTCGCCGCGCCGATCGCTACCTGCGCGACGAAGATCACGGCAGTCGCGATAGCCAGTGGACCGAGTCCCGGCGCGTCGCGCCGATGCCGCCACGCATCGATGCAGGCAAGCACAACGACGACTCCGACGCCTGCTGCGATGTAGCGGTGGAGCATCGCGATCGCGGGAAGCCCCTCCGTCGGAAAGTCGATTCTCGTTGCTAAGAGGATGGGCACATTGACCTGGGCGATAGCTCCGCAAAGTGGCCAGCTGAAACATGCCATCGTCGCGTTCGCGCCCCGCAGGTAGGCTCCACTGAGCAGGAGCACGAAGGTGCCGACGGCTGCCGCGACGGCAAGCCACGTCCATCCGGCGCTCTCGGTGCGCCCGACATTCGGCCAGCGCACCACGACGGCGAGGATCGTGAGCGTCGCGAGCAGGAGCTCCGCGTTCGCGAGGTGCACGGTCACCCATTCCGGAGGCAGCTCGAGGACCACCGTGATCGCGCCGAGGACGGCCTGCAGCGGATAGAGGATCGCCGCGACGATCGCGAGGGTGAGGATCCGTCGATCGGCGCGATAGAAGACGAGCGACCAGAGCACCACGGCCGCAACGGCCACGCCGCCGGCGATCGCGAGAAAGCGGTGAAACCACTCGATCCGCGTCGCAGTGTCGAGCGACGGTAGGAACTGCCCGTGGCACAGGGGCCAGTCGGGACAACCGAGGCCGGATCCGGTCACGCGTACGACGCCGCCCCAGACGACGACGAGAAATGACGCAGCGAGGCTCGCGTACACGAGAGCGCGATAGCGGGGTGAGAAGCTCACGCGTTCAGACTAAGCGCGAGCGAGGAGCGATTCACTCGCGACGAGCGAGATCGACGAGCGGTGTCGAGGCGGCGAGGCTCAGGCAGCAGCGCTGCCTGAGCTGAGCGCGACGATCAGTGCGCGACGTCTTCCTTCAGCGGACGGGCGCTGTGGACCACAGGGATCCGCGCGAAGTTGTACGGCTGCGGCGGCGACGTCGTCGCCCACTCGAGCGTGTCGGCCTCCCACGGGTCGTCGCCGGCGGGCCGGCCGTGGCCGAGAACGATGCTGTGGAAAAAGTTGAACAGGAACACGGCGATCGAGATGGCGATGATGTAGGCACCGATCGTCGAGACCAAGTTCAAGCTCGCCCACTCCGGCGACTGCGGGTAGTGGAACGTGCGCCGGGGCATGCCGTCGAGTCCGAGTTGGTGCATCGGGAAGAACGCGAGGTTTACGCCGATGAAGAACAGGAAGAAGTGGATTCTGCCGATCCGCTCGCTGAGCATCCGGCCACTGATCTTCGGCATCCAGTAGTAGAACGCCGCGAACGCGCAGAAGAGCGCGCCCTGTACGAGGACGTAGTGGATGTGCGCCACGACGAAGTACGTATCCGAGAGCTGCACGTCGACCGGCACGGAACCGAGGAAGACGCCCGAGATGCCGCCGATCGTGAACACCACGATGAACGCCATCGCGAAAAGCATCGCCGTGCTGAAGCGGAGCGCCCCGCCCCAGAGCGTCCCGAGCCAGGAGAAGATCTTCACGCCGGTCGGGACCGCGATGAGCATCGTCGACGCCATGAAGAAGATCTGCAGCGCCGGGTCGATGCCCGCGACGAACATGTGATGCACGAACACGCCGAACGAGAGGAAGCCGATCGCGGCGGACGAGTACGCGATCATCCGGTACCCGAAGATCGGCTTGCGTGAGAAGACCGGCAGCACTTCGCTGATCACGCCGAAGCCCGGCAAAATCATGATGTAGACCTCGGGGTGCCCGAAGAACCAAAAGAGGTACTGCCAGAGGAGCGGATCGGCGCCCTGCCCCACCGCGAAGAAGTTCGTCCCGGCCATCCGGTCGAAGAGCAGGAGAACGCCGGCCACCGTGAGGAACGGCATCGCGAGCACGAGCAGGAAGCTCGTGACGAGGACGCTCCAGCAGAAGAGCGTGATGCGCATGAACGTCATGCCCGGCGCGCGCAGCGAGAAGATCGTCACGATCATGTTCAGCGCGCCGAAGATCGACGAGAAGCCGAGGACCGTGAGCCCGAGGATGACGAGATCCATGCCGTTCCCCGGCATGAATTCCCTCGTCGAGAGCGGGACGTACATCGTCCAGCCGGTCATGGGCGGGCCGACGATGAACGCGGAATACAGGATGATCCCGCCGAACAGCAGGAGCCAGTACGAGAGCGCATTGAGCCGCGGGAAGGCCATGTCTCGCGCCCCGAGCTGCAGCGGAACGATGTAGTTCGCGAATCCGGTCCACACCGGCACGACGAAGAGGAACACCATCGTGAGCCCGTGCATCGTGAACGCGGCGTTGTACTGCTGCGCGGTCAGGAAGGTGCCGTCCGGCGTCGCGAGCTGGGTGCGGATCCCTAAGGCGAGCAGGCCACCGGCGAGGAAGAAGCAGAACGTCGTGACGAGGTACATGACGCCGATCTTCTTGTGATCGGTCGTCGTGATCCACTCGAGAAGCCCGGTGTAACGGGGACGTGCGAGCGGGAAGGTCCGCTCGAGGGTGGCCATGCGGGGTCCATTCCATCGTGCGGGAATGGGAGTGTCAAATGACGAGGAGCTCCCCACCTGGGGAGCCCCTCATCGCCATGCGCCTGTTTGTTGAGCTCGGCTACTTGCCGGTGTTCACGTACTGGATGCAGTCGCCCTGGTTCTTGAAGGACGAGCCGTCCGTGCGCTCGAGGTCCTTCCAGCCACCGGACTTGCAGTTGTTCTTGTCGCTTGTCGCGGCTGCCTCGCCGAGGTGGACGTTGAAGACGGTCCAGAGTCCAGCGTCGTCAGCGATCACGAACGGGATCGCGCCTATCTCCCAGGTCGGGTGCGCTGCGACGAAGGCCGCCCAATTCGGGAAGCTCTCAGACCCGACGAAGATCGTGCACGTCGGGTCATTGATCGCGTCCACGAGGCCTGCGCCGTCGTTGCAATAGAACGCGCCGATGAACGCGTAGAAGTCGGTTGTCCCGTTGCCGTCCGTGTCGATCGGCAGGCTGATGCGTGGCGAGCCGGCCGTCGCGACGCCCGTGTAGTTGAACGAAAGCTGTGTGACCTGGCCGAGCGTCATGCCGCTCAGGCTCGAGGTCTGGTAGTAGACGCCCGAGTAGTCGCCGGATCCGACCGGGACCGAGTTGTTGAGCGTCGCGCCGTTCGAGGTACGGGTGCAGACTCCGCCGTAGACGACGCCGCCCGTGTCACCGTTCGCGGTGTCCGTCGTGCCGTCGAAGCACAGCAGCTGGCTGGACGCGTTGGCCGCCGCGGCCGCGCCGGCGTTGCCGAGCAAGACCGCTGCGGAGAACACGGCGAGGATTCCGAGCGTGCGCGTAAGCGCTTTGACTAGATGCACTGATTTCTCCACTCCCGATAAGGGGTCGACCGCTTAACGCGGTTAAGAGGAAAACGTCAGTCAGTTTGCGGGCCCTCGGACGCCCGTGGACCGAGAGGGCGAGCCAGCCCTGCATGCCTCGCGAAATCAGCCTGCGGGCCGAGCCACCACGAGCTTGTCCTGGCCTGACATCGCGCCCCAGACCTCGCCGTGACGGCCGAGGAGTTGGCGCACGTTGGCGTTGCGCGACACGTGGGCGCGTACCGAGAAGGTCTCGGTGACCGGGTCAAAGCGCGCGAACCCATTTGCGCCCCAGTCGGTGACCCAGACGACGTCGGCGTCGTCCACGAACACCGCGTAGGCCATCGGGTTGTCGCCTGGGAGCTTCCACTCCTTCCACGACGCGCCGTCGTAGCGGGCGATTCGCCCGGCGTTCCACTCGCTCACCCAGACGCGGCTTTTCGAGTCACACCACACGCGGCGCGCGCCCTGGCCCGCGGTGGGCGGGACGAGGACGGTCGCTCCGCCGGTCTCCTTCACGATTCGCCCGACGTAGCTGCCGGCCAGCGACGCGTAATAGATCTCACCATCAGGGCAGCTCGCGATCCCGTACGGTCCCGCGCCGCGCGGCGCGTCGAACACCGCCATCGCGCCGCTCTGCGTGTCGAGACGACCGAATACGCCGCTCTGGCCCGTGAACCAAAGCGTGCGGCCATCGCGATCGAACACCGCCGTGTTCAGGTTCGCGTTCGGGCGATCCACCGGCAGCGGGAAGCGCTTGACCTCGTTCGTCACGGGATCGACGCGAACGATCGCATTGAGGCCGCCGTCCGTCACCCACGGCGCACCGTCGGGTCCGACGATCACGCCATGCGGCGCGGACCCCGCGCCGAGCTTGACCGCCTTCGTCAGGCCGAACTTCGGATCGAGCCAACCGAGCTCGCCAGTGAGCTGCGCCGTGTACCAGACACCTCCGTCACGCGCCGGCGCGACGTCGTGCGGTCCCTGCCCGCGCGCGACCGGGTACTCCTGCAGGACGAACGGGGTGTCTGTTGGCGGTGAGATCGGTGGACTGGTCGGGCTGGCCTGTTGCTGGCTCGGCGGGGGCTCGTCACTCCGGACGACGACGTCGTTTCCGTACGGTCGACAAGCGACCACGGTCAGGACCAGGGCCAGCCAGACCGCGCGGATCACTCGAGCGATACGCCGCGCAGACGCAAAGAGTTCGAGACGACGGTCACGGACGAGAGCGCCATCGCAGCCGCGGCGAGGACCGGAGAGAGCAGCCACCCGGTGAAGGGATAGAGAACGCCAGCGGCGACCGGGATGAGCGCGACGTTGTAGAAGAACGCCCAGAACAGGTTCTGGCGGATCGTCGCGACCGTCGCGCGTGCGAGACGCAGCGCACGCGAAACCCCGCGCGGGTCACCGCCGACGAGAACGACATCGGCCGTCGCGATCGCGACGTCCGTGCCCGATCCGATCGCGATCCCGAGATTCGCGCGAGCGAGCGCCGGCGCGTCGTTCACGCCGTCGCCGACCATCGCGACGCGGTGTCCTGCCGACTGCAGCCCCGCCACGATCTCGGCCTTCCCGTCCGGCCGGATCTCGGCGCGGACTTCGTCGATCCCGAGCGCGCGCGCGACGGCCTCGGCGACGCGGCGCGCGTCGCCGGAGACCAGCAGCGTGCGCAGGCCCATTCGCCGCAGCTCAGCGATCGCATCCCGGGCCGCGGCCTTGGGCGTGTCGGCCAGCGCGAGGATGCCAGCGGGTTCGCCGTCGATCGTTCCGACGAGCACCGTTCGTCCCTTCTCCTGGTGGTGCGCGAGGACGTCGTCGCCGAGCTCCGCGAAACCGTGCGCTCGGGCGAGAGCCGCGTTGCCGATCCAGACATCGTGACCATCGACTGTCGCGTGAATGCCTTGACCGGGCAGCGCCTCGAACGCGGTGGGCTCGGACAATGCGAGGCCCTTTGTAGTCGCGAGCTCGACGACCGCGGCCGCGAGCGGGTGCTCCGATCGCGATTCCGCGCTCGCGAGAATGCGGATCACCTCGTCTTCGCCGATGCCGGCGCAGTTCATGTACTCGACGACCTCGGGCCGACCGACCGTAAGGGTGCCGGTCTTGTCGAATGCGACCACGTCGATCGCGCGCGCCGCTTCGAGCGCCTGGGCGCTCTTGATGAGGATCCCGCGAGAGGCACCGCGACCCGTTCCGACGATGATCGCGGTCGGCGTCGCGAGCCCGAGCGCGCAGGGGCACGCGATGATGAGGACCGCGACGAACGCGCTCAACGCATAGCCGAGGCGAGGTTCGGGCCCGAACGCGAGCCATGCGAGGGCGCTCGCGAACGCGATCGCGAAGACGATCGGCACGAAGATCGACGCGATCCGGTCGACGAGGCGCTGGATCGGCGCCTTAGAGCCCTGCGCCTCTTCGACGAGACGAATGATCTGGGCGACGAGCGTGTCGCCGCCGACGCGCGTGACGCGAAAGCGGAAGGTGCCCGTGCCGTTCTGCGTTCCGCCCGTGACCTCGTCGCCGGGGCCCTTCTCCACCGGGATGGATTCGCCCGTGATCATCGCTTCATCGACCGCGGACGATCCCGCGAGAACGAGCCCGTCTGCCGCGACGACCTCGCCGGGACGGACGATGACGACATCGCCGACGGCCAGACGGTCGATCGGGACGTCCTCCTCCACGCCGCCGGGACGCCGCACGCGCGCGCTCTTCGCGCCGAGGGCTGCGAGAGCGCGCACCTCGTCGGCGGTACGGGCCCGGGCGCGCGCCTCGAGATAGCGGCCCGCGAGCACGAGAGTGACGATCACCGTGGCGGTGTCGTAGTACAGGAACCGGCCCGGCTCGAGACCGGCGCCGATGAATGCCGAGCCGAAGAACGTCGCGAGCACGGACACGGCGTACGCGGTGGACGTCCCGACCACGACGAGCGTGTTCATGTCGGTGCGCCGATGGCGTGCCGCCGATAGGGCGCCGCGGTAGAACGGCAGCGCCGACCACACCTGGACCGGCGTGGCAAGCGCGAACAGCAGGTATGGGCGCCACGCCGCCTCCATCAGCGCCGGATACAGGAGATCGGCCATGGAGAGGAGCATCGTCGGGACCGCCAAAGCCGCCGCGACGATGAGCCGCCGGCGCAGCCCCCGGACGTATGTGGCGCGGAGCGCACGTTCGCGCACCTCAATCTCGGCCCGCTCGGCGCGATCCGCCGAGAGCACTAGCGCACCGTAGCCCGCGCGCTCGATGGCGCGCACGAGAGCGGCATCGTCGGCGCGAGACGGATCGACTTCGACTCGTGCGCGTTCGGTCGCGAGGTTGACGTCCGCTTCGCGCACGCCGACGACCCCTCGGAGCGCGTCCTCCACGCTCGCGACGCACGACGCGCACGTCATCCCCGTGACGACCAGCTCGCGCCGCTCGTGGTCGCTGGCCTGCGGCTCAGTATTCGCGGAAAGTGTCGGCGTCGGCTCGCTTTGGAGGCCGGCGCTCATGTGGTCTTGGTTTCGCTAGCCTCGGCGGTCTCGCATATTCCACTGTCAGCAGGCGCCACCTGCGCGGTCGCGCGTTCCTTGTCCAGCGCCTCGACGACGCTGGGATGGGCGTCGGACAGGCAGCACCGACACGACGAATACCAGGCGCGCATGCCGGCGTCGATGGTCGGGACCTCGCCGCTCGTCACGGTCGGGTGCGCGTCGTCTTGCGTTGCGTGCGCGTGGCCTGCCGTCGCGAGCCAGGCCTCGACCTTCGGGATGTAGACGTTGGGGTTCTTGGCAAACTTCGTCTGACAGGCCGCCGAGCAAAAGCCGTACTCGCGCTCCGGGTACTCCATCGTGAGGCCGTGCTCACGCGCGTCGGCGAGGTCCACGATCATGTCGCAGATCGGGTCGAGGATCTTTCCGCTCGTCATCGTCGCTCTCCTTACCTTTGCTCTAGCGGCGTGCGAGCTCGAACACGTCGCCGAGCTCCGTCAGAATTTCGTTCTTCCGGCCGTCTCGGAGTGCCGTCGGTACGCAGCTCGCAAGATGACCGCGGAGTAGTTCACCCTCAAAACGCTTCAGCGCCCGCTCGACGGCATAGGTCTGCTTGAGCACGTCGATGCAGTACGCGTCCTCGTCCACCATGCGCTTGATCGCCTTGACGTGGCCTTCGATGCTCGCGAGGCGCGCCGCGAGCGCGTGCTGCTCTTTCACGTGGTCTATTGTACCCCTCCCCAGGGGGGAGGGGGCCACCCTAAATACCTGCCCCGCAGGACGGGCAGCGGCCCGCGCGCTCCGACGCCGACGCGCCGCAGTGGCGGCACATCAATACGCCGGTCGCGTCGGTGTGGACCTCTTTGTGGGACTCGGCGTAGAAGGCCGATTCCCAGCGACGGTGATTGCGCAATTCGTCACGCGGGCGTCCGGCGCCCGCGACCAGCCCGAAGCCGAGAAGGCCGACCGCGATGAAAATGAACATCACCGGATCCATTAGCGGCGCGTCTCCGCCGTCGCGCGAAGCGAACGCGCGATCGCATGTATGAGTTCGATGTCGCCGAGCGGTCCCAGGTCCTCGATCGTGTAGGTCCGCAGCTTCGCCGCGATGACCGCCGCGATCCGCGCGCGCTCGGTCGGCGCGAGCTGCGACTCGCGCGCGACGAACTCGCGGACCAGGCGCTGCGCCTCGCCGGGCATACGTCGCGTCTCCGCTGTCAGACCGGCGCCCAATGGCGTGACCGTGCGCAGCGAGAACCAGTCGACCTGCGGCCGCGGAGCGCGGACCACATACGTGCCGGCGGCGAGGTCACCCAGACGCTGCGACTTCGGGCTGAGGACGATGACGAGGACGCCGAGGCCGTAGAACGCCGGCAGGAAATCGACGAGCCGGAGCAGGTTGCGGATGAGGACCGCGGTGAACTGCGCGGGTGAGCCATCCTCGTTGATGACGCGCAACCGGAACGCGCGCTTCCCGATGGTCTGCCCGTTCCAGAGCCACTCGAGCAGGATGAAATACGCCCAGATCAGGACGAGCGTCCCGATCAGCGTGAGGCCACCGAATAGGAAGAAGCTGGCCTCGCTCAACGCGCCTGCGATCCCGAGCAGCGCGCCTCCGATCCCGAGCAACACGAAGGCGGTGAAGGCGATCACCAACGCAACAAGGAAATCCACTACCGCCGCGAAGCCACGATTTCCCGCGCCCGCCAGGTCGTAGCGGAGGACGACGTGATCCGGGGTCTCGACTTCGAGTCGACCGGCAGCAACCGTCATAGGTCAATGCTACGGAGTGATACGTTCCGGCCGTGATGACCGTCGACCGTTTCGTCGAGGACCGCCGCGCGCGGTGGGGGCGCCTGGGCAACCTGATCCTGGAGGCGAACGGGCGGGTAGAGCGCCTCGCTCCCGATGACGTGCTCGAGCTCGGCCGCCTATACCGGAGCGCCAGCAGCGACCTTGCCGTCGCGCGCCGCGATTTCGCGCTGGACGCGGCGACCGAACGCTTGAACGATCTGGTCGCCGCGGGCCATGCCCTCGTGTACAGCGAGGCGCCGACGAGCGGCCGCCGCCTTCGGAGATTCGTCCTGCACGAGCTTCCGGCGAGCGTCCGCGCCAACTCCCGATTCACCGCGGTCTCGTTCGCGGCGTTCGCCATTCCGCTGCTCGCGACGTTCGCGATCGGTCTTCTGCTGCCCGAGATCGCGGCGACCGCGCTGCCGGCCGAGACCCGCCAGCACCTCGCCGAGCGTCGCCTCTGGACGGACATCCCCGAGGGGTACCGGCCGCTCATGGGCCCGCTCATCATCGTGAACAACGTGCGCGTTGCGGTCGTCGCATTCGCCGGCGGTCTCACCGGCGGCGCGCTGACGCTGTACCTGCTGGTCGCGAACGGCGCCTTCCTCGGCACCGTGCTCGCGGTGGTGCAGGGCTACGGCCTCTCGGGCGGGCTCCTCACGTTCACCGCCGCGCACGGCCCTCTCGAGATATCGTGCATCGTCCTCTCCGGCCGCGCCGGCCTCCGTCTCGCGTGGGCGCTCCTCCGGCCGGGCGACCGCAGCCGCCGCGACGCGCTGCGCCTCGCGGGCGCGCAGGCGATCCGGGTGATGCTCCTCGTCGTTCCCGCGCTCGGGGTCGCCGGGATCATCGAAGCGTTCCTCTCGCCGACCGACGCGCCGATCGCGATGAAGGTCAGCGTGGGCCTCATCGCAAGCGGGATGCTCTGGGGCTATATCGGGCTCGTCGGTCGCTCCTTTAGAAGAACCGCTTCTTGAGCTCGAGGTAGCGCTGGATCGTCGCGACCGAAAGGCGCTCCGCAGGGACATCGATGGAATGGACACCGTGACGCCGCAACACGGCGAGCGCGCGCCGTCGCGCATCGAGGACCTCTGACGCGACCACGCGCTCGTAGAGCTCGCCCGACGAGCTCGGGTCGCGCGCCGCGGCCTCGGCGAGCAGCGGATCCTGCAGGACGCAGCAGAGCACGAGGTTGTTGCCGGCGAGCTGAGTGACCGCCGCGACGAGACCCCGCGAAGCCTCCTCGTCGACGAGGTCGGTGAATACGATCGCGAACGCGCGCCGCGCCGTTTTCTGTCGCAGGAACTCGAACGCGGCGCGGTAATCGGGCTCGGTCGTGGTCACCTCGAGACGGCGGAGGCTTTCGGTGAGGCGGAGGAACTGCCGGTGTCCGCGGCGCGGCGGATCGTATGCGCGCACCGCGTCGGCGAATCCGAGGAGGCCGACTTCGTCGCCCTTCGCGATCGCGACGTAGCTGAGCATCAGCGCGGTGTTCACCGCGTGATCGAGTTTGGTCAAACGACCGAGGGTGCTCGACATCATCCGCCCGGCATCGAGCAGGATGAGCACGCGCTGCTGGCGTTCGGTCTCGTACTCGACGCTCATCGGCCGGCCGCGGCGCGCGGTCGCGGTCCACGAGATCGAGCGCGGGTCGTCGTCCGGCTGGTACTCGCGCAACCGTTCGAACAAGGAGCCAGCGCCGGGGATGCGCGCGCGGCGCTGACCCGCGTCATATGCGAGCCCGTGCCGAAGACTCACCTCATAGCGGCGGATCTCCTGGAGATCCGGGTATACGTTCGCGGGCGCGTCCGCGGGCACGCGGCCCTGTCGCTGCAAAAGGTCGAGCGGGCCGCGCAGACGGACGTGGACGTCGCCGAAGCGGAAGCTGCCGCGGTGTCGCGGCCGGGCCGCGTACGTCGTCTCGGCGACAAGACCGGGACCCACGACGAGCTCGGCCATGCGCCGGTCGACGTCGAAGGACGCAGGCACGGTATCGCGCACCGTCGCGCGCAGCGGCAAGGCGAACGGATTTCGCAGACGCACCGCGACGCGGTTGCCCACGCCGATCGAGAGCTGCGGCTGCGCGACACGCTCGATGGGCACGCTCGATGGCGACGGCGTCGCCCGGAAGTCGACGATCGCGAGGACGAGCGCCGCCACGAGGACGAGCGCGGCGAGCGTCACGAAAATCGGGCTGATCGTTGCGAGCCCGAGCGGAAGCGCCGCGATGAGGACAAGCGCGAGGAGGCGCGGGCGAGGCAGCGGGACCGAGGCGAGACGACTCAGCGCGGCACGTCGAGACGCGCGAGGACGCGCTTGCACACGGCGTCCGCGTCCAGACCCTCGATCTCGGCCTCGGCCTTCAGCACGAGGCGATGGCGCAGCGTAGGCGTCGCGAGCGACTTCACGTCGTCGGGCGTGACGAAGTCGCGGCCATCGATCGCGGCGGCGGCCTTGGCCGCGCGCAGGAGATGCACCGCCGCGCGCGGGCTCGCGCCCAGGATGAGATCGGGCGAGCGTCGCGACTCGGCCGCGATGCGGACGACGTAGTCGAGGACAGAGTCCTCGACCGTCACGCTCTCGACCTCGGCACGGCATTCCTCGAGCGTGCCGTGCGCGAACGGCTCGACCTCGCCGATCCTCGCGGACGGCTGTCCGCGGTCGTGCGCTCGCAAGATGGCGCGCTCGTCGTCGGCGCTGGGATAGCGGACGATCGCCTTGAAGACGAAGCGGTCGAGCTCGGCCTCGGGAAGCGGATACGTGCCCTCGTACTCGACCGGGTTCTGCGTCGCTAGGACAAGGAACGGGTCGGGCAGCGCCAGCGAGTCTCCTTCGAGGGTCACCTGCCGCTCCTCCATCGCCTCGAGGAGCGCGCTCTGCGTCTTCGCGGGCGCGCGGTTGATCTCGTCGGCGAGAACGACGTTCGCGAAGACCGGGCCGGTCCGCGTGCGGAACGAGCTCGTCGAGATCTCGTAGACGGTCGTGCCCACGACGTCGCTCGGCATGAGGTCGGGAGTGAACTGGATGCGCTTGAACGTTCCGCCGATGAGGCGCGCCACGGTTCGGGCGAGAAGCGTTTTCGCGGTACCGGGTACGCCTTCGATGAGAAGGTGGCCGCGAAGGAGCAGCGCGATGAACGAGAGGTTGACGGTCTCGTCCTGGCCCACGACCACGCGATGAATCTCGATCGCGTAGCGGGCTGCGATCTCTTTGGTGCTCACGCCGTTCCTCCTGTTTTGCCCCCGGTACCGATTACGAGGCCGATCTCGTGGACGGTACGAAGGAGCGCGTCGTCACGCAATGGCCGCGCGAGGGCCTCGTCGAGCGTGCGCACGTGTGCGGCGCGCTCGCGGTCGGTCGTCGCGATCTCGGCGACGACGTCGCCGATGGATGTTTCCGGATCGAGCCCGCGCTCCTTCGCGAGCGCGGTCCGGAGCTCGCGCCGGAACCTGCGGCGCGCGATCTCGCCGTGACCGGATCGTCTGACCAGACCCGCGAAGCCGCGGATGTACTCGAGGCTCGAGCGCGGCGGACGCGGGTCCAACGGTATCGATGGCCCGAGCCGGCGGCCGCTCGCGACGAGGTAGAGGAAGAACGCCACGCCCGCGAACACGAGCGCCCGGCCCGGCCAGGTCCGCGTGAGCAGCACGAGCACGTCCGTCGTCGGATGGACGCCGTGGTGGTACTCGTCGAAGGCGACCGCGCGGCGGCTCGCGATCGCGGGCGCCGCCAGCGCGAGAGCGAAGCG
The DNA here is from genome assembly GCA_038040345.1 of Chloroflexota bacterium. Taxonomy (GTDB): domain Bacteria; phylum Chloroflexota; class Limnocylindria; order P2-11E; family P2-11E; genus 3-1-20CM-2-70-9. Next base: position 307,566 of record JBBPIQ010000001.1, read on the forward strand.
CCCGTTGTCCGACTCGCCGAGCTCCGCCGTCAGGAACGGCGCGACGGCGCCGACCACGATGAGCGACCCCGACCCCTCGCGGGCGAGGGCCACGATCGGACGCCCGAACGTCGATACGAGCGGAACGCGCCCCGCGCCGAACGAAAGGGTGACACCGCGATCGAGCGCGATCGCGTGCGCCGGCGGATCGGCGAAGGCGATGCCGCCGACCGGATACTGGCCCGGACCGAGCGCGCCGGCAATGTGGACGTCGAACGCGTCCAACAGCGGGCGCTCGAAAACGCCCGCATCGGTTGCGAGGACTGCCGTGCCGCCCCCGGTAACGAACCGGCGGACCGCGACCACGTCGAGCGGGGTGAACGCTTCGCTCGGCCCGAGCATGAAGAGCACGCCGACCTCCGAGGGATCGGCCGCGAACGTGTCGCCCTGTACGGTCGTGGTCGACGCGCCCATCGCGTCGAGGTACTTGCGGAGCGCCGCCGTCCCGCCCGGTCCGGCGTCGTAGACGGACGCGGACCGCGAGACGCCGCCCGAGGTGTCCGCGGTGAGCGCGCTCGCGACGAGCGCGGCGATGAAAAGAAGGAGCGCGAGGTAGTAGAGCGGGTGGACGCGCCGCAGCTGTTTCACCCGGCGACTCGGGTTGCGAGCGATCGTGCCCGCTCGGCCTCGGCCGCGTCTGGCTCGCGCAGACCGAACCACGCGCGCTCGTAGAGCGCGACGAGATCGCGGAGCGCGTCGGCATTCGGGATGGCCGCGGCGCGGAGGAGCAGCTCGTGATCGGTGAGCGCGGGATCGTAGCGAATGAGCTCGCGCGCCGCGAGCGACTTGAGCACGAACAGGTAGAGCTCGTGGATGGCCTCGCGGGCATGCCCGCCCGCGAGCGCGGCCTCGGCGGCGCGTCGGTGCGCGGCGGGGTCCAGAGCAGGCGCGAGCGCGCGGTCCGGCAATAGCACCTCGCGGCGAACGCGCTCGCGGACTCCGCGCCCAAGCGTCGCGATGATGAAGAGCACCAGACCGATCCCCAGAGCAGCGACGATCCAGGGAATGAAGCTCAGATCGGGGATCCCACGGAGGCCGCTGAAGAACGCGGCGAGGCGTGACGAGATCCAGTCCAGAAGGGCGGCGACCCCCGAGACCGAGGTTCCCGCGCTGTCGGCATTCCCAAGCACCTCACGGAGGCGGGCGTCGGCGGTCGCGGGATCGATGCCCCTGTCGACCGCGCGATCGGCGGTGGTGATGTACGCATCGAGTATGGCCAGGGCGCTGTTCGCGCCGTTCGATCCCGCGAGGACATCGGCGATCGGCCCGTCGTCGACGGGCACGGTCTCGCCATGGCTTTGTATCGCGGTGGTCTGCCGGAGAAGCGCCGCCGCCTGCGCGAGCATGCGCTCGCGATCGGCGGTCCCGCTGGCGCGCGATCGGTCCACGAGAGCGCGGACCTGCAGAAGCCGCGCGCGGTACGCATCGAGCGCGAGCGTGTCGGCGTCAACAACGCTGGACGGGACGGTTATCCAGAGAACGAGGCCCAGAACGAGGGCGCGCCTCAGGACTGCGGCAAGGCCTCCGCGGCGAGCTGGAGGTCGAACGCCTCTTTGCGGACTCGTAGGTCGTAGTAGAGCACGGTGAAGGCGATCCACTCGACCGGAGCCCAGACGATCGTCGAGGCGAGGTTGACGAGGGTCGAGACCACGTTGGTAAGGCCGAGCTGGCCGGGCGTGCCGCTCTGGCCCCCAAACGCCGCGAGCCCGCCGAAGAGGCCACCGATGAGCAGCGACAGGACAAGGTTGAGGATGAACAAGAGGACCTGGATGCCGAAGATCCGCCAGCGATTGCCGCCGGAAAGCCGCCACGCGCGGCCGAGCGCGGAGATCGGCCCCATCTTCTCGACGACGACGATCACCGGCGCGACGAGCCAGGAGCAGCCGAGGTACGCGGTCGCGACGATCGCGGCAGGGACCGCGAGAACAAACGCGAGACCCTGGTTGGTGAGGGCGGCGAGGATGAGCAGCACGGCCCATACACCAAGGATCGCGAGGAAAACGAGAACGCCGGCGAGGAAGAGCCGCCCGGACGCGGACAGGCCGGCCCGGAACGACTCGCCGATGGCCACGTCCTTCGCGAGATAGCGCCGCGATGCCACGTGCACGAGGGACGCGCTCTGCGCCGAGAACGCGAGGATCGCGACGATCACGACGACGATGACGAAGCCGATGATGCCGACCGCGGCGCCGGCGATCTGCTCGGGGCTCGGAGTCGTGGCCTGTCTCGAGAACGCCGCGAGGGCGCCCGCGAAGATCGCCACTGCGAGCACGATGAACACCAGGAAGAGGACGAGGTACCAGATCGCTGCGAGGCCCATGAAGACGAGCGGCTTCGACCGGTAGACCGTGAACGTCCGGTCAAGGACGTCTCCGACACCGAGAGGACGCAGCATGGGTACCTGCGCCGCTTGCACGAGCGCCCATCCTACCGACGCGCTCCAAATGGCTTGGGTGCTAGGCCGCTGACTCCGAGAGGCCGATTCGTCGCTGGAGCCGCGCAAGCGGCCCCGGCGCCCACCAGTTGAGATCGCCGAGGAGACGCATCGTCGCGGGCACGACGAGGGCACGCACGAGCGTCGCGTCGATGGCCACGGCGAGTGCCATTCCGAGCCCGATCGCCTTTATGAGCACGATGTCCGCGAGTGCAAACGCGGCGAAGACACCGACCATGATCGCCGCCGCGCCGGTGATGAGGCGACCGCTCTTCTCGAGGCCCATCGCGACGGCACTCGTGTTGTCGTGCGTCTTCAAATATTCCTCCTGCATCCGCGAGAGCAGGAGCACCTCGTAGTCCATCGAGAGCCCGAAGACGGTGCAGAACATGATCACCGGCAGTGTCGGGTCGATCGAACCGGGTGTGAATCCGAGTTGCGCCGCGAGGTGGCCGTCCTGGAAGATCCACACAATCGCGCCGAACGACGCGGAGATCGAGAGCAGGTTCATGACGACCGCCTTGAGCGGGAGGATCACCGACCCGAGAAGGAAGAACAGCACGAGCATCGTCGCGGCCACGATGTAGGCGAGCGCGGCGGGCGTGTGGCTCGCGATGAAGTCGACGGTGTCGAGGTCGATCGCCGTGAATCCGGTGACCGCGATCGCGGCATCGGGCGGGGCGGGGAGCGTGCGGATCGAGCGGACGAGCTGCCGTGACTCGTCGCTGTAGATGCCCTTTTGTGTGACCACGTCGAACACGACGATGTGCTCTCCGACCGTGCCGCGGACGAGTGCCTGGAGCTGTGGTGGGAGCTGCGACCGGAGCGACGAATAAATCACGGCGTATTCCGCGGGGCCGAGGCGTGGATCGACGGTCACTGGGCTCGTAATCGTGTCGACATTCGGGAGCGCGGCGATGTTCTTGGCTAGATCGACCAGGCCGGGAACGTGTTCCGATAAAAGCGGGTCGCCGCTCGTGTACTCGACCACAACGCTGATGTGCGTCTGGTTACCGCCGGGGAATTCGTCGACGAGTCGGTCGAACGCGGCGCGCGACTCCTCGTGCTTGGGCAGCGCCGTCACGTCGTTGTTCGCGAGACGGAGGTGAAGGAACGGTGAACCCAGGACGAGGATGACCGCGACGACCGGGACCAGGACGAGGAGCGGCCGACGCATGACCGTCGTGGCGATGGTGTGCCACCAACCGGTCCCGGCCGAATCCGGCTGCAGGAACGGAACGCGACCGCGCCCGAGATTGCGCCCGATGATCGCCAGCAGTGCCGGTAAGAACGTCAGGCCGTAGAAGACCGCGCTCGCGACGACGATCGCACCGGAAATACCCATCGATGAGAGGAACGTCCCCTGAAAGAAGAGCATCCCGGAGAGGCCGATCGCCACCGTCAGCCCTGAGAACGTGATCGCGCGTCCGGATGTCGCCATCGCGATCGCGAGCGCGTTGTTGCCGCTGTGACCTCGCCGCATCTCCTCGCGGAACCGATTCGTGATGAAGAGCGAGTAGTCGATCGCGACACCGAGGCCGATGAGCGTGACGACGTTCAGCGCGTAAACCGACACGTCGGTGACGTGCGCGACCAGGAACATGCCGGCGATACCGCCGACGACCGCGAGCACGCCGACGCCGAGCGGTACGAGTGCCGCGACGATGGACCCGAACACGACGAGAAGGAGGACCAGCGCGAGCGGCAATGAGACGGTCTCGGCCCGGCGCAGGTCCGCCTGGAGGACCTCGTTGAATCCGTTGTTGATCGCGAGGAGCCCGGTGGCCTGGATGGTCAGGGTGTCGGACCGCACCAGGGCGCGCAGCTCCGGGTAGTAATCGCGAGCCGTCGCGAGGTCGTCCTTCGCGGCAACGTCGACGGCGACCGCGTGTCCGTCCTTCGAGATGAGCCGGGTGGGGTCGAGAGCCGTGCCGTCGAACGGTGTGACGATCGAGGCCTTGCGCGGGTCGCTACGGAGTGGCGTGAGCGCCGCGTCGAGCGCCTTCTGGAACTCGGGGCTGGTCGCGGTCAACGTGTCGCTCGAAAAGATGAGCGTGAAGGTCGCGGCGCCGGCGCGCGGGAGCTCTCGCTCGATGAGCCGCGAAGCGCGCCCGGACTCGGAGGTCTCGATGAAACCGCCGGATTGCAGCTTGCCGCCCTGAATGACGATGAAGATCGAGGCAAGGAGGAGAACGCCCGAGACCGCGAGGACCGGCCAGCGCCGCCGGTACACGAACCGCCCCCAGGCCGCGAACATGGACTCCCACCCCTTCAGAACTTCGCCGCCTAAGCCTACGTGGCCGGGGGGCGCTCTTTTTTTCGCAGCCGCGACAAGGTCTAGACCGCGGCGAGCTCGCTCATCAGATGGTCGAAAAGCTCGAGGCCCGACCGCCTTGCGCGCTTGCCTTTCGCGATCAGGTCCGGCGTGATGCCGGCGGCCGGAAGATCGAAGACGACGCGGCCCGGCTCGAGCCGATCGATCGCCGAATACCAGCGAAGCAGCGAATCGCGCAACAGGACGTGGCGCTCGAAGTTGCGCCGGGTGCGCGACGGGTCCGTCTCGCGTCGCGCGCGGAGTGTCCCATCGTCGATGTTTGACACGAGAAACAGGTCGGCAAGGGCGTAGCGCTCGGACGCGAAGGCATCGCGCGCTACGTCGCGCTGCGTCGTCCACTCGACCTCGCTGACCTGTCCGGTCCGAAAGAGCGTCCAGACAAAATGGAGCTTGAACGGGTCGGTGTCGACGACGACGAGTCCGTCGCGAGCCTCCCGCGCGAGAACTTCTTGCCACCGTGCGACGTTTCGCTCGACCCAGAACCGCGCGGCGGCCTCAGGTTCGGTCGGCACGGTGGAGTGATCCGGCAGCGCTTCGAGGAGCGCGTTCGCGCCCGCGTGCGTTCGGCACCACGTGGTCTTGCCGGCTCCGCTCGGACCCTCGACGACGACGATCACGTCCGATCGAAAGTGATGAGCGGCCGTTCGCGGAAGGCGACCGCGAGCGGGAGCGCGGTCGCGATCCCAACGACGCCCGCGACGAGGAATGGTCCGATCCATCCCGAGCCGAGGTCGAGCGCGATGCCTGCGACGACCGGGCCGAGCGAGCCAATACCGAACCCGGCGACGGCCTGCAGCGCCTGCGCCGATCCGATCCGCGCGGCCGGCGCGAGCTCGGTCACAGCGGTCGAGTACACAGCGGAATCCGCCGCGACGAGCGCACCGTAGATGCCGCCGATCGCCACGATCGCGAGCCACGGCGCGGCGAGCAGCGTCCCGAAGCCGATCGAGATGGCGCCGCTGCCCACCGCATAGAGAAGTGCGGCGCGCGTGCGACCAACGCGATCGGAGAGCCAGCCGCCGATGAACACTCCGGGTACGCCCAGGGCGAGGATGATCGCGGCCCACTGGCTCGCGGTCGCAGAGGCGTCGGTCGGCGAGAGACCGCGTAGCGCGAAAGCCGCGGCGAGGAACGCGGCGAGCCACGCGCGCACGATGAAGAGCTCCCACGAGTGCCCGACGTACGCGGTGATCGTGCGGACGAGCGGCGCGTTGCGGAGCACGCGCAGATCGAGGTGCGCGCGCTCGCCGCGCGAGTCCGGCATTCCGCGCGAGCTGATCGCCGCGATCGGCAGCGCCGCAAGGCCGATCGCGCCGAGGATGAGGGCCGCGCCGCGCCACCCGAACGGTTCGAGCAGCAGCCCGGTCGCGAGGAACGAGAGCGAGCCCCCGAGGTAGAACGCGGCGACGTAGAGGCCGACGGCGCTGCCGCGACGCGCCGGGTCGGAGCTCTGCGCAACGAGGCGCACGCCAGGCATGTACACGCCGGCGAGTCCGAATCCGGAGAGCACTCGGAGCGCCGACGCGGTGACGACGTCGTGCGCTGTGAACGCGAACCCAAGGTTCGCGATCGCGGTGACGAGCGCGCCGATCGCGATGACGCGCGACGGCCGCACGCGATCGGTGAGTGGGAGCACGACGAGCACCGCGGCCGCGTAGCCGAGGAGATACGCCGATACGACCCATCCGAGCTCCGCGCTCGATGCGTTCCATTCGGTGCGCAGGAGCGGGAGCGCCGCCGCCGGCAGCTGCGACGGCAGAAGGACGAGCGCGAGAGTCGCCGACAGCGCTAGAGAGCGGGACCTCACGCGGGCATGGTGACGGAACGCGGAACTGAGCCGTCGCGCGCAAGGCCTTGTCGATATCTATGTTGATATCGAACGGATGGGCTAACGCTGGTGAAACGTTGCGCGCGCTGCGGCGAGACGAAGCCGCTTTCCGACTTTCACACCAACAAGAGCCGCCGCGATCGAGTGCAGACCTACTGCAAGCCGTGCCGAGCGTTGATCGACCACGATCGGTACGAGCGGATGCGCGGCACGCGCGTGCCTACTCGCGTGTGGGAGCGACGCCGCACCGAGTGGCTGCTCAGCCTGAAGGACGGCAGACCGTGCACCGACTGCGGGCGAGTATTTCCGCCCGAAGTCATGCAGTGGGATCACCTGCCCGGTGTTCTCAAGCTCGGCAACATCAGTACAGACTTGAGAGGGCGATCGCGCGACGAGGTCGTCAAAGAAATAGCCAAGTGCGAGCTGGTCTGCGCGAATTGCCACGCGATCCGGACATTCGCGCGAGCCGGCTGGGGTAATTGGTCAGTTTCCGGTGGATGAGAAAAGCCAGGACGACGCCACTGTCCCTGAGGGGGTGGCTTTCCGGCGCTGCGCGATGTGCGGAATGTGGAAAGCGACGAGCGAATTTCACGATTCGCGCACCGGGCAGTTTTCCTATTGCCGTGAATGTCGCCGCGCCTACGACCGTCGCTACTACCACGAGCGTGGAAAGGAAGCGCGGCTAGCCCGGCGACGTAAACATCTGATGAAGGCGCGCGCGTGGATGGCCGCGCTCAAGGAAGGTGTGCCATGCGCGGATTGCGGTCAGTTATTCCCAGTGTTTGTCATGCACTGGGATCATCTTCCGGGCTACGAGAAACTCGGATCCATCAGCGGGATGGTGGGGAGTCGCTCGCGTACAATAACGATCGCTGAGCTCAAGAAATGCGAGCTCGTGTGCGCCAACTGTCACGTGGTGCGCACCATCAGTCGTTCGGGGCGTGGCGCAGCCCGGTAGCGCGCTTGGTCTGGGACCAAGAAGTCGAGAGTTCAAATCTCTCCGCCCCGACCGCACAATTCACTAGATGCTGATCCACAGACACGACGAACCGCTCACCGACGCCGAGTGGCGCGACTTCCTCAAGACCCACGACTTCGGCGACTTCATCGTCCCCGGTGCGCCGACGCGCGACCTTCCCGTCGTCGTGCCGACGCATTTCATCTGGGACGGCGACAAGACCGTGCTGCTCCATCTCGCGCGCGCCAACCCCGTCTGGCAGGCCATCGAGGAGCGGCCGCGCGCGCTGCTATCGGTCTTCGGCGCGTACGCCTACATCCCCGGCCACTGGAATCAGGACGAGTACGGCGTGCCGACGAGCTACTACGCGGCGGTGCAGCTCGCGTGCGACATCGAGCCGATCGACGACGACGCTGCTCTCGCGAAGATCCTCGACCGACAGCTCGCGCACTTTCAGCCGGAAGGAAAGCACGCGCCGGTCGAGCCAGGCGACAACAGATATGCGAAGCAGTTCGGCGCGATCCGCGGGCTGCGCCTCACGGTCACGGACGTGCGCGCGAAATTCAAGTTCGGGGGCAACCGGACGCAGCAGCATCGCGACGTTGTCGCGAAGAATCTCGGCGACCGCGGATCGTCGCTCGACCGCGAGGCGCGCGCCTACACGCTCACGCGCGGAGGAAAGCCCGGCCCGAACCTCTAGCGGACCGGGCCTCCCTGAGTCACGGACACGCCGAGCTCAAAAGGTCGTTCGGGTTAGAGCCGCTGGCCGCCTGCGCAATCCTCGCGGACTGGATGCCGAGCGGTTGGAACGGCGGTGTTGCCTGGATGTTCGGGCTCCCGAGATGCAGCTTGTAGCAGCCCGAGAAGATCGTCGTGCTGCCATCGGCGTTCGAGGCGGTCACCACAGCCGGCACGCTGTAGTAGAGCTGGCCGGCGCCGGCATCGGTGGTGCCTGGTTTCGTCAGGAGCGTGACGGATTTCGTGTTCGCGTATCCCGCGGCGAAGATCTCGAATGGGGCAAGGCCCGCCGCACCAGACTCCCAGTATCCGTACGCGCGCGTGTATTCCTTGCGATTGACGGCGTTGTAGAGCGAGCGGATGACCACCTCGCCCACGCTGCGATCGTCGATGTACTGCGCGGCATCGATGCTTGTGCCACCCGCAGCCCACGGCAGGGGCTGGGCGTTCGCGGTTCCGCACGCGCTGGCCAGCCCACTCCGTGCTGCCGCGGCGCTCGCGACGGCCGATACCTGGCCCCCCTGTATCGCCATCGGTTTGAACGGCGGGGCGGCCTGAATCTCGGGCCGTGCAAGATGAACCGTGTAGCAGCCCACGAAGTTCTGCGCCCCGCCGCTCGTCGTCGAGAAGACGGCTGCGGGAACGCTCCAGTAGAGCTGCCCCGCCCCCGGGCTGCCGCCGACGGTTCCGAGCTCGACCTGCACCGCAGTCGTGTCAGCGAAGCCCTTGGCGAATACGTCGTAGGTCGCGAGCGTCGTGCTCGGCTCCCAGTACCCATACGCGCGCAGGTACTGGCGTTTTCCGATCGCGTCGTAGTAGGAGCGGATGAGCTGCTCAGCGCTGCTCCGGTCATCGAGGTACGCAGCCTCGGGCGCCGCCGTCGGAGATGCGGTCGGAGCCGCGGTCGGCTGCGTGGACGCACTCGGGACCGGCGATGCCGTCGGCGATGCGCTCCCGCCCGTGCCGGCGTTTGGCCCCGTCGCGCACGCGATCGTGAGCGAGGCGACGAGAGCCGCGACGAGTAAAGCGATCTTCCGGTTTGTCATCGGAACCACGCCTCCTCGAGCACGCGCATCACGTTGCCGCCGATCGCCTTCGCGATGTCCCCGTCGGAGTAGTCGTGCTTCACCATCCAGCGAACGATGTTCGGGAATGCCTCCGCCGGGTTCTCGATGCCGTCGACGTATGCGACCTCCTCGTACTGGACACCACGATTGACCGCACCGATCGACAGCTGCTTCGCGTAGTAGTGGTGGAGCCCGACGTGGTCACCGAAGAGCGTGTCCGGCCCGAACGCGACGTGATCGATCCCCATCAGATCCGCGCAGTACTCGAAGTGCTCCATGAAGCTTTCGATGTTGTGCTTCGGGTGCTTCTTGGTGAGCGTCGTGTGTGGCGCGGCTTCGATGCCGATGACGCCGCCCTTCGCCGCGAGCGCCTTCAGCAGTTCATCGGGCTTCATCCGCTTCGTGTTCCAAAGCCCTCGCGCGCCGGCGTGCGTGGCGAAGATCGGCTTCTCGCTCGCCTCGATGGTGTCGAGCGAGGTCTGATCGCCGGAGTGCGATACGTCGATCGCGATGCCCAGCTTGTTCATGCGCCTGACCGCCAAGCGGCCAAAGTCCGTAAGCCCGCCGTCGCGCGCCTCGCGCAGCCCGCCGCCTAGCGTGTTCGCCTCGCTGTACGCGATGCCCGACGAGCGAATCCCGAGTCCGTAGAGGATGTCGAGGCGATCAACCTCGTTCTCGATCGGGGTCGCAGCCTCGAGGGACGCGATGAACGCGATCTGGCCGTTCGCCTTGGCACGCTTCACATCGTCGAGGTCCTCGCCGCGGATGACGAATTCCTGATGCGCGAGATCCGACAAACGCATGCCGAGGTCGTAGATCACGTCGTCCCATTTCCAAGCAGCCTTCGACGTGATCGTCCCGGTGCCGTCCAAGAGGTTGTCGAAGACCGCGTCTAGGCCGGAGATGGCGAGGCCCGCATATCCGGTGAAGTCGTCCCTGTCGCCGGTGTTCGGCTAGCTCGCTGGGATCCTCGGGGATCATGACGCAGTGATCGTGAAGCGAGACCACGAGGTTCTGGTCCAGCAAACGCCACACGCGCTCTTCCTGTGCGTCGCTGACTTCGACCTTGCGCGAGGGCACGCGGTCGAGCTCCTTGGCGAGCTTGAACTCCCGGTAATCCGTCCCTGGCTCGAGATAGTCGAAGCTCTTGTAACCTTCGTATTTCGTGCGCTTCCCGACGCCGGCTGTCTTCATCGGTTGCCTCCCCTGCGCGTGGCGCTAGTCCGGCGGGTTGAACCGCCCGCGGTAATTCACGTCAAGGATCGTGAGCCGTTCGAGGTGCGTCGCGAGCCGCTGCTGAAAGTCAGCCCAGTTTCGCGTCTCGCCCGGCGACCACAGCACGTCGGCGAGCGCGATGAGGCGCGGCCAGGCCATGTACTCGACGCGCTTCGGATCGGGCATGTACTCCGTCCAGATCTGTCCCTGCCCGCCGAGGACGTGCTTCGCCTCGTCGGCGGAGAGCTCCTTTGGCACCGGCTGGTACGCGTACACGGCCTCGAGCGAGTTGTGATTGCCGATCCCCGGCGGCTCCGTCGGGAGCTCCGTCTGCGAGTAGTCCATGTATGTGGGTTTGTTCGGCGCCATGACCACGTCGTGTCCAGCCTTCGCGGCCGCGATGCCGCCCTCCTCGCCGCGCCAGCTCATCACCGTCGCGCCGGGAGCGAGACCGCCTTCGAGGATTTCGTCCCAGCCGACGAGGCGCCGCCCGCGCTTCGCAAGCCATGAATCGAAGTGGCCGATGAACCAGGACTGGAGCTCGTCCTCGTTCTTGAGCCCCTCCTTCTTCATGCGCTCCTGGGCGGAGGGGGTGTTGCGCCACTCGGTCTTCGGGCACTCGTCACCGCCAACGTGAATGAACTTCGACGGGAAGAGCTCGAGCACTTCGTCAAAGACATCCTCAAAAAAGCGCAGCACCTTGTCGGTCACGCCGAGCACATGGTCGGTGATGCCCCAGTACGTCAGGACCTCGATCTGCTTTCCGGTATTTCCAAGCTCCGGATATGCCGCGATCGCGGCCATCGCGTGCCCCGGCATCTCGATCTCCGGCACCACATTGATCCCGCGCTCCGCGGCGTAGCGCACGACCTCGCGCACGTCGTCCTGCGTGTAGAAGCCGCCGTGCGGCCTGCCCGCGAACTTGCGAGCCGCCGGGTCCTTCGTTCGCGGCGCCGTCATCGAATCCTTGCGGAACGCGCCCACGCTGGTGAGCTTCGGGTACTTCTTGATCTCGATGCGCCAGCCCTGGTCCTCGGTGAGATGCCAGTGGAAGACGTTGAACTTATGGAGTGCCAGGAGATCGATGTGCTTGAGCACGAACTCCTTCGGCATGAAATGGCGACCGACGTCGAGGTGACTCCCGCGCCACCCGAAACGCGGACGGTCCTCGATCTCGACAGCCGGGATAGCCCACGACGCGCCGGCGACCGGAGCGCGCCGGAAGATATCGGGCGGGAGCAGCTGCCGCAGCGTTTGCGAGCCGTAGAGGATGCCGGCCGGTTTGGGCGCGCGAATGGCGACCTCGTCGGCGGTCACGGTCAGGCGATAGCCCTCGTCGCCCAGAGTGGCGAGCGACGGGTCGAGCGCGAGCGCGATGCGCGACCCTGTTCCCGACGACGCGACCGACAGGGGCAGACCGGTCGCGGGGCGCAGCTGGTCGCGGAGCAGCTCGGCCTGGGCGCGCAGATCGTTGCCCGCAACGATCGATGTCGTCGCGCCGAGCGGGAACGAGCCTGAGCGCGGCGTGAGCTTCACAGGGATGGGGATGAGGCTCATGGGGGGCACCAGGGGATGCTAGCCGCGCGAAGGTCTAGGCCGCTGCGACCTCTGCTCGCCTGTTGCCGACGACCGCCATCGTCGTCGCGCCCATGCCGAAGAGGAGCGCGCAGAAGATGACGAGCCCGCCAAGTATTGGGATGAGCGCAACGAGGAGCAGCACGATGAGCCCGATGATGAGCGCAAGCCAGACCGGCACGGGCCGGTGCGCGATACGCAGGAGCGCTCCGCCGACGCCGACTGCCGCGACCGGAATGCCCAGCGCGAGAACGACGCCGAACATCGCGAGCACGACGAACCCGATCCACCACCCGCCGATCAACGCGCCGACCGCGAAGAACAGGATCGAGAGGATCGGAAGGCCGATGAGCACGAGCGCTCCAATACCAAGAGTCAGCCACGGCGATCGGACGAGGGCCTCGCCCGCTCGGCGTGAGAAGCCCGGGAAGAAGAACACAACGAGGATCCCAAGGATCAGCAGGCCGATCAGGCCCTTTAGCCATTCGATGACGAGCGCAGCTGGGCCCGTCACGAGGGGTGCGCGATCGTTAGCGGGGGTCTGCCGTTCGATCGAGCCCTTCACCGAAGACGCATTCGCGATCTGCGCGTCGTTCTTGCTCGTGTACTTGACGTTGCCGCCGATGGTCGCGCGGTCGGTGAGCTGAAGCTTGTCGACGGTCGCGAGCACATTGCCGCCCACGCCGCCATCGATCTTCACGTTCGTGCCGCCTGCCTGAAGGTCGCGGCCGATCTGACCGGTGACCGTCGCGTTCGTCGCGCCGACGATGACGTCCCGTCCCACGCGACCGTTGCTCAGGATGGTCAGCTCGTTCCCGCCGAAGAGAAAATCGTTCGCCACCTTTCCATCGAGGACGATGGTGTTTCCCGCGGCGCGCACGCTCCCTCCGACCTGGCCGCGGATCGTGACGCTCTGGCCGCCCGCGATCACATCACCGGTGACGGTGCCATCGATGGTGATGAAATTGCCGGCCGCGATCAGATCCCCGTGGATCGTTCCGTTGATCGCGACGTTCGTGCCGAAGGCATAGAGGTCATCTTCGATCGTCTCGGTGGTGCCGATCGTGATGTCCTGACCCTGGCGGATGTCCGCCGCGGCGGCCGGAGTGGGGGTCATTGCGAGGATCAGGACAACCAGAGCCAGAAGACGGAGGGGGCGCATCGCTGCGGATACTAACCAACCGCCAGCGCGACCACCCCCACGACCATGGCGGCCGCCCCGATACCGCGACGCATAACGTGCCCCTCTGCGAGCACGCGCGCGCCAAGGATCGCGCCGATCAGGATGCCGATCTCGCGCGCCGGGGCAACGTACGACACCGGACTCACCACGAGCGCGGTGAGCACGAGGATGTACGCGAGCCGGCTCAGCACCCCGACGCCGATCACGGCGCCCCGGTGGCGCGCCCAGGCCTCACGCACCGCGTCGCGCCGGCGAAGCGCGATGGGAGTGACCACCAGGGCTTGGCCGACGACGGTCGTCCAGTCATAGAGGAGCGGCGGGATGAGCACGACCGAGACGGCCGTCTTGTCCCAGAGCGTGTAGAGCGCGATGACGACGCCGGTTGCGAGCGCGAAGCCGACGGCGCGGCCGGCACCGTCGCGACGCAACGCGCGCGGATCGCCGGTAAGGAAGAACGCGCCAGCGACGATCGCGAGCGCGCCGCCGATCGCGACCGGCGTCGGGTGCTCGGCGAAGATCGCGATCGCACCGATCGTCGCGAGGAGCGGACCGCTCGCGCGCGCGATCGGATAGACGAGCGAAAGATCTCCAGCGCGATATCCGGCTGTCAGCGTCGCGAAGTACAGGGTCTGGAGCCCGACCGCGACCGCGATGAAGATGACCGCCGCCCACCCGAGCTCGGGTCTCCCGATGACGAGGATCGCGATCGCGAACGGCGCGAACACGATCGCGCCGACGATGTACGCGAGCCACAGAAACGGCGTGTCCGCGCCCGCGCGCTTCGCCAGAAGATTCCACGTCGCGTGGAATACCGCGGAGATGAGGATCAGAGCGAAGGCGAAAAGGCTCACGCACGGAGACTATGGCGGCGCACGACGGGCCTCGCGGCGAGTGGGGCCGGCGACCCTGCGTGGTCGCCGGGGGGACCCGCGAGACCGCGAGGCCCGTCGTAAAGCCGCCGCTCGCTCGTGCGGCTATTCCGTCGAGACGGTCTGATCCGTGATGTCCGCTCCGGGTCGGATCGCCCGGAAATGCGTCGTGGGATCGTCGAGCAGCGAACGCACGTGTGCGGCCGCGTCGGGCTGATCGCTGTCGCGGAGCGCGTCCGCATAAGCGTCGATGAGCTCGCGGAGCGCGGGAAGATCCTCGTCGCGCGGCGCGCGCATATGGACCTTCGCGCCTTTCGCAAAACGATCGCGCAGCGCGACGTCGTCCAGCCCGCGCGCGGGATCGTGGCGCAGGAAGACGACCCCGCCGCTCATGCCCGAGCAGATCCATCGACCGGGGTCGCCGAGCACCACCGCTGTGCCGCCGGTCATGTACTCAAATGCGAAGCCGCGGAGGTCACCGCCAAACAACACCTGCGCGCCCGAGAGACGGATGGCCGCCCGCGCATCGGCCCCACCCTGCACCAGGAAGCGGCCGCGCTGCGCGCCGTACGCGAAACATTTCCCGACCGATCCGTCGACGAACCTGCCGGCTGCGTTGCGCGCTTTGAGGATCGTCACCGCCCCGCCGAGCGCGGTCTTCGCCGCGCCGTCCTGCGCGCCGCCGCGCAGCGTGAGCGCGACGCCGTCGGTCGCGTACGCCGCGAAGCCATTGCCGGCGACGGATCCCTCGCGAAAACTGGACGCGACAGCGGCGACGCTCGCGCCCGCGATTCGGAGTCGCGCGAGCTCGCCTGACGCGTCCGTCGCGACGAAGCGATCGGCCGAGCGGAGGGTCCGCCCTTCCTCCGCCTCTTCGGTCGCGGCGGCCACCCCGGCAACGACGCGGACCTCGCGCCGGCCCGGCGGCGTCCACTCGACCGGTTCCAGAAGCTCCCGCAGGTCGACGCGATCGAGGCCACGAGCCTGCGCGAGAAGATCGGTGCGTCCGACCAGATCCGTCGTCGCTCGGACGCCGAGCTGGGCCGCGATGCGGGCGAGCTCCTCGCGGAGCGCGGTGAAGAAGCGAGAGAGGTTGTCGACGGCGCGATCGAACTCGCGTGGCTCGAACCGCTTGACGCCGCGGTCGGTCGCCTCGGCGACGGACTCGAGCTGCGTCGCGATCCCGACGTGACAGGTGTCGAGCTGGCAGCCGCGGCAGATCGTGCAGCCGATTGCGACCATCGCGAGCGTCCCAAAGCCGACGCGGTCTGCCCCGAGACAGAGCATCTTCGCCACGTCGAGCGCGCTCTTCATCCCGCCGTCGCACCAGAGCTCCACGACGTCGCGGAGTCCGGAGGCCACGAGCGCGCGATGCGCCTGCGCGACGCCGATCTCCACAGGCAGGCCGGCGCGGCGGAGCGCGTGCTGACGCGCGGCGCCGGTGCCTCCGTCGAAGCCCGAAAGAGTGACGATGTCGGCGCCCGCCTTCGCGATGCCCACCGCGATGACGCCGATGTCCGGCACGACCGGCACCTTCACCGAAACGCGGGCGCGCGGATTGACGGTCTTGAGCTCGTGGACGACCTGCGCGAGGTCCTCGATCGAGTAGATGTCGTGGTTGTTCGACGGCGAGATGAGGTCGATGCCGGGTTGCGCGTTGCGCGCGAGCGCGACCTTCTTGCTGACCTTGCGCGCCGGCAGGTGACCGCCTTCGCCGGGCTTCGCGCCTTGCCCGATCTTGATCTCGAGGTAATTCGACGAGTTCGCGAGCAGCGCGGACACGCCGAACCGGCCCGACGCGATCTGCTGGCCGCGATTGCGCGGATAGCGGCCGATGAGATCGGGCAGCTCTCCGCCCTCGCCATTGATGCAGAGCAGATCGAGCCGCGCCATCGCCTCGGCGTACGCGCGGTACGCAGTCTCGCCCTGCGAGCCGAATGACATCGACGAGATGTAGAAAGGAGCGGCGTGCTCACCGGCCGCGGTGTCGGCCGCACCGTCCGCGTCGTCGAGGGGACGGCTGAAGTCGACGAGATGCCGAAGCGAGACGGGATGCATCGTCTCGAGCTCGCGGAGCTTCTCGGCGTACGTCGCGTATGGAGCTTCGGCGTTCGCGACGGCGAGTGCGGACTTCCAGGCACGCGGCCAGATCCGGAACGCGGGCTCGAGCCGCGCGTCGCGCCGTTCGCGGAGCATCGACGCACGCGCGAAGCCTTCCTCAGCGATGCGGTCCCACCCGAGCCCGATCTCGTCGCTCGCGCAGAACGTCTCGAGGCCGGCAAAGCGCGCGACTTCGGGCGCCAGCCCGACCGCCGACAGCTGCCGGCCGTAGCCGCGGAGCTCGTGGATCCCAAGCGTCGACATCACTTTCTCGATGCCCTTGCGGAGCGCCTCGACGAGATTGCCGAGCGCGTCGGGGTCGGCCGTCGCGATCGCGTACTCGAGGAGCAGATACGGGTTGACCGCGTCCGCGCCAAGCGCGAGCGCGACCATCACATCGTGGAGGTTGCGAATGCTCCCGGCCGAAACGACGAGGGCGCAATCGCGACGAAGAGAAGGCTGCGCGACGAGGGCGCGGTGCGCGGCCGCGACGACGAGATGCGGGTCGATCCATGCGCGACCCTCAGTCATCACACCGTGATCGCGAACGACCACGAGCTGCGCGCCGGCACGGACTCCGCGCGCGGCCGCCGCGCCGAGCCGGGCGAGGGCATCGCGCGGGTGCTCTTCCCAATCGCGATCGGCTTCGAGGAAGACCGGCGGGACCTTTGCGTCGTGGGCGAACCGCGCGACGACGTCGTCGAGCAGCCACGTCCCCTTCTGGCGCGCGAGCGCGCGGAAGTCGTCGCTGCGCAGGCCCGTCCAGGCCGGGTGGCCGCCAAGCAGGAGGGGCGCCGCGAGCTCGATCCAACGGCGCGAGTCGTGCGCGTGCGGCGCGGGTCGCGGGCCGAGCAGCACGCGCGTCGAGAAGTGCTCGATCTCGCGCTCGCGGTCGATCGCGGGATTCGTGACCACGGCCACGGTCTCCTGAAGGTGGTCCGCGAGGTTCGCGCGCGGCGCGAGCGCCCCGAGCGGGCCGTCATATCCGAGCGAGCCGATCGGCTCGTTGCCCGTCTCGATCATGAATGCGGCCATCTTCAGGTCGTCGGGCTCGAAGCCAAGCGCCGCGAACTGGCGCTCGCGACGAACCGACACGTCGTCCATCTCATCGGGAGGCGTCCCGATCTCCCAGCGCTTGGCGGCGCCGATCGGCTCGGCGGGGCCACCGCAGGAGAGGTGTGAACGAAGGCCGTTCATCGCGACGCCGCGGAGGCGGCGCGCCGCGAGGAATTTCTCGCGGACGGCGTTCTGATCGAGCAGTCGCCACCCCATGTCACGGCGCAGGGCGACGCGTTCGCCGGGCGCGAGCGGGACCGGGTCGCTGACGTATTCCTCCAGTGGGACGAACCCGCGCTCGCTCGCGAAGACGTGCTCGTCCTTGGTCTCAACGTGCCAGAGGGGCCGCAGGCCGAGGGCGTCGACGCCGAAGATGCACGTGTCGCCGACGCGGACCAGGATTCCCGCCGGCCCCTGGGCGAGCGGCCCGATCGCGGCGCGTCCTTGCACGTACGCGTCCTGGAGCTCGGCGCCCATCCGCTTCATCTCGTTGACGATCGGCGGGAAGAGCAGCTCGATCGACTCGACAGCGGTGAGTCCGTGACGGATGACGAGCGCGCGGATGGCCGCATCAACGTCCTGCGAATCGCTGCCGTCGCGCGAAAGCGGGAGGCCAAGCGCACGTGCCTCCTCCCGCAGCCGGCTGATCGTGTTGATCTCGCCGTTGTGCGCGAACACCGGGAAGGGCTGCACCCGCGTGAAGCTCGTCGACGTGTTCGTCGCGTAGCGGTTGTGTCCGAACGCGGACGACGTCGCGAAGCGCGGATCGGCAAGGTCCGCGAAGTACGACGTGAGCTGGTGCCCGGCCCCGCGCAGCTTGTACACGGCGGTGTGGCGCGAGAGGCTCACGACCGTCGCGGAGGTCATGCGTTCGATGTCGACCCCCGCCTCATAGAGAGCGCGCGAGCCAGGTGTCGCACCTCGTGGCGCGAGGAGAGCGAGCTGAAGGAATCGCGGAGCCTCGCTGCGTCCCCGCGGGCCGAGCGCGGCCTCATCCGTTGTCTCGGTCCGAGCGAGGATGGTCTCGACGCCACGGCCCGCGAGGATCGCGACGATGGTCTTCACGTCCGCGGGGTCGTCATGGAAGAAGTGCCCGACGGCGAAACGCTCGAGCTGCACAGCCGTCTCGTCACGTCCGGTCCGCTCGAGCTCGTGCGCCCACAGGAAACGCGGGATGTCGGTCAAAACGCCGGCGCCATCGCCTTCGCCGTCGACGACACCCGAACGATGCGCGAGCGACGCCATGCCGTGGAGCACCAGCTCGAGGACCGCGCGTGTTGGCCGCGCGTCCTTACGCGCTACCGCGACCAGCGCACAGGCATCGTGCTCGCTCGCCACGTTTCCTCCCGGCACTAATAAAGAAGCCTCCCGCTCTCGGGAGGCCTTCGTCGCTTCGCGGTGTGAGCGGTCGCGACTAGGCCTCGTCCTCCGACGCTGCTGCTGCGGACGAGATTGCGCGGCTGCTCACCTGCGCGAGGCTATCGGACGAAAAGGTTGCGGAACAGCCCTCGGACGGTCGCCTTTTGGTGCTGAACCTAAGCGCGGACGAGGACCTCGACGGGATCGCCGACGCGAATCGGCCCGGATACGGCGCTCACGGTGCAAAGCGCACCGCGCCGCCCCAGAAGCGACTGCCGGAATGCCTCACGATCCGGAACGCTGAGCAGCTCCCCGATGTGGGTGCACGGTTCGCAGGCGCCGTTGACTCGGAGCGTCACGCCCCCGACGCGCAGCTCGCTGTCCACAGGCAGGTTGGTCACGTCGGACAGGCCCTCGATCGTGATCTCCTCGCGAAGATCGCCCGGTGCGAGCTCAAGTGCCTCGAGCGTCGCGCGGTCGATGACGAGCACGGCTCGTGAGGAGCGGTGGGCATGCACGTCGCCTTCGAGACCGCCACCGACGCGTCCGAAAACTTCGGTGACGGGCATGGGCGCGCCGTGCTTCTCGGTACGGACGTGGAGCGAGACGACCCGGGCGCTCATAGCTTCTTGCGAACGATACAAAAGTCAGCGTGGGTTTCCGCGATCTCGAAGCCGGCCTTTTGGTACATCGACAGCGGACCGACGTACTGGGACCAGACCCAGCGTGACGGTTCGATGTCTCCGGCACGCGGATACGCCTCGGCGATCCTCATGCCGCGCGACCGCAGATGTTCGAGCGCCGCGTCCAGGAGTTGCGTCGCGATTCCCTGCCGCCGCTGATCGGGAGCGACGACGAAACAGACGATCGCGCCAACGTCGCGCGCCGGCTCGCCCGGGACGCTCACCAGCTCCGATTTCGGCGCCGCGTGACACCAGCCGACGACGCGCCCGAGGCGATACGCGACGAGCCCATTCGCCTTCGCCGAGAGGAGGAGCTCGCTGCGCGACGCGCGGTTCTGCGCTTTGGTCCGCTGCTCGTAGTCATCGACGAGGCGCTCCATACAAAAACATCGCGACCAGTTCGGGTTGTCCGCGTACGCGACCATGTCGAAGTAGTGCATGACCGCGTCGTGCTGGTCGGGCGAGACCGGCCGGATCGCGACTTCGCTCACCGCCCGAGTCTCCCACACTGGTCTTCATGGAGATCTGCTCCGTCGGGCACGGCGCGCGGCCGCTCGAGGAGTTCCTCGCGACGCTAGGCGCGGTCGATATCGAGACTCTCGCGGACGTTCGTTCGCAACCCGGCTCGAGGCGGCATCCACAGTTCGGCGCCAAGTCCCTCGAAGCCGCGCTCGGCGAGATCGGCATCGCTTACGTGCATCTGCCGGAGCTCGGCGGTCGTCGCGAGCCGCGCGCGGATTCGCAGCACCGCGCGTTACGGGTGGCCGCGTTTCGCGGTTACGCAGATCACATGGGCAGCGAGGAGTTCGCGCGCGGCTATGAGCGACTGACATCGCTCGCGAGCGAATCACGCACCGCGTTCATGTGTGCCGAAACGCTCTGGTGGCGCTGTCATCGCAGATTGATCGCCGATCGCCTCACCGTCGACGGCTGGACCGTCACGCACCTTCTCGCACCGGGGAAAAGCGAACGACACGTGCTCTGGAACGCTGCGCAGCTTGTCGATGGCGAGCTCGTGTACGACGCGGGGACGCTCCCGATCCCGAGTTAAGGCTTCGTCACTGGCACCAGCGACATCGCGAGGTGATAGAGCGGGTCACGTCCGAGCGCTTGCGGCGCCTGAATGTGTACGTGGGTCCCCGTGCGATCGAAGTCGAGGTGCTGCGTGCCGTCGGCCGTTCGATAGATCGCGCTGACGTCGCCGACGGTAACGCTCTCGCCCGAAACGGACGGGAACGCGTCGCGGGGGCCCTGCTGCATGACGACGAGCGGCGCGCCGTTGGCGGTGAATGGCAGGATCACGAGCCCGCGGTCGTCGCGCGCCGGCATACCTTCATCGAGTCCGTCGATACCGCAGAACGGTCGCCAGATCGTGAAGCTCGACTGAGCCGCTAGCTGGCTCCAAAACTCCAGACGCATGCCCGTGATCGCGCCCGGTGGCAGGATCTGGCCGACACGTACGTCGCCCCCCGGGGTGAACGTGAAGTCAGACGCCGGAATATCGGCGTTGAGCTCGAGCCCGACGAAGCGCCACGTCATGACCAGCTGTCCCTGCCCGTCGCGGACGTCGGCGCCGAGCTGCAGCAAAGTCGCGGCATCGAGCCACGTCGTTATCTTCGCTATCGGGCCGGTCTGCGAAGCGTCCTTCGGAGTGAGCTCGAGGACGTGCGCTGTTCTGCCGATGACCGTGTCGTCGCCGAGCTGCTTCGCGTTGAAGGTTTGCGAGAGAGCCTCGATCGCCCCAGCCAGGGTGCTCGGAGCGAAAGGCCCCTGCGAGAGGACCATCCGCGGGTCGATCGGTTGGGCCACTTTCGCGTCAGGCACGTAGATCCACGCGGCTTTGCCGTCGAAGGACAGGATCTGGCGCCCTGTTGCGCCGCTTGGATCGGTTGCCGTGGTCTCGATGCGCAAGCTGATCGGGGCGCGGAATTCGATCTTCTGGTCGTACGAAGCTGGCACGTCCAACCGCTTTCCGTCGCCGCCCATCCAGTTTTGGCCTTTTATCGTCCCGCGGTAGCTGTCGAACGCGCTCGTCGGGCCGGTCGCCGCCCGCTCGGCTCGGATCAGCAAATCGCTCGCGCTCGCGGGCGCGCTCGCGACGACGAGCGATGCGACAAGGGCAATGACGGCAATGATTCCCGCGGCCGCGAGCGCCACCCTCGGGCGTGCCCTGCGGACCCACGACGGCGGCGGGGTCTCCGCGCGGACCAGGGCCCGGTCGAGCGCGCTCGACACACTCGCCGGCGTGCGGATCGTGAGCGCAACCTCGCGAAGCTCTCGCGCCAATCGTTCCTCTTCGGTCATGTCGTGGCCTCCAATCGCTCGCGGAGATCGATGAGCGCACGGTGGACGAGCATCTTCACGGCCGCTTCGCTCCGGCCCATCACGATCGCGATCTCCCCGCACTCGAGACCGGCGAAGAAACGGAGCCGTAGCGCTTCGGCACGGTCGGGGGCGAGCCGCCCCGTCATCGCCACCACGCGCCCCAGCTCGATGCGTCGCAGGGCAACGTCGTCGGTGCGGACCGGATCGACGAGTTTCCGGGCCTCTTCGAGGCCGACGTGGGGGCGTCTGTTGCGCCATGCGTCGGCGGCTTTCCGGCGCGCGATCCCAACGAGCCACGCCTTCACGGGGCCGCTCCCGCGGTACCCGTGCGCGGACCGGAACGCAGCGAGGAACGTCTCAGCGACGAGGTCCTCGGCATCCGCCGCGTCGCCGCAGCGCGAGAGCAGGTAGCGGTACAGGTCGTCGACGTAGAGGCGATAAAGCGCGGCGAAGCGACTGGGCTCAGACGCGGCCGCGCGCACGAACGCCGCGTCCTCGGCCACCCGGAGGCTAAGCGCCTGGGAACCGCTCACGCCTTCACCATCTTCTGCCACAACGTCGCCGGAAACAGCCTTCCGGTAACAGGCCTCGCCAAACGCTAGGGTTTTGAGGCAAATGAGCCGCACATGGGACGAAGACTGGGACGAACTCAGGGCGGGCAAGGGCTGCCCGATGTGCGCCGAGGGAAGACCCGACGACACCCACGGGAACGCGCGGATCTTCGCCGGCCGCGTCTCCGACGCCTATCTCGTCCGCGGCGACATCGGCCAGCCCGGCTACACGATCGTGATCTGGCGCGGCGGTCACATCGCGGATCTCACCGAGCTCACCGATTCCGACGCGACCACGTACCTGCGTGAGGTGTTGAAGGTCGCGCGCGCGCTCGAGGCGCATTACCAACCGGCGAAGATGAACCTCGAGATGCTCGGCAACACGGTGCCGCACCTCCACACGCACCTCGTGCCCCGCTACGTGACCGACGACAGTCCTGGGCAACCCGCGAAAGGGTTGATGCAGCCGGACCCGCACCGCAAGCCCATTGCCGACGAGGTGTTCCATCGCGACGTGGCCGCGCTTCGCGTTTCTCTCAGCCGCATGCCGGAGCGAAGCGCCTAACTCGAACCCGAAATCCTCCCCCGAGCGGGGGCGTTGCTGTTCCGTACCGTCGCAGTCCGAGGGCGATTCACCTGAAGGGGTGACGTGCTTCTTGCTGCTGCTGCGTCAAGTGAGTTAGATGAACGATCGCGTCGACTTCGTCTGTGCGCGTACGGGGCATCAGGCGTCCGAACCGGACGACGCCCTGACGATGCACGAAGACCGCTGGGCGTACTGCCCAGGTGGTGCCCGCGAGCACCACGACTGGCGCCCCTCCGGCGGCATGTCTTTGGAAGACGCGAAGCAGTTCGTCCGACGGCAGGCTATCCGTCAAGTCGATACGACGGGTCAGCGCTCCGACTGACAACTTCTCCATCGGACATGGGATGCCGCGCTCAAGGGTGGGAGCACGGCTCCCATGTCCGACCTAACTGAACCGCACGTCGCTTAATGGCAGCTGGGTTTGTCGAAGAACGTCGTGATCTCTCCGTTCGCGTTCATGGTGAAGTGCTGGGTCTCGTGGAAGACCGAGCCGTCGCTCAGTCGCACCGTGAACGTGAACGTGCTGTTCGAGTTCCGTTCGTTCAGGTTGAAGTTGCCCCAAACGGTGAACCGGCCGGTCAGCGTTGGCTGGGTCGGGTCTGCAGGCACAGCGACGACCGTGCCCGTCTCGGTGAAGGTCGTCCAGAACTCGCCACCCGGCAGCGAGTTGATATGGAACACGCCGTTGTACGTGAGCGTGACGGTCGCCGGTGCGCCCGTGCAGGGGATCGTCGTCACCATGACCTGCGTGGCGTCATGGAACGTCTGCGTGGAACTGATCGCCCGTGCTGCGGCGGGAGATGCGAGGGCGAGTGTCAAGACCAGTACGACGATTGCGACAACTGAGCGCTTCACAGATTTTCCTCCCCATGTGAAGATGCGGCGCAAGTCTGCGCCCGCACATCGTCAATGTGGATAACTTGCGTATCACGTGCCGGCAGCGAGACGCGCGCGTAGCTTCGCGCCGGCGCGGCCGCGGTGCGAGACGCGGTGTTTCTCCCCAGACGGAAGCTCTGCCATCGTGCGGCCATCTCCAGCGATGACGAACACAGGGTCGTAGCCGAACCCCGCTTCGCCGCGCGGCGCGTCCGCGATCTCTCCATGCACCTGGCCCTCGAAGAGCTCGACGCGCCCGTCGGGCGACGCGAGTGCCGTGACACAGACGAACCGGGCGGACCGGTCCTCAACGCCATCGAGGAGAGCGAGAAGCTTTGCGTTTCGTTCTTCGGCGCTCGCATCTTCGCCGAAGAAACGCCGGCTGCGCACGCCGGGCGCGCCACGGAGCGCGTAGACCTCGAGACCGGAGTCGTCCGCGATGGTCCGAAGACCGCTGGCCGTCGCGTACGCGCGTGCCTTCGCTGACGCGTTCTCCGCGAACGTGTGCGCATCCTCGTCCGGCTCGGGAGGCACCGGGTCGAGATCGGTCGGCGCTACGAGCTCGAGGTCGAGGCCCTGGAGGATTTCGCGGTATTCGCGCAGCTTGCCGGGGTTCGCCGAGCCGAGGAGGACGGGGTGCCTTTCCTGGGTGTCGCCTCTCACACGTCCATGGTCGCGCTCGCGGCTTCGAGGTGCAGACCCCGTCCGAGTCGCCACGGAGCCCACCAATTCGCGCGCCCGAGGAGTCGCATCGTCGCTGGGACGACAAGCGCGCGCACGAGCGTGGCGTCGAGCAGGACAGCGATGGTGAGCCCAATACCGACAGATTTGATGATCACCACGTCTGCGAGCGCGAAAGCTATGAAGACGCCGACCATGATCGCCGCCGCCCCAGTGATGAGCCTTCCACTGCGCTCGAGGCCCATCGCTACCGCGGCAACGTTGTCGCCGGTACGCCGGTACTCCTCCTGGATGCGCGAGAGCAAGAACACCTCGTAGTCCATCGAGAGCCCGAACATGATGCAGAACATGATCACCGGGAGACTCGGCTCGATCGACTGCGGCGTGAAGTTAAGGACGTTCGAGAGATGCCCCTGCTGGATGATCCAGACGAGCGCCCCGAACGACGCGCTGACCGACAGGGCGTTCATCGCGACGGCCTTCAGCGGGAGCACGACGGATCCCAGCAGGAAGAAGAGCGCGATCATCGTCGTGAGGGTGACGAACCCGACCGCAATCGGCGTCCGTTCGACCAGATAGTTCACGGTATCGACGTCGAAAGCGGTTTGGCCCGTGACGAGCACAGCCCCGCCATCGACGGTCTGCGAGCGCGCCGCGCGCACGATGGCACGCGCCTCGTCGCTCTGCGCGGTGCTCGCCGTCCGCACGGAAAGGAGTGCGATGTGCGGACCCGTAGGGTTGAGCGGCATGTCGACGCGCAGCACGTTCGGCAACGCTGCCAGACGGGTGCGGAGGTCTTCCAGGGCGGCGCGATGCGACAGGGGATCGTCCGGGAAGCGCGCGACGACCGTGATCGTCGATTGGTCCTGGCCAGGGAACTCGCTCACGAGCACGTCGAAGCCGCGCCGTGACTCGATCGTCGGCGGGAGGATCGTCGCGTCGGCCGAAGCGAGACGGAGCTGCACGAACGGAGACGCCGCGAACGCGATGAGCGCGACGGTAGGCACGAGCACCAGCACTGGACGCCGCATGACGGTGGTCGCGATCGTGTGCCAGACGCCGGCACCACTACGCCCACGTGGCAGCGGCAGCCGCCACGCTCCAACGCGCGGTCCGAGTATTGACAGCAGGGCTGGCAGGAACGTGAGCCCGTACAGCACGGCCGCCGCGACAACGAGCGAGCCGCTGATGCCCAGGGACACCAGGAACGTGCCGGGGTAGAAGAGCATGCCTGCGAGACCGATGGCGACGGTGATGCCCGAGAAGAGGATCGCGCGGCCCGCGGTGCCGAGCGCGATCGCGACACCGTCTTCGACGGTCGCGCCGCGCGCGAGCTCCTCGCGAAAGCGACTCACGATGAAGAGCGAGTAGTCGATCGCGACCCCGAGTCCGATGAGCGTGACGATATTCAGCGCGTACTGCGAGACGTCGATCGCTCGCGCGAGAGCGAACGTCGCGCCGAGGCCGGCCACGATGACGAGGACGCCCACGCCGAGCGTGAGGAGCGCCGCGGCGGCGCTGCCGAACACGAGAAGCAGGAGGATGAACGCGAGCGGCAGTGAGACGAACTCCGCACGCTGGAGGTCACGATCGAGCGCCGAGTCGATGTCGCCATTCAGAGGGATGTTCCCTGTCGCCAGCACCTCGAATGAATCGGTGCGGATCAGCGCCCGCAGCTGCGAGAAGAATCCTTCAGCCTCGGTCGTTGTCCCATTCACCGTCACGTTGGCGAGGGCGCGCTTGCCATCCTTGGACCGCAGGGCGGCGGCTGACGCAGCGGGCACGCTGTCAGGCGTGACGATCGAGGCGACGCGAGAGTCCGACCGCAAACGGGCGACCGCGGCATTCATGCCCTCGATGAAGCGGGGATCTGTCGCCGCAAGACCCTCGTTGCTCGTGAAGATCAGCACGAACGACGAGGTCGGCGCGACAGGAGCTCCGGTCGGTAGCGGGAACTCGTCGCGTATGAGCTGGCTGGCTCGGCCGGCCTCGGTCTCGCGGAATTGGACGTTCCGGAGCTGGCCCCCGGAGAGGAGCGAGGCGACCGAAGCGCCTACGGTGAGGAGCGAAACGACGAGGACGACCCATCGCCGCCGGTAGACCAGGCGCCCCCAGGCCCCGAGCAATCCCATCTCGGCTCCTATACGCCGCCGGGCTCCAGAGGGTTGCGTGTCCGGTTAGCGAAGCGCGGCGCGCTGGGCGGCGATGAGCTGTGCGATCCCGTCGAGGGCGAGCGCCAGGACGCGGTCGAAGTCGCCGCGTGAGAAGGGGCGGCCCTCGGCGGTCCCCTGGACCTCGATGAGCTCGCCGTCGCCCGTCGCGACCACGTTCACGTCGGCGTCGGCGATCGAATCCTCGGCATACGCGAGGTCGAGCAGCAGCTCGCCCTTCACGTAGCCCGCGGAGACCGCGGCGACGTTGCGCACGATCGGCGACGGCTTGACCTTGCGGACGGCGTGAGCGAGCGCGATGAACCCGCCGGTGATCGCAGCCGTGCGCGTCCCGCCATCGGCCTGGATGACCTCGCAATCGACCATGACGCTCCGCGGTCCGAGCGCCTTCAGATCGATCGCGGCGCGCAGCGCGCGGCCGACGAGGCGCTGGATCTCGAAGGTCCGTCCGCCGGGCCGTCCCACGATGCTCTCGCGCTGGCTGCGCTCGGGCGTGCTGCGCGGCAGCATCGCGTACTCAGCGGTGATCCAGCCGGTGCCCTTGCCGTCGAGGAATTTCGGCACGCTTTCCTGAAGCGTCGCGAGGCAGAGGACTTTCGTGTCTCCGAATGAGATCTCGGCCGACCCTTCGGCGAATTTCGACACGCCGACGTTGATCGTGATCGGGCGCAGCGCCGTTAGCGTCCGGCCGTCCGGCCGCGCGAAGGTCACGCTGTCTCGTCCCACAGGCGTCGCATCTCATCGGGAGCGTACGACTCGAGCGCGCGCACATCTTTTACGGCGCGAGCCTCCACGCGCCCGACGTGCGCCGCGAAACGCTCGTTGGCCGCTCGGAGGGCGGTCTCCGCATCGAAGCCGGAGTCGCGCGCCGCGGCGACGACGTCGAAGAGGAGCTCGCCGAGGAAGTCCTGATCGTCGATGTCGAGCGGGAGGTCCAGACGCGGCGGCTCGATCTTCACGCGCGCCGCCCGCTCGAGCATGCGCTCCGCCGCGAAGAGCGCAGGGAGCTCGTGCGGAACGCCGCCCAGGAGGGACTTCGGGCCATCGCCCTGCTCCTCCCGCTTGATCTGCTCCCACTGCGCGAGCAGATCGCCTCCGGCGATCTCCTTCCCTGCGAACACGTGCGGATGCCGGCGAATGAGCTTCTCGTTCAGCCGGCGCGCTACCTCGTTCGCGTCGAATGTCCCTTCCTGACGGGCGATCTCAGCGTGTAGCGCGATCTGCAACAGGAGGTCGCCGAGCTCGTCGCGAAGGCGCGCCGGATCGCCCGAATCGAGCGCGGAGAGCGCCTCGTACGCCTCCTCGAGCAGATGCGGCCGCAGCGACGCATGCGTCTGCTCGCGGTCCCACGGGCAGCCGTCCGGCGCGCGGAGCCGCTCCGCGATCCGCGTCACGGTGTCGAGCGACGCCAGATCAGCAAACGGTTCGAGCGGCGCCAGGATGAGAAAACGTGAGCTCCCGGCGTCGCGCTC
Source organism: Chloroflexota bacterium (assembly GCA_038040345.1). GTDB lineage: Bacteria > Chloroflexota > Limnocylindria > P2-11E > P2-11E > 3-1-20CM-2-70-9. The sequence continues at coordinate 335,667 of JBBPIQ010000001.1, forward strand.
GGCGTCGGCGAGTGTGGTCGCGCGGTCGGGCGCGAGCAGCGCGACGGGATGAGCGGCGGGGTAACGCGCGCGGAGCAGCGTCCAATCGACGGGGGCATCGAGAGCGATCGCGACGGCGCGCAGCGTCGAGAAGGCGTGCCGGTCGAGGCGGCTCGCTGGGACGAGGTCGATGCCGGCGGGCCAACGCTCGAGAGCGGCGGCGAGGGCCGCCGTGCTACTCGAACTCGAGACCGGGGATGAGGCGGAGGACGTCGTGCGCCTTCTTCTGCTGGTTCAGCCAGTACGTGTAGGCGTTGTCGTTGATCGTCTTCTTCTGCGTGTCGTCGAGGTCGCGCGAGTCCGACTTCTCGATGACCTTGTACCAGGTGGTCGTCGTGAGCCCGTTGTGCTGCTGGCTCAGCTGACCGGCAGGGATGTTGAAGAGCTCGTTCTCGGCCAGGAGGTCGGTGAGCATTCCGCGGGCGATCCAGCCCATGTCGCCGCCCTGGTCCTTCGTCGCGCTGTCTTCGGAGTACTGCTTCGCGACCTCCGCGAAGTCGGTGCCGGCGTCGAGCGCCTTGGCGATGTCCGCGACTTTCTTCAGCTGATCGGTAAAGGACTGGAAGTCGCCGCCCACCGGGCGGGGCGTCGCGACCTGGATCTGCGCGATGTGCACCTGCGCCGTCGGAGAGACCACACCGCGGTCCTGCTGCCGCTTGGTGAACTCGTCGCGCAGGATGTCGTGCTCGGTGTGCCGCTTGATGTCGACCTCGGTGAAGCCGCTCGCGAACCAGCGCTTGACGATGTCATTCTCGGCGGGGCCGCGGCGCTCCTCGACCTGGATGATGTGGTAGCCGAAGTCGGATTTCACCGGATCGGAGATCTGTCCGATCGCGAGTGCCTTCGCCGCGTCCTCGAACGGCTTCACGAACTGGCCCTTGCCGACCCAGCCGAGCTCGCCGCCTGAGTCGGCGCTCCCCGGGTCCTGCGAGTTGTCCTTGGCGAGCTGATTCCACAGGTCCTGGTTGTTCGGGTCCAGGCGAAGCTGATCGCGGATGGCCGTCGCTTTCGCGAGGGCGTTGGATTCGTCGAGCGCCTTGTCGGTCGCCGCGCTGTCGAACGTGATCAGGATGTGGCGGCTGCGGAACTGGCCGAAATCGTCCTGATAGCGCGCGTCGACGGCCGCGGGTGCGACGGTGATGCCGTCCGCGCGGGCCTGTTGGTCGAGGATCGCGTACTCCTCGAGGGTGTCGAGCGCGCTCCGGTCGTACGAAGCCTTCTGCTCGGCGATCTGCGGATCGTTCTCATACCCGGCCGGCACGCCGAACTCGACGTAGAAACGCGAGAGCTGGTACTTGCGCTCGTTCGTCCAATCGCGCATCGCGACGACTTTGCCGTCGAACTTCATCGCGGGCTTGAGGTTGCTCTGGTAGTAGTTGTCGCTCGCGGCCCAGCTGACCAGACCCAGGACGAAGAACAGCACGGCCGAGAAGACGGTCACGATGACCGCCTGCTGGCGGCGCTCCCGTTGCCAGCGCGCGGTGCGCTGCCTTCGGGTGAGACGTGGAAGTGGGATCCGGCGGGCCATATGTGGAGACCTAAATTGTACGGGACTTATCGGGCGACGCTGCGGTACACGGCGAGCGTTTCGTCGGCCGCGCGGTCCCAAGAGAACGCGCTCGCTCGGGCGCGCGCGCGGCCGCGGAGGCCCGCACTGAGCGAGTCGTCATCGAGGAAGCGACCGAGCGCACCCGCAAGCGCGTCCTCGTCGCCGCTCGGCACGAGGAGGCCCGCGTCGCCCACGACCTCCGCCACGGCGCCTCCCGCGTAGCCGACGACCGGCGTGCCCGCAGCGAGCGCTTCGAGGGCCGTGAGGCCAAATCCCTCGAGGAGTGCGGCGTGGAGCAGGCATTCCGCACCCGCGTACAGCGCGGCGAGCGTGGGCTCGTCGACGAAGCCGGTCACGATCACGCGATCGCGCGGGACGCGTTCCGTCTCGAGGGCGTCCCGCAAGTGCGACGAGAGCTTCCCGAGATCGCCCACGATCACCAGGCGCAGGTCCGAGTCACGCACCGCCGCGGTCGCGAACGCGCGAAGGAGGCCACGCACGTTCTTGCGCGGATCGAACTGTCCGACGTAGAGAACGTACCGGTCGGGCACCGCGAAGCGCGCTCGCGCGAGCGCGCGCCCCACGTCGGCTGGCGGCGGATCGAAGTCGCTGTCGACGGCTTCTGGAACGACGGTCACGCGCTCTTCCGGAACGCGCAGGCGCTCGACGACGTCCTGCTTCGTCGCCTCGGACACCGCGATCACCGCGTCGGCTCGCCGGGCGAGCGCGTACTGCCACGCGTGCCCGAGCCGCGAGTACGGGAGCCGGAGGTACTGCCCCGGCCAGATAAGCGGGGCGAGGTCATGGATCGTGACGACGGCCGGAAAGCTGCGCCGCGCGGGGAGCGAGAGCTGGATGGAGTGGTAGACGTCGATCCCCTTGCCACCGAGCTCGAGCGAGAGGAGCACCGGGTCGAGCGCGAGCATGGAGAGCTCGGGCCGCCGAAAGCGCGACGTGGCGATGTCGTCGTGAGCGGGTAAGAGACCGGGATCGGCCGCGGGAAAGTTGCGCAGACGGAGCAGCGTCCACTCGACGTCGCGCGGCGCCCGCCGAGCGAACGCCGCGAGGAGATTTCGCGAGTATCGACCGATTCCCCGCACGCGCGCCACCGTCTGCAAATGCCTCGCGTCGATGGCAACACGCACCGTTCCTAGACTATCGGCGGTCGTGATCTCCGTGATCGTCCCCACATACAACGAAGCCGACTCGCTCCCGCCGCTCATCGAGCGCCTGGGAGCGGCTATGTCCGGCCATACCTGGGAGCTGGTCGTCGTCGACGATGGCTCGCCCGACGGCACGGCTGAGGTTGCGAACCGTCTCTCGGCCCAGCATCCGGTCTGGGTGGTGCGCCGCGCTGGAAAGGCCGGCCTCGCCTCGGCCGTGATCGCCGGCTTCAAGGAGGCACGGGGCGACATCCTCGTGGTCATGGACGCCGACCTGTCGCATCCACCGGAGATCGTGCCGGCCCTCGTGAAGGCCATCGACGACGGTGCCGACCTCGCCGTCGGCAGCCGCTACATCGCCGGGGGCGCGACGATGGACTGGCCGCTCCGCCGGCGCGTGGTCTCGCGCGTCGCGTGCCTCATGGGCAACGTCCTGGTGCCGGTGCGCGACGCGACGAGCGGCTTCTTCGCGGTGCGCCGCACCGCGCTTGACGGTGTCCACCTCAACGCCATCGGCTTCAAGATCGGGCTCGAGGTGATCGCGCGCGCGAAAACGAAGAAGATCGTCGAAGTGCCCTACACCTTCCGCGACCGCGAGCTCGGCGCCTCGAAGTTCGGCCGTCGCGAGGTCGGGCAGTATCTACAGCAGCTCGGCATGGTGGGGCGGGACCAGATCCTCGGGAGGCTTCGGAAGTGAAAGTCGCGGACATGACCGTACGCCCGGCAAAGCTCGCGGACGCCGAGTTCGTCGCCGACCTGGAGACAGCCATTCGGCCCGACGACCCGCGCGACCCTGTCACGTTGAAGGACTACTGGCGGAACCCGGAGGAGAACGCCAAGATCGAACGGTTCATCGGCGAGATCGGCGGCGATCGCGTCGCGTTCGCACACCAGCGCCACGACCTGTGGAAGACCCCGAAGCGCTACGGCAACGTCTCCGGCGACCTCTTGCCTTCGCATCGCACCGCGGCGCGCATCGATGCGCTGTTCGCCGCCATGGAGGACCGCTCACGCGCGGACGGCACGAAGACCCTCGCGACATGGTGCTGGGAGGACGACCGGCTTCGAGTGGACGTCGTCAAAGCGCGCGGCTACGTCGAAGAGCGCCGTCAGCGGTTCTGGGAGCTCGACCTCGTCGCGAATCGCGCGAAGCTCGAAGCGATGGCCGAAGAGTCGCGCACAAAGATGCGCGAGGGAAAGATCCGTGTCCTCACGGTCGACCGCGACACCGACCCGGAGAAGTGGAAGAAGCTCTGGCGGATGAGCGAAGAGGCGATCCGCGACATCCCGACGACCGCGCCGATCACGGAGACGTCGTTCGACGACTTCCTGAAGTGGATGAGGGGACCTGGTCTGCACCAAGATCGCATCTGGATCGCACGCGATGGCGACGCGATCCTCGGTGTCTCGATCCTCTCCTATCCGCCGAAGCGAGGAGTGGTCTCGACCGATTGGACCGGAGTCGCGCGAGCGGGACGAGGCCGAGGGATAGCGCGGGCGGTGAAGTACGAGACGGTGATGCAGGCGATCGCGCTCGGCGTGGATCGGATCCGAACCGACAATGACTTCAAGAACACGCCGATCCTTCACATCAACGAAACCATGGGCTACAAGCGACGAGCTGATGGCGTCCAATTCATGCGCAACGCCTAGCGCACTCGCCGCTCCGGAAGCAGATTCAGCGACGCGGGTCCTGTCCCGGGGTCGGGGTCGCGCGCTCACCTACCGGTCCGCTGCACTGGACTGCGTTCGGCCTCGGAGCGACGCGGCCGGTTAGCGGCTCGCGCACAACCCGCTCCCCCGTGCCACCCGCGTCACTCTTCTATCGCCTGCGCACGGCGAGAGCGCTAGGCGATCGCGATGTGGAAGCGGAAGCTCGCCTCGCGCTGAAAGACCTCGTAATCATCGTTGTCGTTCCGGAGAAGAGCGGCGCGCAGCTCGGGTCGTGCGTCGAACTCGCCGAATCCCTCGAGCGCGTCGTACGCCGCGAGCGGGCTCTTGGTCACGATCAGGAAGTCCGTCTCGCCGGCGCCGGCATCGTGGCGATTGACCTTGCCCGTGTCGCCGATCGCGGCGGAGACGCGCTCCTCGAGAACCATGAACTCGTCGAGGTCGCGGTAGGACGAGCCGGGGACCGGAAGGACGAGAAGGAATTCCACTGCCGCGAATCTAGTTGCCATCGCGCCTCGCGCTAGAGCGCGATAGTCCTAGGCTGCGGAGTACTTCGTGGCCAGCGTCACGATGGGACTCTCTCGCGCGTTGATATCCGCTACGCCGCGCCGAGCTCCTTACGCAGCGACTCGATCACGTAGCTTTGCTCGTCATCGGTCATCGTTGCGAACAGCGGGATCAGCATGGTTGACCGCGCCTTCGGTTTCGGTGATCAGGAGTGAGACCTTGCCGAGCGCCTCGCGCGGTTCCCGCTCCCGAAGGCGTGCGGACTCCGCGATTTCGTCGGCCGGATCCTGCGTGACCTGCTGAACACCGTGGACCGCCTTGACGACGCGCGAGCTCAATTGCCCTTCATGAAGGAGCGCACCGAATCGGCCACACGCTCGAGCTGCTCGTCGGTGAGCTCCGCGAACATCGGGAGCGAGAGCACCTCGGACGCGACCCTCTCGGTGATCGGCATGTCGCCCTGGCGATAGCCCAGGAACTGCGCGGACTGCTGCAAGTGGATCGGAACGGGATAGTGGATCTGCGTGCCGATGCCGCGCTCGCCGAGGTACTTCCGCAGATCATCACGTCGGCCGCCCTGTACGCGGATCGTGTACGTGTAGAAAACATGGCGACGGATGTCGGAAGGAATCTCCGGGACGATCACCCCGCTGTTCTTGAGACGCTCGTCGTACATCCGCGCGAGCTCGCGCCGGCGCGCGTTCCACTGATCGAGCCTGCGGAGCTTGATCCGCAAAATCGCGGCCTGGATCTCGTCCAGGCGGGCGTTGTATCCGACGACCGGGTGGTAGTAGCGAGTTGATTGCCCGTGCTCGCGGAGAGCGCGGAGCTCCTCGGCGAGGCGATCGTCGTTCGTGGTGATGCTTCCGGCCTCGCCATATGCGCCCAGGTTCTTCGAGCAATAGAACGAGAAGCAGTTCACGCGGCCGCCGGTCCCGGCTTTCTTCCCGTCATCGAGAAACGCACCGTGGGCCTGTGCGGCGTCCTCGATGATCGTGATGTTCCGGTCCTGCGCGATCTGACGCAGAGGTTTGAGGTCGGCGGTCCGACCGTAGAGATGCACGGGGATAATCGCCTTCGTACGTGGCGTGATCGCTGCCGCGACCGCTGCTGGGTCGATGAGCATGCTCTTCTCGTCGATCTCGACGAGGATCGGCCGCGCGTTCGCGTACAGGATCGCCTCGACGGTCGCGAAGAACGTGTGCGACACAGTGATGACCTCGTCGCCACCGGAGACGCCGCAGGCGCGGATGGCAAGTTGAAGCGCGTCGGTGCCGCTGCCGACCCCGATCGAGTGCTTCGTGCCGATGTACGAAGCGAACTCCTGGTCGAAGGCCTTGACGTTGGGCCCGATGGTGAGCTGCATGCTCTCGAGCACGTCGTCGATCGCGCGGCGGACCTCGTCGCGGATCGTGGCGTACTGCGCCTTCAGATCGACGAGGGGGATTTCCTGTGTGGCGACTACGGTCATGACGTCGTTGCTCCCTCTTTCTTCTGCGTGTCCGGGCGCTCCGGCAGGTCCTTGAGCCACGCATACGCGTGCGGATAGATGCCCACGAAGCACGCGAGATCACGAATGTCCTCTTTGAGCTGGACGGCGGGGTTGCCCGCCCACACCGTGCGCGGCGGCACCGCGCGGCGCACGACGCTCCCGGCGCCGACGAGGGCGTCCTCGCCGATCTCGACGCCCGGCAGGATCGTGCTGTTGGCCCCGATGCGCGCACGCCGCCGGACGACCCCGCCTTTCACGCAGTCCAGGTACGCCGGGCATTGCGGGTGCGGATCGTCGGTGAAGACCACATGCGGCCCGAGGAAAACGTCGTCGTCGATACGCGTGAGCTCGAGGAAGCAACCGGTGTGGATGCGCACTCGCGAGCCGACCCGATTGCCGAACTCGAGGGACGCATGCGTTCCGACCGAAACGTCATCGCCGATCACGTTGTCCTCGCGGATCGACGCGCCTTGCCCGGTCTGGAGGCGCGCCCCGATGCGCGTTCCGGCATAGATCGTGGTGAACGGGCGGATCACCGCGCCCGGGCCGATGACGAGCTCGAGCTCGCCCTCCTTCTTCCCGCGCGGCGCTCGCCCGATGATCGTGTACTCGCCGACGATGCTTCCCTCACCCAGGCGAACGTTCGGTGCGACGAATGCCGTCGGGTGAACGGACGTCGTCATGCGCGCACGGCGTCCAGGCGATACGCGACGCGCGCGCCGCCCGACCGGAGGGAGCGCATCGCGAGCTCGAGCACCCGCACGACTACGAGGCCGGCCTCGCCGTCGGTCTTTGGCTTCCTGCCGTCGCGCACGCAGTCGATGAAGTGACGCATCTCGACCTGCAGCGCCTCGGTCATCGGCACGCGCGGACTGTGGATGTCGCCGGCGCGGTAGCTGCGTCGAAGCTCATCGGCCTCGAGCTTGTCTACACCCTGGTCGTAGATCTTCACCTTCTCGACGGACTGATTGTCGTCGTAGATGACCATCTTTTGTGAACCGATGACTGTCATCGTGCGCAGCTTGCTCGGCGCGAGCCACGACAGGTGTGCGTGTGCGATCGCACCCGATGGGAACCCGATCATGAGGAACACCACGTCCTCGATGTCCGGCTGCGCGAAGCACGCACCCGAGCACTGGACCCACTCCGGCTCCTCATCGAGCCAGTACAGCGTGATCGACACGTCGTGCGGGCCGAGATCCCACAGGACGTTGGTGTCGAACTGATGCAACCCGAGGTTCACGCGCTGGCTGTCGAGATAATGGACCTTGCCGACCCCGTTCGAATCGAGAATGCCCTTCACGACCTCGACCGCCGGGTTGTAGACGAACGTATGGCCGACCATGAGCGTCGTCCCGGCCCGCTCGCGGGCGCGGACGATCGCTTCGGCGTCGCTCACCGATAGTGCGAGCGGCTTCTCGACGAAGACATGCTTTCCGGCGGCGAAAGCCTCCTCGGCGAGCTTCCGATGCGTGCGGACGGGCGTGACAATGCAGATCGCGTCGATCGACGGATCGTCGAGGAGCTCGCGGTAATCGGTTGTCACACGCACGGCGGGAAAGCGCTTGCGAATGGCGTCGAGCCTCCCTTCCGAGAGGTCCGCGACCGCCACGGCTTCAGCCCCCGGCACCTCGTAGAGATTTCGCACGATGTTCGGGCCCCAGTAGCCCGCACCGATCACACCCACGCGAACCGTCTTCGTCAAGAAGATCGAATACTAGGGTTCGGGTCCCGGATGGACGTTACTGCCCGGTGGCGGCCCGCAGCTTCGTGAGATCGTCCTCCAAAAGCTTCAGCTGGCGGCCGTATTCGGCGAAGTCGCCCGTTTTGAGCGCGGCCTGGGCCGCGTTGTAGTGGTCCGTCGCGGACTTCACGAGCCCCGCGATCTCGGACGGCGGCGTGGTAGTCGGAGGAGGCGTGGTCGTCGGTGGTGGCGAGGTCGTCGGTGGCGGTTGTTGCTGGAGCGGGAAGAGCGCATCGAGAGATTTCTCGAACGAATCCGTCATCACGACGCGGCCCTGCGTCGCCAGGATCACGCGCTGGAGCTCGGGGATGCGGCTCGTCGAGGCTGCCTGGACGAAGATGGCCTCGACGTAGACGAAGCTGCTGCCCACCGGGAGCACGAGCAGATTCCCGCGAATGCAGTTCGCGGCCGACGGACAGAGCAGCGTGAGCTGCTGACGGATCGTCGAGTCGGCGTCGATGAGGTTCTCGACGTTCAGCGGACCGCTGATCGGACGGTCGCGCGGGAACGTCAGCACGCGCAGCTTGCCGTAATCAGGCGCGTCGGCGCGTCCGGCGATCCAGCCGACCATGTTATTGCGCTCGCCGCCGGCCGGGGTCATCGGCACGAACAGCACGAACTCGGGGCGGTCCGAGCCGGGGAGTCGTGTCGTCACGTAGTAGGGCTCGATGGGCTGTGCGGCGCCACCGGTTGCGATGACCTCGTTCGCGATCTTCCAGGCGTCGGTCCGGTTGTAGAAGTCGTCGGGGTTCGTCATGTGGTACAGAGCGAAGGTCTGCGCCTGGATGCTGAACAGTGCCTCGGGGTAGCGGATGTGATCCCGAAGCGCCTGCGGCATGTCGGTGATGGACTTGAAGAGGTCGGGGTAGATCGCTTTCAGGTTGCGGACGACCGGATCCTTGTCGTCGATGATGTAGTAGGTGATCGTGCCGTCGTACGCGTCCGTCACGACCTTCACGCTGTTGCGGATGTAGTTGAGCTGCCCGCCGGCGACCGACGTGCTGCCGGCGCCGAGGGCGGAAAAGCGCTCGCTGTAGGGATAGCGGTCTCCGGTCGTGAACGCGTCGTTTATCCAGTACATCTTTCCGTTCGCGATGACGAGGTAGGGGTCCGGGTCGTACTCGAGGAACGGCGCGATAAGCCTCTCGCGCGGCAGGATCTGGCGATGGAATAGCAGTTTGCTCTGGTCGGTGATCTGATTGGAGACGAGCAGGTTCGTATCGCCCAAACGGATCGCGAAGAGGAGCCGATCCCAGAGTGAGCCGACACCGACGCCGCCGTTCCCGCTGAAGCGAGTCTGCACGTTGCCCTGATCGGTCGTGTAGTCGAACTCGTCCTGGTTCGTACCGACGATGACGTAGTCGCTCGTGAGCTCCCCGTAATAGATCCGCGGCTGGTCGATCTTCGGCTCGCCCACTGGCGGGATGTCCTTCACCAGGAAGAGCGGCGCCCCGTCAGCGGCGACGCCGCCAACCGGGCTCACGACCGCCCCGAGCCCGTGCGTGAAGACGAGGTGCCGGTTCACCCACGTTTGCTGTGGCAGGCGGTTCGAGGAAAGCTCGCGCGCCGAGAGCATGACCGGCGTCTCTTTGCCCCCGATCTGGTAGCGATCGAGATCGACGTCGACGAACGTGTACTGCTGCCGGAGCGCCTGCTGCTGATCGAAGACCTGCTGCAGCGGCCGGTAGTCCCAGAGACGGACGGTCGCCGTATCGGACAGCGCCGCGCGCGCCTCCGCGGCCGTGGGCGTATCGGCGACGCTGAACGCGCTCTCGTCGACCGCATCGAGGGAATACGCCGCACGCGTCGCGGCGATGTTCCGGCTGATGTAGGGGCGCTCCTTGTTGAGCTGATCGGGCTGCACGATGAAGTTCTGGATCAGCGCCGGATAGACGCTTCCGACCACGATGGTCGCCGCGAACCAGAGGACGATCGCGCCGCCGAGGATCCAGAGCGTTCCCCGAAACGCGTTCGCGAAGCACGCGAGCGCCGCGCCGCCCACGATGACGGTCAGGATCGCTAGCGCGGGAAGACGCGCGGTGATGCTCGCGTAGCCCGCGCCGACGAGCACGGTCTCCTGGCGGAAGAGGAGCTCAAACTGATCGAGGAGATAGCCGCTCGCGATCACCGCGAGGAACAGTCCACCGAGGATTGAGAGATGCGCGCGCGCTGGGCGCGCGAGGGCGAGGGCGGTACGCCCTGCGACTCGGATGTCGGCGCTCGCGAGGGTGCCGGTCGCGACCCCGATCACGCCTCGCGTGAAGTAGAGCGTGACCACCCCGATGGCGATGATGACGAGGGCGACGAGAAGCCAGCCGCGCACGAACTCGAGCACCGGCAGCGTGAAGAAGTAGAACCCGATGTCGCGCCCGAACACCGGGTCGGTCACACCGAAGGGGACCTGGTTGACCCAGCGAAGCAGCATGTCCCATTCGTCGCCGCCGGCGAGGCCAAAGAAGAACGCGGGAATCAGGAGCAGCCACATGAATCGCAAGGTGGTCGAGACCGCGCCACGCCTTCGGCGCTCGGCGTCGACGACCACGCGCGGAACCTGCGGCCGAAGCGCGAAGTACAGGTTGGGCAGCGCGAGCACGAAGAAGACCGCACCGAACACGAGGAACGCATAGAAGCCTGCGGTGAACCGGCGCAGATAGACCGATTCGAGGCCGAGGCTACGGAACCACAGGAGATCGGTGAGGAAGTTGATGAAGGGCCCGACGAACAGCGGGATGAGCAAGAGGAGGAAAGCGATGATCGCGAAGAAAACGAACCGGCGAGACGGACCGGGTATGCGGTTGCGACCGCTGCCGAAACCCGAGAGGTCGATGTTCGACCAGTCGATGCTTCCCCAGTCCCTGCCCCCGTCGCCGCCACGCCCGCGGTCCCGCATCGACCTCAGGATAGGGGCGGCAGATTCCTTCCACCGAATGAGCACCGCGAGTTGAGCACCGTCTAGGTCTTTTCCCGGATTCGCGGTCGCTTCCCGGCTTCGTACCTTGGCGGCATGAAGGGACTGATCCTCCACGACGACCACTGTCGGCTTCGGCTGATGCAGAACGGCGTCCTGAGCGCGGGGGCGATCGGTATCACGGCATTCCTTGTGAATTCGACCGGATTCCGAGAGCGGTCGACCGTCGTGATCGCTCTTGTCGTGGCGTTGCTGGCCTCCGGCCTGGTCTCGTCGATTGAGTTGCGAAGGCGCGGACGGCTGCTTCGTCGATTGATCGACACGGGAGTTCGAATACCGGTGACGCTGGCCGACGTGGAATGGAGCGACGATCCCGAGTCACCGTGGGGAAACGGTGTCTGGCCCTACACCCACCGCGCACGCCGATTCGAGATCTACGCCTTTGAGTCCATCTGGACTCCGCTCCGCAGTGAGGCAACGGCGCTCGTCGATCCGGATCAGCCCGAGCGGGCGGTCCTCGTGATGGCGAACGGGTTCACCCGCGGGGGCTATCAACTGACCCGAGGATCGCGACTGCGGCGGACCGCCGTTGGTTTGGTCCTCCTCGGGGCGTGGGGCTCGTGGATCGTGGCGATCGGCTTCGGTCTCTCCGGAATGAGCCGGTGACCACGATGCAGCGAGCTCGCGGCAGAATCGGGTGTGACGTGCAGGCTCTGCGTATCGAGCGTTCGGTCGAGGTCGGCTGAGATGCCCGAGCGCGATCTGAAGAACGTCCAGTTGCTCCAGGCGATGGCAGCGATGGACGGTGGGGAGAACGACGCGAAGCTGCGGGCCCTCTATAGCGCGTTGCAGGGAGCGACGGTCGTCGTCGTCTCGACGAAGACCTGGATGAAGCTCAAGGAGAACCAGGCCTTCATTCGAACGTACCAGGACAAGTCAGGCAGGGAAATCCTTATCGCGTACACGAGCTTCGAGGTTGCGCCGGTTGACCTCGAGCGGTCGGTTACACCGTTCGCGGAGCTGTGCAGGCAGGTCGCTCCGATGGGCCTCGCGATCCACATCGACCCCGGGAGTCGACACGGAGGGATCGCACCGCCGAACTGGGTCCGGGCGATCGCAGAGGGCGCGGCCAAGATGCCTGGCCCCGCACCCGTGCTGAATACGAGGGTCGTCGACCTTAACGTGTCGGCCGGTCCGAACGTCGGGCCAGAGTTACGAGTCCGCCTTACTCAGGGCCTCATCGCGAGCCGCGACGTCGTCGAGGCCTATCTCGCCTACGCCGCCCCGGACGACACGATGCCGATCCTCACTCTGTGCGCTGTCGTTGGAACGACGAAGGTTGCGATAACGCGAGGACACAACATCGCTGTGCAGTTGCACGCGTGGGTGCGCCCGCTCATGGCGGACGATGAGGAGATCGACTTCCTTGTCTTGCCCCCCGAAGACACGCTGGTCGCGAAATTCAAGGCGGTGGGACCGGCCTTCTACCGGCGCAGCTAGGCCATCAGTGAAGCCGAGCGCGGACCTCCGCGAACAGGTCGACGTAGGTCTCGACGACGCGCGGCCAGGTGTACGTGCGCGCGACGAAGTCGGCGCCCGAACGGCCGAGGCGATCGCCGAGCGCCGGATCGTCGGTCAGGAGCTCGCAGATCTCCGCGAACTCGGCCGAGGTCCGGTACGCGAGGCCCGCGCCGGCACGGTGCGCCATGCCCGCGAGGACCGGCGAACGCGCGTCGACGATGACCGGCCGCCCCGCGGCCCATGCCTCCAGGGTGACGAGGGAAAGCGACTCGAGCAGGCTTGGCATCACGAACGCGGCGCACCCGGCGAGCGCGTCCCACTTGTCCTGCTCGCTGAGCCGGCCGAGGTGGACGATGCCGCTCGTCTTCGGGATGGCGATCTCGGCGTCGCCGACGAGCACGAGCGATACGTCATGCGCCGGATCGCTCGCGCGCCAGCGGTCGTAGTGCGCGAACAGCTCGCGCGACCCCTTGCTGACGCCGATGCGGCCGACGTACAGAAGGTACGGGCCCGTGATGCCGTGCTTCTCACGGAAACGAATGGCGTTCCGTTCCGCGGGCATGTCGATCCCGACGCCGACGATCTCGTTCGAGACGCGCTCGTTTCCAAAGCGGCGCCACACCATGCGCCGCTCCTCCTCGGTGTTGTACGCGATCGCGCGCGGCCCGTGGAACACCGGCTTGTACGCGGCCAGGCCGATCGCGGACTCTTCATGCGCGGTCGGGACGAGCACCGCGCGCTCGGGCACGAGCGGCAGCCCGAGGACCGTCGGGTAATAGATGTACGTGAAGAAGAGCACGTGGTCGTAGTCGCGGCCGCGTTTGAAGAGGAAGTCGAGGAGCTCGGGCGCGTACGGTCCCTGGGCGTCGATGAACGCGCGCTCGTCGTCGAGGGTGTGACCTCCGCGGAAGGCCCGGCGTTCGTAGAGCTTGAAGTTCCACGCGCGCGGGCGCTCGACGGGGAATCGCCGCACGGTCACGCCGTCGACCTGGTCGAGCCCAGCCGTGAGGTCGCTCTTCCACGTGAGGTAGTCGGTCGAGTTCGTGGTCGCGACCTCGATCGCGAAATGCGGTCGCAGACGCTGAACGACCGAGCGGGCGTGAGCCTCGGCGCCGCCCGGAACGTCGCCGTACCGCTGGACGACGACGAGGAGGCTCGGCTCGCTCAATTCGCGACCAGGTCGACGAGCTGCTCGAGCCGCGTGTCGAACGCGGGCCAGGCGCACTCCGCTTCGACGTACTGGCGGCCGGACTCGCCGAGGGATTCGCGATCCGCAAGGACCGTGGCCAGAGCTTTTGTGAATCCGCCACGGTCGTACGAAGCGCCCCCGCGAGCGCGCGCGACCTGGCCGCTGGTCACCTTGTTCTTCGCGGAGACGAGGCACGGCGTCCCGACCTGCCACGCCTCGAGGAGCACGATGCCGAGGCTCTCGAGGTGCGATGGCAGCACCAGCACGTCCGCCGCTTCGAGGAGCGCGTACTTGTCCTCGTCGCTAACCCGTCCGAGCGACACGATGTCCTCGCGCTCGGGTATTGGCATCCGCGCCGTGCCCGCGAGGACGAGCGAGCCCGCGCCACCGCCCTCGCGGTGCGCGATCCAGTCCGAGAGGAGCTCGTCTACGGCCTTGCCCTCGCTCACCTGCCCCAGATAGAGCACGAGCGGGCCACGCGGCGCGTAGTGCTCGCGGAAGGGTTCGGGGTCGCGCCACGGCGGCGCGTCGAGCCCGATGCCCAGCACCTCGCTCGGGATGTGCTCGTTGCGGAAGCGCGAGTGGACCAGGTCGCGCTCTTCGGCCGTCAGGAACCCGAACGCGCGCGGGAGCTGGAAGAGGGCGCGGTACGGGACGAGACGGAGCGGCTCCTCGTCATGCGCGGTCGAGATGAGCGCGGCGCGCTCGGGTACGAGCGGCAGTCCCGCGGCTGTCGGCTCGTAGATGTATGTGTAGAACAGGATCGCGTCGTAGCTCTTCCCGTCCCGGCGCAGGAACTCGAGCAGACCCGGTGTGTGGGGTCCCTGCATCGCGAGCCACGCCTCCTCGTCGGCGCGCGTGTGCGGCGCGAACAGGACGTGGCGCTCCGCGTCTTTGAAGGTCGGACTGCGCGTGCCCGTCACCGCGAAACGCCGCACGCGGACCGGACCGTCCATCGACTCGCCCACCGGGAAGTGCGGCGCCCATGTCCAGTAGTCGAGCGCGTTGGTGGTCGCGACCTCGACCTCGTTGACCATCGCGAGCCGATGCGCCGCGACGCGCGCGTGCGACTCGGACCCGCCGACGACATCGGCGCCGTAACGCTGGACGACCACGAGGATCTTCACTCGATGCCGGCGAGATAGCGTTCCGCGTTGCGTTCGGGCGAGAGCAGGCGACGCAGGATGCGCACGCCGCGCGAGTACTTCGCGTAGTTCTCCGGCTTCTGGATCTCGCGCATCGCCTTCGCGAGCTCGTCGCTACTCCGCACGACCGGCCCGGCCGCGTGGTACGGGGCGAAGCCCTCGGCCTCGGAGAAGATGCAGGGCAACCCGGCCCAGACCGCCTGCGTGACCACCGCGCTCTGGAAGACGTCGTCGTAGAAGAGAACGACCGCGTCGGCGGCGGCGACGTACTCGCCCATCGTGTCGTATTCGGTGTTGATCACGACGTTCGGTTTCGTCTTCGCGAGCTCGATAACTTCGTCGAAGTACCTCGGCTCCCAGTTCGACTTCGTGCCCGATAGCACGAGCACGGCGTCGTCGGGCAGAGCTTCGATCACTTCCTTGTAGCGCTTGCGCGCGAAGAAGAATCCCGGTGACACGAAGATGAACTTGTCCGTCGGGAGACCGAGCTTCGCGCGGAGCTTGCGCTTCTCCTCGCCGTTGCGCGGCAACACGGTGTTCTCGAGCGGCATGATCAGGAGCGGGAAGCGCTCGCGTTTGTCCTGATCGGGCGTGAGCAGCTGGAGCCAACGCTCGCTCCGCGTCGAATGCACGACCAGCTTGCGCGGGATCGTGCCCATGAACATCAGGACCAGCCGGTACCTGAGGAACCAGTTCGCCATGCGCAGCGCGACCCACGGCATCCTCAGGATCTCGAGAGGCATGCGGTAGCGCGGGTTGTAGTGCAGCGCGGCGGAGAGGCGACGGTAGTGATGGAACTTCTCGGGCTCGAGCTCGTGCAGCGAGAGGATGACTGGAAGGCGCCTGCGCCAGAGCGAGACAAGCGCGCGCACGAACGGGACGTCGCGAAAGATGCCGGCCTCGTGCTCGATGAGCACCGCGTCGCTCTTGGCTGAGATGAACTTCAGCTTGCGATACAGGTCGGCCGTGTCGAGATGCTTGACCCCGACGAACGTGACCTGGTGCCCGCGGTCGCGCAGGCCGTCGGTCACGGCGAGTGAGTAGTGGTGGATGCCGCAGCGCTGGTCGCTCGACATCACGACGACCTTCTTCGACTTCGCGTCAGGCAGCTCCCAGCCGCCCTGAGCGAGCGCGAGCTTCAGCCGGTCGGCGACGTGCGCGCGGGAGAACGCGACGACACGCCGCCGGCCTTTCTCGATAAGGTCCTTGCGGAGCGCCTGATCGCGCACGACGCGCTCGAGTTGCGCCGCGACCGCCTCGGGCGTCTTCTTCTCGATAAGGATGCCGCCGTCCCCGAGCGTCTCCGGTATCGCCGCGGCGGCGTTTGCGACGACCGGCAGGTCGCTCCGCATCGCTTCGAGCAGCGGGACGCAGAAGCCCTCGTGCTCGGAGAGCGTGAGGAACGCGGTCGCGCCGCGGTAGTACGCGACGAGCTGCTCGATCGTGACGCTGCCGGTGAGGGTGATCGCGTCGTCGAGGCCGAGCCTGCGGATGTCGCCGCGCACGCGATCGAGGTAGTTCCCGGACATCGCGTTGGAACCAACCAGGTAGAGGTGCGCGGTGTGGTCCGACTCGCGGTATTTCGCAAACGCCGCGACGACATCGTGGACCGCCTTGTGCGGGAGGATCTGGCCCACGCTGAGGATCGCCGTCCGTTCGTCGGCAAGCTCGCGGGCGACCTCGGGATCGGGCGGGCGGTCGAAGTCCTCCCAGTCGACAAGCGCCGGCACGACCGCGGTGTTCGCGAGCCCGGCGGCTTCGAGCTCCTTACGGTTGTACTCGCTGTCGGCGATCCCGAACTCCGCGGCCTTCGCGAGTTCCTTGAGCTGCTCGCGCCCGAGCTCTGCGAAGCTTCTCAGATAGTCGTTGAGTCCGGCGAAGTAATGACCGGGCGTGATGTTGTGGTAGACGATCACCTTACGCGCGGGCGAGGCGAGGACCTTCGGCACCGTGTCCGTGCCGATCGAGTGGTGGACGAGAAGCAGGCCATCCCGTCGGGTGATGAGGCCCAGGTCGTCCCACGACCGTGTGAGCGCTCGCATCTCGGGCTTCGCCTCGGCCGCGAAGAGATCGCTGCGGACGCCAGCGGACCAGAAGATCCGCTGCAGCTCGAGACAGTCGTTCCCCACCGCATCGCCGTACGCGATGACCGGATTGAACTGATGTGCGAAACGGAGGCGCTCGGGCACGTAGAAACCCTACGACGCGGGCCGAAAGCCCGCCGGTCGGCTAGGTGGTGAGCGCGCGAATCGCGAACATGCGATGACCGTCCGGGCCCGACTCGCGGTGGATCTGCACCTTTACGCCGAACCGCTCCTCGAATGCGGAGCCAAAGAGCGTCTCGCTCCACTGCGTGGCGTTCCAGCCCGCGCCCTGGGCGCCCATGAACCGCATGACGAACTCGCGGAGGCGCTCGGTGTCCACCTGGACGCCCACGCCAACGATCTCAGTGCCGTCCGGCATCCGCCAACTGACCATCCCGCTCACCCCATAGGCAACTTACGTCGGACATAGGCCCCTGACCATTAGCCGGCTGCTCTAATCCAAACGGCGGAGGCGCCCGTCAGAGGCCCAATACCTGCCGCGTGCGTTCCGCGACCGTATCCGGGTCGAAGTCCCGCACGCGTTTCTCGCCCGCCGCGACGAGCGCCTCGCGAAGCTCGGTCTTCTCTCCGACCATCGCCGCGGCTTCAGCCGTCTCCGCGAGATCGCGCTCCCGGAGCAGCACGCCGGCATCGCCGACGGTCTCGCCGACGGCCGCCGCGTCGTACGCGACGACGGGAAGACGAAAACGCATCGCTTCGAGCAGCGGCACGCCGAATCCCTCGTGCTCGGACAGCGAGACGAAGGCCGTCGCGGCGCGGTAGTACGCGAGCAGCGAGGCGTCGTCGACGCTACCCGCGAACCACACCGCCCCGCCGAGTCCAAGGCGCTCGACGAGCGCGACCACGCGCGCGTGGAACTGCGGCTGGTCGCGGTACGCGCCGACGAGGATGAGCTGCGCCTCCGGATCGATGCAGCGCCGGTAGTACGCCAGCATTCGCACTAAGTCGTCCTGTCGCTTGTTCGGCGAGATGCGGCCCACGAAGAGAAGCACGTTCCGCATTCCCTTCCAGCGGGCGAGGACCCCGTCGTTCGGCGGAACCGCGAAGTGCTCCCAGTCGAGGAGGATCGGCACGCGCGCGGTCTCCTCATAGCCCGCGTCGGCGAGCGCCCGCCGGTTGAACTCGGATACGCCGATCGCGAGCTCGAACGCCGGCGCGATGCGCGTGAGCTGCCGCAACCCGAGACGCGCGAACGCCGCCGCGTGCGGGTTGATGCCGCTGAAGAATTCGGGCGGCGTGATGTTGTGATAGACGAGCACGCGCCGCGCCGGGATCTTGACGAGCTGGTCGACGACCTCGCTCCCCATCGAGAAGTGGACGATGAGGAGATCGTCCGGCTTCACCTCGCGGAAGAGACGGCGGTACGAACGCACGTCCGCGACGCCGGGCTTCGCTTCGATCGCGTACGCGAACGAGTCGTAGCCCCAGTGGCGGATCCTCTTGCGGAGCGCGAACACGTGGTTGCTCATGGCGTCGCCGGGGGCGAGCGTCGGATGGAACTGATGCACTCTCACTTCGGTGCGTATCCGATCACCGCGTAGTCGCGATCGCCGAAGAGCGTCTCGTTCAGCAGCTTCACGTTGTCGCGGATCGGACCCGCGGGAACTTCCTCGTTGAGCCGGCGCTCGCTCGGCTCGAACGTGCGGAGCTCAACCTCGGTGAAGCCCTCGACCTCGAGGTAGAACGTGAAGAGATCGGGCGGGATCGGCCGCAGGTGCTGCGGGTCGGTCCAGAACGTGTGCGCGCCCACGGTGAGCGTCTTCGGGTTCGGCGTGACGAACACGATCGGCGCGCCCGGCGCGAGCGCGCGGCGACACGCGCGGAGGATCTCGACGAGCTCGCCGGGGAGGATGTGCTCGGCGAGATGCCGCGCGTACAACCCGTCGACGCTCCCGCTCTCGACCTGCCGCAGATGCGTGAGCGCGTCGACCTCGTGCGCCTCGAGGCCCTTCTCGCGACACTGGGCGACCATGCGCGGGTCGAGGTCGACCCCGTACCCGCCGATGCCCTTGTCCTTCAGCAGCTGGAGGAAGATGCCGCGGCCAGACCCGAGATCGAGCACGCGCTTGCGCCCCTTGTAGAGGTCGACGAACGCCTCGGACTGTCGGCGAATGACCGGCTCGTCACCGCCGAAGCGCGCCTGGAAGTAGACCGAGTGCAGGTTCGCGGCGACCTCGTGCTCGCGCCGTTCCTTCCACTCGCGCTCGAGCCTCTCGAGCCGCGTTCCGAAGCGCGGCGCCATCTGGCCCTCGTAGTCGTACGCGGCCGCGAGCAGCCGGTTGATGCGCTCCTGCCGCTCGAGGATCGCCCCCATCCACCAGCGGACGAGTGAGATGACGACCTGGCGCGCGTACGTGATGACCGGACCGACGATGGGTTTGCGGCTGCGCGGGTCGTACTCGACCTCCTCGTCGAGCGCCTCGGCGAGCGAGGCGAGCGGATCCTGGAGGTCGTCGGAAAAAATACGGCGTCCGCCGGGCAGCGGAACGCGCATGAGCGCGTCGACGTCGGGCCCGTAGATCCCCTTTTCGCGCTTGGTGCGGATGCGCTCGCGGACTTCGGCCATGAGCGCATCAAGGTCGATCGGTTTTGGCTCCCCCATGTGGCCGAACTGTACCGGCCAGGGCCTTTCGCGGGCGCCGCTAGATCTAGTGGAGGAGCTGGGCGATGAGCGCGATGACCGCGACGACGATTGCGGCGATCCAGAGAAGGCGGAGACCCGTTATCAACGCCTAAACGGGCCGGCCCACCTTTGCGTTAGGCGTGGACCGCTATTGCGCGCCGATCTGCTTTTGAAGATCGAGCGCGGTGGCGTTCGTCGGCTCCTTCGCGAGCGCGTCGCGAAGCACCTGCCGCGCTTCCACGATGCGAGTCGCCTCGATGAGACGGCGCGCGAGCGCGAGGCGGAGATCGTTCGAGTCCGTGGCGACGATGCCCTTGCGAAGGAAGTCGACCGCCGCATCCGTGTCGCGAAGCTGTCGCGCCGCCTCCGACGCGACCGAGTAGTAGCCCGAGAGCGTTGGAAACAGCGCGATCGCCTGCTGCTCGCTTCCGATCGCCCCCATGTAGTCGCCGAGTGCGAACTGGATGCGGCCGAAGCGATCGAAGCTGTCCGGATTCTGTGGATCGGCCGCGATCGCGCGGCGCATCGCCTCGTACGCGGCGTCGCGCGCCCCGGGCTCGTTCTGTTTCGCGAACTCCTGCTCCATGCGTGCGAGGTTCCACCAGAAGGCCGGCGTGTATGGCGACCGCGAGGTCGCCTGCCGATACGCGCCGCGCGCGGCAGCGAGATCCGGAACGAGCTCCAACGATCGGCCGAGGTCGTTCCAGTAGACGGCACGACCCGGGTCGACCGTCGTCGCGATGCGCGCCAGGTCGACCGCGCGCGACGCGTTGGCCGCACCGAGCGCGCCCTCGGCGGCCTTCGCCACGCGGTTGGCATCGATGCTCCCGAGCTGGCCGAACGCCACGCTCGCCAGACCGGCAACGATCAGGAGGCGAAGGATCGCGGGCAGGCGGATCGAAGGCAGTGCCGTCACCACGCGAGCCGAGCGCAGCTCGCTCGCGAGCGCGACGCCGACGCAGACCCACGGGATCCACTGGATGCTCTGCGCGCCAGGCAGCACGAGGCCGGCTCCGTAGTACGCCGCGATCGCCGCGAAGGCGACGATGACGCCGGCCGCGTCGGCGTCTCGCGCGCGCAACCATGCGTGGATCCCGAACGCGGCGAGGAGCGCGAAGTTCGCGACGAGTCCGACGATCCCGGTCGTCGCCGCGACGTGAAGGATCCAGTCGTGCGCCGACGTGTTCGTCGTGTTCATGCCGGCGATCGCGAACCACTCGGCCTGCTGGTATCGCGGATACGCGACCGCGAAGTTCTCGAACCCGACACCGAGGAACGGGTGATCGAGGAACATCTGGAACGCCGACTGGTAGAGAAGGACGCGGTCGCGCAGGCCGATCCCGCGTCCGATGTCGAGCAGACGGCTGCCGAGCGGCGTCGCGACGAGCATGACGACGAGCGCGGCGGCGGCGACCGCGCTCGCCAACGCGAAGCGAACGAGGACGCGCCGCGAAAGGCCCGCCCGCCGCAGCCAGAGCGGCGCGATGACGACCGCGCCCGCGGCGATCCCAAGGAACGAGCCGCGCGTCTGCACGAGGAGCATCAGCGCGACGTTGAACACCGCGAGGAGAACGACCACTCCCATCAGCCACAGGCGTTGTCTGACGAACACGAGGACCGCAACGCAGGCGGTCACCACCACGGCGAGGAACTGCCCGTAGAAGTCAGCGTTGCCGAACGTGGAGAACGGCCGGCCCTCGGATCGAAGTCGACCCACTGCACCGGGTCGCGGCCGAGCGCCTGCTGCACCGCGTACAGGCCGGCGAGCGTCGCGGCCGCGCCGATCGTCCATGCGAGCCACGAGGTCCGGCGCGGGTAATCGATCGAGACCGCGATGGCGATGGCCAGGAGCGCAAGCACGGCGTGCGTCGTGAGCCCGAGGTATCGGCCCACCTCGCCGTACAGCGCGACGTACTGATTCTCCGCGGTGAAGGTCGTCAGCACTTCGACCGCGACGACCGCGTAGAACGCTAGGAAGATCGGCGACAGAGGGACGCGAAAGCCGTCGCCGATCGCGATCACGATGAGCGCTCCGAGCAGTCCCCACGCGAGGGCGTGGGTGAAGCTCGCCTTCGTCAGGTCGAAGACGTTGAGGACCGACGGGTCGAACGCGAGGACAAAGACCCCGATCTCGACGCACACGAGGATGAGCGCGAGCTCGCGCCAGAACACCCCGCGCACGACTGGGCGATCGCGCCGCCCCTTCTGCGCTTTGCTCTGCGCTCTGTTCGCGCGTCGCGCGGCGCGGGCCTCCGCCACTACAGGGCACTCTCGAAATCGTCCTTGGCGCGCTCGAAATACCAGAAGCCAACGACGAACAGAACGATCGCGACTCCGGCCGAATACGCGAGCGCGTCCCACTGGGGCGCGAGGCCGTCGAGAAGCGCGCGCTGGTACGCGACGACGATCGAGGTCATCGGGTTCACGTAGAGCAGGCGCAGCTGCTCCGGCCGGTCGTTAAGGACGGCGACCGGGAAGAGGACCGGCGTCAGGAAGTACCACGCGAGCAGCAGGACCCCGAGGATGTGCTGCACATCGCGGTAGAAGACGGCGAGCGCGCTCAGGAGATACGCGAACCCCAGGTTCATCACGATCTGGAGCGCGACGAGGAGCGGGACCCAGAGGAGCCCCTCTGGACGTCGCGGGCCGAAGATCGCGAGGATCGCGAGCAGCACAAGGAAGCTGAGCAGGAAGTTGGCGAGCGCGGACAGCACGCTCGCGGCGGGGAGAAGCTGCAGGGGCATGCGGACTTTCTTTACGAGCGGCGCGTTCGCGAGGATCGCCGAGGCACCCGACTGCAGCGATGTCGCGAAGAAGGTCCACGGGAGAAGGCCGACGAAGAGGAAGATCGCGTACGGCTGCTCACCCGACGCGGTGATCGGCCGCGTCCGCAGCACGACCCCGAACAGGATCCAAAACACGACGAGCTGCAGCAGCGGGTTGATGAAGTTCCACGCGAACCCGAGCGCCGAGCCCTTGTAGCGGGCGCGGAGCTCGCGCCACGCGAAGTCGACGAGGAGCTGGCGCCGGTCGACGAGGGTGCGGAGGTCGGCGATCACCGTGGAAGAGTATTTCGGTAATGCCCACGCGACACGCGGTCACTCGCGACGGCACGGAGCTCGTCTACTGGACGTGGCCCGGCGCCGGGCCGCCGACGCTGCTCCTCCACGGCATCGGTAACTACGGGCGCTACTGGGATCTTTTCGCGGGTGCGGTCGGCGGGCGCCTGATGCTCGTCGCGCCGGACGCGCGCGGCCACGGCGAGAGCGGACGGCCCGCCGATGGCTACACGCCCGCCGACTTCACGGCCGACGCGCTCGCGGTGCTCGACGCCGCGGGAATCGAGCGCGCGGTGGTGGTCGGCCACTCCATGGGCGGGCTTCACTCGATCAATCTCGCGGCGCGTCATCCCGATCGCGTGCGCGCTCTCGTCATCGTCGACGCGAGTCCCGATCCGCTGCCCGTCGGCGCCGGACGCGCCCAGCGACTCTTGACCGGTCGACCCGCGCGTTTCCGAGACCGTAGGGAGGCGCGCGCGTACCTCGAGCGCACCTCGCCGGGATATCCGGCCGCGGTCTATGAGAATCGCCTCGCGTTCGCCTTCGGCGAGGAGGACGGCGAGCTCGTATGGCGCTCCGACCGTGCCGCGCTCGAGCGGATCATGAGCACACGGGCGCCCACCGAAGATCGGTGGGACGCGCTGGCCAATATCGCCTGCCCGACGCTGGTGGTGCGCGGAATGCGCTCGAGTGTCCTGTCGGAAGAGGTGGCGCACGAGATGGTCCGCTCGCTCGCGGACGGACGCCTCATGGAGCTCGACGCGGGCCACAATGTGCCGCTGGACCGGCCCCGGGAACTTGCCGACGCGGCCGTCGTTCTAGCGACATGAAGGCTCGCCTGCTGGCTGTCGCGTTCGCGACCATGGTCGCCGCGTGCGGCAGCGTGGCTGGACCGGGCTCCGACCCGTCACCCACGCCGGAGAGCAGCGTCACCGTCACAAAAGCCGACAACCAGCAGACCGTCACGGCCCATGTCGGCGATCACGTCCAGATCGCGCTCGGCGAGGACATCAACTGGCAGCTCGAGCCGCCCGACGGGCGGGTCCTCGTCCAGGAGCCGAACCGGAACTACATGCTCGTCCGCGGGACGCAAGCGATCTGGCTCGCGCGATCGGCGGGGCGATCGACGATCAAGGCGAGCGGCGGCATGAACTGCCCGAGCGGTTCGCTCTGTCCGATGTTCCTCGCGGTCTTCAGCGTGACGGTCGAGGTGAGTCCCTAGCTCGCGGACGCGAGCAGCTTCAGGATCTTATCGGCGACCGGCTGAGCGGCCCCGCCAACGTTCGCGAGCACGATCACCGTGTACCCGTTCGGCGTCATCGCGAACACCGCGCTCGCGCCGACGTCGTCGCCGGTGAAGACGCCCGACGTGAGTCCCGGCGAAGCCTGTCCCCCGGTCGGCGGGAGCAGCAGGAGACGCTTCAAGGTCCCCGGCTTCACAAGCGCGCCGGTCGTGAGCGCTTTGTGGAACGAAAGCAGGTCGGGCGCGGTCGCGTACGCGCCGGTTGCCGGTGTGCCACGGACGGGAAGGCCGCTCCAGTTCTGGCTTTCATCCGGTTTGTAGCCGAGCGCGAAGCCGCGATCGGTGCGTTCGTCCTCGGTGTTGTGCAAAAAGCCCGAGGCGACGCCGGCTTTCGCGAACACCTCGTTGTCCATGTAGTCGTAGTAGTCGCGGCCCGACGCCTTCTCGATCACCGCCCCGAGCAACAGGTACCCGGTGGTGCCGAACGCGAATGTCTTTCCGGGGACCACGCCTGAGGGGACGCCGGTGTTGACGGCGCCGATGAGATCCGAGACCGACTCGAAGCTGTCGCGCACGCGGAGATAGCCGGGGTCGTCGAGGTAGTCGCCGGTCCCCGCGGTCTGCCCGAGCAGCATCGCGATCGTGATCTGATCACCGATCGGCTTTGGATACGTCGGCAGGTATTTGGTGAGCGTGTCGTCGAGCGACACCTTGCCCTGATCGACGAGCTGTCCGATCGCCACGGCGGTGAACACCTTGGTGACAGATGCGATGTTGAACGGCGTGATCGTCGCGTTCGGCGCGCCGGCGGCGCGGTCGGCATAGCCGGTGGCCCTGCTCGCGAACGGTACGAAGTCCTTGGCGACGAGGATCGCACCGGAGAAGTTGTCGTCGTTGAGCTGGGCGAGATACGCGTCGATCGAGCCGAGCCCAGTTGGCGATGCCACCGAAGAGCTCTCGGGTGTGACGCAGCTGGCGGCAAGGGTTAGCACGGCGAGCAGCGGCACGAGCCTCTTCACCGGAACTCCCAGCGGTGCGCGAGGCGTGCCACGCCGACCTCGCGCGATGTCCCGATCACGCGGAACTGCACGCCCTTCTGGTGATAGTCGTAGGCGCGGTCCTGCGGATCGGTGATGCCGATGTCCACATCGAAGCCGCCGGGAAGGAGCTCTATGCCCTGTAGCGCGAAGCGCACAACGCCTTCCGGCTTGACCGGCACGCTGACACCGTCGATGAGCGTGTTCGTCCCGAAGACGCCGAACCCGTCGTCGCGATAGAAGTACACGCCGAAGACGGCATCACTTACGCCTTTGGGATTGCGATAGCCGATCTCGATCGCGGCCGCCTGACCCGATTCGAGCACGACCCGCTCCGCGCCGTCCGGACCGAGGACGCGCGCGCTCGTGATCTCGATCTCCTTCGAGCCCCAGCGCGCGCCGATCTCGCCGCGCGCGGCGCGCTCGCGCTGCTCCTTTTCGCCGACCTTCTGGTGATACGCCTCGATGACGTGGTGCGGAGTGCCTTCCGCCCCGACGACTCCCTCGTCGAGCCAGATCGCGTGTTCGCAGAGACGGGCGACCGCGCCGAGGTCGTGCGACACAAGCACGATCGTCTTCTTCGCCGCGCGGAACTCGCTGATCTTCGCGAAGCACTTGTGCTGGAAATACTCGTCGCCGACCGCGAGCACTTCGTCGACGAGGAGGATGTCCGGCTCGAGATGCACCGCGACCGCGAAGCCGAGGCGCATGTACATGCCGCTCGAGTAGGTTTTCACCGCGGCGTCGAAGAAGCGGCCGATGTCGGCGAAGTCCTCGATCGCGGGCATGGTCCGGTCCATGTCCTTGCGCGAGAGTCCGAGCAGCGAGCCGTTGAGATACGCGTTCTCGCGGCCGCTGAAATCGGGGTGGAAACCCGCGCCGATCTCGAGGAGCGCCGTGACGCGCCCGTTCACGTCGAGCGTGCCGCTCGTCGGCTTCGCGGTCCCCGCCAGGAGCTTGAGGAGCGTTGATTTTCCCGAGCCATTCGCGCCGACGACGCCAAACGACTCCCCCGGCTCGACCGAAAAGCTCACGTCCCGGAGTGCCTGGACCTGCTCCGCGGGCGCGTACTGGCGGAGGACCGTTTCTTTGAGCGTGCGCGTCCGCTCCCGGCGGAGCTTGTAGTTCTTGGAAAGGTGATCGGCGCGGATCGCGGTCACTGTCGTCCGTAGGCTAGAGCGACGCGGCTCTGTCCGAGCCGCGCCGCCCTATCGAGTTACGGTCGGGTGCAGCCGGGCGGAGGCGTTGCGTTCGGGCGGCCCGGAGGCCCTGAATGCGTGTGATTCGTGTCCCCACAACCCCAACCGGGCCGAGTGCCGGATGCGCCAGTGCTGTCCTTAGGAGCGCCAGCCGGCGCGTTCGCGGTGACCTCGTTCGTGGTCGTCGTCTGGGTCGTCGCCGTTCCACGCCCGTGGCTGTTCGCGGTCGCGATCCCCGTTGCCGCCTTCTCGGTCGCGACGGATGACGCCTGCTCGGGCAGCGCCACAGTCGGCGTTGTGGCGGTCAGCTCAGCAGAGACAGACGCGCTGGTCGGAAGGGATAGCCCGTCTCTCGTCGATGCTCCCGCGACCTGCGCCAGGAGCACGACGACCGCCAAAACGGCCGCCGTCAGCCAGATTCCACGATGGTTCATATACGGCTCCTCTCCGAGCCCGAAGGCCCCGTACGAATACCTTGACGGACGCCTAACGAGGGAGTCGTGCGGTGCGTTAGGCGCGCGCTCTGGCCAGAGCCGCGATGCCATAACCGAGGAGGCAACCGCCAAAGACATCGCTCGGCCAGTGTTCGGCGAGGTAGACCCGCGTAAGCGCCATCGCAAAGACAACCGCGACGGAGACGTCGGCCGGCCAGCGCAAGGCGGCGACGAGAAATGCGAGGCGCGCGACGTGGCCGCTCGGGAACGAGAAGGCCGTCGGCGCCTCGAGAAACGGCAGCAAGGGGACGCTCCGCGCGAGTTCGCTGGGCGGCGGTGCCTGAGGGATCGTCAGCTTGAGCACCAGCTCCACGGCGACGACGACTCCGATCAACAGCGGGACCCACCAGTCGTGGCGACCATTTCGCAGCCGGGCGAGAGCGACTCCGAGCGCAACGGCACCGACGACTTCCGTTTGCCCGAACAGGGTGACGACCGATGCCGCGAGGTCCAGCCACGACGGGTGGGCCTGCTGCAGGAAATCCAAGATCGCGCGATCGACGCTCGTGAGCGCACCGAGCGCGACCAGGATCGTGAGGATCACGAACGCCGCAAGCGCCGCGGCGCCGCGCGTTAGAGACTCGACGTGGTCACCGCCTCTCTCCCCCGGGTCGTGACGAAGCCCACTGCGCCGAGGAAGATCGCGAGAGCGACCCAGACGATGGCGAGAGGAATGGTCGCGATCTCGTGACCGTAGAACGAAGGCAGCGCCGTCTGGATGTCGGGACGCAGGACGCGCCCGAGCTCGAGCCACAGGTGCACCGCGTTTCCGTCGCGGACCTGCGGCATGTACTCGTAACGCAGGTCTGGCAGCACCGCGTACACGAACGCGACGAAGGCCGACCACCACACCGCGACCCATGTCAGGACGAGGAGTGCTGTGCGGAGACGACCCGCCGCCGCGAACGCGGTCTTGAGGCCGCCGGCGATCGCGACCACGAGGAACGGCAATCCCACGAGCAGGTAGCGCGACGGCGGACCGCCGTCGGCGTGCCAGGTCACGATGTCGGCGATGTAGAGGAAGTAGAAGCCCCACCCCAGGACGAGCGCGGCGAGCTGCGGCCCATAGAGGCGGCGGCGGCGCCAGAGCGCCCCGATTCCGATAAACGCGAGCAGATAGATCGCTGCGCGCGGCACGAGTCCGAACGCGCGGTCGAACAAGAGGCCGGGGATACCGCTCTGCGGCGCGTAGTTCAGGATCTCCTGCTGATCGCGGATGAGGAAGTAGCCCGCGCCCGGGATGAACCAGCCGAAGAGACGCCAGTTGAGATAGCAAAGGAGCAGTACGAGTGCGGTGAAGGGCAGCGCGGCGGCGGCGAAACGGCGCACGAGATCGCGTCTCGGCCAGAGGGCGGCGTACGCGAGGACGAGGCCGAGCCCGATCGCCACGAACCACGCGCGCGTCGTGAGCCACGGTAGCGTTCCGACGAACGCGCTCGCGAGCGCGAGATTGCGGAGCGGCGTCGCCGTGCCGTGGCGGATGAGACGAACGGCGGTCACGAACATCACGGCGGCGATCAGGTCTGGATAGATCTGCGTCGTGTAGGTGATGAAAGGATGTACGAACACCGTGGCCGCGACCGCGAGGAACGCGATGCGCCGGTCGAACGCGAGATCGCGCATCAGGAGGTAGAGCTGCGCAGCGAGGAGCGCGCCGAACACACAGATGAGCACGAGCACCCCGGTCCGGCCCGCGAGCGCGTACGGAATCACGGCGAGGACGGGGAGTCCCATGTCGCGCAGGGAGTAGATCGCGTTTCCGACGTGGATCCCATGGACGTCCGGCAGCGGCTCGGGATAGAACTCGTAGTAGCGCTGGCCGGCGTAGTCGTTCGCGAGATCGAGGTCGTGATCGAAGACGATGCTCTGGACGATCACCATGTAGTGCGGCTCGTCGGAGGCCGTCGGCGCGATCGTCCGGTCGTACGGCAGCAGCACGAGCGCTGTCGCGAGCATCGTCGCGCCGAGAAGGATCGCGGCGCGGGCATCGCTTAGGTGCGGAATTACGGTCCAGAGCGCGTGCAGCGAATTCAGGGCAAGGCCGACGGCAAGTAATAGGTACAGCAGGCCGAGCTCGGTGTCAGGAATGAAGAGGCTGCGCATGCCGAGCAGCACGAGCGGCACTACCAGATAGAGCGCGAGGTGGCGCGCGAAGAAACCGGCGCTCGCCATCGGGTGGAGCTGCGACCCGATCGCGGCGGCAAGTGCGGTCGCAATGGCGAGCGCGACCGGCAGCCATCTGGTGGCGAGACTTCGTGGAAGGTCGCCGACCTCCGCGACCCACGGCTGCGAGACCGCGACCATCACGAGGGCGAACGCGACTGCGTTCGCGCCAAGGAACCAGACGAATCGACGCCGTTCGTTCATCACGCGAAGGGAAGGTGCTTCACCGAGCGCGAAGCGGCGGCGCCAGCCGTACAGCGCGAGGACCGCGAGGATCGCGAGCGCAGGCAACAGGCGAAGGTATGCGGCGATGTACCAGTCGGGCGCGGTCTGTTCGAACGAGGGAAGCCAGCCGAGCGGGTTCAAACCGAGGATCTGATCGAGGACCTCCTGCGCCTGTCCCTGGAAGGCGTCGTTGAGCGCGCGCGAGGGCATCGCGCAGAGGACCAGCGTCACCGCCGCGCTCAGCCCGATGAGCAGTCCGGTCACGATCCGCATCCACCGGTGGCAGATGACCGCGAGGCCAATTGCGACGAGCGGCGCGGCGAGCGGGAGGACGTCGACGAAGTAGCGCGCCGACGGTGCGTACCCGCCCTCCCAGTAGTGGTAGAGCGAGAGCCCGATGAGGCTGAGGCCGAGCGCGATCGCGGCCGGCGCGAACACGCGGCGGCTCGCATGCAGGGCGGCGGGGATTCCGATCACTGCGATGAAGAGCCACGGCGCGACTCCAGCGATGCCGAACGTCCGGTCGAACAGCATGCCCGGCAGCCCGATCCAGAACTCGAACGAGACGAACGAGATCGCCGTGACCGCGTCGGATGAGACTCCCTGCGGGTACACGACGGCGAGGAAATACCCGATGTACGGCACCGGGATGCCGTAGAGAAATGCGTTCGAGACCGCCGCGACCAGGCCGACGGCCGCGGCGCCGATCGCGAACCGCCGGAAGTCACTGCGGCTGACCCACCACATCGCGACGAGAAGCACCGCGAGAACGAGCCCATCGCGCGGGTTGAGAAAGAGCGTGAGCCCCGCGGCTATGCCGGCGACGAGCGGGCGCCGGACCGGCGCGGTGATGCCGAAGCGGTACGCGAAGCCGATCGCGGCGGCCCCGAAGGCGTTCGGATAGATGTGGAAGGCGAGAAGGACGCCAGGCGCGAGGAACGTGGTCATCGCCCACACCGCGCCGCGCAGGCGGACGGACGCGATCGTGTCGCGAAGGATGAGCGCCGTCGCGACCGAGGCAAGCGCCGCGAAGAAGGCGACGACGAGCTCCGCCCCGAACCGGCCCGCGGCGAGCCAGCCGGGAAGCAGAAGGAGCGGGATCGCGTAGCCCTGGATCGCGCGCGGGCCGAGCGGTGTGTTGAAAAGGTGGGTCACGCTGTCGAAGTCGCTCGCGGTCAAGGTTGAGAGCCGGCGGAAAAGATCTGCGTCGATGGTCGCGTCGACCGATCCGTGCGCGAGGCGGTCGGCGACGAGGAGGTAATGCACCTGATCGCCGAGCGGGAGCGAGGCCGCCTGATGCCACGCGGCGAATGCGGCGTATGCGGTGAAGGCCGTCGCGAAGACGAGCCACAAAGGCCGATCGCCTTCCACGCACGCGACCACGGCCGGTGCGATGCGAACGGCGAGCGCGAGGACGAAGAGGACGCCGATGTATTCGCGATCGAGTCGCCCGAGGGTCAGCGCGAAAACGATCACCAGCAGCACGCCCCACGAGATCGCATCGAGCACGAAGAACCGGCGCGAGCGCGAGGTGACGGCCCCGGCGGCGATGGCGAGCGCGCTTGCCGCGGCGCTGAACGCCGGGATCGCGAGTCGGAGGACCTCGCTCGTGACCGCGTCGGTCGCGGTCTCGTCGACCCAGACCTGCGCGAGCGCGCGCCACAGGAGAACGGCCGCGACCGCAGCGCAGATCGCGTGCGCCACTCGTGTCACGCGAGGCAGGCTGTGCCTTAAGGACTCGCGGTCGGCGAGGGACTTGCGCTGGGGCTGGCGGACGGGGTCGAGTCGGACGGCGCCGGCGAGGGCGAAGGTGTCGGTGTCGGGAGCGGCGGGCACGCGTTCGTGCCCGGCGTGAGCTCGAACGTTCCGACGACGCCGTGGATCGTGACTTCCTTCTGGTCGTAGCCCGTCGCGCAGATGAGGAGCTTGGCGTCCTTGCCGGGGTAGGGGCTAATGACCGTGTTGCCGCCATCGTTGGTCACGCCGAGGTCGGTCGTGCCCTGACGGATATCCGCTTTGGCAATGTGCTTGTCAGCATTGCCGGCCTCGTTCACCTGGATCGTGAACGAGAGGGGCGACATCCGGATCTCCTCCTGAGTCACCGGCACGCTCGTGCGGAGGTAGCCCGGGGCGTCGACGGAGACCTTCGATTCGCGGGGTAGGTCCGGGAAGGTGAACGTACCGGTTGATGGGTCCGCCTTCACGGAACGCGCGCCGTGCGCGATCGTGGCGGGCCCCGCTGTGCCGATTGGATCGCTCGAGAAGTCGTCGACGACGTGGCCATTCATGTTGACGCCGTTCAGCCAGCCACCGACGAGAGTGGCCAGCACGAGAACGCCGATTGGGACGAGCGAGACAACGCGATGTCTCGCGAGGGACCGAATCAATTGACCTCAAAAGGCTACCGTAATTCGAGCATGCGCCGTTCGTCGTTCCTGCTGATCGGAGCTGACGGTCTGGTGGGCCGGCATCTCAGCGCCGCTCTCCCCGCCGAGGACACGGTTCGCACGTTCCACCACGACCA
Organism: Chloroflexota bacterium; assembly: GCA_038040345.1. Lineage (GTDB taxonomy): Bacteria > Chloroflexota > Limnocylindria > P2-11E > P2-11E > 3-1-20CM-2-70-9. The sequence continues at coordinate 367,267 of JBBPIQ010000001.1, forward strand.
TCCAGGTAATGGTCTAGGGCTCGACATCACAGATGCCGACGCGGTGCGAGCAGCCATCTCACAGGTCAGACCTCGGGTCGTCTTCCTTGCCGCCGCGGACGCCTACGTCGAGCGTTGCGAACGCGAGCCGGTGGCCACTCGGAGGGTGAATGTCGAGGCGCCCCGCGTGATCGCCGAGTCCATCGCCGCGACCGACGCACTCCTTGTCGTCTTCTCGAGCGAGTACGTGTTCGACGGGACAGCCGGCGCGTATGCGGAGGATGACGGCCGGCGGCCGATCAATGAATACGGCCGCCAGAAGGTCGCGCTCGAGGACATCGCCCTCGCCACGGGACGGGGACTGGTGTGCCGGACCTCAGGAGTCTTCGGGGACGATCCGCAGCGCAAGAACTTCGTCTGTCAGCTGGTGGACCGCCTCCGGGCCGGCGAGACGTTCGACGTGCCTTCGGATCAGCTCGTCACCCCGACCTACGCGCCTTCGCTGGCGGCGGCTGCAGTGAACCTCGCGGAGCGAGGTAAGACCGGGGTCTATCACGTGGCTGGTCCGGACGTGATGGGACGGGTCGAGTTCGCGCGGCTCGTGGCGGACGCGTTCCGGCTCGACCATTCACTGCTTCGCCCGCGCAACACAGGCGAAATGCATCTTTCCGCTGCGCGGCCCAAGCGCGCTGGTCTGCGGACTGAAAAGCTGCGTCAGGAGATGGGAGAGAACCTCACCGGACCGGCGGAAGCGCTTCGCGCGCTCGCGGACTGACTACCAGACTTTCCATGGCGGCTTGCCGCTCGCCCATTCCTCTTCGAGCGCTCGTCGCTCCCGCATGGTGTCCATCGGCCGCCAGTACCCCTCGTGCTTGAAGACGGCTAGCTGGCCCTCGCGCGCAAGGCGTTCGAGAGGCTCGCGCTCGAGGACCGCGTCAGGGCCGATGTAGTCGAGCGCCTTGCGCTGGAACACAAAGAAGCCACCGTTTATCCAGCCCTCGTCGAGCTGCGGCTTCTCGCGGAACTCCTCGGCAAGATCGCCGCGGATGTGAAGCTCACCGAAACGGCTCGCCGGCCGAACCGCCGTGACGGTCGCGAGCTTCCCCTGCTTTCGGTGGAACTCAAGGAGTGCGCGCAGGTCCACGTCAGCGACGCCGTCGCCGTAGGTGACCATGAACTGATCGCCCTCGACGTACTTGCCGGCTCGGTGGATCCGACCGCCGGTCTGCGTCGACAGCCCCGTCTCGGCGAGCAGGACGCGCCATTTCTCCTCCGCATGAAACGGCTCGAGGTGCTCGACGCGTCGTTCGCCGATGTGAACTCGTACGTCGCTATTCATGGCGCTGTAGTTCAGGAAGTAGTCGCGGATCATGTCGCCCTTGTATCCCAGGCACAGTATGAAATCCATGATCCCGAAGTGCGAATAGAGCTTCATGATGTGCCAGAGGATCGGCCGCCCACCGATCTCGACCATCGGCTTCGGGCGAACGTCGGTCTCCTCGGCGAGACGCGTTCCGAATCCACCGCACAGGATCACTGCTTGCACCGGCGACATAGTACGAACGACCTCGCCCCGGACCGCTAGACGACGCGGGGGCTTGGGATCGGGACGATGAATCGGCCACCACGTGATCGGTAGGCGTCCTGCTGTCGAAGGATCTCGTCCGCGAAATTCCAGGCGAGCAGGAGCGTGTCGCGAACATCTGAAGCCATGAGACGCTCAGGCGGCTCGACCGGGATGTGCGTCCCTGGCGTGAGAAGACCATGCTTTAAGGGACTGCGGTCGACGATGAAATCGAGGACGGATCGATCGATCTCGCAGTAGTTGAGCAGGGTGTTGCCCTTCGCGGGCGCGCCGTAGCCGGCGATGTGCCGCGCCTTCCGAATCTCGCCGAGGACACGCATGAGATCTTCCCGTTGACGCTGGACGGCCTCGACGAACGGGCGCAGCGGTCGTCCGGTGCGCAGGCCGCTCGCCTCTTCAAGCCTGAGTAGCTTCTTCACGTCCGGCGATGCCTCGCCATCCCGCGAGATGAACACCCGGATCGAGCCACCGTGCACGCCGACACGCCGCACGTCGATGAGGTGCAGGCCGTGGCGGGACGCGAGGTCGTCGACCGAGCGGACGCTGAAGTAGCTCAGGTGCTCGTGGTAGATCGTGTCGTACGCGGTCTTCTCGAGAAGGTCGACGAGATAGGGAAACTCCGCCACGAATACGCCACGATCCTCGAGCAGCGTCGTGACTCCGTTCATCAATCCGTGGAGATCGTCGATATGGGCGACGACGTTGTTGCCGATGATGGCGGAGGCCCGGCCATGCTCCGCCGCGATCTCGCCGGCGATGGCCTCGCCGAAGAACTCGTCGAGCGTGGGAATCCCGGCCCCGTTGGCCATGGCCGCGATGTTCCGGGCCGGCTCGACCCCGAGGACGCGCACCGCGCCGCGATCGAACGCGCGAAGGAGAGTCCCGTCGTTGCTCCCGATCTCGACAACGAGGCCGCCCTTGGGGACAAACCGCTCGGCTACGTCTTTCGCGTACGCCGCGAAGTGCGCGGGGATCGTCTCCGACGTGCCGGATACGTACACGTAGTTGCGGAACATGATCTCCGGAGGAACTGTCACTGAGAGCTGAACGTGGCCGCATGCGGTGCATCGCGCGAGCTCCAGCGGATACCGCGGTTCGGGCTTCCCCACCTCGCCCGGTGCGATAAAGGAGTTGGCGAGAGGCTGGACTCCGAGGTCGAGGACGTTCTCGAGCGCATCGGCGCGGCAGATCCGGCATGCCGACCGCGATCTAGCCGTGGCGCACTTCCCAGTCGTACGGGATCTTCGTGCTGAAGGGATCCAACCGTGTGATCTCCGTGGGATCGTGGGGAATCGTCGCGCAGTTCGCGACGACGGAGTACGGATTGCCTATGCCCTTGAAGCCGTTCCAGATGTGCGGCGGAACGGTGACGAGCGCGTAATTGCTCTCGCCGACAAACAGCTCCTGTAATTGGCCGCGCGTCGGGGAGCCCTCGCGGTCGTCGAAGAGGACGAGCTTGATCGAGCCGACCGGGACGGCGTAGTTGATCGTCATGCGGTCGTGGAGGTGCCAGCCTTTGACGATTCCGGCGTACACGGTCGAGAAATAGATCTCGCCGAAGCGCTCGAAGTGCGGGTCGTCCGCACGGAGCATGTGCATGACCTTCCCGCGCTCGTCGGGGATCTGCCGGAGCGGGACGACGCGGACGCCTTCGATCAAGGCTTCGCGCCGAGGTAGGAGCGGTACCACTCGATCGTCGACCGAAGGCCGTCGTCGAGAGAGACGCGCGACTTCCAGCCGAGGACGCGCTTCGCCTTCTCGGTCGAGAGGCGCTGCTCTTTGATCTCGTTCTTCGCCGTGTTCAGCACCCGCGGCTCGGGCAGCTGACCCCCCATGAGCTTCGCGATCGCCTTCACCATCTCGAGAACCCTGACCTGGGCGCCCGAAGCGAAGTTGAACGCCTCGCCGACCACGTCCGGGCGCTCCAATGCTTCGCCGACCGCGAGGTACGCGTCGACGACGTCGGCGATGTAGATGTAGTCGCGAACGTAGGTGCCGTCGCTGCGGATCTCCGGAGCCTCACGTTTCAGGAACGATCGGATCGTCCCCGGCACGATCCGGCTCCAGTTCAGATCGCCGCCGCCATAGATGTTTCCGCAGCGCACGATGCCCACGCGAAGGCCATACGTCGCGTGGTAGCTCTGCGCGATGAGATCGCCCGCGGCCTTCGACACGTCGTACGGGGACGACGCACGAAGCGGATCGTCTTCGACGTATGGGTGATCGCTCTGGCCGTAGGCTTTGTCGCTCGACGCCACCACGAGACGCTCGACCGTGGCCGACTGCCTCCGGGCCGCCTCGAGAACGTTGTAGGTCCCGCGGACGTTGGATTCGAGCGTGAGGAGCGGCGCATTGAGACCGACCCCCACAAGGGTCTGCGCACCCAGATGGAAGACAACCGAAGCGCCGCTCTCCGCGATGGCCCGCTCAACGTCAGCGAGCGACTCGAGCTCGCCCTCCGTCATAACGACGAGCCCGATGTTGCCGCTCCGGAACAGCTCGGATCGGCGGTCGTGGTCGCGCAGGAGAACGGCCACGTCCGCTCCGGATGCCAGGAGCGCCGCGACGAGGTGAGATCCGACCAGCCCCGTAGCGCCCGTGACGAGCACCGGCCGAGCGCGCCAGTACGCGCGTGGTTCGATCATCGCGGCCTTTTGCGCGTGTCGATCCACTATCGGGGGACCGAATGAGGAATAAGACGGCGCAGCCCGGCCAACGAGCGGAACTATGTCAGATTTGGCGTCCATGACCGAGTGGATTTACCCGCTGTTGCGCTGTCCGGTGTGTCGAACCGATCTAAGCTTTCGCGCCCTCGCATCCTCGAACGCGCAAGGCTTGCTGGTACACGATGGAGGTGCCTGCGACGAGGTCTATCCAGTCATCGACGACGTCCCGAGGATGCTCGTTGGGCAAGCCCGCGGGGGGCTCGTGCACACGCGGCAGGAATGGTTCACCGCCACAGCTGAAACGAAGCGCCTCGCCGTGCGCTGGGAAGCAAAGCCCGTCGCTGATCCGGTCATAGCGGGCTTTGACTATGAGTGGCGTCGCTTCAGCGATGTTGGCACTGCCGATCAGGCGCAGCTGTTCGATCTGTATTTCGATCTCGTGCCGCCGAGGTGGTTCGCTCCGGAACTCACCGTACTCGACGCCGGGGCGGGGGCAGGCCGCTGGGCGTTCAAGGTGTCGCGGCGAGGCCCGCGGGTCATCGCGGTGGATCTCGGGTGGAGCATCGAGGTAACGCGATCGAATACGCCTCGCGATCGTGTCGCATGCATTCAGGCAGACCTAGGCGCACTGCCACTGGCAGCTGGCACCGTCGACTGGGCCTATTCGCTCGGAGTTCTGCACCACATGGATGCTCCGGAGATCGGGCTGGCGAACGTCGTTCGTTCGGTTCGCCCCGGTGGCCTCGTGCTCCTTTACCTCTACTACGCGTTGGACCAGCGGGGTCCGGTATTCCGCGGTGTCTTTCAGGCAGTGGACCTCGCGCGTCGATTCATCAGTCGCCAACCACGCGCAGCCGCTCGAGCGATCGCCACAGTGATCGCCGCGTCGGTCTACTGGCCGCTGGCGCGCAGCGGCGCGCTCCTCGAGCGTGCGGGAGCGCCCGGGATCGCTGCGAAGCTGCCTCTCAGCTTTTACCGGCATCTCTCGTTTGCGACGATGCGCAACGACAGCCTCGACCGCTTTGGCACGCGGCTCGAGCGGCGCTATACCCGCTCGGAGATGCAGGATCTGATGCGCGAGGCAGCAGATCTCGTCGACGTCCGCATTTCGGACTCGCCGCCGTTCTGGCATGGCGTCGGATCGAAGCCGCGGACGTGACGGCGCGACCGGTCCGCGTTCTCCTCGCTATCAACACGCTCGCGCGCGGCGGTGCGGAACGGCAGCTTGTCGAGCTCGCGACGGGGCTCGACCGCGAGCGGTTCTCTGTCACGGTGCTCTGTGTGGTCTCTGGTGGCCCGCTCGCGGACGAGCTAACTTCCGCAGGCATACACGTCGCGATATTCGACAGTCGCAATCCCGTGGAGCTACTCCGCTTGATCGCGCATGTGCGAAGGCAGGCGCCCGACATCATGCACAGCTTCCTTTTCGGCTCGAACATCGTCGGGACACTCGCCGCGACGATCGCGCGCACGCCGGTGGTCATCACGAGCCGTCGGAGTCTCGGTTTCTTCAAGGACCGCCGCCCGCACTACGACCTGCTCCAGAGCCTTGCGAATCGGTTCACCGACATCGTGATCGCGAACTCCGAGGCGGTCCGCGAGGACACGCTTCGCAGGGAGCACCTCGCGGCCGAGAAGGTACGGACGATCTACAACGGCGTCGCACTCGGCGCAGTCGCCCGCGACAGCGACCGGACGCGCGCGACGCTCCTCGGCGAAGCAGATCGCGATGGTCCCCTCGCAGTTGTTGTTGCGAACCTCATCCCGTACAAAGGACTCGACTACTTCGTCGACGCGTGGAGGCAAGTTCTCCGCCGGCTGCCAGTCGCGCGCGCTGTCGTGGTCGGCGAAGGGCCCGCACGCGCTGCACTCGAGGCGCGCGCCGCAGATCTGAGCGGTTCGATCCGGTTCGTCGGCAGTCGCGGCGACGTGCCCGAGCTACTTCGGGCCACCGACGTTGTTGTCCAGTCGTCCCTATCCGAAGGGTTCCCCAACGCGATCCTGGAGGCGATGGCAGCCGGACGGCCGGTGGTCGCGACGGCCGTCGGCGGCACGGTCGAGGCCGTGGAGCATGAACACACCGGCATCCTCGTGCCGCCGCGCGACAGCGCGGCGCTGGCGGCCGCGATCGTACGAATCCTCACCCACCCGGAGTTCGCGCGGACCTACGGCCTTGCCGGCCGGAAACGGGTCGAGAGTCAGTTCGCTGTCGCGCGAATGCTCGGTCGATACGCTGACCTGTACATGTCGACCCTTTCGAGCCGATGACAAACGTCGCCGGTCCTGACCGCTTCGCCTTCGGCGAGAACTGGTGGCGGTTCCTGGCACTCCTCGATGAGACCAGGATCATTGAGGCGGAACGTTCTCTGACAGAAATGCTCGGCACGGAGAACCTCAACGGTCTGAGCTTTTGCGACGTGGGATCGGGTAGTGGCCTCTTCAGCCTCGCGGCTCGCCGACTCGGGGCTACGGTGCGCAGCTTCGACTTCGACCCGGCATCGGTCGCATGTACCGCGGAGCTTCGTCGCCGTTTCTTTCCGAGCGATCCGAACTGGAGCGTCGAATCCGGGAGTGCGCTCGACCCTAAGTACCTTGAGCGCCTTGGACGCTTCGACGTCGTGTACGCGTGGGGTGTCCTGCATCACACGGGCGCGATGTGGGAGGCAATGAAGCTCGCTTCTGCGCTCGTGAAACCAGCCGGTCTTCTCTACATCGCGTTGTACAACGACCAAGGTTGGCGGAGCAACATCTGGCGTTTCGTAAAACGCTCGTACAACGCGCTGCCTAAGGCTCTCCGGTTCCTGATCGTACTGCCGATCCTGGTACTGCTGTGGGGTCGCCTTGCGGTCCGAGATTTCGCACGCGGACGTCCGTTCAGCACGTGGCGGGAGTACAGCTCGACTCGCGGCATGTCGCCGTGGCACGACCTGATCGATTGGGTCGGTGGATATCCGTTCGAGGTCGCGCGGCCAGACGACGTCATCCATTTTTACGAACGCCTCGGGTTCGGTTTGCGCGAGATCCGCAGGCGAAACGGGCTCGGCTGCAACGAGTTCGTCTTCGCCCGCGAACATTAGCCCGTCACGATGGCGACACGACTTCGCGTTCTGAATATTGTCGGCTCGCTAGAGCTCGCCGGGACGGAGCAATACATCCTGCGGGTCGCGCCGCGCCTCCGCCGCTACGGCATCGACGTCGAGCTGTGCGTTCTCGACCGTCGTGGACCCCTTCTCGAGACCGCGAAGACAGCTGATATCCCAGTGCACGCGACTAAAGCCCGAACACGCCGCTCGAGGTCGGTCTTCTACACGGGAGTTGCCGCCGTCCTAGAGATCGCCTCACTTATCCGCAAAGAGAGGTACGACATCGTGCACTCGTATCTCTTTCACGCGGAGGCCGTCGGCACACCGGCCGCTCGCCTCGCCGGAACCCGACGTGTGATCATCAGCCGGCGCGCGGTGTCTCCGCGCAGACCAGAAGAACCGCATTACTTCGTCCTCGAGACGTTGACCAACCTGCTCGCCGACGAGCTAATCGCCAACTCGCGCGCTGTCTTGAAGGACACCGAACAATCCGAGCGTCTCCTCCCGCGGACCCGCACGGTCATCTACAACGGCGTCGACCCGAGCGAGTATTCGCTTGCGCGACCCGGTCAAGATCAGAGATTGCGGCTCGTCACGGTCGGTGTCCTTGCTCCGCGCAAAGGACAGGAGTACGCGCTCAAGGCGCTTCGTTTGGTCCGAGACGCGGGGATCGACGCTCGACTCACTCTCGTTGGCGATGGCCCGGATAGCGGACGACTTCGCACGATGGCGCAGGTCGAGGGTATCGAGGACCATGTGGTATTCGCCGGCGGTCAACTCGATCCCCGTCCGTTCCTGGTTGAAGCCGACGTCTTTGTGCTCCCGTCGCGTCAGGAAGGCTTCTCGAACGCGCTTCTCGAGGCGATGGCGACAGCTCTCCCCGTGGTCGCAACGGCGGTGGGGGGAAACGTCGAAGCCATCGTCGATGGGGAGGGCGGTTGGATCGTTCCGCCAGAGGATTCCGCCGCGCTAGCCGAAGCCCTGATCCGGTCGGCGCGATCACGGGAGGAGCTTGCCACGATGGGTGTCTCGAATCGACGACGCGTCGAGTCGACGTTCAGCCTCGATTCGTCCGTAGATCAGCTGGCGCAGTGGTACCGGAGGTCCAGGGAAGCATCGACCGGCTAGCGCAAGCCTGTTGGTGAAGCCCCCGCGGAGTTCACGTGCGAGGCCTGTCGCTCATTCGATGTGGATACGCCTTCGACCACATACCGGAACCACAGCTCGAGCATCAAAAGGGCCCAGAGGCGCGGGGTGTGGTCGGCACGGCCGGAGAGATGATCTCCAACAAGGCCTCGGACCACAGCACGATCAACGACCGGCCTCTCCGGCATGTCCAGGAGTGCGTCCTGAACGAGCGGGCGGAGCGGCCCGCGCATCCAGCGGCCTACGGGGATGCCGAACCCCATCTTGCTTCGAGCAAGGATCTCGTCCGGAAGGATGCCCTTCATCAGCTTGCGCAGGAGGTACTTCGACTGCCCGCTCCGGAACTTCTGATTCGCTGGCAGGTGGCCGACGAACTCGATCAACTCATGGTCGAGCAACGGAGAGCGGCCCTCGAGAGACGCCGCCATCGTCGCGATGTCCATCTTCACGAGCAGGTCGCCGGGCAGGTAGGTGCGATAGTCGATCGCGAGCACACGGTCGAGATCGTTTGCGGGCATGCCCTCGCGGATCGCCTCGTCGAAGAGATCGAGCGGGCGTGCGCGGGACTCAACAGACTCACCGTACGGTCCGTCTCGCGCTGTGAAGTAGCCGACGAGAGCGAGATACCTCGCGTCGGGAGGGCTGCCAAGGACCGCACCCGCACGGCGGGCGCGCCGGATGACTCTTGGAGTCCAGCTCGCACGAGGAAGCCGGTTCGTGAGCTTCGCGATCGTCATGAGGGCAGGCTTCGGAATCCGATCCAGCATGGATCCCATCCGGGCCAGCCGATAGCGGTCGTAGCCCGCGAACAGCTCGTCGCCGCCGTCACCGTTGAGCGCGACGGTGACGTGCTCCCGGGCGACCTTCGCCACGTAGTAGGTAGGGACGATCGACGAGTCGGCGAATGGATTACCGAGATGGCGCACAAGCATTGGGAGAACGTCCAGCGCCGACGGTTCGACGATGAACTCCTGATGCTGTGTTGAGAAACGCTCGGCGACAAGTTTCGCGTACTTCAGTTCGCTGAAGTCGCTCTCTGGAAATCCGATAGCGAACGTACGGACGGTCTGCGAATTCGCCGCCATGAACGCAACGACGGTGCTCGAGTCGAGCCCACCCGAGAGGAAAGCTCCCAGAGGGACGTCGCTCATGAGACGGATCCGCACGGCTTCGTCGAGAACGCTTCGGAGCCGATCGAGCGCTTCCGGCTCTCCGATCTCGGCTTTCGGCTCGAACGACAGTCGCCAGTACGAACGGTCTTCGCGGATGCCTCCACCGCTGAAGGTCAGAAAAGTTGCTGGACGTAGGCTCCGAATCGCCGCGAACCCAGTTCGAGGCGGCGGCACGTAGCCGAGAGAAAGGTACTGGGCGAGGGCGGTCTCATCGACGGTCCGATCGACTCCGACCGCAAGGAGCGCCTGAATCTCGCTCGCGAACGCGATCCCAGTGGGCGTCTGCGCATACACAAGCGGTTTCTTGCCGAGGCGATCTCTTGCCAGAAGGAGCTTTCCTCGGCGCTCGTCCCACAGGGCGAGCGCGAACATCCCGCGGAGCCGAGATACGAATTCATCACCGTACTCCTCGTAGGCGTGCGGCAAGACCTCGCTGTCGTTCTGTGTCTTGAAGACATGCCCGCGTTGCTCCAGGTCGCGGCGCACGTCTTGGAAGTTGTAGATTTCGCCGTTCTGGACGGCGAAGATGGTGCCGTCCTCGTTGGCCATCGGCTGGTTGCCATGAACGAGATCGATGATCGCGAGACGCCTCGCCCCGAGCACCGCTCCAGATCCGGACCGCAACCCCTCATCGTCGGGACCCCGATGCTGCAGTTGACCCAGCATGGCTCGGACCTGCTGCTCCGCTACCTGGCCGTCTGGCCCGACCACGCCGGCGATTCCGCACATCGGGACGACTGTAATTCGGATATTGCTGGACGTGCCTGGTTTCTATCGAGGGAACGCGGCGGCAACTCCGGCATCTACCGTGATCACGCAACCGGTCATTCGCGACGAACGGTCCGAGAGGCAGAAGGCGACTGCCTCGGCGACGTCGGACGTGCGCACCGCGCGGCCAAGAAGGCTGCGATCGGCGTAGAAGCGTTCCAACTGATCGACGGGGACACCATGTGCTTTCGCGCGCTCCGCCCTCAGCGTTTCGTCCCAAAGCTTCGAACCTTCGAACACGGCGTCGGGACTGACGACATTCGCGCGAACGCCCGAGCGCCCGGCTTCGATCGCGACCATTCGCGCTAGTTGAACCTCCGCGGCTTTCGCGACGCTATATGCACCGAAACCTTCGCCCGGACTGAACGCGTTCTTGGACGCGACGAAGACGAGGCTCCCGCCCAAACCCTGTCGCTCGAGTACGGGGAGGATCCGCCGCACAAGAAGGAAGTGGGAGGTCGCGTTGACGGCAAGGCTCCGTTCCCAGTCCACGAGCGCGAGATCGACGAGACGGCCCGCGACGGCCACGCCCGCATTTGAGACAAGCCCGTCGACACCACCAAACTCAAGGATAGTCTCGCGTACGAGCCGATCGACGACATCGGGTTCGCTGATGTCGCCCGTCACGACGACCGGATCGTGACCGACCTCGCGGATTTGCTCCGCCGCCCCGTCGAGTCCAACCGCGTCCCGGTCGCAGACAGCTAGGTGCGCCCCTGCTCTTGCAAGCGCGACGGCGGTATCACGGCCGATGCCGGAGCCACCTCCGGTCACGATGACCACCCTGCCGGCCAGGTCGCTGGCAGGAGTCGGCCTGAGCTTCGCGAGCTCCAATGGCCAGTACTCGATGTCGAAGATGTCGCGCTCGGGGAGGGACTCGACCTCACCGAACGCATCCAGAACGTCCGCAGCGACACCGTGGGTGTGCATGGCGACCTCCGCTGTCGACCGGGCCGACCGCGCGTCGATGCCTGCGGCGATGAGCCCAAGGCCAGGCACCAGCACCACGGCCGGGGTGGCATCGCGCCGTCCTGTATCCGGAGGTATCCGATCGGAGTGGCGCGATACGAAGTCGTCGTACTGACGCTCTAATCCGTCGATGACGGCATCGACCTCGTCCGCCGTTCGAATCACGGCAGTCCACGGGCGCGTCCGCAGGAGGTGATCCGCAGTCGCGGGCCCCGCGCTGGCCACCCGATCGACGTCGGGGCGATCGCTGATGGGCCTGCCATGTGGCTCGAGCGCGAGAATCCGATTTCCCTTTCGCGAGAGTCTTCGACGAAGCGTCAGGAGCAAACGCTCCGTCTGGTCATGGTCAAGTGGAGCGACGGCGGGGCCCCGGATCCCCTTCTCGCCCTTTCGCTCGCGGAGAAATGTCTCGGCGCGATTCGTGAGCTCGAGCGTTCGCTCCATGCACGCACGCGGATCGTCGCTCCATGTGACCAATCCGTGGTGCGAAAGAACCGCGGCGTCACCCTCGATCTCTGACACCTCTTTCGCGAGGTCGAAGCCCGGACGAACGTACGGCAGCACCGGAATATCGGCCCCGAGCGCCTCCGCTACACGCCAGGCGCCCTCCGATGCGTTCGTCAAAGCGCAGATCGCGTCCGCATGCACGTGATAGACGAACGTCGACGGTCGGAATGCGTGGAGCAGCGTCTCGATCGAGGGCCGCCCCGACCGTGGATCCACAAGCGCGCGCATGAAGAACGCGGTCATCTCGGCGTCGCTCATCTGATCACGCGAGCGGAGTGTGAGGAGATCGTCAAGATAGAGCCGGGAGAAACCGCCGGCTTCGATGGTGCGCATGTCGGCGCCGCTGCCTTTGATGACGAGGACCGGACGTTCCCGCCCCAGATGGTCTAATTCCGCCGTCTTCGCCGAGATGTTGCCGCCGCCGTAAAGAACGAGCTTGCGGTCTGCGCCGATGCGGTGCGCCGTCTCTATGAGAGATGCGAGCGTCCCCGATATGTCCATTACGGACGAGCGAGGATAGGGTCGATCCCCGGGTAGATCACGCGGGACTCCGTGACGATCGCGGTCACCAGATCGACAGGCGTCACGTCGAAGGCGAGGTTGAGCGCACCTGATCGCTCGGGCGCGATCCGGACCCCCCCAATGCAGAGGACTTCGTTTGGATCGCGTTCCTCGATCGCGATCGCCGCACCGCTCGCGGTGTCCGGATCGAAGGTGGACTCCGGCGCCGCGACGATGAACGGGATTCCCGCCCGTCGTGCCGCGAGCGCGTGCGCGACCGTGCCGACTTTGTTCGCGACGTCGCCGTTCCGCGCGATTCGATCGGCACCGACGATGACCGCGTCGACGCGGCCGGCCAAGATGAGACCGGCCCCCGCCCCATCGACGACGACCCGGTGCGGCACGCCCATCCGGCCAAGCTCCCACGCCGTCAAACGCGCGCCTTGCAGCAGCGGACGCGTCTCGCTCACGAATATCTCTGAGATGGCGCCACGATCGTGGAGCACGCGAATGATCGAGAGAGCGGTCCCCCACTCCGTGCCCGCGAGGGCACCCGCGTTGCAATGCGTCAGGATCCGGTGCCGCCCGTCCAGAAGGGCGGCTCCCCGTTCGCCTATCGCACGATTTGCGGCGACGTCCTCCTCCAGCACCCGCAGAGCTTCGGCGACCATCGCCTTGCGGCCACCCGCAGCGACCGCGGCGACGCGCTTGGCGCCCCAGCTCAGGTTCACAGCTGTGGGGCGCGCCTTCGCAAGACGTGCCGCCGCGTCCTCGGAGGCCCGCCTCACGTCCGCGCCTTCTTCCTCCGCACGGCATGCGGCGAGGGCCACGCCGAGCGCGCCGGCGACTCCAAGAGCCATCGCCCCGCGAACGGCGAGACGGCCGATCGCATCGACGAGTTCCTCGACGGTGCGCAGGTGGAGCAGGCGCTCCTCGGCGGGCAGTGCGGTCTGGTCGATGATGACAATCTCGTCCGAGCGCCAGTCGATGGTTCGCACTCGTCAGATCCCTTCGCCGGGTGGATGTCGCATAACCATATCCAAACCCTCCGGACTGCCAGCGCTGCATGAGCTGGCTGCGATAACGTGGGCCCAGTTATGTGCGGTATTAGCGGCGTATTTGGTGACAGCGACACGACGACCGTCCGCAACATGCTCGGCGCGCTCGCACACCGAGGTCCGGACGACGAGCACTTCGAGAGCGGCGCTGAGTTCACGATCGGCGCTCGCCGTCTCAGCATCCTGGATCTCGACCACGGCCGGCAGCCGATGTCGGACGAGCGTGGAGTGATTTGGGCAGCCTTGAACGGCGAGCTCTACAACTATCCGAAGGTCCGCGAGGGACTGGTCGCCCGGGGACATCGATTGACGACGCGGTGCGATACGGAGGTGCTCCCGCACCTCTATGAAGAGTGCGGCCCTTCATTCGTCAAGGCGATCGACGGAATGTTCGCGGTCGCACTGTGGGACGACGAGCGGAAGATCGGCGTGCTCGCCCGCGACCGCATGGGGAAGAAGCCCGTCTACTACCTTCGGCGAAACGGCTGTTTGTATTTCGCCTCAGAGATCAAGGCGCTCCTCCGAATCCCAGGATTCGAGCGAAAGCTGAACCTCGAGGCACTGCACCACTTCCTGAGCTTCAAGCACGTTCCGAACCCGCTGTCGATCTTTGAAGGAATTCGGATGCTGCCGCCGGCGCACACCCTCGTATTCAAGCCGGGTGGCGCACCTTCCGTGTCTCGGTATTGGTCCGCGGACTTCACGCCTGATCCGGCGATCAGAAATCTCAGCGAGGACGAGATCGTCGATGAGATCGTTGTTCTTCTCCGGCAGGGCGTGACGAAGCGGCTCCTGTCGGATGTGCCGATCGGCTTTCTCTTGAGCGGTGGCATCGACTCCAGCCTCTCGACGGTCCTCGCGGCCGAGACCGCGAGCGCGGAGGTCAAGACGTTCTGTCTCACGTACGCGGACAATTCCACGACCCCTGGGAAGGATGACGACCGCAAATGGGCTCGCTGGGTCGCGGAGAAGTACGGAACGGAACATCGAGAGGAGACGGTCCAATTCACCAACTTTCCCCAGGAGCTGCGCCGCATCCTGGCGAGCTTCGACGAACCGTTCGCTGGTGTGATGTCGACCTACCTCCTGTCCCGATTGATCAGCCGCCACGTAAAGGTGGCGCTTGCTGGAGACGGCGCCGACGAGCTCTTCGGCAGCTACCGATCACATCGATTGGCATTACCCATCGCGAACTACCAGCGCTATGAAGCGAGCGGCGACGAATCCCTGTTGCGACCGTTCGAGAACGACCCGGGGGCGGTGAGAGGTCTCTTTGGGGAGGAATGGCAATGGCGGAGCACGATGTTCACCCTGAGCGAGCAGGAGAAGGCGGCGCTCTACCAGCCCGACGTCGCCGCGGCGACACGGCACTACAGCAGTCCTGAGCTTCTCCATCGGGAAGCGGCGCTGCTGACCGCGCGTGACCCCGTCAACCGGATCCTTGAGCTCGAGTTCAGAACGATCTTTCCTGACCAGGTCCTCACATTCGTGGACCGCCTTTCGATGGCGCACTCGCTTGAGCTTCGAAGTGCGTACCTGGATACCGCACTCGTCGAATTCGTGGCTCGTGTCCCGGGCGAGTTAAAGATGCGTGGCGGTGAGACCAAGTACCTCTTGAAGAAGGCTGCCGTTCGGTACTTTCCGCCGGAGATGGTCTACCGGAAGAAGGAAGGCTTCGTGATGCCGATAACGACCTGGCTCGCGAAGGATCTGGCGAGCTATGTTCGGGAGACGCTCGGTGATGATCGCCTTGCACGACACGGCCTCTTCCGACCCGAGGCGGTCGCCGCGCTGATCGACGACGCTTACTCGGTCCCCGACGACTATCTACGAATGAACAAGGTCTTCTCGCTTCTCGTCTTCCAAGAGTGGTATGAGCTCTACTTCAACTAAGACCGTCGCCGTCCTTCAACCGGGTTATCTCCCATGGATCGGGTTCTTCGACCAGATGCGGCGCGCCGATGTCTTCGTGTTCTACGACGACGTTCAATTCGACAAGCACGGCTGGCGCAACCGAAACCGCATCAAGGGGCCCGCCGGTCCCCACTGGCTGACGGTGCCGGTCCTTCACCACGGCAAGCCTCGCATTCTCGACGTCGCGATTGACGGGCGTGCGCCGTGGGCTCGCCGGCATGTCGGGACGATCCGTCAATACTACGCACGCGCGCCATTCGTCGAGCAGTACCTCGGCGATCTCGAGAAGCTCTTGTTGCGCCCGTGGGAGCATTTGGTCGATCTCGACCTCGCGGTTGCCGCGCAAATAGCGGAGTGGCTGGGCGTACGCACCCAGGTGGAACGCTCGTCCTGTCTCGGCATCGAAGGTGAACGGAGCGAGCGGCTTCTCCGCATTTGTCAGCGATTCGGGGCGACCCGCTACCTGAGTGGCAACGCGGCGAAGACGTACCTAGATGTCCCACTCTTCGAACGGAACGGGATCGAGGTCGCTTGGCAGGACTTTCGTCACCCGACGTACCCGCAGCTGCACGGAGACTTCGTTCCGTATCTCTCGGCGATCGACCTCCTGCTGAACTGTGGCGAGCGCGGCACGGCTATCCTGCGTGGTGAGGAAGAGCAGCCGACGTGAAGACGATTCTTGTGACAGGCGGCGTCGGATTTATCGGCGGTAATTTCGTTCGCCACCTCTTCGCGAAATACCCGACGTACCGCTTCATCGTGGTGGACCTCCTGACCTACGCGGGGCGAATCGACAACAGCCCCGCGAACGCGATGGAGTCTGGCCGCTACGAGTTCTGGTACGGGGACGTCGGGAATGGTGAGCTGATCGAGAATCTCGTGCGACAAGCCGATGTCGTAGTGCATATGGCGGCCGAGACGCATGTCACTCGATCGATTTACGACAACAGACTGTTCTTCGATACGGACGTCTTAGGAACGCAAACCGTCGCGAATGCCGTGGTCAAGCATCGGGATCGGGTCGAGCGGTTCATTCACGTTTCGACTTCGGAGGTATACGGCACGGCCATCACTAAGAGGATGGATGAGGATCACCCTTTGAATCCTTTGAGCCCTTACTCGGCTGCGAAGTGCGGGGCAGACCGGCTCGTTTACTCCTATCGAGCGACGTACGACATCCCAGCCGTGATCGTTCGTCCCTTCAACAACTACGGTCCCCGCCAGCACCTGGAAAAGGCGATTCCTCGCTTCATCACGAGCTGCCTCCTCAACGAACCACTGCGAGTGCACGGTGATGGCTCCGCCATGCGGGATTGGGTCTTTGTCGAAGACAACTGCGATGCGCTGGACCGCATCCTCCATGCGGATCGCGAGGCGGTCATCGGTGAGGTCATCAACATCGGGACCGGCGACGCCATGACGATCCTGCAGGTCGCAACCGCAGTGCGGGATGCCATGCAGGCGGAGCGCAGTCCCATCGAGTTCATTGGCGATCGGCCGGGTCAGGTCTTCCGTCACACCTGTGACGCTTCAAAAGCGAAGCGACTCCTCGGCTGGATACCGTGTACGCCATTCGCGGACGGACTCCGTCAGACCATCGACTGGTACAGAGAGAACGAGGCATGGTGGCAGCCGCAAATGTGGATGAGACAAATCCCCATCATCACGGCCTCTGGAAAGCGGGAGCTCCACTGATGGCGACGACGAAGCGGCGCACGAGGCCGATCCCCTTCTATCAACACGGCCTTGGGCGCGCGGAGCTCGACGCGATCGCCGGTGTTTTCGCAGGCCCGATCCTCACGACTGGCGAGACGGTCGCCCAGTTCGAGCGACGCTTCGCGGAGTACCTGGGACGACGCCATGCACTTGGGGTGATGAGCTGCACGGGTGCGCTCCATATCGCCTTGCTCGCCCTCGGCATCGGACCTGGAGATGAAGTCATCACGACGCCGATGACCTTTGTGGCGACTTCGCTCGCGATCATGGAGACGGGCGCGACGCCGGTTTTTGTCGACGTCGAGGCCGAGACCGGGAATATTGACGCCGCACGCGTTGAGGCTGCGATTACGGAACGCACCCGCGCGATCCTGCCTGTCCACCTCTACGGTCAAATGGTCGACATGCGTGCCTTGCGCGCGATCGCCGATCGGCATGATCTCCGGATCGTCGAAGACGCCGCGCACTGCATCGAAGGAAGCCGCGATGGCGTACGACCGGGCGACTTGTCGGACGCTGCGTGCTATTCGTTTTATGCGACGAAGAGCATCACCTGTGGCGAGGGTGGAGCGGTCGTCACGGACGACACAGAACTCGCGAAGTCGCTTCGGCTTCTACGGCTGCATGGAGTTACGAAGACAGCTCATGACCGAGAGCGAGAGGGATTCCAGCACTGGGACACGGTCACGCTCGGTTGGAAATACAACATGGACAACATCCAGGCCGCCATCCTGCTGCCGCAACTCGACCGGATTGACCGCGATTGGCAGCGTCGCAAGGAGCTCGGGGCACTCTACGAAGAGCGGCTTCGCACGTTACCGGACGTGAGGTTTCCGGCGACGAGGCCCAGCGTGGCGCACGCACGACACCTGTTCACCATCTGGATCGGGGGTGACCGTCGTGATGCGGTCGTCAAGGGTTTGCGCGCGCTCGGCATAGGCGCGATGGTCAATTACGACGCGATCCACCCACACACGCTGTTCCGCGAGCGATTGAAGACCAAGATCGGTGACTTTCCCCAGGCGGAGCGGATCGGACGCGAGACCATTTCGCTCCCGTTCCACGCCCGCCTCGAGCCTGAGGAGGTCGACGGCGTTGTCGACGCTCTTCGATCGGTCCTTGACGAGGCGCACTAGCCGGTCGATCGAAACCGCGGTCCACGGCTCGTGACTAGCTTCGCGCTCTGGCTGGTCAGCCTCGGTGGTCGCGTGACGGTGCTGATCCTTTCAACGACCAGCGTCATCGTTCTTGCGCGCGCGCTTGGGCCCGCCGGACGAGGCGAGTACTTCCTGTTCGTGACTCTGGTTGTCGTCTTAGGCGCAGTTGCCGATCTCGGGATCTCCCAAAGCGCGCTCGTGTTTACGGGGCGAGGAGAGGCCTCGCTCCTCTCGATACACACGATCGCGGTTCGGCTCATCCTTGTGATCGGCGTGGCCGTCGGCGCGTTCGCGGGTTTCGTGGTCGGCCTCGCGGGAGACGTCCTTCTGCCGGGGATGCCACGCGAGTGGTCCCTCGCAGCTCTCGGGCTCGTGCCCGCGAGCATGTACGCAAATGTCTGGACTGGACTGATGATCGGCGCCCGTCGCGTTGTCGAAGTAAGCGCAGTGTCACTGATAATGACCGCCCTGGCTCTGGCCGCGAACATCATTTTTGTGGCGACCACGCGTGATCCCGCGGTCGCGATCGCCATTTTTGCGGTGGTCCTCGCGGTGCAGACCGCGACCATGTTCGCGATCGCGGCGCGCATGATCGGCCGCACGCACCACCTTCAAACCCGGCCCCAGGCAACGATGGGGGCGGTCGTGATGTTCGGGGCACGAGGCTATCCCGGCACGGTCAGCAGCCTGATCTGGTCGCGCGCCGCGGTTTTCGTCCTGAACGCAACACACGGACCGACAGCCGTCGGCATCTTCTCGGTCGCTCAGCAGCTCGCGGAAAAAACGCTACTGCCGATCCAAGCCATGCAGGACGTCATCTTCTCTCGTATGGCGCGGCTGCCTCAGGTGGAGGCGACGGCCACCCTGAACCGGTTCCTGCGCGTGACACTCGCAGCGACCGTGCCCGCGATCGCCGTGCTCCTCCTGGTCAGCCCTCTACTCGTGACGGTGCTGTTCTCGGAGGCTTTCCGTGGCTCGGTCGGACCATTCCGCCTGCTGTTGATAGGCAGTGCCGTCCAGACAGTCCCGATGTTGCTTGCGTCGTACTTCCTCGGGCAGCTCCGTAGGCCGTTGCTGCTGTCGTTTCTCGCGTGGTTGAACGCCGCGATCAATCTCGTGTTGCTCGTAGCGCTCGTCCCCGTCGGCGCGGAGATCGGCGCGGCTGCAGCAATCGTGGCCACGCAGATCATCGGTACCTTCATCGTGTTCGCCCTTTATCTGCGGATGGCGCATACCAACCTGTTGTCGGCAGTCGCCCTCAGATCCGACGACCTCGCACTCGTGCGACAGCAGGCACTTCGCCTCATACGTCGCTGAAGGTTCCGCCATGCCAGTGATTCGAGTCCTGGACATCATCGACGGGTTGGCCGGAGGTGGGAGCGAACGATGGGTCTACGACATTGCACGTCTCTCGGACCCAGCCCGCGTGCGTCACCGCGTCACGACGGTGCACCCGGATCGCGGGCGCTTCGTGTACGCCGAGTCGCTTCGGCGCCTCGGCTCGTATGGCGAGCCCTGGCGCGAGGGGGATCGGACCCTGTTGACGGGCGCGGTGGTGCGACGATCGGCCCGGTTCGCCGACGACGGACGGTTGACACGTGC
Organism: Chloroflexota bacterium; assembly: GCA_038040345.1. Lineage (GTDB taxonomy): Bacteria > Chloroflexota > Limnocylindria > P2-11E > P2-11E > 3-1-20CM-2-70-9. Next base: position 387,090 of record JBBPIQ010000001.1, read on the forward strand.
TCTCCGCCTCGCCTGGCATGGCGGCATCGTGTTTCCCACGGGCGGCTATCGAGCATTGCGAGAATGGATTTCCTTCCGCCCTGAGGTCATCCATGGTCATACGTTTCACGGCTTTGTGTTCGCATTGCAGCTCGCCAGACTCACGCGCCTTCCACTCGTGCACACGGTCCCGAGTCTCTTCGCGCAGATGGAGGACGCGGGCCATGGATGGCTCCCCCGTCTCTACGCAAGGGCGCATCCGCGCGTCGCTCGCTTTTTCACCGCCTACCCCGACGAACTGCGAAGGGTCGGCGTGCCAGTGTCCAAAATCCAAGAGATTCAGGGCGTCGTAGATTCATCACGGATCGAGTCAGCGCTGACGGAGCGCGCCTCTCATCGGTCACGAATCCGAGCGACCCTAGGGATCGGGCCGGGTGCCCCGGTGGCTCTTTCGGTCGGCCGACTGCACCATTCAAAAGGACATGAGCTCGCGGCGGCAGCCGTCGCGCTGGCGAGCCAACACGTCAGAGATCTGCAGTGGATCCTGTTGGGAGAAGGTGATGACCGCGCGTCGATCGAAGCGCGCGTCCGTGAGCTTCGGATCGGCGACCGAACTCACATGGCCGGATTTGTCACCGACGTCCTCCCGTTCTATGCCGCGGCCGATCTGTATCTGCGGACTCCGCTGTTCGAGGCCGAGAACCAGGCCAGCTATCAGGCAATGGGCATGGGTCTTCCCGTGGCGGGCTTCGACACGGCCCAGAGCACCGATCTGCTGGGTCGAATCGGACATGGAATGCTCGTCCCGTCCGGAAACTCTTCTCGTCTGGCAGACGCGATCGTGGACCTTCTATCCGCCGCGGATCGTGGCCTTGCCTTTGGAGCGCGCGGCCAAGCCTACGCCCGGGCGCACCTTGGAGTAGATCGCACGATCGAGGACTTCACGTCGACCTACGAAGGTCTGGGCGCGCTCTAGATGGGTGGCGCGTAGCTCCCGGGGCGGACTCCCTCGTGAACCGGCGAGTGCTCCGAGACGGATCGGACGGACGCCTTGCTGTCCAGAGGTCGCTCGACCACGACTCCGCTGTCGGGGTCGACGATGAATTCCGCGACAGGGGCGAATGCGAAAGCGTCTTCCTCTTTGCGAATGGCGAGATATTCGAATACCAAATGGTCCGTCTTCGAACGCGGCAACGTACGGGCGTACCGAAGTAAGCGGTCGTGGAACAGCGCAGAGTTGCTGGGGTAGTACTTAAGCGTCGTAAAGATGCTCGTGATCGCGATCATCTCGCAAACATGCGCAAAACGGTGGAAAAGCGCGTTCGTGTAGTCGGAGATCCTGGCCCGAGCACCACCCGCCTTGGGCTGGACGTTGATCTCGATCAAGAAGTTCACGAGGTCGGCCGAAAAGACCCGCCAGAGGATGATGCCGAAGAAGTTCGTATATGCCTCCAGCAGATGCTGCCAGGGCGCCGAAAGCCGACGGCGCAAATAGAAGTTAGTTACGAGTCCCCCGTACGCGATAGGTAGAAGCGCAATGTAAGCGACGATGAGCACGGCGGCTGCCTGGATCGCGGGCTCGGGCAGCAAGGCCGCTGACCCCACCGACGCGACCGGAAGAATGGATTCGATCAATCGTCCACCGACGGTGTCCGGCGCGAAGAAGAGCACGCCGGAGAGCATCACCATCTCGCAGAGCAGGCCGAGCCGGATCTGCGTCGCGATGAATCCGAACGTACCGATCAGGATCAGTCCCCCAAGGAACCGCGTCGGTGGAAAGAGGATCGTCAAGGCGGCGGCGAGTTCGGTCGTCCATGCAAGAAGGTTGAGCACGCGGAAGATGGTGTGGTTCGGAGGGAGTCGTTGGTACCGGCGCCACCAGTATCCCCACTGCGGATTGGTCAAGCCAAACTCCATGCCGTTGTTCTGCAGGTACCCCGACCGAATCTTGTAGAGCGCGGCGGCGAGGAAGATCAGCCCGAGGTCGATCTGGAGAGCGAAGAGCGCGAGCGGCCGCAGCGACGGTGCGCGGTGCGTCGTCAGCTCGAGCAAGAAAACCGCTACGGCGAGCCAATAGGTCATGAAACCCGGAGCCCCCATCCCGCGGAGCGCTCCGCGCCAGCGCATAAAGATCCCGAAGTAACGCGCGAGCACGAGGTTCACAAGTGCGGCCGCGACCGTCCATTGGCCGACGACGAGCAGGACTGCCGAAAGAAGCCACACCGCGAGAGCCACCGGCATCACGATCGGGTTCTGGACCGCGTCAACTGCCCGAGACGATTCTGCGTAGCCGCCCCAGCGTTCGCTCAGGAAGAAGCGCCGCGCTTGCGGGAGCATCCCGACGATCGTCGCCGTTAGAAGAATACCGTACGCGATACGGACGAACGCGACGACGCTGTCGCTGATGTCAGGAAGCAGGCCGGTCATGGTTTCTTGGCGCGGGGACGGATGCGGCCGAAGAGGTACGCATCAACCGGCCCTCGGTCCGTGAGCCGGTCGCCCTTCAGAACACCCTCGAGCGTGAAGCCGGCCTTCTCGAATGCTCGCCGCGCGCGCTCGTTGAAACCGAGCACGTATGCGTACACACGTCGGAGGTCGAGCTTTTCGAAGGCGAATTCGGACATGAGGCGGATCGCCTCGGTCCCGCCGCCGCGGCCCGCGTGACCTGCCGCACCGACGACGATCCTGAGCTCGGCTTTGCGATCGGTCTCGTCGATTGCCCACAACCACACGTTGCCGATGTGCTCGCCGGTGTCGATGTCTTCGATCGCCATGTACCGGCGATCGGTCAACGACCCCAATCCAGCGAACCATCGTGCATGCTCTCGTTCTGTCACCGGCTGCCGCCGATCAAGAAGCCGCATGAGCTCAGGGTCATTCGCCCACTCGCGTGTTCGATCGCCATGCCGCTCCGCCAGCGGGACGAGCCGAACGAGCTCCCCTCGGATGGCCGTGGTATCTCGCCTGGGCTCAGTCTTTCGGCTCGTAGATCTCCACGTCGACGCCAAGGTCTTTCTTCATCACGTCCTTGAGGTGATCGCCCGAGGTCTTAAGCACGCGTAGCCAGCCATAGTCCCAGTCGCGAATGCCGGCTTTCCAGGCGGAGCAACCGCGGCACGGGTAGGCCTCCGCTCCGCGTCCTTTGAGGTGGATGTCGCGGTACCAGTTGAACGCCTCACCCTGCCAGATGTCCTTGAGAGACGACTCCCACGCGTTCGGGAAGAGCTTGGCTGTCCTGAAAGAGATGTCCTGTCCGCAGAGCGCGATACGCCCGAGCGTATCGACATTCAACCGCTCGAACGGCCAGACGCAGGGAGCCTTCTGTTCGGTTGGGAGGTCCTTGTATAGATGTCGATCGAGCGCCTTGCCCTCCGGAATCGTCGTGTTGTCATCCCATGTAAGAAACTTCCGAGTGATGACCTCGTCCACCCCGACCGTGTTCATCCAGAAGTCGATCGCTGCATCGAGCTTTCCTTCGATGGCTTCTTGGCGAATGATCGAGACGACGATCCGTGACGGCGCGGCGTACTCCTTGCGAAGTGCGAGGGCGGCCCGGACGTTCGCGACCTTGTCCTCCCACCACTGCTCAGCATTGCGGGGTGGTCCGCCATGGGGCGGTCGGACCTTCGCATAGGTCTCGGCGTCTCCTGCGTCCATTGAAAACTCGACGAGATCGATACCGGCTTTCAGGACTCGCTCGAGCTTTGTCCGCAAGCGCGGGATCGGTCCGAACATGCTGCCGTTCGTGTTCAGCCAGATGCGCGCGCCCTTCGCTTTTGCAAACTCGATCATGTCGACGAGATGGGGATGAAGCATGGGTTCCCCGCCGCCGGTGCAGCGGAGCCAGGCTCCGAACGGGCCGGCTTCGTCGGCGATCTTGTTCCACAGTTCCACCGGGAAAAGATCCCCATCGCGCTCGTGATAGAACCGTCTGATTTCCGAGTTTCCGTCGGTATACGGGCACATCGGACAGCCGTAGTTGCATGGATAGATGATTGAAAGCACGACCATGAGCGGGAACTCTTCGGCGCCCGTCCGTAGCCCATACACGGCGGGAAGAGCCGACTTCGCCGCCACGGTCATTACTGCTTCCTCATGGCTGAAATGCTAGTCGACGCTTGAAGCGACCGGGCGCTCGATACCTGCTCTGGGTCTGGACTGGAGCTTCCCAGCTAGAGGTGTTCAGCCGGGACGGGCGCGGCCTCATGACGCGAATAGTCATCGAATACATAAGCCATCTGCGGAGGCAAGAGGAACAGCATTCGGTCCGCGCTTGGATAGTCGGCGCCGCAGCGGCTGCACGTAGAACCGCTCAAGTTGGCACCGCATCGGGGACACACGAGATCTCCCGTGGCCGATGACTGGCGGATGTTGCCGTCGCACTCAAAGAAGACAAACGTGTCCTTGGTGCGATCTTGGCGTGCGTCGAACGTTAGTAGCCTGCGCGCCAGATTGGACGTAAGCGGGAGCGCCAGGGGGCGGAGAGCCCCAAGGAACAGTGACTTGGCCACCGCGGGCGTCGGGGGTCCGTAGCAGAGCATCAGAAAGGAAAAGAGCCCGCAGAGAAAGAACGTCCGCTCACTGAAAAACGAAGCTTCCTCGCGCACCCGCGCGACAGCGCTGATCTCCCGCCCAAGGGTGTCCCGATCGAGTAAATGCTGGATAGACATGCGCTCGATTTGGTTCGCACGGCGGTTTGCTTGCCGGGGGAGTCCAAGTCGTCGCAGCACGTATGGGATAGTCCAGCCGCTAGCCCAGTAACTGGTGTTCTCGTTGAACAAGCTGACTCGGGCGATAGACGTCCAGTTGGCGACTGTCGTTCGTTTGTCGGTTATGTGGTGAAGGAAGTTCAGAGAGAGAAGCAGATCAAACGCGCCGGGATGGATTGGCGGGCGAAGGCCGTCGCTGACGATCGCTCGCCCGACATGCGGCAGTTTCGCTGCCTTCGCAAGACTGTGAGGATTGAGGTCGAGACCCGTAACCTGACGACTCTCGCTGAATATCCGAGCCGAAAGCGTGCCCTCCCCGATGGCCACCTCAACGATGGAGCTGTCTTGGCGAAGGAGAGAGTCCAACCGTCTTTTCACGTACGCGAGCTCCAGTGCCTTCGCGACGATTGGATAGAGGTGCATCGGGTACTGCTCGACAAAGCTGTCGACGAGTGTCAGCGCTTCGTCGTGAATCGAGCCACGCGCGATGGCAGGGCGTCTGATCTCGGCGACGTGTAGGCCGATGAGAAGTCCGACGCCGGCCAACAGCGTCAAAGGCACAAGCAGTAACCGGAGGACCAGCTGCCCGGCCGCCTGGGCGCGCGTGCGAAAACTAGCTGACGGCCGCGACCACCTCCGGATGTGATCCAGGTAGGCACGATTGATCTCGGTCGTCACGGTGGCATCCCCCTCAAGGTCGTGGTTGCGCTACAAGTGTCGCTCGCCTTGTACCGGTCGGGCTGATGGCTCGCGAGAACCAACGCGAATGGACGGCATGCTCCAAGTGACCTCACCTTATCCTGACGGCACCACCCAGCCGCGACAGACGGACGCAAGAGCCACCGGTATCCACGTCCACGGAGGGTGATCTCGACCTCTCAATCGAAGCCCAGCGCCAGGAGTCGACCAGACTCAACCAGCAGCGTTCGTATTCGCAATCTGCAGAGACCGACGCCAAGTGAAAGGGAGGGGGGATGAGCGTACCCGCGCAAAGGAGATTCGAATGGCTTTCCGGTCAGCTCGAGAGCGGCCTAGCTAAGTCGTGGCCCATCGCTGCGGCCTCCTGCGGGCTCGCGGGTCTCGGGCTCGCAGCAGGTTCCGGCGCCGGCCCTTCGTTAGCGATGCCAGCGCTCGGTGCACTGGCCGCAGTTGGGATCAGCTCGACCCTCGCGCGTAAGGACAGGGGTGCCTCATTCGGCTTCTTCGCGTGGGCACTTTTGAGCCGTCTGTTGGTAATCGTGGTCCTCAAGAGCTCACTCCGCGACTACGCTGACGGTGGACTGCTTGGGCCCGACGCTCAGGTTTACCTCGTGCGAAGCCGGTTCCTCGCGGATTCCGGGTTCCGGCTTGACTCCCCGTTTGCATTCTTTGGCAGCGTCGATATTGGGGCTTACTACCTATTCGGGGTCGTACAGGCGATCTTCGGGCCGCACCTTTTAGCGCTCGAGGTATTGAACGCGTCCCTCAGCGCACTAGTTGCGCCCGTTGCATTTGCCTGGGGTCGTCAGACCGTCCCGAGACATGCCGGCTTGATAGCTGGCGTCGCAGCGTTCTCTCCAAGTTTCGTGGTGGGGTCTACAGCAGATCTTCTCAAGGACCCCGCGGTAATCCTCGCTACGATGCTCGTCGTTTGGGCGGCCAGCCGGCTACTTCGTGGAGCCCCGGATGAACGCACGATTGGATGGATAGGCTTACTCGTATTCGGGCTGGCATTTCTCCACGTAACCCGCTTTTATGTAGCCGCTTACCTTGAGGCCGGCCTGCTCGTGGCCGTCGGAGTCGGAGTGGTTCGCAACCGGGCGGACCACATGTGGCGCAAACGACTCGGTACGGTCGGCGCAGCAATCCTACTGGCCGAGGCCATCTGCGCCGCAGGCGGTTGGCAGGTCTCGCCAGTGGAGCTAGTCATGCAAGTGCGGTACGTAGCGGCGACGCCGGCTATGCAAGAGGCGACGCCGGCTACGCAAGAGGCGACGCCGGCTTTGCAAGAGGCGACGCCGGGTGCCACCACATCTTCCACGCCGTTCCCACAGAAAGCCATCGACGTCGGGCGGCGCGTGTTTGGGCCCTTCGTCTGGATCGCTCCCTCGCGATTTGAGCTGAGGTATTTGCTTCTCGCCGACTTCGACCTCTATCCCGATACCTTGCTGTGGTATTTCATACTGCCCGCGGTCGCCGCAGGCATTCTCATGACGATTGCGTCGTTACGACAGAATCCCAAGACCAGCCCGGAGCTCGGTCATGTCGCACTGTTCCTTGCTCTCTACCTCGCACAATATCTTGCGATCAACGTGTCCTATCGACAAAGAGAGGACGTGCTTCTTCTCATGCTCCCGTTCGTTCCGACAGGGGCTCGGTGGGTGCTGTCAAGAAGGTGGGGCCAGTTGTTGTACGTCGGCTATTGGGCTCTGCTCCTGACCGTCGCAGCGGGGCACCTGATCCTTCGGACGACCGCTTAGAGGCGCTCGACCTCGCCTCGGCCCTTGTTCCCGCGCGTCGCGTTCACGGCATCGAAGACCCGGGGAGCCTCGCGCAGAACAGCGCCGTAATCGACTGAGGAATGCGCGACGAGGATCACGACGCAGTCCGCCGCACGGAGCCGCTCGACATCGAGCGGAACGGATCGCATCATGAGATGATCTCCAGCGCTCGCGAACAACGGCGCGGTGAGCTTGACGACGGGGACGAACGGGTCGTGGTACTCGAGGATCGCGCCCTCGCTGTTGAGGATCTCCATCACGCGGATTGCCGCGGACTCTCGCGCGTCATCGATGTCCTTCTTGAAGGACGCACCGAGCGCGAGGATCCGCGAACCGCGAAGTGAGCGGCCCGCGTCATTAAGCAATTTCCGGATACGCCCGACCGTGAAGAACGGCATCGCGAGATTCGTTTCCGCCGCGAGCTCGATGAACTTCGTGTGAAAGTCGAACTCTCGCGCCTTCCACGCGAGGTAATACGGATCTATGGGAATGCAATGCCCGCCAACTCCAGGGCCGGGGTAGAACGGCATGAAGCCGTACGGTTTCGTCGCGGCGGCCTCGATGACTTCCCATATGTCGATCTGCATGCGATCGCAGAGCATCGCGAGCTCGTTCACGAGCGCGATGTTGACCGCGCGGAACGTGTTCTCGAGCAGCTTCGTGAGCTCGGCGACGCGCGCCGACGAGACCGGATGGACGTGGCCGTCTGTGACCACCTGGAGGATCGCGGTCGCGAGCGCAGTGCTCTCAGCATCGACCCCGCCGACCACCTTGGGCGTGTTCTCAATCGTGTATGTCTTGTTCCCAGGATCGATCCGCTCAGGCGAGAAGGCGAGATAGAAATCGACACCTGCGCGGAGACCGGCCCGTTCGAGGATCGGCCGCATGATCTCGTCCGTGGTCCCCGGATACGTCGTGCTCTCGAGGACGATGAGCTGCCCCTTGCGAAGGACGGCCGCGATGCTCTCCGCGGACTGGACGATGTAGCGGAGATCGGGCTGCTTTGCCCGATCGAACGGCGTGGGCACCGCGACGAAGATGATGTCCGCGTCGCTGAGCGTCGCGTAATCCGTGGTCGCGTCGAGTCGCCCCGCCTTGACCTGCGCGGAGAGCGCCTCCGAGGAGACGTCTTGGATGTAGCTGTCGCCCGCGCAGAGCCGTCGGACGCGATCGGCATTCACATCGACGACCTTCACCCGGTATCCAGCCTTCGCGAACGACAGCGCGAGCGGCAGACCGACGTAACCCGCTCCGACGATCCCGACGTTCGCGGTGCGGTCCGCGATTGCCGTCCTGAGATCGTTGGCCGTCACGACGTGACCGTCACTTCGTAGTTCTGCCGGCACCACTCGAGCGTCCGCGCGAGCCCTTCGGCGAACCCGACGCGAGCCTCGAATCCGAGGGTTTCGCGGGCTCGCGTGACGTCGGGGACGCGACGGCGGGTGTCCTCGAAGCCCTTCGGGTAATCCGTCTCGTAGGGCTCCAAGCGGATCTCCGAGGCCGACCGGAGGATCGAACGAACCTCGCGAGCGAGCTCCAGGATCGTGACCTCGTGCGACGTCCCGATGTTGAACACGCTGCCGACCGCCTCGTCGCGCATCCCGGCGCGGAGCGATCCTTCGACGGTATCGCTGACGTACGTGAAGCAACGCGTTTGCTGCCCATCGCCGTGAACCGTGAGCGCACGACCGTTCAGAGCCTGCCATGCGAACCGGGCGATCACGCTGCCGTAGCCGCTCTGCCGGATTCGCGGGCCGTACGAGTTGAAGTACCTGACGATCGAGACCCTAAGCCCTCGGTCCAGGTACGCGAAAGCGAGATGCTCGTCGAGAGCTTTCGCAGTTGCGTAAGACCAGCGGTGGACGGAGGTCGGCCCGAGGATGCGGACGCCGTCTTCGCGAAACGGCACCTGATCGCTCCGCCCGTAGACCTCCGACGTCGAGGCGAGCAGCACGCGCGCGCCGTGACGTGTCGCGGCGGCGAGCACGTGCTCCGTCCCGTTCACGTTCGTGAGGAGGCTGCCAAGGGGATCCTCGACGATCTTGCGAACGCCGACCGCCGCGGCGAGGTGAAACACGAGCGGATTGGCTGAGACGAGCTCGTCGACAAGAGCGGCGTCGAGGACGCTGCCTCTGACGAACTTGACCTTCTGATCGTCGCCATGCGCGGCGAGGTTTTCCGACAGGCCGGTGCTGAGGTCATCGAGCACGGTGACGTCACGACCATCGGCGACCAGGCGGTCGACAAGATGCGAGCCGATGAATCCCGCGCCTCCAGTGACGAGGACGGAGCTCGACAACCGTCGCCTAAACGCTCTGAGACCGAGGAAACTGAGCGACGGGCATCGTGAACTCGCGCCACTCCGCGCCGAGGCGCGTGCAGCTCGCCTCGAGCGAGGCTCGTCGATCCGGCTCCGCGAACGGCACGTCATTCGCGTAGAGAACCAGGTCGATCCGACTCTGAACGAGCACCGACTCGAGGTCGTTGATGGTCCCGAGCACCGGAACGCCCGCCACGCGGCGGAACCGCTTTCCTGGGTCGTCGTCGAGGAACCCGACCGCTCGATACGGCGTGCCGCGGGTTCGCGAGATGAGGCGAAGCGCGAGCGCGCCGGCGTCCGTCGCGCCGATGATGAGCACGCGGCGCGCGTCCGCCTTCGGGCGGACGGCGAACCAGTAGCGGAGCCAGACGAGCGAAGCGCGAGATCCGATCACGAGTGCCCCAGCAAGCACGAAGTTCAGCGGTAATCCGGACCTCGGGAACCCTTGCAGTGCAGCGACGCCGAGGATGAGGCCCGCGGCAAGCGCGTTCGCGAGCGCCAATCCCTTGAAGACATTGAGGACGTCGGCGAGCGTGATGAATCGCCACAGCGTCCGGTATGCGCCGAAGAGCACGAGCCCGGCGAGCTCCAGCGCGACTACGAGCGGAACGGTTTCCACGAAGAGCGAGAGCCAGACGCTTTGGGCAAATCCGTCGAAGCGCAGAGCGAACGCCATGTAGTACGCGACGGTGAAGAGGAGAACGTCGAGCGCGATCTCGGCGCCGAAGCGTCCGTACGTCACAAGGCCGCGCGCGATCGGCCCCTGGGGAACGTAGCTGCCCCGCGAGCCGTACACGTCGACGTCGTAGAGGAAGATGCCGAAGAGCGCGAGGCCGATGAGAGCGAGAGCGAAGAGCGGGAACAAGAGGCCCACGAAGCTCTCGGCAAGTAGAGCGATGATCGCGAGCGTGGCCGCGACCCCGTACAAGAGGACGACGACGCCGCGGTCCGATAGGCCGAGCGCGGCGAGCCGGTGCGAGGTGTGATCCTTACCCCCCTGGCTGATCGGCCGCCCCCCGAGCCGGCGCGACGCGGTCACGAGGGCCGTGTCGAAGATCGGCAGCGCCAAGAGTGCGAGCGGCGCCAGCACCGCGAGCCCGACGTTGGCTGCTCCGGTCGCCGTGTGGATCAAGGCCGCTGCGGCGAGAAGATAGCCGCAGACCAGGCTGCCGGCATCGCCCATGAATACGCGGGCCGGGGGGAAGTTGTGGACCAAGAACCCAAGCGCGGCGCCGGCCGCGGCGCCCGCGACGATCGCGGCGGTCGGATTCTCGGGGAGTGCGCTGATGCCCAGACCGATCCCGGCGACGGCAACGATGCCGCCAGCGAGGCCGTCCATGTTGTCGATCAGGTTGACGGCGTTCATGAGCCCGACGACCCACAGGACCGTCGCCAGGTACGCGAAGGCGTCGACCTCGATGATTTCCACCCGGACGCCGCCGAAGAACAGCACGGATGCGATGACAGCCTGACCCGCGAGCTTCGTCGACGGCGCGAGTCCCCGGAAGTCGTCGAGCAGACCCAGGGCAAACGCTGCGATGAGGCCGACCGTGATCGTGGCGCCCACGCGCGTGACCGGCAGGAACGTCACGACGACAACGATGGCGGCGAGGGTGATCGCGGCGCCGCCGAGAAGAGGAGTCGCAGAGCGGTGCCACCGGTCCGCCCGCGGGATCACGACAAGCCCGATCCGGCGGGCAAGAGCGCTGAACACTGGAGTCGCCGCGGCAGAGACGACTGCCGCGCCGATGACCAGAAGCACGAGCTGTGGGATGGTCAAGTTAGACGGCGAATTCTAGTTGCCTGAGTTGAGCCCGACCAAAGACTCGTAGAGGCGCGTGACGTCCGCGACAAGACGAGAGGCGTCGTACTTGGGATAGACGTTGAGGCGGGCCGCCGCCCCAAGCTCATCGCGTCGCAAAGGGTCAGCGAGCAGCGATTCGATCGCGGTGGCGAGCGCGTCTGCCTCCCCAGCAGGTACCAGGACGCCGTCGATGCCGTTGCGGATGACGTCCGGTACGCCCCCGACCGCGGTGGACACGACGGGTCGTCCCGCGGCCATGGCCTCGATGATGCTCACCGGCGAGCCCTCGCTCCGCGAGGTCAACGCGACGACATCCGCGGACGCGTACACGGAGGCGACGTCGCCCTGCCACCCGACGAACAGACAACGCCCACCGAGCCCGAGTGCGGCGCTCTCGGCCTCGAGGCTTGCTCGCAGTTCGCCGTCGCCGACGACGAGCGCAAGCGCTGGCGCGGGCACCTTCGCCATCGCGCGGAGGAAGAGGCTGACGTCCTTCACCGGCACGAGACGCGCGACGATCGCGACGATCGGCACGTCACGCGGAAGTCCCAAACGGTCGCGCGCGACATTCTGGTCCGGCGGGTCCAGAAATGGCGTGAGGTCGAAACCTAGTGGGATCTCGACCACCTTTCGTTCGTCGCCGATGCCGAGCTCGATCAGCTCGCGGCGTTGACTCGGCGTGATCGCGACGATCCGCGTCGTCATGTGGCTGAGCGTTCGCTCGATCCCGACCACCGCGCGGCTCTTCATGCCCCCGAAGTAGCCGCGAAACACTGTGCCGTGGTACGTGTGCACCACCGTGCGCACGCCCGCGAGCCGCGCGGCGACACGGCCGATGGTGCCGGCCTTCGCGAGATGGGTGTGAACGATGTGCGGGCGGAACTCACGAGCGATCTTCGTGATGGCAGCGAGCGCGCGGAGATCGTCGATCGGCGAGATCTCGCGACAGAGCGCCGGAACGCGTGTCAGCGCGAGACCATCGCCAAGTCTGCCGAGCTCGAGCATGCTGCCCTCCGACGTCGACTCGGTTCCCGCCACTAGCAGTGTGGTGAATCGATCGGGATCGAGACGCGTCGAGAGGAGGGCAGCGTTGATCGCAGGCCCGCCGATGTTGAGTCGGGTGATGACTCGAAGCACGCGCGCGGGCGGCATCGTCACGCCTGATCGCGGAGCGAGGCGACGGTCTCCTTGAGTCCCTCCGAGAAACCCATCACCGGCGCGTAGTGGAGGAGCTTCCGCGCGAGCGAGATGTCCGCATGCGAGTCGCGGATGTCGCCGGGGCGCGCCGGAAGAAACTCCGGCTCGAGCCAGTAACCGAATACGTCCGCGATCGCGTGGAGGAGGTCCAGCACGGAGCGCGGCTCGCCCGCGGCGATGTTCACTGACTCTCCGCCGAGCGCCGGGGCGCGTGCCGCGAGGACGTTCGCCTCGACCACGTTCGCGACATGCGTGAAGTCCCGCGACTGACGGCCGTCGTCATAGACTTTTGGCGGCTCGCGACGCAGGTACGCGGTGACGAAGCGCGGAAGTGCCGCGGCGTACGCGGACGTCGGATCCTGGCGCGGACCGAACACGTTGAAGTAGCGAAGGCTCACCGTGCGCATGCCGTGGAGGCTCGCGAACACGCGCGTGTAGCCCTCCGCCGCGAGCTTCGCGACGGCGTACGGCGACCGAGGGAGGGTGGGCATCGTCTCGGTCATCGGTGGACGCGCGACGTTGCCATAAACCGATGAAGACGAAGAGTTGACGAACGTCCCTACTCCCGCGGCACGCGCCGCTTCGAGCAGGCGCAGCGTGGCGGTGGCCGCCGCCTCGTGCGACCGCAGCGGTTCACGGACGGATCGCGGGACGGAGGGAACGGCCGCGAGGTGAAAGATCGCGTCGACGTCCTTCACAAGATCGTCGAGAGGATCCCGCGCCAAGTCGCGCGTGACGAGCTCGATGTCAGAGCCAACGAGGTTCTCGCGGCGCCCGGTCGAGAGGTCGTCCACTACTGTGACCGAGTTGCCTTCCGCGACCAGCCGGCGGACCAAGTGCGATCCGATGAACCCGGCGCCGCCCGTCACGAGGGCTTTCACTGCGTCGTGCCGCCGCGGATCTGCGTACGCAGCTGCAGCGCGGCGGGGTCGTTCGGCCGGATCGCGAGAGCCGCATCGAGCTCTGCGAGCGCCTGCGCCGGCTGGCCGGCAGCAACCAGCGCCCGGGCGAGCTCCACGCGAATCTGTACTGAGTCATTGAGGTCCAGCGCCCCGATCGCACGACGGGCAATCGCAATTGCGTCCGCGGTTCGTCCGCTCGCATTAAACACTTGGGTTGCGGTCAGACCGAGCTGGGCGTTCTTCGACGATGGATCGAGCGCTAGAGCGCGCTCAACCGATTTCAGCGCCTCGGCCAGATCACCCGTGACCTGCATGACGACCGCCCGGGTGAGGTGGGCCTGCGGGTTGTTCGGATCGATCGCGACGACACGGTTGCCGAGATCGCGCGCCTTGTCCTTGTATGTCCCATCGCCACGCTGGAATAGCACCGCGTAGGCGCGTGCGACCTCCCCCACGTACCTGACGTCGTAGGGCGTGAGGGCGCTCGCGCGCGTAAAGGCGCCGGCCGCGTCGGCGAATCGCTGCACGCCGACGTAACCAAGCCCAAGTCCTTCCCAGTACTCGGGCCGACCCGGATCGGTGCGCGTCGCGCGGAGGCTCAGGTCGATCGCTTGCGCGTACCGGCCTGCCAGCCTCTCCTGAAACGCAAGCTTGGAGACCCGCGATGCATCGAGCGCATTCCAACCGACGGCCACCACTGCCAGCCCAACGATCGCGCAGAGTAGACCGGCGACCCGCCGCGACGACATCCGCCGCCGCACGGCCGTCACGCGTGGCGCGGTCACGGCCGCGATCGCGCCGGCGCTCGCCCAAAAGAGCCAGTCGGTCCCGACGTCGTTGACGGTCGTCAGGCCCGCGCCAAGAAACGCGCCGAGCATCCCCAGCGCTGCCCAGGCGACCGGCTGGAAACCGGCTCGGACCGTGAGAACGAGCGCGATGATCGAGATCGCCACGAACGCGGCGAGTCCGAGGATGCCGCTTGTCGCGGCGACCTGCGCGAGCCAGCCATGCGCGCTCGTCGCGAGGCTCTGCTGCACCTCGTCCGGCTCGTTGTCCGTTCTGTAGGTCGGAACTCCGGACGAAACGTTGTCGGGTCCGTACCCGAAGAGCGGCCGCTCGCGCACCATTTCGAACGCGATCCGATAGAGCGCGAGGCGGACGTCCGCGGATTGCTCGAGGCGCGGGCCGCTGGCATCGTCCCCCGCGACGACGTCCGGCACTTCCACGGTGCCGAGGACGCGCGCGCCTAGTGGGGTCGCGACGAGCACCAACGCGATCACGGCGGTCGCTCCCACGGCCCCTGCGAGGCTCATGACTCTCGCTCGACGACTCGGATGCGCGATCCACGTGAGCGCGATCAGGACGAGAGCCCCGGCGACGACACCCAATAGGGCGGAACGCGTCTGCGTCACGAGCATCCCGGCGACGAGGAGAACGGACAACACGAGCAGCCCGACTCGCAACGCTAACCGGAGCTTTGCCTCGAACAGCCCGAGGGCCGCGGTCCCGGTCGCGAGGACGGTGAGGTACTCCGCGAGCGTCGTGGTCTGCCCGAGCGTCGAGAAGGGGCGGACCGACGGATCCACGTTCCACACCCCGGGATCCTTGCCGACGAATTGGACGAGCTCGTACAGGAGAACGACCGCCGAACCCGCGAGGACGCTCGCGATGACCGCGATCGCCTCGGCTCGCGTGCGGACGAGGAACACGATCGCGAAATAGAGGACGACACAGTCGACGATCGTCCCGAGTCCAAGCATCCGGGCGTGCGCGCCATAGAGGGCGAACACCGTGTTCGCCGCGAAGAGCGTCGCGACGACGTTCGCCAAAAGAAACGCGAGCACGGGTACGTGAAGCCACGACCACACGAAGAACGATCGGCCGAATTCGACGAGGAGCCCGACCAGCACGCCAGCGAGCGCGTAGGTGAGCGCGTGGCTGAAGAGAGCCTTCCCGACGGTGAAGGGCATGTCCGCGGGGGGGTCGAAGACCACAGGAAGAAGCGCCACCTTCAGGCACACGAGCGCGACGCCCAACAGACCCAGCCGCGACAGCTGCGTCGTGGGTGCCGGCGCCGTCGGAGACGTCGCGCGCGCTCGCCGTGCCGTGCGTCGGGTCATCTCACGAGAGCGTATCGACCGGGACGAAAAAGGACCGGGGCCCTTGCGGGCCCCGGTCCGGGATCGCTACGCGTTGGTTCGCTGACTACTCGTAGTCGACGAGACGGTCAGACGAGCCGAGAACGTTCGGCGGGTTGCTCGAGGTGTCCGTGACACCCGTGAACGCGGTGATGTTGAACGGGATCTGCATGCCGGGGGTCGTACCGAGGTTCGGAACGAGGGCTGACGTGAGCGTCACGGTCAGCACCGTCGTCGTCGTCGCGGTGTTCCACGAGCATGTCGCGTTCGTGCCGCATGTGATCGTGGCGGTCGTCCCATCCTGGTCCTGGATCGAGATCGTGGTAGCCGCAGCGTTCATCTTCTCGCTGAAGGTGACGCTGAAGGCATCGCCTGCCTCAACGAAGTCCGAGCTCGGACCCGCGTTGTTGGTCAGACGCGCGTCGATCATCGTCGGCGGTGTGAAGTCCGCAGCGCCCGTGACGAATGTCGTGCACGGGTTGCAGGTCGCAAGGTCGTTGCCGGCGACGTCCTGAATCTGGTTCGCGCCCGTGACCCACGAGAGGTTGTAGGTCGTGTCGGCCGGGAGCCCGAAGCTCGTCGTCAGGCCGATCGAGCCGTCAGCCGTGAGCTGACCGGCACCACAACCGGTGATCGCCGTGATCGTCGGGTCCGTGGTCGCGGTGTTGTTGTCGCTGAGTGTCCAGCTGGCCGCCACAGCGGCGGTGCAGTACACGGGCTCAGAGAAGTTGACGGTGACACTCAGGGCGCCGACTGCGCCAGACGCTGATGTGACCGTCGGCGGGACGGTCTCCGGGGCGGTCGCCGTTGCCTGGCGGGCCTGCGGAGCCGCTGCCGCGTTGCTCGAGGTGTCGATGATGCTCGTGTTGGTGCCAGCGCCGGGGACGGTCTCGGCGAGAGTTACCTCGACAAACGCGCCCGGCGTGACGTTCGTGGGCATGACGATGGTCGCGGTGCTCGCGGCGTTGTCCCTAGACGCGGTGCAGATCGGGATCGTGTCGCCGCTCTCCGCGATGTCGGCACCGACGGCGCCGCTAGAAATGTTGTTGATGCGCCAGTCAGCCGCAACCTCTGCCGCGAGTCGGCAGACAGGCTCGCTGAAGGTGACCGTAATGAGGTTTCCAGCGACCGAAATGCTCAGGAAGACCGGAGCGCTCGTGTCCTGGTACGTGAAGGTCATGCCGTTCGACGCCGTCGCGCCGCTGTTCGTCACGGTGACGGTCACAGCGCCCGGGGCGTGGGCCGGCGAGGTCGCGTTGAGCGATGTGGCGCCGCAGCTCGTCACGGCGGCATTCGTGCCACCGAAGGAGACTGACGGGAACGCCGGGGTGCAAACAAAGCCGCTACCAGCGATGACGACGTTCGTGCCGCCGTTGCTGGTGCCGGTGTTCGGGGTCAGTGAGTTGATCACTGCGCCCGAGCCGCCGCCACCGACGGTCGCGTCCTGGTAGTAACCCTCGGGGTGGATCTTCTCACCGGTCGAGGAGAGGACGAGATCGCCGTTGAAGCGGTACGTGCCCGCGACGACCCCAACGGGCGCCGCGATGTTGTAGCTGAACGTGCCGAGCGCGCCCGGTGCCGTCGTGGTCTGCACCGTCGACGCGTAACGGGTGGATGAGAGCCATCCACTGTTCCATGAGGCCTCGGTCGCGTCCTGCGCGCTGCAGGTGGTCTTGTCATCGAGACAGGCTGCGAGGTCAACCTGTGTGCCGGTGCCGCGCGACCAGGTCGTCGTGCCCGTGTTGGCGAAGAAGACCTGGAAGTTGAGTGTTTGGCCTGGCGAGATGTTCACGAACGCCGACTCGCCTGCGTAGGCGGAGTCGTAGCCCGTCACTGCCAAAGCCGGTACTGCGGCTGCGAGCATGCTGAGCGAGAGCGCAGCTGCTGTGACCGCGGTGACGATCTTTCGCATTTGGTTCCTTTCCTTTTCTGTGTTGTCCCGTGGACTAGTGCACAGCGCGTTTGACTTCGCTGGTTCGCTTTAGAGCTCTAACGCGAGGATGGATTCCGCTCGGGCACGTCCCCTAGATGACGCAGTTCACCTCCCTTTCGGTTATTGGTCTGTGGCCGCAGACCAGCCCCGGGGGCGGTGACATCCGGGGCGTACCCGTATCGGACAATTTGTGGGACGGACTTGCTGCTTTGGCTGTTTTGCGCGGCCGATTTGTACCATAGTCGGCCATTCGGCGCCACGCCTACCAAGGACGCGAAGCCCATCTCACAGGCCTTAGACGGCTGAACCAGGCTGTTTGTCGCAAGGCTCATCGCCCGCCCTCGATGCTCATGTAGAACCCACCACGCGGATCGGCCAGGAACGCCCGGCCGATCGCGTTAAAAGTGAGGCTTTGGGCCGGTCCCGAGACCGAGCGGGGCGCCTTGCTGCCATCGGCCGGTCCGAAGGCGTAACCCGAGAGACCGGTCGGCAATTGAGCGAGATACCAAGCCCTTCCACCCTGATCGGGCGCGAAGGACGTGACCGGGCGTTGGATGCTGAGGGTCAAGACGCCCTTACTGCCGCGGACTGAGTAGATCTCCCCGGTGCTCGTCCCGACCCAGAGCGTGCTCGTCGAATCGACGAGCAGCGCGGTCGTCGCGCCACGTCGCGTGAACGGCACCTCGTTGACCTTCGAAGTCCGCGGGTCGAACGTCCCGACCGTGCTGCGCGCGTCGTCGGCGTAGTAGATGCGGCCCTGACTGTCGATCGTGAGCGCGCTTATCCGCACGTCGACGAGATTGATCGAGTTCATGAGCTGGGTCCTTGGATCGAACACGAACAGGTAGGACGCATCGCGCAGTCCGATCCACAGCCGGCCGTCGATGCCGACCGCGACGGCCGAGACCTGACTCAGGACGTTGGTGGCGAACGCGCCGACGATGCGCTCTCGAGCCGTATCGATGATGTTGACTTCACCGTTCGCGGCGTTGACGCCGTACACGTATGAGCCGCCGGCCACCCAGTACGAAACCTTCGCGCCCGTGCGGAGCGACCCGATGTCGAACAGGTCGCCCGTGATCATGTCGAACGAGCTGACCTTGTTCGATTGGTCGAGCACCCACAGCCGCGACCCGCTCGCCGCCACGAACTGCGGCTGGATCCCATTCAGCGGAAGGTTGTACACACTGCCCGGCGTTAGCAAGCCGGCAGCAGCGAGGACATTCGGTCCGATCGTTGCGACAGCGGGGGCGGTCGGCGCCGCGGATGCATCAGGCGCTGCGGTCGGTGAAGCCGAAGGCGATGCGCTAGGCGATGCGGCGGCGGGCCCGGTCGGCGTTGCCGACGGGATCGCGACGGTCGCGACCTGGTCCGGCATCTGCGCGGAGTCCAAACGGCCGTTGCTCGCGACGGTGAACCGATTCGTGGTCTCGTCGTAGATCAGATCGCCAGTCGTCACCGCGACCTCGACGCTCGCGAATACCGCGCCCTCGCGCGTGATCTTGCTGACGCGGCCGCGCCCACCGAGATCGACGAGCACGAGGTAGCCGCCATCGGGAAGCGCGGTCATTGCCCGCGGCGCGCCCGTGAGCTTCAACGCCAGGGGCGCGATGAATCCCGAGAACGTGATCAGCGAATCGGCTCCCGACGCCGAGAGCACCGCTACGTTGTCGCTGCGCTTTGAGAAGGCCGCGCTCACGCCACCCGGCAAGACCGTGAGGACCTTATACGAGGAATCGACGAGCTCCGTTTGGTCCGAGGAGACGAGCGCGCTGCGGCCGCCCTGCTGATCCGGAACGACGAGACGGGGCGCCACGCTGAACTCACGCACGGTCTGGAGCTGCTTCGTGCTGCTGTCGATAACGGCGACGGAGCCGCCCGCCGTCCCCGGCGCCGGCGACTTCGTGGTCGTGGTGACGACGATGTTGTTCGTCGCGGGGTCGACGCTGATGCTCGTCGGCGTTCCGGTGACCGCGACGGCCGTGGCGCCGACGACGGTGTTGCTCGCGGCATCGATCTCGGTGACGCGCTTCAGCGATGAGTCGAGGACGAGCACGCGGTTCGCGACCAGGTTGAGCGCGAGCGCGGTCGGCTCGCCGCCGACCTGGATGCGGGTCTTCAGGTCGTTCGTCCCGGGGTCGCGCGCGTCGACCGCCGCGCCCGCGACATCGAGCACATAGACCGTGTTGTTCCGCGAGTTGAAGACGATCTGCTGGATCGACGCGACGACGGCGCGTTCCGCCGTCGGGTTCGGAAGGGACGCCGTCTGCGGGGGACCGCCCGCCGTGAGGCTTGCGACGACGACCGCGAAGACCGCGGTCACCGCGATCAGCGCGCGTGTTGCGATCCCGCGGACCGGCACCGGGCGGTAGGCGCGCCGGGTTCGAGCGATCGCGTAGATGGCGTCGTCGATCCGCGCCGACGGCGCGATGATCGGCAGCGCCTTGATCGCTGTGGTGAGCCCGGACCAGGTCTCGAGGCTCGCGCGGCAGTCCCGGCAATCGGCGAGATGGCGCTTCGCGGCGGCCTGCTCGCCTTCGCCGGTCTCGCGGTCGAGCCCGGCCGAAAGGACCTCCAGGACCTCGTTGCACGCGAGCACCGGCGGCTGCCGAAGCTCGTCGTCGAGGCGGACAGCGAGGGCGTACTCGGCCGAGCAGGAGGCGCACTCCGTCAGGTGCTGGCGGACGTGGAGCTCGGCCTGCGCCGACAGCTCCCCGTCTAGGAGGGCGGAGAGCTCCTCAGCTGAGACATGGACCATCCCCATCTCTGGTTAAGACGGGTGAAGGGCCTCCGTTGTCGCGTACTTGTCCCGGAAGGCTTTTCGGGCCCGCGCCAGGCGGCTCCGGACAGCCGTAACGCTGCAGTTTTGAATCTCTGCGATCTCCTTGTACGAATAGCCTTCAAGCGAGTGCAGGAGAAGCGCGGTCGACTGCTCGACAGGGAGCGTCGACAGGATGCGGCGCACCTGATCGCGCTCGGGTATAGCGCCATGAAGATCCGGCATGAGCGGGTCTTCGCCGGTGCCCGCGAGGCGACCGACGCGCAGCCACGTGAACCGGCGCTTGCGCCGCAGATGGTCGATCGCCGTGTTCGTGGCGATCCGATAGAGCCACGGAAGCACGCGGTGTTCGGTGGTGAGCGACCCCAGAGCCTGGTACGCCTTCGTGAAGACGTCCTGCGTCAGGTCGTCCGCGCCGACGGGATCGGCGAGCAGTCGCAATAGAAAGGAGTAGATGCGCGTCTTGTAGGACGAGTAGATGAGCTCGAGTGCCTCGCCGCGCGATTCCCGGGCGAGGGCCACCAGGCGGGCATCGGCGTTGGCTCGGGCCCGGTCGGCCGCCAGGGACGCAGACATACCGGCGCTGGTCACCGACTGAGCCTACTTACCTTCGGTTCAACGTCAACGACCGTCTAGGTCCGCTTCAGGACGGCGTTGAAGGTGGTCGATCCGGTCGGGGTCATCCGAAGCCACACGGTCTGGCGGCCTGGAATCTCGAAATAGAAGTCGTAGGCGAGGAGCACCGTCTGGCTCCCTGCGGCCCCGATATCCACGAAATAGTGGCCGCGCTCGTCGGTGTGCGGGCTGTACTGGGCGCAAGGCACTGGGCCGATCACCACGCATACGTTCTCGATCGGCTTTCCCGCCTCGTCGACGATGTACCCCTCGAGCCGCCATAGGCCGGGCTCAGGGGTAGGGCTCGACCGTGGCGCGGGAGGTGGGCTCACCGGGACCGAGGCGGCGATGCCGACGAACGTCGCCGGCCGCGGCGCGGCTGTCCCGACCGGCGTAGACCGGACGCGAGCCGGCGTCGCCGAAGGCTCAATCGTCGGAGTTGCGGCGGCGACCGGGGTCGTTCCGGTTTTCGGGGAGGCCGCGAGCGCGACGATCGCGCCGAGGATCACGACGACCGCGACAGCCGCTCCGATCTGAACGCGGGGGTCGAGCGCGCGAAGTCGAGCGAGTGCGGCGTCCATCTAATTCGTGGGCTTCAGGACGACGTTGAACTCGATCGGGCCCGTCGGAGTGAAGTGCCACCACACGGTCTCGCGACCCGGCGTCTCGAAGTAGAAGTCGAAGGACGTCAGGACATCGCGGGCCGCGGCGACGTCGAGGAAGTAATGGCCCTGCCCGTCGGTATGCGGGCTGAACTGCTGGCAGCCGTGGGGACCGACGACCACGCAAACGTTCTTCAAAGGATTTCCCGACTCATCGACCACATAGCCTTCAACACGCCAGAGGCCCGGTTGTGGCGTGGGTGTCGCAGTCGCGGCCGGTGGCGGGGACGGCGGCGTTATCGACGCCGACGCGGCGGTGTCGACGGCTTTAGATGGAATCGGTGCGGGCGTGCCTTCCGGTGTCGCCACGGCTACCGGAACTGTGGCTTCGGGGAACAGAGTCGCCACCGCGCTGGCGGTGGGTGTCGCGGTCGGCACGGTTGCGACGTTCAAGAGTCCCGCCCCGGAGAGCGCGAGAGGAACGGTGCCGAGCAAGAGAAAAAGAAGCGCGATGATCCCGATGCCCCAGCGGGCGTGATCGCCGTGCAGCCGGGCTCCCAACGCTTCGAAGCGAAGGAAGCCCGGCCGGCGAAGTCGGCGCGTTCGATTAGGTTCAGGGGACTGCCGCAAAGCCCTCGTACATCATGGCGTTGTCACCACCGGTAGCGAACTCGCTAACGATCGCGGTGACCGTTCCGGTTCCGCCGTCGACTACGACGGAGTACTGCTTGTCGGCTGCGAGCTGCGTGAACGACCAGGGGTCGACGCGCATTCCGGTCCCCGCCGCGAGGGTGACGGTGTGCGTGAACGCGAGCGACCCGCCCAGGAAGTTGTACCAGCTGATCGTGACCGTGGTCGCGGTGACGCTCTGCAGAAGGATCGGCGTGGACCAACCCGTCGTCTGCGTCGGCGTCGGGCAGAAGCAGAGCGACTTCGTGAGGTTCGGCAGGAAGAACTTCGTCGCGGGGGTCGCCGTTGCCGAGTACCCCATCGCCGTGGATGCGGTCTCAATGTTCACCTGTGCGGCGATGTTCCCGCCCGCGGCGTCGATCTTGATCGTGTACTCGCCGTCAGCGAGGCAATCCGCGCCGCCGGTGCTGCAGGGCGTGTTCGTCGTGCCCTGCGTGCTGAAGGAGAAGCGCGGGTCGAAGGCCTTCGAGGCATTCGGAGCGATCGAGGGGAACGTGTAGGTGTTCGCCGTGCCGGTACTACCGGTGAGCGGCGTGAACGTGATCTTCGGCGTGGCCACGGCGGCGCCGAGGTTCTGCACGATGATCGAGCTGCGCCGTCCGACACCTTGCGCGTTCTTCGCGGCGTACGCGCCGTAGATGGTGGCGGCGCCGCTTGTGATGCCGTCCGTCGCTGACGCGACAGGACTTGGGTTGTTCGCTTTGTCAGCCTGCGTGTTCACGACGACCGCGATGGGCTGGTTCGACGCGACTGTGACCGCGTACTGCTTGTTGTCGGTGAGGCCCGGTGCGCCGAGAGCGATGTCGTCCGAGTCCGGATCGATCGGCTTCGCCTTACCCGGATCGATCGCCCGCGGGATGACGATCGTCGGCCCCGTTCCGTCGAAGGACTTGAAGCTTGCGGTCACTGACGCGGTCGAATCGCCGAGGTTCTGGATGATGAATGGCGTGTCGAAGAGGCCGAAGAACTTCCGCGTGATGTTCGGCAGGTAGACGGTGTTCGCACCGGTTGTGAAGCCGTCGTATGAGAGCGCCTCGGCGCGGACGCCCACGCCTTGGTGCTCGTTCACGACGCCCACGATCTTCGAGCCGTAGCTCTTCACGACGACCGAGAACTGGGCGTCGTCGGGCAACGTTGGGTTGAGCACGGTGTCATTCGGGTTGTTCGCGTGCGAAGTCCCGGGGCCCATGCCAAAGACGAGATAGCGCTCGACACAGCTGCCGTCGGTGAACTTGTAGAAGGACACCTCGAGCTCCGTGTTCGCGGTGCCGGTGTTCTGGATGATGAACGGCGTGTAGAACCCGTCCGGTCCACCGAGACGCCGCGTGATGTTCGGCAGGTAGACGGTCGAGGTGAGCGCCGGCGGGTTCGGGTTACCGGTGCCCGCGTCGCTGCAGCTCGACCGAGGTCCGACCAGCTGCTTGACCAGCGGGAACACCGCCGGGACTCCGGTCGGAGATGGGTCCTGGCCGAAGGTGTAGCCGCCGTTCGACGTGAACTTGTTCGTCTTCGTCGTGATGTACCCGGGCTTGACGAAGTAGATCTCCCATTGGCTGTGATCCTGGGCCGAGACGGCGTCGAGGTCGATGCTGAACGACCCGTCCGCCGCGGTGTGCGCCCATACAAAGAAGCCGGGGATGCCCAGGTAGACGTCGACGTTCTGGATCGGCACGAGCGTGATCGAGTCGCCGACCTTTCCGATGATCTTTCCGGCCGCCGCGGCCGCCGGCGTCGCCGGGACCAAGAGGGCCAGCAGCAGGGAAAGGACCACGAGCGTGGAGGTGACAGCGCGTCGCAAAACTGTTGAGCTCATTCGGATCCCTCCTCAGGGAAGCGCCGCGGGGGCGGCGCGGTCGCGGGGGTCAACGCGGATTTCACGTGAACTATACCTGCGGGTGACGCGTTTTCGAACAATTGCACCTCACTAATTGAATGCCAAGCGTTCGATCGTGCGATAAGCCGTTTCTCCGTCACCCGTGCCTGAGAGCTGGTACACGACGCCACGGACGATGACGATGCTTCCCCACGCTCGACCGGTCGGCGCGGATGGAAGCGCGGTCCAGAGTCCGGTCTTCGGATCCCACATCTCGACATTCGAGAGCGGTGCGAACTCGTGCATGCGAAGCGGCAATCCTCCGGACAGAACGACACGGCCGTCGGGAAGTGCCGCGCCCTGCGCGACGAGCCGCGGAGTGACGAGCGTCCCGGACGCTTCGAACTGGCGCTGGCCGAAGCGGTAGACCTCGCTCGTCCCGGACGCGACGCCGTCGCCGCCCGCGAAGAGCACGTCGCCTGAAGGGAGCGCGACCGCGACCTGCTGAAGACGCGCGACCGTCATGAGCGGGCCGCCCGCCCACGAGTCGGTGCCCGGGTCGTAGATGAACGTCGTGTTCGTCGGCGCACCGTCGGCGTCGATGCCGCCCGTAATGAGCACGCGGCCGTCGAAGAGCGTGACCGCGCTGTGCTGCGTGCGCGCGCGCGGCATCGGCGCGGCGTCGGTCCATCTGTCGGTCCGCGGGTTGTAGATCTCGGTCGACGCGAGGAGCTTCGTATCCGCGTTGCCGCCAGTCACGAGGACGCGTCCATCCTGCAATGCGGTCGCGGCGTGATCGGAACGCGGATGCCGCAGCGGCGCGCCGAGCACCCATCCGCGCTGCGACGGCCGAAAGACGTCGACGCGATCGACGGGCGACCAGTACGTCTCGTGCCACTCGACGCCACCGGCGACGACGACGAGATCCTCCCACGCCGAGGTCATGCTCTGATGCACGCGTCCGAGAAGCGGCTGCGGAAGAAGAGTCACGTTGCCGGTCGCTGGATCGATGAGCTCGCTCTGCTCGTTCATGACATCGGGTGCGAATCGGTCGAATCCGCCGACGACCAGGATCTTTCCATTGGAGAGCGCAACGGCGCTCGCGTACGCGCGGGGTTGCGAGAGCTCGCCGATCGTCTGCCATTCAGGCGTGCTTGCGGGTACGGTCCGCGGTCCACACGCGGATATCAGGACGATGACCGCGAGTGCGAGGAGCCGCCTCACTGAACTTGGAGAGTAGCGCTCCCGGTCGGGACTCCTTGACCCGAGAACCACGCAACGCCTTCCTGCACGACGTCGAATTGCAAGAGATACGTGCCCGGGCCAGACGGCATCTTCACGATGACGCTCAGCGTCACGGCCTGACCCGAGGCGACCGCCGCGGGAAGCGCGGTGCGCACGCCTTCCCACACGAAGACGGCGCCGCTCGGGACATACATGTGGTACGCGACGTTGAACGCGCCCGGCTGCCACGTCGTCGAGCCGGCGTTCGTGATCGTGATCGGAACCGTGATCATCGAGTTGACCGCGCCGTTCACCGTCGCGGGTGCCGAGTAGAGCGCGCTGAGCGCGGGCAGGACGACCGAGACCGTCTTCACCGGTGTCTGCATCCCCTGGCTCGAGAACCACGCGACGCCTTCCTGCACGATGTCGTACCGGAGCTTGTACGTGCCTGGCGTTGCAGGCACCGCGATCTGCGCATCGATCGCGGCGATCTGCGTCCGCGCGGTCCCAGCGAGCGACGTGCGCAGGCCGTCCCACGAGACGAGGTTGCCCGCGTCGTCGTACCAGTGGTAGCTGAGGTTCACGGTCGAGCCCCAGTCGAAGTTCGACATGTTCTCGATCTTCACGGGGACCAGCACGGTCGTCTTCGCGCCCATCGAGGCAGGCGTTTGATCGACGCCGAGCGATCCGCCGAAGAACGGCGCGACGTACGGCTGCACCGAGACCGTCTGCTCCGGCATCCGGACGCCCTTCCCGGAGAACCACGACACGCCTTCCTGCACGAGATCCCATCGCAGGATGTAGGTACCGACGGTGCTCGGGAACGCGAGGTTCGCCTGTACCTGAGTGAGCTGACCGGCAGGCACGTCGGCCGGAAGCTTCGTGCGAAGTCCGTCCCACACGACGGTCTTTCCGGCGGTGGTGAGCCAGTGATAGCTAAGGGTCACTGGATTCGCGCCGGCCGCGGGCCACGTGAAGTTGC
This sequence comes from Chloroflexota bacterium, assembly GCA_038040345.1. Lineage (GTDB taxonomy): Bacteria > Chloroflexota > Limnocylindria > P2-11E > P2-11E > 3-1-20CM-2-70-9. The sequence continues at coordinate 413,257 of JBBPIQ010000001.1, forward strand.
TGGTGTTGCCAAGCGTGATCTGCGCGGTCGTCGTGGTCGCCGCCGTCCCGGTGATGGGAGGGATCGCATAGTTCGCGCCGAACGATGCGATCACGGGACCGTCGAGCGTGACCGCGGTGTTCCCCGTGGCGGCGCCCTTCGTCGAGAACCAGGCCACGCCCTCCTGCACGAGGTCGAGCTTGAGCACGTAGCTACCGCCCGTGGTCGGCGCGGTCACGGCCGCGTTCACCGTGACGCTCTGCCCGGTTAGAACGTCGGCGCCCAGAGGCGTGCGAGATCCGTCCCACAGGACGTTCGCCCCGCTCGCGTTCGTCCAGTGGTATGCGAGGTTCACCGGGTACGCGTTCGTGGTCGGGAACGTGCCGTTGCCGATGTTGCGAATGGTCACCGGCACGGTCGCCGTCTGTCCCGCGGTGAACTTCGGGATCGCGTTGAACGTGTAGCCGGCCTTGAAGTCGACGCTCACGCCGGTGTTCGTATCGTCGTCGCCGACGCCCTTGTCAGCGAAGGCGAACTCGTTCTGCTTGTAGAGGTCGAGCGACATCGTGTAGTTCGTCGGATAGACCGGCGCCGTCACCGGGATCTGCAGCGAGATCGTCTGACCTGGCTGCACATCGCCCGGCAGCGAGACCTGGTTCGCGCCGGGGAACGTGTTGCCCGTCGCGTTGCTGACCCACTTGTAGCCGAGCTGCACCGGACCCGGGGCCCCGGCATTCCAGACACGGCCGCCGTCATTCGCGACGGTGACGTTGATCATCCGGGTCTCGCCGGCTGTCCAGCTGATCGGGACGTTGTCGCTGACCCAGTCGGCGCTCCAGTCGGCGCCGCGGAAGTACTGCTCGCGCGCCGGTGAGCCGTAGCTCAGGTTCCACCACGAACCGGCCGTCTGCAGATCCCAGCGAACGATGTAGCTGCCGATCGCGGGCACCGTGAACGGAACGTTCACCGCGGCGATCGCGCCCGGCACGATGTCGGCGGAGATGGTCCCGGTGCCGCCCTGTGCCACGACGGTCGTTGCGCCTTGCAGCACCTTGTACGACACGCGGGTCCCGGACGGGATGGTCTGCTTGCCGCGGTTCGCGACGGTGACCCCGACGGTCAGGTTCGCGCCCGGGTATCCCGCCTTCGGGAGTGTCGTTTCGAGGTACGGCATCTGGTTGTAGCCATTGATCACGGCCGTCTGCGCCATCTGGCGGATGTTCGGGAGCTGCGCGTAGAGCGCGTTGCCGGGGCAGGCCGTCTGCCCGCCGTACTGGCTCTGGATGTAGTTGCAGTCGCGGTGGCCCTGGACATTCGGCGGGCTCGAAGTGACGTTCACCCAGGTCCCGTCCTTCGCCTGCTCCTGGTGCACGAACGGGTCGGCGCCGTAGGGCTGAACGCCGAACTGCGAGAACTTCATCGCGATGATGTTCGCGATCGACGCGACCATCGCGGGAGTCGGCGACGTCACGCTGTATGTGCCGATCGCGGCGATGCCGATCGATCCCTTGTTCCAGCCGTACGCGTGTCCGGCCTCGGTGTTGTCGCCGCCCTGGCGGCCCGTCCACACGTTGCCGTACTTGTCGACGAGATAGCTGTAGCCGATGTCGCCCCAGCCGCGCGTGACCGCGTGGTAGTAGTAGATCGCGCGTATGGCTGCGGCGACCTGGCCGTTGCCTCCGTCATCGGTGACCGTGTGGTGGACGACGGCCTTCTGCACTTTCTGCGGGTAGCGCGGGATCCATTGCATGAGCTTCTCGTCCGCGGCCCAGTCCGACCGCGCGAGGATCCGTGTCGGGTTGATCGCCGCCGCGCTCGCCGCGCCGGGCTCGGTGAACGAGCGCGCGACGTCCTTCGCCGCCCCGACGATGTCGCCAAAGAATCGCGCGACCGGGCCCGCGTTCAGATCGTTCACGTCCATGAAGGTGATCCCGACGCGCTGCACGTCGGAGGGATTCCCGTCGGTGAGCCACACGCGGTACTGCGCGTAGCGCGCGTTGTCGACGGCGAGCTGCGGCGAGGCGTACCACTCGTTCGTGTCGACATTCGCCATGTCCTCGTCCGCCGTAAGGAGCTGCCAGTCGCTCCAGTTGGCTTCGTCGGCCGACGTTCGGAGCTCAACGTAGAACGTGTTCTCGGTCCCGCGCGCCGCAACCCAGTGCACGCCGACGCGGTCAAAGAGCTGACCCGCCGAGATCGTCGGAGAGCTGAAGAGGAGCGTGTCGCCGCCGGTCTGTCCGGCGTCCGCGCCGTTCAGCTTGCCGCCGCCCTGCAGGGTGAGCGTCCCGGTCAGTGTCGGGAGCGGGATGGTGACCTCGCGCGCCGTGATCTCGCCCGACACGCGCGGTGCCGCGACGGCGGGGGGACCGGAGTTAGGGAAAAGGGCGAGCAGGAAGAGACCGATGAGGAGTGCGAACCGCTTTTTGCTGAGACGTTGTCTGCGCAAGGCGGAGGTCCCCTCTCTCTTCCTCGTTCACCTCCCCTGCGCGAGCGCTAATTGTGTCGCAGGGCGATGAGTCTGTACATGGTCGAACGAGAAGGGGCCGCAGACGTTACCGCGCGGTGTCGGTCGTTTCTTAAGAACAAGCGTGCAGACGAACGCTCAGAAGGGATTGAGCCTGACCATCGTCGAGCGTAGGCCAAGACAATTACGCAAAAAGTCATCGGCCCGTAGGTCCGCGGTCGCGGCCGTGCCGATGACGCGCACCGAGATCGGGTGGCCGATCCCGGGCGGTACTTGATTCGAAACGTCGACCGCCTGCAGTGATCCGATGTCCGGACCGCCGCAGCGCAGCACCGCGGAGCGCATCTCGGCGCTCGTGAACGTGACGGTCCAGCTCGCGCGCGGGTTCAAAGGGGCCGCGACCGCACGGTCGGCGGGATCGGGCACCGGGGCCAGGTACGGCGAGCCTCCGCTGCAGGCCCACGAGCTGCCCAAGCGGACGACGTTGTTCATCCAACAGCCGTCGGAGAGCGTGTAGCCACCGTTCGAGCTCGCGAAGTACGCGCGGATCGACGCGCCCTGGTACGTGATGACCCTGCCGCTCGTCGCGGTGACGGCGGTGTTGGACGAGGGCACCTCGACGCGCGTGCCGCCGTAGCACTGGTCGGCCTGATCGTCGGTGACGTCGTAGTCGCGCGCGGTGCCCTTGAACGCCGTGTACGAATACGTCCGCGCCGCATATGCCTGCGCCTTCAGGGCTTCGGGGTGCCAGCTCGTCGGCATCTCGAGCGGCAGCACGCCGCGGACGTAATCGTCGTACGTCACGACGTTGATGACGCGGAGCGTCCCTCCGAGATTCGTGAAGCGGATGTTCCCTCGGTACGTGCCGCCCTTCTGAATGAACCCGATCGGCTGCGTCGCGTCGATCGGCGCGACGGTGATCGGACCCGGGCCCGAGTAGACGAGCTTCGGCGGCGCCCAGTTCGCCCAGACCTCGACGATGCCGTTCTTCGCGATGAACTGGAAGTTCTGGCCGCCGCTGCCTCGCGCGATCTCCTGATTGTTCGCGCCCTCGTTCAGCACGCGCATGCCGCCGGACGAGTTGAGGTCGGCGAGCGAGCCCGCGAAGTAGCGGTTGTCGCCGCACACGTAGCGGCCCTGCGAGGACGGCGCCGAGAGCAGGACCCGGTTGAACGTTCGCTGCGCGTCGACGAACTGCAGCGCCGTGCCGGGGTAGTAGCGCGCGACGATCTGCTCGCCGGTGAGCGTGAGCCCCGTGACGCCGGTGGCCCAGCCGTTCGCGCCGTACTGGCTCATCCCGACGCCATGGCCGAAGCCCGATCCATAGAAGGTGACGCCGGGCACGATCGTGAAGTCCTCGCGCTTCCGCTGCACGCCGAGATTGCTGAACCAGGCGACGCCCTCCTGGACCATGTCCCACTCGAGGCGGTAGGTGCCGGTCCCACTCGGGAGCGCGACGCTGATCGGCACGGTGACCGATGTGGACGGCGGAACGGTCGAGGGAAGGCGGCCGCGCGCGCCGTCCCATATCACCGGAGTCCCGCCGCTGTCGTAGATGTGATAGCTGAGCGCGAACGCGCCGGGCGTCCAGGTGCGCGCGCCGTAGTTCGATACGACGGCGGTCAGCTGCAGCGTCGCGCCGATCGTCGCCTGCTGCGGGGTCGTAGTCGCGCCGTAGCCCGCGTTGAGCCCGCTCGTCACGGAGAAGCTCTGGCGAAACGGCTGCGAGCCGAGTGACTGGAACCACGCCACGCCTTCACGCACGAGGTCGATGACGAGCGTGTAGGTGCCCGCGGTCGTCGGCGCCGTGTACCCGATCGTGAACTGCTTGCTCGCGCCGACCGCCATGTCGCCGCCGAGCGGGATGCGCGGTCCGTCCCAGATCACCGCGTTGCCATCCGCATCGAGGAGGTGATAGCTGAGGTCGACCGGATTCGGACCGCTCACGGTCCACGGTTGATTGCCCGCGTTCGTCAGGGTCATCTGCAGCGTCTTCGTCTCGCCGAAGTACGCGGGGGCGAGTGCCGCGCTGTTGAACCCGGCCGCGTAGGTGATCGGAGCAACGGTCGTGAGGAGGCGCAGCGTGGCGCTTCCGAAAGACCCGAACCACGCGACGCCTTCGCGCACGAGGTCGAACGTCAGGGCGCATGCGCATGCGGTGGGCGGCGCGATCACGGTCGCATTCACCGTCACGGTCGCGCCGGGATCGACGTTCGCAACGAGCGGCGTGCGCCGCCCGTCCCACACGAGGGCGTTCCCGCTCACGGCGTCGTGCCAGTGGTAGCTCAGCGTCACCGCGCTCACGCCCGGCGCCGCGAGCGCCGGCCATTGCGCCGCGCCGGCGTTCGTGACGGGCACGCTCAGCTGATAGGTGCCGCCCGCGATGAACGAGGGCAGCGTGGCCGTGCCGAAGCGCGCCAGATAGGGCGGCTGCGCAGTGATCGAGTACGGGTTGCTCGGCGTGAGCCAGCCAACGCCTTCCTGGACGAGCGCGACGCGCAACAGGTAGGAACCGGGCGCGCTCGGAGCGGTCACGGCGAGCTGCACCATGCGCTGCTGCGTCGGCGCGACGTCCCCGCCGAGCGGCGTGCGGGCGCCGTCCCAGATGACGGTCGCGCCGGACGCGTCGTACCAGTGATAGCTGAGGTTGACGAGACCGGGCGCCGTCGACTTCCACGTCTCCGTGCCGGTGTTGGTGAGCATCACCGGGAAGACGAATGGGTTGCTCGCGGGGACAGAGCCGGGGGGTGAGGCGACGTAAGTCGCGACGAGCGTCTTCGCCGGCATCGCGAGCGCAGCGCCGCCTGGGAGCAGCATCGCGAGCGCGACAAGCGCCGATAGTCCGTGCCTCAAACTCACCCTTCCCTTTTTCCTCAACGCTCGGTTGTCCGCTGGGCTACGGGCTGGTGTTCACGACCAGCACGTTCTCGAGGTGCCGCAAGTCCACGGCGGGAACGAGGATGGCGCGCTGGAAGGTCCCGTTCTCACCTTTGGTGACCTCAACGACCTTACCGAGGATCAGGCCTTTCGGATAGAGCGATTTCAGGTCATTCCCGATCGCAAGGCCCGCCGTGATCACGATATCGCCGACTTTCACGTCCTCCGTCTGGAGGATCCAGTCCATGACGAGCGTGTCGCCGTACTGTCCGCGGACGATGCCCGCGGCGCGCGAGCCCTGGACGAGCGCGGACACGGCCGAGCCCGAGTCCGTCACGAGAAGCACCTTGCTGTAGTTGTTGCCGACCTCGCTGACTCGGCCCACGACGCCTCGATCGGAGATGACGACGTCGTCGAGGAGCACGCCGTCCTTCGCGCCCGCGCCGAGGACGATCGTGTGAAGAACGCCGGAGGGGTCCCGCGCGATGACGGGAGCGCTCTGCGTCTGGAGCTTGAGCGCCTTCGCGGCCTCCGCGAGCTGCGTAGCCTGCTGCGCCTGGAACGCCTGCTCGCGGAGCTGGACGTTCTCGAGGGTGAGCTGGTCGACGCGCGCCTTGAGGGTGTCGTTGTCGGTCCGGAGGTTCTCGATCTCCGCGATCGCCTGCCAGAAGCCGCCCGCGGTCGAGCCGACCTGGCCGAGGACCCGCTCGGCCGGGACGAGGAGCTCCGTTACAAAGGTCGCGCCGGCCCGCACGAAGGTCGTGTCACGGAGGAGAAGCAACGCGAGAGAGACGACAAAGAGGGCGGCGAAGGGTCGGAGGAAGGCGTTCCCGGAGCCGGGAGCGCGCCGCGCGCGCCCAAATGTGGCCATCGAAGCTATTTAACGGCGCGAACGCTCGTATGTCTCTAGTTCTAGCGGGGAAGCGCCGCGTATGTCTCCATTACGAGACTGCGCTCGTAGTTCTCGAGCTCCTCGAGGATCTTGCCGCACCCCCGAGCCACGCAGGTGAGGGGGTCGTCGGCGATGTGGACCGCGATCTGAGTGGCCTCGGCCACGCGGGTGTCGAGGCCGCGGAGGAGCGCGCCTCCGCCCGCGAGGTAGATGCCCTGGTCCATGACGTCAGCGATGAGCTCGGGCGGGGTCTCTTCGATCGTGTCTTTGATCGCGTCGACTATCTGCTCTACCGATGGGTCTAGCGCTTCGCGGATCTGCGCGCTCGTGACCTCGATCGACCGCGGCAGACCTGTCAGGAGATCGCGGCCGCGGAAGAACGTGGTGACTTCCTCGTCGAGCGGATACGCGGAGCCGATCGCGATCTTGATGTCCTCAGCGGTGCGCTCGCCCATGAGCAGGTTGAACTCGCGACGAGCGTAGGCAACGATGTTCTGGTCCATCTCGTCGCCGCCGATGCGGATGGACCGCGACACGACGATGCCGCCGAGCGATGTGACCGCGACCTCCGTCGTGCCTCCGCCGATGTCGACGATCATCGAGCCGGACGGTTCGTTCACCGGCAGTCCCGCTCCGATCGCCGCGGCCATCGGCTCTTCGACGAGTCGCGCCCACCGCGCGCCGGCCGAGAGCGCGGCGTCTTGCACCGCGCGCTTCTCAACTTCGGTGACGCCGGACGGGATCCCGATGATCACGCGCGGACGCGGCAAGAGCGCCATGCCCGAGTGCACCTTCTGGATGAAGTAGCGAAGCATCTGCTCGGTGATGTCGAAGTCGCTGATCACGCCGTCGCGGAGTGGACGGATCGCGATGATCGACGCGGGGGTCCGCCCGACCATGCGCTTGGCCTCGGCGCCGATCGCGAGCACTGCACCGGTCCGCGCGTCCTTCGCGACGACGGACGGCTCGCTGATGACGATCCCGCGCCCACGGACGTGGACGAGGGTGTTAGCCGTGCCGAGGTCTATGCCGACATCGCGCGAGACCAAGCCAAATAGGGAATCGAGCAATCCCAGGAACCCTCCGAGCGCTGTGTGTCTCGACGTCGAACTGTAACGCCCGAATTGGGCCGTTAGCGCGCCGTTGGGGTCGGAGTTGGTGTCGGTCTTGTCTGCGTCGTGGGTTTTGCCGTCGGCCGAGGTGTCATCGAGACGATCGGACGGGGCGTCGGCCGGGCCGGCTTCACGGTCGGCTTGGGTGTCCGCGGCGTTGCGGTCCGTTCGGGCGCCGGCGTGCCCGGAACGATGAGCGCGACGCCATCACCGGAAAGGCCCTCGGATACGCGCCTGATCCGCGACTACGTCGGCGAGGCTCTCCAGAGATCGATCTCGGGGAGGCCATGCATGCTCAGGAGCTGCGATATCTCGCCTTTGTGGAAGGCGTCGTGTGAGAGGAGCCAAATGAGAACGGACTGCCTCGTGTGCTTCTGGATCTTCCCACCGATCTCGCGCGTGAAATCTTCGCCGAGCATCGATGGTGTCCATCGTTCGAGCGATCGCTTGATGATCTTCCACGAGAAATCGAGCGCGAAGACGAGCTCCTTCGAACCACGCGGAGTGCTTTCGTCGTCTTCCCACCCGACGCCACTCGATGGATCGGTGAATGGCGTGTTCTCCGCGCCGCTCTCCTTGAATACACCGCACAGCCAATAGACCCGTGCGCCCGCGGTGTGCGCGGCGATCGCCCACATTGGCCACTTGTCCGGCGCGGCTCGAAGCTTCAGCTGCTCGTCGCTGAGACCGCGGATCGCGTCGACGAGACGACCGTTGTATTGGCCCCAGCGGTCATAGAAAGGAGCGACTCCCCCACTCATAGCGAAATCGTAAGAGTTGGAGGCATCCAGCGAACGTTGGATGCGGGCGCGCACTGGACCACGATCAAGACGCCTGGGGCTGGGTAGCCGCTAGCTCTCCGCAACCAGTCCGTAAGAGTTGGGGCGGTCAAAGTCAGATGCTTCGTGTCCAGAAGCGTGAGACGCTTGAGGCAATGCGCGCATTGCTCCTTCTTGTTCTTGTCCTCTCAGCGTGCACGACTCAGCCGAATGCGGCCGCGTCGCCAACCGCTTCGCCGACCGCGTCTGCGACGGCTACCCCAACGCCAACACCGACGAGCTCACCGACCGCGTCGCCTTCGCCGATCGCGCTTCCGTCGATCGCTCAACTGAGTGCGCCCTCAAGCACGGTCGTATGGGCGCTCGTCGCGGGAACGCGGCTCTTCCGTTCCTCGGACCGCGGCGACACGTGGGTCGAGCGGTCGATCCCACCCGCTTTCGGCGGCAACGTAGAGGTCTCGTTCGCCGACGACACCAACGGATTTGTCCTTATTCCGGGCTCGGCCGCTACCCAGTGCCAGATACAGACCGTGTCGCTCTGGAAGACGGCGGATGGCGCGGCGTCGTGGCAGCAGGTCGCGGCGACCGGCATCGCCGACGCCATGTGCAAGAGCGGCCTCGCGTCCGCCGATGCGACCCATGCGCTTTTCACGGCCTGGAGCCCGAACGCCGCTCCAGTGATCTACCGGACCGCCGACAGTGGCCAGACCTGGAAAGCGTCGACGCTACTGCCGGACCCGCCGGGATTCACGACACAGACGGGGGGCGTCTCATTGCGTCCGAGCCGCCCGCGAGCATTCGCATTGATCGTCCTCGTTGACGCAGTCGGCGGCGGACAGGGGACGCGATACGTCTTCCGTTCAACGGACAGCGGCGCGACGTTCACGTACGCGTCGACGGTGCCGATCGTCGAGGGGTCGGTCGCCTTCGTCGCGGTACCGCGCTGGCTTGTGATCGCTACGCCCAGCACATCGAAGCAGACCGTCGACGGAGGCGCGACCTGGCAACCCTACCCAACCGACTATTCACAAGCAGCACCGGTCGCGCCCGACGTCGTCTTCGGCGATGCGACTGTTGGTTACGCGACGGTGCGAGGAGCCATACAGCGAACAGTCGACTCAGGCGTCCACTGGACCACGATCAACACGCCAGGGACCTAGCCGCTAGGAGCGGGCGCGCTCTCCCTCGGCCTTGCCGCCCGGGTGGACCGTCCAGTCGCGCTCGTCGAAGTCCTTCGCGCAGAACGGGCAGATGTTCCACTCGGGTCGGATGAGCTTGCCGCAGTTCGGGCAGACCCTCTTGAGTCGCGTGCGGCAGGTGGGGCAGAGAATGAATTCTTCCTGCACGCGTTCCTTGCACGTCGGACATACGACGCGCTGTTCCGCCTCGGCGAGGAGGCTCTCCTCCGCGAGCTGACGCTCGTACGCCTCACCGAGCGTCTCCTTCGGACGCACGATGAGATAAAGGAAGAGCCCGAAGATGTTGAGGATGACCACCATGAGGCCCGCGAGGTACGGGAGGAGCTGGTTCTCGGTCCGCTGCTGCGCGTCGCGAACGGTCCAGAACACCATCGCGAGGTAGATCGCGAGGATGTACAGACCCGCCAGCCGAACCGATAGCTGGATGAGCGGGTTGCTGACGATCGACGTCCAGAGCTGACTGAGATCAGGCATTTAGCACGGCTCCAATGCGTACGGTGTCACGACGGACACGGTCCCGCCAATAATCAAGTAGGTCTCTAAGAGTCTGCTCGAAGGGTATCTTCGGCTCCCAGCCGGTCGCGCGCTGGAACTTGGAGGCGTCGGCCCAGAGGATCGGGACGTCCGACGGGCGGAGGCGCGCCGGGTCCTCCTGAGACCGGATCTTCACCGTCGAGTTCGCGAGCTGCATCGACAGCATCTCGCCGATCGCCCAGGTCCGGCCGCGGCCGACGTTGTAGACCTCGCCGGCCTCGCCGCGCTCGAGCGCGAGCCAGTACGCCCGGACCATGTCGCGGACGTCGGTCCAGTCGCGCTTGCTCGTGAGGTCTCCGTGGTAGATCACCGGCTCGTGCTGTCCCGCCTCGATCAACGCGATCTGGCGCGCGATGGTGCTGGTCACGAAGTGAGTTCCGCGGCGCGGGCCGGTGTGGTTGAAACCGCGCGTCGTGACGAGATGCAGGCCGTACGACTTGAAGTACTGGTACGCGAGCTTGTCCTGCGCGACCTTGCTCACCGCGTACGGCGAGAGCGGGCGGAGCGGGTTCGTCTCTTTCATCGGTACCTCGTCTGGATGCACGAGGCCGTACTCCTCGGAGGACCCCGCGACGTGCATGCGGATCTTGGTGTCGTGTCGGCGGATCGACTCCAGGATGTTGAGCTGCGATTCGATGTTGATGCGCATCGTCGCCGAAGGCTCATCGAACGATGACTGAACGAATGACTGCGCCGCGAGGTGGAAGATGCGATCCGGCCGCGTCGCTGCGATCAGCTTCTCGACGGCGCCCGCGTCGGTGAGCTCGCAGTGGAGGAGCGTGACCCGACCCTTGTGCGCCTGGTCAGCCTGGCCCGCGCCCGACGAGTAGCGACCCTCGATGACATCAAGGACGCCCTTCGCCATGAGCGTGTCGAGGTTCTCCATCCGTGAGCGCCACCGATAGGTGCCGAAGATGGCGACATCGGGGTGCTCGGCGAGGATGTACTCAGCGAGGTGGCTGCCGGCGAAGCCGGTGATACCGGTAATGAGGACGCGCATCGCGCGAGAAGATTAGCAAGCGTCGTGCCGCCGGTTGGTTGCCTGGCCCGCGCAGCCGACGACTACCGAGCGCGAGGGCCCTAATCTCGCTCGATGCCGGTCGTGGAGATCCGCCGCCATGCCGAGCGCACTGATCGCGGGAATGAGCAGAGCGCGCTCTCAGACGCGGGCCGCGCGATGGCGGAAGCGCTCGCGAAACGTGTGCCAAAGTTCGCGCTTGTCGTATCGAGTCCCCTCCCCCGCGCGAAAGAGACCGCGCGCCTGATCGCCGGTCGGCTCGATGCGGTCGAGCCCGGCTTCCTTCCTGAGATGGGCGGTGTGATCGGCGATCGCATCTTCGGCGAGATGCGCACGCTCGCGGACTGGGCAGAGGTCCTCCGCGAACGCGAGGACGCGCGCAAGTTCGCGACCGAGCAGCTCGCGGCGTGGGCGCGCGTTGCGATGCGCGTCGGTGAGAAGGATCGTGTGCTCGCGGTCTCGCATGGCGGGATCATCGAGCTGCCGGCGATCACGCTCGCGCAGCGTCTGCGCACTCCGCTCGAGGGCGCGTCGTTCGGCTATTGCGAAGGCGTCGTCGTCACGTACGCGAAAGGCGCGCCGACGATGATCGAGATCGTGCGGGTCTAACCCAAGTCTCTTTTGACCCCCGCGTAGCCTGATCTCCGGTGCGACCCGCGGACGAACGCTGGGAGATCGTTGATGTCGACCCGGAAACGGACCCGACATCGCGAGGGACGCGCGGAACACGGCTTGCGCTCATGGGTCTGGGGTTGCTTTTTGCAGGAGCACTCGTTTTCCGCGGGCTGGCGGTGGTGTCGTCGCCAACGAAGGAGGCCTCCCGAACAACATCGCTCGAAACGCCCCCATCACTCGTAATTTCTCGCGAGTTGGGTCCACTGCCTGGCCACGCGTTCCAGAGCGATCGAGATATCGCGCTCTCGAAGGCGGTCCAGGCTTGGATGGATTCTCGTACACGAGATGCCCTCGAGACCCGAGATGGCTGGAACGCCGACTGGTATCCCGACTCGATCTTCCTGCAGACGGAAGCGATGAGCTCCGAAGTGGTCGTGACCTTGGACGCACGCATCCCAGCGCCGAACTGCAGCGTCGGAACCGTCGCAACCGCGAGCGAACTGGCGCAGTGGATTGCGAACAATCCTGACCTGCGCGCAAGAGGGCCCGAGATAGTCCCGGTCTCCGGCATCACGGTTATTCAGCTCGATGTGACCGTGTCATCGACTGCGCGAATCTCTTCGTGCGGTCCCGACCGCCGGTTCCCGGTCGTGGAGGTCTACGACGAGGAGCGCCACCATCCTCGGGTTGTGATGCGTGATCAGGTCATGCGCGCGTACTTCTTCAACCTCTTCGACGGCTCTCCTGACCCTCGGACCGTCGCGGTGCTGATCACCTCCGACGAGGACGACCTCGATCGCGAGGTCGGCCAAGCGATGCCGGTCATCACTTCGTTGCTGGGCGCGCTCGCACCGCTGAAATGAGAGCCCGGCGACGCGCCGCTACTCGACTGAGATCGACTCGTGCCGCTTCGTGGCGCCGCTCGATCCGTTGTCGTCCTGCTTCTCGATCCAGTGGTCGAGCACCGAACGCACCGCAAGCAGGTTGTGCTTCCACGCCTCGCGCATGTGCTTGCGCGACTCGGGCGGGAAGAGCTCGTCCATGAGCGCGCGCCCTCGCCCGCCCATTCGGTCCTCGTCCATCTCGCGCAGACGCGCTTCGAGTTCTTTGATGCGCGCTTCGAGCTCGGTCGTCGTGGCCATTTCCTTCTCCCCTAGTCGCGGGCGGGTGCCGCGAAGTCGACGCGGAGCGTGTTCCCCTCGAACTTTGCGCCTTTCGCGGGCGCTTCCACAAGGGCGCGTGGCAACACCAGGTTGCGCCGCCACGACCCGACCTGCAGGACGAGCTCGTCCCCGTTCCGCAGAAGCTTCACCTGCTCCTTCGAGGTGAACGGCAGGTCGAGCGTGAGCACGTAACCGCCGTTCTCGCGGCGCACGCGGTACGGCCGGCCGCGGTAGAAAAACCGCGCGGGATCCTCGTCTGCGAAGAGCGCGTTCCCAAGCTTCCGGAGCATCTCGAGCCCCACGACCTCGCGATCGAAGAAGGGCACGGGCCGCACCGGTACCGGCGCGAAGGACTCCTCGACGAGCGGCTGATAGCGCCGTTGCGCCTCCTGCCACGCTTCGAAATACGCGCCCGCGCCGTCCGGCAGCACCCGATTGCACACGACGAGGTCCGTCGGGTACCCAAAGAGGTGGAAGTACGTGAAGGAGCGCTGCGCTTCCTTGATGACCATCTTTTCGAGGTTGAGGACGAGACGCACGGAGCTCTTCTGCTCGTCCGCGAGGAGCTGCTGCATGTGGTCGAGGCGGTGGAAGAGCTCTTCGCCCGCCGCGAACACGCTGTCGTCGGGGACAGGGACGCCCATCACCCGGCGCAACACCGGGCCGGCGATCTGCATCGCCCGCCGCTGGATCGGGAAGATGCGCTCGAGCCACCAACGGCCCGCCTCGGGCAGCGAGAGCAGGCGCACGGTCTCGCCGGTGGGCGCGGCATCGACCACGATGACGTCGTAGTTCCCGCTGTCGTAGTGCTCGGCGATCCAGAGAAGGCTCGAGAGCTCGTCCATCCCGGGAAGCACCGTGAGCTCCTCGGCGAGGACGTCGTCGAGGCCGCGCCATTTGAACACGCTCTGCATGTACCGCTGGATCGTTCCCCAGTGGCGTCGTACGTTGAAGTACACGTCGGACTCCTGGCCCCAGAGGTTGTCCACGATGCGCGTTGGCTCGCCGCCGAGCGGCACATCAAAGGAGTCGGCGAGCGAATGAGCGATGTCGGTCGAGATGACAAGCGTGCGCTTCCCTCGCTCTGCGGATAGGAGCGCGGTCGCGGCCGCGACACTCGTCTTTCCAACGCCGCCCTTGCCCGTGTACACGATGATCCGCGTCGCGTTGGTCATCGACCGAGCATAGGTCTGACCGCGACCGATACCTCATCGACCCGACCGCGAGCGCCTGCGCGCGTACGGTCGCGCTGCCGGTGTGGCGGCACCAGCAAAAGGGAGGAAGCAGATGTCGCCACTATCCCAACGCGAAGCAGAAGTCCTCGAGCTCGTCCGAACGGGGCACACGACCAAGGACATCGCCGCGCAGCTCGGCATCAGCACCAGCACCGTTCTCTGGCATCGCAAGCTGGCCCTCGCCCGTCAGACCGCGGCTGCCGCTCCCAACCGCGTCCCCAGCTCGCGCACGACGTCGACCAGAAGGTCGACGTCCGCTTCCGTAGTGCGCCAGTTGACGATCGCGGGACGGAGGGCCACGACCCCGCGATAGCGCGTCGTGCCCACGTAGACGCGTCCATCGGCAAGGAGCTCGGCGCCCAGACGCAGGTTGAGGGCGTCGAGCTCCTCGATTTTCGCGTCCTTCGGCCGGTATCGGAAACAGACGATGTTGAGATGGGCGTCCGCGAGCCGCTCGAGATCGGATGCTTCGTCGACCCGGCGCGCGAGATGCTGCGCGAGATCGAGGTGGCGCTCGACCATCTCCCGATACCCGGAGCGGCCGTACGCGCGGAGCGTCGCCCAGATCGCGATACCTCGCGCGCGACGCGACGCTTCGGGCCCCAGCGCGCCGAACATCGGATGCTCTCCCGGCTTCGGCAGATACGCGGCTCCGATCGCGAAAGCGCCCGCGAGCAACGAAGCGTCGCGGACGAACGCGAAGCCCGAGTCGTATGGCACGTTGAGCCACTTGTGGCCGTCGGAAATCACCGAGTGAGCTCGCTCGACGCCCTTGGCAAGGTGCGCCGCTTTCGGCGTCGCCCGGGCGAAGAGTCCGAAAGCGCCGTCGACGTGGAGCCACGAGTCGTAGCGCTCGGCGAGATCAGCGAGCGCGTCGATCGGGTCGAACTCACCGGCGTTCACCTCGCCCGCGTTGCCGACGATGATTGCCGGCGCTCCGCCCAGATCGCGCAGGGCCGCTTCCATTGCGGCGAGGTCGACCCGGCCGATGTCGTCGCGTGCGAAGCGCCGCGCGGTCTCGCGACCGATGCCGAGCATGGCGAGCGCCTTCGTCGCGCTCGGATGGATGTAGCCGCTCGAGAACACCGGGACGGCCGGAAGCCCTGAGAACCCGCGCGCATCGAGATCGATGCCCTGCCGCCGCGCCCACCACGTGCGCGCCGCGGCGAGTCCGGTAAAGTTCGCCATCGTCGCGCCGGTCGTGAGCACGCCGCCCCACGAGGCCGGCAGCCCAAAGAGCTCTTTGAGCCATTCGATCGAGAGCTCCTCGCAGACGGTGCCAATCGGCGTCGAGTCGTACGCGGCGGCGTTTTGGTCCCACGCGGAGGTCAGCCAGTCGGCGGCGAGTGCCGCCGGGGTGTCGCCCCCGATTACCCAGTGGAAGAAACGGGGTCCGGATGCGCGCAGGGCACCGTCGGATGCGCGGACGAGCTCGTCGATCGTGGCGAGCGAGCCTTCACCCTTCTCGGGAAAGGTCCGGTTCAGCCCTGCGGCCGCAGCATCGGCGCCGGGGCGGCGGACGTGATCCTCGTCAATGTCAGCGAGATAACGTTGCGCGGCCTCGGCTGCGCGTCGGAGAGTCTCGCTGACGAGCTGGCGCTCGCGAACCGGGTCGCTCACCGAGAAATCCTAGTCCGGGCTAACGTGGGGGGCGGATGTCGAAAGTTGCACCTTCTGATCGTCGTCCCAATGTGCGGATGCTGCTGCACGGCGCCTACCGCGGCTTTGCCGGCGGCGCGCGTGATGTGACCCTCGACGCGGGGACGATCCGGGAGGCGCTGGACGGGCTCGTGCGGGCCCATCCCACGCTCGCCGAGCGCCTTCGCGACGAACGCGGCAAACTGCGTCCGCACCTCGCGCTCTTCATCAATCAGGACGACGCGCGCCTCCTCGGTTGGGAGGACGCGCCACTCCACGAAGGCGACATCGTTCACGTCATTCCGGCGCTATCGGGCGGCTAAAGAGGGAGGACGCTGTGGCAAAGAAGGTCACGCTGCTGGTTGGAACGAAGAAGGGTCTGTACGTCCTGCGCGGCGATTCGGGGCGGGGCTCGTGGGCATGTGACGGTCCCGAGTTCGCGCCGGCCGAGATCCATCACGCGGCGTACGACCCGCGCGACGGATCGATGTTCGCGGCGGTGAACCAGACGTGGGGCGGATCGCGCATCGAGGTGAGCCGGGACATGGGGAAGACGTGGAAGACCACGCAGAACCCGGCTTTCCCCGAGGGCACGGACCGTACCTTCTCCAAGACCTGGCACATCGAGCCGGGACACGAGAAGACGCCGAACGTGGTCTGGGCGGGCACCGAGCCGGCCGCGCTCTTCAAGAGCGAGGACCGCGGCGAGACGTGGTCGATCGTGAAGAGCCTCGACGACCAGCCTTCCCGCGCGAAATGGGTACCCGGCTTCGGCGGCATGGGCCTCCACTCGATCGCGATCGACGCGAAGGATCCGAAGAAGATGATGGTCGGCATCAGCGTCGGCGGCGTCTACCGCACTGAGGACGGCGGCGCGACGTGGGTACAGGACAACAAGGTGGACGGTGCCTCGAGCGAGCGGCCGGACGTCTTCTACTGCATCCACAAGCTCCTCGCCCACCCCGAGGAGAGCGGGCTGCGCTTCATGCGCGTACACGAGGAGGTCTACTGGCGTGATCCGGGCGAGACCACGTGGCGCTTCAGCACGCCAGGGCTACCGTCGAACTTCGGGTTCGCCGCGGCGATGCATCCCCGCGACCGCAGCACCGCGTACTGCATTCCGCTCGACGGCATGAGGCGCACCGCTGCGCCGTTCGGCATCGGCGTGTATCGCACGACCGACAAGGGCAAGACCTGGGATCGACTCGATAAGGGCTTGCCCGAGGGCGCGCCGCTCGAATCCGTACGCGAGGGGATGCACAACGATCGCCTCGACCCGATGGGCCTTTACTTCGGCACCGCGAACGGCGACGTGTGGGCCAGCAAGAACGAGGGCGAGAGCTGGTCGCGCATCGCGCAATACCTGCCGTACGTCACATCGGTGCACGCCGCGACGGTCGAGTGACATGCACGTTCTGTCAGATCGCTGAAGGCGAGCTCCCGGCGCACATCGTCCATCGCGATGAGAACGTAGTCGCGTTCCTCGATCGCGCGCCGCTTCTGCCAGGACACGTGCTTGTCATGCCGGCGAAGCACGTCGAGACGCTCGACGATCTGCCCGACGATCTGCTCGCGCCCGTCCTCAAGGCCGTGCGACGAACCTCGATCGCCGTGCAGAAGGCGTTTCACGCGGAAGGGTCGTTCGTCGCGACGAACACAAGGGTTAGTCAGAGTGTCGCCCACGTTCACATTCACGTCGTCCCACGAAACAAAGGCGACGGATTGTTCTCGACGCGGCTCATATGGCAGCGCAAGAAATACGAGACCGACTCGGAGATGGCGGAGATCGCGACGAAGATCAGGACCGCATACGACGGCTGACCCCAAGTACCAGGACTAATCGGCCGTGAGAGTGCCATTGCGCAATCGCACAAGCGGGCGCTCAATCGTCTTCGGGTGGAAGGCCGGCACAAGCCGGAGGGGCTGGAGAGGAACAGGCTATGAGCGCAGGACAGAGCTTGCGACGTGGCTACGCATACGGGGTGAGCACAGCGGTCCACACGGGACCAACTTCCGGACGCAGCGCATCGACGGACATGGTCTCGCTCATCATCATGGCGACGCTCGTTTTCGTGATCGTCGCGGTGGCGAGCGATCCGGTGCTCGCGGCATCGGTCGGACGGATCTTCGGCACGGCCTGGTCTGACGCGATCGCGTTCTTCCTGCGAGTGGTGAGCCGCTAGCGGCTCACCGCCGCCGGAACGAATTTCCGTACCGCATCGACGATCGCGCCGTGCTCCTGTTCGAGCACGCGCGCCGCGAGCGTCGCCGCCGTATCGCCTGGTTCTACCGGTACGCGACGCTGCACCACGACCTCGCCAAGATCGACCGTCTCTGGGTGAACTCGATGCACCGTGCATCCCGATTCCGTCGCGCCCGACGCGAGCACGGCCTGATGGACCTTGTCGCCATTCATGCCCCTGCCCCCGAACAGCGGCAGGAGCGCGGGGTGGAGATTGATCACGGGCACGCCGGCGAGACGCACGAAGAAGACCGGCGCGAGGATGTGGTCGAAGCCCGCCAGCACCACCAGCTCAGCGCCGACGCCGTCGATCGCGGCGGCCATCGCCGAGTGGGCGGCCGCCCGGTCCGAGTACGTGCGCAGCGTGAAGACCGCGCTCGGCACGCCGGCGAGCGCGGCGCGCTCCAAGGCTGGGACGCCGGCATGATTCGAGATCACGATCGCCACTCGCGCATCGAGCTCGCCTGACGCGCACGCGTCGAGGATCGCCTGAAGATTCGATCCGCGCCCCGATACGAGGACCGCGACTGGCAATGTCATCCGAAGATCACCCTCCGACCAGCTGAATGTGGGACGACCGTTCCGAGTGCGACGGCGCCGGGGACGGCCGCAAGGGCCGCATTGAGCGCGTCCGCCTCGATCGCGACGACGAGGCCGATCCCCATGTTCCACGTGTCGAATTGCTCGATCTCGTCGAGATCGCCGAGCCGCGCGAGAAGCGTGAAGAGGGCCGGCACCTCCCAGGACTCGCGATCGATGCGCGCGGCGGTGCCGTCCGGCAACGCTCGCGGGATATTTCCTTCCCATCCTCCGCCGGTGAGGTGGGCAATCGAGTGAACATCCGCGACGTGGCGCAGCGCGCGGACCTCCGCGAGGTACGGGCGGTGCACCGCGAGCAGCGACACGCCGAGGGTCGCTCCGCCGAGGTCCCCGCGCGGCGCAAGCAGCACGTCCAGCAACGACGCGCTCCGCTCGTGCATCGCTCGGCGGGCGCAGATCTCGCGCGCCAGGGAATAGCCGTTCGTATGCAGGCCGGTCGAGGGGATCCCCACGAGCGCGTCGCCTTCGCGAACGCGCTGCGGCCCCAGGATCTTCTCGCGATCGACGACACCAACGAGAAAACCCGCGAGGTCGTACGTGTCGGCGGCATACATCCCCGGCATCTCGGCCGTCTCACCTCCGAGCAGCGCGATGCCGAAACGCGCGCACGCGTCGGCCATCGCACCGACGACTCGGGAGAACACGCCCGGATCGATCTTCGAGGTCGCGAAGTAATCGAGGAAGAAGAGCGGCTCGGCACCCATCGCGAGCGCGTCGTTCACGCAGTGATAAACGAGATCGGCGCCGACGACCTCGTGGCGATCGAGAAGGCGCGCGAGCTCGAGCTTCGTGCCGACGCCGTCCGTCGTCGCGACGAGGACCTTGTCCGCGCCGGGCGACGCGAAGAGTCCGCCGAACTGTCCCACGTCGCCGATGACCTCGGGGCGCTTCGTGCGGGCGATGCGGTCCTTGACCCGCGAAAGCGCGTCCTCGGCGCGGCCGATGTTCACGCCGGCGTCGCGGTACGTCAGGCTCATGCCCTCACCGGCTCGGCCTCGAGTGAATCCTTCGTGAGCTCGAGCTGTACCGGCACGAGATAGTCGCCGGTGAAGCACGCCGTGCAAAGCTCGCCCACGGTGCCGCCGGTCGCGCCGACCATTCCCTCGAGCGAAAGGTAGCCGAGCGAATCCGCTCCGATGTGCTGGCGGATGGACTCTATGTCCTTGCGCGACGCGATGAGGTCGTCGCGGCGCGCCATGTCCACTCCGAAGAAACACTGATGGCGGATCGGCGGCGAGCAGATGCGCATGTGGACCTCGGTCGCGCCGTGCGCCCGAAGGAGCTCGACGATGGGGCCGCTCGTCGACCCGCGCACGATCGAATCGTCGACGACCACCACGCGCTTGCCGTGGAGTACGTCGTGGAGCGCGTTGTATTTGAGCGCGATGCCCTGACGGCGCAGCTCCGGCGACGGTTGGATGAAGGTGCGCCCGATGTACCGGTTCTTGATGAGCCCTTCGCGGAAGGGAATACCGCTCCGGCGGGCGTAGCCCACCGCGGCGGGAATCGCGCTATCCGGCACCGGGACGACGACATCGGCCGCGGCGGGGTGCTCGTCGGCGAGCGTCTCGCCCATGCGCTCGCGCGTCGCGTACACGGAGACGCCTTCAAGATCGCTCGCGACCGATGCGAGATACACGTGCTCGAACACGCAGAGGCCGCGGCGGCTCGCGGCGAAGTCGGCGATCGTGACGGGACCGCGGTCGTCGATCCGCAGTACTTCGCCCGGCGCGACGTCGCGGATGAATCTGGCGCCGACCGTCTCGAGCGCGCAGGTCTCGCTCGCGACGAGCCAGGCATCGCCCTTTCGGCCGAGGCAAAGCGGGCGCACGCCGAGCGGATCGCGCACGGCGTAGAGCGCGGCCGGCGTGAGGATCACGAGCGACCAGGCTCCCTGCAGCTTCGGCAGACCACGCGCGAGACGCTCGTCCCAGGTCGCGCCGTCCTCGCGCGCGATGGTCTGCGCGATAACTTCCGTGTCGCTCGAGGTCGTGAACTGCACGCCCTCCCGGGCGAGATCCTCGCGCAGATCGCGCGCGTTGATGCAGTTGCCGTTGTGGCTGATCGCGAGCTCACCCAGCTCCTCGACATGCACGACCATCGGCTGCGCGTTCTGAATACGCGAGCTGCCGGTGGTCGAGTAGCGCGTGTGTCCGATCGCCGCGCGGCCGCCGAGCACGCCGAGGTCGGGCTCGCTGAACACCTGACCGACCAGACCCATGCGCCGAACGATCCGCATATCGCGGCCGTCCGTCGCCGCGATGCCCGCTGATTCCTGACCGCGGTGCTGCAGTGCGTAGAGCGAGAAGAAGGCGAGACGAGCCGCCTCGGTCGGGTCGGCCCGCTCGGGATTCCAGATGCCGACGATGCCGCACATCGCTACACGTCCCTTTGGAGCGCGCGGCCGAGCCCGCGCGCGTGTGCGTCGGCAAGGGCGCTCACCGGCGTGCCGAGGACCGGTGCGACCTCGAGGAGATCTCCGCCGACCGTGCCGAGCGTCCAGAGCGGGACGTCGTGCTCGCGCGCGAGCGCGCGCACCTCGTTCTCTCGAGTGGGGTCGATGACGAGAGCGATACCGGACGGCCCCTCCCCGAACAGCGCGACGCGCTTGTCGATCCCCCGGATCGCAGGGAGCGTGACTTTCATGCCGATACGGTCGCGGATGGCGATCTCCGCGAGTGCGGTGCCGAGGCCGCCCGCGTCGCGGTCGTGCGCCGCGCGGATCGCGCCCTGCGCGTGGGCCGCCAGGACGAAGCGCTGCAACCGCGCCTCGAGCGCGAGGTCGATGGCGACCGGTCCTTCGTGGATGCCGAGCGCGGCGCCGTACGCGGACGCGCCGAGGGACACCTGGGCGCTTCCCGCGAGCAGGACGAGGTCGCCAGGCTTGCCGCTCGTCGGCGGGATGTGCTTCGTCACGTCGGCGAGCCGTCCGACAGCCCCAATGACCGCGGTCGGCCAGATATCCGCGCCGTGCGTCGCGTTGTAGAGCGACACGTTGCCGGATACGACCGGAACGCCGAGCGCGTCGCACGCCGCGGTGATCCCCTCGACCGTCCGAGTGAACTGCCAGGCGCCCCTGGGCCGCTCGGGATTGCCGATGTTCAAGCAGTCGGTGATGGCGAGCGGCGTTGCACCCATGCACACGAGGTTCCGGGTCGCCTCGGCTACGGCGGCAGCTGCACCAACGTACGGATCCAGTGCAGCGAGTCGGGGCTGGGCATCAATCGCGATCGCGATGCCGTCAGCGCGACCTTTGATGCGCATGACCGCTGCATCTGCACCCGGCCCCACCACCGTGTCGGTGCCGACCATTTGGTCGTACGTGCGATAGATCGCTCGTCGCGACGCGACCGCTGGTGATGACAGCAGATCGAGCAGTTCGAGACCGATCTTGGCTGTCGCCCGTTGCGGCTCGGCCGAGGGGGCTGTCGTGCTCGCGGGTCCCTCCGGCGACCACGTAGGGTCGCCGGCCCCCACTGCGCCGACAGCCCCCTCGTCCGTTCCGCCGTACGACGCCGCTAGATCGGAAATGTCGTATTCCGGTGAGTCGTCCGCTAACGATCGCGGCGGCAGCGATGCAACTACCTCCCTGCCATCGCGAATCTCCAGGAGCTCATCGGATGTCACCTCGCCGATGCGGGTGCCGTGCAGCTCCCACCTAGCAAATATCCGCTCTACATCGTGCTCCCGCCCCGGGCGAGGAATGATGAGCATCCGTTCTTGCGATTCCGAGAGCATCACCTCGTAAGGGCTCATCAGATGTGCGCGCCGAGGAACGAGCGACACATCGATCTGCATGCCAACGTGGCTCCGCGCGGCGACTTCGCTCGTCGCGCACGTAAGCCCGGCCGCGCCGAGATCTTGAAGTGCTTCCACCGCGTCCGCGGCGACCAGCTCGAGCGTCGCCTCAAGCAGGAGCTTTTCGAGGAACGGGTTGCCCACCTGGACGGACGGGCGCTTCTCGTCGGACCCGGTTCCGAGTTCGAACGACGCAAGAAGGGACGCCCCGGCGATCCCGTCGCGCCCGGTGTCGCTGCCAACCAGATACACCGCGCTCCCCGGACGCGCGCCGCTCGCCTTGCGCAGATCTTCGGCGCGCGCGAACCCCACGCACATCGCGTTCACGAGCGGGTTTTCGGCGTAGCAGGGCTCGAACGAGATGTGGCCGGCGACGTCGGGGATGCCGACGCAGTTCCCATAGAAGGAGATGCCGCCGGTCACCCCGGCGATCGTGCGGCGGACCGCGGGATCGGTCGGGGGGCCGAAAAAGAGGGCGTTGAGAACGGCGGTCGGGCGCGCGCCCATCGCGAAGACATCGCGGAGGATCCCGCCGACGCCGGTGGCCGCGCCCTGAAATGGCTCGATCGCGGACGGGTGATTGTGGCTCTCGACCTTGAAGACGCAGAGAAGCCCGCCGCCGAGATCGACGGCGCCGGCGTTCTCACCGGGACCGACTGCGACCGATGCGCCGCGCGAGGGCAGCGATCGGAGAAGCTTCTTCGAATGCTTGTACGCGCAGTGCTCGCTCCACATCGCGCCGAACATCGCCCACTCGAGCGCGTTCGGCTCGCGGCCGACGAGGTCGCGCACCAGGGCAGCCTCGTATTCGGTAAGGCCTGCGTCCTGTGGAATCTGGTTAGGCTGCGCCGTTTTCGTCGTCCCCAAGGCCGGGGACGCACTCACGCTCGGGGGTTCGCTCCTGGCGCCATCAGGGAGAAGAGTAGCGGACTAGGACAGGTCTCCGGTACCCACGAACTTCTCGACCTGGTCGGCGAAGGCGACGAGGTCCGGGATCCGGGTCTGGATCTGGCTGTAGACGTCGTCGATGTCGGTTTGCTCGCGGTCGTAGGCGAGCAGATTTCTCAAATTTGCGAGGTGCTCGAGCCGGTACGCAAGCGCTCGCTCGATCACACCGTGGCCGGCGATCGCGTCGAGGATGTCGTGGTACGCCTCGGGCTTTGGAAGCGCGAGCGCGGTCACGAGATACGCGCCGGTCCCGAAGAGGAGCTCGACGGCCTGCTGAAGGTGCCACTGCGCCAGGCCGTAGAGCTTGGGGTCCGCCTTGAATTTGGTGTGCTCGATCGGGCGCAGGTCGCTCAGGAGCGTCGTGTACTCACGCAGCCGCGCGATCCGCGCGCGCACGTAGGCGGCGTCGATCGCGAAGCGTTCGCCATGGGTGCGCTCGGCGAGCGCCTTGGACTGCACGTCGTCGTACTTCTTGAACTCGAGGTAGTCCATGACCGATCGCGCCTCGAAGTGCACGCGCCGCTTCTGGTCGCGCTGGAAGAGAAGGCTCCAGCTCCGGATGATCTGCGCGCGCTGGAGGAGCGAGGCCTGGTTGAGGATCACGACGTCGAGGCCTTCGATCTCGAGCGTCTTCGAAAGCTCGCTCACGAAGTAGACCTGGTAGTCGAAGAACTCGCTCGCGTTCACGCGCGACAGCAGAAGAAGGGCGATGTCGAGATCCTGGTAGGTGCCCGCGATGCGCCTGCCGGTGACCGTACCCTGCGCGTAGGCCGCGTCGACCGGCGAAGTCTGGAAAAGACTTTGCAGCTGGGCCTGCTTTTCGAAGAGGTCCATAGCTACCTATATAAGGCAGACGGCGTGCCCTGGCGCGCTCCCGCGAGGTTTGCGAGCATCCGATACCCGTCCGTACCCCCCAGAAGCGCTTCCACGCAGCGCTCGGGGTGCGGCATTAGGCCCACCACGTTGCCGTCGTCGCTTGCTACCCCGGCGATATTCGCGAGCGACCCGTTGGGATTGGCGTCGGCCGTCACGACGCCACGCTCGTCGACGTAGCGGAAGACGACGCGTCCGGTCGCCTCGACGCGCGCATGCGTCTCAGGGTCAGCCACCCAGCAGCCCTCGCCATTTCCGATCGGCATGCGCAATACCGCTCCGTGGAGCCCGCTCGTGAACGGCGTCTCGTCGCTCTCCGCGCGGATGCGGACCCAGTCGCAGCGATACGCGAGGTCGGCGTTCCGGATCAGCGCGCCGGGGAGCAGACCGGCCTCACAGAGGATCTGAAAACCGTTGCAGCTCCCGAGGATCGCGCCGCCCTCGGACGCGAAGCGCCGAAGCTCCTTCGTCCCGGGCGAAAGCTTCGCGATCGCGCCGGCGCGCAGGTAATCCCCGTAGCTGAATCCACCGGGGACGATCGCCGCGTCGAACCCGCGAAGATCAGCGTCCTCGTGCCATTGGATTACCGACTCGACACCTTCGATGAGCGACAGCGCGTGCGCGAAGTCGCGCTCGCTCCACGTGCCCGGATAGCGGAGGATCGCGACCCGCGTCATCACCACCAGTTTGATGCACCGACGCGACGAGGTGGGAAGTAATTTCGGGTCGTGAAGGCCGCCGCATTCGCGCTCATGCTCGTCTTCGCGTCGTCCTGCGGCGTGATCGCAAACCTGCGTCCCGGCCCGACGATCGCGCCGCTGATCTCGGCCAAGTTCCTCAGCGTCCATCTGTTCATCGGCGACAACGGCGACGCCCAGGAGAAATCGCGCTTGCCCGGGCTGCGCGACTCGGTCGCCGGCGCCTTACCTACGGCGTGGGCGACCGCGACGGGCGGCCGCGGACAGCTCTCGCTTCGGACCGATGCGGATATCGACGTCGAGCTGGACGGTACCGGCGGCACCTCCGCGCTCACCCAGCACAAGCTCGGCGGGAGAGTGGTCTCGCGGACGATCGCCGTCCACACGATGGAGGGCTCGCGCCGACTGTCGGTCTCCGAGCTCCTCGTGACGACGCTCCACGAGCTCGGGCACATCTGGTGCTGCTTCGGGCCCGGTACGACGGACGGGCACTGGACGGACACGCCGACCGGGTTCTCGAGCGTCGGCCTCATGTACTCACCGATGACCTGCACCGTCACGCCGGGAAGCGATCCGGTCTGTCCGACGATCTTCAGCGACCGCGAGCTCGCCGAAATGCACCTCACCGCGCCTTGACGAGGTCGCGACCGACTTCGACCGCGTAGCTCTCGATCACCGGGTTCGCCAAGAGCTGATCGCCCATTCGTTCCGCGGTTTGGCGAGCGGCGTCCTCGTCTTGTGCCTCGAACGTGACGACGATCTCCTTGCCGGTCCGCACCTCAGCGACGTCGTGCCCGAGCGAGCGCAGCGCCGCGAGCACGGCCTCGCCCTGCGGGTCGCGGACCTCCGCCTTCGGCCGTACAAGCACGCGCGCGACGAATCTCATGAGAGCTCCTTCCCCACGATCCGCTTGTAGGCCTCGCGATACCGCTCGCTGGTGCCCTTTACGACCTCGGGCGGAAGCGCGGGTGCCGGCGGTTCCTTGTTCCAGCCGCTTTGGACGAGGAAGTCGCGGACGTACTGCTTGTCGAACGAGGCGGGCGAGCTTCCGGGTTTGTACGCCGCGGAGTCCCAGTAGCGCGACGAGTCCGGAGTAAGGATCTCGTCGATGAGCGTGACGTGGCCGTCGTACATCCCGAACTCGAACTTCGTGTCGGCGAGGATGAGCCCCTTCGACGCCGCGTAGTCGTGGGCGTAGCCGTAGAGCGCGAGCGTGAGGCGCTCGAGCTCCCTCGCGAGCTCGGTGCCGATCATCCCGGCGAGCTGCGCGCGGCTGATGTTCTGGTCGTGGCCGGATTCGGCCTTCGTCGCGGGCGTGAAGATCGGCTCGGCCAGCTGCTCCGATTCGATCAGCGCCTTCGGCAGCTCCTCGCCGGCCACGGTGCCGAGCGCCTTGTACTCCGTCCAGGCCGAACCCGAGATGTACCCGCGGGCGACGCACTCGATGTCGATGCGCTCGCAGTGCTGCACGAGCACGGCGCGGCCAGCGAGCGAGCGCGCGTCCTTGAAGGCCTTCGGAAAGCGGCGGAGGTCGGTCGAGATGAGATGGTTCGGCACGATCTTGTCGGTCTTGCGGAACCAGAAGTTGGAAAGCTGCGTGAGCACGCGGCCCTTGTCGGGTATCGGCGTCGGGAGGACGGCGTCGAACGCCGAGAGCCGGTCGCTCGCGACGATGACGAGTTTGTCCCCGCCGGCCTCGTAAACGTCGCGCACCTTGCCGCGGCGAAAGAGGCTGGCGCCTTCGACCCGCGATTCGAGGAGGACGCTCACTCCGGGAGGATGCCCTTGAGCCGCTCTCGCCACTGCGATGCGATGTCCCGCGCGATCTCAGGCGCGAGGCCGCGGTACTCCTCAGGGCGCTCGAGGATCCGGCGCTCGTCAGGCGTGAACTTCTTGAGGTACGCACGAAGATCGGTGTCGAGCGTCGCGACCTCGAGGAGCGAGCGCGACCCGCGCTCGGCCTCGAGCGTGAGCCGGCGCACCGCCTCGTGGGCGTCAGGGTGCCCGTACTTGGCGAGGAGGACGTAGAGCGGCTCGGCCGCGATCCCGCCGCGCGACATCGCGAGGTTCGCCTTCAAGCGATCGCGGTCGACGCGCATGCCATCGAGTGACGACGCGAGCCGGCCCGCCGCGTACGTGGTCGCCGCGAGGATTTCGCCGAGGAAGCGCTGCGACGCCGAATTCGTAAGGTCGCGCTGGTGCTCGCTGATCTGGTCCATGTAGGTCGTGAGCATCCGCGGCGCGATCGCCTTCCAGATCGACTTCACGTTCTCGAAAGAGACCGGGTTGCGCTTGTGGGGCATGGTCGACGATCCGACCTGCTCCGCGCCGAACGACTCGGCGACCTCGCCGATCTCGCTGCGTTGCAGCTGCCGCATATCGTCCGCGAGATTGGCCATCACGCCGAGCGCGCTCACGCAGGCGTGCGCGAGGTCGGTCCAACCTTCGGGCGGCACGATCTGCGTTGACACGGGGGCCGCGTGGAGCGAGAGGCTCGACAGGAACCGACGCTCGAGCGCGCGCGGATCTTCGGAGAGGAGCGCGAGCGCGTTGTATGCGCCGACGGCTCCGGAGAGCTTGCCCGGAAGGCGCCGCGCCGAAAGACGCAATTGCTCGAGCCGATCGCCGAGACGCGAGACGTACTCGGCCATCGCGAACCCGAACGTCACCGGCTCGGCGTGACGGCCGTGTGTGCGGCCGATCTGCGTCGTGTCGGCCTCGGCCTCGGCGATGGAGATGCACTTGGCGATCAGCACGGCGACCGTCGGGACGACGACCCGGTCGATGCACTCGCGGTAGCGGAGCGCGTTCGCGGTGTCGACGATGTCGTAGCTCGTCGCCCCCAGATGTACGAAGCGCTTGGCTTCGTCGGGCACCTGCCGGCGGATGACGTTGACGAGGGCGCGCACATCGTGCCGGGTGCGCTCCTCCTCCTCGGCGACCTCCTGCGCGGTGATGCGGTCGGCGGCGCTCGCGATCACGTTCGCCGTGGCTTTGTCGGTGATGCCGACCTCCGCGAGCGCGAGAGCGAGCGCACCCTCGACGCGCGCCATGTACTTGATCGCCGCGGCCGCCGACAAATATGGGTGGAGCGCCTTAAAGAGTGCTGGGTCACCGCCGTAAAACCGCGAATCGAGCGGCGAAACCGTATCGAAGCGATTGGTGATCGTCATTCCGTTTGCGCCGCGGGTGGCACCGGCGAGCGGGTTGCGTGCGAGCCGTTGACCGGCCGCGTCGCTCCCGAACCGGCCGCGACGCGCGCGCAGCGGACCGGTAGGCGAGAGCGCAACCCCGAGCCGGTGACAGGACCCGCGGCGCTCACGCATTGCACGATCGTCATCCGGCCAGAACCTTCGCCGCATTGCGCTCGCGCATCTCTTTGAGGCGAATGCCGAGCAGTTCGTCCGAGGTGGCGAGTATCTCGGCCGCAAGGATCCCGGCGTTCGCGGCGCCGGGCTCGCCGACCGCGACGGTAGCCACCGGAATACCGCGTGGCATCTGGACAGTCGAAAGGAGCGCGTCGAGCCCTCCGGCGATCGCGTTCGGGGCCACGAGCGGGACGCCGATCACCGGGAGCGTCGTGAGCGCGGCGACCGCGCCCGCAAGATGCGCCGCGCCGCCGGCGCCGCAGATGACGACGCGAACCCCGCGGTCGGGAAGCGATTCCACCCACTCGCGCAGGGCTTCTGGCGTGCGGTGCGCGGAGAGAACGCGCGTCTCGTATCCGACGCCGAGTCCCTCGAGCGTCTCGGCGGCGTGGTGCATCGTCGCCTGGTCGGAAGAAGAGCCCATGACGATCGCGACCTTTGCTGTCGTCAAGCGACCGCCACCTCCTGCTGCGCGATGTCCGAACGATAGAACTTGCCTTCGAAGCCCACGTGCTCGGCCCCGGCGTACGCGCGACCGCGCGCTTCGGCGATGGTGTCGCCGCTCGCGACCATGTGCATCACGCGGCCGCCGCTGACCAGCACGTTGCCGTCCGGGCCGCGTTTGGTCGCTCCGTGGAACGCGAGCACGTTCTCGGGCAAGCGATCGAGTCCTTCGATGACCATTCCGGTCTTCGGGGTGCCCGGATAGTTCTCCGCGCAGAGGACGACGTCGACGTACGCGCGCTTGCTGAAGCGAATCGGCTCGGCGGCTACGTACTCGGCGAGGCGACCTTCACCGAGCGCGAAGAGGAGCTTTGCGAAGTCGCCCTCGATCCGCGGCAGCGTGACCTCGGCCTCCGGATCGCCGAAGCGAGCGTTGTATTCGAGGACCTTCCAGCCGTCCGCCGTCTTCATGAGTCCCGCGTACAAGACACCGCGATACGGCGTCCCGCGCTTCACGAGCGCCGCCGCTATAGGCGTGATCGTCTCTTCAGCGACGGCCTGCGCCTGGTCGTCGGGCAGCACCGCTGTGGGCGAGAACGCGCCCATGCCGCCGGTGTTTGGGCCGGTGTCGCCGTCGCGGGCACGCTTGTGGTCGCGCGCGGGCGGGAGTGCCACGACGGCCTCCCCATCGACGAGCGCCTGCAGGGAGGCTTCCTCTCCCTCGAGCACCTCCTCGAGAAGAACGCGCCCGCTGTTCGCGGGCGGGGTCGCGAGGGCCTCGATGGCCTCCTCGAGCGTCCGCGCGATCGTCACGCCCTTCCCGAGCGCAAGGCCATCGGCCTTGACCACGACCGGCGCGTCCCAGCGGTGAAGCCCGTCCTTCGCGGCAGCTGCGTCGGCGAACGATTCCGATCTCGCCGTGGGGACGCCGGCCTCGGCCATGAGCTCCTTTGCGAACGACTTCGACCATTCGATCTTCGACGCATCGCGCGACGCACCAACAACGGCGATCCCAGACCGGCGCAGGACATCGCCGATGCCCGCCGCGACGAGCTCGTCCGTCCCGACGATGCCGAGGTCGATGAACGAAGCGAGAACATGCTCCTCGAGCCAAACCACGTTGTCGGGTCGCTGGTCGAGAACGCGCGTGAACAGCGAGAGGCCCGCGTTGCCCGGAACGACGTCGATGGTCGTCACGCTGTTGCAGTTCGCGAGGCGCCACGCGATCGCGTACTCGCGCCCGCCGCCACCCAGCACGAGGCAGTTGAGTCCCGGCGCGCCCGCGGACCGCCGTGGGCTGCGCTGGCGCCGATGCTCGGAGATCTTCTTGTAGACGGCCTCGCCGCCGAAGATGCCTTTCAAGCTCACAACTCAGACCTCGGCGCGCGAAAGGCGAACGTGAAGCTTTCACGACGCAACACGACGTCGCCTTCGGGCGCGGGGGATCCGCTCGGTCTCGCGACAACCTGGAGATCTTTTAGGCGAATCGTTCGTAGCTCCTCGATCGCGAATAGCAATCGAGAGCGGGCGGGGTCCGACCCGAATGCGATCACCAGGCTGACCGGACCTGCGATCGAACGACCTGCGAGCTCCACGACGGCCAAGCCGCCGTCGGGATCGAAGATGCCAACGGCCAAGCCCGGGTGTCCTTCCCTCGTAACGGTGACGTTGCCGTACAGAAGCGCGAGCAAGATCAGCGGCTCCCAGCCCAGCGGCGGCGCGACCGCGAAGCGCGGGGTTTCTCGCAGCAGCGAGGGGAGCACGCCATTCCGATCGAGCACGCCGTCGCCGAGCTCGACGGACCAGTCATCGAAGCTGTGGACCTGGGGCCGCGGACCCGCCGGGCCGCGCAGTCGCATGAATCCGCCCGGGACGACACGCGTGCTCACGAGCTCCTTTCCCTGCTTCCGGAGACCAAGGACAGCCTGCATGCCGGCGCGAAGCACGAAAGGCAGCACGATCTTTCCGTCGTCGACGAGCTGTGCAATCCAGTCTGGCGAGAGATCGGCGACGCTCGCGGTGACCTCGATCCGATCATAAGGAGCGTTTGCGGCGTTTCCGCGCCAACCATCCGCTGTGATCACCGCGACGCGATCGAAGCCCGCCCTTGCCAGATGCGCACGAGCAAGAGCGGCGACGTCGTCATCGATGTCGATCGTCGTGATCGCACCACGCTCGCCAACGAGCTGCGCGAGGACGGCTGCGTTGTAGCCGGTACCCGCGCCGATCTCGAGGATCCGCTGACCGGGCGAGACATCGAGAAGCTGCGCCATGGCGATCATGATCCCGACCTCGCTTGAGGAGCTGATCGGGCTGCCCTCCTCGTCTTGTTTGGTAATGACGGCATCGCCGCTGTACACACGCTCGAGTGGAGCGTCTGGCAGGAAGACCTCGCGCGGGATTGTGCGAAATACCTCTTCGATCGTTGGCTCGAGCTCCAGACCGCGCTTCTTCAGCTCATTCACCATCGCGCCGCGAAGCTCACGCGCGTCCACCGTCGCCACGGCGCTTATTCCCACTCGATCGTCGCGGGTGGCTTCGACGAGACGTCGTAGACCACGCGGTTCACTCCGGGCACCTCGTTGACGATGCGCGCCGAGACGCGTTCCAGCAGGTCGTACGGCAGACGCGCCCAGTCCGCGGTCATGAAGTCTTCGGTGGTCACCGCGCGGAGCGCAACGAGCGCGCCGTAGGTGCGGAAGTCGCCCTGCACGCCGACGCTGCGGACCGGTGTGAGCACCGCGAACGCCTGCGCGACCGTGCGGTAGAGGTCCGCGGCGCGAAGCTCCTCGAGGAAGATCGCGTCCGCTAGTCGCAGCGTGTCGAGGCTCTCGCGATCGATCGGCCCGAGCACGCGCACCGCGAGACCGGGGCCGGGGAACGGGTGCCGCCAGAGAATGTCCTCGGGAATGCCGAGCTCGGCGCCGACGCGGCGGACCTCGTCCTTGAAGAGGCGACGCAGCGGCTCGATCACCTCGAGCGCCATGACCTCGGGAAGCCCACCGACGTTGTGATGCGTCTTGATGCGCGCGCTCGTTTTCGATTCGCGCGACCGCGATTCGATGACGTCCGGGTAGATCGTGCCCTGCACGAGAAGGTCGACGCGGCCGACGCGTTCGGCCTGCTCCTCGAAGCAGCGCACGAACTCCTCGCCGATGATCGCGCGCTTGCGCTCGGGATCCGCGACGTCCTTGAGCTTCGCGAGGAAGCGGTCCGCGGCGTCGAGATGGATGAGCCGAAGACGCGGGCCGAACGTGGCGACGACCTCCTCGGCCTCGTTCGCGCGCAGAAGGCCGGTGTCGACGAACACGCACGTGAGCCGATCGCCGATCGCGCGCGCGACGAGCGCGGCCGCGACCGCGGAGTCGACGCCGCCCGAGAGGGCGCAGATCGCGTGGCGGTCGCCGATCCTCGCGCGCAGCTCGCGCACCGCTTCCTCGACGAACGCCGCCGGTGTCCAGTCGCCCGTCGCGCCGCAGACCCGGTAGAGGAAGTTGCGAAGGATCTCGGCGCCGTGCGGCGTGTGGGCGACCTCGGGGTGAAACTGCACCGCGTAACGCGAGCGGCCGTCTGTCATCGCCGCGATCGGAACGCTGGTCGTGCTCGCCACGACGGTGAAGCCCTCAGGCGGGCGGCGCACCGTGTCCCCGTGGCTCACCCACGCGCGCTCCTGCGCGGAGAGGCCCTCGAAGATCCCCGCGCGGTCCCGAATCTCCACGGTCGCCGGCCCGTACTCGCGCTTCCCCTCGGCGACGACATCGCCGCCCAGAAGATGCGCCATGAGCTGCATCCCGTAGCAGATGCCGAGGACTGGGAACTCGCCCGAGATGACCCCCGGGTCGACACTCGGCGCGCCCGCCTCGTACACGCTCGCTGGGCCGCCCGAGAGGATCACGCCAATCACGTTTCGCGCGCGCAGCTCCGCCGGCGTCACGTCGTGCGGAAAGATCTCGCAGTACACGCGCGATTCGCGGACGCGGCGAGCGATGAGCTGCGTGTACTGCGAACCGAAGTCGAGGATCGCGATGGTCGCGCGCGCGGACACGCCGCTGGAGGCCCCGGTCTCGGGGCGACTGATCTTGGGGGTCTTCATAACCTAGGCCCGGACCCGATAGTTCGGTGCTTCGGCGGTGATCCGAATGTCGTGCGGGTGCGATTCGCGAAGGCCGGCGCCGGAGATGCGGACGAAGCGCGCGTTCACGCGAAGGTCGTCGATCGTGGACGCGCCCGCGTAGCCCATGCCCGCGCGGAGCCCGCCGACGAGCTGGTGGATGACGGCGGCGAGCGGACCGAGCGCGCGAACGCGGCCCTCGACGCCTTCCGGGACGAGCTTGGAGAACTCGCCGACGTCGGCCTGGCCGTAGCGGTCGCGCGAGCGGCGCGCTTCCATCGCGCCGAGCGAGCCCATCCCGCGATATGACTTGAAGGAGCCGTCCTCGGTCTCGACGACGTCGCCCGGCGATTCGTCGACGCCGGCGAGGAGTCCGCCGAGCATCACGGTCCACGCGCCCGCGCCGATGGCCTTGGCGATGTCGCCGGAGTGCTGGATACCCCCGTCCGCGCAGATGGGGATGCCGTGCCGGTCGGCGGCCTCGGCGCAGTCGAAGACCGCCGTGATCTGCGGCATCCCGGCGCCGGCGACGATCCGCGTAGTGCAGATCGCGCCTGGCCCCATCCCGACCTTCACGCAGTCGGCGCCCGCGGCGATCAGCTCCTCGGTGCCTTCGGCGGTCGCGACGTTGCCGGCGATGACCTCGACGCGGTGCCGGGCCTTCACCTTTTCGACCATGCGCACGACGGCCGCCGAGTGCCCGTGCGCCGTGTCGACGACGATCACGTCCACGCCCGCTCCGACGAGGGCCGCGGCGCGCTCGTCGGCGTCGCCAGCGACGCCGACGGCGGCGCCCACGAGGACGTCCGCGTCTTTCGCGCGGCGGACCTCTTCAGCCTGCTCGGCGACGGTGAGGTTGCGATGGATGACGCCGAGGCCGCCGAGTCGACCGAGCGCGATCGCGAGGCGCGCGTCGGTGACCGTGTCCATCGCGGCGGAGAGGATCGGGATGTCGAGGCGGATCTCGTTAGTGAGGCGGGTCTCGGTCGAACACTGGGTCGGGAGGATGTCGCTGCGGGCCGGGATCAGGAGGACGTCGTCGAAGGTCAGACCTTCCTTGGCGAACTTATCCTCCCGGGTCAATCCGCCGCCCTCACCCGGGCAAGTGTATCGGCTAGAAGAGGACCGCCGTGACGGACGGAATCTGCGCCGTGTCGACCGCCTCGCCAGCTGCGCTGGTAAGAGCGGAGTTCGGCGTGTAGGTGGCCGTGCTGGCGCCCGCTACGGTGCCGACGCTCGCCACGCCTTGCACAGTGATGGTCAGTACAGTGTTCCCGGCCGTCCACGCGCACGTCGAGTTCTTCGCGGTCTTGCTCGCGGTGAAGTAGCCGTTATTGCCGAGAGCGATGGTCCCGAAGGAAAGGTTTGTTCCGTTCGACGTCACCGTGTCCGGGTTCGTGTCGTTCGTCAGCAGGTCCGTGCCGCTATTCGTCGCGCCGTTGCACGTGCCCATCGAAGCGGCGTTCGCGGCCTCACTGAAGGTGAGCACGAGCGTCTCGCCGTTCTCCGGCTTGCCGGCGACGCCACCGGCTTTGTTCGTGATGGCGATGGCCGTCGCGCGGAAGTGGTCGAGGACGAAGACGGCACTCGTGCCGGTCCGGCTGGGACTTCCCCCCGTGGCGCTGATCGCCTGGTTCGTCTTGTAGGGGCCCGTGATCGTCACGCTATCGGTGCGGACGCCCGCGACGAACGCGCCCGAGGTCGTCGGCGCGATGACGCCGCTGTTCGTCGCGAGGGTCACGGTCCCCGTGAAGCCTGTGACCGTGGAATTGTCCTGCGCCTGCGCCGTGATCGTCACGTTGAACGCGGTCCCCGAGTGCTGCGCGGCGATCGCGTTGAAGGTGAAGTGGTCGAGAGGTTTCGCCGAGGCCTGCGCCGAGTTGACGCTCTCCCAGTTCGCGCCGTTCGCGTTGTAGTAGCCGCGAACGACGTAATAGAAGGTGCCGGCGCCAGGCACGTCGTCGTACGTGACGGTCGCGAGCCCGGCGATCTGCTGGATCTGCGAGTAGGGGCCGCCGGCGTTCGTCGCACGGAAGACCCGGTGGCCGCTGGCCCAGATCGAGCTCGTCGCCGTCCACGCGACACGGACCGTCCCGCCGTTCGACTGGACGGTCGCGGACACGCCCGTCGGAGCGGCGAGCGTGGCGGTGGCGAGCTGATTCGACGGATTCACGGTCGGTGCGGTGAAGGTGGCGCTGCTCGTCAGCGTGAGCATGAGGAAGACCGCGCTCACCAGCGCGAGGATGACGAGCGCGTAGACCCGGGCGGCCACGTTACGCCGCGATCCGGCTCGCGGTCGCTTCGCGAAGCCATCCCATGTGGCTCGCCCAGAGCTCGTCCGGGTCGATCCTGGCAACGTGTGCCGTCTGGCGGCGGGTCCGCGGACGTATCGCGTTCGTGTTGCTGAAGACGAGCATCGCCCCGCAGAGAAGGAAGGCGAGCGCGGCGAGCGCCGTGAGCGCGAGCCGCCAGTACGCCTGCGCGTAGACGATCACGTAGCCGAGGAGTGGGATCGACGCGCGGTAGACGCCGACCTGGCCGGGGAAGTGGACCGGCTCGGGATCGGCGACCGTGTTCGCGTCGCCCTTCGTGGTGAAGGTCGGGCTTGCGGCGTTCGACGCGTCGATGGCGATGACCCGGTGCGTGGTCATCTGGCCATAGTGCTCGAAGGTGATGATGTCGCCGCGGCTGACCGCGGTGGGCGAGACGGGCTCGACGATCACGAGCGCGCCCTTGTTGATGGCGGGCTCCATCGAGCTCCCGGTGACGACGAACGTACCCATGCCGAGGGTGCGTATCGCGAGGAGTCCAAGGCATGTGGAGAAGAGCACGACCGCGAGCGCTATCGACAAGATGTGTCCCATCTTTTTCACGGTCGTCCTCCCCTTTCCTCTGGCTTAGCGGGCCGTGCCCGCGAGCTGTGTTGCGGTGTAGGTGACGGTGAAGTCCTGCGTGAGGCTCTGGAACGTGTTGCCGGCAGTCGTCGGGAGGCTGAAGACGAAGGTGAGGTAGTCGCTGCCAGCCGCGGCGACCGTGCCGGAGGCCGGGATCGCGAGGTTCTTCAGGGCGCCCGAGTAGACGACGTTCGCCGGGGTCGTGCAGTTGTTACAGCGGTAGACCGTGGCCTGGAGCCCGAACGTCGTGTCCGTCCAGAGCAGGGTGCTCGCGGTCGCGCTGGCGGCGCCGGCGTACGTAAAGCCGGTGTTCCCGCCGTTCGTCACGTGCACGACGCGCTGCGCCGTGTCGCCGGGCACGAGGTTCGTGATGTTGACGAGGTCCCCCGCGTTCGGCTTGTCGTTCGAGATCATGAGGGTCGCCGTCTGGAAGGTGTTGCCGGGGTTCGTGGTCGTCGCTGTGAACGTTGCCGTGGTCGAGCCGGCGGTCGACGTGATGCCGATCAAGACCAGGGCCGAGAGCGCCATCGTCGCGAGAAGGAAGTTCGTTCCGCGCATCTTGGTTCCCCTTTTCTTTTTCCGGCTCGATCCGCCGGTCTTTGGTGTTGGGAGAACTATCTCGTCGCGCGGACGTCCCGGGATGGGACCACAGGGGGGAACGGCTCTACCCCATTGGGACTACGACCTCGTCGCTTCGTGTCGCTTTACGCGAAGGAACTACAACCTCGCGCGCTAGTCCCGCTTCTCGGCGAGCTGCTGTCCAAAGGTCGTTCCTCCGCGGGCCCAGGCCTCGGCGATCGCGACGCGCTGCCTGCTCCAGGAACGCGCCCGCCACCAGAAAACGGCCGCAGCCGCGAGGCTCACGAGGCAGGCGGTCGGAAACACGATCGGTTGGAGGTCCCACCAGAGCTGAAGCTGACGAGCCGCGATCGCCACGCCGATAAAGGCGAGGAGCTCCACCTCGAAAAGCAGGACGAGGAACGTGAAGGCGAACGAGGCGGCCCCGAACGAGCGCCTGCGGCGGTACGGGAACGCGATGTCGATGAGGCTGCTCACGCGGCCGCGATGTTAGATGAGGGTCGCCGCGCGTTCGGGTCCAACGCCGATCATTCCGACCGGCGCCCCCACGGTCTCCGCGATGCGATCGAGGTAGGCGGTGGCCTTCGCCGGCAGCGCCCGGCGCTCGGTCACGCCGGTGATCGCCGTCGACCAGCCCTCGAGCGTCTCGTAGCACGGGCGCGCCCTTTCGAGCACGAGCGTCGTCGGCATGTCGGACGTGCGCTTCCCGTCGAGCTCGTAGCTCGCGCAGAACGGGATCCGCTCGTACACGTCCAGGACATCGAGCTTCGTGACCGCGAGCTCGGTGAACGCGTTGAGCCGGTGCGCGTGCCGCGCCGCGACCGCGTCGAACCAGCCGACCCGCCGCGGCCGACCCGTGGTCGCACCGTATTCGTGCGCGCGCTCGCGGAGCGCCGTGGCCTCATCGCCACGCAGCTCCGTCGGGAACGGGCCCTCGCCGACCGCCGTGGAGTACGCCTTCACCACACCGATGACGCGCGTGATCTTGCGCGGGGGGATGCCTGCCCCGACGCTCGCGCCGCCCGCGAGCGGATTCGAGCTCGTCACGTAGGGATAGATGCCCCAGTCGAGATCGCGCATCGCACCGAGCTGCCCTTCGAGAAGCACGCGCGCGTCCTTGGCGAGCGCCGACTCGACGAGCGGAAGCGTGTCGACGATGCGATCGCCGAGCTTCGCGGCCGCCGCGAGCACGCCATCGGCGACCTCATCGGCGTCGAGCGGTGCGTCTCCGAAGCGCTCGAGTATCGCGTTCTTGATCTCCAGCTCGCGCTTCACGCGCGCGCGGAAGTGCTTCGGGTCGAGCACCTCGTAGACCTGGATGCCGTGGCGGCCGACCTTGTCCGAGTACGCGGGTCCCACGCCCATTCCGGTCGTGCCGAGCTTCTTCCGGCCGCGCTCGCGCTCGTCGAGTCGGTCGAGCGCGATGTGCCACGGCATGACGAGATGCGCGCGGTCGCTCACTCGGAGGTTCGCGGACGAGATGCCGCTCCGCTCGAGATCGGCGAGCTCGCGACAGAGGAATGCGAGATCCACGACGCACCCCGGACCGAGCACGCAGAGCGCGTCGGGATTGAAGATGCCGCTCGGAACGAGATGGAGCTTGAAGGTGCCGTGCTGATTTACGACGGTGTGACCGGCGTTGTTCCCGCCCTGAAATCGGATGACGACATCCGCCTCCTGCGCCAGGAGGTCCGTGATCTTGCCTTTGCCCTCGTCGCCCCACTGAGCACCGACGATGGCCGTTACGGGCACGTATTCGAATGCTATCCGGCGCGTTGCCCCGCGACCAGCGCCGCGAGCTTTGCAAGCTCGACCAACGTGCGGCTGCGTGATGGATCGCTCGTCCACCAGAGGTTCGGATCCCAGTCGGGATCGTCGGCGGGGTGGTTAGTGAAGGTGAGCGCGGCGCGGCCGAACTCGCGCTCGAACAGCATCGCCGCACGGCGCTGGTGGTACGGGCTCGTCACGAGGATCGCGGAAACGAGCCCGCGCGTCTTCATGAGCTCCGCGACACGCTGCGCGTTCTCCTCCGTCGTCCCGGACGAGCCCTCCACGGCGATCGCGTTCGCCGGCACGCCGGCGGCCACGGCGGTGCGCTTCATGAGCTCGGCCGAGGCGACCGAGTCCGGGTCGCTCGACCCACCGGAGAAGATGAGGAGCGGCGCGAGTCCCTGTTTCCAGAGCGCGATCGCAGTCTCGGCACGGGCGCCGGTGTCACCCGAGATCGCGACGATCGCGTCGGCTTTCGCGAGCGGGTCGCTCACATCGAGCCAATGCCCGACTCCGCCGAGGATGGCGACGATGGCGATCGCGCCCATGAGGAAGCCGAGAAGGAAGCGTCTCACAGAGTGTGCGGATGCGGAAAAGAGGCCGGTCGATCAGTTCGTGGCGATCGGAGCGGGCGACGTGCGGCGAGCCTCGAAGCACTCGGAGCAATAGACGGGTCGATCCGTCCGCGGCGCGAACGGCACCTGACCGGGGCGTCCGCAGTTGGAGCAGACGATGTCGTGCATGCTCTGCGCTCGCGCCGCGGCGCGCTCGGCCTTGGCGCGGCGCCGGCAATCGGGACAGCGCTGCGGCTCATGGAGCAGGCCTTTCTGCGCGTAGAACTCCTGCTCGCCCGCGGTCCACACGAAGGGATTGCCGCACTCGCGGCAGACCAGGTCCTTGTCGGTCAACGCCATCGCCATTCGCGCGCTCCCCCGGCGAAATCCTATGCCGGGCAGTCAAGCGTCGAGGCGGCTGGCAGCGTTGGCGGCGCGGCACAATCCCCGCCGCCACACCGCAACCTAGCGACGGGCGCGGTGATAGAACCGAACAGTACCACTGACACGACGT
>JBBPIQ010000001.1:452164-1040636 GCA_038040345.1 Chloroflexota bacterium
GATTGTTTTCCTGCGGTGGCCTATGCCGATCTACACCCGGGTCGCGGGGGCGGGCAGGGGGGGGGGCGCGCCACAGCCCGCCCCGCCACACCGCAACGTCGCTCAGGGCGCGGTGATCGAACCGAAGAGTCCGTCTGACTCGTCGTTTGGACCTGCTGTGAAGAAGAGCGTGTTGGTCGGTCCGTTGTTGGATGCCCCGTGCCCGAACTGCAAAGCCCAGAGGCCATCGATCGAGATCGGCTTGGAGTCACCGCCCCGCAGCTCGCCGCGGTGCTCGAACCTCCCGTTGGCCGTTTCCGCGTAGGCATTGATGTGCCCGTCGCCGAAGTTGCCCACGAGGAGATCGCCGCTGAAGCGTCCGAAGTTCGCAGGGGCGAGAGCAAGGCCCCATGGTGCGTCAAGCTGGCCATGCTGCGCGACGCGGTTCAGTAGCGAACCCGAGGTGTCGTAGACGTCGACGAAACCCTTCCCCTGCCCGTGGATCTCATCCACCGCGTCAGCGTCCTGTTTCGCGTAGGTCACGAAGATGCGCGAGCCGATCATCTGGATCCCGAACGGCGCGTAACCGGAGGGCAGGTCGCCGTCCTCGAACGCACCGGTGTTCGTCACGAGGTTAAAGCTCGAGTCGAACACATCGACGCGACCGTTATGAAAGTCGGTGGCGTAAAAGCGGTCGCCCGCCGCGGTCGTCGCTAGTGCGAGACCTTTGTAGATCGCGCCGACAGCAGAACGGTCGGCAAGGACGACGGTCTGATTGCCCTGCGACCCTTTCCAACCGCGAACCTGCCCAGCCTCGGTGTCAAAGACGAAGATGGCACGGGCCGCACCCCAGAAGACGGCACCCGTTGGGTGCACGGGGACCTGGACGACGAGCGGACCGATCGACCCGTCGGCGCGATAAAGCGTCGAGAGGCTCGTGCCGTTGTCGGCGACCCACCACGGTGACGTCGGTGATGCGGTGAGGCCCCAAGCGTTGACGAGATTGGGATCGACCGTCGGCGCCGCGCCGGCGACGTTCGAGACGAGCGGGTGCACGGTGTATTCCTTGTCCGCCCCGGCGACCGCGGGCGCGGCGAGTATCCCCATCACGAGGACCACCGCGACAGGTAGCGAGAACGGCCGTAGCCAGCTGAGTTTCATGATCCGCCTCCATTTCTCCCTCTGTAGTTCGGGCGGCGGCGGAAACGGATCACGCCGTTATGACAACAAAACGCCTTCGGCGGCTGCCGTGAGCCGCAGCCCCTCCATGAGGCCGGTCTTCGGGCGCCAGAGTCCTTCGTGGGCGGCCTTCCCCGGATCCACGCACCCGCGCAGGACCTCGCCCGGTCGAGCCGGCGCGACCCGGACGGCGGGCGGGGGGCCGAGCACCGACGTGAGCGCGGTGACGAGGTCGTTCACGCTGGTCGCGACGCCGGTGCCGATGTTGTAAACGCCGGCGTGCGTTCCGCTGAGCGCGCTGAGCACGGACCCGACGACATCGGCGATATACACGTAGTCGCGCTCGTAGCTCCCATCGCCGAACAGGGTTATGGGCTCGCCGCGCTTCCAGCAGCCGATGAAGATCGCGATGACCCCACCTTCGAGATCTGTGCGCTGGCGCGGGCCGTAGATGTTCGCGAGGCGCAGCGTCACGGCGCGGAGATCCGACGACTCGACGAGCTTTTCAGCTTTCGCTTTGAAGCGTCCGTAGTTCGACTGCGGGTCGACGGGGACGGTCTCGTCCGCGCACACGGGCGTCTCGCCGTAAATCGCGCCTCCCGTGGAAATGTTCACGAAGATCGAGGCGCCGAGACGCCGGGATGTCTCCACCACGTTGCGCGTACCGCCGATGATGACGCGCTCGTAGAGGTCTTTCTTGGTCATCGACTCGACCACTTTCGTTTTCGCGGCGCAATGGACGACGGCATCGATGCGTCTGCTGCCGATCCCGCGCTGGAGCGCCGAGAGATCGGCGACGTCCGCGACGCTGAAGTCGGCATGCCGATCGAGATTCGCGCGATTGCCGGTGGAGAGGTCGTCCACGACCATGACGTCGTCGCCGCGTGCGAGGAGCGCATCGACGACGTGGCTGCCAAGAAAACCGGCGCCGCCGGTCACGAGGACTCGCAACTCCTGGCCGCTCCTTTACCTACCGCGTATGTACTTCGTACGCTCGCCAGCTTCGCTGGCTCGTTGTGTGGACGAACTGGTGGAGGAGATGGTGGACAAAGGACCTACGCGCCGCTTCTGGTCGACGCTAGCGTTTCAAGAACCGCGGTGGGCTTCCGCCGCGAAGCCATCACGGCGGAGGCCCCCATTATTATTCGAACACCTGTTCTAGACTCGCCCAGATGACACTCAAGGTCCGCGCGCCCGACCGGCAGGTCCCCTTCGACGAGGCCGCCGAGCAGCAGGTCATCGGAAGCCTGCTCATCGATCGCGACGCGATCTTCAAGGTCGCGGACCTCCTCCGCGTCGACGACTTCTACGTCCCGCGCCATCAGCGGATCTACGACGCGGCGCAGGCGCTGCTCGAGCGACGCGAGCGGATCGACCCGCTCACCATCCAGATGGAGCTGGCGCGGCGTGAGGAGCTGGACCGCGCCGGCGGCCAGGCCTATCTCCGCACGCTCGCCGAGGGCGTCGCGACCGCAGCCGAGATCGACCGGTACGGTCGCATCGTTCGCGACCGCGCGATCCTGCGACGCCTCCTCGGCGCAGCTACGTCGATCGCCGCGGACGCGTACGACGAGCCGACCGACATCCCGCTCGCCCTCGATCGCGCGGAGCAGCGGCTCTTCGCGCTCCGCGACGAATCGGCGAACGCGCAGCTGCGCCACATCACCGCCTCGCTGCAATCCAACTACGAGCACCTCACCGATCGCATGGAGCGCCCGTTCGACGTGAGCGGGATCCCGTCCGGCTTCCGCGAGATCGACTACTACACCGAAGGCTTCACCGTCGGCGACCTCATCGTCATGGCGGCGCGGCCATCGGTGGGCAAGACGAGTCTCGCACTCGGGGTGAGCTTCAACGTCGCGCGGCGCGGCCATCCGGTGCTGCTCTTCTCGCTGGAGATGGACGCCAAGCAGATCGTCTCGCGATACCTCGCGTTGAACTCGCGCATGGACCTGCTCGCACTGCGGACCGGGAACATCATCGATACGGAGGCGGCCGCCGCGCTGCACGGCCTGCCCGTGTTCATCGACGACACGCCGGGCATCTCGATCATGGAGCTCCGAACGAAGGCGCGCCGCGCCAGCACGCACGAAAAGATCGAGGTGATCATCGTCGACTACATCCAGCTCATCCGCACCGGCGAGGACGACGAGAACCGCGTGCAGGAGATCGCAACGATCACTCGGAATCTCAAATCGCTCGCGCGCGAGCTCGGCGTGGTCGTGATCGGTCTCTCGCAGCTGTCCCGCGCCGCGGGCGACTCCGGCGGCGAGCCGAAGCTCTCGACCCTTCGCGAAGGCGGCAGCCTCGAGCAGGACGCCGACATCGTGATCATGCTGTGGCGCGAGAAGGAAGAGACACCTGCCGGCGCGCCGCGGCTCATCAACGGCGCCGTCGCGAAGAACCGCAACGGCCCGACCGGCGGATTCCAGCTCCTCTTCGAGAGCGAGCAAGCGAAGTTCTTCTCCAAGGCGTCCGACGACGGCGGTCCCCCGGCGTGACGCTCCAGACCGCCGACCGCGGCATCAAGCCGCCGCCC
The DNA here is from genome assembly GCA_038040345.1 of Chloroflexota bacterium. Taxonomy (GTDB): domain Bacteria; phylum Chloroflexota; class Limnocylindria; order P2-11E; family P2-11E; genus 3-1-20CM-2-70-9. The sequence continues at coordinate 455,862 of JBBPIQ010000001.1, forward strand.
GAAAAGCCCGAGGCCGAAGCCTCGCTCCTCGGCGCGATGCTCATGGACGGCGCCCTCTACAACGAGGTCGCCCGCGGACGCCTCGGACCAGCCGACCTATCGCGCGAGCAGCACCGCATCGTCCTGAGCGCGATCGCCCGCGTCGCGGAACGCAGCGAGCCGGTCGGATTCGCGACCGTACAGTCGGAGCTCCTCGCGCACGACGAGCTCGACGCGATCGGCGGCTCGCAGTTCCTCGTTGGCCTCATGCAGAACGTGCCGACCGTCGCGCACGCCTCCAGCTACGCCGCCATCGTCGAGCGCACCGCGCTCCTGCGCCGGTTGATCGGCGTCGCGAACGAGATCGCGCGTCTCGCGCTCACCCGCGAGGAATCGACCGCCGCGGTCGCCGACGCGCAGGAGCTGCTCTTCGCGGTGAGCGAATCGACGCTCCACCGCGACATCGTTCCGCTGGATGTCGCGCTCCGCCGCTATGCGGAGCAGATCGACGCCCGCGGAGACCTTCGCGTCGGGGTCCGCACGGGGATCGAGTCGGTGGACAAGAAGACCGGGGGCCTGCAGCCCTCCGACCTCATCCTCATCGCCGGCCGTCCCGGCCTTGGCAAGACGAGTCTCGCGCTCAACATCGTCGAGCACGCCGCGGTGGTGCAGCGGAAGACCTGCGCGTTCTTCTCGATGGAGATGAGCGAGATGCAGGTCGTGCAGCGCTTGGTCTCGATGCTCGCCGAGATCGACGGCAACCGCATGCGCCGCGGCCGGCTCTCGACGCAGGAGTTCACCGCGATCTCCGCCGCGTCGAGCGAGCTGCAGCAGGCGCCGATCTTCGTCGAGGAGTCGAGCCGTCTCAACGTGACGGACATCCTCGCGAAGTCGAGACGCCTTCAGGCCGAGCGCGGTCTCGACCTCGTGGTCATCGACTACCTCCAGCTCATCGAAGGCGCCGAGAACCAGGAGAGCCGCGTTCTCGAGGTCGCCCGCATCAGCCGAGCGCTGAAAGCGATCGCGCGCGAGCTCGAGGTACCGGTGGTCGCGCTCTCGCAGCTCTCGCGACAGATCGAGCAGCGCGGCACCGAGCCGATGCTCTCGGATCTTCGCGAATCGGGCGCACTGGAGGCGGACGCCGACCTCGTGCTGTTCCTCTGGCAGAAGGACCGCAAGGATCGCGAAGAAGGTGTCGTCCGGCTCAAGCTCGCAAAACATCGGAACGGACCCACCGGCGATTTCGACCTGCACTTCCAGTCCGACCTCACACGGTTCCGCGACCTAGGCGAGACGCGCGAGGGCGCCTAGGCCGGCTCGATCGCGACGGTCACGCTCGCGCGAACGTCGGCCAGCAGGCGCACCTCGACCTTGTGGATACCGAGCGACCGGAGGGGCTCGCGCAACACGATCTTCGTCTTGTCGATGTCGGCCTTCGCCTCCTTCTTCAAGGCGTCGGCCACTTCCTTGGCGGTCACGCTGCCGAAGGTCTTGCCCTGCTCCCCCGCCTTCAGCTTGAAGACGAGCGTGACCTCGCCGAGGCGCTTGGCGAGCTCTTCGGCGTCCTGATGCGCGCGGTCCTTCTTCATCTTCTCGCTCTGTCGTTCCTGCGCGAGAAGCTTCAGCTCGCCGCCGGTCGCCTCGATGGCAAGGCCCTTCGGCAGGAGGTAGTTGCGCGCGTAGCCGTCGGCGACGTCCTTGATCTCACCGGTCCGCCCTAGGCCGCTGACTTCCGCCTTGAGGATGACGCGCACGCGGGTCTAGGAGGAGGTGGACGCCTCGTCGAGTGCCGTGTCCTGCTCGCTGCGCCGCAACTCCATTTCCCAGGCGAGCACCGACGCCGCGACGGCGACGACACCCATCACGGTGAGAGCGCCGACGATCGCGAGCAATGCCTCGATGACGCCGAAGAACCCGGGGCCGGAGTCGCGGTCGCTCATGTGCTCCCCCTCTTACGACTCGTCGTCTTGCGATCACGGGTGCGCAACTTCTCCACAGTATCGCGGACGTCGCCGAATCGGTCCCCGAGGAGGCGCTCGGCGGTGGCGATGTCACGGCTGAGCTGATCTTTATCCTGCGAGATCTTCGCGAGGTGCTCTTCAACGATGTCCGTAGGTGCGCTGCGGATGAAGAGGTCCAGTCCGAGGAGCACGACGGCCAGATCGTCGAGCTGCCCGAGCACCGGCACGAAGTCGGGGATGAGGTCGATGGGAAAGATGAGGTACGCGCCGATCCCGACGAGGATGAGCTTCTGCCGCGCGGGGACACGGCCATCGCGAAGAAGCGCCCACACCAACCGGATGTAGGTCGGCAGGCGCCGGATGAGATCCACCACCCCGCCGATGTCTTTCGGCGCGCGGATGCGGTTAGCCAATATGGACATCCCCCTGCGGGAACCGTGCCCGAAGCGCGCGCAGCGCCGCTGGTACGGCCGCATCTCGATTCGCTGCCCAGAACGTGACCACGTATTGCGCCTTGCCATCGGACACGCTGCGAAGCTCGACGGACGGCGGCGGCTCGGGCGAGACTCCGTCAGCCTTCCCGAGCGCCGCGCGAATGTCCTCGGTGGTGACCGTGTTCTCGTCCGCCGGTACGACGAGCCACGCTGAGGCTCGCCTCGTTGGAAAACGGGTCAGGTTCACGACCGCCGAGGTCATGAACGTCCCGTTCGGCACGATCACTTCACGACCGTCGTCGGTCCGCAGCTGCGTGGTGCGGAACGAGATCTCTTCAACCGTGCCGCCGTACCCCGTCACCTCGATGCTGTCGCCAATGCGGAAGGGCCGCTCGACGAGGACCCACACGCCCGCGAAGAAATTCTTGAGGATGTCTTGCAGCGAGAGCCCGATGACGATCCCGACGACGCTGAACGAAGTCAGGATCCAGCCGAACGCGCCCTGGGTGTAGATCGCGAGGATCAAGAGGACCCCGATCGTGATGACCAAGAGCTGCGCGAGATTGCCGAGGAGCACGGTGACGTTGGCCTGCGCGCGATTGCGAGCGAGGGCACGCATCGTCACGCCGCGGACGGCCCGCGCGATCAGGAGGGCGACGGCCGCGACGACGAGCGCCCAGAACGTTCTCGCGCCGTAATCGACGAGGTTGTCGCGGATGACGGCGGGATCGAGCGGCATCCGGCGGAGAATACGAGCGCGCTTGACAACTGAACATCCGTTCGGTTAACTTGACGGCCAAAGCGTGACAAAGCAAGACCAGCAGCGGGCGGACCGAATCCTCGCGTTCATCCGTGAGGCCGTGACCGAGCGGGGCTACCCCCCGAGCGTCCGGGAGATCGCGGAGGCCGTCGGGCTCGCGTCCACCTCAGCTGTCCACCACCACCTCACCAAGCTCGAGAAGGACGGGCGGCTCAACAAAGAGGCCACCCGGTCGCGGGCGCTCAGTCTCCCTGGCATGAACGGCGGGCGCGTCGTGCAGGCGCCCATCATCGGCGAGATCGCCGCCGGCCAGCCGATCCACGCGTACGAGGACCGCTCGGAAACGATGGGACTCCCGAGCGAGCTCGCTGCGGGGCGCGGACGCGAGACCTTCGTCCTGAAGGTCCGCGGGAAGTCGATGATCGACGACCACATCGACGACGGCGACTTCGTCGTGGTCCAGGAGCAGAACACCGCGCGCGATGGGGACATCGTCGTCGCGGTGCTCGAGGACAACGTCGCGACGCTGAAGCGCTTCTACAAAGAGAAGGACCGCATCCGGCTGCAGCCCGCGAACGGGGCGATGTCTCCGATCTATGCGCGGGACGTGCAGATCCAAGGGAAGGTCATCGGCGTAATCCGCAAGCTGTCCTAGTTTTATCGATCGATGCCCGCTCGCGTTCCCACGCTCACCCTTCGTGAGCTGAACCGTGCGCTGCTGGCGCGTCAGTTCCTCCTGAAGCGCCAGAAGCTGGACGTGGTCGACGCGGTCGAGCGCCTCGCCTGTCTTCAGGGGCAGTGGGCACCATCCCCATATGTCGCGCTGTGGTCGCGCCTCACGGGATTCGAGCGCGACCGGCTCACCGTTGCTGTCGACCGCGGCGAGGTCGTGAAGGCGACCCTGATGCGCGCCACGCTCCACCTCGTCTCGGCGCGCGAATACCCGGCGTACTCGATCGCGACGATGGAGGGACGCTTCGGAGCATGGCGACCGCCCGGCGGGCCGGCGCTCGCGGACCTCGGCAAGCTCCATCGCGCCGTCATGGCGTTCGCCGGAAAGACTCCTCGCACGCGAGCCGAGATCCAGGAGTTCATCGCGGATCACCTCCCGCCGAGCGCGGCGAAGAACGAACGGCTCCGCAGCTGGTTCGGCTGGGCCGCCGTCGCCACGAGCGGGCTGGTGTGGGAGTCCGCCGGCGCGCACTTCGCGCACCGGCAGCTTGGCCGCCACATCGCGCCGCCGGCCAGGCTGCGGAAAGCGCCAAAGCCCGAGGTCGCCTACGAGGTCGTCGTGCGGCGGCATCTGGGCGCGTTCGGACCCGCGACCATCGCTGACATCGCGACGTGGAGCAGCGTCCGCGTGCCGAATATCCGCGCGGCGCTGGCGCGGATGAAGGATCTGCGGAGATTCACCGACGAGCGAGGCCGTGAGCTCATCGACCTGACATCCGCCCCGCGGCCATCAGCCGCTGTCGTCGCGCCGCCGCGATTCCTGGCGCGATTCGACGCCGCGATCCTCGGTCACGCGGCGCCCGAGCGAACGCGCATCCTCCCGGAGGAATACCGGAAGGCTGTGATCTTCTCGGCCGAGGTCTGGCCGACATTTCTCGTCGACGGGATGGTCGCGGGCCGATGGACCATCGCGGTGAGGCCCAAGGAGACGATGCTCGAGCTGAAGCCGTTCAAGCGCCTGGCCCGCGCGGATCGCGCTGCGCTCACCATGGAGGGCGAAAAGCTCGTTCGTTTCTACGCGCCTGAGTCGAAGACGCACGGGGTGCGCGGATGACGAAGCGCTCCGCCGAACGGCCCGTCCTCACGCTTCGCGAGCTCAATCGCGCGATGCTCGCGCGCCAGCTGCTGCTGGAGCGCGCGCAGATCGGCATCGTGCCGGCGGTCGAGCGCCTGGCGGCGCTGCAGGCGCAGTGGTCGCCCTCTCCGTACATCGCGCTCTGGTCACGACTCAAGGGGTTCCGCCGCGAGAAGCTCTGGTCGGCGATCGAACGCCACGCGGTGATCCGCGCAAGGCTCATGCGCGGCACGCTTCGCCTCGTCTCGGCCCGGGACTTCTACGCGTACGCGGTCGCGACGCAGGATCTCCAACGCGGCGCATGGAATCGCCTTCAGGTGGGCCGTGGCGTTGACCCGCAGAAGGTCGCGGCGCTGGCGATCGCCTTCGCGCGGGAGCCACGTCCGAAGGAGGAGGTGCTCGAGCACATCGAGGAGCGCATCGGCGCGACGCTCGGCGGTCCCTTCAACTGGCTGGTGTGGCGGTTCGTGAGCGCGCACGCCGACCTCGTGACCGCCCCGCCCGGCGGGCACTGGGAGTACGGCGGCACCGATGCGCCGTACGTCGCCGCGCGGCACTGGATCGCGCGCGGCGAACGTCCTTCGGAAGAGGACGCGCTCGAGAGGCTCGTTCGCCGGTGCCTTGCCGCGTTCGGGCCCGCGACGCTCGCCGACGTCGCGAAGTTCGCCGGCCAGACGCCGCCCCGTATCCGTTCGACGCTCGAGCGGATCGCCCCGAAGCTCCGTACGTTCAGCGACGAGGCGGGCCGCCTTCTCTACGACCTCCCCCGGGCGCCACGCCCCGACGGCGAGCTTCCGGCGCCGGTCCGCTTTCTTCCTCGGTACGACGAGCTCCTCATCAGCTACCAGCACCGCGATCGCGTTATCGCGCAGGCGCACCGGCGCGCGGTCTATGCGAAGAATGCGATCGTCGAGGCGGTGGTCATGGTGGATGGATTCGCGGCCGGCACCTGGAGTCTCGTGCGCGCGAAGAACGAGGCGGTGCTGCGGGTCGCGCCATTCGCGCGGCTCGGAGCGAAGGACCGCGTCGCCGTCGAGGCGGAAGCCGACGCGCTGCTCTCCTTCCTCGCACCAGATGCGACAACGGTCGGAGTAAAGGTCGCATGACGCGCGCGATCCTCCACTGCGACCTTGACGCGTTCTACGCGTCCGTCGAGCAGCGGGACCATCCCGAGTACCGTGGCAAGCCGGTGATCGTCGGCGGAGACGGTCCGAACGAGCGAGGGGTCGTCATGGCGGCGTCGTACGAGGCTCGCGTCTTCGGCGTGCGCTCGGCCATGCCGCTCGCGATCGCGGGCCGGCTCTGCCCGGACGGCATCTATGTGCCCGGCAACTTCGATCGCTATCTCGAAGCGTCCGATGCGGTCATGGCGATCTTCGACGAGAAAACACCGCTGGTCGAGCCGATCTCGCTCGACGAGGCCTTCCTCGACGTGACCGCGACCGAGCATCTGTTCGGGGGCGCGGTCGCCATGTCCAAAGAGATCAAGCGAGCGGTGCGAGAGCGCTGCGGACTGGTCGTCTCGGTCGGCGTCGCCACCAACAAGCTCTGTGCGAAGGTCGGCTCGGACCTGCGCAAGCCCGACGGCCTCGTCATCGTGCCCGAAGGGGGCGAGGCCGCGTTCCTGGCGCCCCTTCCGCTGGAGCGTCTCTGGGGCGTTGGGCCGCGCACCCGCGAAGTGCTGGCCGGTTGGGACCTCAAGACGATCGGGCAGCTCGCCGCGTTCGATCGCTCGATCCTCGAAAGCCGCCTGGGCGAGCACGGAGCCGACATCTGGGAGCGCGCGAACGGAATAGACGAGGGCGAAGTCCAGAGTGACCACGTCCCGAAGTCGGTGGGTCACTCGCACACATTCGACGAGAACACCCTGGACCCATCAAAGATCGAGTCGACGCTCCTTCGTCTGTCCGAAGGCGTCGGCCGGCGCCTTCGCGATCACGCGCTGCGCGGCAGGACGATCACGATGACGCTTCGCGTTGCTCCGTTCGAGACCCGAACCCGGCAACGCACGCTCCGCGAACCGACGGATGACGACGTGACCATCTTCCGCATCGCGCGACAGCTTCTTCGCGATGCGCTGGCAGAAGACCGCGAGGGCGGTCGCACGAGCCCGGTCCGGCTCGTCGGCGTTTCCGTCTCGGGGGTCAGCGAGGGACAGCAGCTCGGGTTGTTCGACGCCGCCCGTCACACGAGGCTCAACGCTGCGTTAGACGCAGTTCGCGCTCGCTTTGGGGACGGGGCACTCGATCGCGCGAGTGCACGCGAGGTAAAAGAACGTCGTCGCTTCAGCGGACAGAGGTACCGATGACGATCACATCTCGTGGATATCGCGTGGATTCCACGATGCGACCCTGTGGAGAAGTCTGTGGAGAAGTTCGTGGACAGATCGTCTTGCTCGCGGACGATGACGTGACGATGATGCGCGAGGCCGTCAAGGCAAAGGGGAAGGAAGGGGTGCCCGAAGATCGTGTCGCAGAGGTCGCGATCGATTTCATCTCGTTTTGTTTGTCACGGCGCGCGGTCGACTGGCCGTTCCTATACGACGAGATGTGCTACGTGGCGTCGAACAGGCTCTATCGGGGACTCGGATACGAGGAGCTTCGCGAGGTCGGTCTTGACCTCGCGCTCAGCGGCCTCGTGAAGACGAGTCGGATCGTGAACGAGGTCGTACGGCACGCGCGCATTGGGGATCGGCCACTGCGGGGAGAACTGCTCGTAGCGAGCTGAACGTCAGTTTGGCCACACCGGCGGGGCGGCGAGTGAAAGGAAGCGCACTCGCCGCCTCTTTTTCTTCATAATGGAGTGAGGGGAGAGCGCGAAAGCGCGCTTTCTTCAGGATCGGTCCCGTGGTGCAGCGGCCTAGCATACGTCCCTGTCAAGGACGAGATCGCCGGTTCGAATCCGGTCGGGACCGCTAGTTCAGCTCTTCGGCGTACTCTCCCGACGTGAGCCCGCGTCTCGCTCTCATGATCGGCGGCGTCGCCGCGATCGTCTTCGGCCTCGGGCTCCTCGTCTTTCCCACCACGATGCTCGCGGGCTTCGGCCTCGGCGTTCCCGTAGAAGCCACGGTCCTCTCTCGCGACGTCGGTGCGACGCTCATCGGGCTTGGCGTCATCAACTGGATGGCGCGGAACGCGACCGGAGAGGCGTTGCGCGCGCTCCTCGTCGGTAACGTGGTCGTTCAAGCGCTCGAGATTCTCGTCAACGGCTACGAGATCGCGGTACACGATCTTCCTACTCAAGCTGCGGGAGGACTCCTCATCCATCTCGTGCTTGGTGCGGTCTTCGTGCTCGCGATGCGCTCTTCCTCTTCGCGTGCGTAGGTCACCGCTCGCTCGCTCGCTCCCGTAACGATCTCGTTCGATACCGCATGACCATTTCGCATTCGGCGATGCCCATCTTTAATCGGTCAGGTGAGCAGGGGGAAGGGTCTCGCGTATCTCTTCGTGCTCGCCGTCGCGCTTTCCGGCTGTGCGCAAGCCCCACAAGCAAGCGATGGCGAGGCGAACATCTATCTCCCCGATGATCGCCCGCTCCGCGCGACGGCTCCGGTCGACATGCTCCGCTGCACCGACCGATCGACCATCCCGGCGCTCGACAATGTGACGAACGCGATCTGGTCGCCGGACTCGAACGCCCTCGCGATGTCGCGCATCGCCGTGATCCCGTCGCACACCACCATCACCGGCTACGAAGAGCAGCTCCGCATCACGGTCTACTACCTGGACACAGGTAGGGTGCAGGAGATCGGGCAGGGCAGCCGGCCGCAATGGTCCGGATCGGGCGCGTACCTTTCTTACTGGCGCGACGACGGGTACCTCTACGTGAATCTGGCCGGCACGATCGCTGGGACCATCGAGGCATCGTCCCCGGAAGTGCGCTGGAACGGCGACGACCTGTACTACTGGTATGCCGACGAGATCCGCGTGTGGCGCAACGGGGTCGCGCAGACGATCGCGCACGTCGATCCCGACCTCATCCCGCGCTATCCCCGAGACGATTCCTACTTCAGCGCCGACGCGAAGCGGTTCACCGTCGCGCGCTACTCCCTCGATGGCACCACAGAGCGGTACATCGGCGTGACGGCGACGGGCGAGATGAAGAAGCTCGAGGATCAGGACACGACGTTCACCGAGTGGGCGCCGCAGGGCGAGACCCTTCTCGTCCGCTCGAACGCGAAGCTCGCGCTCATCGACCCAGGCGGTGCGGAGCAATCCGCGCTGATGTCGACGTTCGGCGGCACGGTGCACGGATGGACCGCCGACGGTCGCCTGCTTGTGGGCGCCGTCTCCGCGACGGTGCCCGGTGGAAATGCGTTTGACCGTATCCCGGTGTGGGATCCGAGCGACGAGCAGGACAGGGCCATCGCGACCCTTCCCAATCTCTTCGGCACTCGGTCGTTCAGCCCGGACGGTCGCTGGTTCACGGGCGTGAGCCGCACCGGCCTCTACGAGACCGAGCTCGAGCTGTATCGGTGCGGCGTCGCGAGCGGGCAGGGCGTCGACCTACGCGCCGACCCCGCGGCGCGCTCTCGCCTTGGGCGAATCGACGGCGCGTCGCGCCGTTTCGTCCGGCCGGTCGCCGGCGCGGTCAGTCAGTTCTTGCAGGGCAGCCACACCGGAGTCGACATCGCCGCGCCGTACGGCTCGATAATCGTCGCCGCGGATGACGGCGTCGTCGACGCGGCGGGCTGGGTCCAGGTCGGGGGACGCCGGGTCTGCGTGCAGCACGCTGAAGGCTTCGAGAGCTGCTACTACCACACGTCCGCGGCGCTCGTGTCCATCGGCGAACACGTCGCGCGCGGCCAACCGATCGCGCTCATCGGGATGACCGGCGCGACCACCGGACCCCACGTGCACTGGGAAGTCAAAGAGAACGGAAGGATCGTCGATCCCCTCGCGCATTAGCGTCTAGCGGTGCGCGTCCTCGCGGCGCTCGTCCTGATCCTCGCGGTCGTCCTGATCGGCATGGCCGCGCGCGGAGAATTCGGCCCCGCCGCATCGCCCACCGTTCGGGCTTCCGCACGACCATCGTCGACCGCCACAACCGCCGCCGCCACAGCCGTCCCCACGGCGACCGGGCCGCGCACGATCACGGTGACGCTCACCGAGCAGGAGCTCACGAAGGCCGCCCAGGGCTACATGCCGCTCACCGTGAATGGGATCACGGTGACGGATCCGAACATCAAGCTGGAGCCGGGAAGGCTCACCCTCACCGCGACCGGCCACGCGTTCATCGTCAGCGGGCCGGTCGTCGTGGTCGCGTCTCCGCTCGTCTCGAACGGCACCGCCGCCGCCAAGATCGAGTCGGCGACCTTCGCGGGTCTGGGGCTCCCCGATTCGACGAAGCAGAACGTGGCCGACACGTTCGCGCGTGTCCTCGCAGCGAACATTCCGTCCGGCGTGCGTGTCACGTCCCTGACCGTGAACGCCGGCACGCTCGTCGTCGAAGCCGTCCCCGCCTGAGCGCTCGCGCGCGCGCGAAATGCGATGATGCGGCCTACGCATCTTGGGGAGGAACGAACTCGTGGACTGGATCGAAGACCTCTTCGGCATCTCTCCTGACGGCGGTACCGGAACGCTCGAGGCCCTCATCGCCGGGGCCGTCGTCGCTGTGATCCTCGGCGTGATTTTCGCGGTGCGAGCCCGCGGCTCAAGAGTTTCGGAGAAGCGCCGCTAGCCCTCGGCGCGTCCGTGCCCGCTGTCAGCGAGACGATCCACCTCACGCTCGAGGATGCCGCCGCCCTCGTACGCGATCGGCGCATCTCGCCGTTGGAGCTGACCGAAGCGTGTCTCGCGCGCATCGAAGCGGTCGAGCCACGCCTCAACGCGTTCCTGACGGTGACTGCGGAGCGGGCGCGCGCGCAGGCGCGCGAAGCGGGAGACGAGATCGCCGCCGGCCGGTACCGAGGTCCGCTGCACGGGATCCCCCTGGCGGTCAAAGACCTCTTCGCGACAAAAGGGATCCGCACAACGGCCGGCTCGCGGATCCTCGCGGACTGGATCCCCGGGGAGGACGCGACGGTCGTGCGCAGGCTTCGCGAAGCGGGCGCGGTGCTCCTCGGCAAGCTCGGGCTGCACGAGTTCGCGTACGGCATCAGCTCGGTGAACCCGCATTTCGGCGACGTCCACAACCCGTGGGACACGACGAAGATCCCGGGTGGCTCGTCCGGCGGATCCGCGGTGGCCGTCGTCGCCGGCGAGGCCTACGCCGCACTGGGGAGCGACACCGGAGGAAGCATCCGCATCCCTGCTTCCCTCTGTGGATGCGTCGGTCTCAAGCCGACGTTCGGACGGGCGAGTCTCTTCGGGGCCGTTCCGCTCGCGTGGTCGCTGGATCATCCGGGCCCGCTCGCGCGCACGGTGCGCGATGTCGCTGTCGCGACCGCGGCGATCGCGGGATTTGACCCGCGCGATCCGATCTCCGCCGACCGCCCGGTCCCTGACTTCCTCGCGGGGATCGACGCCGGCCCGCAGAAGCTCCGCATCGGCGTACCGACCGACCACGTGTGGGACGAATGCGATCCGGCGATCGCCACGGCGGTGCGCGCGGCGATCGAGGCGCTGGCGCGGGCGGGCGCCGAGATTCGCGAGATCCGCTGGCCGCGCGCCGCGGAATACGCGAAGGCGTCGAGCGCGGTCCTCGGTGTCGAGGCGCGCGCGTATCACGAGGGAGCGTTTCCGGGGCGCTCGGCGGAGTACGGCCCGCTGATCCGGGCGCGTCTCGCGTCGCAAGGCGATGTGGACGCGGAGACCTACGCGCGATCGATGAGGCTTCTTCTCGAGGCGCGCGGAGGAGCGGCCGACCGCGACCTGGACGGCGTCAACGTCCTCGCCATGCCGACGGTGCCCTCACGCGCCTGGACTATCGCGGAAGCAAAGGAGCTCTCGCGACCGAGTGAATGGACGCGGATCACGAGGATCTTCGATCTCACGGGCCAGCCGGCAATCTCCGTTCCGTGCGGGATCGACCCGGACGGCATCCCCATCGGTCTGCAATTCGCCGCGCGGATGTGGGATGAGGCCGCCGCCCTACGCGCGGCGCGCGCGTACGAGCTCGTGCGCGGACCATTTCCCTTGCCACCGCTGGATGGCTAGAACGGCCACGGCGAGAAGCGCGACCGCGGTGTCGATGGGCGCGCCGGCGTCGAAGGAGCCGCGAACGAAGATCACGAGAAGCGCGACGATGCCCGCTATCAGTACGAGGCAGCCGCAGCCGGTCACGGGCCGACGGTAACGCGTTCGCTAGGATCACGCGGGGAGGTGGACCGAGTGACGCGTGATGAGGCCTGGGATCTCTTGTGCGAGCACACCAAGTCGGAGAGCCTTCGCAAGCACGGCCTCGCGGTCGAGGCGGCGATGCGCCGCTTCGCGCGCGCGAACGGGGAGAACGAGGAGACCTGGGCGATCACGGGGCTGCTCCACGACTTCGACTACGAGCGCGATCCGGCCGGGCATCCGCAGAATGGGAAACCGATCCTCGAGCAGGCCGGGGTGCCCGCACCAATCGTCCACGCGATCCAGAGCCACGGCGATCACACCGGCGTCCCTCGCGTGACCGCGATGGAGAAGACGCTCTACGCCGTCGACGAGCTCTGCGGGTTCGTGACCGCGGTCGCGCTGGTCAAGCCGTCGAAGGCGGTGCGCGACGTGGATGCGACATCCGTTCGGAAGAAGATGAAGGACAAGGCTTTCGCGCGCGCGGTGAGCCGCGAGATGATGCTGAAGGGCGCGGAAGACATGGGGGTCCCGTTCGATGACCTCATCGCCGAGGTCGTGCGCGCGATGGACGACGCGGCCGACCGCCTCGGCCTCGAGGGCACCACGACGACATGACCCGTCACGCGGGCGGCCGCGGCCGCTCGCGTTGGCGCGCCGAGGATCGCGCGCGCTCGGCGGATGTGAGTGTTCACGCTGGCTTCGCTGATCCCCAGCAGATCGGCGATCTCCTTCGTCGAAAGACCGCCGGCGACCGCGCGCAGCACTTCAAGCTGACGATGGGTCAGCGCGGCGACCGATCGGGCGCGCCGCCCGAGAACGCGGCGGGCAAAGACATACCCGGCGAGAACCCCGATAAGCGTGGAAGCCGCGCGCTGCACCGAGAAGGTGAGCGACCGCGGCTTGCGGCTAGATCAGCTCGCTCGCTTCAGCGTGCGGCGCTCGTTGGTGCGGATCACCTCGTGGTCGAAACGCTCGAGGAACAGCTGCCCGCCGCAGCGGGGGCAGAGCGGCTGATCGCCTTCGTTCCAGACGGGCGCCTCGCGGCCGCCGACCATGTCGTAGGCGGTGCGAAGTTGCTCGACCGTCGGCCGACGCGCGCTCGTCGGTACGAGCACCTCGCCCAGGCCGTGGCCGCAGAAATAGCAGTAGAGCTCAGCTCGAAGGGCCATTCAGCGCGAAACCTCCAGGGAGGAAAACGGTCAAGACCGATCCTTTGTTCCAATACCGTCGATCGGCCTTTCCGGTTTCCGTATCCCTAGATACGCACCGGCGGGCGGAAGGGTCTTGGTTTCCGCCGCTTTCTTAGAGGGTCTTTAGCTGGCTTCGACCTCTAGGGCGACGAGCGGGCTGGCGGTCTCGCGCAGATAGGTCAGCTGGCGGATGACGCCTCGAGGAATGATGTGGAAATCGTTGTGCCGGTAGTCCCGGCCTTCGTTGGTGATGTCGTAGTCGCCGACGATGACGACGTACTCGGGGGTTTCCTTCCACAACAGACCGCACGTGAGCTTGTGCAGACGGTACGACTCGAAATCCTCGGGGAGCGCGGTCCGTGAGTAGGCGGTGATGTCCTCCCACTCGACGGCCACGAGCGGCGCCGCGACCTGATCCACTGCCCTTCCCTCTACGACCGAGCGGGTCGTTCGCTTCTCGGTACACGGAGGCCCCGAAACGGGGCCTGTGCGTACAGATCGCGACGATATAGAGCGCCCCATGCGTGTCAATGGGAAACGCGGGTGGATCGCGATCGGAATCGGATCATGCGCGCCCAAAGTAAGCCGCACCTCGGTTCCTCGCTTGCTCTGCATGCCGTCGACGAAGGTCGTTATGTCGTCGCCTGCCTGCCCCTTGCGATGAGCTCGGCGACTTTCTGTCCGCCCTTCTTGCCGATCTCTTCGAAATGCTCGTGACCGTACTTCTCGGAGACGGTGTCGCCGCCGATCTTTCCGATGCGTCCGTAGAAGCGCGGCCCGTAGAGCTCCTTCACCTTCTGCCCGCCTTGCTTTCCGATCTGCTCGTAGAACTCAGAGCCGTGCCGCTGCGCGGTGGTCTTGCCGCCCTTCTTCCCGATCTGCTCGTAGAACTCCGGGCCGTGTCGCTGAGCAGTCGTCGCGCCTCCGCGACGTCCCGCTTCGGCAACCGTCATCGCTCCCTTGTTCCGCGTCATAGCGTCACCCTTTCTCGCCCGTCGAGTTGGCCGTGCGCTGCCCGGGCTAGGTGGCAAGGTCGGCTGCAAGTCATATGCCAGCGCTCGCCAGGCCGGTGAGTATCCGGGCGGCTAGGCGGACGGTCGGGGGACACTCACGGCGCGATCCGCATCGAAAGCGTGCAGAGGTCGGGACAGCCCATCGCGAGCCGGGTCGCGTTCGAAAGGTCGAGCGTGCGACCCGCGATGTAGGGGCCGCGATCGATGACCGGGACGGTCATGGTGCGTCCGCGGTACTCGAGCACGAGCATCGTGCCGCACCGAAGCGTGCGGTGGGCGACGCCGATGATCTCCGGCGTGTAGACCTGCCCGCAGGCGGTGCGGTTGCCGTAGAAGCCTGGCCCGTACCACGACGCGATGACGATCCCGCCGGTCGGCGGCTCCGGCAGCGGCGGAAGAGTCGCGACGACGGCGGGCGCGGCCGTCCCCGCGGGCGTGGGCAGAGGTGTTGGTTCGGGCGTCGCCGCGGCCGCCGGTTCCACCGTCGCAACCGGCGTCGCCTGCACGCCGAGTACGACCTCAGCTCGCGCGACGTCGCGAACGCGCTGGGGAGCTTGGCCCAGCTTTTCCGCCGCCGCGGTCGCAAAAGCCCGTGCTACCGATATTGATCGCATCTCATTCGGAAGCGAGTGAGCCACAAACGAGCCGAGGCAGGCGAAGACAAAAGCGAAGATGGCCACCCGCCCCACTGCCCCCCGGAACATGGGACGGGCACTTTGCACGACCGATTCCACGATGTGTCGATTTCGTGAACACGTCGCAGCCCAACAAACAGTGCGTGCGGGACGTCGGTCGCTCGGTCGCTCGAACTTTCTCGCGTGACGAGATCGTTACGCCACGACGCACGCTATTCGGGGGCGGCGATCACGACGAAACGCGGGTCATCGCGGTTCGGTCCGGTCGATGTTTGAAGGGTGAGCCGCTCGTCGGCCGATGGCTGGAGCCAGCTCGTGTCGGCCGGCGGAACCCTCGGGTGGACCTCGGTGACTACAAATTTGAGTTCAACGCCGGCGGGCGTCGTGATGGAGACCTGGTCCCCGATACGAGCGTTCCAAAGCGACAGGAACATTCCGGTACGGGCGTGCGCGTAGAGGTAACTATTCCCGACGGTTCCGGGGATCGCCGTGCCCGGAAAATGGAACGCGAAGTTCTCCGGCGTCTTCTGGATGACGACGTCGCGCTCGACGTCGCCTTCCGCGATCGGCAGATTGATCCCCAGACGCGGAAGCTCGATGCGATAGCCGTCCGGGATCGGCCCGATCGTCGGCGCCGGCGTCGGCGAGACGATCGTCGAGCCCGCCGACGCGGTTGGCGCGGGCGTCGCGCTCGCGGACGGACTTGGGAGAGCGATCGGAGCGACGGAGCCGGCGCGCGGCAGGCCAGTACCCGCGACGAGTGCGATCCCGACGGCGAGCAGCAGCACGCCGGCGAGTACGGTGAACGAACGGGGCATGCGGCTATTCTCGGATGCAGAACGGATGCCGAGCGAACGAGCGAGCATCGCTGACCGGCGAACACGCGCGGCGGCGAAGCTGCGCGAGCGGGGTTTTGGCGCGCTTCTCGCGTCCCCGGGCGCCGACCTTTTCTACCTTGCGGGGTACCAGATCTTCTCCAGCGAACGCCTTACCTGTCTCGTCCTGGACCGCGACGGCAAGGCGACGATGGTGTGCCCCGAGCTGGAGGCGCCGCGCGCCGCGGTCGCCGCGCCGGACATCCCGCGTTCCACGTGGGGAGAGACGGACGATCCGTACGCGGTCGTCGCGTCGCTCGTTCGTGCGTCCGGCGCCGTGGCGGTGGCCGACCAGATGTGGGCGGCGTTCGTCCTCAACCTGCAAGCAGCGCTGCCGGATCGCACCTTCGCCACGGCCTCGGAGATCACGCGCGAGCTCCGCATCCGAAAGGACACGGCCGAGCTCGAAGCGCTCCGACTGGTCTCGGAGTCCGCCGACCGCGCGTATGCGCGAATCCTCAAGCGCCCCTTCGCCGGTCGGACCGAGCGCGAGATCGGTGCGGACCTGGCGGAGTTCCTCCGCGCGGAAGGTCACGACGAGGTCGGGTTCACGATCGTCGCGTCCGGCGCGAACGGAGCGTCGCCGCACCACGAGACCGGCGACCGTCGCGTCGCTGAGGGCGACACCGTCGTCCTCGACTTCGGTGGGGCGATGCGCGGCTATCGCTCCGACATCACGCGCACGGTCCACGTCGGTAAGACCGCCGGCCGCGAGGAGCAAAAGGTCCACGACGTCGTGCGGCGATCGCAGGAGGCCGGATATGCGGCCGCGCGAAAGGACGCGTCGGCGGAATCCGTCGACGCGGCGTCACGGCGCGTCATCGATGACGCCGGCTACGGCGAGTTTTTCATCCATCGCACCGGTCACGGGATCGGCCTCGACGGCCACGAGCATCCGTACCTCGTGCGTGGAAACCGTGAACGGCTCGAGCCGGGCATGGCGTTCTCCATCGAGCCGGGGATTTATTTGCCCGGCCGCTTCGGGGTGCGCATCGAGGACGTCGCGGTGATCGACGCTGACGGTTCGGCCCGGCCGTTGAACCTCGCGGACCACGCCTTCGCGACCGTGGCCTGAGGCGTGCGTTTCGCCGTCGCCGTCCTTGGCGCCGGGATCGTGCAGGTCTTTCCGTATTTGCGCCTCGATCAATGGATCGGCGTGGGGGCTCTCCTCGCGCTCCTCTACATCGAGTTCGCCGCGTTCGGGGCCGGATTCTTCGCTGGGCGACGCTCCGCACTCGCTGGCGCGCTCTCGGTTCTTCTCGGCGCCTTCCTCTATGTCGTCGTCGCCGGTCTGATCCAGCCCGGAGGCGATCCCGGCGCATTCGCCTCGTTCTTCCTGCGCATACCTATCGCGGTCTTTCCGTTCATCGTTGTCGGCGCGCTCGCCGGGTGGCTCGGCGGTGCGGTCCGTGCGCGCGCGGTCCGGACGCGGTCGTGAGCTGGCCGCGCCTCTTCGCGTCGGTCGTCGCGAGCGCGATCGGACTCGCGTTCTGGTGGGCGCTGACCGAGCCGCTTCCGGTGCCCCCGGTGATCCTCCTGGGTGTCGCGGGCGCGATCCTTTTCTGCGCCGGCCTCATCGCGGGCAACGGCGGTGCGGTGGCCGCGCCGGTCGCGTTCCTCTTTTCGCTCTTCGTCGGCAGCATCATCTCGACGCAGCTGCATCAGGCTTTCCGTCCCCAGACCGCGCCTGTCGACGAGTTCAACGGACTCATCTCGCTGCACTTTCCGGAGGTGCTGGCGCCGCTCGCGGTCGCGGCCGTGATCGGTGCTATCGGCGGCTTCGTCGGGGAACGCATTCTTCCGAGCCGCGAGCCGCGCCGCGGGTAGCGGATCAGCGCACGAGCGGCTGCGCGGCGTCCAATGCCCACTGATAGATCGAATTCGGAAGGATCCCGAGCAGGATCACGGCGAACGAAGCGATGCCGAGGCTGACCGAAAGCGTGCGTCCGGTCACGAGGCGCGGCACCTTCTCCTCGGCGTCGTACATGTACATGTGGACCACGACCCGCAGGTAATAGAAGGCCGCAAGGACAGCGTTCAGCGCGATCACCACCGCGAGCCAGGCCAGGCCCGCGTCGAGCACCGGCTGGATCACAACGAACTTGGCGACGAATCCGATGGTCGGCGGGATCCCGGTGAGCGAGACGAGGAAGATCGCGAATGCGAGCGCACCGAGCGGCTGCCTTCTTCCGAACCCATTCAGCTCGTCGAGCGAGGCGCCACGCGTGCCCTCGAGGTCGAAGTACAGGAGGCACGCGAAGGCCCCGAGATTCATGAGCCCGTACGCGAATACGTAAAAGAGCACCGCCGCGGTGGCGCTCGGCCCGGCGCTCGCTGCGGCGACTGCGGCAAGGATGTAGCCGGTGTGCGCAATGCTCGAGTACGCCAGCATCCGCTTCGTGTTCGTTTGCGCGAGCGCGACGACGTTCCCGCCGGTCATCGTGACCGCCGCGAGGATCGCGAGGACCGCGCTCCAGTCCACGCTGAGCGGACCGAGCGCCCCAATGAGTACGCGGAGGATCGCGGCGAAGGCGGCGGCTTTCGGGGCGACCGACATGAACGCCGTCGCCGGGGTCGCTGCGCCGTCGTACGCGTCGGGCGTCCACTGGTGGAACGGGACGATCGCCGCCTTGAAGCCAAGGCCGACCGTGATGAGGGCGAGCGCGACGATGGTCGGACCGTTCGCGACCCCCTGCGCGGCGAGGAAGTTGGCGATCGTGGCGAAGTCGGTCGCCTTCGTGACGCCGTACAGCCAGACGAATCCGTACAGAAGGAGCGCCGAGCTGAACGCGCCGAGAAGGAAGTACTTGATCGCGGCCTCGTTCGCGAATCGATCCGTCCGCTGGATTCCGGCGAGCACGTAGATCGGGATGGTCATCGTCTCGAGGCCGATGAATAGCGTGATGAGGTCCGACGACAGCGCGATGGTCATCGCGCCGACCGTCGAGAAACAGATGATCGCGTAGTACTCGCCCGCCGGGACGCCTCGTCGCGCCAGGTACGCGGGCGATACGGCGGCGGCGAAGATCGCAAGGATGATGAACACCGCGCGGAAGAACGAGGTGAACGCGTCGATCGTCACGAAGCCCCGAAAGTACTGGGCGGCGGGGACGACGTAGAAGACCGAAGCGAGCGCCACGATGAGGCCGGCGATCGTGATGACGGGCAGCGCAAAAGCCGCGCGGCGCCGGTCGAGGATCGCGTCGGCGACGAGCACGATCATTGCGACGACGGTCACGATGATCTCGGGATAGACGGCGACGATATCGGCGCCGCTCATTTGAATGCGACCACGATGAACGAGGGGTCCGTCGCGAGACGGATCAGGCGGTCGACCGACGGCTCTATGTACGCGATGAACGGCTGAGGCAGAACACCGAGTGTCACGGTGAGCAGCAGAAGCGGCAGGGCGCAGGCGATCTCGAGGGGCGAGAGATCAGGCAATGCCCGATACGCCTCGCGCACCGGCCCGTACATCACGCGCTGGAACATCCAGAGCAGGTAGACCGCGGCGAGGATCACTCCGATCGCGGCAAGCGGTCCCCAGAAAAGCCCACCGAGAGGGGGTGCGCCCGAGAAGGCGAACGTCCCAAGCAGCACGAGGAATTCGCCGACGAAGCCATTGAGACCCGGCAACCCGAGCGAAGCCAGGACGAAAACGCCGAAGAACGTCGTGAACAGCGGCCACATGTTCGCGAGGCCGCCGAGGTCCGCGATCATCCGCCGGTGCGTTTTCTCGTACTGGATGCCGACGAAGAGGAAGAGTGCGCCGGTGACGAAGCCGTGGTTGAGCATCTGCAGCACCGCGCCGACGCCGCCCTGCAGGTTCAGAACGAAGATGCCGAGCGTCACGAAACCCATGTGCGCCACCGATGAGTACGCGACGAGCTTCTTCAGGTCCTTCTGCACCGCGGAGACGATCGCTCCATAGAGGATCGCGATGACCGAGAGAACGATGAGGACCGGGAGCCAAGCCTGGACGCCGAGCGGGAAGAGCGGCAGGCCGAAGCGCAGGAACCCGTAACCGCCCGCCTTCAGGAGGACGCCGGCGAGGACGATCGATCCGGCGGTGGGCGCCTCGACATGCGCGTCCGGCAGCCAGGTGTGGAACGGGACCATCGGCATCTTGATCGCGAAGGCCAGCGCGAAGGCGAGGAACACCCAGAACTGGAAGTCCGCCGGAAAACGGCCGCGCAGCTCGATGAGGTCGGGGAGCGAAAGCGTCCGGGAGCCCGAGGCGTCCGCCGACGCGATGTACACGGCGACGATCCCCACAAGCATCAGGAGCGAACCGGCGAGGGTAAAGATCACGAACTTCAGCGTGGCGTAGATCCGGCGCGGCCCGCCCCAGATTCCGATGATCAGGTACATCGGCACGAGCATCAGCTCGAAGAAGATGTAGAAGAGGAACAGGTCGAGCGCGATGAACACGCCGACCATGCCGACCTCGAGAAGCAAGAACGCGGTCATGTACTCGACGATCCGCGTTTTGATCGCGCCGCCGCTCGAGTACAGAACGGAAATGAACGTCAGGAGCGTGGTCATCGGAACGAGGAGGACCGAGATGCCGTCCACCCCGACGAGGTAGCTGATGCCGAGGCTCGGAAGCCAGTCGACGCGCTCGACGAGCTGGAACCCCGCTTCCCCGACGACGAACTGGGTGACCATCCAGAGCGAGACGGCGAGCTCGACGAGCGTCGTCGTGATCGCGACCTGTTTCGCGGCGCGCTCGTCGCGCCGGAAGAAAAAGAGCGGGACCAGTCCCGCGAGCGGGATCACCACGAGGAGCGAGAGGACGTTCGTCATCGGCCGAGGATCCCCGTGGCGTAGCCGCCGTAGGCGACGAGCATCAGAAGCAAGCCTGCGACGATCGTGAGCGCGTAGTTGCCGACGATGCCGGTCTGCACTCGGCGAAGGCCCTGGCCGCCCATCGCGAACGCCCAACCGAGCCGGTTCGCAAGGCCGTCGATGATGTGGATGTCGAAGGCCCACGACGCGCCCGCGAACGCGCGCGCCGCCTCGACGAACCGGTGGTCGTAGAGCTCATCGATGTAGTACTTGTTCACGAGGACCCGATAGACCGGGCCGGCGGCACGCGTGAGAGCCGCGGGGTCCGGCCGGTGACGCAGGTACATGGACACACCGATCGCGATCCCGATCACGCCTGCGAGCACAGACACGACGGCCAACACGACGATTGTCGCCAGCTCGGGTGCGTGCTCGGCGACGCCGGCGGCCTCGACGACCGGCGCAAGGTACCTGTGGATGAAACCCTGCTCGGGCGGGAAGCCGATGACGATGCCGAGCACGGCCGAGCCCGCGGCGAGCGCTATCAAAGGAAGCGTCATGACGCGCGGGGACTCGTGCGCGTGATCGTAGATATGGTGATCGCGCGGCTCTCCGTAGAAGGTCATCCAGAGCGCGCGCGTCACGTAGAACGCGGTGAGGATCGCGGTGACGATCCCGACCGTGTAGAGCACGAGGTGGCCGTTCGCGAAGGCGGCGCCGAGTATTTCGTCCTTCGACCAGAAACCCGCGAGCGGTGGCAGCGCGGCGAGCGCGCCACCCGCGATCAGCATCGTCCAGAACGTCACCGGCATCTTGCGGCGCAGCCCGCCCATCTTGCGCATGTCCTGCTCCCCGCCGAGACCATGGATTACCGAGCCGGATCCGAGGAAGAGGAGCGCCTTGAAGAAGGCGTGCGTCGCGAGGTGGAAGATGGCCGCGACCGGAGCGCCGACTCCGAGGGCGAGGAACATATATCCGAGCTGGCTGACGGTCGAGTAAGCCATCACGCGCTTGATGTCGAACTGCACAAGAGCGATGGTCGCCGCGAAGATCGCGGTGATCGCCCCCACGACGCCGACGACCTGGAGCGATGGCCCCGCGACCTCGAAGAGCGGCATCGAACGGGCCACGAGGTACACGCCCGACGTGACCATCGTCGCGGCGTGGATCAGGGCCGAGACGGGCGTCGGTCCTTCCATCGCGTCGGGCAGCCACGAGTAGAGCGGCAGCTGTGCCGATTTCCCGGTCGCGCCGAAGAAGAGCGCGATGCAGATCAGCGTGAGGGTGGCCTGGGCGGGGGCGCTTTCCTCGAGACGCTTGAAGACATCGAGGAAGTTCATCGACCCGAAGACCAGGAAGATCGTGATGATCCCGATCGTGTAGCCCCAGTCGCCGATGCGGTTCATCACGAAGGCCTTCTTGGCGGCGTAGTACGGCTCGGGGCGTTCGAACCAGAAGCCGATGAGAAGGTAGCTGCAGAGGCCGACGCCCTCCCAGCCCACGAACATGAGGAGGTAGTTGTCGGCCATGACGAGGATCAACATCGCGAAAACGAAGAGCGAGAGCCACGTGAAGAAGCGGTAGAAGCCGGCGTCGTGTTCCATGTAGCCGTTCGAGTACACGAAGATCAGGAATGAAACGACGGTGACGACGAGGAGCATCACCGACGAGAGGGGGTCAATCAGCGCCGAGACGTTGATGGAGAAGTCGCCGACGGCGATCCACTTGTAGAGCACGACGACCGTCTGCGTCTTTCCACCGAGCACCTCGACGAAGACCCCGATCGAGAGCAGGGCGGAAAGCCCGACCGCGACCGTGGCGATAAGTCCGGTCAGATGGCCCAAAAAGCGGCGTCCGAAGAGACCGTTGACCAGGAACGCGGCGAGCGGGAACGCCGGGATGAGCCAGACAAGCGAGATCACTCGGTTCTCATCCTGCTCGATCTTCGGTTTCGCCGAGAGACGCGCTCAAGGCTGGTCGACTCGTTCGTCGCGGCGGAGCCGCTCCTCACTCGAGTCATCCTTTCATCTGGTGGATCTCGTCGACATCCACCACCGGCCGGTTGCGATACGCGGAGAGGATGATCCCGAGACCGACCGCGACCTCGGCGGCGGCGATCACGAACACGAAGACGACAAAGACGCTGCCGCGCTCGTCGATCGAGCCGTACTTTCGCGAGAAGGCGACGAGCGCGAGGTTGGCCGCGTTCAACATGAGCTCAACGCACATCAGGATGACCACCGCGTTGCGGCGGACGAGCACGCCCGCGCACCCGGTGAAGAAGAGCACCGCCGACACAGCGATGTAGGCACCGAGAGGGACCGTCATCGACGGCGCCGCATCGCGGCCTCTTCCGGATCGTCGCGCCTGGTCAGGACGATCGCGCCGACCATCGCTGCGAGCAGGAGCACCGACGCGATCTCGAAAGGGAACGCGAAGTCTGTGAACACGCTCGTGGCGAGCGCGGGCAGATCGCCGCCGCCCGGCCGTGGCGGTGCGCTCGTGAACGAGACCGTTCCGACGATGACGATCGGCACCGCGACCGCGGCCACGAAGACTGCCGCGATGGGCGTCTGCTTCTGGAAGAAGAGCGCGCGCGGACCGTCGCTGAATTTCGTGAACATGACTCCATAGAGGATCAGCACCGTGATCGCGCCGACGTAGATGAGCACCTGGAAGGCGGCGATCGTTTCCGCGCCGAGCAGGACGAACATTCCGGCCATGCAGAGGAACGTGAACGCCATGAGCAGAGCGGCCGCCGTGATCCGGTTGAGCATCACGACCGCCACCCCACCGGCGATCACCCCGATCGACAGAAGGGCGAAGACCACCGGCTCTACAAAGTCGAACGTCATGTCGTCGTCAGCTGGCCGCGTGGACGGCCGGCGCCGCGGAGGCGCGGGCTCGAGCGCGCAGAGTCTTGAGACGCCGGCGCTGGACGAACGGGATGCCGGCGACGAACACGACGACGAGCGCCCAGTTCGCGATCGCGATCGGCACCAGCGAGTTGGGGAACGCGAGCGCGAGGGTCGCAACTGCGACGATGTTCACGAGAGCCATCGGAATGAGGCCCTTCCAGCAGAAGCTCATGAGCTGGTCGATCCGGAGACGCGGCAGCGTGGCGCGGATCCACATCATCAGCACGATGAACCCATACACCTTGAGCGTGAACCACAGAACGCCGAGGAGCGGGATCGCGTCGACGCCCGGCCCCTGCCAGCCCCCGAACCAGAGCGTCGTGATGATCGCGCAGACGACCGTCACGTTGCCGTACTCGGAGAGCGCCAGCATCGTGCCCCAGCGCATGCCCGAGTACTCGGTGAGCCAACCGGCGACGAGCTCGGACTCGGCCTCGGGGAGATCGAACGGCGTGCGGTTGGTCTCGGCGAGCGCCGCGATGAAATAGATGAGGAACGAGAACGGCAGGATCAGCACGTTGACGAACGGGCCGGTCTGCGAGCGCGTGATGTCGATCATGGAGAGCGACCCGACGACGAGCGCGACCGAGACGAGCGCCAGGATCTGGGGGATCTCGTAGGAGATGAGCTGACCGGCGGAGCGGAGACCACCGACGAGGGCGTACTTGTTGTTCGAGGCCCATCCCGCGATGACGATCCCGAGCACGGTCATCGACCCGAGCGTCGTCAGGTAGAGGAGCCCGATGTTGAGGTTCGTGCCGACGATGTCCTGAGCGAACGGCAGCACGGCCCACGATGCGAGCATCGGGCAGAACACGAGCGCCGGTGCCGCCACGAAGAACCAGCCGTCGGTCGCGGCGGCGCGGACGTCCTCTTTCGAGATCAGCTTGAGCGCGTCCGCGAACGTCTGAAGGAGGCCGAACGGTCCGACGTGGTACGGGCCCAGGCGGTCTTGAATGATCGCCTGGATCTTCCGCTCGAGATAGATCTGCAGCAGCGCGCCGTTGAGAACGAGGAAGAGAGCCAGACCCACGGCGATGACGAGGCGGAGCGGCGCCCAGATGAACGGATCGATGCCGAAAGGACCGACGGGCATCAATCTCTCGCAATCTCGGGCTTCGCCCGAGACGCGCTCAAGGCTGGTCGGTTTCGCTCCTCGCGGGCAGGGGCAGGGGCCCCTGGGCGCGAAGTGAAACGCTCGTCGCTCACGTTCCTATCAACCTCCCCGCGCGTCGCTGCGCGGCGGCAGGAACGACTTGCGAAGGGGGTGCCCGGGGAAGCTCTCCTCGAGGAAGATGCGGCGGAGGTCGGGATGCCCGTCGAACTCGATCCCGAACATGTCGTACGTCTCGCGCTCGCACCAGTTCGCGCCTTCCCACACCGGCGTGAGCGTCGGGATGTGCGGGTCGAGCTCGGTGCACAAGGTGCGCAGCATGACCGTGACCTTCGTGCCGGTACCGCGAACGAAGGTCACCGAGCGGAGCTCGGCGCCGGTGTCGACGCCGGCGTTGACGGAGTACAAATCGCAACGAGTGCGCGGGTCGTCGCGAACGAACGTCGCGACCTCGACCAGCCGCTCGCGATCGACGTCGACCACGAGCATGTCGTGCAACGTCGACACAAGAGCTTTCTCACCGAGACGCGACGCGACGTATGACCGAAGTCCGGCGAGATCGATCGTGGCGCGCGGCGCGCTCAGTACCAATTCAGCGCGTCCTTCTTCCAGGCGTAGTAGAGGCCGACGACGAGGATCGCGATGAAGACGATCACCTCTATGAGCCCGGTGACGCCGAGCGATCGGAAGAGCACCGCCCACGGGAAGAGGAAGATCACTTCGACGTCGAACACGACGAAGAGCAATGCGAACACGTAGAAGTGCGTCGGATAGCGACCCCAGGCCTGGCCGATCGGCTCTTCACCCGATTCGTACGTGCGGAGCTTTTCTTTCGTGGCCTTTCGCGGAGCCACGAGGCGAGAGAGCGTCAGCAGGACAGTTACGAAGACCGCCCCGACCACGAAGAACGCGAAGACGTAAACGTACGAAAGGCTGTAGTCGGGCACCGGAAAGAAGCCTACGTAGGGGTACTCATGCGAGCAAACCGGTGCCGAGACCGAATTTCCACCAATGCCTCGCTTGGTGCTACCGCGTTGCACGGTTGACACATCTGTTGGACCGGGGTTACGGTGCAGTTCTCCCAACACGCTCAGTACGCAATTCGTACATGCGCGCCGTTTGGGGGGTCGGTCGAAGAGACCGATGTGGTGAACGAAGGCAGAGGGACAGACGCACACCGGCCAGGGGTGGCCGCATTTAGTAAATGGGAGGGACCGCCGGGGTTGGCACAGCAGATCAGACGATCACAGGCAACGCCTAACCCGAAACGGTTCATTCAGCGTCACGTCCGCCTTCTCTCTCTACGCGCTGTCGCGTTCGGCGCGCGCGCGCGCCACGTTTCGTTCCTCGCTCTCGACGGGACCTCGGGCTATCTCGCGGGTCTCGTCGGCGTTCGCGGCCTTCGACTGGCCCTCAACACCTCCGTGGCGGTGCTCGTTCTTTCGCTCCCGTTCGCGGCCACGGCCGCCTCGCGGGCGAGCACGGTCATGCCCCCGTCGGTCGGCGCGACGACAGCCACCACGAGCGACGCTTCGCGCGCTCAGCCGCTGGCTCGCGGCGGATCCATCGCTGGAAGCCGCAATCCGCTGACGGTCGCCGCCGAAGGCACGCGACCGGTGCAAGAGGTCACGATCCACGACGGCGACACGCTCGCGACGATGGCGAATTACTACGACGTGTCGGTCGAAGCGATCGCGTTCGCCAACGGTCTGAGCGACGCGCGCGCCCTGCAGATGGGTCAGAAGCTCATGATCCCGCCGGCGGAAGGCGCGCTCTACACCGTCAAGGACGGCGACACCGTCGACTCGATCGCGACCCACTTCAAGGTCGACTCCTCGGTCATCCTCACCTACAACCGGTGCACCTTCGAGCCTGAGCAGTGCGCGCCTGGTCAAAAGATCTTCGTGCGCGGCGCCGCGCTACCGGCGCTCCTCGAGCCGGACCGCCCGACCCGCGACGTGTTCGCGGCGGCGCCGCAGGTCGCGCAGCAGGCGCGGAACGGCCGCCTCTCGTGGCCGGTCGGCGGCGTCATCACGCAGTACTTCTGGTGGGGTCATACCGGCGTCGACATAGCGGCACCGTACGGTACCGGTCTCGGCGCGGGCGACGACGGAGTCGTGACGGCGACCGGCTGGGTCGCGGTCGGCGGTCTGCGTGTGTGCGTGCAGCACGCCGGCGACCTGACGGTCTGCTACTACCACACGAGCGCGGTGTATGTGAGCGTCGGCCAGCAGGTCGCGCGCGGCCAGATCATCGCGGCGATCGGGCTCACCGGCGTCACCACCGGCCCTCACGTCCACTGGGAGTGCAAGGTCGGAAACCAGTTCGTGAGCTGCCTCAGCCTCTAGCGGCCCACCGGCGCCGCTCCTCGCGCGACCCATACTCCAATTCATGTTTAGCGCCGTTCACAGCGATCGTTCGGGTCGTCTCGTTGTCGCGGCCGATTACGCGGCTGCCATGTCCGACGGCTCATCCGTCCGCCCACTGGTCCAGACAATTCCGCTCCCCGTTGGGACGGACGTCATCCACCTTCCGGGGCGCCTCGGGATCGGACTGGACCGCGCCGGGCGCGCGCGTGAGCTCGGCCAAGGCCGCTTCGGGGTCGCCGCGATCCTTCCGCTTGGCTACCTCCGCATGAGCCTTCCCGCGTACATCGATGACCTCGGCACGCCGCCGCTCCGTCCCCGCGCATATGCCGCGGTCGGCGCCGACCCGAGCGGGCAGCTCGTCGTTTCGGCGGTTGCCCTGGACACGGAGGCGGGGGCGGTCGACGGCAGGTCCGCCCCGGACCTCGCGGCGCGGATCACGGCTACCCAGCGCGACCAGCCATCGAGCCGGGTGCTACGTCAGCTCGCCCGTTGTGCGAAGGACTATCGGTGCCGCGCGGCGGCGAACGCTTTCCTCGGACGTCACGATTGCGCGCTGCCAATCGCCGCGCCTCGGAACGAGAGACCGGTCGAGGTGCTCGTCCTGCACGACGACGCCGACGCGTCGCCGACGGAACCCGCCGCATTCCGGCCGTCGCCCGACGAGCTCGCGGATGCGGCGTCGCGCCACCTCGAGGGCGGAGGCACCGTCGTCGCATTCGGGCGTGCGTGTGAGGGCGAGCCCCTTCTCGCTGTGCGCGTGGTCGAACAGGCGATCGTCGCGATTCGCCAGCGCACGCGCCTCGGAACGATCCATCTGGAAACGAATGGCTCGTCGCCCGTCGCACTGCGCAGGTTGTGCGACGCCGGCCTCGACTCGGTCGCTGTGCGCGTCGTGTCCGCGCGCGCGGAAACATACGAGGCCATCCATCGGCCCGACGGTTTCCGATTCGCCGACGTTAGGGCATCGCTCGCGCATACGATCGCGGGGAAGGTCTCGGTCGCGTTGCGCGTGCTCGCGCTCCCCGGCCTCACCGACCGAGCGCGTGAGCTCGACGCGCTCGTGGGCCTCGCTGCAGATCTACCCGCCGGAGGCTCGCTCGTCCTGTCCGATCTCGCCGCCGATCCGCAGCGCGCGCTCCGCATCGCGCCATCCGCCGAGGTCGCGGTCGGGATGGATCGGATGCTCGACCGCCTGCGGACGGACGCGGCACATCTTCGGATCGTCGCGCTGCCGCGACCGCTCGTTCGTCTCTAAAGGTGTTCATCGATCGAATACGCCTGGTGGTCCAAGGAGGCGACGGTGGCCGGGGGATCATCTCGTTCCGGCGCGAGGCGCACGTCCCGCGGGGAGGTCCGGATGGCGGCGATGGCGGCAAAGGCGGCGACGTCGTCCTGCGCGTGGATCCGCAGCTCGGGACGCTTACTGACTTTCGCTTCACCAAGCAGATCGACGCGGACGCGGGCCGGCCAGGTAGCGGCCGCAACAGCAGTGGGCGATCCGGTGCGGATCGAGTGCTGAACGTCCCACCGGGAACGCTCGTGATCGATCGCGAGACAGGCGCAACGGTCGCGGATCTCGTCGCGCCGGGCGAGGAGCTCATCGTCGCGCGTGGTGGGTCGGGCGGGAAGGGGAACTCCCGTTTCGCGACGAGCACGCGGCGCGCACCCCGCATCGCCGAGGACGGCGGCAAGGGCGAGCGGCGAGAGATCGACCTCGAGCTCAAGCTTCTCGCCGACGTTGGCCTCGCGGGTTTGCCGAACGCAGGGAAGTCCACGCTCCTCGCTGCGCTCACGAGCGCTCGTCCAAAGATCGCCGACTACCCGTTCACGACGCTCACCCCAAATCTGGGTGTCGCGCGTCTCGACGATCGCGAGCTCGTCGTCGCCGACATCCCCGGCCTCATCGAGGGCGCGAGCCGTGGCCTCGGCCTCGGCGAAGAGTTCCTCCGCCACGTCGAGCGCACGCGGCTCCTCGTCCACGTCGTCGACGCGTCCCGCCCC
Organism: Chloroflexota bacterium; assembly: GCA_038040345.1. Classification (GTDB taxonomy): domain Bacteria; phylum Chloroflexota; class Limnocylindria; order P2-11E; family P2-11E; genus 3-1-20CM-2-70-9. The sequence continues at coordinate 484,926 of JBBPIQ010000001.1, forward strand.
GATCCACTCCAGGACATCGCCACGATCGACACCGAGCTCGAAAGCTACGGGCACGGCCTCGAAGAGCGACCGCGACTCGTCGCGCTGAACAAGCTCGACCTCCCCGAGGCGCGTGAGGCGGCGCCCCGCATCGCCCGCGCGCTCGCCGAGCGCGGCGTGTCGAGCGTTGCCATATCGGCCGCGGCGCGAGAGGGCACGGGAGACCTTCTTCGCCAGATCTTCGATCGCTGCCCGCCGCGCGAGGTGGCGCTCGCCGCGGCGCCACGCGAACGCCGCATCGCGTTCGCTGGCGGCGGGCGCGATTGGAAGGTGAAGCGCGAAGGAGAAGCATTCCGGATCGAGGGCGATCGCGTGGTGCGGCTCGCATCGGGTCTCGACTGGGAGTCACCTGACGCGGCCGCGTACTTTCAGCGTCAGCTCATCCGCACAGGCATTGAGCACGAGCTGCGCGTGCTCGGCGCCAAGGAAGGTGACACGGTCCGCATCGGCAGCCTCGAGATGGAGTGGAGCGAGCGGGCGGGCGACGAGTGAGCGGGGTCGGCGTATTCGGCGGCACCTTCGACCCGGTCCACGTCGGCCATCTCGCGATCGCGAACGCGGCGGTCGACGAGCTCGGACTGGACCACGTGTACTTCGTCCCCGCGCGCCACTCGCCGTTGAAGCAGGATGGGCCGATGGCAAGCGCAGAGGACCGGCTCGCGATGCTGGCCGCCGCGACCCGTGACGAGCCTCGGTTCCGCGTGTCGACTGTTGAGCTGGATCGGAAGGGGCCGTCGTTCACGGTCGACACGCTCGAGTCCCTGCGCGGCGAAGGCGAGCTCTTTCTGATCCTGGGGAGCGACGCGTACGCCGATTTCGAGCGCTGGCGCGAACCGACGCGAATTCGCGAGCTCGCAACGATCGTGCTGGCCGTGAGGCCTGGCGCACCGAATGCACCCGCCGGGGTGCGAATGCTGGACTCTCCGCTTATGGACATCAGCTCGCGTGACCTCCGCACCAGGGCCGCGCGGGGCAGGTCGCTGCGCTACCTTGTCCCCAAGGCAGCACTGCGTTACATCGAGGAGCACCGCCTGTACCGATGACCGACCTCTCGCCCAGAGCCATGGCGGACGTCGTGGTCGATGCCGCGGGCGACAAGAAGGCCGAGGACATCCTCGTGCTCAATGTTTCGGAGCTCACGACGATCGCGGACCTGTTCGTCATCTGCACCGGAAGGGGCGAGCGGCAGGTGCAGGCGATCGCGGATGCGGTGCGCGAGAAGGCGATCGAGGCAGGCCGCCTGCCCATCGGTGTCGAGGGCTACAACGGCGGTCGTTGGGTGTTGATCGATCTCGGCGACGTCGTGGTGCACGCCTTCGTCCCCGAAGAGCGCCAGCTGTACCGCCTCGAGCGCCTCTGGGGCGACGCTCCGGTCGTGCTCCGGATCGCGTAACTGGCTCGCGCTGAGGGCGGTATGTCGGGTACCCTAGACGTCACATCAGGACGCGCTGTCGGCCCGCGGCGAGGGGCTGTAGCTCAGCTGGGAGAGCGCATGAATCGCACTCATGAGGTCAGGGGTTCGATCCCCCTCAGCTCCACAAGGCCTAGAAGTGCCGCGGTGGGAGCTTGCTCACAGCTGCGGCCGACGACGGTCTTGGACGGGACGAAGTGCCTTACAAGGTCTAGGAGTGCCGCGGTGGGCGCCTTCTGATGGACCGTTTCACCCAGAACGACCCGGAGCGCCAGGCGAACATCGCCTTCGCTCTGATCTTCCTCGGCATCGTCGCGGTAGGCGCTCTTACGATCTGGCTCTTCTACGGAGCCTCCTTCTAGGATCGCCGGACAAGCAAGCCCGCACCCGTTCGGAATCCCGCCCAAATCGCCCATCCGCCGCCCGTGGACCGTCTCCACGCGCGCGCGTCACCACCATTTGCGGACGATTCCGGGTGAAAGTACTGACAGCCTGGCGCTCACTCCGTACGGTCGCTGTTGCAGGACCGTTACCCAAAGGAGTGCCGATGCTTCGCCGCGCGCTGGCCACCCTGTTCGCCATCGCCGTCATCGCCATCGGTTCTTCGGCATCCGCGGGAGCGGTCACAAGCGTCGATCGGAGCCTCAAGAGCGCGACCGTCCAGAGCGATCTCGCCGCGCTGATCAATGCGTATCGCACGAGCAACGGGCTTCAGGCGGTCTCGCCGAACAGCGCGCTCACTTCGGCCGCGGGGTGGATGGCCGGCGACATGGCCGCTCGCAACTACATCGGACACGTGTCCTCGGACGGGCGCTCGCCGACGCAACGCATGTCGGCATTCGGTTATCCCGCGACTTCCATGTACACGGGTGAGGATCTCGGAGCCGGATACGGGACGGCGAGCGCGGTGCTCGCCGGATGGCAGGCGAGCGCCGCACACAACGCGGTCCTGTTGAATCCGAACTACGACGCGCTCGGGATCGGTCTCGTGTACGAGCCGAGCTCCACCTACACGTGGTACTGGGCGGCCGACTTCGGCGGACCGGGTGGGACAGTGACGGTCATCGTTCTTCCCGCGGCCCGACCGCAACCGGTGGCCGCGCGCGCGGCCACGGCGCCGCGTGGTTTCGCGCCGCGAGCAGTTGAAGAACCGGTCGATCCCGAAGTCGCGGCACAGGCCGCGCGGATCGCGTTCATCGAACGGCTCGGCGCGCGGCGCATCGCGCATCTCTTCGCGGTGCTCCTGCGCATGGGGGCCATCTAGCCGCCTAACATCCTCCTCACAAGGGGGAGTCAAGGATGGCGACGCCCACGCTCCAGAACTACATCGACGGCCGCTGGCTCGACGCGTCCGGCGGCGGTACGTTCGAGAACACCAATCCCGCGACCGGCGAGCTGATCGCGAACGTCGCGAAGTCGACGGCCGCTGACGTCGACCGCGCCGTGGATGCGGCTCGGCGCGCCCTCGATGGCTGGCGCCTCTATCCCGCCCCGAAGCGCGGCGAGATCCTCTACCGGGCCGGCGAGATCATGCTCACGCGCAAGGACGACCTCGCGCGCGAGATGACGCGCGAGATGGGCAAGGTGCTCGCCGAATCCCGCGGCGACGTCCAAGAGGGCATCGATATGACCTATTACATCGCCGGCGAGGGACGCCGTCAGTTCGGCGACGTCGTTCCGGCGGAGCTCCCCAACAAGTGGGCGATGAGCATGCGGCATCCGGTCGGCGTGGTCGCCGCGATCACCCCGTGGAATTTCCCGTTCGCGATCCCGACCTGGAAGATCATGCCGGCGCTCATCCTCGGCAACACCATCGTGTTCAAGCCCGCGTCGTACACGCCACTGCTCGCGGTTCGCCTCGTCGAAATACTCGAAGAAGCGGGGCTGCCGAAGGGCGTCATCAACCTGGTCCTCGGCTCCGGTGGTGAGCTCGGCGACCACCTCGTTTCGCACCCCGGGGTCGACCTGATCTCCTTCACCGGTTCGTCCGAGACGGGCTCGCACATCAGCGAGATCGGCGGGCGGCTCCTGAAGCGCGTGTCCTGCGAGCTGGGCGGAAAGAACGCGATCGTCGTGCTCGACGACGCGGACGTGGACCTCTCCCTCGACGGGATCGTCTGGTCGGCGTTCGGCACGTCCGGACAGCGATGCACCGCCGCGTCGCGGGTCATCGCTCACAAGACCGTCGCGAAGGACCTCGTCGACAAGCTCGTCGCGAGAGCCAAGAAGCTCCGACTCGGGAACGGGCTCGAAGCATCGACGGACGTCGGACCCGTCGTATCGGCCTCGCAGCTCGAGCGCGTGCATTCGTTCATCCCGATCGCCGAGAAGGAAGGCGCCACGGTCGCCGCCGGCGGACACGTGTCGACAGAGGGCGCGCTCGGCAAAGGCTTCTTCCACGAGCCGACCGTTCTTGTCGATGTGAAGCCGAACATGCGCGTCGCTCAGGAGGAGATCTTCGGCCCGGTCACCGCCGTCATCGAAGTCTCGAGCGTCGACGAAGCGATCAAGGCCGTGAACTCGACGAAGTACGGGCTCTCGAGCTCTATCTACACGCGCAACGTGAACAACGCGTTCCGCTTCATGCGCGACGCCGAGACGGGGATCGTCTACGTGAACGCGGGGACCATCGGCGCGGAGATCCAGCTCCCGTTCGGCGGCATGAAGGCGACCGGCAACGGTCATCGCGAGGCGGGCCGCGCCGCGCTCGACGTGTACTCCGAATGGAAGTCGATCTACGTCGATTACTCGGGCAAGCTCCAGCGTGCGCAGATCGACGCGGCGGAGGGTACGAAGACCGCGCCGTAGGCGCGCTATGCGGGCGGCGGCTCGGCGGGGAGGGTGAAGCGGATGTCCGTGCCCTTCCCGAGGACGCTCGTGGCCGAGATCTCGCCGCCGTGTGCCTCAACGAGCTGTTTGGCGATCGCCAATCCGAGACCCGCACCGCGCGACTCGGGTGATTTGTAGAACCGATCGAAGATCCGACCGATCCGTTCCGGCGCGATCCCCTCACCCGTGTCCCGCACGTCGATCGCTACCGCCGCATCCGCGGGCTGCGCGGTTACGGTGACCCGGCCGCCGCTCGGGGTGTAGCGAAGGGCGTTGGCGATAAGGTTCGAAAGGATCTCGCGCGCTCGGACCGGATCGGCGTCGACCTGGGGCAGCCCGCTCGACACCTGTGCCTCGAGCGACACGCTGGCGGGCTCCGCCTGCGATGCGAACGAGTCGACGGTCTCGCGCACGAGCGCGCCGACGTCGATCGCCTCGCGGTGGAGGGCGAGGGCACCCGACTCGGCGAGCGACAGCGTGCGCAGGTCCTCCACGAGTCGCGACAGCACCTTCGTCTCGTCGAGGATCGCAACGAGATGCGCTTCATCCGCAGGATGAACGCCGTCGACGAGCGCCTCGAGATTTCCCTGCACCACCGAGAGCGGCGTGCGGAGCTCGTGGCTCACGTCCGCGAGAAGGCGGCGGCGCTGCTCCTCGCCCGCCTCGAGACGCGTGGTCATCGTGTTGAACGCGCGCGCGAGCGCGCGCGCCTCACGGGGTCCTCGCTCATCCACTCTCGTCGAGAGGTCGCCGTCGGCGACGCGGCCGACCGCCTCGATCACGTCGCCAACGGGAGCGGCGAAACGACGTAGCGCCCTCGCCGTGAACAAGAAGCCGTACACGACGACGAGCAGCGCCACACCGCGTGCGACGTTCCCGACGAGGTCGGGCGCTCCGAGCGCCGTGGCGAGCGTCCAGAAGAGGACGGTCGCGGCGACGATCGAGAAGACCGCGGCCGCGACGAAGAACATCGCCATACGCCGCATGAACGGCCGCCCGCCCCACCCTCGAGGCGGTGGAAAAGGCTCGTTCTCGGGCCACCATGGCGGGCGCCGCCGCGGCCGATCCCAGCCGCCGCGTCTCACTCGTCGACCTCGGCGAAGCGGTAGCCCACGCCGTAGACGGTGAGGAGATAACGGGGTCGTGCCGGATCGGGTTCGAGCTTATGCCGGACGTTCTTTACGTGCGCGTCGATCGCGCGCTCGTACGACTCGAACGCAACCCCGTGCACCGCGTCGAGAAGCTGCGCTCGCGTGAAGACGCGGCCCGGCTCGCGCGCCATGGTGGCGACGAGCTGGAACTCGGTCGGCGTCAGGTCCACCCCGCGGTCGGCGACTGTCGTGCGCATCCGCGGTATGTCGAGGGTGATGTCACCGACGCGAACGATCTCGGTCTCGGACCGCGGACGCTCCGTCCGTCGGAGTACGGCCCGCACGCGCGCCACGAGCTCCTTGGGGCTGAAGGGCTTCGTGACGTAGTCGTCCGCGCCGATCTCGAGGCCGACGAGCTTGTCGGACTCGTCGCTCCGACCGGTAAGCATGACGATCGGCACATTGGACTCGCCGCGCAGCGTCCGCGCGACGTCGAGGCCGTCGAGCTCGGGGAGGCCGAGATCCAGGACGACGAGATCTGGCTTCTGGGAGCGCGCGGCCGCGAGCGCGGCCTTTCCGTCGTGAGCCACGATGACCGTGAAGCCAGCGTGCTCGAGATAGTCCCGCGCAAGCTGGACGATCTTCGGCTCGTCGTCGACGACCATGACGGTTTTCATCGTCGCGCCGAATCCTAGGTAAGCGGAGACGCCGGACCGCTGTCCGGCGTCTCGTCGGGCACTGGTCGCCTACCGACCGCTGGGCGGAGGCGATGCAGTCCCGGTGTCCTGCGGCTTCTCACCGTGGAGCTCCTTGTGGAGCGCCTCGATCCGCTCGCGCGGGGTCTGGTAGTACCCATGACCACCCCACCCGCCGCCGTAGCCCCATCCTCGTCCACGTCCTATCGCGCCACGGATAAGGGCGAAGATGAGGAACAGGAAGAGGAGCGGGAAGAGGAACCCGAATCCTCCGAAAAAGAAGGGGTGGTAGTAGAGCGCCGGAGCGACCGCGGTCCCGGTTGCGGCAAGCCCTTGGGCCACCCCCAGCTGATACGCGCCGACGCCCACGATCGCCGCGATCACGAGCGTCACGATGATCCCGATGCCTCGCATGTGAGTCTCCTTTGTGATGTTGTCGAGACGAAGCGTCTCAGCAGGTGATGAACTGGGTGTGAAGGAGGAGCGGAGATTCCTCGTCAGCGCAGGACGCTATCCAGCCAGCGTGCGGCTGCCGCGACCGCTTCGGGCTCGCCCGTGCCGAAATCGTGTCCCGCCCCGGCGATGCGTACCAGGTCGATCCGCGGATTGTTCGCCGCGATCCGCTCGAGGACGGCGAACGGGCCCAGCTCGTCCTTTTCGCCCTGGACGACTAGCGTCGGGCACGTCGTCGCGGCGAGCGCCGCCTCGTCGCGCGGACGCGGGCGCTTCGGAGGCGCGATCGGATGGCCGAGGATGACGAGGGCGTCCGGCGGCTCGCGCTCGGCGAGGAAGGCGGAGATGCGGCCCCCGAACGAGCGACCGACGAGAGCGATGCGCTCGTACCCAGCGGTGCGGAGAGCGTCACGCGCCGCACGGAGGTCTTCGATCTCCGACACGTAGTCCTTGCTCGGCCGAGATCCACGCGTCCTGAAGGTCACCGCCCGCGATGCGATGCCGAATCCGCTCAGCGCAGCCTCGACCTTCCGGAGGATCGGCTGCTCCGCGGTGCCGCCGTACCCGGGCGCGAGGACCGCGGCGCGTTTCACGCCGGCGGCTTCGGCAGCTTCTGCGCGAGCTTGAGCGACGGGCTCAGAAGGTCGCCGACCGCCTCGAGGCGCGCGGACATGTTCATCATCGTGAACGCGTCGGGTCGTCCGAGCGACGCGATCTCCTCCCACCGGAGCGGAGCGGACACGGGCGCGCGGCGGATCGGACGAACGCTGTACGGCCCGGCCGTGGATTTCGCGCGCGTGTTCTGCAGGTAGTCGATGTAGATACCTCGGCGCTTCGCTTTGCTGAACTCGAGCGTGACGAGCTTCGGCAGCTTCTCGCGGGCCATCTGGCCGACGCGCAGCGCGAACGCACGGCTCTCCTCGAATGTGTACCGGCGGGCGATCGGAACAAGGACGTGGATTCCGCGCGAGCCCGTCGTCTTTGGGAATCCGACCATGCCGAGATCGTCTAGAACTTCCTTGACGGCATGCGCGACCTCCTTCACGTCGTCCCACGTCGCGCCCTCGGCGGGGTCGAGATCGACCATGACGTTGTCGGGTTTTTCCGGTTCGTCCGCGCGCGCGAGCCGCGGGTGGATCTCTATCGCTGTGTAGTTCGCCATCCACACGAGCGTGGCCATGTCGTTCGCGAGCACGTACGCGTTCTCCGGCTCGCGCGGATCGGTCCAGCTCGTGATCCACTCAGGCGTGAACCCGGGCTTGTTCTTTTGATAGAAGTGCGTGCCGTGGATGCCGTCCGGGAACGGCTTCAAGGTGAGCGGACGGTCGCGAAGCCACGGCACGAGGTACGGCGAGACCTCGGTGTAGTAACGGATGAGGTCGGCTTTGGTGTAGCCGTCTTCAGGGAAGAGGACCTTCTCGAGGTTCGTCAGCTTGATGCGTTTGCCCTCGACCTCCAGTACCGAGGGGACGCGCGCAGCCTGCTCGCCGTTCTCCGAAGGAGCGCGCGTCGTCGTCGTGGCGCGCTTCGCGGCGTCCTGTGCTTTCTTCGCGGACTCGCGGCGCTCCTCGCCGGTGCAGTCACGAGGATCAACATCCGGCCGAAGGCCGCGATAGGTCGGATGCCGGAGGGTGCCGTCCCGTGTGATCTCCGCGTACTCGACCTCGCACACGAGCTCCGGAAGGCACCACCGCGCGGGTTGATTCGTCCTCGGCTTCGTCGCGAACGGCGACGTCGGCGACTCGTGCTCCTCCAGGATCTTGAGCAGGTCGCGAAGCGTTCGCTCGTCGAACCCGGTCCCGACGTGCCCCACCGACTGCAGCTTGCCGTCGCGGTACACGCCCAGGAGGAGCGCGCCGAGTGTCTTGGCGCGGCCACCCTGACCCGCTGTCCATCCCCCGATCACGCACTCCATCGTGCGGAAGGCTTTGATCTTCACCCACGCGGGCGACCGCGCGCCGGGCTGGTAAATCGAATCGAGCCGCTTCGCGACGATCCCTTCGAGCCCCTGCTCGCGCGCCGCTTCGAAGAGCGCGACGCCGGTGCCGGGGAACCCTTCGCTCCGCCGGATGGAGCCCATCGGCGTCAGCGCTTCGTCGAGTCGTCGCAAGCGCTCGCGCAGGGGCTTTCGAGTGAGGTCCTCGCCGTCCGCGTAGAGGATGTCGAAGACCTGATAGATCACCGGGGTCGATTTGCGGAGCTTGCGCACGGTGCTCTCGTCGCTCACGTGCATGCGGGGCTGCAGCCGCTGGAAGCTCGGAACGCCGTTGGGGTCCAGCGCCACGATCTCGCCGTCGAGGATGGCGTGGTAGGCACCGGTGAGCGCCTCCGCGGCCTGGGTCGCCTCGGGATACTGCTTGGTGCAGTCGAGAAGGTTGCGCGTCTGAAGACGGACCTCTCCCCCGTCGACGAACGCGATCGTGCGCACGCCGTCCCACTTCGGTTCGAAGGTGAAGTCGGGCGAGTCGAAGGGCTCGTCCGCCGCCGCCGCGAGCATCGGCTCGATCTTCGCAAGGAGCGGATCGTTCTTTGGCGGCGCGCCGTGCTTGATCATCAGCCAGTCGCGACCGTCGTTCTGCTTCGTTTGCACGAGGACCCACTCGCCATCGAGGCGCGTTCCCTTCATGCGCAGCTTCAGCTCGTTGTCTTTCTCGTCGAGCAGCTCGTAGGTGCCGGTGTCCCAGATCGTCATAGACCCCGCGCCGTAGCCGTCGGGGATCACGCCGTGAAACGTGAGGTACTCGATCGGATGGTCCTCGGTGTGGACCGCGAGCCGCCTCTTTCCGGCCTCGAGCGGCGGGCCATTCGGCACGGCCCACGACGCGAGGATGCCGCGCATCTCGAGCCGAACGTCCCAGTGAAGGCGCGTCGCATGGTGCCGGTGGACCACGTAACGGCGCGTCGGTTCGCCCTTCGGCTGCTTACCTTTCGGCTCGGGCGTGCGATGGAAGTCGCGTTTGCGCTGGTACTCGGTGAGGCTCAATCTGTGACCTTCGCCATTGTCGGGGAGGTCGCATCGTGACGTCTGCGCCGTTTTCCGCGCTGGTCAAGGACTACCTCGACGAGCGCTATGAGGAATCCCCGACCTGGGCCAGCATGCTCGGCCTCACGGCGTACGACGAGCGCTCGGAGGACCTCTCGGCTGAGGCCTTCCGTCGGCGCGATGCGGCAGTGATTGCGTGGTCCAAGCGCTTCGCAGCCGTGCCTCTCGACACCCTCACAGCGGACGAGCGCATCGACCGCGACGTCATCCTCGCGTCGCTGCGCGGACGGGAGCTCACGCAGCCGCGCCTCGACTGGAAGCGCCAGCCGAATACCTACCTGAATCCGTCGCTGGGCGGCGTTTTCACGCTGTTCCTCCACCGTCTGCGGCCGGAGCGTGACCTGGCCGAGGCGGCTCGGGCGCGACTGCTCGCGGTCACTAAACACGTGGCCGATGGAAAGGCGAACGTGGACTTCGCGCTCGTCCCGCCCGTGTACGTCGACCGCGCGATCGGTCAGGCGAAGGCGGCGGCGCGTTACGCGCGGGAGCTCGTACCGCGGGAGGTCAAGGACCCGACGCTCCGTCAGAAGGTCGCGGAGGCCGGCGCGACGGCAGCCGGCGCCTTCGATGACTTCGCCGCCTATCTGGAGACCAACCGGGCGCGCGCATCAGGCGACTACGCGATCGGCGAGGAGCTCTACACCGCGCTGCTGCGCGAAAAGGAGCTTCTCCCCTTCGGTACGCGCGAGCTTCGCGAGCGCGGCCTCGAGCAGTACGACCTGCTCGCGAACGAGGCAAACAAGATCGCCCGGCAGATCGACGGAGGCGGCACGTGGACGGAGGTCTGCGAACGGCTGAATCGCGTGCACGCGCCGACGCCCGACGCGATGCGGGCCGAGTACGAGGAATGGACCGAGCGCGCGCGATCGTTCCTCGTGGCCACCGGGCTGGTCACGCTTCCTCCCGGCGAAAGATGCACGGTGGAGCCGTCACCCCATTATCAGCGACCGATCCAGGCGGTCGCGAGCTACAACCAGCCTCCCGCCTTCAGCGATTCGCTCCACGGCCACTTCTTCGTGCCGTACCCGCCAGACGGCACGCCACCCGAGGAAGTGCAGAAGCGCCTCGAGGGCAACTGCAGCGCAGGCATTCCGACGACCGCAGTTCACGAGGCGTATCCGGGTCATCACTGGCACCTCGTCATGGCGAAACAGAACGGGTCGGACATCCGCCGCACGCACTTCACCTCGTACTTCGCCGAAGGCTGGGGTCTCTACGCGGAACGCGTCATGCGCGAGCAGGGCTTCTTCACCGACCCGCGACACCTCTTGTTCCAGTACGAGGCGACGCTCTTCCGTGCCGCGCGGATCGTGGTGGACACCTCGCTGCACACGAAGGAGATGACCTTCGATCAGGCCGTCGACTTCATGGTCAGGAACGGGAACCTCACACTGCCGAACGCCAAGGCCGAGGTCGGACGGTACTGCTCGTGGCCGACGCAGGCGTCGAGCTACCTCACGGGGATGCTCGAGATCATCGACATCCGCACGCGATGGCTCGCCAAGCGCGGATCGGCGGACCGCGCGGCCCTGCGCGCGTTCCATGACGCGATCACGTCGACCGGCTCGATCCCGACGTCACTCGCGGAGCGGGCGATCGCGAACTAGCGAGCGTGGATCTTCCGGTCTGGGCCGACATCCTTCTTGTCTTCATCGCGGTCTGGATCGTCGTCGTCGTCGTGCTCGTCATCGTCGGGCGCGTCCTTCTCGCGCGCGAGCTCGCGCTTCTCGTGCCCAATCTCATCAGGCTGTTCGGCGGCCTCCTGCGCGACGCGCGCGTCCCGCTCCGCGCGAAGATCGTCCTGGCCGTGGCCAGCGTTTGGCTCGCCTCGCCGATCGACCTCATCCCCGACTTCATCCCCATCGTCGGCTCGCTCGACGACGCGGTCGTCGCGGCGCTCGCGCTCCGCTTCGTCCTCGGCACGACCGACGGCGCGATCGTGCGTGAGCACTGGCGAGGCGACCCGGCCACGCTCGAACGGCTGCTCCGTCTCGTCTCCTGGGGCGGCCGCGGCACGCCGCGTGCGCTCCCTTGACAAGCCATTTACGATTCGCGCGGCAAGGCCGCGCGCAAAAAGGGGAAGCGGCCGGCGAGGTGATTGGGCATGCCGCGATCGATTTGGAAGGGCGTCATGAGCTTCGGGATGGTCGCCATCCCGGTGCGGTTGTACCTGGCGACGGAGAGCTCGAGCAAGGTCTCGTTCAACCTGCTGTGTCCTGAGCACCGGAGCCGCATCAAAAACAAGCGCTACTGCGTCGAGGGCGACCACGAGGTCGCGTGGGGCGACGTCGTGCGGGGCTACGAATACGAGAAGGGGAACTACGTCGAGCTGACCGACGACGACCTCGAGAAGCTCCCCCTCCGTTCGAGCAAGGCCATCGACATCACCGGGTTCATCAAGGACGAGGAGCTCCCGGGCGCGCTCTACTACCAGTCGGCCTATTACCTGGAGCCCGAGAAGTCCGCAGAGAAGCCATACGCGCTGCTCAACAAGACCCTCGCGAAGACTGGACGCGTCGCCATCGCGAAGTTCGCCTTGCGCGACCGCGAGCGCCTGGTCTCGGTGCGTCCGCAGGACGGCGCCCTCCTCATGAACACGCTGCACTGGCCGGACGAGATCCGATCGACGGAGGATCTTGACGTGCCCGAGGACGTAAAGGTGTCGCCGGCCGAGCTCAAGATGGCCGAGAACCTCGTGGGCATGATGGCCACCGCATTCGAGCCGTCCGAATACAAGGACGAGTACAAGCAGGCGATCCTCAAACTCGTGGAAGCGAAGGTCCAAAAGAAAGAGGTCATCGAGGCTCCCGAGCCGGAGGCCGAGACCACGGTCGTCGATCTCATGTCGGCCCTCAAGGCCTCGGTCGAAAAGGCCAAGAAGAGCGGGGCGAAGACCAAGGGTGCCGCGTCCGCCTCGTCGTCACGGACCGCCCGGAAGAAGGCGTCCTAGGACCTATCCTCGGCAGGTGCCGTCGCGCGAGCGGGAGCGACCGGAGGGTGGCGTGCATCCGATCCTCATCGATGTCGACGAGGCGCCGAGCGCGCTGCCCCGCGCCCTCACTCCGATGCGGCCGCGTCTCGCGCGCCGGGCTTTCAATTCACCCGAATACATCTTCGAGCTGAAGTGGGACGGGATCCGCGCGCTGGCGTCACATGACGCGACGGGGCTTCGCGTCACGGACCGCACAGGCGGCGACCTCCTGCCCGCGGTGCCCGAGCTCCGCGACCTCCGCTTGCCGCCGGGGACCATCCTCGACGGCGAGATCGTCGTCTGCGATTCGCGCGGCCGTCCGAGTTATGACCTTCTCGCTGGGCGCCTCGGCCCCAAGGCCGCCAAGCGCGGACGCGGCCCGATCTTCGTCGCGTTCGACCTCCTGTATGCGGAGGGGCGCCCTCTCATCTCGCGGCCGCTTGCGGAGCGCCGGGCGCGTCTGCTCGGCGTCGGCCTGGGTTCGCGAGTCCTCGCGGTGCCGGAGCATCTCGACGACGACGGCGAGCCCTTCCTCGAAGTCGTCGCGGAATACGGGCTCGAAGGCATCGTCGCCAAGAGGCGCGACGGGCGGTATGTCCCGGGAACGCGCACGGCGGATTGGCTGAAGTGCCACGTGACACCGCGCGCGGACGTGGTCGTGGGCGCGCTCGTCATCGATGGGCGCCGCGGTGTGCGCACTCTTCTCTGCGGATTGCGCGGCGACGATGGGGCGATCGTCTTTGCGGGCGATGCGTACGTGCCGCCATACCTCGGCGAGTGGCTCGACGTGGCGACGCGCGGTTTCGCGGCCGACGCATCGTGCTTCGCGACTCCGATCGCCGTGCGCGACGGTCTTCGTTTTCTGCGGCCGCGTCTTGTCGCGATCGTCGAGCACGCCGGACTCGAGAACGCCGAGCTTCGCGACGCGCGATTCCGCGGTCTGCGACTCGATGGACACCTCGACGATTGCCGCCGCGATGAGCCGGTCGACGTCCCGTCCTATCCGCCGCACACCGGAAGCGATCGACCCCGGCTCATCGTTTTGAACAGCCTTCCCTTCCCCGTCTCGTAGGACTACTGCAGTCGTCCTCGTCCTGTAGTGCTCGGGGCTAACGCCCCTGCGCTCTGCTGCTTCGCAGTAGTCCTCGCAGCTTCGCTGCGATCTGCTGAGGTTCCGACGATGTTCAGTCCATGCTGGACCGAACATCGCCACCTCTGTATCATTGAAAAAACCCCGGAGGTCCAGCCCGTGCCGAAGTTTGTGTTCGTGACCGGAGGGGTCACTTCCTCGCTGGGCAAAGGCATCACCGCCGCTTCCCTCGGTCGCATCCTCTCCGCGAGAGGACTCGCGGTCGCCTCGCTCAAGATGGATCCCTACCTCAACGTTGACCCGGGAACGATGTCGCCTTATCAGCACGGCGAGGTCTTCGTCACCGAGGACGGCGCCGAGACCGACCTGGACCTCGGTCATTACGAGCGCTTCATCGACCGGAACGTCACGCGCGCGTCGAATCTGACGACCGGCCAGATCTACAACTCGGTCATCGCAAAGGAACGGCGCGGCGATTACCTGGGCGCGACGGTGCAGGTCATCCCCCACGTGACGAATGAGATCAAGGAGCGGATTCATCGCGTCGCGCGCGAGCAGCAGGCCGAGATCGTGGTCGTCGAGGTCGGCGGCACCGTCGGCGACATCGAATCGCTCCCCTACCTCGAGGCGATCCGACAGTTCCGCAAGGACGTCGGAAAGCAGAACGTGCTGTACATCCATCTGACGCTCCTTCCTCGCGTCGCCACCGGCGAGCTGAAGACCAAGCCGACCCAGCATTCCGTTCGGGAGCTCCGCGCCATCGGTATCCAGCCGGACGTGGTGATCGCGCGCGCCGACGAGCCCATCGACGACGACCTTCGAGAGAAGATCGCGCTCTTCTGCGACGTGAAGCTCGACAACGTGATCAGCGAGCCCGACGCGTGGTCGATCTACGGCGTGCCGCTGATGCTCGAGGAGGCCGGACTCGGCCGGATCGTCGTCGAGGAGCTCGGCCTCTCCGCCGCGAAGGAACCCGACCTCACCGAGTGGAAGGCCCTGACCGACCGTATCCGCGGAGCGCGCATTCCGCTGACGATCGGCCTCGTCGGCAAGTACATCGAGCTTCCGGACGCGTATCTCTCGGTCGCGGAAGCGGTGCGCCACGCCGCCTGGGCTGCCGGCTGCGACGTGAAGCTGCAGTGGATAGACAGCGAGCACCTCGAGCGCTCCGACGATGTCGAACCGCTCGTCGGGCTCGACGGCATCGTCGTCCCCGGCGGCTTCGGCTACCGCGGCATCGAGGGCAAGGTGAAGGCGACGCGTTTCGGCCGCGAACGGCGCGTCCCCACGCTCGGTCTCTGCATGGGAATGCAGTGCATGGTCATCGAGCTCGCGCGCACGGCTCTCGGCACGAACGACGCGAACTCGACCGAGTTCGACGCCTTCACACCGCACCCCGTGATCGATCTGCTGCCGGAACAGCGCGACATTGGCGACAAGGGCGGGACGATGCGCCTCGGGAGCTACCCCTGCGTGCTCGAGCCCGGGTCGGTCGCCGCTCGCTCGTACGGCCAACCGATCGTGCTCGAGCGCCATCGGCATCGCTTCGAGTTCAACAACGCGTATCGCGAGCTCCTCCAGAGTCACGGCATGCGGTTCACCGGCCTATCGCCGGACGGACGCCTCGTGGAGATCGCGGAAATGCCCGACCACCCGTTCTATCTCGGCACCCAGTACCACCCGGAGTTCAAGTCGCGACCCAACCGGCCTCATCCCCTGTTCATTTCGTTCATCGATGCCGCGATGTCGTTCGCGCGCTCGAATGGACGCGCGGCCGACGCGGCATCGCGCCTGCAGGAGTTGCCGACAACATGAAGATCTTCCTCGACACGGCCATCTACGAAGAGATCGAGCAAGGCGTGAACTGGGGCGTCCTCGATGGGGTGACCACGAACCCGACGCTCATCGCGAAGGCCGGCCACGATCACGAGGAACAGGTCAAACGCATCTGCCAGATCATCGGCAACGTTTCGGCGGAGGTCGTGTCCGAGCGTAAAGACGACATGGTCGTGGAAGGCCGGCGCATCGCGGCCTGGCACAAGAACGTGATCGTCAAGGTCCCTCTCACGCCTGAGGGCCTCGCGGCAGGCAAGGTGCTCGCCGGCGAGGGCATCCGCATCAATGTGACGCTCTGTTTCTCGGTCAATCAGGCGCTTCTCGCCGCCGCGATCGGCGCGTACATCGTGAGCCCGTTCGCCGGCCGCCTCGACGACATCAACGAGGACGGGATGCGCGTGGTCGCGGACATCGTTTCCGCCTACCGGCAGCAGGACATCAAGACGAAAGTCCTCGCCGCTTCGATCCGCAACCCGATGCACGTCACGCAGGCGGCGCTCGCGGGCGCGGACATCGCGACGATGCCGTTCGGCGTGCTGAAAATGCTCTTCCTGCATCCGCTCACCGAAGCGGGACAGAAGAAGTTCCTCGAGGATTACAGGCAAGCGAGAGCGGCCAGCGGCAGCAAAGCTGACGGTGGCGCACGAGCGCAGCCCGACGAGCGAAGCGAGTATCGGAAGACCCAGGAAGCGAAGCCCGTTCCGACGACGCGACAGGAGCCCGCGGCGAAGCGCTAGCGGCGGGGCGCCTCGACAAGCAGCATGTCGCGCAGGTCCGCGTTCGCCACCCCGCATAGGTCGAGTACGCAGAGAGTCAACGCCGCCACGTCCGACTCCGCTCGTCCGGTTTTGATCACCTGGTCCGCCGCGTAGATCGCCTCGTATGCGCGGACGACGTCCGCACGCGTGACACGACGCGCGAACGCGGTGGCGCGCTGTATCGCATATGGACTCGAACGGATCGCCTTGGCCATGCGCTCCGCGTCCGCATTCGTGCGCATCGCTGACGCGAACAGCAGCACGCGGAATTGCCAGAGGAGCAGCGCCAGGATCTGCTGGACCGCGTTGCCATCAGCCAGTAGACGTTCGAGCGTGGCCACCGCGGTCCGGGCGTCCTTCCGCACGACCGCCTGCGTGAGCTCAAACACGTCCGCTTCGATCGCGCCGCTCACGAGGGTCCGCACGTCGCCGGCGGTCACGGTCGCGTTGCCGGCGTACGCGCCGAGCTTCTTGATCTCCTGGTCGATGCGCTCGGTGTCGCTGCCCGCCGCCGACGCAAGCGTCGCGACGGCTTCCGGGTCGAGCTTGATCCCGTGAACGCGCGCGCGCGCTGAGATCCAGCCAGGGACGTCAACGGGCGCGAGGCGCTCGATGCGCTCGACGGATCCTCCAGCGGCCTCGACCGCTTCGAGCAGATTCGCTGCGGGGACGTTGGGAACTTTGGGACGTTGCCCGCGGCGCGACCGTCCGGCGGCGAGGCGCTCGACGGCCACGAGCACAAGGGCAGCTTCGCGCGGGAACGACGCGATCAGGTCCAGGTCCGTCAGCGCTTCAGCGTGGTCGACGATCACGACGCGCGCCTCGTCGACGGCGTCGAAGAGGCCCTGCGCTTGGCCCGACAGCATGATCGCCCCGGACGTGTCGAACCGCGCGTCGTGACGGGTGATCCCGAGCAGCGCGCCAAGACGCGGCTCGACCATCGTCCTGAGGTCGGTCGGTACCGCGGGCGTCCCGGCGAGGAGCGCTGTGGCGAGCTCACCGAGGCGGAGGCGCGTGCGGAAGGGATCCTCCCCGTGGAGGAGGAAGACCATTCGCGTGGGTACGGACGACGAGCTGGGCATTGCCTCCTTGATCGAGCTCCACGGTGCCGTCGCGGTCGGTCCGGTATGTGGGGATTCGGCCGAGCGCCGCGAGCGTCTCGGGCGTGGGATGACCATACCGGTTCTGTGCGCCGACGGAGATCACCGCGGCGGTCGGACGAACCGCGTCGACGAGTCGCAGGGCATACGCGCTGGCAGCGCCGTGATGCGGCGGAACGTACACGCGAGCGGAAAGCAAATCCGGGCTGAGAAGAAGGTCGGCCTGCGCCTGTTCGGTCGCATCGCCCATGAAGAGCATGGAGAACGAGCCGCGCTCGAGGCGCAGTACGAGCGACGGGACATCGACACGCGGATCGCCATCCGGCGCGAGGATCGCGAGGGTCGCGTCGCCTACCCGCACCCGCATGCCCGCGGAGACCGCGCGCCGCTGTACGTGCGCGCGCGCGATGCGGTCGGCCCACGCCGTGGCGACGGTGCCCGGGTTCAGGCCGACGGGTTCGATCGCGAGACCGACGTCGTACCGCTCGAGCACGCCGATAAGACCGTCGGCGTGATCGGCATGCGCATGCGTGAGCGCGATGACGTCGATGCGACGGTGCCAGGGCGGGAGGCTCGCCCCAAGCTCGGCGAGGAGCCGGGCGGGGTCGGGGCCGCCATCGACCAGAAGCGTGTTGCCGTCGAACTCGACGAGGTACGCGTCGCCCTGCCCGACGTCGAGCGCGCGCACGCGCATCCCGGAAGGAGTCGGCCAAAGAACGACGGCCGCGCTCCCAGCGACGAGGACGAGTACGAGCGCAGCGCCCGCCCAGAGCGCTGGCCGTGCCAAGTCGAATCTCGAAACGAGTCCAGTGCGATGACCGCGGGGCCATCGGATCCGCCCGCGGATGGCGGGCGCGAGGCGTGACATCGCGGCCGGACCGAGGAACAGTGCGACCGCGACCAGGGCGCCGTACCCGAGGCCAGCGAGCGGACCGTCGGGAACGGCGAGCGAGGCGAGCGGGACTGCCGCGGATGTCTCGACGACGATCCGCAACACGAATGCGAGCGCGTAGGCAAGGAGACCGGGCAGCTGCGCGAGATCAAGGGAAACGGTGCCGAGGGCGGCCGTCGCGGCCCCAGCGAGCATGAGTGGCGGGAACAGCGGCACCGCGACGAGATTTGCGAGCGGCGAGACGAGCGAGACGCGACCGAATACCGCCGCGATGATCGGAATGGTGGGCAGGGTCGCGGCAAGAGTGGTGGCAAGGCCCTGTCGGATCGCGCCCAGCAGAAAGGCGAGACGACGCGAAATGGGATCGCCGAGGTAGAGGAGACCGCCGGTCGCGGTCGCCGACAAGAGAAAACCGACGTCACCGATCGCGGATGCGTCGATGCCGACCATCGTCGCGACCGCGAGCGCGAGGGCGTTGTCGGTAGCAGGTCGGCGCCCGAAGGCAAGCCCGAGCGATGCCACGACCGCCATGACGGCCGCTCGGGCCACGCTCGGCGCGAGGCCGACCAGGACGCTGTACCCGAGGACGCAAGAGACGGTCAGCGCGGCCGTGATCGCCGGACGCAGCCTGCCGCGCGCGAGAATCGCGACCGCGGTCGCGACGAGAGTCATGTTGAAGCCGGAGATCGCGAGCAGATGCGAGGTACCGCTGCGCGCGAAGGCGGTCGCGAGGTCGGCGTCGACCGCGGCACGCTCGCCGAGGACGATCCCACGCACGATGCCACCCTCGGGCTCCGGGACCAGACGGCGCAGCGGTTCAGCGAGCCCCTCGCGCAGGCCGTCGAGCGGGCCCGCGTGGCGCAGGTCGAATCCGGGAAGTGGCCCGAAGATCGTGGCTGCGGCAGAGACCCCGGCGACGAGCGCCGCCGCGCACCAGCAGAGCCGGCGCGCGCGGTCGGCGCTCGCGACGGCGAGGACGGCAAAGACGCAGGCGAGCAGTACCGCAACGCGATCCCGCCGAGCGGGAGGAGCTGCACCGCGAGGGCGATAGACACTGCGGCCGCCGCCGCGGGCAGGAGGGGCGCCCTGAGGACGGCGGTCACCGCGTCGTGACCATGTCCTTTATGTCCGCGAAAATGCGGGCGGTCACCAGGCCGCGTGTCTGCAGCTCCTCGATCCGCGTAAAGGGATGACCGCCCCGCGAGCGGACGATCCGCGCCGCGATGGTGGGCCCGATCCCGGGAAGCGCCTCGAGCTCCGCGGCGGTCGCGTGGTTCACGTCGATCTTGAGCTGCGCCTCGCTGCCGGCGCTTCCCGCAGGGACTGTCTCGCTTGGCCGGGGTACGTAGATGCGCTGGCCGTCGCGTACCGGCGCCGCCTTGTTGAGCGCGACCAGATCAGCTTCCTCCGTCCCACCCCCCGCGGCGGTCAGGGCGTCGGCGATGCGCGAGCCCGCCGCAAGCCGGTACACGCCGGGGTGCGCGACGGCGCCCGCGACGTCCACGACGATCAATGGCTCGGGCGACCGGGTGGGCGCCGGGGTGTCCTGGACGACCACGACCGCCTGGCCGTCGCCTCCGTGCAGGCGCGCCAACGTGAGAGCGACGACTGCGACCGCCGCGATCGCGAGCAGGATGAGGATCGGTCTGCGCATGTGCGGAGGGTGAGCGGCGCAAGCCGTCGTGCATAGATGCACAACGCGCCAATGCTGTCGTCATTTTTGACGACAGCCCGTCGTCAATTCGTGCGGCGGCCCTGTTGCTGCTGCTGCATCTGGACGATCGCGACCGGCAATCCGCCGATGGAGCTGCCGTCGACCTCAAGGTCGAACTTGTGCGTCCCGTAGCTGGTGAAGCTCATGTTGTTCAGCTCGACGATCACGTTCACGTCCTGGCCGGCAACGGCGTGGACGGAGATCTCCGGCGGGTTGGGCATCGCCTGCTGCCCGTCCGGACGCAAAAGACGGACTTTCACGGTATGTGCGCCGACCTCGAGGCCAAGGATCGCCACGACGAACATGCGGGGATGCTGCGCCGGCAAACCGCTCACGGAGATATTCCGGAAGATCCCCATCAGGCTGACCTTCCCGTCCTGTCCCACGAGCGCGTGGTCGCACAACGCGGCGAGCCTGATCTCCGCGGTCATGACGGCCGCCGCGTGACGAAGTTCACGAGGCGATCGGGCACGAAGATCGTCCGAGCGGGTTCGCGGCCGTCGAGCGCCGCCTTGACCTTCGGGCTGGCCATCGCGAGCTTCTCGGCGGCGGGCTGCGCGATGCCCGCCGGCGCGGTGATGCGATCGCGCACCTTGCCGTCGATCTGAATGACGATCGTGACCTCCTTCGCGGCCGCGATGGCCGGGTCGAACGCCGGCCAGCTCTGCCTATGCACGGAGCCGCGACCGCCACGGCGTTCCCAGAGCTCCTCGGTCATGTAGGGCGCGAACGGCGCGAGGAGGAGCAGCAAGGTCGCCACGCCCTCATCCCGGCTGGGGCCGGGCGCGTGCTGCAGGGCATTCGATAGCTCCATCATCGCCGCCACCGCCGTGTTGAACGATTCCGTCTGCAGGTCCCCGGTGACCTTCGCGATCGTGCGATGAACGGCTCGATCGACGTCGGCGTCGCGCGGGCCAGTAGGCTGGGCCTCCGCTTGGGCCATCTCCCAAACGCGTCGCAGGAAACGGTGCACGCCCTCGATGCCTGAGGCATCCCAGTCCGCGCCATCGACCCACGGACCCATGAACATCATGAAGAGACGCAGAGTGTCGGCGCCGTACTTCTCGACGTAGGCGTCGGGAGTCTCCACGTTGCCGCGCGACTTGGACATCTTGCGGCCCTTGAAGACGATCGTGCCCTGATAGCGGAAGCGCAGCGCGGGCTCGTCGAACCAGATCTCGCCGAGGTCGCGCAGCGCCTTCGTTACGAAGCGCATGTACAGAAGGTGCAGGATCGCGTGCTCGACGCCGCCGGTGTACTGCTGCACCGGCAACCACCTCTTCCCGAGCTCCTTGTTCATGAATCCCTTGTCGTACTTCGGGTCGACGTAGCGGTACATGTACCAGGAGGAGTCGACGAAGGTGTCCATCGTGTCGATATCCCGGCGTGCGGATCCTCCACATTTCGGACAGGTGGTGTTCACGAACGACGCGACGTGGCTCAGCGGCGAGCCACCCCGTCCCGTGAACTCGACGTCACGCGGTAGCACGACCGGGAGCTGCTCGTAGGGCACGGGCACCGGGCCACAGCGCTCGCAGTACACGATCGGGATCGGTGTGCCCCAGTAGCGCTGGCGCGAGATGAGCCAGTCGCGCAGTCGATAGATGACCGAGGGGCCGCCGATGCCGCGCTTCTTCGCCTCCTCTGCGACCTTCTTCCTACCCTCTTCGCTGCGGACCCCCGTGAACGGCCCGCTCCGGACCATGCTCCCCTCCCCGATGTACGGCGCGTCCATGCGGTCGTGCTCCTTGCCATCGGGGGAGATCACTTCCCGGATCTCGAGGCGGTACTTCTTCGCGAACGCGAAGTCGCGCTCGTCGTGGCCGGGGACCGCCATGATCGCGCCGGTCCCGTACGTCGCGAGGACGTAGTCGGCCACCCAGATCGGGATGCGCTCGCCGGTGAAGACGTTGCGAGCGAACGCGCCGGTGTCCACACCGGTCTTCTCGCGCTCCGTGGAGGTTCGCTCGATCTCGGCCATGTTGCGCGCGCTCTCCACGTAACGCTCGACCTCGGCGCGCTTGGCCGGCGTGGTGATCTTCGCGACGAGTGGGTGCTCCGGGGCCAGGACCATGAAGGTCGCGCCGTGGATCGTGTCGGGTCGCGTGGTGAAGAAACGGATCTCCTCACCCGCGTGACCCTCGACCGGGAACGCGAGCTCCGCGCCTTCCGAGCGGCCGATCCAGTTCGTCTGCAGCACGCGCACGCGTTCCGGCCAGTCCAGGCCGTCGAACTTCAGGAGCTCGTCGGCGTACTGCGTGATCCGGTAGAACCACTGCGTCATCTGACGCTTCACGACAGGTGTGTCGCAGCGCTCGCACCTTCCGTTGATGACCTGCTCGTTGGCGAGGACCGTTTCGTCGCGCGGACACCAGTTGACCGGCGCTTCGCCCCGGTAGGCAAGACCTCTCTCGAACAGCTTCAGGAACATCCATTGGTTCCAGCGGTAGTACTCGGGGTAGCAGGTGACGACCTCGCGGCGCCAATCGATCGCTGCGCCCATGCGGTTGAACTGGTCGCGCATGTGCGCCATGTTCTTTTCGGTCCACACAGCCGGGTGGATCCCGCGGTCGATCGCGGCGTTCTCGGCATTGATGCCGAACGCGTCGAAGCCCATCGGGAAGAGCACGTTGTGCCCGCGCATGCGCAGGAAGCGCGCGGCGGCGTCCGGCGGCGCGAACGCGTACCAGTGACCCACGTGGATCTCGCCCGACGGGTACGGGAACATCGTCAGGAAGTAGAAGTTCGGCTTGTCCGAAACGTCCGAGGTGTTGTGGAGGCCGGACGATGCCCAGCGCTCGCGCCACTTCTCTTCGATGGCGGCGGGCGTGTAGCGATCGATCTTCTTTACCACTTCGCTCGTCATTTCGACCTCCTTTCAGGAATACAAAAAGGTCTTCCATCCGAGGGGACGAAAGACCTCCGTGGTACCACCCCAATTGAGAGCATCTCTGGTACCGCGGCTGCGCCGCGTACAAGCGTCGTTCGTCCTCACCAGAAAGCTGCGGCTTTCTGTCTCGTCCTCACTAGCTTGTGGAGCTGGCGGGATTCGAACCCGCGACCCCCACACTGCCAGTGTGATGCGCTCCCACTGCGCCACAGCCCCGATGCTCTCCGCTCGAGCACGTTGATAACGGGCGTGACCCCGGCGAGAGCTAGCGTCTAGACGTTCGCTCCCGCGGCTCCCGGGCGAGTTCCGCGCTCCCGCGACGCCGGCTCGCACCAACCGCCGGCTCTCTTTCGTCGAGGGGATGCGCGTACTGGTCCCGTTCGTGGCCTTTCGCTGAAAAGTATACGGACTAGGGCCCCTCTGGCTCGCGACGCATCGAGATCGATTGCAGGACACCCAGGGCGAAGCAGATCGAAACGAGCGAGCTGCCGCCGTGCGAGATGAACGGAAGCGGGATGCCGGTCACCGGCATGAGCGAGATGGCCATACCCACGTTCACCATGATCTGGAACAGGAGCATCGTGGCGATCCCCGCGCCGATCAGCATCCCGAACGGATCCTTCGATCGGAGCGCCACGCGTAGAGCGGCGATGAGCAGCACGATGTAGAGGGCGAACAGGATCACGGCGCCCGCGAACCCCAGGTCCTCCGCGAGACCGGAGAACACGAAGTCGGACTCCGCGATGGGCAGGTATCCAAGGGGCGATTGCGTGCCGGCGGTGAGCCCCTTCCCGGTCGCGCCGCCCGAGCCGACAGCGATGAGTGACTGGATGATGTTCCAACCGGCCCCCTGCGGATCGGCGTACGGGTCGAGGAAGGCCGAGAGCCGCCCGCGTTGGTAGTCCTTGAGAAGCGACCACACGACCGGGAACGACGCGGCGGCGATCGCGACGAGGGCGACCAGCTGCCAGATCCGCGCGCCGGCCAGGAACGCGATGCCGAAGAAGATCGCGATGAATACGAGGCTCGTCCCGAGGTCGGGCTGCCGATAGACGAGAAGTACCGCCGGCGCGAGCAACGCGAGCCCGAGCAGCATCGTCAGTGGGGAGCCGATCGAGGCGCGGCGGTCGGCGAAGAACTTCGCGAGCACGATGATCATCAGGACCTTCGCGACCTCGCTGAACTGAAACGAAAGGCCGGCGATGTTGACCGATCGCTGCGCGCCGAGGCTCGACGTGCCGATCGCAAGCACCACCGAAAGCAGACCCAGCGTGAAGACATACAGGAGGGGCGCGAACGCGCCGAGCCATGCGTAGTCGAAAAGAGCGATCGCGGCCATCGCCGCCATCCCGATCGCGGCCCAGATCGCGCCGCGGATGACGAACTGCATCGGATCGCCGGTGAACGTGCGGGTCTCGGCGGTCGTGGAGTACGTCATGACGAGCCCGTAACCGATGAGGAGAAGGGTCACGATGAGCAGCATCGGATCGAGCTGCGTCCACCGACGCGGTGCCGGACGGTCATGCAGCGGCGTCGCGGGGCGCGACAAGTTCATGGCTCGGACGCTCATTTGTTCGCTCCGAGATACTGCTCGAGGATCCGTTGCGTCATCCCGACGGCCGGGTTGAGGCAGAGCTCGCACAGCGACTTCGACGAGTCGTACGTGAAGATCACCATGGCGATCTGCGCCGTCGGGTCCGTGTTGTTGGCCTGCGGGACGAACGACACGAACCAGTTGTGGAAACCGAGCTTGTTGCGGCCGGCGCTGTCCTTGCCGGTCGACGAGCCGAATTCAGCTGTGCCCGTCTTGCCGGCGATCGGCAGCTTCGCGTTCGGCATGTACGCGTGCCCGCTGGTCACGACCAGACGAGCGGACTCGCGGAGCAGCCGGAGGTTCTCCTGGGTCATGTCGAGCTTCTGTGAGTTCCACGCAGGGATCGGGACGTTCTTCCCCGCCGCGTCCGTCACCTGCTTCAGAAGATGCGGCTGCCACAGCGTTCCGCCGTTCGCGACCGCGGCGTACGCGTTCAAGAGCTGCAGCGGCGTGACCGCGACGAAACCCTGTCCGATCGCCTCCTGGTAGGTGTTGCCGATCGTCCACGGCTCGTCGAAGGTCGCGAGCTTCCACGCGGGGTCGGGCATGATCCCGCCGTTCTCGTTCGGCAGATCGATCCCGGTCGGCGAGCCGAAGCCGAGCATGCGGGCGTACTTCGCGATCGCGTCCGGCCCCACGCCTTTGACGTTCGGCGCCATCGGGCTCCCACCGGCGAGCGTGTAGAAGTAGATGTCGCTCGAGTGGGCGAACCCGGTCACGAAGTTAAGCGGGCCGTGCGCCCGCCAGTCGAAGAAGCTCGTCCCGCTGACGCTGAAGGAGCTCGCGGAGACGTTCACGACGGTGTCCCGCGTCGCTGTGCCTTCCGAAAGCGCCGAGAGACCGGTCACCATCTTGAAGGTGGAGCCCGCCGGGTAACGATCGCCGATCGCCTTGTTCACGAGGGGGTGGCGATCGTCTGCGTTCAGTGCGTCGAGCTCCGCCGTCGTGATCCCGCGCGCGAACATGTTGTTGTCGTATCCAGGGATGGAGACCATCGCGAGGATCTCGCCGTTCTGCGGATTCATCGCGACGCCGACGGCTTGTGTGAACTTGTCTTCCTCAACGCCCTTGCGCAGCTCGGCATCGAGAAGCTTCTGGAGACGGTCGTCGATCGTGAGCGCGACCGTGTCGCCGACCGTTGGTCGCTGGAGCGCGAGCGTCTTGATCTCGCGTTGCGCGGCATCGCGCTCGACCTCGCGCCAGCCGTACGCCCCACGGAGGTACTGCTCGTAGACGTCCTCGATGCCGGTCCGTCCAAGATCGTCGTCGGCTAGGTAGCCGCTGTCTTTCAGCGTCGAGAGCTCCTGCTCCGTGATCGGCCCCGTATATCCGATGACCGGCGCGTAGAGGGTGCCGTCCGCGTAGAAGCGGATGCTTTCGGGGTCTACGCGCACGCCGGGAAAGAGCTCGGCGCGCTCGGTGACGGCGAGCGCGATCTCGCGCGGCACCGGCGTCTTCGAGATGCGAACAGGTTCGTACGGATTGCGGATCCGTTGTGCACGGATGGCGTCGCCGACAGACTCGCTCGAGACGTCGATGAGGGACCCCAGCCGCTGCGAGAGCTCCTCTTCCCGCGTGCGCGGGAGGTCGACAGGGATCACGCTGATCGCAAAACCCGGGACATTGCGCGCCAGGACGTAGCCCGTCCGGTCGACGATCCCGCCGCGTTCGGCAGCCACCGGCAGCCGCACGATCCGGTTTTGCTCGGAGAGCTGGTGGTAGTAGTCCCCACGCACGATCTCAAGGTCGTAGAGGCGCGCGGTCAGCGTCGAGAAGATGACGAAGATCGAGATCCCGAAGGCGATGAAGCGTCGGATCGGGACGAAGGAGCGTTCATCTTGTCTCACCAGATCCCTAACGCCCCCTGCTTCTCGGTGGCGCGGCGCAAAAGTCGCGCAACGGGATAGATCGCGAGAGCCAGCAGGCCGGTGTAGACGGCACTTGCGACTGTCGTACCCGCGGCGAGCGGGAGCGACGAGACGGCCTCCCCGGTGACCGCGAGGATGCCGATGTAAATGAGGCCGGCCGCGAGCGCCGCGAGTCCGACGAGCACCGCCCCCGCGAGGATCGGCGTCGGACGGCCCGGCCCGGCGTCACGAAGACCCACGGCGGCGACCGGCGGGAGCGAGGCGAGCGCGAACGCTCCGAGAGGTCCCGCGGAGATGAGATCCGACGCGAGCCCCCCGAGAAACGCCCACCACACTCCCTCGCGGGCTCCGGCCGCGATCGACCAGGAGGCAGCCACCAATATCGGTAGCGAGGGTCGGGCGCCGCCGACCGCGATGAGTGGTGCGACGGTCCCCTGGAGGAGAGCCGCGGTCAACGGGATCAGGATGCCGAGCAAGAAGCGCATCGTTCCCCCTTCTCGGGACCAGACGGCGGTGGACATGCCTTCGTTCGGCTCGTCCGCTCAGGAGTGCGCGCGCCGACCGACGGCGCGCGTCGCCGCGGGGGGCGCTGGATGCGGGACTTCGAGCTCCTGCTCCAGCTGCGGGAACGGATCCTCGTCCCGAAGCTTCGCGCCCATGTAGATGAGAACGAGGCGAAGAGTCGCTGCCACCGGCACGGCGACGAGGACACCGAGGAGGCCATACAAGGCGCCGCCGGTCAGCAGCGAGAAGATCACTACGGCCGGGTGCAGCCTGACGATCCGGCCGATCACCAGCGGGATCACGAAATAGTCCTCGGCGTGCCGGAGCACCGTGTACATCACCGCGACGATGGCGACGTACCAGATCTGTGAGAGGCCCCACGGCGCGGGATGCCCGAGCGCTACCAGGCACGCGATTGCGCCCGCGGTGATCGGCCCAACGATCGGGATCACCTCGAGTACGCCGGTCATCATCGCGAGAAGCAGGACGAACGGCACCTGCAGGATCGAAAGACCGATGAATGTCGCGAGTGACATCACGCCGATGAGGAACATCTGGCCGCGGACATAACGGCCGAGCAGCGTGTTCACTTGGGCGAACAGAGGGACGAGCTCGTTGCGCTGGCTGGCGGGAAGGATCCGGCGGAACCATTGAAAGAGACGTGGCGCGTCCCGCAGCAGGAAGAACGTCGCGATGAGGAAGACCAAGAGCTCGAGGAGGAAGTGACCGATCCCAACAATGAACGGCACCGCGCCCCGAGCGACCATCTGACTGAGGTCGCCGATACCGGCGAAGTTGACGATCAGCGCATCGAGGTCCTCGAGTCCGACCTGGTCGGCTGTCTCGGTGAGGGTGTTCTGCGCATTGGCGACAAGGGTTGGCAGGGTGCGTTGCAGGTCGCGGAGTTGATCGATTGCGAGCGGAACGAGGAGCCTGCCGCCACCAATTATGGCCGCGAGCAGACCCACGAACACGATCGCGGCTGCGGCGGTGCGGGGGAGAGATAGACGGCGCTCGAGCAGTCCGACCACGGGGAGCAGCACAAAAGCCAGCACACCGGCCCAGACGAATGGGCGGACGATGTCCCCGGCGCGATAGATGATGTAGAGCGCAGCGACCGCAAAGAGGGCGACCACGACGCGCTTGGTCGTGCTGCTCCAACGGGCTCCCATTGCTGTACGGGGATTATCAGGCCGCCGCAGTCCTGAATGGGGTCCGATTGGTCGCTACCTCGATATCTAAAATGGTCGCACGTTTCAGAGCTCAGCGAGCTTGCGACAGTCGACCGGGAGGTAGTCGGCAAGGCTCGGCTGGGCTAGAATGGAGAGCACGAAACACTCCCCCTCTGCCCCCAGTTTTACCCCTATTTCGGCCAGTGTTTCACGTGTGACAAGGCTGCCGAATTGACGATTCTCGTTGTGAGCAACCAGAAGGGTGGCGTAGGGAAAACAACGACAGCTATCAGCGTTGGAGCCGCGCTCGTCGAACAGGGAGAACGGGTTCTGATCGTCGATCTCGACCCGCAAGCGAACGCGACCAGCGGGCTCGGGATAAGCAAGGCCCCGCCGAATCCTATCTACGGCCTCATCCTGAAGGAGCTACCAATCGATGATTCAATTGTCCCAACGGCCGTCCCGGGCCTCGACATCATTCCTTCCGGCCCCGATATGGCCGGCGCCGAAGTTGAGCTCGTGCCGCTTCTCGGGCGCGAGTACCGCCTACGCCAGGCACTGCGGTCCACGCAGAACTACGACACCGTGCTCGTAGATTGCCCACCGTCGCTCGGCCTGCTCACCATCAATGCCCTCACGGCGGGCGATGCGGTCGTTATCCCGGTGCAATGCGAGTACTACGCACTCGAGGGTCTCGCCCAGTTGCTCTCAACCATCGATGCCGTCCGAATGCGCCTGAATGACCAGCTCGAGGTCCTCGCCATCGTCCTGACCATGGAAGACCGCCGGAACCGACTCTCCCTCCAGGTGATCGACGAGGTCCGCCGGCACTTCCCCACTCTGGTCGCCGACGCTCGGATCCCGCGAGCGGTCCGCCTCGCGGAGGCGCCGAGCCACGGACTTCCGATCTCCGTCTACGACCGCCGATCGGCTGCCGCCCAGGCTTACGACGATCTCGCGCGTGAACTCTCGGCTCGGCTTAAGGCGCGCGCTCCGATCGCCCTCGGCGGAGCGATCGCCTGATGGCACGAAGCGGCTTGGGCCGCGGCCTCGACGTCCTGCTCGGCCAGTCCGGCTCTTCCGGGAGAGCGATAGCCGAGCGTCCGTCGACAAGCGAGATCCCGTTGGAGCTTGTCCGGCCTAACCGCCACCAGCCCCGTACCGCATTCGACGCCGAAGCCCTGTCCGAGCTTGCCGCCTCGATCTCACGGCATGGCGTACTGCAACCGATTGTGGTATCGGCCGATGGCGATGGGTACGAGCTCGTCGCCGGGCACCGGCGGGTCCTCGCCGCCCGGCTCGCCGGCAAGACCACGATCCCGGCAGTGATCCGCGACGAGGTGGGGGACCGCCTTGAGCTTGCGCTCATCGAGAACCTGCAGCGCTCCGATCTGAACGCGATCGAGACGGCGCGCGCGTACAAGCTCTTGATGGAAACGTACGAACTCACACAGGAGCAGCTCGCCGAGCGCCTCGGCAAATCCCGTTCGTCCGTCGCGAACATGCTGCGAACGCTGACGGCCCCGCAGGCTCTTCAGGACGCCGTGATCGAGGGGAAGATCAGCGAGGGCCACCTGCGCGCGCTGCTGCCGCTACCTCTTTCGGATGCACTGCAAGCCCTCGCGGCCGTTATCACAAAAGGCCTCTCGGTCCGTGAAGCCGAAGCGCTGGCCCGAAAGATGGTCCACCCGACGCGTCGCGGACGGGCACGGCCGCGGCTCCGCGGCGGCGATCCCGACCTGGCCCAGGTGACCACCGAACTCCGGGCGGCGCTCGGAACGAAAGTGGAGATCCTCCGCGGCCGGAGGGGCGGCCGTATCGCGATCCAGTTCTATTCCGATGAGGACTTCGAGCGCCTCTTCGAGATCCTCCTTAGGGCAGGGAAGGCCTGATGGCGGTACGGAAAGACGTACCCGACGAGCGCAAGCGCCGGCCTGCCGCCGCACCGTCTTACAGCGCGAAGGACATCCAGGTCCTCGAAGGCCTCGAGGCGGTTCGCCGCCGGCCCGGCATGTACATCGGTACGACGGATCTGCGCGGTCTTCATCACCTCGTCCGCGAGGTCCTCGACAACTCCATCGACGAGGCGATGAATGGCACGTGCGATCGCATCGATCTCTGGATCCACAAGACGAACGAGATCACCGTCGCCGACAACGGCCGCGGTATTCCTGTTGGCCCGCACCCAACGCAGAAGGACCCGCGCGGCAAGCCGATGGACGCGCTTCAGGTCGTCATGACGATCCTCCACGCCGGAGGAAAGTTCGGCGGCGCTGGGTACAAGGTCACCGGCGGATTGCACGGGGTCGGCGTCTCGGTGGTGAACGCTCTTGCATCGGACATGGTCGTTGAGGTCCATCGAGACGGAAAAGTCTTCACGCAGTCGTACGAGCGTGGGAAGCCGACGAGCGCGGTTCGCGCCATTACGAAGCCGCAGCTCCCGACGCCTGCGTCGCTGCCGTGGCACCAGCCCGCGCGGGTCACGGGCACGGTCACGCGCTTCGCGCCAGACAAAGAGATGTTCCCGGTGATCGAGTGGGACCCCGCGATCATCACGCAGTGGCTGCGCGAGACGGCGTACCTCAACAAGAGTCTTTGGCTCGGACTGCACGACGAGCGCACGGGGGCTGAAGAGAGCTACTACTTCGACGGTGGCGTCATCAGCTTCGTACGCCACCTAAATCGGGCGCACGAGAACCTGCATCCGAAACCCATCTATGTCGAGCGGACCTTCGAGAACAACACCATCGCGGAGGTCGCGCTCCAGTACAACGACACGTTCGCCGAGAAGGTCTACACGTTCGCCAACAACATCAACACGATCGACGGCGGCGCGCACCTCACCGGCTTCCGTACCGCTCTCACCAGGACGATCAACGCGTACGCGCGCAAGAGCGGCGCGCTGAAGGACTCGGACCCGAACCTCACCTCAGACGACGTGCGTGAAGGGCTGACCGCGGTCATCAGCGTCAAGATCCGCGAGCCGCAGTTCGAGGGGCAAACCAAAACGCGGCTCGGTAATGCCGAGGTCGCCGGCCAGGTCGCGACCGCGGTCAACGACGCCCTGGGCCAGTATCTCGAGGAGAACCCCACGGACGCGCGGCGCATCGTCGAGAAGTGCCTCACGGCGTTCCGGGCACGAGAGGCGGCGCGCAAAGCACGCGATCTCGTGCAGCGCAAGGGCGCCCTCGACGGATTCTCCCTGCCCGGCAAACTCGCCGACTGCTCGGAGCGCGACCCCGAGAAGAGCGAGTTGATCATCGTGGAGGGCATCTCCGCCGGCGGCAGCGCAAAAGGCGGCCGGGATCGGCGGTTCCAGGCGATCCTGCCGCTCCGGGGAAAGATCCTGAACGTCGAAAAGGCCCGCGCCGACAAGATGCTCGGCAACGAGGAGATCAAGGCGCTCATCACCGCGCTCGGCACGGGAATCGGGGATTACTTCGACATCAAGAAGCTCCGCTACGGCCGGACGATCCTGCTCGCGGACGCCGACGTCGACGGGTCGCACATCCGAACGCTCCTGCTTACCTTGCTGTATCGGCACTTCAGGCCGCTCGTCGAAGACGGACGCATCTACATCGGCCAGCCACCTCTGTACCGGCTGCAGCTCGGCAAGGACGTCCGCTGGGCGTACTCGGACAACGAGCGAGACAAGGCGATCAAGGAGCTGAAGACCAACGCGAGGGCCAAGCGCGACGACCGAAAGAAGGCCGCGGGCGAGAAGGCCGCCGCTGACGGGGACAAGGCGACGGCGCGCACCCGTCGCCGCGCCGCCGAGGAGGCCGAGGAGCAGTCCGACGTCGCCTCAACCAATACCGACGAAGGTACCGACGATGGAAAGGGCGGACGCGAGCCGGCGATCGCGCGGTACAAAGGACTCGGCGAGATGAACGCGGACCAGCTCTGGGACACGACGCTCAACCCAGCCACCCGGACGCTTCGGCGCGTCACGCTCGAAGATGCGGAGCGGGCGGACCTCGTGTTCGACGAGCTCATGGGCAACGAGGTCGAGGGTCGAAAGAAGTGGATCATGGCGAACGCGAACAAGGCAGCCCTCGACATTTAGTGGCAAGGCTTTCGGAGCTCGGTGTCGACTTCCAGCATTGGTGCTTCGCATGCGGGCAGCTCAATCCCGGCGGGCTGCGCCTCGAGTTCGAGGTGTCCCGCGATCGTGCCGAAGCGCGCTACACGGCGGTGCAACGCCATCAGGGCTACGACGGTCTGCTTCACGGTGGGGTCGTGACGGCACTCCTGGACGAGGCCATGGGCTGGGCGATCTTCCACCAGGGCATCTGGGGCGTGACCGCGAAGATCAGCGTCACGTTCCGGCAGCCGGTTCCGATCGGTGAGGACCTGCTTGTCGTCGGCGAGATCGCGCGCGACCGCGGGCGCCTGATCGAGACGCACGGTACGGTCGCACGTGCCAACGACGGCACGGTGTTGGCCGAGGCCGAGGCCACGTTTCTGCGGATGCCAGAAGGCCGCCGCCGCGAGCTCGAGCAGCGCTACGCGGGCACCGATGGCGCCTTCGCTCGGGTCAAGGCAGCCGTGGAGGACGAGGAACGCGCGAGGGAGCACGGGAGAACCTAGATGAGTGATTGGGTATTTAGGGACGAGCGACGAGCGATTCACTCGCGAGGAGTGAGGGGGCAGGGGCCCCCGCTAGCCGAGCAAGGCGTGGCCAGTGTTGCGCGGGTCTCGAGGCGCAGCCGAGAGATTGAGCAGGTAACGGAGTGATAGAAGAACCAACGAACGACCGCGTGATCGGCGTCGAGCTCGAGCACGAGATGCGCCAGGCGTACCTCGACTACTCGATGAGCGTGATCGTTGCTCGCGCGCTGCCCGATGTTCGCGACGGCCTCAAACCCGTTCAGCGCCGGATCCTCTACACGATGCTGGAGGAGGGCCTGCGGAACGATCGGCCGTTCCGCAAGTCGGCGAACGTCGTCGGCGTGGTGATGGCGAAATACCACCCGCACGGCGACGTTCCGATATACGACGCCCTGGTCCGTCTCGCCCAGGACTTCGCGGCGCGATATCCGCTGGTGCAGGGCCAGGGAAACTTCGGCTGCTTCACCGGCGAGACGAAGGTCGAGCTGTACAACGGAGATCAGAAGCCGTTCACCGAGCTCGTCGAGATGGCGCACAAGGGCCTGCGTGCGGAGATCTTCACCGTCGATCCGCACCGGAACGTCCGCATCAAGCCGCTCCGCGCGCCGCGCCTCGTGCGCCGCAACGACCCGGTCGTGAAGGTCACCCTCGAGTCAGGTGCGGAGATCGTCTGCACGCCCGACCACCGGTTCATGCTTCGCGACGGGACGTACCGGGAGGCTCAGCAGCTGAAGGCGAAGGATCAGCTCATGCCCTTCTCGCGGAGCGCCATCCCCGAGCGTCTCCACCGCACGGGGGCCTTCCCGATCCCGGCGAGCCTGACCCAGAAGGTGAGCAAGGTCGAGCCTGCGGGCCGCGCGGATGTCTACGACCTCACCGTTGACCTCACCCAGAACTTCGCGCTCGCCGTCGGCGTGTTCGTGCACAACTCGATCGACGACGACCCGCCGGCCCACATGCGGTACACCGAGGCCCGCCTCGCCGCTATCTCCACCGAGATGCTCGCGGACATCGAAAAAGAGACCGTCGACTGGATGCCGAACTACGACAACCGGCATCAGCAGCCTACGGTCCTGCCGGCACGCATTCCGAATCTCATTGTGAACGGGTCGGCCGGCATCGCCGTCGGGATGGCGACCAACATCCCGCCGCACAACCTCCGCGAGATCGTGGCCGCCACGAAGCGTTTGATCGACGACCCCGAGCTGACCACCGACGACCTCTGCGAGACCGTGGTCGGCCCCGATTTCCCAGGCGGCGGCGTCATCTACCGGTTCGACGAGCAACGCAATGTCGAAACAGGCGCAGCGGAGCGAGTCGACGCGATCCGCAGGGCGTATGCGCAGGGCCGCGGACGCATCATCGCGCGCGCAAAAGCGCACAACGAGCAGCTCCGCGGCAACCGCGACGCCATCATCGTGACCGAGCTGCCCTACGCGGTGAACAAGGCGTCGCTCATCGAGAAGATCGCAGACCTCGTCCAGAATAAGAAGCTCGCGGGCATATCCGACATTCGCGATGAGAGCGACCGCGAGGGAATGCGCATCGTCATCGAGATCAAGCGCGACGACGACAAGACCCTCGTTCTGAATAACCTCTTCAAGCACACCGCGATGCAGTCGGCGTTCAACTTCAACATGCTCGCGCTCGTCGACCAGCAGCCGCGGACCCTCTCACTCAAGGAGATCCTCCAGCACCACGTAGATCACCGGCGCGAGGTCATCCGGCGCCGTACCGACCACGACCTCCGGAAGGCGAAGGAGCGCGCGCACATCCTCGAGGGCCTCAAGATCGCGCACGATCACATCGACGAGATCATCAAGCTCATCCGCGGGCATAAGGGCCAGGAAGTCCTGCTCGTGGGCAAACTGCGGGAAGGGTTCGGACTCACTGAACTGCAGGCGAAGGCGATTCTCGACATGCAGCTCCGCCGGCTCTCCGGACTCGAGCGCCAGAAGCTCGACGACGACTACCGCGAAACGATCAAGCTGATCTCGGAGCTCGAGTCGATCCTCGCGAGCCCGCGCAGGATCCTCGCCCTCATCAAGCAGGACCTCGACGAGATCGCGACGAAATTCGGGGACGATCGCCGCACCGAGGTCGTCGACGACACGCCGCGCCAGCTCTCCGCGGAGGAGCTCGTCGCCGACGAAGACGTCGTCATCACCGTGTCGAGCCGGAACTACGTGAAGCGCATGCCGCTTTCGACATATCGCGCCCAGCACCGCGGGGGCCGCGGTGTGATCGGCATGGGTACGCGTGACGAAGATGACGTCGACTATCTGGTCGTCGCGCGCACCCACGATCGCCTATACGTCTTCACCGACCGCGGCCGCGTCTTCGCCCTGAAGGTCTTCGAGCTACCGGATGCGAGCCGGACCGCGAAGGGGACACCCATCCAGAACATCCTCGAAGCGATGCAGGCCGGAGAGCGCGTCTCTGCGCTCGTCGCCCTGCGCGACACGAGCTCGGCCGAGCACCTCGTCATGGCGACGCGCAAGGGCTTCATCAAGAAGACGCCACTCTCCGAATACGCGAACGTCAGGCGCGCCGGCCTCATCGCGATCGCCCTTCGGAAGGGCGATCAGCTGGCGTGGGTCGCGCCGTGCACGTCGCAGGACCGGATCCTCCTCGCCACCCGAAAAGGCAAGGCGATCACTTTCAAGGCTACCGACGCGCGGCCGATGGGACGGCAAACGCAGGGCGTCACCGGCATCCGGCTGCAGAAGGGCGACGAGGTCGTCGGCATGGGGATCGCTCGGCCTCGGACCCAGGCGCTCTCGGTCACCGAGAACGGCTTTGGTAAACGGACCGCCGTCGCGGAATTCCCGACGCAGGGACGGGGCGGCCAGGGGGTGATCCTCGCGGCGCTGTCGCCGAAGACCGGCAATGTGGCGGCGATCCAGATGGTCGACGAGGGCACGCAGGAGATCCTTCTCATCACCTCAAACGGCGTCGTGATCCGCACGCCGCTCGAGCAGGTGCGCGCTCTCGGTCGCGCCACGATGGGCGTCAAAGTCATGGCCGTCGGAGAAACGAAGATCGCGTCGATAGCGACGTTCACCATGACCCGTCCGGCGCAGACGCAGCTCGACCTGCCCCGCTGAGCCGCCGAAGGCCGCTGACACGCACCCAAGCGGGTTGCAATCGCGGCGCATGCTTGTCAGGGGTGCGTAGCAAAGAGACCCCAACGGTACTTTCTTCGACCGATTTGACGTTGTCCCAAGCGATGGCCCCGGTATGGTGGCGCTCCTTGGGAGGGGCAACGAACTGATCACGCTCGACGACGTCAGCAAGCGTTATCCGAACGGTACCGACGCTCTCCGCGACGTGGACCTCGAGATCGACTCGGGGGACTTCGTCTTTCTCGTCGGCTCTTCGGGCGCTGGCAAGTCCAGCCTCATCCGCCTTCTCATCCGCGAAGAGCTCCCGTCGTCCGGCCGCGTGTGGGTCGACGGCCAGGACGTCGTCCGCATGCGCCGATCGGCAGTGCCGAAGCTTCGCCGGCGCGTCGGCGTCGTGTTCCAGGACTTCAAGCTTCTCCCTCGCAAGACCGTCGCGGAAAATGTCGGCTTCGCGCTTCTGGTCACCGGGCACTCCGGCGAGGAGGTACGCGAGGAGACCGAGCGCGCGCTCGCGCTCGTCGGCCTTTCGCAGCGCCGCGAACACTTCCCGGACCAGCTGTCGGGTGGTGAGAAGCAGCGCACCGCGATCGCGCGAGCGCTGGTGAGCCGGCCGAAGATCCTGATCGCCGACGAGCCGACCGGAAACCTCGATCCGGTCACGAGCTGGGAGATCATTAAGCTCCTCGTTCGGGTCAACGAGCTCGGGACGACGATGCTCATGGCGACCCACAACGCCGAGATCGTCAACGCGCTCCGGCGCCGCGTCGTCCACCTCGATCACGGGATGGTCGTCCGCGACGAGCGCGAGGGCCAGTACGCGGCATGAGGCGCCTCGAATACATCGGCACCACAGCCGCGCAGGGCTTTTGGCGGAACCCCGTCATGAGCATTGCCTCGACGTTCACGATCGGTCTCATGCTCCTGCTCTTCGCGTTCTTCCTCGCGACTGACCGGGGCCTTCAGGCGGCCGTCGGCGTCCTCGAGTCGAAGGTCGAGCTCGCGATCTTCCTGGAGGACAACGCTCGCGTTTCGGATGTCCTCGCTCTTCGTGCGCGCATCGAAGCCGACCCGGCGGTCTCTCGGGTCGACTACGTCACCAAGGACCAGGCGATGGCCCGCCTCGTCGACATTGCCGCGAGGCGGCCGGACATCCAGATCGTCGACACGTCGTCGAACCCCCTACAGGACTCGCTCGAGATCAAGCTCGCCCACGCCCAGGACGCGCCGCGGGTCGCCGCCTCCCTCCGCGACGAGGTAGGAAAGGGCGTCGTCAGCGACGTCGTCGACAACCCGCAGGTCGTCGACAAGCTCTTGACCATCACGCGGGTCCTGTCGATCGGCGGGATCGCCGTGCTCGCGATGATGCTGATCGTCGCCCTCTTCGTGATCGTGAACACCATCCGCATCGCAGTGCACGCCAGGCGGGACGAGA
Source organism: Chloroflexota bacterium (assembly GCA_038040345.1). Lineage (GTDB taxonomy): Bacteria > Chloroflexota > Limnocylindria > P2-11E > P2-11E > 3-1-20CM-2-70-9. The sequence goes on from JBBPIQ010000001.1 coordinate 522,044, forward strand.
TCGAGATCATGAAGCTCGTCGGCGCCACCGACTGGTTCGTGCGGTGGCCCTTCATCCTCGAGGGAATGCTTGTGGGCGCGCTCGGCGCCGTGGCCGCGACCGTCGTCGTTCTCGTGGCGGCCGGACCGGTCATGGGAGCGATGGTGAACTTCATCGAAATCCTCCCGCTCTCGTTCGGGACGACCTTCGTCTGGCAGCTCGTGGGCAGCGTGTTTGCCCTCGCGCTCGCCGTCGGCGGAGGGGGAGCGATGCTCTCGGTGCGGGCGCACCTCGCCAAATGAGACTCCGCAGAGCCTTGACCCCGGCCTCCGCGCGGTGCGACGATGCGCAACGCATGGGAACTCCCCGGGAAACCGCTCGGGGAGGTGGGGTTTGGAGGATGCGCGCCGCGCGCGCGACCACGGTCGCGTTCGTTGTCGGCGCGGTCCTCGCTTCTTTCGCGCAGCCAGCTTCCGCTGACGACCCCATCACCGCCGCGCTGAAGCGTAAGGAAGAGCTGGAGCGCGCCGTCCAGATCTCCCGCGCGAACGCCGAGCGGTACCAGGCCGTGGCCAACCAGTTCCAGGCGGTCGTGAACCAGACCAACGCCCGGATCTCCGATCTCGCCGACAAGCAGGCGAACGCGCAGTCCGAAGCCGACCAGCTCTTCTATCAGATACAGATCGCCGAGGAGCAGCTCGCGCTCGTCACGTTCCAGCTCGACGAGACGAGGGCGCTCACGGACTCGCTGAAGGCCGAATCCGCGGAGGAGAGCAAGCAGCTCGCCGCGCAGGAAGACCTGTACGCGCGCCATCTGCGCACGACCTACCGGCAGGCCCTGGTCAGCCCGCTCGAAATGCTCCTTTCATCCTCGTCGCTGACTGAATTCGCCAATCGCCTGCAGGCGATGATCTTCATCAACCGGCAGGACGTGCAGCTCGCGAACGAGATCCGCACGCTCCGGGCCGACACGCAGGACAAGCAGGATCAAGCCTCCACGAAAGAGAAAGAGATGCTTGGCCTCGCCGACCAGATCACGACCCAGCGCTCTCAGCTCGCGGACGCGAAGACGAAATACGACAAGCTCGTCGCCGAGGTGCAGACGTCCATCGACGCCGAGTCGGCGTCGCGGCAGGTCGCGGCGCAGCAGAAGCAGTCCGCGCAGGGCCAGGTAAGCCAGACCAACCAGACGACCGCGAATTTGACGCGACAGCTCGACGAGGCCGAGGCGCAGTACGAGTCCCTCGCGGCACAGGCGGCCGGCGGCAGCGGGCTCGGCGCGTTCAACGGTTCGAAGCTCGCGATGTGGCCGCTCCGCGGACCGATCACGTCAGGCTTCGGCGCGCGCTGGGGCGGCTTCCACAACGGCATCGACATCGCGGCGCCCAAGTACACCCCGATCCGCGCGGCGTCGGACGGCAAGGTGGTGACCGTTGGTCGCCCCTACCTCGCGTACGGCGACACCGCGGTGGTCGTGATCATCGCGCACGGCTTCAACTTCTCGACGCTCTACGGTCACCTCGACGACCTGCACTGGCCGATCGTGTCCGTCGGGCAGACCGTGTCGGCGGGCCAGATCATCGCGTACGTCGGGATGACCGGATGGACGACCGGTCCACACCTTCACTTCATGACGATCGCGAATGGCCGCGCAGTCAACCCGATGGGGTACCTGCCGTAATCCGCCGCAGGCGGATTACTCCTCACTTAACGCTTCCGCATTCCGTTGGCGCGAGACGCGCGCGGTAGTGAATCCCTGGCGACATTGACGGTAATTGGCAGCCATGTAGCATCGTTTCCGAAAGAAAGGAGGTGATGTGGAGTGGGCGATGCCAGTGGGAATCCAAAGACCCATGTGAGCTCACTTCAGCCTTTCGGAATGAATCCAACTGAGGTGATCGCGCACTAACGCTCTGGGTCTTTGGTGACCCGGCAAAGGAGAGCGGCGGCAGAGATGCCGCCGCTCTTCGTTTTCACCGCCTAATCTCCTCGCGATGCCTTCCCGAAAGACCGATGCGCCTCCCGCCGAACCGGCGCGGGAACTCCAGCTCGCCGAGAACCGCAAGGCCCACTTCGACTATCAGATCGAACGTCGGCTCGAGGCTGGCATCGCGCTGCGCGGTACCGAGATCAAGTCACTCCGTGCGGGTCACGCGAACCTGCGCGATGGGTACGCGCGCGTCGAGAACGGCGAGGTATGGCTGCGCAACGTGCACATCGCGCCGTGGGCGAACTCGGCGCAGGACAACCACGATCCCCTGCGCCCGCGCAAGCTCCTTCTCCACAAGGAGGAGATCGGCCTTCTCGTCGGCACTATCGCTCAGAAGGGCTACACGCTCGTCCCGCTCCGGATGTACGTGAAGCACGGCAGAGCGAAGATCGAGCTGGGCGTCGCTCGCGGCCGCAAGCGCTTCGACAAGCGGCAGGTGATCAAGGAACGCGAGGCGACGCGCGAAATGGATGCCGCCATCAAGAGGCGCGTAGGCCGAGGCTGACCCCGGCACCCGACGTCGCGACTCCGCTTTATCCGGCCGGTTGGAGTAGTGGGATGTTGGCGCGACCGGCCGCGTCTACACCGACGGTCTCGGCGAACTGGCTCTGGTAGAGGTCGTAGTAGAAGCCTTGCTTGCGGAGGAGCTCGGCATGATCGCCCAGCTCCACGATCCGTCCGCCGTCCATGACGACGATCTCGTCGGCGTTACGGATCGTCGAGAGGCGGTGGGCGATGACGAAGGAGGTGCGGCCCTGACGCAGCCGCGCCATCGCCTGCTGGATGAGCACCTCGGTGCGCGTGTCGACGTTGCTCGTGGCCTCGTCGAGGATGAGGATGCTCGGATCCGCGAGGAACGCGCGCGCGATCGTGATGAGCTGCCGTTGACCCGCCGAGATGTTCGACGCCTCTTCTTCCAGAAGCGTGTCGTACCCGTCCGGAAGCGTACGAACGAACGAATCGACGTGAGCGGCCGTCGCCGCAGAGACGATCTCGTCCAGCGAGGCGCCTTCTTTTCCGTACGCGATGTTGTCCCGGACCGAGCCGGCGAACAACCAGCTGTCCTGGAGCACCATGCCGAACGCGCGCCGGACCGCGTCTCGCGGCAGCTCGCGAATGTCCGTCCCATCGAGACGGATCGCGCCGCCATCGATGTCGTAGAAGCGCATCAGCAGATTCACGATCGTGGTCTTCCCGGCACCAGTTGGCCCGACGATGGCGACGGTCTCTCCTGGGCGTACGTCGAGCGAGAAGTCCTCGATGAGGGGCTTATCCGGGAGGTACCGGAAGGAGACACGGTCGAACTCGACGTGGCCGCTCGTCGTCCGCGGCGCCGTGGCGCCGACGCGGTCCGGGGTCTCTTCGGGCGCGCCGAGGAATTCGAATACGCGCTCCGCCGAAGCAAGCCCGGATTGCAGAAGGTTCAACTGCGAGGCGATCTGCAGGAGAGGCATCGTGAACTGCCGCGAATAGGCGATGAATGCCGTTACGTCGCCGAGGCTCATCGCGCCGGATGCGACGCGAAACCCGCCGATGACGGCCACGCCGACGTAGTTCAGGTTGGAGAGGAACTGCATGGCGGGCTGGATGATCCCGGAGAGGAACTGCGCGCGGAAGCTGGCGCGGTAGAGCCGTTCGTTCTGGTCGTTGAACTGCTGGATCGCGCTCACTCGGCGGCCGAAGACCTGAACGAGTGCGTGCCCGCTGTGCATCTGCTCGACGTGCCCGTTCAGGGCGCCGGTCTCCGCCCACTGGGCGATGAACTCCTTCTGCGAGCGTCCTGCGATCACGATCGTGACAGCGAACGACAGCGGGATCGTGATGACCGAGATCAAGGCGAGCAGCGGGCTGATCCATAGCATCATCGCCAGAACCCCGATCACGGTGAGCGCGGCCGTGAGCAGCTGCGAAAGGCCCTGCTGAAGGGTCGTCGCGATGTTGTCGACGTCGTTCGTCACGCGACTCAGGAGATCACCATGCGCGTGGCTGTCGAAGTAGCGGAGCGGCAGCCGCGCCAGCTTCTCCTCGACCTCGCGCCGCAAGCCGTACACGGTCCGCTGCGCGACGCCGGCCATGATGTAGGCCTGCGCCCACGCGAGGAGCGACGCGAGGACGTAAGCGAGCACGGCGAGCGCGAGCACCTGGGCGAGCGCCTTGAAGTCGATGCCGGCCCCTGGGACCGCGTTGCTGGCGGCGAGCACATCCGCGAGCTGACCCTGACCGCGCGCCCGCAGCAACTCGACCGCCTGTTCCTTCTGGAGTCCAGCGGGAAGGGCCTTTCCGAGCACTCCATCGAAGATGACGTTCATGGCATTCCCCGTGATCTTTGGGCCGATGACGCTGAAGACGACGCTGACCGAGCCGAGCACGACGACCACGGCGAGCACGAGGCGCTCGGAACGAAGGCGCGCAAGCAGCTTCTTGAGCGTCCCGCGGAAATCCTTCGACCGCTCGACCGGCGCGCTGAGCCCCATAAATGGGCCGCCGCGCTGGCCCGCCTGCGGCCGCCCGCCCGGGCCGCGACCCTGCGGCCTTCCCATCATCATGCCGCGGCGGCCCCGAGCTGCGATTCGACGATCTCGCGGTATCCAGCGCTCGTCCGCATGAGCTCGTCATGCGTGCCGCTTCCCACGACACGTCCTTCGTCCAGCACGACGATGTGATCGGCGTGCAGGATCGTGCTCACGCGTTGCGCGACGATGATCACAGTCGCGTCTCCGGTCTCGGCCTTGAGAGCCATGCGAAGCCGCGCGTCGGTGCCGGCATCGAGCGCAGAGAAGCAGTCGTCGAAGAGGTAGATGGCCGGACGTTTCGCGATCGCGCGTGCGATCGCGAGCCGCTGGCGCTGTCCGCCCGAGACATTGGTCCCGCCCTGGTCGATCGACGCCTCGAGCTGGCCAGGCATCGCCGCGACGAAATCCCGAGCCTGCGCGACCTCGAGCGCACGCCAGAGCTCCGCGTCGGTGGCGTTTTCGTTGCCGAAGCGGAGGTTCTGCGCGACCGTGCCCTTGAACAGATACGCGGCCTGCGGAACAAGGCCGATCCGTGCCCACAGGCCTTCGAGAGCCTGTTCGCGCACATCCACGCCATCGACCAGCACGGCGCCCGAGGTGACGTCGAAGCTGCGCGTCACGAGGCTCACGACAGTGGTCTTTCCGGAGCCGGTGCCACCGATGATCGCGGTGGTGCGTCCCGGTCGCGCCTCGAACGTAAGGCCACGCAGGACCGGGCGTTCGCCGTGCGGGTACGCGAACGTGACGTCCGCAAACGCGACAAGGCCTGAGAGTCGCTGGGGCGCGATCGGGCGCAGCGGTTCGGTGATCGACGACGTCGTCTCGAGCACTTCAACGATCCGCTGCGCGCTCGCCTCAGCGCGCGGGATGAGGATGACCATGAAAACCGCGGTCATCACCGCGAAGAGGATTTGCATGATGTACTGCAGGAATGCGGTGAGGTTGCCGATCGGCATGTCGCCACGATCGACGAGCCCGGCGCCGAACCACAGGATCGCGACCGTGGACAGGTTCATGATCGCGAGAAGGGACGGGAACGCGAGCGCGAAGATCCGGTTCACGCGGAGCGAGGTGTCGGTGAGATCCGCGTTCGCTGTCTCGAACCGTTCGCGCTCGGATCGCACGCGGATGAATGCCCGTACGACGCGCACGCCGGTGATCTGCTCCCGCAGCACTTCCGTGATCCGGTCGATCTTCACCTGGACCTGCCGGAAGAGGGGGACCGCTCGCATGAGCAATACGCCGATGACCGCGGCCATGAGCGGGACGATCACGACGAGGAGCCACGAGAGCGTCGCGTCCTCGCGAATGGCCATGACGATGCCGCCGATCGCAATGATCGGTGCGCTCACCAGGATCGTGAGCGCGATCAGCACGAAGAGCTGCACCTGCTGAACGTCGTTCGTATTGCGGGTGATGAGCGAAGCTGTTCCGAAGCGGTTCATCTCGCGCGCCGAAAAGCTCTGCACGCGATCGAAAACCGCGCCTCGGACGTCGCGGCCGACGCTCATCGACGCCTGTGAGGCGAAGTACACCGCCACGATCGCGAAAAGGCCGAGCACCAACGTGATCCCGAGCATCACGGCGCCCGTCCGCCAGATGTAGTCGGTATCACCCTTGGCGACGCCGTTGTTGATGATGTCGGCGTTGAGATTGGGCAGATAGAGGTTGCCGACCGATTGGAGCAGCAGGATCGCCGTGACGATCGCGATCTGGCGCCGATACGGTGCGATGTACCTCCGGAGCAGACGGATCAGCACGGATGACTACCCGCCGAAAGCCGGAGCGGTCTCGACCTCGGGCTGCCGAACCCGCTCGGTCCGACCGCGAAGAGGGACCTCTTGGAGGAAGACCGAGACGACCACCGCGAGAGCTGCGACGCCGGCGGCGATGAGGAACACGTCGTGGAGCGACGCGGCGAGCGCACCCCGGATCGCAAGAAGGATCGGCGCCGGGATCCCTTGAGTAGCAGTCGGGCTGAAGATGGCCTGCGCGTTGCCGGCGTTCGCGGAGACCGCGCCCGCGAGCTGCGGGGGGACAGCGGCGGCGATCTTCTGCCCGAGCTCGTGCCCAAGCACCGAGCCGAGGAGCGCAACGCCGACCGTGCTCCCGATGTTGCGCCAGAACTGGATCTGGCTCGAAACGACGCCGAGGAATCTCGCGTCCACCGCGCTCTGCGTAGCGTTCAGATAAAGGGGCATGCCAACGCCGACACCAAGCCCAACGAGGACGAGGTCGCGCACGACCTCGATCTCAGGCGTCCCCACGGTGACCTGCGCGAGCAGGACGAGACCGATCGTCAGGAGCGCGGCTCCAACGGTGCCGAGGTAGCGGTATCGCTTGATCCGGACCATGAGCTGGCCGGTGACGACGCTCGCGCTGATCAGGCCGACCATGAGTGGGGTGATGAGCAGTCCCGAGTTCGTCGCCGGGATCCCGAGGACACCCTGATAGACGAGGCTCACGAAGATGATCGCCCCGAACATCGAGAACCCGAGAAGGAAACCGATGGCCGTCGACACGGCGAATGTGGGGTTCTTCCACAGATCGAATGGCACGACGGGATGCGGATTGCGCCGCTCGATGAGGAAGAAGGTCACGGCCATGACCGCGGCGAGGGCGAGAAGTCCCAGCACTTCAGGAGACGTGAGGTCGTGATTCTGGGTGATGGAAAGCGCGATCAGAAGCGGGACAAGCGTGGCCGCGAGCGTGAACGCGCCCGCGAAATCGATATCGCGCCAGGATGCCTGGTGCACGACCGCGGGAAGGGTCACGAAGCACACGAGGATCGCTAGGACGCCCACGGGAACGTTCACGTAGAAGACCCAACGCCAGCTGAGGTTGTCGGTGAGATAACCGCCGACGGTGGGTCCGACCACCGAGGCGATGCCGAAGATGCCGCCGAAGACTCCCTGTAGCTTCGCGCGTTCCGCCGGCGCGTAGAGGTCGCCGATGGTGGCGAACACGCTCGCGAAAAGCACGCCGCCGAAGATCCCTTGAATGCCGCGGAAGGCGATCAGCTCCGCCATGTTTTGGGCCTGCCCGCAGAGGGCGGACGCGAGGACGAAGCCGATCATGCCGCCCAGAAGGAAGGGCTTACGGCCAAAGAGGTCACCGAGCTTGCCGGCGATCGGCGTGAGCGTCGTCGATGTCACGAGGTACGCCGTCGCGACCCACGCGAAGTAGTCGAGGCCGTTCAGGTCGGCGACGATGTGCGGGAGGGCCGTCCCGACGATCGTCTGGTCGAGAGCCGCGAGAAACAGGGCGAGGCCGACCCCCACGGTCGCAAGGATTCGTGCGTTGCGTGGCAATTCAACGGACATTTGTTGACTCCTTTGGGGCGCCGAACGCCTCCTGTAAATCGGCGAGCGCGGCGGCGATGCGCGAGCGCTTGTCGGCCGACAGGCCGGCGATGATCTTCGCGACGGGCGCGGTCATGAGCTCGCCCACGCGTTCGATCTCGCGCCGCCCGCGAGCGCTGATTTCGACGACGACGACGCGCCGGTCGTTCCGATCCTCTGAGCGGCGAACGAAACCATCGCGCTCCAGAGAGTCGACGAGCTCGGACACAGACGCGGGCGTGAGCCCGCAGCGCTGTGCGATCTCGCCGCTGCGTCGTGGCGACTCCACAAGCTGCCACAGGATGCGGGCGCGCTCCAGGGTCATCGCGCCACGCTCGTGCGCGACCTGCCCGGCGATCTTTCCGATCCTGGGCAGGAGCGACAACAACATCCCCGCGAGACGGGCGTCCTCGGTGGTCGGCGCTCGCGAGGCGGGTCGCTCCGGCGCGATGGTCATTATGTTCAGCCTCCGAATAGTTAGGGAGATGAACTATATGGAGACCAAACCAATCGGCGCAATGTTCGCTTTGTCACAGTTTGGTTCGAACGTGCGGTCTAGCCGGCCCCCGACTCCACGAATGGCTGCTCGATGTCCGCGGCGAAGAACTTGCGCCCGCCGCAGGTGGGACAGCGCTCGGGCTCGCGCTCGCCGTGTGAGATCGTCCCGCAGGCTTCGCACCGGAAGTGCTTCTGACCGCCCTTCGCGCGCACAACGGCCGGCGCCTCCGCGAGAAGCTGCCGGATCTGGCCGAGCTCGTTCGCGATGCGAAGCGGATCGATACCCGATCCGGTCTGGTCCGCCTCCACGAGGCGGTTCATCAACGCGTCGAGCCGCACGAGCGCTTCTTTCACGGACGACCTCCCCGCCCCGAGAGGATAAACGGGTCGCGCTCGGCGCGAGGATCAGGCCGGGCGACTCACCTTCGCTGGTTCCGTGCCGACGGCTCGCGCGCCGACCAGGTAGGCGACCGCGCCCACGACGAGCGCGGCGGCGAAGACGCCCGCGCCCATGGCCGGCAGGCCGAGCACCCGATCGAGGGAGTACGCGCCGGGCTCGGCGACGCCGTTGATCGCGGCGATCGCTCCGAGCGCGAACGGGAACTCGATACCGCCCTTCGAGTTCCAGAAGCCTTTGGCCCAGTGTGCACGCGCGATAGCGACGCTCATCTGTATCGTCAACGCAGCCGCGACGACCGGCAGCAGGAAGCCGAGCGCGAACGCGATACCCCCGGCGAGCTCGGCGAATGCCGATACCCACGCCCAGAAGACCGGCATCCGCATACCCATGCGGGTGATGCCTTGAGTCCAACCTGCGAGGCCTGGCCCGCCCCACACTCCGAGGACTTTTTGCGCGCCATGCGCCGCGATGACCAGGCCGACGACGGCGCGGACGAGCGCGAGCGCGAGATCGGTGGTGATGACGGACGTGATCATCATGAAAGATCCCTCCTGCGGCGGGCGCCGCACGACACGTTCGTAACGGAACTCTCCGAGTGTCTATTCCGCCCCTCGCTCGTATCGTGCGGGCGTGCGCCTGGACCACGTCGTCATCGCGGTCAGCGATTTGGAGCGCTCGAACGCCTTCTACCGCGACGTGCTCGGTGTGGAGATCGTCGAGATCGATGGGCGCGTCGCTTACCGAGTGGGCGGGCAGCAGTTGAACGTGCACGGTCCCGGAACGCGGCCGGCGATGGTCGCGCGAATCCCAGTCGCCCCCGGAAATAGCGACCTCTGCTTCGAATGGGACGGCGCGATCGAAGAGGCGCTCGAGCACCTCCGCGCGCGCGGCGTCCGAGTTGAGGCGGGACCGATGACCCGCGGCGGAGCGAAGGGCCGCGGGACGAGCGTGTATTTCCGAGATCCCGACGGGACTCTGCTCGAGCTGATCTCGTACGCCTGACTAGTCCGAAGCGCCTCGATCGATCCGGCGCGCGAACTCCGGCAGCGCGGTCACGAGTGCGGCGACGTCTTTCGGCGCGAGGCTCGGCGCGCGGCAGAGCACCTGGTCGCGCTGGATCTCCCACGTCAACGCAAGGGGCGGCGCCTCGTCGACGAGCCACGCCATGAGCCCGACATCGAGGAGCGCGGCGGCGAATCCGCGGTCCGGCGAGATCACGCGGTACCGCCCGTTGAAGTCGCCCCACTCGAGACGGACGGGTTCGCCATCGGCGCGAACGGGCAACGGCGCCGATGCCGGCTCGATGACGACGTGCGGGCGGTCGCCGTCGACGGTCGCGACCGCGCAGCTGAAGCGAATCGGCTCCGATCGCGCGTGCTCGTTGGGTTCCTCGTCGGAGTCGAGCCGCAGGCGGTACAGAAAATCGAACGCGACCACGTCGACGCGGCCGATCGTCCCCGTCACGAAGTTCTCGCAGGTCTGCTCGATGCCGCGTGAGAAGAGCTCGAATGGATAGCGGAAGGCGGTCGACCCGGGGTAAGCGGGATCGGTCGTCGAGAAACGAAGACCGAGACCCTTGGCGGTTTCCTCCATCTCGTCGGCCCGCGAGAGCTCCCGGCGGAAGAGATCGAGGTAGAGCGGCGCGAAGATCGCGGCGATGGCGCCACCGACCAGCGCGAACACAAAAAGGATGAGCGGCACGGGCGCATTGTGTGGGCCCCAAGTCCCTGGAGGGCGCTACGCGCCTTCCAGAACGTCGTCGGCCGGCCGGAGTGAGCTGCGGCTCCCTCCGCCGGCCTCCTAGTTCTGTGGAGATGGGGGAGGGTCGAACTCCCCGTCCAAGGCTTGCGCGCGGATCGCGTCTACGAGCGTAGTCGGCGTTTTTTTGTCTCACGGAACGAGGCGCGCACCGACACGCTTCCCGTTCTCGCCAGGTCGGTTTACTTGAGCCCGCCTACCGGCCGATCGGCGGGCCGCAGCTCCGCTTATATCGCCCTTCCCGGCCCGCGGAGCGGAGACCGGGAGGACGTCTCACTGACTAGGCAGCGAGAGCGTAAGAAGTGTTGGCAGTTGTCTGCCTGCCGTTCGGATTAACGAGGAGGAACGGCGTTCCTCGGCTCGCGGCGGTCCGTCTGCCTGCCCTGTCGAAACCACGCATCCCCGTGGCCCCGTCGAGGCAAGACAATTGTAGCGATGTGGAAAGGTGAACTGGCGGTCATCACCGTGATCTGCGCGGCGTTCGCGAGCGCGTGCTCTGCCGCACCTGCGGTCCAGCCCTCGCCAACGCGGGGATCGACTGCCTCGCCGAGCAACGCAGCAGCAAGCGCAACGGCCAGCGCCACGGCCACAGCGACGGTGAGCTTGGGCCTCAAATACGTCGCCATCGGCGCATCCGACACGGTCGGAGTCGGCGCGAGCGATCCCGCGAAGGGGTCGTGGCCCGCGCTCGTCGCGGCACGTCTCCCGGCGGGATCTCCGCCATACACGAACCTCGGTGTCTCGGGTTCGCTGACTCTGCAGGCGGTCTCGCAGCAGCTGCCGGGCGCGATCGCGCAGAAACCGAACCTCATCTCGGTCTGGCTCGCGGTCAACGACATCAACGCGACGATCGAGCCCGCATCGTTCGCCGACTCGCTAGGACAGATCGTCGACGGCCTGGTGCAGAAGACAAGCGCGACGATCTTCGTCGGCAACGTCCCCGATCTCAGAGCGGTCCCTGTCTACGCCGGCGCCGACAAGACGCGTCTCCTGGCGGGCATCCAGGCCTACAACGACGCCATCGCGGCGATCGCGGCGAAGAACCCGGGTCGCGTCAAGGTCGTCGATCTCTTCACGGGCAGCGCCGCGCTCGTCTCGACGGGGACGGTGTCCCAGGACGGCTTCCATCCGTCCGATGAGGGCTACCAGCTGATCGCCGACCGATTCGCGAACGCGATGCGCGCGAGCGGAGTTCCGCTCCGGGCCTAATCGGCGGGGCTCTGCACAACCACGCGGGAGGTCGTGATGCCTGTCGGCGCGATCAGGCGCACGGCGCCGGCCATGATCGCGCAGCCCGCGGTCATGAAGATCACGCCGATGAGGAGAACGACGCGCGGATCGGCGACACCGAGGAGCGCCGCGGCCACGAAGGGGGCGGCGGTGCCGCGGATCCCCATGAGCAGCGACTGCGCGGTCGCGTACTCGCCGATCTTGTCGCGCGGCGCGATCTGGACGATGTTCGTGAAGAACGTGATCTCGCCTCCCGCGTTCACGATCCCGCCGACGATCGCGACCGGGATCAGGAGCCACACGTCGGCGGCGGCGATGTAGCCGATCGGGATGAGCAGCGTCACGACGGTATTGAGAAGCGTGAGGCGGATCGACGACCCGCGGTCGATCATCCGGCCCCATATCAGGAAGGCCACGATCATGGTCGCCTGCGAGACCGCGGTCATCGCGCCGACGAACGAGTTCGACGCGTTGAAGTGGTCAACCAGAAGGATCGGATAGACGGCAAGGTTCATCAGGTTGCCGATCCCAAAGACCGTGAACGACAGGAGGAGGCGCCGGTACTTGTGATCCGCCCAGACGTCGCGCGCGATCACAGCGAGTGACCTGCGCGCCGCGACCTTCGCCGAGCCGTCGTAGCGCACCCAGAAGAAGGCGATCGCACCTGGCAGACCGATCAGCGCCGCCCCCGCGAACACCCATGACGCCGGGATGACGTCGATGAACGTTCCGGCCACGGCGGCCGCCGCGATGCCCGCGATCGCTCCGCCGATGCGCACATTCGCCATGGCCTGCGCGCGCTCGCGGTCCGGGTAGATCCCATGCATGAGCGCGGTGTAGGCGCTGATATTCGCGACGCTGATCACAAAGGTGACGACCGTCGTCACCGCGAGCATGAGCGGCGTCGCCGCGACGAGGACTCCCGCGAGGAACGTCGCGCGAGCGAGCGTCACGGTTCCGGCGACCACCCTCACCTGCGGAAAGCCCATGAGCAGGTACGTGGAGATCGGCGACAGGAGGTGCCCGACGAAGGGCGCCGCTATCACGATGGCGACGTCGGTGGTGGATCCGCCGAGGCGGCGCACGACGATCGGCATGAACGTGACGAGAACGGCGATGTAAACGCCACCGCAGATCGCGCTGAATGTGTCGATCCGGAAGTTACGGCGAACGCGCGGGGGCGACCAGTTGCGATCCATGCGAGGAACCGAACGCTACCGCCCCAAGAGGCGCTTCCGGAAGGCCCTCGAGGGGGCTATTTAGGGTCGATCTCGCGGACCGAAGTTCGACCCCGGCCGGTATCCACCGGGTCTCGGCCCGAAGCCGCGGCGCGGCCCGTACCGACCGGGCGCGCCGGGCGCGCCGGGCCCGCGGAATCCACCAGGGGCTCGCGGACGGAATTCCTCGGGGCCGCGCGCACCCGGTGCGGTGGAGCTGATGACCACGCGGCGATTCGGATCGACGCCGACCGACTCGGTCTTCACGCCGGGCGTGTCCTGCACCGCGAGGTGCACGATCCGCCGCTCGTACGCCAACATCGGCTCGAGCGTCACGGCTTGCCCGCTCGCCTTGACGCGCGACGCCACTCGGCGCGCGATCTCGCGAAGCTGCTCCTCGCGTCGCTTCCGATAGCCCTCGATGTCGAGGGGGATGTGGACCGTGCGGCCCACGCGCCGCGACGTGATCGCCGACGTGATCTGCTGCAACGCGACGAGGTTCTCGCCGCCGCGGCCAATGAGCGCGCCGAGGTCGGGGCCAAGCACTTCGATGCCCTCGTGACGCGGGCCCTCATCGAGCGCGACCTCCGCCTCCACCCCCATGAGCGCGAGCAGGTCACGCAGAACGCCGACGCCAGCTTCGAGATCCTCGGCGAGCGCCGGCGCCGACTCTTCGCGCTCGGCCTCCTCGCGCTCCTCGCGCCGTTCCTCGCGCTCGCGGATCGCGTCCGGGCGGCGGGGCACCTCGGCCTCGTCGATTACCGGCTCGGGCTCGGGCGGCGCGTCCTCCTCGACAAAGGTGATGAGCACTCGGGCATCTTCGCCTCCGATGCCCAGGACGTTCGCCGGCTTTCCCTTCTCGAGAACCTCGTACTCGACGTCCGTGCGCTTCTTCCCGAGCGACCGTAGACCCCGCTCGATCGCCTCCTCCACGGAACGGCCCGTGAACTCCTCCCCACGGAGCGGACTCATCGCTTCCTCCTCCTGCCGCGGCGGCGGCCGCCGCCGTTGCCGCTTCGGCGTGACGCCGCCACGGCTTCATCAGGTTCCTCCATGTCGTGCTCGGCCTCGACGATCGCCGCCTTCTCGCGCGCCCGCATCGTTTTGTCCGCGGGCGTCGGTATGTTCGCGAGCGGCGGGATGAAGCGAGGCAGCTGACCCCATCCCATGACGAAGTACTGCTGGATGATCTGGAAGATCGTGGTAGTGATGTAGTAGATGAAGACTCCAGCCGCCAACGTCCTGAAGAAGACGATCGTGATCAAAGGCAGGTAGTAGGTCATCGACTGCATCGTTCGCTGGGTGGGATCGTCGGTCTGCACAGGATTGCGTGGCAGCGCCTGAATCGACGCGACCAGCTGCAATAGGGACGAGATGATCGGCAACGGGCCAATGAGTCCGAACCACGCGAGATCCGGTTGCGCGAGGCTCGAGACCCACGGGAGCCAGTGGGCGGTGAGATCGATGGTGGCATCCGGCGGCCGGTCGGCGACCGTGAATTGGAGGAACGGCCAGAGGACGCTATCTCTGAGCTGCTCGACCGTCAGAGCGTGCGCGCCGCTCAGGCCGCCGACCTGCTGGAAGGCCGCGTACATCGCGAAGAGCACCGGGAAGAAGACGACCATTGGAAGGCACCCGCCGATGGGATTGATGCCCCGCTCCTTGTAGAGCTTCATCTGCTCCTGCTGGAGCTTCGCGCGGTCGTTCCCGTACTTCTTCTTGATGTCGTTCATCGCGGGGGCGAGCTCCTGCATCGCACGCGACGAGCGGACCTGCGCGCGGAAGACCGGGAAGAGCGCGAGGCGGATCGCCACTGTGACGATCACGACCGCAAGCCCGAAATCGTGGATGAAGTAGTCCGCGAGGACGAGCAGGTTGACGAGCGGATGGACGAGAAGGGTGTTCCATACCTCGGTGACGATCGGGGGCATCAGCCAGCCCGCCGCTCAGGCACGGGGTCGTATCCGCCCCGGCTCCAGGGATGGCACGAGAACAGGCGCTTCGTGGCGAGCCAGCCCCCACGGACGACGCCGTACCGCTCGATGGCTTCCATCGCGTATTCCGAGCACGTCGGCATGTAACGGCACGCCGGCGGCAGCATCGGGCTCACGGCGGCCTTATAGAAGCGAAGGGCGGCCAGAACGACGGCTTTCATCTCGCTGCCGCGCGTTCTGCGAGCGATCCAAGGGCCACGCCCGCGGCCTTCCGAAGATCGGCGAATGCCGCGGACGCCGTCTGCGGTCGCGCCACGATCACCAGGTCGCAGCCGGGTCCAGTCGTGAGCTCGCTGATCTCCGCGCGGAACGCCTCGCGGAGCCGGCGCCGTGAGCGATTGCGCGCGACCGCGCGTCCGAGCGACCGCGGTGCGGCGACCGCGACGCGAATCACGTCGAGTCCGTTCGGGCGAGCGCGAAGGGCAAACATCGAATGCTGAATCTTCATTCCTTCGCTCCACACCGCGGCGATGTCCGCATCCCGCCGCAGACGCGCGGCGTCCACGAATGACGCTGCGCTAGACGACGGTGAGGCGCTTGCGGCCACGCGCGCGACGCGCGGCGAGCACTCGACGGCCGCCGGTGGTCCTCATGCGCGAGCGAAACCCATGCACACGCGCACGTCGGCGGGTCTTCGGCTGATAGGTGCGCTTCAAGGTCGAGTCCCTTCTCCCGCTGAAACAAGACGATCAAAAACGACGGTCTGTGCACGTGAGCATAGCAGTAGGCGTGGCGTCTTCTCCTTGGGGTATAGTTCGCGGGCTTCCGAGAGCGGGCGGTCGGAACGTCGGTCTTTCCCTTCGGTGTGGCGCGGGCGGTGATCGCGTGATGGTTGTGGGGAGCGTTTGTTGCACGAGCGAAGAGAAGGGGAGCCGTTGAATCTCAAACAGCTTTGGACGGCCGCCCTTGGTGAGCTGCAAGTCGGACTTTCCCGTGCGCAGTACGACACCTGGTTCAAGGACACGCAGGTCCTCTCAGAAGAGGACGACGTTTTCCTCATCGGTGTGCCCAACGCGTTCGCGCGCGAATGGCTCGAGAGCAAATTCCGGCCCCAGGTACGTGCAGCCCTCCAGCACCTTCTCGGCCGCACCGTCGACGTGCGGTTCGTGACGTCCTCCGGCGCACCGGCCACGGCCGCGCGTACCAGCGCGGCCCCAGGCATGACCTCCTCGGCATCGAGTGGAGGCGGCCAGCAGGCGGGCGGGCAGGAACGACGCGAGGCCGGAGCGCTGCTCAACTCGCGCTACACCTTCTCGACCTTCGTAGTGGGTTCGAATAACCGTCTCGCTCACGCCGCGGCGCTTTCGGTCGCCGAGCGGCCGGGGCACAGCTACAACCCGCTGTTCGTATACGGGGGCTCGGGGCTCGGGAAGACACACCTGATGCACGCGATCGGGCACGCGGTGATCGCGCGCCACCCGAAGAAGCGCGTCGCATACGCGACGAGCGAAAAGTTCACAAACGAATTCATCAACTCGATTCGCGCGCAGAAGGGCGAGGAGTTCCGCGAACGGTATCGGCGGATCGACGTGCTCCTCATCGACGATATTCAATTCATCGCCGGGAAAGAGGGCACGCAGGAAGAGTTCTTCCATACCTTCAACGCGATCCACGAAGAGGGCAAGCAGATCGTCATGTCGAGCGATCGCCCGCCGAAGGCGATCACGCAGCTCGAGGACCGGCTCCGGTCTCGCTTCGAATGGGGCCTCACGGCCGACATCTCGGCCCCCGATCTCGAAACGCGTATCGCGATCCTTCGGGCCAAGGCGGAGGCGCAAAACGTCGCGGTGCCGCCGCCGGTGATCGATTTCTTGGCCCAGCGGATCGTGTCGAACATCCGCGAGCTCGAGGGCGCGCTCACGCGCATCGTCGCGTTTGCGGCTCTGCAAGCAGTGCCCGTCACGACGCAGCTCGCGCAGGAGATGCTTCAGAACCTCCTCTACAACCCGCACCGTAAGAGCCTCTCGCCCGATCGCATCGTCGAGACGGTCGCGCGCTACTACGGCGTCCCGCTCGACCAAATCAAAGGGAAGGCGCGCGATCGGCAAGTCGTCCTCCCGCGCCAGATCGCCATGTATCTCATGCGCGAAGAGACTGAGGCTCCTCTCATGCGCATCGGTGAGGCGCTCGGCGGCCGCGACCACTCGACCGTGCTGCACGGCTGCGAGAAGATCGAGCGGGAGATGGCCGAGAACGACGATTTCCGGCGGGACGTGGGGACCCTTCGCGAGCTCCTGTACGCCGACTGACCTCGCCGCGGCCACTACCCAGGCACCGGGAGGCCCGTCCGGAGAGGGCCGCGGGTGTGGATAAGAGGTCTCGCCGTGTGGATAAGAACGCCCGTTTGTGGACATGTCGGCCCCGGGGGTGTTCAGTTGTGGTACCTATGTCGCTTCTGGTGACGTCCGCCTTTTGACCGTCCACGAGCCTCCCCAACCCCTCCACAGCCCGTCCCAACTCACTCTGAGCACGGGCCACGAGGGAAGCCCCATAGTCCACATCACTACTACTGCCACTACTGGTTGTATGAATCTTTACTGGGTACGAGCGGGGAGGGCTGCGTGAAGGTCGTTTGTCTACAAGAGAACTTGGCGCATGGGCTCGGGATCGCAGGGCGAGGGGTCTCGACCCGGGGAAGCCTGCCGATCCTTGGGAACGTTCTGCTCCGCACGGACGCGGGGCGCCTCCGCCTAACAGCGACCAATCTCGAGGTGGGTATTAACTGCTGGGTGCCGGCGAAGGTCGAGGATGAGGGCGCCATCACCGTCCCGGCCAAGCTCTTCATCGACTTCGTGAACTCGCTTCCCCCGGGGAACGTGGAGCTCTCGCTGAATGTGCGCACAAAGACCGTCCATCTCAAATCCGGCCCGTACGAAGCAAACATCAAAGGCATGGACGCGGAGGAGTTTCCGATCATCCCGCAGATCCCTGAGAAGCCGACGACGCGTATGGCACAGGGGACCCTGCGGCGGATGATCGCTGAGGTGGCGTTCGTCGCGGCGACCGACGACAGCCGACCGGTGCTCACCGGCGTGCTGACCACATTTGCCGGCGACATGGTCACGATGGCGGCGGCCGACCCATACCGGCTGTCGGTGCGGCACGCGCGATTACTCGATCGGGTCGACCCACAGATCGAAGTGATCATCCCCGCGAAGAGCCTCTTCGAGGTGGCGAGGATCCTGGAGGACAGCGAGGACGCAACGGTCGACATCCTGGTGACCCCGAACAAAAGCCAGGTCATCTTCCACACCGACGAAGCGGACCTCGTCTCGCGGATCATCGAGGGGCAGTTCCCGAACTACCGGCAGGTCATCCCCACGAGCCACTCGACGCGCGTGCTGGCGCAACGGGAAGAGCTGCTCAAGGCCACACGACTGGCGTCGTATTTCGCGCGCGACGCGGCGAACATGTTGCGATTTCAGGTCGACCCGTCCAACGATCCGCCGCTCGTGATCACGGCGAACGCGGCGGAGGTCGGCGACAACACCGGCCGGATCGACGCCACCGTCGAAGGTCAGGCCACGACGATCGCGTTCAACTCGCGCTTCGTCGCCGATGCGCTCTCGAGCCTTACGGCGCCAGAGATCTCCCTCGAGCTCGGCGGCCCTCTCGCGCCGGGCGTCGTCAAGATCGTCGGCGACGACAGCTATCTTCACGTGGTGATGCCGCTTCGCATCCCGGCCTGATCACCGGGTCCGCTGTCATGCGTGTCACCGCGATCGGGCTCGAGGACTTCCGCAGCTACGAGGACCGAGAGATCGACCTCGCCCCAGGCGTGACGGCATTTGTCGGTCCGAACGGCGCAGGGAAGACAAACATCCTCGAGGCGGTGCATCTCATCGCGCGCGGCGAGTCTTCGCGGGCCGGTGATGACACCGAGATGATCCGCTGGGGCGCACCACTTGGGCGAGTGGCCGTCGACGCGTGCCGGGCCGACGACCGGACCCGCCTCGAAGTGACGCTCTTCGCCCCGTCGGTCGACGTCCGCCGCCGACCGCGGCGCTACACGGCGGATGGCGCACCCCGAAGGGCCGACGACGTCGTGGGAAAGGTCGCCGTCGTCGCGTTCTTTCCCGAGGACACCGACCTTCTGGCATCGGCGCCGTCGGCGCGGCGGCGGTATCTCGACGCGATGGTCGCGCAGGTCGACCGTTCGCATCGCGCCGACACCCGCGCGTACGCGAACGTGCTCATTCAGCGGAACGCGCTGCTGCGCGCGGGACGGGACGACGAGCCGGTCTCGGAGAGCGAGATCGCCTTCTGGGACACGGAGCTCGTGCGCCTCGCGACGTCGATCTCGCTGCGGCGCGAGGCGGCAGTGCGCGAGCTCCGCCCCGCATTCCGCGCCGCGGCCGCCGCGCTCGGCGCCGATCCGACCCCCGACGTCGCATACGCGGGACAGGTCCAGGGCTCGACCGCGGAGGAGCGCGCCGAGGGCTATCGCCGTCTCATCGTGGAGAAGCGCGAGAAAGAGCGTTGGCAGGCGACGACTCTCGTCGGTCCGCACCGCGAAGATCTCGCCGTCGCGACCGGAGAACGCCCACTCCCGACGTTCGCGTCGCGGGGAGAGCAGCGCTCGGCCGTCCTCGCGCTCAAGCTCGCCGAGGCGGAGTGGATCCGCGCGCATGTCGGGGGACCGCCGATCTTTCTGCTCGACGACGTCCTGTCGGAGCTGGACACCGCGCACCGAGAGGCGCTCTGCCGGGCGCTCCCCGAAGGCGCGCAGACGCTCCTCACGGCGGCCGTGCTGACGAGCATCCCCGAGGCCCTGCGGCGCGGGGCCACCGTCACAGAGGTCGTCCGACCCCGGTGAGGCCGATCGCCGCCGCTATCGCTCGGGCGCTCCGCACGCTTCGGCTCGACAGCGACGTCGCGAAAGCCGACGCGATGCGCGCCTGGACCCAGGTCGCGTGCGCGGTCATCGGCCCCGACGCGACTCGGACGACCGCGCTCCGCATGGACGAAGGCACTCTCGTCGTGGCGGTGCCGACGGCGCAGTGGGCGGCCGAGATCCGCCTGCGCGAAGAAGAGCTTGTCGCCCAGCTCGCGTCGCGCGCGCCGCGGAGTGGCATCGCAAAGATCCGCTCGGTGCCCGCGTCACGCACCGGTCCCTAAACTCGCCAGCGATGCGACAGGTCAGCCTCGCGACGAAGATCGGCACGACAGCGGAGCTGCGACCCGGCACGCCCGACGTGATCATCGCGAGCGAACCGACCCTCGGCGCGACCTTACGGACGAAGGGACGCTTCTACTTCTTGTGCGAGGTCGCGCGCCAGCAGGGAAACGCCGGCGGGGATGTCGCGAAGGAGGTCGCCGACCTCGCTCGCCAGGAGTACTACTACGACCTCTCCGCTGGGATCGAGGTCTCGCTTCGCAAAGCACTGCGGCAGGCGAATCGCCGGGCCGCGCAGCGCCTTCGCGATCAACGCGGACGCGTCACGCTGCACTGCGCGTGCGCCGTCGTCGTGAACAACGAGCTCTATGCGGCGCGGATCGGCGCGGCGCAGGTCTTTCTTGTGCGGCGTGCTCGACTCTTCCTTCCCGGTGACGAACCGGGCGAGCTCGCGGACTTCGTGCACCGCACCACGACGCGCGAGGCCGAGTCGCTCGGCGGGATCGCCGACGTGCTGCCGGATGTGTGGCGCCAGAGCGTCGAGCCCGGCGACACGCTCATCCTCGCGTCCGGCGCGCTCGTCGAGGGTCTCGGTGCCGAGGCGCTCAAAAACGCCGCGATCACGCTCCACCCCCGCGCGGCGGCCGAGCACATCAACAACCGTGCCGTGGCGGATGGCGTCGTCGGCAGCGCGGCCGCGATCTTCATCGAGGTGACCGCGGCGACCGGTGCGGCCGGCCGGGTCGCGCCCGAGCCGCCGTCCCCCGAAGCGACCGAGGTGCTCATCGCGGAGGGCATCCGCTCGCGATTCGAATCCATCTGGCGCCGACGTCCCAAGGTCACGCAGGCGATCGGCGCGGCGGCTGTCCCCGCCGCGAAAGCGATGGGGAAGACGGTGGCGATCGGCTTCGAGCTGATGCCGCGGCGAGCGCCTCCGCTTCCGCACCGTCCGGATACCGCGCGCGAGCGCTCGCGCCGCCAGCGCCGCGCCGCGTCGTTGCTCGCGGTTCTCCTCCTGATCGTCGCGGGAGGGATCGGCGCGCTCGCATATCGGGACTACCAGCAGAACCGCGTTACCGGGGATTACGCGCTCGCCGTGCTGAGCGTCGAGGGCGACATCTCGGCGGCCGAGCGTGCCGCGGACCGCCAGCCTCCCGACAAGGAGCTGGCGCGGCAAAAGATCGATCACTCGCGCATCGGCCTTGAGGACGCCGCCCGCTCGCCGGCGGCGGATCAGGCCAAGATCGCGTCGCTTCGCGACCAGATCTCCGCGCTCGACGACCGCATCACCGGAGTCGTCGTCGACCTCGCACGCGTGACGGGAACCGACGGCCGTCCGGTCGCTCCGGGGGCGCAGCCGACCGCACTGGTGGGCACGGCGAACGGGCTCTACACGGCCGACCCTGGCGCGGGCCGCCTCTGGCGGATCTTCGGTGACCCGATTCAGGTCGCGTCCGTGCTCACCAGAGGGACGATCGGTGTCGGGGCGCCACGCCTCGTCTCCAACCTCGCCGAAGTCGTCTACTCGCTGGACGAACAGAAGCATCTCTGGCGGGCCGAGGGCACCGGCGTCGCCGACGTCACGCCCGACGACTCCGCGACGTGGAAGAGCGTCGACGCGATGGCGGTTTTCGTGGCCAACCTGTACATCCTCGACGCCACGAGTGGACAGGTCTGGAAGCACGAGTCGTTCCCGGGGACACCATTCCAAAAGGCCGTGGGGTACCTGACCGAGCCGATCCCGACCGGGACGGGGCGATCGCTCGCGGTCGATCAGGACATCTGGATCGTCACGACCCAGGGCGAGATCCTTCGGTTCCGGCGGCTCACGACTTCGTTCACCGCCTCGCGCGTCGACTTCGTTCCGCGATGGACCGGCGCCGCGGTAAAGCCGACCGCCGTACAGGCGATCGACGTGCAACGCGCCATCTACTTTCTCGACGCGCCGAACAAGGTAGTCGTGCAGATGAGTCGTGACGGGGGCGAGCTGGCGCGGTATGCGCTACCGCCGAATCTTGCCGCTCCGAGCGCGTTCTACGTGTCCGAGGGCCTACGGACGATCTACTCGATCCATGGGTCGAAGGTGGTGGCGACGGAGCTCCGCGCGTGATCCCGCTTCGCGACCAGAACCCGACGAAGAAGACGCCGATCGTCAACCGCCTGTTGATCGTGGCGAACATCCTCGTGTGGATCTACGTCCTCACTCTCGTCCGCCAACCGGATGCCGTCGCCGCGTTCTACGACCGGTACTCGTTCGACTGGACGGACTTCGTGACCCAGATCTCGCAGGGGCACGTCGCTCTGGCGACCTTCGTGCCGCTCATCTCGCACATGTTCGTGCACGGTGGTTGGCTCCACGTGATCGGGAACATGGTCTACCTCTGGATCTTCGGCGATAACGTCGAGGATCGATTGGGGAGCGGGCCCTACTTCGTCTTCTACATGCTGTGCGGCATCGTGGCCGCGATCGGGCAGGGTCTCGTGCAGCCCGAACCGATGGTCGGTGCGTCCGGCGCGATCGCGGGGGTCCTCGGCGCGTACGTCGTAATGTTTCCCGCGGCTCGGATCTCGACGCTCGTGTTCCTCGGGATATTCATCACGATCGTGCAGCTCCCCGCGCTGGTCGTGATCGGCTTCTTCATCGTGATTCAGGCGATCGATGCTCTCGCCGAGCTTCGCCTCACCGCGCATCAAGCGACCGAGAACATCGCGTACTTCGCGCACATCTTCGGGTTCGTCGCGGGGATACTGCTGCTCCTGCTGTTGAGGCAGCGACGCGAGCAGGGTCGATTCCGTTTCGGCTAGCGCACGCACGCCCGTTACGAGGCTTGCGCGGCGGTTCGACCGGGTAGGCTTGTGACGATGCTCGTGCCGTGTTCGGTCGAGTCGGTGCGCGTCCATGTGCTCACGAATCAACACGTCGTCCTGCTGCAGGCCGAGGGTGTGCGCCGTCTTCTGCCGATCTGGATCGGACCGGATCAGGCTTACAGCATCGCGACGCGCATCGCCGGCATCACCAGCGAGCGTCCCCTTACGCACGATCTGATCGTCGACATGCTGACCAAGATCGGCGCCGAGATCACCCGCGTCGTCGTGAAGGACCTCGTCGCCGACGACTCCGGCGGCGGCGTCTTCCACGGCAGCGTTTTTCTGCAGGTCGCCGACCGCGAGATCGAAGTGGATTGCCGGCCCTCCGACGCCATCGCGCTCGCGGTCCGCTGCTCCGCGCGCATCCTCGTGAGTGAGACCGTCCTCGACCGGTCGGCAATCACGGCCGAGTCGAACGACGACGATCAGCTCTCGGTGTTCAAGGAGTTCATCGAATCGTTGCCCGACGACCCGCAACAGAACTCCTGACGGCGTGATCGAGCCCGCGATCTGGCCCCTCCGGACGACCGTTGGCCGCGACGGGCACGTCAAGATCGGAACGCACGACCTCGCGGCGCTCGCCGATCGGTACGGGACGCCTCTGTACGTCTACGACGCCGAGACGATCCGCACGAGCCTTCGCGAGTACGTCGACGCTTTCTTCCGCTACCGGCCGGTGCGGGTCGCCTATTCGGTGAAGGCGTGCGCCCTCATCGGCGTCGGTGCGGTCATCGCGCTTGAGGGTGTCGATGCGAGCGTCGCCTCTCTCGGTGAGCTCGAGGCCGCGAGGCGCGCCGGTTTTCCGGCGTCCCGGTTGGAGCTGCACGGCAACGCCAAGCCCGACGACGAGGTCGCCGCGGCCCTCGAGGCGCGCATCGGGCGCTTCGTTGTCGACGGCGCTCACGACGTCGAGCGGCTCGCTCGGCTCACGCACGGCCGGCGCCGGCCGCAGGCCGTATGGCTCCGTGTCGCGCCCGGCATCAAGGTAGACACGCACCCACACCTCGTCACGGGGACGGTCGACAGCAAATTCGGCGCGCCGATCAGCACCGGCGACGCGCTCGCCCAGGCGCGCGAGATCTCGCGCGCGAAAGGCCTCGCGCTCGTCGGTATCCACGCGCACATCGGCGCGCAGGTGCGCGACGCGCGCCCCTACGGCGAGCTCGCGCGCGCCCTCGTCGCGTTTGCGAACGAGGTGCGTGCCGCGACCGGTGCGCCGATAACCGAGCTCGGAATGGGCGGCGGCGTCGCGGTACGTCTCCGCTCTACCGAGGAGGCGCCCGAGCTCGACGACTACGCGCGCGCGGTCACGCAGCCGGTGCGGAAGGATCGCGCGCTGCGCGGCGCGACGGTGTATGTGGAACCAGGGCGTGGCCTCGTGGGGCGTGCCGCTGTCGCGCTGTATCGCGTCGTCGGGACCAAGCACGTGCCGAAGGTGCGTACCTTCGTCGCGGTCGACGGAGGTATGGGCGACAACATTCGCCCTGCGCTCTACGGCGCCGAGTACACCGCGGTCCTCGCGGCACGCGCGAGCGAACGCGCGACCGAGGAGGTCACGGTCGCCGGGAGATACTGCGAGTCCGGTGACGTACTGATCCGCTCGGTGCGTCTGCCGACCGCACACGCGGGCGACGTGCTCGCGATCCCGGCGACGGGCGCGTACAGCGTCGCGATGTCATCGAACTACAACGAAACCCCGCGGCCCGCGGTGGTCCTTCTCGATGGCGGCCGGGCGCGCGTGATCCGCAAGCGCGAGAGCGTCGAGGACATCTGGCGGCTCGAGCGCCGCTAGTCGCCGGGGTGCAGCCAGAGACGAGCGCGTAGCCGCAGGAGATCGCGGATCGCTCGGACGATCACCCGGGGCGGGGCGCCCTTGGGCTCGCCGGCGGTCCGCGGGAAATGCCGCACGCCCACCTGCCGGACCCGCACTCCCGCGCGGCGAAGCGTGATGAGAAGCTCGGGTGAGAAGAACGCGCCGTTCGACTGCACGCGCTCGAGCGGGACGCGCACGAACACCTCTCGGCGGAAGAGCTTGAACGCGCAGTCGACGTCACGCCAGCTGCCGCCGAAGAGCAAGCGGATGAGGTGGTTGTAGACCCAGGCGACGAACAGGCGCCGGGCCGGATCCGCGCGCTTTTCGCGGTAGCCGACGACCGCGTCCGCCCCATCGCTGGCGGCGATGAGCCTCGCGAGATCCTCCAGCGCGAACTGGCGGTCGCCGTCGGTGTAGAAGACCCACGGCTTTGTCGCGGCGGCGAGCCCCGAGCGGACCGCGCCGCCATACCCGCGGCGAGTCTGGTGGTGGATCACGCGGACCCGCGGGTCCCTGGTCGCAAGCTCGTCGGCGATAGCGCCGGTGCGGTCGCTGCTGCCGTCATCGACGACGGTGACCTCGAGATCGTCCGCGAAACGGGGCAGGACCTCCAGAGCCTCTTTCACGATGGCGGCGACGTGATGCTCTTCGTTCAGCGCGGGAAAGAAGAATGAAAGGCCGTCTAGCCGTGCGGGCACAGGCCCGCAAGGTTAGCGTGTTGATGTCGCATGACCGTGTCCGACCGAGCAGCCGCGATATGGATCGGTGTGATCGCGGCTGCTATCTACGTGGCCGCCGGCTTCGGACTTTCCACCGACTACGACTACTACGGTCGTCTGGCGGATGCGTTCCTCCACGGCCGGTGGTGGTTGACCGAGGCGCCGCCGTGGCTCAACGAGCTCCTGGCGTGCGGCGACGGGCGCTATTGCGTCGTGTACCCGCCTCTGCCCGCGATCCTCTCGCTCCCGTTCGTACCGTTCTTCCCGACTGCGGTGGCGCAGGTCGCCGCGTCGCGCATAGCGGGCGGCGCCTCGGCCGGCGTCCTCTATTACGGGCTGCGCGCGTACGGGGCCCCACGAACGTACGCGCTCGCGGGCGCGCTTCTCTCGGCGTTCGGGACGACGCTCTTCTTTTCGAGCGTCGACGGCCGCGCCTGGTACGCGGCGCATTCGGCGTCGATGCTCTTTCTAGCGGGCGCCTTCGCCGTCGCGGCGCGGGGCGGTAACGCGGTCGCGGTCGGTGCGCTCATCGGAATCTCCACACTTGCGCGTTTGCCGGTCGCGTTCGCCGCGCCCGCGCTCGCGCTCCTCTGCGCGCGCCGGTCCGGAGCTCCCTACGGGCGATCGCTGGCCGGCGTGATCGCGGGCGGGGTGCCGTTCGCGATCGTGTACGTGGGCTACAACCTCATGCGCTGGGGGACGCCGTTCGATGACGGGTATGCCCGTCTGACGCAGGGCGACGTGTTCTTCAACCACGGGCTCTTCTCGCCTCTGTACCTGCCGCGGCAGCTCCAGGCGATCTTCCTCGAGCCGCCCGATCTCATCCCGAACACTCCGTTCTTCCTGCGGCCCCGCTTCATAGGCATGAGCCTCTTTCTCACCACGCCGGCGTTCGTGTGGATCTTCATCGCGCTGCGCGAGGTCCGCCGCGACGTCCTCGTCGCCGCGACAGCCGTGGCGGCGCTTCTCGCGCTGCTGCCCGACCTCTTTCATGGCACCGTGGGCTTCCAGCAGTTCGGCTACCGCTTCAGCATCGACGCGCAGCCGTTCCTCGTCGCGCTCGCGCTCTCGGGCGACGGTCTCTTCCGCGGCGTCTGGCGCCGCTGGCCGACGATCATCTTCATCCTCGCGATCGTTCTCTCGCTCGCCGTGAACATCTACGCGACGATCGCGATCACGCGCTTCGAGTACTGGCAATGACCGACGACCTCGGTCGCGGCGACCGACGCGCGCGTCTGGTCGTCGCCGGGGTGATCGCGCTCGGCGTGGTCGTTCGTCTCCTCGCCGTCCGCGCGCAAGGCTTTCCGACCGACGTCGGCACGTTCCAGGCGTGGGCCGAGCGGCTCGCGCAGATCGGCCCGGGCCGCTTCTACGAGCCCGGCTATTTCAGCGATTACCCGCCCGCGTTCCTCTACGTGCTGTGGCTGCTGGGCGGTCTTTTCGACGGCGATCTCCTTCGACTCGCGGTCAAGGCGATCACGATCCCCGCCGACATCGGCATCGCCCTACTTGCCGCGTGGCTGGTGTGGCGCACAGCGGGGCGCACAGCCGGGATCGCGGCCGCCGCGATCTGGTCGGTGCAGCCCGGCGTCATCTTCGCCGGGCCGTACTGGGGCCAGGTCGACGCGGTCGGGACGCTGCCGCTCTTCGGGTCGCTCGTCGCCGCGGGGTCGCGACGGTGGTGGCTGGCGGGCGTCCTCGCCGCGCTCGCCGCCCTGGTGAAGCCCCAGTTCGGCATCGGGTTCCTCGTGATCGCGGCGGCCGCGGCCTTCGAGTTCATCCGCGAAGCGCGCTGGCGTCCGGTGGCCAAGACCCTCGGTGCGGCTGCGGTTACCGCGTACCTCATCTGCGTCCCGTTCTGGGGCATCGACCCGACCCACATCGTGTCGGAGTTCGTGCGGCTCGTGCGCAGCGCGTCCGAGACGTATCCCTACACGTCGCTCTACGCGTTCAACGGATGGTCGGTCTTCTTCGATTTCTGGAAGCCCGACACCGATCTCGTCGTCTGGGGCGGAGTCCTGCTCGTCGCTGGGCTGGTGCTCTCGGTCGTTCCGCTCTGGTGGCGTCGGGATACCGCGATGCTTCTCGCCTGCGCCGTCGTCGCCGGTCTCGCCTTCTACTTCTTGCCGACGCGCGCTCACGAGCGCTATCTCTTTCCGGTCTTCGCGCTCGCCCTGCCGCTCGCCGTGGCGCGCTGGCGGGTGCTCGTGCCGTACGTCGTGCTCACGCTCGCCTTCGCGCTCTCGCTCTATTACGCCTTCACGCGCTACCAGCAGTACGTCGACCTGCGCGTTCCCGACCTCATCGAAGCGACGCTCTTCAGCCGGACCGGCCAGATCGCCATCGCGCTCGTGATGGTCGGCGCGGCGGTGTACCTGTGGTGGCGCCTCGTCCGTGGGGACGCGCGCTTGGAGAGCGACCACGCCTGGACCCTTCCCGGCCTCGCGTCGCCGGGGGAGGGCCGGTGGACCCTGCCCGCGGGACTCGGATCCGGTCGCCTCCCGACCCGTCGCGACGTCACCGTCGCTGTCCTCGTCGCGCTCGCGGTGCTCGTGACGCGAGGTTACCGCCTCGACTGGCCGCGCGACATGTACTTCGACGAGGTCTATCACGCGCGGACCGCGTTCGAGCTCCTCGCGCAGCGCGAGCCCTATGAATGGACCCATCCCCACCTCGCGAAGGAGATCATGGCGCTCGGGATCCTCGCGTTCGGCGACGATCGTGTGGTCGGCCATGAGGGAGGCTCATCGCGCGGTTCAGTGACAGCGTTCGCCGTCGCGAACGACGGCACGCGTGCTTACGCCGTCGCGAACGCAGGCACGCCGCAGTTCGCAGGCGAAGAGTTCGAGGTCGTCTTCGCGCGCCCCGGCCAGGCCGAGCAGCGTCGCGCGATCGGCGTCCCCATCCGGGCGGTCGCGATATCGGGCGATCACATGCTCGCGCTGAGCGACGACTTCGTGCAGGACGTTTCGTTCGAACCGCTTCCCGCCGGCGTGTCGCCCCCCGTCGTTGGCTTGGCGGCGCTTCCTTTCGCCGACGCGCGCTCGCTGTCCCTCGCTGGCGACGGCGTCATCGTCGGGGGCCCGACCTCGCTCGCCGTCTATCCGACGACCGGTGCGAGTCCGATCACGATTCCGATCGCGACCGTCGCGGTTACGACGAAGCCGGACGGCTCCGAGATTTACGTGCTCGACACCCAAGGGGTCGTGCATGTTGTAGCGGCGGGCACCTGGAAGGAGACCCGCGCACTTACCGGCGGCCGCCCTGGGACGGCGATCGCATACGCCCTCGGTCCGAATCGCCTGTTCGTGGCGCGCGCCGATGCCGCGATCCTCGACGTGTACGAGCTCGAGACCGGGTCGCACGACGCGGTCCCGCTCGCGAACGCGCGCACCGGCACGTTCTCGTCCGGCGCGACCGCGCTCGCGGTCGTACCGCGCACCGATTTCCTCTACGCGCTCGATGAGGGGCGCGTCGTGGTGGTCGAGACACACGGGACCTCGCCGTTCGCGTCCATCCCCGTGAGCGGTTCGCTCCTCGGGGTCGACGGCGAAGACGACAAGCTCGTCGTCGCCGGGGCTAACGGCTCCGACCTCATCGAAACGGGCCGGCACGCACTCGCATGGCGGATACCGGGCATTCTCTTCGCCGCGCTTCTCGCGTTCTTTCTGGTCCTTCTCGCGCGACGCCTGTTCGCGTCGGCGGTCCTGCCTGCGCTCGTCGGTCTCGCCGTCGTGCTCGACGGCTCGATGTTCGCGCAGGCGCGGATCGGCATGAACGACATCTACGTGGCGGCATTTATCGTCGCCGGCTGGTACTTCGTCGTCGCCGCGCACCGGCCGCGACGCTCCGCGACGAACGACATCCTCATCGCGGGCGTGCTCTTCGGTCTCGCGCTCGCCTCCAAGTGGGCGGGCGCGTACACCCTGGCGGGTCTTCTCGTCGCCTCGATCGCGGTCACCGCGCGCGCCTACGAGCGCGGTCGCCCCGGGACCGGCGGCCCGCTCGACCTCCTCGCGCGCCGCGGGCTGAACGCGCTCGTCCTCTTTGTCTCGTTCGCGGTGATCCCGCTCGCGATTTATCTGGGGAGCTATGTGACCTGGTTCGGCGGTCCGACGATCCCGTACGGTTGGTCGCTCGTCGAGCTGACCCAGCAGATGTACTGGTACCACTCGAGCCTCACCGCGCCGCATCCCGCGGGCTCGCCGTGGTGGAGCTGGCCGTTGGTGCTGAAGCCGGTCTACTGGTATTTCGGCGCGTCGACCGGTGGCGACAACGCCTACATCTACGACGCCGGAAACGTCGTGCTCTTCTGGGCCGGCCTGGTCGCGTTCTTCTGGTGCGCAGTCGCGGCGATCCGCGCGCGTTCGGTCCCGCTCGCGTTTGTCGTGTTCGTGGGACTGGTGCAGTACGTCGCGTGGATCCCGATCGGACGCGTCCTTTTCTTCTATCACTTCTTCACGGTGCTTCCGTTCTATCTGCTCGCCCTCGCGGCAGCGCTCGCGTTCCTCTGGGAGACCGGTCGGGCCCGTCTGGTGATCGGCTATCTCGCTGTCGCGGCCGCCGCGTTCGCGTACTTCTACCCGTTCATCTCGGCGCAGCCGTTCCCGGGCGCGCAGGCCGGGATGTTCTTCATCCTTCCGACCTGGACGTACGAGTGCACGTTCTACCCGACGTTCGTCTGCAATCCGACGATCGGCTCGTCCTTCTCCTTCGTCGCGCTCGTCGGCCGTATCGCGCTCGCGCTCGCCGTGGCCGCGACGGTCGCGGCGCTCATCGTCTGGTGCAGCTCGCCGCAGTTCTCGCGGCTGCTCGCTACCGTGCGATCGGGTACGCGCCGTTAGCGAAGATGAGAGCGGCGATGGCCCCGACGACGACGACCGCGACGAGCAGAGCGAGGACGAGATTCACGAAATTGCGACGCACGTCGGCCACTCCGAAGGTGCGGCGCACCGCGTAGAGCACGACCGTGATGTTGTCCTCGCCGCCTCGCGATTTCGCGAGGTCGATGAGGGCGCTCGCCGCGCTGCCGAGATCCTTGCGCCGCACCGTCGACGCGATGTCAGCGTCGGGCACGTGGCGCGTCAGTCCGTCCGAGCAGAGGAGAAGACGGTCGCCGGGGCGGAGCGTCTCCACGAACACGTCCGGCTGGACGCCGCGCGGGTCGCCGACGAATCGCGTGATCGAGCTCTGGTAGTCGCCGGCGTGGTCGGCGGTGACCATGCGGATCTCGCCGTCCCGCAGTAGATAGGCGCGGCTGTCGCCGAGGTTGCCGATGACCGCCGAGGTGCCGTCGATCGCGGCTGCGACGAGGGTCGAGGCGGCACCCTTCTGGCCGCTCACGCTGGCCGCGCCGAGCACGGCGTCGTTCGCGCCGCGGATGGCCGCGGCGAGCGCATCGGCGGGGGCCTGTCCCGGGCTCGCGTTGAAGAAGCCCGCGGCGAGAGCGTCGATCGCCGCCGCGCTCGCCATTTCGCCGCCCGCCTCGCCTCCGACGCCGTCGGCGACAGCGAGGAGCGTGGCATGCCGTCCTTCGCGGACGAGATAGCGATCTTCGTTGTTCTCGCGCACGCGGCCGGTGTCGGTGCGTGCCGCCGTTTTCGCTGGCAGCCTCTAGTCTCCCTTCTTCGTGCAGTCCTTCCCCGCGATGTAAGACAACGTGGTCGTCGCCCCGCGCCCGAGCGTCGTGCCCGCCGGCGGGTCCTGTCCCACCACGGCGCAAGCGCCGCCCTGCCCTTGCCCGGGGGTCCACGCGACGTTCGCGTAGCCCGCGGCTTGGAGCGTAGTGATCGCGTCAGCGAGCCTCTTTCCGACGACGTTCGGCGTCCCCGCCGCGACCGCGCTCGGTGCGGCGGTCGAGTTGGCGCCGGGAGGCGGGCTCTTCTGGAAGGACGAAAAGAAGAGCAAGAGCGCGAACAGAATGGCGAGCACCGCGAGTATCGCCACGCTGCTGTCGAAGCGCGGCAGGGTCCAGCCGCGCGCGGTGCGCATGCCCCCGACACGGCCGAGCGACGAGGTCGGGTCGCTGTCGCGAGCCGCCGCCTCGGAGAACGCTCGAGCGAAGGCACCCGCGCTCGGGTACCGGCGATCCGGGTCGGTCGCGAGAGCGCGTCCGACGATCGGGTCGAGCCGGTCGTCGATTCCGACGCGCGCGAGCCGAAGTGACGGCGGAGGTCCGACGAGCCGCTCGCGTACCAGCTCTTCGCTCGTCGCCCCATCGAACGCCGGCCTGCCGGTGAGGAGCTCGTATGCGACCAGACCGAGGCCGTACACGTCGGTGCGCGCCGTGACCGGTCCCCCTTCGACGCGCTCGGGCGCGATGTACCGGGCCGTGCCGAGAAGCTCCTGCTCGTCACGATCGCGTGCGGCGCGCGCGATACCGAAATCGGTGAGCTTCGCCACGCCCTCGGGGTCGACGATGACGTTCGCGGGCTTCACGTCGCAGTGGATGACGCCGGCGGCGTGAGCCGCATCGAGCGCGCCAGCGACTTGGCTGATGAGGCGACTCGCCTCGTGCGGCGGCAGCGGGCCACGCTCGGCGACGATCTCGCGAAGCGTCTTCCCCGGTATGAGCTCCATGACCATGAATGCGTCCGCGCCGTCGCGGCCTTCGTCGAAGACGGTGACGACGTTCGGATGCACAACCGCCGCCGCGCGGCGCGCCTCGTCGGCGAAACGCGCGCGGAATGCATCGTCCGCGTCGGCGCCGAGGAGCTTGATGGCTACGTTGCGGTCGAGCTTCTCATCGCGCGCGCGCCACACCTCACCCGCGCCGCCCTCGTCGATCCGCTCGATCAGGCGGTATCGCGTGGCGAGGAGGCGCGCGTGAGTGGGCGCGCGTATTTGACCGGTCTTCTCGGTGGCCATGCCATCGTTCGACCGCAACTTATGCGCTAACCGATCAGGCGAGCTCGACGAGGGCGCCGAGAGCCGCCTCATAAGCTCGGTCGCTTCCGAGGATCGAGAGCTCTTCACCGATGAGCTCGACGACCGCCGGCGACGGCATTGGCATCGTGCGCTCCCAGCGCCGCTCGCCATCGAGGAAGACGGTCGCGGTCTGATGGCGCGGCGAGGGCTCGCGTCTCACTACGAACTCGGCCTGCTGTCGCCCGTCCGTAGCCTGGATCCGGATCCCCCGGATATCGCCATCGTTGAGGCCCCGCTCGAAGCGCGGCCGCACCCGGACCATGATCCGCGCGCCGTCGGGGCGCGCGATCGCGAAGAGCAGTCCACCGGCCTCTGAAGGAGCAAGCGTCTCGAGCGGTCGCCAGCCGAGACGCGACGCGAGCCATCCCACGAGGAGCAACGCCTGCGATGGGTGGATGTCACGTCCATCCATGTCCACGGCGAAACCGACACGAAGTCCGGTGATACCGTCCAGAAAGAGCCGCCACGAGGGCACGTCGAAGAACGCCGTCGCGATCTCGCGCCACGGCGTCAGTCGCGTCCAATTCAGGTCGGTGACCCCGAACCGTCCACGCGCCGCCTCCGAGATACGCGCGATGATCGGCAAC
Source organism: Chloroflexota bacterium (assembly GCA_038040345.1). Classification (GTDB taxonomy): domain Bacteria; phylum Chloroflexota; class Limnocylindria; order P2-11E; family P2-11E; genus 3-1-20CM-2-70-9. The sequence continues at coordinate 554,994 of JBBPIQ010000001.1, forward strand.
GTGACCTCGGGCCGCGCGAAGTCCGCGGAGTCGACGATGAGCCGGTCAGTGAGACGCAACAGATCCGCGAACGACCGCGAGCCGAGTGGCGGGGTTCCGGTCCACCAGAGAAAGACCGGGAGATCGGGCACGAGGAGGGGGATGACCGCGGACGCGAGCCGATCGTCCACATCACCGGTCGCGCGGACGAGGATCTGCTCGTAGCAGACCTGCCGCGCGCCTTCCGAGATCGGGAGCTGGCAATGCATCTCGATGTGCCGTTCGCTGCGCTCGCGTTCCGGACCGCGGTCGGCGAGCACGACGATCGCGCGCGAAGGATGACGAAGCGCGAGGTCGGAGATGCTCCGGGCAGCGCGGCGCGCGTGCTCCTCACGGTCGGCATACACGATGAGGTTGAGCACCGACGCGCGAGCGATCGGGCGGACCAGCTCGCGCGCATGTGCGCTCTCTACGCGGCGTAGCCGGGCGAGCTCGCGCTCGAGAGCGGCGACGCCCTCGGCGCGGGCACCCCAGAACATCGTGTCGATGACTACGCCTTCCGCCACTTCCGTCCATCCCGCTCGATCAGCCCGTCGGCTTCGGCCGGGCCCCAGGTCCCGGCCTCGTAGCGCGCGGGGCCTCCCGGAGCCTCGCTCGATGCCCACCCCCTGATGATGGGGTCGACGAAGGCCCACTGCTGGTCGACTTCGTCGTGCCGCGTGAAGAGGGTCGCGTCGCCGCGGAGCGCGTCGAGGATGAGCGTCTCGTACGCGTCCGGCGCGTCGACCATGAACGACGCTCCGTAATCGAAGTCCATGTTCACGGCGCGTATGCGGATTCCTTGGACCGGAACCTTGGCTCCGAAACGGAGCGAGATGCCTTCGTCGGGCTGGATCCGCAGGACGAGCGCGTTCGGTTCGAGACCCGCGAGCGCTTCGCGCGAGAAAAGCTGGTGCGGCGCGACGCGGAACTGGATCGCGATCTCGGTCGACTGTTTTGGCAGCCGCTTTCCGGTACGGACGTAGAACGGGATGCCCTCCCAGCGCCAGTTGTCGACCCAGAGCTTCAGCGCGACGTAGCTCTCGGTCAGCGAGTCCGGCGCGACGCCCTTCTCCTCGCGATATCCGGGCACCGGCACGCCCTCGATGAAGCCGCTCGTGTATTGCCCGCGGACGGCGCTCGTCCCAAGATCGTCGCCCGCGATCCGGCGCAGCGCGCGCATGACCTTCACCTTCTCGTCGCGCACGGCCTTGTCGTCGAACGCGGCGGGCGGCTCCATCGACACGAGCGCGAGAAGCTGAAGCAGGTGGTTCTGGACGATGTCGCGCATCGCGCCCGCCTGCTCGTAGTAGCCGGCGCGTTCTTCGACACCGATCGTCTCGGCCACGGTGATCTGGATATGGTCGACGTACTGCCGGTTCCAGATCGGCTCGAAGATCCCGTTCGAGAAACGCATGACGAGGATGTTCTGAACGGTCTCCTTGCCGAGGTAGTGGTCGATGCGGAAGACCTCGTCCTCGCGGAAGACGGTGTGGACGACCTCGTTGAGCGCGAGCGCCGACTCGCGGTCATGGCCGAACGGTTTCTCGACCACGATGCGCGCCCATCCCGTCTCGCCCCGCAGGTGATGCTCGCCGATCGCCTTGACGATCGGCTCGTAGGCGGGCGGCGGCGTCGCGAGGTAAAAGAGCCGGTTCGCGTGGGTGCCGAGCGCGAAATCGAGCTGGTCGAGCATTCGTCGAAGCTCTTCGTACCCGGAATCGTCCGCCGTCGTGACGAAGTGAAGATGCTCCGCGAAGCTGCGCCAGACCTCCTCGTTCAGCGGCTTCGTCCGGCTGTACTGCGCCACCGCCCCGTGGAGCTCCTCGCGGTACTGCTCGTGGCTCAGCGGCTTCCGCGCCGTGCCGACAACGGAGAACGTCGCGGGGAGCAGCCGCTGAAGCGCGAGGTTGTAGAGCGCGGGTATGAGCTTGCGCTGCGCGAGATCGCCCGAGCCGCCGAAGATCACGATCGTCGAAGGCTCAGGGATGCGTGAGAGCCGCAGCCCTTCGCGCAGCGGGTTCAGCGTCGACGTGGCCAGCTCGCCTATTCCTTTTTGACCGCGTGCCCGCCGAACTGATTCCGAAGCGCGGCCGCGACCTTCATTGCGTAGCTGTCCTCCTGGCGCGACACGAAGCGCGCGAAGAGGGAGTGGGCGATGGCCGTCATCGGCACGCCGTGCGTCACCGCCTCGAGGACGGTCCAGCGACCTTCGCCCGAGTCCTCGACCCAGCCCTTGATGTCCTTGAGGTCGCTTCCTTCCTGCTCGAAGGCGCGCTCGGCAAGCTCGAGGAGCCATGACCGCACCACGCTGCCCTGCAGCCACACCGTGGAGACCGTGCGGAGGTCGAGCTCGAACTCGCTCGCATGCAGGAGCTCGAACCCTTCGCCGTAGGCCTGCATCATTCCGTACTCGATCCCGTTGTGGACCATCTTCACGAAATGACCCGCGCCGTTCTTTCCGAAGTGAGCCCATCCATTCGGAGGCGCCAGCGTGTCGAGCGCGGGCTTCGCGATCGCGACCGCCTCGGCGGGGCCGCCGACCATCATGCAGTAGCCGTTCTCGAGTCCCCAGATGCCGCCCGAAACGCCGACGTCGAGAAAGCTGAATCCCATTGCGCTGTACTTCTCCGCGCGCCGCATCGAATCGCGGAAGTAGCTGTTCCCGCCATCGACGAGCACGTCACCGGGCGAGGCGAAGCGCGCGAACTCATCCAGCGTGTGATCGGTGGGATCGCCGGCCGGGACCATGGCCCAGAGCACGCGCGGCGGCTTCATCTTCTTGACCATGTCCTCGACCGAAGTGGATTCGACGGCGCCGTGCTTCGACGCTTCTTGAACCGGCTCGGGGCTGCGGTTCCCCGCGATCACGCGATGCCCGCCCCGCGCGAGCCGCGTCACCATATTCCCGCCCATGCGGCCGAGACCATAGAGACCGAGTTCCACGCTTGCCTTCTTTTCGGCCTGACGGCCGAGGTTTGGTCCGTGTTCATCGCACGCGTCGACGTGAGCATTGTGCGTTAGGGTTAACGCGTGGCCACCGTGGCCGAAACCGGCACCAAACTCGAGCTCTACCGTGACCTCGCTCGGCAGCTACGCATCGATAGCATTCGCTGCTCCACGGCTGCAGGCTCTGGCCACCCAACGTCTTCCCTCTCAGCTGCCGATCTGATCGCAGTCCTCCTCACGGGGCATCTGCGCTACGACTTTGGACAGCCGGACAACCCTGCGAACGATCACCTCATCTTCTCGAAAGGCCACGCGTCGCCGCTGGTCTACGCGATGTTCAAGGCCGCCGGCGCCATCAGCGACGACGAGCTCATGACCTTCCGCAAGTTCGGGAGCCGCCTGGAAGGGCACCCCACGCCGATCCTCCCGTGGGTCGACGTGGCGACGGGCTCGCTCGGTCAGGGGCTGCCGATCGGCGTCGGTGTCGCGCTCGCCGGAAAGCGCGTCCTCGAGGCGCCGTTTCACGTGTGGGTCCTCGTCGGAGACAGCGAGACCGCTGAAGGATCGATCTGGGAGGCATTCGACCACGCCGGTCACGAAGGTCTCGCGAATCTCACCGCGATCGTCGACGTGAATCGGCTTGGCCAGCGCGGGCCAACCGAGCTCGAGTGGGATATGGGCGCCTATGCGGCGCGCGTCCGCGCCTTCGGCGTCGACCCGATCGTGATCGACGGCCACGACCTCGCGGAGATCGACGATGCGTTCGCGCGCGCCCGCAGCGCGACCCGGCCGACGGCCGTTCTCGCCCGCACCGTGAAGGGCAAGGGCGTCTCGTTCCTCGAGAACAAGGAGGGCTGGCACGGAAAAGCCCTCGACCCAGAGCAGGCGAAGCAGGCCATAGCCGAGCTCGGCGAGGCGCGCTCGCGAACATTTCCTGTCGCGAAGCCGGAGCGCTGGGAGCGGCCCTCGATGCAGCGGACCGGCTCGCTCGCCCTCCGGTCCTACACCGAGCCGATCGCGACGCGGAAGGCGTACGGCGAGGCGCTGGCCGCGCTCGGGGCCGCGCGCAAGGACGTCGTCGTCTTGGACGCCGAGGTCTCGAACTCCACGCACGCGGAGGACTTCAAGAAGACGGCGCCCGAGCGGTTCTTCGAGATGTACATCGCCGAGCAGCAGATGGTCGCGTCCGCTGTAGGGATGCAGGTCGTCGATCTCGTCCCGTTCGCGTCGACCTTCGCGGCCTTCTTCACGCGCGCCTACGACTTCATTCGGATGGCGGCGATCTCGCGCGCGCAGATCCGCCTCGTCGGTTCGCACGCCGGCGTCTCGATCGGCGAGGACGGTCCGTCGCAGATGGGCCTCGAGGACCTCTCGATGATGCGCGCGGTCCACGGGAGCACCGTGCTGTATCCGTCCGATGGGAACCAGACCGCGAAGCTCGTCGCGCAGATGGCCGACCGCGATGGGATCACGTACATGCGGACGACGCGCGAGAAGACGCCGATCGTGTACGAGAAAGGCGAAAGCTTTCCGATCGGCGGCAGCAAGGTCGTGCGCGGCGGGTCGAACAAGGATCGCGCGACGATCGTCGCGGCCGGCATCACGCTGCACGAAGCGCTGAAGGCCGTGGATGTCCTCGCGCATGAGGACATTTCGGTACGCGTCATCGATGTCTACACGGTGAAGCCGATCGACGCTGAAACTCTCGTCGACGCGGCCCGCGCCACCGGCGGCCGCATCGTCGTGGTCGAGGATCACTGGGTCGAGGGCGGGATCGGCGACGCCGTTCTCGCCGCGCTCGCCGACAAAGGCTTCCGCGACTTGCATTACCGCCACCTGGCGGTGCGCAAGATGCCCGGCTCGGGCAAGCCCGCGGAGATGCTCGACGATGCCGGCATCAGCACGGTGCACATCGTTCGCGCGGTGAAGGCGCTTCTCGGCTAACAGCGCAGTCCCGCGCGGCCTTCTGCTAGCCTCGCAGCGCCAGGGGTAGGGGCCCCTGATGGGGCGGGCGGCCCAGTTGGAGGGGTTTCGTGGAGATCATCGTCGTCCTCGTCGTCATTGGGGCGATCGCGCTCTTCTTCATCGCGACCTACAACCGCCTCGTCACGCTGCGTCAGCGCGTGAAGGAAGCGTGGGCGGACATCGACGTCCAGCTCAAGCGGCGCCACGACCTCATCCCGAACCTCGTCGAGACGGTCAAGGGCTACGCGACGCACGAGTCGACCGTCTTTCAGAAGGTGACCGAAGCGCGCGCCGCCGCGGTCGCCGCCGGCGCCACGGCGACGCCGGAGCAGCGGGCGCAGGCGGAGAACGTGCTGACCGGCGCGCTGCGCTCGGTCTTCGCGGTCGCCGAGAACTACCCGCAGCTGCAGGCAGTGCAGGAGTTCAAAGACCTCTCTGAGAACCTCACCGCGACCGAGGACAAGATCGCGTTCGCGCGGCGCTTCTACAACGGGAACGTGCGCGACTACAACACGTCCCTTCAGACGTTCCCGACGAACGTCTTCGCCGGAATGTTCGGCTTCAAACCGGAGCAATACTTCGAGCTCGCCGATGCGACCGAGCGCGAGGTACCGCAGGTGAAGTTCTAGGAGGCTCTAGCCTTTGTAGCGTGACGGCAGATCCTTCACCCGCGCGGCTTTCGATCTACGAGGCGGCCTCGGCGAACCGCTGGCGCACCCTTCTACTGATCGCGGTGTTCACGGCTCTCGTTGCCGTGCTCGCGTATTTCGTCGGCGAGTACTTCGCACCGGGCGGCGGGATCGCCGCACTTCCGTTCGCGTTCGCGATCTCGGGCGGCAGCGCGCTCGTGTCGTACTTCGCTGGCGACAAGCTGATCCTCGCGCAGAGCCAGGCCCGTGAGCTCGGTCCCGACGAGGAGCGCAAGCTGCGCGACGTGGTCGAGACGCTCGCGCTCGGCCTTGGCATTCCGGCACCGAAGATCTACGTGATCGAGGACTCGGCGCCCAACGCGTTCGCCACCGGGCGCGATCCACAGCACGCGTCGATCGCGGTGACGCGCGGGCTTCTCGACAAGCTCGATCGCACCGAGCTCGAGGGCGTGATCGCGCACGAGCTCTCCCATGTCGGGAATCGCGATATCCGCGTGATGGTCCTCGTGACCGTTCTGGTCGGTACGGTCGCGCTCCTCGCCGACGTGACGTGGCGTTCGTTTTTCTGGACGCAGGGTGGCCGTCGCGATCGCGATCGCGGCGGCGCGGGCGCGATCATCGCGGTCATCGCGATCGCGCTCGCTGTGCTCACGCCGATCATCGCGGTGCTCATCCAGCTCGCGGTGTCGCGACAGCGCGAGTACCTCGCCGACGCATCGGGCGCGCTCCTCACCCGTTACCCGCCCGGTCTCGTGTCCGCGCTCCGCAAGATCGCGGCAGACAAGGAGCCGCTCGAGGTGGCCAACAAGGCGACCGCGTCGCTCTATATCGCCAATCCGCTGAAGGACGCCCCGGCATTCTTTGACCACCTCTTCGACACCCATCCGCCCATCGAGGAGCGCATAAAGAGACTCGAGGCCATGAACTGATCCCGACCGGAGCACTTCGCCCGAGCACGGCCATCGTCGTGGCCGTTGTCATGGTCGTGATCGCGATAGGTGCCGGCGCGGCGGTGGGCGTGGTGACGCGTCCCGCGCCCTCGGTCGAGCCCTCGGCGACGCCGGTCCCGACCGTGACACCGGTGCCCGACACGGGACCGCTCGTCTTCAAGCAGCCGCTGACCGCTGGATGCGCGACGGACGATGCGGTGTGGGTCGTCTCCGATGGCGGCGGGATCGGGCGCTTCGACCGCCAGCTGCAGCGTTGGGAGCTCATCGATTCAACGCTGCGCTCGCTCGTCGCGACCGCGTGCGGTCCCGATACGGTGCTCGCGGTCGGCGCTTTTGGTCGCGTGGTCAGCATCGACGACCTCGCGAAGACGATCCGCGGCGACGACATCGGCCTGTTCAACGCATATGCCGTCTCCCTCTTGCCGGACGGCGCGCTCGTCGTCGGTTCCGACGGCAGCGTCCAACGGCAGACCGCGGCAGGCTGGGACAAGTACGCCGAGGGGATCGCCGAGGATCTCTACGGCGTGGTCGGCTTCGCGGGTAGCTCCGCGTGGACGGTGGGGGCCGGGGGCGTGACGTACCGGCTCGAGAGCGCCGGGTGGAAACAGTTCGAGACCGGGACGACGTCGTCGCTGCGAACCATCGCGGCCGCGTCCCCCACTGAAGCGATCGCCGCCGGCGACGACGGCGTCCTCCTTCGGTTCGACGGGAGCTGGCGTCCGCTCGAGAGCGGCGTCCAGCACGAGCTGCGGGCGTCGGCGCGCGTCGGTGCGATCACGTACGTCGTCGGGGACGCCGGGACCGCGCTGGCGGTTGAGGGCAACACCGTTCGACCCATCACCGGCATCACCACGACCTGCGCGCTTCGCGGCGTCTTCGCGTACGCGAACGAGGTGTGGTTTGTCGGCTCCGAGGGAACGCACGCTGGAGTGTGGCGACAGAGCGGAGACCGGACCGACCACTGGGGCACGTGCTAGGCGCGCCGCCCCTTGCGGGCATCCGCGTCGTCGAGATCGGTAACTACATGGCCGGGCCGTACTGCGGGATGCAGCTCGCCGACCTCGGCGCTGACGTCGTGAAAGTCGAGCACCCGCGAGCCGGCGACCTCGCGCGGCTCCTCGAGCCGCTCGCCTCGGGAGAAAGCGGCAACTTCGCGCGGCTCAACCGCGACAAGCGCAGCCTCGCCATCGACCTGAAGCGCGAAGAGAGCAAGACGGTGTTCCGGCGACTCGCGAGCGAAGCCGACGTGATCGTCGAGAACCTCAGGCCAGGGACGATGGACGACCTCGGTCTCTCGCCGCGCTCGCTTCTCGAGGCGAATCCCCGACTCATCTATGTCGCGGTGACAGGCTGGGGCCTGGACGGGCCGTACGCGGACAGGCCGGCGCTTGACATCATCGTCCAGGGGCAGAGCGGGCTCATGAGCATCACCGGTGAAGAGGGCGGCGCGCCGGTGAAGGTGGGCGTGTCGATCGCCGACCTCACCGCCGCGCTCTACGCGACGATCGCGACGCTCGCCGCGCTCCGGGCGCGCGACCGTGACGGCAAAGGACAGCTCGTCGACATCTCGATGTTCGAGTCCGCGGTCTCGCTCGCCGTCTGGGAGGCGGGCATGTATTTCGGTAGCGGCGAGGTCGCGCACGCTGCCGGGTCCGCGCACAAGCTCGTCGCTCCGTACCAGGCCGTCGCCGCCTCCGACCGCCATTTCATCGTGGGAGCGACGACACCGCCGAACTGGACGGCGTTCTGTCGCGTGCTCGGGCTCGGCGCTCTCGAGTCGGACCCGCGCTTCGCCGATGCGAACGCGCGCCGCCGTAACCGTCCGGCGCTCATCGCTCTGATCGAGCAGGTCACGCGCACGAAGCCCGGTGCCCACTGGCTCGGGCTCCTTCGCGATGCCGGCGTTCCGTGCGGTGAGATCGCGGACTACAGCGACGTCTTCGACGACCCGCATCTTGTCGCGCGGAAGTTCTTCGTCGATCTCGAGCACCCGGTCCTCGGCACGCTCCGCGGGCTGGGCTCGCCGCTTCGCCTGGAACGCACGCCGGTGCGGCACCACCGAGCCGGTCCGCGCCTGGGCGAGCACAGCGCCGAGGTGCTGCGCGAGATCGGCTGCAGTGACGCGGACGTCGAGCGCCTCGCGAGTGACGGCATCATCGGCCGCGCATGACCGAGGAGATCCGCACCGAGCGCCGCGGCAGCGCGCTCTGGATCCGCGTCGATCGTCCCGCCGCGCGGAACGCGCTGACCTTCGCGATGTATGACCGCATCGCCGCGGTCTGCCGCGACGCCAACGCCGACCCGTCCGTCAAGGCGGTCGTTCTGACCGGCTCCGCCGATGCCTTCGTCGCGGGGACCGACATCGCTCAGTTCGTCGACTTCAAAGAAGCGTCGCAGGCGCTCGAGTACGAGCACCGCATGGACGCATGGCTCGGCGCGATCGAAGACGTGCGCGTCCCGACGATCGCGGCCCTTCGCGGGCCGGTGGTCGGCGGTGGTCTCGCGATCGCGGCGGCCTGCGACCTTCGCGTCGCGGCGCCCTCGGCACGATTCGGGGTGCCGGTCGCTCGAACGCTCGGGAACTGCTTCTCCGCCGCGAACCTCGTGCGCTTGGCCGCGCTCGTGGGGCTCGGCCGCGTGAAGGAGCTCGTCCTCACGGCGCGTCTCATCGATGCGCAGGAGGCGCGGGCGATCGGGCTCGTCTCGGAGGTCGTGGCGGACGAGGCCGCGCTCGACGCACGTGTGGATGAGCTCGTCGAGCAGCTCGCGTCCTTCGCGCCCCTGACCCTGCACGCGACGAAGGAGATGGTGCGGCGGATCCGCGCGCGGATGATGCCCGAGGAGGCCGCCGATCTGGTGGCGCTCTGCTACACCAGCGCCGATTTCCGAGAGGGCGTCGCGGCATTCATCGAACGGCGCAAGCCGGTGTGGAAGGGACAGTGAGCCGCTACCACGAGGAACAGCACTTTCACGGCGCGCTCATGGGGCTCCTGCTCGTGGCCATGGTGTTCGTCGTGGTGGTGACCGTCGTAGCCGTGTTCTTCTCACGTCCCGGTGACGCGCTCCTGCTGGCGATCGCGCCGGTCGTCGTGGTCTTGGTCGCGTCGCTCATCTCGCTGTCGCATCTCGACGTCGACGTGACCGATCACGGAGTGAGCGTCGCCTTCCGCTACCTATGGCCTACCCGCCGCATCGCGTTCGCTGAGGTCGTCGGTCTCGAGGTGCGTCGCTACAACCCGCTTCTCGAGTACGGCGGTTGGGGCGTGCGGCTCGGTCCGAAAGGCTGGGGCTACATGACGAGCGGCAAGGAGGGTGTGCAGCTGCGGCTGCGCAAGGGTCTCCCGGTGCTGATCGGATCGGCCCGGCCCCGTGAGCTCGAGGCCGCGATACGCGCCGGCGTCGAGGCGCAGGTGCCCACACCGCGGCGCGCGAGCTAGGCAGTCCGCAGCCTCGGATCGAGCGCGTCGCGGAGCGAGTCGCCGAACAGATTGAAGCCGAACACCGCCATGCTGATCGCGACCCCGGGCGCGATCGCGAGCCACGGAGCCTGTTCGAGGAACTGCATGCCGGCGCCGCGGAGCATCAAGCCCCACGACGGCGTAGGTTCGAACACGCCGAGGCCGAGGAACGAGAGCGTGGCCTCGAGCAGGATCGCCTGTCCCAGGAACGCGGTGAGCATGATCAGGTAGGGGGCGAAAACGTTCGGCGCGATGTGGCGGAACATGATCCGGACCGCACCCGAGCCGACCGCGCGCGTCGCCTCGATGTAGGGCATGTTCACGATACTGAGCGCGCTCGAGCGCACGACGCGCGCGACGCGCGGAATGATCGGGACCGTGATCGCGGCGATGACGTTGCCGATCTTGCCCTCGCCGGTCCCGAGCGCGGCGACCACGGCGATGGCGATGACGATGAGCGGGAAGCTGAGTAGGACATCCATGAGCCGCTGGATGAGCTGGTCGATGCGCCCGCCGAGGTACGCGCCGACCACGCCGAACACGAGACCGAGCGTGCAGCCGACGAATGAAGCGGTGAAGCCGACGAGAAGCGCGGTCCGCGAGCCGTAGATGATCCGGGTGAACACGTCACGTCCGAATGGATCCGTGCCGAGCAGATGCTGGAGCGACGGCCCTTGGAGGAGATCCGCGAAGTTGAACGCGGTCGGGTCGTACGGCGCGATCCGGTCCGCCAGCGCCGCCGTCAGGAGCATGATGATGATGAGGACCGCGCCGGCCGTCCCGAGCGGACGCCGGCGGATGAACTCGCCCCAGAAGCGCGCGAACCGGCGCGGTCCAGTCGACTCGAGGTAGCGGCGCTTGGCGTCGTCGGGACCGCGCACGGCCGGGTGCGCCAGCTCCGTCACGAGTACCGGATCCGCGGGTCGAGGACGACGTAGACCATGTCGACCACGAAGTTGATGATCACGAACACGGCCGCGAGGAGCAGCACGAGGGCCTGGATGAGCGTGTAGTCGCGGTGCGCCACGGCGTCGACGAGCAGCTTGCCGATGCCGTTCAGGTTGAAAACCTGCTCCGTCACGACGAGCCCGCCGATGAGGAATGCGAACTCGAGGCTGACGACCGTGATGACCGGCAGGAGCGCGTTACGGAGGGCGTGTCGCATCACGACGACGCTCTCGCTCACGCCCTTCGCGCGCGCGGTTCGCACGTAGTCCTCGCGCAGGACCTCGAGCACGGTCGAACGCGTCATCCGCATCGAGACCGCCGAGTACCGATAACCGACCGACAGCGCCGGAAGGATCATCTGCGAGAGATTCGCTATCGGGTCTTCGGTGATGGCCGTGAAGACGAGGGGAGGGGCCCATCCGAAGAACGTGATCGTCGCGAGCACCATGAGGAGACCGATCCAGAAGCTCGGCATCGCGAGGCCGCCGATCGAGAACAGGCGGATCGCATAGTCCACCCAGGTGTCCTGTTTGACCGCGGCGACGACTCCGAGCGGGATGGCGATCAGGACCGCGAGTAGCGTGGCGATGATCGCGAGCTCGAGGGAGAGCGGGAAACGGACCTCGATCTCTTCCACAACCGAGTGGCCGGTCCAGAGCGAGGTGCCGAGATCGAACCGCGCGATCTCACCCATCCAGTCGGTGAACTGCTCCCACATGGGTTTGTCCAGGCCGAGCTGGTGGCGCTCGTCGTCGATGATCGACTGCGGCACTGGGGACCCCGCGTATTTGAGCGCGACGATGTCGCCCGGGACGGCACGCATGATGACGAACGTCAGGATGGCGACGCCGATGAGCGTCGGGATCATGAGCAGGAGCCGCCCGGCGACATACCGGCGCATCCGGTAAGTCTCGGACGGCTCCCGCTAGTCCGCTAGTTCGCCGTTATTTCCCCAGCCAGACGGTCTCGAGGTCCTGGTTGGTGTAGTGGTTCGATCCGATGCGCCAGCCGCGCACCGTGTTGAGGTACGGGATGATCCGGTACCACCAGAGCACCGGGTACTGGTATGCCTTCGTGTCCATCGCGTACTTCTCGATGTCTGCGACGAGCGCCTTCCGCTTGGCCGGATCGGTCTCGCGGCTCTGGCCGTCGATCATCTTGTCGAGCGTCGCGTCGTCGTAGTACGCGAAGTTGAGGCCCTTGCCAAGACCCGAGGCGGACCAGAACTTTGCGAGCTGCAGGTCGGGCTCGTCGAGGAAGTCGCAGTTGAAGTCGAGCGCGACCTCGAAGTTGCCCGCGCGCAGGTCCGCCTGGTACGCAGAGGTCTCCTTCACGTCGTGGGTCGCGTTGATGCCGATCTGTTTCCATTGGTCGAGAACGAACAGCGCAACCGGCTCGTACGGCGTCGTGATGTTGCGGTTGAGGAACTTGAACGTGAGGTTCGACTGCCCCGCGTCGGCGAGGAGCTGCTTCGCCTTCGCCTTGTTGGCGGCGCCGTCGGTGCCGAAGCCCGCGATCTTCTGCAGGTCAGCGTCGGCCTGCGCGAACGGACCCTTCGGCCGCATCAGCCCGCCCACGTCCTTCACGATCGTGATCTTCTGCAGGGCCGTGCTGCCGGCGTACCGGTCGATCGCGAGGGTCAACGCCTGGCGCACGCGGACGTCGTCGAACGGCGGCTTCTTGGTGTTCGGAACGATGTAGTTCACGCAGATCCACGGCGCTTCCTGGATCGCGAGCGAGGTCCCCAGCGCGCTCGAGAGGGTGTCACGCTGCTGCGGCGTGAAGCCGCGGAACTCGATCGCCGCCTGCTTGCTGCGGATCGCGTTCACCTCGGCGTTCGCGTCGGTGATGATCAGGGCCTTGTAACCGTCGAGGTAGGGAAGCTGGACGCCGTTCTTGTCTTTCCCGAAATAGTCGGGGAACTTCTTTCCGACCCAGTCCTGCCCCTTGGTGTTCGAGACGTAGGTGAACGGGCCCGTGCCCATGATGTTCTTCTCGTACCAGTGGATGTCGGTCTTGAGCTTCGCCGCGCTGTAGATGAAGTTCCACGGCGAGGCGAGGTTCGTGCCGAACGATGCCGACGGGTACTTGAGCTTGAAGACGACGCTGTCCGGTGCCGGGTTCGTGATCGTCTCGACGGCCGCGTAGGCGCCAGCCCGCGGCGAGAGCACGCCGGTCGGCGGGAAGATGATCTTCTGGTACGTCGCGACGATGTCGTCGCTTGTCATCTTGGAGCCGTCGTGGAATTTCACGTCGGTGCGGAGCTTGATCGTGTACGAGAGCTTGTCCGCGGAGACCTCCGGCATCGCTGCGGCGACGTCAGGGATGACCTTGGTGAGGTCGCCCGGGTCAAACTTGTAGAGCGTGCTGTAGTGCGGCGCGATCGGATGCAGGAGCGCGAAGGTCGTCTCGCGGTGGCCGTCGAAGGACGGTGGCTCGGCATTCACGATGAACGTGAGCGTTCCGCCCGGTTGCGGCTGCTCGGCGCCCGATGCGGACTGCGTCGCTGCGCTGCCCTTCGGTGCCGGCGTGCATGCCGCGAGCAGAAGTGCGAGCGCGACAGGTAATGCGGCGATCTGGCGGTTGAACACGAGACCACCCCCTCGGGCCGAGACTCTAGCGCACACCCCTCTTACGAATGACTTCTTCGTAGAGTTCAAGGAGCTGCGCGGTGACGTGGGACCAGTCGTACTCCGGCGCGCGCCGGGCTCCGGCCTGCCCGAGGCGCTCGCGCAGGGTGGGGTCGCAGAGCAGGCGTTCAAGCGCGGCGGCGATGGCGTCGGGATCCTTCGGCTCGACGAGGAGGCCGGTGACATTTCGCTGTACGACACGCTTGTAGCCGTGGATGTCGCTTGCCACGACCGGTAGCCCGGCCGCCATGGCCTCGAGAAGGACGATTCCGAAGGACTCCTGGCCGGTAGAGGGCGCGCAAAAGATGTGCGCCGTCTTGTAGAAGCGCGCCTTGTCGATTTCGGACACGCGACCGGCGAAGAGCACGTCCTCCAGGTGGTTTTGCCGAACGAAACGGCGGAGGCGCCCCAGCAGCGGACCGACGCTGCAGAGGATCAGGCGGAGCTCGGGGTGTTTTGGCTTGAGCTTCGCGTAGGCCTCCATGAGATACATCGCGCCCTTTCGAGGCTCGAGCCGGCCGACGAAGAGGATGTTGATCTTGCCGTCGTTGTATTCGGGCAACGGCTTGGCGCTCGAGTAGAACTGGACGTCGACCCCGTTCGGGATGATCCGGTAGTCGCCCGGGAAATACGTCGAGATGAAATGGCGCGCGGCGCTCGAGACCGCGATGCGTGCGTCGAGCTTGTTCATGTAGCGGTTCCCGATCGGCCGGCCGGCCCAGTACGAGAACGAGAAACCGCCGAAGGCGTGGAACGTCGCCACCTGCGGGCACCGCGCGGAGTCGAGGATCTGCATCGAGAGGAACGGCACGAGCGGCTCGTGGTGGTGAATGATGTCGAACTGCTCGCGCTCGAGCATGCGTGAGACGAGCCATTCGAGGCGCAGCGAGAGCGTGATGCGCCCGATCGCTCCGTTGTACGGGACCGCGATCGCCTGGCCGATCTGGATCACGTCCTGTGCCGGCGGGTCGTCGCCCCATGGCGCCGTGATGATCCGCACGTCGTGTCCCAGCCGGCGGAGCTCCGAGTAGCTCTCGCGGATATAGGAGTTGGCGCCGCCGGGTCGCGGATACGCGTAAGGCGAGACGATCCCTATTTTCACGACTTCTTCTTGCCGCCCCCAGCGCGAGTCATTCTGCGACGAGCGCGCTTGATCGGGTCGCGGACCATCGACCGCCACTGCTGCGTCGCCGCGCCGTCGAGGTGCTCGCGGAGCGTCCAACCGCGCCCGTCCGCCGTGGTCGCGTGTCCTCGTAGCGCGGCCCGCAGCTCCTCTGGCGTCTTTCCGGGAAAGTTGGTCCAGCAGGTCCCGACGAGGGCGGCGTGGTGGGCGTCGCTCGACCCGGTCTGGGCGATCCGCAGGACGTGCGTGTTGAGCCACACGGCGCGCGATGCGCGGACGCGTCCCGCATAGGAAGGATTGCGCAGCTCGATCGCGTCGACCATTCGGGCGTCATCTCCGTATTCCGCAAGCTGGCGCAGCGCGCCCTCGCCGATGGAGAACGTCAGGTACGAGAGGGGATGAGGCACGATTGCCACCCCGCCGGCCTCGTGGATACGCGAGAGCGCGTCCGTGAGGGAGCAGAACATCGGGACCTCCTCTTCGATCCACAACGCGAGGAGGTGGCCGGATCGCGTCGTCACCTCGACGCCCGGAACGACCGCGACCGGACTCGAGCGCTGTGCCGCAAGCTCGCGCAGGGCGAACGCACCGCGAATGTCGTCGTGATCGGTCAGCGCGATGACGTCGAGCCCGGCGCGCTCCGCGGAGTCGAGAATCTCTCCGATCGAAGAGAGACCGTCGCCGAGGTCGCTGTGGAGCTGAAGATCAGCGCGCCCCATTTGACTCCCACGCCGGCTCGAACACCGTCCACTGCTCGGGGTGCTCTTTGATGTAGCGCTCGAGGACCGCGGCGAACCGACGGACTCCGGCGCGCACATCGGCAGCGCGGTCGCCGGTCGACACGAGCTGGAGGGGCTCTTCGATCCGCGCGAAGAGCAGGCCCTTCTCGCGCCACGCGAAAGCCGGAACGAGCGCCGCGCCTGTGCGAAGAGCCAGCGCGACCTGCGCCGAGGGGAGCAGCGCAGGTCGTCCGAAGAACTCGACCCGTTCGCCCACGCCCGTGACCGCGCGGTCGGCGAGGATCCCGAGCACGCCGCCGTCGCGGATCACCCGACCGATGCCGAGCGCCGAATCCATCGGCACGAGCACGAGGCCTTGCGCCTGCCGCGCCCGATTCACTGCGTGCATGAATTCGGAATCGGTCTTCTCTGCCGGAAGCGTGAGCGTGTACCCGCGATGCATGAGGATCTGCCCGACGAGCGCGACCGGACCGAGGTGCGCGCTGCCGAAGATCACCCCTTTGCCAAGGCGCTGGGCGCACAGGAAGTGATCCCAGCCTTCGACGCGGACGATCGCATCGAAGCGCGCCCGGTCTAGCCGCGGGATCTGGAACACCTCGAGGTACTGGCGAACCTGGTTCACGAAGACGCGCCGGGCAGAGAGAGATCGCTCCGGCGCGATCATCGCCAGGTTCGCGCGGACCGCTGCGCGCCCGCGCGGCGCTGCCACGTACGCGACCGTGCCGACGATCTCGGAGATCGTCCCCTGCCATGCCGGCGGCACTCTCGGTAGCGCCCACTCCGCCGCCCGTGCGAGCGCTCGCGCAGCGCCCATGTGCTAGACGGTGCCTTCGGGCCGGGTCCACATGGGGCGGAACATGTACCACTGATCGGGATCGCCGCGGACGAGCTGCTCGAGTCCGCGAACGATCGTCTGCGTCGTGTGCTCGATGTCGTGAGCGGCCTGCTTGGTCCGCTGCACGAAGATCGGCGGCAGAGCGACGCCGCGGAACGTGTTGTCGCGCTCGCGAGTCACCGCGGCGACGACGATCGGCGCACCTGACACCCGCGCGAGGTTGGCGGCGATCGTCGGGAACGCTGTGCGTACGCCGAAGAACATGACCTCGACGTTGTCGAGCTCTTTTGCGCGCGGGCCGAGATCCATCATCAGTCCGACCATCTCGTTGCGGCGCAGGGCTTTGAGCACCTGCCGGACCGCCCCCTCGGGTGGCAGGAGCCTCACGTTCTTGTGCGCGCGATTCGCGACGAGCAGGTCCATGAGGCGCTGGTTCTCGAGCTCGTCGGCGATCACGTTGAGAGGCATCTCATCCGCGATGCGTGCCCCGCCGATCTCGAAGTTGCCGAAATGCATCGAAACGAAGATCAGCCCGCGCCCGTGATCGTGCGCGGCTCGGAAGTACGACCACGAGCGCGGATCGATCGTGACCAGACGCGCGAAGTCCGCGGTATCGAGGCGCGGGAACCGCATGATCTCGACCAGGTACTTGGCGAAATTCCGGAAGGAGCGCCGCGCCACGCGCGCGACCGCGCGGTCGCCGGCGGGCAGAGAGAGGACGATGGCGAAGTTCGCCTTCGCGATCCGCCGCCGCCCCACCCAGAAGAGATAGGCCAACTCGCCGCCGACCACGGCGGCCGGATACGTGATCCATGGCGGGAGGCGCTGAGCGAGCATCGCCCCCAGGCGCCAGCCCCAGAACGCCGATCCGTGGAAGAGACGGTCGCGCACCCTAGCTCGCTCCACCGAGGGTCTGCTGGCCGGAACGTCCCTTTATGTATTCCTCCACGCCTTCGCGCGCCCGGTCGTCCGGGATCTGGCGCGGGGGCGACTTCATGAAGTACGCCGACGGCGCGACGATCGTGCCTCCGAGGCCCCGATCGAGCGCGATCTTGCAGCAGCGTATTGCGTCGATGACGACGCCGGCGCTGTTCGGCGAGTCCCAGACCTCGAGCTTGAGCTCCACGTTCAGCGGGACGTCCCCGAAGGTGGTCCCCTCCATGCGGATGTAGCACCACTTGCGGTCGAGGAGCCACGGAACGTAGTCGGACGGGCCGACGTGGACGTCCTTCGGGTCGAGCGGGTAGTCGAGCATGCTCGTGACCGCGTTCGTCTTGCTGATCTTCTTCGACTCCAGGCGCTCGCGCTCGAGCATGTTGAGGAAGTCGGTGTTGCCCCCGAAGTTGAGCTGATACGTCCGATCGAGACGCACGCCGCGGTCCATGAAGAGCCGCGTGAGCACGCGATGCGTGATCGTTGCACCCACCTGCGACTTGATGTCGTCGCCGATGATCGGCAGGTTCTTCTGGGCAAAGCGCTTCTGCCAGTACGGCTCCCGCGCGATGAACACCGGAATGCAGTTGATGAACGCGCAGCCGGCTTCGAGCGTCTGCTCGACGTACCACTTCGTGGCCTCCTCGCTTCCGACGGGGAGGTAGCTCACGACGACGTCTACCTTGCGATCGCGGAGGATCCCGACGATGTCATCGGTGGCGCCCGGCGCTTTCTTCACGATCTCGGAGAGGTACTTGCCGATCCCGTCGTGGGTCATGCCTCGCGAGACCTTCACCCCGGTCCGCGGCACATCCGCGAAGCGGTACGTGTTGTTCGGCGCTTGATAGATCGCGTCGGCCAAGTCCTTGCCGACCTTGTTTCGGTCGACGTCGATCGCGGCGACGAAGTCGACGTCACGGATCTGATATCCGCCGAGGTCGACGTGCATGATCCCCGGGATACGGTCGCCGGGCTTCGCGTTGCGGTAGTAGTGCACTCCCTGCACGAGCGAGCTCGCGCAGTTGCCGACACCGATGATCGCGACGCGGATCCTCTTCCTCGTTGTGCGTCGCGCTGTTGTCTTTCGCTTCTTTGTCGCAGTCGCCATAGCTCGGATCTCTACCTTTCTTTGATCGAGAGTTGGCGGCCCACGTGGACCACCCGCAGGACGAACGTGATCGATGAGAGCAATGCCAGGGCGAGGACCGCCGCGACGAAGAGCGCTTGCAAGTCGAAGAGCGCCCACGCCGCGAGGCCGATCAGGAAGATAACGATGCGCGCCTCGCGCGGCGCGGGGCCGACGCTCGCGCTGACGCCCAGGGATTCCGCCTTCGCGCGCACGTAGGGGACCAGGAACGATGCCACGAGCGCGACGAGCGACGACCAGAGGAGCAGCGGCTGGCCCAGATTCGCACCCGATGCGGCCGCGCCCACGAAGAGCGCGCCGTCCGCGACGCGATCGACCGTCGAATCGAGGAACGCCCCGAGGCGCGTCCCGCCGCCCGACGCCTTCGCGATCTGTCCGTCGAGCGTGTCCGCGATCGTCCCGATCACTAGCACGAGCAGCGCGGGGAGCGGCATGCCCGCCGCGAGCAGCCCCGCGCCGATAACACTCAGGACGCCACCGGCGATCGTGACCGCGTTCGCCGAGATCCCCATGCCGGCGAGCGCTCGCGCCAGCGGACCGATCCCCGCGCGCGCGCCCTCGGCGACGCGGTCCGGGACGACTCCGTGACTCATGCCTGAGCCTCCGCGCGGTTCATGAGGAGGCGGAAGCCGCGGGCGTTGAGGTCCGCGAACTTCTCGCGGTCGAACGAGCAGCGCACCTCGCGGCCCATGCGTTCCATACGCACGATGCCCGCGCGCCGGAGCCGCCGCAGGTGCCACGACATGAGCGGCTGGCTGATGCGGAGGCGCCGCGCGAGCTCGGACACCGGTTGCTCGCCTTCGGTGACGAGGATCTGCACAATTCGAAGACGGTTCACGTCGCCGAGTGCGCGGTAATAGCTCCGCAGCTCGCGCAGGCTCGATTGGCTGAGGACGGCTCCGCGTTGCACTGTTTCCGTAGGATAAGCGACTCTTTATGGGTCCCGCAGCGGCAATTCGGTCGCGGTGGGACAATCGCCGAATGCCCCAAGCCCAGCCGCTCGCCGCACGGATGCGACCGCAGGACCTCGATGAATTCGTCGGCCAGGGCCATCTGGTAGGTAAAGGCCGCGTGTTGCGTAAAGCGATGGACGCTGGCCAGCTGCCCTCCATGATCCTCTGGGGCCCGCCCGGTACCGGTAAGACGACCCTCGCCGCGATCGGCGCGAAGCGCACGAAATCGCGCTTCGTTGCTATCTCGGCCGTCGCGTCCGGGGTCGCCGAGCTTCGGAAGATCATCGACGAGTCGCGAAAGCTTCGCGGTCTCACGAACCAGGGCACGGTGCTCTTCATCGACGAGATCCACCGCTTCAACAAGGCGCAGCAGGACGTCGTGCTGCCGTATGTCGAGAACGGAGACGTCACCCTGCTCGGGGCCACGACGGAGAACCCGTCGTTCGAGGTCAACTCCGCGCTCCTCTCGCGATCCCGGGTCTTCACATTGAAGCCGCTCACGGAGGACGACGTCCGGCTCATCGTCCAGCGCGCACTCGCGGACGAGCGTGGCCTCGGCGGTTCGGTCGCCCTCACGAAGGAGGCCGAAGACGGCCTCGTCGCGGTGAGCAACGGCGACGCACGCGTTGCGCTCAACGCGCTCGAGCTCGCAGCGGATTCCGCGGTGCCCGGCCCCGATGGAAAAAGACCCGTCGGGCTCGACGAGGTCAAGGAGGCGCTGCAGCGGCGCTCGCTTCTCTACGACCGCGCCGGCGATCAGCACTACGACACCATCTCGGCGTTCATCAAGAGTGTCCGCGGTTCGGACCCCGACGCGGCGCTCTACTGGCTCATGCGCATGATCGACGCCGGCGAGGACCCGATGTTCATCGCGCGCCGCATCGTCATCCTTGCTGGCGAGGACGTGGGGCTCGCCGATCCGCAGGCGCTCGTCATCGCGAGCGCGGCGCAACAGGCCACGCACCTCATCGGCATGCCCGAGGCGTACTACCCGCTCGCCGAGGCCGCGGTGTATCTCGCGCTTGCGCCGAAGTCGGACTCTCTCAAGCGCGGGCTGGGAGAGCTTCAGCACGATCTCGCCGAGACGCGGGTCGATCCGGTCCCGCTGCACCTTCGAAACGCACCCACCCGGCTCATGGCCGAGCAGGGATACGGCCGGGGCTATAAGAACGCGCACGACTTCGAGGGGCACGTCGCGCCGAACGAGACCTACCTCCCCGACTCCCTGGAGGGCCGTCGGTACTACGTGCCGACCGACCTCGGCGCCGAGGCGAAGCTGAAGGCACGCCTCGAAGAGCTCAGGCGAACCGTGCGACGAACAGGCCCAGCTCGTACAGGAGATACATCGGGACAGCGACCAGCGTCTGATTGAACGGATCCGGGGTCGGCGTGATCACCGCGGCGATGACGAACGCCACAAGGACCGCGTAGCGGCGCTGCTTCGCGAGCCACGCCCGTGTGATGACGTGGATCTTCACGAGCGCGAAGATCGCGACGGGCACCTCGAAGATGAGGCCCATGCCGAAGATGAAGATGGTCACGAACGAGATGTAGTCGGCCGCCCGGAGCTGGTTGTGGATGACCTCGTCGCCGAAGTTGATGAGGAACTTGATCGCGTTCGGTAGCAGGACGAAGTAGCAGAACAGCATGCCGGCGATGAAGAGGCCGATGACCGGTAGGCCCATGAAGCGAATGAACCGCCGCTCCTTCGGGAGCAGCGCCGGGTCGACGTACGCGTAGATCTCGTAGAGGATCACCGGCATCGCGAGCGCGATCCCAGCGAAGAGGGCGACGCGGAAGTACGTCGTGAAGTTCTCGGTCGGACCGAGCGAGATGAGGGTCGTGGGCGGCGTGTGGCAGGAGAACGCCGGGATGAACGTGCAATCCACGGGGATGATCAGGATGCGGATGAGCTGCGTCGCGAAGAAGAACGCGATCGCCGTCGTCGCGACAAGTGCGATGGCCGTGACCATAAGACGGTCGCGCAGCTCCCCGAGGTGCTGAACGAGCGAGAGCTCTTTGTCGCGCTCCCGAGCGGTCGTTCCGGAGCTCATATGTCGTCGGTCACGCTAGCAGTTGCGCAGACCTAGAATTGACCCTCGCCCGCCCCCGTAGCTCAGCGGATAGAGCGACGGCCTCCGAAGCCGTAGACAGGCGTTCGATTCGCCTCGGGGGTACTGGGAAAAGGTGACCTACGACCCCCCGCAGGGACCGGTCGTCAGGCGCCCCGCAGAGGGCCAGGCTTATCCGGTGACCGTCATTCCGACAGACACCTTGCCCCTCGAGGCGCAGCTCGCCGATGCCATGCGCGATGGTCTCGCCGTCTTCGATCCGTCGGGCAACCTCATGCGGTGGAACTCGTCCGCGCGTGCGATCACCGGCTGGACGCCCGGAGAAGCGGGACAGCGCGGTCTTGCGGCGCTGCCGGCTGGCGTCATCGAGATCCGCGAGGGGAAGTGGGCCGACGCGCGCCACATCCAGATCGCAGAAGGCACTGCCGTCCTGTTCACCGATGTCACCGCCCAGGTCTCGCTCCGGGACGCGAACCGCCGGCTCGACGATCTCGCCCTGACCGAAGCCGTGACGGGGTTGCCGAACCGGAGGCTTGCGCTCGGACAGATCACGCGAGCGATCGCGCTGGCCAAGAGGGATCTCCGGCCGGTCGGGCTTCTCTGCATCGATGTCGATGGCTTCACTCGTCTCAATCACCTTCTGGGGGACGTCGCCGGCGATCAGATCCTCCGACAAGTTGGAGAGCGGATCGCGCACTCAATTCGCGGCAGCGATATGGCGGCGCGCACAGCGGGGGACGAGTTCTCAGTCGTGCTCACCGCGATGGGTCTCCCGGGCGACGGCTCGATAGTCGCGGTGCGGTTGCTCCTCGCGCTCGCGCAGCCGTACCGCGCGGGTGGGGAATCGCGAACGATCGGCTGCAGCATCGGCGTCGCCGCGTATCCGCGAGATGCGGCGGGCGTCGACAGCCTCTTCAAGATCGCAAACATGGGCGTGCGCGCCGCGAAGCTCGCGGGGGGTGGTTGCTACAGGGACGGCACGGTTGGTGCAGACACGAGACCCGTAATCAAAACGGAGGTGTCTGCATGGGCATCATCGTCTTCCTGATCGTTGGACTGATCGCGGGCTTCATCGCACGCGCTCTCGTCCCGGGTCCGGACCCGATGGGTTGGCTCGGCACCATGATCCTGGGCATCGTCGGATCGTTCGTCGGCGGAACGCTCGCGGCTCTCGTCTTTGGCGGGACCCTCGACCTGTCCGCATCGGGCCTCATCGGCTCGATCATCGGCGCGATCATCGTGCTCCTGATCTGGCGTGCCATGGGCGGCCGGCGCGGCGCCGTCGCCTGACGCGACGCGCGGCATAGGGCAAACCCAAGGGGACCGCGGCGCTCAGTGCGCCGCGGTCTCTTCGTCTGCGAGGACCAATCGGTTCGTGGCGACCCAGAACTTCCCGAATCGGTCCTTGACAAGCCACTCTTCGCCGTTCGGCATCGCGCGTACGAGCTCGCCCACGCGACGATCAGGTCCGAAGATGACCTTCGTGCCGGAGCGAAGCTCGAGCGGTGGTCGGCGGCTCATCGCGCCGAAACTGTAGGCGGTCAGCCGCGACCCGGCGGCACCTGACCGCTCTGCTGCGCCCGGCTGCGCCGGGACGGAGTAGCCGCTCCAACGAGCCCTTCGTCGAGGCGTCGCACGTACTCCCCGAACATAGGCTCGACGAAGTCGTAGCGTCCGCGTCCGAGCCTCGTGACGAGACCGCGCTCCTGCAGCGCAGCGAGCGCGCGCAGAACCTCGGGTCGTGGCACGGCCCCGCCTTCCGCGTCGGCGGCGTACAGCACCGCTTTGTGGGCGATCCGTTTCGCGACCTGCTGCAGGTATTTGTGGGATCCGAGCTCCGTCCAATGCAGTGCGAACGGACGCTCCAGCTCGCGCATCGCCTGTTCGTAGGCGACCTCGAGGAAGTCCGAGGACACGCTACGCGCTGAGGCGTCGCGCATGAGGTAGTAGAGCGCCGCACACACCTGCATCGTGTCCTGCGGGTGGCCGCCCGTCGCGTCGAGTAGGCGGTCGACGCTCGCGTCGTCGATGGTCATCTTCTTCGTAGCGAATTTGGTGCGCAGGTATTCGAGCCAATCGTCGGGATCGATGCCGAAGCGGTGCCCGCCCGCGTCCGTGAGATCCAATGGCACCGCGAAGCGATAGAAGGCGTGGCCCTTCGAGCTGAAGAGCTCCTCGAGGATGCCCTGCTCGGAGCCGAGGAACGCGTAGCTCACGCCCCGGTGCGCCTGGAAGCGAGCACGCATCACGTCGAAGACCCTGGGTCCGAGGCGTCCCGCAGCCTGGAACTCGTCGAGCACGACGACCACACGCTTCCCCGACCGCTTTGCGAGACCCTGGGGTAGATCGAGGGCACCTTCGAAGAAGCGCTGCGCGTTCGTCTCCCGAGCGAGCTGGAGCGCGAGTTCCACGTGCTCGTACTTGACCTTGACCGTCGGCTGCATTCCCGCCGCGATCGCCTTGGCGTGCTCGAAGCTGCGCTCGACTCCGGAGAGGTTCTGGAGGATCGCGTCCGCGAGGCGCTCGCCGAGCCCGCGGATGTCCGTCGCGCCGAGGCAGTCGACGTAGGCCGTGTATGCGCCGTGCCGGCGGATCCGCCGCAGCGCCTCCACGATGATCGACGTCTTTCCGATCCGTCGAGGACCTGAGATAAGAACGTGCTGGCCATCTTCCAGCCGCTCGATGAGGCGTCGCAGGTAGGTCTCGCGACCGACGAGGTCCCCGGCGGGGACCGGGCCGCCGACGGGGAAGTAGGGCGTGGCGAGCGTTCGGTCCCGCGGACGGAGCATGTGCGTCATAATACATGAGATGTATCAACCGCACGCTGGCGATGCATACAGCGGTGCCGTGCGACGATGGGACCGTGCCCTATCTCATCGCCGCGATCATCGCCGCGGCCGCAGCGGCGGTCGGATGGATGGCCCGGCCGCTGTCGCCGGACCCCGATGAGCGGCGCCGAGTCGGCGACGCGGTGAATGCCGTCGACCGCGAGCTCGCGGCGAATCTCGAGCTCACCACGATGTTCGATCAGACGAAGCAAGCGGTGACGCTCGAGAACGGAGAGTTTGCCCGGCATCGCGAGACCCTCGAGCGGAATGTGCGCCCCGCCGCGGCGGCCGTGGCGGGGCTCTACGAGCGGATGTCCGACGCCGAGTCGGCTATGGAGCGCCGCGGCCCCGCGAACTCCCTGCGACCGGAGGACCGCCAGCTCATCGAGGCATGGGAAGGCGACGCGCGCGAGGTGCAGCGCTCGCTTCGTGCGGCCCTGAATGCACCCCGGCCCGCAGGCTGGGCCGCGGTCAGCGCTCGCTTGCATGGGCGCTTTGCGCGGCACTAGACGACCCCTGTCTCGGTTAATGGCACGAACCGTGCATCCAGTGCGTTAAACAGCCAGATGTCCATCAAGGGGATCACGCCTGGCCGGGCTTACCGTGCCTACCGCTTTCCGAACCGCGCGGGCGGCCGCCTGTCGCGGCGCGTCAGCGCGGTGCGGCCGGTCGGCACGTTCGCGGGCGTCCTTGCGGCCATCATGCTCGCCGGCGTCGCCTTCGTCGGAGTAGCTGCCGCCGCGACCTTCGGCTACTTCGCCTCGGACCTCCCCTCCGCCAGCGACCTAGCCACGGTGCCCGTCCCGCTCACCACCCACATCTACGACCGCAGCGGCGAGCACCTTCTCTACACGCTCTCGGACGAACGTCGTGATCTCATCTCGATCGACGCCGTCCCGCAGCGGATGCAGGACGCGACCGTCGCTATCGAGGACAAGACGTTCTGGACCAATCCCGGCATCGACGTCGCCGGGATCATCCGCGCGATCCAGATCAACAGCGCGAGCGGCCGCATCACCCAGGGCGGCTCGACGATCACTCAACAGCTGATCAAGACCCGCCTCCTCGGTGACGATCCGACCTTCACGCGGAAGATCAAGGAAGCGATCCTCGCGGTCGAGGCGACGCGCACATTCAGCAAGTCCCAGATCCTCGAGATGTACTTCAACCAGATCTACTACGGGAACCAGGCGTACGGCCTGAAGGCGGCAGCCGCCACCTACTTCGGCGTCACCGATCTGAACCAGCTGACGCTCGCCCAGATGGCCCTCCTCGCCGGCCTGCCGCAGGCGCCCTCCGACTATGACCCGAGCCAGAACATCGAGGGCGCAATGGCGCGGCGCGCTCAAGTGCTCGACGCGATGGTCGACAACGGGTACGCGACGGCGGCCGAAGCCGACGCCGCCAAGACCGAGGAGATCGTCGTCAAGCCCGTGACGACGTCGCTCTACGCACCGCACTTCACCTTCCGAGTGCGCGAGCAGCTCGTGCAGGTGCTCGGCGAGAAGGCGGCGTATCGCGGTGGCTACGACGTGTACACGTCGCTTGACTGGAACATGCAGCAGCTCGCGGAGAAAGAGGTGCGCCAGCACGTCGACGCCCTCAAGGGCAGCAACGTGAACAACGCGGCGCTCATCACGATGGATCCGACGACCGGCGAGGTCCTCGCCTACGTCGGGAGCTACGACTACTACATGCACACGCCTCAAGTCCAGGGCGACTACGACCACGCCGGCATCGCATACCGTCAGCCTGGCTCGACGTTCAAGCTCTTCACGTATCTCACCGGGATGCTCAAGGCCGGTATGACGGCGTCCACGCAACTTTGGGATGTCCAATTCAGCATGCCCGACGGAAGCGGCAAGGCCTACAGCCCCGTCGACGCGACGAAGGAGCAGCACGGGCCGGTCACGATCCGTCAGGCCCTGCGCGAGTCGCTCAACCTCCCTGCGTTGCAGGTCACGCGGACCGTCGGGGTCGACGCGATCATCGACACGATCCACCAGCTCGGCATCAACCGGGACTGGGACCGCTCGCGCCTCGGCCTCTCGTTCGGCATCGGCGCCGGCGAGATGCGCCTCATCGACATGGCGAGCGCGTACCAGGTCATCGCGAACATGGGCATGCGCGTCGAGCCGACCTACATCCTCAAGATCGTCGACCCGTCGGGGAAGGTCGTGAAGGACTACTCGAAGCCCGAGGGCCGGCAGGTGATCGACCAGCGCTACGCCTGGGTCATGGCCAACATCCTCAAAGACAACACCGATACCGGTCCGAACGGCTCGTTCGTCTTCTCGTCGTTCACGTCGATCGGCCGGACGGCTGCCCTCAAGACGGGCACCACGGACAACCTGCAGGACGTGCTTGCGATCGGGTGGGTCCCCCAGCGCCTCACGGCGATCTGGATGGGGAACTCGGACAACTCGGAGATGCACGGTATCTCGTCTGCTCTTGGCCCTGGGATCCTCTGGCGCGACTACATGAAGACGGTCGTCGCCTCACTCCCGGCCGAGTGGTACCCCCGCCCGGACGGCATCGTCGACAAGGTCGTCTGCGTCAACCCATCGAAGTTCGGCGGCAATGGCTCGGGACTCCTGCCGGGGCCGAACTGCCCCGCTGGCTTCAGGTGGACCGAGCAATACGTGCAGGGCACCGAGCCAACGACGGACGACCGCTCCTTCTACACCTCGTGCGGGATCCAGATGCGCGCGCCGTTCGCCGACTGGCAGAGCGCCTATAACACGTGGGCCTCGGGCGCGGTCTCCGGGAAGTACAGCTACGGACGATTCAACTGGACGATCTGCGGGTTCACGCCGAAGCCGAGCGAGTCGCCGTCGCCTTCGCCGGATGCGAGTGGGCCGCCGAGTGCTACGCAGCCGCCCGGCCGGTCGACGCCGACCCCGAGACCGTCAAAGAAGCCCTGAGCAAAGCGCGGATTCGTCCCTAGACTCGGCCCCGTGAGGGCGGTCGCCGGCGCATCCTTCTACGTACCCGTCGAGGGCGAGCTTCGAGAGCTCGAGAGACGTCTTCTCGAAGTAGGCCGCGGGGCCCATCCGGTCTTCCGAGACGCGGTGGCGCATCTTTTCACGACACCGGGAAAGCTGCTGCGGCCGACGCTCGTGTTCCTTTCGTCGCGTTTCGGGCCCGGGCAGGACCGCGAGGTCGTCCTGAATCTCGCCGAGTCCCTCGAGCTCGTGCACACCGCGTCGCTCGTGCACGACGATGTCGTTGACCGTGCCGCGATGCGCCGGAACATTCAGACGGTGAACGCGAAGTGGAACGACGACGTCGCGCTTATCGTGGGCGACTACCTGTTCGCGAAGGCGTACGCGCTCGCCGCGGTGCTGCCGAAGCCGGAGGTCATCGCGATCGTCGCGCAGACCGTGTTCGCCTTATGCGACGGGGAGCTCGGCGAGATCACCGCGGCACCGTCGCTCCCGAGCGAGTCCGCCTACCTCGACCGCATCGAGCTCAAGACGGCGTCCCTATACGCGGCCTGCAGTCAGGGTGCGGCGTTGCTCGCCGATGCGGAGCCCGATCACGTCGCGGCGCTTGGCGCGTTCGGGACGAGCCTCGGCATGGCGTTCCAGATCACCGATGACATCCTCGATCTCGTCGGCGACGAAGCCGACTTTGGAAAGACCGTCGGCCGCGATCTCCTGGAGGGCATGCCGACCCTCCCGATGATCTACGCCGTGGAGGAGCGCGACGGCAGCGCGGGCGAGCTCGAGGCGCGCATCCTCGCACCTGCGAAGACCGAGAGCGATATGCGCGCGCTCCTCGCCGAGATCCGGGGCTCGAGCGGTCCAGAACGGGCGCGGCAGCGTGCGCTCGCGTTCCACGATGCCGCGCTGCGCGCTCTCGATCGCCTTCCGGCTCGACCGGAGCGGGACGCGCTGCGGGACGCCGCCGACTTCGTCGTGAGTCGCGTGCGCTGATGGCTTCCGCGGAGATCGAATCGTTCCGCCTGCGCTTCGAGTACGAGTTCGACCGTCTGCTCGAGACGATCGCCGATCTGGATGAGAAGGCGGTCAATTGGAAACCGCCCGTGCCGGGTGCGAACTCTCTTCTCGTGCTCGTCACGCACGCGCTTGCATCCGCCGAGGACAACGTCGTCCGCAGGGGTGCGGGCAAGACCGTCGTCCGCAATCGGGACGCGGAGTTCGCTGCCACGGGGGGGACGTCTCACCTCATCGCCAGAGCGAAGGAGGTCAGGGGCCGGATCGCGGATGCGCTCGCGAGCCTCGAGGGCCGCCTGGACGAGGAGCGCGAATCGACGTTCGGAAAGTGGCCGGCGCAATGGACCGTCCGTGACTCGTTGGTTCACGCCATCTCGCACACCGCGGAGCACGCCGGTCATGCGCAGCTGACGCGCGACCTCTACAACGCGAACAGGGGGAGCACATGAAGGCCAAAGTCGCGGGCGAAGGAACGAAGGCGAAGCCGTGGAAGCTCAAAACACCCAGCGGCTCGTCCGAGTACGAGATGTACCGCGCCGAGGACGCCGATCCGCCCGCCATCGTCTGCATGGTCGGCAAGACCGAGCTTCGCTATCACCTGCGCGCGATCGAGGACCTGCACGCGATGCTCAAGAAGCACGGTGATTGGATGCTTCTCGGAAGCGCGGACGAGCAGAAGCCGGCGGCCGAAGGCACCGTCGACGCGTGGGGCCGTTCGCCGAAGAACCCGGTCAAGGGCTGGTACGGCTTGAAGAAGGGGCTGCGCGGACGCTTTGGGATGTACATGCCGCCGCTCCTGGAAGTGCTCGGCCTCACGGAGGTCGAGCACAACCCGAAGAACAATCGGATGCGCGCGGTCTAAGGTCCCGGCGGCCTCGACCCGCGTCGCTTGCCGCGGCGCCGGCGACGCTTGCGTTGTCCCTCGCCCGCCTCGGAGACCGGCGTCGGGCGCTCCTGCCGCGGCACCTCGTCGCTGCCGTAGCTTCCGACGCCCTTGGTATGCGCGGGGATCGCGGAGAACGAGACGCCGAGTTCTTCCGCTGTCAGCTCCTTGCGGGTTCCGTCGACCATCCCGACGACGATCGACTCCTTGACCACGTTGACGCCTTGCGTCGTCGCGCACCCCGACGTGCCGCACGAGCCGCTCACGCACGAGGGGATGTGGAACGTCTCGCCGAGCTTCGGCAGCTTGCCCTTCACCTCTTGATACGTCTCGAGCTCGTAGATGAGGCAGCACTTGAGGCGGCCGCACACGCCGGTGAGCTTCGACTGGTTCAGGGGAAGGTCCTGCTCCTTCGCCATTCGGATCGAGATGTTCGAGAACTTGTCGAGCCACGACGAGCAGCAGAGCTCGCGGCCGCACGTGCCCACCCCGGTCATCACCTTGGTCTCGTCGCGCGCGCCCATCCTCCGGAACTCGATGCGAGTGCCAAAGTGCGCGGCAAGCGCGGCGTTCAGCTCGCTGAGGTCGGGACGCTCGTCGCTCGAGAAGAAGAAGACGATGCTCGAGCCGTCGAATTGCCAGTCGGCCCCGAGGATTTTGACCGGCAGGTGCCGCGCGCGGACCATCTCGGCTGCGGCTCTCGTCGCGTCCTCCTCCATGCGCTTGTGCTTGTTCATCGCGAAGAGGTCCGCGCCGTTCGCCCTACGGACGACGGTACCCAGGGGTGGATCGACCATCACGAGCGGCGAGTCCGTCGGCAGGATCGCGACGCGCGCCGCATCCTCCCCGAGCTCGGTGCGCACGATGACGAACTCATTCAGATCGACGTCGTTCACGGCGCCGGTCTCGAAGAAATACATGCGCCCGGCCTTCATGAAACGCGCGCCGAGCACCGTGCGAGGGGTGATCATGCGGCCGCTCCGGCGAAGGCCGCCGCGTACGGAAGGCGCAACACGAGTAGCTCGAGCAGCATGCGCGCGTTCACGTTCGACTCGATGACGTCACGGCGCCACCGATCGAGCGATAGCGCGAGGTCCACGAGCTCGCGCTGACCCACCGCGTTCGCGAGGGCGGTCGATTCGCGCGCCCGGTCCGGCCTAAGCGCGCGCCCGGCGCCATGCGCCGCGACGGCGGCATCTCGCGCCAGCTCGCTCCACCCGACGAGGCGCGACTCGATGGCGTCATTGCGTTTCTGCGCGTCGCGCTCGGACTCGGCGAGGTCCACGGCCCACCCGAAGCGGTCGGTGAGACCACTGCCGACCAGCTTGTAGAACTCCGCTTCGAGCGTTCGGCGCGCCTTTCGTGCGGCCTCGTCGCCCGCGAGCGCGATCGCGAGGCCGGGCCGGCCGGCGCCCGCCGCCGCGTGACGGCGCCCATCGGCGCCGAAGCGCTTGCTCAAGCCCTCCGCGATCTCCGCCGTCGGTACGAGCCGGAGGGGGAGTGGGACGAGGCGGGAGCGAATCGTTTCGAGCAGCCGCGCGGGGGTGGGTGTAAGGAGGAGTAGGACGGCGTGGATCGGCGGCTCCTCGAGGGTCTTGAGGAGCGCGACCTCCGCGTGCTCGGAGAGATCGGCGGCGTCGTCGACGATGACGACCCGCCAGTTTCCCTCGAGCGGCCGAAGCGCGAGGTCCTGCTGCATCTCGCGGATCTGCTCGATCGCGATGAACTTCTTGTCGGAGTCCTTGTCGAGATCGATGAGCCTGGTCACGAGGCGAACGTCGGGGTGCGTGAAGTGCTCGACTTTGCGGCATGCAAGGCAGGTCCCGCAGCCGCCGGCGCTCCGTGGCTCGGTGGTGCAGAGAAGCGTCTGCGCCAGCCGGATCGCCACCGTTCGCTTGCCGATCGACCGCGGGCCGCTGAGCTCGTACGCATGGGCCACGTCGCCTTCGATTGCTTTCTCGCCCAGACGGGCGAGGAGGCGACGCTGCCCGATCACATCACGCACTCGGGTGCGATGGATTCTAGCTATCGGCTCGCGGCCAGCTCCCGCGCCGCTTCGTACGCGCGCTCGGTCCGCTCGGCGACGAGGTCCCAGGTCCACTTTTCCTGTAGACGGAACCGACCCGACTCGCCCATGCGACGCGCTCGGGTCGTGTCGCCGAGGAGGGTGAGGATCGCGCGCGCGATCGCATGGGGCTCCTGGGCAACGACGAGGCCGTCGACCCCGTCGCGCACCACTTCGCGGAGCGCCGGGATGTCGCCAGCGATCACCGGTCGCCAGGCGTACCAGGCCTCGAGGTAGGTGTGGCCGAACGTCTCGTGCACCGACGGCATCGCGAAGATGGTCGCGCGCGCGTATGCCTCGGCCTTCTCGGCCTCGCTGACGATCCCGCGATCGACCCAGCGTTCGTCCTTGAAACGTCGTTCGAACCGCGCCGTCCACCCGTTTTGCCCGATCGCCACGAACCGAGCCTCGGGGCGGGACCGCCACACGATCTTTGCGGCGTCGCGGAGCGCGTGGTACCCCTTGTATCGCTCCTTGCGGCCGACGAACAGCACGGTTGCCGGATCCATCGGCACCTCCGGCAGCCAGTCGATGATCGGACCGACTCCCGTGACGTGCGCGTGGCGCACGCGACGTGACGCGTACCACTCCGATTCCCATTTCGTGAGCGCGATGACCGCGTCGTCGCGGCGGTAGCGCGCAATATCGGCCGCCGATGTGCCAGAGAAGCGCTGACCCGGATGCACGAGGGGTGTTTCAACAAAGGCGGCGCCCGCCGAGCGCGCGGCGCGCTCGAGCGCCCCGGACCATTCGCGCGCGATCGAATGCACGACGTGCGCTCCGGCGACGGCGTGCTCGAGGTCCGCACCGGACACGAGCGACGTGGGGAGGATCCCGTCGAGCGCGGCGCCGATGCGCCCACCCCGAACGGGAAGGAAGACAAAGCGAACGCCCTCGTGTCGCAGCTCCACCGGGCCAGGCGGAGCGGCGTAGACGTCGAGTGGAATGCCCGGCCGTCGCCACGCCGGACGAAGACCCACGAGCGTCACGTCGTGATGGCGTTTCGCCAGAGCGCGGGCCAGGGCGCGCGCCTGCGCCTCGGAGCCTCCGACCGTAGACAGGAGCTTCTTCGCGATAACGACGCGCATGGCGTCGCGAAATCTAGGCGAGCGCCTCGCCGACGTCAGCGTGGGCGTGAGCAAGCGCTCGGGCGTACGCCTCCTCGACGCGGTCGATGACGAGGTCCCAGTCCCACTTTTCACGCAGCTTGGCCGACCCCGCCCGCCCCATCGTGGAGCGCAGCTCTGGGTCGTCGAGCAGGCGCTGGATCGCGCTCGCGACGTCGTCGGTGCGCTGACGGACGCAGTAGCCGTCGACCCCGTGAGCGATCACCTCGCGGAGCGGCGGGATGTCGCCGCCCACGACCGGCCGCTCGTGCAGCCAGGCCTCGAGGTAGCCGATGCCGAAGGTCTCGTGGATGGAGGGCATCGCGAAGACATCGCATGCGTCGAGTGCGGCGGATTTCTCGGTGCCGCTCGCGCGCTCGATGTCCACGATGCGCTCGTCGGCGTACCGCGCGAATTCGTCGAAGAAGCTCGAGTAGAACCCAGGGATACCGATGAACACAAAGCGCGTATCCGGATGCCGTCGCCACACGAGCTCGGCGGCATCGAGCACGTGGATATATCCCTTGTAGCGCTCCTTGCGTCCGATGTAGAGAACGAGCGGAGCGTCCGCCGGGATGCCGTGCGCCGCGCGGAACGCGAGCCCGTCGCGCGAGCGGACCGCGTTTGGTCCCATGCCCGTCGTGACGATCCGCGCCGCGTCGACTCCCTCGCTCGCGAACCAGCCCTTTTCCCAGTCGGTCATCGTGGTGATCGCGTCGGCGCGGCGGTAGCGCGCGAAGTCGCTCGGCGTGTCGCCGCCGTGGAATTGCCCCGGATGCGCGAGCGGGGTCAGGACAATCGGAGTTCCGAGCGCCTCAGCCACCTCGAGAGAGCTGTCGAGGTACTCGCGACCGATGTTGTGGATGACCTCGCGATCCTCCGCGTACCACTCGAGCACGTCGGTGCGCATCAGGTCGACGAGGGTCGACGCGTCGGCGACGCTCCCGAGGAACCCGCCCCGCGGTTTGACCTGCACGATCTCGACGCCCTCGTTCGTGAAAACCCGGCGGTCATCGAACGCCTGCGCGCAGACCACGCGAACGTCGTGCCCGCGAGCGGCGAGTCGCGTCGCGAACTGGTACGCGAGGCTTTCAGACCCACCGACGCGCGCATACGCACGCTTTGTGAAAAGGAGCTTCATTGCCGAGCGGTGAGACGCAAGTCGCGTGCTAGGACGCGACGGCGCTGTCGTCCAGACCGATGAACTTCGACCACGTGCGCTCGCCTGCCCGCACGTACGACGAATAGAGGTACTGCGGAGTCGCCGGGGGCCGCACCGGCAGACGCAGGAGCGTCATCCGTGCCTCGGCGAGCGTGCGACCGCCCTTTCGGTGATTGCACGACTTGCACGCCGCCACGACGTTCTCCCAGACATGCTGGCCGCCGCGATGACGAGGCATCACGTGATCGAGCGTGAGGTCGTGACCGCGCCGCCCGCAGTACTGGCAGGTGTGGTCGTCACGGACGAGGACTTCCTTGCGCGTCATCTTCACCACCGGACGCGGACGCTTCACGTGATAGGCGAGACGGATGACCGACGGCGATGGGAACGAAAGGCGCTCACTTGTAACAAGGTGGCCGTTCTGCTCCACGACGCTCGCCTTCTCCTTGGCGAGGAGGACCACCGCTCGGCGCACGTTGCACACGTTGAGCGGCTGAAAGTCGAGGTTTAGTACAAGGACGTTCGCGTCTACTACGCCCATGTTCCGATTCTAGGGTCAGCGCGGTACGATTGGCGTTCCGATGGCCTCTCAGTCCACACCCGACAAGAACGGCTCCAAGAGCACTTGGACCCTGAAAACAGGGCTCGCCCAGATGCTCAAGGGCGGCGTGATCATGGACGTTGTCACCGTCGAGCATGCCAAGATCGCCGAGGAAGCGGGAGCGGTCGCGGTCATGGCGCTGGAGCGAGTTCCGGCGGACATCCGCGCAGCCGGTGGTGTCGCCCGGATGAGCGACCCCGAGATGATCCACGCGATCATGGACGCGGTCACGATCCCGGTGATGGCCAAGGCCCGTATCGGCCACTTCGTCGAAGCTCAGATTCTGGAAGCCATCGGCGTCGATTACGTCGACGAGAGCGAGGTCCTGACGCCGGCCGACCTCAAATTTCACATCGACAAGCACGCCTTCAAAGTCCCGTTCGTCTGCGGCGCTCGCGAGCTCGGTGAAGCGCTGCGCAGGATCAACGAGGGCGCGGCGATGATCCGAAGCAAAGGCGAGGCGGGCACCGGGAACATCGTCGAGGCCGTGACTCACATCCGCGCGATCACCGAGGGGATCGAACAGCTCGCCGAGCTCGGCCCGGACGCGCTCGAGAAGAAGGCCGGCGAGTATCGGGTGCCGGTCGAGCTGGTGCGCCAGGTCGCCAAAGACGCGAAGCTCCCGGTCGTGCTCTTCTGCGCCGGAGGCATCGCAACTCCGGCCGACGCCGCGCTGATGATGCAGCTGGGCGCCGAGGGAAACTTCGTCGGCTCGGGCATTTTCAAGTCGGCGGATCCAGCTCGCCGCGCGAAGGCGATCGTCGAAGCGACCACGCACTTCCGCGACGCGAAGCTCATCGCCGAAGTTTCGCGCGGGCTCGGCGAGGCGATGCGCGGACTCTCGCTGGACTCGATCCCGGCCCCAGAACGACTTGCAGTCCGCGGTTGGTAATCGCTTCGCTCATACTCGCGTCGCTCGTGCGTCCGCGTGAGCAAGCTCCCGCGTCCGCCCTCGCTAGCGAATAGCTCTCGCCCGCTGACCGCGCGCGCCGGTGTTCTCGGGCTCCAGGGCGACTTCGCGGAGCATCTCGCCACACTCGATCGACTTGGCGTAGAGGGCGTCGACGTCCGCCGGCCCGAGCAGCTCGATGAGATCGACGC
The DNA here is from genome assembly GCA_038040345.1 of Chloroflexota bacterium. GTDB lineage: Bacteria > Chloroflexota > Limnocylindria > P2-11E > P2-11E > 3-1-20CM-2-70-9. Next base: position 590,070 of record JBBPIQ010000001.1, read on the forward strand.
ACTGATCATCCCGGGCGGCGAGAGCACGACGATCGGAAAGCTTGCGAGCCAGTACGGGATCATCGACAAGCTCAAGGACCGCGTCGCCGAAGGCATGCCGGTGTGGGGCACGTGCGCCGGCGCGATCTTCATCGCGAAGGACGTTCCCGGCCATCCGCACCCGCTCGCGTCCCTGATGGACATGACCGTGGAACGCAACGCGTTCGGTCGTCAGGTCGACTCGTTCGAAGCGGACCTCGACGTGAAAGCGCTCGGCGACGACCCGTTCCATGCGGTGTTCATTCGCGCGCCGCGGATAAGTCGCCTCGGGCCCGGCGTCGAGGTTCTCGCTCGCCTCCGCGACGGCACCGTCGTCGCGGCGAGGCAGGGCCGTCTTCTCGCGACGAGCTTTCACCCCGAGCTCACGCACGACGACCGCTTTCATCGGTACTTTCTCTCGCTCGGAAAGAGCTGATGCCCGCGAGAGCGGCGACACCGCTCGACCTGCGTCGCGTCTCCGCGCTTCTCGCAAGTTCGCTGCGCGAGCCGAGCGGGATCATGGCGTCGGCGCTCCCCGTTCCACTCGCGGCTGGCGCGGTGTCGAGCTGGACGCGCCTGCTTCCGGGTCTGGTCGGTATGCACGGGCGCCTTCGCGTCTTCCTCGAGGAGTACCGCGGACAGCTGCGATCGAGCGCGCTCGTCTACGACGGGAGTCGCCCCGAGTGGGTCGTGTTGATACTGGCGGCGCTTCAACAACCGGGGGGAGCCGACAGCGCGTTTCGCCTTCTGTCGGGGATCAGCGGAGCCGCCGCCCGCGCGGGGATGCACCGCATTTTCGCTGCCGTACCGGACGAAGCGCTCGCGCGCGAAACGTTCTTTCAGGCGGGGTTCTACTCGTACACGCGCGAGACGTGGTTCGTCGCCGCGCGGACCGCGGCCATGGCCCCGGTCCCGCGGCTCTCCGCGCGAGAGGCGACCGGGCGTGACGCGCACGACCTCTACCGTTTTTACACGATGACCACACCGCACGCGGTACAGCGTGCGGAGCAGCTCTCGTTCTCCGACTTCGACCTCAGCCGCCGGGGCGGTGCCTATGACCCGCCGCATCTCGTCGGGGGCAATCCGCTCGCCATGCGCCGGCAGTCCGCGCTCATCGACGGTGAAGAGTCGCGTCCGCGCGCCTTCGCACTCTCGTTCAGCGGCCTGGACCGGCACCCGCACGTGTGCAAGGTGCGGACGGCGGACGGCGATGTCGACCTTGCGCGAGAGCTGCTCCGCGCGACAGCGCGCACGCTTCCCGCCGGAAAGCCGGTGACCTCGCCGGTGCGGTCGTACGAGGAGCACGTCGCCCGCGCGTTGCTCGCCGAGGGTTTCCGCGAGTTCGCTACGTCGATGCTGTTCACAAAAGAGCTCGCCGAACGCGTCGAGGAGCGTGTGTTCGCTCCGGCGGTCGTGCGTTGAGCCAGCCGAAGGTTTTGCCAACGCGCGACGGCTATGACCGCTGGGCCGCGACGTACGACACGATGGGCAACTGGCTGCTCGAGTTGGAGGAGCCTGAGGTCGACCACGCGCTCGGCAACGTCAAGGACCTCGATGTGCTCGATGTCGGCGCCGGTACTGGCCGTCACGCGCTTCGCATCGCCGAAGGTGGCGCGCGCGTCACGGCGATCGACTTCTCCGCGGAGATGCTGGCGAAGGCACGTCAGAAGCCCGGCGCGGAACATGTGCGCTGGCTCGAACACGATGTCGCCGGGCATGAAGCGCTGCCCTTCGGGGCGAACTCGTTCGATCGTGTGCTCTGCGCCCTCGTGCTCGAGCACATCCCCGTTGACGAGCTTGCTTCGTTCTTTGGCGAGCTCGGGCGTGTCGCGCGAGGCGAAGGCGTGATCGTCGTCACCGCGATGCATCCGGCGATGTTCCTCAAGGGCGTAAGCGCGAACTTCCGCGACGAGAGCGGCGAAGTGCGCCCACGCTCCTACGTCGCCACGCTCTCGGACTACGTCATGGGAGCCGTCCAGGCCGGCCTTGTCATCGTGAGCCTCGTGGAGCATTCCGTCGACGAAGGGCTGGCCGCGCGAAACGAGCGCTCGCGTAAGTGGCTGGGCTGGCCCGCGCTCTTCGTCATGACTCTGAAGCGCGCTCCTCGCTAGACACTTTTCGACGCTGCGCTCGCGGGTATGCTCTGTGGAGTTACGAGTTTCATGCGTGACCGCCCGCTTCGACGGTCGAAGCCATGACCAAAGAGTTGCTCGCGACCGACGAGCTCGACGCCATCCTTCACGCCCTACCCCCGGAGCTTGTTCAGCGGGTGCGCGGTCTCGAGCGGCTGGACGGCCTTCTGGAGATCGTGATGGACCTCGGACGCTTGCCCGAGGCGCGCTTTGCCGGTCGGGAGGAGATCCTTTCCCAGCGCGAAGTCACCGCCGAGGATCTCGCGTTCGTGATCTCGCGCATCGGACAGTTCGGTGGGGACAACCGTGCGGGCATCGAGCGGACCCTTCACCGCATCAGCGCCCTCCGCAACCGTGCCGGTAAGGTCGTCGGCCTCACGCTGCGGGTCGGGCGCGCGGTCTACGGGACGATGGAGATCATCCGCGACGTCGTCGAGGCCGGGCGCAGCATCCTGCTCCTCGGTCGTCCCGGCGTCGGCAAGACGACCCTTCTTCGAGAGGTCGCGCGCGTGCTCGCGGACGAGATGGGGAAGCGCGTCGTCATCGTGGATACCTCGAATGAGATCGCCGGCGATGGCGACATCCCACATCCGGGGATTGGCCGCGCGCGGCGGATGCAGGTCGCAGCGCCGTCGCTGCAGCACGCGGTGATGATCGAAGCGGTCGAGAACCACATGCCCGAGGTCGTCGTCATCGACGAGATCGGCACAGAACAGGAAGCCGGCGCCGCGCGTACGATCGCCGAGCGTGGCGTTCAGCTCATCGCGACCGCGCACGGCAACACACTCGAGAACCTCATGCTGAACCCGACGCTTTCCGATCTCGTCGGAGGCGTGCAGACGGTGACGCTCGGCGACGAAGAGGCGCGGCGTCGCGGGACGCAGAAGAGCGTGCTCGAGCGAAAGGCTCCGCCAACGTTCCAGACGCTCGTCGAGATCCACGCATACCAGCGCGTAGCCCTCTATCAGGATGTCGCGCAAACGGTCGACGCGATTCTGCTCGGATCTCCGGTCGCGCCGGAGATCCGGTCGCGGGACGCGTCGGGCGAGCTCTCGGTCGAGACGTCCGCACCCTCGCACAAGCCCGCCGAAGCATTTGAACGGCGAAGCACCCCACGCATCGCGACGAACGGTGGACGCGAGACCGTGAAGGTCTATCCGTTCGGGCTTTCCTGGTCGCGCGTCGAGGAGGCCTCACGTGGGCTCGGCCTTCCCGTGGCGATCGTGCGCGAGCCCGAGGACGCCGACGTTGTGATCACGCTGAAGAACTACTACCGCCGCAAGACCCCGCGCCTCCGCAACGCCGAGTCGCAGGGTATTCCCATCTACATCGCGCGGTCGAACTCATCGACGCAGATCGCGAGCGCTCTCGCATCGGTCATCGAGCTCCGGCGAGGCCCTGAGGACGATGCGCTCGAGGAAGCGCGCGACGGCATCGAGCAGGTCGTCGGGGGCCAATCCGACGAGGTCGAGCTCGCGCCGCAGAGCGCGTACGTCCGAAAGCTCCAGCACGAGCTCGTCGAGCGCGCGAATCTCAGCTCGCGCAGCAGCGGGAACGAGCCCTTTCGCCGCGTTCAGATCTATCGGTGATCGCTCTCTTCCTCTCTTTCGAGGGCGGAGAGGCCGCCGGAAAATCCGTTCAGGCCGCTCGCCTCGCCGAGAGCCTCGGCGCCGGCGGACGCGACGTGCTCCTCACGCGGGAGCCCGGCGGAACGCCGTTCGCCGAGCGGATCCGCGACGTGCTGCTCCACGCGCGCGAAGTGGATCTCACCCCCGAGGCGCAGGCGCTGCTCTTTTCCGCGGCGCGCGCGCAGCACACTCGTGACGTGATCCGTCCGGCACTCGCCGCCGGAAAGGTCGTCGTCGCCGACCGGTACTTCGACTCGACACTCGCGTACCAGGGTTACGGCCTCGGCGCCGACCTTGAAGGACTGCGCGCAATGACGCGCTTCGCCGTCGGCTCGCTCGTGCCGCACCGCACGTTTCTCATTGACGTGCCCGTGGCGGTCACGCTGTCGCGCCTTGCCACCCGTTCGGGAACGGCGCGGTGGGACCGCTTCCACGGGGACGACCGTCCCTTCTACGAGCGCGTTCGTGATGGCTACCTTCGCCTCGCCGCGGCCGAACCCGGCCGCTTCGTGGTGGTCGACGGCGATCGTCCGGAGGAAGTGGTGGCCGCGGACATCCGCCGCCAGGTCGATCAGCTTCTGGGCCTACCGGCCTAGCGACGGATGCCGCGTGGCGAAGGGTGAGGCAACTTTGCTCGCGATGAGCCGTGCTCGCATCGCCAGAAATGACCAATCTGGGTTGACCATCCCAGTGGGGTCCGAATGGGCCCGGGGTATAGTCGCCGCCCGATGAAGCTAGTGATCGCGATCGTGCATCCCGAGGACGCGGGAGCGCTCGTCGACGCGCTTACCGACAAGGAGTTCCGCGTTACGCGGCTTCACTCGCAGGGAGGCTTCCTCAAACAGTCCCACGCGACCATCCTCGCGGGCGTCGAGGAGGCGCAGGTCGACGACGTGATCGCAACGATCCGCGAGACCTGTCACGCGCGGAGCCAGTTCATAAACCCGATGCCCCCGATCATGGAACCAGGCGAGTTCTACATGCCCTATCCCGTAGAAGTGACCTTCGGTGGGGCGACGGTATTCGTCATGGATGTCGCGAGGTACGAGCGGATTTAGCCCTGACCACGGTGACGGCCCATAACCCGTCCTTTCAATGAGTCGGACGGTTTGGCGGATTTCAGCGAGGCACCGACGGCGGACTCTGACGATCTTCACTATCCGTGCGGTTTTGGGCTCCGAGGGCTGCGGTGGCGCCGACCGGCGACGAGGCGCAGCTGTTGTCCTGTTTCCGTCCAGTATCTCTTCACGTGAGCCCTTAAGGCGAGGCGGCTGCCAGTCGACTTCTAGAGCGACCTCTATCTCAGAGGGAGGGTTAAACCTATGAGGCGCGTACTGGCAGCAATCGCGGCCCTCGCAGCGTTGGTGCTCGGCGGCGGAGCCGGGATCAACGGCCTCTAACTACACCTAGTTCGCTAAGAACTTTCTCGGTCCTGGAGGGCCTCCGTGCGAGGTCCTCCTTTCGGCTACCCCGGTTTTGGCTATCAAGCTGTCGCCTAACTTGCCGTTCGCCTCGCATATCCTCCTGCGCGTGCTTCCGTGGTTCGCCAGGGTTCCCCCTTCCCTCCGTCCCCTCATATTTCCAGTAATCGCGGCAGCCGCCCTAATCCTTGTTCGAGTTTCAGTTCCTATACCGACCGACATTGACCTAATCCGACTCGGCTTCTGGACGGCAATCACTCTTGTCGCCGCCGCACTGCCAGTTCGCATGCCCGGTGGAGTACACGCGACGATCACAACAGCTCCGGTCCTCGCGGCCCTCTTCGATACGGGTCTTGCCAATCCATTTGGCGTTTGTTGGGTCGCCTTCATTGGGACCTTCGAGCCCCGTGACCTGCGTGGCGAGCCGAAGTGGTACGGCACGCTGTTTAACCGGGCCGACTGGGTTATCTCGAGCTACGCGGCCTGGCTTGTCCTGCTTGTCACACGTTCTGCCGTGACCGGCGGAGAGGCGCCCGCCATGGTCCTGCAGATCGTGGCTGCCGGTGGGGTTTTCGCGATCGTGAACAACACGTTGGGTCTGCTCGCAAACAGCCTTAAGAATCAGACCCCGATCTCTCGGGTTTGGGCGTTGTCGGTAAGCAACATCGTGATCGGCATCGTCTCGCAGGTCCCTCTCGGGTGGCTAATGGCAGAAATAGCGACGCGGGTCGGTCCCTGGGCCGTCATTCTCTTTATGGTTCCCCTGCTTCTCGCCCGGTTCTCCTTCAGTAAGTACACGGAGACTCGCCAGCTGTTCTTCGGATCGGTGAGTGCTTTGTCCCAAGCCATCGACGCGAAGGACGGGTTCACCCGGGGCCACGCCGACCGCGTCTCCAGGATCGCGGGCGCAATCGCCCGGGAAATGGGCCTCGCCGAGAAGGAGGTCGAACTGATTGAGCTCGCCGGTCTCCTTCATGACATCGGCAAGATTGGGGTAGAGGACAGGATCTTGATGAAGCCGGCGAGGCTAGATGACGCAGAAACTGAACTCATGCGACGACATCCGATTTACGGCGCTTCCATCTTGAAGCCCGCCGAAGCTCTACGACCCCTCGTCCCGCTCGTGATGCATCACCACGAGAACTACGACGGTTCCGGCTACCCGGAGGGGCTGTCTGGAGAGAGCATCCCGCTGGGATCGCGGATCATCATCGTCGCGGACGCTTATGAAGCAATGACGTCCGACCGCGTTTACCGGAAGGCAATCGGCCACGAGCGTGCAATGGATCAATTGAACCGGTACAAGAGTCGGCAATTTGACCCGAAGGTAGTGAGGGCGCTTGACTCTCTAATCACGAGTCGTGGGGTAGCGGCGTTCGAGGCGAGCGACCTGCCGCAGATCGAGTACGAAACCCTCGCCGAACTCAGGCGTCGACTCGCACAGGAACCGCTAATCCGCGACGCTCATGCTGGCTAGCGGAGTAGCCGCAGGGATCATTGCCGGCGTCGCTTTCGGGGGGGACTGGCGCCGACTCGCGACTTTCAGCCTCAAGCTCTGGCCGGTCCTGGTCTTGGCGGTCGGCCTCCGTCTTGTCGGAAGCTTCGCCTTTCCTAACGCACCACTTGCTCTGTATCTCGCCTCTCTTCTCGGTGTCGCGTTCGTCGCTGGCTGGAACTGGCGCGTGCCGGGCGCCTTGCTCATCACTATCGGCACTTCACTCAACCTGCTCGTTGTTGGGCTGAACTCTGGGATGCCCTACGACCCACTCACTGCCGCGGCTGTCGGCGCACCACTACCGACTGATGCGCTGCATGTGATCCTCCGGTCCGATACGCGGCTGGAGTTCCTGTCCGACGTAATTCCTGTCGGCCCGATCCATTCGGTGTTGAGCCTCGGCGATTTCCTCAACGCACTCGGCGGCTTCCTAATCCCGTTCATGTGGCTCCAACCCCCCGCCGAGGCGAACGCCGCTAAGACGCTTCGTTCCCCGAACTTCGCGTTCTTTTGGGCGGCTCAGGCGGTGAGCCGGTTTGGCGATCCGATCACGCTTATCGCACTTACCTACGTTACGTACCGGGCGACGCAATCCGCCTTGGCGACCGCTCTGGCGGTACTCATCGCGACAATCCCAACCGCGCTCTTCAGCTTCTTCGGTGGTGCCATCGCCGACGCTGTCGGACATCGACGAGTGATGCTCGGGGCCGACATTGTCCGCGGAATCCTGCTCGGAATCGTTCCACTTCTACTCGGGCTCAACGCCCCGCTCGTCTTTGTGTTTGCCGCGGTGTTCGTATCTGGAATCTGCTCGGCGATCTTCAACCCAGCTCGCGTATCGATCATCCCGACGCTTCTGGGAAACGAGCATCTGGCCCGCGGGAATTCCCTTGTATATGCGACCGACCGTGCCGTCGAAATCGCCGGCGGTCTAGCCGGCGGAATCCTCGTCGCGACTATCGGCAGCAGTGCGTTCTTCGTTGACGCGGTGACGTTCGCGCTCTCCGCAATGCTTCTGTCGCGCGTCGCGGTCGTGGAGCTAGCCCGGCGGCTTACCTGGTCACGTCTCTTCTCGGAAGCACAGGAAGGGCTCGTTCTTTTGCGACGGTCGGCGGTCCTTTGGTCTAACACGGTGTTCTCGCTTGCGGCTCAGGTCTCTAACCCGATCATTAACGGCCTGACGCCAGCATTCATCATCCAACGGTTTGCCGGCAACGATCCGGCGGTTGGTGCCGTGGAATATGGAATCTCGGAGGCGGCGATCGCCGCCGGAGCTGTTCTGGGTAGTGTTGTTCTACCGAGATACACGGGGCGCCTCCGGAAGGGGCAGTTGCTTGTTTTCGGGTTCGCCGCAACAGGAACTTTGGTCCTGTCCATCGCGCTGTCCTATTCGTTCCTTGCGACCATTGCCCTCTTCGCGCTGCTCGGCGTGGCGAATGTTGCCTTCTACGTCCCGACGGTCACGATTCTCCAAGAGAGGACTGCTCCCGAGACAAGAGCACGTGTCTTCGGAGCAAGGATCGCGCTAACGAACCTAAGTTGGCTTCCGCTGATCTTTGTCGGCGGCGCACTCGCTGACGTCTTTGGGCCGGCGCTCCTGATCGCAGCGGCAGGCGTGGTAACCCTCTCCGCAGCCCTCGTCGGATCTCGAGTACGCGCGGTCTTCGACGTCGCCTGAGCGCCGACCGTACGGGGGCGAGCCAACCCGGCGCGGTTTGACATGTACGGTCATCGGCACACAAAATGGTCTGGCCGCACGAGGAAGGTCATCCAATAGCCAATCCTCAGCCCTCGTGGGAAGGAAGCGTACGGAAAGTGGCGCAAAGGACGATTCTCGTCGCGGACGACGACGCCTCCATTCGATCGCTTCTCAAGCAGCTGCTGTCCGATGAGGGGTACAGCGTCGTCGAGGCGACGACAGGCACCGAGGTCGTCGAGAAGGTCAAAGAAACCAATCCCGACCTCGTGATCATGGATGTCCGGATGCCCGAGCTCGACGGCATCGAGGCCCTTTCCAAGCTCAAGGTGAGCTCCCCGAAAACGAGCGTGCTGATCATGACGGCGTTCGGCTCGTCCAATAACGCGATCCGTGCCATGGAGCTGGGCGCGTTCGACTACATCACCAAGCCATTCGAGCTCGACAAGATCAGCCACACCGTGAGGCGCGTGATCGAGTACCGGGATCTCACGAGTGAGGTCCAGGTGCTACGGGACGAGATCAGCTCGCTGGTGCAGACCGAGCGGATCGTCGGCAATTCGCCCGCGATGCAGGAGGTTTACAAGACCGTCGGAAAGGTCGCCAAGGCGGACGCGACGGTTCTGATCACCGGCGAATCGGGCACCGGCAAGGAGCTCGTCGCCGAGGCACTTCACTACAACTCCAACCGCAGGTCCGGTCCGATCGTGAAGGTCTCGTGCGCGGCGCTCCCTGAAACCCTCCTTGAGGCGGAGCTCTTTGGCCACGAAAAGGGGTCGTTTACCGGCGCGATGACGCAGCGCCGCGGCCGCTTCGAGATGGCCGACAAGGGAACAATCTTCCTCGATGAGATCGGCGAGATGAGCCTGCCGATGCAGACGAAGCTCCTCCGGGTGCTCCAGGAGCGCAAGATCGAGCGCGTCGGCTCGTCGCTCCCGATAAAGGTCGATATCCGCATCATCTGCGCGACCAACAAAGACCTGCAAAGACAGGTCGAGCAGCAGAAGTTCCGCGATGACCTCTACTACCGGCTCAACGTCATCAACATCCACATGCCGCCGCTCCGCGATCGCAAAGAGGACATACCCGCGCTCGTCGAGCACTTCCTCGCCAAGCACCGATACAGCGCGACCGCACAACCGGCGGCGATCAGCGAGGAGGCTCTCAAACGCCTCATGGAATACGACTGGCCCGGAAACGTCCGCGAGCTGGAGAACGTCGTCGAGCGGGCGGTCGTGCTCTCGCGCGGTCAGATCATTACGAGCCGAGAGCTCCCATTCGGTGACCACGAGGCCGACGGACACGAGGAAGACGGCGGGGACGAGGTCTCCGTGGAGAAGTCGTTCTTCAAGAAGTCGGTCGCCCAGTTCGAGAAGGACCTCATCATGAAAGCCCTGCGCGACGCCAACGGAAATCGCTCAAAAGCCGCGGAAATGCTGGGTATTTACCGCCGCCTGCTCTACGCGAAGATCAAGGAATACGGCCTTGAAGGGTACCCCCCGAAGGGCAGGGCGGCCTGATGTTCGCGTTGCTTCGCACGTCGCTTCGCTTCTTCGTCGTCGGGTTCGTCGTGGGCACGCTCTTTGCGCCGCGTTCCGGTGGGGAGACGCGTCAGATGCTCGGCGAGAAGCTCACGGTCGTCGCCAACCAGATTCTCGAGCTCGCAGCCTTGCCGCCGATCGAACCGCGGAGCGCGGCGAAGGATGGCGGCGAAGCTCGCGCGCGACGGACTGCTGCGCGCGGTACGAATGCCCGCTCGTCGTCCTAGGAAGAGCGTCGCCGGACCCATCGTCGTGCGTCTCGTCGAAGCGACCGGAAATTCGACGAAGAGCTGGGACGCCGCGGTTCTCGCGGCGGTGAAGGCGTCGAAAGTGAAGACCCCGGTGGGTGTCGAAGTCGGTCGCCTCTGGGCGGAACTCGATGGCCAAAAGCTCTCCAGGTATCACGCCTCGGTCAAGGTGGCGTACCGGGAGGTCCAGCGCTCGCCAGTTCGGCCTTCCCGCTAACAGCCAAGTCTCGATATCTGTTCGGGTCATTGACACGTGATTTGCGCGCCAACAACTATCGCCATGGAATTCGACGGCAGGGGAGCAACACCCGGTGGCGGAGGCTCAAACGCACGAAGCGCTCACGCAGGTCTTGATCGCCAACGATGGCGAGGTGCTCGCACGTCTGCGTCTCTCGGCTGCGGAGGCCGCGCGCGTTTGCAACGTCACACCTCGTCAGCTGATCTATTGGACGAAGAAAGGTCTCGTGAAGCCGTCCACTGATGGCGATCACGATTACGACGTCTTCGCGATGGAGAAGGTCATCCGCATCCGGCAAGCGCTCGAGAAGGGTCACTCTCTCGAGAAGGCCGCGCAGCTCGTACAGCGCGAGATCGGGACATTGCAGGCCGAGGCGAAGCGGCTCGAAGACATGGCTCCGGACGCCCTTGAAGACGAGCTTCGCACACGCCTCGAGCGGCTCGAATCGCGGATAAACGAGCTCCGGCGCGCTCTTCCGGCCTCCCTGACGATCGCGCGCCTGCGCAAGGCCGTGGCGGTGCTCGCCCGCCTTGACGCCCAGGGCGCCCTCGAGAACTCGCAGGCCAACGGGGACTCCGCGAAGGCCGTCGCCCTCCGGCTCGGCCGGGCGATCGACGAGCTCGAGCTCCTTTTGCGCGAGGTACAGCCCGTCGTCGCATAACGCGCCGGTACGCTTCGTTCGTGCCTGACGCGCTCGCGCTCATCGCCAATGCCGCCGGCAAGCTCACCCGAGAAGGCCTCCGCGCGACCGGTCGCGGCGCGACCGCGCTTCCAGGACTCGTCGCGCTCACTCTGGATCCGAACTTCATCGGCGCTCTCGCTGCCGAGCTCGAGTACGGCGTCGCGTGCGTCTCTGGCACGAACGGGAAGACCACCACCGCACGGATGCTCGCGGACATCTCGCGCACCGCGGGGTGGGATCCCATCCACAACCGGTCGGGCTCGAATCTCGATCGGGGTGTTGCCGCTGCGCTGCTCGAGCACAGCTCGTGGTCAGCGGAGCCGCGCGGGAACTTCGGCCTCTTCGAGATCGATGAGGCGTCGCTTCCCAGTGCGGTCGGGCGACTCCAGCCGCGCGTCGTCGTCATCACGAATCTGTTCCGTGACCAGATGGACCGCTACTTCGAGCTCGACACGCTCGCGAAGAAGATCGGCGACGCGCTCGCCGCGCTTCCCGCGACCACGACGCTCGTGCTGAACGCCGACGATCCACTCGTTGCGAACCTCGCGGTGCGGCGGGACGCGAAGACGATCTTTTTCGGCGTCGACGATCCGAACGTCGGAGGCGTAGTCCCGCAGGCGATCAGCGACGCGACGCGATGCCCGCGCTGCAAGCAGCCGCTCAAGTACGCGCGCGTCGTTCTTGCCCACGTCGGTGACTGGTCATGCCCGTCGTGCGGTCTCACGCGTCCACAACGCGACGTGTCGGCGACGAAGATCCTGCTCGGCGCGGACGGGAGCGAGATCGCGCTCGCGGGGACGGTGGGAAGCATCTTCGAGTCCGTGCGCGTTCCGATCCCGGGCCTCTACAACGCGTACAACGCCCTGGCGGCGCTCGCGGCCGCGCGCGCGCTCGATCTCGGGCTCGCCGAGGCGATCCGAGCGCTCGCCAATTTCCGCCCCGCCTTCGGGCGCCTCGAGACGATCGAGCACAAAGGCCGGACGCTCCGGCTTGTCCTGGTGAAGAACCCGGCTGGCTTCAACGCGGCCATCGGTGCGCTGCTCGAGACGGGGCGCACCCCGCGTCTTCTTGCCGCGCTGAGCGATCGCGATGCGGACGGCCGCGATGTCTCGTGGATCTGGGACGCCGACTTCGAAGCGCTCGCCCCGTCGGTGGAGCACGCCGTCATCACGGGGTTGCGCGGACGCGATCTGGCCCTGCGCTTCAAATATGCCGGGCTCGCGAAGGAGCGGATGGAAGTGGTGGACGACTGGAGCGCGGCGATTGAGCGCGCGACGAAGCTCGCGCCCGAAGGCGGCGAGGTCGTCGTGCTCGCAACCTACACGGCGATGCAGGCGCTGCGAGCCGTGCTCGCGCGGGCTGGAGCCGCCGTGCCGTTCTGGGAAGATTGAGCTGATGGACCTGCGTATCGCCCACCTCTACCCCGACCTCATGAACATTTACGGCGATCGCGGCAACGTCATCGCGCTCGGACAGCGTGCGAAGTGGCGCGGCATCGACGTGGAGGTGCGGCCGTACTCGATCGGCGAGTGGGCCGAGCCGGAGTGGCCGGATGTGTGGTTTTTCGGGGGAGGACAGGACCAGGGGCAGGACATCGTCGGTGCCGACCTCGCCGGAAAGAATGGCGCGGCCCTGCGGAAGTCGGTCGAAAGCGGCGCCGCGATCTTCTCGGTCTGCGGTGGCTACCAGCTTCTTGGACATGAGTACGTGCCGGAGACGGGTCCGTCGATCCCGGGCCTCGGCATCCTCGATGTCACCACGCGCGCCGGCAAACGGCGATTCGTCGGCAACTTGCTGGTGGATTCACCGGATGGCCAGCTCGTCGGCTTCGAGAACCACTCCGGTCGAACGTATCTCGGATCCGGCGCGAAGCCGCTCGGGACCGTGATCGCCGGGAATGGCAACAACGGCGAGGACAAGACGGAAGGCGCGGTGCAGGGAAAAGTGATCGGCTGCTATCTGCACGGATCGTGTCTCCCGAAGAACCCGTGGCTCGCGGATCGGCTGCTCGCGTGGGCTCTCGATCGGCGGCACAAGGGCACGGAGCTCGATCCGCTCGATGACGCCGACGAAGCTGCGGCGCGAATTCAGGCCAGCGAGGTGGCTCGGACGAGGACGTAGATCGGTACTCCGGTACCGACCTCGTGTCCTATGCGACCCGAGCGCGATCGTCTGTTGACTGCGCCACGTGTTCCGATGTGCCGTGGTTCGCGGGTCTCTCATCGCGCTGGCCCTCCAGCAATTGCACCCGAGGTGCGTGGCTATGTCCGACGCCAAGCACTGACAGCGACTCGTTCTTCGCTGGAGGCAGGTCGCGAACTGTGAAGGTGATGTCGGAAATGGATGAAGGCTACGAGCCCAAGGAGGTAGTCGTGCGCGGGACGTTTCGATCGGTTGCCGTTCGGAAACGCGCGGTCGTCGTCGGATCGCAGGTCTAGGGAGCCAAGGTCGCTCAGAACCCAGTGTGGGAGTCAGGCGGAGCGGCGGCTGTCGGCTAGGACGGGGTCTTTTCGCGTGTTTGAACCCGGGGCCTGGCCCCTTCTGCATCCCGAGCATGCCGGGCTCGCAGCGCGGCTTGGATTTCTGGAGCTTCGCTCAGCCGTTTTCCCAGCGCCTCGACGACCGGACCAACGAGCTCCTGTGGTGATCGGAGCCGCCTAACGAACGCAGTCGCCTCTAGAACGTCGAGGGTTTCCTGCGTGACTCGCACGTTGATTTGCGGCGGCTTTTGCACAGGTAGACCCTACACAACCTCGTTGTTTTTCTAGAATCTAGACTCTAGAATCAGAACGGATGTACGAAAGCGAAACTGCGTTCACGGTGATCGCGAGGGCGGCGGAGGAAACTCGCCGGGCGAGCTCTAGCGATTTTCCAGCTCGGCTCACGCGCTTAGGCGAAGACCTCGAAGCGGAACTCTCAAAGCCAGTAGTCCTCAAGCGAATCGCGGACGACCTTGCACCGCTTCTTCGCGGGACTCGCTGTAACAAGGTGGTCGGAGCCTCTGCCCTGGGGGAACGAATCGCTGGCGCGTTGATGGCCACGCATGGAGCCGAACTCGTCGGCGAGACGCTCCATCAAGCTCCGCGCGTTCTCGTTGTCGATGGAGTGCTGACGACCGGCGCTCAAATGCAGCGCGCGATCCAGGGAGCCCGGGACTCCGGAGCTGGGTATGTGTCAGGAGTGGTGGTCGTGGCGGACCACGCAGCGCTGCAAGCTTGCCGTGAACACCTTCGAGCCGAGGTTGTCGCGCTCCGCGAGTTCTAGGCCTCGCCGGCCAAGACCAGCGCTCCAATTACCGCGCAGCCGGCTTCGAGTTGCTCCTTCGAAAAAAAGCCGCGCGCTTCTTGAACCAACTCGTCCTTCTTCTTGAGACCACAGTCGACGGCGAGTTCTTGGCCGGATTTCGCTGCGACGATCGGAACGCGTCGACGAAAAGTGGTCAAGAGAACGCCGTCTATGCCATAGCGTTTCCTGCTGACATCCTCAGCGCGCTTCGGCCACCAATCGAGCGCACGGATCACAGCCGCAGCCGGACTCTCGATTCGTAACTGAGTGTCTAACGCATCAGTCAGCGTTCTGAGCCGCTGTGGCCAGTCGTCGTTCGGGTCCGCGCGATGCTGGAACACCTCGTGGAACGTGATGGCTGTCCGCGGGCCGCGCGCCTCGATCGCGGTGACCACGAGACCACCCTCGAGCGTGACCGCGACTCCCCAAACAGCCATCGACGAAAACTACACTCAGCTGCGGGTGGCAATCGCGCTCCCGGTATTTGCTGGGCGTTACGCATTGCTGCGTCAGATCGGTCTGGGCGGATTTGGCGTGGTATGGCTCGCTCACGACCAGCATCTAAACCATCAGGTTGCCCTGAAGCTCTTCCGGCAACCGATCCCGGCGCTCGCGTACCGCGAAGCCCAACTCTTGACCGCGCTGGAGGGTGAGCATGTTCTGCGTGTCAACAACGCGGACACGTTCATCGACACGCCGTACCTCGACACACGGATCGCCGCGCTCGGGTCGGCCGAGGACCAGCTACGGGCTCACCCTTTCGGTGTGCCTCCACCAATTGCGGTCCGTTGGGTCCGGCATCTGCTGATCGGGTTGAAGAGCTGCCACGACCGTCGTCTCATTCATTGCGACATCAAGCCGAGCAACTTGTTCTTGAACAGCATGGATCTCGGACTGGTCGGTGACTTTGGCGTAACCCAGTTGATGGATCCCACCACGGGGATGGTTGCCAAGGCGGGGACGCCGGAGACTATGGCCCCGGAGATGATCCGGGACGGTCGAGCGGGCTTGGTCTCGGATGTCTATTCAACTGGCGTCACGCTCTACCGCCTCCTCACTGGTGCGTGGCCCTTTCAAGGCGCCACTGCTGCCGCGACAGAGGCTCTCGTGGTTGCAGGAGCCTGCACGCCGCTTCGGAACCTCGCGCCCCATGTGTCCCGTCGCCTCTCCGATCGAGTTTCACGGGCGATGGCCTACGACCCTGCAGCCCGATATCCGGACGCCGGTGCTTTCCACGACGCTCTCGGTGCGCCCGGGCTCGTGCCACGGTCTTGGGAACGAATAGCTCCCCACGCCGGTCATGACCGGTGCTGGAGCGAGGAGCCACGCGGACGCGGCGCGGCCCGCCACCAGGTCTGCGTCACGAAGGGCACCGCGTACGACATCGATGTCCGGAGGACCACCGGTGCGGGTGGTCGTCTCGCCCGCTATTGCGGCATCGTACGAGACGAACGCGAGCTCGTCCGCAGACTCAAGGAAGTCTTCCGCGAGCTTTGATCGTTCTCGTGCCTTCCGGCAGTCGCAACCTCGTGACGACGGAGCCGAGGCGAAAAGATCGGCAGCTAAGCCCTTAGGCGGCGACTTGGAAGGCTTGTCGCTTCGTCTAGTGCAACCGGTCCGCCTCTCCCGACACAGCCGTCGACCGGGCCGGCACTGCTCTCGCCGAACCGGCATGCGACAGCGGTGAGTTTGATCTTGATGAAGTCGGCGATCTGGCCGCCCGTCTGAATCGGGACTCCGCCGATCTTGATGTCACCAACAACAAACCCCCGTCCGGGAGGGACCTCAAAGACTGCGCGAACGGGGTGCGTTGCGTCGCCGCGGGTATAGCGCCAAAAGGTTTTCGGATCTTGCCCGTCGGGGACCTCCCAATCAACTGGGAACAGCCCTCCGAAGTAGAGACCGACGGGATTCTCAAGGGTGATATCGGCATCGCGACGGGCTAGTTCGTTTACAACCTCGCCTATGTGCGGATCACTATTACGATTCTCTTCCCCGTAGAGACTGCACTCGATCAGTTCACTGCTGCCGTCCTTGATCCGCCCATTTTCGCGTCGGACGATGCTTGCGCCGGCCGCGAGGTTAATTTCTGCGCCGAGCGTGTTGCTGGGCTGAATCAAGTGCATAGCGCCATTGCGAGTGTCACGATTCCAGCGGTTGCGAGGGATGTACTCTCCGTCTCGAAACAGGTGCTCCTTGCGCACCTGTTCGTTCACGTGGTCTTGGTAGATCTTGACGACTTTCTCCGGGGCTAGCTCGGCGAGTAACTCCCAGTACTCCGGGGCCTCGCACGTGAAAGTGATCTTGCGCACCTTGGCCTGGTCGAACTCCACGCTCCACTCGCAATACTCATCCTGGTTATCTCGGGATTGGTCGGCCACAGTCCACCGCTCGCGCTCAACTGGGTGCTGAAGACGTACTTGCTTCGGAAACGCGAACCAGTCAACGGCCAGCGTTTTTGCATCGGCCGCAGTGGGGGTTTCGGTGGGATCGTAGAACGCGGTCCGCGGCCCATCGTTCTTCTCCGGGTCACCGTTGTGTGCGCCCCGGAAATAGCCTTTGACCCTCGCGTTCCACGCGTTTCGGCCCTGAGCGTCTAGGTCATCCACCCGGCCTGGGGGATCAAACACATTTAGGAGCATCCCGGCCTCCCGTGGCGCCTTGTCCCCGTTTCGGTTGTACATCGCCGTTCTCGTTCATCTCGAGGAGGGCAGCGTCGTCGGGGATGTTAGTGGCCGGTAGCGTGAGACAGAACTCCCGCAAAGGGGTACGCGCAAACTCACGTCGTCGCGACTCGGCCAACCTAAAATAGTCCGCAAATCCGTCTTCTGTAGTCAGCCTTCGATCGACTGCAGCGACATAGCTACTAATCCGCTGGACGGCCGCGTCCCGCCATGCCTCTGTCCCGAGGTTCCACAGAGACGCAAATTCTGCGGCTCCGCTCACGCCTGACTTCGTCGCCTTCGCAACGATTAAGTTAGCGAGAGTCTCGGAGAACCCGCCGTCCTGAGCGAGTGCGAGTTCGTCCGGAACCACTTGGGTGAGTTCCGCTCGTAGATTGCTAAAGACAGGGTTCGCAAGATCGACCATCAAGGCACAGGCGACAAAACGTGGAGTCAGCCAACCCAGCCGCAGCATTTCTCTTACAACTTCATCGTCCTCCAGCGAGCGCTCCGGCACAACGAAAGCGAAGAAGGTATCGCCGCTTTGGTGAAACCCGGGCGCTTTGAGGGCCACCTCGAACTGCGCAAGGGAGCTCAGGTACGCCTTGCCGGAAGTCTTGCGCGCTCCAGTAACCGCAGATTCGAGGCCTAAACCCCCATTCAGCAAAAGGTCGCTCGCAAGAAAAAAGCTCAGGGGAAGCATCACGTCGGTCGTGGCCTGAATGCGCGTGCTCTGGAGCGTGGTACTCGCCAGGTTCACCGTTGTTGAGTCGAAGAGATGCCGGAGAAGAAGTGGAGCCTCGCGGACCGTGACTCCGTCGCAAGAACGCGCGACACGCGCGGCCGTGGATCGTCGAACTCCCGGCCTCATCACCTGCTGTTCGAGATCCTCGGCCCCGGAGAGCTCTTGCGCGAACAAGCTCCCCGAAAGCGTGCTCTCTCGTAGGAGATCTTGATGAATCGATGCGTTCATCGAGTGCCAGTTCAGCCAGGGCTGCTTGAGCTCCTTCATCACGAGCGTTCCGTTGACGTGGCTGTCGAATGGTCCGCGACCTCGTGAAGGAGATCGCAGGGCGTGCTCGGAGTTACCTGACCAGAACCACGCGTTTCCAAACAGTCGCTGGTAGAAGTTGTAGAGGCGACGCTTGTCGTCCCACCCGATGACCTGGAGAAAACCGTCAAACGGCGAACCTGTCGCGCTTGTGCTGATAAGCACGTCCGGCTGCTCGCCTTCGCGCCGCCCTCGCGTAATAACGAACCTCAGCTGCCGATCGACCTTGAGATTGGCGATCTGCGCGCCTTCGCCGGCGAGGAACGTTCGCTGCGATGGGAGCCCGTCTGCAGCTTGATCATGAGCGGCAATCGCGGTGAGAAACTCAGCAGCGCTCCGCGGAAATATTCCGCGGCCGAGCACCAATCGCGCGACGGGATCATGCAGTTCACCGAGGTCCGCAGAGTTGAGACTAGCGATGGCTTCGGGTGAGTCGACTCCGGGAATAAACCGAAACACTCCAGGGCCTTGGACGAGCTCCGGTACTTCTTCGAGCGCGACGGGCCCGGCGCGCGATGTGCGTGATGGAAAGAGCGCATCCCAGCGAGGAATAAGAGTCCCCCTCTCGCGCGCGTAGTCTACGCGCGTGGCTACGGGCGACGGGTGGTATGCGATCTTGCTCGATCAAGTCACACCCGAGCGGACGGACAGACTCATGCCGCTGGTGAATCTGTACGTGGCCAGTCGAAGCATTCCCATGGTGTTCGTGTCGACGGACTCGAGCCGAGCTGCGCGCGCAGCGCACCTTCCCGGTGTCCTCGGTATCTCCGTCACAGACGAGAAGACGGCCAGGCTGGTCCTTGGCATTGACATGGTCGTTAGCGCCGGAGCACCGCAAAACATCGAGATGACCCCAAACGGCATTGATATCCACAAGTCCGAGCCTCAACTTGGCTACCCGATCCTTACTCGCGGGCCCGGCGCGAACGGCGCGCTATCGATCGGAATGGATTCGTCAGCAGGATTTTGGACCCGCCGCGGTGTGCTTTGCGCCTTGAATGTCAGTTGGGGCGTTGGAGAAGAAGAGGAATACGATCCCGCGCAGCCATTCGTCCTCGCTACAAGATGGGCGGCGGAGCGCACGCCAGTAGTAATTGCCGCAGGAAACTGGCATCACAGAGAGCAGACCGAGACCCTAAGCGCATGGGCTGAATCCCCATGGGTGATCTCGGTGGGCGCAACCGACCGAGCCGACGGCGGAGAGTTGATGGACTCGTCATCGGCAGGCAGTCCTAGCGATCCGATGAGCGGTCCGACGGTCGTTGCTTTCGGGGTCGCCGATCTTGCGCCAAAGCATCGGGGGACGAGCTACGCGGCTCCGCACGTAACGCGCGCTCTGCTGCGTCTAGGAGCGTGGGCATTGACGCTCCGCCATTTCACCTTGGCATTGGCAGGCGGACTGGTGGAAGGGGTTCCGCTTGTTGACATCGCAATCGTCGACAAGGACATCGATCCGGTGGAACGCTCCATTCAATTACCTGCACTGCCGGCGGCTGGAGTAGACCGGGATGCTCTCAGCGCCGTCTTACGAATAGCGTCGGAGCACCGGTTGGCACTCGAAATGTGGCCGACACCAGCCCGACTCCGGCAAATGCTCATTGCGTCTGCTCAACCGCTCGCAAATCTCCAACAACATCAAGGCGGCGCCGGGTTCGTGTCCGATGCGACGACGCTTTCTTACCTTCAGCAATTCAGCGGCGCGGATCTGCTCCAAGTTTTCGCGAATCCGACTCGCGCTTCGGCGCAGGCTCTGGATCAAGCTTCGCAGGTTCGTCTTGCCGTTCCCGAAGAGTTGTCGTTTCTAATGAATGTCTGGAAGGACTCCGCAAGAATATGGGCCGTAGACATCGCAACTCCATTGATGTAGCGACCTAACGTCTGAGGGACACAGCCGGCGGGCGCACCTACTGTCCGAGGCATCTGGAACGGCAAGTTTTTCGACAGCGAGAGCTGCCCAAATGCAAGTGCGCGCCAATGCCAAGAATCTGCCGCGATCCAAGTGCCCGGGCGCTCGCAACCCACGCAATTCTTGGAAGCACACTCGGAACGCGACCGTGTCTTGGATGATTTCGCTTCGGGAATTCGCGGTCTTCCTCTAGCCCGAGGAAAGAGTGCTCATTTTTCGAGGCAATCGGCACTGCTAGGCAGTTGGGTCCTGCTAACTGATACGAATGCGAGTGCCTTCTCCAACGATCGCGTGACCGTGGTCATGGTCAACGGCACCCGGGGTGTCTCGGTCGAGCGCGAGGGGAAGCTCTCTGATCGAGCGTCTCGTTGCGCCCCTCGGCCGGTGGATCGATCTCGCAAGTCCGCTCGTGGACGGTCGACTTCCCGATGGTTTGCGCGGATCTCGCGACGCTTCTCGATGCGGTGATCGTGGGTCTCGAAGCTGGCCTCACCTTCGAGCTCGCGCTCGCGGCTCTCGTCACGCGCGCGCCGATGGTCGCGCGGCTTCCCGAAGCGCGGCGCCTCCTCGCGGATCTCGCTCTGGGGCGCGGCGCGAGCGAAGCGTTCGGCGCCTTCGGTAGCGCGGGACATACCGAAGCTCGTGTCGCTGCGTTGGTGCGCGCCGCGACGCGATTCGGCTCGCCTCTCGCAAGTCTTCTTGTCACACAGGCCGATGCGCTCCGTACGAGCGATCGTCGACGCGCGGAAGCCCAGGCGCGTCGGCTCCCAGTACTAATGCTTTTTCCGCTGGCGGTCTGCGTCCTCTCCGCGCTGCTTTGTGTTTTTCTCGGACCTCCCCTCCTGTCCTTTTTGGCCTAGTTCGTCTGACCGGTGTCAAAACGGGAGACAACTAGCCAAATTGCAGTTGCCCTCTTGTTTCGGAAGGCAGAATTAGGCCTAGCCCAAACGGCGGAGGTACGACCTTCCTAGTTGTCGGAGGTACGCCGGGCGGGCAGGCTTGCACCAAGATCGACAGGAAAGGGGGACCGAATAATGCTCGCATTCCTGCGCGACGACGAAGGCCAGGGTCTGGTCGAATACGCACTCATCATCGCCGTCATCGCCATTGCCGTTATCGTCGCGATGATCTTCCTTCGCGGCCAGATTACGAACATCTTCAGCAACATCGGCAACAACCTCACCTAGACACACGAAGCTGCTGAATACGACGACCGGGCGGCGCCTCAAAACGCCGCCCGGTCCGTCTTCTAAGGGGTTATCGAAATAGACGCGGTGCGAGCGGTCGAGGACGCCATCCTTGTCGCTTTCGTTGTGGCCGTTGTCTACACGGATTGGCGCTACCGGCGGATCCCCAATGCCTTCACCTATCCCGTCATGGCCGCCGGCCTCGTGCTCGGTGCGCTCGAAGGAGTGCCCGGCGAGCTGTTCGCGAAGGGTCTCTTCGATCACGTCGGCGGTCTCGTCGTGGGCTTCCTAGTCGCGTATCCGTTCTACGCGATGGGCGGACTGAAGGCCGGCGATGGCAAGTACCTTATGGCGGTCGGCGCGATGCGCGGGCTTGGGCTTCTCCTTTACGGCGCGGTGTACGGGGCTCTTCTGGGCGGCGTCATCGCTCTCGGCTTCATCGCGGTGCGACGCCTCCGGCCGGCGAACGGAGCGGGCGCATCGATGGGCGGAGTCATGAAGACCTGGATTCCGTACGGCGTGGCGCTCGGGCTCGGCACCCTCGTCGCTCTCGCGCTCGAGCTCTCCGGTCGCATCCCGGGAGTAGCGATGTGATCGCCCTTCGGACACCCGTCTCGTATGGCGACCGCTTGCCTGTATATTGCCGAGCGGGCGGAACGCACGAACAACGTCACTTCGTTAGACGACGACGTTAGTCAGGGGAGTCATGGCCGAAGCCGAGAAGATCCGCATCCTGATCGTCGACGACATCGCCGACACTCGCGATAACCTCGCGAAGCTGATCGGCTTTGAGCCGGATATGGAAGTTGCCGGTACCGCCGACGGTGGTCAGGCTGCGGTCAATCTCGCGAAGAAAGAGCGGCCTCACGTGATCCTCATGGACATCAACATGCCCGACATGGATGGGATCACGGCCACCGAGATCATCTCGAACACCGTGCCGGAGTCGCCGATCATCATGATGAGCGTCCAGGGCGAGCAGGACTACCTGCGCCGCTCGATGCTCGCCGGCGCGCGCGAGTTCCTGGTGAAGCCGTTCTCGGCCGACGAGCTGATCAACGCCATCCGCCACGTCCACGAGCTGGAGAAGGTGAAGCGCGCCCGCTACGCGGCGGCCGCGCCCGCTGCGGCAGCCCCGATCAACCCGCTCGCGGCGGCTCCGGGAGCTCGCCAGACCGGCCAGATCATCACGTTTTTCTCGCCAAAAGGCGGCGTCGGCCGTACGACGATCGCGACGAACCTGGCCGTCGCGCTGCACCAGCTCACGCAAAAGCCCGTCTGCCTCGTCGACGGAAGCCTTCCCTTCGGCGACATCGCCGTGATCCTCAACATGAGCCCGAAGGCGAAGACCATCGCCGACCTCATCGGATCCTTCGAGAACACCGACTCCGATGTCCTCGAGTCCGTCCTCGTGTCGCACTCCACCGGCATCAAGGTCCTGCTCGCGCCGCCGACGCCGGAGTCGGCCGAGCTCATCACCGGCGCGAACATGAAGCACATCCTCGAGCTCCTGCGCGAGCGCTACGCCTACATCGTCGTCGATACGTGGCCCTCGTTCCAGGAGCAGGTCATCACGATGCTCGACGTGGCCGACGTGATCCTCACGCTCATGACGCTCGAGATCACGAGCCTCAAGAACGTACGCGTGTTCATGGAGATCGCCGAGAAGCTCGGGTATGGCAGCGACAAGGTGCAGCTCGTCGCCAACCGCAACGACAGCTCCGGCGGTATCAAGGCATCGGATGTCGAGGCGAGCCTCGGCCGTAAGATCCCGCATACGATCGTTTCCGACGGGCGAACTTTGGTGCTCGCCGTGAACCGGGGGGTGCCGTTCGTTATCAGTCATCGTGAGAGTCAGGTCGCAAAGGACATCTTTACCCTTGCGCAACGGATCGCAGCCGAGGCGCCCGAGGCCGCCGCCGCCGGCGCGCCCAAAGCGGCAGCCCGCACCGGAGGCATGCGCCTCTTCGCTCGTTAGCCCCTTCGCGCTGATCCCCGTCTGAACCCTTTACAAGCGTTTTCGGGTCCTACATTTCGCTGTCGAGGGAGCAGGCGCCTGGATAACGGGCGCCGGAAGGCAGGGTTAAACACGCACAGATGTCGCTTCTAAGACGCATCGAAGGCGCCCGCCCCGGTCAGCCGGAACAGCCGCAGCAGCCCGGCGCACCTGCCGGACAACAGCCCCCGAAACCGCCCGCCGAGGGTCCGCTCTCGCAGTCGGCCGCCCCGGCGCGCGACGCGCAGCGGGACGTTCGCTCGCGCCTGCAGAGCCGGATCATCAACAACCTCGACCCGCGACTCGACCTCTCCGACGCAAAGGCGGTCAAGTCGTCCATTGAGGAAATGTTCAACAAGTTCATCGATGAGGAAGGGATCGTCGTCACGCGCGTCGAGCGTCAGCGAATGCTCGAGCAAATCATGGACGAGATCCTCGGCTTCGGTCCGATCCAGCCACTGCTGAACGACGACACCATCACAGAGATCATGGTCAACGGGCCGTTCCGCACGTACGTGGAGCGCAAGGGCAAGCTGCAGCTCTCGGACGTCACGTTCGTCAGCGACGAGCACGTCTCGCGCGTGATCGAGCGCATCATCGCGCCGATCGGCCGGCGCGTCGACGAAGCGAAGCCCTTCGAGGACGCGCGTCTCCCGGACGGCTCGCGCGTGAACATCATCATCCCGCCGCTCGCGCTCAACGGGCCCGTCGTCACCATCCGAAAGTTCCCCAAGTACCGCATCACCGTCGAGGACTACATCAAGTTCGGCACGGCAACGGCCGAGATGATGGAGTTCCTCCGCGCGTGCGTCGAAGCGCGCCTCAACATGTACATCTCCGGCGGCACAGGCTCAGGAAAAACGACGCTCCTCAACATCCTCTCGGGCTTCATCCCCGAGGACGAACGAATCATCACGATCGAGGACGCCGCCGAGCTGAAGCTCGTCCAGGATCACGTGGTTCGTCTCGAGTCGCGCGCGGCCAACATCGAAGGCAAAGGCGCCGTCACGATCATGGACCTCGTCCGCAACGCCCTCCGTATGCGCCCGGAGCGCATCGTCGTGGGTGAGACGCGTGGTGGAGAGGCCCTCTCGATGCTCCAGGCCATGAACACGGGCCACGACGGCTCGCTCTCGACGGGCCACGCGAACTCCCCGCGAGACATCCTTGCCCGTCTCGAGACGATGTGCCTCATGGCCGGCGTCGAGCTGCCGGCACGCGCCATCCGCGAGCAGATCGCGAGCGCCCTCGACCTCATCATCCAGATCTCGCGGCTCAAGGACGGGTCGCGCAAGATTACGAACATCACCGAGGTCCAGGGTATGGAGGGCGACACGATCGTCCTTCAGGACGTATTCGTCTTCGAGCAGACCGGCTTCGTCGACGGAAAGGTCCAGGGCCGCCTCCGGCCGACGGGCATCCGTCCGAAGTTCTCCGAGAAGTTCGAGGCGGCCGGCATCAAGCTCCCGCAAAACGTGTTCGGCGACATGTCCGCCGGCCTTCGTTGATCGGTCTCGAGTACATCATCCCGGCGACCGCCTTCATTGGCGTGTTGCTGTTCTTCTGGGGCATCTCGTCGATGCTCGGCGGAGGGTCGCCCGAGTCGCTCGGCGCGCGCATGCAGCGCTACGCCGGCGGCACCCAGACCCAGACGCCCGAGGCGAAGAAGGAACGCAAGCGCGGGCGCCGGGAGATCGATCCGTTCGCGACGCTGTCAGGCGACGTGCAGGACAAGCGCTTCAGCTCGAAAGTCCAGCGCGACCTCGCTCGCGCGGACCTGCGCCTGCGAGTGGCCGAGTACTACTACATCCGTATCGGCCTCGCGCTCGGTCTCGCCGCGGTCCTTCTGCTGCTGCGTGATCCGCTCTCGGCTGCCGTCGGCGCGATCCTTGGCTATTTCCTGCCGCGGATCTGGGTCGGCCGACGCATCGGAAGCCGCCTCAACGCCTTCAACAAGCAGCTTCCCGACACGATCACGCTCCTTTCGAACTCCCTCCGCGCGGGCTCGAGCTTCCTCCAGTCGATCGAGCTCGTGTCCCGCGAGTCGCCCGCGCCGATGGGCCCGGAAATGGGGCGCGTCGTTCGCGAAGTGAACCTCGGTCTGAGCATGGAGGAGGCGCTCTCCAACCTGGTCCGGCGCATCAAGAGCGACGACCTCGACCTCATGGTGACCGCTATCGGCGTGCAGCAGCAGGTCGGTGGAAACCTCGCGGAGATCCTCGACACGATCGCGTTCACCATCCGCGAGCGCGTCCGCATCAAGGGCGAGATCCGCACCCTGACCGCACAGGGACGCTACTCGGGCTACCTCGTGGCGTTCCTGCCTATCGCGATCATGGTCACGCTGAACTTCATCAACCCTGAGTTCATGCATCCGCTCTTCACCGAGCTCATCGGGCAGATCCTCCTCGTTGTCGGCGGGATCATGATGACCATCGGCTTCTTCGCGATCCAAAAGATCACGGACATCAAGGTCTAACGGTGGAGATACTCATCCTCGCCGGCGTCGTCGCGTTCGGGGTCTTCCTCGTGTTCGCGTCGTTCCTCGTCGGACAGCAGCTCGACCCGGTACAGGCCCGACTCCAGCAGATCTCAGTCCGACCGAGGACCCTCGAAGAACTCGAGCTGCAGCGGCCTATCACCGAGCGGACACTGAAGCCGATCGTGCAGGGCCTCGCGGCCGTCATCTCGCGTTTCTACCCGGCGAACACCGCGCGGTCTCTCCAGATCCGGCTCAAGCGCGCCGCCATGGAGACGACGAGCGTCGAGTTCTTCCTCGGAGTCAAGGCCTTCGTGGGGATCGTCGGGGCCATCGGGGCGTCGACCCTGCTGAACCTGATCACCGGCGATTCGCTGTTCACGATCGGTGGTCTGTTCGGCGGGCTGATCCTCGGCTTCCTCATCCCAGACTTCTATCTCAACAGCCGGGCCGGCGGCCGCGCCGGCGCGATCCTCAACCAGCTCCCCGACGCGCTCGACCTCCTCACGATCTCGGTGGAGGCCGGTCTCGGATTCGATGCCGCGATCATCAAGGTCACGGAGAAAATGAAGGGGCCGCTCACCGAGGAGCTGAAGCGCGCCGCGGCCGAGCAGCGCGTCGGCAAGTCGCGTCAGGAGGCGCTCCGCGGCATCAACGAGCGGGTCGAGGTGAAGGAGCTGCAGAACCTGATCTCGGCGATCATCCAAGCCGATCAGCTCGGTGTTTCGATGTCGAAAGTGCTTCGCATCCAGTCCGAGCAGATGCGCACCGATCGCCGCCAGCGCGCCGAGGAGAAGGCCGCGCGCGCCCCGATCCTGATCATGCTCCCGACGGTCGGCTGCATTTTCCCCTCGCTCTTCATCGTCATCCTCGCGCCTGCGGCGCTCTCCGCGATGAAGTCCTGCGGCTCGGTCTAGAACGCTCCGCGGTCCAATCAAGATCACGAACCGCACGCGCGGCACGGTGGTCGCCACGCGCTGCGATGTTGCCAACAGCTTCCTGACCCGAGGCTTCGGGCTCATCCCTCGATCCGCCTTGGCAGAAGGCGAGGGCCTGCTCATCACGAAGACCGGATCGATCACGATGTTCTTCATGCGATTCGCGATCGACGCGCTTTTCCTGGACCGATCGATGCGCGTCCTGCGGGTCGCTCCGAACCTTCGTCCGTGGGTACCTGCCGTCGGCGCGCCTCGCGGCACCGACAGCGTGCTCGAGCTTCCAGCGGGAACGGCGGCCCGGACCGGCACGCAAGCCGGTGACGAACTCATCTCGTCGGAGGCGGCCGCCAGGTGATGGAGCTCGCGCTCGGAGTCCGCGACGTCTTGCTGGCGCCTCGCTGCGCGGGCTGCGGTGAGCCCGGGAGCTGGTTCTGCGTTCCCTGCCGCGTCCAGTGCGAGCCGGTCGCGCACGAGGGCCGTCTCGCGATTCGCGCCGCTGGCGCGCATGCCGGCCCCCTCCGCGCCGCGGTCCGCCGACTGAAGTACGGCGGCGAGCCGGGCTTGGCCGCGGATCTCGGGGCGCTTGTCGCGCTCGAGCTCGCCCGCGACCTCGCGCGCGCGGTGACCGTCGACGTGGTCGTCCCGGTGCCGCTCCATCGGTCACGAGCGGCGGCGCGGGGCTACGACCAGGCGGCACTGCTCGCTCGCGCCGTCGCCGCTCACACCGGGCTGCCGTTGCGGCAGCCGCTGCACCGCATTCGCGGCGGCCGCCCGCAGGTCGAGCTCGATCGGGCCGCGCGTGCCGCGAACATCCGAGGAGCGTTCGTCGCGGAGGCGGGCTCGCTCCGCGGGCTGCGCGTGGCCCTCGTCGACGACGTGGCGACGACCGGCGCGACCCTTATGGACGCGGCCGCCGCGGCGCGCGCCGCCGGTGCGCGCTCGGTGCGCGGATATGTCGTGGCGGTCGAGGAATGAGCCGGTCGCGTTGGTTGGTGCGAGGCCTTCTGCTATTCGTGCTCGCGTTCGCCAACCTGAACGACATTCGCCCCGAGCAAACCCCGGGTGGGGAAGCACCGGGCCTTTGGTCCCCGGACGTGCTGCCGAACGCGCTCTTCGCATGGACGGTCATCAAAGAGCACGATCTCGACTACGACGAGTTCACCGTGCCCACGGGCGCCACGGCCGCCAAGCTCGACCGCGAGGCGTACTTCTTCCGGGCCTGTGGAGTGTCGACGGCTACGGGGCCGCCGACGGCAAAGCGAAGCCTCGGCGGTCCACCCGCGCCAGGACCGAACGATCACGTGTGCTCCGTCTTCCCGCCGGGCATGGGGGTGCTCGCGCTGCCGTTCTTCGCGCCGTTCGTCCTGACGGGCTGGGATCCACTCGACCTCGGGCTGCTCGTGCACGGCGGGCACGTCGTCGCGGCGATCGTTGAAATACTTGCGACCCTCGTTCTCTGGTCGGTGCTTCGTCGCTTCGCGACGCCGCGCTGGTCGCTCACGCTCGTGCTCCTCTACTTCCTCGCCACGAGCGTTCGGACTGTCGCGAGCCAGGCGCTCTGGCAACACTCGGGGGTGCATCTCGCCGTCGCGTCGGCGCTCTGGCTCGTCCTCCGCGAAGAAACCGTCCCGTTGTCACGAGATTTCGCCGCGGGCCTGGTCCTGGGTCTCGGCGCCGTCGTGCGCCAAACGACGGCTCTGGTCGCGCTCGGCCTCCACGGCTTCCGCCCGACCCGGCTCCTGGCGATGCTCGTCGGAGCGGCCATCGGGATCGCTCCGCTCCTCGCCTACAACGATCTCGCCTTCGGGTCGCCGCTCGAGCAGGGCTACGGCGTCAAGACGTTCGCCACGCCGATCCAGACCGGGCTCTACGGCCTCCTGGCTTCTCCGTCGCGCGGCCTGTTCGTGTACACGCCGTACGTGATCTTCGCGCTCTTCGCGCTCCTGAAAGCGTGGAGATGGCCGGGTGAGGTCGCTGGGCGCCTGCGCGGGCTGTCGCTCGCATGGATCGTCGCGGTCGTGCTGTACGCGATGTACTCGGAGTGGTGGGGCGGCCGGGTCTTCGGCTCGCGCTTCCTGGACGATTTCGCGCCCATCCTCTTCGCCGCGCTTGCGTGGGGAACGTCCGTCGGGATGCTCGGATCGCGCCTTGGGCGCGTGGTCTTCGCGGTGATGGCGACGTGGTCGTTCGTGCTCTTCCAGGCCGCCGCCTTCCTCTACGACAAGTCATGGGACACGTTCCCGGTGAACGTGAACGACGACCCGTCGAAGCTCTTCAACTGGAGCGACCCGCAGTGGCTCGCCGTCCTGCGGCTCGTGCCCACGGCGGACGAGCGCGTCATCGCCGGCGCGGCCTTGAGCGCGCTCGTGCTCGTCTTGCTGGTCCGACTCGAGCTGCGTGCGGATCGCGGGAGTGAGCTAGCGTCGCAGGTGTGAGCGCGTTCCTGATCTTCTTTGGGCGCGGGGGCTCAAGCGACATCGAGCGACAGCTGGACACAGTGAAGCTCGCCATCGGCGGCGTCGTACTCGGGCGTGCCGCCGACGCCGGCTTCGACCGCCTCTACGCAGTCACCAACGACGCGGACGCGGCGGCGGTCTTTCGCGGCAAGGGTGCGGCGATCCTTCCGGTGCGCACCGAGCCGTTCCATTTCGGCCAGGAGCTTTCGCGGATCGTCCACGAGAAGAAGCTGGACCGGGTCTGCACCATCGGCGCCGGGGCTGGCGCTCTGCTCGAGACGAGCGAGCTGCGCGCGCTGCGCGAGGACCTCGAGTCGAGCGAGGCGGTCGTCCTCTCGAACAACTCCTATTCGGCGGACCTGGTCGCGTTCACGCCGGCGTCGGCGCTCGACGCGATCGATCTGCCCGCGACCGACAACCCGTTGCCGCGCCGCCTGCATCAGCAGGCGGGACTTTCCTCGCGGCAGCTCGCGAAATCGGCCGCGACGCTCCTGGACGTCGACACGCCGACCGACGCCGCGCTTCTCGCGCGGCACCCCAAGTGCCCGCCCGAGCTCCGCTCGCTCCCGGCATGGCAGGAGATCCTCGCCGACCGCATCGAGGCGCTCATGCGCCTCGTGACGACCCCTGAGAAAGAGCTGCTCGTCGCAGGGCGCGTCGGCGCGCCGGTCTGGACCTTCATCGAGACGCAGACCGCATGCCGCGTGCGCATGCTGGCCGAAGAGCGCGGCATGCAGGCCGCGGGACGCGACACGTCCGGCGAAGCGCGCAGTGCGCTCGGCTTCCTCTACGAGAAGATCGGCCCGCGCGAGTTCTTCGCGCGCATGCAGGAGCTCTGCGACGGGATGCTCTTCGACACGCTCGTCCTCTTCGCGCACCTGGGGTGGCGCCCCGGCGCGGCGGAGCGTTTCGCCTCGTATCTCTTCATGGCCGACCGGATCCAGTCGAAGCCGCTGCGCGAGTTCACCGAGGCCGCGCGCGAGGCGCCCTTCCCGCTTCTCCTCGGAGGACACACCCTCGTCTCCGGTGTGCTCTGGACCATGGTCGAGGCGGCGTGGGCCGGACACCCCGAGACGTGAGCGCGCTCTTCGATCACCACGTCCACAGCGACCGCTCCGACGGCACGGTCTCTCTCGCGGACCGCGCGAAGAGCGTCGCGGTACGGCCGCATGGCGTGTCGGACCACTATCCCTGGCGCGACAAGCTTCCGAACGAAGATGCCGTGAAGCACTACATCGACGATGCCTCGCGGCTCGGCCTGCGCGTCGGGCTCGAATACGACCTCGGGGTAGCCCCTCCGCTCAGTGCGGGGACGCGCGAGTCGCTGCACTACATGATCGGAGCGATCCATCAGGTCGAGCTCGACGGTAAGTTCATCAGGTACGACGACGCGGGTGCGTTCGTGAAGGGCCGCATCAAGAGCTGGAAGGAGCGGGAGCGGTTCGCCGATCCCGAGCTGCAGAAACGAATACTCGAGCGCACGCTCGAGGTCGTGGCCGAGGGCATCGACCGCGATCGGATCGACATCCTTGGCCACCCCACGTTCTCGGCACTCCAGGCGCTCGGCGATCCCGAACGCGTCTATCCCGAGGAATGGCAGGAGCGACTCATCGATTTGTGCGTCAAGGGTCGGATCGCGATCGAGATCAACGAGAGCTACGGCGTGCCGCACCGGGAATTCCTGATGCGTGCCGCACGGGCGGGCGCGCTCTTCTCCGTCGGAACCGACACGCACTTCGAGATCAAGCCGCTGGACAAGACGGACGCAATGATCGCGGGCGCCGCCCTCGACCGGGGGCGGTTCATGGCCGGGAGTCGCCTCACCCCGAGATAGCCGGCTTCAGGTGGCGGGGGCGTCCTCCGCCAACAGCTCGTACACCAGGAGACCGATCGCGACCAGCAATACCAGGTGCGCGGCGCTGCCGCCGATGTTGGCGGCCTGTGCCACGAACCACGCGACGACGAGCACCCAGACCAGGGTCCAGCGCACCCGATGGCCCGTCGCGATGGTCACGATTCGGAGGCTAGCGCCCGTATACTTTTCATGCAGGACGACCTGCGATCCGCGGCAGGAGGGGAGCCGTGTTCCGAGGACTGTCCGTCTATACCGGAAACGCCCACCCCAAGTTCGCGAGAGACATCGCCGCCCACTTGGAGGTCCCGCTCGGAGACGCCGACGTCACGAAATTTGCCAACGACAACATCTTCGTCAAGATCAATGAGAACGCGCGCGAGCACGACGTGTACATCGTGCAGTCGCTCGTCGGTCCGTCGGTCAGCGACGCGATCATGGAGCTTTTGATCATGCTCGACGCGTTCAAGCGCGCTTCGGCCGGCCGCATCACCGCCGTCATGCCGTACTACGCATATGGCCGGAGCGACAAGAAGGACCAGCCTCGCGTGCCGATCACGGCGCGCCTGCTCGCCGACCTCATCGGGGTCGCCGGCGCGGACCGGTTCCTGACCATGGACATGCACCAGATGCAGATCCAGGGCTTCTTTTCGATCCCGGGCGACGAGCTCTCGGCGCGCAACCTGCTTGTCGAGGCCTTCCGCTCGATCGTCGAGAAGGACCCGAATGGTGTCGCGCTCGTCGTTCCCGACCTCGGCTACGCCAACGCCGCGCGCCGCATCGCCGAGTCTCTGCAGATACCGCTCGTCTTCATGCAGAAGACGCATCGCGACAACAGCGGAAGAAGCGAGGTCGTGGCGGTCATCGGAGACATCGACAAGCAGCGCGCGATCATCATCGACGACGAGATCGACACGGGCGCGACGATCTTCAACACCGTCCGCATCCTGCAGGAGCGCGGCGTCAACGAGATCTACGTCGGCTGCACGCACGCGGTCCTGTCGGGCAACGCCGCCGAAAAGCTCGTGAACACCGGCATCGAGAAGCTCATCACCACCGACAGCGTGCCCCTTCGGCCCTCCGCCGCGAACACGGGAAAGATCGAGGTCCTCACTGTCGCGCCCCTCTTCGCCGAGGCCATCCGCCGCATCCACGACGGCGAGTCCGTCGGCGCGCTCTTCAACCCGCCCGGGTTGCAGCTGCCGCTGCAGGTCACCTAGCGATCGCAACTCGCAGTCCCGTGAGCTTCATCGGCGGGTTGTTCGACTCAAACGAAGGCGAGCTTCGC
Organism: Chloroflexota bacterium; assembly: GCA_038040345.1. Taxonomy (GTDB): domain Bacteria; phylum Chloroflexota; class Limnocylindria; order P2-11E; family P2-11E; genus 3-1-20CM-2-70-9. Next base: position 622,270 of record JBBPIQ010000001.1, read on the forward strand.
AAGCTTCGCAAGATCGCCGCGCGCATCAACCAGCTCGAGCCCGAGACCCAAAAGCGCAGCGACGCCGAGCTCGCCGAGAGTACGGCGCGGTTCCGCGAGCGGCTCGCGAAAGGCGAAACGCTCGACGATGTCCTCCCCGATGCCTTCGCGTCGGTGCGCGAGGCGGCGAAGCGCACGCTGAAGCAGCGCCATTTCGACGTGCAGATCATGGGCGGTCTCGCGCTCCACAAGGGTCACATCGCCGAGATGCGGACCGGCGAGGGCAAGACCCTCGTCGCGTCGCTCGCGCTCTACGCGAACGCACTCGAAGGGAAGGGCGCCCACCTCATCACCACGAACGACTATCTCGCCAAGACCGGCGCGGGATGGATGGCGCCCATCTACCAGGCGCTCGGCGCGACCGTCGCCTACATCGCGCACGAGAAGAGCGCGATCTACGACACGACCGTGGAGCTCGAGGCAGTCGACTCGCGGCATCGCCACTGGCGCGACATCAGCCGGCGAGAGGCCTACGAGGCCGACATCACGTACGGGCAGAACAGCGAATTCGGCTTCGACTATCTCCGCGACAACATGGCAATGGACCTGAACGACCAGGTCCAGCGGCGGGGGCTGCACTACGGGATCGTCGACGAGGCCGACTCGATCCTCATCGACGAGGCGCGCACGCCGCTCATCATCAGCTCCCCGGCCGAGGACGCGACCGAGACCTACTACACGTTCGCGCGCGTCGCGGCGCAGCTGCAGCCGGACACCGACTACGTTCTCGAGGAGAAGCATCACGCGGTGGTGCTTACGGAGGAGGGCATCGGGCGGGCCGAGAAGCTCCTCCACGTGAAGAACATGTACGAGGGCGATGTCACCGCCGTGCACTACCTCGACAACGCGGTGAAAGCGAAGGCGCTCTATCACAAAGACAAGGAGTACGTCGTCAAGGACGGCGAGGTCATCATCGTCGACGAGTTCACGGGACGGCTCATGCCCGGCAGGCGCTGGAGCGACGGCCTGCACCAGGCCGTCGAGGCGAAGGAGAACCTCAAGATCCAGCGCGAGACGCGGACCTTCGCGACGATCACGATCCAGAACTACTTCCGCATGTACACGAAGCTCGCGGGCATGACCGGTACGGCGGCGACCGAGGCGGAGGAGCTGTACAAGGTCTACAAGCTCGACGTCACGCAGATCCCGACGAACAAGCCGATGGTCCGCAAGGACAACTCCGACCTCGTCTACAAGACCGAGCAGGGCAAGTGGGACGCGGTCGTGGCCGAGGTCAAGGAGCGGAACGTGGCGGGGCAGCCGGTGCTCATCGGTACGACGAGCGTCGAGAAGAGCGAACGGCTTTCGGAGCAGCTCCGCCGGCATGGCATCAAACACGAGGTCTTGAACGCGAAGAACCACGAGCGCGAGGCGCTAATCATCGCCGACGCCGGCCAGCGCGGCGCCGTGACGCTCTCGACGAACATGGCCGGCCGCGGCGTCGACATCCTGCTCGGGCAGGGGATCACCGACCTCGGCGGGCTGCACGTCATCGGCACCGAGCGCCACGAGGCGCGGCGCATCGACAACCAGCTCCGCGGCCGTTCCGGACGCCAGGGCGACCCCGGGAGCTCGCGGTTCTTCAGCTCGCTCGAGGACGACCTCATCCGCATCTTCGCCTCCGAGCGCGTCGCGGGGCTCATGGCCCGCCTCGGCTTCGACGACGCGACGCCGATCGAGTCGGGGATGGTCACCGGTGCTATCACCCAAGCGCAGATCAAGGTCGAGGGACGCAACTTCGACACCCGCAAGCGCGCGCTCGAGTTCGACGACGTCCTCAACAACCAGCGCAATGTGATCTATGGCCAGCGCCGGCTCATCCTCGAGAAGGGCGACGTCCGCGAGACCGTTCTCGAATTCCTACGACAGGAGGCGGACGGTCTTGTCGATACGGCGGCGCCCACGCCGGATCCTGAGGACTGGGACCTCGACAAGCTCGCGTCAGCGCTCGGGCCGATCCTCAATCGCCCGGACCTTGTCGCAACGAGCTTCGGCGAGCTCCGCAACCAGAACGAGCTGCGCGATCGGGTCGCGGAGATCGTCGAGGAGACGTACGAGACGCGCGAGAAGGAGCTCGGCGACGAGCTGACCCGCGCCGTCGAGCGGTGGGTCCTTCTCCGCACGATCGACACGCACTGGGTCGAGCACCTCACGGCGATGGAGGAGTTGCGCGAGGGCATCTATCTCCGCGGCTACGGTCAGCAGGACCCGCTCGTCGCCTACAAGCGCGAAGCGCATGGGTTCTTCGAAGAGATGGAGGCGCGTATCGCGAGCGGCGTCGCCCAGACCATCCTCCGAGTGACTGTTCGAACGGCGGAACAAGCTGAGCAGGAAGAGAAGACGCAGACGACGCAGACTGGCGGCGGAAGCACGACCACGACGACCCGAACGAGCGGAAACGGCAAGCCCGCTTCTGGATCGGCGCCAAGCAAGCTGCCGGGTCGAAATGAGCCTTGCTGGTGCGGATCAGGCAAGAAGTTCAAGAAGTGTCACGGCAAGTGATCTCGGTCGACGCGCCACGGGTCCTATCGCAGCTTCGGGGCGGTGAGCGCCGCCGGGGTCCTCTTCGCTCGGCCCCTCGTGGGATCGCGATGGACCGCCGGCCAGGGGCCGCTCGCTCAGAAGACCCCGATGCCGCTCACCCCACGGCTCGTGCCACCCGCGGTGCAGCGCACCCGATGCCGTGATTCAGATTCCGTTCGACCCGAACGTTCATTTGGGTCCGATCACGCTCGCATGGCACGGCATCTTTACGGCGGTCGGCATTTTTTTCGGTGTATGGCTCCCGCTTCGTCTTCTTCGCGGAAAGATCAGTGAGGAGGATGGCTGGGCGGTCGCCACCTGGGGAGTTGTGGGCGGCATCATCGGCGCGCGGCTCGTTCACGTCATCGACCAATGGCAGTACTACCTCGCCAACCCTCTGCAGATCTTCTTTATCTGGACTGGCGGCATCGCCATCTGGGGTGCGGCCATCGGTGGCGTCCTTGGCGGGTATCTCGCGGCCGTCCGGCGCGGCGTGCCGATCGGGTACGGGGCCGATGCAGCCGCTCCCGGTATCGCGCTCGGCTTCGCCATAGGGCGGATCGGCGACATCATCAACGGCGAGCACCACGCCACCGCGTGCACGCCGCCCGAGGGGATCTGCGTCGGCTTCACGCACCCGGATACGCTCGGGCAGCCTGGGCCGGTCCACCTCGTTGTCGCCTACGACATGATCTGGGACCTGTCAGCGGTCGCCCTCACGCTGTGGCTGCGCCGCTTCATTGGCCGCTGGCCGGACGGCGTGATCTTCTGGATCTGGGCCCTGCACTATGCGATCGGCCGCTTTGTCCTCGGCTTCCTCCGCATCGGCGATCCGACGTACGCCTTCGATCTTCGGCAGGACCAGACGATCGCGGTTCTGGTGTTCGCAGCAGCGGTCACGGTGCTGTTCCGCCTCATGACGCGCCCGCGCTCTCAGACGCGTACTTTCGCGGTCTGATCGACCTCCCGTTCGATCCGAACCTTCACGTCGGATCGCTGAGCTTCGCCTGGCACTCGATCTTCTCGCTGGTTGGGATGATCGTCGGAAGCTTCGTGTCGTTCCGCGCGGCGCGCTACCTCATCCGCGATGACCGCGTCTACCCGTTCGCGATCGCGGTCGTCCTCGGCGGTCTCCTCGGCGCTCGGGTCGCGCACGTCCTGGACAACTGGAACGTCTACGCGTCTCGGCCTCTCGAGCTCCTCGCTTTCTGGAACGGCGGCATCGGCACGACCGGCGCGCCCGTCGGCTCGACTATCGCCGGCTTTTTCGCGGCGCGCCGGCTGCGGTTGCCGCTCGGTTTCATGTTCGACATCTCAGTGATCGGCATCGCGCTGGGCGAAGCGATCGGACGGATCGGCGACATCATCAACGGCGAGCATCACGCGATCGCCTGCTCGGGGCTGCCCTGGTGTGTCCGCTACACGAACCCGGCGACCCTCGGCCAAACGGAGTACGTGCATCCGGTCGCGGCGTACGACGGTCTCATCATGGTCCTGATCTTCATCGCGCTGGTCTTGTACTGGCGCCGCGTCCGTGGCAGGCCCCCCGAGAGTCGCGTGTACTGGGCCTACCTCCTACTTTTCGGCGGCTTCCGGTTCCTCACGTCATTCCTTCGTCTGGACCCGACTTTCATCGACGGACTGCAGGAGGCCCAGCTCTTAGGCCTCATCTATGCGGTGGCCGGCGGGATCATGCTGCCGATCCTGAGCGCACGCGGGCGTCTTGACTCAGGCGGACAGCGTGCTACTACTACAGCCACGTAGTACGAAGGCGGTGAGTCGATGCGAGTTGCCGTGACGGGCGCCAACGGCTTCGTGGGGCGGCATGTGGTCGCCCGGCTGCTTCTCCGAGGGCACGACGTCCGGGCGCTCATCAGCGAACGTCCGGGCGCCGAGAAGGAGCTACCTGAATCCGGCGTGGGCAAGCTGGACGTGCGCCGCGCAGACGTGCGCAAGCCGGAGTCGCTTCGCGGCGCGTTCGACGGCATCGACGCCGTCGTCCACACGGTCGCGGTCCCCACCGAGCGCAAGCAGAAATTCGCCGAGGTCAACGTGGCCGGTGTCGCGCACGTCGTCGCAGAAGCGAGGCGCGCCGGCGTAAGACGGATCGTGCACATGGGGGCCCTCGGCGCGGATCCCGCTTCGCCGTATCCGTACCTGCGAAGCAAGGGCGAGGGAGAAGCACTCGTCACCGGGTCGGGGATCGCGCACGTCGTGCTGCAGCCCTCGCTCCTCTTTGGCGAGGGCGACGACTTTTTCCCGCGCCTCGCGTTCAGCCTGATGTTTCCCCTCGTGCCGGTGCCGGGTGACGGCAAGGCGCGTTTTCAGCCGCTGCACGTCGACGACATCGCGGAGGCTCTCGTCGCCGCGGTGGAACGCCCCGCGATCTCCGGGGTGCACGAGATTGGCGGCGCGGAGCCCGTCACCTACGACGAGATGCTGGCCGAGACGATGCGCGGCACTGGCAAGCGCCGGCCGACCTTGCACGTCCCGGTGCCGCTCATGAAGCCGCCTGCCATGCTCATGAGCCTCGTCATGGCCGACCCGCCGGTCACCGTGGCCCAGCTGGACCTTCTTGCGGTCGACAACACGCCCCGCCAGAACGCGCTCGAGCCCGTTTTTGGTGTGCATCCGCGCCCATTCAAGGGTGCTCTCGACTACCTGCGGCGGCGGCGCGACAGTTGAAAAAGAACAGATTTTCGGGCCCGATTTTGGCGTTTTGCCCTCTTCTCAAGCCCCATTTCCGCGGATAACATTCGTACCCAAACCGGCGCACATTCGCAGTGGGGAGAGCGTGGGCGGGTCGTCTGACTTCGATTCCTTACCCGGCACGCCTAGAGAGGACATCGCGTCATGAAGGAATGGATCGTCTGCGAGGACAACTGCCTCAAGTGTTCCTATGGAGCCACCCTCGACTGTGATGGGGACTGTCCGCGTTGCCCTCGCAACACCTATTGCCCCTGCGTCACATTCGTGTCGTTCGCAGCGGGCAAACTGGCTCCGGTGTTTCAGCCGGTGACCACCACGTTCGAACGCCCCCGCAAGCGCTAGCCCGTACTTGACCGTCGACCAAGCGGCCCTCTCGACTCTGCGCGACCGCATCGAACGCATGGCGGTGTTCCTTTGACCTGCCGGCTCTCACGCGGGAGATTGCGGAGCTAGAGACCGAGTCCTCCAAGCCGGATCTCTGGCAGGACCGGCAGCGTGCGCAAACGATCCTGAAGCGCCTCGGCAGAGAGCGCGATCGTCTCGAACGGTGGGAGCGTTTTCGTGCGCGCGCGAAGGATCTGAGCGAGCTCGCGTCGATCGCCGACGGCGATCCCAAGATGGAAGCCGACATCGCCCAGGACACCGTTGAGCTCACCGAGGAAGTCGCGAAGGCGAGCCTCGAGGCGCAGCTCTCCGGGCCCTACGACGAGCGCAGCGCGGTCCTCGCGATCTCTGCCGGGGTCGGAGGTACCGACGCGGCCGATTGGGCCGAGATGCTCGTGCGGATGTACCTGCGCTGGGCGGAGCGACGGGGCTACAAGGCCGAGCTGCTGGAATCGACTCCTGGCGATGAAGCCGGCTTCCGGAGCGCGACCCTGACCGTCGAGGGCCCGTATGCCTACGGCTACCTCAAGACGGAGCGGGGCACACATCGGCTCGTGCGCATCTCGCCATTCGATTTCCAGAAGAGGCGTCAGACGTCGTTCGCGCTCGTCGATCCCACGCCGGAGGTCGAGAGCGAGGCCGAAGTCGAGGTCCGTACGGAGGATCTGCGCATCGACACGTACCGCGCCACCGGCGCGGGCGGGCAGAACGTCAACAAGACCGAGACCGCGGTCCGCATCACGCACTTGCCGTCCGGGATCGTCGTCGCCTGCCAGAACGAGCGCTCGCAGCTCCAGAACAAGGAGACCGCGATGAAGATCCTCCGCGCGCGTCTCTTGGAGCGGCAGGTCCGGGAGCAGGAAGAGGCGCAGGCGAAGGAACGCGGCGAGATGCGGTCCGCGGACTGGGGCAGCCAGATTCGCTCCTACATCCTCCACCCGTACACGCTCGTCAAGGATCACCGGACCGGTATCGAGATCGGCGACCCGACCCGCGTGCTCGGGGGCGACATCGACCCCTTCATCGAGGCCGCGCTCTCTCGGCCGCCTGGCGGACCGACAGGCGACGGTGGCACCAGCCCTGCACAGACCTAGTTCGCGCTTCGAGCGCTAGAGGAGGCTGTCCATGGTCAGTGTGAAAGATCTGCAGGACGTCGTTGACGACCTGAGGGGTCAAGCGAGCAAACGCGCGAATGACCTGCTCGGCGAAGGGACCAAGCGCGCGAATGACTTGTTTGGTGAAGGAAAGAGCGAGGTGCGTCGCGCTATCGGTGGCCACTCCGACGGAGCGATCCTCGGGACGCTCGCGCTCGGGCTCTTGCTCGGCGCGATCGTAGGCGCGGCTATCGCCCTGCTGTTCGCTCCGTTCACCGGTGACGAGGCACGGCGCCGACTCGGCGAGAGTGTCGAGAAAGTGCGACCGACGGAGCCGACGACGAAAGCCGGCAATGGCTCGACCCGACCGGTTTCGTCCGTCGGCAGCAGCGCACCTTACGCATCGAGCTAGTCACTGGCGCAAATTCACTGCGGACATCGCCTCGGCCGGGGGCTCCCGTGCTCGCGGGTCCCTCCGGCGACCACGGACCGGCCTCGGCTTACGCCTTCGCCGGCCGCTTCGCGGTAGGGTCGCCGGCCCCCACTCGCAGGTAGCCCCCGGCCGAGTCGCGTCTAGTTAGTGGCGCCGATTTCTCGCGCGAGCTCCAGCAAATGTTCTCGTGTATTGAGATTCGGTTCTTCGGTCACGCGCTCGAATAGCTCGTTGAGGATCTGACCGACGCGAGGGCTGGGTGGAATCCCAAGCTCCTTCATGACGTCATTGCCGTCTATCGCGAGATCTTTCAGCGAGAACGCCGACGCCGCGCGAATCTCGCCCTGCACGCGATCCCACAGCGATTCGAGGTGGTACATACGCGGGGACCGTGCGCCGCTCCCGATGTTGTCGGCCTTGCGGAGCGCGAACAGCGCAGGGATGTTCTCGAGGCCCACGTTTCGAACGAATCGGCGGACCGCCGAACCTGTCCAGTCCGTCTGGTACCAGAACATGTGGTGTCGGATGAGGTGCGTCACCTGCGTGATCGTTTCTTTGTCGAACCGCCACCGCCGCAGGATGGCGCGTGCTTTTGCCTCACCGACGAATTCGTGCTGATGGAAATGCCCGTCGGCGAACGTCTCGGGCTTTCCGATGTCGTGCAGGAGTCCGGCTAGACGGAGGACGAGGTCGTCCGGTGGCGTCGCATCCGTGGTGATGATCGAATGCTCGAAGACGTCCTGGGCGACGGCTTTGTCCTGCGGGATGGTCTTCGCGATCTCGAGCTCCGGAAAGAACACGGCGAGCAGGCCCAGGTCGCTCAGCATCCGGAAAGCGACCGACGGCTTTGGCGCGCAGAGGATCTTCACCATTTCCTGCTGGATGCGCTCGCCTGAGAGCGTTTTGGCGAGGGGCGCAGACTCGCGAATCGCCTCGGCCGTCCGCGGGTCGATCGTGAAGCCGAGGAGAGTCGCGAAGCGCACGGCACGGAGCATCCGGAGGGCGTCCTCCTTGAAGCGCTCGCGCGGCTCGCCGACCGCGCGAACGATCCGCGCGTCGAGGTCCCGCTGGCCACCAAATGGATCCACGAGCTCGCCCGGCTTGCCGTCCGTCGGCGGACGCCAGGCCATCGCGTTCATGGTGAAATCGCGGCGCGAGAGATCGTCGTGAAGCGACCGCGTAAACGTCACGTGATCCGGGCGCCGGTGGTCCGAGTATTCGGCCTCGGTCCGGTACGTCGTGACCTCGACCTCCTCATCGCCTGATCGGACGGTCACGGTACCGAAGTGGTTCAGGTAATACGTCCGCCGAAAGAGGCCCTGGATCTCCTCCGGCGTGGCGCTCGTGGTGAGGTCCCATTTGCCCGGTGAGTCGATCCCCCGCACCGCGTCACGGACTTTGCCACCGACGACGAAGGCCTCGAATCCCGCCTGCTCGAGGCGCGCGAGGACACGCTCGACGTCCGGGGGAACTCTCAACGAAGGAACGGTTCGGGCCACCCGCAAAGTCTAGAGAGCGCGGGCGGTCACATTCCGAGATACGCGCGCTGCACGTCGGGCGACGAAAGAAGCTCCTTGCCGGTCCCGGTCTGGACGATCGAGCCCGTCTCCAGAACGTAAGCGCGATGCGCGACCTCGAGTGCCTTGGTCGCGTTCTGTTCGACCAAGAGGATCGGCGTTCCCTGCGCGTTGATCTCAGTCAGTACACGGAAGATCGTCTCGCAGAGGATCGGTGCAAGCCCGAGCGACGGTTCGTCGAGCATGAGGAGCTTCGGACGAGCCATGAGCGCGCGTCCGATCGCCAGCATCTGCTGCTCACCACCGGAGAGCGTTCCGGCGAGTTGCTTCGTGCGCTCCTTGAGACGGGGAAAGAGGTCGTACACGCGCGCGATGTCCGCCGGGATACCGGCGCGATCCTTCCGCGCGTAGGTCCCCATCATCAGGTTGTCGAAGACGATCATCCGAGGGAAAAGGCGTCGCCCTTCGGGGGCGTGACCGATCCCAGCGCGCACGATGTCGTGTGCCGGTACTGCACTGATATCACGTCCGTCGAAGACCACGCGCCCGGTCGTAGCGTGGTTGAGACCTGAGATCGTGCGCAGCGTCGTCGTCTTCCCCGCGCCGTTCGACCCGATCAGCGCGACGATCTCTCCAGCATCGATGCTCAGGGAGACGCCGCGGAGCGCCTGCACGCGGCCGTAGAAGACGTTGATACCTGCGACGTCCAAAAGCCCCACTTAGTGCTGGGTCCCGAGGTAGGCCTCGATCACGCGCTGATCGCGGCGCACCTGCTCTGGCGTACCTTCGGCGATCTTCTCGCCGTGGTCGAGCACGACGATCCGGCGGGACACTCCCATGACGACCTTCATGTCGTGCTCGATGAGGAAGACCGTGATCCCCTGGTCGACGATCTTGTGAACGAGTCCCATGAGTTCGACCTTCTCTTGCGGCGTGAAACCGGCGGCGGGCTCGTCCAGGAGCAGAAGAGCGGGATTCGTAGCCAGCGCGCGCGCGATCTCAAGGCGGCGCTGCGAGCCATACGGCAGGTTTCGCGCGTAGGTGTGGGTGTATTTCTCGATGCCGACGAACTGGAGCAGCTCCATCGCGCGGTCTGTCACGCGCTGCTCCTCGCGGTGCTCGGCCGGGGTTTTGAAGAGCGAGTCCCAGAGCTTCGCGTGCATTCGGCAGTGCTGCCCGAGACGCACGTTGTCGAGGGACGACATGTACTCGAAGAGCCTGATGTTCTGGAAGGTCCGCGCGATGCCGAACGCTGCGACCTGGTGCGGCTTTGCGCCGGCGATCTCACGGCCCTGGAAAATGATCCGTCCGGCGGTGGGTGGAAATATGCCGGTGATGCCGTTGAAGAGCGTCGTCTTGCCCGCGCCGTTCGGTCCGATCAGCGCGAAGATCTCACCCCTCTTGACGTCGAAGCTGACGTCGTCGACCGCCACGAGGCCGCCGAAGCGCTTGGTCACGTGGTCGATCCGCAGGATCGGCTCGGCCGTGGCCTCGACGCTCATGCCGTCCCCGTCTCCGCGTTCACGTCTTCGATCGTGGTGTCTTCGTGTACGCCCTTTTGGAGTTCTTCCGCGCGCTGACGGCTCGGCAGGAGACCCTGCGGCCGAAGCAGCATCGTGAGCACCAGGATCAGACCAAAGATGAGGAACTTCAGTCGCTGCACCTCGCCCGCGAGACCGGGCCAGTCGCCGCTTGGGGTGTTGAGTCCCGAAGCTCCGATCGAGTTGGCGAAGTCGACGGCCTGCTGTGGGAGGCCAGGCAGGATGTTGAAGATCACGTAGTAGATGAGGAGCGCTCCCACGATGACGCCCGGAATGTTCCCCATCCCCCCTAGCACCACCATGATCAGGATCGTGATGGAGACGGTGAAGCCGAAATTCTCGGGCGATACCAGCGACAGCTTCGCCCCGTAGAACGTCCCCGCGAAGCCACTGAACGCCGCTCCGATGCTGAAGGCCAGCAGCTTCACGCCGACCGTGTTAACGCCCATCGCCGCCGCCGCGACCTCGTCCTCGCGGACGGCCATCCATGCGCGACCCATCCGCGACCGACGGAGATTGTTCACGAGGACGACAGAGATCGCGACGAGGACGGCCATGATCACGTAGTACGCCAGCGGGTCGATGATCTTGAAGTTCTGCACGATCGCAAAGGCATCCCCAGACCACGGTCCGTTCAGCCAGATCGGCAGTGCCGGCGTGTCGAGAGCGGAGATGCCGTTGACGCCGCTTGTCCACGTCGACGCGTTCCGGAAAAGGCGCGGCACGATCTCACCAAAGCCGAGGGTCACGATGGCCAGGTAATCGCCTCGCAGGCGAAGGGTCGGCGCGCCCAGGATCGCCCCGGCGCCCGCGGCGGCGAACATGCCGACGAGCAATGCGATCCAGAACGGGATGTGGATGGCCTGGTGGATCGGCGTGAACTCCATGTGGTCCGAGGCGACGAACGCGTACGTGTACGCGCCGATCGCGAAGAACGCCGCGTATCCGAGGTCGAGCAGGCCCGCGAATCCAACGACCACGTTCAGTCCGATCGCGAGCAGCACGTAGACCCCTGCGTCCGCGGCCTGCGAGATCAGGAAGCTGCCGCTGCCGCGCGTGACGACCTGAACCGCGATCGGGAACGCGATCACGCCGAACGTGAGCAGAAGGAAAACGAGCGCGTTCGGGTCCTTTCGAGGGTCGCGCTCCAGGATGGCGCCGAGCCGCGAAAGGGGGTTCCTCATTTCTCCGGAACTCGCATTCCGAGAAGCCCGGTGGGCCTGAAGACGAGGACGAGGATCAGGATCCCGAAGATGATGACCTGCGTCCACGTCGACTCCATGTAGCCGTCCCAGAGCGCGGTGATAAGACCGATGAGGAGCCCGCCCAGCGCAGCGCCCTGAATGTTCCCGATGCCGCCAAAGACGGCCGCAGTGAACGCGAAGAGACCGGCCGAGAATCCGAGATCGAAGACCATCGTGTTGTAGTAGAGACCGAAGATCGTTCCGCCGGCGCCGGCGAGCACCGCGCCGATGAAGAAGGTCGCCGCGATCGTGCGGTTGATGTCGATCCCCATCAGCTCGGTCGCGTCCTGGTCCTGAGCCGTCGCGCGCATGGCCTTCCCGAGCGTCGACCGACTCACAAAGAGGGCCAGCACGATCATGAGGACCGCCGCGACCACGATGACGAAGATGTCCTTCACGCCGATCGTGGCACCGCCGATGACGATGCCAGTCGTGGGCAGCAGGTTCGGGTAGGGAACGTTGAAGGGACCCTTCCAGAGGAACATCACTCCCTCGAGGACGAACGACATTCCGATCGCGGTGATCAGCGGAGCCAGACGTGGCGCGTGGCGGAGCGGGCGGTACGCGACACGCTCGATGGTCACATTGATGGCGCCGCAGATGAGCATCGTCACGATGAAGACGGCGATGAGCGGCAGGATGATCCCCGCCGTCCCGGCCTTGCTCGCGTCGAGTCCGAAGATCGGAAGCAGGAAGACCGAGATGAACCCGCCGAGCGTGAACAGGTCGCCGTGAGCGAAATTGATGAGCTCGATGATCCCGTAGACCATCGTGTAGCCGAGGGCGACCAGCGCGTAGATGGCTCCGTTGGCCACCCCGAACGTCAGTATCTGCAGGAAGTAACTGGGTCCCTGCGCAAAGATCTTCGTCGCCAGGATGAAGATCGCGTACCCGACGGCGAGGATCACCAGTAGGTTTACGAGACGACCAATTGGCGCCCCCACGAACGCGATCCGTGCTTGTCTCAGCGAGCCGACCACATGTCCCCCTCAAGCGGGGAGGGGGCGAGTTTCGCCCCCTCCACTCACGTGTGTCTGCTAGCCGCCGACCCCGAACTGCTTCACGAATACCCAGTCGAGCGGTGAGCCCTTGGTCTGGAAGATCGCCATCGTGGGCGAGGTCGGGTCCCCGTTCGCGTCGAACGTGTAGGTGCCCGTCGTGCCCTTGAAGCTCTTTGTCGCCGCGACCGCAGCGCGGACCTGCTCGCGGCTCGGCATGTTGCCGCCGTTTGCGTCGATGGCCCGGCCGATAGCGTCGATGAGGATGTTCGCGCAGTCCATAGCCGGGAAGGTGTAGGAGCCGATGTCCTCTTTCTTGGTGAACTTTGCCTTGAACGCATCGATGGTCGCTTTGGCGTCGGGGTTCTGGTTCGCGTCGGCCGCAGCGACGGTGCCGTAGAGGTTCGCTCCGTTATCCGCCGCGTCCTTGATGCACTGCGAGTTCACCCCACCGTCCGGGACCATATACGGAGCGTCGAGGATCCCCTTCATCTGGGCGCGCGGGATGCAGATCTTGGTGCCACTGGTGGCGCCGGCGTAGACAGCCAGCGCGCCCTTGTTCTTGGCGTCGGTGAGGAAGGGCTTCCAGTCGTTGGTGGTCTTTGTGTCGAAGTCCTGCCGGACAACGACCGTGCCGCCCTTCTTTGTGAACTCCGTCGTGAACTTGTCAGCGACGCCCTTGCCGAAGGTCTCGTTGTCAGACCAGACCGCGACCTTCGTGATCTTGAGCGTATCGACGATGAAGTCCGCCGCCGCGGGCCCCTGGAACGTGTCAGCCGCAGCCACGCGGAAATAGTTGTTGACGCCGTTCGGCCGGAGCTTCGCTGGCGTCGTGCCCGTGTCCGCCTCGCAGTACGGGAACGTCTGCGTGAGGCACTCGTTGGTGTTCGCCGCGCTGATCATCGTGAAGCTCGCGCGGTTCGCGATCGGGATCATCGCGCGCGCCACGTTGGAGTTGTTCGGCCCGATCATCCCGAGGATCTTCGCGTCGGCGATCATCTCCTGGATGTTCTGCGCGCCCTTCTCTGGGTTGTGGTTACCGTTGACCGTGTCGTCCCAGCCCTTGAAGGTGAGCTTGAAACCCTTGATCGAGCCCGCGGACTCCACCGCGAACTGGATACCGTTCTGCGCGGGCAGTCCGTCCGAAGCGTCGCCACCGGATGTCGGCTGGTCGCTGGCGATGATGATCTCGCCTTTCGATGTGCCACCACCGCCGGCGGTGCCCCCTGTGCCACTTGTGCATGCCGTTGCCAACATCGCGAAGCTCGCGATGAGCGCGCCGGCTGTGTACCAACGTCTCTGCATTCGGTCCTCCCACATGCGATTTGCGTCTTCGGGCCTTCGCGTATTCCCCATTCATCGAACGACCCGCGTTTGACGGACGAGCGTAGGAGGCGGCCGAGCAGGCGTCAATCGAGGGCCGTGCCAGCATGAGACCGTGAGGGCCATCGGGCGCTCCTTCTCCGCCCACCCGGCGCGGTTCGCGGGCGCGTTCTTAACCTTCGCCGCGCTCTCCGCCATCGTCTGGTACTTCGCCTCGCCGCTCTCGTTCGTACCTACAGGAATGAGGCGCTCCCGTCGCCGGCTGCCTCGCTGGCGGGTGGGTTTCCGAGCACGAGCGGTGTTCTCGGCGAGGCGAATCCCACCGCTGGCCCGCGCGTCGTGCGGTCAGGCGAGCTTGGCTACGTGGACGCGATCCACCACGGCACGGGGCCGGTCCGGATCGTCGAGGTCGGCGGCCAGCGCTTCCTTCGCTTCTGAGGACTTCGCCCCTGATTGGCCGCGAGTATGGTTCAGCGGATGCCCGCGCGGCCCAAACGACCGAAGCCCCGCGCGACCGTTCGCCCCGATCCCGCGCTCCGATCACGAGCCCGGAAGATCCTGACCCGCCTCGCAAAGGCCTACCCCGATTGGGGACCCACCCTTCTCTTCTCGTCGCCGCTCGAGCTCCTCGTCGCGACGATCCTCGCCGCGCAAGCGCAGGACGAGCGGATCAACCAGATCACCCGGGTCCTCTTTACGAAGTACCGCAGCCCCGCGGACTATGCCGCGGCGCCGGCGGGCGTCCTCGAGCGCGACATCAGAGCGACCGGCTTCTTCAACCAGAAGGCGAAATCGCTTCGCGCGATGGCGCGCGGGCTCCTCGAGGAGTTCGACGGAGAGGTCCCGTCCGACATGGACAGACTCACGCGGCTCCATGGAGTCGGTCGCAAGACGGCATCGATCGTCCTTGGAGCGGCGTTTGGGGTCCCTGCGGTGGCCGTCGACCGGCATGTGGCGCGCGTGGCCGAGCGGCTCCGAGTCGACCGCGCGGGTCCGGACACCGAGGCGAGTCTCCGGGCGATCTACCCGAAGAAGGACTGGATCAAGGTCACGTGGTGCTTCGTTCTCCATGGTCGCCGCATCTGCCGACCGACTCCGCTCTGCACGATCTGTCCGATCAACGACCTCTGCCCGTACCCGAAGAAGACGAAGATGTTGCCCGCGGCGCTGCGATCCAGCCAGCCAGGACTGCGACAGCTAACAGCAGCGCGTCGCCCGCGATGATCGCAAGACCCTCGGTGAGCCCGTCGCTTGAAGGGTCGAGTGGCGCCGGTGCGAGACCGATGGCCTCGACGAGGACGTAACCGACTCCCACGAGTGCACCGTGGTAAAGACCGCCATTTTTGGCCACTTTTCCGGCCAACAGCGCGCCGAGGGCGATACCACAAAGCGGCGCGGCGATACCAAAGATCGATGCGTTGGGCGAGGCCGCCAGCCGGAGAAGGGACGCGACTGTGGCCGACACGAGAACTCCAGCGGCGACCGCGATCTGGTTGATGGGCGGAAGAGCGCGCTGCTGTGCGATGCGAGGAGCGTACCCCGGGTAAAAAGAAACCGATCCGCGAGGCCTACGCGGATCGGCGGGTTCGCGAAAGGTGCCAGACACGAAATCAAAAAAGCGACGACTCTCGTCGTCGCTAAGACACTCTTAGTGCTTCTTCTTCGA
Source organism: Chloroflexota bacterium (assembly GCA_038040345.1). Classification (GTDB taxonomy): domain Bacteria; phylum Chloroflexota; class Limnocylindria; order P2-11E; family P2-11E; genus 3-1-20CM-2-70-9. Next base: position 637,741 of record JBBPIQ010000001.1, read on the forward strand.
GGACTTCTTCGCCTTCTTCTTTGCTGGCATTAGGGAATCACCTCCTTCTGGCCACGCATTGCACGGTTATATAGACACACTCGCGTCGCAGATGTCAACAGATGTAACCGTAAAGAGTTCAAGCGGTCGGCGGGGGAACGTCACTCCGTAACCGCTCCGCGATGCGTCGTCGGAGCTCCGCAGGGGCGACATCGGAGGTTCCACAGTCGCGGATCACCTGTAGGAAGCGCTCCTCGAACGCGAGATTGTCGCCACAGTCGGTGCATCCATCGAGGTGGCTCGCGACTTGTTTACGTTCGCTTGACTCAAGCTCCTGGTCGAGGAACGCGTACAGCTTCTCGAGACAGTCGTCGCAGTCCATACCGCCCCTCCTAGTCCGGTCTTGGCCCGCTGGTCCGGAGCGCGGCGATCCCGCGCTCTCGGGCGACGTCATAGAGCCTCTGCTGGAGGAATTTGCGGCCGCGGTGGAGCCGCGACATGACCGTGCCGATGGGAACCCCGACCATCTCGGCGATCTCCTTATAGGAGAACCCCTCGACGTCGAGCAGCACTGTGGTCCGGAACTTCTCCGGAAGGGCCGCGAGGGCGTCTTTCACCTCGGTCGACACGATCCCGTCGAGGAATTCCTGCTCAGGGTCGGCGTTGTTCGATCCGGGAGTGTCCTGGGACATCTTCCGGTAAAGCGAGAACTCGTCGACGTCGTCCAGCTCCGCGGTCTGAGGCTGTCTGACCCGTTTGCGGTAGGCATTGATGAAGGTGTTCGTGAGGATGCGAAAGAGCCACGCCTTTAGGTTTGTCCCTGGGGTGAACTGCTCGCGAAAGCGAAGGGCGCGGATATAGGTTTCCTGCACGAGGTCCTCTGCGTCCGCCTCCGATCGCGTCATCCGGAGCGCCGTCCGGTAGAGCGCGTCGATGAATGAGAGCGCCTCGGTTTCGAACGCGTCCTTGGCCATCCGGTCACTTTATCCCAACGTTGCCGGCCCTCTCGCCATTCCCGATACGCTCGGATGAGTGGACCGGCGGCGTCTCCGCGCGATCGCGCGTCGTCTCGCTCGCGCCTATGGCATACCGCCACCAGCTCGACACCTTCCGCCTCTCGAGGAGCTCGTGCTCACCGTGCTATCGCAGCACACGAGCGACACGAACCGCGATCGCGCGTACGCGGATCTCCGGCGACGGTTCGGCATCTGGGATGAGGTCGCAGACGCGCCGCTGCCCGCGCTCGCGCGTGCGATCCGCCGAGGCGGTCTCGGGCCGACGAAGGCCGTGCGCATCCGCGCGATGCTCCGGGGGATCCGCGACAGCGGCGTGCCGCTCGACGAGCACGCGTTCACCGCGATGCCCGACCAGGACCTCTGGGACACGCTCGTCGCCCTGCCCGGTGTGGGCCCGAAGACGGCGGCGTGCGTACTTCTCTTCTCCCTCGACCGTCCGTACTTTCCGGTGGACACGCACGTGCACCGCGTCGCGATCCGGCTCGGTCTCGTGCCGCCGCGGTCCGACGCTGTCGTGACGCAGGCCGCCTTCCAGGAGAGCGTTCCTGACGAAGAGATGTACGCGCTGCACATGAACCTCATCCGGCACGGGCGAGAGGTCTGCATCGCGCAACGTCCGCGCTGCTCCGAGTGCGTGCTTCGTGACCTGTGCCCGCGTATCGGGGTGACAAGCTCGCGCTAGGGGTTACTCGACGAAGAGGTCGTCCGGGTAGCAGTAGCGCCAACGCTCGCCCGGTTCGAAGGAGCGGATCACAGGGTGGGTTGTCGCGCGGTAGTGCTTCGTCGCGTGTTTGTTCGGCGAGTCGTCGCAGCAACCCACGTGGCCGCACTCGAGACAGAGCCGGAGGTGGACCCACGAGTCTCCGGTCGCGAGGCATTCCTCGCAGCCATCCGGAGTATTCGGACGGTGGTCCTTCGCTCGACGGAGGTGAGCGCAAAGCGGCTGCGGCATCTCGCAAGTCTGCGCTACATCGTTGGCTGCCGGAACCGGCGTACGGGCGAGAGGAGGAGATACAGGAAGGCAAGGGCCGCGATGACCGCTGCCGCGAACAGCGTCGGCCGCAGCCCGACGAGATCGCCGACAATGCCCGCGCCGAACGCGGCCGGCGGCGCCACCGCAAACCCCACGAACCTTGTCGCGGAGTTCACGCGACCGAGGAGATGCTCCGGCGTGAGCGCCTGGACGAGGCTGACGGAGCTCACGACCCAGAGCGGCACCGTGAGGCCGAGCACCGCCTGCGATAGGCCGAGCACGGTCGCGGCTTGCATGGGCGTTCCGCTCGCGAAGGGAAGAAGCAGCCGGCTCAGCGTCTCGAGGAAGAGCGCCGCGATCATCACAGGCCCGAGTCCCCAGCGCGCCGTGAGGGGTCCCGCCAGGCCGGCGCCCAGGAGGCTCAGCGGACCGATCACGGCGAGTGAGATGCCGAGGAGCACGGGCGAGAGCCCGAGCTCACGCGTCGCGTAGACCACGAGCACGCCCTGGACCGCGAACCACTCGATGTTCGCGAGAGCGATCGCGGTGATGCAGCGAAAGACGATCGGCTGCCCGCGCACCCAGCGCAGGCCGTCGGTGACCTCGTGCCAGACACTCCGTTCGGTCTCGCGCGAACGTGGCGCCTCGGGGGAGCGAATAAGGGCGATGAAGAGCGCCGACACGATGAAGCCCACCGCGTCCCAGAGCATGGCTATCGGCGCGGTGAGCGTTTGCACGAGGATGCCGCCGAGGGACGGACCCGCGACCTGCGCCACGGCGCTCGAGGCTTGGAGCCGGCTGTTCGCAGCGACGAGCCGGGTCCGTCCGACGAGCGAAGGAACCATCGCCGCGCGCGCGAGATCCGTCGAGACCGCGAACGCGCCTCCGAGGAAAGACACGACGTAGAGCTGCGCGAGGGTCAGCGCGCCGAGGGCCGCGGCGAGCGGGACGCTCGCGATCACGATCGCGCTCCCGACGTCCGACCAGATGAGGATCGGCCGCCGCGGAAGGCGATCGACCCACACGCCGATGAAGAGGCCGGCGACGATCGACGGCAGCATCTGCACCGCGACGAGAAGGCCCGTCTCCGTGGCGCCTGCGCCGAGGAGCAGCACGGCGGTGAGAGGCAACGCGAGGACCGTGATCTGGCTCCCGACGCGCGCGATCGTGAAGCCGGCCCACAGCTTGATGAAGTCGCCGTTGCGCGGCAGGGGCTGCGCAGTCATCGCGCTGGAGTTTCGCGGATTGGGTCGCGCTAGGAGACTCGCTCCAATACGACGACCGGGATGACGCGAGTCGTCTTCGCCGGGTAGTCGCGGAACGCCGCGAAGTTGGCGCCGTGCGCGTTGTAAAGGCGATCGCGCTCTGGTCCCTTCGCGATCGGTGTCGCGCGCACCTTGAACTTCTCGGTCCCGATCTCGATCTCGGCTTCCCGATGCTTCCGGAGGTTGTGGTACCAGGCTGGGTGGTCTGGCGCGCCACCCTTTGAGGCGGCGATGACGTAGCGGTCACCGTCACGGTGGTAGACGAGGGGCGTTGTTCGCACCTGTCCGCTCTTGGCTCCGCGCGTAGTAAGCAGCAGCAGCTTGTCGCCAAAATGGCCGACGCCTTTGCCGCCTTTCGCGCGGAAATCATCGATCGTGGCTTTGTTCCAATCGGGCACGGCTATTCGAACGCCTGCGACGCTGTGACTATTCCGGTGTCGCCGCTGGGACCTTTCGCCCGCGGCTTGAGCAAGTAAACTTGCTCAGCGGCGTTCCTCGCCGACGTAGCTCAGCCGGTAGAGCAGCGGTTTCGTAAACCGCCGGTCGGCAGTTCGAGTCTGCCCGTCGGCTCAGGGTCTGGCGGACCAGTTCCAGGTCTGCCACACAGGCAGCGAGCCGTCCGTCGCGGGGTTGTTCCACTCAGCAGATAGCCAGACCTGTCCACCTGCGCTCTTGAGCGGATCCGGCGTTGCGCCGCCGTAGTCACCCCAGCGGCAGACGTTGGGGACGCTACTGCCGCACGAGAAGTCGACGTTCGGTCCCCGCTCCCGAACGCGCCGGTCCGACGATCCATCGCGCGCTGTTGAATGTCCGTCGCGGTGAGCCGGTCCGTGAGTAGGTAGATATTCAATGATGGCGTAGTCACCTACGCGACCGCGGTGATCACCTCGACCGAGAGGACCTCCTTGGCCTGGCCGCGAAATGTTCCCTGGTGCGGAGGGATGTCTCCGTAATCGCGCCCGGTCGCCACCTTGACGTGATATGCGCTCGCGACCAGGTCGTTCGTTGGATCGAATCCACGCCAGCCGTGCGTCGGAGTGAACGCTTCGACCCAGGCGTGCGACGCGCCGGCGCCGCGGGCCGGCCCGCTCGCGGCAGCCACGGTGTAACCGCTGACGTAGCGCGCCGAGATCGCGACCGAGCGGCAGAGCCCAAGCAAAAGATGCGCGAAGTCCTGGCAAACGCCGCGCGGCTCCCGCAGAACTTCGACGACCGTCGTTTCTACCGTCGTCACGCCGGGAACATAGTCGAGGCGCTCGTTGACTAGATGCATCAGCCGCTGCACCGCGTCGAACGTGTCGTCCGCCGATTTCGGACGATGCGGCCCCGCGAGCGCGGCGAGCTCGGGGACCAACGGAACGAGCGGCGACGGGTCGAGAAAATCGGCGAGAGCTGAAGGTCCAAGTGGGTCCGGTGGCTGCGCAGGGATGGCGAACGGATCCGCGAGGAGGGTCTCGATCTCCCCGGTCGTTCGAAGCTCGAGGTGCCGATGCGGTCGTGCCAGCGTCACGAGGAATCCGGTATTGGCGAACCCGTCGCCGTATCGTCGGATCGCACCCGCCGGATCGACGACGATGTTGAATCGGCCCCACCGCTGATGCGCGTCGCTCCGCGGACCGAGTCGGACATCGATCACGCTTTCGACTACGTCGGCGTCGTACTCGAAACGCGTGACGTGCTCGACCCGGACCTTCACTGCTGCTGCTGCGCGGCCATGAGCATCGCGGCGCGCGCGACTCCGACGAGGCGGCTCGGTTGCGGCTCGTCTCGCAGGTACGTTGCCGTGATCTCGTCGCTGACCTGCGCGATCGATCGCTGGACGTCGAGAAGAAACTCCTCGAGGCCCGCCTCGAAAACCTCGTCGATCGCGGCGTGCTCGACCTCGCCGCGCACGCGCCCGAGCGTGCGCACCCCTGGGCCTGGTTCGTTCGCCGCCGCGGTCCGGAGCGCGGCCACGGCGCTCAGCGCATCGTCGGCCGCGCCGAGTGCGAACCGGACTGACTGCGGGAAGAGAGGGTTGAGGAGGAGGAACTCGACGATCCGGATCGGCTCGACGCGCAGCGAATAGAACCGCGCGTACGCCTCCGCGGATCCGCACGAGCGCAGGACCGCGAGCCAGCGGACCATGTCCGCGTCGGTCGTCTCCTCTTCCTCACGGGGCGCGAGGAGGTGGGCCTGACGACCGAGAAGGCGCACCACGCCGTCGGCGCGCTCGAGGTACGTGCCCAGAGTGAGGAAGTGCCACGGCTCGTCGTGGGCGAGCGTCGATCCAGCGAGTCCCTGGAAGTGTTGAAGCCGCTCGCGAATGAGGCGTTGGAACGACAGGCTGTCGCCCTGCGCGCGCCGTTGCGCGCCCGGGAGCGCCAGCGATTGATAGAGGGTATTGAGCTCCTCCCACATCTCGCTCGAGATCGACTCGCGGATCCCGCGCGCGAGCTCTCGCGCTAGACGGACGCACGAGATCAGCGAGTCGGGGTTCTTCTCGTCCGACAGCAGAAAGAACGACACGTCCTCGGCCGAGAGGCCGATCGCCCCGACAAGTGGACCCCAGAAGTCGCTCTCCTCGGTGCCGACGTCGAGCTCGAGATGCCGTGTGACGTCGATGAGGCGCGACACCGCGATTCCGCGCTCGACGTATCGCGCGGTCCAGTACAGATCGTCCGCGACCCGGCACAGCATTAACCGAGAACCCAAGTGTCTTTGGCGCCGCCACCCTGCGACGAATTGACGACGAGGGAGCCGGCCCGAAGGGCCACGCGCGTGAGGCCACCCGGCGTAACGCGGATCTCCTTGCCGAAGAGCACGTACGGCCGCAGGTCGACGTGGCGGCCTTCCAGCGAACCGTCGCTCCAGCTGGGGTGACGCGAGAGCGCGAGCGTCGGCTGCGCGACGTACCCGCGGGGATCGGCCTCGATCCGGCGACGGTATTCCTCCCGATCCGCTTTCGACGCGTGCGGTCCGATGAGCATCCCGTAGCCGCCGCTCGCGTTCACGGACTTCACGACCAGCTCCGCGATGTGCTCAAGGATGTACGCGCGCTCGATCGGGTCTGCGGCCACGTACGTCTTCACGTTCGGGATGATCTCGTCCTCGCCGAGGTAATACTTGATGATCGTCGGGACGTACGCGTAGATCGCCTTGTCGTCGGCGACACCGGTGCCAAGCGCATTCGCGAGGCTGACCCGCCCCATCCGGTAGGTGGCGAGAAGTCCTGGCACACCGAGGAACGAATCACGACGGAACGCGAGTGGGTCGATGAAGTCGTCGTCGACTCGGCGGTAGATCACGTCGACGCGACGGCGCCCGCTCGTCGTCCGCATGTAGACGGTCGCGTCGTCAACGAAGAGATCCGAGCCCTGCACCATCTCGATCCCCATCGCCTTCGCGAGGAAGGCGTGCTCGAAGAACGCGGAGTTGTGGACGCCGGGCGTAAGCAGCACCACGGTCGCCGCGTCCGCGATGGGAGGCGCGACCTCGCGAAGAACGGTCAGGAGGTCCTGGGGATAGCCCTCGACGGGCCGGATCGGATAGTCGGCGAAGATCTGCGGCCAGACCCGCTTGAGCACGCGTCGGTTCTCCACGACGTATGAGACGCCGGACGGCACCCGCAGGTTGTCCTCGAGCACGTAGAAGTCACCGCGGTGGTCGCGGACCAGATCGCTCCCGACCACGTGCGTGTACACCCCGAGCGGCGGCTCGACCGAGCGCACTTCGCGCCGGTAGCCGCGAGCACCGAGGACGAGCTCGGGCGGAATGAGACCGCTCCCGAGGATCTTCTGGTCGTGGTAGATGTCGTGGAGAAACAGGTTGAGGGCGCGGACACGCTGCTCGAGGCCACGCTCGATGCGCTCCCACTCCTCCGGCAGGATGATCCGCGGAACGAGATCGAACGGCATGATCTTCTCGAGTCCGCTCGGATCCTGGTTCACAGCGAACGTGATGCCCCGCGCCTGGAAGCTGAGATCGGCCGCCCGCTGCCGGCGCGTGACTTCTTGTGCCGAGAGCGTTTCCAAACGCCGCGCGAGCGCCGCGTAGTGCGGTCGCACCACGCCAGGCGCGGAGAACATTTCGTCCCAAAAGGCGGTCGGGTCGTACGCCGCGAGGGGCGAGCGCTGAGAGATCACGCCACGCCAGCGAATTCGTTGAGCTCGACGATCTCCGCCTGCTTCGTGTACGCCAGTCGCCCGAGCGCGGGACCGCCGTACGTGCCCGAGGTCGGCGTAACGTCGGAGAAGTCGCGGCCGGTCGCGACCGTGATGTAGTCCATCCGGGCCCGACGGTGATGCGTCGGGTCGTATGCGATCACCTCGATCTCGCCGGGAGAACTCTCGTCGGCGATCAACGCCTCGACCCATGCATGCGGTGCTCCCTCGCCGAGCATGTGTCCTGAGACATATCGGCACGGGACGTTCGCGAGTCGAAGCACGGCTAGCAAGATGTGCGCGAAGTCCTGGCACACCCCTTTTTTGAAGTGCAGCGCCATAGCAGCCGGGGTGGTGTAGCCGGTCACGCCGTACTGATAGGTGATGCTGCCCGAGGCCCAGTCATGCGCGCGTTCGGCGCGCTCGCGTGGGTCGTCTGCGGAGCGCACGATCTGGATCGCCGCGTCGACCAGTTTCGAATCCGGCGCGGTCAGGGCTGTCGCCTTCAAATAACGCATCGGACCAAGCTCCGGCGGCCACGGTGCGGGGCGTCGGCCATTGGATCTCGTGGCGTCCCGTTCCACATGGAAGACGGCCTCGAAATCGACCGCCTGAGGCACGCGCTGCACCACGACATTCGCGACACGGTTGCCGAACTGATCGGCGGCCCACGTCACGTCGGCTCCGTCATCCATCCCACGGATCGCGAGATCGTGTTGGAGGACACGCTGATCGCCGTTCTGGTCTCGCGGGATCATCAGGAGGCGCTGCTTCATATCCCACACCGGGCCGCTGTACGTGTACCGATAGTGCTGACGCACGCGATAGACGGCGCGGGCCACGCGCGACCAGTCGGTCACTGCTTTGTCCGCGCGGCTGCCTCCTGGCGGTCCGCATCCTCTTCCGTCGGCGGGCCGCCCGGCCGCTCGGCGGTGATCTCGTCGGACCAGACGACGAACTTCGCGAGCCGCGCGGCGCCGAATGCGGTCGAGAGCGCGCAGTCCACGGCGTCGCGACCGCGGCCGATCACGACCCGGCCGACGCGCGGGGTGTTGTGGCGCGCGTCGAAGGTGTACCAGCGGCCACCGACATAGGCCTCGAACCAGGTGTGGAAATCCATCGGCACGTCCGGCGGCTCTATCGCGATATCGGGGAGATATCCGAACGTATAGCGGGCGGGGATATTGAGCGCGCGGCAGAAGGCGACCGCGAGCAGGGCGAAGTCGCGGCAAACTCCAGCGCGCTGCTTGTATATGTCGAGGGCGGTCGTGCTCGGGGTGGACGACCCGTTCTTGAACTCAATGTTGTGATGGACCCAATCACATACGGCCTGGATCCGTGCCCACGTCGGGGGCGTGTCACCGAAGAGCGTCCATGCCTCGTCGAGCAGCTGGTCGGACTCAACGTACCGGCTCGGAAGCGTAAAGACGATCGCCTCGTCGGGAAGGTCCTCGACCGGCTGCAAGACCGCGTGCGGAACGACCGGGTCGGCGGTCTCAGGAATCTCGACCACGGCGTCGTAACGGACTGTCGTCAGCCCCGGCGGCGCGACGAAGCGCCAACAGATGTTGCCGAAAAGGTCGTGGTACTCGTGGAGCGGGATGTCCGAGGGCTCGATCCACTTCGACTCGTAGACCGCGATGTGCTCGGCGTCCATCCGCGGGCGCACGAGCATGAACATAGGCACGGGAGCTTCTGTCTCCCAGCCGAACTCACAACCGACCCGTACCCGCATACGCCCCAAGTCTAGGGAGCCGCGTCGCGACCCCAGCGTCGCGTCACTTCTTGAGCGGAAGTGCGAGCGCGAACACGCTGCCGGCGTCGGAGCTCGTTTCGAGCCAGAGCCGTCCACCATGACGCTTCGCCAGCTGCTGGCTGATGTGCAGACCGAGGCCGGTGCCGTGAACGTCGGACGTCCTCGATGTCCGATAGAACGGCGTGAAGAGCATGGAGCGTTCTGCTGCCGGCACGCCGACCCCGTGGTCCGCCACCCGAACGTGCGCCTCGGCACCGTGCACCGAAAGCGAGATTTCGATGGGAGCCTTCTCGGCGCTGTACTTGATCGCGTTGTCCAACAGGTTGTCCAGGATCTCGGCGATCCGCTTGGGATCTCCGCGCACCGCGACGGCGGCGCGCGGCTGCTCGAACGTGATGCGCGCGGTCTCACCGTACTGGTGCCTGGCCATCGCCGCTGCAACGGCGCCGACGAAATCGAAGGCCACGACGTTGAGGCTCAGCGCGTTTGAAGCGAGGCGCGACTGGTTCAGGAGCTCGGAGATCATCCGGGCCATGCGATCCATTTGCGCCAGGGCGCTGTCGATCGCCCCCCGCTCGCGCGCCGGATCCTGTCCGATGTAGCGGCGCGCCAGTTGTGTTTGCCCCCTCATGACGGTCAACGGCGCGCGCAGCTCGTGGACGACCGTTGCGAAGAGATCGGTAGCGGGCCAGTCGGCGACAAGGTGCTGAACGATGTCCGGAAACACTTTGATCCCCTCGTCACCCGGTTCGGTCCTGGTCTCCGCGCCCTGCTCTGCCGCCGGCCGCTCCACGACGCTCTTTACGGTCGCAAGGAACTCTTCGACGACGAACGGTTTGCCCACGATCCCCGCGAAGCTCGCGGCGCGGCTCCGTTCCGAAGTTCCAGCCCGCGCTTCGGCGAGGTCGTCGTTGTCCGCGCTGAACATCAAGACAGGGAGATCCGGGTGTGCGCGCCGGATCGCGACCGCGTCGTCCCACGAGCGGCCCTCGCCGCTGCTACGGACTTCGCCGTCGAGGATCACGAGGCGAGGTTGCCACCGCTCGACGGCGGCGCCGATTTGCGCGTGGTCGGCGATCGTCACCGGCCGATAGCCGGCCTCGTCCAGCAGCCCGCCCACGAGCTTGCTCAGATTGACGTCGTCCTCGACGACGAGCACGTTGTTCGGCGCATCCATCTCGTCCTCCAGCCAGCCGTACGTCGGCCGGCCCTCCCAGAAGAGCGGCGGGTGTCGCCCCTCCCTCAGCGAGACCCCATGCTCGGCTCAAGCGGCCGGGACCGCATGACGATTTCGTAACGTCGGAAAACTGGCCGGTTTTCGGGGACTTTTTGGGGGCCCAGAGGCGAGCGCTAGGGAGCCTAGGTGTCCTCGACGGCGGACGCGCTGACAAATCGATAGCCGGCGCCCGGGACGGTCTCGATGTACCGAGGCTTATGCCAGTCGTTCTGAAGCTTCGCGCGCAGGGCTCGCACGTGCCGGTCCACGACGTTGCTCTCGATCACGAAGTCGGTGCCCCAAAGCGCGTCGAGGATCTGCTCGCGCGTGAGGGTGCTCCCGGCGTTGGCGGCGAGAAGGTAGAGGAGTGCCTGCTCGAGCGAAGTCAGGTGCAGCTCGTGCTCTCCGGCGAGCACCTTTCGGTTGAGAACGTCGATCTCGAGGTCGCCGATGCGCAGCCGCGGGACGAGCTCTCCGGCACTGCCATGTGTCCGACGAATAACGGCGCGTGCGCGCGCGACCAGGTCGTCCGGAACGAAAGGGATCCCGATGTAATCGTCCGCGCCTCGCTCGAAGGCGTCGAGCTTCCCTCGGAGATCGCTGCGGCGGGTGAGCGCGATCACGCCCATGGGCCCGTGATTTCGCGCCTCGTCGACGAGCTGGATCCCGGCGCCGGCCTCGGTGTCGATGTCGACCAGCAGGAGATGGGGCTTCCAGTTCACGATCGAAGCCTTAGCGTCGTTGACGGTCTCTGTGATTCGGCGGAGGTAATGACCGTGCCGCAGGGTCAGGTCAATCGTGTTCGCCAGTGGCCTGTCACTGATGACCAGGAGCACGCGGGCCGCTCGCTCAGACCCTTTTGCGGGCGGCGCGGCCGCCCCAGCCTCTGCCATAACCCCATGTTAGGCCCCGCTGTTCTCGTAAATACGCACGCCGAGGTCGGTGCTTAGCGGGAGCGGCCAGCCAAGGGGATCGCGCCCGACCGCCCGGGGATCGTCGCCATAGCTGCCAAGGAGCACCAGGAGACCCGCGTGAGTGCCGACCGGCGCCCCGATCCACACCAAACCGACCGGGCGGCTGGCCCCTTGGTCCTCGACGGACCCCTCCGAGAGAGGCGGTCGAGGACGGCCGCCAGCATTGATACCAGATTCGGTCACGGCGAGGCGGAAGGACGAAGGCGGGCTCTGCGAGCGCTCGGTGATCCTCGGCCCGTAGTGCTTCGGGACTGCCCAGCTGGAGACCAATGGTTCGAGAGCCGCGTGTTGCGCCGCATCGGTCTCGGTCGTTTCTCCCACGTGGACTGCCCTGAGCATCGCTACGTCGCGTTGGTCGTCGACGCTAGTCAGCAGAGGGATGGCGGGTTCGATGCCGTGCGGCGACTCCGCGACGATTCGCGCGGCGGCGCCGTCCACGTCCGCGGCGAGCAGCCGGAACTCCTCGAGCACGAAGAGATGGATGGGGTTATCGGTAGACATGTCCCAAACCTTGACCCTCGGCGGCGTCCTTGTCATGACCTTGCCGTCACGCCACCGCTAAATGACCGATTCGTCATGACTCGAGGCGCTCGCCTTCGTGTATGGGGGGTGACCGAACGGTCATGACACGGGCGACCACACGGTCGACTATTCGGCGCAGACAGACACGCCGCGCAGTGGGCGCGCAAGGGAGCATCAAGCATGAACAACTCAAGGGCAATCGTCGCTACGATCGGCATCGCGTTCGTCATTGCGATCGGCGCGATGGCAGGCACCGCAGCAAATGCGGCAAACCCGCCCGTCGGCCTCGGAAGCGCCGCAACATACTCGGTGCTCGCCGGCACGCCATCCATCACGAACACTGGCGCCACCACCATCGACAGAGACGTCGGCATCCACCCCGCAGACTCGATCATAGGATTCCCGCCCGGAATTATCGGCGGAACAGTTCACGCGGGCGACGCCGTCGCGCTTCAGGCCAAGTCCGACCTCACTGTTGCTTACTTAGATGCGGCGGGCAGACCTGTGACGGCTAACCACTCAGCGCTCGGCGGGCTCACCCTCGTCGGCGGCGTGTACAACGCCAACGGCGCCACGCTCGGCCTCACGGGCACGCTCACACTCAATGGCCAGGGCGATCCGAACTCCGTCTGGATCTTCCAGGCCACGTCTGATCTCGTGACGGCATCGACGAGCTCCGTCGTGTTCATCAACGGCGGGAGCCCCTGCAACGTCTTCTGGCAGGTCACGAGCTCAGCGACTCTGGGATCGGGCTCTCACTTCGTTGGAACGATCCTGGCCCTGGACTCCATCACATTGGCCAATGGCGTCACCGTCAACGGCAGAGCGCTGGCACGGAATGGCCTGGTCAGTTTGATCAACGACACCTTCATCACGTCCACGTGCAACGCTGCCGCGCCGGTGGTCGTCCCCCCGGGGACGCGGCCACCGTTCACGCCCGGCCCGACCGCGACACCTGTGCCGGCGCCGATCACCACGTTCACTCCCGCTCCCGTGGTCGCACCCACGGCTGCACCAGTTGCCGCCGTTCCGACCGCTAAGCCTGCAGCAGTCGCCGGTACGCAACGGCTGCCATCGACGAGCACAAATGACCCGGCAGGTCCGCTCACGATGCTCGGCGTCGCACTGACCGGCATCGGGATCCTCCTGCTGCGCGGTCGAACGACTCGGCACCTTTAGCGAGCCACGCGCGACAGACCGCCAAGCAAAGTCCCGAATCCACGGACTTGCTTGGCGGTCTTGCATGACCGTCTGGTCATGACTGGCCGGGGTCCTTGGCCCAGGATTCAGACATGACAACCTCCCAACCAACAAAGACACCCGCCCCGGCACCGCCTCGTAGCTCGACGAGCGTGAACGTCCCGGCCGCACCCGCGCGAAACGCTTCGATGTGGACCGCGAGCCGCGTTATCGCGCTGGTGTTCACCGTCATCGAAGTGCTCTTGCTTGTTCGATTCACGTTCAAGCTTCTGGGAGCGAACGCGGATCAGCCGTTCGTGTCGGCGATCTATGGAATCACCGAGCCGCTCGTCGGCCCGTTCCGCGGCATCTTCGCCCAGCCCGCGGGCACGCCGGTCGTCGAGATCGCCGCGCTTCTCTCAATCGTCTTCTTCGTACTCGTCGCAGCCCTCATCGTCGCGCTGGTTCGCGCCTATACCGGCCGACGCGCCGTATCGAACCCGTGATGAGCGACTCGAAGACCGCGCGACCTCGTAACCAGCTCGGGGAGCCGGCGACTACAACGCCTGAGGAGACGATCGCCCGGCTCAAGGAGAAGGTCTCCAAGAACCACGGCGCCGCGAATCGCGAACGGATCCAGGCGCAGATCTCACAGGAACGGGCGCCTTCGGTCTAGGAACCCCTTAGTCCGGGCGTTAGAAAAGAGGGGCGGTCGTTCCGCCCCTCTTCCTTTACGCGATGACGAGGCGTCTCAGACGGATGCCGATGCCTTCACGGTGGATCTCCTTGAGCGAGAACTTTCGGCGTGGGTGTCTTCTCCAAACGGAACGGAATGAGGTCATGAAGGATCCCGAGGGACGTGAGCGCAAGGCCCACGAGGGCCGCGCCGATCAAGGTGAAGTCCGAACCGAGGAGCTCTGCCACGCTGCCAAAAGTGTGGATGTGCGACCAGCGCGTGCCATGACGAAAGCGTCATGAAACGCAGTGACTCCGAGCCTACTGTCGAGCGGTGCTAGATATCTGGTTCGTCGCCGGCATCGCGCTCGGCACCATCGTCACAGGCTTCTGCGCGATCGGCTCTTTCGATCGCGGTTCCGACAGCGTCCAGCGCCGGTCATGGAACCGCGAGCACGCCGCGCGCAAGCGCGCGCTCCTCGCCTCTCGCCCGACGATCCGCGCGACCGCTCAGCACACGCCTCCGGGAGCCATCCCCAAGGCGAGCTGACGCCCTTCGCAAGCAAGCGGTGCGTATGAGTTAGCGGCCCAATTCCGTATGACATCAGAGGAACGAAAGTGTGACGACGCACGCGGTAGTTCCGACGACGATGGACTCGGGAAGAGAAATGGAGTCGTCATGAAATTCGCCGCGTTGATCGTCGCCGTCATCCTGATGGCGTTCGGTTCTAAACAAGTCGCTGCTGCTGACGTGAGCGTATGTGGCCAGCTCAATGCGTACCAGACCGCGACGTCGAAGGATGGCAAGCCGCAGAACACAATCCTGTCGCTCAAGACATCTTTGGGGTTCGTCGATTACCAGCTCGTGCTGAACGGAACGGTCCCCGCGGATCTGGCTCAGAATCCGGCGCTGCCGGAGATCCTCCAGCTAACGGGCCGCACCGTTGAGGGCATCAACACGGTCGCCGATTACACGGTCACGCGAGTCGCGTCATGTTCGTTGCCGAGCACGAGCACCGCCGCGGCGACGACGGACGCCGGTCTCTTTGGGTCGATCGCGAGCGCTCTAGCCGTCCTGTTCGCTTTCGCCGGCGCTCTCGTGACCGGCGTGAACCACCGGAAAGCCGCCTCGTAGCGCGTCACGCATTCAACTAGTACCGCCGTACTGCCCTGTTCGGCTAGTACCCGATGCCTTCCCAGCGACACGCCGTTAGTCAGGCGAGTGGAAAGCACGCAGACGCAGGCGCCGACGGGCGCCGACGGTCGGCACGAACGCCAGCTGATCGCCGGTCGCTACCGGCTTGCGTCCTTTCATCGAGGCGACGAGACCACCGAGGTCTGGCGTGCGCTCGACGAATCCACCACCCAGGTCGTCAGTCTCGAGTTCTTGCGCGACTCCGATCCGGCGGGCAAGGAGCGCTTTCTCGCGGGAGGGCGCCGCTTGGCGTCGGTCCAGCAGCCGTCTGTCATGCGAGTGGCCGCGATCCACGACGACCACGACGGGACCTTCATCGTGTTCGAGCACCTTGTCCACATACCCGTACCGCTCGAATGGCTGAAGCCGGCCGTCGAAGCGCCGCTGCCTCTTTTGAAGGTCGCCGAGCCGACGGCGATAGAGACGCCGCCGGTCGCGTCAGAGGCGGCGGAGCTCGCGGTCGCCGCCCCACCCGATCCCACGGCGGCACCCGGCGACCATGGACTCAGCTTGTTGCTCTTCGCGCTCCGCTCGCGGGAGCTTTCGCTCATCGACCAGGCTCTTTTACAGGAATCGGCGATCGAGTTCCTCGACGTCGTTCTCGCCGAGTTCAAGGCGGTGCGGCTGGACCCAGACTTGGTGCCCGACGCCCGCTCCTTCGTGGTCTCGCTGCTCACGTCGGGGCCGAGACGCGCCGCCTCCGTCGTCGGGCGGATCGCGACGATTCGCCCGCGTTTCCGAATCGGGACTCCCCGCATGTCACAGCCCAAGCAACCGAAGCAACCCAAACAACCGAAGGCGGTCGCTGGCCCGTGGCTCAAAGAGACGCCCGTGGCGGAGGCCAAGCCCCTCAAAGTGCCGAAGATGAAGGAACCGCGCGCTCCCCGTGCCGCACGCGGACCTGGCATGCGAATCCGGTGGGGCCGCGTGCTCACACGTGGTCTGACGCTCGGTGTCCTCGCGGCCATCCTGGTCTCGCTGCCCCCGGCGATCGTCGGGAACCTCGGGGGCGTCGCCAACAACGTCGCGAACGTCGCCGGCAACATCGCGGGCCAGGTCAGCTCGACCATCAGCGAGAAGCTCGCGTCGGTCCAGTCCACACCGGGGCTCCAGCGCGCCAGCTTCGAGCTTCCGCCGCTGAGCGCGTACGGCGCCGCGTTCGAGTCACAGGCCCCGTATCCCCATGCGAGTCCGAACGGGACGGTCGAGTGGGTCGTCGCGCTCCGCAACACCGGCTCCGTGGGCTGGTACCGCGGGATCGATGGCGCGCAAGCCTCGCTTGCCCTCGCCGACGGAACCACCGCAGGCGTGCAAACGACGGACTTCGTCGGGCCGGGTCAGCTGGGCTGGTTCGTCGTCCACTTCCCAGCGCCGTCGCAGGCGGGCACCTCGAAAGTCCGGCTTCTTCCTCGGATCGACGGTCGCGGGTCCCTGCCCGACCTCGGCATCTACGCCACGGTCACGGTGTCGCCGAACCCGTAGACCCGTAGGCTATCGCCCTTGACCGCCGCGGTCGGGGGAGGTGCTCATGCGAGTCCACGACTGCAACTGGCAGATGCTCGAGGAATACCTGAAGCGCGATGACCGCATCGTGTTGCCGATCGGATCCACGGAGCAACACGGCTATCTCTCCGTCGGGACCGACGCGATCCTCGCCGAACGCGTCGCGGTCGAAGCCGCCGAACCGCTCGGCGTTCCGGTCCTGCCGGCGCTCCCATTCGGCGTCACTCCGTACTTCGCCGCGTTCCCCGGCAGTCCTTCTCTTCGCACGAGCACGTACGTCACCGTGATTCACGATCTGCTCGACTCACTTTTTGGCCAGGGGTTCCGACGAATCGCTGTGGTCAATGGCCACGGCGGCAACTCGTTCGCCGCCGGGGTGATGCGCGAGTGGCTGACCGAGCCGCGAAAAGAGCGCGTGCAGGTGCTCTTTCACGATTGGTGGAACGCGCCGCGAGCCTGGGCGGTCGTCCAGCGCTACGAGAAGGACTCCTCGCACGGCTCGTGGATGGAGAACTTCCCTTGGACGCGCCTTCCGGGCGTGACGATGCCCAAAGGCACCAAGTCGCTGATCCCGCAGCGCGTCATCCGGCAGGCGCCGCCCGCCGAGCTCCGCCGAATCACCGTCGACGGGAGTTTCGGCGGCTCCTACGAGCGGCCCGACGAGGAAGTGCTTGAGCTATGGCGTACCGGTGTCGAGGAAGTCCGCGATCTCATCGAGAACGGATGGAACAAGGATGGGTGAGCTCACCGGCAAGGTCGCGCTCGTCACAGGAACGGCCCAGGGGATCGGCACGGCGATCGCGAACGGTCTGGCAGAGGACGGCGCAAAGGTCCATCGCGTCGACCGCGACACGGCCGATCTCACGGACTCCGCGCAGGTGGCGAAGCTCATCGCGCGGCTCGGACGCATCGACGTGCTCGTCAACTGCGCCGGCGGTGTCGTTGGCCAGGTCGGCAAACCACTCGATCAAGTCAGCGACGAAGACTGGCGAGCGATCGTCGACGCCAACCTGACGAGCGCGTTCCTCTGTACCCGCGCCGTCATCCCCGGGATGAAAGCAGCGCGCGCCGGATCGATCGTGAATATCTCATCGGGCGCCGGGCGCAGCGTGAGCCTCACCGGCATCCAGGCCTACGCCAGCGCCAAGGCCGGTCAGATCGGGTTCACGCGTCAGATGGCGCACGAGCTCGGGCCATTCGGCATCACCGTCAACTGCATCGCCCCGGGCTTCGTGCGATCCAATCCAACGACCGAAAAGCAATGGGAAAGCTACGGTGAGGAAGGGCAGCGGCGTCTCATCGAAGGGATCGCGTTGCGGCGTCTCGGCCGTCCAGAAGACATCGCGAACGGCGTGCGGTTCTTCGTGTCGGCCAGAGCCTCGTGGGTCACGGGGCAGGTGCTGTCGATCGACGGTGGTCGCTCACTGTTTTGATCGTCGCGCGTAGCTCTCCCAGTACCGGGCCCACGCCTCGAGTCCCTCGTGCAGGCGATGCACGCGGAAGAACTCGTTCGGCGAGTGGAAGTCCTCGTCGGCCGTTGAGAACGAGAAGAAGACCGTGTGTATCCCAAGTATTCGCTTGAAGAGCTCGCTCACCGGAAGCGTTGAGCCCATGCGGACGCGGAGCGCCTTCTTTCCGTAGACCTGCTCGAGAACGCGCTCCGCGGTCACAAGGCCCGGATGGTCCGACGGGATGCGGTACGGCCGCGCGGCGTGTCGCTCGCCGCCGATGGAGAGAGTCACGCCGGCCGGCACATGCGTTTCGAGATGTCGCGCAACGAGCGCGCGAACGATGTCCGGGTCCTGATCGGGCACGAGGCGGCAGCTGATCTTTGCGTGCGCCTCATTCGGCGTCACGGTTTGGCTTCCCTGCCCTTGGTAGCCGCCCCACATGCCGTTCACCTCGAGGGTCGGGCGTATCCATTGCCGTTCGAGCGTGCTGTATCCGGGCTCGCCGAACGGCGCGGGTGCGCCGACTTCCCCGAGGAAACGCGCTTCGTCGAACGGCAGCGCGCGGATCTCGCGCCGTTCGGCCTCCGGCAGCGCTGCCACGTCGTGGTAGAACCCAGCGATCGCGACGCGGCCGTCCGGCGCGTGCAGGCTCGCAACGAGCTCGGCCATCGCGTGCAACGCGTTCGGGATCGAGCCGCCGTAGCGCCCCGAGTGCAGGCTTCTGCTCGCGCCCTTCAGGCTGAACTCCAGGCCGGCGACGCCGCGACTGGCGACTGTGACCGAGGGCTCGTCGCTCCGCCACATCGCGCCGTCGGCCGACAGGACCGAGTCCGCTCGCAACAGTTCACGGTTCGCGGTGAGGAACGGCTCGAGGTTCCGGCTCCCGATTTCCTCTTCGCCTTCGAAGATGAACTTCACGTTGAGCGGCAGCGCGCCGCGGGTCGCGAAGAAGGACTGCGCCACCTTGAGCGGGATCAGCATCGGTCCCTTGTTGTCCGAGACACCGCGGCCGTACAGCCGGCCGTCGCGGACCTCCGGCTCGAACGGTTTGCTGAGCCACCGCTCGAGCGGATCGGGAGGCTGCACGTCGTAGTGGCCGTAGACCAGGAGGGTCGGAGCGTTCGGCGTGCCGAGCCACTCGCCGTAGACGACCGGGTGTCCACCCGTTGGAAGGGTGCGGACGTCGATGGGGCCGGCCTCGCGCAGCGCCGCGGCGACCCATTCGGCCGCGCGCGTCATGTCCTCGCGGTGCCCCGGGTCGGTGCTCACGCTGGGGATGCGGGCGAACTCGATCAGCTCACCAAGGATTCGGTCGTGGTGGGTGGCGAGGTACTCGAGCGGCGTCACCCGGGGAGCGAGGCTTTGAGCAGGTCGAGCGTCTCGTGGCTTTGCGGGCGCCGGCCGTCCTCGACCTCATGCATCAACGCGATCAGTCGCGAGACCATCGGCGTGGGAACGCCCGCCTCCGCGCCGAGCGTCACGATCGGCCCGAGCTGCGCGTCCGTCTCGGTGCGTCGCTTGCGTACGGCGATGTCGCGCCAGATCCCGCTGTGGGTCTTGGCCGACTTTCGGTTGAAGGCGACCATCTCGTCGAGGGAGCGTTCGGCCACTCCGCCGTCGGCGTCGGGCGCGAACGCGTGCGGGTCGAAGCCGTTGAACCCTTCAGGCGTGATGCCGCGGGCACGCGCGACGCGCATCACCTCGCGCGCGATCTCGACATAGAGCTCGCGGTACCTCGGATCGGCGAGCGCGTCCGCGATGGAGTCGTTGGTGAGCGCGGTGGCGAACAGCTGGGCGCCGTATCCGAGCTTGCCCCACAGGTACCCCCAGATGTTCGCGGTCACGATCGCGCGGTCGTCGAAGTCCAGGAAGGCGCAGTGGAGCTCCTCGATACGCGACGTTCTGCGTCCGTCGATCTCGCCGAGCACGACGGCGCCCCGGCCGGCGTACTGGATCACACCCGGCTCGAGATAGTCCGCCCCGAAGTTGACGAAGCACCCGATCGTCCGCGCGTCGCCGACGATCGTTTTGATGACCAGCTCGTTCAAACCGTTCTGCGCCGACACGACGTAGCCGTTCGCGCTCAGGTGCGGGGCGAGCTCGCGCGTGGCGCCTTCGGTGTCCTGCGCCTTCACGGCCAGGACGATGTGCTCGAACTCTCCGCGGAGCTGATCGGGGGTCCACGCCGGAGCGCGGGAGACGAACTGCGCCAGCGGGCCTTCGATGCGGAGGCCGGCTCTGTTGATCGCGTCGACGTGCTCCGGCGCGCGGTCTACGAACGTGACGTCGTGGCCTGCGCGGGCCAGATGCGCACCGAGCGTTCCGCCGATCGCGCCGGCGCCCCAGACGAGCAGCTTCATATCGTTAGCCCCCGCGGTTTTCGGCGAGTCCGTCGCCGATCAGGCTGAGCGCGACCCCTACCACCAAAAGCGCGAGGCCGGGAAGCGTCGTCATCCACCATGCGAGCAACAGATACTGGCGCCCCTCGGCGATCATCGCGCCCCACTCCGGGGTGGGCGGCTGCGGGCCGAGCCCGAGGAAGCTCAAGGTCGCGCCCGTGAGTATCGCCAGCACCATGCCGGTGAAGACGTAGATCAGTGCGGGCGCGATCACGTTCGGGAGGATGTGCCGGATCATGATGCGCGCCGACGAGCAGCCGATCGTCCGCGCGGCCAGCACGTACTCGAGGTGCCGCGTCGCGAGCGTTTCGCCGCGAGTGATTCGCGCGTAGGGGATCCAGCCGACCGCACCGACGGCGATGTAGAGGTTGGTCAGGCCGGGTCCGAGGATGCTCATGATCGCGATCACCAGGATCAGGAATGGGAACGCCATCAGCACGTCGACGATGCGCATGAGGAACGTGTCCAACTTGCCGCCCAGGTAACCGGTCGCGATCCCCATCAGCCCGCCGAAGATGAATGGGAACAACACCGACAACAGGCCGATCTGCAGATCGAGTCGCGTGCTGAACGCGATGCGGCTCCAGATGTCGCGCCCGAAGTTGTCGGTCCCGAGGATGTGACCCGGGCTGAATGGGGGCAGGAACGACTCTTCGAACCGCTGCTCGATCGGGTCGTACGGCGTCAGGAGCGGAGCCGCGATGGCGACGAGGATCACGACGCCGATGAGCGCGAGGCCGGTCAGAAGCGTCGCGTTGAGCCGGATCCTCCGCGCCCGAATGACGGGTGTTACCAGCGTCAGCTGTGCGGGTCCGACGCCGAGGGCCTTCTCACTCATAGGTGACTCGCGGATCGAGGAAGGAATAGGAGAGGTCGACAACGAGGTTGACGACGATCACCAGGACCGCACTGACCACGGTGATCGCCTGCACGACCGGATAGTCACGGGCCGTGATGGACTGGATCAGGAGCTGGCCCGTCCCGGGTAGGGCGAACACGGTTTCGATGACGATGGCGCCTCCCACGAGAAACCCGAACTGCAGGCCGAAGATGGTGACTGTCGAAAGCAGTGCGTTCCGCAGCACGTGGCGCAGAAGGATCAGCCTCTCGGAGAGGCCTTTTGCGTGCGCCGTGCGCACATAGTCCGAGCGCAAGGTCTGGATGATCTGACCGCGCAGATTGCGGATGAGAACGGCCGAGAGCTGTAGGGCCAGCGTCAGCGCCGGGAGGAACAAATACCAGATGTGCTGCGGCAGTGTTTCCCCGAAGCCGGCCACCGGGAACCAATGCAGGGTGAGGCCGAACAGCAGGATGAGCAGGATGCCGAACCAGAAATTGGGCGTGGTGAGCGCGAAGAGGAACCCGATGCGGATCAACTGGTCCGGCCAGCGCCCTTTGTTGACCGCCGCCGTAATCCCGAAGATGAGTGTGATCACCGCGGCGAGACCCATGGCAAAACCCGCGAGTGCGAGCGTCACCGGCACCCGGGTCAGCACGAGATCGCCGACGGGCTGGCGATAGAGCAGCGACTGGCCCATGTCGCCGTGAGCGAACCCAGATACGAACATCCAGTACTGCTCCAGCACAGGTCGATTCAGACCGAGCTGTTCGCGAAGCTCCGCCGCCTTTTGGTCGGTCGCGCGGTCGCCGAGGATCAGGAACGCCGGATCGCCTGGCAGGATGCGCACCATGCCGAAGATGACGACAGTGACGCCGAACAATACGAAAGCCATCAGGACGAGGCGTCTGCGGATGTAGGCGGCGCGACCCATATCAGTCGGTCATCAGTAGATCACTGGCCGGATGGCTGATAGCCCGACGTGGGCCATCAGCCATCCGCCATCAGCTACTTGTTGATCTTCACGTCTTCGAATCGGTAGTAGGACAGTCCGTCGATGAAGAATCCCTCGACGTTGCTGCGCCAGCCGGCCGTCGCGCCGAGGTAGGCGATCGACGCGATCGGAGCGGCATCCGAATAGATCTTCTGGATCTCGGAGTACAGCGCCGCGCGCTTCGTTGCGTCCTGCTCGAGGTCGGCCTTCGTGATCTTGTCGTTCAGGTCCGGACTGTTGTAGCGAGTCCAATACGAGAACGGGCTCGCCCCGCCACGCATGGCGTAATTCACGATCTCGGTCGGGTCGTTCATGTCATTTGTCCAGGCGGTCGGTGTCGACATGAAGTCCCCCGCTCGATAGTTCGTCCGGACGACGGCCGTATCCAGTGTCTGAATGTCCACCGTCACGCCGAGCTTTGCCCACGCGTCCTTCAGGATGACGGCGGTGTTGGCGAAGTTGGTGTTGCCGGAGCGGACCTGCATGTCCATCTTGAATCCGGCCGCCCCGGACGATTGCGCCATCAAGGCCTTGGCCTTTTCGAGGTCGTACGGGTACCCGACCAGGTTCTTGTCGTAGTAGGTCCCCTGCGGAATCGGCGAGTTCATGACCTTCGCCTGGCCGAAATAGACGTTCTTGATGATCGCTTCCTTGTCCGTCGCGTAGTTCAGGGCCTGCCGCACCTTCACGTCGTTCAGCGGCGGCTTCGAGGTGTTGAGGATGATGAACGCGGTCTGCTGGATCGAGAACGTCTGGGCCTTCAGATTGGGCTGCGTGTTCAATGCCGCGATCTGGCTGAAGGGCACGAAGTCGACCACGTCGGTCTCACCGCCCTGCAGCTTCAATACGCGGGTGTTGTCGTCCGGGATGTACTCGATGCGCACCTCGCTGATCGAGGGCGTGCTCCTCCAGTAGTTCGTGTTGCGCTTCAGGACGATCGGGTCGCCCTTCTTCCAGCCTTCGCTGTAGTAGGCGCCGGTGCCCTTCGTCTTCCACGCGAGAGCGTTGTCGTAGTCCTTCGCGTCCGTGGCCTTCGCCATGTCCGCCGGCAGGACGCCGCCCGAGAACATCGCGAGCACCGAAAGAAGCGGTGCGTACGGTTGCGAGAGCACGATCTTCACGGTCTTGTCGTCCGAGGCCGTGATGTCTTTGATCGCCTTGTAGACGTCCTTCCACGCGCTCTTCTCGCCGCCCCGAGCCATGTCGAGCGAGGCTTTGACGTCGCTCGCCTTCATCGCCGAGCCGTCCGAGAACTTCACGCCATCTTTCAGTGTGAAGGTCCAGGTGAGCCCGTCAGCGGTGGACTCCCACTTGGTCGCGAGTCCGGGCTCGACGTTCGTGCCGTCCTTGGTGGTGCGGAGGAGCGTGTCGTAGACGTTGACCGAGATGAACAGCGCCGGATTGTCGTCGATCTGCCAGGGCACGAACGGGCTGAATGGTTCGGCGTTGCGCGCCATCCTCAGCACTTGCGGCGCGGCACTCGCACTCGCGCCGGGCGTCGGCGATTGCGTGCTGGTGCCGCTCTGCGTGCACGCGCTGACAAGCAGCGCCGCGACGACCGCCCACATGACCGGCCGTGTTTTGCCTGCAAACATGAACCTCTCCCTCCAAGCGAAACCTGATGCGGACGATCGTGATGAGTTCGCGTCGGCCTCCCCCCGCGCGTGCGCTTGCGCCGACTGGCGCCAGCGCCCGCATTATCCCCGTTCGGCGGCTCGCTGGCCTCTATACGCGTACCTCAAACTCTTGTTCGGCGTTAAGTCGAGGGCTAAGGTGAGGAACCCGGAGGTGCTGTGAGCCGGATGGAGAAGCTCCTCGCGAGGATCAAGGCCATTTTCGCGCCCAGTCACCCAGTCGCACCCCCATCAGAGGTCGAGGTAACAGCGACCCCGCCCGCCACCCTTGCCGAAGCCGCCGAAACGCATCTCGCCGAGCCCATCGTCGCGGTCGAAGAGCCCCTGCCTGCCGATGAGGCCCCGGCCTGGGCCGAACAGGCTTCGCTCTTCACGGCAGAGGTCCCCACCTCCGTCGAAGACGCAACGACGGAAGCCGTAACCGAAGAAGCTCCGGCCGACCTCGAGCCCGCGCCCGCGGATGGGCTCACGCTCCGGCTCGAGACCGAGCGCGGGTCACGGTCGACGTTCCAGGTAACGAAGTCCGGCGCGACGATCGGTCGCGGGCCCGAAAGCACGATCCAGCTCGCCGACCTTTCAGTTTCGCGCAAGCACGCGCGGATCGCCTACAAGCAGGGCGCCTACTGGTTGAGCGACCTGGGAAGCATGGGCGGCACGTGGGTCGACGGGACGAAGCTCGCCGCGCCACGGCGCGTCGCGACCGGCCAGACCATCGACATCGGCTTGTGCCGCCTCGTAGTCGTGGCCGCAGCCGAAGGCGAAAAGGCAGGAGCGGCGAAGGGGCCATCGAACGCGGCCTAGGGTCGCGATCGGCGGCATCCACATCGAGTCGAGCACGTTCTCGCCCCACCGCAGCGGACACGCCGATTTCACGGTCGTCCGCGGCGACGAGCTCCTTGCGCGATACGACGGGTTGCCGCGCGATGTCGAGGGGATCCCACTCGTCCACGCGCGCGCGCTCCCGGGTGGCCCCGTCGAGCGCGACTTCTATGAAACGATCAAGGCCGAGATCCTCGAACGGCTCCGCGCCGCGGTGCCGCTCGATGGGGTCTTCCTCGACATTCACGGAGCGATGAGCGTCGTCGGCATGACCGACGCTGAAGGCGATCTCGCAGCAGCGGTGCGCGAAGTCATCGGAATGGATGCGCTCGTCTCCGCGGCAATGGATCCTCACGGGAACATGTCGCGCCGCCTCATTGGCGCGCTCGATCTCGCGACATCGCATCGCATGTCTCCCCACGATGACGCGCCGCTCACCAGGACGCGGGCGGTCGCGAATCTCGTCCGCTGCTTGCGCGAGGGCGTTCGTCCACACAGAGCGTGGGTGCGCGTACCGATCTTGCTGGCGGGCGAGCGCGCCAGCACGCGCGACGAGCCGGCGCGCGGGATCTACGGAAGTCTCGCGGGGATCGAGGCGCGGCCGGGGATCATCGACGCCGCCGTGTGGATCGGATACGCCTGGGCCGACGAGCCACGTTGCAGTGCCGCGGTCGTCGTGACCGGGACCGATCCGGAGGTCATCCAGCGCGAAGCGCTCTCTCTCGCCGAGCGCTACTGGAATGCGCGCGCCGATTTCAGCTTCAGCGTCCCCGCGGGCGACGCCGACTGGTGTATCGCGACAGGACTCGCCGCGACCGAACGTCCCTATTTCATCAGCGACTCGGGCGACAACCCCACCGCGGGCGGAGCGGGCGACGTTGCCTACGTGCTCCAGCGGCTCCTCGCGCACCCGAACCTCGCTGCGGGGCGCGCCACAGCGATCTGGGCGAGCGTCGTCGACCCTATTGCGGTCGCGCGGTGCGTCGCGGCCGGAGAAGGCGCCGACGTGGACGTGACCGTCGGCGGTGCGTTCGGCTCGGCCCACGGCAAAGTGGCCCTTCGAGGAAAGGTCGGTCGCGTCCTCGAAGGTGACCCGGTCGGCGGCGATGTCGCGGTCGTGGAGTCAGGCGGAGTTCGGGCGATCCTCACGACCCGCCGCAAGCCGTACCACTTCGTCCGCGATCTTCACGCGCTCGGTCTCGATCCGGCGCGGCATGACCTCACCGTCGTGAAGATCGGCTACCTCGTCCCCGATCTCTTCGGCGCCGCGAAAGGCTGGATCCTGGCGTTGACGCCGGGCGGCGTCGATCAGGACATCGTGCGACTCGGCCACCGCCATCTCGAGCGTCCGATCTATCCATTGGATCCGCGCATGCCCTCGCCCGATCTCGCGCCGGAGCTCTTGAGCCGGTCGGTCAGCTCCGCGTGAGCTCTGGCTCGTCCGCCCATTCGCGATCGGATGCGGGCGCGACCGGCTCGATCCGCTCCGTGATCTCGCGATCGAGCATCGCTTTCACCACGAGACGGCTCACGAACCGTCCAATGACGCTGGCAAGCTCCTCGTCCGCTTCCTCATAGCGCTGCCGCGCTCGGCCGAGCACGAGGGCGCCGAGGCTTCGCGTGCGATCGGCGAGCGGCACGACGATGAGCTCCCGCGTCTCCGCCGGGACCCACGGACGAAGTGCGCCGTGTCCGATCCGGACGAGTCGCTGCTGATGGAGCGCCTGCGCGAGCGCGTCGTGCTCCAACGCGTCCATCTGCTCGAAGCGAAGGTTCTCGCGTGGCCTCGCCGCGGAGAGCTCGAGAGCACCGTCGGGTGCGAACAACCAGACTTGCGCGAGGTCGTGATCGAGCGCGCTGGTGAGCAGGACGGTCACGTCCTGCAGCGTCTCGAGAAGACCCTCACCGAATAGAGAGAGGCGCGCGAGCTCGTACAGCGCGAACGCCTGGCGACGATGCGCCTCGTCGCGCTCCGCTGCGGTCTCGCGAGCGAGCTCGAGAGAGACGAGCTCGGACACGCCCGCTGCGGTGAGCGCGTCCGCCGCGGCGAAGGAACGCCCAACCCGCAGCGCGACGAGCACGCCGCTCTGGCCTTCGGTCGCGACGAGTGGAGCGATCATCGCCGTGGCCGCCACGCGGTCATCGGCCAGGCGGACCGTCGTCTGCGTCTGAACCGTCGCGCCGTTCCGCCGTGTCTCTTCAACGGCCGCGCGTGTCGCATCGTCAGCGAGAGGATCGTCGACGAGGTTGTATCCCTTGCGGCGCGCCGTGCTGTCGACGATGAACATCAGCGCGTCGTACTGACCGATCGTCGCGAGTGCCGCGAGCCTGATGGACCATTCGTCGGCGTCGCTTGCGATCTCGCGCCTTGTAGCGATCGACGGACTGAGCAAACGGCTGACGACCGATGGCATCGCTGATTCCTGCCGAACGATGCGGTCGCCGGCGGCGCGGAAGGACTTGGCCGCCCTTGGCTCCCTGATCGCACTCACCTCGATCTTTGTTGCGCGCGAGATGTCACCGACGCGTGCTGGGGAGCATCAGCATCGGGGCGCGCGGGGTCGGTCGTCAAACGACGGTTATGTCTCTGCATCGTCTTTGCGCGAGGTTTGATGCCGCCGATCGGACGTGCTCGATGAAAATGCGACCCATGGCACGCGGGACGCTCTTCGCGGTCGCGCCGTTCGCACTCGTCGCCGCACTCGCGATGGGTGTGGCGCTCGTAGGATTCGTCGTGAGCCCGCGTGCTCCATCCGAACCGGCCGGATTGGCGACAACGGCATCCCCGACCGAAGTCGCGATCTCGGCGACTCCCGAGGCGACGGCGTCACCGAGCTCTGCTCCATCAACCGCTGCGGCGACGATGGGTCCGAAGTCGAACGACTCGGCCGAGATGCTCCGTGTGCACAACGAGCTTCGCGCCGCGATCGGCGCGCCGGCGGTGCGCGGCGACGACCGCGTGACGGCAGCGGCGCAGCGCCACGCGGAGTACCTCGCGCGCGCCGGCGCCATCGGGCACGACGAGACAGCGGGGCAGCCCGGGTTCACAGGCGCGTCCGTTCGCGATCGCCTGGCCGCTCAGGGCTACGCCGACGCGACAGCGAGCGAGGTGGCGGCATCGTCCGACTCCGGGACCGAGGACGTGCACTTTCTCTGGGATCTTCCGTACCACCGCCTCGGGCTCATGCATCCGCACGCGGCGATCGCGGGATGGGGCCACGCCGAGATCGGTGGCCACACCGCGACGGTCGGCGTCCTCGTGTTCGACTTCGGGGCCGCCGCACCCGAACGCGTGCGGTCGCCCGCGGCGGGCCAGCGCGTGACGGGATCGTGGGCCGGCGACGAGACCCCCGATGCGCTCCCCACGGGCGCGGCCCGCCCGGTCGGATACCCGGTGATGATCGTGTACTCGCGCGCGCCGTCCGTCGATCTGAAGAGCGCGAAGCTGACCGATGCGAGCGGACGCGACGTCGCGGTGTCGGTCGTCCCGCAGATCTACGAGCGCGACTACGCCGGCATCGTGCCGACGGCCCCTCTGGCCGCTGGCGGGCGTTATCGCGTGCGGTTCGAGCTCACGGTCGCGGGGAGCGATGTCGTGGACGAGTGGGAGTTCGAGACCGAGCCCTAGCGGGTAGGGAGCGTCGCGGGACGACCGATGTACGGCAGCTTTTCCCCGACCGCGAGGATCACGGGAACGATTCGACTCTGGAGCAGCTCGGGCCGCACCTTCTGCTCGTAGAAGCCGAGTGCGCTATCGGCCTGCGACAGCTGATCGCCAGACAGGGGCCCCTTTGCGGCCGCGCTCTCCAGGAGGGCCTGGAGCATGGTCGGACTGGCGAATACGGAGAGGGTCGGGTTCGCTTTGGCCATCGTCTGAAGCGCGACGATCTCCTGTGTGCCGATGGCCGCCTTGCCGTGCAGCGGGTCGAGCCAGGCGTCCAGGGTGAGCGTTCCCAGCAACGCGACGTAGAGGGCGACCGCCGCCGTCGCCATGCCGATGGGTATGCCGAGCACCTTGTCGATCTTCTGCAATAGACCGAAACGGTGGATCAGACCGGCAATGAACATCCCGATGCGGGCGAACAGCGTCGCGCCAAGCCCGAGCGCGATCGCGCCGGCCCCGAGCCCCACCGAACCGGACGGAACCGATCCATTGAAGGGACCGGCGAAGAGGAAGGCGATCGAGAAGAGCGCGCCACCGGCAGCCACCAGCGGTAGGACGAAGCCCTTGGAGAATCCGATGAGAGCGCCAAGGAGGATGAAGCCCACGATCGCGATGTCTGCCACGGCCGGAGTTTAGGCGGCCGATTCAGCGCTCAGGTGCCGGATAGCTCCTTGACGACCGGTGCGAGCTCCTCAACGTGCGGCCCGCGTACGCAGAAGTAGGTGATGCCGGTCTCGCGCCGCACGCGAAGGATGTGTTCGCGTACCTGGTCGAGCGTCCCAATAGGGCGATAGACGGACGACCCGACCACCGCCGGATCGGCCTTCGCCTTCTCGGCGAACTCGGCGATCGTCTTGTCCCGGTCATCGGTGAGCGCGACGTCGAGGAAGCAGCTCAGCTCGATCTCTTCGAAGCGTCGGCCGGCGGCCTGGCGAACGATGTCGAGCTGCCTGCGCACGCCCGCGGCCGCGACGTCGTCGGGCGCGGGCGGCCGAACTCCCGCACCGGGCGGGATGACCGCGACGATCTCGGCCTCGCGTCCGGCGAGCTCGAGTATTTGCGGACCGCCGGCCGCGATGAGGATCGGAGGCCGCGGCTGTTGCACGGTCTTTGGCCGGCACTCCGACTTCACCGTCCGGTAGTACGTCCCCTCGAAGCTCACCTCATCCTCGGTGAAGACGCGCTTCATCAGCGTCACCGCTTCGGCGAGACGCGCGACGCGGACGCGGCCCCGCTCGAACGGAATGCCCGTGCTCTGGTAATCGCGGTCGAACCAGCCCGCTCCGAGCCCGATCTCGACGCGTCCGTTCGAGATGATGTCGAGCGTCGCGAACTCGCGCGCAAGCACGACGGGGTTGCGGAAGTCGTTGTCCAGCACGAGGTTGCCGAGGCGGAGCGTGGTCGTGACCGCTGCCGCCGCGCCGAGCGCCGGCATGTTGCTCCACGCGCCGCCCACCATGTGATCGGGCATTGAGAGCGTTGCGTAACCCATGCCTTCGATGCGCTTCGCGCGCGCCAGCCAATCCGCACCCGTCGGCTGCCCGCCGCTCTGTGTCGAGAATCGGATCTTTCGTGTCACGACGCCGAGCCTACGTTCTCATGAATTCCGCGAGGAGTCGGTGGAAATGGTGCACGCCGCCTTCGCGGGCTGGGGAGTATCGGCCGCGGTCGTAGAGGCGCGAGCGCACGCCGCGCTGGACCGACTCGACGACCGCCTCGTCCTCGCGCTCCACGCGATCGAGACCAGCGCCCGCGCCGGTCTCGCGCTTTGTCGCGTCCCACACGAACGGGAGGAACGAGACACGCGTGCGGTCGACGGCCAGGGGCGTGACGACGTTCACTGACACGCCCCACGGGTAGACGTTGAACATCGTCGTCGGGAAGAGCCAGTAGTAGTAGGCAGCGACGGCGCGCCCGCGATCGGGGTGGGACTGCGGAAGCGCGAACGCGGGCTCGCCGGGCTTCGCGATCCCGAGCTGCACGACCGAATAGCGCTCTAGCTCGACGGCGTACTCGCCGTAGTCGAGGGTCGTCGCGAGACTCGAGTGCACGTACGGGATGTGGAAGCCCTCGAGGTAGTTGTCGAGGTACAGAGCCCAGTTCGCGTTCACGAAGTAATCGCGCGCGCCGCCGGCGTCATAGACGAGCTCAGCGAACGGCAGCGTCTCGAGCCGCGTGCGCATCGGTGAGACGAGGTCGTCGAACGGCATCGCGGGAGCGAGCGACACCATGAGGAAGCGCGTCCACGTCCCGAGCGACACCGGCGGCAAGTCGTCCGACGGCGATGGAAAGTTCGCCGTCTGCTCGAACTCGGGCATCGAGTGAAAGCGGCCGTCGAGCGTGAAGCGGCGGCCGTGGTACCGGCAGCGCAGCTGCTGCTCGTGACCCGGGCCCTCGACGACGAGCGTCCCGCGATGCGTGCACACGTTCGAAACGCAGTGGACCTGATCCGTCTGATCTCGCGTGAGCAGAAGCGGCTCGTCGAGCGCGCCGGGGAGCAGCGTGAACGGATGGACCTGGCCGGCGACCTTCACGAGGTCGTCGTGACCGGCGTAGTGCCACGTGCGCGCGAAGAGACGATCGCGCTGGAGCCGGAAGATCTCGGGATCGGAGTAGACGCGCGCTGGAAGCGTGCGCGCCACGCGGATGTCGGGGTCGATCTCGAACAGCGCATCGCCCATCGCGGGCGATGCTAGCTATTGGCTCTGGCCACCCTCGCGAGCGTCGACACGAGCTCGAGCTGATCGCGAAGATCGCGAGTGATCAGGAAGTTCTCGCGCACGTGCTCGCGTCCCGCGGCGGCCATGCGCTTACGGAGCGCGGGATCGCGCAAGAGGTCGAGGCACCGTGCGGCGCACTCCTGGGGGCTCGTCACGAGATACCCGGAGACGCCGTCCTGGATCTGGATGACGATGCCGCCGACCTTGCCCGCGACGACCGGTATTCCCTTCCAGAGCGCTTCGGCGACGACGAGGCCGAATCCTTCGCGCAGCGACTTCTGGATCACGATCTCCGACGCGCGCTGGAACGCGTTCACCTCGCGGTCCTTGACGCCGTCGAGATTCGTGAAGAGGAAGACATCGGGGTCCCCGCCCGCGTGCTTCTTCGTACGGTCGAAGTACTCCTGGCCCTCGGGATCGTCGTCGGCGAGCGAGCCGATCATCACGAGCTGGACGGCGGGCACCTCTTTCTTGACGAGGCGGTACGCGTCGATGACGCCGAGAGGGTCCTTCCATGGATCGAAGCGCGAGACCTGCAGAAGGATCGGCCGGGCCGGATCCACGCGGAACTTCCGGACGACCTCACGCGCTTCGTCGATCGGCATGTCGCGGTTCTTCTCGGAGAACGGGTCGATCGTCGGCGCCTGGATGAGCACCTTCTGCTTGAGGTCAGGTCGCACGAACCCCGGCATCGTCCAGATCGACGCGTCGTGCTCTTCCACGAACGGCTTGAGGAAAGACCACACCGGTTGATGCGCGGCCGTGAGATCGATGTGGCAGCGCCATACCCATCCGGCCCGGTCGGGATCCTTTGCGAAGTGGCGGAGCGCCACCGCTTGCGGGTCGTGCGCGAGGACGACGTCGGCGTCGGTGAGCTGCGCTGCGTTCTCTCGCGCGACGTCGAGGAAGAGCTTCTTCTCCGTGTCCGAGAGGTCGAGCTTCATTCCCTGGAGCGCGTTATGGATCTTCTTGGTGATGTCGTAGAACGCGGCCGGCGCGTCGAGGACGGCCCAGTGCGCGTCCACGCCCGCATCCCTGAGGAGCGGGACGAGGTTTTGTAAAATCTCCGCGACTCCACCGCCGTATGCGGTCGCGTTGATGTGGAGCATGCTGCGGCCCTTCGCGGCCTTCGCGAGCGTTCGCAGCTGCTCGTACCGCTCGTCGCCGATGACCTTGGCGTAGTCGGCAAGGCGCTTGTTGGCGGTAATCGGTACCGCGTGCACCTATTTGATCGAGCCGGCGAGGAGGCCCTGCACGAAGTAGCGCTGCAGGCTGAAGAACACGATCAGCGGGACGATCATCAAGAGGAAGGCGCCCGCCGCGAGGAGGTGCCACTCGGTGCCGTACTGGCTGAGCAGGTTCTGGATCGCTCGGGTCATCGGGTACTTCTCCGAGTCCTGCACGAAGACGAGGGCCATGAGCAGATCGTTCCAGACCCACAGGAACTGGAAGATTCCGTAGGCGGCGATGGCTGGGACCGACACCGGCACCACGATCTGGCTGAAGACTCGGAAATCCGAGGCGCCATCGATGCGCGCGGCTTCGATCATGTCCGGTGGCAACGTGATGAAGAAGTTGCGCAGCAGGAAAATGCCGAAGGGCAACGCGAAGGCGGTGTGCGCGAGCCACACGGCGACATAGCCCCGTGTGAGCTGGAGGTCGGGCACCAGGTTTGTCGCCGTCGTGAGCAACGGGATGAAGGCGACCTGCACCGGCACCAGCAGGAACGCGATCACGATGAGGAAGAGGGTGTCACGGAATGGGAACCGGACCCACGAGAAGGCGAATGCGGCGAGAGCGCAGATGGCGATGGGAAGCACGGTCGACGGCACCGCGATGAAGACGGTGTTCACGAAGGCTTGGAGCATCCCCTGCGCTTCGAGCACCTGTCTGTAGTTGTCGAGCGTGAGGTGCAAGTTGAAGATGTCCCACCACCCGGTCGCCTGGATGTCGGACCGCGGCCGGAACGAAGTCACCAGGAGTCCGAGCGTCGGGACCAGCCAGAAGACCCCGACGAGCCCGAGGACGACGTGGATCACCGATCGGTTGAGAGCCGCGACCGCGCGCCCGGCGGGTGTCCGCGGGCGCGAGCCGGCCATGGCTTCGGCGAGGACGCTCACGTTACGTTTGCCGTTCGGAAGCGCCGAACGTTGTAGATCATGATCGGGATCAGCACGACGAGCATGACGACCGCGACCGCCGAGCCGTAGCCATATTGCCCGGCCTGGAACGCCTGCTGGTACATCGTGAACGCGATCACCCGGCTGGCCTTGCCGGGTCCGCCCGCAGTCATCACGTAGATGAGGTCGAAAAGTTTGATGACGTTGACGACGAGCGTGACGCCCAGCACCGAGATGGGGAGGCTGACCATCGGCAGGATCATCCGGAAGAAGATCTGCCGCTCGTTCGCCCCTTCGACCCGGGCTGACTCGATGACCTCCGCCGGGATGCTCTTCACGGCCGCCGAGAGGATGACGGTCGCGAATCCGACCGATCCCCAGATGCCCACGGCGATGAGCGCGAAGTTCACGAGATTCTCGTCGCCCAGCCAGGCGACCGGCGACACGCCGAAGTTCCCGAGTACCGCGTTGAGGAGGCCGATGTTCGCGTCGGGCGAATACACGAACTTCCAGATCACAGCGAGGGCCGTCGCCGAGATCGCCATCGGGATGAAGACGATCGCTTTGATGACCGACTCGTAGCGGACCCGCGCCGCCACGACCGCGATGATCAGCCCCAGAAAGATGACGATGCTCGTGTAGAAGACGATCCAGAGGACGTTGTTCCAGAGCGCTCCTGACGGCGGGAACGTCGACAAGTTGATGAAGTCCGGATCGGTGAACAGGCGGACGTAGTTGTCCAGACCGACCCACTCCGAGAAGACACCACCACGCCCGCGGTTGAAGCTCAGCAGGATCGTGTAGAGGGACGGGTACAAGAGGAAGACGACGAGGAGGATCGCGGCGGGGAGAAGGAACAGGACGGCGGCTACATAGTTCGGTCCCTCAGGTGTGCGCGCACGACGCACCGCCGTGCGGTCTCGAGCCGGTACCGCGGTGCGCACGAGATCCAGTGGTGTTGGCGCGATCCCCATCTATCTCCGTCCGTAGTGGAGCGGATGGGCCATGTCTTGAGGCCCACCCGCTCCGTTGATTTCTAGGTCACGCGCCTGGTCATTTCTCCGCTTTCCACTTTGCCTGCATTCGCGTTTCGAAACCCGCCCAGTCGACGGTTTTGCCGCGGAGCGCGTCCTGTAGCGCGGCGCCCATGTCGTCGCCGCCGCCAGATGGAAGCAGGTCGGAACCGTCGAAGCGGACCGCGGAGGCATTCGCTACCTGAGCCGCCTCGCGCTTGGCGAGATCGTTCGGATACGCGGTGGCTGGAACGGACTTGACGGGCGAGATGATCGCGCCGGTTCCGGCCCAGACCCCGCCGGCCTCAGCCGTTGTCATGTACTGGAGGAATTCCTTGACGCCGGGCTTGGTCGTGAAGGCGGCGATCACGTCGCCTCCGATGGTCACCGACTTGTTGCTGTTGATCGACGGGAAGTCGAACCAGTCGATCGTGTCGCCGACCTTCAACGCGGTGTTGGTCTGCCCGGTGGCGATGCCGCCCACGAATCCGCCTTCGTAGTAGACGACCGCCTGGGGGTTCGTGCTGAACACCTGGCCGATCCCGTCCGTGAAGGTGCGTCCCAGGGCGGCTGTGACGCCGCCTGCGACGTACTGGTCCGAGAGGGCTTGCTTCATCGTGTCGATGGCCGTCGCGACGGACGCGTCGGTCCACGGAAGCGTGCCGCTGAAGAGCTTGTCGTATTTGTCCGGGCCGGCCTGCCGGACGTAGATGCTCTCGAACCAGTCGGTGAGCGTCCACGAGTCACCCGCACCGAGTCCGAGCGGCGTCTGGCCTTTGGCCTTGATGTCGGCGAGGAGCTTCGTGAAACCGGCGAAGTCCGTCGGCGCCGTGACGCCGAATGTCTTGAACTTATCCGGTCGGAACCACACCGTGCTCTTGCTGTTGAACTTCACCATGATCGCGTACTGGGTCCCGTCGACCTGACCGATCTCAAGAATTCCCGGTGGGTAGTTCGACTTGAGGGCGTTCACGTCGACGCCGAGGTCGGCCACCTTCTTGAGCGACCCTTGACGCGCGAACTGCCGGAGGAAGCCAATCCCCGGGATGATGGCGACGTCAGGCGGATTGCCGCCCGAGATGCGCGTCTGAAGGGTCGTTGCGTAGTCCGCGCGGATCGATTCGTATTTCGCGGTCACGCCCGTCTTCGTCTTGAAGGCGTCGAGCACTTTCTGGAAGTTGTCCTGCTCGCTGGCGCCCCAGAGCGACATGACGTTGATCGTGCTGCCGGATGCCCCTGTCCCGGGCGCGTTCCCGCCCGACGAACAGGCGGTCGCCACCAGTAGGGCGACAAAGGCAAGGATGGCTAGAGGTCTCATAGATCGCGCCATTGACACACCTCCCCGTGCGGTTGGGTAACAGTATCGCTCCGCGTGGGACCGCGTTTTCGGCGACAGTACGCGCGATGGGGACCTTCGTCCTCGCCCTCCATTCGCATCTCCCGTATTGCCGCGGCGCGGGCCGGTGGCCGCACGGTGAGGAGTGGATCCACGAGGCGGTGCTCGGCACGTATCTGCCGTTGCTTGTGCTCCTCCACGATCTTCGCGACGCGAAGGTCGCGTATCGCATAGTCATCGGGCTCACGCCGATCCTCATCGAGCAGCTCGCCGACCGTGACATCAACGTCCGCACGCTCGAGTACATCGACGATCAGGTCCTGCGCGCCGAGAAGGACGTTCGGCGCTTCAGCGACGCACCGGACCAGGGTCGTGCCGAGCTCGCCAATTTCTATGTCGGTTCCTATCGTCGCTTGCGCGAGGCGTACCGAACGCGCTTCGGTCGCGACCTCGTCGGCGCGTTCGCGGATCTCGCGAAGACGGGTCACGTCGAGATCCTCACCTCAGCTGCGACGCACGGTTATTTGCCGCTCCTTGACCGGCCATCGGTCGAGGCGCAGCTAGGAATCGGCCGTCGTTCATCGCGCCGACTCACCAGCCTTGATCCCACCGGCATCTGGTTGCCGGAGTGCGCGTACACACCTGGCCTAGAGAAGGCACTCGCCGCGCATGGCATCACGCACTTCTTCACCGACGCCGCGCTTCTGCCCGGACACGCGCGTCCCGCCGGCGATGTCCGGCGCCGTCGCGGGCAGAGCGAGCTCGGTCGTTGGGCGCCCCACGAAGAACGAGTCCAGGTCATGGAGGCGTCAACAACATCGAGTGACGTCGATCTCCTGCGTCCCTATTACGTGGGCGATTCCGATGTCGCCGCGATCGCGCGGCACGATCGCGTCTCGAGTCAGGTGTGGTCGGCGGTCACCGGTTATCCCGGCGATGCGCATTACCGCGAGTTCCATCGCAAGGACACGATGAGCGGGCTGCGTTATTGGCGCGTGACCTCGGTCCACACGGGACTCGGCGAAAAAGAGGTGTACTCGCCAAACCGGGCGGCCGAGCGCGTGCGCGATCACGCGCGTCACTTCGTGGACGTCGTCCGGAACGAGATGGCGGGTCGGAGCGCGGACGGCCGCGACCCGCTGCTCGCGGTGACATTCGACAGCGAGCTCTTCGGTCACTGGTGGTTCGAGGGCGTGGATTGGCTCGGACTCGTCCTGCGCGAGCTCACCGAGTCCGACATTCGCGTTGCC
This sequence comes from Chloroflexota bacterium, assembly GCA_038040345.1. Taxonomy (GTDB): domain Bacteria; phylum Chloroflexota; class Limnocylindria; order P2-11E; family P2-11E; genus 3-1-20CM-2-70-9. Next base: position 674,374 of record JBBPIQ010000001.1, read on the forward strand.
ACAGCGGCTGAGTACCTCGACCGCGAGCCGCCGAAGGAGCGCATCGCGCTCTCGGAAGGATCCTGGGGAAAGAACAACGATCACTCGACTTGGCTGAACGAGGGAACCGCGTGGATGTGGGACGAGCTCGGCCGTCTCGCGCGCGAGATGGACGGTCTTCGCGCTTCACCCCCTCGGGACGATCCCTTTCGCGACCGCGCCGCGCGCCAGGCGGTGCGCGAGCTCCTGCTCGCGCAATCGAGCGACTGGCCGTTCCTCGTCACGACGGGGCAGGCCGCCGACTACGCGGTCGAGCGCTTCCGCTCGCACGTTCATCGCTTCCGCCGCGCAGTCGCGCTGGCGCACTCCGGCGATTCCACCGAAGACGAGACCGAGCTGCGAAGCCTCGAGCATGCGGACAACCCGTTCCCGGATGCCTCGCTGAAGGACTTCGAGACCTAAGAACCTCCGCCTGCCAGCGACGTCGGGTGAATGGCGGCGAGTGGGGGCCGGCGACCCTACGTGGTCGCCGGAGGGACCCGCGAGACCGCCGGTCGCCCGGCGGCGCTGGCCAGCAACGCGTTAGCCCTTCTTCGGCGCTCCACCAGCAGGCGCCTTCGGTGCGGCGCCCTTCGCAGCGTCCGCAGCTGCGGGCTTCGCGCCGGCTGCGGCAGGCTTCGCGCCCGCGGCTGCAGGCTTCGCGCCCTCGGCGCCAGCGGCCGGTGCGGCGGCTTCGCCCTCTTCACCTGCCGCGGCGGCCTCGCCCTCGACGGGTGCGGCAACCTCGGCTGGCGTCGGCTCCGCTTCGACCTTCACCGGGACCGCCTTGACCACAAGCTCGTCTGGGTCGTTCTCGACCTTGATCAAGGTCGCGTCGACCACGAGGTCGCGGACGAAGATCGCGTCGTCGATCTCCAGCAGTCCTGAGAGGTCGACCTCGATCGCGCGGGGCATGTCCTGCGGGAATGCTTCGACGGTGACCTCGCTCCGCGCATGGAGCAGTACGGCGCCTAGCGTCTTTACGGCGGGTGATTCGTTCACGAAGTGGAGCGGCACGTCCGCGTGCGTCTTCTCGGTGAGCGAAACGCGGGCGAAGTCCACGTGGAGCATCTTGCCGCTGACGGGGTCGCGGCTCACGTCGTAGATCAGGGCCGGCACGTCGCCGCCATCGAGCCCGGTGAGCGAGAGAAGGGTCGTGTTGCCCCAACGGCGATAGGAGAGCTCGAAGGCGTGCTGATCCGTCTCGACCGGCGTCGAATCGGCGTGCCCGCCGGAGACAACACCCGGGAGCAGACCCTGGCGGCGAAGGGTGTTCACCTTCTTACCGAGGACCTGGCGCGGACGGACGCTGAGCTTTTGTGCTTCGGCCACGATGGAGCGCTCCCCTGAAAGTTCTTGCGGAGACCTAATTATGGGTCAAGGCGGGGTTGGGAAATCGAGGACGACCCGGAAGGGTCCGGCGAGCTCGGTCACCTTCGGGCACGCGAGGTGGTCGAGGCCGACGCCCCAGAGCAGCACTCGCTCGAAGTCCTCGACGATCTTGACCTCTTTGATGAGCGGCGTCGTCGGCTTTATGTCGTTGCTCCCGGTGTAGCTCGGCGTGCCATTCGGGTTTTGGGTCGAGGCGTTCTGGAACCGCGTCCCGAAGAGCGCGTTGCCGACGATCGTGACCGGCTGCCCGCTCGGCCCGGAGAGCGAGGTCGCGGTCTCGACGGTGTAGGCCGGCATGCCGAAAGGCCCGGGCGCGGTGCTCTGACCGAACTCGAAGACGAGGCGATCGAAGCCGGGCTGGTGCGCCACCCGCACCGCGACCAGCTGGGCCTGGTTGCTCGCGTTCCCGCCGGTCGTCCGAGGGCACGCCGCAGCGGGCGTGGATCCCGGGCTTGCGGTTGCGGTCGGGACGGTCGTCGGAGAGCTGGTCGGTCGAGCAGTCGCCGTCGCGATCGGCGGGACCGAGGCCGTCGCCGTGGGGCTCGCTGACCGGGAAGCGGACGCAGTCGGGGTCGCCGTCGGCGACGAGGCCACGTCCGGTTGGGGCCCACACGCGCTCACGACCACTATGCCGAGGGCCAGGGCCAGCGCCCCGTAGATAATCAAGCGTCCAAACATCTGACCCAAAGCCTGCGGGACTAACGCAACGCTGTCGAGTTCGTCGACAAGCAGCCGAGCGTTCTGTACGAAGTCCGTCCGGGACACCATTTTTGGTAAAATGCATCTCGAGTGGCCGATCGCCTGCGATTGGCGCTGGTGTTTCACCAGCACCAGCCGGCCGGGAATTTCCCGTCAGTCTTCCAGGATGTGACCGAGCGGGCGTACGCCCCCCTCGTGGCCACCCTCTATCGGCACCCCGAAGTAAAGGCCAGCCTTCACTTCTCGGGGCCGCTCCTCGATTGGCTGGAAGCCAACCGCCCAGACGTCATCGGGGACCTCTCCGACCTGGTCCGAAGGGGTCAGATAGAGCTCCTCTCCGGGGGCTATTACGAGCCGGTTCTGGTCGGTGTGCCTCGGCGCGACGGCGTCGCCCAGATTCGGGCGCTTTCCGATCGGGTTCACGCGATCTTCGGACAGCGCCCGTTGGGCGCATGGCTGACCGAGCGGGTGTGGGAGCCCCACCTCCCGTCTCTCCTCGCCGAAGCGGGAGTCGCGTACACGGTCCTCGATGACGAGCACTTCCTCCAGGCGGGACTCCGCCCGCAGGAGCTCGGCGAGTCGTACGTCACGGAAGACCAGGGCCTTCCGGTCATCGTCTTCCCCGGAAGCGTGAAGCTCCGCTACCTCATCCCGTTCCGCGACGTGAGCGCAACGATGAAGGAGCTCCGCGCCCGAGCCGACGAGGGCGCGCGTCTCGTCGTCTATGCGGATGACGGCGAGAAGTTCGGCGGCTGGCCGGGCACCTACCAGCGCGTGCACAAGGACGGCTGGCTCGAGCAGTTCTTCTCGGCGATCGCGCAGGCCGACTTCATCCAGACGACGACGCTCGAAGACGCCTGGGTCTTCCAGAAGCCCGCGCGGCGTATCTACATCCCATCCGGGTCGTATCCCGAGATGGCTGAGTGGGCACTTGAGCCGAACGCTGCGAAGCGGTACCAGCAGGCGCGGAACAAGCTCGGCGACGAGTCTTCAGCGCTCGTTGCCGCTCCGCTCTGGCGGAACTTCCTCGCGAAATACCCTGAATCCAACGCCCTCCACAAGCGGATGCTCATCGTCAGCGAGGAGCTCGCGCGCCGCAGCATCCTCGACGCATCGGCCGAGGTCCGTCAGGCGCAGCAGAACCTGTGGCGCGCACAGGGCAACGACGTGTACTGGCATGGCGTCTTCGGCGGCATCTACTTCCCGCACCTTCGTGCCGACGCGTACGCCTCCCTGCTGAAGGCAGAACGGATCCTGTCGGAGCGGCGCACCGCGGCCGGCGAGCAGCGCGACTACGACGTCGACGGCTACGACGAATACATCTTCCGTGGGAACGCGGGTGCCGTGTTCGTGCACGTCCAGGGCGGCGCCGTCATCGAGTGGGACATCTACGCGTCGGCGACCAACCTCGTCGACACCCTCGCGCGCCGGCCGGAGGCCGAGCACGAAGCGCTGCGTCGCGCCGAAAAACTCGGCAAGGTCCTCGTCGGCAAGGCAGCAGAAAAAGAGTCGAAGTCCATCCACGAGGCCGTGCGCGCACGGGAGCGCGGCCTCTCGAAGCTTCTCGAATACGACGTCGCGCGCCGCGCGTTCTTCCAGGACAGCTTCCGCGTCGGAAAGGCCGAGCCGGTCGTGCTGCACGCGTACTACTACCAGCTCACCCCGCAGCGCGAGGCGCGCACCGTGAGCCTCATCCTCGAGCCGCCGCCGCGCTCTCTCGCGAGCGTTCCCGGCCTCGGGATCCGCAAGGACATCCGCATCGCCGACGAAGGGCTCGCCGCTGGCGTCCGCTACCGCCTTCGCAACGACGGCGAGGAAGCGATAAGTCTCCAGTTCACCAGCACGTCGAACATCGGTCTGCTTTCCGAGCAGAACCCGGCCGACGTGATCACGGTCGGCACGCGGAAGACGACCGCGGGAAAGCCGATCGACGCGCGGCATGTGTCAGAAATCGCCGTTCACTCGGAATCGAAGCACTTTGACATCGCAATTGCTATCGATCCGCCGTGCGAGGTGACGACACGGCCGATCTACTCGATCACCAACTCCGAGCAGGGCTTCGAACGCGTCTATCAGCAGTTGGAGATCGCCTCGATGTGGAACGTCACCATCGAGCCCGACGCCCATGTCGACCTCGAGGTGCGCGCGACCGCGGTCGGCCAGATGGTCGAGCCGGACGCCGTTCGTCCGACGGCTCGGCGCCGCAAGGCCGCGGCTGGCGCGAGCGCGGAAACGGCGAGGGCTCCGCGGAGGTAAGTCTGGGCGTGACCGGCGTACGCGCGGCAGGCGACCTTCCATAGCGACGACGCTCGGACGGCGCGACGCCGTCCTCTACCTCATCGCGGCGGGTCTGGGGAGCTTCGGCCTCGGCGTCGCGCAGTTCTACCTGAACTTCCTATACCGCTCACTCGGCTTCGACGCGTTCGCGATCGGACTCCTGGCCGGGGCGGAAGCTCTCGGCGTCGTCGCCGGAGCGATCCCGGCGGCGATCTTCACACGCGGGCGATCGCGCCGTGCGGCGATCCTTCTCGGGGGCACGCTCACCGGGATCGGCATCTTCGGGATCCTCATCTTCAACGCGCTTGGCGCGGTCTTCCTCTCGGCGATGCTCGTCGGCTTCGGGGGGATCATCGCGAGCTCCTCTGGCGCCGCGCTCCTTGCGGATGCGACCGACGCCGCGCGGCGCGCGACGCGTTTCGGCCAGCAGGTCGCGCTCGGCACGACGGCCGCGTTCCTTTCGAGCGTGATCGCGGGCGCGCTCGCGACGCCGGTGGCGTCGCTACTCGGCGCTCGACCGGACGACGCGCTCGTGTTGCGAGCTCTCGTCGGGAGCGGCGGCATCATCGCGGCCGCGTCGATCGTTCCCATCCTCGCGATCCGTGCTGTGCCTGTCGCCCAGCACACCCTCGCGGCGCCGACGCGCAACGACCTCGTGCGGCGCTTTCTCGCCATCGAGATCCTCTTCGGTTTCGGCGCGGGCAGCTTCCTCCCGTTCGTGAACCTCTTCTTCGCCGACCGCTACGGAGTGCCGTTCTCAGCCCTCGGCCTCGTCCTCGGCGTCCTCGCGGTCGCCGGCAGCATCGGCGCGCTGCTCCACGGCCGCTTTGTCGCGGCGCGCCTCGGGGCGATCCCGTCGATCGTTCTCGTGGAGGCACTGTCCTTGCCTTTCGCGCTCGTCGCCGCGTTCACCGGCGCACTACCGATCGCCGTCGGCGCGCTCGCGACGCGCCATTTCCTGATGTTCGGCGCGAGCGGGACCGTGAACGCCTTCCAGCTCTCGTCCTTCACGCCGGCGGAGCGCGCCGGGGCGAACGCCGTCTTCGCGCTCGCCTGGAGCGCCGCGAACGCGGTCGGCGCGATCCTCTCGGGCGCGATACGCGCGCGGCTCGGGCCCGAGGGGTTCACGGCCAACCTCGTCACGCTCGTCGTCGCGTACGGGCTCGCGGCGGTCCTCACCTGGCGACTCTTCGCGACGCATAGGCCCAGTGGCGATGTTGGCGTGCGCACCCTCGCTGTCCCAGACTCGCGCGGGTGACGACGCTCCTCCGCGACCAGGTCGCCGCCGCGATCAAAGATGCCCTCGCGCGCGCGTCGAAGGAGCTCGGGTGGCCTGACCTCGACGGCGTACCTGTCGACGTGGAGCGTCCCGCCAATCCGGAGCACGGCGATTACGCTTCGAACGTCGCGCTCAAGCTGGCGAAGCAAGTGCGCAAGCCCCCGCGTGATATCGCAAAAGCCATTGGCGAGCGGGTTCGCATCGCTTCCCCGATCGCCGCGGTCGAAGACCTGAGCGGTTTCGTGAACGTGCGCCTGGATGAGAAGTGGCTCGCCGCGCAGGTCGACGAGATCGTGCGCGCGGGCACCGACTTCGGCCGCTCGAAGACCCTTGCCGGCAAGCGCATGCAGGTCGAATTCGTCTCCGCGAATCCGACGGGGCCGCTCACCGTAGCGAACGCGCGCGGCGGGCCGCTCGGCGACGCGCTTTCGTCGGTGCTCGAGTTCTCGGGCGCGAGGGTCGAGCGCGAGTACTACGTCGAGGACACCGGAACCCAGTTCGACACGTTCGGCCGCTCCATCGCCATCCGCTACCGGCAGCTCCACGGCGAGGACATCGAGATCCCCGCCGATGCGTATCCCGCCGAGTACGTGAAGGACATCGCCGCCGGGATCAAGACGCGTGATGGCGACAACTGGATGAAGCTCCCGCTCGAAGAGCAGGCGAAGAAGTTCGCGCCCGAGGGCGTGGAGTGGGTCCTGGGTGAAGCGAAGCGCGTGACGGCCATGCTCGGAATCCGGTACGACACGTGGTTCTCGCAGGCCGAGATGATGCGGTCGGGCTACTTCGAAAGGACGCTCGCCGAGCTGCGCAAGCTCGGCAAGGTCTACGACAAGGACGGCGCCGTCTGGTTCGAGGCGAGCGAGTCGGTCGACGACAAAGAGGGCTGGGTCCTCGTTCGCTCGAACGGCGAGCCGGGTTATCTCGGGAAGGACATCGCGTACCACGTTCAGTCACTGCGCGATCGGCGCTTCGACAAGAAGATCGACATCTGGGGATCGAACACGCACTACCACCTCATCCAGATGCGCGCCGCGATGGAGGCGCTCGGTCTGCTCGAGAAGTTCGAGGTCGTTCTCTATCAGTACGTGCGCTTCCTGCACGAGGGCGTGCTCAAGCGCATGCAGAGACGAACGAACCAGTTCCTCCTGCTCGAGGAGGTCATCGAGGCCGTCGGCAAGGACGCGACGCGCTACTTCTTTCTCCAATCCAGCGCGGACCGCCAGCTCGACTTCGATCTCGAGCTCGCGGTCCAGCAGTCGAACGAGAACCCCGTCTATTACGTGCAGTACGCGCACGCGCGCATCGCGAGCATCCTGCGGACCGCCTCCGAGCGTGGGATCGACACGAACGGCGCCGATACCGCGCTGCTCACCGACAAGGGCGAGCTCGACCTCGTGCGGCTCGTTCTTCGTTTTCCCGAGCTCGTCGACGACGTCCGCCAGCACTACGGCGTGCATCAGCTCACGACCTATGCGCTCGAGCTCGCCGGTGCGTTCCACGGGTTCTATCGCGACCACCGCGTGGTCGACGAAGCGGATGTCGCGCGGTCCAAAGCGCGCTTACGCCTGGTTCAGGCGGTGCAGGTCGCGCTTCGTCAGACGCTCGGACTGCTTGGAGTCAGCGCTCCCGAAAAGATGTAGCTCGCTTGACGCGCTTTCCCTATTTCACTAGTGTAGTAGTGAAAGTGGCTACTATCCGTTTCCGCCTCGATCCGAGCTCAGGCGTGCCGACCTATTTACAGCTCGTCCATCAGGTCAAGCACGCGGTGCAGTACGCGATGCTGAAACCCGGCGATCGGCTACCCACCGCCCGCGAGGTCGTCGAAGACCTGGCCATAAACCCGAACACCGTCCTCAAGGCGTACCGCGAGCTCGAACGTGAAGGATTCGTGTACAGCCGGCCGGGCGCGGGAACCTTTGTCGCGGACGATGCGCCAGCTCCGCTCGCGCGCACGGTCCATCAACCGCTGCGCCGGTCGCTGGATCGTTTGCTCGCGAGCGCTCTTGCGGCGGGCCTCGATCGCGAGAGCGTCGTCGCCCTGATGACCCTCGCACTGAACGACGCATTCCCCGAGAAGGAGGCTGCTCATGGACGTCGTGCTTGAGACATCCGGCCTGACGAAGCGGTATGGAAGGACCGAAGCCCTGCGCGGGTGCGACCTCTCGCTCGCAGGCGGGAAGGTGACCGGTCTCGTCGGGCCGAACGGCGCCGGGAAGACCACCCTTTTGAACATCGCGGTCGGTCTCCACCGGCCGAGTTCGGGACGGATCCGCGTCCTCGGGCTTGACCCTTCCCGTGATGCTGTGGCGCTTCTCGCGCGCGTCGGCTTCGTTGCGCAGGACCCGCTTCACCAAGGCTTCACGGTCGCCGAGACCCTTGAGATCGGCCGCCGGCTGAATCCGCGATGGGACCACGCCTACGCGCTTGCGCGTGTGAAGCATTTTGCTCTGCCGCTCGACCGTCCGGTGCGATCCCTCTCCACCGGGCAGCGCGCTCAGCTGGCGCTCACGCTCGCGCTCGGGAAGCGCCCCGATGTGCTTCTGCTGGATGAACCCGTCGCGAATCTCGACCCGGTCGCTCGCCTCGAGCTCCTCGAGGAGCTCATGGGCGTTGTCGCCGAGAACGGCCCGAGCGTGATCCTCTCATCGAACGTCCTCGCCGATGTCGAACGCGTATGCGAATACGTCGTGATCCTGGTCGACGGGCGGGTGCGCATTTCGGGCGACGCGGACCAGCTTGTGCGGTCCCACGTTGTTGTGAGCGGTCCGCGCCGCAGCGCGGGCGAGCCCGTTGACGACGGCGAGGTAATCGAGGTCCGGCACGCGGAGCGGCAAACGACGCGCCTGCTTCGCGGTCACGCCGCTGCGTCCCAGGACGGGACCGAGGTCCGCCAGGCGACGCTCGAGGAGATCGTCGTCGGTTATCTGCGATCGGAGCGCGAGGAGGTGTCCAAATGATCTGGCTCACGCTGCGCGAACACCGCGCTCAGCTTGTCGCGATGGCGATCGCCGCGGCGTTGCTCGCGATCGGACTAGCGGTAATGGGAAGCTACGCGGCAGCCCAACGCGCCGCTCTCGGTGTCGACACCTGTGTTCCGCTCCCCAACACGAACGTGAACTGCGTCGACCTCAGTGTGGAGTGGATGCGGCGGATCGGTCCGGCGCCGTACCTAGTCGGCGCGTTGCTTCTCGTTCCCGCCCTGGCCGCTTCGTTTGTCGGCGGACCGCTCTTCGGCGGAGATTTCGAGCGCGGGACCCACCGCCTTGCCCTCACTCAAGCAATAAGTCGCGTTCGGTGGAGCGCCACGAAGATCGGTTTGGTCCTCGCGACAGCCTTCGTGTGCGCGCTGGTCCTCGCGCAGCTTGGATGGGCGGCACGCGTTCTGAACGGGCTCCCCGGAGGTATCAAGACCCCATTTGATGGGTTCGATATCGACGGGCCGCCCATGGTCGGGTACTGGCTGTTCGGCATCGCCGTAGGTGGACTCGTCGGTGCCTTCTCACGGCGGGCGCTCACCGGCATGTTCCTTGGCCTGCTCCTCTTCACGGGGGCGCGGGCGCTCGTCGCGGCCGAGCTTCGTCCGAATTACGAGCCGCCGCTCGTGGCGTATGGAAACGCGTATTCATCGGAAGTAACGGCGCCGGCGAAGGCCTGGGTCCTAGGGCAGACGACGGTCGACGCAGAGGACCGACCGGTCGATTTCAGGGATATCGATAAGCTCATGCAGGGCTTCGGGAGGTCGGCGACGGCCGGCGGTCCCACGGATATGGGAACGTACCTCGCAACATTTGGTGTGCGACAGCGGTTCGTCTATCAACCCGCGGAGCGCTACGCAAAGTTCCAGTGGATCGAGTTCGGACTCTTCACTGCTCTCGCGGCCGGCTGCGCGCTGCTCACGGTCGTGCTAATCCGCCGGCGGGACGCGTGACCTGCCGCTAGAGCTCCAGCCAGCCGGTCCGATTTCGCCAGTGCTTTCCCACGCGCAAATGCGTGACGATTGCGCGCTCGAGAGTCGTGCGCTGCGGGAGCTCATCGAAGTTCGGCGCGATGCGATGGAAGACGAAGCGCAGCACGTCCGCGTCGCCGTCGTAGCCGTCACCGACGAGTTTGAAGCGGCGCTGAAACCGCATGATGTTCGAGTCCGGCGCGACGTACTCGGCGAGCTGCGGATCGAGCAGCCACGACGTGCAGATCCCAAGGCGTGTCGGCGTCTCCGGGAAATGGCCCGCGAAGAACGGATGCGCTTGGCCGAGTGAGTCGTCGCACGCCTCGGGTGTGAGCGGACCGCTCTCGGGTATGTGGATGCCGAGCGCGGGGTCACCCTCGCGAAACGCGTCGGCGACACGCGCGGCGAGCACGTTCATCCGATTGAACTGCAGACGGCCGAGCTCATAGAGCGACCCGCGGAAATGCAGCGTCAGCCAGCCGCTCGTCCGTAGACCTCCGTCGCCGAGCAGAAGGCGGTCGCGGTTGAGGTTGCGCCCGAGGTCCGCGAGCGTCGCCCACGAGATCTCGTCTGGAACCCTGCGCTGTACGTGGAATCGGCGCACGTCCGCCAGCGCCGCCAGGTACACGTAAACAAAGAAGTAACGTCCGAGCGGTGTGGACTCGACCGCAGGTCGGGGAAGCTCGAGCGGCGCGAACCCACCGAGCTCGTTCACGAGCGCCTCGTACGCGCGCTCGAGGGACCTCCAGATCTCCGAGTCCATATCGGGTGAGGGCCACGCGGCGAGGATCTCCTGCTGGTCCTCCAGAGCGATCGCGAGGTGCTCGAAGATCGCGGGCAGGTAGGTCCGGTCCGGAAGCCGAAATCCGCGCGTCACGCCATGAAGCTAATCGAGTGGAGTTACGGCGCCTTTGTCGGGCTCGCGCTCGGTCGCGCGCCGCCGCCGAGGCCGGCGCCTCCGGTCTGCGAGCCGAAGAGCTGCCCCAGGATGTTCGTGGAGCCGACGACGATCGCGGTCGCCGAAACCATCCCCGTCGCGTCGGTGGTCCCGACGACGGTGATCTGATCGTTGACCTTGAGGTCGCTGAGCTTCACATCAGCCTCGGTCGTCTTCACGATCCGCGTACTCGCACCGACGAGCACGATTTCGGATGTCGTCGCGGGCGAGGCCGACGCCTGCGCGTTCTGTCCCGCACCACGGTCGACCGCGGCGATTGTGATCGAGCCATCGTTCACAGCGAGGATGCGTCCGGTGATTGGTTGCTGCCCGGTGGCCGCGCCGGTCCCGCCGCCGCCGAAGCCGCCGCGTGCGCCGGTCCCGCCGCGCGCTCCGGTCGCTCCGGTCGCGCCCGCCGTGTTCGTGCTCGGGGTCTGCGCCTTGTCGAACGTCATGCCAGCCGCGAAGCCGCCGCCCGCGAGGGCGAGCGCCGCGACCACTCCGATCACGATCTGTGGTGCCTTCATTTCAAACCCCTTTGTTTCGCTATTCATATCTGAGTGCCTGTATCGGATGGAGCCGCGCCGCGCGCATCGCCGGGTAGAGCCCGAAGACGACGCCGATCGCGACCGAAACGCCCACGGCGATGATCACAGTGCCGCTCGTGATGAGGAGCGGCAGGCTCGCTGCTTGCGGGATGCGATGGACGACCTCGGTGATCGCCCATCCGAGCAGGATGCCGATCACGCCGCCGAGACCGGTGAGCGCCACCGCTTCGATGAGGAATTGGTTGAGGATGTCGCCGCGCCGCGCGCCGACGGCCTTACGAATGCCGATCTCGCGCGTCCGCTCGTTCACGGACACGAGCATGATGTTCATGATCCCGATGCCGCCGACGAGCAGCGAGATCCCGCCGATCGCGCCGAGCAGAAGCGTGAACGTGCCTGTGACGGACGAGAGCGCGGCGAGCGTGTCGTTCTGGTTGGTGACCGCAAAGTCCGCGCTCGCCGGATCCGCGATGTTGTGGCGTACGAGGAGGATGTTGCTCACGTCGCTCGTCGTGCGATCCATCGTTTCGCTCGACGTCGCCTTGATCACGATCTGATTCACGCGATTCAGCTGGCCGGTCAGCACGTGCTGCGAAGTGGTGAGCGGCACGAGGATCTGGTCGTCGCGGATCTGTCCGAACGTGCTGCCCTTCGTACCGAGCACGCCGACGACGCGGAAGTTCAGGATCCGCGCCCGCTGCGCCGCCGCGCCCTGGCCGCCACCACCGAATGCCTGCCGTAGCTGGATCGTCTGCCCGACAGGGTCGATGTCACCGAACAGGTTCGCCGCGGTCGTCGATCCGAGCACGGCGACCTGCGCGTTCACGTTGATGTCGGATGCCGTGAAGAAATCGCCGCTGTCGAGGCCCCAGTCGCGCACGATCGGATAGTCCTCGGTCACACCGGTCACGGTCGTGTTGGTGTTCTGTCCTGCGGCTGTGACCTGCCAGCGGCCGGCCTGCTGTTCCGCTTCAGCAGCTGAGATCGAATCGCCCAGCTGGTCTTGGATCGATCGCATGTCGTCGATCGTCAAGGTCTGCGCCTGTGCCCCGGCTCCGCGAAGGCCCTGGTCCGTCCCGTTCTGCGGCGTCACCGTCACGAGATTCGAACCGAGGTTGAGGATCGTGTTCTGCACGCTTTGCGACGCGCCATTGCCGACGCTGACCATCGCGATCACCGCGGCGACGCCGATGATCACGCCGAGCATCGTCAAAGCCGAGCGCAGCTTGTTGACGACGAGCGACTGCAGCGCCGATCGGAACGAGTCGTAGAGCTTCATTCGGCGGCCCCGATGCCCACCGCAAGCTCCTCTTCGGCGCGGCGCGGGCGCGGGACGAGCTCGTCGCGGGCGATGAGACCGTCGCGCATGCGCACGACGCGTTTGCAATGCGCGGCGACGTCAGGCTCGTGCGTGACCATGACGACGGTCTTACCCAGGTCGTTGAGCCGCTGGAAGATCGACAGGATCTCCGCGCTCGAGCGCGAGTCGAGATTCCCTGTCGGCTCGTCCGCGAGGATCATCGAGGGGTCGTTGAGGAGCGCGCGAGCGATCGCGACGCGCTGCTGCTGACCGCCGGAGAGCTCGCTGGGCCGGTGATGGATCCGGTCGCCGAGGCCGACCTGCTCGAGCGCGGCCAGCGCGCGCTGGCGCCGCTCTTTGCGATCGCCGCCGTAGATGAGTGGAAGCTCGACATTCTCGATCGCGTTCAGTCGCGAGAGCAGGTTGTACGTCTGAAATACGAAGCCGACGTGCTTATTGCGGATCGAGGCGAGCTGATCGTCGGAGAGCTTGTTGACGTTCTCGCCGGCGAGGATGTACGTGCCGCCGTCGGCGACGTCGAGGCAGCCGAGGACATTCATGAGCGTCGACTTCCCCGACCCCGACGGGCCCATGATCGCCAGGAACTCCGCGGGCCGGACGTCCAGGTCCACTCCGCGCAGCGCGTTCACGGTGATGTCCCGCCCGATGCGGTACGTCTTGGTGATCCCGCGGAGCTGGACGACGCTTTGGATCATCGGCCGATGATCACGGGGGCTCCGCCACCGCCGCCGCCGAACCCACCGCCGCCCGCGCCCGGCCGCGCCGTCGCGGTCGCGCGCGCCGCGGGCAGGACCACGAGGTCGCCCTCGGCCACGCCAGTCACCACTTCGGTCGTCGTGTCGTTCGCGATCCCGAAGGTCACGTCCGTGTCGACGGCCTCGCCATCTTTCAACACCTGCAGGTAGCGCCGGCCGGCAGTGGTGCGGATCGCGAGATTCGGCACCGTGAGCACGCCCTGCTTGCTCGCGATGATCACGGTCGCTGTGCCGGTCATGCCCGGCTTCACTTGATTGTTCGGAAGATCGATGGTGACGTCGATCCCGTAGACCGGGACGCCGGACTGGATCGTCGCGAGCGGATCGAGCGAGGTCACGCGGCCGGTCATGCGCCCGGCGGCGGAAACCGCGTCGACGGCTATGTTGGCGACGAGGCCGAGCTTCACCTTCGCGACGTCGCTCTCGCCGATGGTCCCGTGAAGGACCAGCGCGGTCGTGTTCGCGAGGACCATGAACGGATTCGCGGCGGTCTCGCCGACCTGAGACGCGACCGAGGCGACCACGCCGGCGGTCGGCGCGGTGATCGTCGCGTTCGTCAGGTTGTTCTGCGCCGTGTCCACGGCCGAGGCCGCGTTGTCGACGCTCGCCTGGGAACTCGCGAGGTCATAGGGCTTCGAGCTCAGCGAGGTCGTTGCCGCGTCGATCGACTGCTGTCCCCGCTGTGCGGTGTTCGTCACGTTCTGCGTCGCGGTCGCGATCGAACCGCCGACGGCGTCGTTGACGGTCCCGAGGTACGTCGTCGCCTGCGTGATCTTCAGCTTCACCGTCGAAACGTTCTGCTGCTGGCCGCCGACCAGCGTGTACAGCGTGGCCAGATCGGCTCGCCACTGGTCGAACGGTGTGTGCAGGTCCTTCGTGGCCTGGGTGTTCAGAGAGGATTGGGCGGTGGTCACGCTGCTCTGGACCGTCGTGAGCACTGCGGAGGTCGTGTCGAGCGCGCTGGTCAGTCGCGAGGTCGCGATCGTGTAGTTGGTCAGCGCGAGCTGGAGACTGCTCGCGATGCTGGTCGTGTCGCTGCCCGCGGCCGACGCGGCGTCGAAGTCGGCCACGACCGACAGCAACGCGCTTCGGGCGCTCCGGTAGTCGGCGAGCGCCGGCGAGAGCAGTGTCAGGGAATTCGCCTGAGCGTTCTGCAACGCAGGAGACTTCGCACTGCTAATTGCGTTCAGTGCGTTGCGGAGATCGCCGGTATCGCCGCCGCCGACGATCGTGCTCATCTCGGCGATGAGTCCGTCGATCTGCGACTGGATCGTGTTGAGGCTGTCCTGGAAGCTCGAAATTCCGCTCGTGGCGTTGTCGGTGTACGAGCTGAAATTCGATTTCGCTGACGCGTAGTTGGTGGTGATCTTGTTGAGCGCGGCCTGCGCCGTCGCGAGGTCCTGCGCGGCTTGCTGGCGAGCCTGGTTCAGAGCCTTCTGCGAGTCATTCGTGGTGGACGCTGTTCGGTTGTAGTTGTTCTGCGCGGTCACCAGATTCGCCTGCGCTTGCGCGAGCGCAGCCTCGAGATCCGTCGTGTCGAGCTTGGCGAGCGGCTGACCCGCGGTCACCTGCTGTCCGACGGAGACGTAGAGCGCCGCGATCTTGCCCGCGGTCTTGAAGCTCATCTTCGTTTGATTCGACGCGGCGACGGATCCGGACACGGCGACGCTCTGGATGACCGAGCCCTTTGTGACGGCCTGCGTGCGGATCTCCGCCTTCGCGGCGGGGGCGTTCGCGCGCGAGACGAAAACCGCACCGCCCGCGATCAACCCGATGAGGGCGACGGCGAAGATCCGACCCGGCCAGGTCATCAGGATTCCTCTGAACACCGTCATCGCTCCGTCCCCTCCGCCCAGGAATTTCGGCCTGTCACGCCCTATAGATAAGGGTCACGTCTAAGAGGGCGATGAGAGGCACCGCCCCGCGCCCTATTTCGCGTATTCTCGGCCCGCTCCATGGACCTGACCTGGCTCGGTCACGCTTGTTTTCGCATGCGCGGGCGCGAAGGCGTCGTGCTGGCGGACCCGCCCGACCCCAAATCTGGGCACGCCATCTCCAAGACCGAGGCCGCCATCGTGACCATCTCCCACGAGCACCTCGGCCACTCGAGTCTCAAGTCCGTCGGCGGCGAGCCCGTGGTGCTCCGCGGCCCGGGCGAGTACGAGGTCCACGAGGTGCTCGTGACCGGCATCGCGACCTTCCATGACGATTCCAAGGGATCTGTCAGGGGACGGAACACCGTGTTCGCGATCCGGTTGGACGATCTCGTCATCTGCCACCTCGGAGACCTCGGCCACGAGCTTCCCGCCGCCGATCTCGAACGTCTCGGCGACGTCGACATCGTCCTCGTCCCCATCTCCGGCGGCGACATCAACCTCACCGCGGCGAAGGCCGCCGAGGTCATCCATCAGCTCGAGCCCAAGGTCGTCGTGCCGATGTCGTACGACCCCGACGCGAAGAAGGACGCGCACGCCCCGTTCGACCGGCTCTTGCACGAGCTCGGCGTGAAGGAGCTCACGCCCGTTCCGAAGCTCTCGGTCACACGGGGTTCACTCCCAGAGAACGTGCAGGTCGTCGCGCTCGACTCCCGGGCGCGTTAACCTGCCGCCGCGGGAGGAGGGTTTTATGGGCTATCCAGCAGCTACGGCACGCGCATTCCAGTACGGACTCATCATCTTCACGCTCACCGCGCTTCTCGGGTTGGCGAACGCGACGCAGCTCTTCGGAGCGCTCGATCGCAACACGCTGCTCACGCACCTCCACTCCGGCACGCTCGGGTGGATCACGATGGGCGTGATCGGTCTCTCGATCTGGATCTTCGGCGCCTCCGGACCGACGCTCGCGCGGAACGTGATGCTGAGTGCCATTGCGACCGCGGCGTACGTGCTCGCGTTCTGGTCCGGGAACTTTCAGGCGCGCGCGATCTTCGGCACGATCGAGCTTCTCGTCGTTCTCTACTGGTGGTGGTTTGCAGTATCGCGCGGCATGGCTGAAGGCTTCGGTCGTCTCGACATCCCGAAGCTCTCCGTCATCTTTGGTCTGACGACCCTCGTCATCGGCTCCACGCTCGGCGTGATCGTCCAGATCATCCTTGGGACCGGCAATCAGCTCCCAACGAATGACCTCGTCGGCGCGCACGCCTCCGCGCAGACCGGCGGCTACCTCGTGCTCGTCGCGGCAGGGTTCATCGAGTGGCAGCTAACCGGAGGCGGCAGACGCACCGTCGCCGGGCTCGTTCAGATCGGGCTTCTTTTCGTCAGCGGACTGCTCCTCGCGTTCAGCCTGCTTCTCGCACCGCAGCTCGGGCCGCAGATGGCGCAGGCGCTGCCTGGCATCGCGACGGTCCTGTCGCTCATCGGTGCAGTCGTTGTCGCTGTCAGGCTCGGACGCGCGGCGCTCGGCGTGTCCTGGGGCGCAGGCTGGAAGCGCCACCTCGCGCTGGCTGTCGGCTTCCTCGTGCTCGCCAAGATCCTCGAGGCCGTCCTCGTCCAGCAGTTCATCGCATCGCAGGGCGACATCAACAAGGTCTCGATCGGTCTGCTCCACGCGCTCGATCATTCGTACTTCATCGGCCTCATGACCAACGTGGCGTTCGGCGCGATCCTGGTGCTCAGCGCCGACCGGCCGCGCGCCTGGCCGTGGGCCGATCAGCTCATCTTCTGGGGACTGAACATCGGTGCCACCGGGTTCGTGGCCGTCCTGCTCATCGCCGGTTCGGGCGAGGGGGCGAAGCCGTTCACGCATCCGGTCTCCTTCATCGCGCCGATCATGGGTCTGGCCGCCCTGCTCGGCATCGCTACCTTCTCGATGCGCCTTTCGAACGCACCGGCGGCCATGCGCGCGCCAGCACCGGCCTAGTGGGCGTCGAACCGGACGGCCGTCGCGGGACGGCCGTCCGGTATACTTTTCATTACGTCGCGCACGGAGCGCGGCGACTTTTTCTGTTCGGAGAGGTTCACATCCGTGTATGCGGTCGTCCGTAGCGGCGCCCGGAGCTACCGGGTTGAAGAGGGGGGCACCATCACCGTCGATCGCCGTGCGGGCGACGCCGGCGAGACGGTCATCCTCGACCAGGTTCTGCTGTTCGCCGACGGCGTTCGCGTGCGTGCCGGGACCCCCTTCGTGACCGACGCCATCGTTACGGCCCAGATCGTCGGGCATGGAAGAGGGCCCAAGATCCGCGTGTTCAAGTACAAGAACAAGACGCGGTCGCGGAAGACCCGCGGTCACCGGCAGGAAGAAACGACACTCCGAATCACGAAGATCGAGGCTTAAGGAAATGGCACACAAGAAGGGCGCGGGTTCCACCCGCAACGGACGAGACAGCGCCGGGCAGCGGCTCGGCGTCAAGGAATACGCGGGCGCCCGCGTCCAAGCGGGGGCGATCATCGTCCGTCAGCGCGGCACGAAGGTACTTCCCGGCAGCAACGTCGGTGTCGGCAAGGACCACACGCTCTTCGCGCTCATCGCGGGGACCGTGGAATTCAAAGCGGCACGAGACGATCGCCGGCGCGTGAGCGTCGTCGCGGTATAGAGGTCAGTCCATGAAAGAAAAGATTCACCCCAACTACATGCAGGCGAAGATCATCTGCGCCTGCGGTCGCAGCTACACGACCGGGTCGACGAAGCCGGAGCTCCACGTGGAGGTCTGCGCCGGGTGCCATCCGTTCTATACGGGGACGCAGCACATCCTCGACATCCAGGGTCGCGTAGAGCGGTTTACCAAGCGGTACGCGAAGAAAGCGGCCGACGCACCCGCCTCCGCGGAGGCCGCCCCGCACCGTTAGGTGCTGACCGCCCGCGGCCCCGCATGACCGAAAAGAAGCAGCAGCCGGCCCTGTACGGCGGTCAGGCCGTGATCGAAGGCGTCATGATCCGCGGCCGTCGCACGGTCGCGCTCGCGTGCCGGAAGCCGAACGGCGAGATCTACCGCTACCGCGAGCCGCTGCGCTCCCCTTTGGTCCGATCGCGCATCGCGCGGCTTCCGTTCGTGCGCGGCGTCGTCGTGCTCTGGGAGTCTCTCGACTACGGCATCCGCATGCTGATGCGCTCGGCCGACGTTCAGCTCGAGCACGAAGAGCAGCTCGGCAAGGGCGGGAACACGCTGATCATGGGCGTGGCCCTCGTGGGCGCGCTCCTTCTTTTCATCGGCGTCCCGTATCTCGCCACGAGCCTCGCGCGCGCCGTGATCCCGAGCTCGGTCGTCCTCAACGTGACCGAGGGGCTGATCCGGCTTGCGCTGCTTATCGGCTACCTCATCGCGATCTCGTTCCTGCCCGACGTGCGCCGCGTGTTCGCGTATCACGGCGCCGAGCACATGACGATCCACGCGTTCGAGCACGGCGACCCGCTCACGCCGGCGCGCATCGAGCCCTATCCGACTGCGCACCCGCGATGCGGCACAGCGTTCCTGCTGCTCGTGGTTGTCGTGTCGATCGTGATCTTCGCGTTCCTGCCGCGTGTGAACCTGTTGGTCGATCTCATCGTCCGCCTCGCGCTGGTCATCCCCGTCGCATCGATCTCGTACGAGGCGCTTCGGCTCGGCGCGGCGCACGAGCGATCGCCCGTCATGCGCCTGTTGGTCGCGCCCGGTCTTCTGCTTCAGCGCGTGACCACACGGCGCCCCGACGCGCGGATGATCGAGGTCGCGATCGCGTCGCTCGAGGAAGCGATCGCCGGCGACCGCGAAGCGGAGGCCGCGGCATGACCGACGTGCTCACGCCTGGACTGCGCCGCCGGCTCGAGGGAGTCGAGGGCCGCTACGAGGAGCTCGAACGCGCGGTCAGCGCGCCCGAGACCACCTCCGATCGCAACCGCATCCGCGAGGTCGGACAGGAGCTCTCGTCGCTCGCCCCGATCGTGGAGACGATCCGCTCGCTCCGCGACGTCGAAAAGCGGCTCGGCGAGGCGCAGCAGCTCTCGGAAGGCGACGACGCCGACATGCGTGACCTCGCGCTGCAGGAGGTCACCGACCTCACGGCCAAGGCGGGTGAGCTCACGACACGCCTTCGCGCGCAGCTTGTGCCGCGCGACCCGCTCGACGAGAAGAACGTGATCGTGGAGATACGCGCCGGGGAGGGTGGGGAAGAGGCGGCCCTGTTTGCCGGCGATCTCTACCAGATGTACCTCCGCTACGCCGAGCGGCATCGTTGGAGCACTGAGGAGCTATCCGCCAGCCGATCAGACAAGGGCGGCTTCAAAGAGGTCATCTTCAAGGTTGTCGGCCGAGGCGCGTACTCGAAACTGAAGTTCGAGTCTGGCGTCCATCGCGTTCAGCGCGTCCCCAAAACCGAGGCCCAGGGTCGCATCCACACGTCGACCGCGACCGTCGCTGTCCTCCCCGAAGCCGAAGAGACCGACCTCGTCATAAACGACGACGATCTGAAGATCGACGTCTACCGCGCCGGCGGCAAAGGCGGCCAGGGCGTGAACACGACGGACTCCGCCGTTCGCATCACGCATCTCCCCACCGGCGAGGTGGTCACCTGCCAGGACGAGCGAAGCCAGCTGAAGAACAAGGCGAAGGCGATGGACGTGCTTCGCTCGCGGCTTCTCGCACGCGCCGCCGAGGAACGCAACGCTCGCGAGTCGCTGGCGCGCAATGCGCAGATCGGCCACGGCGAGCGCTCCGAGAAGATGCGCACGTACAACTTCCCGCAGGACCGCCTGACCGATCGGCGCCTCGGCCACAACCTCTCGAACCTGGATCGCCGCATGGACGGCGACATCGACGATCTCGTCGAAGCCCTGTCGGAGGAGGACGAGGCCGACCGCCTGTCCCGACTCGAAGAGGACGGCGACTGACCGATCTGGTCATACGCGGCGGCACGCTCGTCACGCCGGAGGGCGAGCGCCGCGCGGACATCGCGATCGATGGCGAGCGCATCGGCGCGATCGGCGACGTGGGTCCAGCCTCACGCGAGATCGACGCGCGCGGCAAGCTCGTGCTCCCGGGATGCGTCGACCTGCACACGCATCTTGCGTCCACGCCGACGTTCACACCACTCGACGATTTCGAGCACGGCACGCGCGCGGCGATCGCCGGCGGCGTCACGACCGTTGTCTCGATGGTCTACCAGGAGGACGGCTCTCTTCGTCGCGGCGTCGAGCGCGCGATGCGCGACGCGGAGCGCTCGCTCGCAGACTTCGCCTTTCACGTTGTCGTGACCGACCCGAGCGACGCAGCGCTTGCGGAAGTCCCCGGCCTCGTGCGCGACGGTCATGCCGGGCTCAAGGTCTTCATGGTCACGCCGCGGTTCGTCGAGCGTCGCGACGATTACCGCCTCCTCCTGCGAGCGGCGGCTGAGGCGGGCGCGGTCGTCGCGATCCACGCGGAGGACCACGAGATCGTGGCGGCCCGAACCGCGGAGCTGCGCGCGTCCGGCCGAAACGGCGTCGAGCACTTCCCGGAGAGTCGCCCGGTCGAGGCCGAGGTGAAGGCCGTCGCCGAGGCGATCGACCTCGCGGCAGCGACGAAGGCGGCGATCTATCTCGTCCATCTCAGCTCGCGCGCCGCACTGGATGCGATGCGCGTGGGCAAGCGACGCGCGCGCGTGTTCGGCGAGACGCGCCCGCTCTACCTCTATCTCACGCGCGCCCAATTCGATCGTCCGGACGCCGCCCTGTGGGTCGGACAACCGCCGCTCCGCGAGGCGGACGACGTCGACGCGGTTTGGTCCGCGCTCGCTGATGGGACGCTCGACACCGTGGGCACCGATCACATCCCCCACACGCGCGCCGCGAAGCTCGCACCCGGCCTCACGTTCGATCGCATCCCGCCCGGCGTTTCGAACCTGGAGACGCTTCTGCCGATGCTCTATTCGGAGGGCGTGCGCAAAGGTCGTCTCACGCTCGCGCGGCTCGTCGAGGTCCTCGCGACCGCGCCGGCGCGCATCGCCGGGATGTATCCGCGGAAGGGCGTGATCGCGGTGGGATCCGACGCGGATCTCGTGGTATTTGATCCGGACGCGCATCGCACGATCCGCGCGGCCGACCTGCATTCGGCTTGCGATTACGACCCATATGAAGGCTGGGAGGTCACCGGCTGGCCCGAGGCCGTGATCTCGCGCGGGGAGATCGTCTTCGAGCGTGGCGACATGCGCGCGAAGTCCGGTCGTGGCCGGCGCGTGCCGCGGTCGGCCATGAAGTGGTAGAAGAAGGACGTGGGAAAGCTCAGGTACGACGAAGACAAGGCGTTCTTCCTGGCCGACGATGCCTCGACGATCGCGCGGATCGTTCGGACGGTCCCGGCGGACCGCCTGCGGGCCACGAAGTTCGACGAATGGACCGCCGTCGAGATCATCGGCCACGTGGCCGACGCGGCCGAGATCTTCGCCGACCGAGTGCAGCGGTGCATCGACGAGGAGCGGCCCGCGGTCGCGTCATACGACCAGGACGCGATCGCCGCGGAGCGCCGGAACAACGAGCGCGACCCGATGGAGCTTTCGCGGCGGCTCTCCGCCGCCCATTCGCGCATCGTGCAGCTCCTCCAACGGCCCGGCGCCGCCGCGCGGCCCGGTACGCACAGCGACTGGGGCGAGGTCGACGCCGGCCATTTCGCCGCCTATCAGGCCGACCATTCCCATGGGCATACAGGCGAGCTGGCGAGGGCTTTCCCGCCTTCCTTCTGACGCCCGCGCAAGAACTTAACTCCTAGTCATGGCGTAATACATGTGTGCCGACCCTGCGGGAGCAGGCGCTTGCGCCTCTCTCGCGCGCCGACGCGGAACGGCTCCTTCCTTTGCTTTCGAGCGGACGTCAGACGCTCGAGCGCCGGGTCTTGCGTGCGCGGTGTCTCAAATACTTCGAGTCGTTCGATCTCGCGTGGGCCGAGCTGAATGAAGTCCTCCCGCACGTCAAGGATCCCTTGCTCGAGGCCCGCGTCGCGGTCGACCTGCTACAGCTTTCCTATTACCTCGTCCGCCGCGAGGAGACCCCGAAGCTCGCGAAGATCGCCGAGAAGCACGCCGCCGGCGACCTGCTGATGCTCGCCGAGTTCTATCTCGGCAACTCCACCGTCCTCACGGCGCAGAACGAGATCACCAACGCGTTGCAGAGCGCGCGACGCGCCGAGGACGCGCTCCTCACCGCGCCGAAGGGACGATCGCGCGACCTGGTCGTCACGCGCGTGCAGCGCCAGCTCGCCCATCTTCTCTCGCACTCGGGCGACTACGTGGATGCGACCGCCGCGGCGGAGGCGACCGTGCGCCACGCGGCGCGCGTCGGCGATCCGTGGGAAGCGGCGTGGGCCGTCTACACGACGGGCTTCGTCGATTGGGCGGCGGGCCGCATCGATCAGGCGGTCGACCAGTTCACAAAGGCCGAGGCGAGCCTCCGCACATACGGATCGTCGGTCTGGCGCTACACGTGCCTCTGCCTCGCCCGCGCGCGAATGGAGCGCGGCGAGATCGCCGACGGCGACCGTCTCGCAAGGCAGAGCGCGACCGGCGCGGCGGAGGATCACGCGCACCTCGCGCTGCTGCGTGGTGAGACCGACGTGGCGGATCGCATCCTGACGCGAGCGCCCACCGGCTTTCCGGAGGACGAGCAATTCCGCAACAACGTTCGCGCGATCGTGCGCGCTGAGAAGGGCGACCCGCGCGGCGGCGTGCGCATGCTCGACGAGGCGGCGAAGGAATACGAGGCGCGCGGAATGGCGCACTGGGCCCTCGGTGCCTCGGTGCATGCCGCGTACTGGCGCGAGTCGTTGGTGCGCGGCGGCGGCGCCTCGCGCGCCGCGGGCCTGGTGCGTGACATCGGGGCGCGTGGCGGCGAGGGATTCGCGTATTACCTGCCGGAGGTCGCGTCGTGGCTCGGGCGCGCGGCCGAGCGGGATCCCGCGGCGCGGGAGCTCGCGCGAAAGATCAGCGCGCATGCCGACGCGGCATTGCGGCGTGCGAAGTCCGACAGCGCGGCACCCGTGGGCGCGTCGGCGCTCGACGAGGCGACGTTCTACCTCCGGACGGTCGGGCTCACCTGGCGCGAGCTCGGCATCCTCCGCGAGATGGAGCTGCTGTCGCGCGAAGGGAAGCGCCTCGATCGCGCATCGCTCGCGGATCGGCTCGGCGTCTCACCGAACACGCTGCGCGTTCATCTCACTCGGATCCGCGCGAAGCTCGACGTTGGCGACAAGCGCGGCGACGAAGTGCTGCTCTCGGCCGCCCTCACGCAGCGGCCGGTCGCCTAGTCCAGCGTCACGGCCTCACGCGACGTCGGGACTGCATGCGCGGCTATTCTGGCCGCTTCCATGTTCGGACCGTTGCTCCAAGGCGAGAAGGTCACGCTTCGCCCCGCGCGTGAAAACGATGCGGAGCATTTCGTGCGCTGGTTCGCAGACATGGAGGTCACGCGCTTTCTGGCGACGCGCATGGCGATCACGCTCCAGCAGGAGCAGGAGTTCCTGAAGAAGATCGGCGAATCGAAGGACGACGTCTGGTGGGTCATCGAAGCGGAAGGCAAGGCGATCGGCGCGACCGGGATCCACGGCATCAACTGGCTTGACGCGAACGGGACCACGGGGATCGTGATCGGCGACAAAGCGTCGTGGGGCAAGGGCTATGCGACCGAGGCGATGGAGCTTCGCACCCGCTACGCGTTCCGCGAGCTCAACCTCCACAAGCTCATCACCGAGGTCGACATTGAAAACGAAGCAAGCAGAAAAGCGCTCGAACGCAACCAGTACCGGACCGTCGGCGTTCGACGCGAGCAGACCTTTCGCGAAGGAAAGTGGAAGGACCGTTGGCTCGGCGAGATCCTTCGCGACGATTGGGAGAAAAGGCAGGCCTGATACCCGCCTGCGACCTTTCAAACGAGCGGTGCACTGATAGCCTCCCCCTGCGGAAGGGGCGCGTTGAAGAAAGTATTTGTCGTTCTTCTCTTGATCGTTGCGGGAGTAGCGGCGTTCCTCTATTTCCCTCGCGGCGGTGCCAACACATCCGCACAGAACGCGGCGACCCTCGCGATCCTCAACACCGCGATCGAAGGCGCGCGCGCCGGCGCCGCGTTCGCACCCGCGCTCGATGGTGAGATCTACGCGACGGGGGACCTCGTCCGCGCGAACGTCGACGGACGCGCGGTCCTCACGTTCTTCGACGGATCCTCGCTCTCGGTCGATCCAGGCTCGCAGGTGAAAGTCGTCGCTTTGAATCGTGTGTCGACCGACGGCATCCAGGTGACCATCGAGCAGTCGCTCGGGCGGTCCTGGCAGTCGGTGCAGAAACTGAAGACGCCTGACTCGCGCTACGAAGTGCGGACTCCAAGCACGAGCGCGGTCGTCCGCGGCACCGGGTTCCTCACCTTCGTTCAGCAGCTCACGACGGGCGGGACCCAGACGACCTATCAGGTCGACGAAGGCACGCTGCAGGTGAACGCGACGGCGGGCGGCACCGTGAGCGTGCCGGCCGGGACGCAGGTCACCATCGCCGAGGGTGCGCAGGCTCCCGCGAGCGCGACGCCGATCCCCCCGTCGCCGCGCCTTGAGATCACGAGCATCGGCGGGCTCGGCTTCCTCGTCGTCGCGCCGACCGGTCAGGCGTGCGGGCCAACGGGCAACAAGGCCGAGATCTTCGGCTGCGTGGTGAGCGCCGACAAGGTCACCATCCGCGAGCCCGCGGCGGGCCGGTGGGGACTCTTCATGACCTCCACGGGCGCGGTGCCGCTCGGGACGCTCAGCGTCGACGGGTTCATTGGCACGACGCGGAACGCCGGGCGCACGTCAGGCCGACCCTACGCCGCCGGCGACATGGTCCGGACCGGCCTGACCTTTACGCCTGGTCCGCCGCTCGCGCTCACCGCGTTCGAGCCGCCGACGCTCGTCACGAGCGTGTGCGCCGCCGCGGCAGCGGGCCGCGTGTTCGCAACCGGTCCGGTCGACGGCCGCGCCGACTCGATCAGGACGTTCGCCCGCGACAACAAGGCGACCCCGGTCTCGCTCGTGTTCACCGAGGCGGAGCTGAACGATGCCGTGAACAAGAACGCGCCGTCCCCGACGCAGGGCGTGACGCTCAGCGACGCGAAGATCACGATCGACGCGGGAGGCATTCACGGGACCGCGAAGGCCGCGACCCAGTTCATCACAGTCAACGCGAGCGCGGACGTCGTGGGCGGGCCGGTCGGCGACAAGTTCACGCTCAAGGTGTCGCGCCTTGCGGCCGACCCACTGCCGCCGGGCCTCATCGACGCGATGAAAGGCCTGGTCGATTCGAGCACCGCGGACATCTCGGGAACGGTCCCGTTCCTCGTGAAACAGGTCGCGTTCCGTAACGGCTGCTTCTGGGTCAGCGGGGTGACGCCGAACTAGACGCGCGCGCACAATTCGGGCGTGCGGCCTGAGCTCGAGAAGCTGGTGCGGGAAGGGATGTCCCGCTATCACGTCCCCGGGGTCGCGATCGGACTTCTCCACGACGGCGACGAGGACATCGCCGCGTACGGAGTGACCAATCTCGAGCACCCGCTTCCGGTCGACGGCGACACGCTGTTCCAGATCGCGTCGATCACGAAGACGATCACGGCGACGGTCGTCATGCGCCTCGTCGAGCGCGGCGCGCTCGATCTGGACGCGCCGATCCGCCGCTACCTCCCGGAGTTCAAGCTGCGCGACGACGACGCCGCGAAACGCGCGACGCTCCGGCACCTCGTCACCCACACCGGCGGGTGGCTCGGCGACTGCTTCGCCGACTTCGGCAAGGGGGACGACGCGCTCGCACGCTACGTCGCGGCGATGGCCGAGCTCGAGCAGCTGACTCCGATCGGCGAGATCTGGCATTACTCGAACTCGAGCTTCGCGGTCCTCGGCCGGCTCATCGAGGTCGTCACCGGGAAGACGTACGAAGCCGCGGTGCGCGAGCTTCTCTTTATCCCGCTCGGCATGGCGAAGAGCTGCTTCAACGCGGACGAGGCGATCACCCATCGGGTCGCCGCGGGGCATTCGATCGTCGACGAGCAGCCACGGGTCGTGCGCCCATATGCGTTCCCGCGCGCCACCACCCCGGTCGGCGGTGTGATCTCCAGCGTGCGCGACCTCCTGGCCTATGCGCGATTCCACCTCGGGGACGGGCGCACGCCGGACGGCGGCCGCCTCCTGTCGGTGGGGTCGCTCGAGCTCATGCGCACGCGCCTCGCGCCGGCTGACAACGACCGCGGGGTCGGCGTCGCGTGGTTCCTGCGCGAGGTCGGCGGCGTGACGCTCCAGTACCACGGCGGATCGGCGATCGGCCAGCAGGGCGTTCTGATGCTCGCGCCGGAGCGCGGCTTCGCGATCGCGGTGCAGACGAACTCGACGCGCGGCGCTCTGCTGCATCAGTCGATCACCAAGTGGGCGCTCAAGACGTTCGTCGGTGTCGAGGAGCCGGCGCCGGAGCACGTCCGTATGACGAAGACGCGCCGCGACGAGCTCGTCGCCCGCTACACCGCCGCGCTTGACGACGTCGAGCTGCGCGCCGGGGGCGACGGCGTGCTGCTCTACCGGTCGATCTACCACAACCTGCTCGGGATCAGTCCCGCGCCGACGGATCCTCCGCCGTCTCCGGTGGCGTTCACCGCTGACGATCGTTTCGTGTGCCTCGAAGGGCCCTTGAAGGATGTCCGCGGCGAGGTCATCCGCGACGAGACCGGGGCGGTTCGCTGGCTACGCGCCGGCGGCCGCGTCCACCGGCGCGTCGACACCTAGCTTTGCGCCAGTACCTCGACATCCTGCGGAAGGCGCTCGAGGAGGGCGACGACCGCGCCGATCGCACGGGCATCGGCACCCGTGCGGTGTTCGGCGAGATGATGCGCTTCGATTTGTCCCGCGGATTCCCCGCGGTGACGACGAAGCGGCTCGCGTTCCGGTCCGTCGTGGCGGAGCTGCTCTGGTTCCTCGCGGGAAGCTCCGACGTGAACGACCTGCACGCCCTGGGCGTGCACATCTGGGACGGCAACGCGTTCGCCGACTACTGGCAGAGCCGCGCGCGTTTTCCGGGCGATGCGGGCCGCAATTACGGACAGCAGTGGCGCGACTGGATCGCCCCCGACGGCCGGCACATCGACCAGCTGCGCGACACGATCAGGCTGATTCGCGAGCAGCCCGCGAGCCGGCGGATGATCGTGAACGCCTGGAACCCTGGCGAGCTCGAGCAGACCTCGCTTCCGGCATGTCACGCGCTTTTCCAATTCTTCGTGGCCGACGGGAAGCTCTCGCTGATGATGTACCAGCGCTCCTGCGATCTCGTGCTCGGCGTCCCGTTCAACATGGCCGAGTACGCGCTCCTGCTGCATCTCGTCGCTCGCGAGGTCGAGCTCGAGCCGCATGAGTTCGTGCACGTGCTCGCCGACGCGCACGTCTATCGCGATCACGTGGACGCGGCGCGCGAGCAGTTAGAACGCGAGCCGTATCCCGCACCGGCGCTGTGGCTCGATCCTGACCTCCGCGGTGTCGACGACGCGGTCGCGCGCTACCGCGAGATCGTCGCGCGCGCCAGGCGTGGCGAGGCGCCGGGTCCACTGCTCGACGGGTTCGCGAAGCTTCAGAACTACCAGTACCACCCGCCGATCAAAGCGAAGATGGCGGTGTGACCAGGCGCATCTCGTTCGTTGTCGCGTTCGACCGCAACAAGGTGATCGGCAGGGACGGCACTCTGCCTTGGCGGCTACCCGACGACATGAAGCACGTGCGTGAGATCACCACAGGCAAGCCTCTCATCATGGGTCGCCGGACCTACGCTTCGATCGGCCGACCGCTGAAGGGACGCACGAGCATCGTCCTAACGCGCGACCCAACATTCAATCAGGAGGGCGTCCTTACCGCGCAGACGCCGGACGAGGCGCTCACGCTCGCGGGCGATGTGCCCGAGGTGATCATCTTCGGCGGCGCTGAAGTGTTCCGCCACTACCTACCGATCGCGGACCGCATCTACCTGACGCAGGTCGATGCGGATGTCGGCGGCGATACGTACTTCGACTTCGGCGGCACCGACTGGCTGGTCGTCGAGAACACTCGGCATGAGGCCGACGAGCGTCACCCCTATCCGTTCAACTTCCTCACGCTCGACCGCATCCGCAAGTCATGAGCGCCGCTGCCGCCGGGTTCGTCTGGGATCCGCGTCTCGCGTCGCACGTCTATCGATCGGACCATCCGTTGAAGCCGTGGCGGCTCTTGGGCGTCCACGACACGCTCGAGCGCCTGGGCGCATTCACGCTTCCGAACGCGCGTCTCCTGGCGCCGCGACTAGCGACGCGCGCCGAGCTCGAGCGCATCCACGACCCCGCGTACGTGGACGCGATCGCGCAGGCCTCCGCCGACCCGGAGCTCGACTACTCCGCGTGGGGGCTCTCGGCGTGGGGCGATACTCCGCCGTTCGCCGGGATGCACGAGGCGTCGCTTCTGACGACCGGCGCGTCGCTCGCCGCGATGGAGGACGTGCTCGCCGGTCGTGCCCGCGTCGCGTTCAATGGCGCGGGTGGACTGCATCACGCGATGCGGCGGAATGCATCCGGGTTCTGCATCTACAACGACCCCGCGATCGTCTGCGGCCTCCTCGCCGATCGCGGCATGAGGGTCGCGTACGTCGACATCGACGCGCACCACGGCGACGGCGTGCAGGCCGCGTTCTACGACACTGCCCAAGTGCTCACGATCTCGCTGCACGAGTTCGGGATGATCCCGCGACTCGGCCGGCCTTTCTTCCCGGGCACCGGCAGCGCCGACGAGCGCGGCACCGGGAAAGGCGCCGGATACAGCGTCAACGTCGCGCTCCCGGCCTACACCGACGATCTCGCGTACATGCGCGCGTTCGACGCGGTCGTTCCGCCGCTCCTCGAGCGCTTCCGCCCCGACATCCTCGTGACCCAGCAGGGCATCGATTCACACTTCACCGATCCGCTCACCGATCTCCAGCTATCGACGCACGCGCGAGAGCACGTGGTGAGCTGGTTCGCGTCCACGCCGTATCCCTGGGTCGCCATGGGAGGCGGCGGCTACGACCTCGACGCGGTGCGGCGAACCTGGTCGATGGAGTACCTCATCATGCTCGGCGCTCCCGTGCCCGAAGCGCTCCACGACGATGATCCGCCCGTTCTCGGCGGCCGCGCGCGGATCGAGGTGGACACCGCGACCGACCAGGCCACGCACGAAGCGCTCGCCGCCGCCTTCAAATGATCGCGACGGTCGGCGAGCGCTGGCGACCGAAGGCTTTCGCCGGCTGGGCCCTGCACGCGAGCACCTTCTGGGGCCTCGCGTGCGTCCCGATCGCGATGATCTTCTCGACGCTCAGCGCCTACCGCCTCTCGCAGACCGTCCACGTCGACGACATCGTCTTCGGCCCGACGCGCAGCGCGATCGTCGACACGCTCCTTCTGGCGATCGGCGTCGAGCGGACCGCGGTCCTCGTCTACGTGCTGCAGCGATCGTTTGACGCACTCGTCGTCGCGGCGGCGCTCACGCCGATCTTTCTCTGGCTTCTCGGCTCGAGCGCGATCCACGCCGCCGCGCGATTCCGCGGCGTGCGCGGCCGTCCCTACCGGCCGCTGCTCGTGCTCTTCGGGTACGCCGAGCTCGTCTATCAGCTGCCGACATCGCTCGCCGGGATCGTATTTGCCGGCGGACCGTTCACCCCCATCGCCGACGTCGTCAGCGTCGTCATGCTGGTGTGGCTCGCGTTCGTTGTTCATCGCGCCATCGAGCTGCATTACGGCGTGCCGGGCGATCAGGCCACCGCGATCTTCATCCTCGGCGGCCTTGCGTTCTATCTCTTGCCCCTGATCCTCATCGGGATTCTGCTCGTCGCGATCGTGGTCGCGGCGGCCATCCTGCAGTACTTCTAGCGATGCGCCGCGTGTGGGCGATCC
Organism: Chloroflexota bacterium; assembly: GCA_038040345.1. Classification (GTDB taxonomy): domain Bacteria; phylum Chloroflexota; class Limnocylindria; order P2-11E; family P2-11E; genus 3-1-20CM-2-70-9. The sequence continues at coordinate 704,370 of JBBPIQ010000001.1, forward strand.
TCCGCAGCCGTTGCCCGCGGTGCCTCTCCGGGCGAGTCTGGCGCGGCATGTTCTCGATCAACGAGTCGTGCCCGGTGTGCGGCCTGCGCTTCGAGCGCGAGAGCGGGTACTGGACCGGCGCGATGGTCGCGAGCTACGCCCTCGGCATTCCGGTGCTCGCACTTATGGTCCTGGTGCTCTGGCTCGCCACCGGGTGGGACATCCTCGTCGCCCTCGTCGTGGCGGACGTCCTCTTTCTCGCCGTCGTCCCCTTCATCTGGCGGTACTCGCGCGTGGTGTGGCTGCATCTCGACTGGCTGATCGACCCGGTCCCCGCGTCCCGATAACGCTAGGGTGACGCGCATGGCAGCAGCGTGGACGCCCAGCGAGAAGTACATCGAGCGCAGCCGTCTCCGCGCGTTCGCGATGAAGAACGGCTGCGCCGACTACGCGGCGCTCCTGCGCTGGTCGACAGAAGACCTCGAAGGATTCTGGGCAGCGACCGAGCGGGATCTGCATATCTCCTGGCGCACGCCGTACACGCACGTGCTCGACATGTCGCGTGGCATCCCATGGACGACCTGGTGGACGGGGGGCCGGATGAACTATGTCTCGACCGCTCTGCGACACGAGGGCGATCGCGTCGCCGTCATCGCTGAAGGCGAGGAGGGAACGGTTCGCACCCTCACGTACCGCGAGCTCTCGGACCAGGTCGCGAGCTTCGCCTCCGGTCTGCGCTCGCTCGGCGTGAAGCCTGGCGACCGCGTCGCGGTCTACCTCCCGCTGACCGTGGAGTGCGCGGTCGCTGTCCTCGCGATCGGCGCGATCGGCGCGGTCCTCATCCCGATCTTCTCGGGGTACGGCGCGGAGGCGATCGCCGGTCGCTTACGCGATGCGCAGGCGAAGGTACTCATTTGCGCCGACGGCTTCTATCGCCGCGGGCAGATCGTCGCGATGAAAGAGACCGCGGACGCCGCGGCTGACGGGGCGCCATCGGTCGACGCGGTCGTCGTCGTCGATCGCGTCGGGCGCCCGTATCCCAAACGCGGCCGCGACGTTCCCTGGTCGGACGTCACGCATGCGGGCGCGATGCTGGACATTGCCGACACGTCCGCCGAGGACCCGTTCATGATCATCTACACGTCGGGGACGACGGGCAAACCGAAGGGCGCGCAGCACGTGCATGGCGGCTTCCCGGTGAAGGCGGCGCAGGACCTCGCGCACTGCTTCGACCTTCAAACAGGCGACGTGATCCTGTGGTCGACCGACATCGGTTGGATGATGGGCCCCTGGCTCATCGCGGGCGGGCTGATGCTCGGCGCCACCATCGTCCTCTATGACGGAACGCCGGACTTTCCCGACGCGTCGCGCACGTGGTCTCTCGTCGAGCGCCACAAGGTCACGCACCTGGGCATCTCGCCTACCGCGATCCGCGGCCTCATGCGCTCCGGAGAGGATCCCGTCCGCGCGAAGGATCGCTCCTCGCTCTTCGTGCTCGGGTCGACCGGCGAGCCGTGGAATCCAGATCCCTGGTGGTGGTACTTCCGGAACGTTGGCGAGTCGCGCTGCCCGATCATCAACTACTCCGGCGGCACCGAGATCTCGGGCGGCATCCTCGGATGCACGACCTGGACGCCGATCCAGCCGAGCTCGTTCGTCGGGCCCTGTCCGGGAATGGATGCCGACGTCGTGGACGAGAACGGACGACCGGTGCGCGGCGCGGTCGGCGAGCTCGTCATTCGCAAGCCCTGGCCGGGCATGACCCGCGGGTTCTGGGGAGATCGGCAGACAAAGGATGGCCGCTACTTCCAGACGTACTGGGCTCGCTTCGAGAACACCTGGGTCCACGGAGACTGGGCGCGCATCGACGACGAGGGCTACTGGTACATCGAGGGCCGCAGCGACGACACGCTGAAGATCGCGGGCAAGCGCGTCGGGCCCGCGGAGGTCGAGTCGGCGGCGGTCGCCCACCCCGCGGTGTCCGAGGCGGCCGCGATCGGCGTGCCGCACGAGATCAAAGGAGAGGCGATCGTCGTGTTCGTGGTGCCGCGCCCGCTGCACCATCCGACCGAAGAGCTCGCGCGGTCGGTGCAGGACAAGATCGCGGAAATACTTGGCAAGCCGCTGCGGCCCGAGGCGGTGCGCTTCGTCACGCAGCTTCCGAAGACGCGAAACGCAAAGATCCTGCGTCGGGTCATCCGCGGCGCCTACCTTGGCAAGACCGACCTAGGCGATCTGAGCTCGCTCGAAAATCCCGCCGCGATCGAGGAGCTGCGGAATCTCACCCCTCGGTGATCCGCGCAGGAACGGCCGCCCGAGGGCGGCCGCTCCACAGCAGCGCTAGGTGGTGCGGGGTGATGTGATCGCGCGCACCAGCGCGACGATCAGAGCTGCGATGAGGAAGAAGAACGCGACCGCGAGGAGCGCGGCGAGGTCAAGCGCCGGCGGACCGGACGGCTCCGGGAAGATGCCCTGGAACGGACGGACCAGAGGCTCGGTGATCCGGTACAGGCCGGAGACGAGTGGCTGGTTCGCGTTCGCGCCGAAGAGCTTCAGTACGAACCGGAGCAGCAGCAGGACCTCGAGTACGGTGAACAGGAGCGTGACGACGCGCGTAACCGTCCAGACCCCGTCGTTCCGCGCGACCGTCGCGGTCGTCGGTCCGACGTTCACGTTCGATGCAGCCGGCGGCGTGTACGCGGGACGAACGATGCGCTCGCGCTCGTAGCGGTCGATGCGCTCGGTCGTGTCGTGATCGGGGCGTGGTGCTGATGTAGCCATGCCCGACGAGGGAGCAGGTGGCATGCCAAATGGTTAACCTGCCAAGCGGCCATGGATTTTCCCTTCGCGCATCGCCAGCGAGTGCGTTTTGGCGAGACGGACCTCCAAGGGGTCGTTTACTACGCGAACTATTTACTGTTCGCGGAGATCGGTCGCATCGCTTTCTTGCGGCAGCTTGGCGTCGTCTACGAGCGCGATCTGCTCGCGCGCGGCGTCGACTTCACGATCGGCGAGGCGCGCGTGCGCTATCAGGCGCCCCTACGCTTCGACGACGAGTACGACATCAAAGTCCGCGTCGGTGAGATCCGACACTCGTCGTGGACGCTGGAGTACGCGATCGATCGCGCCGACGGCATGCATTGCGCCGACGCTTCGACGATCCAGGTGATGATCGACCGCAAGACCGGCCGGGCGACCCGGATCCCAGCCGACTTGCGTCAAATACTTGAGCGCGCGAAGGGCGCCTGATGGACCCCGTTCTTCCCGAAGATCTCGTCATGCTCCAGCGTTCGGTCCGCGAGTTCGTCGAGGAGAAGCTCGCGCCTCTCGAGCGCGAGATCGAAGAGAAGGATGAAATACCGAGGCATGTGATCGACGCGATGGCCGGCATGGGCCTCTTTGGCCTGGGCTTCAGCGAAAACGTCGGCGGTCAGGGTTTCGGCAAGCTCGGCTACTGCGTCGCGGTCGAGCAGCTCGCTCGCGCGAACGCGTCGCTCTGGAACGTCATCGGGGGATCGGCCGGACTCTGCGGCACCGCGATCGACATCGGCGGGCCCGACGCGCTGCGCTCCCAGTACCTGCCGGACCTCCTATCGGCGCGAAAGATCGGCGCGTACGGTCTCTCCGAGCCGGGCGCGGGCAGCGACGCGGGTGGACTCAAGACCACCGCCCGCCGCGATGGCGACGCATACGTGATCGATGGCGCGAAGACGTTCATCACGAACGCGCCGATCGCCGACGTGTTCGTGATTTTCACAACGCTCGATCCGAAGCTCGGCTCGAAAGCGATCACGGCGTTCGTCGTCGACCGCGCGACCCCGGGCCTCGAGGTCGGACGGAACGACGCGAAGATGGGCCTGCACGGCTCCACGACCGCGCAGCTCTACTTCCGCGAGATGCGTGTGCCGGCATCGCAGCGCGTCGGCGACGAGGGCAAAGGCTTCGCGGTAGCCCTCGCGACGCTCGATTACGGCCGCATGGGACTCGCGGCGCACGCGGTCGGCGCGGCGCAGCGGCTGCTCGAGGCCTGCGTTGCGCACGCCAAGACGCGCACCCAGTTCGGACGACCGATCGGCACGAATCAGGCGATCCAATGGCCCCTGGCCGACGCCGCGATCGACATCCACGCGGCCCGCCTGATGGTGTACGACGCGGCGTCGCGGGCCGACCGCGGCGAGCGCGTCACCGACCGCGCGTCGAAGGCGAAGCTGTTCGCCACGGAGGCACTCGGACGGATCGCCGACGCCGCGGTTCAGATCCACGGCGGCATGGGATACATGCGCGAGCTCTGGATCGAGCGGGCGTACCGGGACGCTCGTATCTACCGGATTTACGAGGGCACGAGCGAGATCCAGCGGCTCGTTATTGCGCAGGGGCTACTTGCGGACGGCTAACACCATTTCTGGAGTCAGTTGTGGATAACCCCATGAATACGGTGGATAAGCGCCCTCCCGGGACCGTTTCTGTGGACAACCCCCCTGTACAGCGAGCGTCCATCGCTGACGTTTGGGGTGTTCCGGTGGCCGTTTGGCGCGCTCGGAGAGCCCTGGACCGCGGTGATTTGGAGGTCGCTCGGACGCTCGTGGCGCCCCTTTTGGGAGCCTTCGGCACAGTCACCTTCATCCGGAAAATCGCGGCGGAGATCCTCTACGCCTCGGGGGACCCCTTGTCCGCGGCTGCCCTCTTCGAGCAGGCTGCCAAGCGGCTCCCGCACGACCGCGCCGTGGTGGTCGGGCTCGTCGCGTCGTACGCCGCACTGAACCGCGCCGGTGACGCCCGTCGGAGCGCCGCCCTATTGCCCGAGCACGTCGATGTGCGTCTCGCGCTCGCCTGGGCCGAGCTCGTCGCGCTCGGCGGCGACCCCGATCGCGGGGCGGGCCTCGTCACATTGATCGCGACGGATCCGGAGCTCTCGCGATCGGCCGAGCGCGTCGCGATGCATCGCGCACTCGAGGCGATCGTCGCCGCGCGGTCACGCGATCGCGAAGGCGTTCGCTCGAAGTTGCGCGCGGCGGAGCTCGGCGCGCCGAAGCTGCGGGCCGGCGACCGCGCGTTCCTCGGTTACCTGGGCGGGGTCGCGCTGCGCGAGGCCGGTCTCATCGACGACGCGCGAGCGACATTCGCGCTCGCAATGGAAGCCTCGACGGACTCGATCGGCGCGGCCCTCGCGCGACGCGAGCGCGCGAACCTTGGCTAGATTCGGCGAAGGTGCCTACGTGCCGACGACAACACCGCCGTCGACCGAAAGAACGACGCCGTTGATGAATGAAGCCTCGTCCGAAGCGAGGAAGAGATACGCGTATGCAACGTCCTTTGGCTCGCCGAGCCGCCGGATCGGGGTGCGCTCGACCATCGTCGCGAGGATCTTCTCCGGCATCTGACGCACCATCTCGGTCCCGATGAATCCCGGGGCGACCGCGTTCACGGTGATGCCCTTCGGCCCAAGCTCGCGAGCCCAGACCTTTGTCATGCCGATGACCGCGGCCTTCGTCGCGACGTAGTTCGTCTGCCCGAAGTTTCCGTAGAGACCGACGACGGACGACGCGTTCAGTATTCGGCCGGAGTGCTGTCGGATCATCGTCGGCGCGACCGCCTGCGTGCACGCGAAGACGCCCCGAAGGTTCACCGAGATCACCGCGTCAAAGTCCGCTTCGCTCATCACCCCGGTGATCTCGTCGCCCTTGGACTTCACGAGCTGCGCGTCGCGGAGGATCCCGGCGTTGTTCACGAGGATGTCGATCCGGCCGTGCTCCTTGGCCACTGCGGCGGCGGCCTTCGCGGCCTGGGCCACATCGGTCACATCCACGCGCGCGTCCGCGCCGTCCGCTACATCCCATGTGACGACGGTGGCTCCTGCCTCGCGAAACACCCGCGCCGTTTCGGCGCCGATCCCGCGTGCCCCGCCGGTGACGATCGCGACCTTGCCGTCGAGCCGGAACATCACGTGCCCGAGTCTTCGGGCTCTTCCTCCCACCCCTCGTCAGACTGCAGCTCGGTCTCGTAGATCTCCGGCTCGAGTCCAAGACTTTCGATGACGGCGACCATGCCGTTGCGCTGCTCGGGTGGCGTCACGCGGATCCAGCCACGGATCACGTCGTCGATGCTCACGCTCGCGGCATCACGCTCGCCCGCGACCGATTCGGCCTCGTCGTGTGCGGCGGCCTTCGCGAGCTCGCGGATCGTGTCCGGCACCATGCGGCAGAGGGTGGCGAGGACTCCCTCGGCGGACTCCTCCCACTCCATCAGGCGATCGCGTCGATGCCGGTCGCGAAGCGGCCGATGATGAGCTTCTGGATCTGCGTCGTGCCTTCGTACAGCCGGTTCACGCGCGCATCGCGCCAGTAGCGCTCGACCGGGAACTCGTCGGAGAAGCCGTAACCGCCGTGGATCTGGATGGCGTTGTCGGCCGCGCGCTGCGCCGCCTCGGACGCATAGAGCTTCGCGATGCTCGTCTCGCGGGTGTTCGGCCGTCCCTTGTCCTTGAGATCGCCGGCGCGCCACACGAGAAGCCGCGCGGCCTCGGTCTCGACGACCATGTCGGCAATCATTTCCTGCACGAGCTGATGTCCAGCGATCGGCTTGCCGAAGGATTTGCGCGTGGTCGCGTACTGCACGGATGCGTCGATGCACGCTTGCGCCACGCCGACGGCGCCCGCCGCGACCGAGTAGCGGCCAGAGTCAAGCGCGGTCATCGCGATCTTGAAGCCGTCGCCGACCTCACCGAGTCGGTTCGCGTCGGGGACGCGGACGTCGTCGAGGATGAGCTCGCTCGAGTCCGACGAGCGCAGCCCGAGCTTCCCGTGCAGAGCCTGACTGCCGTACGACTGGCGGTCGCGCTCCAGAACGAACGCGGTGATGCCCTTCGCCTCCTTCGACGGATCGCACTGCGCGAACACAAGGGCGAGCTTCGACACCGACCCGTTGGAGATCCACATCTTTCGGCCGCGGAGCACCCATGAGTCGCCGTCGCGCTTCGCGCTTGTCCGCAGCTTCGTCGCGTCGCTCCCGACCTCAGGCTCGGTGAGACCGAAGCAGCCGATGACCTCGCCTTTGCAGAGCGATGGAAGCCAGCGCTGCTTCTGCTCCTCCGTGCCGAACTTGAGGATGGTCATCTCGACGAGCGAGATCTGGACCGACAGCGTCGTTCGCACCGACGAGTCCGCGCGACCGACCTCCTCTGTCACGAGGGCGTGCGAGACGAAGTCGAGCCCGATGCCGCCGTACTTCTCTGGCACGGGTCCGCCGAGGAGACCGAGCGGCGCCATTTTGCGCAGCACGTCCTTCGGGAAGGTCTCCCCGCGATCGCGCTCCCGCGCTCCGGGGGCGATCTCCTTGTCCGCGAAGTCCTTCGCGAGCTTGCGGATGGCCTGTTGCTCGGAGGTGAGGTCGAAGTCCACGCGAGTCCTAGGCTGACGCGCGCTGCGCGGAGCGCTCGCGGATCGCGAGCAGCGCGTCGATCTCGCCGACGTGGGCGAAGCAGCCCTGAAGGATGCCGGTCGCACGGCGGACCGCCCTCGCGGCGGCCTCGTCGTCAGGAAGCGCGCGGTGACGTTGCGCGAGCGGGCCGACGACCGAGTCGAGATACCGAACCAGCTCCGTCGCGGTAAGACGCGGGATCTTGAGCACCTCCTGGAACGTGTAGCCGGTCAGCGCGCCAAGCCCGTCGTCGCCGATGCCGCGGGGGTCGTAGCCGGTCCGTTGGGCCCAGCCATCGGTGAACCATCGCTCGGTCGACGGCTGCGTCCCACCGAGGATGCGCGTGAGCACGTCGATCCACCGCGCCATGTGCCAGACGGTCTCCCGCACGTTGTTGCCGCGGTCGTCGGCTCGCCACTCGAGGGCGTCCTCCTCGAGGCCCTTGAGCTGCTCGCGAACGCGAGCGCCGACGTCCTCGAACCACCTTGCCATCAACTCGGTGTCGCGCATGGCCCGAGTCTATGAGCGACCGGAGTCCTTCGTCCGCGCCGCGCTCCGCGCGCTCTAGATGCGATACGGGCGACGGATCGCCATCCAACGCGCCGGCTCCGCGAGCGGCACGAAGCCGTACCGCGCATAGAGGCCATGCGCGTCGCGTGTTGCGAGCATGACGTTGCGCAGGTCTTGCAGGTCGGGATGCGACATCACCGCATCCAGGAGCTGTCTTGCGACGCCATGCCCGCGATGCTCAGCGAGCACGAAGACGTCGCAGAGCCATGCGAATGTCGCTTTATCGGTCACCACACGTGCGAACGCGACCTGCGGCGCGCCGCGATCGGGGTCGCCGTCGAACGCTGAAAAGCAGATCGATCCGTCGATCGCCCGTTCCACGATGTCGCGCGGAACGCCTGCGGACCAGTACGCGTCGTCGTGGAGAAAACGCCAGACCAGCTCGCGGTCGACGTGCTTCGAATCGTTCGAGACGACGTACTGTCCCATGCCGCCGCGACTTTAGACTCGCTGGCGTGATCCTGCTGCTCGTCCAGAGCGCACTCTTCCTGGCGGTCGTTGGGCTCCTGATGGGAGCTCTTGTCGTTGACCGCTCGGGGGTGCACGGCCGCGACTATCTCGTCTTCGAACAACGCGCCGTCCGGTCCCAGCAGCTCACCATCGCGGCGTTCGTCCTCGTCATCGTCGAGTTCCTTGTCGGGACCCCGCTGCTCGGGGCGGTGCTGGCGATCGTCGCGATCCTCTGGACGCTCTGGTGGCTTCCGGCCGAGCACCGGCGCTTCGACGTCGAGGTTCAATCCGTCTTCGACGCCCGGCCTGAGGCGGTTGCCGCCGTCATGTTCGACATCTCCGAGCAGCCGCGGTGGATGGATTCGATCGTCCGCACCGTACTCGAGACTCCGGGCCTCCTGCGGAAAGGGAGCGTTATCCGCCAGACCCTGCGCGTGTCGGGCCAGGACCTCGTCGCGAAGCTCGTCGTGGTCGAGCTCGTTCCCTACGAGCGGCTCATGCTCCAGGTACTCGTCCGGCATGCGGAGCTGTTCGACCGCTTCGAGGTGCAGCCGCATAACGGCGGCTCGATCGTGACGTACTCAGGCCGGCATCAGCTCTCGCGTTTGAACGCTGTCCTCACCGGGTGGCGCCTTCCGGCGCTTCGCCGGAGCTTCGCGGCGAGGCGGACCGCCAACCTCGAGCGGCTGCGCACGATCGTGCACCCCGCTCCCATCGCCCGCCGCGCGTAAAAAGGAACAGCCCGCGGGTTTCCCCGCGGGCTGTTCGAACTTGCGTCGTTGGTGCTTAGTCGCGTTCCTCGTTCGTGTTCGCGGTCTTGGCCTTCGCCTTGCCATTTCCCTTGTCGCTGTTCTGCGACTTGGTCGTCGCTTTGACCTTTGCCTTGTCCGCCTTCTTGGCCTCTTCGCGGTCTTGCTTGGCCGTGGCACGGTCGGCCTTGGCCTTCTCGACTTCTTGCTCGACCTTGTCCGCGTCGGTCTTGGTCGTTTCCTTCGACTCGGCCGCGGCGGTCATGTCGAGGATCGCTTTGCGGGCGTCGTCGACGACCTTCTGCATGTCCTTGATCGCCTGGTCGACGATGTCCTTGTACTTCGAGTCCAGACCGCTCGTGTCGAACGAGTGCGCGTCACCGGTCGAGTCGGCCGGAGCCGTCGCGTCGCTCGGCGCGGTCGTGCTCGTCGTAGTCGTGGTCGTCGTAGTCGTCGTAGTCGTCGTGCTGTCGCTCTCGTCCGCGCAAGCGGTGCCGAGATCGACGGCCGCCTGAATGTCGGAGTGAGCCTGGCTCTCGATGCTCTTGAGCTCGGCCTTTGCGCTCGCGACGGTGCTACGAGCGTCCGTCGTCAGGACCGCGCTCGTCTTCTCCGTCTCGTGCTGGAGCTTGCGAGCGTCGCTCGCGAGGTCCTTAAGGTCGCCGCTGAACGCCTTCCACGCCGTGTGGAGAAGGTGGACCGAGTCGTTGCGGGCGTGTGCCGCCGCGCTGCAGTCCTGCGTTTCGTCGCCGAGCGGCGCGGCATTCGCGCTGCCAGCTAACGTTGTTGCGCCTAGAGAGAGGATGAGTGCGCCGACTGCCATCCCACGGGCAGTGCGGTTCGCGATTTTGGTGCCGAACATGTGCACCTCCTTGTGCACACGTCCTAACGGGCTCTCCGGCTGGTGGTTAGCCCCGATCGGGTAGGGGGTACGGCCGTACTCCCCTGAATGGGGTACTTGCCTTGTCTATCGGTACCCGCTCCGCGGGTCCGACTCGCTCGTCCGTCCGGGCGACTGCGGTCGCCCTCCCGCCCTCGCTCATCGGTAGACTTCGCGCCCAAATGGAGAAGCGCCCGGTCGACCTCGGCAGTCGCGACAGCACGCTCGTCTTCGCGGTGCTTCTTCTCGGCATCTTCGCGATCAGCGCGTCGGTCCTGATCGTGATCCTTGTGGTGACCGGAGCTACGTCCGTTCGATAGCCCGCGGCCCGCCTAAACTCCGCGCCGTGCGCTTCGGCGTGATGCTCCCTTCGTACATTCGACCGAGCCGCGAAGCCGTGCTCGGTGTGGCGCAAGCTGCGGAGCGCCTCGGGTTCGACTCGGTGTGGACGAACTCCCATACGGTCGTGCCGGCCTCGTTCAAGCCGCGCTATCCGTACGGCGATGACGGAATCCCGTCGTGGAACGCGAAGACGGCCTGGGCTGACGCGATGATCACGCTGGGATTCGTCGCGGCGGCGACGGAACGCGTGCGGCTCGGCGTCGCGGTCGTGCCGCTCATCACCACCGATCCGATCACCCTGGCGAAGCAGTCCGCGACGGTCGATCTTCTCTCGAAGGGACGCTTCGAGCTCGGCGTCGGCGCGGGCTGGCTTCTCGAGGAGGGCGAGGCGCTCGGGCACCCGACCGATAATCGCCACGCGCGTCTCGAGGAGACGATCGACGTGCTGAGACTCGCCTGGACGAAGCCGACCTTCTCCTAAGACGGTCGCTTCGTGAAGATCCCCGAGGTCGGCGTGCATCCGCAGCCGCCGCAGGGTGCGCGGCTGCCGCTCTGGATCGGCGGGCAGGGCGACGCCGCCGTGCGGATCGCCGCCGAGCATGGCGCCGGCCTCTTTATCTGGCAGCAGACCCCGGAGCGCGTCGCCGAGTACGGGCGCAAGCTGCGCGCGCTAAAGCCGAAGGCGCCACTCGCGGCCTGCGTCTGGACCGATCAGGACAAACGCGAATGGGATGGCCAGGTCCGTGGGATGGAGGAGGCCGGTGTCGATCTGCTGGTCCTCGGCCGTCGCTACGACGACCAGCAGGTTAACGAGATCGAGCGGTTTGCGAGCGAGTTCCTCTAACTAGACGCGCTCGATAACTGCCGCGATCCCCTGACCACCGCCGATGCAGAGCGAGGCGAGCCCGTAGCGCTTCTCGCGCTTGCGGAGCTCGTACGCGAGCGTGAGCGCGAGCCGCGCGCCTGATGCGCCAAGCGGATGTCCGAGCGCGATCGCGCCGCCGTTCACGTTCGTCTTTTCGCGATCGAGGCCGAGATCTTTCTCCACCGCGAGGTATTGCGTCGCGAAAGCCTCGTTGATCTCGACGAGGTCCATGTCCTGCACCTTGAGGCCGGCGCGCTCGAGTGCCTGTCGCGATGACGGCGCCGGGCCGATGCCCATGATGTCCGGGTCCACGCCGCACACGCCACCCGAGACGAAGCGCGCGATCGGCGTGAGCCCCGCCTTCTTCGCGGCGTCGGCCGATGCGACGACGACCGCCGCGGCACCGTCGTTGATGCCGGACGCGTTGCCGGGCGTGACCGTCCCGTTCTTCTCGAATCGCGCGACGAGCTTGTTCAGGATCTCGAGCGTGGTGTCGGGGCGGATGTGCTCGTCCTTGTCGATGACGACCTCGCCCTTTTTTGTCTTCACCGTGACCGGAACGATCTCCTCGCTGAAGCGGCAGGACTCGCGCGCTTTCGCGGCGAGCATGTGGCTGCGGTATGCGAACTCATCCGCCGCGTCGCGGGTGATGCCGTATTTGCGGCCGAGGTTCTCCGCGGTGTTCGCCATCCCGAGGCCGTTGTACGAATCGACGAGCGCGACCCAGAGGTAGTCCTCGAGCTTCTGCTCGCCGAGCGGCAGGCCCCACCGCGCGCCGCGGATCTGGTGCGGCGCCATCGACATGTTCTCGGCGCCGCCCGCGAGGACGAACTCAGCCTGGCCGAGCTGAATCTCCTGCGCGGCGAGGATGATCGCCTGCAGACCCGAGCCGCAGAGCCGGTTCACCGTGAGCGCGGGGGCTTCCTTCGGCACGCCGGACTTGAGTCCGATGTGGCGCGCGAAGTACACGGCGTCGCCGGAGGTCTGGAGCACGTTGCCGAAGATGACCTGATCGATCTGCTTTGGATCGACCTTGGACTTCTCGAGGGCGCCCTTCGCCGCGATGACGCCGAGGTCCGTCGCTGAGGTGTCGCGTAGCGCGCCGCCGTACGTCCCGAAGGCCGTGCGCGCGCCGTCGATGATGACGATGTCTTTCATGGATGGCTCCCGAGCGGCTAGGCCGCTACCGTCCATTGTCCCACTAGGCGTGCAGCGAAATCGATTACAGGGCGGCGAGCACCGGGCAAAGGTCCTGGGCCGAGTTCGGCAGCGAGAGGCTCACGGTGTTTCCGGTTGGCCCGATGACCACCGTGGCCGCACCGTCGGTCAACCATAGGCCGGGTCGATCCGGAAGAAATATCGTCGACCGACCGGCGAGCTTGACCGTCGTGGTGCCGTCTGCGTTCGCGGTGATGAACGCCGGGCCCGAGATGTTTACGTAGATCCCCTTGCCCGTTGCGTCGTTCGTGATGAACGCCCTAAGCGAGCCGGTGACGATCGCCGGGTGATCTCCAGTGAAGATCAGGATGTACTCGTTGTTGGTCAGGATGTGCTGTGTCACCGGGAACGTGCAGCTCCCGACCGGAACGTCGAGTGGCCCACCGATGAAGACGCGTACGGGTTTTCCGGTCGCAAGCGCGGCATCCGACAGCAAGACCAACAGCAGGAGCGTCAGCGCGGAAACGAGCAGAGATCGCTTCATCTTGATGTCTCTCCCCCTACCTTTCGCGTAGCTTGCGCCCGGGAACCCTAGTCCCCAAGTCAAGGGGTCAGCCGGTTCGCTCGGCGACGGTGTTCGCGACGATCTCCGCGACCTCACTCGTCGGCTGGATTCCGGCCTCGACCCCTTTAATGCGGCCACCGCGCAGGCCCTCGCGGATGGCGGCGTCGACCGCCTTCGCCGCATCGCGCTCGCCGAGATGATCGAGGAGCAGACCGAGCGCGCCGATCGCGGCGATCGGACTGGCGACGCCCTTGCCCGCGTATTTCGGCGCGCTCCCGTGGATCGGCTCGAAGACTGAGACCTTGCCGGGGTTGATGTTCCCCGACGACGCAGTGCCGAGACCGCCGGCGAGCGCGGCGCCGAGATCCGAGAGGATGTCGCCGAAGAGATTCGTCGTCACCACGACATCGAACTGCTCCGGCTTGAGGACCATCCACATCGCGGCGGCATCGACGTACATCGCATCCCGCCGCACATCCGCGAACTCTTTGCCGAGCTCCTCGAAGACCTCGCGCCAGATCTCCTGGATCGGGATCGCGTTCGCCTTGTCCACCAGGGTGACGTGCTTCTGCCCGTTGTTGCGCGCGAGCTCGAAGGCGTAGCGGATGATCCGCTCGACGCCGGGCCGCGTGAAGCGCATCGACACGCTCGCGACCTCCTGCGGCGTGCCAACGCCGGTTCGCTGTCCTTCCTGCGTGTACGCGTCTTCGGTGTTCTCGCGGATGACCGTCATGTGGATCTCGCGCGCGCCCTTCCCTTTGATCGGAGAGAGCCGATCGTCGTACAGGATGACCGGGCGCAGGTTCACGAAGAGGTCGAGGCCCTTCCGGAGTCCGATGATCACATCGCGCTCGATCATTCCGCGCGGCGCGTCGGGGTGACCGATCGCGCCCATCAACACGGCGTCCTGCTCGCGGATCGGCGCCATCTTCTCGAGCGTGAGGCGCTCGCCCGTCGCTAGGTATTGCGCGCCGGACCACGGGAAGCTCGTCCGCTCGCTCTTAAACCCAAAGCGCCGCTCGCACGCGTCCAGCACGCCGAGCGCGGCGGCCGTTACCTCGGGCCCGATCCCGTCGCCGCCTATCACGCCGATCCGGTAGTTCTTCACCCGTGGCCGATGGTGCCAGAGCCGCATTGACCCTGTGCAAGCCGCCCTGTAGCCTCACTCCCACATGGCTCTGCACATCGTCCCGATGCTCGTCGTCGTCCTTCCCATTCTTGGGACGGACGCATCGCGTTCGGGGGGCAGCGTCTAGCGCGGATCACGAAAGCGGACTTCCAGGAAGGCCTCCCGAAAGGGAGGCCTTCTTCGTTGCCAGGGGAGGAGCACGACGAACGCACCGGCCGAGTACCTCGCGATCGCCTTCGCGTCACGGGACGCGGCCACGGCGACACGCCTCCGTGTGTCCGTCGCCGAGCTCGTCCCCGACGCGCGCGTGGTTCGATCGCGCACGGGGATCGTCGCGGCGCTCCGCGAGCTCGCGGGGACCGTCGACGCGCGCGCGCACGCAGAGGCGTTGCGCTCGCGCCTCGCCCGGGCGAGCGGTGACGACACGCTCTCGGCCGGCGTCGGGGGTCCGAAACGCGGAACCACCGGGGCGCATCTCGCGCTTCTCCAGGCTGAGCAGGCGGTCGTCATCGGCCGCGCGATGCGCGGAGACGGTGGGGTCACGATGTTCGAGGACCTCGGCCCGTACTGCTTCGTGCTCGGCCGACCCGAGAGCGACATCCGCGAGTTCGCCGATCGCATCCTCGGGCCGCTCGCCGACGGCGAGCAGCATGCCGACCTCGTGCGCACGCTTGATGCGTACCTGCGCCTACACGGGAGCCTGAACGCCGTCGCGCGCGATCTGTTACTGCACCGCAACACGGTGCGTCAGCGGTTGCGCCGCATCACGAAGCTCACCGGTGCGGATCTGAAGAACGCCGACTCGCGGCTCGCGCTCCAGCTCGCTCTGCTGGGGCGAAGCGCGCTCGAACGGCTCGCGTCGTGAGGACCGTGCCGTACGCCGCGATCCGCCTCGGCGGCGGGATCCTCGCGGCGCTCTGGTGCGTCTACGTGTTCTCGCAGGAGGGTTCGGTCCCGACGGTCTTCCTCGGCTTCGTCACCTTCACCGTCGGATGGTTCGTTGCCCAGCGTTTCGCCCGGCCGATCGGTCTCTCGAATCGACCGCCATGGCTTGACACGGTGCTGCCCATCGCGATCGCGGGCTTCGCCGTTTTGCCCGGGGCGCTCTATCCGTTCATGGGAACGGTGTCGATCGCCGTCGCGGCGGCGATCGTGGTGCTCTTCTTCGCGGGGATGTCGCTGTCGCTCGGACTCGGTCCGTTTTCCAACGTGAAGGTCGCGCTGGTTACCAGCTAGCTGGCCGATGAAGCATTGGGCGCCGGCCCCGAAGCTGATGAAGGGACTCTTGCCCGTCTCTGGTGGTTACTCATGGCCGCACAGGTACCGCTGGTGGCCTTCTATGCGATCACGTGGCTGCCGCGGGCTCCGCAAGTCGCGACATGGATAGTGATCTTGCAGGTTGCGGCCGTGCTCGCAAATCTCGCCGCGGTCCGTTTCTTCAACCTGTAGGCCCTAGGCGCACCGGACCAGTCCGCGGGCGGCCTTCGCCCGAATGATCCGGAGAGCAGCATCGTCGACTCTCGCTTTGAATGCGGCATCGGTCGACGCGCGAGCCGCGATCGCGGTCGCCATCGCGTTCGCCGGCCCGATCGTCTTCGAGATGATGAAATCGCCACCCGCGACGAGGAAATTGATCGCGCGATCCGACGGTGCGATATTCGCGACAGCGACGGTCGCGCCGAGATCGTCGGAGACGACGACACCGGTGAAGCCGAGCGAGGTTCGGAGCATCTGACGCATGACCGTGGGCGAGAAGACCGCGAGCTGGGCGGGATCGATCCGCTGGTACTTCGCGAGCGCGACCATGACCATCGGGATACCGGCGGCGACCGCGTCACGGAACGGCGCGACGTACGCGTCGCTCGCTGTGGTCACGTCGTCAACGACCGCTGCTGTGAGATCCGTGTTCCCGGTGACCCGGCCAAGACCGGGGAAGTGCTTCCCGGTGGTGGCGATGCCCGCGTCCTCCATACCGCGCATGAAGGCGAGCGCGTGTGCGCTCACGGTCGCGGGGTCGTGACCATAGCCGCGCTGGAGCGCGCCGATCGGCTGGTTCTGCGCATCGGTGCCGGGCGGGACCACGTCGAGGACCGGCGCGAAGTTCAGGTTTACCCCCGCGCTCGCAAGCTCGCGGCCCCACACCGCGGCTCGCACGCGCAGGGCCGCGGGATCGATCGCGCTTTGGTCGAGCGCGCTCGGGATCGTGCTGAACCCCGGACCGGAGAGCGATTGGATGAGGCCACCCTCTTGATTCGCGGCCACGAAGAAGCCCACACCCGCCGTGTAGTCGGGGGTGGCCGCGAGCGCCTGCACCGCGTCGGACACCACACGGATCGCGGGCGCCCCCGCGGCGCTCTTCTCAATGAACCAGACGGACCCGAAGTGGTAGATGCGGATCGCGTTCCGCTCCTGCGCGTCGAGCTGATCGCCGTCGAGCCCAAGGAGGAAGAGCTGGCCGATGCGCTGCTCCGCGGTCATCGACGCCAGCACCCGCGCGGTGCACTCCGCGGTGGCGGTCGGACTGGGCGTGGCGCTGGCGCTCGCGGTGTTGATCGGGCTCCCGGTCGCGCTTGGCGCCGGGCTCACCGCGGCGCCTGTCGAACAGGCCGAGAGGAGGAGCGCGACCGCGAGCAGACGGATCAGTGCCGCGCCTGGAAGATCGCTCTGGCGAAGCCGGCCTCGGCGTTGTGTTGCACGATGCGGCCGTCCTCGATGCGATCCATCGACACGACCTGGAACCGGAGCTTCCTGCCGGTCGGTTCGTATCCCATGAGCTCGCCCTTGTGCATGCCCTCGTACCAGGCATGAGTGGCGACCTGATCGCCCTCGGCGACGATCGTTTCGATCCGGATCGCCATGTCCGGAAACGCCCGCAGAAGCCGAGGGAAGAACTGTCGCGTTTCGGCGAGGCCAGGGTGCTCGTCGAAGACGGTCATGTCCTTGCGGACCATCCGCTCGTTCACTTCCCGAACGATCGCCTTGTTGCGCTCCTCGGTCTCCGTCGACATCGTGACCTCCTGGCAGCTCGCGCCCGAGCGTACGCGCGTCGGCGAAGATGGAGGGGCTAAAGCGAATCAGTCAAGACCGGATCGGGCTCGCCGCGCCGCCACGCGAGCCAGCGCCGCGGCCCGAAAAACACGAACATGCCGAG
Source organism: Chloroflexota bacterium (assembly GCA_038040345.1). GTDB lineage: Bacteria > Chloroflexota > Limnocylindria > P2-11E > P2-11E > 3-1-20CM-2-70-9. The sequence continues at coordinate 721,624 of JBBPIQ010000001.1, forward strand.
GAGAGTCACGGCCGCGATGACGGACTCGACCACCTCGGGGTCACCCGTCTCGCTGATTACGCGGTTGTTGCCCGGGTCGTCGGCGGCGTACTGGACCTCGATCGGGGCGCCGACAGCCGTCCGTTCGTAGATGTCGCCGCTGACGCCTGCCGTTCCCCCGTACGCGCCGCCGGATCTGGCCGTGAACGAGTAGCGCAGTCGGTATTCGGTTGGGTTCTCGCTACCGCCCTCGATGATCCGCTTCGACTCGACCACGCCCGTCGCCGTGGCCGGGTTGGCCATGATTCGGCAGGTTTGGACGACCAAACCGACGAACAACAGGACCATCGCGAGCAGGAAGAGCGCTCCGATGTCGACGAGCCACTGTTTCCCGGTCCTTGAGGCGCGTGTTCCTTCCTTCACGGACGCCAAGGTAGGGAGGGCGACCGCGCGTGAAATCCGGGTAAGGGCCTATTCGGTGCTCATTCGGTGGTGCTCAAAGGGGCTCGCTCGCCCGCGTGTCGAAGCGCGACATATGTGTAGGTTTGGACGTGCACCCTGCACATTCCACCCCTCTGACGTTGACACGACCCCACGCGGTCGCGTTCACTGACTGCGCAGTGCAGCGCAACCTTCTTGTCGGCATCGTCATCGTCGTCCTCATTGAGAGGGCGCGAATGCGGCCGGGAGGGTAGCGACTCACTCCTCACAGCGAAAAAGAGAAAGTTCTGAAGGCCTCCCGGAAACGGGAGGCCTTCTTCATTTTGGAAGGGGGCGGACCATGGCGACAGCGCTAGAACGAACGAGAGGGACCGAGCCGACCGTGTTCGCTGAGGCGAAGAGCGGGAACGCGGTCCTGATCGAGACCCTGCGCCGCTGGGGCGTCCGCTTCTTCGCCGGCGTCAACGGCGGCGGGGTCGTGCACGTGGCCAAGCACCTGGAGCCGTACTACGAGCTCGCGCACTCCGCCGACAAGGCGTCCCGGATGCTCACGATCGGGGAGTACGTCGCGGGGTTCGTCCCGCTCGGGTACTGGCTCGCGTCGGGGCAGATCGCCGGATGCGTGACGACGACGGGCGCCGCGACGAAGCTCGGCGGCAGCGGGATGACGGACGCGAAGCTCCACAACATCCCGGCCGTCTATCTCATCGCGCTCAACTCGACCATCTCCATCGGCAACGCGCCGCTCCAGGACGTGAGCGAGTACGGCATGAACGTCGTCCCGCAGCTCCAGGCCGAGCTGGGCGAGGGGCTCGTCGTCGTCGACAACATGAACAAGCTCGAAGAGGGCCTGCGCCGCGCGCAGCGCGTGCTGAAGCACAACAAGCCTGTCGCGATCGCGTTCCACCCCGACGTGCTCTCGCGCGAGACGGACACGGACGTCCCGTGGACCTCACACCCCCGCACGTTCGCGGCCCGTGATGTCGCGGAGTTCCTCGCGGAGTTCCCGCGCGTCTCCGCCGGGAAGCGCGTCGTCATCTACGTGAGCGGCGAGGCGGCCTTCGCGCCGCACGCGCGGACGCTCACGACGCTCCTCTCGAAGATCCTGAAGGCGCCGACCGTGTGGAGCGTCAACGGCGCGAACGCCGTCGACCCGTCGAACGAATACGGATTCGGGCACATCAGCTTCGGCGGCAACGAGCGCGCGATGGAAGTGTGGCGAAGCCTCGGCAAGGACGACGTCGTGATCGCGCTCGGCTTCGACGCGGGCGAATACTCGCTCAACCTCGCGAAGATTCCCGCCGGCCACGTTTACCACTTCACCGACATGCGCGAGGCGTACGGGCACAAGAACGGCGAGTTCCGCCACCGCGTCGCGCACGAGTACCGGCAGGTGCGCGGTGATATCGGGCTCGTCCTCGAAGAGGTACTTCCGCGTCTCGCGACGACCTGTACCGACCGACCCGCCACGGCGCCCGCTCCGGAGTCGCTGAACACGCGCGAGCCCGCGAAGAACAAGCGTCACGGCACCGTCGACTTCCAGGAGTTCTACCAGCGGATCGACAAGATGTGGCGACCCGGGTCGTTCGGCGTCGACGACGTCTGCATCGCGTACAAGGACCGCCAGTGGGCGACCCAGCGACCGAATCCGAACATCCCCTTCTGGACGACCCACGACGGATCGGCGATGGGCGGCGGCTTCGGCATCGGACTCGGGGCGAAGGCAGCGAACCCTGCCCTGCACACGTTCGTGTTCACCGGCGATGGGTGCTTCCGACTCTTCGGCGGCGCGCTCGCCGACGCGGCGAACATGGACCTGCGCGTCTTCGTCGTGAACAACGAGGTCTTCGGGATCGTCGACAAGGGCCTCGAGGTGATCATCCCGGAGTACGAGAAGAAGAACTACCACTCCAAGCTTCCGCACATCGACTTCGTAAAGCACGCCGAGGCGCACGGGTGGGACGCGGTGCGGATCGCACCCGATCTCTCGAACCTCAAGGACACGATGGACGCGGCGTACGAGCGCAAGGGGCGCTCGATGCTCATCGATCTCCCGGTCGACGCGGACCAGATCCTCGGGCTCAACCCGCGACTCAACAACCTCACCACCAAGACCTATCTCTAGGAGGGCAAGAAAGAAATGGCGACGATCTATTACGACAAGGACGCCGACCCCAAGGCCCTCCGGGGCAAGACCATCGCGGTCATCGGCTACGGCAGCCAGGGCCACGCCCATGCGCAGAACCTGAAGGACTCGGGCTACGAGGTCGTGGTCGGGCTCGCCGCGGGCTCGAAGTCGTGGGAGAAGGCCGAGCGCGACGGGTTCACCGTGCGCGAGACCGCGGACGCGGCGGCCAACGCCGACGTCGTCGCGCTCCTTGTGCCGGACCAGCACCACAAGGAGGCGTTCGAAAAGATCGCGCCGTTCCTCACGAAGGGCCGGACGCTCCTCGTCGCGCACGCGTTCTCGGTCCACTTCGGCGAGGTGAAGCCGAGCCCGGACATCGACGTCGTGATGATCGCGCCGAAGGCGCCGGGCCACCGCATGCGCGAGGTCTTCAAGGAAGGCAAGGGCGTGCCCGCGCTGCTCGCCGTGTACCAGGACCCGTCCGGCCACGCCGAGCAGACCGCGCTCGCGTACGCGCAGGGGGTCGGCGCGACGCGCGCCGGCGTCATCAAGACCACGTTCGCCGAGGAGGTCGAGACCGACTGGTTCGGCGAGCAGGTGATCCTCTGTGGCGGCATCAGCGAGCTCATGAAGGCGTCCTTCGAGACGCTCGTCGAGGCGGGGTACCAGCCCGAGGTCGCGTACTTCGAGTGCGTGAACGAGATGAAGCTCATCGTCGACCTCATCTACGAAGGCGGCCTTTCGTACATGCGCTATTCGGTGTCGGACACCGCGGAGTACGGCGACTACACGGTCGGCCCGCGGATCATCGACGCGCGCGTGCGTCAGGAGATGAAGAACGTCCTCCGCGACATCAAGGACGGCACGCACGCCAAGAAGTGGATCGCCGAATACCGCAACGGCGCTCCAAACCTTTACGCGCAGCGCGCGAAGGAGCAGGGCCTCCCTATAGAGCAGGTCGGCCGCAAGCTCCGCGAGATGATGCCGTGGCTCCCGCGCCGCGACGTGCCGCAGCAGTCGGCGCCCGCGAAGCCGCGCGAGCCGGTGGGAGCAGCAAGATGAGACAGGTCGCGATCTTCGACACCACGCTCCGCGATGGCGAGCAGGCGCCGGGCGCGTCGCTCTCGCCGCACGCGAAGTTCCTTGTCGCGCGGGCGCTCGCCGACCTCGGCGTCGACGTGATCGAGGCTGGCTTCCCCGCGGCGTCGGTTGGCGAGGCCGAGGCGGTCGCGCGCATCGCGCGCGAGGTGCGCGGGCCGACGATGGCGGCACTCGCCCGCGCGAGCGCTGGCGATGTCGAGGCCGCCGCGAAATCACTCTCGGGAGCGCTCCGCTCCCGCATCCACGTGTTCATCGCGACGAGCGACCGTCACCTCGAGCGCAAGCTCCGCATCACGCGAAACGAATGCCTCGCGCGCATCACCGTGTCGGTCGCACGCGCGACCGAGCTCGCCGACGAGGTCGAGTTCTCGGCCGAGGATGCGACGCGCTCCGATGTCGACTTCCTGAACGCCGCATACCAGGCCGCCGCGGGCGCAGGCGCGCGCACGATGAACATCCCCGACACCGTCGGCTACTCGCAGCCGCAGGAGTTCGCCGCACTCGTGCTCGCGGTGCGCGCCGCACTCAGCGGATTCCAGCGCGTAGCGTTCTCCGTGCACTGCCACAACGATCTCGGTCTCGCGGTCGCGAACACGCTGGCCGCGATCGATGCGGGCGTGGACCAGGCGCACGTCACGATCAACGGTCTCGGCGAGCGCGGCGGAAATGCATCGCTCGAGGAGACGGTCATGGCGCTCCGCACGCGCACCGACCACTACCGCGCGGACACCGACGTGAAGGCCGAGCGGCTCGTCACGACGAGTCGACTCGTCAGCGAGCTCACGGGGATCCCGGTGCAGCCGAACAAAGCGGTCGTCGGCGCGAACGCGTTCGCACACGCGTCGGGCATCCACCAGGACGGCGTGCTCAAGGACCCGGGGACATACGAGATCATGACCCCGCAGTCCGTTGGCTGGGAGGCGCGGCGGATCGTCGTGTCGAAGCTCTCCGGCCGGCGCGGCCTGCAGGCACGCCTTACCGAGCTCGGGCTTCCGCTCGAAGGCGAGGCACTCGACCGCGCGTACGTGCTCGCGATGAAGCGGGGCGACGAGGTGCACGAGCTCGACGAGCGCGACCTCATCGCGATCGCGGCGGAGGCACGACGCTCGCCGAACGAGCCCACGTTCACGTTCGTGCCGGCGAGCACGCCCGCGGACTAGGAATGTCGCCCGGCGCATGGCGGCGCTACGCTCGAAGCCATGCGCCGGAAGGACCTCGAGACACTGTTTGGCTTTTCCTATTGGATGAAGGACCGCGTCCTCGAATGCGCGGCGAAGCTCACCACGGCCGAGTTCCAGGCTCCGTCCGGAGTCACGACCCGCGATCTTCGTGGCACGCTCGTGCACACGCTCGACGTCGAGGCGAGCTGGCGCGCCCGGCTCCAACACAAGCCCGAAGCCGAATGGAAGAAGGAGCTCGCCGCCACCGACTATCCGAGGGCGGCCGCGCTTATCGACCACTGGCGCCGCGACGAGCAGGAGATGCGAGCCTGGCTCGCGACACTCGACGACGAAAAGCTGGCGCAGATCCACGACCTCGAGCCCGGCTCGCCGCCGAAAGAACGCTTCCCGCTCTGGTACTACGTGCTCCACATGCACGCGCACACCCAGCAGCAACTCAGCGACGCGGCCGTGCTGCTGACGCGGATGCGGCAGTCGCCGGGGAATATCGACTTCCTCGACTACGCCGATCACGTCCACAAACGAACGCCCGCGGACTGACACGCGCGACCGCGCGACCGAGGGCAACATGGCGGTCGTGACGACGAGGACGCTCGACGCATCCGCGGTCGCTGAAGCCGCCGCCGCGATCGGTCCGCACATCCGCCGAACGCCCACCGAGAAATCCGAGGCGCTTTCGGGACTAGCCGGGCGCGAGGTCTATCTCAAGCTCGAGAATCTTCAGAAGACCGGGTCCTTCAAGATCCGCGGTGGCCTCAACGCGCTCATGCGCAAGGACGAGCGCGAGCGCGCGAACGGCGTCGTCACGGCGTCCGCTGGCAATCATGGGCAAGGCGTCGCATTCGCCGCGAAGCTGCTCGGGATTCCCGCCTGCGTCGTGCTGCCGATCGGGGTTCCGCTCGCGAAGCTCACCGCGATCCAGCGCACCGGCGCGGAGACGGTGCTGACCGGAGAGAGCTACGACGAGGCGCACGCCGCGGCGCTCGAGATCGCTCGCGAGCGGAAGCGCTCGTACGTCCACGCCTTCGACGACGACGACGTGATCGCAGGGCAGGGGACGCTCGCACTCGAGTTCCTCGACGACGCGCCCGATCTCGACACCCTGGTCGTACCGGTCGGCGGAGGCGGTCTTATCTCGGGAATCGCACTCGCGGCGTCGGGTCGCAAGACCCGTCCGCGGATCATCGGCGTGCAGGCGGCAGGTGCGTCCGCGTTCGCGGACTCGTTCTCGTCGGGAAAGCTCGTCGAGCATCCCGTGGCGACGATCGCTGACGGCATCGCGGTGGCGCGTCCCGCCGTGCGCACGTTGTCCGTCGCCAAGCGCTACGTCGACGAGGTGATCACGGTCACCGATGAGGCGATCGCGCGGACGATCGTGGTCCTGCTCGAGCGGACGAAGTTGCTCGCGGAAGGCGCCGGCGCAGCCGCGCTCGCCGCGGTGCTGGAGCTCGATGGTCGCGTCGGTGGTCAGAAAGTCGGCGTTGTGATCAGTGGAGGGAACATCGACCCGAACCTGCTCGGCAAGGCGCTCCAGCAGGGTCTCGCCTCAGCTGGTCGCTACCTCGCGTTTCGCACGTGGCTCGACGACAAGCCGGGCCTGCTGCACCAGTTGACCGGCATTCTCGCCGCTGAACACATCAACATCCTTCATGTTGGGATTCATCGACTTGGCCCATACGCGGCACTTGGCCGTGTCGGCCTGGACGTGATTGTCGATACCCGCGACCGCTCGCATGCCTCTGAGGTGCTTTCGTTGGTACGCCGACACGGGTTTCCCGCTGAAGAACTCCTGGACACGACCCCGAACAGCAAGATCGTCTAGGACTCACGGCTGGGTCGCTAAGTAGCCCTGAGGTGCACCAACGAGAGACCTCAGGCGATCGATGGATTTCTCAGATCGACAGAGCTGGCGTCGCACGGCCCTCAGAGAAGACTTCGATACCGCCGTCCGCGCTTATCTTCACGACGAGGCCATAGAGCGAAGCCCCGATCGCAGCTTTTGTCCGACTTCCCTCGGTGCGCGCAATTTGTCCTTGCCGCTTAGGCCGAAGGATTGCCGAATACGCAAGTAACTGTCCCGAGTTGGCAAAAACGAGCGCGCCATCGAGTCCAGCGAGCTCTGCCAAGATCCGCCTGGGAATCGCTTGAATCGCCCGGCTGGGTAGCGCACCGTCGAGAGCGCGGTCGATCTCTGGTCTTGAGTCGTCGTCGATACAGTCACCCTCCCGGACTAATTCTCTCAGCCGAGCCCTAGCTCTAAGGACGACGAGCAACCCACCAGACCTACGAAATGAAACATCCAGAGCCGTTCGGTAGACGCTCTTAGTTACTACCCCTACCCGAGCGGGAGCGACCCTCTGCACTCGCGCTAGGTTCCTTAGCAGGTCGACGATGTGCGCGTTATTCAAATAGCGCCATCTGCCGAAGCGATACACAAATCGAAGGGCTCCATCTACAAACACGAGAAAATCTCCGGCACGCGTTAGGCAAACGCCACATCGCCCATTTCGACTGAGGCGTGCAATGTTCTCGGCCCACTCCGGAAACATGGATTGCCCCGTGAGCTCTACGTCCGGGTCGGTCCGTTGTAGATCAATCAGCCTGACAAGGCGTCCCGCGGACGAAATGACGTACGCAGTCCGAAATCCATCGGTGAGCGCTTTGTACTTCTTCAGCCGGAAGAAATCCTCCGGAAACTTGACGCTGGATGCAGATTCGTCATAAGGATCCAGGATGCACCCGAGAGAGATCGACCTGTTTTCGTAAGTCTCACCAGCGAGCGTTCGCATCGCCTCGAACAGTTCGCGAAGATCAAGCGTCAGCCCCTGTCGTTCCTGTAGGTGGTCGGCTACCACTTCTTCGTCAAACCGAGCTCTCAATGCTGCGATGACGTCTGGGGCGCCGCGAATCTGTTCCGAACTCAGCGTGCTGGCAGTCTTAGACGCTACCCGGGTGCAGATGTCGAACTCCCGCATGTCCAACGTCCTAGCAACATTGCCAACTCCTGAGGGGGCTGTTCTCCGAGCGACTCGTGCGTGTAGCGCTCTGCCTGTTGCGGCCGTCAGATCGATGCAGACATTGATCCCGCGTCGTGCCTGCGAATCCCAGCGGGCAGGGTTTTCGCGCTGCGTATTCTCGGTCCAGGGACTGATGACCGTATGCGGTAGCAGGCGACCAAAGGCACCCGCCGCGGCCTCGAGGTACTCAAGGCCACCTGAGCCAAGTGCCGCGCGGAGAGTGCTATTTGCCCGAAGCACTTCAGCGGCACGTCCCATCTCCGCGAACGCCCGCCGAGTTACGCAAGAGAGACCTCTGTAACATCGAGGCCGTAACGTTGCGCCCGCATCTTGAAGGCGCTCAGACCGCCCTCCAAGATTTGAAGGACCCGAATCTGTGTCTTGCGATTGTCCACGGATCCCGCGTCAACGACGTGGCCCTTAGCGCCATGAAGCTCAAGCGGCAGAACGTTTTCAGAGTCGCCGAGGACGACGAGGTTCGCACTGTGAGTCGCGATAATGGCTTGGCGCCGTTCTTTTGCACCGAGTAGGTAGCCCACGACGGCATCAGCTAGATAGGCACCGTCGAGGTGGTCCTCCGGTTGGTCAAGGATCAGAGGTCCGCGTTCTGTTGGCGACGCGAGTACGAGACCAAGAAGGACTGATCGAGCTTGACCCAGTGATATCTCGTTCAGCGGTCGACCGGGCCCGGGTGCGTCACCTTTTAGCCGAACCCTGAGTTGAACGCGATCGGGCACCAGCATCGCCTCGAGCTCAAGGCGCGTGGCCAGCGGAGAGAGCTTCTCGATTACCTCCTCGGCACGGACAGCGAAGAAGTCTTCGTCAAGCGTCGCCAATGCTGCGATGCCCGCTCGATTCTTCGCCGCCACCAAGTCCGCCAACGTAGACGGCAGTACCTGGCTTGCAACGCGTTCGGACCTGGGACTACGTAGATCGAAGACCTTGCCGAGCTCAGACCCCCAATCACCTATCACGCCCTGGCGCGTCCAGTTGATCGTCACGGTCATCGCACCCGACAAGGCGTTCAATTCCTTGCACAAACGGCTGGACACCGCGTCCCGTCGGAGGAAACGATCTTCACGTGCCTTTCGGAGTTCTTTCAGCAGTTCCGCGCGGGCCCCAATCGCCTCGTTATGAGACCGGAGGGATTTGTCGGCTTGTCGGATTTGGTCCTCGACGATCTTGAGCCGGCCGGTCAGGCGGTCTATCTCGGCGGCTTGAAACTTTAGGCCTGCGTCTTCAAGAGCCTTCCGTCTCTTCGCGAGCTCAACTTCGTACTCGTCCTGTTTTGCCTTCCACTCCGCGAGGACCTCGTCTACCGCCTTACGACTCGACCTGACCTCTTCGCGGACCGTCTCTTCCATTTCTCCCACGCGTCTCGTAATTGCAGCGATGCCCTCTTTGATGCGCTCAGTGAAAAATGCGAGGGGTCGCTCACCGACTGTGACGTTGTACTTCTTCGCGGCGTCCTCGAGGACAATTGGACGCGGCAAAGTCATCCGCTCGATTTCGTTGAGGCTCTCTTCGACGGCGCGCCGCAGCGGCAACTCACGACTGAGGATCTGCGCGTATTTCGCGGCCTCAATCAGCCGTTGCTCCTTCGCTGCGCCCAGGGACCGGTCTAGTTCCGCGCGCTCAAGTTGCAGTTTCGTCAATTGCGCTGCTGCGGGGCCGGTTTCGATCAGAAGTTGAGCGTTTTGGGACAAGCCAGCAACGAGGTCAGCTCCTTTAGCAGCTAGATCGCGTAACTCGACGAAACCGTCAATAAAGTCACGTGTCTTGGGAGTCATGACGGAGTCGTCATTGATGTACTCCACGCCGGAATCTTGACTGAGGCGCAATACCGAAAATGTGATGGTCCCGCCGTTGACGGCGTCCGAGGGCACCTCGCCGCGCCGCCGAATCGCTACACGTTCATTGCCGAGACCGTCGACGAATCTGACTTCGGTCGCGTCTGGCATGTTTGGTCGGTCGTCAATAGCACGGCCGATGTCAACGCCCAGCGCAGCTTGGATCGAAACCAATGCGGTGCTCTTTCCGGTCCCAAAACCACCTATGAGTGAGTTTAGGTTTGGTCCGAACTCCAGCGTGACACCGTCCAGGAACCCACCGGTAAAGCTCGCTGAAGTCAGATGTGGATACTGTGGCTCCAGTTGCGCCTCACAACGACAGCGAGCGTCTGGATAGAAGGCCAGGGCGTTCCGGAACGCTACGAAGTTGAGATCGTCGACGCGGAGGCGGGCGATCAATCTGCGAGGCGTGTCCCGTCCGACCTCTTCTGGCGAATGAGCATCCGATGCCATCGTTCGCGCGAGCGAGCGGCCTGGAAGCGATGTCCGTCTTGCCGCGAGTGCGGCAGCACGCACAGGGTCACTCTCTAGCCGCCCGAACATGTCGATGTTTTCCAGTTTCTTGATCTCGACCCCTGCGAGGCCCGGCTGAACCAGCACGTCCCTTACTTTCGCGGCCTGAGCCTGGGCAAGCCCGTCGACGCCATCGACGTGGGCGGCGATACCCATGCCTTGTTTCTCGTGAATCTCCTGAAGGATGTCGGCCATCGATCGCATCGAGCGAAGCCGACCGCCGCCGATGTCCTGAAGCTGGAGGTTTCGCTCAAGGTCTTCGAGTCGGTCGACACGATCAGGCGCAAACAGCGCGAGAAGGTGCCCGTCTTGCGTGCTGATTTCGATCCCAGGAAGAATCAACAGGTCCGCAGTCGCGTATGTGAGCGACTCGCGGACGTTCTTTGTGGTGTTGTGGTCCGTTATCGCCAGGATGGCGACGGCGGTCTGCTTCGCCGCGGCGATCGCACTAATGACCGACGGTGCACTCTGTCGTGCGACCTCGTCTGGCCCCAACAATGTGTGAACATGAAGGTCGGCTCGCACAAATCGCGATCCTGCCGTCACCGTACCTCCCTTCTCTTCGGTCGACGGCATTTTACTGAACTGCATCCGCCGCCAGGAGGAGCCAGTTGAACCGACGTCGATGCCTACGCTCTGAGGACCGACAGCGGCCGCTACGCTTCGGCCGATGACCTCTTCGCGCGCTCGTAGCCGAATGCTCGTTGACGGTCCCGCCCGGGCGGGGGCGCGGTCGATGATGCGGGCCGTCGGATACAAGGACGAGGACTTCCGGCGGCCACTTGTCGGCGTTGCGCACTCGTGGATCGAGATCATGCCGTGCAACTTCAACCACCGGCAGCTCGCGGAGTGGGTCAAGGAAGGCATCCGCGAAGCCGGCGGAACACCCGTCGAGTTCAACACCATCGCAGTGAGCGACGGCATCGCGATGGGCACCGAGGGAATGAAGGCATCGCTCATCTCGCGCGAGGTCGTCGCCGACTCCATCGAACTCGTCACGCGCGGGCATCTCCTCGACGCGCTCGTGTGCATCAGCGGCTGCGACAAGACCATCCCCGGCACCGTCATGGCGCTCGCGCGCATGGACATCCCCGGGCTCATGGTCTACGGCGGCTCGATCATGCCGGGCCGATTCCAAGGCAAGGACGTCACGATCGGAGACGTCTACGAGGCCATCGGCAAGCACGCAGTCGGAAAGATGGACGACGCGGAACTCCTCGAGCTCGAGAAGGTCGCGTGCCCCGGCGCGGGCGCATGCGGCGGTCAGTTCACCGCGAACACGATGGCCACCGCGTTCGAGGCGCTCGGCATCTCACCCGCGGGATCGTCGCGCGTTCCCGCGACCGATCAGCGGCGCAAGGAAGTCATGAAACAGGCCGGTCGGCGCGCGCTCGAGCTGCTCAAGGAGAACGTGACTCCGCGTCAGATCATCACGCGCCCGGCACTCGAGAACGCGATCCGCGCGGTTATGGCGACGGGTGGATCGACGAACGCGGTGCTCCACCTCCTCGCGGTCGCGCGTGAGGCGAACGTCCCGCTCACGCTCGACGACTTCGACAAGATCAGCGCGCGCACGCCGCTCCTCGCGGACATGAAGCCCTGGGGCAAGTACACCGCTGTCGACATGGACAAAGCCGGCGGGATCCTTCTCGTGATGAAGCGCCTGCTCGAGGCGAAGATCCTCGACGCGAACGCGATGACCGTGTCCGGCAAGACGATCGGCGAGGAGGCAACGGCGACGGTCGAGACGAAGGGTCAATCGGTCGTGAAGCCGCTCGCGGATCCGATCGCACCGACCGGCGGCATGGTCATCCTTCGCGGCTCGCTCGCGCCCGAGGGCTGCGTCATGAAGGTCGCCGGGCATCAAGTGTCGAAGGAGCGCTACACCGCGCGCGTCTTCGACCGCGAGGAGGACGCGATGGCCGCGGTCATCGCGAAGAAGATCAAGGAAGGCGACTGCGTCGTGATTCGCTACGAAGGACCGAAGGGCGGTCCCGGGATGCGCGAGATGCTGAGCGTGACCGGCGCGATCGTCGGCGAGGGCCTCGGCGACAAGGTCGCGCTCATCACCGATGGCCGTTTCTCAGGTGCGACGCACGGTCACATGGTCGGCCACGTCGCTCCGGAGGCCGCGGTCGGCGGGCCCATCGCGGCGGTCCGCGATGGTGACTCCATCGTTATCGATCCCGAAAAGCGCCTCCTCGAGCTCGAGATCTCGGCGGACGAGATGCGCCAGCGGCTTGCGTCGGTCCGTCACCCCGAGCCCATTTACAAACAAGGCGCGCTCGCCAAATACGCACGTCTCGTTTCAAGCGCGTCCCAGGGAGCGGTTACCTCGCTCTAACACGCGCGCGACCGCGAGCCCGAGCCTCATCATCCACTGGCGGTGCACAGAACGATCACGCTCGCGTGTTTCGTGATCGGCCTCGTTCTCATCGGCCTCAACTTCCTGAACCTGCCGGTGACCGACGCGTTCCGCCCGTACCTCCTGTATGCCGGGATCGGCCTGCTCCTGCTCGGCCTCGGTCTGGCCATCGCGCGGCGGCCTCGCGGCGAGATGCCTGCCTCGCGCGATATTCAGCCGACCGCCGATGTTGCCGTCCTCGAGCCGGCCGCGCCGGTCGCGCCGCCGCGTGCAGAAGTCACGCTGCTAGTCGGGCGCAACGGCGCATCCGAGCCGTCGCGGCGCTGGTATCACGCCGCGGCCGCGACAACCAACGGCGTCGCGGCGCCGAAAGCCCGGCTCAGCGTCGCGGTCCGCGGAGAGCAGGTGGGCGCGGAGTGGCGATGGCAGACCGGCGATCGCGACGTCGACCTCACACAGGTCGGTGCGGGCATTCCGATCGTGATCGGCGGCGTGAGCGAGTCGGCTGAGCCGATCGGGTCCGGTTGGGTCGTTCCGTTCAAGAACTGGTACCTCACTCCGAATGCGATCTCGGCCCTGGGTCCGTTCCTCGCGCCGTTCATCGCCGGTTTTCGGCACGTCTTCGACGTCACGGTCAGCTGGGCCGAACGGGGTATCGCGCAGAGCTCGTCTGCGTCTTTCGAGCTCCGCTTCTGGCGCGAGCCGACGTCGGAGCCCCGCTTCATACGGGTCGGCGACAGGCCCTCCTATCGCGATCAGGTCGGCGGCCTAGGCGAACTGCGAGACAGAGGCACGGCGCTGCGCAAAGAAGGAATGATGCTTCCGCTCCCAGCGCTGAACGTGTGGCTCGGGCGCGTCGACTCTTGGACGAGCGAAACGCGAGCCCTGATCGCTGAAGTTTCGACGGCTGACAGTGATTACTTCTGGGCGCTCAAGAACTTCGACGCGCCGTTGTTCGAGGGCGTCCGGCTGCACGACGACCGGCATCGCAAGGCGCTTCGCGAGCTTCACGAACGATTGGCCCGGCTTCAGCTCTTCATGCGACCCGGACGGACCTAGCCGCAAAAAGAAAGGGCGCCCCGGAGGGCGCCCTTCACGATGTTCTTACGTGCCTTGAGCTACTTCGGCTTGACCGCGAGCGGCTTCGCGATGACCACCTTCGGTACGACCGGCTTCGGAACGATGTAGGTCGCGCTCGCGATCTGCTCGTTCCACCCAGGGATCGAGTCGACCTTCGTGACGCGGTACTTGGATCGGTTCACGTCGAGCAGGCTGCCAACGATCGCGCCGTACGCGACCGCGGACTTGCCGTTGAGGGGACCACCGACGAGCTTCACAGTGACGCTCGCGGTATTGCGGGTCATCGTGAGCCGCGCTCCGAGCCCCGGCCTCCCCTACGTGCTTTCTGCTGCTTCAGTGCAGCGATACGGTTCTTTTCTGCTTTGTCCCGCTTCGGGCCCTTCTGCTTTGGCATCTAGTAGCGCCGCGCTGGGCGGCGCTGCTCGAAGCAATCGCTGCAGTACACGGGCTTGTCGCCGCGTGGCTGGAACGGAACGCGCGCCTCGCGTCCGCAGTTGCTGCACGTCGCGGTGAACATCTCGCGCTGGCCGCCGCCGTATCCGCCGCCGCCACCGCCACCGCCGCCGTTGTAGCCACCGCCACCGCCACCGCCGTACCCACCGCCGCCGCCACCACCACTGCGTCCGCCACCCTGCGCGCGACGCGCGGCACGGTCAGCGGGGCAACGGGTGGGGGCATTCTGGAGTCCGCGGCTTGCGTAGAACTCCTGCTCGCCGGCGGTCCAGATGAATTCCTGCCCGCAGTCTTTGCAGGTCAGGGTCTTGTCTTGAAAGCTCACGGGATCGTCCTCCAAAGCTCGCGGCCCACTCATATTGGTTCGTGCGAGCCAGGGAGCCCTTTTAGTGTAGGCCTTAGGCCCGAATCCGCGCCGGATTGAGGGCCTTCCCGAGCCGTTCGAGGGCGTAGTAGCCGATGCCGATCGCGGACGCCCACGAGAGCACCGCGATGAGCGGCGAGGTGAGGTCGGTTCCCGACAACATGGAGTGCAGGAACATCGTGACGAAGCCCAGATAGCTCACACGATGCCACCACTGCCACGAGTTGTTGCTCATGCGGCGGCGGATCCACGTCGTGACGAGCACGACGATCAGCAGATCGACCGAGATCGTCCCCAGTCCGATCGCGAGCTGCCCGTAGCTCGTGAGGAACGGCACGAAGACATCGAGGATGCCGATGCGCGCGGTCGCGTCGAGAAGCAGCGCGACGATGTGCGTGAGCGCCGCGGGGATGACGATCCACGGGGACCAGTCGTGCAGCGCGCGCACGGCGCGGTTGTTCGCGAGGAAGCTGAGCGCCTGGGTCCGCGGCGCGAGACCCGAGAGCACCGAGATGCAGAGCGCCGCATACGCGGCAAGACCGCTCGCACGAGCGATCTCCCAGAAGACGAGGTCCATTTAGGACTTCTTCGTCACGGTCACGGCGGCGCGGGTGGTGGTGCGCACAGTGGAGGTAAGTGTGGTCGTCGTCGTGCTGCCCGTCGAGGGCACGGCGGTCGCAGATCCGGTGGTCGTGTTCACGGTCGCGACCGCGGCTACGGTCGCGGGCTGGAGCGGCGCGTTCGTCACGTAGAGGTTCGTGCTGGCGTAACCGAAGGAACCGACGAAGACGCCGAGCGTGGTGAGGAACCCACCCAGCTTCAGTCCCCAGGCCGGGACGGGACCGGACCGTTTGCGGCCCGGCCCCGTCTTCGCAGGGGTAGGAGGGAGGGTGGGGGATTTGGCGTTCATTGACTACATGAATACCGGTCCGAGGGGCCGGTGTTTTGAGAAACAGTTGAGAGTTTCCCGCCGGGGTGCGCTTTCTTAGCGGGTTCTCATTGGATGTTCGCGTCTGGGATCCCCTTCGGAGCGGAAGAGACGGGTGAAGCAGAATCCTCCCGATCCCTCGCTGATCAACGGAGGTCGAGAAGTGACGGCCAAGAAAAGATCAAGAACAGCCTCGGGCAGGGCGCGTCCGAAGCCGAGCCGCACCTGCTTCGTTATGACCCCGTACGGCGGCTACTTTGACAGTTACTTCAACGAAATAATTAGGCCAGCTATTGAGTCGGCCGGACTGGAACCAACACGAGCTGACGATCTCTTCCGATCGAGCGAGATCGTCAAGGACATATGGTCTTTTGTTCGATCGTCGACGGTACTGCTCGCGGACCTGAGTAGTAAGAATCCGAACGTGCTCTATGAACTCGGCCTCGCTCACGCGGCCGGCAAACCAGTCGTGTTAATCAGCCAGTCGATCGATGACGTCCCGTTTGACCTTCGGGCGTTGCGGGTCCTGGTCTATGAGCTCGCACGGCCCGACTGGGCGCGCGATCTGAAGAAGCGAATCAAAGCTGGTCTCCTTGATGCGATGGCGAACGCGGAGCTCGCAGTGCCTGCGACATTTCTGAGGGAAAGGAAGGTGGAGGGTCAAGTAAAGGTATCCAAGATCGACAAGAGGGTCCTTGAGATCCAACAACGTGTAGCGGCTCTCGAGGCCCAACCTCGAGCGTACGGAGTTGCTTCAAACGTTGGCTACAACACACACGTCATTCCGGTTTCTTCGCATTCGCACATCGGCGTTGCCGGTGGTGGAGGTGTGGCCTATGGCAGCGCCGCTTTTGGCGGTGGTGCCTACGGCGGTGGAGTCGGCGGGGCTGGGGGACCATCCACATTCGCACAGAGCCCGAGCTCAAACGTCACCGTAGCTCCGAGCGGCAGAGTCAGCGACGCATCAATCGCTGCTGTCTCCGCCGATCACCGGGCGCAGCGGCGGAATAAGTAAGAGTCGGCACGCTCTCCGACTGTGCCAGATGTGTGCGGATTGAACGGACTGCCCCCTCAGCCATTGACCCACTACTCGGCGTATGCGTAGGGTCGGGGAAATGCGGATAGCATCCGAGCCAACTCGAGGCAAGGATGTGGCGAGGACGATTTCTGTCCCGCGATGCATGAGCACGCAGCATCCGGACAACGTCGCCATGCCGTTCTTCGCGCAGAGCGCGCTGCTCACCGCCGAGGACGAGGTCCGCGAGGCGTACTACGCGTTCTCGCATCTCGGCTGCGACGAGCAGATGTGGGACTTCGAGGGCAAAGAGGTCGACGGCCACGTCGTCGAGAAGCTGCTCACGACGTACGAGTCGTTCTTTGCCGAGCACCCGATCGGCGAATTGGTGCACCTCACGCCGCGCATCCCGAACCCGGCACTCGAGCCGACGCAGGCGAAGATCGTCCTCGAGGTCCTGCAGAGCCTGCCTCGGCACGCGGACATCGCGCGTGTCTTCTACGACCGCGAGCGGCCGCCGATCCTCGAGCTCATCCACCCGATGACCACGTCCGCACGCGAGCTCGACCGCGTGCGCGAGTACTACGAACGTTTCGTCGCGGGGATGGAGCAGGTCACGCTCGGCGCCGACGAGCGTCCGCTCGGCGCCTGGTTCGGCCGCTTCTCGCCGCCGACCGTGCGCATGATCCCGCTCATCGAGGACCGCGAGCATCTCCTCGCGGCCGACGACCTCGTGCGCGACTACCTGCGCGGCAAAGAGCTCGACCACATGCGCGTGTTCATCGCGCGCTCCGACCCGGCGCTGAACTACGGCTACCTGTCGGCCGTCCTGCTCGCGCTCGTCGCACTGGATCGGCTCGCGGCGCTCGAAGGCGAGACCGGTGTCGCGATCTATCCGGTGATTGGCGTCGGTAGCGTGCCGTTCCGTGGCGGACTGGCGCCGCGCAACATCGATCGCGTCCTCGCGACCTACCCGAGCGTGCAGACCTTCACGATCCAGTCCGCGTTCAAGTACGACCACCCGCCGGACACCGTGCGCGATGGGATCGCGAAGCTCATCGCCCACGAGCGCGACGCTCCGATCGCGATCGACGAAGGCCGCGCCGTCGAGCTGCTCGACCGTCTCGTCGTGCGCTATCAGACCGAGGTGCAGCAGCTCGCGCCGCTCGTGAACGCGGTCGCGCGCGCCGTGCCCCGCCGCCGGCTGCGCAAGCTCCACGTCGGTCTCTTCGGATACAACCGCGCGAGCGCCGGAGTCAGCTTGCCGCGCGCCATCGCGTTCTGCTCAAGCCTGTACTCGGTCGGCCTGCCGCCCGAGGTCATCGGGCTCGCGGCGGTCACCGACGCGGATTGGACATGGCTGCGCGCGACGGTCCCGTCCTTCGAGAGCGAGCTCGCCGACGCGGTGCGTTATCTCGACCGTGAGGAGCTCGCGTGGCTTCCTCCGCTGGTGCGGGAAAGCGTCGACCGCGCGCTCTCATTGATCGATGCGCCCGCGCCCGACGCGGAGCACATGGAGATCTCTCGCGAAGTCCGGCGCATCGCGCAGTCGGGCGGCGCGCAGATGACCGAGCTCATCGTCCGTGCCGCCGCGCTGCGCCACTTTCTCGGCTAGCGCCGGTTAAACGGAGCGGGTAATCGCTATTTGACTCGGGCTGTACTGTTCGGCTGCCCCAATGGCGAAAAGTGTTTCTCGGTCGCGAAGGATCCAGCCAAAGAAGGCAAGCAGTCCGTCGCCGACCTCGACGAGCAAACAGCAGCTCCGTCCGTCGGCACGGAATCGGAAGAAAACTGTGAAGCGAGGCAATCCACTCCGCACAAAGTCGAGACCCGCCGTTCGCAATCCGCTTCGCACATCGAACAAGCTACGCCGAACGAGGGGATGAGATGTCTGGCAGCTCGATATATGCCGACTTCATCGAAAAGCAGTTAGCGCGAGAAGACGCAACGCAGACTTCTCTGGAAGCGCGGGGCCTCTCCGTTGTTTCCACCTCCGGCACGCTGGTGACCCTACTGTTTGGACTAGGTGCGTTGATCAGCGGGGTAAAGACCTTCGTTCTCTCGGGCGAGGCTCGCGACAACCTCTTTGTTGCACTGGTGCTTCTCGTCATGGCCGCCGTTGCTGCGATCGCGTCAAACCTGCCAATGTTCTACAAGGCGGTGACACCCGCGAGCATGCGAACTCTCGTGAAAAACAACTGGACGGATCCACAAGCCACTGCGGAGGAATTCACCTCCGAAACGCGGATTGACATCCTTGAACGCGCACAGACGGTGAACACTTTGAAAGGCTATGCAGTGTTGCTCGCGATGGGAATTGAAGTGGCCGGAGTTTTCTTCGTCGCCAAGACCGTCGGGCTCATCCTCTCCGTACCGTTACCGCCTTAATCAACGGGCCCGTCGGATACCGGGCCATCGACCACGACCGCCGTCAGGGCGTCACCTCGAACCGCGAGCTGTCGCTCCGGCCGAAGACCTCCGGGAAGTAGGTCTCCTCGGCGTGCGCCGGCGCCACGAAGAAATCGCCGGGCGCGGTCGCGCGTGCGTAGTAGATGTACTCGTACACGCCCTTCGATAGCCACGTCGCGGAGAGCACGGCGCGGTCGTCTCGCAGATCGACCTGGTGCCACGGGCTGTAATACCAGCGGTACCACGGCGCGAAGTACGCGTTGCCGCCGAACTGTCTCTGCGCCGCCTGCGCGAGCTCGTTGTCGAGCTGCGCCTTGAGGGCGGGATCGACATTCTTGAGGCGCGCGTCGACCGGCTCCAGGCCGGCGGGGAGCGGGTCTTCCACGACCACGTAGGCGTGGTCGCTCTTCACCATCACGGTCACGGTGACGCGCACGGTTTCGCCGAGCTTCGCGGCGCTGATCGGCTTCGTCGGCGCGTCGAGGAGCGTGTACTGGTGCGAGACCGCGAACCCGCGGTTGAGCGCGTCGATGCCCTTCGCCGGCGTGAGGTAGCGAAGGTCGAGCGTGTAGTAGAGCCGGCCCGGCTTCTGATAGTCGCGCGTGAACGCGAGGATGCTCGTCGTACCCGGCTTGAAGGTCGCGAGCGGCACCGACTTCGTCGCGGTGGTCGGCGTCGTGTTCGGCTTCACGAGTCCGGAGAGCACGTCCTTCGCGTCGAGCTGCACGGAGTAGCTGTAGTCGCCGGCGAGCTCGCCGGTCGAGACGGCGTAGCTCGAGAGTGCGAGCACGCCCATCGCGCGATCGATCGAGCTGTGCCACCCGTTCGCGCCGCGGCCGATGACGAGCCAGCGGACCGTCTGCGGAACGAGCGCGTGCTCCGGGCGGATGCGCGCGATCGCGAGCGTGGCGAGCGCGGTCGTCGCCGTGGTGCTGAGGAGCGACCCGCGCTTGTCGATCGCGTCCTCCCAGTGATTGCCGTTCGCGCTCGGGATGGTGGCGCCCGCGAGATCGTCGAAGAGCGCGCGGACCTGCGCGTCGTCGCTGGTCGCGCCGACTTCGCTGAGGGTGAGGAGGAGGTAGGCGCGTCCCCAGTTCCCAAGCTGCGCGCGCTGCTGCTCGAAGAGCGCCCGCGCCGGTACTGAGGCCGCGACGCGGCCGCCCGCCGTCGCAAGGGCGTAAAGGAGGAACGCCTTCTGGTTGATGTCGGCGGGATGCGCGACGTCGACCGAACGGTTGACGTTGCTGAACACGTAGCCCGTCGCGCCGCGGACGACGCCTGAGTCGACGGTGAGGCCGTCGCGCTGCGCCTCGCCGAGCGCGATGAGCACCCAGCCGGTCACGTTCGCGTCGGTCTGGCAGGTGGGAAAGTCGCACCACGGCCACCCGCCGTCCGGGCGCTGCCGGCCGATCAGACCGGCGAGGTCGCTCGCGATGCGGCCGTCGCGATTGTTCGAGACACCGGCGCTCTTCTCGGCACGGCGAACCGCGAGCGTCGCTATGAGCCGGCTGGCGACGTACTCGGCGCCTTCATACGCCACCGGCGCGAGCCACTTGAGCTCGTCGGACATCGAACCGGTGAGCGCGGATTGCACCGACACCGAGAGCGAGCCGTGCTTCGTGTCGGCGAAGTTCGGTAGGTAGACCGCCTCGAGCTGTCCGTCCTTCGTCACGATGCCGCCGGTCGCGGTCGTCTCGGGCGTCATGTCGATGAGCACGGGCAGCGTCTGCTCGACCGCGTCGGAGAGACCGGCCGGTCCAGTCGCGGTGAAGGTGAGCTTCGCGGTCCCCTCGGCCTCGACCTTCGCCGGCCAGCCGACGATGACCGATTCGCTCGGGTGGATCGTCACGCTCTGCGCGAGCGCGCCGGTTACGGTCACGCCCTCGGCCTTGAGCGTCACGTTCACGGCCGCGTCGCTCTTCGTCGCGTTGCGCACGAGCGTGCGGAGCTCGACCGAATCACCGACGCGGAGCGCGCGCGGTAACGCCGGTCGCAGGAGGAGCGGCTGTGTTGAGAGAAGCTCATTCGTGCCCTCGCCGACCATCGTGTCGCCGCTGATCGCGCGCGCCTGCATCCGCCAGGTGGTCAGGTTGTCGGGCATCTTCACGTCGACGCTTGCGGTGCCGTCGTTCTTGGTCGTTACCTGCGCGCTCCAGTAGGCGGTGTTGCGGAAGTCCTGTCGCACCTGTTGAGTGACGAGACCGCTACCGCCCTTGCCCTGCTTGGGCGGCTCGGCGATCACGTCGTTCCATCTGTTTACCGAGACGGCCATCGACGAGGCCGTGGTTACGCTGAGCCCGCGCTCGAACCAGAATGCGCGCAGGCCATCGGGTCCCGTCTCGTCTTGCAGCGAGAGCACGGCGCGATCGACGACCGCGAGCGAGAGCTCCGACCGGACGGGCTTTCCGGTCCAGTCGGTGACCTTGATGTCATAGCGCACGACGTCGCCTGGTTTGGCTTGATCGCGATCGGGCGTGATCTTGACGTTGAGCACGCGCGTCGTGGTTGAGACCGGAAGCTGGACGTATCCGACCTTGTAGCGCGGGATCGGGTCGCCCGACGTCGGTGGCCAGTACATAACGACCGAGACAAAGACATCCGGTACGGACGCGTCGGTGATCGGGATGCGCAGCCGCTCGCTGTTCGTCGCCAGCTTGCGGACCTCGCGCGTCTTGATCTTGCCGCGCTCGACCGTGATGAGCGCCGTCGCACCGGGGAATGGCGCAGGCACGAGCACGTCGGCTGTCTCGCCAACCTCGTAGCGCTCCTTGTCGGCGACGAGCTTTACCACGTCGTCGTTCGTGACCTGCCAGCTCGCGCGCGTGGTGCCCCAGACCCACAGGTACGTTCCCGCGCGCGCGGTGCGTCCCTTCGCGTCGGTGGCCTCGGCGACGAGCCTCAGCGTTCCGGACTTCGCCGGCCGGTACGTGACCGAGCCCTCGCCCTTGGCGTTCGTCGTCGTCTGAAGCGTCGTGATGAGTGTGTCCCTCGGCTCGCTCTGGTAGAGGCGACCGCCGCCAGGGATCACCTGCTTGGTCGTGATCCACTGCCTGTCGTAGACACGCACGGCGACCGCGCGACCGGGCAGGACCTTGCCGTCTGTGTCGACGGTCACGAGATCGATGCGCGTGTTCGCTCCCTCGTTCGCGACGAACTGCGCCGGATGGATGCCGGCGTAGAGCGACGCCGGGTGCACGGTGACGGTCGTGCTGCCCGCCACGACCTGGCCGTTCTGATCCTTGACGGCAGCTGAGAGCGTGAATCGCTGTGCGCCTTCGGAGGTCGCGAGCGTGGCCGGGATCCCGAAGCGGGCCACGCCGTCGCTTCCCGTCGTCGCGGTCCCCTTCGCGCGGAGCGCATCGCGCGAGACGAACGGCTTGCTGTAATCGAAATCGTTGAAGGAATAGAGCTCGTAGCCTTTCGCTCGCATGAAGAAAGGATCGGCGAGCGCGGACCAGTCGACCGGCGCGCCGGAGAGCTCACCACCGAAGAAGAAGCTCGCGGTCGCGCTGGCGTCGATCGTGTCACCGTCGGCGTACGCGGTCTTCGACGCCGTGACGGCCACTTCGAACTCGGGCTTGCGGAATTCGGCGACGAGGAAGCTGTTGCCGGCGAACCCGAACTTCAGGGTGGACTGATCGGTCAACGTGACGGAGTAGTTACCAGTCGGCGCGTCGCTCGGAAGCACGAAGCTCCCCGCGAACGAGCCGAACTCGTTCGGCTGCATAGACGTCTGGCTCACCTGCTGTCCGCGCGCGTTCGTGATCGTCACGAGGTACGTCGCGCTCGTCGACGGCAGCGAGTACTGAGCATCGTCGTCGCTGCGCACGATGCCCTTCCACTGGATGGTCTCGCCGGGCCGGTAGATCGGCCGGTCCGTGTAGAGGTGCCCGACCCAGTCACGGATGCCGTCGCCCGGGAGACCGAACTGGTAGGCATTCAATGAGGGCCAGCGCGTGCTCAGCACTGCGCTACGCCCGCCGCCATCGATCCAGAAGAACGCGGAGCGATCGACGCCGGGGAGAAACGGCGGCTGTTTGAACGAGGCGAGACCGTTCGCGTCGGTGACCACCTCGCCGGGCGACAGCGGGCCGGTCTGGCGGACCGTGACGCCCGCGAGCGCCGTGCCGGTGTCGTGGTCGAGCGCCCAGACCAGCACCTCATCGGTCGAGCTCTTCGTCACGAGGACGGTGTCGACGACCGCGAACGCGAACTGGGACTTGAACTGGCCGCTCGTGCGCAGGAAGTAATAACCCTTCGGAAGCGTGCCGCCCCCGGAGAGCGACGTCGAACCGAGCACGACCTCGTCCTTCGGGCCGCGCACCGTCTCGGTCCACGTGCGTAGTGCGTTCTGCGACGGACTCCAGTCCTTTGAGTTGAAACCGTAGTCGTGCATGAGACGCCGGCCCTCGTCCGGGGTGAGCGGCCACAGCGTGAACTCGACCGTCGGGAGGTTCGTGGTCTGGTAATACAGGATCGGTTCGGCCGACGATGAGTACAGCGCCGCTGCCCTGTAGCCGGGAAGCGCGAGCGAGACCGATGGCGTCACCTGGCCGGTGGTGAACGAGAACCGATATCCGCCCATCACCTCTCCGTACCGGTCGGTCGCACCGGGCAGGAGGTCGACCGTGTAGGTCGTCTCCGGCTTCAGCGTCATACCGACATTCACGTTCTGCTCGCTCGTATACACGCGGTCCTCGAGCTCGGCCGCCGTGAAGCCCGAAACGCGGACCTTGTCGGCGAGCGTCGCCGGATCCATCGGCGTCGCGAATTGGATATTTACGCCGTACCGTTGCGCGTTCTTGTCACCGTCCACTGGCGAGGTGGACGCGACCGATGGAAGGGCGATGGTCGTGAAGCTCGATGTGCGGACGTTCGCCGTGACAGCGCCGTGCGCTCCTTTGAGGCCCCTGTCGACGGTGACCGTGTAGCGCGTCTTCGGGGCCAGGCGCTCGGTCGGATTGAATGAGAGCAGCGTGCGTGTGTCGTTCCATTTGAGTATGCCCGGCGCTGCGGCGCCGCTCTCCGCGTTCTCGATGCTGAAGCCGGCCGACGCGGAGGGGTCCATCGGCTGGTTGAAGGTGACGTCGACCTGCTGCCACGGACCGCAGTAGATCCAGTTCGTGTCGGGCTGGATCAGATCGACCGCGGGCGTGATCGTCGTGAACGTCGTGGTGAAGTCCTGCTGCAGCACGCCATCCGCGGCGGAGGTGAGGCCCTTTGCCACTTTTAGGTGATAGGTCGTCGCGGGGGCGAGGTCCGACGGTAAGAATCGGTAGATAGAGGTGTTGAGCCATTCGCCGGTGCCATGAAGCGCGGGCTCGAACGTGACGACCGGATCGGTGCGCTGCGCCGAGAGCGTGGTGAGGGGCGCGACCGAGCGGCTGAACTGCACGAAGAGCTGCGCGGCGAGCGGAACCTCGGTGTCGCCGTCGCCCGGGATGATCTGCTGGACCGTGAGCTGGCCGGTCACGGTGAACTTCTTCGTGATCGCGTTCGAAAGACCCGCGTCGGGGCGCGCGGGCACGTTCACGGTGTAAGTCGACCCGCGCACGAACCCGGGGAAGTCGGGCTGGAACAGCGCGGTCCGCGCGCCGAGCCAGGCGTAGCTGCCATGTGTCTCGGGGAAGACCTGGAAAAGCGCCTCCGGCGCGCGCTCCTCGGGCGTCTTCGCGAACGTGACGGTGACGGGCCCGAGGCGGGAGACATCCTCGCCCTGCGGAAGGATCGTGAACGCGGGAGGTTCGACGAGCGACGGGTTCGGCGCGCGCCCGACGATCTGGAACAGTCCGGCGAGCAGGCTGAGAACGAGCACGGTCGCTATCGCGGGCCGGAAGCGGCGGAGCCATCCCAGGAGCGTCGCGGCGTTCATCTCTTCACCTCGAATGTCGATGTAACCGTCGCGATGGAGCCGTCCGCCAGATGCGCGGTTGCTCTGAGCGTGTGCGCGCCTTGCACGAGTGGCCAGAGCACCCACGGATCCGCGCCGGGGGCATCGCCGATCACGAGGCCGTCCACGGCGAACGTGACGCGCTCGATACCTCGCGCCGCGACCGCGCGCAACACGACCTGCGGCGACGAGAGTTCAGGCGCGAAGTAGATCGTCGTTCCTGCGACCGGTGCCGTGATCCGCAGCGCGTCGCGCGACGTGCTCGCGCCGTCCGAGCGCAACGTGAGCCCGGCGGCACGCGCCCAGTCGCGCGCCTCGATCGGCGGATCTATCGAAATGCGCCCGTCGGCATCCTTCGAGTAGTAGTGCTCGCGCTCGGTCGGGACGGTGCCCGCCGCGAAGATCTCGCGCGTCGGCGACGCGCAGTCCGCTCCGGGCAAGAGGCCGGTCGGTGCGCACACCGTCGCCTCGACGATGCCGGCAGGTCGAACGAACGGATCCATCGAACGCGAGAGCGACGCGGCCATCATCGCGTCGCGCCAGATTGGTCCCGCTCCTTCGACGCCGGCAAGGTCGAGCATCGGCGCGCCGTCGGCGTTCCCGACCCAGACGCCGATCGCGATGTTCGGCGTGAAGCCGATGGTCCAGGTGTCGCGGAACGCGGTGCTCGTGCCCGTCTTCACGCCCGCAGGGAAGGGGACTTCGAATGGCGTGACGCCGCCGAATCCAGGGATGCGCGCGTCCGGGTCGCTCAGGATGTCGCTGACGAGGTACGCGTGCTCTGCGCTGAGAACTCGCTTCGGCGCGACAGCGGCGTGCGCGAACAGGATCCGGCCCGACGCGTCGCGCACCCGCTCGATCGCGAACGGCTCGGCGAGCATGCCGCCGGCGCCGAATGCCGCGAACGCGTTCGTAAGATCGACGAGGCGCACCTCGCCGCTCCCGAGCGTGAAGGAAAGGCCGTAGCTCGCAACATCGTCGTGCGTCGTGAGGCCGAAGCGGTGCGTGATCTCGAGCATCGCGTCGAGGCCGATCGCGTCGAGGGTGCGAACCGCGGGCACGTTGAGCGACGACGCGAGCGCGACCCGCAGCGGCACGATGCCGTGGAACGAGCGGTCGAAGTTGGCCGGGGTGTACGGGCCGTCCGCGGTCGCGAAGGTCGACGGCACGTCGAGGAGCGGAGTCGCGGGCGTGTAGCCGCGCTCGAAGGCCGCCGCGTACAGGAAGGGCTTGAGCGCGGAGCCCGGCTGCCGTGGCGTCCGCGCCATATCGATGTCGCCGCCGTGCGCCGGGTCGCCGTCGGTCGCGCTACCGACCCACGCGACGATGCGACCGGTTCCTGGCTCGATCGCAACGAGCGCCGCATCGGTCGCGTTGCGATCGCGCAGTGTCTCGAGGCGCAGCCGCACTAGGCGCTCCGACTCCGACTGCAGACCCGCGTCGAGGGTGGTCTCGATGACGAGGCCGTTGATGGCCGCGAGGTCGGGACGCACGCGCGCGAGCTCGGCGCGCGCGAACGCGACGAACTGGTGCGCGATCGGCGGGAGCGACGCCTGAAGGATCTCGATGCGATCGGTCGCGGCGGCGTCGGCCTGCTGTTGCGTGATCCAACCGTCGTCGACCATGCGGCCGAGCACGTAGGTCTGGCGTGCGCGCGCCGCCGCGTCGATCACCGAGTCGTACTCGGACGGGCGCTGCGGAAGTCCCGCGAGATATGAGGCGTGCGCGAGGTCGAGGTTCGCGGCGCCGATCCCGAAGTACACGCGCGCGGCGGCCTCGACGCCGTACGCCCCGCGGCCGTAGTAGACGTCGTTCAGGTAGAGCTGGAGGATCTCGGCCTTCGAGCGATTCGCCTCGAGCTGCAGAGCGATGAGCGCTTCGTGCGCCTTCCGTACGGCGAGCGGCGACGAGTCATCCGCGAGATAGAGCCGCCGGGCGAGCTGCTGCGTGATCGTCGAAGCGCCGGACGGCTGCGACGACGAGTTCGAGAGCGCGCGAGCGACCGCGACCGGGTCGACGCCCACGTGTTGGAGGAAGCGGCGGTCCTCGGCCGAGATCGTCGCCTGCAGCATCCGCGGCGCGACGCGGTCGATCGTTGTGGGGATGCGGAAGCCCGCGCTCGTGTCTCGCTCGAGCACGTTCCCGTGCGCGTCGAGGACGACCGTGCCCGGCACGACGCCGCGTGACTCCGGCGCGTCGAGCGGCGCGAGCCGCGCGTACGCCGTGAGCGACAGCGATACGAAGCCGACGGCGATGACGAGAGCACGTGCGGAGGTGCGCATCGGCGAGAAGCATGTCTGACGGGTGGTAATCCGGCGTCTGACGCTGACGTCGGAAGTACTACGTGGTTGCTAGGAGTTCACGAGGTCGGTTTGTGTCGTTGAGGCAACGACCGCGGGGCTAACCGCGGACGAGACGGTCCGCCGACAGGAAGCCGATCGGGTGGCGAGTTTCGCCATCGAGCACGAGGTCCGCGAGGATCTCACCGATCACGCTCGAGAACTTGAAGCCGTGACCCGAGCACGCCGAAGCGACGACGACGTTCGGATGA
The DNA here is from genome assembly GCA_038040345.1 of Chloroflexota bacterium. Lineage (GTDB taxonomy): Bacteria > Chloroflexota > Limnocylindria > P2-11E > P2-11E > 3-1-20CM-2-70-9. Next base: position 748,889 of record JBBPIQ010000001.1, read on the forward strand.
TCGGGCAGGCGGTCGACGATGAAGTTCGCGTCGTGCGTGTTCGTGTACATGCAGACCTTCGCGTCGCGCCGCTCGCCGTTCGCGAGCGGCATCCGCCGCCGCAGCCACGCGCGCACGCGCTCCTCGTCGCGCGGTGATGCGGTGCGGTCGACGGTGTCAGGATCCGCTTTGTCGCCGAAGTGGAGACCCGCGACCTTCACGCCCTGTCCTTCGATGTAGGGGAAGCCGTAGAAGATGCGGTCGGTGTCATCGACGATGTAGATCGGGAGCCGCGAGAACGCGCCGCGTTCGGCGGTCGGCTCGAACCAGAGGAGGACGCTGCGCTCGACGGAGAGCTCCGCCGCCAGCGACGGCGCGAGCTGTGACTCCCATGCGCCGGCGGCGATCACGAGCTGCTTCGCGTCGAACGTTCCCGTTGAGGTGATGACGCGGACGCCGTCACCGGTGGATTCCCAACGCTCAACAGGCTCGTCGAAGCGGAGCGTCGCGCCGCTTTCCTCCGCGAGCCGCAGGTGCGTCTCGATGCAGAGCTCCGGCGCGAGCCATCCCGCCTGCCGCTCGAACACGCCCTGCCAACCATCCGGCCAGTCGAAGAGCGGGTAACGCGCGCGGAGCGCGGCCGCGTCGAGCACCTCGTGCTCCAACTGATGCGTGCGTGCGCTCTTGAGGGCGCCACTGACGAGCTCGCCGTCCGGATCGCCGGCGTAGAGTCCGCCGGTTTCGGTGAGAAGCGTCTCGCCGCTCTCGCGCTCGAGCTCGCGCCAGAGCGTCCATGCGCGCCGGAGGAGCGGCACGTAATCGGGGTGCTCGTAATAGGAAAGCCGGATGATCCGCGAGAGTCCGCCCGAAGAACCCAGCGTGTGCCCGCGCGCGAAACGATCGAACCCGAGGACCGATGCGCCGCGCGCGGCCAGACGGTAGGCAGCCGAGCTGCCGTGTGCACCGAGTCCCGCGACGATGACGTCGAGCGGCCGGGTCGGGTCCCTAGACATGCCTGTTAAGTGTTAGCCGAAATCCTTGCGGCATGACGAATTCGTAATGACCGCGCCCTGCGCGCGCGCGATCGTTCTGCCGCGCACCCAAGCAAGAAGAGAAATTCCATCCCATTCCCTTCCGCAACCGCCGTCCTCGCGTCCCGGCCTCGTGCAGGTCCGGGACGCAGGCCGAGCGGACCGAAACGGCTCTGCGTCGATGGTGTCGGCTAAGTCTTAGCCGATTCCGCGCAAGCCGTGACGACTAGGCGAAACGCTTGATGAACGCGAGTGCCGTCTGGGCAACCTCTCGCCAGCCGCTGTCGATGGTGAGCGAATGCCCGCGGTTGGGTATCTTGGTGATCTCGGTCACGCCCTGGTTCTGCTTTTGCTTCTTGTACGAGGCGTCTGCGATCGCCCAAGGGACAGTGTTGTCCTTCTCGCCGTCGATGATCAGGAGCGGCCCGCGCTCGGCATTCTTCGTGTCGACCTTCGCCTCGGTCCAGGGATTGAGGTTGGCGGTGGCCGCCTGGAAGAGCGGCGCGCCGGACGCCGGCACGTGGTACTTGTCGTAGAGGTCCTTCGCCTCGTCCTCGCCGAGAGCGTTGGCCCAGCCGTACTTGAACTGCTCGAACGTCAGCGCGACCGCGCGGCCCCGGTTGGCGGGGTTGCCAAGCACCGGCGCCGCCGACTTGAGCGAGGACAAAGGCAGCGGCAGCACGCCACGGAAGGGAGCCGGATCGATCGCCACCGATGCGACCGCGAGCCCCCGTCCGGCGAGCATTTGCGTGATGAGTCCGCCGAAGGAATGTCCGATCACGACCGGCTTTGTTTTGAGCTGGCCGATCACCTCGGCGAAATGCTCGGCGACCTGTCCAACCATCTTGTGGGCGAAGGCCTCCGGATGTGCCTTGGCCTCCTCGACGGTCTCGGGGTCATCGGGCCACCCTGGCGTCACCGCTGAGTAGCCGGCTTCTTCGAAGAGAGCGGCCCAGCGATCCCAGCTGCTCGGTAGGAGCCATAGGCCGTGGATGAAGACCACGGGAGTCCGATCGGTCGCGTTGGCTCGCTTGATCTGCTCGGAGGTGGCGCGGGATACGGCGTCGGTCATGGTCGAGGACATGTCACCCTCCCCTTTTGCGCGCGTTTGGTGTTGGACTACAGCCTCTCACACCCTAAAAAACAACCTGCCAAGCGACGAGCGCTACGCGACCGCTCGGATGACCTCCGTGCCGAAGCGCCGGAGGTTCCTCGGATCCGCGTCGATGTTCACGATCACGTGGTCGACGCCGCGGCCGCGCCACTGTCCGAGGCGTTCGACCTCCCAACGTGGCGTCCATCTGTAGCCAGCGATTTCCTCGCCGCGCATGTCCTCGGGATCGAGCGCGGTCACCTCGAGCTCGTCGAACGATCGCCCGATCCGCTCGCACTCGGCGCGCAGCCGGTCGCGGTGGACGTCGAGGCGTGACGGGCTCGTGATCACGTTCCACGCGTCGGCATACTTCGCGACGAGCGGCAGCGTTCGCTTTGGGCCATCGCCGCCGACGAGTATTTTCGGCCGGGGCGACGAGAGCGGCCGCGGATTGCTGAGTGGATAGGCGGCGCGCACGCGTTTTCCCTCGAACGGCGCGGTGTCGCCGGACCACGTCTGCCGCGCGAGGCGAAGCGTGTCCTCGAGGAGCGCGTAGCGTTCGCCGAGTTCGGGGAACGCGATTCCCAGCGCGTCGGCCTCGCGCTTGAACCACGCCGCACCCACCCCGAAATAGGTGCGCCCGCCCGACAGCACGTCGACCGTGGTCGCGGCCTTGATGAGCACCGCGGGTGGCCGATAGATCACGCCGGACACGAGAACGCCGAGACGGATGCGCTCGGTCGCGGCGGCGAGATACCCGAGCGTCGAGTACGCCTCGAGCATCGGATGGTCCTCGGGCTTGCCCCACGGCGGGATCTGGAAGTAGTGATCCATCACCCAAAGCGAGTGGAAGCCCGCGTCTTCCGCCGTGTGCGCGATCTCCTCCAGGCGGCGTGCGATCTCCGGCGCGCCGCCCGGCCACGTGAACGAGACGAGCTGGAGCCCGACCTTCATGCGATGGGCGAGAGCGCGCGCTCGATGCGTGCGCGGATCCCGCGCGGATCGAGACCGTGCGCGGCGTTGTGTTCCTGCCACGTGCCGTATTTGCGATGCTCGACGTTCGGCACGCCGATGGCCGCGATGCGATGCGGGATGTCGGCGAGGGCCGTCGCCACTTCCGCGGATGACGTTCCGACGAGGTACGGCTCGACGAGAACGATGAGGTCTCCGGTGAGCGAAGCGCGAAGCGTGTCGCCATCGAACGGCCGCGCGGTCGTCATGTAGAGGACGGTGACGTCCATATCGGCCGTTGCTTCGAGCGTCGCGTCGAGCAGTGGCCCTGTCGCGATCACCGTGGCGTCGCGCCCGCGGCGCTCGAGGTGCAGGCGCCCTGGTGTGATCGGCCGGGCGAGCTGGTTCGATTGATCGGAGAGCCGCAGGTAGACGCGCTCGTCGGTGCGCGCGGCGGCGCGGAGCAGCTGGTCCACCTCTCCGGGGTGGCCCGGCACGTAGATCCGCCACCCTGGCAGCGCCGAAAGGACCGCGACGTCTTCGGGTGTCTGATGCGTCCTGCCGTTGGCCGCCGCGTCGTACGACGCGCCGACGCTCACGACGATCGCACCGACGTCGTTGTGCCCGAGATCGAGCTTCAGCATCTCGAACGGCCGCTCCACGACGAATGGCGCATATGAGTGGACGATCGGCCGAAAACCAGTGAGCGCGAGACCAGAAGCGACACCGACCATCAGCTGCTCGCGAATGCCGACATTGATGACCCGATCCGCGTGCGACGTCTCGCTGCGCGGCATTCGTCCGACGCCGATGTCCGCGAGCACCACCGCGATCCGCTTGTCCGCACCGACGAGCTCATCCGCGGTGGCGTAGAAGCGGTCGCGCATCGAGCCGTTCACCTCTTCGACTCCACCACGGCGACGACCGCGTGCGGTCGCCCTTCGTGCTCGACATTGAAGGCGCGTTCGACAGCGGCGTGATCGCGCCCGTCGACCGTCGTGCTCGACCAACCCTCGAGCGCGAAACGCGCGGCGAGCCCTCCCGGCCACCCGTACGACGACGACCGGTTGTCCACCGCAACGACGACGAGGTTGTCGAGGCCGACTCGGCCCGCGAAGGCGATCGCTTCGTGGTTGCTCCCCTCGTCGAGCTCAGCGTCGCCCACGAGGGAGAACACACGCGCGGGACTGCGCCGTATGCGCAGGCCGAGAGCCATCCCGACGGCGATCCCGAGTCCGTGTCCGAGCGAGCCGCTCGAGATCTCGACACCCGGCACGAGATTGCGGTCGGGGTGGTACCCGAGCGGCGAGTCGTAGCGGCCGAACGTTCGCAGCGTCTCGACCCCGATGAAGCCTTTCGCGGCGAGAACCGCGTAATACGCCATCGGTCCGTGTCCCTTCGAGAGGACGAAACGGTCGCGGTCGGGGTCGTCGGTGCGGTCGGGATCGATGCGAAGGATGCGGTCGTAGAGAACCCAGATGACGTCGAGGGTCGAGGTCGCGCTCGGGGTGTGCTTCTCGTCGCCGAGCTGCTGGTCCATCAAGCGACGGAGGTCGGCGTACCCGAGCGCCGGGATCGTTGCTCTCATTGGCCGACCTTAGAACTTCAAGTGCCCTTTAAGTCAACCGGTATCGTTGAGGGCATACCGGCCCTAGATACGGAGATCACCATCGGCGAGCTCGCGGAACGCAGCGGCGTAGCGACATCGGCGCTGCGCTTCTACGAATCGCGCGGGCTCATCTCGTCGGCGCGGACGAATGGCGGGCAGCGACGCTTCTCGCGTCCGACGCTACGACGCGTCGCCTTCATCCAGGCGGCGCAGCGCGTCGGCCTTTCACTCGACGAGATCGCGACCGCTCTGCGCACGCTTCCCGAGCGACGAACGCCGACGAAGGCCGACTGGGCCGTGCTCTCGCGATCCTGGAACGGACTGCTGCAATCGCGTATCGACGAGCTCGAGACGTTGCAGACCCGTCTGACGAGCTGCATCGGTTGTGGCTGTCTCTCGCTGAAAACATGCGGGCTCTTGAACCCGAACGACCGTGCCGCCGAGCGCGGGAGTGGCGCCCGCTATCTCCTTGGAGATTCGCCCGACGAAGAGGACTAGCGGCCGGGCGGCGGGACAGGAAGGCTTGTCGGGAGGACCACCGGGAGCGAGGTCGGAATCGGGGCGCCAGGGCGAATGACGCCTGGGATCGTCGGCAGCGGATTCGCGGTCGCGATCGGACTGGGCGCAACGCTCGGGGTCGCAACCGCGCTCGGGAGCGGGATCGCGGTCGGTAGGGGAACGAGACCCGGGGTCGGTGCCTCAAGCGGCAGGACGATGATCACGGGCAATGCCGCATCGGGTGCCGCCGGTGCCGGAGGTGTCCGCGCCGAGGGAAGGTTCGGTGCGACCGTCGCGGCCGCATGAGGCACCGGCGGCGCCGTACACGCGACGGACGCGATAAGAGCGATTACGACCAAAGGACGGATCGCCAATCTCCCCACCGCCGAACGGGCAAGTCACGGGCCAGCCGACCGCTCCCCGCGGTGCATTGTGCATCGGTCCGTTTGACCGGTCCCACGGCCGCTCCCTAGGCTGGTTTCGATGCGCTTCGCCCTTATCCCGCCGATGCCGATCGCCCCGATGCCGGGGCTCGCATCGCGTTGGGGAGGCTAGTCGCAGCAAGGCACACGTCACCGGCAAGCATCGAGGCCTCCCGAACGGGAGGCCTCTTCTGTTTCTTGAGGAGGAAGCCATGGCGACGACGCTGGAACGGTCGAGTACGAGCCATCTGCGCGGCCTGCGCTGCCGCGCGTGTCATGCGCTTGGGCCCGCGGACGAGCGTTACATCTGCGCCGAGTGCTACGGCCCCATCGAACCGGACTACGACCTGGCCTCCTTCGACGCCAACACCCTTCGCGACGAGATCGAACGCGGTCCGCTCTCGCTGTGGCGCTACGCGCCGCTCCTCCCGGTCGCAGCACCAGCAGGGCATTTCACCGTCGGCTGGACGCCGCTCGTGCGGGCGACGCGCCTTGGCGCCGCGATCGGCGTGACGCGGCTCTTTCTCAAAGACGATTCGCGCAACCCGTCTCTGTCGTTCAAAGACCGGCCGGTGGCGCTCGCGCTCGCCCGCGCGCTCGAGCTCGGACTCGAGACGCTCGCGTGCGCATCGACCGGCAACCTCGCCGGTGCTGTCGCGGCAGCCGCGGCACGCAACGGCCTGCGCGCGGTGGTCTTCGTGCCCGCGACGACGGACGAAGGCAAGATCGCCGGAGCCGCTGCGTACGGTGCGACGGTCGTCCGCGTGAACGGCACGTATGACCAGGTCAATCGGTTATGTGCGCGGCTCGCGGACGAGGAGCGTTGGGGGTTCGTGAACTTCAACCTCCGGCCCTACTACGCGGAAGGGTCGAAGACCTTGCTCTTCGAGTGTGCCGAGCAGCTCGGGTGGCGGCTTCCAGACCACGTCGTCATACCGGTCGGGTCCGGCGCGCTTCTCACGCGCACCGCGACCGCGGCCGCGCAGCTCCGCGGCACCGGGCTCGTCGAAGAAGGGTCACTCCGAATCCATGCGGCGCAGCCCTCCGGGTGCGCGCCCGTGTCCGACGCGGTGCTCGATGGGTACCGCCCGGTGCGTCCGGTGCGCAACCCGGTCACGATCGCGCGCTCGCTCGCGATCGGCGCGCCCGCGGACGGTGACGGCTCGGTCGAGATCATCCGCGCGACCGGCGGATCCGCCGGATCGGTCAGCGACGCCGAGGTGGTCGATGCGTGCGCGCTCCTGGCGACCACCGAAGGCGTGCTGGCTGAGCCCGCTGGCGGCGTCGTCGTTGCGACCGCGAAAGCTCTCGCCGAGCGCGGCGCGTTCGCCGACGACGAGTCGGTCGTCCTCTACATCACCGGCAACGCGTACAAGGGGACGATCGAGCGGTCCGCGCTCGGGCCGGTCGTCGCGGCTGATGCCGATGAGTTCCGCGCGGCATATACGGAGGTGTTCGCATGAGCGTCACCGTTCGCCTTGCCGCACCGCTCCGCGCCGCCGCCGGCGGCAACACGACGCTCAGTTTCGATGTGACCGATCTTCCGCAGCTTGCGCGCGCGATCGCGGACCGCTATCCGGAGCTCGCCGCACGCGTCCTGCGCGACGGCGAGTTCGGCCGCTTCGTGAACGTCTTCATCGACGGCGAAGATGCGCGGTTCCTCGCCGAGAGCGATCTGCAGGGCAAGCGCACCGTCGAGATTCTTCCGGCGATGAGTGGCGGAGCCGTCGCGCCGCTGCCAGGACGCGCTCGCCGGGACGAGCACGAGGTATTCGGCTCTTTCATCGACGAGACCATCGGCATCGTCGCGCGGCAGACGCGCGACACGGTGTCGTTCGCGGTCGGGTCGCCGTCGCGTGAGGCGCTCGATCTCGTCGGGGCGGACGACCTCGCCGCCACGGTCATCCGCCGCGAGGGAGCGAAGGCGCTCGGCTACGGCATCACCGAAGGGGAGCCAGAGCTCCGCGATGTCATCGCAGCGTCGGCACGCGACCACGGCGTCGGGGCCGATGCCAGCGAGGTGCTGGTGAGCGCCGGCGCGCTCCAGGCCATCGATCTCGCGTGCCGCGTCTATCTGCGATCCGGAGATGTCGTCGTCGCGGAGTCGCCGGCTTTCGCGAACGCGCTCTCCGCGTTCCGCAACCACGGCGCTCGCGTGCTCGAGATACCCGTCGACAGCGAAGGTCTCGACGTCGCGGAAGCCGCGCGTCGTATCCGGAAGCTTGGGGTCCGGCCACGCATGTTCTTCGTCGTCCCGAACTTTCAGAACCCGACCGGCGAGACGCTCTCACTCGAGCGCCGCGAGGCGCTCCTCGCCCTCGCCGCGAGCCACGATGCGGTCGTGGTCGAAGACGATCCGTATGGCTCGCTGCGCTACCGCGGTGACGACGTGCCGTCGCTCGCCGCACTCGGCGGTGCGGAGGTCGTGTCGATCGGCACGTTCTCGAAGACGTTCCTGCCGGGCCTGCGTGTCGGTTGGGTCATTGCGCACACCGAGGTCATCGCGCGGATGTCGCGCGCGAAGCAGACGATGGACTCGAGCACCGGCACGCTCGCGCAGCGGATCGTTCTCGAGTTCCACCGTCGAGGCGGTGCGGACGCGCACATCGGACGGCTGCGCGAGCTCTATCGCGAGAAGCAGGACCGAGCCCGCATCGCGCTCGCGCGCGAGCTGGCCGGCACCGGCATCGCCTGGAACGATCCCGAAGGCGGCTTCTACTTCTGGGTGCGCCTGCCCCAGGGGGTGAGCGCTCGGGCGCTTCTCGACGTCGCGCTGGAGGAAGGCGTCGCGTTCGTACCGGGTGATGCCTTCGCGATCGACGCCGATCACCGAAGCGCGCTGCGGTTCTCAATCAGCGCGCCGACACCGGATCGCATCGACGAAGGCGTTCGGCGGCTTCGCCGCGCCTTCGATCGCATCGCCTAGCACCATACTTTTCGCGTGGGGAGCACTCTCAGCGAGAAGGTGTGGGAGCGGCACGTCGTCCGTCGTGCCGCGGGCGAGCCCGACCTTCTCTACGTCGATCTGCACCTCGTCCACGAGGTGACGAGCCCGCAGGCCTTCGAGGGCTTGCGTCTGGCGAAGCGGCGCGTCCGCAGGCCCGACCTCACGCTCGCGACGATGGACCACAACGTCCCGACGAACGACGAACCGGCGGAGGACATCTCCGCGCGGCAGATCGAAGCGATGGCGCGCAACGCGCGCGAGTTCGGCGTCCGCTGCTATCCGGTGGGCAATCCGAATCAGGGCATCGTGCACGTCATCTCGCCGCAGCTGGGGCTCACGCAGCCCGGCATGACGATCGTCTGCGGCGACAGCCACACTTCCACGCACGGCGCCCTCGGGGCGCTCGCGTGGGGGATCGGCACGAGCGAGATCGAGCACGTGCTCGCCACCCAGACCATCGCGCAGACGAAGCCGGGCACGATGGCTGTGATCGTCGACGGCGTGCTTCCCGCGGACTGTGCCGCGAAGGACATGATCCTCGGCATCATCGCGCGCATCGGCACAGCGGGCGGCACCGGCAATGTGATCGAGTACCGAGGCGCGGCGGTCCGCGCCCTCTCGATGGAAGGCCGCCTCACGATCTGCAACATGTCGATCGAGGCGGGGGCGCGCGCGGGGATGGTCGCGCCCGACGACGTGACCTTCGCGTGGCTCGAGGGCCGGCCGTTCGCTCCGAAGGGCGCGCAGTGGGAACAAGCGGTCGACGATTGGCGCTCGCTCGCGACCGATGCGGACGCGACGTTCGATCGCGAGGTCACGATCGACGCGACCGTTCTGCGCCCGTACGTCACGTGGGGTACGAACCCGGCGCAGTCGGTGACCATCGACGGCGCCGTCCCTGACCCGGACGCGCTTCCTCAGGAAACTCGCGAAAGCGCGCGCCGGGCGCTTCGCTATCAGGACCTCACCCCGGGCACAGCGATGCGCGACATCGCCGTCGACGCGGTGTTCATCGGCTCGTGCTCGAACGCGCGCATCGAGGATCTGCGCGCGGCCGCCGAGGTCGTTCGAGGCCGCCGCGTTCGGTCCGGCATCCGCGGGTTAGTGGTGCCTGGATCGATGGGCGTGAAAGCCGACGCGGAGCGCGAAGGACTCGACCGCGTCTTCACGGACGCGGGCTTCGAGTGGCGCGACGCGGGCTGCTCCATGTGCCTCGGAATGAATCCGGACGTGCTTCGTCCGGGCGAGCGCTGCGCATCCACGTCGAATCGCAACTTCGAGGGCCGGCAGGGCCCTGGCGGCCGGACGCATCTGGTCTCGCCGACCGTTGCCGCCGCGACGGCGATCGCCGGGCATTTCGCGCTGCCCTCGGACCTTCGCTGATGGAACCGGTTCGCCGCATCGTCGGCCGGGCGCTGCCCCTCGCGCGCGCCGATGTCGACACCGACCAGATCATCCCGAGCCACTGGCTCAAGCGGCTCGAGCGCACCGGGTACGGTCCGGGTCTCTTCGAAGCGTGGCGCAAAGACCCTGCGTTCGTGCTGAACGATCCGCGCTACGAGGGCGCGGCGGTCCTGCTCGCCGGCGCGAACTTCGGCGGCGGCTCGTCGCGCGAGCACGCCGTGTGGGCGCTCCAGGACGCCGGCTTTCGAGCCGTGATCGCGCCGCGGTTCGCGGACATCTTCCGGAACAACGCGCTACGCAATGGCCTGGTCCCCGTCGAGATCGACGCCGATTCGGTCGAGAAGCTCGTCGACGCGGTGCGCCGCGATCCAACGACGAGCATCGCGATCGACGTGGAGCGCTCGACCGTTCAAGCGCCTGGCGTTCAGGCGACCTTCGCGCTCGACGAGTTCTCGCGTACGCGGCTGCTCGACGGTCTCGACGACATCGCCGTCACGTTGCGCCACGAGCGCGACATCACGACGTTCGAGGCGAAGCGACCGGAGTGGCTGCCCCGCGTGCGATAGCGTTCGGCCGTGCGGCCCTTTCGCTTCGCGGTCATGGCGGAACGCGGTCGATCCGCGGCGCACTGGCGCGAGGTCGCACAGCGTGCCGAGGGACTGGGCTACGACACCCTTCTCATGCCGGACCACATCACCGATCAGCTCGCGCCCGTCGCGGCCCTCACCGCGATCGCGGACGCGACCACCACGCTCCGCGTCGGAAGCTTCGTGTTCGACAACGACTATCGCAACCCGGTGATGCTCGCGAAGGAGGCCACGACGCTCGACCTCCTTTCTGGCGGACGGCTCGAGTTCGGGATCGGGGCCGGCTGGAACACGCGCGATTACCGACAGCTCGGGATTCCGTACGACACGCCGAAGGTGCGGGTCGATCGGATGGAGGAAGCGATCGCGCTGATCAAGCGTCTCTGGACCGAAGAGAAAGTGACGCACGAGGGCGCGCACTACCGCGTGCGTGAGGCGACGGTCCTGCCACGACCGACGCAGCGCCCGCACCCGCCGGTGATGATCGGCGGAGGCGGTCCGCGCATGCTCCGTATCGCGGCGCGCGAGGCGCAGATCGTCGCGATCGCGCCGACGCTGAACCCCAAGGGCGGTCCGAAGCTGCGGACGATCACCGTGGGATCGGTCGAGAAGCGGGTCGCGACGCTCCGCCGCTCGCCACGCTTCTCGGAGCTCGAGCTGAACGTCATCGTCTTCGACGCGCAGGTGACGGACGCGGCGCGGTCGATCGTCGACGCGCTCACGGCGCGCCTCAAATCGGCGCTCACGGCGGTCGTCGACACGCCATTCTTCATGTACGGCTCGCGCGCGTCGCTCGTCGAGGATCTCCTCGCCCGGCGCGAGCGCCTCGGGATCAGCTACATCGCGCTGCCCGGACGGGCGATGCGAGCGTTCGGCCCCGTCGTCGCCGCCCTCCGAGGCAAGTGATCGGCGTGGCATCCACTCTGCAGCCACCAGCGACGTGTTGGATCTGAAGTGCAGCGATTGCGGCCAGAGCTTCAAGACACCGGCGGAGCTCGAGGAGCACACCGACCGGCTTCATCTCATCAGCAAGAAGGGCGGCGACCAGGTCGCGCCCGATCCCCCGAACGACAGCCGCCGGTAGCTAGGGCGTCGGACGCTCGATAGGTCGGTCGCTAGGCGGGATGCAGGACGGTTACGAGCTCGTTCCCGAGGACGGCGAGAACGACGATGAGAACGACCGCGAGGAACATCACGCCCACCAGATAGTCGACGAGTTCGTTTCTCTCCATGCCGAGTGAACGCATTTTTCGTGGGCGGCGAGTCTCTCCCGAACGGGGGATCCGGGGCCTAGACGAAGCGCTCCGCGCGCCACTCGATGCCGAGCTCGCTGGGCGGTCCCATGTAGCCGAGCAGCGCCGACGAGGCGACGACCGCCGGGCTCGCGAGGTAGCCGAGGCCGCCGCCGCCCATGCGATTGGTCCAGTTGCGGTTGAACGACGTGATCGCGCTCTCGCCCTTTTTCAGCGCGTCGGGTCCCTGGCCGAAGCACGGCCCGCACCACGACTCGCGGATCTCGGCGCCCGCCGCGCGGAAGACGTCGGCGATCGACTCGCCATCGAGGCGCGGGTCGGTCTTCTCGATGTCGCGTTTCACGGCGCCGGACCCCGGGAAGACCACGAACTCTTTCGCCGCGCGCGTCGTGCCCTTCGCGCGCGCCGCGCGGATGACGAGCGCGGCCTCGAGGAGGTCGCTGTATCCGCCGTTCGTGCACGATCCGATGAACGCCTTGTCGAACGTGACCCGCTCGCGCGCGACCTCCGTCGCCGGGAACGCGTTCGCCGGACTGAACGGCTTCGCGATGAGCGGCACGACCTCGGAGAGGTCCAGCGTTTCGTCGATCTCGTACTGCGCGTCATCGCCGGGCGCGAATCGCGGGTAGGGAAATTCGGTCGCGCCCTTCTCGCGGTACCACGCATAGGTGAGCTCGTCCGGCGCGAAGATGCCGTTCAGCGCCTCGCCCTCGGCCATCATGTTCGCGATCGTGTTGCGGTAGCTCATCGGAAGCTGCTTCTGGGCATCCACGAATTCGACACTCATACCCTGCGCCTGCTTCTGGCCCCACCGCGCGAGCAGCGCGAGGACGACGTCCTTGCCGCTCACCCAGGGCTGCAGCTTTCCCGTGAACACAACTCGGCGCTGCGTTGCCACGGTGAAGTACACGTAGCCCGTCGCCCAGCCGAAGCCGAGGGTGGTCGAGCCCACGCCGTAGCCGAGCGCGCCGTACGCACCGTATGCGCGACTGTGCGAGTCCGCGCCCGGTATGAGCGCGCCGGGGAGGACGAGCTTCTGCTCGGGGAAGTAGAAGTGGAAGATGCCGTCGCCCGGCGTCGCGTAGTGCGGCTTCCCGATGCCGTGGCGTTCCGCGAACTCGCGGCCAATACCGGTCTGCTTGTCGTCGGCTTCGCGATGGTTGAAGACGAAGTGGTCGTTGGCGATGGCGATCTGGCGCGGCCGGATCGTGTCGCCGCCGGTGATCCCGTTGAAGGTATGGATCGAGAACGGCGCCGTGCCGTCCGAAGCCGGCAGGAGATCGGCGTACACGCGGAGCGTCGCGCCCGGTCGCACCTCGGCGTCCTTGTCGACGCGATGTGCCCAGACGATTTGCTCGGTGGAGGTGAGACGCCGCGCCGTCGCCGCATCCGGCCACTTCACGTCGGGCGGGCGGCGGACGGACTCGGGGAACTCGCGGCGGCCGATCTTGATGATCCCGCCCGTGCGGCGGATCTCCTCTTCCTGCGGCGAGAGCTCGGCCGGTTCGTAGCTCTTGCCGCGGGTCTCGTTCGTGACCTTGCGCGTCGCCGGGTCGAACGAGAACGCGTCGCCTTCCTGCGCGTCCTCGACGGCCTGCCGGCTCTGGATCACGGTGAGGCCGAGGTTCAACGCGTTCCGTCGGAAGATGTCGCCCATCGCCGCGCCGCAGACGATGACCATCTCGAGCCCCGCTTCGTCGGCGACGCCCTTCAGGCCCGCGGGACTCATCTCGCGCGAGCTTCCGATGGCGAAGCGGTCGCCCGCGATGACGAAGGTCTCGCCACGATGCACGCGCTCGCGGAAGTTCGGCATCAGGTAGCGGAAGGACCCAGCCTTCCAGCGCGCGTCGAGCGTGTCGAGGCTTTCGGAAACGCAGTCATCGGCTGGCGTGATCTGATCCGTGTCGATGGCGTCGAGCTTCTTCCCGGGCACCTTGGGATCCCAGAAGATGAGCGCCTTCCCGCGGATGAGCTTCCCGTCGGCGCCGGTCCGCGGTCCCTCGCTCGGCGAGTCCTCAACGTGGGCGCCGGGGATGAGGCGCGCCCCTTCGATCGTTTGCATGACATTCATGGTGTCACGCCCTTATTTGCGCCGGCGCAGCACCGCCCGGTCGTGCGAGAAGTGGATGCGGTCGGCATTCAGCTCCCGGAGGCGCTGAATGCTCGGGTCGGCCGGTCCGGTCGCGAACGAGCGCGCGTCCTGCGCCGCCTGTCCGACGATGAGCACCAGTCCGTCACCGGTTCGCAGCGTCACCGACTGGTGCCCGGGCGTGTGGCCAGGCGTCGCGAGGACGCTCACGCCCTCCACGATCTCGCGGTCACCTTCCACCGCTTCGTAGCGCGCGTCTGGGAAGTCGACCCACTCGACGATCGTGTGTCCCTCACGCAGAGCGAGGTCGAGCTCGCTCTGCTGGACGTGAATCGGCACGCCAGGGAATGCGCGGTTCTGTCCGCAGTGATCGAAGTGCAGGTGGGTGTTGATGATGGCGCGGACCGTGTCGGGATCGAGCTTCGCACCGCGTAGCGCCTCGCGGACGTCGCGGGCTCGCGGCTGGTAGTTCTCCTCGATCCACTCGTTTCCCTCACCGACCCCGGTGTCGACGAGGACGATCCCATCGGGATGACGGATCGCGAACGCGAGGACTGGCCCGTCCTGTCCGGCGAGATGGTGCGACGCCGGATAGGTGACGTCCGCCAGATGGAGCGGGATCACGTCGTCCGGCGTCATCGCCGGTTCATCGTGCCTCTTTCGCTACAAAACGCCTGCAACGACCGCTCGGCGGGCATCTCACGAGAGGCCCAGACGTTACGTTCTATCGGTATGGGTTCGTCGCGGCGTGCCTCCGGTTTGAACGTCTGGCTGGCCCTCGGCACCGTCTACCTGGTCTGGGGCTCGACCTATCTCGCTATTGCGATCGCGGTCCAGACGCTGCCACCGCTCTTCTATTCGGGTGTGCGCTTCGGGTCGGCCGGGTTGATCCTCGCCGCGTGGCTGGCCTTCCGAGGCGTCGACCTGCGCGTTTCCCGACAGGAGCTCGCAGGCGCCGCCATCGTCGGGACTCTCCTGCTCGCCCTCGCGAACGGCCTGGTGAACGTCGCCGAGCGCACGGTCCCCTCCGGCGTCGCGGCGCTCATCGTCGCGTCGATCCCGCTATGGATCGTCGTCTACCGGATGGTGGCTGGCGAACGCATCGGTCGCGATCTTCTCGCCGGCGTATTCCTTGGACTCGTCGGCGTCGCGATCCTTGTGGTGCCCGGCGGTCTGAACGGGACGATCGATCTCCTCGGCGCGTTCCTCCTCTTCATCGCGACGCTCTCGTGGGCGCTCGGGACCTTCCTCTCGCCGCGTCTCGCCACGCCGCGCAACGCATTCGTCTCGACTGCCTACCAGATGCTCGCCGGAGGCGTCGTGCTGATCGTCGTCGCGGTCGCCAAGGGCGAGATCGCGCACGTCGACCCATCCACCTTCTCGCTGCGATCCTTGGTCGCTCTCGCCTATCTCGTGTTGTTCGGATCGCTCGTCGCGTTCAGCGCGTACACGTGGCTGTTGCAGAACGCGCCCGTCTCTCTGGTCTCCACCTACGCGTTCGTCAATCCCGTCGTCGCGGTCGTGCTTGGCGCGCTGGTTCTCGGCGAGGCGATCACGACGAATATCCTCATCGGCGCGGCGGTCATCGTCGTTGCCGTTGCGTTCATCATCTTCCGCCAGAACGCCGCGCGACGTGCCGAGCGGCTAGCGCCTGCCGCGGAGGCCGCGGACTAGCCTCCGGCGAGCTTCCGGATCTCGGCCTCGCTCAGCAGCTGATCCGCGGCCTTCGCAGCCGCGAAGATGCGGTCGATCCGCGCACGTGTCGCCTCGATGCCGCGTGACTCGAGCCAGTAGACGACGTTCGATTCGCCGCTCATCGGGCCGACCTCGATGCGTTGCTCGCGGCCGAGCACCGATGCCGGGACCGCGCTGTACACGCGATCGGCGAGCGCGCGGTCGCCTTTGCGGAGCGCCTTGATCACCGCGGCGGCGTGCACGCCGGTCCCCGTGCGGAATGCGTCGGATCCCATCGCGGGGTAGTTCGGCGGGATCGGTATGCCGCAGTGCTCCGCGACGAGCGCGGTGTACTCGACGAGCGGCTTGAGGTCGCGCTCGATGAGTCCCCACAGCTGCAGGTTCACAAGCAGCTGGTCCATCGACGAGTTCCCGACGCGCTCCCCGATGCCGAGCGCGCAGCCGTGCACCCGATCCGCGAGCGCCGTCGCGGTGAGCGCGTTGATCGTGCCGAGCCCGCGGTCATTGTGCCCGTGGAAATCGATCTTCACGGATCGGCCGCGCACGATCTCGTCGCGCACGAACGTGAGGAGATTGCGCACGCCCTCGGGCGTCGCGTGACCGGTCGTGTCCGAAACGCAGATCCGCTTCGCGCCCGCCGCGATCGCGGTGTCGTAAAGCTTCTGGAGCGTTTCCGGATCCGCGCGCGTGGTGTCCTCCGTCACGAACATCACCGGCAACCCGGCCTTCACCAGCGTCGCGACGCTCGTCTCGACGCTCTTCAGCATCGAGTCGATCTTCCAGTCCTCGGCGAAGCGGCGGATCGGCGACGAGCCGATGAATGCGCAGCTTTCGATTGCGACGCCCGCCTCGGTCGAAGCCTCGATGGCCGCGCGAACGTCGTCCGGATGGGTGCGGATGGCCATGTTCGGACGCAGGTGCTTGAGCTTCGTCGTCTCCTTCGCGAGCGCGACGATCGTCGCCCGGGCTTGCGGCGACGCGCCGGGAAGGCCTATGTCGGCGCTGTCGATCCCGAGCTCGTCCATGAGGTGGAGGAGGCGCTTCTTGATGTCGAGCGGCGGGTTGCGGATCGAGGGGCCCTGCAAGCCGTCGCGGAGCGTCTCGTCGTCGAGCTCGACCGCGCGATAGTCCGCGCGCGCGGCGCGGCCGTCGCGATTCCAGTCGTAGATCAGCTTGTCGAGCTCGGTCTCCACGCCACGTATGGTGCATCAGCGAGGCGGGCGATCGGACGCGGTCGGATCACGACGACGCACCACGCCACCAAAAGCGCGACGAGCGCCGCCGTTTGTCCGAGCGCGACGAGGAGGATCACGGTCTCGCTGCGGGCCAGCTCGGCCAACGGAAGCCGGATCGCGGAGATCTGCGTACCCAGGCCGCCGAATCCGCCGCCACCGCGGCCGATGCCTGGACCCGCGCCCCGTCCGAAACCGCCGACGCCGCTGCTGATGGAAAGCGGCGCCGCGAGAACAGCGTGCAGGTTGATCGCGTTCAGCGCGCCGACCACGAGATAGCCGGCCGACGTGACCAGGAACTCCGCCGCGAGAAGCGCGCCCGCGGTGAAGAACGGAAAGAGGTAGCGCTCGTGCACGCGCGTCGGCACGGCATAGAAGGCGAACGCGACCACCGCGAAGCCGAGGAGGATCGGAACGCGGCCATCACGAGTGAGCAGCCCACCGGCGACCACGAGACCGATCGCAATGAGCGCGATCGCGCCCAGCGTGACCGCCGTGATCCCACCCGCGACGACGAGCGAGTCCGGCGTCCACGACCCTCCAGAGCCGCCGAAGATCTGTGCCAGCGGCGTCGAACCGACGAGGGCCCAGAGGTTGAACGCGTTCGCTGTGAGGACGCTGTAGCGGTCGGCGTCGCTCTGGAATAGGCGCAGCAGACCCGCAATGCCGCCGATGTCGAACGGCACGAGCGGCAGCGCGAGCGCGGCCACGCCGGCGGCAGCGGAGGTCAGAAGACGCCAGCGCGAACCTGAGAGGATGAGATGCCGGCGGACGAGCACCGGGAGCACGACGACGAGACCGATCGCCTCCTGCGGCTTCACGAGGATCGCGAGCACGGCGAGTGCGATCGCGGCTTCGCTCTGCCGCTCGATGAGCAGGACGAGCGACGCGACGAGCAGCAGCGCTCCGACCGCGTCGACCTGGCCCCAGAGCGCGGAGTCGTACCAGGTCACCGGTATGAAGAGGTAAAGCGCAGCCGCGATGAGTCCCGCGCGCTCGCCGAGCCAGCGTCGCGCGGCCGAGTAGATGACCAGCGCGATGCCAAGGTCGGCGAGGATCGCAGGCACCTTCAAGAGCAGCGGCAGCGCCGACGCCGGCGCGTTTCCGAGGAGCCACAGGACGTACAGGTATCCCGGCGGGTAGTCGGCGCCCGTCGCCGTCGCGTAGAACGAATCCGGTCCGACGCGCGCGAGCGTCGTGGCCCAGCTCGCGAAGAGCTGCATATCGGTCGAGAACCCCTGCTTCGGAAAGAGCACGAACGCGAGAAGGACTCGCAGGAGGAGACCGCCGGCGAGGAGCGCGAGAAAACGCGAGTGCTTCGCGAGCGCGGTCACTTCGCCGCGGCGAGGTCGTAGAGAGTGCCGAATCCGCCCGCGACGTTGACCACCGTGCCGTTCGCCGCGACCCAGCTCGCGATGCTCGACGACCCGCCGCCACCGAACCCGCCGCCAGGTCCGCCGCCGCCACCGATGAGGATGTAGCGGAGCTGCCCCGAGCGCACGTATTCCTGGAGCTGCGCGAGCGTCGGCGCCGGATCGGATCCGGAGAAGCCGCCCATCGCCATCACCGCTTCGCCGGACGCGAGCTCGATCGAACCCGCCTCCTGCGAACCGCTGACCGCGACGATCCACGTCGCATCGCCTTTGTTCGCAACGAGGAAGTCGACGAGTGACGCTGACGTCGTGGTCGCCTGTCCGGGTCCGCCGCCGCGAACGACCGCCCCGTCGCCGCCTCGGCCGAAGACGCCGCCGCCCGGACCGCCGAACGTTCCGGCGACGGCGGGACCTGCGCTCGGAAGGGCGCCGTCGTTCACCGATGCGACCGTGTCGAGCGAATACGCGAACGGCCCTGCCAGGACCGCGGCAAGGGCGACGACCGCAGCGACGAGCGACGCGCGGCCGAGGCCGATGCGGGCGGGTACTACGAGCACCGCGGCGGCGACAAATGCGGCGACGAGCGCGACGGTCCCAAGACCGGTGGCGAACGCCGGAGTCGTCGCGAGAAGGCGCGCTCCCCAGAACGCGGTGACGAGCACCGCGACGGCGAGGCCGATCCCGCCGAAGATGGAGCGCGACCGAAGGCGCCAGAGATCCACCGTGCCGGCCCCGACCAGTGCGGCGATCGCGGGCGCGAGCGCGACCGTGTAGTAGGGGTGGATGATCCCGGACATGTAGCTGAAGACGCCCGCGGTCACGAGGAACCAGCCGCCCCACAGGAGATATCCGCCGCGCGCGCGATCGGTCCGCTGCGCGCGAGCGTGGATGACGAGCCCGGCGATCAATGCGATGACGGCGAACGGGATGAGCCACGAGATCTGACCGACGAACTCGCTGTTGAAGAGTCGGAACAGGCCCGGCGTGCCGCCGAATCCGGCGCCACCACCACCGTCCACGCCGCCGCCCCCGCCGTCGATGCCGAAGCGGCCGCGAAGAAAGCCGAAGATCCGCGAGAGACCGTCGTAGCCGAAGAGAAGATCGAGCGTGGAGTTGTTGGTGCTCCCGCCGATGTACGGGCGGAGCGCCGCTGGGATCGAATCCGCGATCGCGACCCACCAGCCGCTCGCGACGAGCGTCGTCACTGCGGCGATCGCGAGCCCCGCGATCCGGCGACGTAGATGGCCGTGCGCGGCGACGAGCCAGACCAGCGCGAAGGCCGGGAGGACGAGGTACGCCTGCAGGTACTTGGTGAGGAACGCGAGACCGATGAGGACGCTCGCGAGGATCGCCCAACGGAAGCGTCCATTCTCGAGACCGCGGAGGACCGCCCACGCCGTGCTAACCAGCAGAAGCGTCAGGACCGCGTCGGGGTTGTTGAAGCGGAACATCAGGACGGCGACCGGCGTGAGCGCCATCACGACAGCAGCGATGAGCCCCGCGACCGGGCCGAAGGATCGGCGCACGGCCTGGAAGAGCACGACCACCGTCGCGACGCCGGCGAGTGCCTGCGGCGCGAGGATGCTGAACGAGCTCAGGCCGAAAAGACGAACGGAGAGGCCCATGAGCATGGTCGAGAGCGGCGGCTTGTCGACCGTGATGAAGCTCCCTGCATCGAACGATCCGAAGAACCATGCCTTCCAGCTCTCGGATGCGGCGAGCGCGGCCGCCGAGTAATAGGTGTTTGCGTAGCCGTTGATCGACAGGTGCCAGAAGTAGAGGAACGCCGCGAGCGCGGTCACCGCCGCGAGGGCCGGCCGCACCCACGCATCGGGCCGCGGCGTCGCGCGCTCGCGCGCGGTCGGGAACAGGCGCACCGGTGAGAGGGAGAGGGTCCTCATTCGCCGGCGCTCTTCCTGACCACCGCAAGGCGCGCGCGGCGCTCGAACCACACGCGCAGGAGATAGAAGCGCGTGATCGTGGCGGCCGCGTTGGCGCCGGTGAGCACCGCGATCTCCGCGGCGACTCCGGCGTGGGGCGCGGTCACGTGTAAGACCGCGATGGCCGCCGTGGTGATGGCGATCGCAACACCGAGCGCACCCATGCCGGCAAGCTGGTCCTGCCAGAAGCCGCTCCGAGCGCGGACACCGAACGTGAAGTGCCGGTTCGCCGCCGTGTTCGCGAGCGAGGTCATCACGAGCGCGAGCACGTTCGCGATCGCCGGTGAGGCGAAGACGCGGAGGAGCGCATAGACGATCGCATACGCGATAGTGCTGGCGATGCCGATGCTCGCGAACGTGAGCACCTGGCGGGAGAGCGCCACGGCGAGCGCGCCGAAACGCAGACGCAGGATCCCGCGGAGATCTTCCACAGCGGTCCTCGCGATGTCGACGCGCGAATCCGGATCGTCGATCCAGTCCACGGGCACCTCGTGGATACGCATGCCAGCGCGTTGTGCGAGGACCAAGAGCTCCGTATCGAAGAACCACGCCTGATCCTCCACGGCGGGGAGGAGCCGCCGCGCGGCAACGGCGGTGATCGCCTTGAATCCGCACTGCGCGTCAGTGAACTTCGCACCGAGACCGAGGTGGAGCAGGAAGTTGTACGCGCGCGAGATGAGCTCGCGCTTTGGGCCGCGACGCACTCGCGCGCCGCGTGCGAGGCGGCTCCCGATCGCGACGTCGCTGTGTCCCGATATGAGCGGCGCGACGAGCGGAAGGAGCGCGTCGAGGTCGGTCGAGAGATCGACATCCATGTACGCGACGATCGACGCTTCGCTCGAGAGCCAGGCGGTACGCAGCGCGCGACCGCGGCCCTTCGCGTCGAGATGGATCGCGCGGACGTTCGGTAGCTCCGAAGCGAGGTACTCGGCGATTGGCCAGGTCGCGTCGGTCGAGGCGTTGTCGACGATGGTGATCGTGGTCGGGAACGGGAACCGGTCCTCGAGATACGCGTGGAGGCGGCGCACGCTGGGCACGAGGTCACGCTCCTCGTTGTAAACAGGGATGACGACCTCGATCGTGCTCGCTTTCATGCTGTCGAGCCTGCTCGCCGCGCAGCCTCAGGTCATGAGATGGCGATGAGAAATGCCCCAGAAGTGCCTAAATCGAGGCTACCGGACGACTGGCGACACCTTCGGTGCGACGTAGCGCAGGAGCGCGAGGTCGCCCGTGTTGAACCCTGCGTGCTGCGACGAGCTGAACGTATACGTCGTCGCAACGCCTGTGAATGTCCCGGATTGGAGCCGGTCCCGGACGCTGACCGGGTCGATGCTTTTCTCGGCCGCACTCGAGAGCAGCGCGAGCGCGTCGTAAGCCGAAGCCGCGACGCTCGTCGGCGGCCCGGCGCGATCGGTAAACGCCTGCACGAAGCTGGTTCGCGCTGTGGTACTCGTACCGGTCGACGATGTCGCGACCCAGCGCGAGCCCGGCCAGGCCGCGAGTGGCGCCGCGTCGCGAAGATCGCCGATGTCGCCGAAGTCGCAGAGATAAGAGAGATAAAGGGTCGTCCCGGCCGTCGCGGTCCGCGCGGCCTCGAGATAGGTCCGTGGCGTGCCCGCGAAGAACACGATCGTCCTCGCCGCGAGCAGCGGCCTGAGCTTTTGCGTGGCTTCGGTTGCGGTAACCGTCACCACGTTCGGTGTCACCTGACGGCGTGCGAGCTCAGCCGCAAATGCGATGCGCTCGGCGATCGCGGTCGTCGACTCGTCGCTCACGAGAAGACCTGCGCTCAGGACCGACCGTTGCGCGGCGTCGTCCAGGACGACACGCGCGAGCTGCGCCGGCGTTGGTGCGAGAGCGAAGGCCCATCCGCCGCCGCGCATCGCGGGTTCAGGGATCGGCAGCGTGAAGATCACCGGGACCTGTGCGAGCTGGACCGCGGCCGCGAACGCGGCGTCGTAGTCGACCGAGACGCCTACGACGATCGCGTCCGCGCGATCTTCCACCGCGGCGCGCCGGAGCTCGATGACCGTCTTCGAGGGACTGCTGGCGACATCCATGATCTTCAGCTTCACGCGGGGCGTCCCCGAAGAGTGCTGATCGGCCCAGAGCTGCAGGGCGTCGCGCTGCTGCCCGCCGTTCGGCGCGCGCGACCCCGAGAGATCGAGCAGCGCGGTGACATTGAGCGCGTTCGGGTCGCGGGTCGGCGTCAGCGTCGGAGTTGCCGATGGATTCGCCGCCGTGCACGCGCCTAGGAGCAGGACGAGTGCGAGTGCTCGGAGCATCGGTCGCGCGCTAGGCGCGCGTCCCATCCGGAAGCGGGTTGTCCGCCGCATACACGTGCGTCGCGGCGTCCTCAGGACGCGGGTCCGGCTCGCTCTCCGCCTGCTCGATCGCCTTTTCGATCTCGTCGGCGAGAGCTGCCCGCATCGTCTCGAGCTCCTGCTCGGTGACGCCGGCCGAGAGGAGATACGCGAAGGCGCGCTTCACCGGGTCTTTCGCGCGCCAGTCGTCGACTTCCTTCTTCGTGCGGTAGCGACTGTCGTCGTCGTCGCTCGTGTGCGGCTGGTAGCGGTAGCACTTGAGCTCGACGAGGCTCGGGCCCTTTCCCGCGCGCGCATGGTCGGCCGCGATCTTCGTTTTCTCGTAGCTGTCCAGCATGTCCATCCCGTCGGCGACGTGGCCTGGCATCGCATACGCGGCGGCCTTCTCGGCGATGTCCTTCACCGCGGTCTGCCGCTCGATCCGAGTGGAGATCGCGATCAGATTGTTCTCGATGACGAAGACGACAGGAAGCTTGTGGACCGCGGCGAAATTCATGGCCTCGTGGAAGTCCCCTGTGCTCGTGGATCCGTCGCCGCCGAACGCGAACACGATGTACGGCTCCTTTCGGAGCTTGAGGGCGAGCGCCAGCCCGACGGCGTGAGGGAACTCGGTCCCGACGCACACCGAGCCGGAGACGAGCCGGTCCTTCGGCGAGCTGAACATGTTGAGGAAGGCGCGGCCGGCGGAGTTCGGGTCGGTGGCCTTTGCGAGCACGCCGCGGAACTCGTCGAGCGCGCTGAAGCCGAGGACGAACGCCACGCCCATGTCGCGGTAGTACGGGACGACCCAGTCTTTGCCACGCTGGATGCACCACGCCGCGCCGATCTGAGCGCCTTCGTGACCGTCGGTGCCGGCACCAAAAGGCGTCCGGCCCATGCGATTCAGCTGGAGGATCCGCTCGCTCACGAGGCGCGTCATCAGGACGTAGCGGTACATGCCTTTCACGTCGTCGAGCGAAAGGCCGAGTGTCTCGTGACGGGTCGCGCTCCCCTTGCGCGTGGTGACCGCCATCAGCGGTTCATGGTACCGGCGTCACGCCAAAACAAACCCGCGATGACGACGAGCCACAGACCGAGGATCAGACGCAGTGGAAGATCCGAAGCTGCCATCAGGACTCCGCCGGAGAGTGCGTACGCACCGAGCAAAGCGAAGCAGACGATCGCGAGCGCCATCGTGACCCACCCGAACGCGCGTGGCAGCACATTCGTCTCCGCCCACATCTTTCCGATCGTCCACCACCACATTCCGGTGACGAAGAACGCGGCCGGGATGAGGCCCGTCACCGCCGCCGCGACCGAGCCGAGGGTCACGACGCTCGCCCCGGTGATCGTCCCCAGCATCGCGCCCGATTGCCGGACGAGGGCGTGACGGACGTGCAGGGACGCGATCGCGGGGAGCATCAGGCCGAACCCGATCGCGTTGAGCGCGAAGTACAACGTCGGATAAAAGCCCGGCGCGAAGGTCGGCGCGACGAGATGGGATAGCCCCGCCACGAGCGACCAGACCGCGGCCTTCTTCAGCGATAGAGCTTCGTGCGCGTCTACGGCTTCTTCTTTCCCTGCTCGTCGTATTCGTAGAAGCCCTTCCCGGTCTTGGTTCCTAGCTGGCCGGCGAGGAACATCCGCCGCAACAACGGGGGCGGGGCCATGTACGCCTCCTTGAACTCGTCGAAGAAGACGTTCGCCACGTGGTAGTTGATGTCGACGCCGGTGTAGTCGATGAGCTCGAACGGTCCCATCGGGTAGCCGAGGCCGAGCTTCACCGCGTTGTCGATGTCCTCCTTGGTTGCGACACCGAGCTCGAGCATCCGGATCGCGCCGAGGAGGTAGGGGACCATGAGCCGGTTCACGATGAAGCCCGTCGTGTCCTTGCAGACCACGCCGGTCTTGCCGATCTTTGCGACGAACTCTCGGAGCGCCGCCACCGTCTCGTCGCTCGTCGTGATCGCTTTCACGATCTCGACGAGTTTCATGATCACTGGCGGGTTGAAGAAGTGCAGGCCCGCGAACTTGTCGGGTCGTCGCGTCGCCGCGGCCATTTCCACGATCGTGAGGCTCGACGTGTTCGAGCAAAAGATCGTCGCCGGGGGGCAGACGGTGTCGAGCTCGGCGAACAGCTTCTTCTTCGGTTCGATCTGCTCGACGATCGCTTCGATGATCAGGTCACGGTCCTTGAAGTCGGCGAGCGAGGTCGTGCCGCGAAGGCGCCCGCGGGCCGCCTTTGCGTCCTCTTCGGTCGTACGGCCGCTCTTCACGAGGCGAGCGAGCGAACCGTCGACCCGCTGGAAGCCCTTGTCCACGAGCGATTGATCGACCTCGCGCACGAGCGTGTCGAGACCCGCCTGCGCGCAGATCTGCGCGATGCCCGAACCCATCTGACCGAAGCCGACCACGCCAACCCGTTGAATGGCCATCCTGTTTGCGACCTCCTGCGAGAGCCCGGTCAGCATATGACGGCCTAGCGGCCTAACATTTCGGGGTGCCTCCCCTCACGTCCGCGGGCCGTGCCGTGCTGCGCGGTCCCGGCGCGACCGACGTCGCACTCGTCGTGAACGGCGAGTCGGTCACGGTCCACACGGCGCCTCGGCGCACCCTCCTGGACACGCTGCGCGAGACGCTCGCCCTGACCGGGACGAAGAAGGTCTGCGATGAGGGAACGTGCGGTGCGTGCACTGTCCTCGTCGACGGGCGCCCTGTCTATTCGTGCATGACGTTCGCCGTCGCCTGCGAAGGAAAGGCCATCGAGACGATCGAGGGGATCGCGAAGGACGGTGAGCTGCATCCGGTTCAGCGCGCCTTCATCGACGCCGACGCGTTCCAGTGCGGCTTCTGCACGCCGGGCCAGATCATGTCGATCGTCGCGCTGCTTCGAGAGAACGCGGGGCCGACCGAGGAAGACGTCCGTCGCGCTGTCGCGGGGAACCTCTGCCGGTGCGGCGCGTACCCGAACATCGTCAAGGCTGGCGTGAGCGCCGGAAGGCGGAAGTCCTGATGCCGCGCGTCGTCAAAAGCCGCGAGGAGTTCGAGGGCGAGATCTTCGAGTCGCTCGTTCTCGTGGAAGGGAAGGATCTCCCGCTCCACGCGGCGGGGACGGAGTTCACCGAGATCTCTAAATCGCGCCGCCGTGTCGACGGCGTGCAGCGCGTCACCGGTCGTGCCCGGTTTACGCAGGACGTCTACCCGCCCGGCATGCTCTACGTGCGCGTGCTGCGCAGCCCGTATCCGAGGGCGCGCGTTCGGCGGATCGACACAAAGAAGGCCGAAAAGCTGCCGGGCGTGCGCGACGTGCTCCATCGCTTTAATGCCCCGAAGGCGGCGTACCGCGGCGACGACACGATCTTCCGCGAGGAAGTGCGCTTCGTTGGCGAAGAGGTCGCCGCGGTCGCGGCGGACGACGAGCAGACCGCGGTCGAGGCGCTTCGGCTTATCGAGGTCGACTACGAGCTGCTGCCGCACGTGGTCGATCTGGAGGAAGCGATCGGGGGTATGGCGCCCAGTCTCGATCCTGACGGCAACGTCGCCGAAGCAGCGACGCACAAGCGCGGCGACGCGAAACGCGCGCTCAAGGAGGCGGACTTCGTCGTCGACGCGACCTACCGAACGTCGACGCAGATCCACAACTCACTCGAGACGCACGGCGCGGTCGCGACGTGGGACGGCGACCAGCTGACTGTGTACGAGTCCACGCAGCACGTCTTCGGCGTGCGCCAAGGCCTCAAAACCGCATTGAAGCTTCCGTTCTCAAAGATCCGCGTGCTCTGCGATTACATGGGTGGTGGCTTTGGGTCCAAGGGCAGCGTGGGGAAGCACTCGATCATCGCGTCGCTCTTCACGATGCGGCTCGGGCGCCCGGTCCGTTGCGTTCTCACGCGCGAAGAAGAGAACATCGCCGCCGGCAACCGTTCGGCGACCCTCCAGCAGATGCGCATCGGCGGGAAGGGCGGGCGCATCACCGCGCTCGAGCACACCTCGTGGGCCAACGTCGGTCAGGGCAAGTGGGTCGCGAACCCGACTGGCCCGACGAACACGCTGTACGACATAGCGAATCTGTCATCGAAGTCGTTCAAGGTCGTAACCAACGCGGGCTCGCTCGCGGCGTTCCGCGCGCCGGGCTACGTCGAGGGGACCTTCGCGCTCGAGTCGGCGATCGACGAGCTCGCCGACAAGATGGGCGTCGACCCGCTGACTCTTCGCCGCAAGCACGCCGCGTCGCCGAAGGACCCGATGGTCGGGAAGAAGTATTCGGACAAGCACCTCATCGAGTGCTACCGGATCGGCGCGGCGGAAATCGGCTGGCAACGCCGGCGCTCCGGGGGTATCCGTGGCTCGGCCCCGCATCGTCGTCGCGGGATCGGCATGGCCACGCAGATCTGGGGCGGAGGCGGTGGACCGCCCGCGTATGCGACGGTGCACGTGAATCCCGACGGGACCGTCGTGCTTACGACGGGATCGCAGGACATCGGCACCGGGACGCGCACGGTCCTCGCGCAGATCTGCGCGGACGAGCTCGGCGTGGACCTCGACGACGTGCAGGTGCGGCTCGGCGACACCGATAGCCCCTACGGCCCGATCTCCGCGGGATCGCTCACCACCGCCTCGGTCGGTCCGGCGGTACGAATCGCGGCGCGGGACGCGAAGGAGCAGCTGCTGGGCGCGGCCGCCGGGGTGCTCGAAACGCCAAAGGCAGAGCTTCGCCTCGAGGGCGGCGTCGTCGTGACCAAGGGGGCGCGCACGCCGCTCTCGGAGATTCTCGGAAAGGTCGATAACAACACCGTGATCGGCAAGGGCGGTCGCCATCCGAACAATCCGGAGCTCTCCCTGCGGACGTTCGGGGCCCACTTTGCGGAGGTCGAGGTCGACGTGCGAACCGGCGAGATAACCGTCGAGCACATCGTCGCGGTGCATGACATCGGCCGGATCATCAATCCGACGACGGCCAGATCGCAGGTCGAAGGGGGCGTTCTCCAGGCGCTCGGGTTCGCGCTCAGCGAGGAGCGCTTCCTCGACCGCGCGACCGGACGCGTGATGAACGCGAACCTCGAGAATTACAAAGTGCCCACGGTGAGGGACGTGCCCGCGAAAATCACGGTCAAGTTCGTGGACCGGCCGGACCGCAAGGCGAACAATCTCGGCGCCAAGGGCCTCGGCGAGCCGCCAATCATCCCGACCGCGGCGGCTATCGCGAACGCCGTCGCAAACGCCACCGGCGCGCGAGTCCGCCACGCGCCCCTGACGCGCGCGCGGGTCCTCGAGGCGCTTGCCATCGCCGGGGCTCGGTCTTGAACGCGTTCTCTTACGCCCGACCGCGCGCTCTCGCCGAAGCGCTTCGCATGCTGCGCAACGGCGCAGTCGCGCTCGCCGGGGGGACGGATCTCGTCGGCCTGATGAAGGACGGCTTGGCCCGCCCGCAGTCGCTCGTCGACCTCACCGGCATCGAGGGATTGCGCGGCTGGTCTCATGCGAAAGGCCGCGGTCTTCGCATCGGCGCGCTCACGCCGCTCGTCGAGCTTGAGACGAGCGACGCGCTCGCGAAGACCATGCCGATCCTGCGCGAGTCGCTGCGCGATGCGGCGACGGTGCAGCTGCGCACCATGGGAACCGTCGGTGGCAACCTCCTGCAAAGGAATCGGTGCTGGTATTTTCGCGACGAGGGAACGGTCTGCTGGCTCAAGGGCGGCAACCGCTGCTTCGCGATCGACGGCGAGAACCGCTACCACGCGATCATCGGCGCGCAGGAGTGCGTCAGCGTGTCGCCGTCCGACCTCGTGCCCGCGCTGCTCGCGTACGACGCCGAGATCGCGCTGACGAGCTCGCGTGGCACGCGGCGGATGAAGCTCGCCGACCTGTTCATCACCCCCCACGGCAAAGAGCGGCGGGAGCACTCGCTGCGTGCGGGCGAGCTCATCACCGAAGTCCGGGTACCCGAGGCGGCGCTCGCGCGGCGCGGCACGTATCTCAAGGCGATGGATCGAAAAGCGTGGAGCTTCGCACTCGTTTCGGTTGCCGCGGCGGCGAAGATCGAGCGGGGCGTGGCCCGCGACGTACGTCTCATTCTGGGCGGCGTCGCCCCCGTGCCGTGGCGCGTGATCGCCGCGGAGAAGGGCCTCGAAGGAAGCACGCTCGACGATGCCAGCTGCTCCGACGCGGCGGACCGCTTGCTTGCGGGCGCGACGCCGCTTCGCGACAACGGATACAAGGTCACGCTCGCGCGCGAGCTCGTCCGACGCGCGCTGCGGTCGCTCGTAGCGTGAGCGCCCCCGTCGTCGAACGGGACCTCGTCGACGCGATCGAATCGACGCTCTTCCTCTATCCCGCCGTCCACGGTCTCGTCCAGGACCTCGGCATACCGGGGTTGCGCGGGCGCATGACCAAGGTCTCGCATCCGCTCGCGAACCTGTGCGGCGACGCGCGCTTCTCCGAGCGGGAGTCCGACGCCATGATCGAAAAGGTCCGCCAACGCTATGGCGACCTCGCCTTCGGGTGGGTCACCGGTCCCTCCACACGGCCGGCGGATCTTCCGCGTCGGCTCGAAGACGCCGGCCTCACGCATGCGGAGAGCCTCGCCGGTATGACGCTCACCGATCTCGCGACGCCGATCGCGGCGAATCCGAACGTGCGCATCGAGGAGACCACGATGAAGGATGCCCTCGTCGAGAGCGAAATGATGGCGCGCGCCTACGGAATGCCGCTCGACGTCATGCGGGTCTTCAACGAGATCCTCGCGGCGGCCGCCGAGCGGATCAAATCGCGCGGGTACTTTGCCTATCTCGACGGCAACGAGAAACCCGTTGCGTGGAGCTTCCTCGCGTATATCCCTGATTCGCCGACTGTCCTTCTCGGCGGTGCCGCGACGCTTGAGGAATACCGCGGCCATGGCCTGTACACAGCGCTCGTCGCCCGACGGCTGGCCGATGCGCGCGCGGACGGGCGCATGGCGGCGGTCATTCAGGCGGATCGCAACACGTCGGCGCCCATCTGCGCGAAGCTCGGCTTCCGAGAGATCTGCGGTCTGGAGATCTTCGTCTCGGCGCACGAGTAATCTCGATGCCCGCCGTTCGCAGGAGCCCATCTGTGCGCGTCTTTTGGCGGGTTCATCGCGCGTTCATGCGAATCACCGGCGGGCGCTTCGGCCGCGTCGGGCCGATGGACGCCTTGCTGCTCACGACGACGGGCCGAAAGAGCGGAGAGCGGCGCAACGTTGCGGTGAATTACCTGCGGGATGGTGACATGTATGTCGTGGTCGCTTCGTACGCCGGCGAGGACCGCGACCCGGCGTGGTGGCGCAACCTGAAGGCCTATCCCGAGGCCGAAGTCGCCGTCGCCGGCGCGCGTTTCAAAGTCCGGGCCTGCGAGGTCGACGGCGCGGAGCGCGAGCGCCTGTGGGCGCGGCTCGTCGAGAAGGACCAGGCGTACGCCGAATATCAGCAACGAACGAAACGACGCCTTCCGGTGGTGGTGCTCCAGCCGATCTAGGGCGCGAGCGAGCGCTGGAACTCCGCGAGCTCGTACCCATCGGTCGCGAGATCTTCATCGAACTCGTCCGGGAATGGCGAGCCGTCGACGAGCGGCGCGAAGTGCGCGGCGATGAGGGGTGGCAGCTCCGAGGTGTCGCGGAAGTTCGTCGGGATGTCGGCGAAGTACTCCACCACATTGGCGTGGTCGCCCTGGCGTAGGAACGAGGCCGTGACCCAACCGCGGTATCGCGGATAGTCCTTCACCACCGGTCTGCTGTCCGCGACGACCTTGCGCAGCCGCGCGAAACCGCGGTCTTCGTCGGCGCGGTATCGCGGATGGTTCCAGCAAATGAAGTGGAAGAGCTCGTGACAGGCCGAGAGCCGCACCTGCCGTAGTCCCTCGTACGTTTCCACGCCGGCCGCGAGCCAGATCTCGTTGCGGTCGCGCCAGTACCCGCCGCCGCCTCGCGCGTCGTAGCGAAAGAACGGACAGCGCGCGCCGAGGGCGCGAACCTCCGCGGGAAAGCCCTCGAGCGCGCGGTCGATGAGGAGTGGGCCGGGCGTGACGTAGAGGTACGTCTTCGAGCGCCAGAGCTGCTCGCGCAGTCCACCGAGCTCGAGCGGTCGAAGAGTCCGCTCGGCGAACGCGAGGACGACGTGCCCCATGGCGTTCGGGACTGCGCTGCGTTGGAGCTCGCGATGCGGCGCGGCCATCGCGCCGAGTATCAGGCGAGTCGAGCAGCGAGGAGCGCGCGCTCCGCTGGATTCTCGGTGAGCTCCAGCGCGCGGCGGTCCGCGGCGCGCGCCTCCTCGGACCGGCCGAGCGCGCGCAGCAGCTCGGCCCGCGTCGCGTGGTAGAGGTGGTACCGGTCGAGCTCATCGGCGAGGCGGAAGATCTCGATGTACGCCTGCTCCGCGCCGTGGACGTGCCAGAGCGCGATCGCGCGATTGAGTCTCACGACCGGCGAGTCGGCGATCGCGAGGAGCGCGTCGTACGACATAAGGATGTCGGGCCAGCGGGTCGCCTCCCAGGTCTTCGCGTTGGCATGCGCGCCCGCGATCAGCGCCTGCAGCTGATAGGGCCCTT
This sequence comes from Chloroflexota bacterium, assembly GCA_038040345.1. Classification (GTDB taxonomy): domain Bacteria; phylum Chloroflexota; class Limnocylindria; order P2-11E; family P2-11E; genus 3-1-20CM-2-70-9. The sequence continues at coordinate 779,857 of JBBPIQ010000001.1, forward strand.
GACGCCGCATCGAGAGGAAGCGGCCGACGATTGAGAACGTCTCGTCGATGCGGCGACGATCCCACTTCGAACGGTCCTGGTCGCGAAGAAGGACGATCCCGCCGTCCTTGTCGAATCGCGCGTCAATGCGCGCGAGGTTGAAGCGCATGAGCGCGTGAAGTCCGAGGATCTCCGGCTCGTCGGGCATGAGCTCGGTGAGAAGCCCGGTAAGCCATTCCGCTTCTTTCGCGAGATCGCGATCGTGTGCGCCCCGCCCGCCGGTCGCGAGGTAGCCCTCGTTGAACATGAGGTAGAGCACGGCGAGAACTTCTTCGATCCGTTCGGGAAGCGCGTCCCGATCGGGCACGCGGAAGGGGATGCGCGCATCGACGATCTTCCGCTTCGCGCGGACCAGCCGTTGCGCGATGGTCGCCTCGGGAACGAGAAAAGCACGCGCGATCTCGGGCGTCGTGAGACCGGCCACCGAGCGAAGCGTGAGCGCCACTTGCGCTTCGCGGGCGAGCGCGGGATGGCAGCAGGTGAAGATCAGCTCGAGACGTTCGTCCGGCAGGCTTGCGGTCGGCGTGTTCATCGGGGGCTCCTCCAGCTCGGCGAGCTTCTCCTGGTATCGCTTCTCGCGCCGCAGTCGATCGATGCCTTTGCGGCGCGCCGTGGTCATGAGCCATGCGCCCGGGTTGTTCGGGATCCCTTCGCGCGGCCAGTGCTCCAGTGCGGAGACCAGAGCGTCCTGGACGCACTCCTCCGCGAGATCGAAGTCGCCGAGCCGTTTGACGAGCGCCGCGGTGAGCCGGCCGGCCTCCTCATGGAAGACCGCGGCCACCGCGTCGCTCGTGATGTGACTGCTCAGTGCACGACGATCGGGCGCACCTCGACGTCGCCGCCCGGCCAGCTCTTCGCGAGCGCGATCGCGGCATCGAGGTCGGGTACCTCGATCATCATGAATCCGCCGACGTGCTCCTTGGACTCGATGAACGGGCCCTCGGTCACACTCATCGCGCCGTTCTTTCGCCGGACCGTCGTCGCGGTGCGCTGGGACTGGAGCTCTTCTCCGCCCTTGAAGATCCCTTTCTTCGTGATGTCGTCTACCCACGTGCGGATGGCGGCATACGCCCGCTTCATCTCTTCCTTTGACTGCTGTTCCCACTTCTCATCATCCAGCAACATGAGGACGTACTGCGGCATCACCGTCCCTCCTGCTCTTCGACGATCGGACGGATCTCGATCCCGTAGCCCGGCCAGGTCTTGGCCAGCGCGACGGCTGCGGCTTTGTCAGGCAGCTCGAGGATGGAGAAGCCGCCGACCGACTCCTTCGCCTCGATGAAGGGCCCGTCGACGACCGTGACCTTTCCGGTGCTCTTGCGAATCGTCGTTGCGGTCCGCGTGGGCTGAAGCTCGGCCCCGCCGTCGGCGATCTTCGAGCCGTTCGTCTCGAACCACTTGAAGATGTCGGCGTAGACCTTCTGCTGCTCGGGAGTAGGTGCGCCCTGATAGTCCACTCCGTCGTCGATGAAGAGGAATGCGTACTTGCTCATGTTTCGGCCTCCCTTGTCATGCCGTTTCTCTGAGTACGACGAACGGCCTCCCCACGAATAGACAGCCAGAGGCTAGCGCCGGGACGGCTCCCAGCCACCGGCCGGGACCTCGGTCTTCCCGCGCTCGAGGGCGAGCAGGCGCCGCTTGGCTGCGAGTCCGCCGGCGTAGCCGCCCAGGGTGCCGTCGGTGGCGACGATCCTGTGGCAGGGGACGACGATCGGGATCGGGTTCGCGCCGAGTGCCGCCCCGGCGGCACGGGAGGCCTGCTCGTTACCTGCCTGGCGCGCGACGACCTTATATGTCGTGAGCTCGCCATACGGAACGCGCGCCGTGGCTGTGAGGATCCGCTGCTGGAAGGGCGTGAGCGCGGCCAGGTCGACCTGCACGTCGAACGATCGGCGACGGCCGGCGAAGTACTGATCGAGCTCGGTGAGCACGCGGTCGCAGCTCCGCCGGTCAGGAACCACGCCAGGACCGTAGGCGTGCGTGATCCGCGACAGCTCGCGTGGGTCGGGCGTCGAGCCGTAATGGATGTTCACGACACCGCGCGGGCCGACCGCGATCCAGAGCGGACCGAGCGGGGAATCCATGACGTCGTACCCAACACGGACGAGCCCTTCGCGCTTCGCGCGCGCGACCAGACGTTCGCGTGCTTCGTCCACCAGTGGTTCGAGCGCGTTCATCGCACTGCCTCCTTCACCTTCTTCATCGCCTCCGCGACGCGCGACCGCGCCGCCTCTTCGCTGCAACCAAGCGCGTCCGCGACCTCCGCATACGAGCGTCCCTCGACCTTGCGCAGGACGAATGCGGCGCGCTGTCCCGTCGGTAGCGCGCGGACCGCTGTCGCGAGGTCCGACAGCGTCACGCCGTCACGCTCCGGTGCCGCGAGGCGCAGGTCCGCGAGCGGTACGAGGCGGCGCGTGCGTCGCACCCGATCGATCGCCTTGTTCGTCGCGATCTTGTAGAGCCACGCCCGCTCGTTGCCAGCGCGCGGCGGCGGCCACGCCCGAAACGCGGCGAGAAAGGTCTCCTGGTAGAGATCGTCGGCGTCCGCTCGGCTACCCGTGAGGCGCAGCACGTAGGCGAAGATCTCGCGCTCGTGGCGCTCCAAAAGCTCACCGAACGTCACCGTTCCGATCCCACGACGATAGAACGGCTCGACTGGCCGGATGTGAGGTGGCACGCGCCGTGCGCTTGTCAGGCTTATGGATAAAGGCGAGAAGCTAGAGAACGAGCGCGAGAAGGAACAGAGTCAGGGTCTCACCGACAAGCGTCGAGGCAGCCCACCCGCAGCGAGCGACAAGCCCGAAGGGACCCCGCCGCACCCGCAGGACGTGAACGAGATCGCCGAGTAGGCGCTAGCGGCGCAGCTCGAAGATGATCTCGCCGTCGACCACCTGACCCGTCCGCACGAAGCCAAGCTTGTCGTGGACGCGCAGCGAAGGCGCGTTGTTCGGCGTGGTCGACGAGACGAAGCGGCGGATGCCGTGTTCCGTGGCCGCCCAATCCATGAGCGCGCGCGCGGTCTCGGTCGCATAGCCCTTCTTGCGATGACTCGGGAACACCGTCCACCCGAGCTCCACGGCGTTCGGTGTCGCTGTGTCATTCACTCCAGGCGGACCGTGGAAGTTCACGTAGCCGATCATCGTCGCGCCCTCACGTAGCACCATCGCTCGCAACGACCACGGCGCCCACGACGCGTCATTCGCGATCTGATCGCGCCGATATCGGACGAGCTTGAGCGCGCCCGCGTTCGGAAAGTCCGCCGGGATGCGGTACCCGGCGAGCGCTTCGATGGCGGCGCGGTCGCCCGCGATTAGCGCGTCTAGCAGCGGGACAGGCATGAGGACAAGGTCGAGCCGCGCGCTATGTATGGCCTGCGCGCTCGTCTGCGGAGCTAGTCCCGTTTCTTTGTGCCGAGCGTCCGCTCGAAGAGCTCGTCAGAAAGACGCAGCGGCCGGCCCGAGCCGCCATATCGCTCGAGCGAAAGCTCCGCGAGCACCGAGAGGGCGATCTCGGCGGGTGTACGTCCACCGAGATCGAGTCCGACCGGCGCGTGCACCGCGCGGATCCGGTCCTCGGGGATTCCTTCGCCGCGCAGCATCTGCGCGATCAGGATCGTCTTGCGCTTGCTTCCGAGGAGGCCGACGTAACGCGCGCCGCTCTTCACGGCGGCGCGCAGGCATTGCGAGTCGAGCTTGTGACCTCTCGTCGCGATGATCACGAAGGAATTCCATCCGATCGGCATGGTCTCGAGCGCCTTGACCATGTCCATGTTCACGACCTCGCTCACGCCGGGGAAGCGGTCGCGGTTCGCGAACTCGAGACGGTCGTCGATCACGGTGACCTCGTACTCGAGCTGAACGGCGAGCTTCGCGATCGCGAGACCGACATGGCCGCCGCCAGCGATGACGAGTCGCGGCCGCGACATGACCGGTTCCACGAGGAGCTCGGTCTCTTCGTCGAGCACGACGGAACGTGCCGTTCCCTGTTTCAGCGTTTCGATCGCGGCCGCGCGCGCACGCGCGTCGAGCGCGTGATCGCCGAGGGTGCCGCCGCCACTGGCGTCGGTCTCGACGAACAGCTTGCCGGCCGCGATGACGTCCTTGCCGCGCTTGCGCATGAGCGTCGCGACGGCGACCGGCTTTCCGCCGGCGGACGCCGCGAGGACGTCGCCAAGAAGATCGCGTCCCGCGAATCGCAGGACCCGCTCGCCCGGCTCGATCGAGATCCACATCGTGCCGCCGCAGACGAGGCCGGTGTCCCAGGCGAGGTCCTCGGTGAGCTCGTACTCGCGCAGCGAAGGCTCGCCGGTCTCGATGACGTGCTTGGCCTCGACGAACGCGTCGCCCTCGACGCACCCGCCGCCGAGCGTGCCGACGAGACGCCCGAGGTCGTCGACAAGAAGCTTCGCGCCGACGACCTGAGGAGTGCTCCCGGTCGTGCGAACCACCGTCGCGACCGCGAACCGCCGCCCCTCACGCTCGAGCTCCGCCATACGAGCGAAGATTTCTCGCATCCGTTCCAGTATCCCCCCTCGCCCGGCCGAGGCCGGAGTTGCTCAGTTTCGGCGCCGGGCCGAGGGCCTCGCGTGCTCGCGGGTCCCTCCGGCGACCACGCAGGGTCGCCGGCCCCCACTCGCCCGCGAGAACCCTCGTCCCGGCGCCTATCGGGCCTTGCTCTCCAAGTCTTCTGGCCGATCGACGTCTCTGACGACTCCAGCGTCCTCGACATCGACATCGATCCGCATATCGGTGTGCGCATGGATCACGTCGTGCAGGGTCGCGCCAGGGCTCGCCGAACGGATCTCGTCGCGAAGCGACATGGGAAGAGCGACGGGATGGCCGCGCTTGCCGCGATAGCGCGGGGACACGATCGCCGGCTTTTGCTCGTACGCCGCGATCACCGCGCGAACCGTCTCCGATGACACGAATGGCATGTCTCCGGGCATCACGAGGATCGCGTCCCCTTGCGCCTGCGCGACGCCCTCCTGTATCGAACTGAACATGCCGCGCGACGGGTCCGGGTTTTCGACCGCACGCACGCGCGGGTCGAGCATCGCGTTGACATCACGCTCGAGCTCGGCGCGGCCGTCCTTTCCGACGACCACGATCACCTCGGCGACACCGCCTTCGAGGAGAGCGTCGATCGTGTGATCGAGAAGGGGCTCCCCGTCGATCGGTGTCAGGAGCTTCTTCCCGCCGAACCGCTCGGCGGATCCGGCCGCGGTGACGACGGCGACGGCACGCACGTCTAGGCGGGGCGCAGCGAACGCAGCGCGCGCTCGGTGAACACGAGGGCCGCGCGTTTGCGCTGCGAGATCGTGCCGGAGGTGTTGTCCATCGGTCGCGCCACTTTGTGGACCGCCTCCGCGGCAAGCGCGATGGTGACGTCGTCGAGGCGCGTCCCTACGAGCGGCCTCGCGGCGTCCTCGACCAGCACCGGCCGCGATCCGAGGGCTGTGATCGCTACTCGCGCCGCCGTCACGGTCGTGCCGTCCCACCGGACGGCGGCCGCGACCGCGGCGATCGGGAAATCGAAGGAGTTGCGGTCGCGCAGCTTCATGTACGTACTTCGCCACCCTTCGGACTCGGGCAGCGTGATGTCGGTGAGGACCTCGTCCTGGCGCATTGCCATCGGTCGGATGCCGTCTTCGCGGTAGAGCTCGGAGAGCGGCACCTCGCGCGCGCCGCCCGCATCTTCGAAATGCACGCTCGCGCCAAGCGCGAGGAGCGCAGGGACTGTGTCGGCGCTCGCGACCGCGAGGCACTTAGGGCTCGACGTCGCGACGCGGCACACAACGTCGGGATTGGTCTTCATGCAGAACCCTTCGGCCGTGCGCCAGAAGAGGGACTGGTCGTACCAGTTGCAGCGCGTATCGAGGCAGATGTTGCCGCCGATCGTCCCCATGTTCCGGAGCTGCGGCGTGCTGACCACCTCGGCGGCCTGGGCCAGGGCGGTGTACCCCTCACGTATTCCTGCGTCGCTCGCCACCGCGGTCAGCGTCGTCCCCGCGCTGATGTCGAGGTGTCCGTTCCGCTGGATGCCCGCGGCGTCGTGCACACGCGCGAGTGAGATGAGAACCTCGGGCGTGAACTGTCGACGTTTCATGTTCGGGAAGAGATCGGTGCCGCCTGCGACGAGCATCACGCGGAGCGTCGGCGTCCCGCGGGCCCGATCGAGCTGGCCTGCGCCATTCTCGGCGAGCAGCTGCGCCGCTTCGCCGTAGGAGCGCGGCTCGATGAGGCGGAAACGCGGCAGTCGCAGCATTTAGTCCACCGGGCGCTTTCGCTCACGTGCGTCGGTCGACGCGGAGAGACGTCGCAGCGAGCGCTTCGGATCGCCCTTGCCGGAGTCGAGCCCGTCGGGGCCGATGCGCGACTTCGCCTCGCCGCGCCGATCGCGCTTTCCGAGCGCGGTGAGGATCTTCTCCGCGGTGATCGGCGTTTCATCGAAGCGGACTCCGATCGCGTCGTAAACCGCGTTCGCGATCGCCGGGATCACCGGATTCAGCGGGCCTTCGCCGGCTTCCTTGGCGCCGAAAGGACCCTCGGCGTCGACGCTTTCGACGATGATCGCCTCGAGCACCGGTGTGTCGAGCGACGTCGGGATCTTGTAGTCGAGGAGCGACGGCTTTTTGTGGAGGCCGCCGCGGAAGACCTGCTCCTCACCGATGATCTCGCCGTACCCCATGTACGCCGAGCCCTCGACCTGACCTTCCACGTTCGCGGGATTGAGCGCGCGGCCGCAGTCGTGCGCGGTCGTGATCTTGTCGACGGTGACCGTGCCGGTCTCGAGGTCGACCGTCACCTCGGCGACCGCGGCCTGGTACGAGTAGGCGGGCGACGGCCCGACTCCGGCGCCTTTGAACGAACCGCCGATGCCCTTCGGCGGCTTGTAGCTCCCGGCGGCCACCAGCGTTCCGTGCTTCGACTCGGCGAGCACGGCGGCGTCCGCGAAACCGATGAACTTCTCGGGATCGTTGCGGTCGTAGATGCGACCGTACGCGGCGAGGAGGCGCTCCGCCGGGATCTCGAGCTTTGCTGCCGCGGCTGCGACGAGCAGCGCGCGCAGCTTCATGGCCGCGTCACGAACCGCGTTGCCGGCCATGAACGTGACCCGGCTGGAGTAGCTTCCGAGGTCCACCGGCGCGAGCGAGGTGTCGCCGGAGACCACGTGCACGTCCCCCGGCATGACCCCGAGCGCCTCCGCCGCGACCGACGCTAGCATGTTGTCCGAGCCCTGCCCGATCTCGGAGGTGCCGCACATAACGGTGACGCCACCGCCGCGGTCGATGCGGATCTCCGCGCCCGAGTGCGGCATCTCGTTCCAGTAGATGGGCAGACCCGCGCCGGAGATGTAGGCGCTTCCGGCCAAGCCGATGCCTTTGCCGCGGGTCTGCTGGCCGCGCCGCTCCGAGTAGTGCGTCGCGCGTTGCAGCGCGTCCAGGCACTCGCCGAGGCCCATTGAGGTGATGCGAAGATCGTTCACGGTGCGGCTGTTCGCCGGCTGCAGGATCTTCTTTCGGTACTCGAGCGGGTCGAGGCCGAGGTCCTCGGCGATCTTGTCGATCTGGCACTCGAAGCCGTAGCGCGGCTGCGTCGTGCCGTGCCCGCGCTTCGGGCCGCACGGCGGCTTATTCGTGTAGACCCGAACGCCGTCGAACTTGTACGCGGGAATGCGGTACGTGACGGTGAGCAGCGCACCCGTGTAATAGGTGGTCGCGATCCCGTACGAGGCGTACGCGCCGCCGTCGAGCCAGCTCTGGTAATGCACCGCCGTGATCTCGCCGTCCTTCTTCACGCCGGTGCGGATGCGCATCTTCACGGGGTGCCGGCCGCGGTGCGCGTAGAAGACCTCCTCGCGGTCGAGCGTGATCTTCACGGGGCGCCGCGTGCGCATCGAGAGGAGCGCGGCCGCGAACTCGTGGCCGAACGGATCGCTCTTGCCGCCGAACGCACCGCCGTTCGGCGTCGCGATCACGCGGATGCGCGAGCGCGCAAGGCCGAGCACCTTCTCGAGCTCGCGGTGGAGGTAGTGGGGGACCTGCGTCGCCGTCCAGAGCGTGAGCTTGTCATCCGGTCCGTACGAGGCGACCGCGCTGTGCGACTCGATAGGCGCGTGCGTGTTGCCCTCAAAGAAGAACCAGTCATCGCGGACGCGGTCCGCGCTGGCGAAACCGGCGTCGAGGTCGCCGAACGAGAGGTGGACTTCCTTGAAGACGTTGGCGCGCTTGGCCTCGTCGTGGATCTTCACGTCCTCGCGCTCGAGGGCCTCCTCGATGGTGAAGATCGGCTCGAGATCCTCGTAGTCGACCTTGATGAGCGAGAGGGCGTCGAACGCCGTGTCCTCGTCGAGGGCGGCGACCGCGGCCACAGGCTCGCCGACGTAGCGGACGCGATCCACCGCGAGCGCCGTCTCGTCCTGCGTAGACGGCATGATCCCCATCTTCTCGGGCATGTCCGCGCCCGTGACGATCGCGAGAACGCCGGGGTGCGCGAGCGCGCGCGTTACGTCCACGCGGCGGATGCGCGCGTGCGGGCGCGTCGATCGCAGAAGGCGCCCGTAGAGCATTCGCGGAAGGAAGAGGTCGTCGGCGTACCGGGCCTCACCGGTCAGGTGGGCCCACGAGTTGACCTTCGGCAGACGGCGTCCGATGACCGAGAACTCGCTCATGAGCGCGCGGCCGCCTTCTCGATCGCTTCGTAGATGGCGGTGTAACCGGTGCAGCGGCAGAGGTTGCCGCTGATCGCGTGGGCGATCTCGTCGCGGGTCGGACGCGCGGTCGCGTCGAGCAGCGCCTTTGCGGTCATGAGCATGCCGGGCGTGCAGTAGCCGCATTGCGCCGCGCCCTCCTCGGCAAACGCGATCTGTAGCGGATGCAGCGACTCGCCGGTCGCAAGGCCCTCGACCGTGGTGACCTCGCCTTCCCCGACAAGCGCGGGGAGGGTGAGGCAAGCGAGGACCGGAATGCCGTCGACGAGAACCGTGCACGCGCCGCACTCGCCGAGCTCGCAGCCATGCTTCGTCCCGGTGAGGCCTAGCTCCTCGCGAAGGACCTCGAGCAGCGTGTGATGCGGATCTGCCGCGATGGTGCGCGGCTCGCCGTTCACGTGGAGGGTGATGAGCTGCTTGCTCACGCCGCCTCCGCGCCGATCCGCTGCGAGAGCGCGCGCGCTGCGGACACGCAGCGCTCGCCGATACGGCGGAGCGTGCGAAGGTCGACGCGCTCCTTGAACCCCACCACCATCACGACCGCGATCCGGTGATCGCGCGCGTCGACGATCGGCGCCGCGACCGCGCGGACTCCCGCGTAAAGCTCCTGATCGTCGTAACCGACCTCTTCTCGACCGGAAAGGACCTTGCCGTGCGCGCCCTTGTCCATCGGCAGCCTGCGCCCGAGGGGTGCGGTCATGTGCAGGTCGGTCGCGGGTTCTGCGCGACCCGCGATCTCGAGGGTGCCGTCGACGACGATCCCAAGGATCGCGGTTTCTCCGAAGCTCTCCATGAGCGACACGAGGTAGGGCTGCGCGAGCCCCCGCAGGTCCGGGGCCGAGGCGTCGGCAAGCGCGCGAAGCTCGGGTCCAAGGCGAAAACGCGTGTCGGCGTCACGCACGACGAGACCGAAGTGAGCGAGGGTGAGGAGGACGTCGCGCAGCGTTCCTTTCGAGACGTCCAGGCCGCGGGCCAGCTCGCTGATGCCCATCGGACGCCCGCCCTTGGCGAGGGCTCGCAGGACACGCGCGGCCTTGTCGACGGCCGGGACCGGGCGAAGGCGCGTCGTACTCTCTGCCATACGCGTGCGGCGGATGGTACATCGGTCGGAGGACGGCTCAGGCGCGCTGCGCGGTTGTGATCCCCTCCAGCAGTGCCTTCATCGTGGCGACCTCCGCTGCCAGAGCCGCGCGACCCTTCCTCGTGACGGTAATCCAGGTCCGGGAGCGCTTGTCCTCGATGCCCTTCGCGATCTGGACGTGACCCGCCTCCTCCAGGATCGCTAGGTGCTGAGACAGGTTCCCGGCCGTGACCTCGAGGATCTCCTTCAGGTACCCGAAGTCGGCCCGCCGGGACTCCGAGAGAACGGCCAGGATCCCAAGCCGAACGCGCTGGTGAATTGTGTCGTCGAGGGCCGAAGTCGGGTGTGTCACGGGAGCTGCTGCCGTCCCACACGCATCCCGAACCCCACCGCGAGGAGCGTGATGCCATAGAGCCCGAACAGGAGGGCCTTGCTCTGCTGCGGGCTCAGATCGAAGCCGATTATTGCCACGGTGACCGCGAGGAGCGCGAACGAGACGGCGGCGACCGTCCAGCTGCGCTCGATCCACGCCAGAACGAAATAGCCGCCGGCCACGACGATTGCCGGACCGAAGCGTGCGACTGCCGGGACCCCAAAAGCGAAGCCGACCTTGCCCGCGGTGTACGCGAGGATGAGAAGTCCAGCGGTAATCGCGACGTACGCGAGCGGACTGCTGTCGATCCCGCTCGACCGATTGCGCCGATAGGCGTAGAGGGCGATCGCGCCGGCGCCGAGGGGGCCCGCGAACACCCAGAAGAGCCCAAGAGGCGACGCGGCGGCGTCGGTGAGGGACAGACTTACGACCGAAAGGCTCGCCAGCAGCACCAACGCGAGCCATGGGCGTCCCATGTCGTCGCGGGCACGCTTTCTCGCGTACTCCGAGAACGCCAGGCTTTCGCGTGCTTCGTCCACATTCACGCTGGACACCTCCATCGTCACGAACGCGGTTATGGTTTGTATCACAGACTGATCTGCGAAGCAAAGTCCACACCGGTTCGTCGGTAGACTCCGGCGACCGATGAGTGGACTCGAAGGCTTCGAAACGTGGACCGACCCTAAGAGACGCGACGCCCAGTGGGAGCGGCTCTCCGCGCGGCTGCCTGAGCTCCGGGAGAAGAATCCCTTTTATCGGACGAAGCTCTCGGGCCGCACGAGCAGCCTCCGAGACCTTCCGTTCACGACGAAGGCTGAGCTCTCCGAGGATCAGGCCGCGCATCCACCGTTCGGCACGAACCTCACATACCCGATCGAACGCTACGTGCGGCTGCATCAGACGAGCGGCACGACGGGTCAGCCGCTCCGGTTCCTCGACACGCCTGAGTCTTGGGATTGGTGGCGCGAATGCTGGCAGCCCGTTTATCGCGCCGCCGGAGTGACGGCGCGCGACCGCATCTTTTTCGCGTTCTCGTTCGGGCCGTTCGTCGGTTTCTGGTCGGCATTCGGCGGCGCCGAGCGCCTCGGCGCGCTCTGTCTGGCAGGTGGCGCGATGACTACGACCGAGCGCGTCGCGGCGATCGTCGCGACCGAGGCGACCGTGCTCATGTCGACACCGACGTATGCGCTGCGACTCGCCGACGCGGCTCGCGAAGAGGGCATCGACCTCGCGCGATCGGCGCTTCGCGTGTCGATCCACGCGGGAGAGCCTGGCGCCTCGATCCCGGCCACGCGCGAGCGAATCGAGAAGGAGCTCGGGGTCGAGGCCTTCGACCACACGGGCGCGACCGAGATCGGAGCCCACGGCTTCTCGTGCTCCGCCCGCGATGGCGTGCACATCAACGAATCGGAGTTCATCGTCGAAGTCTTTGACGCAAGCGGCGAAGCACGTGACGAAGGCGAGGGCGAGCTCGTGCTCACGAACCTCGGTCGCTGGGGTATGCCGGTCATCCGCTATCGCACCGGCGATCGTGTCCAGGCGGCGCGCGGCACCTGCGCGTGTGGGCGCACGCTCGTGAAGCTCGTCGGCGGCATCACCGGGCGCGTGGACGACATGGTCACGGTCCGCGGCGTGAACGTGTTCCCGAGCGCCATTGAGGCGATCGTTCGCCGCTTCGACGAGGTGGGCGAGTATCGCGTCGAGCTGGCGCGTGTCCGCGAGATGGACGAGCTGCGCTGCATCGTCGAGGCGCCGGCCGACGTCGCCGACCGCGTCGGGAGTGCGATCCATCGCGAGCTCGGGATCCGCTGCCTGATCGAATCCGTCGTGCCGGGGACGCTCCCACGTTTCGAGATGAAGGCTAGGCGCTTCAACAAGACGAACGTCTAGTGGGACAGGCGTTCTTCCTCGGCGTCGCGGCTGGATATGCCATCGCGATCCCTTTTGGGCCGATTGCCCTGCTCATCGTGCGCACCGGGGTGCGGCAAGGGCTCCGGGCTGCGGCCGCCGCCGGCGCGGGGGCGGCAACGGCCGATCTGGTCTTCGCGACGATCGCGATGCTCTTCGGCGCCGCAGCATCGGCGCTGCTCGCGCCGATTCTCCCGGCAGCCCGTCTCGTGGCAGGCGCCGCGCTCGCCGTTATCGCGGTGCGCGGTCTGCTCGCCTCGCCACAGGCGATCGAACGCGAATCTGGCGGGGCCCGCACGGGCAACACCTATCTCTTGTTCCTCGGCCTCACGATGCTCAATCCGCCGACTGTCATCTACTTCGTCTCGCTCGCGATCGCGTTGCCGGGGGTGTCCGCCGACTTCGCGAGCCGCGCCGCGTTCGTGGTCGGGGCGGTCCTCGCGTCGCTCTCGTGGCAAGAAGTGCTCGCGCTCGTCGGAGCGATGCTCCACGGGCGCCTCACGCCTCGGCTCCAGCGCATCACGGCGGTCGTGAGCTCTCTGATCATCCTCGCGCTCGCGGCGCGGGTGGCGTTCGGCTAGCGGAGGATCTTCGCTCCGAGCGTTTTCTCCAGCTCGCGCAGCGCATCGCGGTGAGCTTCCTCGTCGAACGACGTCACGCCGCCTTCGACGACCTCGACGGCGTACCCGAGGTTGCGCGCGTCCGCGGCCGTATAGAGCACGCAGATGTTGGTGCAGTCGCCGACCAGGCGAAGCGTGTCCACGCCCCGTTCCCGCAGCGTGATGTCGAGGTCCGTGCCGAAGAAGCCCGAGTAGCGGCGTTTGGGGATCACGACGTCATCCTTCCGGGGCTTGAGCTCGGGCACGATTTCCGCTCCTTTGGTGCCCGCGATGGCGTGCGGCGGGAAGATCGCGAACTCGGCGTCGTCGGGAAGGTGGTTGTCGGTGAGGTAGACGACGGGCTCGCTCGCACCGCGTGCGCGCGCGATCTCCTGTTGGATGATCGGGACGATGCGCGTCATCGAGGGACCGCAATAGAGGGCGCCGCCCTCATGGACGAAGTCCTCGATCATGTCGACGACGACGAGGGCGCGTCTCACCTAGTGGCCTGGCGCCGGCTCCCACAGTTCAATGCGATGCCCCTCGGGATCGGTGATCCAGGCGAAGCGCCCGTTCTCGTCCTGCGAGCGCTCGGGACCGACGTATATCCCCTCGGCCTGTAGCTTGGAGATCATCCCGTCGAGGTCATCGACGCGGTAGTTGAGCATGAACGCGGGCTCCCCGGGACCGAAGTACTTCGTGTCCTGCTTGAAGAGCGACCACACGGTCGACCCGGGACGTTCCGGGTCCTCGGGGTGGCGCCAATCGAACACGTGACGTCGGATTTCTGCGCCCGTGCAGCCGTTCTCTCCCGCGGGCAGGCCGAGGTGCGTGCGATACCAGTCGGCGAGTGCGTCTAGATCACGAGCGCGAAAGAAGGCGCCGCCGAGACCGGTGACCCTTGCCGTGTGCGTTTAGTGGGCGCAGGCCTTCGCGGTGCCGGACTGGTCCGCCGTCTTGAATGACTGGCCGCAGCCGCAGCTCGAGACCGCGTTCGGATTGCGGAGCGCGAAGCCGCCGCCCATGAGGGCGTCGACGAAATCGATCTCCGAGCCCTTGAGGTACATGGCGCTCATCGGGTCGACGACTACGCGAACGCCGTCCTGCTCGATGATCGCGTCATCCTCTTCGGTGCCGTCGGCGAACGTCATCCCGTACGAGAACCCCGAGCATCCACCCGGCGTGACGTACACGCGAAGCGCGAGGTCTTGCCGATCCTGCTTGGAGAGAACCTCGCGTAGCTTGTCCGTCGCTTTTGGGGTCAGTGAAACGAGTGGGGTTGAAACAACAAGCGGGGTCTCGGTCGTCATCGGGCTCTGCTCGATCGCCAAGTCAGCACCTCCGTCGCGTTGAACAAATAGTAGCCCACGAAACGCGCCAGAAACACCGAATTTTGGCGCGCCTAGACTCGATTTTGTGGGGATTTCCTTGCATCACGCTCAGGTGTTCTATCCGCCTGGCGAGGAAGTCCGAGCTCGGAAGTTCTACGGAGAGACCCTCGGACTCGAGGAGCTGGAACGCCCGACCACCCTTCGCGACCGCGCGGGCATCTGGTACGCGGCCCCTCCGGGTCACGTGCACCTCTCGGCAGACCGCGAGCTCGGCCTCCATCCCCGGCGCCATTTCGCGTTGCGCGTCGACGATCTGGACGCGACCGTGGCGAAGCTCCGCGCCGCTGGTGCGCGCTTCGAAGACGCCGATCCGATCCCGGGCTGGCGGCGCACCTACGTGATGGATCCGTTCGGCAACAAGATCGAGCTCGATGAGATTCCGGAATGACCTTCCGTTTCTCGCCGCGCCCGAATCGAGCTGCCGAGATCGGCTGGCGACCGTGGAGCGACAAGGCGTTCCAGGAAGCGCAGGTCGCCGACAAGCCGGTGCTCCTCGCGATCAGCGCGGTGTGGTGCCACTGGTGCCACGTGATGGACGAAACGAGCTACAGCGACCCTGAGGTCATCCGCCTGATCAACGAGCGCTACGTCCCGATCCGCGTCGACAACGACGAGCGTCCGGACGTGAACCGCCGGTACAACATGGGCGGCTGGCCCACGACGGCGTTCCTCACGCCGGACGGCGAGATCGTGCACGGCGGGACCTACGTCCCGCCCGACGCGATGCGGTCGTACCTCGCCAATGTCGCGGACCTCTGGTCGTCAAAACGGTCGGAGCTCGCGCAGCGCGTCGCCGAGCTCCGCGAGAAAGAGACTGAGGCCCGCGCGCCGAAGTCGGGCGATCTCACCTTTCAGATCGTCGATCAGGTCGGCTCTGTGGTGCGCGGGCAGTACGACCCGCAATTCGGAGGGTTCGGGCGCGAGCCGAAGTTCCCTCAGCCCAAGCTCTTGCGCTTCCTCCTCGACGAGCATCGCCGCTTCGGCTATCCGGAGATCTCGACGATGCTGCATCGCACGCTCGGCGCGATGGCCGGCGGCGGCATGTACGACCACGTCGAGGGCGGCTTCTTTCGTTACTCGACGACGCGGCAGTGGGAGATCCCTCACTACGAAAAGATGCTCGAAGACAACGCCGAGCTTCTCGCGATCTACGCCGAAGCTCATCGCTCATTCCCGACCGCTGGGTACGACCGCGTGGTGCGCGATGTCATCCGATGGATGGACGCGCTCCTCTGGCAGCCCGAGAAAAGCCTGTGGGCCGGATCGCAAGACGCCGACGAGCACTACTACACGATCGATTCGAAGGAAGAGCGCGCGAAGCACGAGGCACCGTTCGTAGATCGGACCGCGTACACGGGCTGGAACGCGCTCGCCGCGTCCGCCTACTGGGCGGCCTGGAGCGCCACGAGCGATGAGGCGTTCGAGACGCGGGCGCACGACGCGATGGGTGCGATCGCCCGACGGCTGTGGGACACGCAGACGAAATCGCTTCAGCACTTCGACGCGGCCGATGGCGCGAAGGTCGTGGACCTGCTCGCAGATGTCGCGACCGATCTCGCGGCCAGTCTCGATGCGTACGAGACCGGCCTTCACCCGGGCGCGTTCGGTGGCGCGAAGCGGATGGCGATCACGCTGCGAGATCGGCTCGAGGATCGCAACGCCGGCGGGTTCTTCGATGCACCGGAACCCCGCGGTTCGGAGCCGGGACGTCTCGCGCGTCGTGAGCGCCCGATCGAGGAGAACGCGCTCGCGGCCGAGGGGCTCCTGCGTCTTGCGGCTCTGTCCGGCGAGGACGAGTGGCGCGAGCTCGCGCTACGCGCGCTCCGCGGCTTCGTCGGCGAGTACCGCCAGTGGGGCCAGTTCGCGGCGAGCTACGCCAACGCGGTCGCGCGGGCACTCGCGGAGCCGCTCGTGGTCACGGTGGTAGGCGCCGCTGATGACGCGCTCGCCGTCATCCTGTGGCGGCGTGCTCGCGCGACGACCGACCCAGCGAGCTCGTTGCACCGACTCGAGCCCGACCGCGATGGGGAGTCGATCGCGCGACTTGGGTTCCCCATCGATCGCGTTGCCGCATACGTCTGCATCGGCACGGTCTGCTCCGCGCCGATCGCGGACGAGGCCTCGCTCGCGCGCGCGCTCGACGAGGCGAGCAGGAGGTACGCGCACCCGGACTAGACCGCGGCGACGCCTCGCGCATACACGCCCTTCGGCGAGCGGAGCACGCCGAGATCTTTCAACGGATCGCCTTCGACGAACAAAAGATCGGCCCAGCAGCCCGCGCCGATGTGCCCGGCCTTGTCGAGCCCCACGACTTCGGCGGCGCGACTCGTCGCCGCGACGAGCGCCTCTTCTGTCGACAGACCGCACTCGGTAAGGAGCTGCGGTTCCATCGCGAAACGGTCGTGACGCGTGAATGGCGCCCCCGCATCGGTGCCGGTCGCGATCCGCACTCCGGCCTTGTGCGCCATTCGGACGCCTTCGCGATGCCGCTCGGAGACCGCGCGCGTGCGCTCGACGACGACGGGGTCGAGCGCATCGGCGTGCTCCAGCAGCGAGTACACGACGAGGAGCGTGGGCACGATCGCGACGTCGCGCTCCTTGATGAGGCGCACGGTCTTCTCATCGAGGAGGGTCGCGTGCTCGATCGAGTCGATACCTGCCTCCGCCGCCACGCGTATGCCACCCGAGCCGTGTGCGTGGGTCGTGATGCGGAGTCCGGCGTTGTGCGCCTCGGCGACCGCGGCCGCGGTCTCTTCCGGGCTGTACTGCGAGACCTCGGGCGGGGCGCCGTCGCCGAGGATGCCGCCGGTCGAGAAGAGCTTGATGACTTTGGCGCCGGCCGCGACCTGCTCGCGGACCGCCTTGCGAACCTCGTCGGGACCGTCCGCGATGCGACCGACCTCGAAGCCGTGTCCTCCCGTGGTGGTGATGCCGCGGCCCGACGCCAGCACACGTGGGCCCTCGAGGAGACCCTTCTCGATCGCACGGCCGAGCTCGATCACCATCGTGCCGTTCGCGCTGAGGTCGCGCACCGTGGTGACGCCCGCGCGGAAGGCGGCGCGCGCGTTGCGAAAGGCCTTGAGCGTCGCGAGCGCGTCCGACTGGCGGACCTCGGCACCGAAGTTCGCCTCGCCGTCGAGCGTGAGATGACAGTGGCAGTTGATCATCCCCGGCATCACGAACGGGCCGGGCGGGGGAGTGATCTCGGAGCGCTCGCCCTGCGGCGTCTTCGGGATCGCGTTCCGCGGACCGACCCATACGACCTCGGCGCCATCGATGACGATGGCCGCGTTCGTCATCGTTCGCGCGCCATCGAAGAGGCCGCCGACCTCGAAGACTCGCCGCATCCTGCTGGGCAGTATCGTCCGCCGATGCCCAACGCGCTCATCGAGCGCCTACGCGCGCGCGGCTTCGTGCCTCCCGACTACGACGGCGGCGGGCTCGTTAACGTCGCGGCAACTGTGCTCGATGTCCTCGGCGTTCGCGATGAGACCGACCCACCGCCGCTGCGCGCGCTTGAGCCGTCACTGCGTGAGGGCGTCCGGCAGGTCGTCGTCGTGCTCGCCGACGGGCTCGGCCTGGCGCAACTCCGTGCGCTTCGCGCGGCCGGCGACATGCCGTTCGTGGCGTCGATCCTCGAGCGTGCCGAGCGCCACGATCGTGCGCAGCTCATCGAGGCGACCACGATCTTCCCTTCCACGACCGCCGCGGCGATCACGACTCTAAATACGGCGCGGACGCCGCAGGAGCACGGCAACATCGCTTACTTCATCTGGCTCGAGGAGTTCTCGGCGGTCACCCAGATGCTCCGCTGGGGCCCCGCGGTGACCCGCCGTGGCTCGTTCTTCGACGACCACCGCATCGATCCACGCGAGTACGTGAAGGTGCCGAGCGTCCATGCGCGACTCAGGCAGCGCGGTGGCGAGTCGTGGGTCATCGAGCCCGAGATCTTCCGCGCCGAGGCGATGACTCGGATGCACGCGGCGGAGGCCGGATATGCGGGGTACTACCTGCCGTCTTCGATGAGCGTGAGGCTCCGAGATCTTCTGCAGCAGCGACCGTGGGGTGACGCCCCCGGGTACGTGTATGCGTACTGGGCCGGGATCGATTCGGTTGCCCACGTTTCAGGCCCGCAGTCGGCCGACCACGCGACCGAGGCTGCTCTCTTCGACAAGGCGCTGGAGCGCGCGGTCGGGTCGCGACCGCCCGGCGACACGCTCATCATCCTCACGGCCGATCACGGCCATGCCTTCACCGACCCTGATCGGCTCATCGATCTCGTGGGCGACGACCAGCTTCGCTCGCTCCTCCGGAACCCGATCGCCGGCGAGCCGCGTCTCGCGTTCTTGCATACCGATCAGGCCGATCGCGTCAAACAGCACCTCGAGCGCCGCTATCCCGAGACCTTTTTCTTCCTGGATCGCGAGGAGGCGATCGCGGCCGGCCTCTTCGGGCGCGGCGAACCGCACCTCGCGAGGCAGCGCATCGGCGAGGTCCTCGCGATGCTCGGTAGCGATCGCGCGGCGAGCATCGTCAAAGTCGATGGCCAGACTTTCCGGCATCGCGGCTCACATGGCGGGATGAGTCCCGAGGAGATGCGGATTCCAGTTCTTGTTTGGCGTGCGTGACGATCGTGCGGTGCGCGCCGTCCCAGGGGCTCACGTGCTCGCGGGCCCCTCCCTCGGCCACGCAGGGCCTCGGGTCCCGCTGCGCGCGCGAGCCCCTCATCCGGCGCGCCTCTCGGTCGGCGCGTCACTCTCGCTAGCATCCCCTCGATGGCCACAACCTCGTATCTCCAAGAGATGGCGGGCGGCATGGTCGCGGCCGCCGCTTTTGAGGACGACGACGCCGCGGTCTCCGCGGTGACCTTGCTGCGCGAATCGGGGGTGCACGAGCAGGACATCTCCGTGATCGCGCGGGACCGGCGCCGCGCGGAGCTCATCGCCGGGGACCGGGCCTGGCTTCCGGGCAAAGGATGGTCCGGCCTGGTGGACCGCCTGCAAAAGCTGATCAACCGAGGCGTCCCGAAGGACGTCACCGCTCGCTACAAGAAGGCGCTGCGTTCGGGTCAGATAGTCGTTGTCGCCGCGGCCGGGGACCAGCCGCCGGACACCATCGCCGCGCTTATGAAGCAGGCGCGCGGGGATCTCGAGGACATGTGGTGGCAACAGCCGACGATGCTCTTCGCGCCGCCGGAGCTCGCCGGACCCTTTTAGACGCGATTCGCCTCGGCGACGCGCTCCAAAGTGTTCGTGAGTGTCTCGGTCTCGCGTTCGGTCAGGTGGTCGGCGAAATGACGCGCGACCGAGCGGAAGAAATCCGGCGCCGCTCGGCGCATCTTCTGCCGTCCTTTGGCGCTGAGCACGAGCAGCTGGCCGCGACCGTCGGTCGGACAGACCCGGCTCGTGATGAGGCCGAGCGCCTCGAGGCGATCGACGGCCCGCGTGAGCCCACTCTTCGTGAGGGTGGAGAGGAGCTGCAGGTCGGTCGGTCGGATGCCCTCGGCGTCGGCCTCGTTGATGATCGCGAGCAGATGGTGCTCCGCTAGGGTCAGACCGGCCTGGCGCTGGAGATCGCGGTCGAGTGCTCGAGCGACGACCACCGAAGCGAGCATGAACGCGCGCCACGCGTGAAGCTCGGCCGGCTTGAGACGGCGCTTCGTCGCTGGTCGGGGAATAACTTGCGTAGGCAACTAGTTGATTGTATCAGCAACTAAGGCCGGGTGTGGCCCGGCGAGAGGAAACGTATGTTCTGGTATATCGATCCATCGCACACAGCAGTGAGTTTTTCGGTGAAGCACATGATGCTGAGCACCGTTCGCGGGAATCTGGGCAAGGTCAGTGGCCGCATCGAACTGGACCCCAAGCAGCCCGAGAAGGGCGACTTCGAGGTCGCGGCAGCGGTCAAAGGGATCTCGACCGGCGACGCGAAGCGTGACGGCCACCTCCAGTCTGCCGACTTCTTCGACGCGGAGAAGTACCCGGAGGTCACGTTCAAGAGCAACGCGATCTTCCCCAAAGGCAACGGCCATTACACGGCGAGCGGCGACCTCACGATCCGCGATGTCACGCGGCCCGTGAGCTTCGACATCGAGCTGATCGGTGTCGTGGAGAACGGGCAAGGCGGGCAGCACCTCGGTGCGGCCGCGACCGTCACGATCGACCGGAGCGACTTCGGGCTCACGTGGAACATGCCGATCCCGAACGGCGTCCTTGTCGGCGAGAAAGTGAAGATCGAGATCGATCTCGAGGCGGTCGACGAGGCGACGGCCAAGACGCGCGGTCTCGCGGCGTAGTCCGGCTGCGACCTAGATACACAGGCCCCGTGGTGGAATCCATCACGGGGCCGTTCTTTTTCTTCAGGGTGGGCTCGCGGAGCTCTGGACTGGCCGACCCTCCGGAGTCGTGAGCATCACGAGCACCCGGGCGACCGTGGATCCGACGTTCGTGATCAAAAGAGGCGTATCTGGTAGGACAGTGTCGCCGTCGCCTGGCCCGAGCCGCTTCGCGGCGCGGCCCGCGACCTTGAGCTCGATCGTCCCTTCGATCACGTAGGTGGGCTCGACCCCACCATGCATGTGCGGCGGCACCGCCGCGCCTGGCTGCAGCACGAGAAGCACCAACTCGTCGTTGTACCGACCCGCCGGCGTCGCCGTGGACGGTAGGTCGGCGGACTCGTAGAGCGCGCGTCGACCGGCGGGGAGCGTGCGCGTGCGCAGCGCGGTCGGTCTCAGGCTCACGAAGTAAGAGATCGTCGGGCCGTCGGATTCGAATCGAGTCACGGCATCGCCCGGAAGGAACACGGCCCGGCCTCCGGCGACCGTGATCGGAGGCGCCGCGGCGGCCGTGAGGTGTTCGCTGCCGGAGAGCACGAGCTCGAACCCTGCCTCGCGCTGCTCGGTGATCGTGCCGGTCTTTCCGAAGTCCGTCTCGACGACGCTGACGTACAGCGCGCCCGTCGGACGGCGCGCGACAGCCGCCTGCGCGAGGGTTCCGCGGGCGTCGGCGATCGTCGTCCCGGCGGTCGTGGGCGACCGTAACGTCGCCACCGGCGACGCTGCGCACGCGATCAGCGAGATCCCAGCGATCGACCAGGCCCAGCGTCTCATCGAGTTCGTATCCGCGAGGTGAGCCACGCGAGCGCGTCGGCGGTCGCTGCCGCGTCCAGCGCGTGGTCCGCCTGGTACGTCGCGATCTTTTTTGGCTCGCTCGAGGCCGCCTGCCACGCCGCGACACCCGCGGCCGTGTAGGTCTTGTCGAGCGATCCGTTCTGCAGGAAGACGGCGGATGGTGCGGCGTGGGCGATGTAGAGATCTGGGTCCACCGCCGCGATCGTCGCGAGATACGCGCTCAGCGCCGGTTCGCGCAGCCGCTGCGGGGCGTTCGTTCGCAGGTAGTCGGCCCCGCCGCCGGATTGAAGAACGTACGAGGCGATTCGCGGTTCCACACCGGCGACGATCCCGCCGATGAAAGCGCCTTGGCTAAAGCCCCAGAACGCGAATCTCTGGGGATCGACATCCGGGCGCGCCGCCAATAGATCCACCCCGCGGCGCACGTCGACGACGGTTTGCACGAACTCGCCTTGTTCCGCCGCCGTGAAGGAGAAGAGCGGCGTGTGACCCGGCCGCGTCTGACTCTGGTCCGCGACGAGAACGATGGCTCCGCGTGTTGCGATCTCGAGCGCGGTCGGTCGAAAGCTCGCCGGCGGCTGGTTGCTGCCGGGCATCATCACGACGGCCGGGAATGGACCAGCCCCCGCCGGCACGAACAGGAGCGCGCTCGCCCGACCCCCGCGTGGGCTCGCGAACGTGATCGATCGCACCGCGACGCCCGCCACCGACTCGGCCTCACCGGCGAGGAGATCGATTGGAGCCGTCCGCTCGTAGTCGAACTGCGCGGTCAGGCTCGCGAATGTCGGCGTCGGCGCGGGCGACGGACTTGCCTGCGGCGTGGTCGCGCACGCGGAGAGAAGGATCCCGACGATGAAGCGAGCACGCGTCGTCACGCTCGCCGGCGACGCGCGCCGATCTTCTCTTCGGCCGCCATGACGGCGTCGTCGAGCGCGTGCAGAGACTGCCGCACGCGGTCGACCGATAGCGCAAGGGACGAATCGACGAGCTCGGCCATTCGCCGCCACGCCGCGCTCGCGCGGCGGTGCGCCATTAGTCCTTGCGGGCTGAGCCGCACCTGGCGGGCGCGGCCGTCGACCGGATGCCGGACCCGCACGATGTGCCGGCGGCGGTCCATCACGCGGAGGTAATCGAGGACCGTCGTGAGCGGCATTCCGAGGTGCCCGGCCATCTCGGTCGCGGTGAGCGGTCCAAGGTCGAAGAGCACGCTGTAGACCGCGTACTCGTCTCCGCGAAGACCCGCGCCGTCGAGGGCGAGGGATACCAGACCTCCGACCCGCTGGTACACCGCGAAGAGATCGAAGAGGAGCGAGATGTCCCGGCCGGTGCGCGCCACGTTACCGATGCTACGCGAAATACAACGGGTCCGTGGCATGTACCACGGACCCGTGTTATCGGCGTCCGCCTATGGTCAGCTGTTCAGCGCGGCGTTTAGGCGGTCAGACTCGGAATCCGGCTTGGCGGTCAACGCGACTGACAGCGCCTCGAGACGACCGTCCGACACGAGCGCTTCGACGAGGCTGTTACCCCCGCCCACGTATGTCCAGGCGAAGTCGATCCCGCTGGCGACGAACCATGCGCGATCGTCCGGCCACCAGAGATTCGGTGATTGATCGAAGGGCATCGGGGACTCGAGCGCACGGTCGACCGTGCCGCTGTAGAGCAGGTAGTTTCGGTGGGGAAGCGCCACGCGCTCGCGAACTCCGCCATCGTCGAGACCGCCGAAGCCCTCCCACAGGCCGAACCAGCATCGATCGGGTGTGGTCGTTCGATCCCTCAAGTGTTGGACAAGCAGGCGCCGTTGCTCCAACCCGAGGGTTCCATGCCTCGGTTCGCGTCTTCCGTAGAGCTCGGTCGGCGTTTCGCCCCGCGGAGTGCTGATCAGGTGAAATTGCATTTCGGAATGAACGATGCGGCCGTTCCGCTTCGCCACGTCGCTCCACCGCTCCCGGCCGTCGACCTCCACGGGATGGAAGAGACGCGCGTAAGCCGCGAAACCCTGTGGGATCACCGATCCGATGTCCTGAGCGAACGGGTGCAGTCGCGGTCCGATCCACGCCGCCGGTGAGACGTCGCGCAGCCACCCAAATCCTGCTCCCCAAGTGACGGCCGTACTCCCATGCTCTCCGATCAACACCATGCTCGGTCGGCGCTTGCGACCGAATGTTGGCAACTGCAGCTTCATTCGTATCGAAGCGCGCTCAGCGCCGACATGCGCATCGCTCGCCGAGCCGGCAGGAACCCCGCGAGCAACGCCACGCCAAGAGCGAGCGCGAGCGCGCCGAGCGCCAGGTCGGGCCCGACGACGAAGATCGCTGCTGGATTCGTCCGCGGGTTTAGCTCGCGAATGATGCGGTCGATGAGCTGACCGCCGGCGAGCCCGAGCGCGAGACCCAGGATCCCGCCGAAGACTCCGACGTACGCGGCCTCGGCGAGGAACAGAGCGCGAATGTCGCGCGGCGACGCGCCGACCGCCTTCATGATCCCGATCTCGCGCGTCCGTTCGAGCACGGACATGATCATCGTGTTCGCGATCCCGATCGCCGCGACCAGCAGCGCGACGCCGCCGATCCCGGCGAGGATCCCTTTGAACACGCCAAAGCCCTGATCGATCTGCTCGACGACCTGCTTCAGCGAGAACGACGAGAAGCCGAGCTCCTGCACGGCCTTGACGATGTCGGCCACGTTGATGGAGTCGTCGGCCTCCACGGCGAGGCCGCTGTATCCGGTCGTCTCGCGGATGGCGTCCGGCGTGAGTCCGCGGTTCTCCGCGCCCGCGAGGAGGGCGTCGTCGAGTGGGATGCGAAACGATGTCTGTGAGGCCTGCTCGTCGAAGACGCCGACGATCTTCACCGCGTAATCGCGCGGGGTTCCGCTTCCGCCGATCCGCGTGCTACCGAGCTTCACGGCGCCACCGACCCGCATCGTCACCGTTTTCCCGATCGCCGCGCCGGCGTTCGGCGCGACGAGCCGGGCGATGTTCCCCGGTATGACGGCCACGGCGCGGTCTCCGGCTTCGAGGTGCCGGCCGGCGAGCAGATCGCCGCGATCGACCGGTGCGCCCGGCTCGATGCCCTGCGGCCGGATGGTCGCGTCGTCGCCCCCTTCGACGACCATCCCGAGCGGCGCGTCGAACTGCCGGTACACGCCGTCGACGTGAGCCACTTCCTTCAGCTTCGCGACCGTGTCGTCGGTGATCGTGCGCGGCACGGCGGAGAGCCCGTTCGCCCCAGGTTGGAACGGCTGCACCGTAACGAGGCGCAGGTCGCCGATCGAGAAGATCGAGCGGCGCACGTTGTCCTCCGCTCCGGTCGCGAGCGCGATCAGCAGGACGACGAGCGCCGTGCCGATCGCGACGCCCGCGGTCGTGAGGCCGGAGCGAAGCCGCGCGCGGCCGTAGTTCCCGAGCGACATGCCGAGCAGATCGCTGAACCTCAATCGTCCACCACGCGGCCGTCGCGCATGCGGATCGTTCGCTCGGCATGCGCCGCGATCTGCGCATCGTGCGTCACGAGGAGGACCGTTTGCCCGTGCGCGTGCAGCTCCTCGAAGAGGGCGATGAGCGCGGCGCCATTCGCGCTGTCGAGGTTCCCGGTCGGCTCATCCGCGAGGAGGATCGCCGGCTCGCCGATGAGCGCGCGCGCGACGGCGGCGCGCTGGAGCTCTCCGCCCGAGAGCTCGTTCGAGCGGTGTTCGGCACGCGAGCTCATACCGAGGCGCTCGAGCATCGCGCGGGCTCGCCGAATGCGCTCGGCCGTCGGCACGCCCGAGAAGGCGAGCGGCAGCGCGACGTTGTCGACGACGCTGAAGCGGGGAAGCAGGTTGAACGCCTGAAAGACCATTCCGACCCGCTTGCTGCGATGCCGTGCGAGCGCCTCCTCGTCCAGCTTCGCGAGGTCCTCGCCATCCACACGCACCATGCCGCCGGTCGGCCGCTCGAGGCCCGCGACGACGTTGAGCAGCGTCGACTTGCCGGAACCGGAGGGACCCATCACGGCCACGAACTCGCCACGGCGGATCCCGAGGGTGACGCCCGCGAGCGCCGCGACGGTCGCGTGGCCCGATGCGTAGCTGCGTTCGAGGCCAACCGCCTCGACGGCGAGCGGTGCATTCACTGTGGTCAAGTCTGCCCGACGCGTGCGACCATCCGCGCGTGCGTGTGGTCAAGCCCGATATGCGAAAGCCCACCAGGAGCGTCGCCGAGATCTTCTCCGGCGAGGTCGACTCGTTCACCGCGGTGGGAGGCGAGCACAGTACCGATCTTCGGCTCTCGGAGATTCAATTCAAGTCCGGCGCCCGCAATCGCTGGCACACGCATACGACCGATCAGATCCTCATGTGCACCGATGGCGATGGACTCATCGCGACTGACGACGAGCAGCACGACCTCACCGCCGGAGTGATCGTGCTGATCCCGAAGAACACCCGGCACTGGCACGGCGCCAAACCCGGAAAGAACATGACCCACTGGTCGATCCTCGGGCCTGCCGAGACGCGAATCGCGGACTAGCGCCCTCGGCGAACGAGGATCGCGGCGATCGCGACGGTGAAGAAGCCGGCCGCGAGCGCGACCAGGTAGACGAGAAGCGTGGCGCGGCCCGCGAGAATCTCGAAGGCGCTCGCGAGGAACGCGAGACCGTTGAAGACGAGCGCCATGACGTTCGGCAGGCGCATGTCGTCCCAATGCAGTGACCGAAGCTCCTGTATCCCCATCGCCGCGTAGCCGAAGCACGCCGCGCCCGCGAGCCGATAGATGTACTCGTCAGTCCCCTTGTAGCCAACGAACGATGCGAACGGCCCAGGGAGCTGTGGCCCGAGACCGAACACCCCGGCGGATAGGGTCGCGAGCGCAAGGATGAACGCAACCCACTTCGCGACGTCGCGTGGACCGGCGACCGAGCCGCGATGTGCCACGAGTATTTGCGCAAGGGCCCACGCCACGATTACGGCCCAAAGCGAAACGGCCACGACGAGTCCGTTGATCTGATTGCTCGCGAACGCCACGAATCCCGCGAGGAAGGCGATCGCCGCGAACACATACGTGGCGAGGACAACGAAGCGCATCGGCGGCCACGCGGCGCGGCGGATGCCGACCGTGAGAGCCACGGCGTAGCCGAGCATGGCGGCGCCACCGAGTTGGTAGACAAAGGCGTCGTCGCCGGAAAGGTCGGCGATGCGCGCGAACGGTCTTGTGAAAACGTAGAGAGGCACGCCAAACGCGAGCGATCCCACGAGAGGGATCGCAAGCGCCGCCCGCTCGAACGGGCCTAGGCGCGGATGACTCGGCCTGTCCAGATCCAGAACGCCGGAACGAGAATGACCGACGCGAGCCCGCCCGTCACGAGAATGAGGTTCTCGGACTGTGCGACGGTCGCGAAGAACAAGAGAATCAGGTCGAACGCACCGATAACGGCAAGCCAGCCGAGATTACGCGGCAGCGCGCCGTTGCCGGCGACCGTTTCGAGGCCGAGCGTGAATGCCCAAAGGCCAGCGAGCCCAAACGTCGCGAGCCCGCGCGGATCCGTCGGAGACAGATCCACCGCCGCGATGCCCTGCTCGACGGCGATCGCGGCAAAGGTGCCGTGGGCCGCTGAGAGAAGGCCATACCCAACGCCCAAGGCAGTCAGCCACCATCGAGCGTCGCCGCCAACGCGCGCGGCCGCTGACGTAGTCGCGATGGTCGCGGACAGGCCGGCTCCCGCGATGAGTGCCCATGCGAGCGCAGCCGCCTGAGCATTTTCGGGATGGTTCCGTACGAAGCCGAGAAATACGACCGCGTAGACGAGCGAGAACGCAGCAATGAGATAGGCCTGGAATCCCGCTCGCCGCGAAAACGCTCGATCGATTGGCATTCGCGGGCGATGCTAGAGCGCTCGGCGGTGCGGGTGGCACGGCGCAGGGGATTGCTCGCGGAGCGCGGGTGCCCCGGGGACCCGGCTCCGCGGCCGCGAAGCGGTCCGCGGGCTGCCGGGGAGGGTGCGCGGAGCGAGCGATCCCCGTAGCCGGGACAGGACCCGCACCGGATCGCGGCTAGAGCGTCACACCTCGCGGGAGCGGAAACTCCAAATTGCGAGAGCAAGCATCACGGCGATCCAGGCGATCGCCCAAATGACATACGCGGCGGGCGGCGGCTCGGCTGCGAAGAACGGGTTCGCGGCGACAGCCGGCCCGACCTGCTGTTGCGCCGCGATGACGATCGACGGCTCCAGGCTCCAAACAGCGCCTCGCCAGAGACCATCGGTTGGGAGGATGAGCTTCGTCGCGGTGCCGACGTGCGTGATGGTCGCGTTGTTGAAGGCGGCGCCCACTCCGCCGACGATCCCGCCCATCCACGCGATGCCAAAGAGGATCGCCGCGATCACCCCGCCGACCATGCCAGCAACCCGCGTCGACAGCATCAGGGCGAACGTGAGGATCACCATCCCTTCGCCGATGACAAAGCCGAGGAACTCGAACGGATGCGGCGGCTGATAGCCGCTGACCAGTTGGACGGCGACGATCTCCACGATCCCTGCCGAGGCGCCGTACGCGACGATAAGCGCGCCGAGCCCGAGCCACTTCCCGACGACGTATTCGGCCCGCGATATCGGACGCGCGAGGATCGCGAGCGCGATGCCGGACTCGAGCTCGCCCGATATCGACGGTGAGGCGACGAACACGGCGGCAAGGGACAGCACCCAGCTGAACATGAACATCACGAGGATCAGGAGCTGCGAGACGATCGTCTTCTTCTGCGCGTCCGAAAGAGGCTGCCCGCCATTGCGGAGATCGTCGATGCGCGATACGCCCCAAACGGTCAGCGCGATGACCACGAGCGTGAGCAGCAGCAGCGCGAGGAGGAGACGGCGTCGCGACGCTTCATGCACGACCTGACGCGCGACGACGAGCGTCGACCTCATCTCACTGCCCCAGAAGGCTCAGGAACCGCTCTTCGAGCGATTCGTGCTGGGGCTCGACCGCGTACACCCGCGCGCCGGACGCGACGATCGCGCTAACCAGCTCGGGGATCCGCTCGCGCTCGATGCCCTTGATGACGACCGCGCCGTCGGCGTCGTCGTCGAGCTCGCCGAACCGGGCCATCGCCGCGCGCGCCTCGCGCGAGATTCCTGTCGCGCGAACCCGCACGGATGACGCCCCAAGCAGCTGCGCCAGATCGCCCTGCGCCACGACCTTGCCGCGATCGACGATCGCGACCGCGTCGCAGACCTGCTCGACCTCGCTGAGCAGGTGTGAGTTGAGGAAGACGATCGTGCCCTTTTCGCGAAGCGCGCGGATGATCTCGCGCACGTCGTGGCGGCCGACCGGATCGAGCGCGCTTGTCGGCTCGTCGAGGAGCACGACGGCGGGATCGTCGAGCAGCGCCACGCCGAGCCCGAGGCGCTGCTGCATGCCTTTTGAGAACGTGCCCACGCGGCTCGTACCGCGATCGGCCAGTCCGACCGTCGCGAGGATGCGATCGATCTCCGACGGCCAGCGCGCCCGAGCGATGCCAGCGAGCTCGCAGTGGAGCGCGAGCACCTCGCGCGCCGTGAGCCACGACTGATAACGGAAGAGCTCCGGCAAGTAGCCGATGCGGCCGAGCGACGCCTTCGATCCGAAGGCCGCGCCTGCGAGGGAACCGCTCCCGGTGGTCGGGCGCGTGAGCCCGAGAAGGATCTTCACCGCGGTCGTCTTCCCCGCGCCGTTCGGACCGAGGAAGCCGAAGACGCCGTGCTCCACCGAGAGCGAGAGGTCAGCGAGCGCCACGACCTTCCCGTAGCGCTTGGTGACGTGCTCGAGGCGGATCGCGCCGCCTGCGATCGTCACCTAGCGCATGGAGTTCGCGATCGCGAGAGCCTGGCTCTCCGTGAACGACCCGATCACCTCGAACATCATGCCGTCCTTCTGCCAGATGACGGCGCTCGCGATCCCGGTGTTGTCGCCGACGTACAGGCCCTGCACGCCCTGCACGGTGACGGGGTGGGAGATCGCAAGCTCGGCCGGGACCGGCACGGGCAGCGTGCTCGAGGGGTCACCGATCGCGCGGATCGCCGCGGCGAGCTGGGGTGAAATGCCGGGCTGCGAGAGGAGATATGCGCGCAGCTGATCGACGGTCACGCCATCGCTCGAGACCGTCGGCGCCTTCGCC
The DNA here is from genome assembly GCA_038040345.1 of Chloroflexota bacterium. Lineage (GTDB taxonomy): Bacteria > Chloroflexota > Limnocylindria > P2-11E > P2-11E > 3-1-20CM-2-70-9. The sequence continues at coordinate 809,214 of JBBPIQ010000001.1, forward strand.
TGTCCGACGACGAGCGTCGGAACGTCCGGGTAGGCGCCCGAGGCGCTTGGCGTTCCGGCCGGAGCGCCCCAGATCTGCACGACCGCGGGGCCGCCCGTGATGAAGAGCTTGCTGCCATCGATGTTCGCGGGCAGCGGCGGCGCTGTGCGGTTCTGGCGCGCGGCCGCCTGCTGCGTGGAGTCGGCGCTGAAAGTGAACGTCGCGGTCGAGCGGTTGATCACGCCGTAGCGCGGGTCGCCCGTCACGCTCGACGGCAACGTGGTCGGCGCCAGCGCGGTGAAGCCGGCCTGAGCCGATGCCTGGCTGCGCGAGTTGACTTCCTTCGGCTGCGGCGGCGCGGTCCACTCGAAGGTGCCGTACGCGCCCATGCATTCCTGCAGGTTCAAGCCGGCGCACGCCTGCCCGAGATAGTTCAGGTCGCTCTGCGTGAGCGGCACCGCGACGACGCTCTTCGGCTCGAAGATCTTCAGAACCGATTCGGCGACTCCCGAGAGCGTGAGGGCACTCGCGACGATGACGACACCCGCGGCGGCCGCGAGGCCCCGAAGCCAGCGCGACGTGACACGTGGGCGTGCGACCGGGACCACCGGCGCGATCCCTTCGGTCTGGACTCTCGCTTGGAATCGCGCGAGCGCGTCGTCGGCGTTCACGTGGGGCTCGGTCGTGCCGAGCGCGCGTTCGATATCGGTGTCGTTCATCGCAATTCCCTCCGGAAAGCATCTTCCGCGCGTCTGAGCAATGTGCCGACGCTCGACGCGCGGACGTCAAGCGCTGCGGCGATCTCGGCGTAGGAAAGGCCGGCGTAGCGGAGCGCGAGCATGGCGGCCGATCGCTCGGGCATCCGCGCGAGCACCGCGCGGACCTCCTCGCGCGTCTCGGATGCCGCCACGGTCTCGGCCGGGTCGTCCACTGCGGCGGTCGCGTCCGGCGGCATCGCGAGCGCGGCCTCGCGACGCGAGCGGCGGTCGCGGCCGCGGACCGCGTTCAGCGCGGCATGCGCCGCCGCGGCGTGGAGCCACGCCCGCGCGTATGGGGCGTCGGCAGGGTGGCCCCGGTAGAACGAAATGAACACGTCCTGCGCGACGTCCTCCGCCTCAGCCTGATCGGCGAGGACCCGGTGCGCGATGCCCACCACCCGTGCGTATTCGGCGCGGAAGAGACCCTCGAAGGCCGGCGAGACCACGGCAACGACGCGCCCGGGGTCGCGCGCAGGCAGCGTCATGGACGACGAGGCCTCCATACACCAATAGAGCACCGCGGAGGCGCGGGATGTGACAGGGGCGCTAGCCGAGGTGGCGTTCGAACCAGCGCACCGTCTCGACCGCGGCGCGGACGCGGTTCGCGGTCTTCAGGAAACCGTGCCCCTCGTCGGGGAAGAGAACGAGCTCGACGGGAACGCCACGGCGGCCGATCTCATCGACCATTTGCTCCGCCTCGACGACCGGGCAGTTGGTGTCGTTCGCGCCGTGCAGCACGAGCGTGGGTGTGCGTACGCGGTCCATCCGATGGATCGGCGACAAGCGGTCGAGCAGATCGCCCTCGTCGGGGTCGCCGTACTCGCTCTTGGACACCGCGGCCATCCACGGCTCCGTTTTCTCGAAGAACGTGCGGAAGTTCACGATCCCGCAAACGCAGACCGCCGCCGCGAAGCGCTCGGGAAACTCGGTGATCCCCGCCATCGTCATGTACCCGCCGTAGGACGCACCGGTGATCCCGATCCGGTTCGGATCTGCGATTCCGCTTCGTACGACATGATCCGCGCACGCGGCGATATCGCGCACTCCGTCGAAGCGCTTTTCGCGGTCATCGAGGTGCACGAATGTCTTCCCGAACCCGGATGAACCGCGGACGTTCGGCGCGAAGACCGCGATACCGCGCGACAGCAGCGCTTCGTAGGTGCGATTGAAGCTGGGTCGTTCCTGCGCTTCCGGTCCACCGTGGAACGAGAGGACCACCGGTCCCGGCGCGACGAACGTTCGTGGCATATAGAGCCAGCCCGAGAGCTCGAGACCATCCGCCGCGGCGAATTCCTCGAGCCGAGGTGTCACCAGGCGCGACACGTCGACGCCAGGATGCGGCGAGCGTGTCAACCGGCGTGCGTCGCCCCCGATCTCGTCGACGATCCAGATGTCCGCCGGACCCACTGAGGGTCCCGTCGCTACGAACGCGAGGCGACGACCGTCGCGGCTCCAGGTCGGGCCGCCGATCCCTTCCGCAGGGACCGCGACTGGGGTCCGCGCTCCGGTCGAAATCTCGATCACTTCGAGCACGTTCCGGCCGGCTACGTTCCAGACGAGCGCGGCCCGCTCGCGATCGTCGGTGTACGCGATCTGCTCGAGCTCAGCATCGTCCCGCTCCGCGAGTATTTCGATCCGGCCGGACCCGTCGATCGAGACGCGCGCGAACGCGTTCCGCTCGCGGTCCACGTTCGTCCCGCACAGCATCCAGCCGTCGCGAAGGCGCCCGTCCCAGAACTGCGCCTGCCCGGCGTGCGGCGTGAGGCGAGTCTCGACGGGCGTGCGCCGATCGACGAGATAGATGTCGCTGTCTCCGCGCGCGAGAACGCGGAAGAGCAGGACCGCGCTCGGGGCGTCGTCCTGGATGCGCGCGATACCGCGCGTTCGCGCGATGGGCTCGCTCCACGCTCCGCTCTCGAGGTCGATGGCGAAGGCGTCCCAGTGCGACGGGTCGTCGCGGCTCGACGTAATGAACAGTGTTCGGCCGTCCGCGCTCCAGCGAGAGAACGCGTTGTTCTCCTTGCCGCCCGGCGTCAGGCGACGGAGGTCAAAGCCAGTGGGGCGCACGACGTAGATCTGCGTGTTGAGACCGCCGCCCGGCGCGACGACGAGCGCGATGCGATCGCCGCGCGGCGACCACTCGAGGCCGACGACCTGATCGTCGAGCGCGGTTACGCGATCCGGCCATCCGCCCTCGACTGCGACCGTCCAGGCTTGTGGAATACCTGAGAGATCCGATACGAACGCGACGCGATCTCCGTTCGCGGAGAAGCTCGGACCGACGCAGTACCCGACCTTCGCGAGGAGCCCGACCTCCCGCTCGAGGTCATCTTCCGTCGGGGTCGATCCGCGGGCCGCGACGGTCTGGGCATCGAGCACGCTCCGATTCTCCACCAGCCGCTGATAGCGTGTGCGCGGATGGAGATCGTGCCCGCCGTTCTGGGTGCTCTCGCCGCACTCGTCGTTCTTCTCGTTCTTGTTTTTGTCGTCGGCAGCGTCGTGGGGCGCAGCCTGCCGGTCGGGCACGTCGCGAGCCGCTCCGCGACGCTTACGGTGCCCCCGGAGCGGGTGTGGGACGTGATCAACGATCCGGCGTTCATGCGATCTCGTGGCGTGGGTGACGTGAAGACCGAGACGGTCGAGTCCGTGCCGCCGCGCCGGCTCGTGCGCCGCATCGTCGGCGAGACCAGCTTCGGTGGCACGTGGACGTCGGAGCTCGATGGCGAACCGGGCGGAGGCACGCGGCTCGTCATCACCGAGAACGGCGAGATCTACAACTCGTTCTTCCGATTCGTCGCGCGCTACATCGTTGGGCACCATCGCACGATCGACTCGTTCCTCGCCGCTCTTCGGCGGCACCTCGACGCAAGGGGCGGGTAACACCCGCCCGACAGCTCGTTCACATCGCCGAAAACTGGCACCGCTCTTGCGCCTCTTTGGATCGTGCGATCACGTCGCATCCAACGAAAAGAAGAGGAGGCATAACTGTGCCTACAGTCAAGAAATCAACCGAAGTGGACGTTCCGGTCCGGGTCGCGTACGACCAGTGGACACAGTTCGAGGAGTTCCCGCGATTCATGGAAGGCGTCGACACCGTCCAGCAGCTCGACGACACGCGCCTGCACTGGCGCGCGAAGGTTGCGGGCAAAGCCGAAGAGTGGGACGCCGAGATCACCGAGCAGGTGCCCGACAAGATCGTCGCGTGGCGGAGCACCTCGGGCGCGCGCAATGAGGGCATCGTGCGCTTCGTTCCAATCGGCGAGAACAGGACCAAGATCGAGCTCGAGATGCACTGGGAGCCGAAGGACGTAACCGAGCGGATCGGGGACGTGCTCGGCGCCGATGACGCTCGCATTCAGGGCGACCTCGGTCGCTTCCAGAAGTTCATCGAGGAGCGCCGCAGTCCGACCGGCGCCTGGCGCGGCGAGATCCACGACGGCAAGGTCGAGGGTGACCGCGCCGAGGACGGCCAGGAGGCCGGTGGCCGCTCCCGCCGCTAGTGACGCGCTGTGCGTCGCAATGCCGCGACGAGCTCTTAACTAATGATCGTTGGACTGCCCGGCGAGGACGCGCGCCGCGGCCACGACGCGCTCGCGTAGCGCGGGCTTCGGCTCCTCGGCACTCTCGACGGCGTCGGTGCCCGTCGCACTGACGCGGAGCCTCACCTGGAGCAGCAGCCGGTAGAGGATCTCCCATTCCTCGAAGTCGAAGTCGCGGTCGTTCAGCTCGGTGCCGATCGCGTCGAGATCGTCCTCGCCGCGCGCGGCCTTCATGAGCCGATCCTCGATCGCCTGCGCCTCCTTGGACCAGGTCTGGTACGCCTCGGTGAAAGTGAGCTCGCGGACGATCGCGGCGCGCGCGTGCGCCAGCGTCTTCTTGCGCCCGAGAAGGGATAGGTCCATCGGGTGCAGCGTCATCTGGAATCCGTCGCCGGCGAGCTCCGCCAGCCGCGGGGGTACAAGTGCGCGAACGGTCTCACCGCCGAGAACGGTGAGCACCCTTCCGGGCAGCTCGTACGCCCAGTGCGCGCGTCGACGCGTCACCTGGATCCCTGTGCGATCGAGCGCCCCGGCGAGGTCCTGCACCACAGTGTCGTACCCGCCCAGTTTCACCGCGATCGGTACGTGAACGGATTCCCAGCGCCGCAAGAGCGCGCGGATCTTGCCGAGCGGGGCGACGATCATCATCCACACGAGGACGACGAACAGCGCGAGCGAGTTCGGATAGCCGCGCAGGATCGTCGTCGCGAGCGCACGTCCCTTCGGACGGTTCCCCTCATCCGGCAGGCGCGCCGAGAGTGCGCCATTCGCAAGCGGAAGCACGATCCCGAGGACAAGCATCGCGAGGCGCACCCACGGGCTCAGCCAATCCGGGACCGTGAAGAAGCCGAGCAGGAACGTCGCGAACGATGGAAGGGCGATGCCGGCGAGGACGATTGGCCACAGCAGGGCTGTGAGAGCCATACCCGAGAGATACAGCTGACGGTCCTGGGGCACGCGGCCGAAGAGGACGATCGTTGCCCAGTTGAACGCGAGCGTGAGCACGCGGCCGAACTGCCGCCCGATGAACGCGAAGACGAACCCTACTTCGAGCACGCGCGATCTTGAGCACGGTCCGTGCCTCCGCGCTGCCTGTCGGGCGGTCGGTCGGTCGCACGCCCTGTCGCCGCGGCAGTATCGCGCGGTGGTGCGGAGCTAGCGCTTTATCGCGGGGCGGCCACGCGGATGCCGAACGCCACGAGCACGATGCCCGTGACCGCTTCGATCGTCCGTCGAATGGCGCTCCGTCGAAGCATGTCGCCGGCGCGTGCGACCGCGAACGCATACGCGGTAAGCCAGGCGAGCGTCATCAAGCAGAAGAGGAGTCCCAGCGCGAGCAGAGCGAGGAACGGCGGCGCGTCTGCCGCCACGAACTGGGGGAGCAGGCTCGGAAAGAACACCGCCATCTTCGGATTCGTGAGGTTGCTGAGGACGCCCTGCCGGAGCGCCCTTGTCGCCCGGACCCGGACCACCGAGCGGTCGACCGTCGGATGCGCCGGTCGCCCACGGAAAGCCGTCCAGAGCGACTGCGCGCCGAGGTAGATCAGGTACGCGGCGCCGGCGAGCTTCAGCGCCGCGAATGCGGGTTCAGCTGCGACCAGGAGCGCGGCAATGCCGACGCTCGTCGCGACCGACCAGGTGGCCTGGCCCAGCGCGACGCCGACCGCGGTCGCCACTCCGGCCGGACGTCCTCCGACCAGCGTGTTGCGGATGCTGAGCGCGGTGTCCGGCCCGGGCGTGATGATCACTACGATCGCCAGCGCAACGAAACCGACGAGGTCGGTCACGCGGCTAGTGTGGGGCGGACGTGATCCACTCGCGCATCCAGCCCATCCACACCGGGCACTACACGATGCCCGCTGACGGCGATCGCTTTCCGGGCGAGCGGGTCGTAGTTACCGCGTTCGTCATCGAGCATCCGCGCGGCGTTTTCCTCTTCGACACCGGCTTCTCGCCCGAGCCGCGAAAGATGGTCGATCTCTACCAGCCTGTGTACATGCGGCCGATCGACGAGGCGCTTCGCGCGGCCGGCCACGGCATCACCGACATCAAGCTCATCGCCAATTGCCATTTCCACGCGGACCACGCGGGCGGGAATCGCCACTTCACGCGGACGCCGATCTTCGTGCAGAAGCGCGAGCTCGCGCACGCGCGCAAAGAGAATGACTACACCCACCTGCCTCACGTCGCCGACTTTCCAGGCGCGGCGCTCGAGGAGATCGACGGAGAGGCGGAGCCCTGGCCCGGCATCCGTATCGTCCCGACGCCAGGCCACTCGCCCGGCCATCAGTCGCTGGTCGTCGATACGAAGAAGGGCCGCGTCGTCCTCGCCGGGCAGGCGCTGAACTTCTCGTCGGACTACGCGCGGCACCAGTACTCCCACGAGCTCGCGCTCGCCGGCGAGTCGCACGCCGCGTATCCGGACTGGATCGGCCGATTTCACGAGCTCGATCCGGTGCGCGTGCACTTCGCTCACGATCGCGCGATCTGGGAGCGGGACGTCGCCGAGTCGATTCGCTAGTCCTCGGCAACGACCGTCGCGCCGTCTCGCTTCGCCAACCGCACGGTCGAGGTATCGCCCCGTTTCTCCAGCGCGCTTGCAAGCGCCTCCGCATGCGTTGTGACGAGCACCTGGCCGCGCTCACCCGCATCCGCGATCAACTCCGCGAGGGCGGGCAACAGATCGGAATGCAAGCTCGTCTCGGGCTCGTTGAGCGCGAGGAACGGCGGCGTCCGCGGAGACAGGAGCGCCGCGATTAGGCAGAGATAACGCAGCGTTCCGTCCGATAGCTCCGCCGCTTCGAGCGGACGGAATAGACCCGGCATTGCCAGTCGGAAGCTGAAGGTTCCGCGTTCAGGGGTGAGCTCGAGCTTCGCGCCCGGGAACGCTCGCTCCACCGACTCGTGCAGCAGGGCGCGATCGCCGATCTCCTGCACCGTCATCAAGGCGGCCGCGAGATCTCTCCCATCGTGCGCCAGAGCGGGCGTGCGCACGCCGACCTGCGGCCGACGAATGGGGGCATCGAGATCAGTGCGGAAATGGTGATAGAAGCGCCAGCGGACGAGGACGCTTCGCAACGCGCTCAGGAGCGGAAACCGGTGGGGTTCGGAGAGCTGCGACAGGAACGACTCGCCATTCCAAAGGTCAAAGGGGAACGTCGTCCGATTTCCCTCAGCGTCCCGGAGAAACGCGCTGCCGGCGTTGCGTTTAGCGACGACGTGCCGCTTGGTCCCCTCGACCGCCCAGACCGTCTCTTCTTTCACGTCCGGGTCGAGCTCGAATGGACCCTGCGGTGGTGGCATCGGCCCGCAGCTGACCTCGTACGCGAGGGTATCCAGGTCGACGCCGACGGTGAAACGCGCGGGTGCGTTTTTCTTGCGTGGTCCCGCCCACAGCACCGACGGGAGGCCGCCCTCGTCGGCAAGCGAGCGCGCGAGTGTTCCTTCCGCCGCCGCGCTCAGCAACCGCAAGGCGTGATACAGGTTCGTCTTGCCGCAGCCGTTCGGTCCGACGACGACGGTGACGGGTGCGAGTGGAAGACGCAGCGTGCGGATCGATCGGTAGCCCTCGACCCAGAGCTCCTGAACGGCCATTGCGCGGCACTCTACGCGCGGTCGTCCGATTCGCAGAACGACCGCAAGCGCCCTAGATTGGCCGGAAATGGCGAAATCCCGAGAGGACCGGCTGGCCATCCTCTTCTACGCGGACGGCTACAAGTTCCCGGACATCTACCACGGTCTACGAGACCACCTGCGGCATCGCTAGGACAGCGTGTGCTTTCACGGCGAGAGCCGGTTAACCGGCGCGACCCAAAGCGGTCGGATTTCGCATCATGTCGCCTGAGGGTTATGGAAGGAGGAAGAGTTCTGCCCGGGCGAAGCCGCTGCGGCGCCGAACTCCGCCTCCACGTGGGCTGCTCGCCGCGGCCGTCGGAGCGCGGGTACGGGCGCTGCGTCAAGCCAAGAAGATGAGCGCCGCCACGCTCGCGGCTCCCTACTACACCCGCGCGCATATATCGCAAATCGAACTGGGCAAGATCGCACCGTCGCTGCCGGCCCTGCATCACTTCGCCAAGAAGCTCGGCGTGCCGCTGCGCGAGCTGATCCCGCGCGAGCTGTAGCCACGTCCGCACGACGCGCTTGGGAACAAGCATGTGTCAATATCATATATACTTGGCCAGTGGCTCCGCGTGGCAACGGCGTCGGCGCCGAGACCGCGGTCTGGGCGGACCTACGCCCTGCGCTCGAGCCGGAACAAAATCTACGTCTCGAGGGCGAACAAGCACATCACCACAACACCAGTGCGGCGAAGGGGCTTGCTGCTACGTTACACAACTGTGTCGTGACAGCGGATGAGCGAGGCGAGTAATACTAGCCCCATTCTAGCCTTGGATACTAGGGCCGAGTAGGGCGGTACTCGGCGATCCATGTGCGGGCACGTGGCTACCAAGAAGGTAGTTATTTGGACCGACCAAGTCTGGTTCGCGCCGAAGCTGGTCGCGCGACGCTGCGACGTGACGGCTACCCGGTCGAGATCCAGCGTAGTTCGAGGCTTGGCCACGGTCGACATCCGAGCGCGGTGGTTGCGGGGTAATCACGGGGCTGGAGGAGGTCCGGGTCATTCACGACCTCGCGTAGTTGCAAAACCGCGCCCCAAGAACGACCAAGTTGGATTCGACCGAATTTGCGGTGTCGCCAAACTAAAAGGGAGATTCCCATGCGATTTAGTCCCACGCTCCTTCGGCAAGTCGCCGCGATCCTTCTCGGGATGGCTCTCGTTGCATCCGCCGTCGCGCTGCGCCAGACCTCAGTCGAAGCAGCGTCCGACGCGACCGGCGCAGTCATATTCGATCAGCCTCTCGGGCTTCAGGAGGCCGCCGAGATGGTTCTACGGAACGGACTCCACATCATTCAGTTGGTTCATGAGATCCGCGATGAGGGCCCGCAAGGTGAGGGTCCGCACTGGAGCGGCGGCTTCTTCCCAGTCGATCAGAGCTCTCCCCATGCGGTCGCCACGCAGTACCGCGCCAGCCAGCGCGCGACTCAGGCCGATCTACTGGCGCAAGCGACCGTGCTCACTGCGGCGATCGGAGATAGCCCGGCTCGGATCGCCTACCGTGCATCGCTCGCGTCGTTGGTCACCGGGCTTGACGGACGGGTCGTTGTCCGCGCCGAGGTGCGCGGATCGTCGCAGCAGCTGGCCGCGCTGAGAGGCGATCCACGGGTTCGCTCGGTGCGCCAGGTCGGCGCAAGTCAGTCGCGCTCGGCGGTCGCGGTTCGCCGACCACCTGGCCTCGCTGCGCCCCTCATGGCACCGCCCAAAGAGAACTGGGTGCCGGACGACAACTACGTTTCCGTGCAGCCTTCGAACATAGGCGGTGGTCGCTACGTCAGCCAGGACTTCATCTACAACTCCGGCAGAACAGTCGACATGACCGACGGTGGCGGGCTTGAGATGAAATACCACCAGAACAACTACGACGGCACGACCTACTTCAGCCGCAGCGAGGATGGGGTTCGGGTCCCGATTGTCCAGACATGGAGCAGCAACATCCCTTGTTCCTACCTGGACACGCGGGCGGGCAATCCGCTCGAGGAACCCTCCTGGCACCTCGGGAGCAACGGCGACAGCGGCTGCTGGAATGCTTGGAGCGCAGGTGTCTGGTACGACAACTACATCCGGGCCTACCCAGGTGACGCTGACTTCGACACATCCAAAGCTTTCCCGACCCATGAGCAGTGCAACCACCTGCTCGGGGACTGCGACACATGGGCAATGTTCCAGGACGATTACTGCCCGCAAGGATTCTGGAACACTGCGGTACCGATTGTGAGCTGGCACTGGAATCGATTTACCGGTGGAGACGGTGGACAGCCGGCCTGCATGTAGGAGTGATGACCAACGTCGAGCAGGGGAGTCGTCTCCCCTGCTCGAGTCGCCTACGGATTGGCAACTACAGCGATTGGCGGAGCGAGCCAGCGCCGAAGGACGCCCAGGCGCCGGGCGCCGAGTTACGAACGAACGCGGGTCTCGGCTACCGGGACTAGCCCCTCCTGATCGGCGTCTGCGGGCGCACCGCCTCACCCCGCGCCCCGAACGCGCTCGTGCGGAGATGTTTTGCCGTCGCGGCGGTTGCTCGGCCTTCGGGGCCGTGCGAGGCCGCAGCTGTCTGGGCTGCCAGAAACTCTTGCATACTACGCGTGGCGTAGTATCGTAGTGCGGAGTATGAGTGACAGAGTGAAGCTTTCAGCGGAGGCGATGCTCATCTTGGTCAGCCTGGCGGATGGGCCGAAGCATGGCTACGCGATGCAACAAGACATTGCGCGCGTCAGTGGCCGACATCTCGGCCCCGGCTCGCTCTATGGCGCGATTGCACGCCTGGAGCAGGCGGGGTACATCGAGTCTCTTGCGGGTGAAGCCAACCGGCGCCCGTACCGGTTGACCGCCAGGGGTGCCCGCACCTTGGAGTCGGAATTGGCTTCCCTTCGCAAGCTCACGGCTGCAGGAACTCGCCGGTTGGCGCTCCGATGACCCCACGAAGGCTCATGAAGCTATATCCGAGCGCGTGGCGCGAACGCTACGGCGCAGAGATCGAAAGGATGCTCGAAACTCAGCGGCTAAGCCTCTATGCGATCGCGGATCTGCTTCGCGGTGCGTTTGATGCCCACCTCCATCCGGAGCTTGTGCGCCCGTCGCTCGTCACCGTCGACGCGTCTGGTATGACCGCTATAGCGGGTCCTCAGCGCGCACGGGCGACAGCTGGCGTGGTTGGTGCGGTGCTCCTTGGCCTCGGGGCTTCTTCAGTGATGCGGCCATTGAGTCCCGAACTCAGCACGGTCATGGCATTTTTCACAACGGCGCTCGGTCTCCTCCTTCTTTTTCGGAGCCGAAGGGGCGCCAATCGCCAAGTAATCTCGGCGATTCGATCGGTGCTTGTCGGTACGGTCCTCATTGCGCTTGCGTTGCCAGCTCTTGCCGAAGTGTTTATCCGCCTCAGCTATGAGCGCTACATCTGGGTCATCTCTCAGGCGGGTCCTTGCTCCTACCTAGGATCCGTTTCGCTGATTGCTTCAATACTCTTCGTCTCGTTCTTGATTGGATTCGGGGCGCTCGGCATTCTGGTCGCGACTCGTGGGGCGAACGAGCCGCTCCTGCCACGCTCTGGGATGTACTTCGGGATCGGCGCGATCGCGCTCGGGGCCCTCCTAGTCGGGCCCGACCCGCACCCGCTAGCTTTCCTCCTCGGTTGCCTACGCTGATCGCCGTGCTGCGCCAGGCCACCGGCGTGGCAGAACAGCTACCGCCGAGAACTGCTTGCGGAGTTCCGCGGCTGGCCGGATCGGCTCCTCTTCACTGGCTTCCCGCGAGATGTCCAGTGGTCGCACGTTGAGCTCGGTCGCACGGACCTCGAGACCATCAGCTACATCGCCTACTCCTACTGGATCGAGCTCTCCGGCGGAACCCGCCGGGCGCGCGACGCAGCTCGTCGGATCGTCGCCGGGATGGCCGAGGAGCACCGCCACGTGGTATGAGGCGATTGCCGAGCGGATTCGGCAGGGCAGCGCTCTGCCCGAGATGATCCTGGTCACCAATCGCGTCGACGGTCCGCTGGTTGTGCTCGAGGGCCACGCCCGGCTAACCGGATACCTGCTGGCCGCAGGGGAGGCCCCGGCAGCGGTCGAGGTGTTCGGCATCATCTCCAAGAGTCCCGTACCGCAATAACGTCGTGGACATCCTGATCGGTGGCATCAAGCGGATGTAGCCTCTCGCCGTGCCGCGAACCCCCGAGGAGTGGATCGCCGCCGCGACTGTCGCAAACGCAATCTTGGTTCTTGTCTTGGTCGCCGCGACCGTGTTCTACGCGGCCCAGACCAAGAAGACCGTCGACGAGCTGCGCGAGGCGCGGGTCGCGGACTCGCTGCCGGTGCTCCACTGGCAGCGGCATCCGGCTAGCGCGGGAGCTGGCTACCGGGCGGGCGGGCTCGAGCTTGAGATCACGCTTCACATCCTGCTGACGAACGTCGGGCCTGGCCCGGCTCGCCTGCTCGAGTTCGAGGCGACGACGACGAACGGCGAACGATGGCAAGCGTCGGAGATGGCGACGCCATCGACCCTCCCTGCGCACGAGCGCATCGAACTCCGAATGATTCAGAAGCTCGCTCCGCGCGCATTTCCGGGCTCGCGAGAGACGATCGTCCGCGTCTGCCACACCGACTTGGCTCACCTACGGACCTACGAGACCCGCCCGCACGTGACAGCACACTGGCTCGCAGACGGATCTGCTATCGATTCGTTCGATGCCGACGAGCGATCACCGCAGGAGCGGCAGCTCCGTGCCGATGGATAGACGAGGATGAGCCCGACGGCCATCGAAGAAGCCGGAGCGGCGGTTGGGCTCGGAGCGCGGATCCTGGGCTGGCTCCGAAGGCCATTCGCCGCAGTCGCTCGTCGCCTCGGTGGCGTCGATGTCGAGTCGGAGAAGTACGAAATCGAGTCGCGAACGCTTGCACGCAGCCATCAGCTCAAGGAGTGCGACGACCTGGACGCGTGCGTCGACAAGGTCGAGAAGATCGGCCCCAGGATCGAGCGGGGGCTTTCACCGGACCACCCCGACGCCACCGATTACGCGGCTGCGAAGCATCGGCTCCGTGAGCTCCACCCGGAACTGCCAGCCTTGTGCGACGCAACCATGCGCGCGATCAGTGCGCCGCCGGAGTGGCAGAAGATCGCTCAGCTCGCACGGCCGGCTATCGCTGCCCGCCGTGCCGCGGCGCTCACCGCCAAGAAAAAGGGCTAGGCGACCGCGAAAGCCCGCTCAATCGTTAGCCGGTCGAAGGTGCGCGAGGACGCGTTTCACGACGCCGAGTCCCGTCTTCCGCTCTGTACCCATAACGCGATCCGGCGCGCCCGCAGCCTCGTAGGCCGCTTCGAAGTACGGTTCCCATCCCGGCTTCACGGTATCGAGGTGAGGATCACACGCAGGCCTCTCTATGATCGGGTGCGGTTGGGCAAGCCACTGGTATGGTGAACGGCTGGTTGAGTGGCTCTCAGTCGAGACTAGTATTACTCGCTATCCAGTAGGACGGCTAGGAAAGAGAAGGGACAGGTATGGCTGGCTCTCGACTTTGAAGTTGAACAATCGTTGGACCGTTTCGGTGGCCGCCTTCGTGCTTGTAGTCGCCGTAGGGACGACTGCAGCGTGGGCCGATCCCACTCCCACGCCGACGCCTAGCGCCACCTCGACAGAGTCTCCGACGCCGAGCCCGACCGGGGCGCCCGCGCTCACGCCCACACTTCCGGATCTCGGGGGGAGCTTGTTCGGCTGGGCATCAAAGCCGGGAGGTTTCGGAGCAAACTGGCCGGAAGGCCTCGCCTACCTCGTGCTGGGACTGGTGGGCGCACTCATCACCTTGTACGTCTATGCCGGCGACCTACTTCCGTCCATGGGCGGTGGAGTGCGGTTGGCCCTGATGCAGCAGGACATCGACGACTTCCGTCGCCGGCGCAACCAGGCCCTCGATGCGATCACCGAATGCGCCAAAGCACCCGGAACCTGCGATGCGGCCACCGTGGCCGGCTGGACCATGCTCGGCAATCAGAGCAGCACCGAAATCGCGCGGGTCGAGGCTGCCCAAAGTGCGGAACGCCGGCGACTGATCGCGGTGGCCGTGCCGTCGTACCTCGTTCTAGGCGGATTCTTCGCTGCGGCGCTGGCGACCACCGCTCTGCAAGCCCTATTCATTGGGTTTGGCTGGACGGCGATCGCCGATCGCGCGGGCTTGAAACGTGGCCAGGATGAGGCTAAGAAACAACGTGACCAGGAGGTTGACACGATCGTCACCCGGGTGGCAGCCCAAGACGCGGAATTGCAGCAACTCCGCGCGGCTGGCGCCAAGACTTTGCAGGAGAAACAGGCTTTGCTTGGGACCCTGGACAAGTTGAAGCGGAGACTCAGAGCCCGTCGAAGGCGAGTCTGACGAGTAGTATCGAACTACGGTCGCGGCGGAAGGAGGTGCCCTGTGGCGCGCAAAAAGACCTCTAAGCGACGTTCGATCGGAGAGAGTGCGGTCCGGCCCGCGAGCGCAGCAGCTCCGGGGCTGCCGTCCCAGAGCGAAGACGAACTCGACGATTTGGACGCTTTGGCACCTCCGGCGGAGAGCGATGCCGACCGCATGCTGAAGAAGCTGCTCGAGAAGGGCAGCCAGAGCTCCACCGGCGTAGAAGACATCGCGAATTCCGTCCGTCGGCTGCGCGCGCTGCCTTAGGCCCGCGCGGCCCCTGACGTTTCTTCGTGTGCGGACCCTTGAGTCTGGTGGCGACTCAAGTGGCCCTCCCCGCGCGGCTGGCCTAAGCCATTCGGTCTTCCACGAGAACGCGACAGCTGACCGCGTTGTGATTCATACGGGAGGCCGCGAGTTTCCGAGCGTAAGCGTGTGCTCGAGCTAGGAAACGTCGACCGGCGGGACCGCCGAATCAGCCCTTCCGGGCTTCATCCCACGCTCCATCCTTGTACACGAGGTGATTAGGGGCGTCCTTTCCGGCTCTCGCTCGCAAATACGTGTATAGGGCGTTGTACGCGTGGGGCGTGAATTTCTGCGAGCCAGGAACATTGATGCGGTAACGGAGCAATCGTCCATCAGTGTCCTCTGTCGCAATGAAGCGTCGACGCTCTGACACTCGCTTGACCACACCGTACCCAGCGCGCCCGATCCGAACCATGTGGACAACCACAGCTACAACAACGAAGAGTGCCGCACCCATAACGCCCAACATAAAGACGGTGCCGATCACGTCGAGCCAGTTCATCTCGACAGAAGCCAGTAAGCAAATTGACCGATCGCTCCCCATCCCGCGACGACAACGAGGATCGTGCCGGACAATCCAACAATGCTCTGCTGCACATCCTCAGGGTTGCTGCCGTAGCTAAGACTGCCCAGGCTGTGGAGCGAAATACCCCACAGAAAAACCAGAATGGTCATCATGAAAATCAAGTTGCTGCCAACGAAGGCCTGCCTACATACTGCCCCCCAGCCGCCGAGGTTCTCCTTCCCAAACCATTGGGCGATGGCGGCGCCACAGATGGCGTAGGCGGGGCCGAGCATTTCTCCCTCTTTGAAGATTGCGAAGGCACGTGTGTCATACGTGTGTGTAGTCACCGAGTTCCAAATCACGGCGGCAAGCAACGGAAAAGTCCCAAGAACTGCCACAAAGAAAAACCATCCGAGGAATTCTCTGAAGGTTACTTGGACTCTCGTAGCCGTAATCTGCTCTTGGTCTCCGCTCATCTGGGGGCGCCCCGCTCCGGCGAAGCGGGGTCGTTACGTTTTGCTGGACTAACCCTGCGGTTGTTCATCGCCGAGAACGACATGAGTCTGCGCCATGGGAGTTGGGTCAGCCAGAAGCGCAATCTGCGGTAGCGCTAGCCGATTCGCCAGCCCAAGCGAAGACAAGCGAGAAGCCTGCGAAGCGACCTTCGTGCCTTTCAGACTCTTCGTCGGGATTGAGTCAGCCGACATGCGAAAGCCGGGACGGAAGACTGGTCGCGACCGTGACTGGCGCCGCAGCGCGCGCATTTTTCACGACTGCCGGCTGTCCTACGGAACGATCGGCCCGCTTGTCGGGACCACAGTCGTTGGATCTTCGAGAAAGATCTCGGCGAGAAGGTGCGCGTCGAGTTCTTTGACGCGTGCGAGCGCGTCGGCCGCCGGCGCGGTGTACTTCGGCACCTCGACGGTCAGAGTAGTCACGCCGGGGCGAGCACCCGCTCCGGTCACCGGCACAGGTGCCAAGGTCCCGAGCGAGCTGCCTTCCGCATGTGCGGTGGAGGCGTGGTGGACGGTGGAGGCCGGCGTTCCCGCCGGGGCATTGCCCGTGAACGGATCGAACGGACGGCGTTTCTCGGTTGTGATCGGGAGCGGCCTCGCCGCCAAACGACCGCGACCTTCTCCCACCATGGTGGCCGCCAGGCGATCATCTTCCCGCAGCCTGCGCTGGACTCGGGACGGTCCCGGTCCTCGGGTCGACGCCCCGCGGGTCGACGAAGATGCCCGGCGCGTCACCGACGATGTTCTTGAGGCTGTGCGCGTGCACGCTGGCGATGCGCTCGGGCTGGAAGCGTTCGATCAAGCCGATCAGGATCCTCGTCTCGGGAATCATGCGGATACTCGTGACTGCTTGTCCGGAGCCCGGCCGGTCTTGCGGCGCGCGAGTACCCCCCGGACGCCGCAGGATCGAACGCACGGAGTTCTGCCGCGCTTTGGCTCAGTTCCCTGACTTTTCTGCTTCACTCCTATTAATAGGAGCGCAGCGTCCCGGCCGCAGGGTGCCCTCCAGTGAGCGACGGTTCGCCGGGTCCGCCTTCCGCGACGACGGCGCTGCAGCCGGCGTACGGGAGGCGGTTTGTCAGAGGGTCAGATCAATCCCCAGCAGGCGCCCGGCCTCGGCGATGTCGCCTTGAACGCGATTCATCACATCGAAGGCTGGCCGAGGAAGGTGCGACGAGCGATTCAGGGTCACTATCGCGTCGAACGCTTGCTCCAGTCGCTTTGCGGCTCGCTCCTCGGTTCCACCGCTCATCCACAGCTCACCGTGCGCTGCGGCCAGCAGCGTCGCAATCTCGCCGAGCGTTTTCCGTTGCGCGCCACTCATGAGCTTCGTCGATTCGTCGTTCGCAAGTAGGTCCACGATCGCGGCATGTGTCTTCTCGATTGCCTTGCCCGCGGACATCGGGGCGGACAGTACATGCGCCGCTCGCGCGCGCAGCAGACCCTCAACCAACAAGAGAACGTCGTTTTGTGCGGCGAAGCACAGCCGCGCGGGTATCCGCGCAGTCAGTGCTCGCTCAAAGTCGGCGTGCGTGTCGTCGGCAATTGCTGAGCGCACGTCCGCGAGCATCTTCGGTCCAACCAGGTGGCAGAGACGACCCATGCGTTCGGCGCCCGCCTCCGCAGCAACCACGCGAAGCTCGGCCGCCGAGAGATCTCGAACGGAGGCGAGCCTTACGCGCGTCGTCAGACCAAGGGTCGTCATTCGGTCCAGACCTAGCGGGCGATAGTGACCGGCGTCCAAACTCCGGGGCGGTCGAGCCCGCCTATGCGCTACTCACCGCAAAGCGCTTCGGATCGACTCCGGCTTTCGCGAAGAGATCTGCGATCTCGTGCTCGTACCGGCGGCCTACCTCTCTGGCTTCCGCCTCCCAGCGCGCCTTCGCCGCCGAATTTGTAAGGACGCCGTGGAGCCGACGCGCTGCGAAGAGGTCGGCGGTCGGGGGATACCCACGCAGAGCCCGCAGCGCGGGCAGCGAGGGCGAGACCAGTTCTCGCCATTGCGCGCATGCGCCAGCGAGCGCCGCACGCTGCGCCTCGTCGGTTTGGTCGCCGCCGCGGACCTTGCGGGCGAGCACGAACACCGCCGCCGGATCGATCATCGATTTCGCCATCGCGTAGCCGTCAGCCATGGCACCGAAGCCGAACGCGTTCTTGCCATACATCTCGCGCATCTCGCCTATGATCTCCATGAAATCGCTTAGGTCGCGCCAGCGTTCGCGTCCGGCTTCCAGTTCGGCATCACTCATCTCCCTGAGATCTCGTGACCAATCGCCGCCGAAGTCGTGCGTGGATTCAACGAGCATGTCGGTGATGCTTCCGCGGAGCCAAGGCTGCTGTCCAATAGGTGCTTCGGTCCGGGCGTTCTCGACGCCGATCACCGCCTCGAAGAGGGGTCCCTCGTCATCGGCCGGGCCATGGTGCTGCTCCGGCGGCACGTACACGCCGCCGACCATCTCAATCGTCGCGCGCAGCACTGTCTCGACGCGCCCGGGGTCGTCGCCGAGTCGCCTGCGCATACGGCGGAGTTGCACGGGCCCGGGCCTCGCCGCGAGCTGCTCGACGAATCGCAGCACTCGGCCGGGCAGCACCGCGCGCCCGAAACCCACAAACCGAATCACACGCGCAAGGCGATCATGCAGCGTCGCGAGTGCCGCCAGATGCGCTCGAACACCGCCCATCGGAACCGGTCGACCGCGTAGCCACAGCTCGAACGCAATCCGGGTGAGCGGGATGTCTCCCAGCTCGAGACCCTCGAGGAGCAGAACTGCGGTCCCAGCCGGATAGATCGACTCCGTTCCTGCACCACGTCCGCGAGCGACTTGGCGAGGTGGGTGGATCACGCCCGCGCGGTGTCGGCGCTCCAACTGCGTTCGTGACAGCTGCCATCCCCGCTCGCGCGCGTAGGCCAAGACAAAAATCGCTTTCTCTTCTTGCTCGTCTGTCATTGCTGAGCCCCCTTGTTGTTAGCTTTGGCTCAGGCTACAAACGGGACCTCTCCAAAACGGCGCCGCCCGGCGTACCCCTGAAACCTGTCCGCGAGAAGCGGTAATGGGAGCCTGCAACTACTCACCTAGCAATGCTCGCTTCGATTCCAGAGGCCAGATGACGGTTAAGTGCTCCAAGCTCATATGTCCACCGAAGTGGTGCTCCGCTTGACCTTCGCGCACGGGACTCGATCGGTGAGCCGACGATCGAGAGACTACCTATCGATCTATTCCCGGGACGATCTCGGTAGGAAAAGGGGGGCTGCCGGCCCGAGATCCCGAACCGCCGTTCGCCAGCGGCGCCCATAACTATCTCTAAGCACGACCTCCATCTCGGAGAATTGCGGTGGCCCGTCGACTTCCCCGGGTAGTTCGGGGCGAGAGAAAACGCCATCGATCTGGCCGACTCCGTGTGCGCCGATCGCGACCGGTCGCTCGTGAGCCGGACTCGGCACGTCCCAAGTCTCGTAGGAACCGTCGGGCATCGGGATCATGTATCTCTGCGTCTCTCCTGACCGAGTTGAAGGCGGCGGGGTCTGCTGAAATTCGATGACCCGACCCGCGTGTCGTTGCTGCAACGTGAGCCCCAGGACAGCGTTTCCACGGCCTGAGAGATTCACGACTCGAACCACTACGTAGCACGCGATGTGAGCATTGACATGACGCAGGTGCGGCCAGTCGACGCGGGCGACAACGAGCCTCGGGTCTTCGCCGCGGAGCGCGCGATACGCGACAAAGATAGTCGTAAGCGTCGCAACAGCCTCGATTAAGGTGCGGCCGAGTTCTGGGTCCATCTGCCTCCTCCAGTCTTCGACGCGCGACTCGACGTAGGCGAGTGTGGGGGCCCACTGAAAACTCGCGCGCCTCTGGCCGACACTAGTGCCCCGATATGGCTTGCGTTAGCTGCTCTGTGGCTCTTTCTACTGCTCCAAGTTCAGATATCCCAGCTCGTTCCCTCAAAGCAGCCCCGCGGGCCGTTCTGTGTTGAGCACAAGTTGAGGCGAGGCACACCCTAGGCGCGCTCGCATTGTGATGGTCTAACTCTGGTCGGAACCAGCGGTGCCGCGAGCGCGATCGCGGATCAGAGCCCGCAGGTCGCGGCCTCCTGCCAGGTGCACCGCAACGCTGCCCGCGCCGTGACCAGGTTGGTCAGTGGGCGCCGAGCGCCAGGTCACCGCTCCAAACGCTCGGACCGCGGACGCCCATCAATAGGTGGGAAGCGCCAGCAGGTTGTCGGTCCAAACGCCGTCAGCGAACGTGCGGATGTAGGGCGGATTCGCGTCGACGACGCCGACGGCGACCGTCAAGCTGCCGCTCTGCACGAACGCCTGCCCACCGCCCCGAATCCACGTCACCATGTCCGCGCGTTGGGTCTCGCCGGTCTGGGCCGTTCCCGGGTCTTGCCAGCGAACGCTCGCGATGTGCTCGTGATAGGTGCCGCCGACCATATGCCGCGCTGTCACGAAGACCATACGAGAGCTCCTTCTCGTTCTTGTCGTCGCGAGAAACGTCTGATCCGGATTCCCCCTTATCCGCCGTATGGGCCAGGCTGGTGTTTGTGATTGACGACCACCTGCAGATCGCGCCGCCGCGTGAGCGTGAAGTTGAGGTCGGCGGCCGGATCCGTGTTCGCCGGCGGCGTGACCTCTCGCAGGACCAGCGGCAGGTTCAGGGGCAGATCGGGCGAGATGGCGACGCCGTTGGACCGCGTGTTGAAGACCGGGCCGATGACCTTGCCGTCGCTGCCGAACACCTGGAACCCGATGCCGCCGAGCTCGATGAGCGCGGGCGCGCCATTGGCATCAACGACCTTCTTGTGCACGATCAGCCGACCGATGTCCTGGACGGGTGGTCGCGGCGGATCGAAGACGCCCGCGCCGATGAAGCGCGGATCGGCGGGCGGCACGACGAAGAAGCCGGCGCGCTCGATCGTCGCCAAGCCTTGAGCGAAGAGCGCGTCGACGCCGGCGGCCGAGGTCGGGAAGCCGGGATTCAGGATCCACCGGTTGAGGATCGTCTCGAAATTCGCGAGCGTCGACTGAAACGAAACGAAGTGCAGGCCTCCGACCACGGAGCCGTCGGGCGCGAGGTCGAGGAACGGCGCCCCACGACGGAAGATCGCGACGCTGTCGTGGTCGCCGCGCGGGCCGGCCTTCGGGGTGTGCGCGGCCGCCGGCATCTTCTCGGTGATCGCTCCCTCGTCTTTCACCGCGGTCCCCGCCGGGAGATCGAGCCTTGAGCCATCGTCCTTTCGACGGCCGAATACCTTCTCCTGGTCTTCGACCGACATCGCAGCGAGGCGCTCGAGATCTTCCTTCACCCGGAGATAGACCATGTACGTTCCGTCCTCGAGCCAGTCGGGCTCCTGCGGCGCCTCTTCGCGATCGACGAAGACGATCTTCACTCGGTTCGCCGATGTGGTGTTGCGAAGTCCGTCCGGGAATCCGCCGAGCTCGCGGCGGTCGTCACGCTGGAAGCCGCGTGCCGTGGTGACGCCGACGAGCGCGGGACGCGTCGCCGCGAGCCCCTGGAGAAAGCGCGCGACCGCGGCCGCCGAGGTCGACATGATGTAGAAGGCGACATCGGTGTTCGCGAGTGAATCGCTGACGGTGACCGTCGGCAGCTCTGCGAAGTCGGCCGGGATGCGGTCGGCGGTGAGACCGAACCGCGGACCGCCCGTGCCCATGAAGAAGGATGGGCCGAAGCCGCAGGCGATCGCTGCGACGCGGCCGAGCGGCGTCGGCTTCGTGAGGTCGGTCACGAGCGCGGTCACCTCTTTCAGCCAGCTCGTGATGCCGTCGCGGTCGAGTGCGGCGTCGAGGCGCGCGAACACGAGGGTCGCGTCAGCGCGCGGATCACGGATCACCGGGTCAGGAAGGATTCCTTGAGCGAGCGGGTTGAACGCGGGTTCGGGCTTCGGCCTCGGCGGGCTCTCGGTCTTCTCGGCAACCATCGATTGTTTCCTCCTTGAGGAACGTGGTCCCAAGGCGATTATTGTCCTAAACGCATATCGCGTCAACTACAATGCCGCTGCGCATCATTCTAGAACACGTGTACTCTTTGCGCCCGGTGCAGATCGCCAAGACCGCCTAACATCGGTGCTGATTTCCTCGAGCGGGCTACTGCATTGCGGGAGGGGTCGGGGCCTGGAAGAACCGGACGGCGCACGTGTCGCGCAGGGCAAAGCGAGCCGCGTCATCACCCTCGATGCGCCGGCCGTGGTGACGTTGACGATGGTGCCATCGATCTTCGACGCGGTCTGCGTGCGAATGGGGCCAATGAGCGTGTCGCCTGAGACCTTCGAGGCTGCGCGCGCGCAAGGTGCGTCCGCGCCGTTGTGCTCCGGTCTCTTGATCGCGGATGTCCCGATCCATTCTCAGCGGGACCGTGACCTATACCGGCGGCTTCGCTCACGCTGGGCCCGAATCCCAGCGACTGCCGATCGCGGAGCGGCCGCCACGTTGCTTAGGGCTACGAAGCAGCCCTCGGTCTTGGTCGCAGACGAGTCCGTGACGCGGGTGGCCGCGCGCGAGCTGCGCATCCCAGTGCTGGGCTCGGTCGAGCTGTTGATCGTGGGAGGGCGGGAGCAATGGGTCGACCCGAAGGACGCGATCGCCGCCTACGCTGAGTGGAAGGCGCAGCGGGGCCACCTACTTGGAGAGAGCTACATGTCCATGCGCGATTTCCGGCGGGCACTCGATGGCAAACGCGAGGCAGTGAGCGCGACCGCCTAGATTCCTGCGCGGGACCTACCAGGCTTACTAGGCGACCGCCGCTGTCTCTGGAATCGGTTCGAATCCTCCGGCTGGAGGAGGTCGTTTTCCCGAAGCTGGTCAAGGAGCGCTCGCTCCTGCCCAGCGCCCGCCGGAAGGTGCAGGAGCTCAAACAGCCTGCCGAAGGAAATCTTCGCGCTGCCATACGCGTCAAACGCGCGACGAACGTAATCCGCGGGCAGACGCAACTGACGCACGTCGACGTGTCGATAGTCGCTGCTGAGCGCCGCAGCGTGATTGGCGAGGAGCCGACGCTGATCACGCGGTGCCAATACGCCCAACTCTTCGAGGCGCTCGACCATCCCGGCGTAGGTGACGCCGAACTGTGTCGCCAGTCTGAGCACAACCGCCGTGTCGATCGCGGCGTTCAACCCCAGGCGCGCAGCGATGCCGGATTCGGGCATTAGGAAGTTCATCGCGAAGGCGTCGGCACGACGTTCCTTTAGATCTGCATCAGCTTTGGAAGCTTCCGACTGGTTGGAAATCGCTTGGTCGAGGACTGGCGCGTCGCCAAACTCGTGATGCCCCAGTTCGTGCGCGGCGACGGACCGGAGGCGAGGGAGCGGCAGGGTCCCGTTGAGAAAAACGGCCTGGATGCGTTCACCCGGAAAATACGCACCCTCCGCCGCCCGCGGATCAGGTTCGACGAAAACGGCGAGGCCCCGCTGCTCGAGGACCGTGATGATGTCGGGGACGGGATCATCTCCGAGACGAAGCGCGACCCTGACATCTGCTGCCCGTTCAATCGCTTCGGGATGGGCTGGAATCAATCGGGAACGAGTCGCAGCAGGTCTGCGTAATCGGCGACAAACCGACGAAAGTTCTCAAGTGATTTCAGAACTTCCTCGGCCCGGCTGTCGCCATCGCTTAGAAGAACACCTGGCCGCGCCACAGGCTGCAGGAAGTAATCGACATCGCGTCCGGTCGATTCCGCGATCTTGATTAGAAGTGAGGTGCTGATATCGCGACCAATGGTTTCGATTCGACTTAGCGTCGCCTGATCGACGCCGATGCGCTGGGCCAGCTCTGATTGATTGAGGCGAGCCGTTGTGCGTGCCGCCCGCACACGCTTACCTAGTGTCCCGGTCATTGCCAAAACGCTGCTCCCCCTATGCGCTGCGGACATACGTTGTACCACGTTCACCTCCACCGGCATCAACGTGACTTAGAGGAATTTTGCGCGCAACTGCTAGCAATTGCTAGTAGGCGAGCTAGGATACGGCCCGCGACGGTCGGGCAAGGGGAGCCTCTGGCGTATGCCGCGGCGGCAAGTCGACGTTGCTTTGGCACGGAGTCCGCGAATCTGGGCGCAGTTACGGGCCGCTCAAGCGGCCACTGGGCTGTCGCTACCGGAGATCGTTCGTCGCGTTCTGGAACGGAGCCTCGATTCCTGGTTGACCGAGGCCGCACCCCGGCGGAAGCCGCCGAACCGGGTGTAGCTCCGCACTCAAGTCCGGCCTAAGGGTGACAAAGACCGCGGAGAACGACGGGCAAATCAGGTCACAGCCGAGGTAGAGCCCAGTCTTGTCGTAGCTCGTCGGGCGATCGCCGACGTGCTCGAGGGCGGAGAAGTCGAGTTCGGATTCACGCGCGACCGGCTCCCGCGCGAATACCTCGACCTCCTGCTGACTGTCGCCTACGGGTCGGGCCGCCAGTCCACGACGCTCAGGCGTCTTGCCTGAATCTGAGCCCCGTTTAACTCCACAGTTTCGTCGCGAAGAGCGACGCCGCGGGTTTGGGGCGCGTCGCACTGGCTGATGGGAGCTCGATCGGTGAAGAAGTTGCGCGCAATCTGATCAGTGGCTTTCGTGATAAGCCTCGTGCGTACATCAGCTCGAACACGTCGGTCGCGATGACTGGCCGGTGATTCTGTTCGTCACCCCCGACCGTACTAAAAAGCCATTTTTCAACTAACTCTCGCAAGGTCAGAAGCACATAGTCCTGCTGTCGATCGCGTTCAGCGGGACGGGCCATGCCCGCTTCTAATCGACCAGCCAGAGGACGAACTGGACAATCTCTTCGTGTTCGAACATGTGGTCGCCTGGTTGCGGGACGTGAAGGAGCGTCGGCAGGTGATCGTTGTTTCCCACAACGCCAATATCGTTGTCCTCGGTGACTCCGAACTTATCCATGTGCTGCAACGAGGCAGCCGTCACCACTTCGACGTTCTCGCGCGGGGATGGAGCGTGCGCGCGGAGCTGAACGGATCCGGCGCGGTCAATGCATCGTTCCGCTACAAGGCGTACGGCGCGATCGCACAGGCGAACGGGGCATCGGCGCCGACGTACCTGGGTTATGCGGGGCAGCTTCTGGATCCGTCGGGTCTGATCTTCATGCGGGCTCGCTGGTATGAGCCCTCGACTGCTCGGTTTGTGACCCGCGACCTCTACCCGCTGAACCCCGGACGGCCTATGTCCCAGAACCTATACGGATATGCCAGCGCGAATCCCCTTTTGTTCACGGATCCCTCAGGGCTTTGCGATGTCTGTGATGCTGTTCGAGGCGTCGCCCGATCTGCTGCGTATGAGGTCGCCGACTTCTTTGCGCTGAAGCCAGATCGCGTCAACTGGAATGGCATCGGATTGAGTCTGTCCGGAGGAGTCGCGGGTTTTGGTGGTGTAGTGACGATTCAGTTCATTCAGACCCCTGATGGCTCAAATTCTCTTCTGATCGCCCCCGGTGGCGGGGGTTGTGCCTGCGCCGCCGACCTCGGCGTGATGTGGGGCCCCGTCTTCAGCAACGCGAACAATCCTGACGAACTGAGAGAACTTGCTGCGGGCGGTGATGTCAGCGTCGGGCGCGTCGTTGGTGGCGGAGTCGACGTGACTGTTTCAACGAACCCACATGGCAAGAATGTCTTCGTTGCGATGCCGGGCGAACGCTTTCAGATCGGTGCCCCGGATCTTTATGGGGCCGGACCGTTCCTTGTAGATTTCATCGGCACCATCGTGTCTCCCACAGTGATTACTTTCGGGCACGGTGCCCAATGATCGCCATCCTGGCGCGTGTTGTTGTCTACGTGGCGCTAATGATTCTGATTTTTGTACCTTATTTGGTGGCTCAGCGCCGATACGTCGCAGCTGCCAGAAGACTTCCTGAACTTTCAGCGCGAAGCATCACCGACCTGTTGACGAGCCGACAGTCCGATAGGGTACTAGAAGCGCTTCGGTCTGCCTGCGTCCGGTGGATGGTGATTTCGATGGTTGTTTTCATCGCAACTTGGCCGCTTCTGTTCTGGCTGTTGAACGCGTGAGAGGTTTGTGGGCAGGCAAGCTGACACTGGCGGTCGTTACCAGTTTCGGTGCGCTCTTGCTTTCAGTGTTCCTCGTCATATTCAGCGATCGGCTGGGCCCCGTAGGGGTCATCGTCGCTATCGCTGTGTTAGTTAACGGAGCGCGCTCGGCGATACTGCTTTACAGGATCGCGGCTGCCACCTGACGGTTGGCGCGCGGTCGGGCCCCGACCAACTGCGCCTTCGAGCTACTCATGGGCTTAGTCGGCGGACCTCCGGGTCCGCCTCGAGAACACGCGTCTCATGATCCGTGCCGTAGAGGGGACGCTCGACCCCGCTGAGGCGGAGGCAAACTACGAGGATGCCCGGTCAGCAGGCCTCGATCATCAAGCCCAGCGCGCGAAACACCTCGCCGATCCGTCGCTGACACGCGAGGCGGCTCGTGCGTTCGCACTGCGCGGTGGTCGGGAATAGGCGCCGACGAAGCGCGCAGCGCAGCCCGCAATGATTCGCGCGACCTCGGAAGCGCGCGGCATGTTAACGGGAGATTGGAGCGCGGCAACGCTTTGATCGGCTGGACCCGGTCTACGGAAGACGCGCGCCGCACGAGCGTGGCGTGGGCCTTGCCTCACTTCGACGATCTGCGGAACGTGCACCGTGAATCTGGCTGTATGACGCGCGACTTGTCGCACAATGGCGAAGGGCCTGTCGGAGGAATTCGTGACATTCATTGTGGGTCGCAAGCTGACGTTGGACACGACGCTGTACAGATACCTCTCGCTCGAGCGCTTCCTCGAACTTATCGAGGCGAGGCGTATTCGACTCGCGAACGTGAATCGGTGGGAAGACCCAGGCGAAGCGATCCTCGGCAAGGTCCCCACGCGTGGCGATTCGGGAAAGATCGAGCGGCCGCTGTACTCGTTCCATGAACGCATCTACGGCAGTTGCTGGACTCGTTTGCAGGAGTCGGACGCCATGTGGCGCATCTACTCGCCCGACCGGACCGGCGTTCAAATCGCCGCGTCGGTTGCGAAGTTTCAGTTAATTACTGGCGTCAGAAGGTCCCTCATCGACGAGGTCAGGTACTTCGAAACGCGGACCGACCTGTTGGCGAACGCTTCGCAAGCCCCTGACGCGCTTGCGGTGGCACTCCACAAGCGAAGCGCCTTTCAACATGAACACGAGGTGCGCTTCCTCACGCATGCTGATTTCCTCGAGCGTACAGTCTCGGGCCCAACCCATGTGGATCTTCCGGTAGATCCCGCCACGTTCATCGAGGGCGTCGCGCTCGACCCTCGCGCTGACAACTGGTATGTCGACGTTCTCAAGATGTATTGCATCCGCGCGGGTCTGCGAGTCCAGCCATCCAAGTCCGCGCTATACGAGCCCAACCCGCAGCGGAGGATCTCCATCGAACAGCGGTGGGTCCCGATTCTCCATCCGGGCGTGGCGAGAGCAGATGAGGGCTAACGCGCCTCAGAAGGCTCTTCGCAACAGCCGGCGCAAGGATTGGATGACCAGGCAGATCGAAGCGATCTAGCAGTAGCCAGACGGCGCGACCGCAGACGCGTGTTGTGCTTCGTTCTCGTAACGGCACTGAGCGCGAGATCGGAGACGCGCCGTCGTCCGAGCCCCGCCTCGGGGACGGTTTCATGGCCTTCAAGCAATCGGAGTGGTACGACCAGGGAGACCAGCGGGCTTTTGTGTCAAGCGTGGGTTTAGTAAGACCGTTATCAACTAGACACGTTCACGCAGGGTCACTTTTCAGCGCCAGGCACCCTGCCAACAGGTCGCCTTCGAGTCTGTGCCCTTTGTCACCCGGCGCGGAGAGGCCGTCACGTCAACCGCGGAGTTGCGTCATGGTGTGTCGATCCCCGCCAGCGATATCGAGGGAGAGAAGGATCTGAAAGGGCAAACAAGAGGAAGTTGCACCCGAGTAGGCGACCCCAGGCGTCTATGTCGGCAGGATGCAAGAGTGGTCCGCAAGGGCACCCGTGGTTGTGATCCCGATAGCTGTTGACTGGGCAGCGCTCTACGAGGAGCACGCGCAGGAGCTCGCGGGTTATCTCGCCAAGTTACTGGGTGATCGCGAGACCGCGAGTGAGCTGACGCAAGAAGCGTTCATCCGCGGCCTAAGCGCGGAGCGGAGTCTCCGCGAACCGGCGGCCGCACTCGGCTGGCTCTACCGCACCGGCACCAACCTAGCCACGAGTCATCTGCGGCGTCGGGCTCTTTTGCGGTTCTTGCCTTTAACTGGCGTCGAAATCGCGGCCCCGGATTCGTTTGATGTCGAGGCCGCGCAAGTACGCGCGGCGCTGCGCTCGATCAGTACTGACCATGCGGCGACCTTGCTCCTGTTTTACGACGTAGGTTTCGACCGGAAGGAGATCGCGGCGATGCTGGGCCTGAGCGAGGAGACCGTGAAGTCGCGCCTCGCGCGAGGCCGCAAGGATTTCTTGGCCGCCTACCGCCGGCTGGAGAGGGGTTTGGCCCGATGAGTGGAGATGATCGAGACGACATCGAGGAGGGGGAGGTCCGTTCGCTCCTCGGAGTGCGCGAACCGCGGGTGAGGCTGCCAGCCTACGCGACGGTGGTCGAGCGGGCCCGTCGGCCACGGCTTGCGCTCGTGCCACTCGCGGGGGCCATTGCGGCCGTTGTGTTTCTGGCGGCGGCGGGCATCTGGTTCAGCTCGCGGCTGCCGAGCGCAGTCGCCAACCCCACTCCGGGTCCGAGCCAGTCGGCCGTTTGCGAGCCGTCCGCTCCTGCCGTGGTCGGTCCGCTCTCCCTCGGCACTTCCCTGCGCACGGCGCTCGAGGCGATCACGCCCTCGGATCCTCAGATCAATCAGTTGCGATGGGTGCTCCGCTTCACGGTGCCCAGCGGCGCGCCGGGTCCGGCGACGATCACCAGCCGCGCACAGATCACGGTGTCGGGCCGCTCCGGTCTGCATGTCCTGGGATATGACCTGCTCGAGCCGGCCCAGCGCGCGCTCGGTGACGGCGAAGTCTTGACGGTCGGGCCGTGTCAGACCGTGCGGCTGGTAGTCCGCGCCGGCGGTCCCTTGCTTGAGGGCACGTTTCCGTATGAGCTGACGATCGACAAGGTCGGGCTGCCCGAGGGTGGCACCGTCAGCGCGCGCTACTCACTTCAGCTGTCCTGCAACAACCGCGCTTTCACCTGCACTCCGGTCGCGGCTGGGACGACGCCCGCGCCAACGCCGACCCCGGTCGCGGGAATCCTCAGTCCGCACTTTGGCGTGATCTATCAGGGCGTTCGTCAAGGCTACGAGAAGGGCTCGGCCCCGCTGGTTCGCCGCGAGGGTGAGACCTCGACGGTCGCAGAGCTCGCGCCGAGCTTCTTCAATCAATTCGCCGGCGCGGTCTCACCCGACGGCCGGCGCGCGGTGTACTTCGCCCAACCCCAGAACGAACCTTGGGCGCTGTATCTCCTTGATGGCGCACGGCCGACCGACCTACGCAAGCTGACCGTGATCGACGGTGAGATTCCCGGTGGGTCGCTGGTGTGGGCGGCCGACGGCAGCGGGGTGGCGTTTGCCGTCCTGGACCAAGGGGCGAATCAGGGAGTGACCCCGAGGTACTCCGCAATTCGGACGCTCGACATCACTTCGGGCAAGGTGACCGAACTCGCCCGCATCACCGATGGCAGCGCCTACGCCCTGGTCGGCTGGGACCGCGCGCCAGCAACACTGGCCGCGCTCATGGTTCCGCACGGAGCTCCGGCATCGACTTACGTGGTGTTCGGGTCGAGCGGCCGCCGGACTTGGCAACTCGACGGGGAGTACAGCGTCTACGGCGCCCCCAACGGGCGAGATGTCGTGGGCATCCGCTGCGCTGCCGGGACCGGATGCTCTCTCTGGACCTGGACACTGGCCGATTTCGACACCCGCGTCGACCGCAAGGTGGGGCCGGGTCTGAGCCTGGGGTTCGTTGGATTCCGGCCGAACTCAAACGATCTAGGCCTCTTCGTCAGCAGCAGTGCGTCGCCGTCCGCGCAAACCATCGAACTTTGGTCTGCCGACGCCGGCCGGCGTGTGATCTACGGGCCGGTGGAACAAATGCCCGACGCTATGTTCTTTCGTGCGGATGGGAGCGCGGTCATCGTTTCCACGCGGCCGACGGAGACGCTCGTCGTTGACCTGCGAACCAAAGCGGTCTCGCCCTTGCCGCAGCCGGTCCCGAGTGCTCCGTTTGAGATTGGTCGGCCCGTCGCTTCGATCGCCCTCGACTAAAAAGGCTGCGGTGCTCAATGGGCCAACAGCCCTCGCGCTCGCTGGCGCCAGTCTGTATTTCGCTGATGAGGGCAACCGCGTGGTCCGCGAGATTCGTATCTAGCCGCGCAGTTCGGTTATCCCGCATCCATATCGGAGCTGACACAACCCGGACCCGGTGTTACCGAACCGTGGCTTGCTAAGCGGCACTATTCGTCGCTATACGGCGCCAAGAGACATCGCCCGGCGCGGTCGGGCCGGTGCGGTTTCGTCCGCCGCCCGACATCCAAAACGCAGGGCTGACCGGCGATTCTGGCCTGCGGGACATCGGTGTCCTTGCGTTTACACGGGATGGCGGTTAGGCCGCGACCACGACCTCTGGGCCACGGTCGCGCACGTTGCTGATCCTCCGGTGCACGCCCTGACTGATGGCCGTTCAACGGCGTTTTCGACACACCTCGTAGCTGCGGAGTCGGCGACGACTGGCACGGAACGCATGGCTGGCGGCGTCGCATTCTTCGGCTATCCGAACGCCGCCTCGAGGCTCAAGCAGGACATCCTCGATCGCTACTCCTCGCGAGGTACGCACCGGTGAGGAGAGTCGCATGGAGTCGTGCTTATCCGCTTACCATGAGTTGGACCGTCCTATTCGCGTTCGCAACGCGATGCTCTGTTTAGGCGTCCGTAAAGGTCGGCGGTCGGGCGAAGGATTGTCGCAAACGCGTGCCGGAGTCGAACCAAT
Source organism: Chloroflexota bacterium (assembly GCA_038040345.1). GTDB lineage: Bacteria > Chloroflexota > Limnocylindria > P2-11E > P2-11E > 3-1-20CM-2-70-9. The sequence continues at coordinate 839,777 of JBBPIQ010000001.1, forward strand.
GACGGCCCAACTGATGACCGAAAGGAGACACGACGTGGCGAAACCGACAAAGACGCAGCTGAGCGCGGCGGGAAAGGCTCTGTCGAATCCGCATACCCGCGAGGTCAACGAGACCAAGGCCGCTAAGACGCTCGCGGCCGGTCGCAAGGCCAAATAGCAGAGAGCTTCGCTCTCGAGTGAGATGTTGTATGGCAAGAGGGAGAGACAACGTAGGCTGCGGTACTTGTAGGACCCACGCCATTAATTAGTCGCACATCTCCATCTCCTGCCTGAATCGAAGAGCAGCCTGCTCCCACCATTGCGCTGCGGTGGCAGCGTCCTGCTGCATGTGCAGCAGAACGCTCTCTCGCACGAACTCGATGCCAATGCGGATCAGGAGCAGCCGAAGCTGTGCGGAAGGGGCATGGCTAGTAATGCAAGTAATACTGGGCGCCGCGCGACGGCGCTGCGTGTGGACTAGCGATTCGGGAGGGGCCTGGATGGGAAACCGCGCACCCAGTTCGCCGACTGTCGGCCGGGTGAGAGGGGCGGAGGCTGGCGATGCACGACCTCAGCCGGGAATAGGTCTGCCGGTTCTATGACCGAAGAAGTGGCTCGACGGGCGGCGCCCGCCCCCGGAGAACTCGCCGAGCCACCGAGCATCGCCACCGCGTTCCCGGTCATCGTTCGCGATCCGCTCTACGGCGACATCCGTCTTCACCCGCACGAGGTCGCGCTCATCGACTCAGACATCTTTCAGCGCCAACGCGGCGTGAAGCAACTGGGCACTGCTTTGCTGGTCTACCCGTCGGCGGTGCAGACGCGTTTTGTTCACGCGCTCGGCAACCTGCAGCTGATCAGCGACATGGCAGAACGTGCCCTCGAGGATCTCGACAACCCCGTCGTGCGCGAATTCCTTGAGCAGGCGCGTCGGTGGCTCTCGCGTCCGGCGGCCGAGGAACTGCGCGATGTTCGGCGGGCGGTCATCCAGATTGCGCGGTTGGCCGGCCTATGCCATGACCTCGGCCACTTTCCCTTAGGGCATGTGCTGGAGATTCCCCTCAGTCGACCGGGGATCCGTGACAAGGTGCTCGGTGTCGAAGAGGACGCCCGCCTCACCGAGTTCACGGCGGAACACAAAATCCAGCTTCATGAATGGGCAACGATGAAACTCATCGAGACCAACGGCGCACCCGGGAAACCGATGTTTCAAGCGGACGACGATTGGCTCCGGCGAGCGATGCTCGAGGTAATTCGGGCGACCCACGGGCGGCAGGCCGACACCAACCCCGTCCCCGCGGCTCTAGCGGAACTCGTCTCGGGCGAGGTCGACTCTGACCGGGCTGAGTACCTGCGGCGCGACGGGTACGTCAGTGGATCCGGTTTTGGGCAGTACGACGTGCACCGAGTCATTGCCTCGTTCGTGGTGGCGAAAGATCGTCAGGATTTCCTTTTTCGTCCGTCGACCCGCGCACTGGCGGCGATCGAGATCTTCCTAACTGAGCGAGTTCGTGCCTACACCTACCTGTATTTCCATCCAGTCGGGGTTTTGATGGACACGTTACTCGATGAGATCCTTTACATCCTCTTCGGCCAACGCGATGAGCTCCTCGAGCCCCTCAAGGGCAAGGCGCGGGCGCAGCTTGAGCAGGCTCTGGAGAGCCTCGCCCCCTCGGATCTGAGTTACACGGCGTTCGTGGGGCCAAAAGGCTACGTCGACGACGCCACGCTGTGGGTGTTCTTGCGGCGCGTCCACGCGACCTTGCGCGACGACAGCCTGGAAGAGGGCGCACTCCCTGCGCGTCCCCACCGCAGGCTCCGCGCATTTCTCGATGTGCTTCTGCTGCGTCGTCATCGCTGGGTGAGCTTGTGGAAGCGGCCGGACGAATTTCGCGACGTTTCGAGGGATGCGTTTGCTGCCATGGTGCGGGTGGTCGAAGAGAAACGGGGACTTCCCTTCGAGGCGACAACCCTCCAGGACCGCATTCGGGACTGGCTCAGCAGTACCACGGGTTACGCCTACACCGACGCCAGGCTGATCTCGGTGCTTAACTTCCTTGCGTACGCCTACGCTCCGAGCCTCACGGTTATCGCCGCCGCGCTGGAGTCCAAGCTCGGCGAAGGCCTCCACGTGGTCATCGGCCACAAGGCGATGTTCCAGCCTCTGAAGGAGCCTCAACGCTATCGCATTCTCGACGAGCAAGGCCGCTTGCGCTCGTTGGAGGAGCTCGATCGCCCCGGAGTGTCGGCAATTCAGGCTGCTTGGTATGAAGGCATACAGTTGCGCGTTTACGTCGTCAGCGAGACAGACCTAAGCGACGAGCAGCGGGAAAATCTCAGAGCGGACGCCTGTGCGGCCTTGCCGGAGGCGATGCGAACGTGGTATCTGGAGGACGATATTGTGAGCTGGCACCCGGACACTGGCTTCCTGGGCATCGCCCAGAAGTGATGGATCGGGCCCAGCGACCCACCCCGTTGGCGGGAGCTAGAGAAAGGAGCTAGATGTGCCACTAATCCACGAAGATGATCCGATTCGGCTTTCGGCGTTCTTTCTTCTTCGACTGGTTCAGAAGCTGGCAGAAAATGACGCTCCCGTGGCTGAGCGACAACTGCAACAGTGCGTCGTCGAACTCATCAAGCAGCGGCAGACGAACATCCCGCTGCGACTGACCTACAGTCCCTACTCCTCGTTAAGCGATTTGCTCTCTGGCCTGAGTAGCACAGGTTCCCTTGCGATTGAGCCAGATCCGCGAGGAGAGCGATTCTTCCGGCTTACCCTCCATGGCAAGACTCTCCTGTCGAACGGGCATACGCCCTTACACATCGAGGAGCGTCTGGGACTTCAACACTAGGGGGCAGGCCAGGCCGGCAGGGCGGCGCCGGCCTGGAGCGGCTAGAGGCCGAGACGGATTTCAAGATCAGCAGGTCTGCTTTCTACGTGGTCCGCACCGAACGTAGTCAGCCGCACAGCAGCGCGACGCCAATCGCCGTCGCCGCTCACCAGGTAGTGGACCCATCCAAGACTGGCAAGATCGCGCAGCCGACCGTCGACCCCGTCTGGGACCACATCAAGGAGGACGGGACCCGCTGACGCTCGCTGCCGGACGCGTGTCGCCACCTCGCGGGCGATCGCTCCCGCGAGAACCCAGCTCTTGTCAGCGGGAAGCAGCGAGGCGATCAGAAGGAGCGTTTGGCGCCGCGGGTCGCTTTCGTCAAGCCAGTACGAGCTATGTGGCCCCGATTTGGTGTGCCGACGGGTCCCTCGTCCCATGCTTCGGCTGTATCGCGCAATGTGGCCGACTGGCGTGCCTGGTTTTGACCGGACGCTTCAAACGAGTCCTTCCTCCAAATGCTTAGGAAGAGTTCTGGCTTGCTGACTTGCCGGCGGTCGGAGCGCAAGTGCAGTCCATAGACGGATGTCAGTTCACGATCAAGCCGCGTATTGGGGCCGCCTTGCGATGGCCCCCGACGGGTCAAAGCTGTGGATCTTGACGCACGCCGCTGCGACCGCCAACTCGTCTGACCCTGACACGCTTACTGAGATCGATTTAGTCTCGCGACGACGAATCGACACTGCAGTTCCCGACATTCGCGGTGTCGGGCTGGTCGGGACGAGGGTCGTTTACTTTGTCCAGGGCCAGTTGCGCTCGACGGATGGTGCGCTGAATGCGCGCCTCGTAGCCGGCCCGGTGATCCACTCGGGCATCCTCTCCGGCCCCTGAGCGAGCGACGTTCAGATCCAGCGATTCCCAACGGCCACGCCCTTGATCATCGCGGAACCTGCGGGTGGGGTTGACGAGGTGGGGTTGGTCTCAACCCCACCCGTCCGGTGCGCGGCACAAGGCGCGCGCGAGCTAGCTCAATCGGTGCCGGTTCCAAACGACCACTGAGGCACGAAGCTCCTGTTACCGGTAAGTGGCTGCGGCCGAAGGGACCCGTCTAGAACGTTCGCGACGATCACGGTGAGAGGTCCAACCGCGGCGACCTCTGAATTGCCAGCTGCAACCAAGTGGGTAACCCCCAAAGGCAGTTCGAGGACGCGCGTACTCCAGTCCGCGCGGTTGAGCACGAGTTCGGCGGAGAGATCGGCGTCACCCGACGGGCGAACGCCAACCACATCGTGGCCATCGGGTAACGCGATGCGATCGAGTCCGCTGAAGAACCCACCGGGTGCGCCGAGTTTGCGATCGACGATCAGCGCACCGGCCGCATCCTTAACCATGAGGCGGCCCGTCTGGGTGACCATGAAGGCCGCACCAGTCGCGGTGACTCCGCCGTGAATTGGCCACTCCAACGAGTTGAAGCTGGCCACCTCAGCCGCCGAGCCGGTGCGGTCGATCTTCCACAAGGAACGCAAGTTGGGGCACATCGCGATCAGGCCGGCCGCGCCCATTCTTGTCAGTTCGGCGAAGCCGCAGTCGCGCGGGAGCGATGCCACCGCACTCTCGCTCATCGAATCGAGATCCAGCACAGCCACCGCATAGTCATCACAGTCAGGCCCACATTCCCAGTGGCGCGTATAGAAGAGGAAGCGTTCGTCGCCCGACAGCGTCATGGCTGGTGCGTAGAGGGTGTACATCGAACGTTGTGGCAAAGAGATGGGGCCCTGTTTGATCGCCAACGTGTGCTCGTCGAGCACCCATAAGCGTGGGTGCGGGAGACCCGCGCCGGACGGTGAGTCCGCGACGACATCGGAGAGCAGGATCTCGCTATGAGTCTGGCGCACCACGGCCATCACGCTGGAACCAGAGCTCAATGTGGCTAGCCGCTCGCCGGTCGAGAGTCGGGTGACCTCGATGGTCGATCTAGGACCAGCGTCCCGGACGCCAGCGATCCAGTCACCCGGCGGCAGGGGGACCACGGCGCCGAGCGCCTCAACCTTGACCGGACCGGGCGCAGCCGTCGCCCCGAGGTTGTCATGTAAGCGCGGGAGCGAAGCCGCAACCGCGACAGCCAGCAGAGCCGCCAGGGTGATTGCGACGATCGTGAGTCGTCGCGATGAGGTTCCAGGCGCCGAGTCCGTCGTGGCACTCATCAGTCTCGCCATCTTGCTTGCACCTCCAAGTCACTAAGCCAATCGCGACCGCTCACGTGAGTCCGCGCATGAGCGCGATCAAGGCGACCGAGGCTGTGATAACGCGCATGACGCCCGTCGCGTCGGGGAAAGCTTCATCGCGCAGGCGGCCGGCGTTCGAGCGCAACAGCACAAGAACGAGGTTGATCCCACGCGCGACGCCGTATCCGGCGAGGGCGACCGCACCCAGTAATGGACCGAGCAAAAGGGCACACCACAGAAGTAGGTAGAAGACCGCCGACGGCATGTACGTTAGGGGCGCGACCCCGAGCTGCACTCCCCACATCAGGGCAGTCACGCCTCGCCTTCGTCGGGTCCACCAGATCGACGGAACTTGCCGCCGCAGGTACAAAGGTGGGAGGGGCGGGAGTCGAAAGTCGGCTGCCAACGCCAGGATGGCGACGAGCGCCACCGAAGCAAACCCCCCAACAGGGCCGAGCAGCCGCGGCAGGTGAATGAATTCACCGAGGAGGCCGGCGATCGCGCCCACGGCGGCGGCTCCGACGGAAGTTCCCGCCAGATAGATCACGGCTAACACGTACGCCTGCCTTCTGTCCACGACAGAAGCGATGGTCCCCACCATCGACACGCCTCAGCCGGTCCTCCACGAGACAAACCCGAACGGGATAGCGACCGCCAGCGCTGCCAAGAGAAGATCGCGTGTGAGCAGGTTCACGACCTTCAATAACCCCCTTCTCAGCAGGGTCCACAGGAGCCGGCGCTCACGGCGACCGTGCAGACGTAGAAGCTGTAACCACTCCCGGCGCACCAGGTGTCGCGCGGGCAGCTATTCCGGCATACCTGCGCGTTGCAAGTGGCATTGCCGCAGCAGTCCTTGTATTTGGTCAGAGAGCATGTCCCGCACAGGCAGCAGGCCGACCAAGAACTCGTCCCTTGCGCCGTGCCACTGGGGCAGGCTCCGTCCGAGCCACCGCAGCCATCGCACATGGTCCCGCAGACCCCGCACCAATAGCAGTTGGCGCAGTTGGACGCCAGCGCCGTCGGCGGCGCGGACAGTGCCATGTACGTCGTGGTCAGCCCGACCGCAGCTAGGCCGACTTTCAGCGCGCGGGCGATGAAACTGCGACGCGACAGCGCCTGTGCCAGCCAGACGGCGGAACTTGCGACCGGATCGTTTTCTCCATCGCGAAGGTGCTCGATCATTTTCCGCCTCCCGAAGTGGTCGAGGCCAAGGGTGCGGGTACGGTCTTGTGGATTGCCCAGGTCGTCACTTCCACGGCGAGGAGGCTCTCGAGCTGCTCCAGGCTGTTGACGATTCCCTTCGACGTGACCCGGTTATGCGAGTCGAGGAGGATGGCGAAAGGCGTCGCCTTCACCAAGAGTTGGTCCGCGAAGGCGCGGTCGCGGATGTATGGGACCGTCGGTGAGAGCCGACTTAGATAAAACTCGTCGAGCTCGGTCGCCGCCGCCGTGCTGATTGCCAAGGTGCGCACATCACGCGCGTACTGCGCGGCAAATGCGCGAACCCCGCTGACCAGCTCGCGACAGGTTTGACAGCCGGGCGCAATGAAGAGCAGCAGCGTGCTGCCGTAGGCTGCCGGCCCGACGCGATGTTCGGTGCCGCTTATGTCGCGCAAGACCACCGACTCCAGGAATGCGCCGACCGCAAGACCGTCTACGGTCTCGCGGGCCACAGTCGGCCCTAAGCGGACGAGGATTACGCCAATCTGGCGTGTGAGCGCGAGCAGCATCACGAGAAAGAGCGCGTTCACTGCGAAGAGCACGACGATTCCCAGGGTCCAAAATGTGTCCATCAGGTCATCCGCCTTTTGTCAATCTCGCTCCAGCGCCTGTGCAGGGATGCGAGCTCCGCCAACGACCGAGCAGCCAGAAGAAGGACTAGCGCCAGCAAGGCCACCGACACCAGTTCGGGCCCGCGTTCGGACAGGTCCGGCCGCGGACCCCAAGCCGACGCAAGCGCCGCGCTCATCAGGGCGGCTATCACGAGCGCCCCGTTGATGGCAACGTGAGCAGGTCCCTCACCCGAATCGGCTAAGCCACCGCATGCACAACTTTCGCCGGATCGAAGAGACCGACGCCAGGCGGCTCCCGCGGTCAGAACCATGATGAGAACGGCCGCTGCCACGGCCAGTTCGATGCTCGCGACACCGACGAGAAGTCCTGCGCCGATCACGATCTCCAGGAGACAGATCGCTGGCGCGAGCAGAAACGCCACCGCGCGCTTCATGCCGAATTGCTCCTGGAGGGCGATCGCAAACGAGTTGACGTGAATGGCTTTGTCCACTCCCGCCGTGAGCACTACCCACGCGACGAGGCTACGGAGCAGGGCCGCGACTAGGCCAGCGTCCACATCACTTCGCGGCAGCCAGATGCTCGCGGCCGCCGCGCGACCCGGGAAGAGCAGTCCTGGACCAAGTAATACCAAACCGAACTACACAACAGACCGGTGACTGTTAGGTCGCTAAGCGTGCTCGTCAATGCACGATTCGGTAACGGCGTCCACGTGTGGACACTTGCCGCCGGGGCTACTCCCCCGAGCCGTCACGTCCTCACGCACGGAAGCGGCGTTACGTCGGGAACCGGAGGGAACTGCTCGTGTTGAGGACGGCAGTCCGAGGGGTACGCGTAGAGCGTGTAGTCGAGCGCTGACGTTCCCACGGACATCCGCAGGGTCCAGCAGCCTGGCGTGGAGAGCCGCAGGGTCGCGAAGGCCACGGCCTGCCCGCCGATGGCGGCGGTGGTCGGTTGGGCGTTGAGCAGGTCAGCCCGCGCCCCCGTGTCGTCGCGGTTCGTCGCCACTTCGAGCCGGGGAGTCCCCTGCCCTCCGAGCAGCTGGATGAAATTGTCGCCCTGGTAGGTGAGGTTGAAGGGACTGCCCACGGACAGCGCCGCACCCTGGACGAAGTACCACTGGAAACGGCCGACTTGGCGAAGGGCGGAGCGCGCGGCTGCGCAATCGGACGGCACCGGCCATGGGGGAGTGACCCGTTGGCCCACGACCGCGTCCACGGTCTCGCCGGTCTTCGCGTCGAAACAGCAGACCCGAAATGGATCGAGCTGCGCAGGGCTCGTCGCTCCATAGACCACCGCATACACCGGGGCGTCGCGGTCGCTTGGCCAGCTGAGGATCACACGCACGAGATCATTGGGTCGGAGCTGACGGCGATCGAAGCCGCCGCTTTGCTCGGCCGTCGCGAGGGGCTCGTCGTACGACATGAGCCCCGCCGGAAGGGACTTCAGCCCATTGAAATCGATCTCGTCCTCGCTTTCGTACTTGCGCGTCTCGATCGCGAGCCGGTCACCGTTGAGGAAGCTGATCCGCAGCACCTCGTCATTGGCATTTCGGTAGTAGTAGGTGAGTCGTTCCGGGCGGTCGATGCCGTACGCGGTCGGCGAGAAGCGTGCGACGCCGGCGACAAATTCGCTGCCCGGCCAGGTGGTCTCCGCCGTCTTCGCGGCGAACGAGCGTCCTTCATCCATCGTCATCGCGCCGGGTCTGACGTTGACGCCGACAAATCCGACGGCGCTGAAGCAGAGCGCGCCGACCAGCACTTTCGTGAGAACCCCGAACGTGCCGGGGAGGACTCGGCGCGAGCTGAAGGGATCGCTCGCGGCGCGAAGTCCGTCCGCGAGCAGCGCGAAGATCGCCGACGCGAGGACGACAAAGAGGGCGGGGAGGAGCGTTGGAAGCTCTGCCGTGATCGCGTAGAACTGGATTCCGCCAAGCATCTGTCCCCACTCCGGCACCCGGCTTCGAAATGGCCCCACCGGCCCAGCCTCCCCGACGAGGAACGTCGCGCCAGCGAGAAAGAGGCCAATGAGGCCGAGCTCGGCGAGGAGAAGCAGCACGGCGCCGGTCTCGAGTGCGGCCACGGTGAGCAGCTGCGGACCGACCGTCGCGAACAGGTGACCGGTGATGAGCCTCCGCCCAGGCGCGCCCACCGCGCGCGCGGCTTCCATGAAGGGCGCCGCCTTCGCGCGGAGCGTTTCGGCACGGACGAATTCGCTGATCTCGGGCCATCCGACCAGCGCGAGCGACGCGATGAACCCCGCGACTCCCAGAGGACGAGTGACCAGCACCAGCATGATGGCCAGGAGCAGCTGCGGGACGGCGGTGAGGCCCATGACGACGACCCGGATGACACGCGCGAACGGTCCGCCGTACCAGCCGCTCGCAAGACCGAGCGAACACCCGATGCCGAGGCGAACCACTGCCGAGGCGACGACCACCGACAGACTCAGCCACGCCCCGGCGAGTACCCGTGACCACTGATCCCGCCCAATGGGGTCGGTGCCAAGCCAATGCTGGGCGTCGGGAAGAGTCGGCGGGAACTGGATCGAACTCGTGCCGTCGGGGAGGACCCGGATGATCGAGGACTGGTTGGCGCTGGGATCGTAGGGTGCGAGCAGGCCCCCGAAGACGCCCATCGCGAGCAACGCGAGCGTCCCCGTGAGGCCGAGGAGCAACGCGGGATTCGAGAAGAGTCTGCGCAGCTCGTGACGCGCGCTCACATCTCGACTCGCACGCGCGCCTTCGCTAGATCCGCGACGAGCGCGAGCAGCGCACTGCCCACTGCGAACGCGAGCGCGAGGGAGGTGGCGAGCTGCAAACGTCCATTGCCCAGCGCCTGGACGAAGGTGAGACCCGCGCCGCCCCAGATGAAGACGTATTCAATGAGCACGAGGCTCGAGAGGGCCCCGCGCGCGGCGAGCACCGTCGCCGCGATGATGTTGGGCGCGGCGTTCGGCAAGACGTGGCGCCGGAGGATCTGACGCGCGCCGAGACCCTTGGCGAGCGCCGTGCGAACGTAGTCGGCGTGCCGGATCTCTTCGACCGCGGTCGCGCTCAGCCGGAAGATGTACGCGGCGGGGCGGATGCCGAGGGCCAGCGACGGCAGGACAAGATGCTCGTCGATCCCGAAGCCGGCGGTCGGGAGGAAGCGGATGCCCATCTGCACCCAGAGCAGGATCATCCCGAGTTCGATCACCACCGCCCAGAAGAACGCTGGGAGCGAGGATGCGAGCGTGCTCACAGACCACGCCAGGGTTTTCAGCGGGCGATTGCCCGACCACCCATAGGCGATGCCGGCTGGAACGCCAATCGCGATGGCGCCGGCGATCGACGTGAGCATCAAGATCGCGCTGCTGGCGACCGCCGCCACGAAGGGATGCGACTCCTCACGAAATAACTGGGTCGTATTCATCAGCAACGAGTTCGCACGCAGCTCGCGTGGGTCGAGTCGGGTCGGGTCAGCAAGGAACGACACAACGACGTAGGCGATCGCGAGGGGCAGAAGCGTGTCGACCACGATCCGAGCACTGACCGATGGCAGGCGTGTGCCGAGCGTGCGCCATCTGCCCATCGACCGGTGATACACCGCCCACCCGTGGTTCGCAACGATTGGAACGAGCGCGTTCCGGGGAGCGCGCGCTCCGCTCTGTGGGAGTGGTGGGCGCCTCACCGCACACGGAGGAGCGCCACGCGACGTAGCTGGAGTGCGACTTCTTAGACGGTTGGTGTCCTGGGCGCCTACCGACCTGTTGCCATCTCGACAAGTATTACTATGCGATGCTTGTGATCGACCTGCCGACCGGCTTCGTTGCGGCCGTGTTGCTGTACGCCGCTCTCTCGAAGACCACGTCCTTCGATGCGTTCGCAACCGGTCTCCCGCTGCTCGGGTCACGCGTTCGTCCCATCTTCGCGGGACTTGTGATCGGGACCGAGTTCGCGGTGGCGGTCGCGCTCTTGTCCGGGCGATTCTCGCCGACTGCCAATCTCGTCGCGATCGGGGTTGTCTCGCTGTTCACCATGTTTCTCCTCATCCTTCTCACCGGGCGAGTCCCCGCGCGATGTCAGTGCTTCGGCAGCGGAGGAGATCCCGTGTCGGGCCGCGATGTCGCACGCAATCTCGGTCTCATTGTTCTGCTCGCTATCGGCATCGTCGGAGAATCGAAGGCCGAGCCGAATGTGTTTGGCGTCCTCGCTGGCGGGACGGTCTTCGCGCTACTGCTCGTTGGGAATGCGGTGCGCGTTCTCGCACTCGCGGGAGTCACGTGGAGGGGTACCCATGGACCAATCCTTGCCATTCATCGTTAGCTACGTCCTGCTCTGGCTCCTTCTTTTGTTCATGGCTGCGGTTCTCCTTGTGGTGGTCCGGGAATTGGCGCTGCTTCGGGTGCGTGTAGGGCCAGAGCCCGGAGCGCTGGCGACCGATGAAGGCCCCAAGATCGGAGCGGTCCTTCCTCAGTTCGACGCCGTCACGCTCAGCGGCACGCCCATACGCATGGGGCCGCGGTCGGGACCCACTGTGCTGGTCTTTGCGTCGCCGCATTGCCGACCATGCAGGGACCTCCTGCCGGCGCTACAGCGGATCGTGCGTCGGGGGGCCAGGGTCCAGTTCGTTCTGATCGTCCACGGCGACCGGAGCGAGGTGGAATCGCTCATGCGGCTCTACGAACTCGATGCTCCCGTGATCGCCGACGCCGATCACCGAATCAGCAAGCTCTTCGGTGTCGAGACCGTCCCGCTCGCCATCCTGGCAGACCAAGAGTGGACCGTGGTCACCAAGGGGATTGTGAACAACGAGGAGCACGTGGAGGCTCTCCTCCGCAAGGAGGTCACCCCCCAGGGGGATCGTCAGTTCACTTCCGCCCCGGAGCTCATCGAAGCCGTGACCGAAAGGAGGTGATTGTCGATGGAGAAACTCGTCCGTACGATCGGGGTCGAACTCTCGGCGACTGAATCGCGTCGTCGGTTTCTCGGGCGCTTCGGTCGCACAGTGCTCGGCCTCGGCTTAGGCGTCGCGTTCTGGGCAAGCGGCCAGTCGCAGGCGCTTGCGGGTCCATTCATAGAGTGCTGCCCGGAGTGCTGCCCGCCGCTCGCGAACTGCCAGCCCGGTAATCCTGGCGTGACCTGTCCGAACTGCAACACCGTGGGCGCTGGTTGCCCGAACAACTACACCCACACCTACAGCTGGTGGTGCTGCGGCCAGCAAGGCCTCCGTGAATGTGCCGACTGCAAGAAGCCGGATAACACGTGCTGCGGATGCACCCACAACCCTGGCGGACCTTGCTGATGGACGAGTGGACGCGAGGAATAGCGGCATGAGATCTCCATGGCCGAGATAGGGCTGGCGATCGCGCTCACGTTGGCCGTATTTCTCGGCATCGCCCAAGCCGGGACGGCCTGAGGATGCTCGATGGCCGCCACGGTCTACTCTGCCGTGCCGCAGAGTTCCTCGCGTCCGCTGCGCTTCCTGCTCCTCGCGCTGCATGCGAGTGGTGGGCTGATCGGAGGCTGCATCACGGGAGCGCTGCTTGGATCGATTGGGCGACTGGTGGGTCCAGCCCCGCCAATATTTCTGGTCGCGATCCTCGTAACTGTGGCGTTCATCGAATTCCGTCGCGTGAACCTAGGCCTGTACCAGCCGCAGCGAGGAGTTCCCAAGGATTGGCTCAACTGGCCGCGCGCCGCGTACGTGAGCGCGTATGGCGTCGTCCTAGGCGCTGGACTGTTCACGCCCTACGGTTCATCTTCGGTCATAGCACTGGCGGCGATCGCCGTGCTGAGCCGCGATGTGGTCGCCGGTGCGCTGGTACTGGGACTGTACGGGCTCACCCGAGCAATTGCTGAAATTGTGACCGGGATCGCGGCGACATCGATTGGCCTCTCAGTCGCCACCGGCAGGGCCCAAGTTACGAAGGCGATGTTGCGGCAGCCCATGGGTGCGCTCGCGCTGCTGGGTGCGCTCGCCGTGGCTCTCTCAGGACACTTCTGAGTTCTCCGGCCATCGAGCCCGTGGCCTTGCCCGGGTCTGCTCAGAACATACGGATCCCAGGTCGGCTGGAGGTCCACTTTCGATATCGCACATCGTCGCCTGCGTCCGGCGCCGATGCTGACGAGGATGCCTTGCCTCGCGTCGGCCTCGTCGTACCGACGCGCACGCCCGGCGCTGGACGATCGGTCGTGCGTTGCTGCTATACATCACTCCGCCCAGCCAGCTGTGTCTCGCGCGGCCTCCCGAACTCCGCGCGTTCGTCCGCGCCACCAACGAGATGACCACTTGTGCGCTCGCGAACGTGATGGCTGGAGTCACGGGCTTTAGCGCTGGCATGGGAGAGGTGAGCCAAACCCTCCAGAGCGCGCGCGCGGCTTGGTGTCCGACCCTGGGCTTCCTCGCCGCCGTCGCCGCTCTTGCTGCGGTGTTCACGTGACGGATGGAACTCCGTCCAGTTTCGCGGTCGCCACGATCACCCGAATGCGGCTGCGTCACTGGTGGTACATCGTTCCCGCTATCCGCCGCTTTCGCGAGCTCTACGGGCATACCGCCCGCGACCCCGCATTTATTCGCGGGCACTTCAGTGTCGTGGACCCTTGGACGATCATGAACGTCTCTATCTGGACGAACCGCAAAGCGATGCTGCTCTGGTCCGGTGCCACCCAGCACGTGTCGTACGTTCGGTGGGCCCACGCGCACGCTCGCGAGCTCTGGTCGTCTGAGTGGCACCTTGCAGCGCTCAGCCGCGGTGCCCGAAGGTGGTCAGGCGCCTTCCCCATATCGACCGTGCACTACACGGACGACCTCGAGTAAGCGTGACCGGGCGGAGGCCCTCTCGCGCCGCCGCGTTTTCTTTTTTCCGCTGATCACGGCACCCACAGTCGTCCGGTGCCGTCGATCGCACCTGCTTGACCACGCGCGTATTTGGTCGCTTCGATGATCGCCATCACGCGGCCGCCGAAGTCTGCTCGTCTGTCCTGGCCAGTCCGCGCGCCGAGGTGGTCCAGCATCGCGGGGTGCGCGATCAGATCTGCCAACTGCAGTCCCGCGACATTGTTCGACTTGGGCTTGACCTTTAACTCCCGGCTCGTCAGCCGCGTCGTCAGTGGACTACTCGCATGGACGGTGCGTGCCGTTTCCAGCAACTGACGGAAGGCCTCCTTCAGCCGCTGATCTTCCCGCCCGCCCCGGGACTCAGCGAAGACATCGCCGACCGCGCTGAGTTGTTCGAGCCACGTCGCGAAGCAGCTCACCCATCAGCTCCATGCCTCGTGTGCCGAGGTGACCAGTGTCCACTATCCCTCGCGTGCGAACTCAGCCCATTAGGATTTGCCCCGGCTCAGCGCGCCGTCCGTCACCGGACACCTCAGCCTCGGGCCACCAGCCGTACACGAGGTCCAGAGCTCGGTTACATGGCGATCGGGCGTCAAATTTGCCGACTCCGGCTGTTCTCGATTTCACTCAGAGCCTCTCGGTAACTAACAAACCACAGTTGCAAGCATGGAGTGCGGTCGAGTATTCGTATTATGACCTGACGCGCTTTCTGCGAAGGGACTCGAAGGCAGGGACAATGCTGGAGTGCGACGTACGCGGATGACAGAGGAGCGAGCCGGATTCAGTCGCCTCGTCATTCGTCCCCTGCTCTTGACCGCTACGGTTGCAATGTTCGGCGCAATTGTCGGGGTGCTACTCCAGATGCAACCCCTCGCCCAGCCAGTGCAGTCAGCGGGGCAAGTGCTCTTCCAAGTCTCAGCGTGGATCGCAGTTGCCTGCTTGCTGTTGACAGGTGTGGCTTTGGTAGCGCAAGAGATAGTCATGCGTTCGTTCGTCGGAGTGGCGAGACTCTTGGAGTTACTCGGGTCAGGTGGACTGCTGCTCTTGGTGAACGTCAAGCCGCCACGTCTGTCAGCACCGACTCGTTCTCTTCTGCGGATCGTCGCTTCCGGTGGCCTCGCACTCCTCGTGAGCGATGCCTCACAAGTCAAACCTCACCGCCGGGATCGGTAACACGGAAGCCTCGCAAGTCGTGATCGGAGGGATCGTTGGGGCTGCTGCTTCACTTGTAATCGTCTACGGGCTCCCGATAGGGCTGGCTCTAGCCAGAGGGACCGTTCGGCCGACGTTCTCGAAATGGAGGGTAGCCGGAGCCCTCGTTGTGCTCATGGGTACGCTATTTCTCGGCGGCCTAGCGGCAGTGCTCATTGGCACGGACTTCAAGACTGCCCTGATAGCGGGCCTCGCGTACCAGAGCACTCTGGCCGGCATAGCAAAGATCGCTGGGGCTTAATGCCCGGGTTCACGTAGATGCTGCGCTGGGATCTCCAGTCAGGAGTTCCAAGGCGAAGGCGTCGGCGGCTTTGTCCTCGTCGTCACGATCTCCCATGACAGGTCCGTCGTCCTCGAGGTCGACAATCTGGCGCCCAGGGTCCGTTCGTCGGGAGCCGCGCGGGTGCGATCGCCCCGACCAAGATCACGGTGCCGACAGATCACGGCGTGCGCGTCTGGCCGGTCACCACGGTGCAGACCGATCGGGTTCCGACCAACGACAACAACGTCGCGCTCTTGCGCTTTGAGCCCGGGACCAATGGACGGGTCCGCTGCCGTGCCGCCGTCTGGCGGGTGAGACCCGTGGATACCCGCTGGCCCTGGCAGCCGCCACCAAACACGGGGGAGGCGCAGCTGCGGCAGCTGTTCGAGGTCGAGTTCGAGTTGCGTTAGGTAAAGGAGATGCCACCATGACGACCCGCTACTCCGGGACGGATCGCAGCAATCCACAGATGGTCGACTGGACCGCGGACTACCGCGAGCAGGACAACATGCGTTTCTTCGCGGACGCGCTCGCCGCCTTTGCAAAAGCCGAGCGCGGCAACGGGGGTCTGACCGCGATCGGTCTGGTCGGGCAACGCGACCTGCCGGGGGTCACTATGCGGTGGGCACAGTCGGTGCTGCGATGGGACCTCCGGCCGAGCCTGTGGTCGCACGCGTTCCTGCTCGCCGAACCAGCGGCTGGCGATGCGGCCGCCATCGGTGGCGCCCGAGTGCGCGAGGTACCGCTGTTTGAGCGGACCGGAGCGTTCCCGCGACCGGAACGCAACGGGGTGAGCGATGGTCGCCTTGATCTCTATCGCGACTCGCGCGTGGATGCCAACGTCGCGCTGCCCACGATCGAGATGAGTGCGGAAGAAGCGCGCAAGGTCGCCGAGCAGGCGCTTCATCCCAATCGCGACCGCATTCGCTACAACCTGTGGGAGATCCTCGGCGTGTGGGAGACCTCCCTGTGGGCCACCGACACCAAGCCCAATCCGCTGCGGCAGGGCTTCCCGGTGTGCGCCAGCGCTTTTATCGAATACGCCTTTGAGGCGATCGCCCTGGACCTGTCGCCCGGGGCGTCGGAACGAAACAGCGCCCCCGAACATCTGTGGAACGCTGCCAAGTGGTGGCACGGGACCTTCGAGAAGTTCGATCACCCGATCAGTGGGTATTACGTCACTCGGGATCGCGGGTGCGCGGTGCTCGACCCCAGCGAGCTACCCGACACGGTGCCGCCCGGGCCGCCGGCGCCTCCATCGTCCCCGTCGCCCGCGGTTCCACCGAGTCCGGGTCCCCGCCGAAGGAGCCTCATCCCGCCACGCGAGTAAAGTCGACCCAAGGGCTGTCAAGGCCAACTTGTCTTCGCCGTGGGTCTGGTATAGCGTCCGCGCCCGTCGTATAGCTCGAGCTATCGACCGGGGAGGTCGGAGCCATGCTTGGAGTCGTCCGTTGCCTCATTGCGCTGATTGCAGCGGGGGTCGTGTTCTTCTTTACCGAGATGCCGGCGAAAGCCTGCTTCCCCCCTTTTCCCTGCTGAACCAATCCTGAACTGACATTCCGGGCGCGCGAAATCCTATGCTGAGGTCATGCGCTCTACGGTCACGCGTCGACGCGTCCGGCAAAAGGCGAAGGGTCCAATCGATCCCGGCGTAGGCGCACGAGTCCGCGAACTACGTCTCAGTCGCGGACTGACGCAAGGGCAGCTTGCCGGCGCCGATTTCACCAAGGGATTCGTGAGTCTGTTGGAAACCGGGCGCACCCGCGCATCGCTCCGCGCTGCGGGAATCCTTGCGGCGCGCCTGGGCGTTCCGATCAGTGACCTTCTTCGCTCGGATGGCAACCTGCCCGAGCTTGAACTGCATCTGCTGCGCGCCGAGCAAATGCTCTCGAGCGGGCAGGCCCGCGAGGTCGGTGGTCTGCTGCAACCGTTGATCGCGGGTTCAGAGGGCGCCCTGCGGGCCAAGGCGCTGCGCATTCAAGGTCGGGCACTCATCGATGCGGGCGATGACCCACAGGGACTCGAGGTGCTCGAGCGCGCTGGCGTTGAGCTCAAAGCGTTGGGCTTGCACGAGCTCGCGATCCGCACGCTGTACGACCGCGCGATCGGGCATGCGCATCTCGATGAGCCGGGGAACGCGCTCACGCTCGCGCTGGAATGCGAAGCGGCGATGCAGGCGCGCGGACTCACCGACCGGACGCTCGAGCTTCAGATCAAGAGCCTGATCGCCACGACCTTCGCCCGCGCCGGCGATCTAGAAACCGCGAGCCTGCAGGGCGAGCGCGCGCTAGCGATGGCCGAGGATGTCGTCGATCCCGAGGCGCTCGGTTCTCTGTATTCGACCATGGCCATGACGCGGCAGCGTCAGGGCGATTTGGAAGCCGCGCTCACCTACGCGCGCAAGGGCCTGGAGCTCTTCGAATCGCTCGGCCGCGACCGCGCGGTCGCTCAGCTCTGGCACAACCTCGCCGTTATCCGGCTGGCCCGCCGTGAGTACGGCAAGGCCGCCGAGGCGCTTGACCGCGGGGAAGCGCTCGCGCGCCAGGGTAAGCTCGCCTCGCTCGAGGCGAGGCTCCTGAGTCTCCGGGGAGAGTTGGCCGCCGCCCGCGGCAACTGGCGCCAAGCGCAGACCTTAGCGACCGCTGCCGGCAACCATCCTGCGGCTCTCGCGCAGACGCGAGGCAAGGCTTTCTTGCTGCAGGCCCGGGCCGCGACCAAGCTTCGGGCACCGGCGTCGCGGGTGCTTCCGTTGCTCGACAAAGCCGTCGCCGCGCTCGCGAACGAGCCGAGTCGCGTGCGCGCGGAAGCCCACCATGCGTATGCGGCGATCTTGGCCGACCGCACACAGTGGAAAGACGCCTACGCGCAGGCGCACAAGGCCTACGAACTGAGCACGGTGACGCTCCACTCGGAGTCGGCCTCGAAGTCCTAGCGGCGCGATCGGTCTGGTCGGCGTCTCGGGCACCACCCCGATTAGCGGCCAAATAGCGCCACCCCATCGATCGTAACTTGACCGACGGTCGATACTCGGCCACGGCGTGGGAACGGGGTCAGCGGCTAAAAGGCCGAAGAGGTCTGAGAACTGCGGCGATGCCTCGCCGCCGGGACAGGATCGACCGACATCGGAACTGCACAAGACGGTGCTTCACGAGACGCTCAATCCACCCGAGTGGCCGTGCGCTACGTGCGGCTTCCTGATTCGACGCCATGAGCCAATCCGCGTGATCGTCACCGCGGGCGGTGGGGCCAACCGCGTTGAGCATGACCCCCAGTGTCCCGGCGACGCATGCCGGCAGTAGGCTGCACGTTGCTGCGGTTGTCTGGACCGTGTTCGGTGAGCGCGCGCGGTTAGAACTCCTCTAGTTCCCCCTGGAGACCTGCTCCGTTCATGCCCACGAAGATTGTTCCGGCACCGGGCAGGCTGTGCGCTTGAAGACTAAAAAAGTAGAGCCCGTCCTTTGGCACACGGAACCCGACTTTGATGGGCTGATAGGCAGTGTTCTCGATTCCGAGGTCCGCAAGGCTCAGCTGCATGGCGTCGGGGGCCTGCGCCGCACCCAACCGTAGATGAAGTCCGTGCCGGCTCTTTCGATGTCGGGGCATGCGTCGGTCGATTTCTGAGTGGTTCTCTGTCCTCATCGCAGATAGTTCTTCGTGCGTGGGAATCTCAGATGAGCAGCAGTAGTAGATACCTGCAACGTACTGCTGATCGGCTTCGAATAGGAATCCGCGAGAGAACAGCCAGGCATTACCGGGCTTGTCTTTGCCTGCTGTCCACGCGATGCACTGTTCGCCAACGTAAGCGTTCTCTCTAGTGACCCGCCAGGTGCTGTCGTCGTTATTGACGTTGACGATCTTCACTTCAGAAAAGTCATCCTGTGG
Organism: Chloroflexota bacterium; assembly: GCA_038040345.1. GTDB lineage: Bacteria > Chloroflexota > Limnocylindria > P2-11E > P2-11E > 3-1-20CM-2-70-9. The sequence goes on from JBBPIQ010000001.1 coordinate 858,780, forward strand.
CCTGAAAGCGAAGATGTACGCGCCCTTGCGAAAGTCGAAGAAGTGCGGATCCTGCATGAATGTTCACCCCCACCCGGCGCGGTACTAGAGCAAGCAGAATTGAATGTCAATTCCCGCCACGGGGGCGGCGATCGGTGGCTGCGCCTAGTCTGCTTGCGTGCCTACTAATACTAGATACTGCTGTTGTTGCCCGGGCTACCGCACGGGCCAGCGAGAGGGCTAGGGGAGGAGCGGGCCATGTCACATCAGGTCTGCCACGACGTAAGCGACTGGGTCGAGGAGAACGTCTCGCAGCCCCTCGAGAGATGCATCGAACAGGACTGCAACTGGTGGTGCCTCTGCTGCAACAAATGGTTCTGTTTCATCGTCTGGGTCATCGTTACCGTGGGGAGCTGGGTCGTGCACGCGGTGTGCGAGATCGTGGCTGATGCCTGGGATGTGGTCGTCGCCGTCGTCGTTGGGATCGTGAACATTGTCATCGGCATCTTCACCTGGGACTGGGCTCGGGTGTGGGACGCGCTAGTAAACATCGTTGCCTCGGTGATCACGCTCGCAGTAGATGTTTTCCGGATCGCCACGGGCGGGGATCTCGTGGGATTCGTTCGCGACTCGGTCGACCGGTGGGTCCTGCGCGACTACGTGCGCGGTCTGATCAACAGCAACGAGGGCTACACGGACGATCAACGCCGGCGAATCAGAGATGCGCTCGGGATCGACGGCGGCGGCTTTGGCTTGCGCCTGAGAGTGACCGCCTACCGCGGCTTCGTGCGTTCGGATGCGATCAGCAGGGGAAGCGCCGTTCCGGATCTCGTGGCGTGGAACAATGACCCGAACCCAGCGACCAAAGTGGATTTGAAGATCCTGGCGGGGTTCAACTCGACGACCTTCTGGCAGCGCGGCCGACCCCAGCTAGTCGGTGACACGGGTGATGTCGCGGAGTCGGACCTCGATGCGTACCTGCTCAATCCCGATGCGCCCGGCACTAAGCACTTTTCGATCTTCTGCATGAGCAACTCGGTGCTGGACGACAAGCTGAGCACCGCGGTTGTCAAGGCTGCTGACCTCGGCTTGAAGCTCCGCTTCGTTCAGCAGACCGTGCAATTGACAAAAGCCAGTCAGGTACGTCTGGGTGTCTCAGACCCCGCGATGATCGCCTTCCTAACGAACCCACCTTTCAGCCGTGCCGATGAGGCCATCGATGCCGCCGGCGCAGTGCGCGACTTGTGTGCGCCGGTCGTGATCGGCACCTTCCTGTTTGAGGACAACTCCTTCCGCGGGTACTCCGCCCATCTGCACCCCTCCAAATGCTTCGACGACACAAACCGCACGACCGGGGCGGCGTTCCGAGACAACGTGCCGGACATCGTGTGGAAGTACGTCCCCGTACACGAACTCGGCCACACTTTCGGGCTCTGCCACATCGATGGGATTGACCACATCATGTATGGCCCCAAGGACAAGGGCTGGTTCGATTGGACTTTCATTCCGCAGTACCTCTGGCTGGGTGGGGAGCCGCGCTTCACTCTCGACGAGGGGAAGGCGACGTGGGACTACATCATCGCGAACTTCTCCGTGGAATGTCTGGACACGAGGCAGTTCTGACTTGGAGTCGGCGTGAGCCGCGACACGCGGGCACGGATGGAGCGAGCTACCGGTGGGCTCGGCATCCAGGAGCGCGAGCTTTGGCGTTTGAAGATCGAACATTTGCGGACCGACTGCGGCTGCGAGGTCGGATCGGCGGTGACGCTCGCGGCCCTGCTGGCCTTCGGCCTCTATCTGGCGCAAGGCGGGGGCTTCGCCTCGGGGTTGTCCAATCTAGAGCTCGGGATCGCCGTGCTGCTCACGAGTGCCGCGACCGGCAAACTCCTGGGTTTGCTGGTCAATCGCATTCGCTTGGAGCGCACGCTCCGCGCACTTGAGCGGGTCGGCGGAACGTAGCGGCTTCGGGTCCGCAAGGCCGCTACGACTCTCTACAGTCGAGGAGTCCACCGATACTCCGCGGCTCTTGTCAGCGGCTTCCGATCGGCGACCGGGATCGGCGTGAGCGAGGCGGCGAAGGAGCTCAAATCGACCGAAGATATGGCTGATAAGGAGCTCGCCTACCTCGAGCACCAAGGATTGGTCCACCGCCGTGGCGACGGCTACATCTACCCTTTCGCCCCTCGACGGTAGCGAGCCGGCCTCTCGGCGCGACCCAGGTGCCACGAGCCCCGCCCGGCATCTCATCGAACGTGACTTGTCGCGAGTCTCAGATGGTGAAGTACGAGATCGGGCCGATGTATATGTCGAAGTTGGACACGGAATCCGCGACGCCCCCTGCATAGGCGCTCTGGTATGCCGCGCCCCAAATCGCGTACCAGTTGCCGGCTACGACCGGGATGGCGATGCTAACGCTGCGAGTTTCCCAATTGAACGTGCGAATGTCGAACTCGAGGACACCCCAATTGTTGTAGATGTCGGTCGAGGCACTCCAAGTGGTGAAGGGCGAATAACGCTGCACGTAGACGCGCAACGCGCACCAGGCGGACGCGTATCCGAAGAGCCCAGAAAATACGTAACCACGTCCCCAGACACTGGCTTGCACGGTGGTGTAGAGAGTGCCGCTCTGCTGCGCGTAGTGCCAGAACCCGACTGCCGAACCAGAAGAAGCGCCGCCACCATTAAAGATCCCGAGGTCAGCGCCGATTTCGCCCGAGCTCGCGTTGGGATTATGCAGCGAGCAGTAGCTGATGCCGCCGCAATTGATATAGCTCCACGGGAAGTCGAAGGGTGCATAGCGGACTGGGTTGTGTGCCTTCAGGGTTTGGAATCGTGTCGGTTTCGCGCCGCGAACGTACTCACGCAGGCGCCTGCGTTCAGCCGTCAACGCTTTTTCCATGTCACGCTGTTTCGGCCCGAAAGATTCAGCTAGCTTGGCCCCGGTCCTGGCTTTGATCGCGGACTCCCGCAGAAAAAGCGTGTGCGCCTCTTTGTTTCGCTTCTCAAGCTCGGCGACTGAGCGCGTATGGAACCGCCGAAGCAACTGCCGGTCCGCTCCTTCGGGAAACAAAACCTTTCCAGCCATAGCAGATCTTTCCTTTCTTAGTCCAGGAGGATCGGGTGCCTGCTGGCGTGCGGGCGACATAGCGTTGCGCGACTCATCGCGCCTTTGAGCCCAACGCTCTTGCGCGGCTTACCAGAGGCCGACCCAGGCTCCCTCCCCAGGATGACTGCGACGGTGTATGCGTAGCTACGCACTATGTCAAGCATTACTTGGCGCCGGAGTCACGGGCGGTCCGGGCGCGGATGGGGAGGGGCTGTGGTCGACGCGGTTCGCTCAGCCACCTGGTGTGATGATGATGCGGACTCCGATGGCGAGGCTCGCACCGATCCGTCAGAGCGGACCAATCGGCCGCGGTGTCTGCACTCTTGAACGTCGTGCTTCAACCAAGGGTCTGCGGTCGCACACCTCGGATCGAGCAGTTGGGGGTGGAGCGCTCGGGAGAGCCTAGCCCCGTCCGAGTCGCCGACGACCAGCTGGACTTCTGCGAACCGGGCGGGTTCGTGCTGCGAGACGAGCGCGAGTTGTCTTCTCCTTCTGCGGCGAGTCCGACCGAGTGCCTATGCGCAGGGTTGCCTCGAGCCTCACCGGGTCGGCACGGGCAGAAGCAACTACGACTGACGCGGTAAAGGTTCCCCGGCTCCGCCCCGCCGTAGAGACTGGCCACGTCGCGTAGAACACCGCTCCGGGGGCAAAGTCGCCGACGTTCCACGTGGCCGGTGCGAAGGTTGCATCAGAGACTCCCAGGTGCTCCAGATAGACCTGGACCTCGGACAGAGTGCTCGAGCGCGGATTAGTGATCGGAACCACCAGTTCGACTGCCGTGCCACCAGTCAAGATCTTCGCAGCCGGCGGTTTGCTCGGATCTCCGTGGGCTGCCAGCGGATACGGATCTCCTGCAAGCACGACCGGACACGGTCTCGGGGGTTTGATGACCTGGCCGGCCGGCTCGGGTCCGACGCGGTCGACGCACGCGAGCATGACCCCGCCGGCGACCTTGCCGCCTCGCTCGTCGATCAGGTTGAAAGCCGTGACTCCGCCGCGCTTTGGACCTGCGGCCGCGGTCGCGATCACCACGTTTACATCTCGGCTCGAGTACGCCGGGACTTTGAGCTCTAACTCCGGCTTGCCCTCATCCGCGCAGGGATCGAGAGTGATGCCAGCGCTCTCGACCTCGAGCGCGGACTCAGGAAGACCGAGACCGAGCGCCGCGACACTCTTCGCCGTCACGCGCTGCAGCCGCAGCCGTACCGCAACACCGCGCGCCTCGCCGTTGGGAATGTTGACGGTAAAGCGATGAACGGTCATCTCCAATACCTCACGGCAGAATCTGGATGTTGCGCTGCGCGCAGTTGTTGTTATTCACCGGGAAAGGCGGAGGGCTCGCCGCCTGGCCATTCCATGGACGTGGGATCGTGCTGCCGTCGCTTGTATACGCCTGGCCGAGCAGACACCAGTGCTGTTCGCCCTGATTGGACCATCCGCTGGCATTGCTGTTCGGGACTTGCACCCAGCGATTCTGGCCAATCAGCAACACTCCCAATGTCGCGCTGCCCACTCCGAGCACGCCCAGGTTCGCGCTCGGAAGCGTGCTCGCCTTGACACGATCAACGATCACCGCGATTCCGCCGCCGACCGTTGTGCAGTCTGGATCGTCGACATCCACCGGGGAGCCGCCGGTGATCACATGCACGCCGTTGGCCGCATGCTGGTTGGTCGTGATCGAAGGATTCGCCCCGCTGATGCCGACGCTGGTCGGAACATTGTTCTTCCTGAATGAGACGACTTGGGCGGTGGCGGTCGAGATGAGCATGATGTCGCGGGATCCGACGGCAGCTTGCAAGACCCGGGGCACGAAGGCGAACACCGATCCACAAGGGCTCGAGAGCTGGGTCCAATCCACCTGCCCTGGCATGTCGGGAATCAGGTCGCCGTAGGTATTGGGGCTGGGCGCCTCCGGACACGCGACCATCCGCACGATCCCGCCGCCGCCGGCATACGCACCGGCGGCGGCCACCGCTTTCGACCCGGCCCATCCGAAGTTGGCGTTCGTCCAGTACGGCGGCCCAGCAAAAAGACCGTTTCCGGTGACCGCGGCCTGACCCTTGTTGATCACGGTACCGTTGGAGCGGGTCACATTCTGCAGTGCTACGACGGTGAGGTACCAGTCGTTGCCGTTCGGCGAGCCCACATAGGCAAAGAACCGACTGTCCGGACTCCACGCCCAGGCGCGCTTGCCCGAGGCCGACAGCCCAAAAGAAAAGTTGATGCCGGTTCCACTCAATGAGTCGCCAAAGTTCGACACCGTAAAGGTCACGCCGGACTGCGTTTGCGATGTGCTGGCGTTGGGGTTAGCGAGAAAGTTGGCGAACAACACCACAGTGGGCCAGGGTGCGGGCACCGCTGCCGCGCACGCGCACGCGCCCAGGTCGACGTTACCGGTGTTTTCCACTTTGATGTACGTGAAGACATCCGTGGAATTCACGTTGGGAGTCGCGGCCGAGGGACTCTGTCCCGGCGAGATCACGGTGTCTTTCGAAGGAACGATCGATTGCGACAACCAGATCGGATTACCGTCCGCGATACGTAAGTCTGCGGGCATTCCCCAACCTCCCCTGCCGTGCACGCCTGCGATGTCCCGATTGGCATTTGCGCTAGGGCTCGCCTTCGTGCCTTGATCCTCGCCGCCCCGGTGCGGTCGCTAAAGCTAAACCTCCTGTCAAGCGGTCTTTAGCATTAGTTGGTTCGAGGATCTGCGCGAGAAACCACGGCACATTGACGGTCGGGCCGAGCGCTTTGATCAGGGCGAGCAGAGCCCAGCACGTTCCGCTTATGTTGAAAGATCGCGATCGTGAGCAGAAGGGTCAGTACGAGGCCCAGGATGAAGACCAGGTTGTTCACGCGCATTCCGTAACTCGCTCCATATGCCGCCAGGACCGCGGAGAGGAACTGCGCAACACGAGCGCCGCTGGTCACGACTCACCTCGTTCAGGTACATCGGCGAGATGGCGACGCGAGTAGCCATCCCGCAACCGTGCTCACGGAGACACCCAGTCGTATTTCTTGGTCAACGGGTTGTAGCACTGGATTTGGAGGTGCCAGTTCTGGAACGTATGACGCAGGTAATAACCATGGTCATAGCCTCCGATCGAGCGGATGTCGCCCCAGACGTAGTTATCGAAAGTGTTGTAGTACACGCTGCCGTCGCAGGCATCAAAGAACCGTAAGGAATCTCGTCGGGGTCGAAGGCCTCTCATCGTGGATTGGCGGACCGTCGAGGTCTCCACGCGCGCGCGTGCCTCGCAACATCGTGATCGCGGCAGCGCACGCCTGTACAAACGTGGCCTCGCGCTCGTCCGCGTCACTTGCGGGTCGCGCAGAATGTCGCGAATGCAGAACGCTGAGGCGCAGCGACTGAGAGACCTGTGGGGCGATAAGCCCTGCTCGCACCTGAACATCGAAAAGGAGTACGACAAGGGCGGGGCGACTGGCGACTGGTGCTGCACCCAATGCGGACACTGCGAGTGGGGGAGCAACTGGAGTAGGCGACCGTCTTCGTGATCGTCGTGTAGGGTTCAGCGCGAGCGCTTCAGGGCTTCTTGCACGGGGCGGTGGTGTCTCCCGTAGTGCTCCGCGAGCTCAGCCCACGCTGCGATCCAAGAGATGCACCAATCCATCTGCTGCTGGCACCACGGGCATAAGACGAGGTATTCCGTCGCGCCGTCGACGATTCGACTGAGCAGGTTCGGCGGCGGGGGCATCTCCACAGTCGCGTCTTGGGTCACAAACAGGTCCATCGGCAACGGCGGTTCGCGCCATCCCATCGGCGCGGTCGTTAGGCCCGAGGGACCGTCATGCATGCCAACCGGCCTAAGGTCCAAAGTGCGGGAATCTCAAGACTACTCGTCGTCTGCCTCATCGTCATCGTGCTCGTCGGCGTACGCCTGGACGCGGACCGTGCGCACGGCCTCGCGCAGGTCCTCCGGCAGCATCGCATCCCACTCGAGGTGCTGAATCAAACGGTTGCGGTAGCGGTCAATCTCCTCCCAGAGGAAGTCAACGTCAGCCCCGTGCGCGGCAAAGCGTCGCTCGTCCGCCCCCAGTTCCTTGTCCTTCGCGGCCAGCTGTCTCTGGAGGTCAGCGAGCTTCTGGTTCAGCTCAACGACTACCTTCGCGTTCTCCATGATCGTCGTGTGCTGGCGGCTCGCGAGCGCCTGATCATTGGAGAGTTCCTTCTCAAGGATCGCGATTCGCTCCGCGTCCGTGAACGGTGCCGAGACCGACGGGGCCACCCCGGCGTAGCTGCGTCGCAATGGTCGCCTCTTCTTCGCCATCAGCGAATGCGCTCTTCGGTGTCGGGGTGCATCTCACCTGCAAACGGGATATCGCGCTCGGGGTTGGCATAGTGGATGTCGTCGGGCTCGGCGCTGACGAACAGGGTCACGCCGTCGCGGGTGGGATAGGTGATCGTGCACGCCGAGTCGCGCGGGTATCCCTCCAGCTTCGCCAGAAGCGCCATGAGGTTCCGCTCGGAGAGGATTACGCGCACGACGCCGGCGGACATCTCGAGCCTCATGGGTTCGACGCGTCCTTGTTGGCCGCGCGTGGCGCCCTGTCGCGGGCGAGCTCGAGCAGCGGGCCGCGGTAGATGTTGCTCGCGGCCTCCGTGGAGCTAAGGAGCGGCGAGGGTCGAGGACCGCGGGCGATTCGGCTTGCGATCGCCGCGGCGAGCTCCTCTGCCGCCGCGAGCTGGCTGCCGATGCGTTGAAGTAACGAGCGGAGGAGCCGCAGGCCTTCGGCGTCGTTCCAACCCGTGGTCCCGCTCGTCACCGCGAGCGCCACCTTCACCTCGCTCAGCCGCAGATTGGCGGCGCGCATTTTCGCGGCTCGCTGAAACTTCGCGATGTCCACTGCGTCATAGAGGCGCTGATTTCCGGTCCCGCGTCGCGGGGTCACGAGACCGCGTCGCTCCCACTCGCGGATCTGCCGCGCGCTCAGTCCGGTCTGAGCGGCCACCGCGCTCACCCGGAACGGACCGGAATCGCCGGCCGCGGGCATGCGGGTCAATGCATCGGAGCGGGTCACTGCATTCCCGGCACGACCGTGTGCACCATCAGAATCACGAGCCGGACCAGCACCACGAGGTACGCCGTGTACACGGTCACGACCCCGGGCCGGATCTCCATGATCTTCTTGGCACGCTTGCGCGCGACCTTCTGGTGTCGCTTGTGGGCACCTCTGCTGGCCACCAAATCCTCCTGGCTGCATCTTCTACAGGAGTAACAAGCACGCTCCGGGACCAGAATCAACTCATCGGTCTATCCAGAAGCTCGCGACGGGGGAGAACCGCTCCTACGGTCGAAGGTGCAGCTACGTCGTTTCCAGCGGAGGACTTACTCCGCCCGCCGCACGACAATGGCGAGGTGCCGAGCTCGATCGAGGATGTCGTCCGCGATGCCGCCGAAACGGTCGCGGCCGCGCGACATATCGAGATCATCGTTAACCCGCGACACCCGGTTGCGTCCGAGTGCGAGGCGGATTACGACGAGCACCGACACGCGCTCGTCGGTCTGCTAACGCTGAGCGCCGAGCTCGCCACCGAACCGCGCTCGCTTCATGTCCTGATTCGCCCCGAGGCTGCGCCCATCACTCGTTTGCACATCCGAGGCGCGGGCCTGCCCACGATGTTTACGGCGATCCCCCAGGCGCATAGCGCCGCCGCGCGCGTCGTCGCCGCTGTGATCAAGCAGATGAGCGCGCGTCTCTTCGTCGATGCGGGCGGGCTGGTCGTCATATACGGGCATTTCGCCGACGACGACCCCTAAGCGGGCGGGCTACCCGACCCCGGCCATTTCGCCCGCGTAGCGCGCAACTATCCACGAGAGCGTGGCTCACCGCACCAGACGACAAGTGAGGTTTCTACGGCTGCAACCTCACATATCCGCCGGCGCGAGCGGACACGCAGGCGGTGACGGTCGCCGTCCGGGGGGCCGGAACGAAACGAGGCCCGACTGCCGTTTGGTTAGTGAGAGCACCATCCAGGGAGGGCAGATGACCGTACGAGGCTTTACTAGCTGGGAGTCCGAAGAAGACGACGCGGCTCGTTTCGAACCCGACCGGTACCCGCGGCTCGCGAATATTTCGGCTGGTTTCTTACAGGATGTGATGCTTCGCCCGGAGAGACCGCTGCCGGTTGAGTACGTCTACGTGCCCATGGATCGTCGCCGGCGCCACGAAGGAGTCGGCCGGATCGCCCTGTGGAACAGTGCCTGGGAAGCCGCGCAGCTGCGCAATCGGATCAAACCGTTCGTCAGGGAACTCCCTCGAGAGATCAGGCCAATCGTGCGCCTACGCGAGGATATCAACATCACCTTCGTTCCGCGGTGGACGGCGCAGCGTTACAACGCCTACGCGCCGTTGTTTCACCTCCTATCGCGGAAGCTTCTCGAGCGGTTTGGGCTCCCGCTCATCACGACCGGATTCTGGCCGTCGTTGTTCGAGCCCATCCGCGGTCCGTTGCCAAGCGACTTCGACGACCGACTCGCCCGCGCCTTCGCGGCACACGTTTGGCGGCACCTCTCTCCGGGCTCTGGCATGAGTGCCTTCACTGAGCGCGAACCGCTACGCCTTCTCGCTCACAACCTCGACTTCTGGCTCGGTCCTGCGACGGAGTTGATCCAGAACCGGCTACGCGAATTCGGTCGCCCGGATCCAGACGCCGAGGTCGCCGCGAAGCTTCGGAAGGCGCGGGCGAGCATCGAGGAGCCGGGGGTGATCGTCGACCGACCGCTGCGAGGAGGCGACATCTGGTGTGGTGAAGATGACGCGAGGGAGGCGACGGAGGAACTCGTTGAGCGGGCTGACGCCGGGGGCCGCCTTCGCGGGATCCTCGACGCTGTGCGACGCAATCGCGTCGAAGAAGACTTCTCGGCCAGATGGTCGTACGCGAGAGAGGATTTCGAGCGCCGGCTCTACGGCAAGCGGCGGAAAGTGAAGGTTCGGTTTGTTGAGCTGACCGACACCATTCCTGTGCACGGTCCCGAATCCGAGGTAGAAGGTCGGATCCTTTCTGAGGACTTCCTCGCGCTGCTTGACGCGCGTGAGAAGCAGGTCGTCGTGCTACTTCGCAGCGGCGTGACCCGCGTCGGAGAGGTCGCAGCAAAGCTTGGCTACGCGAACCACTCTCCGGTGTCAAAGGCTCTGACACGCATCCGGCGCAAGGCGACGGCGTTCTTTGACGAGACATAGGAGAACGAGACGGTCACATCCTTACCTCCTACAGCGCCGTCCTAGGTTGTGATCAGAAGTGCAGAATTCTGTTCGAGATAGGTAGCAGGAGAGACGAATGGCCGATGTTCAGGTGACTTGCATTAACAAGCAGCCTCGCACCGATCCGCACCACGGCATAACGCACCTAGGCGGTGCGAACTGGCGGTGGACTCGTCAGCAAGTCATCGATTCGATCAACAACGGAACGAACACGTTTTACACGCTCGTCGGCGGCCGCCGCGCGAACGTGGGAGTTTGGAACGGTCCGGGCGGTCCTTACGTCAAGACTTATGCGGATGGCGCTTGGAACGACAACCTTCTCGCACTCCCCGAGTGCCGGATATAACCGCGTTCGCCAACTGCGGGTGACGCGGAGGTAGTAGGGCGAATGACGGAATCTCGTCTGATGATCATCTTTGGCTCATCTTTGGCGCAGGGGCATCGTTCGACTCGATCACTCTCCGCACCGAAAGTCACATGTCGGTCGGCCGCCATGATGATCAACTCTTGGCCATTTCCACGCTGATATTGCTCACCCAGCGGCCGATCAGATATGGCCGCGATGCCGATGGTCATCTGCCCTTGCCTCCTTGATGTACGAGACCCCAGCCGAAGAGCCGCTAGGCAGACCAATCGATGCGCGTCTTCAGGTAGTTGAGGCGGGCGAAAGGTACGTGGCGATCATGCTGGAGCCGACCCACCACGATGCCGGGCGCCACGTCGACGTTCCGCGCGAACTCGCGCACGGCATGTTCGGAAAAGTCGCCAGCGGTCGTGAAATCGCCGTACGCGGACTCGGGAAGTAGTTCGCGGCTCGCAAACTGATCTGCTGCGCTCTCATCTGCGTCCGCAGTGTCTTCGACTTCGATGTAGCTGCGTCTGCGGCTGCCTTCGAGCAGGTGACCAAGTTCGTGGAAAAGCGCAAACCAGAACTGGTCGTCCCGTCGGTAGCGAAGGCTGAGCTGCAGCAGCGCGCGCTCCGGAGATAGCCAGCGCGTTGCACCCATCACGCGAGTTCCGGGCAATTCGCGAACAAAGGCGATAACCACGCCAACGTCCGCGAGCATCTCGACGAGCTTGACCGAAAAGACGGACGGATCGGTGCGGGAAAGAGAACGGAGTTGAGGGATGAGGGCTCGAAGCGCTTGTGCGTTGAAGGGTCGTGTCGCAATGGGGGACGCCTTGAGTTCGCCGAGGCGAAGCCACACAGCCACCGACTCAGCGTTCTGCTCAAATGCGGTTGATCGACGAAAAGTTGCCTGCACCGCGGTCTGTTGGCGCCGCCACGCCTCTGGACCCGTCACCCCAAAGAAACGGAGCAGTGCTTCGAGCACTGCGCTCTTGACGCGCGTTTGCGGTAGCAGCTTCTGACGCCGCATAGCTGCGATGGGAAATGCTTCGATCCAGGACGCGTGTTCATCGCGCTGCTGATCCGCCCGACGACGCGCAATCGCCTCGCTATGGTCGCGCTGGAGGTTCAGCCAAAACCGCGCCGGCACGTCAAGTACCTGCTCGAGCTGAACCGCGGTATCGGCGGTAATCGAGGCCTTTCCGCGGATGATCTCGTTGACGGTCTTGATCGGCCGATCGAGGCGGCGGGCGAGCTCTGCTTGCGACATGGCACGTTCCTCAAGTGCTTCGGCGAGAATTTCACCGGGCGGCACGCTCCACTCGGGCTGCCATCTGCGTGTTTCAACGGTCATGATAGTTCGTCACCTCCAGAATGCGGACGGAGCGGACTGCGTCTGTGTTCACCGTTCCGTCGTCCGTCCGCGGAATCGGGTCGTCCGCTGGCTCGAGGATCAGTCGGAACGGTTCGAGGATGGAGACCGCGTACTCGCCGGCGCGATTGCCTGAAAGCGGGTGCAAGCGACCCGGGGCGTTGCGCATATCGCTCAACACCTCCGCCGCCTGCAACTCCTGCAGACGGCGCTGCACCCGTCGTCCGTTGACGCCGAAACGTCGGACGCAGGCGCGTTCGGACGCGCAGTCGCGGGCAAGCCGGCCGTCCGCGAACACGATGTTGATCGGTCGTTCTCCGGGTTCGGTACTCCTTGCGGCAGCATATAGCATTAACCCTAAGGGTGAATCGTTATCCCGCGCAAACAGTGCTGCTCGATGTTCACCGGCCGACGTGGCCCGGACCCCGCGGCGCGTTGCGCTACGTCCCTGTCCTCAAGTCGCTCCCCGGCGAGCTCAAGGCCCTCTCGCACGCGAGCGATATGGCTTGGCGGCGAATGACACCACTCATCGAGATCGCCACGAAACGGGGCGACAACGAGGTCATGCGCGCGCAGTCTGTTCTGGCGCGGGCGGGGGAGGAACTCGCGGCTGTCTTCAGCGTGGACCGCGGCTTTTTCCTCGATCTTCGGTGGGTGAAGTACGGACTTCAGGTCGAACTCAAAGGCGGCACGAAGCGGCGTGCGATCGAGCACGTCCTCCAGGATGTGCACGCGAAAGCCTTGTCGTGCGTTGCGGTTGTTGCTCCGGGCCAGGATCCTCGCATCGTGAAGCTCATCGACGAAGCGCTCGAGTTCGCTCAGCGTGGAGTCTGTGTGCGCGTTCGACTCACGGGCGTCGTACGGGGAAGCCGTTCTGCGCTTCGGGCCGAGATCGACGCTTTTCTCGACGAGCTTCGCATCTCAGAAGGCATGGTTGACCTTTTTCTAGACCTGGGATTCATCGGTAGCGGCGCACCGCTTACAGCGAAGGAAATTGCCGAACTGCTCGAAGGACTGCAGCCGAATCAGTGGCGGAGCGTGGTCCTCGCCGGTACGGTCGTACCCGACACGCTGAAAGCGATCGATGAGGACACGATCGGAGCGCTCGCTCGGTATGACTGGCTGATCTGGAGGGAGCTGGACTCTCTGGGGATCGGACGCGTCAGTTACGGCGACTACGCAGTCCAACACCCTATTCCACCGGTCGAGGGTAGCCGCGGGATGCGAGCGAACGTGCGCTACACCGCTGGCGACCACTTTCTTATTGCGAGGGGCACGAAGATCAGCCGAGGCAACTACACGCAATACCACGGCTTGTGCAAAGGCATTCGCGGACTGAAAGACTTTCGCGGCGCTGCGGCCAGTTGGGGAGAGGATGAAATAGTCAAGTGTGCCAACGGCAAGACTCTCCCCAAGGCGCCGTCTGACTGGCGCGCGATCGGTACAAGTCAGCACCTCGAACACGTCATACGGCTTCTTGAACGGACCTCTGCCGCTTAGGCGACACTCCTTCGGCTTCGCGCTTGCGCTAGCGAACCAGTGGAATCGTACCGACCCTCATCCCAACCGGCGGCCAGCACACAAGCGAGCGAATACAAGTTGACATTGGTTGACCCGCTGCCTAGGGTGCGCGCGGGCAGGCGCGGGCTCCGCGCTTCGGAAGGTCCACGCGGTAGGAGGAAGGGTCATGTTCGGCGTCGCCGTAATGGCGTATGTCTCCTTGCTCGTCGCGATCTCGGTGGGGATCGTGCTCAAGCCCTTCGGCGCATCGCGACAGTGGCGACCGGCGAAGCTGCGGGTCCGAGTCCTCGTCGGCTTCGCCCTTTTCCTCGTCCTCCTTCCCGTCGTCACGCCAGCGCTTCCGGAAGTCGCGCTTCCGTGGCTCTTCCCGGGGATCGCTCGCGCCGAGACCGTGAGCTCGCCGCAGTACGCCGCTCCCGCTCTGCTTCCGAACGGGCAGGTCGGCCTCGTTTTCCGGAACGACGCAGGGGGCGGGGTCGTTGAGACCCGCTTCAAGCGCTACTTCGTCGAGTGGGGCATGGATGCCTCGGTGCAACTGTCGACCGCCGCGCCCTCCTACCCGCAGCTCGCTGTCTTCCAGGGCAAGACGATCGCCGCCTACGTCGATAGCCGCTCGGGTTCTCCGACCCAAGGGCAGCTCCTTGTTCGAGTCAGCACCGACAGCGGGGCGACCTGGGGTACCGAGTACTCACCCTTGGGAGCCGAGACCTTCGACGCCGGCAACAGCGCGCCCCTCCTGGTTGCGTCACGTGATGGCACCAAGCTCTATCTGTTCCACTGCTGCGTCTCGAGTCTTCCGCAGTACCGCTACACGACCGACCCGACGCTTACAACCTGGACCAGTCCGGTCGCGGCGGGCGACGTTTCGATTCGGCCGGTCTCGGGCAACAACTGCGGGAACGCCGCGGCCGAGTGCTATCGCGCGCACACCTTCGAGTTCACCGAGACCGCCACCACAGGCAGCTGGGTCTACATCGCCAAGTCGGATTCTGGCTACGGCCAGTCCGGGCGAGGTACGCAGGTTGGAACTCTCGGCGGCGCCTGGAGCGCGCAGGTTGACCACGGTGGATCCGGCGGTCTGTCCGGTGGCGGCGAGTCGCGCGCGACCACGTTCCTCGATCGCGGCGGTGCCGTCATTTACGTGCGCGGCGGCGAACGCGGCGACTACCTGTACTACAAGAAGTCGGTCGACGGCGGTCTCACCTGGAACGCCGCGACGTACGCGTACTCGAACACCCTGGACATCTACACGGTCGGATCCCCGGTCGGGCTGTACGTGCCCGGCTACACCCGCGGGGAGTACGTCTGGTACGCCGGCTTCGGCGGTGTGGGCAACGGCAACGTCCAAGACGCGATGCGCGTAATTCCGCTTTGGACTGCTCCGCAGCGCTACGCGGACACTGGGACGGTGCGACTCTTCGGCTCGCTCGGCGGTGACTACGACTTTGGTTCGGCGTATCCGTACACCTTCGGCCGTCGCGACATCCCGACCGGTATCGGCGCCTACAAGACCTCAGCCGATGACCTGAGCATTCCCGGTCGGCTGCTGAACTTTTCGTTCTCGCGCTCGTACAGCTCAGCTGATGTCGAAAGCGGACCCCTCGGTCCGGCCTGGACCCACAGCTTCAACTGGTCGCTTATCGACAACGCCGGTTTGGTGCAGATCAAACGCGGTGATGGCCGGCGTGACGCGTTCATCAGGAATCAGGACGGCACGTACGCGCCCCCGCCGAACGTCTTTGACGTGCTCACCAAGAATGGCGATAGCACGTTCACGCTCACTCTCAAGAATCAGACCCAATACGAGTTCTCGACCGCGGGCAAGCTCACCCGGATCCACGAGCCGGCGGGCAACCAGTTGACGCTCGCTTACGGGGCGAGCGGCCTGAGCTCAGTCACCGACACGGTCGGGCGCGTGGTCAACTTTGGCTACAGCTCCGGGACGAACATCGCCCTCGGCCGGCCCTACACGGAGTCCACGCCTCCGAGTAACAGCTATCCGGACACCGGCGGCGTCGAGCTCACCGACGGCAACCTTGGTAATCCGGCTAGCTTCTACGACGACTCGTGGCAAGGGCATTCGGGTGCGCCGACGGTGGATTACACCATCGATCTCGGCAGCAGTCAGCCCATCGGCGTCGCCCGGTCGTACTACTACGAGAGCCTGAACTACGGCATCGGCAGGCCAACCAGCGTCGAGGTCCTCACCAGTCCAGACAACCTCACCTACACGTCGCGGGGTACCACTCTGGCCGCTGATGCGATCAGCGAAAACCCTCCGGTGTACCGATACGACCTCGCGTTCTCGGCGACCGCGCGGTACATCCGGTTCCACGTGGTGGCTAACGGCTGGATCTTCTCAAGCGAGATGCAGGTGTACCTCGCCGGCTTTACGCCCCCGGTCGCGCAGGCGGGCACCAACGTGGCCTCGACCAAGACCTACTCGGAGTCGGTCGCGCCAAGCGCCAGCTATCCGGACTCTGGCAACGCCGAGCTCACGGACGGCAATCTGGGGAACGCCACGAACTACGGCGACGCTTCCTGGCAGGGTCACCTGAATCTCGGGGCGACGCCGCTTGATGTGACGGTTGATCTGGGCAGCGCGCAGCGAGTGGGCGTCGTGCGTTCGTTCCACTACGAGGACGCGGGGAACGGGATCATCCGACCCGCGGTGATCGAGATGCTCACCAGCACCGACAACATCCAATACACCTCGCGTGGCTCGACCGTCGCCGCCGCCGCGATCAACGACAGCGGCAATCGTTGGCGGTACGAGTTCGATCTGGGCGGTTTGAGCGCGCGGTGGGTGCGCTTCCGGATCACCGCGAACGGTCCGTGGCTCTTCTCGTCGGAGACCCAGGTCTTCGCCGAGGGTGCGGGGCCGGTGTCGTTGCCCCTGTCGTACGGTGACCGGTTGACGGTCATCCAAGATCCGATCGGTCGGAAAGTCACGTATGGATACGACCAAAACGGCCGGCTGACTCGCGTGGTTGACAAGATTGGCAACGCCGCTGGCCAGGATCCGCTTCTCCATACGTGGCACTACATCTACGAGTACCAGAGTCAGCACATCAGCGCGGTGATCGATCCGGACAGCCGCGTGCGCGTGACGAACACGTACAACAGCGAGGGGCGCCTCGCGACCCAGAAGGACGGCGCCGGAAACATCTCGAACTTTTCCTACGGCAACCAGCTCACGATGGTCACGGATCCGCGCGGTCATCTGACCACGCAGCTCTTCGACCCGCGCTGGCGCCTTTTGAGCCAGTCCGACACCATCAATCTCATCCCATATGTTCTTCAATATGTCTACGGCGACGCCTACTCGAACCTAACGGCGACCATCGACCGCAACGGCAACGAGACTGATTACACGTACGACGCCCGCGGCAACGTGCTCACCAAAACGGACCCGCAGGTCCCGCCGGCGCCGCGCTACGTCACCACCTACGTGTACGACGCGAAGAACAACCTCACGCAGGTGACCGACGCGCGCAGCTTCGTGAGCACGAATACCTACGACCCCACCACCAACGTCAAGCTCTCGACGACCCAGCAGATCACGACCGGCCCGTCGACGTACGCGACGACGAAGTGGGAGTACGGCGACGCGGCAAACCCCGGACTGCCTACCAAGATGATTTCTCCACGTGGCAACACAACCGGGACGCCGAACTACACCTACTCGCAGAGTCTGAGCTACGACAGCCAGGGGAATCTCACGCAGCTCATCGACGCCGACACCTACAAGACCACGTTCGGTTACGACGGCGTCTCGCGCCAAACCACGATGGTCGATCCCGACGGGTACTCTCCGACCCTCGATCCGACCCATCACACCTGGACCACGGTGTACGACGAGAACGATCGGGTGACCCAGAGGACCGATCCGCTCAGCCACAGCACGCTCACGTCCTACGACGGTGCGGGTGACCGCCTGACGGTCACCGATCGCGACGGTAATGTCACGACGTACGCGTACGACGGCGCTGCGCGCCTCGCGACTGTCAAACAAAAACCAGACCCTGTAGGCCAGCCCACCCTCGTGTACACGACCTCCGTTGTCCGCGATGGCGACGGCAACGCCACCCAGGTCACCCAGGGCAACAGCGTGGTCACCAACTACGCGTACGACGATCTCAACCGACTGACCAGCTTCACCACCCACCCGACGGGAGTCCTCAACCTCACTACCAGCTACATCCTCGATGGCAACGGCAACCCCACTCAGCGCACGACCGCGGACACCGTGCAGACCAACTATCAGTACGACGCGCTGAGTCGGCTCAAGCAGGTCTCGGCCACCGGTCTCACCACGATCAGTTACGGCTACGACGAGCTCAGCCACCGTACCTCTTTGACTGATGGCACCGGCAGTTCCACCTACTCTTACGACGGTCTCGGTCGGCTCACGCAGGCGGTCGAGCCGAGTGGCACGCTCGGCTACGGGTACGACCTGGACTCCAACCGCACGACCTTGACCTATCCGATCGTGGGCGCCGTCAGTTACGTGTTCAGCCCCGCAGGGCGGCTCTCAAGTCTCACCGACTGGGGCAGCCGTCAGTCCGCCTACACGTACACAGCGTCCGGGCTCGCCAAGACCCTTACCGTGCCCGGCGGCATGACCACCACGTATGGCTACGACAACGCCCAGCGGCTTACGTCGCTGCTGAACTCGACCAGCGGTGGCACGATCACCAACGACACGTACACGCTCGACAACGAGGGCAACCGCACCGCGATCGACGAGGTGGCGAGCGGCATCCTGGCGAGCGTCAAGGTCAACAGCGACGCTGGCACGGTCGTTCAAGACCACCCCGCCATGGCGATCGGCGCGGACAATGCGAGTTACCTGATTTGGGACGACGCACGCAGTGGCAACGCCGACATCGAGTTCGCCAAGCGTGATCCAATCACCGGAACCTGGGGCACCAACGTCAAGGTCAACACCGACACCGGCACGCGCATCCAGCAGAACCCCGCGCTCTCACTCGACTCTTCCAATAACGCCTACGCGGTGTGGCAGGACGAGCGCACTACCGCCGCCAAGCCCGACATCTACTACTCCGAGCGCACCGCCTCGAACGGCACTTGGCTCACCCCCAACCTCAAGGTCAATAGCGACACCGGCGGGAGCGCCGTGCACCGCAACCCGCACATCGCCGGCACCAGCGCCGGCGCGGAGACCGCGGTCTGGGTGGACCTGCGCTCGAGCCAGAACAACATCTACTCCTCGACCCTCGCCTCCGGTGGCTCGAGCTGGACCACCAATAAGAAGGTTACCGACAACACTGCCGCACTCAAAGACTTCCCCGATGTCGTGGTGGGCTCCGACGGAACGAGCTACGCGGTCTGGCAGGACAGCCGCAACGGCAACGCCGACATCTACTTCTCTACGCTCGCGAGCGGCGGCTCGGCGTGGGCAGCCAACACCAAGATCTCGGACGATCCCGGCACGACCGCGCAAACCATGCCGCGCATCGGGATCGATAGCGCCGGCAACCTCACCGTGGTCTGGATCGACGCGCGCACCACGCCCGCACACGTCCGCGCCGCGAGAAAGCCCGCGGGCGGATCCTGGTCCGCCTCGATCGAGATTTCCCCGTCGCCGGCCAACGCGCAGTCGCTCGCACTCTCGGTCCGCGCCGACGGCTATGCCTGGGCGGTGTGGGGTGACACCCGCGGCACCTCGCAGGACATCTGGGGCTCGCGGTATGACCCGTACCTTGGGACCTGGTCGACGCCACTTCGTTTGGACGACGATCCCGGTACGACCGCCGCACAGCTCAACCCGACGGTGGCCTTCTCGGCCGCGGAGATCATGCTCGGCTGGCGCGACAACCGCCTTAGCGCCAACGGTGACACCCAGGCCCGCCGCGCCGTCTTCGTACCGGGTCTCACCGATCACTTCGCGCTCACCTACGATGGACTCAACCGCCTCAAGGGCATCACCGGACCGGTAGCCGAGAGCTTGACACTCGACGGCGCTTCAAACATCACTGCGAGGACCGGTCCAAGCCAGACCGATACCTACGATCAGGCCAACCGGCTAACCAGCGACGGAGCCTCTTCTTACACATGGTCAAATGCCGATCGGCTCACCAACCGCGGCGCGGACACCTTCAGTTACGACCCGCTCGACCGGATGACCGGGTCGACGGTCACCGGCACAGCGCGCACATACACCTACAACGGCGATGGCTTACTGCAATCAAGGACGCAAGGCAGCACCACAACCTTCCTCTGGGACCCGTCCATAACTATCCAGCGACTAGTGAAGGAAGGCAGCGACAACATCGTTTACGGTCTCGGGTCTATCTACGTCGTGAAGGCTGACGCGACGACGGTCACGCTTGCGAGGGATGGCAGCAAGAACATCCGAGCCGAGGTCGCAAGTTCGGGCACGGTCAATTCTGCATTCCGTTATCGCGTCTACGGTCAACTTGCGCAGACCACCGGGACGACTCCGACCTACCTGGGCCTCGCGGGTCAACTTCAGGATCCAAGTGGACTCACGTACATGCGAGCTCGTTGGTACGACCCCGTGGTCGCTCGATTCACCAGCCGGGACCCGGCCACCGAGGATGTCGGGACGCCGGGAACATTGAATCCGTTCGCTTACGCGGCGGCGAACCCAGTTAGGTTCGCAGACCCGACTGGACTAAGAGTCGCACTCGATGATCAAGGCTGCGAGAGCAGCGACTGCGGAACTGACTCTTCTATAGTTTCGTCGACCTCGAGTGGGACGACCCCTGCGCTGTTTCTCCCGGGGGGTAACCGCTCCATCGGCGTCAGCGCGAACGTCAATATTGGCATTGGGATCGGCCCGATCGGGTTCAACATTCAAGGGTCACTTGGGCTCTGGCTTACGCCGAAGGACGGCCTCGTTGCAACTGCAACCGAAGGTGGTGGCACGATGACGGGCGCCGCCGCGGGCTTCTCGCTGTGCCTGAACTCGAGCAACGCCGAGTCTGGAAGCGACATTGCTGGGCCGTTCGTGAATCGTGGTGCCTCCGCCGGTGAAGTACTGGTACTCAGTTTCGACCAGGCGAAGGGAAGAAATGCGAGCGGGAAAACAATCACGGTCACCTCGGTGGGGGCCGGTTTCGGTCTCAAACTGATTCCTGTCGAAAGTCATTCTGGTGTTACGAACACCTTGTGCCGGACCCTATCCGGAGGACAATGTTGAGGGAGATCGATGCTTACAGAAGCTTATCTAGCCGTCGTACTAGTCATTTCAGGCGCGGCTCTTTTCTGGAACCAGTACGAATACCTCCGCGTCGTGCGATCGAAGACCGGGGATTCTTATCCCGTACTAGGGTCGGGTATTACCACGTACATCGCGCGGCCTTGGCGCCTGCTGGCTGGCTTTGATCAGTTGGTTCGTGTGGGGTCGGCCCGCCAAGCCGATCCCGACGTGGAAGCTGCGAGACAGCAGTTCTTGCGGCGTCGTCATCTCGTCATGTTGGGTTTCTTTGTTGCTGCCGTGCTGGGAATGCTGTTAATTCCCCCAGGAGTCTGAGCCAGACGAAGCCCGGAGCCAGAGCTCCGGGCTTTTCCCTCCGAGGCCGATCTGGTTGGAAGCAACGTTGTTTCCGGCCATCCACAGGACAGCGCTCTGCTTGCACGCAAAGCGATCAGACCGGCGAGCGCGAGCGCGTCCTCTGATTAGAGTTGGCATGGGCCGCGGCTTTTGGGTCGGCGTCGTCGGCGTCGCGTGCACTGGACACAATCCAGTGCCCACTCCGGCAGTTTCGCTGCCGGCTAAAGTCTTCAACCACGCCATCGCCGTGGATCTCACCCCGACCGGGTCCCCGGAATCGTCGAAAGCCGACAAGCGTCATTTCCGGGCTCGCAATACTCGATCCAGAATCGGTAGTTTGATCAGATCGGAACCGGATACGTGCCATACGCCTCGATCTGACTGATCTCAACTTCAACGTCGCGCTCGAGTACGGGCTTGCTCGCGGGCTTGGGCAGAAAGTCCACTCACGATCAAAGTCGCATCCTTCTCATGAGCCCGGTTTCTTCGTCTTCGGCATCTACGTCGTGGACATCGCCGAGCTCGCGAAGGAGCTCGACGGAGCGAGTCACGACGCGGTCATCGTGCAGGATTTTCTGGTGATCCCGCGCGCGGCCGATCAACGAGTCGCGCTCTACAGCGGCGGCTCCGGGAGGACCCGTAACCTCAACGCCTTCTGCCGCATCTTCAGAGGTTCGACCAACGATGGGTATGGGTGTTACTTCGACGGCGTGCAGTCGAGCGATCACCACCCCAAACGGAGCGCACTTCCCCGTGAGGGAAAGTTTCACGCTGCCATGAACGCGACGATGCGCGAGGCGCGTCGCCGCGCGCGTAGCGGTGAGTTCGACTGAGGCGCTAGGGGACGCGTCCGTCGCTCACCACGTCGAAGGCGTACGTGGTGCCGCTCTCGACTGCCGTCGCGTCCGGACGCGGTGACCGCCGCAGCGGGTGTGCCCCCGCACACAGCGTCCGCGCGTCCTCCGCAGTGAGCGCGAGCGTCACCCACACGTCGCTGCCTTCCTCGTCAGTCAGGCGCATCTCGGCGTGCAGACGACCGTCCAGGAACTCCGCCGCGAGAGGACGTAGTCCGAACGCACGCACGGACGACAGAGCGCCGTCGCGCGCGAGTTCCGCCATCCGCTCCCAGCCGCGACCGGTCGCGTCGCTCGCAAGCGGAAGCACGCAGGTGCCACCGCCCCAACGCGAGCCGAGCGCGAGCACCTCGTCGGCGTCCCGCAGGCTCGTCGCGCTCGCTGGTGCGCGGACAAGGAGCACAGGTTCCGGCGCGGGTAGTGGCAATCCAATCTGCGCACCCTGAAACCACAGGCCGTCGGGCGCGCTCGCGAGAGGCTCGAGCACGAGAGCGCGCGCGATCGCCGCGCCGGGTGAGGCGAGGTAGCGGTAGCCGGCGAAGTGAAACCAGTCCAGAAGCGACCAGGCGAGAAGCGCACGACGTGTCGCGCGGTCGTCAAGGTTGAGCATCGTCATACGCACGACGTTGCGCTTCGTCGAACGATTCCGCATGCGCGCGAACTCTTTGCCGAGCTTCGGGCTCAGGAACCGCATCCCGCCTCCCATTGCCCTTCGCCGCGATTCGACCCTCCCGCGCACGATGCCGCCATCGGCTGCCGTGAACGACATGCGCGAGACGCCGGCGATGAAGTCGCGTGCATCGTTCTCGTACACGCGACCCAAGAACGAGTTGCACCCGACGCACAGCAGCTCGACCCAGCGGCGTGCGCACGGGATCGCCTGGGCCGGGTAGTGCGCGCGTGAGGCCTGCTTCAGCGGTCGCGTGTGCAGGCAGAGCGGACACACGAACCGATCTGTCGGCGGCGTCGCGCCGAGCCCCCGGAGCTCCTCGGCGGCCGCGCGTACGCGGCGTTCGACTTGAACATGCATGCGAACCATTGTCCGTCGAGCGCTCGCGTACTTGCGATCGTTGCCTGCCGACACTTGCGCGCTCAGAAGGCAGTGGAGGCAGCCATTGGCGGTTTGACTGTGGCAGTTCTGCAAACCGCGATGCCCGCGGCACGCTCGCGCCAGCCCTGATTCAACAAGGATGGATCTCGTGCGGAGCGGTTACCGCAACGGCCACCTGGATGAATGGCAGCCTGCGACTCCTGATCGCCGAGGGCAGTCGCGTGTCAGGTCCGAGCGGTCTTCCGACGCTGACGCAACCTGCAGGTCCTGGTGGGACCGCGTGTGGGTAGGGCTGACCCGAGGCTAGGCACTAACGGTTTGTTTGCGTGCGCCAAGCCCGCGGCGCGGCGACCGTGGAGGTACGGATCTCGCTTCGACCAACGCCACGGTCCTGGCGCACCTCGCCTTTGAGACTGAGGCCCTTGCGCAGCCGAGCTCGGGCGTGATCGTCGTACACGACTATCGGACCGGCCAGTTTTGGGCGCTGCGCGGAGTGACTCTTACGGCGGTACCGATGCAGACCGCCTTGGTCGGTCAACTCATCCTCGAGAGCATCTCCCATGACGGCCGGACCTTTTCGTTCTCGCAGCCCGGAAGTGGCGCAAGCCAACGTACGGGCGCGGTCGACCTCACGACGGGCGCGGCTACGTTCATGTGCGACGGGGGGTGTTTTCGTTTGGTGATCAACTAATGCCTCAGACGACGCCGACGCGCGAAGCCCAAATCTAGGTCCGCCTCAACTTCCACCGCACTCATCTCGGCGCGCCTCCTGGCGAGAACGCAGTCGCGGCGAACCGTCTGCTGCTTGAGTTCCATAGAAGCGGGCTCCAACCTCGACAGGGCAGGATCATGCCCTTGCTTGCGCCCGATCCCGCCGTGGATGCGGTCCGGCCGGGTCGAAACCTTCGTCGTGCGGCCGCAGTACCAGCGGCTCGTCGAGCTCTGCCGCCGAACAGAAGAAGCTCGCGATGAGCAAGCGGCGCATAGCGCTCGACTCAGGTCCAGCACAACTCACCCAATCGGCTGGTCAGCCGGGACCTCACTCCTATTAATAGGAGTGAGGCTTAATAGGAAAGTGAGGCGCCCATCCGACGAACAACCCCGAGCTTCGCGCGCACGGCGAAGGCAAGCCCTGAGGTTCACCACGACAACGTCGTCGACGAAGACCGCCTCCGGCCCCTATTGAAAAGAGGGCCGCCGTTATCTAAGTAGAGGGAGCGTGCCGCGAAGCTCAGTGATCGTCCGAGTCGGAGGGAGTCGGACGCTCCTGCGGGCTTCGCGGCGTTGGCCTCGCCGCCCGACCACTCCCGGGAGGGCACACGGCCGCAGCGGCCGTCGCCCTGCAACTCGAACGCGCCGACTCTCGTGTCAGATTCGCCCGGCCGCGAAACTCCTTCCTCTGGTATTCCCCGCGTCCGGCTTTTCCGCGCTAGGTCAGGAGAGAACTGACGCGCACCGAAACTCGGAAGCGAATCGGACGAGAGAGCGTAATCGGAGAAACTTACGCACTTTTGATCGCAAACGGGCAGTCCAACTCAGTCAGGTAGAAGCCGTACCTGGTCAGAAATCTGGTCTGATCGTGCACCGGATGGTCTGGGACTGCTCGGGGATGCGTCGAAATGCCTCGGAGTGCTTCGGAATGCGCGAAACCGACCGCTTCCTTTAATCCGGGTTCCGGGTGCGCCATTGATATGAATGAGGTGGCACACAAATGCAAGAAATAAACGAGCCGGCCCAAACCCCCGGCGTCTCCACGACCTGCGCGTCCTGCGGTGGCGATCCCGGTGGTCTGGTCTGGGAGGGTGTGGTTCTACGGTCCGTCCTCACCGTCGAGGATTTGGCGTTGCTGCTCCGCGGCGCGTTCGACCGGCGCACCCTGGTGCGCTACTTCACCGCCGGACAACTCCACGGTCTCATGGCCGGACGCAGCTACATCATCCGCGCCAGCCAGTTCATCGCCGACTGGACGCGCTTCGAGCAGCTCGGCCGGGTGCCCTCGGGACGCCGCCGCGCGATCACCGTCAAGGCCCCCAAGGTCATCGAGGCGGCGGCACGATGAAGGGGGCAAGTACTGATGCGATGCGCGCCGCTCAGCGACGCCGCTGGAACCGAAGCTGGGCGGGGATCGAGCCCGCGACGATGAACTTCGTCTACCGAATGATCAACGAGCAGGTGGTCTCCAGCCCCTATCGGACCTGGGCGCTGCAGTGGTTCGCTGGTCTGCGCGACGCGGGATTACCCACGAGCCTCGACGCCGACCTCGAGGATCCGAAGTTCCGTGACTATCTCGACGAGATCCTCGCGGAGCTTTGGTACCCGGGCCTTGAGAAGAAGCGCGGGCGGCACATCCAGCCGATCAAGAACGGCATGAAGATGTACGACCTCGCGGCCAAGTTCGGCGAGCGCACGCGGCCGGTGCCTGAGTTTTCGAAGACCAAACCGCGTCCCGAGCTCACGGGCGCCCAGGCCCGCCTACTGTTGCCGGCGGCGGACCTCGCCAAAGTCGAGGCGATCGAGAAGATCATCCGTGCCAAGGTCCTCAAGCAATGGACGGGCGAAGGGGTCGATGCGCGCAAGGGCCCGGATGGGTACCGGCGCAAGGCCACGCTCTCGATCTCCGGCGGCGACAACCTCATCAAGACCGTGGAGTACTTCCTCCGCTACGCGGCGCTGCAGAAGTGGGAGCCCTTCACCCTCGACGGACTGCTCACGAGCGAGCGGATCGTGGACTTCCTCTACTACGGCGGACGCCTCGATGGAAGTGGGCTGTCCGAGCAGACCATCGAGATCCGCGCCTCGTGTCTCCTCGACTTCTTCGCTCGCGGCCGCATCGCCCGCAAGAATCCGATCGTCGTGATCACCGCGGAGCATGAGCTTGAGATCAAGGCGGCGATGGCCGAGGAGGAGCTGCACCGGGACGAGTGGAATTGCAAACGCCGCCCCGACGGCAACAGCGCCAGAGACGATACGAAGTGGTACCCCGAGGTCGACCAGGTGGCCCTGGCAATTGCGGCGCTGGAAGAGCAGCTCGCCCGCGCCGATGAACGCCATGGCCGCGGCCAGGTGAGCGACTACGCGTACTGGCTTGAGTTGCGCAACACCGTGCTCACGCTCTGCACGCTCTACTGCATGTGGCGGGTCGACACCGCGACCACCGGCTCGTTGCTGCATCTGCGCACGGATCCGATCACCGGAACGAAGGTGGACGAGGACCGCTTCGCCGTAATGGTGAAGATCGCACGCGCCAAAAGCGGCAAGGCCGCCTGGTACCCCTTCGTTCCCGAGCTGCTCATCCCTCCGGTCGCCCTGCGCCAGATCGAAAAGCTGCTCGCTTTCGAGAAACGCTCGCTCACGAGG
The DNA here is from genome assembly GCA_038040345.1 of Chloroflexota bacterium. Classification (GTDB taxonomy): domain Bacteria; phylum Chloroflexota; class Limnocylindria; order P2-11E; family P2-11E; genus 3-1-20CM-2-70-9. Next base: position 885,136 of record JBBPIQ010000001.1, read on the forward strand.
CCGCTCCGCGACGGCGAGTACGCCGTCCGTCTATCGGCGGCGAAGGCAGATCGCTGGGGCGCTGACCCCGTGCTCGTGGGCGAGCTCACGGTCGTGCCGATCTTCCGGGTCCGCCCAGACGCGCCCGAGGGTCTGGCCTACGGGACGATCAGCGGCATCCTCGAGAATCAGCTGGCGCGCCTACGCTTCGGCGCCACCAATCCGCACACCTTGCGCGCCGCCGGGGCGATCTACTGGAGCTACATCCAACAGATGCCCGATGACCTGATCATGACCCTCGGCCTCTGGGAGGACCCCACGACCCTGAACGATTGCTACAAGCATCTGACCATCCGCGACCAGCGCAAGCTCATGGCTCGTCACATGCCCGCAGGTGCCGGCGCGCAGCCGAAGCGGCGGGGACGGCGTGAACAGGCCGCTTCCGCCGCCCTCGGCGTGGTCGGAAAGCTCCTCGAAAAACCGACCGGCGCCTACGAGGCGCGCCGCCTGCTCGGCGAGCTGCGCCATCACTGCGAGGAGATCGACCAGACCATCGCGAGCGAGCTCGGCCTGCGCTGGGAGCCCTTCCAACCCAGTCCGTTCCAGCCCGGCGAGCTCGAGCGGATCGAGGCGGCGCTGCGCGACCGCGGCTACGACCAAGGGATCGCGAGCGTCATCGGCCGTGACCTCTTCGCCCGCGAGCAACTCCAGAGCTATGCCCGCAACCGCGCCAGTGGCATCCCAGACCCGCTCGCACCCAGGCGCATCGGAGCACCCGCGCCTCGCCTGGCCCTTCCCTTCAAGGGCGCTCCGCGCTTGCAGGTCCTGCCCCGGACGGCGGCGTGACCTCGAGGCTGGAGACGAAAGAGCCGCTGTGCGGAAGATATCCAACCGAACTGACGAGGGCCGCGCGCGAGTACGCGCTCGCGCAGCGGCTCTCGCTCAACGTCGTGCTGACGGCCGCGCTCGCGGAGTACTTGGCGAAGCGCAAGAGCGGACAGCACGGCCCTGCGCCCCAGCTGCACTACCACAAGGGGCACCCGCCGGCGGACCTGGTGATGTGGCAGCAGGCCTTGATGAAGGTCGATCCACGCGGCCGCAAGATCGGCCGGCACGATCGCCGGAAGTGGAAGCCTGATGGCCGCCACGACGCGTCCGAGCTCGCCACCGAAGTGGCTAAGCACGCCGCAGATGGCGAACCGCCTCGATCTGCATCCGAAGACCCTGCGCTCGTACGCGTTGGCGAGCCGCATCCCGCCTGAGTACATCAGCAAGATGGGCCGGCGCATTCGCTGGCGCGCCGATTTCGCCGACCATCCGGTCTTCCTCGATGTGCCAATTCTCCACGCGAAGCCCCGAGAGCAAACGCTCGTAACCGATCCCTCGCTGGTCATGCCTCGGCAGGCGCGCGCCGAGGAGGGGCTCGGCGCGCTCGAGCCGGTCGAAGAGATCCGCCCGATTGATTGGTCGGAGGCACCGGCTCGCTCTCTTACTGCCACCGGCCGCCAACTCCGCGCAACGCCGGCGTGTAGACTATAGTATGCAGCGCTGATTTCCCTTTCGGAAGCGGTTCCATTGGATCCTGGCCAGGTAACCACCCCACCGCCACCGTGATGCCGCGCTCTCGTAGGAGCCGTGTCCGCTCTGTCGCGAACGGGTCGCTTGCAGTCCCTCGCCGTGGCGTGCTGATGCCCGTTTTACCCGGTTAAGACGGTTGGGAGAGGTGGGGGTGCAAGCGGATGGCAGACCACACGAGCGCCGGAGTACGGCGTGTCCTCTGGGAGGCGGTCATAACCGGCGCGCGGCGAACGGGCGTCGATACTCCTGAGCTCGCAGAGCGTCTCGGCATCAGTGTCGACGCCCTCGAGAGTGACGCGGTGGTCGATCTGAGCATCGACCTAATCGACGTGGCGCTGGCGACGCTGAATCTGAAACTAACCGTCGCCGCCTATCCACCGCATTTCAACACAGAGATCAGCCTCGGCTAAATGCCGTCCGGCTACTTGATTTCGATGGGTCCCTTCCCGTACGTGACGTGGAAGTTCGCCCGTTCTCCGCGGCCGCCGATCGTTTGGACGAGCACGCTGTCTTCCGGAAGCATCCCGACCTTCGCCTTGCGTAACAGCTCAAGAAGGTCCGCCAAGACGCACTCTTGTACCGGGAACCTCACGGTCTTGGTCTCAACGTCCAGTGCGTATTTCGCAGTACTCGCACTCGCCCGTGCCTTCGCCAGTTCCTCTTCTACAAGAGCGACGTACCGGAGCCGGATAACGACAGGTTCTACGAGGCGATGCGTGTAAGGCATCCGGCTAAGTCAAAGTCAGCTTGCGGAAAGGTACATCTCGCGGCGGCGCGCGAATGCAACCTCACCGCCTTCGAGAAGCCAGGAGCGGGTCCGGCTTGACCGTAGGCGGCTCGTCCGGAATCGCAGGTTCGTCGAACGCGACCTCGCGTTCAACAGCCGATGGCTCATCGGGAATAGGCGGATCGTCCACTCTCCCCTGGTCCTCCGGCTTTCATTCTGAGCGCTCTCGTCGTCCCAGCGAGACGGACCAGCGAATGAACGAACAGGCGACGATTAACTAAGCCCGGAGGCTCCGAGTCAGATCACGCCATCGTCACGTGAGGTCTTAGACATCATCCGCGCCACGGCCTCGTCGTCTTCGTCGGGCGTCCACTTCAAAGGCCCGCCGACTTCATCCCGCCATCCGGTCTGGATCTTCAGCCGGCTGCTCCAGAAGGACCTCTCCTGATCGGACGGATGCCGCTCCGCACGGAGTAGCCCAGTCACGCCCTTGGGGATAACGACCTCGCAACTGTCGCCTACCTCCAGGACCCGGGTGTGCTCGGGCAGCACGACTTCGACAGGACGGTCGCCGATGTTTTTGAGGCGGAGACGAACTTCGGGCTCGCGCTGAAGCGCCCAGTTCCGCTGGATCGTTAACTCCCACCGCGTTGGCGATGGATTCATCGCGCGATTTCCGAAGCGCGAGAAGTTTCCGCGCTCCGCGGTTGGGAGTGGCCCGATGCGTTGCAGAAGACCGAAATGCGTGGCTTCATGCTGTGTAGAGATTGCAGACTATAGTCTGCAGCCGGCTCAGCCGGTCGAGGAGGTTTCGTGAGCCTTGCAACTGTCGCTGACGCAAACGCGTTGGCCGACTACGAGCACGGACCCACTGCGGTAGCCACCCTCGATGACCAGCAGGAACCTTTGCTCGCGGAGATCATTCACAGCGCGCGCCGAAGCGGATCCGAGCTCCGCTTCGCGGTCGTTCCGCTTCAAGCGCTCCACCGCCTGCCCATCTTTCCGCAGCTCGCCCGAACCAGTGCGAGAAGCCAGTCATACCTGGTCCGCGCTGCTCGCCAGTGGACCCGCCGGGGTGGTTCTGTCCCGGCGCTGCTCAGTCCGCTAGGCATCCTGGCCGAACAGCTCGCAGCCCACGGGAGGACCGCTCTCGCGGGACACGCGACCCGGCTGGCTGTCGCGGTAGGGGAGGCGCTTCTCACCGGCGCACTCGAGCTCGATCGCCAGCTCCGCGGTCCATCCCGGCAGGATCCTGCGGCACGCGCCTTCCTCCAGGCCCTCGATCAGGAGCTAACCGCTCTGACCGCGGCCTATCCGCCATCCACCCTCGAGCAGCTCGATGTCGAAGCCGCGCGACGAGCCGCGCGGGACTACTTCATTCGCGCACAGCTGTCGCTCGCGGTCCGGCGCGCTCGCAAGGTCGCCCACGTGAGCCGCATTCCGCTCGCCGATCTGATCCAAACAGGCGTCGAAGGGCTGATCCACGCGGTCGATCGCTTCGATCCGTCCTTTGGTGCTCCCTTCGCCGCTTACGGCTACACCTGGATCAAGCAGCAAATCGCCCGAGCGGAGTCGCAGGCAGGTGCCATCCAACTGCCGCAGCGCATGCAGGCGGTACGCAGCGACACTCGGCGGGCGCTTCTGGGAGCCACCGAGGATGGCTCGCCCACTCGCCTCGCCGCAGTCGCGCAGCGCGTGAACCGCCCGCAGCATGTCGTCGAGGCGATCCTGCGCGTGGACGCCCCGGTCCTCTCCTTAGATGGTGCGACGGGGCACATCCTCGCCGAAAGCCGTACAGCTGAGGGCGGTGAACTCGACGAGGAGCTGCTCCTCGACGAGCGCTGCCGCGCGGTGCGCGCCGCCATGGTCAGTTGCACGGCCCAGGGCCGCGTGGTGCTCGAGCGGTTGTACGGGATCGGATGTCCAAGGCTGAGCGGTCCGCAGATCGCCCGAGCGCTAGGGATCAGCTCGCAGCGCGTTTACGAGATTCGCGACGCTGAGGTACGGCGGCTGCGTCGACCGCCCGTTGCGATCAAGTTGATCGCCGCGGCTTGATCGAGATGGAAGCGACTCAGCGCTACGCCCGGCCGCGGTCTCGCAGACTCTCGGCACGCTGGAGGAGTTGCGAGGGCCGCAGCCCCAGAGCCTCCGCGATACCGCTGAGCTTGTCGACGGAAATATTGCGCGTCGCCCGTTCGATCATCGAGATGTACGTGCGGTGCAGCTTGGCGCGCTCGGCGAGCGCCTCCTGGGACAACCCTTGCGCTTCGCGGCGCTCCCGGATCGCCAAGCCGAGATAGCGAGAGAACGACCGGCGCACGGCCGTACCTTCGCGAGGGTGCGACTAAGCGTCTACAGACTATAGTCTACAACCGACTCGCGGGACGATGTCTGGAGCATTCGCGCGTCGAGATCTTGGGGAGGGAACGATGACTGCGACTTCACGTCTCACGACTCTGTTCACACTCGGAGTCTCGGTGGTGGTCGCGATGGCGTGCGGGTCGTCTGCGGGGCCAGGCGCCGCCGCCAGCACTCCGCCCGCCACGAGTTCCGTGGTCGCCGCCACGCCACCGGCGACGGCCAGCTCTTGCCCGACCGCGGCGCCGCGGGCTCAGCCGACACCGATCGCGCCGCTACCGACGCCAGTCGCCGCCTTCGTCGGTACTGGAGGCAGTCAGATCTTCGCTCGCGTCGAGTCGGTCGACGTGTCGAGCCAGCAACTCACCGTGACCTTCCCGCGCGGCAGCACCGGGACTGGTCCCAACACGGCGAGTCCCGCTCAAACCGCGGGCCCCGCGACCTGGCAGGCCACCCTTCGCGTGACGCCAGCTTCAGTCCTACAACAGCTGGCGACGACCTCGGTCCCGCTCGCGATGCCAATCGAACCCACCGCGACGATCTTGCCGTTGGCGCAAGGTGCTCCCGCGGTCACCGCGAAATCCGGGGTTGTGGTCATCGGCCTCGACGCGTGCAAGCTCGAAGTTCGTCAACCAGCGACGCTGGCGCAGTCCGCGCCGGTCGGAGCGGGGGAGTGGGTGCTCGCTGCCGCGGTCGGCAAGGCGTTCGGTCCCGGTTCCACGGTCGTTGCGGCCGAGGTCAAACCACTTCCGCTGGGAGACCTCAAACCCGGCGATCTTCTCGCGGGCGTGAGTGGCCCACTCTTATTCGGTCTGACGTTCTCCGGCACCGCTCCCAACCTGGTGCCTCACGCGTCTACTCCGGGCATGCAAGGACGATCCCTGTCCCCGACTCGTGCAGTAGAAGCCGTGCGGAGCGAACCTCGAACCGAATCGTCCTTCTGGGAGACGACGTACGAACGTCCCTGGGGACGCGCTCCAAGTCGTAGACACAAGTCAGCGAGAGACACGCGGCCGGATGAACTAAGTGCGCGCTGCCAATCGCGGGTCGATCTCCCAATCGGCTAATTCCTTACCGTGTGTCGGAGCCGAAACATGCCGAGCCCGACCCGCGTCGATCTCCTGTGTTTCCTTGTCTACTGGCGGCCCCCTACGACGATCTGAATCCGCCACTTCACATTCTCGAGATCCTCGAAGGTGTAGTCCAACCGCGAGCTTGGCGGGTCGGACTAGGTCTTTCTCTTCTTCCGCACTCGCCGCGGGGTTGCCGGCGGCGTGCCCGGCTTGGGGTAGATCTGGGCGGCGAAGGCGTAATCAATGGCGTCGATATCGAGGCCGCCGATGATCGGCTGACCGTTCTTCGTTATCGCTGCCGGAATCTGGTAGCACATGATCGAGTTCGGGTCGGCCTGCGGCGTCGCTAGCAGCGAAGACTCCTCAATCGGTGTGAGAACTTGATCCCGGGTTTCCTGCGCGCTCCAGTGTTGGGTTCTCTTGAAGAAAGCAATTGCTTTCGTGGGAGCGATCAGTTTCACGAGCTGCCGACGCATGTGCTCATGCGGAAACCCCAGCGTGTGTCCGGTCTCGTGGCGGACGACGCGATGAAACTCCGCTTCGGGCATCTGCATCGTGAAGCCCTCGAGGTTCAAGGTGGGTTGGTTAGCGGAGATGTGAAGAATGTCCGTCCCGATGTAAGACCAGTAGCCACCATTCACTCCACCGCTACGGGCGATCCGCACTTGGGGATCGGTCTTGGTTTCAACGAAGCGGACGCGCGCGGTCTTGGCCCAGGCATTCATGTGGGACAGGATCCGTTTGCGGAGCACTTGCGGTGGGTCATCGAGGAAGCCGACCGTGAGGCGCACGCCGTTGGTGTGCCAGTACGAGGTTCGCACTACCGCCAGATGCGAGATCGTGGGCTTGTAGCCCTTGACCACCCGTGCGAGTTGGTGCATGGGCGCGTAGTTGATGGGATTGATCCCAAAAGCGGTCTTGGCCGCGGGAATCCATTTATGTCGCGGCAACGACTTGGGCGTACAAACGATCGTCAAAGAGGGGTCAGTTTGCCATCCCCAGCCTCGGTTCTTGTCGAACGCGAGAGCCATTACGTTTCTCTCCACTCCCTCCCGTGCGAGCGTTGCGGGACTCGGTTCGGGCACGCCGCTTCGACTTGACCTCACGACTGCGAAGGATTTGCAGCCAGTGATCGCACGTGAATAGCGGTTGCCATGGTGATGCGCATTACTCTACTTCGCGCACGCAGTACGCGCTCGCCTGACCTCCGCGTGCCAGCGGCGCGACCTGACGAACCTGGACGTAGCGCGGCGGTCGCCGCCGAGTCTCTGGCTTGCCTCCGCACGTTTCCGATCGGGGAGGGGAGTACCGATCGCGACTCTAGCGTCTGATGATTCGCTTGCCCCTAAGCTTGGCGGTGCTCGCGCAGCTTGGTGGTCGTCAGCTCAGCTCCGGTTCGAGAGGGCGATCCGGATGCCAACGCCCGTGAGCAACGTCAGCGCCGTGGCGGCGACGATCGCGTCCCGGTGCGCGACGCCGTAGTGCTCGAGGACCTCGGTGAGGACCCCCCGCAAGGGGCTTCCGCAGGCGCGGCATCCGCCGCGCTCGATCGCGAGCGCAAGAATCAGCTCTTCCAATCCGCCTCTCCTTCTTTTAGTAGATAGACGACGTGAACATTTCGCCCCATCAGTCCAACTTTGGTCGTAGGCGGGGATCCATCAGTCCGGAACTCGCGTGCCTGGGTGGCCGGCGCGGTCTCCTCGTGCCTCGAGCGTCGGGGAAAGACACCAGGGTTCGCACGAGCGGGTGTCGCGCTCGACACGGAGGGCGGGAAGGCTAGCGCTGATCGCGCCCACGTCCGCGATGCCGGCTGGCGCCAGGACCAGGAGCAGGAACTGCATGAGCTCGCTCGCGGCGGCTGCCAGACTGAAGATGAAGACGTTCTCGCTGGCGCGCAGAGGATGATCCGTAGGCAGCGCCTCGATGTAGCGAGGGTCGTCCAGTCGGCCCTCCCGGTCGGCCTGCACCCAGCCGCGGTCGAACTGGCCCAGGCACTCCAGGCACCGGCGATCGTGGGCCGCAACGTGTGCCCTCCAGTCAGCGCTGCGCAGTCGGCCGTCAGGCAGACGCGAGACGCTGATGCCGCCGTCAACCACCGGAATGCAGTGCGCGTACGCGATGTGGTTCAGGACGCTCCTTGGCCAGGGTCGGTCGACGCAGCTAAAGAGCACGTCACAGTCGAGTGCGGCGCGGTAGCCCGCTTCGTCACACACCGAGATCGGCCGCGCGTCGAGATCGAAGTGCTCAGCCGTCGCCGCTGTCGGCAGGGCAGCTTTGAGCAGGTCCACTTTGGGTGTCCGGGCAAGGGCGTGCTCCGCAGAGGCGTGGAGGAGCCGATCGAGGTTGTGCTCCTTGACGATGTCAAAGTCGATCGCGACCACACGTTCAACACCCGAGCGCGCCAGGGCCTCAGCAACGGGAATCCCCACGCTTCCCGCGCCGATCACACCGATTCGGAGACGAGCGAGATCGGCTTGTGCCGGTGCACCCCATGCGTCGATCGTCCGCCGGAGGCTTTCCGTGCGACGCGGCGCCGGGCGCAAGCGTGGATGCCACGCAACCATCAGCTTTGATCCCACGACGCGGACGCTCACGCAGTCCTGCCTGACGAACGCGCCGTCGCCGTCGCGCTCCCAGACACGCGCGCTCCAGAAGCCGTCTTTCGCCGAAAGCGTCAATCCCGCGAGCGGCTGTCCGGTCGCCGCGAACACGCCCGCGGCCATCCCGCGTTCGGCTTCGGCGTCATCCCGGCTCATGCCCTGCCACCCCGTGCCCGGATGCGCATGCAGAAACGCCAGCCCTGCGTCGTTGCTCAGCGCGAGCCCGAGGGCCCGTTCGAAGTACTGCGGCAAGAAGGAGGCGTTGCCGTGCACCCGGCGTTCGCCATCGCGGGGCAGGATGACCTCCGCGATCAGCGTCGTCTGTCGGCGCTCGCCGCGGCTTGGATAGGTCAGCGCGAAGCACAGGTCCTCCTGACCGTCATCGCGGACGAGGTGAGCGCGCAGCTGCTCATCGATCGCGCCGGTCATGGCGAGGCTGAACTCCTTCACGCTTCGGCGAAGAGCTTGCGGAGGAAGGCCAGGTACGCATCGACGCTCCGCCCGTCCCGACCCCAAGCCGGGTAAGGCCGGCTCCAATACTCAAAGTCCGAACCGAAGTTGCTGCCGTGCACGTTCTGGTTCGTCCCGCCCGGGCTGGCGCCCTGGGTCTGCGCCAGGCGCGGTGAGACGTGGGGCCCACTCGGTGGGGTCGTCGGCCAGTCGGGGGGTACGTCGAAGCCGAGGTGGACCGGCTCATCCGCGAAGCGACCGACCGGGACGACGAATGGGAACATCGTGCGTCCGTCCGTTCGCGCGTCGGGCTGAAGCCCGAGCCCGCGGAGGTCGGCCTCGAATGCCTCGCGGCCCTGTGTGGTCATGAGACCGGAGTCGGGCCTAGCGCTGCCGAGATGAAGCGGGCGTGCTCGTGCATCTTGATCTCGGCGTCCGGCCGCTCCTTATAGGAGACCTGTTCTTTGCCGCGGAGCTCGATCAGGTAGCGTGCCGCGGGGTCGAGGCCGGCGTTCTTGAGAATGGTCGAAGCGCTCAGCTCGCGCGCGTCGGTCTGCTGGGGAATGGTGTCGACGGTGTAGTCGATCGTGTGCGTGGCCGATGCCGTTTCCAACTACTGCTCCGATGCGCCGCGCGGTCAAGCCGAGCGTGCGTCTTCATCCGGTACATCGGCGGACCTCACACCTCGCACCGTGGCTACCGGGCCGACACGTACTCCTCGATCCAGCGGAGGAGCCAGGCGTCGCGGTCTTCCAAGCCGTGGGCCTGCTCGGCAACGCTGGCGGCTTGCGCGAGTTCGCCATATCCCAGTGCAGTGGTGAGGCTCAGGACGAACTCGCTACGGGGGATCGCGAGCACGTCGGTAAGCGCCGCGATCGTGCTCGCGCGGGCTTCGAGGATTCGCGCGGTGTCGATCCCCGCCTCAAGTTCAGCGACAAACTCGGCGGGCAGGCCGATGCTCCCCGCGATCTCCTTCGCGGAGCGACCGCTTCGGGCCCGTGCTTTGGCGATCAGTTCCTCCACCGCAACGATGTGTTCGTCGCGACGGTCCAGCGCTTCTTGAAGTCGCTTTCGCAGGCGCTGTTGCCACCCGATCGGAAGTTGGGCCCGCTCGCGAGCCGTCAGTTTGATGCGGGCGCCGGCATCCGAGCCCGCAAGCTCCGACAGGGCGGCGTCGAGCAGCGGATGCTGATGCCTGGCAGGAGCGGTGGGCCGTCGCTTCGCCACCGCCCCTCGGCGGGGCTGGACCTTCTTGGTCTTCGTCATTACTTCACTCCCTTCATTGACTCATGCAGCGTTCGATCCAGTCCTCGGCACGCTGCAGCGTCTGGTACACCGAGGACGCCTTGATATTCATGGCCGCGGCGATCTCCTTCGTACTGGCCATGTCGAAGTACCGCAATCGGATGATCTTGGCGTGCCGAGCCGGCGCATTCGAGATGCATTCGCGCAGCTTGCGCTTTGCCGGCGTGTCGTCCTCGCTCGAGCTCTCGGGCGCCTCCGGGAGCACGTCACCGAGGGTCTCCACGTCGACCGTCCCGCGCTCAGCCTTTTCCCGTCGGCGCTGGTTGGCTACGAGGTGACGTAGCACACCGAAGACGTACTTGCGAAGACCCAATCCGAGAGGTAACACGGGTTCGTCATCGCGCAACCGCTCGATCACCGCGAGGATCGAACTCTGCGCCGCGTCCTCGGCATCCGTTTCGCGCAGACCCCGCCGGATCGCGGCCGTATAGAGCTCCGGGAAGAGCAAACTGGCCCATTCGTTAAACGCCTGTGCGTCGCCGGCGAGCATTCGCCGGTGAAGCTCAGTCTCGCGCCCAGGGTCATCCAAGGTCTCATCTCCCTCATCTGCCGACCTCACACCTACCGCGGGTAGACTAATACTCGCCTAGGACGGCGTAGGGCGCGGCTCCCGGGGGAGATTGGGCAGTGGCCGCGCGCGGGCGAGCCGCTCGAGGTCCCGGTCGAACGCGAGCTGAGAGATTTCGGGCTCGGTCGAGAGCTGGTACCGACCCGGACGGGCGCCACCGCCGGCCCGAACGAAGAGCAGCTGCGCAATCCGCATCCCCGGGGCGATCGAGACAGGGGTCTCGCCGGTGTTCACCAATTCCAGGGTGACGACCCCGTGGAACCGTGCATGAACATAGGTCGCGGTCGCGCTGATGATCCCGAGTCGCCCGGTCGACGAACGCGACAGCACATGCGCTCCGACATCGCCAGGCAGGGCGATGTACTCGAGGGTCCCGGCGAGCACCAGCTGATACGGATGCAGGACGAACTCGTCGCCTAGAGGAACATAGATCTTCTCCACGCTCCGGTTGAACCGGATCGCGAGCTCTTCGAGGATCTGCCGGCTCGTCCACCCATCTCGCTGCAGCTCGCGGATCATTCGCAGGAGGTCGAACCCGGGGATCCGCGTGCGCCGGAGAGCGATGAAATGCCGACCCAGGCGCACGTCGAGCGTCCCCGCGGAGACCTGCGGGTCGATCAACGGCGTGACGACGATGGGCTCGCGCTGACCGCGTCGGGTTGGTCCGCGCCGTGTGACCAACCGGCTTTCGATTTCCCCGCGCGAGAGGACACCACTGCTATTGGCTCGCGACCGGGCCGTGACGCGCTCTGCTTCTTCGGGTGGGCCGGGCAAGCCGATCCGCCTCCACTCTTCCTCCAGGAACACGCCTTCGATCGCGCGTTTGAGTAACCGGTCCAGCGTCTCCAGCGCTCGGACCTCCCCGCCGTCGCCCTCAGCACCGATCGTCCTGGCAAGATCAGCTAGCCGACCCACCCGGACGCGCATCGCGGCGTTGAACAAGTCCACGATCCCGAGGGGTTGAGACCTTCGGCCGTTGTATCGGTCGCTGCGGGCGATGCCGTCGACGAGGTCGTCCGCGATCGCGGCGGTCGTGGCGAAACTCCTCGGAGAGTACGCGCGGCCGTCGGGCACCAGCGAGCGCGCCAACTGTCGAATCGCGGTCAGTTGTTGTTCGACCACACGACGGGCGTCCTCGAGGATCACGTCGCCCCCGCTGCTGGGAAACTGTTGTTGTCGCCACGAGCTGATCGTTGCTCCCACGGCACCCAGGCCCTGCGCCGTGTAGCCAAGCACGCGCAGCTCGTCGTCCATCATTCGCAAGCGCAGCCCAAGCGGCGGGTGCGACTCGGTCGGCCGACGGCGGTGGCTGACCTCCGCCATCGCGATGACCACGGCCGGGCCGACGCGTCGTACGGCCGCCACATCCGCGACCAGCTCTCCGATCCACTTGCTGATGACGCCGGTCACCCGCTTGACCTGCTCCTCCGTGAAGTTGGAAGGATGCTTGGCACCCTTCCCCAGGCCGCGGCTCCGGCCTCCGGTCTCCACGTCCTGGGCGTGCGCGACTTCGTGGCCGAGCATGATCAAATGGCGAAGCGTCATCTCGCGGCTGGCTAGTGGCACGTCGAAGGTTGTCCAGAAGCGCGGCGACCACGCGCCCTGAGGCGCCGCCTCCTGAAGGCGGGTTCGGATGGTGCGGGTCGGCCGCCCGCGCGTCGTCGAAATGTAGGAATCGACCGGGCGAGCCCGAAGGGTGATCTCGTGATCTTCGACTTCCAACCACGATCGCATCGTCGGTACAAGATCCAGAGGAAGCGAGTCGTCGGCGGTCCCAACCGTGATCTCATTAATGAGGTGCTCGAGCGCCTCGCCGAGAAGCTCGTAGCCGACCTCGATCCGCAGACGAGCATCCGGATCCGGATCAGCCTGCCAAAGCGCGTTGAAGCGCGCGATGGCCGTCTGGCAATACGCCCGAGCGGAGCTCAGGGCCCCCTGTAACTCAGGTGGTAACCGGACTACCTGCTGCTCAAACTCATCGAGCCGTCGCTCCGCCGCGACGATGCGCGCTTCGGCGAGCGCCCGGCGCGGCGGCCTCGAAGCCGCCGACGCCCGTGGCCTACGCGGTGACGAAGATGTCGGTCGGCGCGCTGGCATCCTCAACCGACTTCCAGAAGATTGCCTCCCATGCCTGCTCGATCTGTTGGCGTTGCCACCGCCCGGTCCCGCCGAATCGGCGCTTCTCCGCGGTCTGTCTCAGGGCCGCTCGCATCGCGCGCAGCTCCGTGATCAGTTGGTCCTCGTTGCTATCTGGAAACACCGCTCGAAAAGCCTCGCGGGCGTAATCGAGCGCCTCGAGATCAAACGTTGGCGTGGCGGACGCGCGATGTGTGTCGATGATTCGCTTTCCCGATATCGCGCGTTGGATCAGATTCGCGGCCCGCGTTAGCGCGGCGATCTGGGAAGAGTCAAGCGGGCGTCCCTGGCGACTGGCGGAGCACGCGCGGGTCACACCAAGGGCCGTGGCATGGAACTCAAGCGTGTCCGAGAAGATGTCAATTCCCATCGCGGCTCCCCCCAGCCCGCATCACGGACGGCGCCATTCTCGCAGGCGTACGCGAAAGCCGGTGTCGGGAGCCTGGCGATCGGGCGTCGCTTTGCTGGCGGAGGCTGCCGTACGTGCTCGAGGGCGATTTTGGGGGCGAAACACCAAGGAAGGCCGGTGGTCGCCATGTTTGCCCCGCCGAGCGTCGCGCCACTGTATTGAAATTACTGGATTTCAGTACACTCCGCAAGGGTGAAGATCGACGGGCGCGGACGGCCAGCCGACGAGCGTGACCTCAAGAAGGTCATCTCCTTTCTCAGCGCGAATCCCCGGGCTACTGACACCGATATCGCGCATGCGCTCTCAACGCCGGAGCGCAGATTCACTCGCTCGATGGTCAACGCCCGGCTGACGACCCTCCACGGACGCGGGCTGGTGAACCAACGCAACGAGGTGATCCAACCCGAGCTGTGGCCGGCCTACCTCCTTCTGCAAGTGGAGTCGGAGCGCCGGTTGCGGGTAGATCAAGAACTAAGGAAGCATCCCGAGAAGACAACTTCGCTCAGCGTTGTCGGTCTTGGCAGCGAGACGAACTTCCTCGTCGTGACGGTTGCGTCCGGTCTCAAATCGATCGACGGACTGCGCCGACGCTGCCTGCGCGCCGGCGCGACGACGGCCTACGCACTCATCGACCATCGCGCCCCTTGAGGCGGCTTCGCGATGATGTGCACCCGGACGTGATCCCGGGCATCGCCTCGCGTGCCCATGCGCTGTCGAGCGCAAGAACGCCGGATCCTAATGGGGCTTAGTCAATGCTCATCCACGTGGTCCAGACCGAACTCCGGGCCATCGTTTGCTCGATGTGATCCAGTCGGCCCCACCAGCGCATCAGATCCGGACCTGGACGATTGATCTGCTCGGTTAGCGATTTCGCCAAACGGATGCCCCAACGGAAGACCGGTACCTGGCCGTTGCGACCGGCGAGCGCGTGGGCCACTTGGGTTGACGTAGGCAAGTCGCCCTGCACTTGGGCGACGAGTGCGAGCATCTGTACGTCGAGAACGTTCAGACCGAGGCCCTGCAGGTTGGCGGTCACGATCCCAAGGTTGCCCCAGGCCCGCTGCGCATAAAGCGCATACGCACCCCCCAAACCGAGCAGCAGGTCGAACCACTTCTGCTGGGTCAACTTGATCGCGTCCTCTGGACGGAGCGAATCGAGCTCCCCCTTGCCGACGAGCAGGTCCCATTCAGCCGCGTCGATGTTGGAGAGCGGTTCAACTCGAAACGCAGCACCGCGCTGAACTCCCAGACCACGCGGAGGCAAGAGCGGGAACTCGATCTGCTTCCCGCCATCGTCGACGATGGCGGTCACCGCCGCGGGCGGCAGCATTACCCGCCAGCCATCAGCGGTCAGTAAGCGCGCGGCTGGGGCGGCCACCGGCGCGATCTGTCCGCTGAGCCGCAGCCGCACCGAGGGTTCGGCCTCGCCAACGAAGAGCAGGGCCGACTCCGCGTGCGGAACCTCCTTCCATAGGGGAACCCGCAGTGGGGGATTACCGACCGCGTCGGGCAGTTTGACCGTGCACTGCTCCGCCGGATCAGCATTGAGAACCTCGCTCCAGCTTCCCCAGGGAAGCTCCAGCCGAACCCGCTGCGGTCCGGGCCGAACATCGACGACCGGCCGCGCTTCCAGATCGCGCAGCGAATGCGCGGCGGGATCCCGCCAGGGTGGAAGATCCTCGCCGCTCCCCGGCGGATGAATGGTGACGGTGCGGTGCCCCGCCAATGCGCCCGCGATCGACTCCGCTCCCCCCGGCGGCATGACGAAGACGACCCGTCCCTCATCACCGGAAACAACCGCGCCGGTCAGTCGGGTGGTCACGACCACGTCGGGCGGAACCGCCGCGCGCAACGCCTTGGCCCACCGGTGCACCACGGTGCTCCCGCGGGTCAGCTCTTGTACCGGCACTTCGAACACCGGGCCGTCCTCGTGGAGATTGATCGTCACGCCATAGCCAACATCAGCGCCGTTCCCGAGGACGCCGAGGAAACCGGCGAGGTCCGCCACTTTCTGGTAACCCTCGTGGACCACGCCGAGCGCCGCGACGGGTGACCCGTCGGGAGCCGCCGTTTTGATGCTGAAGAACTCGGTGCTGGAAGGGGCGCCGCCCACCGGGCCGCCGCCTCCTTGTGGGGGTGGCGGAGCGCCGGGCGGCGGAGCCGGGGGCGGCTGAAGCGTGAGGTGAAAGGCAACCGTGATGTCGTTGTCGGTGCGGAAGCGCTGCTGGACGCGCGTCTCCGTCCATGGCGCTGCCGCCTGCATCCAGCAATAGGCATCTCCATCAATCCCCTTGGGGGCGAGCAGATCGACGGGGATCGCGAGCGGTCCGGGGGGCTGCGGTACGTCGCAATGCGCGAACAGATCGGGCGCATTCACGCGGATGCTCGCAACATCGGCTACCGCCAAACCCGGCGCGACCGAGATGCGAATCCGGGCGGTGGGGATTTGCGGTAACTGCACCATCAGGTGACGCGGCTCGGCGGCCGCGGTGCCGCCGGGTTCGAGGCAAACCCGCTGTTCATTGCCCGTGGGGGCGGTCACGTCACGTACCGTCTCGCGTACGAACTCGTCGATCACCACGTCGAGATCGACCGAGCGACTCCCGGTTCCCCAGTCGTAGTGGATCGCGCTCATCCGGCGATCCCCGGCGGGCAGATTTGAGAGTGTGTTCAGATCGAGGAGGTCGAAGAGTGCCTTGGAGAACGCCCCTCGACCGCCCAGCTCGAGGGCGTACTGATCTTGCGCGGCCGCAAAGCACGCGACAAGTCCGTTCGCGGCCGACGGCACAGGGTTGGGCGCACCGGCGGGAAACCCGGCCGAGATAGTCGGGCGCTCATTCGTGCCGTACGGGTAGTTCTGGCATCCGTCGACGAATAGGTACTGCCGGGGGAAGGGAAGACTGCGCAGCCACCGGCTGTAGTAGTCGATACCCGCGTTGGTCCACAGATTCGCGACCCCGGATTCCTGGAGCAGGAAGAGCCGGCCCCCGGCCGGTTCGTACAGGCCGTGGCCCATCAAGAAGACGAAGAGCCGAGTTCCATTGGGGACGGCCGCCAGCTGCGCCATCGAGCCGCTGATGTCGAGCTGACGGCCTGGCTTGTAGGACAGACCCAAGGCCACGAGCTCGGCCGAGACGCCAGCCGACGGCGAAGCGTGGAGGAGGATTTGTCCATCGGGCACCCCGAGCTTGCGCAGCCACTGCACGGCGGTGATCGCATCGCGTACCGCGCCTTGGAGCGGTTGGATCTTGGGCAGGTCATAGACATCGAGCCCGACCACCAGCGCCCAAGTCGTCGGCGCTTCGTTCATCTACGGCCAGCGCTGCTTGATCTCTTGGTAGAGCTCGTCGTTGTGCCAGTACGCGCCATGGGCGTCGGGAAAGGGAACGCCGGAGGCGAGCTCGATGTCCTCAATGTGATCTCCCTTGAACGTGGGCTTCGCGGTGTAGGACAGGAAATCGTTTTGATCGTAGAAGTTGACCCACCTCGGAAACGGCGGCTTCCCGTCGGGCGGTCGCAGCGTTTCGAGACCGTCGACCGCGTGGAAGAGCGAGATCTGGGTGCCCGCGGTCACCAACAGATCCACCCTGGGTGGGTCGTCTTGCGCGAGTACATCGGCGAGCAGCTCGCCGCCCAGGCTATGAGCCACCGCGACCAGCGGGGGAGCCGCGGCGGCCGCGGTCTTCATGGCGTCGGTCAAGAACTTCCGGATTTCCCCGCCGCGGCGCTGGTAATAAAGGATGTCGGCAGCTCCGGAGACGCTGGCGCGCGTGAGCGGGTCGCGCTGGGCGCGCAGGTACTCGGTCAGCTTGGGTTTGGCGAAGTCGATCAGCCGGTCGCGTAGCCAGTCGGTCACGATCCCGCGGGTGCCTGGGCTCATCGCTTCCGCGATGTCGCCCACGAGTTGATCACGGCGGGCACCGTTCGCCGCCACTGCCGGCGGGAGGCCAAGTAGTTCCGTCCCGTGAGACTCGGCTAGCACGTCCGTCCGCTTCTGCGCGATGACGCGGGCCACGATCGCGCGCGCGACCGCCTGCACCAGCGCGGGATCGTTACTCTTGCCGACCGCTCTCGCCGCGCTCCCAAGCTCACGCGAGGCGGAGACGAACCGTGCGGCCTCGGCGATTTCCTTGGTGTCGACCCCGGTATCCGTCAGATCGAGCGGCTTACTTCCGACCATGAGCGCCATCCCTGCCGCGGCCTTCTCGGGTGTCGCCACACCACCGATCGCCGGCCCCACGGATGTCGGCACGGCCTGGGCGGCCACGCGCAACTCAAAGAGCGGATCTTCGAGTAGCGCCGCCCAGAGCGCGACTTCGAGCTCGGTGGCCGTCGGCGCGCCCGGTATCCCGCGGGTCGCCGGCGCTGGCAGCGTCGCCGGAATAAGCGCGAGGTCGGCTCCCTTCTCGGGACCCCAGGGACATCCGACGAAGGTCACACCATCGAAGCCGTTCGCCTTGGCGCGCTCCTGGATCAGCGTCCAGAACTGGGTATAGGTCGGCTCGCGGACCCCCGTGCCATGCACGAAGAAAAAGGTTCCTTGCATCTCCCGCCCCTATCTGCGCGGACCGTTCCGCGGTCGGTTCACATCCCCCGCTGACGCGCGGCCGGAATAGTTCACTCGGGTTAGCCACCGGTGAAGCAGTAGCGCGCTCGCTGGCGCAGACTCTCGGTCATGCCGCGAACCGCCTTCGACCCAGCGGTCAATGGCTTCGCCTTCACGAACTCCTTTCAACTGAGCGGCGAGGAGCGCGCGAAGCTGAGCGCCGAACTTGCGAGTGCGATCGATCAGTCGCTGCGGTCGCTCGGACCGCTCGGTCTGGCCGCGCGAGTGACCGGGATGCGCGACCGGCTGGCGCAGTTGCTGGTCTCGGCGGTCCCTGACAACTACGGACTGTGCGGCGGGATGGCATTCGCCGCGCTCGACTACTTCCGCACCGAGGCGTCGCTTCCACGCGGGCAGGGCGCGAACGACCAGCCGCCGCCGGGATCGCCGTTGCGCCTGTACCTGTGGCAGCGACTGCTCGAGGGTTGGGTGCTCAACGGCGCGAGGTTCCTGGAGTGGACCGCCCGGTTGCACTTCCTTCCTCGGCAGTGGCCGTTTGATGGAGGGCCGGCCGCACTCCGTAATCGTTCGCGCGACGCTTGGCGGCTGGTCCGCGTGCACGTCGACGCGCACGACCCCGTGCCGATCGGTCTGGTCGGGGAGCTCGTTGATCCCTTCCAAGATCATCAGGTGCTCGCAACTGGGTACGAACCGGGATCCGAGACCGCGGGCACGATCTACACCTACGACATGAACTGTCCGGAATCGGAGCAGACGATCATGTTCGATACGAGTTGCGAAACGCTCGTCGCTGCCGAGTCCTGCCCGCGAGTAGGCAATCCCCTTCGCGGCTTCTTCTGCGAAACCTATCTCCCGCTGCCGCCGCCGCCTATCGCCTAGCAGGAGCACGCCATCACCACCCCATGACCGAGGATTGATCCCTTGTCTCGGCACCGACCGCTACTGCACCGCTTTGTTGAAGGCCTTCAAGAATGGCATCCATTTCCCGTCCCTGCTTAACTCCAAGCTGTCGTAGTCCGGCGAATACTCCTCTGGCTGCGGGAAGTAGATGGAGACGCCAGTCGCACCCCTGACGGCGTTCCCCCAGGTCGTGTTCGCCATCACGAATCCGCTGCCATCGCTTCCGACTGCTTTCAGCACGGCCGCCGCAGGCGCCTTCGCTTTCGAGTCCGCCGGAAGTTTCTTTTCCAGTTGCTTTGCGAAACTGCCCAGGTCGATGTACTCGGGGTACTCGAACTTCTGCGTCCCGGTCTTGGCGACCGAGACAGCCCCCGCGACCGCAGGCAACTCAGCCATCAAGGCGCGGGCGAGGTCGTCCACAGCCTGAACCACGTTCTTCAACTTGCTCAGGTCGAGCGCCGACTGGGTTGCCGATCCATCGTCCTGCGTCCCGTGCTGCTTGTACCAGGCACCGTATTCAACGGCGATCGTCTTCGCGAGATCAGCGGGCGCCATGTCCGGCTTGGCCGCGAGCTTCTTGAAGATCGCGGCGTAAGGCCACCCCGCGTTCGGTTCACTCTGTTCGGATCCCACCATGTAGGGCGTGGTCGTGCGCACCTCGTAGGCGATCTCGAGCATGTTCATCAAGCACGCGTCGCAGCCGAGGATGTCTGCCTTGGCCATCGGTCCGAAGCCTTTGGTCAGGGCGTGCTTGAGCTCTTGGTTGTCAAGGTAGTCATGTGAGCCGGTGTCGATCGCGACAGCACGCGACCTGGCGCCATTGGGGATGGCGGGGCGCTTGAGGATCTGCTCGACCGTGGTCCGAAAGACGGCCCGCTTGAGCCGCTTCAACCGCGCTGCCCGCACCGGCTTGGCAGTCTTCAGCTCCTCGTAGTTGAAATCGGGCGGGAGGTTTTCCCAGCCGCCGCCGTGGTTCCAGATGTCGACGAGGTACCGGCGTGCGGGGTACTTGTTGATCGCCCAGCTGATGAACTGCGTGAGCACCTTGGGATCGCCGGTGTCGACCCCGGGCATCTTCTCGATCGTGGCTAGGCTGCCCTTCTCGACCCGGTACCGGGTGGTCCCCTTCACCTCGGTGTCGAACTGGACGATCACGTTCAGTCGATCCGATGACCCGACCTCCTGCATCTCCTTAAGGTCGTCGTCACCCGCACCTTCCAGGTTGTTGTCACCCGCCAGGTAGATGATCCAGGTCCAATCCGCTGGCGCCATCGCTTCCTCTCCCTCCCGATCGGCCGACCGTGTTTGGCCCCGCGTGTCTGCGCTGTAACCCGCCCGCGTTTGCACGCGGGCGGGCGCGGCTCGCGCTACAGGCTCCGCGCTACTCCTGTTCGCTAGTCGACCCCTTTCACGCGGAACAACTTGTAAGTTGATCCCCCGCGGACCTGATGGCTCTTCACATCGCGCTGGACGATGTTGACCGCGCCGAGGTCGCTGCCCCCAGCGGGATCCGGCTGCAGGGCCAAGAAAACCGGATAACGCTCGCCCGGGTGCAGGCTCAGCCCGCTGACCACGTACGTCTTCTTGCCGCCGTCGCCGATCAGAACGGTGCGACCGGCCATGGCGCGTAGGTCCTGCACCATCTGCGCGCACCCGCGGTAGCTGTAACGGCCGCTTTTCATGAGGATCTGCAACTGCGCCGTGTGCCGTTTGATCCACTCGTCGACCACCGGTTCCCTCGACTCGACGAGGCCGGCGATCCTTGCTGACTTGAGGTTCGGAGGAAGCAGGATGCCCAGCACGCCCGTGAAGGTGCGGGCGTCGATCACCAGTTCGCGAAGGTTGTCGCCGTCGGCGAAAAGATCGATCCGCGACCAGGTCCAGGGCGCCGGCGGCGGTGGCGTGCCGACAAAGGCGATGAGCTCGAGGTTGCGTTGCGCCACCTTGCGGTCCGCGATCGTGAGGTTGTCGGCGTTGACCGCGGTGCTCGTGAAGCCGTCCTGGCTGGAGTGAATGATCGCCAGCAAGCAGTGGTGCGACTGGCCGGGAAGACTTGAAGGTGGCGGCAGCATCGTCGAAGGCAAATTGAACTCGGCGACCAACGGGAACCCAGCGCGTACGTTGGTCAGCGTCTTGACCCCCACCGTTTGCCAGTTCGGACTGGTAATCGGCGTACCGGCTAGGACATTTGCGGTGTAGCCCGCCGGCAGCAGCGGCAAGCCCGCCGAGGCATTCGCAAGCAACAGCATGACCTGCACGCTCGCCGCCTCGACGATTCCCCGGTTATGGATCTCGACATAGACGCGATTGACGACCGTGCCGGTGGCGGGGTCGATCGTCGCCGTGCCCTGACTGCCGTCGACGATCACGTCATTGAATTGCAGGAAGTCGATGGCGTTGGTCGGGGTCTGATACCCGGCCGGCGTGGGTACGTCGACCTTGATGTTGCGCGACAGGTAGTGGAGGACCGGTTGCACCGGCCAGGTCTCAGGGTCGCTCAGACCATCGACCGTGCTGGCTCGACCGACATCGAGTGCGGTGTCGCGGGCGTACAGCTCGACATCGGCCTGCGCGGGGGCGGCGAGTTTGAACTCGAACATCCCGCGGCCGTGGGTGCTCGCTCGCAGGATCCGGGTTGCGGGATGGATCTGGAGATCGAAGACGGCCGCATCAGGCAAGCCGTTTTCCATCGGGCTCCAGGTGTTGCCGCTATCGGTGGACTGCCAGACCCCGACATCGCTCCCGACGTAGAGCGTTGCCGTGTTCGCTGGGTCGGCGATGATGCAGTTGTGCTCGACATCGAGTAGCGCGGACGCGCCCGAGCCGCTGCGCGCGACCCATTGCGTGCCGTCGAAATGCCACACGTGTCGGAAGTCTCCCGAGCCACCCATCGCGACGTAGATCGACGCTCCGGTGGCATCGGCCGGATCGACCTGAATGTCGGTGATGATCCCGGCGAGGGGCAACGCGCCGCCGGCGGCATTGTCGATCCGGGTCTGGTTCCACGCCGCCCCGACCTTGTCGAACCGATAGACCTGCCCGAGCGTGGTGCCGAGATACAGCCGCGTCGCTGAGGCGAAGACCAGGGCGAAGATGTTCTGGGGTAGGGCGATCGCCGCACCCCAGGTCGTCCCGAAGTCCGAGCTGAAGAAGAGGCTGGTCCCGGCTCCGAAGGCGACGATGTCCGCTTCGGCTGGCGCGGCCGCGTTGATGGGCGTGCCGACCAGTGGTTCGGCCATCACCATCCACGTCGGCGCGAAGATGGTCGTGAATGAGGCCGTGGCTTGGCCGCCGTCGGTCGCCCGGCGCACCGCTCCGTTGGCGTAGGCGAGGACTTTGTTGGGGTCGTTCCAGTTAATCAGCGGATATCCGCCGTCACCGTCGAAGACATGTTTCCAGGCTTCCTCGCCGGTGTAGCGCGCGGTGCCGTTGTCCTGGAGGCCGACCAGCATCACGCCCAACTGGGTCGGGTGCTGCGCGAAGAAGTTGCAGCACAAGGTGGACAGACCAGTGTTGCGATGCGTGAAGGAACCCGTCCCGGTCGCGGTCGTCGTACGGAAAAGGCCGCCGTCCGTGCCGGTCCACAAGGTCGACGAGTCGCCGGGCGCATGAATCAAGGCGTGCACGTCGGCATGTACGCCCGTACCGATGAAGGTGGTGGTCATCGAATAGGTGAGCGTTCCGCCGCTACCGGCGCTGGTGATCGTGCACCGGTAAATCGACCCGTCACCCCCGAAGACTTGCCCGGCGAGATACACGAGGTTCGCGTTGTTGGGGTCGACCGCGATGGGAAGGTTGTAGCTGGCCTGGCCGCCCATGGCGGGCAGGCCGCTGACCACACGCCACGGGCCTGTGCCCCCGTCGAGGCGATACAGCCCGAAAAAGCTGTTGCCCGAGGCAACGAATGCATACAGCACGGATGGGTCCGTCGGCCGAACGCCCAGAGAGACCCGACCTCCTGTTGCGGGGAAACCGGTGCCGACCCCAGTCCAGGTGCTGCCGTCCGCGGACGTGAACACACCCGCGCCTTGCGCTGCCGCGGAGAAGGTCGTGACTCCGCCGCTGCGACAGACAACGACGCTGGTGTGAATGCCCGCACGCTTCTGCACCCACTGGTAGCCGCCGGCACCATCGCTCTCGCGGCGGTATAGGCCGACCGTTGTGGCCGCGACCACGTTCTCGCGATCACCGGGGTCGACGGCGAGCTCGAAGAAGCCGCAACCGGCGAGCGTTGGTGAGCCGGCGGCCGTCGGCTCGTTCACCCACGTCGATCCACCGGTGTCGCTGCGGACGGGACCGATGCCGTGATAGGTCGGCAGCGCGGTGACGACGCGCGAGGCGAAGAACGCAAAGGTGTCGGCCTCGCCCGTGCCGACGTACACCCGCGCAGGATCGAGCGGATCGATCGCGATCGCGCCGCAGGCGCAGCTAGTTGCGGCGAACGAAGTCGGATCGAGATCGAACGCTTCCATCGTGCTCTTCCACGAGGCACCGCCGTCATCAGAACGCCAGACTCCACCGTCAGCGGTGGCCGCGTAGACCAGACTGCCGCCCGGCGCGACCGCGATCTTGGTGACGCGACCGCTGATCGGGGGATTCGAGGTCGCCTGACCTTTGCGGACGACCGCCGGGCCGATCGGGATCCAGTTGTTCGTCCCCGGAATCCCTGGCGCACTCGGTATTGCCGCCCCGGGGGCCGCGCGGTTCTTAAGCGACCTCAGCACCGCCTCGTTCCTCAGGGCTCGCCGCTGACCATGAGCCTGGCGGATCTTCAACCAGTAGTCTGGCGCCATGTCGGCCATCGCGGCGGGTCCCGGTCCCGGGGAGAGCAGGCTCGGCGCCGCGCCCTTCTTCAGCTCGATCACCTGCGGTAACTTCGCGTGCCATTCCTTGGGCGCTAGACGCGTATAGCGGACCTCGGTGAGCGGACCGAACCAGCTCG
This sequence comes from Chloroflexota bacterium, assembly GCA_038040345.1. Classification (GTDB taxonomy): domain Bacteria; phylum Chloroflexota; class Limnocylindria; order P2-11E; family P2-11E; genus 3-1-20CM-2-70-9. Next base: position 908,728 of record JBBPIQ010000001.1, read on the forward strand.
CCGCCTCGCCCGCTTCGGGCTCGTGCTTGGTGTCGACTCGTTCCTCGGTGCGCTCTTCTATCGCCATGATCAACCACCTCCCCGCTGCTCTAGGTCATCGCTGCGATCGCATCGATCCGGCGATATCGCGCCGACGCGAGCGAGCAGCCACGTGGTGTCGGTGCCCGACTGAAGGGCAGAAGAAATTTGAACTCGCCGCGCCAGCCGGTTGCTGCGCGAGGCGCGACTAGCGCGCGGTCAGATCCTGGATCGGGGCCATGGGCGCTTCGCGCTTAACGATGTTGATGCCGCTTTCACAATCGGCTCGGTTGTGGTAGCTCTCGGCCGAGTCGGCCACGATCCGACCGTTGTTGGCGCGCAAACGCCAGATGTACTCTCCCCGCGCGTTCTTATCGAGTTCAAACTGGGCCAAGAACGCCTCCCCTCTGCCGCTGCCGCCCAAGGCGAGCCCAGCGAGACGCGGTATACACCTACTATCCCGCGGCGGCAATGGGGCGGACGACGGATCGATGTACGACGCGCCGCTAGCGGTCACCCCGGCGCCCGAACGAGGGCGCATTGTCAGCCCAGACGATCTGAAGACTGACGGCGGTGCCGCCACAATCAGCCAAGTCGCGCTCAGCGGGCCTCTCGTCGTCATCCAGCCTGCACTCATCGGTGCCCCCCGAAGACCGGAAGCGATTGACCGCCACAAACGTGCGGTCGGTAACACAACCGACGAGGTATAGGAGATGCGGCGACGGTGTATCGGTAGGCTACCGTCGCGCCCAGGCAACCGGCAGATACGTGCCGAAAAACGCCGGTGCCTGGGAGGCGATCCATGCGCGGAGTTTTGGCGGTCCTTGCGGCTCTCGCGGTCAGCGCGTTGCTCAGCATTACGGCGCTCGCACGTCCCTATCCAGTCTGCGTCCCGCCGTTCTGCTAGCGGATCTCGCGGGGCGGGGCGCATCTGCTCCGCCCCGCATTTATGCTGACCGAGACACATCACGTAAAGGGAGATGCGATGAGCGCAACACGGACCGTCCGCCGCGTGGTGCGTCAGAAAGCCAAGGGTCCGATCGATCCGAGCGTGGGGCATAAGGTTCGGGCCTTGCGCTTGCGCCGCGGCCTCACTCAGCGCGCCCTGGCGGGTGCGGAGTTCACCAAGGGATTCATCAGTCACCTCGAGACCGGCCGCACCCGCGCCTCGCTCCGCGCGGCGGGGATCATCGCCGAGCGACTGGGAGTCAAGGTCACGGAGTTACTCGCCGCTCCGACTGGCGAACAAGAAGCGCGGACGGAGCTACGGCTCTTGGATGCCGAGCGCGGCCTCGCGGCCGGGCAGCCGGCTGCCGCGCTGGATCTACTCGCGACCGTGCATCCGCTGCCTGCCGGTCTCACCCGGGCGCGACTGCGGCGCCTGACCGGTCGAGCGCTGCTTGAACTGGCAAAACCGGCTGAGGCGATCCGCCCCCTGACCGAGGCGCTCGAGATCGCGACCCGCGAAGCAGCGGGCGAGCTGCGCACGCGTGTCCTTTATGACCTGGCCGACGCACACGCGGGTCTCGACGCGCCCGGCGAGGCGCTGGGATATCTCCTCGAGGCCCAGCGGGCGCTCGAGGCCCACGCACTCATCGACCGGACCCTCGAGCTGCGCGTCGCCGGCCTGCTCGCCGCTGCTTACGTGCGCCTCGGCGACCTCGCTTCGGCCGGCCGGCACGCCGAGCGCGCCACCGAGATCGCCATAGACGTGGTCGATAGCCGAGCGCTGGCAAGTACGTACGCGACGTTGCTCACGGTGCGCGAGAAGCAAGGGGATCTCGAGGGCGCGCTCCTCTATGCGCGCAAGGGTCTGGATCTACAAGAGAACACCGGTCGGCAGATCGCGGCCGCTCAAGCCTGGAACAACATCGCCTGGGTCCAACTCCAGCGCGGTCAACTGCGCGCGGCCGAAGAGGCCGTGCTTCGAGCCCTTGAGATCGCGCAGAGCCAGGGCGTCGTGCGCTTGCGCGCGCACTTCCTGCTCACTCGCGGGGAGATCGCACTGCATCGCGGCGACCCACGCGCGGCCGAGAAACTCGCGAGCGAAGCTCTCGCGATCCAAGAGGCTCGCGCGACGATTCGGGCTTCCGCTCTTCTCCTGATCGCGCAGTCTCTCGCCCGACGTAGCGCCCCGGTCGCGGAGGTACGTCGGGAGTTCGAGCGTGCCCTCCGCGCCCACGGGCGTGAACCCGTCCGCCAACAGGCGCACGCGCACGAAGCGTATGCCGCATACCTCGCCGGTAAGCGCCTCGCGCGCGAGGCCTATGGGCACGCCCAGCGCGCGCTTGAGCTGCAGCGCCCGGCGCTCGCGAACTAGAAGTCGGGCGCGTGCTCGTCAACGGCAAGATGCCTTTATCGGCAGATCGCTCCTAGTCACGGAACTACGTGAACGACCTGGTAGTAACCGACGGGGTGAACCGGGATTGCCGTCGCGCGATGCAGCAACTCGCCCGTGAAGTAGTAGTCACCGGGCGAGGTACCGGCGGGAACTTTCACCGCGTAGTTGAAGAAGGAAAGCGCGCCTGGTGTCACCGAGTTGCTGGCGGCCTGCGCGTAGATCTTGGGCGACACCCAGTTCACGGCCCAATCCGCGTAGGGCGACTGAACGTTGCAGGCGAGCAGCTGGGGCGCGGGCATGCACACGCACACCCCGAGCACGACTTCAGTTGAGGCGCCCTTGATCCAGGTTGTGGTGCCGATGTTTGAAAAACAGGTCTGCAGTGCGACGGTATCGCCGACGTGCGCGGTCGGGTAGCCGCTCTGTCCGCACCACGACGCGTCGAAGCCCGCAGGCGCGCCGGTAGGTGCACCATCCGAGGTCATCGAACTCAGCCCAAGAGTTATCACGATCGCGAGGAGCATTGGCGTGACGCGGCGGGTTTTCAATTCCTTGCCTCCCTCCCCATGACGCTCTACGCGAGGCGCGCAACGCTGCGCGGTGGCATCAATCCGCCCGGTGACGCGCGCGAGTTACTGGCGGTTCGCGATCACCGTTGAGCGACGGGCCCGAATCGTGAGGATCACGCCGAGGATCACTGCCACGACCGCGCCTGCGATGAGCGCCTCGAGCGTGCCGCTGCCCGCGTCCGGCGAGACCCCAAAGAGTTCCTCGATCCAGTCCATCTGACCCTCCCCCTCGTAACGACGGAAGCGCGAGTGCGCGTGACGCAGCGCCCCTATCGCGTTGTCGTGGAGTATTACTCTACTTACCGTCTCTCGTACAGGCTGCGCTTGCCACGGGTTGCTGTGCTGCGAAATAAGGCAGCCGAACTAGGCAGTCCAGGCCCACGCGTAAGATGTCGCGGCCGTGGCGTGCGCGCTGTTAGGGGCGCGTCGCTCCCTGGGGGGTGCCGAACCGATGGTCGGCCGTCCGACCGTAGTCCACACGGTGCTCGTGTCGAAGGGGTGGCCGTGCAGCGCGTGCGGACGGACAATCCGGCGCGGGGAGGCAATCGTGATCACGATCACACCCGATGGCGGACGCAACGTCGTGCAGCATGCCAGCGCTTGTACTTCCATGGCGGAGTTGGCGGACTCAAGCCCTCCACCAGTACATCGGTCGAGCACCGGAGCGACGCGCCGGGACGAAAGCTAGACCGCGAGCGAACCGAAATGTGGATGACGCTCCAAAAGGCGGGCAATGGCGTGCGCGTACTATTACTCGCCTTCGTGGAGTCAGGGTCTGGATGGCCGACAGATTCTTTCCGGAGGTTTCGGAGAGCGTCTGGCATCGGAGGGGGAGGATGTCATGAGCGTTCTTGCGTACGGGCAGATCGTGCGTCGCTCGCGGGCGCCTTCGACCCGAGGCTTACCGCGGGCGGCGGCGCAAGAGGGCGAGAGCAAATTAGTTACTGCGGTCGCCGCGCTCGTGCCCGCGGAGATCCTCGCGGCGCATGCTTTCATCCTCAGCAAGGCGACCAAGCTCGACAGCGAGGGGACCACCACGATCACGAACGCGGGCGCGCTCCAGCTGTCGCTACCCGGACTCTTTGTCCTCGCCCTGATCGTCTACCTGATCAGCCGCGGCTTCTCCGACTGGCAGGTGTTGGACTTCGTCCGGCTCTTCATCCCGGCGGTCTCCTTCCTGGTCTGGACGGCGCTGATCGGCACGAGCGCGCTGAGTCCTTGGCTTGCGAACCTCGCGAAGGACGGGAGGGCGGTCGCACCTGAGGCCGTCTTTGCCGCGGCCATCATCACGGCCGTTCTGCTCATTGCGGTCAACACCCGCGTTAATCCGCCGAAGTGATTTGGAAGCCGCGGCTGGCAACGCCGCTACGCGAGTCTCTGGGAGCAAGAGCGTGCCCTCGAGATAGTGAGAATTGAATCGGAGGAGTGGCGTGACGAAGGGCACTAAGCGTCAGACCTATGACGTGCAGCCGGCGAAGAGTCGGAGCGGGTGGGATGTCGTCAAGGAGGGCACCGGGCAGACCGTGAGCCACCACCGCACGAAGCCGCCGGCGATCGACAACGCCGTCGCGAAGGCGAAACAGCAGCCGCTCGGCGAAGTCCGGATCAAGCGGGAGGACGGGACGATCCAGGACGAGCGCACTTACCGAAAGGACCCGTACCCGCCCAAAGGATAGCCGGCCTCCCACCCCAGTGTGATGCTCGCTCTGGCGGAGGCGAGTCAGATCACGATGGAGATGGCCTATGACAAGCTGCAGGCGATGACTCGGGCTCCCAACTTTCAGCACGAGTTTGCCGGGAAGTCCAAGGCCAAGTGGATGCAGGCGCGGTCCTTCTACGGACCGGTTCGCTTCTAGAGCGCGTACCTGCCGATCCGGGCTCGGAGCGGCTTTGGTTGCTTCATAGCTCGTTCGCGGTCGAGCTCGTCGAGCGGAGACAGCGGGCGGGGGTCTACGTCGCGCTGACCACCGCGATCTTCGGAGCGGTCATCGCAGCCGGCCTAAGTGCGGATGTGGCTCGAGCCCTGCGCGGCAACATCGTTGAAGGCGGCGCCTACGTCGCGCTCTTGGTTTATGCAATGGTCAGCCTCGCAACCGCGCTGTTTGGCCTCAACGTCGGGCTCCCTTGGGAACGCCGAGGTATGGTCGAGTCCTTGGTCTGGTGGCTGGGACAACGACTCGGCCCATCGCTCAGCGGCCCGTATGCGGATCTGCTCGACGAGACATACGAACATGGCCCACTCTCGTACCGCGAGCTCCGGAGGTTCGCAACTCAGAAACCGAAGTCGGCGAGCGCGTCGTCGGCAAGGTCGCCTCGGCTTCATCGCGCGACGTGGCCTTGCTGATACTGGCTCTGGCCGAACAGCTCCATCAGGTTCGACTGTGGCGGCGATGGACCGCGACCACGACGCTCATTGATTTCGTGGCGTTCGCGCTAGCTGCGACCGTACTCCCCTGCTGGCCGCGACTCGGGTCGTGAATCTCGTCGCCATCACGACCGAAGGAGATGTTCTCATCGAAGGTCAGCCACTGGCGTCCGATCGCTGGCGCCGTGGTGGCACAGGAAGTCACGTAATGAGGCGCTACCTGGGTCTACTCGCCGCTGTCTATCCCCGCGCGCTCGCGCGTGACCACCTTACTGACATGCTCTGGCCGCAGAGCGATGGCGATCGCGCGATCAACAATCTGTATGCCGCGACGAGTGACTTGCGCTGCATCCTCCGGGGTGTGGCGGGGGTCAGGTTGATGTGCAGCGAAGGCGCCTACGGCCTTAGTCTTCAAGGCAACGTCGGCATCATGACGGTGGGGTCCAAGGATCATTCGGTCGCGCATGCCCCCGGCTCAATGTCCGGGGCCTCGACGCTGTCCACATCATACGACGGCGGAGCGGCTGCGGAGTTCTCACGCCGCCCGATGATGTGAGGTTGAGTACTCGATTGCCATCCACCTTTAGCGCCAGTACAGGAACGCTAGAACCAAGGCACCACGAACTGTGAACGCCGTCACTAGTGCCCGACAGCGCGCGGGATAATGGAGGATGGGGAACGCCGGGGACCGTGCGGCGGCAGATCGCCGGAGGCAATCGCTAGGAGGCGTGGTGCTCCTGCGCGACACTTGCAGTCGGAGGCGTCACGTTGTCCGGTCCGATCCTGATTTTCGACAAGTCCGCACTTCAAGATCTCTCAGACGACGAGGCGTTCCTTCTCGACGCGTTCTTCCTGACGAACATCGTCCCCACGTTCTTCGTCGAGGTGCTCGGGGACCTCGCCAAGGAAAGCGCTCAGGGGATCGTGCCGGAGCAGATGGTCGGTGCGCTCGCGGAGAAGACGCCCCGGTACCACGCGTCGGTCAGCGCCTTCCATGGCTCCCTCGTGGTCGCCGCGCTGCTCGGCAAGCCGATCGAGATGAACACGGGGCAGATCGTCCTGGATCGCGGCTCCATGCGACGCTCGGCCGATGGTGCGATTGGCTTCTTCGCCGAGGAACCTCCGGAAGCGGACGCCCTGTGGAGGTGGCAGAGCCACGAGTTCACCGAAGTCGAGCGGCTGTATGCGCGCTCGTGGCGCGCGTCACTGTCCGCCATCGACCACGGAGCCCTGATCGAGTGGGCCGAGCGCATGGTTCCGCCCGACCAGAGGATTCGGACGCTGAAGGACGCACGGGCGTTCGCAGACGGGTTTATGAGCAGCGGTGATCGGCAGGTCCTCGAGTTCGCGCTGCAGCACCTCAACGTCGATGCGCAATACCGGCGCGCGATTCTTGAGCGGCACGCTGCGCTCGGCTTCCCGCCGCTCTCGATGTTCGCTCCGTACGCCGCGCACATCCTCACGGTGAACGTGATGCTCGCCCTGGGGATGTCGACGCACTGGATCTCGTCGAAGCCGCAGAACAACGTCATCGACGTGAGCTACCTGTACTACCTGCCCTTCTGCATGGTCTTCGTGTCTGGCGACAAGCTGCACGCGCGACTGGTTCCGCACCTGAAGCGCGACGACCAGGAGTTCGTGTGGGGACCGCATCTTCGCGCGGCACTGCGCGAGCTGCACGCCTATTACCTGGCGCGTCACGTCGAGCTTGGCGCGACGGGACCGGAGGCTTTTCCGTTCGAGCCGCCGACCGATGTCGACAACCTGGTGACGCGCCTGTGGGATCAGTTTCTGCCCCGTTGGCGCGAGCGCCATCAGACGAAGAGCGGCGACGAACCGGATGGGGCCCCGGATGTGATGACCCGCATGCAAGGCGACGGCGAGGAGCTCCCTGAGAGTGAGTGGCCAGCGCAACCCGACTTCGTCGTCGTGAAGAAGCGTGTGCCTCCGCGGCGCGGCCGCTGGCGAATCACTCCGGAGCCGTCGAGCAGCGAGTCCGAGACGGAGTGACTGCGTCCCCCGGGACGTGACGCAAGCGTCGTCCGATCTATCTCTCCGGCCGCAGCAACAGCCGCGGTCGCTCCCCGGTGAGAGGCCCCCTCCCGGTTCGGTTGCACCCGCGCGCGCGGGTGTGGCCGCGCCGCTCGCGCGCGCTCACGGGTACCAGCGCATGTCGGGGTGGTGGACGAGGCGATCGAAGAGCGCGTCGAGCGCGGCCTTGTCGACCTCGAGCGGATCGTCGCCGACATCGACGCCGATGAGGTCCTGGTACGACTCCTTCTCGCGCGGCATCGGGTAGCGGCCGAGCCAGAGGACGTACTGCTCGAGGATCTTCAGCAGCCTGTACTCGTCGTCCGATGCGAGCAGCCCCTCCGCGCGCGCCAGGTCCGCGATCTGGTGCGTGATGAGCCTCCCGGTCGGCGTGCCGTCCTTGATGAGCGTCGGCTCGCGCGCGACGACGATGCCCTTGATCAGGTTCTCGAACGCGATGCCGAGAAGCATCTCTGCCGTGTCGACGAGCGCGTGCGCCTGGGCGAGGGTGTCCTCGCCGGGCCCGGGCGGGCGCAGCTCGGGCGCCGGCGCGGGCCCGTCCTGACGTGTGTTGGCGACGATCTCCTTCCAGTGGCGGCCCATGCTGGTCGCGCCGCGCGTCCAGAGGATGTCGGCGGCGTGCTTCATGTCGAGCGCGACCATGCCCCACAGCTTCGGCAGGTCCTTGTGCTGGAGGAGCATGTCGAGCAGACGCGAGTGCCGAGACTGCGGGTCGCGGAGATGCGTCGCAAGCCGACGACGATGGTTCGCGAGACCCTTGCTCATGCGCGATCAGTGACCAAGGACAGCGAACAGCGCGAGGCCGAGCACCAGGACCACTAACACGCCCGCGAGGGCGATCGCCAGTGCCCTGGTCCACCCGCGCCTGCTCGCGTCGACACCCAGGCCGTAGAGCGTCACGACGAGACCGACCATGAGCGAGAGTCGAACAGCGCTGCGCGTGGCAGCGCCGCGCGAGACCCGGTGGCAAGGTCGCCGATGAGCGAGTCGAGCACGCCGCCCGCGAGGCCGAGCAGCACCCCGCCGACGAGCGCTGCTGTCGTGCGGGCCTCGGTGATTTGACGGTCGTGCTGCTCTGTGAGCATCCCAATAGTGTGGGAGAGGTCGTTGGTGCGCGTCGGCTCCGCCAGCTCGCGCTCCGTGTCGTGACCCCGCGGCTTCGCCGTCTCCGGTTGGCGATGTTCAGCCTGGCCCTGTCGGGGTCGATCGTGTTGTGGTTTGCGGCGGGCTCTGCTCATTTCGGCGTCATCGCTCCGTACCGCGCGTCGGAAGTGGTTGTGCTCTTCACCTCGGTGGGCCTCTTTGTCCTCGGTGGTGTCGGCTTGTGGCTCGAGTGGATCGGTGCGCGCAGAGGTTACTAGTCGCGCCAAGCCGCTTCCGAGTGCACTGGTGAACGCGGAAATAGCCGCGGTCGCTCCCCGGCGAGAGGCCCGTCCCGGCTGCGCCGTCGCTCCCGCACTTGTGACGCTCCGGTAGCAAGATCGGCGCGGGGCTAAGCATCAGGATGCGCAGCGGCCATAGAAAAGCGATGACGGAACCGAGCGATGGCGCGACCGCCTGGGAGGCGGTGTTTCGGCGGTCGTATCCGAGCGTCTATCGCGCGCTCGTCGCTGTTCTGCTCGATACCGAGCTCGCTGCGGACGCCTTACAGGAGGCCTTCGCGGAGGGCCTCCGGCGACCGCCTGCGAGCGATCACGCACTCGCCGGCTGGCTCTTCCGCGTCGCGCTTCGGCGAGCGCGTCGAATTCGCGGGTTTGGCCTCCCGCTTCGGCTCGACGAAGTCGTCGGCGCCTTGCGCGAACCGGAAATATCCGCGGAGACCGACGCGCTGTTGGATCGACTGCAGGCGGGTGAGCTCTTACGTCTGCTCACGCGACGCCAACGCGCGGTCGTTGTCGCGCACTACTACCTGGGACTAACGCAGCAGGAGATCGCCGACGCGCTCGGTGTCCGGCGCGGCACCGTCGGCGCGACCTTGAGCCAGGCCTTGCAGCACATGCGCCGCGGAGGGACACATGTCATCTGATCTTCGCGACCTAATTCGGAACGACCTCGACCGGATCCCCTTGCCGCCCGACGAGCGCTGGACGATGCGTCGCGCGCGACGCAGGGGATTCATCGGCGTTGGCGTTGCCGCCATCGTGATTGCGCTCGTGGTTGCCGCTTCACTTGGCGGCGGCCAGGCGCTGCAAGCTCTCCGGGATCGCATCGAGAGCGACCGGGCCTCAGGAGGCGTGGTCGCTCCAGGTGACGACTACGTGTACGTGAGTGACGGTGGACCCAGTCCGCTCGGGACTCCCACGCAGGGGCTCCAGACCATCGCCATGCCCGGGGGCCAGAGCGTTGGCCGCTTGATCGCCGATACCTACGTAGGCACCGCGTACGAGGGCGGGCTCATGGGCATCCGCGGGGATCGCGCGTTTCTCCCAGTCGCGATGAGCGCTGCCGGGGACGATTACGACACGTATCTCCAGGAGGTAGATCTTTCGCGGGGACTCGGGCTGCGCCGAATCAGCCTGGGCTCGGCGCCGGCGCCGCGCGCCCTCCAAGCCGAACTTCCTGGCACGCCCGTGTTTCCCGCGGCCACCGCGGTCAGCAGCGATGGGACCAGCGTCTGGCTCGTTCGGGACACATTCGACCACGGTCGCACCACGGTCGTCGATCGCTTTGATGCTCAGACGCTGTCGCCGCTGGCGCACGTGATCCTCAGCTCGTCCGGATCGGGCGCCGTCCGAAGCCGCGCCATCGCTCTGGGGCCGGACCGGCTCGCTGTCGTTCGCTACCACTACGAATCAATGAATCTGGTCGCAGCCGACTGGTATTTCCTGGACGCCCAGCTTCGCGTCATAGCGAGTTATGCAGACGACAACGCCCACCGTTTGCCGGCGAGCGGCGCGTGCGCAGCGGATGTCGAAGCGAGTCCGGCGAACGCGGAGTGGCTCGTTCTTTGCTCGGACCCATCGCTCTTCAGCGATGGCGCACTGCTGTTTCTCGATTCGAGCAGTTTCACGATCACGGCGTCGGTGAGCCTGCCGCGTGAGCAGGGATTTGCGCTGGGCATGAGCGTCGCCGTCGACAACACGGTCTACGTGCTGACTGGGCGGCCAGTTGTCGCGCGCATTGACCCGCGGACACACCGGACCATCGATGCGCGGCCCGTGATCCAAGCTCGCTCGTGGCTTGACCAGCTCATCCCGGCAGTCGTCGGCGCGAAGAGTCCCGGTGGGCCGAGCGCTGCGTTCTCTCCGGACGGACGGTACGCCTACCTGGCCGGTCCTCCGGACCAGTGGTGGGGTTCGCTCGCCACGATCGACATGCGCGAGGCGAAAGTGGTCGCGCACACGAGTGCCTTCGGGGCCATCGGTGCGGTAGGGCTCTCGCCGGGCGGCGAACGGCTCTACGCGCTCGCGACGGACCGCACAGGCGCTCGCAGGATCGTGCTGCTCGCGCCCGACACCTTGCGATCGGTCGCGCAAAGCCAACCAATCGCTAATGAACCGTCCGGAATCTTCGCCGTACGCACGCAAACTCAGACCCCAAAGCAAGCGGCTGCGGGTCGTGGGACTGCCGGCCCCCAGCCGACACCGCACCGATTTGCAGCCGGCTCTCCTGGAGCTCCCGACGAACGTCATCCGGGTACCCACAGATGGTCAGGCGGCTGACGATGTAAGCCTGCGCGCCTTCGAGCTGATCACGCGGGAGTGACCGTTGGGGAGCCAGCGGCGTCACTCCGTAGCGACAACGTATATGAGTCCCGTTCTGCGCCAACCCCTAACGCCGTCCGCGTGGACGCTCGCTAGGCTACACAGGCAGGACGACGCGGGGAGGTAAGACGATGGCGCCAGCGAAGGTCGACAAGGACGCAGGCACAGGAAGGTTCGTGCCGAAGAAGGACCTGACGACGCGGCCGAAGGAGACGTACGCGGAGACGACGAAGCCGAAGAAGAAGTAGCTCCCGGCGAATCCCACTGACTGATCGGCTGGGAAGGAGGGGACCAGCGAGGTCCCCTCTCATGCCTAGCGGTTCGCTGCGAGAAGGGCGATGACGGCGAGCGCGCCCAGCGCGCCTACCGCCCCAATCGTGAGAACGAACCCGTAGATGATTTGGGCGGCACGTCCACGCAGTGGCCTTTTCCGGTTTCGCTGACCCAGCACGGCAACCACCGTGATCAGCAGGGCTGCGATCAGCCCGAGCTCAGAAGACACAGACATAGACACTCCAGACCGGCATGTAGGTATCCACGAACCACAGCATGTACGAGCCGCTCACACCAAGCCAGATCCCGGCAGCGCCAAGAACAGCTCCCGCCGGTAGGCCGAAGATCGTGCCCGACGCGAAAAGGGCCAGGGTCGCGGTCACGCCACCAGCGATGATCACGCCCCAGGCGTAGGCCTCGAACGCCCCGCGCGGGATGTAACCGCACCACGACGCGGCGAGCGAGGCCGAATGTCCGCCCGTCCCAGATCGAAGCGTGCTCGCGGTCGGCCTTCCAACGTTGAATTTCGGCTGGACGCTCGGCCGCAGGCTGCGGTCGACCCGCGAGAGCTCGGCATTGAGGGAATCGAACACGCTGTGCAGGCGCGCGCTATCCGATACCGAGAGCCCGCCCTTGATGGCGAAGAACCCATCCGCTGTGACGCGGACGCTCTGGTGCGCGAGTTGGTAGATGTCCGTTGTCTTTGCGGCCACCCCGCCCGAGAGCGGCATGGCGCATTGACGTGGCCTCGATCGAGCCCGAAGTCGGGAAGCTCATCGGGTGGGACCAGATCCTGAGGCACGTCTTCCGCGTCCTGTCCTTCGACCGAACGGACACGACGAGTGCCGACGACGAAAGCGTGAAGGCGTCCTACGAACGCCCGTACGGGTACCTTCGCGTTGAATCGCCGATCCTCAACCAGCCGATGCGCCTCCCCATCATCCATCGGGACGATTTTCGACTGGCCTCGAGCGTCTTTGACGAACCGACCGTCACCGCTGCGATCGAGAACCAGACCGCGGAACTCCTCCTGACGTATGCGCCACTCAAGGTGATCGGCGGCGGCTTGAACGGCAGCACGCTTCACTGTCTGCACTACATCTTGTGTCCACGCGGCACACTCGAGCGGTACTACCCAAACTCGCCGGTCGGTGATCGACGAATGGCGAAGCCCGAACCGGAGACCCTATTCGGACCGTTCGTGTACGAAGGAATGGTCCGGGTCGGCACGGGCAGCCCGGCCCTCTAGCTCGGCCTGCACCTCCCGATGGCCTGACCGTCTAGCGTCTATGCGTGCCTGACATCGACCTCGCGCCCGAGGAGCGCCTGCTTCTTGAGCTCGTGTACGCGCACTTCGACCGTGATGACGCGCAGTTCAACCGGGATCAGGTCTGGCCCGAGTCGAGCGCGATCAAGCGGCAGCTTTACCAGCGCGGGTACAAGAAGCTCGTGATGGACGACCTGATGGCGCGCCTCGCCCCCGAGCTCGTGCGCGAGGTTGAGTTCTCTGGCCGCAGGCTGCGACTGACGCTGCGTGGATTCCCTGCGATCTATCGGATGATTGAACTCAACGACTTCATTTGCTTCCTGCGGCTCGGCCTCGAGAAGTACGGCCAGCACGTGGCCGATAAGAAGGTCAGCACGGCGGATGTCGTGCAGCGCTGTGGGACTGATGCGAAACGGCTCCGGAAACTCGACGCGTTGCTGGAGGCCGAGATTTACATCGCGCATGCGTCCGCGCGTGCCCCCGACGGCGGGCCGTTTGAGTGGGAGATCGACGACGAGATCACGCGCTACGAGGACGTGTTCTCGATCGACGAGTATCTGGTGGCGAGATCGCGTGAGCTTGAGGCGCTCGCTCGCGCGGATATCCCACCGGTGCACCTCCTTGCTGCCGAAGGCATCTCGTTCGGACACGCACTCGAGGTCGTCGAGCCGTCCAGCGCACAGCCTGTTGAGCCTCCGCCACCGCAGACGCTCGGAGATTTCATCGCGGATCCCGAGCTCCGTGAGCGATGCGGCGACCTCCTGCTCGCGGGCGGGAAGTTCGATCGCGCGATCCGGGAGGCGGCCGTCGTGCTCGAGGATCGCGTGCGTGCAGCGGTTGGCGGCTCCGACAAAGTGGGTGTCCCGCTGATGGAGTACGCGTTCGGCGCCGCGGATCCGCGGTTGCGTCTCAGCCTCAATCAGCGGGAGCAGTTGGGGGCGATGCAGCTGTATGCAGGCGTGATGGCCTTCTTTCGGAATCCAACCGGCCACAGCCTCAAGGACACGTATACGCGTGAGGACGCCGTACGCTTCGTCGCGATGGTGGATCTGCTTCTTCAGATCATCGCGCGCGCGGACCGCCTCCCTAGCCCATAGTCAGTCGAAGCCGACGTTCAGAGCGTCGAGGAGCGAGAAGTCAGCCCGGGCGAGCACCTCAGCCGCACGCTGAAACGTTGGGAGCCCATACGTCTCCAAGAGCAGATCTCCGCACATGGCTTCGATGTACTGCAGCAGCGTGCCGTGAATGGGTGGCTGCTTGCCGGCGTGCAGGATTCGACCGCGCAGACCGAACATGCGCCCGATGGCAAATCGTTGTCCAGCTTCTGACGATGTGATGTTGTAGGCCCGCGACAAACTCTGGACGATCGGACTGAAGTCACCGAAGCTCGTCATCAACAAGGTCTCCAGCGCGATCCAGTACTTGAGGTACGCATCAACGCCGCTTGCCCGGGTTGCAGCTTCGAGCCAGCGCAACGAAAGCAACGTCTTCGACCGACGTGGCGCGTTGTCGTCGAGAATCCGCGCCAAGACGCCGTAGATCGTGGCGTGCCGTGCGCCGAGCCGCGGTGGGTCGAAAGCAATCGGGTTCTCCCACGCCAGCTCTCGAGACGACGTGCGCTTATCTAGGTGGTACTCGTAGTCCGAGACGCGCTCAAAGACAGCATTCCGTCCACAGATCGCCGCGAGGGCGCCGGCCGCTGCGTCGATGAGATTGACGGTCGCGGGTTCGTCCCCAGGCTCCACTGCGGCAAATGGCGTGATCAGCATCACGTACGCGCCCTCGGGCGCCGCTACGAGATCTGCCGACTGCTCTATGTGCCACTCCACCTCCGACACGAGCGTGATCGTGCCCCTGCGGGGGTGCTTCGGCCTGCCGATGAGCAGCGAAACTCGGAGGCCGGTCGGACGAGCCTCGACCGGCGCCGCTGCTCTCAGTTCCTCCAGGCTGACTCTGAACGCGCGGTAGAGCCGGATCCACACGCTCGTGGTACCGGCCGCCTTCCAGTCGTCCGGGATGAATTCTTCGAGCGGGACTTCGCGGGTTACTTCCGTGCCCGAGCTGTCGTCGGTTCCCACCGTGTTCGCCCCTACGGTATTGGCAGCCCGGCCCTCTGAGGGCCTTGACTCCTAGGCTACGTCGAAGGTTCGCGGGCGATTCGCGCGACCCAGCCAAGCCAACGCTAATCCCGGTTGCCCACGATCGCGGTGGAGTATTCCACGGAGGCCGTTCCGTCGACCACAAGGCGTCCCGAAGTCGCTTCGCCCCAGGATCGCTGTTTGACCGCCTCCTGCCGTCTAGCGGAGGCGCGGGACGACGGCAACGATGTTGGATCGAGTCACGGTGATGACTCCGCGCCCGCATGTATCGGCGACGCGTGATCGGATGAGGTAGCTCGTCGCGGTCTCGTCGACGAGACAGACCACGAACGATTCGTTGGTACCTGTGGCGCCCACGGCCTGAGCAAATAGCGCGCTCGTCTCCTTCGATGGCCAGACCTCGACGAGCTCGGCGCTGCCGCCGCCCCAATATCGGGACAGCCGCGGGAAGAGGTTGTCCGTGTATGTACTGACGACAATCGCCCCGAGCGCGACGCACGCAAACGCCGAGAGGGCGAGCGTTGAGTTCAAGAGTTCGACACGCTCCTTGGCGATGTCGCCCGCGGGACGCGCGACGATGCGACTTGACGCGTATGTGTGCCCCAGCGCGAGACCCAGCAACAGCGTTAGCAGCAACCAGGTGAGCCACGTGCTGGCTTCAATCGGCTCCACGAATGCGGGCGGCAGTGGGATCTGCCGCAGGACCATCAGCGCGAATATGACGGCAAGGAACACAAGCGCCAGCACCCGACCGACGAAGTCGGTGACCGCCGACCGAACCCCGGCATGAGCTAGTGCTGCGGCCAGCACCACGCCGGTCTGCCATGAGAACGCCAAAGGGAAGGCGAGAAGCACCGCGAAGGCCAGCCCGACGAGAACGTAGCGGGCGTGTCCAAGTTCCAAACCGTATGCGCCGTCGCGCGACAGGCTGAGGTTCATGACTACGAGGCCGACTAGATACGTCACAAGGCCGAATGCCGTGAGCTGTGAACCAACGCGGGCGAGCCCTCGCACGCGGGGATGTTACTCACGTGCTCGAGGTGAGGACGGCGTTGTCACTCGTCTGAGTAACGCGTAAACGCGGGCGAAATCGTAGGCGTGAAGCCCGAGCGCTGACACCAATGCGAGCAGTGCGAGTACCCCTGCCCCAAGCCGCGCGAGAGCAAAGGTCGCGAGGAAGAGTCCAAGCTCCAGCCAGACGAACCGCAAGCGCATGCGCGTTCCGTGCCCCAGATACCCCGTACCTGTCAACCAAAATGAGGGCAGGTAGTCCCGCGGCAGATTGTTCGCACCGCGGTGATATCGTGACTCCTGCGAGGCGGTTCTCTCCGGTTCGGTGGCCCGCCCCGACATCCTCGACTTCGGCTGAAGTCGGTTAGGAGCACCGCATGACTTCCTCACCAATGGTCGAGACCCGCAGAGCGACACTTGATGCCTGTCGGCGCGTGCTACGCGAACAGGTCGGTCGGTTCCGCGAGGTGAAGGACGAGCTCTTCATCGTCAACAACTTCACCGTCCGTCCAAAGGGCACGGGAACCGCGGAGCAGGACTGGGTGTGGGATCCCGCTGAGCCCGGCGCGATGCAGCCTGTGCGCGAAGACTTCTACCTGCTCTACGACGTGAACGCGACCGACGACTTCTACATCGTGCCGAGCGAGTTCGTGCGGGGCGCGCTCGAGGGCGCCCACTACCAGTGGCATCTCGAAGGCTTTGACGGGGATCCCGAGGATGGCTCGGCCGTAAACGAGCGGCACCTCGAGCGGAACACAATGCGGCGCCTGCGGAAGTGGCCGGTCAGACACTTCAAGAACGCGTGGGATCTCCTTCGGCGCTACGACCCGACCGACCTCGAAGCGATCTCGTTCAGCGAGCTCTCACTCGACTACGACCAGAGCCGCGCCGCCTTGCTCGCAAAGGGCTACACCGCGTGTTCGATCGGCAAATGCCGTCGCCTGATGAAGGACATGAAGCGGCATGGGATCGCTCACGAGATCGGTCTGCTCGACGAGCACGGCCGGCGTGTCGACGAGGAGCTCGCGGCCAGATACAGCATCACCGTCGCTCAGCTGCACGAGCTTCTGCGCGAGTCGCCCGACGGTCGGCTGCCGGCGTATCTGACCGATCCCATCCCCAACCCGCGCACCTACGTGGCGGTCAACAGGACGCATGTGATCCTAACGAAACGCTAGGACCTCTGCCCTGGGGGGCAACTTCCGACGCTACGGCTCGGTTCGGGTCGACGCGGGCCGACGCTCGCCCTCGAGCTCGTCATCGGCCAGTGGGCGGCCGCCTCGGATCACATCGCTCCGTGCGGTCATGTTCCCCGGCACGGGATACGCCGTCAGGGGCCAGGCACCGGTCAGCGGAACCGCGTACTCGACGACGCTGGGTCGCTCATTCGTTCGGCCCACGATCGCCGTGTAGGTGGGCGTGGCGTACCGCGCGAGGAGCCGCACGTCGACGAGGACGCGTCCATCGTCGAGAACGCGCACGGCAACAACGTGCAGGTCCTTGTCCGCCGGTGCGAGGCTCGTGTACCCGCCGACGAACGGTGTGAGCTGCTCCACCGTGGCCAGGAGCGGGTTGGGCATAGTCCGTTCGATGGCGTCGGCACCGAGGACTCCGATCGCGAAGCAGTAGCCGATCTTCGCGATCAGCTGCACCAGCGCGCGCGGCGGCGAAGCTTGAATCCCATCGCTGACGGCTGCGCCGCGCGAGCTCGCTTGGGGCTCATCACGACGCTGCTCCGACGAGCGACCACCGCGGTCAGCTTGAGCTCGGCCGACGGCAAGAACGGCGCTTACGTCCGACCGGTCTTCTAGGTTGGCGAAGTGACGTGTATCCACCCACGGACTCCTGCGGTCACGAAGACCCCGCGGGATATGAACTCGTGGCGCGGGCGGTTCGCTCCGATCTTTGGCTCCCGCTGGCCGTGCTTGCGCCGGTCTCGGTCGGGTTGTCGCTCGCGCTCCTGAAACAGTCCGAGATAATGTCGACAGGCTCGAGCGGGCTCTCGCGGAGAATGCGGACCGAGCTCGCGAAGCAGGCCGACAGCGAGTCGCGGTAAGAGACTCAGGCCAATTTGACTCAGTCGGCCAGTGCAGATCCTCGGCGGCGTCACCGAGATCCGCCCAGCTGACCTTGGATGAGCTCGACCACCCGGACCTTTACCCAGGGGGTCTCCCGGGCGTAGCTCTGAAGCGTGGTGATCGGAGCCTGATGTCCGATCACCGGTCCGAGCGGATCGAGTAGCTCGAGCCGGGCGAGCTCGAAGGCCTGGGCAGCGTTGGCGCGCATCCGCTGCGGGGTCCAACCCTTCGCGGTCCAGCCCATGTCCCGCCAGATCCTCTGGGTCTGCGCATCCGACAGCACTCCGCCTTCACGAGAAGGCAGCGCGACCCCGGCGAAGACATCGCGGATCGGCCGTTTGGTCGCGAAGGCCTGGAGGGCGGCGCGGTAGCGGGTGCCAGCGGCCTCGGTCCACAGCAGATTGCGGAAGGCGACCGCTTCGGTCTCGCTCAGCTCATGGCGCGTGCTGCCGTCATCGAGGTACCCCTTTGAGCTCAGCTCGTGGGTGCGCCGAAAAAGCGTGGCATCGGTCTCGAGCGTCTCCACGGTGAGAAACTCGTCGGCGATCAGCAGTCGGAGCGCGCGCGGTGTGCGACTGGCTTGATCCAATGCCGGTGACAAGCCCTTGCGGGATCGGTAGCGCAGGTAGCGCACACAGTCGAGTTGACCGCGCACCCACTCCAGTGCGTACTCCGGCAAGCGTTCGGCGAGCAAGCCTACGAGGGGAACGCCACGGTACTCGTCGCTCTTGGTCGGAACCGCGCGCCCCACTGTCATGAACAGCACGTGGTCGCGGTTCAGCGCCACTTCGCCGCACAGCAGCGCCTCGATCGGCCAGCGTTGCAGCGGCTGCTTCTTCCATGGCGCGACCTTCCAAATCTCGATGGCCTGCCACACTGCCTCGCGCGGCTCGCTGCTGCGGGTCGGGATGAGCGCGTACGTCAGTCCCAGCATCACGTTGCGCTCGTGCTCGAGGCGACTGCGGCCCTTGGCCGGCAGGAACGGCGTGTTCGCGATTGCGCTGATGTCCACCTCGATGAGCTCGGGGTCGTATTTCTCCTCATCGCGCCACTCCAGCGCGGCGGTGGGGGAGGCCGCGGGCAGCTGCGTGAAACCCGAGCATTGATTGCGCAGCGCGATCCTCCAGAGGTGCCGGACGGCATCGACGATTTCCTTCTGAGTTCCGATGCGCAAGCGCGGCTCGTTGCCTTCGGCCGGGCGTCGCACCGGCCGCGGCTTCTGTGTCCGAGCCTTGCCTTCCTGCGGCGGCGGAACGTTGCCGGTCTTGAGCAGTCGGGCTACGTACAGCTGGTACTCCAGCACCACCTTGGGCTCGAAGGCGCGGTTCTCGGCGATGCCACGCTCACGCAGGTACCTCAGGTAGCGCAGGCCCGTCTTCACGAAGGTCCTGAAAGACCCATCGTTCAGCCCCATGGCCTCGGCTTGGTTACAGGCAAGCGAAAGCAGGTCCCACACTGGACCGGGGTTCGCGGTGTGCGCCGCGTCGATCCAGCGCCGGCAGGTGACGCGGGCGTTGGCCAGCTGCGCATCGCGCGACGGTGGCGCGGCCAGGGCAGCGAGCGCCGTCACGGTCGCGCCAGTGCCGCGAAAGACTTGAAATAGCGGATCGCCAGAATGGCCACTTCAGAGGTGTCCTAGCCGCCAAAAAGCCCTGGCCGAGGGGACTGCCGGCGGGATTCGCTACCGGCCCAGGAGGGCTCTAGATTGCCCAGAAATGGCTGGTTCTGAGCCCTTACCGCCTGGCTTGCCCCTCCTCTTCTACGCGGATGGCTACAAGTTCCCGGACGTCTATCACACGACCAAGTTCCTCGCGCCCGATCCAATCATCGCGCTCGAGGACGTCGAGGAGCTCGTCATCGTCGCGAGCTCGCTCGAAGAAGGCCGCGCGCGCAAGGAATCGCGAGCGACGACGATCGTGAACATGAACGAGTACGGCGCGCAGGAGCTCTCCGGGCAGGGCGTCTCCGGCACCGAGTTCTGGGCGACGATCATGAAGCGCTTCCTCGATGTGCGCGGCCTCAAGCGTGTTGCGGTCGCGCCCTATTTCCCGCTCGCCGAGGCTGACCGCCTGCGCGAGATGGGCGTCGAGCTCGTCGTCGCGAAAGATCTTCGCGAGCGCAGGCGAGTGAAGCGTCCCGACGAGGTCGAGGCGATCGAATCGGCGCAGCGCGCGACCGAGGACGCCTGGCGTCAAGGCGTCGATGCCATCCGTCGCGCGAAGGTGCGGGCCGACCGCACGCTCGAGCTGGACGGCGCCGTGTTCACGGCCGAGCGGCTGCGCGCGATCGTGGAGTCGGCGCTCCTCGAGCGCGGATACGCGTCCGACGGGGCGATCTGCGCGCCCGGCGCTCAGGCCGCGGACCCGCACCAGATCGGCACAGGCCCGCTCCACGCGGGCGAACCGATCGTCATGGACATCTTTCCGCAGCACAAGCAGACCCGGTACTGGGCCGACATGACGCGGACCGTCTCGAAAGGTGAGCCACCCGCCGAGATCCGCAAGATCTACGACGTCGTGAAGCGCGCTCAGGACGCCGGCATCAATGCGCTGCGTCCAGGCGTGACGGGGCGAGAAGTTCACGAGCTCGTTGAGGACATCATCTGGCAGGCCGGCTACGACACGTTGCGGCCCGGTCAGAAGAAAGATCCGAGCGATCCGACGCCGCGCGGCTTCATCCACTCGACCGGCCATGGGGTCGGGCTCGAGATCCACGAAGCGCCGGCCATCGCGCGATCGGGTACATCGCCGCTCGTCGCCGGCGACGTCGTCACGATCGAGCCCGGGGTGTACGACCCGGCAATCGGAGGAGTGCGCCTCGAGGACATGCTCGTCATCACCGAGAAAGGCGCACGCAATCTCACGCAGGCACCGCGCGAGCTCGTCGTTTAACTGGAAGCTCTCCTCTTCGGCGCCGCCGCCGCGGTGGTCTGGGGTTTCGCCGACTACGCAGCAGGAATTTGCGCGCGCCGCGTCGGCGCGATCCGGACCGCCTTCGCGATGCAGGCGACCGGCTTCGCATCTTTCGTGGTCGTCGTTTGGCTTTTAGGCCGCTGGCCCGCGTTCGAGCCCGGCATGGTCCCGTTCGGGATCGCTCTCGGCGCGCTCGGCGTGATCTCGGTCGCGGCGCTCTACCGTGGGCTCGCGCTCGGCCCGGTGGCGGTCGTCGCACCGGTCGTCGCGTCCTACGTCGTGATCACCGTGCTCCTTGTGGTCATCTTCCTTGGCGAGCGGCTGACGACGGCGCAGATCCTCGCGGCATCGGTCGTCTTCGTCGGCGTCGTCCTCACGTCGACCGACGCGCGGGAGCTGCGCGTCACGCTTGGCCGTCCAGTGCCAGGCGTGCGCATCGGCCTCGTCGCCACGGTCGGCTTCGGTCTCTGGAGCGCCGTCTTCGCGATCGCGACCCGGCAGTACGCGTGGATCCCGATGATCCTGCTGCTGCGCGCGACGAGCTTCGTCTTCATCGGCTCGTACATCGCTGGGCGACGAATTGATCTTCGCGTCTTCCGCGCGCGGACTGCCCTGGTGCTCGGCGCGACCGTCGGCGTTCTCGACACGCTCGCGAACGTGTTCTTCGCGCGCGGTATCGAATCCGGATACGCCTCGCTGGCCGTGACGGGCACGGGCATGTATCCGATCGTGCCCGCGGTCCTTGGCATGCTCGCCCTCGGCGAACGTCTCGCGCCGAATCAGCTCGTCGGGATCGGTCTGCTCGTGCTGGGTCTCGTGACGCTCGGCGCGGTGAGTTAGGCGGCGAGCAGGAGCACCGGCGCGGCGCTCGAACGCGCGACCTTCGTTCGCAGGTACGCGACCGCGGCGTCGAGCTGCGGGTCGCCCTGTGCGCCGGTCGGCTGGTCGACGACCTGATCGGGGACGATCCCGCGGCCGGGCCCGTTCAGGTCCGCACCGGTCTTCGCATCCTGGATCTTCGTGATGGTCACGAGAAGGATGCCGCCGTCAGGCAGATCGCGTGGCTGTCCCGTGCCGACGCATCCCGCGGTCTGCGTTCCCATGACGAAGCCCGCGCCGTTCGCGCGGATGCCGGCGGCGATGATCTCGGCGCCGGATGCGGAGTTCTTGTTGACGAGGACGACGAGCGGCTTGGGGTCGTCGACATAGAAGCGGCGGTTCACGTCGAGCGGCGTCCGGTTGCCGTCGCGCCCCGTCTGGTACACGAGCGTGCCCTGTCGGACGAAGATGCTCGCGATGTCGACCGCGGCGGAAAGGTCCCCGCCCGGGTCGCCGCGAAGGTCGAGGACGAGTCCGCCCGCGCCGTTCGCATCGAGCCGCTTCACGGCGTTGGAGACCTCGTCGGCGACCGCGCCGACGAGCTGCGGCACTTCGATCCGGCCGATGTTGCCGTCGATCATGGTGTCGGTCTCGAGCGGGACCGAGAAACGCGCGCGGTTCAGCGTGAACGAGAGCGTCTCCTGGCCGCGGAGGATCCCGATCGTCACCGGCGTTCCCTCGGGCCCCTTGACCTTGTTCGCGACCTCTTCGGTCTGCAGGTTGGTGACGTCGACGCCGTCCACTGTCACGATCTTGTCGCCGTTCTTGATGCCCGCCTTGGCCGCCGGCGTGCCCGCGATGACCCGGATTACCTCGATCGGCGCGTCGGTGGTGGGTTTGTTGATGGTCACGCCGATGCCGGAAACGGGCGGCTGGGGCTGGTTGAAATTCTTCGCGCGGGTCGGGTCGAGGTAATAGGTGTGGCACTCGTTCATGGACTTCGCCATGCCGTCCACGGCGGCGCGCTCGATGAGCGTTTTGTCCGCGTTCGGCGTGGCCGCCACGATCGCGTCGAGGCGGTCCGAGAACTTGGCGAAGTCGGACCAGGTGCTGCCTGTGAGATTCAGCCCGGCCGACGGGATAGCGGTGTCACTCGCGCCCTCTTTTTTGGCTTCGGTGACGACGCCGTCCAGGGCGCCGGTTATCAGCGTCTGGGACGTCGGTTTATCGACGTGGCGCTCGATGAGCACCTGGTATGCGGCCTCGGCGGTCTTGTACGAGGTGTTGGAGGGCAGCAGCTCGCGCTGCAATTCCGCGGGAACGAGCGAACAAGCGGCTGCGATGAACGCAACGAGAGGCAGGAACGTGCGAAGACGGATCAACGAGTACCTATCGAGGAGTCTACGGGTCGCCTAGGTCAGCGGTTCAGGCGACTTCGCTCGTTAAGAGCTTTCTTAAGCGACCGAGTGCTCGGAACTGCAGCGCGCGGATCGCGCCTTCATTCTTGCCGAGTACCTGCGCGACCTGACGACTCGACATGTTCTCGACGAATCGAAGAACGATGACTTCCTGTTGCTCCGCGGTGAGGTGCTTCACTGCGCCGCGCAGGGCGTCGACCGCTTCGCCGTGCACCGCGCGTTCGTGCGCCGTCGGTCCGTCTTCGGCCACGCCGTATGCGTTGTCGAGGTCGACCATCGGCCGCTCGCGTCGACGACGATCGGTGACCGCGTTGCGCGCGATCGTGTAGAGCCACGCGAGGAACGACTTTCCTTGCCAGCGATAGCGATGGATGTTCGCGAACGCTCGCGTGAACACTTCGCTCGCGAGATCCTCGGCATCGGAGGGCTCGCGCACCCGGTAGAGGAGATACCGGTACACGGAATCGATGTGGCGGTCGTACAGCTCAGCGAACGCGACGCGATCCCCCGCCTTCGCGCGGGCGATGACATCCGGAACCGGTCCGGCGACCTCAAGCGGGAGCGCGGTGACCTTGGCGACGCCTGACCTCAAGCGGTCGTCCCTTCCCTTCCTCACGTGCGCTCCGGGACCATATCGGCCGACGACCCTGTTCGCCAATGGCCCATCGGTACCAAAATTGTTCCAGGGGAGGGGCCAGACGTCCTGTGCCAGAAAGCCTATGCCCGAGAAGTAGCGCGCAGGCTTACCGCTCGGTTGTTCGATAGTCGGACGTGTGGATCAGATCTTCTGCTTGAGTATTTCGATCGCCTTCGCGACCGCGGTCGCGTCATCGGCGGGGACATCAGGCGAGATCCCGACATTGTTGTATTTGAACCCGGTCGCCGCGCCCACGATTTCGCCGACGACTACCGACAGAAGAGCGCCATCCGCCAGGTGGATCTCGTTGGCCGAGCCCGCACACCCGGTGGTCTTCTGGCCGACGATGGTCGCGCGCTGCGCTTCCTTCAGGTCGATGATGAAGTGCTCCGAGGCCGACGCGGTCAGGTAGTTCGCCACGATCACCATCGGAAGCTGGAACGCCTCGGGCAGCCGCAGATCCTTGTTGGCCGTTTTCGTACCTGCGATTCCGGTCTTCACCGTCTGAACCTGGGTCGGCTCGCCGTTCAGGAAAAGGCTCGAGAGGTCGACCCCGATGCCGCCGAGGTTTCCGCGCAGATCGATCAGCCAGGCCTTCGAGCCGGCGGCTCGTGCCTTCTCCAGGATCGCGCGGAACGTGTCGTTCAAGCGGTAAGTCCCGGTGTTGACCCATGCGTGGAAAGTGATGTAGGCGATGCCCCCGGGCAGCATCTTCCCCGTGAGCCCCGCCTCATCAGGCCCGCCAAGGCTTGTTCCCTGGGTCGGGACCATCGCACTTGTGCCTTTCGGGATGAACTGCAGCGAGTGAGCGACGCTTCCCCCCGCCGTCACGTAGTACGTGTGGCAGTCCGGACTCGCGCTCATCATCCCCACGATCGCGGCGTCGGCGATCCGGTCGGACGAGAGCTGCACGCGTCCCGCTAACTGGCTCACCGCGTTCGCGAACTTGTCGAAGTCGGCCGTCTGGGGCTGGTCGACGTCCTGAAACTCCGGAGTGGCGACGTCGTCCTTGCCGCCGGCCGAGCGGACCGCCGCCTTCACCCCCTCGAGGGCAGCCTCGAGGGCCTTCTTGCTGGTCACGTGGTGCACATCCACGTCGACGAACTCGCTGTAGACGATGTCGAGCTTCGACCGCTTGATGTCGATGGTCTTTGATGGGGTGTTCGTCGCGCTGACCGGGCCGCTGGTCGAACACGAGACGGCAACGAGTGCCGCAGCCATCAGCAGCAAAACCGCGCGGCGCATCAACCCAAGGATAGGGGGCGCTAGTCGGCGGGAGTGCTCAGTTTCGCGGGCGCGTGCTGAGCGCGCCAGTCCGCGGGCGAGGCGCAGAAGCCCTCGTAATCGATGTAATCGGTGATGGTTGGATGCTCGCTGCAGACCGGGCACTCCGGATCGCGCCGCAGACGGACCTCGCGGAAGCTGCCCTCGAGCGCGTCGTAGAGAAGGTAGCGACCCACGAGCGGTTCGCCGATCCCGAGGAGCAGCTTGATCGCTTCCGTCGCCTGCAACGTGCCGATGACGCCGGGCAGCACACCGAGGACCCCGGCCTCCGCGCACGAAGGCGCGAGCTCCGGTGGCGGTGGCTCGGGAAAGAGGCAGCGGTAGCACGGTCCCTCGAAGGGTTTGAACACAGTGACCTGCCCCTCGAATCGATAAATGGAGCCGTGCACGACGGGGATTCGATGTTTCACCGATGCGTCGTTCAAGAGGTACCGGGTGGGGAAGTTGTCGGCGCCGTCGATCACGACGTCGTAGCCCTCGATGATGCGGTCGATGTTCGCCGCCGTCAGCCGTTCCTCGTATCCGACGATCTTCACGTCGGGGTTCAAGGCCTCGAGCGTCTGCTTAGCGGAAGAGACCTTCGATTCGCCGATGCGGTCGGTGGTGTGAAGGATCTGCCGTTGCAGGTTGCTGAGGTCGACGACATCGGAGTCGACGATGCCCAGCGTGCCGACGCCGGCGGAAGCGAGGTAATACGCCGCCGGTGAGCCGAGTCCGCCCGCCCCGATGAGCAGCACCTTGCTGTTCAGAAGCTTCTGCTGACCCGCATCGCCGACTTCCGGGATCAAAAGGTGACGCGAGTAGCGCTGTGCCTGCTCCGGCGTGAAGCTCGCGGGCGTCGTCCACGGCTTGCCGGAATCCTTCCAGCGGTTGAAGCCGCCGGCCATCGAGATCACGTTCTGGTAGCCGAGCTTTTGCAGCGTGTCCGCCGCCATTGCCGAACGAACGCCCGCGGCGCAATAGAGGATCGTCGTCTTTTCCTTTTCGGGGAGACGGTCTTCGGCCCACTGCTCGAGATAGCTCTTCGGAACGTGGACAGCGCCGGGGATATGGCCGGCGTTCCATTCGTCCTTCTCGCGAACGTCGCCGAGCTGGACGTCACCCGAGCGAATCAGGTCCTGGACCTGCTCGGGTGTCGCCTCATGGATGCGCTGTTTGATGTCGGCGAAGAAGTCGCGATATGTCGGCATTCGAGCTCCTTGCGCTCAATGCTAAACCGACCTGTGCGCTCGGAAATTCCCGGTATGCTCGGATTCCCCTGTGGAGACGCTGTCCTTCGACCTGCTTCAGTTCCTCTACCACCTGGCGCTCGCGATCCTTGTCGGTGGGTCGCTCGTGCTCGGCACCGCGGTCGCGCCCGCTCTCTTCGCCTCGTCGCGCTCACGAGCGGACGCGGGCACCCTGTTTGGAAGCGTGCTCGCCCGCTTCGACGGCCTCGCGATCTTCTCGGTGATCGTCCTGACCGTCACGAGCGTGCTCAAGGCGCTCGGCTTCGAGTTCACCGGCGCGCCGGACACACGCCTGGTGATTCGCTGGGTCGCCCTCGCGGTCCTCGCCGTCGCCACGCTGTACTCGAGCGCCTGGGCCAACCCGGTCGCGCGGCAGATCCGCGCCGCGACCGTCGGATTTGACGAGCAACCGCAGAGCTCGCCGGCCCGGACCGAATTTGCGAGGCTGCATCAGCGTTCGCGCCGCGCGATGTCAGTTGCGGTTGTCTTTGGGCTTCTTGCGCTCTTCCTGGGTTAGCGCCTCCTCGTTGCCCATGCGCCGTCCGATCTCCGCGAGCAGATCCGCGTCGCTCACGTCCTCGAGTGCGGCGACGCTCGTCTCTTCTTCGTCCTGTACGACCTCGTCGTCGGATCCGATGTCATTACTGATGGCCGCTTCCTGGCACTTGCGGCAGACGACATCCGCGCGTCCGACCACCTCCGCCGGCACGTACACCTCCGGAAAGGAAGCGCCCCGGACCCAATTCGTGGTGCTCGTCGCGTCGGTCGCACCGCATTTGGGCTCGAGCTCGGACGCGCCCTTCAGATGGATGAGCCTCGGTTGACCATTCACCGTGACACCTCCACGCTCGATCGCGATGACCGCTGAGTATCGCCGACCGCGCGTCGCCCGCGCAGCGACGGTATCCAGAGACGTCGAGCGGGCGCTCACTCGTCATCGCGAGCGGATTGCCGCGCGCTACGCCGTCAAGACCGCGGACGCACTGGTGCGCATGGTCGACGATCTCGGCTTCTGCTTCGCCTTCACCGGCGAGTCGGCGTACCCGATCCCCGCGGCCTTTGACCACCTCGACACCCGCAGCGACGGCCGGAAATGGGAGTGGATGTGGGGATGGAAGGACGAGCTCGCGGAGAAGAAGCGCCTCTATTACGGAAAGCTCCTCGTCAAGAAGCCGACGTTCGTTTCGATGAAGATGCTGCCCACCTTTTACGCGACCTTCGGCCGCGCCGGCGACGCCGACGACCATCTTGAGGACGTGCGCGCGGGCCGGCTCTCTGAAATCGCCCGGCGCGTCATCGAATTCCTCGCGGTGAACGGGGAGACGCAGACCAAACGGATGCGGTCGGCGCTCGGCGTCACGTCGCACGAGGGCAAGTCCGACTACGCGAAGGCGATCGAGGAGCTGCAGCGACTCATGTACGTGGCGCGGGTGCGCGCCGTGGGCGAAGGCCGCGAGGACTACAACTACACGTACGACCTATTCGTTCATCGCTACCCCGAAACGGTGCGCGCCGCGGAGCGCGCCACGTCCGCGGATGCCATGACCGAGCTGCTCGCTCATCTCCTCGACCTTACCGGCGGCGTGAGCGAAGCCAAGGTCACGAAGCTTTTTGATTGGAGCGAGGACCGCGTGGCACACGCCGCACGAAGACTCGAGACGAAAAAACAGCTGGTTCGCGCGGACGGCCTGCTCGTTCTTCCGACGCTAGGATAGGCCGACCCCGTGGATATTCATCAGCTCCGTTCGTGGATCTTCGAGCTGTACGAGCCCCTCGAGAATGAGCGCCAGTACATCGTCTACGACGAACAGCGCGGGAACCTCCTCATCGACGCACCGCCGTTCAGCGAACGCGCGCTCCGACTCGTGCGCGGTGCGGGGCCCGCGTCTTTGCTGGTCGCGACGAACGCGGCGCGTGCCGCGGACGCGGGCAAGTACCGCGAGGCCCTTGGTCTCCAGGTGGCGGTGCACGCGGATGATGCGAACGCCATCCCTGGTGGCCCCGATCTCGTTCTCGGTGACGACGAGCTCGTCCGTCCTGATGCACGCGCGGTCCGCGTGCATGCGAACGGCCAGGGCGCGACCGTCCTGCTCCTACGCAAGGCGGGAGGCGTTCTTGTCTGCGGCGATCTCGACCTCGCGAGCGACGCCGCGCGCGCGCTGCTTCCGCTGAGCTTCTCGGTCGTGCTATCCGCGCGGCGGTCGCCCATGTGGAACGCGGGAAAGGACAACCTCCTCACGCTCCAGGACGAGCTCCCCAAACCGCGCAAGCAATTCGGCATCCTCCTCCAGACTCCGTGGGATCGCGAATACAAAGGACGTCTCGAGGACAAGCTCGTTCCCCACGATCCGATCGTGCCGCGTGAAGTGACCGCGCCGCGCGAAGCCGCCATGGGCCCCGAAACCCTCGTCGTCGCGACCGCCGCGCGCGAGCTGGTGGAGAGGCCGCGCAGGCCCGTACCTGCCACGGCAAGCGCAACCACGAGTGGCGCAGCACAGCAGGCAGCCAAGGCCACGAAGCGCCCGAAGAGCTTCGCCGAGGATTGGGATGCGCGAGGGACGGCCCGGCCGCCCACGACCATCGCGAATCCGGCGACGGACATCCAGCCGCCTCCGCCGGTCGTCGCGCCGCGCTCGATCGGCGATCGGTATCGCCGCCTTTCGGTCGAGGAGCTCGCAGGCGTGCCCTACGTGGACTACATCTGGGGTGGCATCGACCTCTCGCCCGATGGCAGCGAGGTCGCGTTCTCATGGAATCGCTCGGGCACGTTCGAGATCTTCAGCGCGCCGCTCGATGGAGAGCGCATCTTTCAGCTGACCGAGGCGAACGAGCGATCGGTCTGGCCTCGCTGGTCTCCCGACGCGAAGCAGCTCGCGTTCCTGCGGGATCGCGGCGGGGACGAGCGCTTCGACATCTGGCTTGTCGACCATGACGGCGAGCACGAGCGCAATCTCACGAACGAGCCGGGCGTGACGCATCGCGACATCGCGTGGTCTGCCGATGGCACGAAGCTCTCGTACACCGCGAACGCCGGTGGAAAGGGCTTCGCCGTCCACGTGATCGACGCGACGACTGGCGCGAAGCGCGCGCTAACGGATGGCGTCCGCGACGATCTCCAGCCGCGATGGTCCCCTGACGGCACTCTGCTTGTCTTCTGGTCGCGGCGCGAGGACGTCCGCACCAATGCGGATCTCTACGTCGTCGCGGCGAGCGGCGGAGAAACGACTCGCCTCGAGACACGCGGCGGAGTTGACGGAGAGTCGGTCGATCCGCGCTGGTCACCCGAGGGAACGCGCATCTCGTTCACGACGGACACGCGCGGGCGGCCGGAGATCGCGATCGCGACCTACGCTGAACGTGAGCTCGGCCGGATCGAGCGCATGACCGAAAGCATCCACGACGAGTACGGCGCGGTGTGGCGCCCCGACGGGCGCGCGCTCGCGTACCTGCACAACGAAGATGCCGCGGTCTCGCTGCGCAGGGTCTTCGCCGTTTCGCACGCCGATCACGCCGTGTCCGACATCCCCGGAATGCACGCGTCGCCCGATATCGGCCCGGACAGTGACACCACCGCATTCCTCTTCTCGAGCCCGTCGCGTCCCTGGGACGTGTACGTGACGCGAGAGCGCGCGATCGAGGCGCGTGCGATCACGCGTTCGCTGCCGGCCACGATCGATCCCGAGACGCTGGTCGAGCCGTCGCACGTGCGCTATTCCGGCGCGGGCGGTGACGACGTGCCAGCGCTTCTCTTCCTCCCGTACGCCGAGGCACTGCGGGGCGAGAAGATCCCGCCGGCGATCATCAACATCCACGGCGGCCCGACCGCGCAGCACCACCGCGAGTGGAATGTCGCGACGCAGGTCTTCGTGAACGCCGGCTTCGTCGTGCTCGCGCCAAACCCGCGGGGATCGACCGGTTATGGCAGGAAGTGGCGCGAAGGGAACCGCGGCGACTGGGGCGGCAAGGATCTCGAGGATGTCGCGCGCGGAGCCGAGTGGCTCGGCGATCAGAAGCTCGCCGACCCCGCGCGGATCGGCGTCTATGGCGCGAGTTACGGTGGCTACCTGACGCTCATGTCGCTCGCGCTCCGCCCGGATCGCTTCGCGGCCGGCGTCTCGGTCGTCGGGGTCGTCTCGTGGAAGACCATGGTCGAGACGACGCGTGGTGACCTGCGCGAGTACCTGCTGCGCGAGCTCGGCGATCCCGCGAAGGACGCGGATCTCTATCGCGAGCGCTCTCCGCTCACCCACGCGTCCAAGATCCGAGCGCCGCTCCTCGTTCTCCAGGGCGAGAACGACCCGCGGGTCCCGCGAAGCGAAGCCGAGCAGGTCGTGAAAGCGCTACGCGACGGCGGAAAGCCGCACGAGTACCACGTCTACCCCGGCGAGGGGCACGGTTTCCGCAAGACCGAGAACCGCATCGACGCACTTCGTCGCGCGCTCGACTGGTTCGACCAGCAGCTGCGGCGCGCGTGAGCGCCGACGCGATCGTTGTCGGCTCGGGGCCCAACGGGCTCTCGGCCGCGATCGAGCTCGCCCGCAAAGGCCACTCCGTCACCGTCTACGAAGCGAACGAGACGATCGGCGGCGGGTGTCGCTCCGCCGAGCTGACCCTTCCCGGATTCGTCCACGATGTCTGCTCCGCGTTCCATCCCCTCGGCGCCGC
Organism: Chloroflexota bacterium; assembly: GCA_038040345.1. Taxonomy (GTDB): domain Bacteria; phylum Chloroflexota; class Limnocylindria; order P2-11E; family P2-11E; genus 3-1-20CM-2-70-9. The sequence goes on from JBBPIQ010000001.1 coordinate 939,469, forward strand.
GTCGCCGTTCTTCCGCGAGCTCGATCTGTCGCGCGAGGGGCTCGAATGGATCGAGCCGCCTGCCGCGCTCGCGCATCCGCTCGACGACGGAACTGCGGTCCTCCTCGAGCGCTCGATCGACGCGACTGCGGCGAACCTCGGCCCGGACGCACGCGCGTACCGAAGACTCGTCGCGGGACTCGTGCCCGAGTGGGACCACCTCGCCGCGGACGCGCTCGGACCGCTCATCCGCATACCGCGGCACCCGCTCGTCATGGCACGGCTCGGTCTGCCGGGCGCGCTCCCCGCGCGGATGCTCGCGCGCATCGCGTTCAGCGGCGTGCGCGCACGGGCACTCTTTGCCGGACTCGCTGCGCACTCAGTGCTGCCGCTCGACGCGCCGCTCACCGCGTCCTTCGCCTTGATGTTCGCGGTCGCGACGCACGTGGCGAACTGGCCGCTCCCGCGCGGCGGATCGCAGCGCATCGCCGACGCGCTCGCGGCGCGACTGCGTTCTCTTGGAGGGACGATCGAGACCGGCCGGCGTGTTGGCAGCCTCGATGAGCTCGGGACCGCGCGCGCCTATCTCTGCGATGTGACGCCGCGACAACTCGAGGAGATCGCAGGTCCGCGTCTTTCCGACCGTTATCGCGCGAAGCTCCGTTCTTATCGCTACGGGCCCGGCGTCTTCAAGCTCGACTACGCCATCGACGGCCCGATCCCATGGCGCGCGAAGGATTGCCTCCGCGCGGGAACGGTCCACCTCGGTGGCACACTCGACGAGATCGCCGAGAGCGAAGCGCAGATTGCGCGGGGCACGCCTGCGGAGCGCCCCTTCATCCTGGTCGGTCAGCAGAGCCTCTTCGATCCGTCGCGCGCGCCCGCGGGAAAGCACACCGTGTGGGCGTACTGCCACGTTCCGAACGGCTCGACATTCGACATGACAGAGCGCATGGAGGCGCAGTTCGAGCGCTTCGCCCCCGGATTCCGCGACCGCATCCTCTCCCGTTCGGTGATGGGACCGACCGAGGTCCAAAGCCACAACGCGAACTACATCGGCGGCGACATCGGCGGCGGCGCGAACACCCTGTTCCAGTTCATGACGCGGCCCTTCTTCCGCCTGGATCCCTACTCGACGTCCGCTCGCGATATCTATCTGTGCTCGTCATCGACGCCTCCGGGAGGGGGCGTGCATGGCATGTGCGGATATCACGCCGCAAGAAGCGCGTTGCGTGGAGCGCTGCGGAACTAGAAGCGGCCTGGGTCCCGCCTTGGGCCCCGAGCAGCGCCGGGGTCTTCTTCGCTCGGCCCCTCGTGGGATCGCGATGGACCGCCGGTCAGGGGCCGCTCGCTCAGAAGACCCCGACGCTGCTCAACCTGCACCTCCGTGCCAGCTGCGCCGCAACGTCCTCTGCGGGCGGCGTTTCGCGGCTAGCTCGGGACGGCGACCTGCTCCATCGCTAGACGCAAGGCAGTGGCTCCGAGACGCTCGGCGATCGCCTTGGCCTCGTCGAACTGCATCTGGTAGTCCGGCCGCCCAAGGGCGGCGAGGACGCGCGCCTGATCGGCGAGTGCGACCGCGCGTTCGTAGTCGAGTCGTAGGGTCGCGAACGCCTGCACCGCATCGAAGATGAGCTTCTCGGCTCTCGCAAGCTCACCGTGCTGCATCGCGCGGACTCCCTCGGCCTGCGTGAGCAGCGCGCGCCCCCGCGCGTGACTGGTGCGCTCGGTGACCGCCGCGATCCGGTCGAAGAACGGCTGATCGTCGATTCGCCACCGAGCCGCCGCGAGCACGGCGAGCGGACCGATGAGCGCGAGATCGACGAGGCCCTTCGGATAGCCGGCGCTGCGGAGCGCGTGATAGCTGGATTCGCTCTCCCGCTGTCCATAGACGGAGGTCAGGAAGTCGCACGCGGCCATCTCGAGCGGTGTCGCCTCGGCCTCGGCGAGCTGATCGCGGTAGGTCTTTTCTTCCGGCGAGCTCAACGCGGCCGCCGCCGCGCTCGCGATGACGAGCGTCATGTGCGATCTCGAGCTCGTTCGGAGGCCCTCGCGTCGCGCCGCGGCCGCGATCGCGCCCACGAAATCGCCCGACAGAAGATATGCGAGACCCTCGGTGTCGAGAGCCTGCCATCCGAGCCGCGGTTTTTCCGTCTCGAGCGCGAGCGACCGGGCCGTCGACGCGTGCTCGATCGCCTCCGCGAAGTTGCCGAGCACGAGGGCCGACAGAGCGATCATCGTGTGAGCGTCGATGAGCTCGTCGCTGTCCTGCAGGGACTGGGCGATCGGGATCCGGCGCTTGTTCTGCACGTAAGCCTCGCGGAAGTTGCCGAGCTCGCGGTACGCAAAGCCGACCGCGTCGAGGCAGAGCGAGACCTCGCGCAGTAAGCCAAGCTCCTCGGCGATGGCGAGCGCCTCCTTCGCGGTCGCGAGAGACGCCTCCCAGTCCTCGTCGGTCGACTTCGGACCCCGCCGCGACATGAACGATTTCGCGGCGAGCAGCAGGACTTTCTCGCGGTTCCGCTTGCCGTCGACGATCGCGAGACCGCGAGCTATGAGGCCCTCGAGGTCCGGGTGCTTCGCATCCCACCTCGTGCAGAGCTCTGCCATATGTGCAATGACCGTCGCGACCTCGCCGCTATTCGGGTCGCGACCTTCGAGTATCGCGAGCGCCCGCTCGTATGCCGCGAGAGCTGCATCGTTCTCTCCGCGGTAGCGGCGAACGCGTGCGATGAGATAGAGGGCCTTCACCGCGTCGTCGGTTCTTTCGAGCTTCTCGTAGAGCTCGAGCGCTTGCTCGGCCAGGCGGACGGCCTCGACATGCGCGTGGATCGCGGTCGCCTGCTCCGCTGCCCTCCAGGAATACTCCGCAGCCTTTTCGGGGACGTCGCCGAGCAGGTAGTGGTGGGCGAGCGCGGGCAGGAAGTCCTTCACCCCCTCGCCGAGCACGGTCTCGTACGCCGTCGCGACGCGACGGTGCAGCTCGACGCGTCGCCGGACGAGCAGGGTGTTGTACGCGACCTCCTGCACGATGGCGTGTTTGAAGCGGTATCGCCCCTCGCGGCGCTCGCCCGGTGCGGCCTCGAGCACGAGATCCGCCGCGATGAGCTCGTCGACGGAGTCGGCGATCCGCGGGCCGCCAGCCTCGCGGAGCACGCGATCGCCGAAGCGTTGTCCGATCACCGACGCGAGCTGGATCGTCTCCTTGGCCGACGGCGGGAGCCGGTCGATACGTGCCGCCACGACCCCGTGAAGCGTCGCCGGCACTTCGAGCGCTGCGGGCCGTTCGCGCAGCTCCCACTCACCCTTGTCGTCCTTCGCGACCGCACCTGAGTCCACGAGCGAGCGGATGGACTCTTCGATGAAGAACGGATTGCCCCCGGCTCGCGCGACGATCTTGTCCCGTAGCTCGTCCGGCATCCAATCGAACGTGGCGTCGATGATGCGCGCGGCCTCCTCGTCAGAAAGCGGCTCGAGGACGAGCTGGCTGAAGTTGGTACGTACGGGTCGCGGCTCGGGCGACCCCGGGCCGGCGCGCTGTGCCAGAAGCAGCAGGATGGGAACCCGTGAGGCACGCGACGCGACGAACCAGAGGAGCTCGAGCGATGCCGAGTCGGCGAAGTGCAGGTCCTCCAGGACATAGAGGAGCGGGCGCTCGCGCGCGAGGGACGCGATGACGTCGTAGACGACGATGAACATCGAGCGCTTCCACTCGTCGGAGTCGCTCGGTGGTTCGATGGACCCGGGGAGGTGGAAGAACTGCGCGAGCGTCGGGGCGACCAGCTCCGGGGTCACGAAACCGAGGTCGCGAAGCTTCTCCGGAAGCTGCGCTGCAGCCTCGGGATCGTTCGGATCGACGCGCAGCTCGACGAGCAACGGTTCGATGAATCCCGCGTAGCTCCGCTGGTTCACGCGCGAGAAAGTCCATCGGAGGACCCGTGGCGCGTCGCTGCGGACCCCGTCCTCGGCCGATGTCGCGAGACCGATGAACTCGGTGAGCAGGCGGCTCTTGCCGATGCCCGGCTCGCCGGCGATGAGCACGACCTCGGTGCGGCCGACGCGTGCGGACTGGAACGCGAGGTCGAGACGGGAGAGCTCCATCCATCGACCGACGAGCGGCGCCTGGATGTCGATCGAAGTTCTCGGTGTCGTTCGCTCGCCCGTGAGGGCGTACGCCAGGATCGGCCGATCCTTTCCTTTCATTTCGATCGGACCGACCTCGCGGAAGCTGAACTCCCGGTTGGTGAGACGGAAAGTCGCCTGCGTCACATAGATCTCGCCCGGCGCCGCGGCCTGTTGCAGCCGGGACGCGGTGTTCACTGTGTCTCCCATGACGCCGTACTCGGCGGGCGCGCGAACCGCTCCGGCGACGACCATTCCGCTGTGGATGCCGACCCGCAGTCCGAGCTCGATCCCGAGCTGCGCCTTCACACGGGCGGAATGCTCGGCGAACAGCTTTAGCATCCCGATCGCGCATCGGAGGGCCCGCTGAGGGTCGTCCTCGTGCGCGATCGGCGCCCCGAAGATCACGAAGATCGCGTCGCCGATGAATTTCTCGATCGTGCCGTCGTACCGAAGCGCTTCCTCGGCGAGGTCTTCGAAGATTCCGGACACGAGCATCTGCAGCTCTTCCGGATCGAGATCCTCGGCGAGCGACGTGAACCCCACGAAGTCGGCGAACAGCACCGTCACGAGACGGCGCTCCTGATGCGGGGTCGAATTCAGGGCTTCTGAAACCAGCTTCGGCTCTCCTTCATCGGACGAGCCTCCAGCGTAAGTCCGCTGACAAAAAAGATGGGAGCCCTTTCGGACCCCCATCTGACCAATGCGTTGTCACTCGCTTCTCAGCACTTGTGGGACCAGACGTGGAACTCGTGCAAAGTCGGTGGTTCACCGGGCTCGTGGATGGTTCGCTCAACATAGTTCAGGTCAAAAGTGTCGAGCGGGCTCTGCCCGGGCTGCAGGTGAAAGTTGCGAAGTCGACAGAACGAGCGTCCGAATTCGAGCCGGTAGTCGGTGTAGCCAGAGTTCGCGATGCGCTCGAAGACCTTGACCCAACGCGTGTAGAGCGGATCGGACCAGCGCGGCGCCGTGCTCACCGCTCCGCCGGTCAGAAGGTCGTACGAGCTTCCATCGGCGAGCTTGGCTGGCGCGAGCATCCACCCGTCCGCCTGCGCGGGATCCGGCGAGAACATGTCCCAACGCTGGTCGAGCGACGAGAACACGAGGACCCGCGCGAGATCGCCCTGCGGCCGGTACGCCGCCGCCCACGATGGGAACGCGCTGGCGAAGGCGACTGCCGTGACCGCAAGCAACATCGCGGCGCCCGCGATGCGAACGGCGCGGACGTCGGTGACGCTCGCGCTTCGCACGCGGATGGCCGGGACACGCCGCAGCTCGCGAGTCGCGCCGGCTGTCGCGGCGGCGAGTCGCGGGATGAAGCGCGGCCCGATGCGCACCTGGATCGCATCGACGAAGGAACGCACCCACTCGGCCGGCAGGAACAGGATCAGGGTCGACAGCATGATCACCGGGAAATTCCCCACGTTCATCATCGTCAGGATCCCGCCGTGCAACATCGCCGCGGCGGCCACCGCCAGGAGCCGAGTGACGCGCCAAGGGATCATCGAAAGGGGAAGGAAGACCAGCTCCACGACGAGCGTTCCCCAGCTCATCAGGTGGACGATGATCATGTTCGTCGCGAGTGGATATGCCCACGAGCGACCGAAGGTGTGCTCGAGCTGTAGCGCATAGAACGTCGCGGTCCCGCCCTTCCAGAGCGTGCCCGCCATTTTCTCGAGGCCGGTCATGAGATAGATCCACCCGACCTGGAGCTCCAGGACCCGGATGGGGAGCGCCGGGCCGTTACCACTCACGATCTCGCCACGAGCTTTGCGAATCGCGGCATCGACCGAATACAGGTCGCCGCAATTCGTCAGCGCGAGCCAGAACGGAATGAGCCGGAAGATGATGTCGCTTCCGTCGAGCAAGAGCGGGTTACGCCACTCGAAGCTCGCGACACCGACGAATGCCAGGATGCATGCGGTCCGGGTGTGCCACCCGATCGTGAGCATGACCGCCACGACGATGCACGCCGCCCAGAAGATCGCGACCTGCCACCACGTGCCCATCCCGGTGATCAGCGAGAACCGATCGGGGAACATGCTGACCAACAGGGTCCGCGGCATGAAGCCCTCGTCCGTAAAGAAGGCGGGGATATTCGGGAAGAGTTGCCAGAACCAGTTGAACAGCTCGATGCCGTAGACGATCCGGAAGAGCGCGACCGGCGCTAGATCAGCACGACCGATCCAGAACTCTCGGAGTCTCCCCACCAGCGAAATCCTGCCTCGTTTCTCGTGCACTTGCTTCCTCCCCGGGCGGGCGACTGTGCACGTCGTGTGCCTTGTCGCAAGACGAAGGGAGCCCCCTCTCGGGGGCTCCCTTGCGCAAGGCTTGGCCTTTGCAGTCCGGAGCCAGTTAGTTCATTCGGGTAGCGGGCTTCCCACGAAGCAGTCCGCCACCGACCGCCATGAGCATGAGTCCGAAGAGCACGAGCGCACCCGTGTCGTGGGACTCCGAGCCCGTCGACGGCAGGTTTTGCACGCCGAGGACGCTGGTTCCACCACCTGAGCTCGTCGAGGTCGACGTGCTCGTCCCGGCGGTTCCGGTCGTTCCGCTGGTGCTCGAGCTCGAGGTTCCGCTTGAACCCGTGGTCGAGCTGCTGGCCGTGCTGGTCGATGAGGTCGATCCACCGCTCGTGGTGGTCGTCCCCGTCGTTCCGGTCGTTCCAGCCGTGGTCGTCGTCGCGGTCGTGCCGGTCGTCGTTGTCGCGGTGGTGCCGGTAGTGCCGGTCGTGCCCGTCGTGGTCGTGCCGGTCGTTCCGGTCGTCGTTGTCCCGGTCGTGCTGGTGGTCGTGCCGGTCGTGGTTGCACCGGTGGTCTCGCTGCCAGTCGTGCTGCTCGATGAAGAGCTCGTACCGGTGGCGCTGGTGCTCGACGAGCTCGTGCCCGTCGTAGCGCCCGTGGTCCCGGTCGTACCGGTTGTCGACGTGGTCCCGCCGGTCGTCGTGCTCGTCGATGTGCCGGTCGTCGTGGTCGTCGCACCGGTCGTGGCGCCCGTCGTGGCACCAGTCGTTGTAGATGTCGAGGTGCCGGCCGTCGTGTTACCGCCACTGGATCCGGAAGTCGAGCTTGAGCTGCCGGAGCTTCCGCCTGTGGTTCCGGTGGATGCGCTACCGGTCGTGCTCGTGGTCGTCGATGTGCCCGTGCCAGTAGTGGTCGAGGTCGACGTGTTCGTTCCCGTGGAAGTCGAGGTCGAGCTGCCACCGGTCGAACTTGTTGAGGAGGTGGCAGATGTTGAACCGCATGGACCGTGGCTCAAGTTGAATTGCCCGTGCCAGCTCGAGCTGATCACCGCGGTCGCGCTAGTCACGGTCGATCCAAGGTTCAGGGTCGTCGTGTAGTGCGCGACGTTCCCCGTAACTCGGTCAAGGGCTACGGTCGCGGCCGCGCCGTTCGACCACGTCACCGTGATCGAGGCTGGGGCTTGGACATCCTTCATGTCCGTGATCACGAAGTGCCATTCGGTCGAGTCGCACTCGTGGTCCAGCAAAGCCTTCGCGTGGATGGTGATTGTCGTGTCGCCGCCACCCGTCGTGGTTGATGTGCTCGTCGTGCCCGTGGTTCCGGTCGACGTGGAGGCGGTGGTCCCACCTGACGTGCTCGTTCCCGTCGATGTGCCTGTCGTCGTGCTAGTTGACGTACCAGTCGAGGTACCTGTCGATGTGCCCGTCGACGTAGTTCCTGATCCGCAGTTCACGGTCAAGCTGAGGAACTTGTCGCCGCCGGCTGCCGGCGTGCTCTGCCGCGCGTGGACCGTGTAATTGCCGTTCGCGAGCGTTGTGATGGCAACGCTGTTCCACGTTCCGCTCGTGTCCGCGGTCCACGTGCCGCTTGCCTTTGCCGAACCCCCAGCTGCCAAAGCAACGTCCCAGGTCCCCGTTCCTCTGGAGTCCCAGGCCGTGCCCTGAATATGGAAGGTGCAGATAGCACTGCCGTTGCCGCTGTCCTTCACGACGCTGATCGCCGCGTCGTTCCAGGCCCAAGCTGGACTGGCGCCCGCGGTCACCAGGAAGAGAAGCGCGATGCTCATGAAGATCGCGAGAAACCCTGCTGCCTTGTGCATAGTCGCCTTCGCGTCCTTTCAGGAAATTTCGGATCCGCCCCGCCCGCGCGGTTTCCCTGGTCCCGCAAAGCAGGGGTCGCTCCACCGTTGCGACGCGGCGTAACGAATGACGTATGCGGCCAAAGCAATCGGGTAACGGGGTGACGACAGTTCGAAAGAAAACTTGTGGAGGCTCACGAGTGAGGCTCGCGGTCGACACGTGCACGAAATTCCGCCTCGCCCCGGCCGTCCGGGCGTCCGGCTACCGACCCGTGGGTAGAGGTGCCAACCGCGACGACCACTCGCCGATGCGGGTGACCGCTTTGTCCAGGTTCGCCAGGGAGTTCGCGTACGAGAGTCGGAGATATCCCTCGCCCGCCGCGCCGAAGCAGGTGCCGGCGAGGGTGGCGACGCCCGCCTCGTTGAGGAGGCGGTCGGCGACCTCGTCGCTGGACGGCAGTCCCAGGCCGCGAATGTTCGGGAACACGTAAAACGCACCCTGGGGTGCGCGGCAGGTGATCCCGGGCAGGGCGTTCAGCCCCTTCACGACCACGTCGCGGCGGCGCCGGAACTCCGCGATCATCCGATCCACCTCGGGCGGGCGTGACGTGAGCGCCGCGGTGCCGGCGCGCTGGACGAACGTCGCCGTGCAAGAGACCGAGTTCGTGACGAGCTTCGTGACCGGCTCGACGAGCATTCGCGGAAAGACGCCGTAGCCCAGACGCCACCCGGTCATCGCGAACGTCTTGCTGAATCCATCGAGGAGGATCGTCCGCTCGGCCATCCCTTCCTCGACCGCGATCGAGTGGTGCTCGCCGTCGTACACGAGCTCCGCGTAAATCTCGTCGGCGAGGACCCAGAGATCGCGCTCTCGCGCGATGGCCGCGATGTCGCGGATCGCCTGGCGCGAGAGCACTCCACCCGTCGGGTTGTTCGGACTGTTGAGGACGAGCACCTTGGTTCGCGGATTGACGAGCTTGCGGAGCTCGTCGAGATCAGGCTGGAAGCCGTTCTCCTCGCGGAGCGCGAGCGGCACGCCGCGCGCGCCCGTGAAATCGATCATCGACGAATAAATGGGGAAGCCGGGGTCGGGATAGATCGCCTCGTCGCCATCGTCGAGGAGGGCGAGCAGCGCGTAGAACATGATCGGCTTCGCACCCGGCGTGACGATCACCTGCCCGGGATCGACGCGTAGGCCACGCCGCTCTTTCAGATACAGCGCGATCGCCTGGCGCAACTCGATCACGCCCGCCGACTGCGTGTAGTGGGTCTCGCCGCGCTCGAGCGCCGCGACGCCGGCTGCCACGATCGATGGGGGCGTGTCGAAGTCCGGCTCGCCGATCTCCAGGTGGACGATGTCGCGTCCCTTCGCCTCGAGCGCCCGCGCTTTCGCGAGGACCTCGAACGCGGTCTCCGTCCCGAGTCGCGACATTCGTGTTGCGAGCGGTCGCATGGAAGCCCGATGAGTCTAGGGCGGAAGCTTTCCTTCCACGCACGCGCAGCCCTGGGGTCCGACCACGGCCGAATGGCGCGTCCTCGGAGGCAGCACGAGCCGGTCGCCCGGCCTCATCGCGACTCGTCGGCCGTCGCCGAGGACGAAGTCGATCGAGCCGCGCGTGCAGTAGAGAAGCTTCGTGTAGCCGTGCTCGTGCTCACCGTACGTGTCCCCCGGCGCGTTCGACCATCCATAAACATCACGGGCTTCGCGTCGGAGCGCCGTCTCGATCGAGCCGGGATCGGCCGGTGGTCCTGTGTGCCGGCGGTGCTCCATCTCCACGGATGCCATGATGCGACCGTGCGTGTCGGCGTCGTGTATCCGCATCAAGAGATCGGCGACGACCCCGCGCGCATCGCCGCGTTCGCGCAGGCCGCCGAGGATCTCGGATACGCCCACATCGTCGCGTACGACCACGTCCTCGGTGCCGACCCGGCGAACCGGCCGTTGTGGTGGAAGGGCGCGTACACGCATCGCGACGCTTTCCACGAACCATTCGTGCTTTTCGGCTACCTCGCCGCGATCACGAAGAAGGTCGAGTTCGCGTTCGGCATCGTGATCCTGCCGCAGCGCCAGACCGCTCTCGTTGCCAAGCAGGCCGCAACGCTCGACGTTCTGTCCGGCGGGCGGGTGCGCTTCGGTGCCGGTATCGGCTGGAATCACGTCGAGTACGAAGCGCTCGGGATGAACTGGCGCGACCGCGCGAAGCGCATCGAGGAGCAGATCGAAGTGCTTCGTCTCCTGTGGACGCAGGAGCTCGTCGACTACACCGGCCGCTGGCACCGCATCGATCGCGCTGGCATCAGACCGCTGCCGGTGCAGCGCCCCATCCCGATATGGATGGGCGCGGACGAGGAGGTCGCCGTCAAGCGCGTTGCGCGGCTCGCCGACGGCTGGTTCTCACATCTTGCGCCGGACGACGAAGGACGCGCGGCTCTGGAGCGGTTCCGCGGATACGTGCGGGATGCGGGCCGCGATCCGGCGCTTGTCGGGGTCGAGGGACGAGTCGCCGCGACCGGCTCACCCGACGAGTGGGCGCGCAAAGCGGAGCTTTTCCGCAACATGGGGATGACCCATCTCGAGCTGCGGACAGCCGGATCGAAGCTACCGGATCTGGATGCGCACATGGCCGCGATGCGCCGCTTCCGCGAGACGGCGCCAGTCTTCTAGGGAAGAGCGCTCCGGCGAACCCAAGCGTCCGCGCTGATCACGCCGTCGAGCAACACGACGAACGCGTTCTCGGCGGGACTAAGCCCACGCGTGAGGTCGATCCGCACGACGCGCGACCCGCCGAAGCCGATGGCGACGCGTCGATCGGTGCTGACGACGGCGCGCCGGAGGAGGCTCGATGGGGCGAGACTCGTCGAGCGTGGGCCGACGAGGAACTGGGTCTGATCGGCTCCGCTGTGCATGAGGTAGCGACCGTCGGGCCAGACGCCGTCGAGGCGGAGAGCGCCAATGACCTCGAGGCGACCTTCGGCGCGCAGATTCTGCCCGTCGGGACGGACGCTCCAGACGCTCGGGTTCGTGACGAAGATGCCGCTCGCGGTGATGGTCGAGCCGACCGAGCCCGCGAGGAAGAAGACCCGACTCCCGTCGAAGAACGGTGACGCCGCGGACCGATCCACGAGCTTCCTGAGCGGCTGTCCCGGCTCGCGAAGCGCACCGAGCACGCCCGTGTCCGACTCGACGAGCACCTCGTCCTCGCTCAGCCAGTCGCCGAAAAACGCGTTCCCGAACACGCGCGCGGCCACAAGCTCGCGGCGATCGAGTGAACCCATCCACAGGTCGGTCTTTCCATCCGTGGATCGCTGGAGCGTTGCGGCGACGCGCGTCCCTGATGGAGACCACCGCTGATCGATCACGCGGAATCCCGCGTTCCGCACCTGCGCTGGGACCGGAATGTCGGTGCGCGTCCCGTCGAGCTTGATCACGCCGATCCCCAGATCGGTCACGTACGCCACGGCGTTTCCATCTCCCGTCCAGCGCGTTCCGAAGGGCCGCGAGGTGTTCGCCGGGAGCGTCGTAAGCGGCCGCGCCTGGGAGCCATCCAGGTTGGATGCCCACAGGACGAACGCGCCGGAAGGGCTCTGCCGCCAGTAGGCGAGCCGGCCGCTCGAGGAAAGCGGCTGCGGCGCCCCCGCTCCGCCGCTCGATGCCGATACCGAGGCGTCGGCGTCGACGGTCGCGTAGACGAGCGCGACAGAGCCCACCGCGATCACAACGGCGGCCACCACATACGGCAAGAGCGACCTTAGATGCCGCACGTCCTCAATAATCGCTGAGTGCCGGATCCGCTCGTGGCTGCGAAGATCTTCATGGCGGCGCTCGAGGCGAACGACGCCGAGAAGGCGGCCGCGGTCTGCGCCGAGGACGTCGCCATCGAGCTGCCGGGCGGCGACCGTCAGCTCGAGGGCCGCGAAGGCGCCAAGCAGCTCATCCGGATGGCCCCGCCGTTCGTGCGTGTGGTGCGCGAAGAGGCGGTGATGGGAACGACCGTCGTCCTTCGCGGCCTGACGCGATCGCCCGGCCACTTCGCGAACTACACGACCTGGACCTTCGAAACTGACGGCGCGCTCATCACCCACGTCACCTTCACTTGGAAACCGGCGAACTGAATCTGAGCAAGCGAGTCAGTGTTGGTCGGCGCGAGGCGGCGTCCGCGGGTGGCACGGGGGAGCGGGTTGCGCGCGAGCCGTTGACCGGCCGCGTCGCTTAGAGGCGCCGGACACGCCGGCGAAGCGGACCGGTAGGCGAGCGCGCGACCCCGACCCGCTACGCGGTCAGGGGCCCCTACCCCTGGGACAGGACCCGCGGCGCGACAGATCAGCGCTCGACATACCTGAACGAGCGTGGGATCTTCGCCAGGCCGAAATCCGCGATCGGGCGTGGTTTGCGATAGCGACGCGGCTTGCTCACGGGAAGGGACCAGCCCTTTGCGGTGTGGCGCTCCGCCGCGCCGAGCTCGCACTCGCCGACGACCGACCCGGTGCCCACGACCGCGAGGTACGCGCGCGCCGGTAGCTTTTTCGGTGGAAAGCGGCGGTGGTCGCGGTCGCGCTCGCCTAAGAGGAGCGCCTCGGCATTCTCGGCGGTGGTCGCGAGGACGATGGCAGAGGACATGGCTTACTCCTAGAAGCGTGTTCCTCCTACTAGCGGACTTGCCTTGCGCGGTACTTCTTGTCGATCGCCGCCATGTCGCCGGGGCGGATGCCTTCAAAGAAGGTGAACGTCTCCTGTAGGAACGACGTCTCCGAGTTCGCGCGTTTGAGGTCATCGTCGGTGTCTTCGGCCGCCACGGCCTGGACCTGCCAGGCAAAGCCGAGCACGTTGCGAAAGACCACGAGGGCGCGCTCGAGGTGAAACGGCGAGGTCACCAGGTAGATCGGCCGCGGCTCGATCCGCCCGAGGTAGCGGGCGGCCACCTCCACGGCGTTGCCGATCGTGTCTCGCGAACGCTCTTCGAGGAAGAGGCGCTCGCGCGGCACGCCCGCCGCCTCGATGAGATCCGCTATCACGGCGGCCTCGCTCTTGGCGGGTGCGGGACCGTCGCCGTGGCTGCCGGACGTGATGATCGCGAGGCTCGGCCGCTTTTGCGCGAGGTGCGCCGCGGCGCGGGCACGAGCGCTCGTGGAGGCCGATGGCTCGCCGTTCGCCAAGAAGCCCCCACCTAGCACGACGGCGACCTCGGGGAATCCCGCGAGGTCGCCGTCGTCGTCAGTCGTCACGCGTGGCTCAGATCTTATGGAGCGTGCCGTCCATGATCATCAAAGTCGTGAACGCGTCTGTGCTCCATGGGTTCTTATAGACCGGGTCGCCGTCGGGCTTCCAACCCGTGACGCGCTTCTTGTCGTTGACCGGGTTGTTGCCGTAGCGCTCCCACAGCGGGATGACCGGCAGGAGATCGTTGAAGGCGAGTGACGCCTCCGTGACCGGTGCCTTCTGCGCGTTCGTGTCGAAGCCATCGCCCATCTTGTTGATGAGCGCGTCGAAGTCGGTGTTTCCCTGCTTCAGCGGGTACTTCATGCCTCCGGCCGCCGCGATCGTGTTGTGCGTGCGGAGGGCCTGGATGAACGAGCCCTGCGGGTGCGGGTTGCCGATGCCCCAGGCCATGATCGCGATCTGGAAGTTGCCCGCGTTGACGTCGGGCAGCTGCTGGCTGCGGATCGCGCCGCGCGGCACGATCTTGATGCCGAAGTTGTTGAGCGCCTTCTGTGCGTGGTCCGCCGCGCTTGACCAGTCGGCGAAGTCACTCGGGAAGTAGAGCTCGAACTCGAGCTTCTTTCCGTCCTTGGCGTAGACGCCGTCCGAGCCCTTCGCGTACCCGGCGGCGGTCATAAGCCCGGCTGCCTTCGTGACGTCGTACGCGTACGCATTCAACTTGGCCAGATCCGCCGCGGAAAGCCACTGCGGGACGAGGTTGTCCGAGAAGCCCGCCATGTACTTCTGCGGCTTCGCCGAATCGCCGTATGTGACCTTGGCGCTCTCGTCCTTGTTGATCGCCATCGCGACCGCCTGACGGAGGCGCTTGTCCTGAAAAGCCGCGGCCTTCTCCCAGTGGAAGTAGATCGCCGGTCCGGTGTAGCCCGGTCCGCGCACGACCCGGATGCCCGCGTCGACGAACGCTTTGTCGGTCGCGAGCGGGAAACCGTGGGTCGCGTAGTCGACATCGCCCGCGAGGACGAGCGGCGTGACCTGAGCCGTCTCGCCCTGGTAGATGATCACCTTGTCGAAGTTGACGCTGTTGCCGAAGAGGCCGTTGGCATTTCGGTTCATCGTGAGCTGCGCCTCGGTGACGGAGGCCTTGTCGATCGTGTAGGGACCGACCGAAACGGGATCCGGGCGAAGGTTCTCCTTCTCCGCGCGCAGAGCCACGATCTCAGGAGATGCGGTGGTCTTTCCCGACGCGTAAAGGGCAGCGGCTCTCGTCGCGATGTCGCCGTAGACCGAGTCCGGGCGGATCGAGACGCGAAGGATGTTGCGCTCGCCAAGGCTCGAGGGCGTCTTGTACGTGAACTTCACGCCGAGGTCGCCGTCGGCCTCGACCTTGTCGATGTAGTTCCAGATCGTGAAGCTGTCCATGCGGCCGGCCGTGAAGGTCGTGACAACGTCCTTTGACGTGAAGGCCTTGCCGTCCGACCACTTGATGTTCGGACGGAGCTTGACCGAGAACACGTTGCCGCTGAGCGAGCTCGATTCGGCGAGCATGTAATTCCACTTCGCGTCGTTCCACATCCACGTCGCGAGGGGCGGCATGAACAGGTCGACGTAGATCGCGCCCTGCAGGATGATCCCGGCAGCCGCGAAGTAGTTGTAGTGGCCCTTCGGTGGAAGGTCGTACGGCCACGCGCCGTGGAACTCCCCGCCCTTGATCGATGCCGCACCGCTGCCCGATGGGCTTGGCGACGTGCTGCCAGGCGTGCACGCGGCTGCCACGACTCCGAGACTGGTAAGGGTCGCGTCACGCAGGAAACGTCGACGTGTGACGGAATAGCTAATCGCGGTCTTTTTCATTTGCCCTCCCGGGTTCCTCGTTGCGCACATTGGAACTCATACTGCTTACCCTGTCGACCGGTCGAGGGTTCGGTGGCCGCGAACCGGACAGCCGCGCGAGCACAACGACAAGCCCCACGAACACCAGACCGACGATGGCGGCGAGCACCGTGACGACGAATTCGGCGGAGTTCGGCGGCTGAAACGGGAGCATCACGAGCGCGGCGAGCAGAATAAGGAGCGCGACGCGAAGCGCCGCCTGGAGCGCGATCGGGTCCATCAACGCACCCCCAGTAGCTCGGCGGCCGGCTGGCGCTCTCGGAGGGCTACGTGGCATGCGACCGATCGTCCGCCCGGTAAGTCGCCTAACTGCGGAACCACCACATCGCACAGCCCTGGTTCGAACAGGGGACAGCGTGGATGGAAGACGCAACCAGGAGGGAGGTTGAGAAGGCTCGGCACTTCCGCGCCCTTTAGCGAAACGCGTTTCTTCGTGCGCGTGATTATTGGGTCGGCCTCGGGGATCGCGGCGATCAGCGCGGTCGAGTAGGGATGCGCCGGGTCGCTCACGAGTGGCTCGGTATTCGCCAGCTCGACCACCCGGCCGAGATACATCACGGCGATGCGGCCCTTTCGTGCGAAATAGCGCGCGACGGCGAGGTCGTGCGTGATGAGGACGGTGGTGACGTGGAACTCGGTCGAGAGGTTGTGCAGCAGGTCCAGAAGGCTGATGCGGATGGAGACGTCGACCATCGAGACGGCCTCGTCCGCGACGATGATGCGTGGATCCACCGTTAGAGCGCGCGCGATCGACACGCGCTGCCGCTGCCCGCCGGATAGCTGATGTGGATATTTGAGAAGGAAGTCGGCCGGCGGCGTGAGGCCGACGCGTTCCAGCAGCGAGATCATCGCGGCGCGCGCCGCTCGTCCGTGCGCCTTCTTGTGTTTCGCCAGTGGCGGCGCGAGCGTCTGCGCGACCGTGCGGGTCGGGTTCAGCGACGCGTACGGGTCTTGATGGACGAGCTGGACCGCGCGCCGGAAGCGCGCGAGGTCCTTGCCTTTCTTCTCCCAGACGTCCGCGCCCTCGAACAGGAGCCGGCCGCTCGAAGGCCGGAGGAGGCCCGCGAGCATCCGGCCCGTGGTCGTCTTTCCGCACCCGCTCTCGCCGACGATGCAGATCGTCTCGCTCTCGCCGAGCTGAAGCGAGACGTCGTCCACCGCCGTGATCGTCCCTGCCGGCGTCGTGTAGGTGCGCGAGACGCGATCGAGTTCGATGAGCGGTGGGGTCATGCGAGCTTCTCCGCGACGGGTGCCTCCGCATCCGAGCCGAGCGCAGCGGCGACCGCCTCCCAGCGGATGCACGCCGCCTCGTGGTCCGGGGTGTCGACCTGCATCAGGGGCGGGTCTTCCTCGAGGCACCGCTCGACGTGGAACGGACAGCGCGGGTAGTACGAGCAGCCAGGCGGCAGGCGGATGAGGTCAGGGGGCGATCCGGGGATGGACACCACACTGCCGAGCGCACCCGAGACGCGGGGCACCGCTCGCATCAAGCCGACCGAGTACGGGTGTCGCGGCCGGTAAAAGAGATCGTCGACGCTGGCGCGTTCGACGACGCGTCCCGCGTACATCGTCAGCATTCGGTCCGCGAGCTCGGCCGCGATCGAGAGGTCATGCGAGATGAAGATCGTGGAAAAGCCGAGCCTGCCGCGAAGCTCGCGCAGGAGATCGATAATCGCGCGCTGCGTGAGGATGTCCAGCGCTGTCGTCGGCTCATCGAGGATCACGATCCGCGGGTCGAGCAGCAGGGCCATGGCGATGAGGACGCGCTGGCGCATCCCGCCCGATAGCTCGTGCGGGTACGCGGACAGCACTCGCTTCGGATCGAGGTGAACGAGGTCGAGCAGTTCGCGGGTGCGGTCGTGGACCTTGTGCTTGTCGCCCATCCCATGCGCTCGTCCGGTATCGAGAAACTGCTCCCAGATGGTGATGACCGGGTTGAACGCGGAGAGCGCCGCCTGAAACACCATCGCGCAATCGGCCCAACGGAACCGGCGCAGTCGTTCCGAGTCGAGTGAGAGGACATCGAAGGCCCGCTTCCCATCGTCGTACCGGATCTCGCCTTTTGTGATGCGGGCGCTGCGCGGCGACAGACGGATGAGGCCCACGGCCAGCGTGGTCTTCCCGGAACCCGATTCGCCGATGATGGCGATCGTTTCACCCTGTTCGAGGTCGAAGGTCACGTCGCGCACGGCTTGCACCGGGCCGCGTCGCGTCCGGTATTCGATCGAAAGGTCGCGGACTGAGAGGACCGGCACGGTCAGTTTCGAAGACGGGGGTTGAAGACGTCCTCGAGCCCCGAGGCGAGCCACACGAGCGAAAGCTGGAAAAGTGCGATCGCCATGATCGGGCCCATCAGATAGAAGAAGCTGTCCTTGAAGAACAGCGCGCCCTGGTTGTAGGCGAAGTACAGCATGATCGCCCAGTTCTTTCCGGAGAGCGGGACGAGGCCGAGGAACATGATCGCGGCCTGCGCGTAGATCGCGAGCGTCATGGCGATGATGAAGTGGATGACGATGTAGCTGCGCATGTTCGGGAGCATCTCGCGGAAGATGATGTGTAGGAGGCCGAGATCAAGGGAGCGCGCCGCCTCCACGAAATCCCGCTCCTTCAGTGATAAGACCTGGGCCCGGATCTGGCGTAACAGCGCGGGCCACTGCAGTAGGGCCAGGATCACCGCGAGTGCGAAGAAAGACGATGGCCTGAAGATCGCGGCGATCACGATGAGCAGGATCAGCTGCGGGATCGTGAGTGCGACATCCGTTATCGCGAGGATGATCTGGTCCAGGCGTCCCCCGACGGTCGCCGCGATCGACCCGAAGGTGATCGCGATCAGCGTCGAAAAGAGCGCCGCGAGGATGGCGGTGGTAATGATGTCGCCCCCGCCGAACACGATCTGATTCACCACGTCGCGTCCCTGGAAGTCCGTTCCGAGCGGATGCGTCCAGGACGGCTTCGCGTAGATCGCCGTCACGTCGACCTGGTCCTGGAGGGGCACGATGAGGGGCGCGACGTACGCGAGAAAGAGGAAGAACAGGACTCCGATGAGCCCGATGAGGCCGACGGGCTTCCGGGACATCATTCGCAGGAACTCGACGACGCCCGCCAGCCGAGCGGGAATACGACTCACATCGCGGCGGTCAACGAGACCAGTGGCTGCGGTCACTTCCCCGTCGCTCCGCCCGCACGGCCGATGCGCGGATCGAGCTTGCTATAGAGGAGATCCGCGACGAGGTTCGCGATGATCACGCAGACCGTGGTCATGAGGATGATCCCCTGCATGAGCGGATAGTCGCGCTGGTTGACGGACGCCACGAGGCGCAGACCGACTCCCTGATAGACGAAGATCTGCTCGATGATGACCGCGCCCCCAACGACCGCGCCCGCGGCGATCGCGAATTGCGAGACGAGTGGGAGCACGGCATTGCGGCCGACGTACGCGGTCGTGATGCGGAAATCGGTAAGGCCTCGCGCCCGCGCGACCGTCACGTGGTCCTCCTCGAGCGCCGCGAGGGTGGCGGAGCGCATCGAGAGGATCCAAAGGCCGATGTGCGTGAGGAAGAACACCGTGATGGGCAGCGACGCGTGGAAGAGGATGTCGCCGATGAACGCCGGCGAGAAGCCTGGCGTGATGCCGGGCGAGAACGCGCCGCGCATCTGCGTGATCGGTATCCAGCGGAGCTGGATGCCGAAGATGAGAACGATGAGCAGTGCGATCAGGTAACCGGGGATCGAGCTGATGATCGATCCACCCGTCGAGACCGTGTGATCGAGGAGGCTATTGCGCCGGTACGCAGCCACCAACCCGAGCGCGATGCCCACGACGAACGAAAGCAGAAGCCCGGTACCGACGGCGAACAGCGTCCACGGCAGGACCGAGAGGATGATCGACATCACCGTCGTCCCGCGCGAGAGAAACGAATTGCCGAGGTTGCCGTGAACGAGGTTGCCGAGGTATTCCAGGTACTGGTCCTGGATCGGCGCGTTCAGGTTGATGTCGAAGAGCCCAGACGCTTGTGCCGCGGCTTCCGCGTACGAGATCTGGCTCTGTTGCATGAGCTCGTCGATCTTGATCTCGACCGGGCTTCCCGGCATGAGCCGGATCAGCACGAAGGTGATCGTGCTGGTGACGAAGATCGTCAGGAAGGCTTTGGCGATCGCCTGTGTTATCGGCCGACCCCACAGTCCGCCGAGATGCCCGCGCACTTGCGACAGAGGCGAGCGTTGAAGGGTCCGGACCTGCAGCTCCCCCTGGGCCGGCGTGATGGTCGCCATACCGAGAGATTACCCCGCGGGCGAGTGAGCTAGCGGCGGAGAAGCCTCGAGAGCAGCCGGAGGATCTCGATGTAGAGCCAGACGAGCGTCACGAGGAGCGCGAACGCCGCGTGCCACTCCATGTATTTGGGCGCGCGCGCCGCGACCCCGCGCTCGACGAGATCGAAGTCGAGCAGGAGATTGAACGCGGCGACGCCGATGATCAGAACGTTCACGCCGATTCCGAGCGCGCCCGGCATGATGCGCGCGTGGATGCGTGGACGCGCACCGTCCGCGGCGTCGTGAAGCGGATTCCGCCGGGCCGGGTCGCGACCTACGGTCTCGTAGGCGTCGTGGCCGGCCGCCCGCTCGCCGCGCGCGCGGTGGGGAATGTCATGCGCGCGTGCGACGACCCCAAGGTGCCCGCTCATCGGGTCGTGCGTGCGGACGGACTCCCGGCTTTCCCCAAGCATGGCCGGCGGCTGCGTCGAGAAGGAGTGCGCTTCCTCGGCCCGCGCGTCGATATGGCGCGTTACCTGTGGACGCCGCGGCTACCTCAGCGCCGCGCCAAGGGCTAGCATCCGAGCACAAGAATCGCCTCCGGGGGAGCCATCAATGACGACCGTGAAAGCCGCCCTTGTCCAGTGCGCGTGGACCGGCGACAAGGACTCGATGATCGAGCGGCACGCCAAATACATCGCCGATGCGGCTAAGCAGGGCGCGCAAGTCCTTTGCATGCAGGAGCTTTTCTACGGTCCCTACTTCTGCCAGGTGCAGGACATCAAGCACTACTCCTATACGGAGAAGATCCCGGACGGTCCGACCACGAAACTCATGCAGGAGCTCGCGAAGAAGCACTCGATGGTGCTGATCGTCCCGATGTATGAAGAGGACCAGGTCGGCGTCTACTACAACACCGCGGCGGTCATCGATGCTGACGGGAAGTACCTCGGCAAGTACCGGAAGACGCACATCCCGCACGTGAACGGGTTCTGGGAGAAGTTCTACTTCCGGCCGGGAAACATGGGATACCCCGTCTTCGACACCGCGGTCGGCAAGGTCGGCGTCTACATCTGCTACGACCGGCACTTCCCTGAGGGCGCGCGGATGCTCGGCCTCCACGGCGCGGAGCTCGTCTTCATCCCGTCCGCCACGTCGCGCGGCCTGTCGATGCACCTCTGGTTCATCGAGCAGACGGCGCACGCGATCGCGAACGGCTACTGGGTCGGGACCATCAACCGGGTTGGGCAGGAGAAGGAGTTCGGTCCGAACGAGTACTACGGCTCGAGCTACTTCGCCGATCCGCGCGGCAAGATCATCGCGCAGGCGTCGGAGAAAGACGAGCAGCTTCTGGTCGCCGACCTGAACATGGATCTCGTCCGCGAGGTCCGCAATACGTGGCAGTTCTACCGAGACCGACGGCCCGATATGTACGACGACATGGTCAAGCCGTAACGGGATGACGTCGCCAGCGCTGAACTACATCGGCGGCGCGTGGGAGGAATCGACCTCGCGCGAGCGCGTCCGCGACGTGAATCCGGCGCGGAGCAGCGAGTCGCTCGGCGACGCGACCGTCTCGGCGCCTCAGGACGTCGTCCGCGCGATCGACGCCGCGGCGGCTGCGTATCAGGAGTGGCGCCGGACGCCCGCGCCGCAGCGTGGCGACATGGTGCGCAAAGCCGCAGACCTCATGGAGCTCCGGCGCGTGGAGCTCGCGCGTCTGCTCACACAGGAGGAGGGGAAGACTCTCCCGGAATCCCTCGGGGAGGTCGATCGCGCGATCGCGAACGTGCGCTTCGCGGCGGGTCAGGGATTGCGTCTCAACGGCGAGACGATCCCATCGACACAGCGTGGCACGTTCATCTACACGGTGCGCGACCCGCTCGGCGTGGTCGCCTGCATCACGCCGTGGAATTTCCCGATCGCCATCCCAGCCTGGAAGATCGCCCCCGCACTCGTCGCAGGGAATGCCGTCGTGTTCAAGCCGGCGACGCTCACGCCCCTCTGCGCGGCGCAGGTCGTCCAGTGCTTCGTCGACGGTGGCGTCCCGAAGGGCGTGCTGAACATGGTGCTCGGACCGGGCGACGCGCTCTCGCGCGCGATCATCGATGACGAACGCGTTATGGCGATCTCCTTCACCGGTTCAAACGCTGTTGGGCGACGCCTCTACGCGCAAGCCGCGAAGCGTCTCTGCAAGGTGCAGCTCGAGATGGGCGGCAAGAACGCGGTCATCGTCATGGACGACGCCGATCTCGAGAAGGCGGCCGAGAGTGTGGCTGGCGGCGCGTTCGGTGCGACCGGGCAGCGTTGCACCGCGACGAGCCGCGCGGTCGTGATGCGCTCGCGCCTCGTCGACTTCACCGAGCTCTTGGCGGCGAAGGCGGACACCTGGCGTGCCGGCGATGGCCTTACCGATGGCGTCCGTCTGGGGCCCATCGTCGACGACACGCAGCTCCGCAAAGTTCGCGAGCGCATCGAGGCGGGGAAGCGCGAGGGCGCGCGCGTGGTGCGCGATGGCAGCGCGCCGTCGAAGCCGGAGCTCAAGGCGGGCTACTTCGTCGAGCCGACGATCTTCGCCGATGTCGACTCGAACATGAGCGTCGCGCAGGAAGAGATCTTCGGCCCGGTCGTGAGCATCATTCCGGCGAATGACTTCGAGAGCGCGCTCGCCGTCGCGAACTCCGTTGGCTACGGCCTGTCGACCTCTATCTACACGCGCGACCTGAGCACCGCTTTCCGCTACGCCGAGGAGTCGGAGGCGGGAATGCTGCACGTGAATATCCCGACCGTCGGTGGTGAGGCGCAGGTCCCCTTCGGAGGCGTGAAGGACTCGGGCTTCGGCGACCGCGAGTGCGGGACCGCGTCGTTCGACTTCTTCACCGAGCAGCGGGTCGTCTACGTCGGCTATTAGCGGCGCTGTCGTCGAGGTCGAAGGTCAGGATGCGACGCCCCCCGGCCGCGATCGACATGCAGCGATGGTCCTCGCATTCGCGCTCTGCCTCGGCCTTGGCAGCGCGGCCGTCGGACGCGATGGACCGGAGTCGACCGCGCCAGTCGAAACTCCTCGGACGCTCATCGTGTCGCGTGACACGAGCGACGTTGTGCTCTTTGCGTTCCCGGATCGGCTCGCGAACGAGCCCTTGCCAAATCTGCCCTACGTGACGGTCTCGGTGCGCGGGACCGAGGGGTTCGCCGTGCATACGGGCGAGATGTTCGCTCGGGTCGACGGCAAGTGGATAAGTGAAAACCCGGGGGCGAGCCGCGTTCAGGGCTGGCTGATCACATGGACGGAGGCCGGGACTGTGTACTCGCTCAGCTCAGAGAGCCGCGACCTTTCGGATCTTCTCCGCGTTGCGGGGTCTCTCCGCTAACGCGACGCGGGTGCTCTCCAAGCCCTGTCCCGAGTGCGGCGCGCCGGTGGGCGGCCGCGATGCCTGCCAGAAGCTCTTCGACGACCTCGGCCTTCGCGCATTCGAAGACTCGCGCTACGCGGCCATGCGGCGTCTTGCCGTTGATTGCTACGCCTGCCAGCACGATCGGTACATCCTGTCCGGCCGTTCCCTCGCGGCACATCTCACCGGCCTCGCGGTGGCGATCGAACACGACGGCGCGGAGCAGGTGAACGAGCGCGTCCAAGGCTGGCTCTCGCGCACGCGCCATGTCGAAAAGCCCGCCGTCCCACGCCTCCGCGGAAAGATCACGATCGCCGACGTCGCCGACGCCGCGCCCGAGGAGTACGCGGCGGCGGTGAGCCTCTGGGCCGGATCGGTGTGGGACGCCTGGAGCGAGCATCACGCCCTCGCGCGCGAATGGATCGCCGCAGCCGGAGCACGCTGAGCGGCTTGCCTTCGGGCGACTCCGTGCTTGGATACCGGTGATGGCGGCCCTTCCACTCGTACCGGCGTTCGCGATCCTCTTCTGCGTTCCCCTTGCGCTGCGGGCCGTGGGACCCGGCGATAGCACCGGCCGCCTCCTGGTCGCGGGTTACCCGATCGCCGCTGCGGCGGGCCTTCTCGCGATCGCGCTGCCTTCGGGGATCGGCGCCGCAGCCGTCGCTCTTGTCTGGCTCGCGTTCACACTTCTCGCCGCGCTCCACGGCCTGACGCGCGCGTTCGGTGGGGGTCGTCGTATCGAGGAGCTCTCCGTCGCCGCGGGCTTCGTCTATCTCGCGGTCGGCGGCGGGTGGCTCGTCCTCTGGCGCTCCGGGATCGCGATCATGGATTTCGGCGAGCACGTTCCGCTGCTGACAGCGATCCACTTCCACTACGCCGGTTTCGCCTCGCCGATCCTCGTCGGTTTCATCGGACGTGAGCTGCGCGCGGCCAGCACTCGCCTCTGGCCGATCTACGTCAGCGCCGCCGCGCTCGTGATCGTAGGGCCGGCGCTCGTTGCGCTCGGGATCGCGGGCGTGCGTACGATCGAAGCGCCAGCCGCGGCAATCCTTGCCGTCGGAACGGCGACGGTCGCTGTGCTCGCGCTCGCGGCGGTGCTCGGGCGTGTCCGCGGCGTCGCGACAGCGCTGCTCGCGGTTTCGTCAGCGGCCGCTATCGTCGCGATGACGCTCGCCGCTCTCTACGCGGTCGGGAATCCGCTCGGAATCTCGGCGATCGGACTTGAGGACATGGTGCGCTGGCATGGATCGTTCAACGCCCTGGGGTACGTGTTCTGCGGCTTGCTCGCATGGAACGTTCGTCGGCCAGTGAACTAGGAGGAGTCAGGCTCTCGCGGAGGTCTCCGCTCCCGCGACGGCCTTGCGTGCGTCCGCGATCGGCAGCTGCCAGAGCGTGCTCTGCCATGCATGGGTAAAGCCGAGCTTCGCGTTGATCGCGAGCATCTGCGCATTCACGTTGGCATTGCCGGTCCGGATGAAATGCGAGTCGGGCCTCTCTACGAGGATCCGCTCGAGCATCACCGCCTTGAGCCACAGCCCGATGTTGTGGCCGCGATGGGCCGCCACGACCGCGGTGCCTTCCTGCTGGATCGCGTGTGGATCGAGAGGGTTGAACTCGACCTCGGTGAACCCGACGCCCTCGCCGGTCTTCTCGTCGATCGCGAGAAGCAGCCACCAGGTCAACCCGGCCTGCTTGAAGAAGCTCTCGCGCTGCCGGATCTGCACCTCGGTCAGCCTCCAGTCGTTGAACGCGATGTCGCCACGGGGCATGTCGTTGATGCCCTCCGAGGCCTGTATGTATGCCTTGATGAATTGCTCGGGCACCGTGTCGTCGATGCGCTCGAGCCGATAGCCCTTCGGAGCGGCCCGCGACCACTCCGCGACCTTTGTGCGATCCACCGTACGAAGGTCGAGCTGGTTGATCTTCATCGGGAGCCCGGGCTTCGCGCCGATCGCGTTGGCGAAGGCCACTCCGGAAGACACGCGGTCGCTGGTCTCCGAGATCAAGGTGAGGTCGTCGCCCTGGCCGTCAAACGACCCCAGGACGCGAGCGAAGAGCGCGCGACCGAGTCCGAAGAGCCGGTGTTGCGGTTTGACCGCGATCTCGGACCAACGGATATGCGGGTTGTCGGTGTCTTTCAGATTTCGCACTCCGACGCCGTAGCCGGCGAGCCGGCTTCCGCGGTCCCGCGCAACGAAAACCACGCGCCATTGTCCGGGCGGCCTGGCCCGCAGCCACTGCGCGATGACCTCAAGGGGCGTCGGCGGATCCTCTGGTCTCTGCTCGAGCGCGAGATCCTGCCGGAACTGCGCGATCTCCTGGACCTCTGCGTCGGTCACGGTCTGCAGATCGACGGGCTCGATCGTGTAGTTGGTCGGCGGGGCCATCGCGTGGAGCCTAGCGTGCCGGGCGATGGCGACTATCGCGGCTGATACGTTCGGCTAGCATCCGCGCGCCAACGAGGGGAGTGCGACGTGGGGAAGACGCTCATCACCGACGGGACCATCGTGACCGCCGCCGATACGTACAAGGCCGACGTCCTCGTCGACGGCGAGAAGGTCGCCATGATCGGCAAAGGATTGAAGGTCGCGGGCGCGAAACGCATCGACGCGACCGGGAAGTACGTGATTCCCGGCGGAATCGACGTCCACACCCATATGGAGCTCCCGTTCGGGGGCACGTTCGCATCGGACGACTTCTACACGGGTACCGTGGCCGCGGCATTCGGCGGCACGACGTCGATCATCGACTTCGCGGTCCAGGGAATGGGGGAGCCGCTCGAGACGGCGCGCGACGCATGGTTGAAGAAGGCCCGCGGAAAGGCGGCGATCGACTACGGGCTCCACATGATCGTGCGCGACGTTACCGACAAGGTCCTCAAAGAGATGGACGTGATGGTCAAAGAGGGCGTCTCGTCCTTCAAGCTGTTCATGGCCTATCCGGGCGTGTTCCAGGTCGACGACGGCTCGATCTTCAAAGCGATCTCGCGAACGGCGGAGAACGGTGGGCTCATCTGCATGCACGCCGAAAACGGCGGCGTCATCGACGTTCTCGTCAAGCGTGCGCTGGCCGCGAAGCACACCGAGCCGAAGTGGCACGCGCTCACCCGGCCGCCCGAAGCCGAGGGCGAGGCGACAAGTCGCGCCTTCCGCCTCGCCGAGATGGCCGGGGGCATTCCGCTCTACATCGTTCACCTGTCGTCGTCGCAGGCGCTCGAGCAGGTCCGGCTCTTCCGCGACCGTGGGCTCCCCGCGTACGCCGAGACGTGCCCGCAGTACCTCTTCCTGTCCATCGATAACTACGACGAGCCCGGCTTCGACGGGGCGAAGTACGTGATGAGTCCGCCGCTTCGCGAGCGCTGGCATCAGGACGAGCTCTGGAAGGGACTCGCGCGGAACGACCTGCAGGTGGTGTCCACCGACCACTGCCCGTTCTGCATGAACGAGGGGTACATGGGGCAGCCGAGACAAAAGCAGCTTGGCATCGGCGACTTCTCGAAGATCCCGAACGGCGCGCCCGGCGTCGAAACTCGCATGGTCCTGCTCTACGACGGCGGGGTCGTGCAGAAACGGATCACGCTGAATCGCTGGGTGGAGGTCACATCGACGACGCCGGCAAAGATCATGGGCATGTTCCCGAGGAAGGGGACGATCGCGGTCGGCAGCGACGCCGACATCGTGGTGTGGGATCCGCGCACGACATCCACGATCTCGGCGAAGACCCACCACATGCGCGTCGACTACAACCCGTATGAGGGGCGTCGCGTGAAGGGCAAAGCCGTCGTGGTGCTCTCGCGGGGCGAGGTCATCGTCGAAAAGGACAAGTTCGTCGGCAAAAGGGGCCGCGGCAAATTCATCAAGCGCGGCAGTCCGCTGCTTCAGACGTAGCGCATGGCAGCCTCGCCGCTCGACCACATCCTGCGCCACAACACGTGGGCGACCGGCGCGCTCATCGAGTTCTGTAGAACGCTCGATCCCGCGAAGCTCGATGCGAACGCGCGGGGTACCTACGGCACTCTGTCTGGGACGCTGCAGCACCTGGTCGGAGCGGAGCAGTGGTACGCGCAGCTTCTCTCCGGGGAGATCATCGGCCGGCGCATTCGCCGCACGGACGCGCCGCATTCACTCGATGAGTTGGCCACGATCGCCGCGGCCACCGGCGCACGGCTCGTGGAGGTCGCCGCATCGGACGATCCGACGCGGATCATCGTGACGAACGAGCCACGGCGGTCCACGGTCGGTGTCGTACTCGCGCAACTCGTGCACCATGGCAACGAGCACCGCACGCAGGCGACGACCATCCTCGGCGCGAATGGGATCGAGCCACCCGCCTTGAGCGCGTGGGCATACGGCCGCGCGATGCGCGTCTCGACAACAGAGGAGTAGAAATGGGCGGCGATGCAGCCCGCTGACTACGAGAAGCTCGGCCAGTTCTATCTCGGGCGCGAGTACGACCTCGAGAAGAAGAGCTCGGCCGACAAGAATCTCGTCCTTTACGACTCGAAGGATCTCGTGACCCACGCGATCGTCGTGGGCATGACCGGCAGCGGGAAGACGGGCCTCTGTGTGGATCTCATCGAGGAGGCCGCGATCGATGGCGTGCCCGCGATCGCCATCGATCCGAAGGGCGACCTCACGAACCTGCTCCTCACATTCCCTGACCTGCGGCCCGAGGACTTCCGACCGTGGATCAACGAGGACGACGCCGCTCGCAAGGGCGTGTCGCCGGACGAGTTCGCCAAGCAGCAGGCGGACCTCTGGCGGACCGGCCTTGCGTCGTGGGGCGAGGACGGCGAACGCATCCGGCGTCTGAAGGACGCCGCTGACTTCGCGATCTACACGCCCGGCTCGACCGCCGGCATTCCCGTCTCGATCGTTCGCTCCTTCGCGGCCCCGCCTGCGGCATTGCGCGAAGATGCCGAGCTTTTCCGCGAACGCGTTGCGACGACCGCGACAAGCCTCCTTGCGCTGGTCGGGATCGCGGCGGACCCGGTGAAGAGCCGCGAGCACATCCTTCTCTCCACGCTTTTCACGGCGGCCTGGACCGCAGGACAGGATCTCGACCTCGAGAGTCTCGTCAATCAGGTCCAGAAGCCACCGATGGGACGAATCGGCGCGCTGGACGTCGAGAAGTTCTACCCGGCGAAGGATCGCGAAGAGCTGGCGCTGCGCATCAACGGGCTGATCGCGGCGCCCGGGTTCGCCGGGTGGCTGCAGGGCGAGTCACTCGACATCGGCGCGTTCTTTCGCTCCTCGACCGGCAAGCCGCGCGTCTCGATCTTCTCGATAGCGCACCTGTCAGATGCGGAGCGGATGTTTTTCGTGGCGCTCCTTCTGAACGAGATCTACGGCTGGATCCGGACGCAAAGCGGGACCACGAGCCTGCGAGCCATCCTCTATATGGACGAGATTTTCGGATTCTTCCCGCCGGTGGCCGAACCGCCGTCGAAGCGGCCGATGCTCAACCTCTTGAAGCAGGCGCGCGCCTTCGGCCTTGGCGTGGTGCTCGCGACGCAGAACCCCGTGGACCTCGATTACAAGGGCCTCGCGAACACCGGCACGTGGTTCCTCGGACGACTTCAGACCGACCGCGACAAGCAGCGCGTTCTCGATGGTCTTGAGGGCGCCGCTGCCGCGCAGAGCGCGACCTTCGACCGCAAGTCGATGGAGGAGCTTCTTGCGGGCCTCACGAACCGCGTCTTCCTCATGAACGACGTGCACGAGGACGGCCCCGTGGTCCTCGAGTCGCGCTGGGCGATGTCCTATCTACGCGGTCCGCTCACCCGCGATCAGATCAAGGTCCTGATGAAGGACCGGCGCCCGCAGGCGGCGCCCGCCGCCGCTGCTGCTGAAACTCGCACTGCCCGCGCCGACGAGGTTCAGCAGGCGCGCGAAAAGCGCGACCAGGCGATCGAGGCGCTCCGCGCGCAGTACGCGCCGAAGATCCACCGCGCCGAGGAGAAGGCGCGTCACGCGACTCAGGTGGTCGAACGCGAGCAGGGACAGATGCGGAACGCGGGACTGCAGACGGCCGTCTCGGCCGGGGCGACGATACTGACGGCGATGTTCGGGCGGAAGAAGCTCAGCTACTCGACGATCGGCCGCGGCACGACGACCGCGCGGGGCGCCGCGCGCGCGATGCAACAGCGCGAGGACGTCGAACACGCGAAGGAAGATCTCGCTTCGGCCCAACGGGAGCTCGACGACCTCAACGCCGAGCTCGAGGAGAAAGTGGCAGGTATGCGCGCCGGATGACGACACCACCGATGCTTCGGCAAATGCGACATGACGTATGGGCGACCGGGAAGCTCCTAGAGCGATGCCGGTCGCTGACGATGGAGCAGCTGCAGCTCACGGCACCG
This sequence comes from Chloroflexota bacterium, assembly GCA_038040345.1. GTDB lineage: Bacteria > Chloroflexota > Limnocylindria > P2-11E > P2-11E > 3-1-20CM-2-70-9. The sequence goes on from JBBPIQ010000001.1 coordinate 968,663, forward strand.
GGAACCTACGGTTCCATCCAGAAGACCTTCGCGCACATCGTTCGTGCGAACGAGGGGTACCTCAACACCTACGGTGTGATCCCGCAGCCCTTCATCGAGCTCACCGCACCGCTCGACGAGATTGCATCACGCCTCGCCCGCGTTCGCGACGCGGTCGAGCAGCTGTTCAAATCGAAAGAGCAGGACTTCGACCGCCGGATCCACGACGAGCGACGCAAAATGGATCTCGAGCTCTGGGTGCCGCTGGTCCAGTTCGCCCATCACGGGAGCGACCATCGATCGCAGATCGGCACGATCCTGACGCTGAACGGACTCGACGCGCCCGAGCTCGACGTGTGGGCGTACGCGACCGCAGAAGGTGCCATCGCCGACTTCTAGGGTCAGGCGGAGAATGTCGGCGTGACTCTCGACCTCGAGGGCGCCACGCCACCGCGCGGGATCTCGCCCCGGCTCGGTGTCGTGCTGTCGATCGCGTCCGCGGCGGTCGCGACCGCGGCCCTGCTCATCACCGCCGCGCTTCCTCACGCCGCGGTGCCGCGTTTCGTCGAAACCGGCCCATCCGTCCTGGAGCAGGCCTTCGCGAAGCAGAAGATCCCGACGACGCTCGACCTCGTGCTTCCATCCGACCTTGCGGTGGAGGTCCTGCCGCAGCGCGTCGACGGCATCTACGGCCCAGCGCGACCTGCGCCGACCCTTCGTTCGTTCCGCATGCGAGGCTCGAACGCGATCGTCATCGTCGCGATGCTTCCCGGCGTCCCGGCGATCGTGGCCCCTCCCGACGCCTCCCCCGATGCGCTCTCAGTCCGTGGGTGGTACGCGGCGAATTATTCCGTCGAAGCGACGTCCCTCAGCGCAGTGCGCTGGACCGAGAACGGCATGACGTACGAGATCGCATCGCGATCGCTGTTGCTGCGCGATCTCATACGGCTTGCGGAGCAGGTCCGCTAGAACTTCGGCCCGCAGGCCCGAAACGCGAAACGCGCCGCGGCCAGATCGTTGCGGCGCCCCGGAACCAGCCGAACCACCGCGATGTCGAGACCCTGAGCCAAGCGGAGGAACGCGTCGCGTGCGCCACCGGGCTTGCCCCAGTAGCCCACTCGGCGAAGGAGCTCGTCCGGAAAGATCCGCGCGAGCTGGTCCTCGCTCGCACCACTTTCGCGTCGCGTCTCGAGGTCGGTGAGCGGCTCATCGAAACCCATCCGCGTGAAGTGGCCGCGGTACCCCTTCGTCTTGTCCGTGCCGGGCTGCGCGAGCGCGTACGTCATGACCATCTTCGCGAACGCGAGCCGCGCGGCCTGTTCGTCGTCGTCGATGCAGACGCGGACGTACTCGTGGATCTTCACCTCGGCGGGATCGCGCCGCGCGGCGCGTGCGCCGGCCGCAACACGTTCGCGGCTCCATCCCACCTGCTCGCTGCTGCACCAGTTGAGCGCGGCCCCGTCGTAACGCTGACCGGCGAGACGCAGCATCTGCGGCCCCAGCGCGCCGAGGTACACCTCGAGTCCCGGAAGGCGGACACGCAACGCATCAATCGCAGCGCGCATGACGCGAATGGGTGCGTCGCTCGTTCGCCCCGCCCCGATGCCGAGGGTGAACTTGCCCTGGCACCGCTCGAGTGTTTCTTTGGATACAGAGGCGAGGTTTTCGATGGGCCACGAGGAAAGTGGCGCGACGGCGATGCCAGTCGGCAGTGCGCTCGCCTCGTGCCAGATCGCGCAGATATCGAATGGTTCTCGCGTATTTCCGATCGGTGTCCAGAGGCTGGTGTAGCCGAGCCCTGCCGCCTCTTGTGCGATTGCCTTCTGATCGTCGTCGCTCAGTGCGAAACGACTGTCGATCCCCAGGCCGATCTCCATCCGCGGAACGCTAACCTCTGTACCCGTGGGGAGTGATCCGCTCGCGAGCTTCAACCCGGCGACGCGTGCCTGGTTCGACGCCACTTTCCAAGCGCCGACGCGCGCGCAAGAGCTGGCCTGGCCCGCGATCGCGCTCGGCGAGAGCGTGCTCGTCCTCGCACCGACGGGGTCGGGCAAAACGCTCGCGGCGTTCCTTGCCGCGATCGACCACCTCATGTTCTCGCCCGCCCCGATAAAGCCCGCCACGCGTGTCGTCTACGTCTCGCCCTTAAAGGCACTCGCCGTCGACGTCGAGCGCAACCTGCGAGAGCCGCTCGTCGGCATCACGCGGCAGGCGCAGCGTCTGGGTATCCCGTATCGCGAGCCCACCGTCGCGATCCGGACCGGCGACACGCCGTCGCGCGAGCGCGCGAGGTACCAGCGGGAGCCCGCGGACATTCTCATCACGACCCCCGAGTCGCTCTACCTCATCCTCACCAGCCTCGCGCGCGACGCCCTTCGCACGGTGGAGAGCGTGATCGTCGACGAGATCCACGCAGTCGTTCCGTCGAAGCGCGGATCGCACCTCGCGCTGACGCTCGAACGCCTGGAAGAGCGTCGGGGCCGTGGCGCGGCGAAGTTGCAGCGCGTCGGCCTGTCGGCAACGCAGCGTCCGCTTGACGAGATCGCGCGTTTCCTCGGCGGCCTCGATGACGGCGTTCCGCGTCCGGTGCGCGTGCTCGACGCAGGACGCAAGAAGACGCTCGACCTCCGCGTCGAGGTCCCGGTCGAGGACATGGCTCGCCTCGGCGAGCCAGCCGAAATCCCGACCGGGCCGGTGACATCGGTCCAGCGCTCGTCGATCTGGCCTGCGATCCATCCACTGATCCTCGAGCTCATCCGCTCGCATCGTTCGACGCTCATCTTCGTGAACTCGCGCCGCCTCGCCGAGCGCCTCGCGGGCGCACTCAACGAGCTCGCGGGCGAAGAGCTCGTTCACGCGCACCACGGCTCTATCGCGCGCGAGCAGCGGCTCCGCATCGAGGACGATCTGAAGTCGGGGCGCCTTCCGGCTCTCGTCGCCACCAGTTCCCTCGAGCTGGGCATCGACATGGGCGCGATCGACCTGGTGATCCAGGTCGAGTCGCCGCCATCGGTCGCGAGCGGCATGCAGCGGATCGGACGCGCCGGCCATCGCATCGACGAGCCCTCGACCGGCGTGATCATCCCGAAATACCGCGGCGATCTCCTCGCGAGCGCCGCGATCACCGAAGGGATGATGGCGGGCGCGGTCGAGCCTCTGCGCTATCCCCGGAATCCGCTCGACATCGTCGCGCAGCAGATCGTCGCGATGACCGCGATGGACGACTGGGCCGTCGACGATCTCGAGCGCGTCATTCACCAGGCCGCTCCGTTCGCGGAGCTTCCGCGCAGCGCGTTCGAAGGCGTGCTCGACATGCTTTCGGGCCGCTACCCGTCGGACGAGTTCGCCGAGCTGCGACCGCGCATCGTGTGGGACCGCACCGCGGGCGTCGTTCGCTCGCGCGAGGGCGCGAAGGTCGTCGCGATCTCGAACGGCGGCACGATCCCTGACCGCGGGCTGTACGGCGTGTTCCTCGCCGGTGCCGAGAAGGGCAAGGGCCGCGTCGGCGAGCTCGACGAGGAGATGGTCTTCGAAACGAAGGAAGGTGACGTGTTCCTTCTCGGTGCGTCGAGCTGGCGTGTCGAGGAGATCACTCAGGACCGCGTGCTCGTCTCCCCGGCGCCCGGAGTCCCGGGGCGCATGCCCTTCTGGCACGGCGAGAGCGTCGGCCGTCCACTCGAATTCGGGCGCGCCATCGGCGCGCTCACGCGACGCCTTCGTTCGCTTTCCCCGGAGGACGCGAAAAACGAGCTCGTCACGAAGCACGCGCTCGCGGAAGGTGCCGCGCGCAACCTTGTGCAGTACCTACGCGATCAGGAGGCCGCGACGGGTACGGTGCCGGACGACCACACGATCGTCATCGAGCGGTACCTCGACGACATGGGCGACTGGCGTGTGTGCATCCTCAGCCACTTCGGCGCGCGGGTGCACGCACCGTGGGCGATGGCGATCGGCGCGATGGTCCGCGAGCGCAATGGCGACGAACCCGACATCCTCTGGACGAACGACGGCATCGTCATTCGTTTCCCTGGAACGGATCAACCGCCGCCGGTCGAGCTGCTCCTGCCGGACCCCGATACCGTCAGCGATCTCGTGCAGGCGTCGCTCGCCGTGGGCGGCGGCGGTGCGCGTGCGGCCAACATGGGCGCGCCGACGACGGCGCTCTTCGCGGCGCGCTTTCGCGAGAACTCCGCGCGGGCACTGCTGTTGCCGCGGCGCCGCGCCGGACAGCGCGCGCCGCTTTGGCAGCAGCGCAAGCGCGCCAGCGATCTCCTCGCGGTCGCCAGCCGATACGAGGCGTTCCCGATGGTCCTCGAGACGTACCGCGAAATTCTTCAGGACGTGTTCGACATGCCCGGTCTCGTCGGGCTCCTCGCCGCGATCCGTTCGCGCAAGCTTCGCGTAAACACCGTCGATACGAGGGCGCCGTCGCCCTTCGCCGCGTCTCTCCTCTTCAACTACGTCGCGAACTTCATGTACGAGGGCGACGCCCCTCTCGCGGAGCTGCGCGCGCAGGCCCTCACCGTCGACCCGTCGCAGCTGCGCGCGCTCCTTGGCGAGGTGGAGCTTCGCGAGCTCCTCGACCAGGACGCGGTCACCGATCTCGAGCTTTCGCTGCAGCACCTCGTTCGCGAGCGCGCCGCGCGTCATCCCGACGGCATCCACGAGATGCTCCTTCGTCTCGGGGACCTCACCGCCGAGGAGATCGGAGCCCGCAGCGCCGAGCCTGAGGCGGTCCATGACTGGATCTCGACGCTCGCGACCGAGCGCCGTGTTCTGGACGTTCGCATCGCCGGGGAGAGGCGGTTCATCGCCGCCGAGGACGCGGGGCGCTACCGCGACGCGCTTGGCGTCGGGCTCCCGCTCGGGCTTCCCGCGGCGTTCCTGACGAGCGACGACGCGGATCCGCTCGTGTCGCTATTGAGGCGGTACGCCCGGACGCACGGGCCGTTCGTGGCGGGCGACCGGGCCCGCCGATTCGGTCTGGCCGAGCCGCCGGTCGTCGATGCACTTCGTCGGCTCGTCGAGGCCGGCACCGTCGTCGAGGGGCAGTTCCGTCCGGGGCAATCGGGCTCCGAGTGGATGGACACGGGGGTCCTGCGAACTCTCCGCGGGCGGTCGCTCGCGCGCCTCCGCCGCGAAGTCGAGCCCGTCGAGCAGGACGCGCTCGGTCGATTCGCGATCGTGTGGCACGGCATCGACTCGCCCGAGCGAGGGCAGGCCGCCCTCCTCGACGCGATCGCGAAGCTCGAGGGCGCGTTCGTGCCTGCGTCGGACCTTGAGACGCGCATTCTTCCGGCGCGCGTCGCGAAGTACGACCCGCGCGACCTCGACGCTCTCCTCGGTTCGGGTGCGGTCATGTGGATGGGCGGCGGCGCCCTCGGCCCGAAGGACGGACGCATCGCGCTCTTCCTCGCCGAGCACTTCTCGCTCCTGCGGCCCACGCCTGAGACGCGACCTGATCGCCCGATCCACGATCGGCTTCGCGAGGTCCTCCAGGCGCGGGGCGCATCGTTCTTCCCTCAGCTTCTCGCCGCGGCGCGCGGGGGCTTCGCGCCGGAGCTCGGCGACGCACTGTGGGACCTCGTCTGGGCAGGCGCGGTCACGAACGACAGCTTCCACGCGGTGCGCGCTCTCCTCGCGCCGCTTCGCCGATCGCGCCGAACTCCTAACTCTGTCGGGCGGGCCACGCACGTACGCAGCCTCGAGCGGTTCACAGTCCGAGACGACGTTGCCGGACGCTGGTCCCTTACCGAAGCCGCGGGCGACGCGCCGATCACGCCGACGGAGCGCGCCACCGCCCAGATCCGGCAGCTTCTCGAGCGACACGGCGTCCTGACGCGCGAGGTCGTGCGTTCCGAGGGAATCGGAGGCGGATTCGCGGCGGCATACGGCATCTTGAAGGCGATGGAGGATGCGGGGCGGATCCGGCGCGGCTATTTCGTGGCCGGCCTCGGCGCCGCGCAGTTCGCGCTGCCCGGCGCCGTGGATCGGCTCCGCGCCGCGCGAGAGCGAACCGAGGAGCCGCACGCCGCCGTCCTTGCGGCGACCGATCCCGCGAACGCGTACGGCGCGGCGCTCTCGTGGCCCGAACGCGGCGAGGGCCGCAAGCCGATGCGCACCGCGGGCGCGTTGGTCGTCCTCGTCGACGGCCGCCTCGCCGGATGGCTCGGCCGCGGCGAAGAGCAGCTGCTCACGTTCGTTGCGGAGGAGGCCGACGCCGAGCCGACCCGCAAGGCGCTCGCGGCCGCGCTCGCCGGAGAGGTCGGTCCCGACCGGCGCACCACGCTCTTCATCCAGTCCGTCGATGGCGCGCCTGTGGACGAGTCGCACATCGCTGACGCGCTGCGTGAGGCCGGTTTCGCGCGGACGCCGCGCGGCTATCTCCGGCGCGTCGCGCGCGCCTGAAGGCGGAATGCCCGAAGGCGACACGATCTTTCGCACCGCGACCGTGCTGCGTCGTGCGCTCGCCGGTCGCGTCGTCACCGGATTCGACCTCGTCGCGCCAAAGGTGACTCCGTCCGCTGCGCGGCGACAGGTCGTCGGCGGCACGGTGAAAGCGGTCGAGTCGAACGGCAAGCACCTCCTGATCACATTCACAACGGACGGCGAGGACGTCGTCCTTCACACGCACATGCGCATGCAGGGGCAATGGCACGTGTACCGTCCGGGTCAGCGCTGGTGGTTCGCGCCATCGAAGGCGCGCGTCGTGATCCGCACCGACGAGTACGTCGCGCCCTGTGAGACGCCGCCGGTCGTGGAGCTCATGACCGCGCGCGAGATAGCGCTCCATCCGGTCATACCGGAGCTCGGGCCGGACGTGATCGCCGACGACTTCGACATGGAGGAAGGGTTGCGCCGGCTGCGCGCACAACCCGACCGCGAGATCTCGACCGCGCTCCTCGACCAACGCACCCTTTCGGGCATCGGGAACGAGATCAAGAACGAGACGCTCTTCATCACGCGCACGTGGCCGTGGACAAAGATCTCGGACTTCGACGACGCTGAGCTTCGTCGCGTCGTTCTCGCGGCGCGCGAGCTCCTGCGGCGCAATCGCGATGGGGGCCCGCGGCGTTCGCGTTTCACGCTCGATCGCCGCCAGCTCCGCTCGGTCCAGGAGCGACGCGGCCTGCCGTGCTACGAGTGCGGCACCCCGATCGACGTCGGCTTTCACCCAAACGAGTTCCGCAAAAGCTATTTCTGCCCGAGTTGCCAGCCGGCGCCGCGACCCGCCTGAGGCGGCGTGTTCTCGCTCCTGCGACGACGCGACTTCGCGCTTATCTGGACGGCGAGCCTCATCTCAGCGACCGGAGACTGGGTTCTCTATATCGGGCTGCCGATCTACGTGTACCAGCTCACCGGATCGACTCTCGCGACGAGCGCGATGTTCGTCGCGGAGCTCGTGCCGCAGATCGCGCTCGGGTCCGTCGCCGGCGTGTTCGTGGATCGCTGGGATCGCAAACGGACGATGGTCATCACCAACGTGCTGCTCACCGTCGCACTCCTCCCGCTCGCCTTCGTGCGGTCAGCGGAGCTCGTCTGGGTCGTGTACATCGTCGCGTTCACTGAGTCGCTGCTCGGCCGCTTTCTCCGACCGGCGGAGGCCGCGATGCTGCCCCGCCTCGTTGAGAAGGGCGACCTCGTGGCCGCCAACTCGCTGGGCGCCTTCGCGGCCAATAGCTCACGCCTCGTAGGACCAACGATCGGTGGGATCGTGGCGGGCGTCTATGGCCTCGGTGCCGTGGCCGCGTTCGATTCGGCGACCTTCCTCATCGCCGCCGGACTCGTGACGCTGGTGCGAACGTCCGGTGCGCCGGAGCGCGCTCTTATCGCCGACGCGTCCGCCGCCGCGGCCGGTCGCCTGCGAGCCTTCTGGCACGAGTGGCTCGACGGGCTCCGGCTCGTGGCGCGCTCGCGCACGATCCGAGTTCTATTCGCGCTTGCCGCGCTCAGCTCGCTCGGGGAGGGGTCGTTTGGCGTGCTCTTCGTCGTGTGGGTGAACCGCGTGATCGGCGGCACCGCGCTCGAGCTCGGCTGGTTCATGACGGCGCAGGCCGTCGGGGGCCTTATCGGGGGTCTTTTTGTCGCCCACGTCACCCGCGGGATGTCGCCACGGCAGGTCCTTGGCGTCGCGAGCGTCCTGTTCGGGCTGCTCGACGCTGTGCTCTTCGTGTCGCCCCTCATCCGTTCCGAGATCGTGGTGAGCCTTGTCATCATCGGGGTCGTCGGGATCGCGGCGGTCGCTTTCGGGGCCGGCTTCAACGCGATTCTCCAGACGAGCGTGGACGATGCGTACCGCGGACGCGTCTTCGGTGCGATTTTCGCGACGATGGCCGTCCTCCGCCTCACAAGCACCCTCATCGCCGGAGTGCTCGGCGGGATCGTGAGTCCGATTCCGCTGCTGATCGCGATGCAGTCCGGGTCGTACGTCCTTCTTGGGCTCGTAGCGCTCAGCCTCCTGCCACACGAGGCTGGCCGCGCGCGAGATGAGCTCGTGCGCGAACCCGCCTGACGAAGCACAAAACGCGTCAGAACCAAGGCGACTGCGTGAGCTTCTTTGCAAGCGGCGGGAAGAACGAAGCCGACAAGTAACCCAGGCACGAACGGAATAGAAAGAGGCCCCCGAGAGATCGGGGGCCTCTTCTTGTCAGGGTCGCGAGAGAGATCTAGCGAGAGCCAGCGAGAACGGGCTCGCGCTTGGTTGCGAGTTCGGGCGTCGGAACGACGCCGAGCTGCTGCATGAGGCCGAGGTTGTCGAAGAACGACCACACCTCGACGATCTTGCCGCTGTGATCGAACTTGGTCGTCATGGCGCCGGTCGTGTTGGCCTTCTTGCCGGTCGCCGGCATGCCGTTGAGCTGACCGGTGTTCGTGCCGATCGCGCGGAGGTGCTGCACGACGTAATCGCCGTCAGCGATCTCCTTCTCGATCGTGATCTTCAGGTCGGGGAACGCTGTGAGGTACGTGTCGACGGATGTCTTTGCGCCCTGGGGTCCCTTGATTACCGTCGGGTCCTGGGGGTTGTGGAGGATCGCCTCGTTTGTGAAGAGCTCGTCGAGCACCTTGCTGCTGTGCTTGTTCCAGCCTTCGTCGACGATGCGACGTGCGTTGATCTTGTTCTGTTCGTTAGTCATGGTTTCTCCTTAGATTTCGTTCGAGGGTGATCAGACGTTCCCGGGGTTCCGGTGGACACTTCGCCGGCGCAGGGCTCGGCGGTGAATGACCGGGGGGAACACGTCTATTGTCCTCCCGATCCGGGCCGAAACAATGGCCAAATCACATCGTTGTGCAACTGTGCGAAAGCGTCGCGAGGGCCTGTTTATGCGGCTTTCTTGAGCTCCTGTACCACTTTGCCAACAACGTCTTTCGCATCGCCGAAAAGCATTGCGGTCTTCGGATCGAGATACAGGTCGTTGTCGATCCCCGCGAATCCGGGCTTCATAGAGCGCTTGATGACGATGATGTTTTGAGCCTTGTCGACGTCGAGGATCGGCATGCCGTAGATCGGTGAGCCGGGGTTCGAACGCGCCGCTGGATTGGTGACGTCGTTCGCGCCGATCACGAGTACGACGTCGGTGCGCTGGAACTCCGGATTGATCTGGTCCATGTCGAAGAGCTTGTCGTACGGAACGTTGGCCTCCGCGAGGAGCACGTTCATGTGACCCGGCATCCGTCCGGCGACCGGATGGATCGCGTACTTCACGTTGATGCCTCTCGACTCGAGCAGGTCCGCGAGCTCGCGCACGCTGTGCTGCGCTTGCGCGACCGCAAGGCCATAGCCCGGAACCACGATCACGTTCTGCGCGTACGAGAGAAGGATCGCAGCGTCCTCGGGGCCGATCGAGCGGATCGAGCGCCCGTCGTCACCGGCGGTCGCAGCTGCCGCGCCGGCGGGGGTCGCGGCGCCGAACGCCCCGAACAGAACGTTCCCGAGCGAGCGGTTCATGGCCTTCGACATGAGACGCGTGAGGATCGTGCCCGACGCACCGACGAGGGTGCCGGCAACGATGAGAAGCTGGTTGTTCAGCGTGAACCCAGCCATTGCCACGGCGAGGCCGGTGTACGCGTTCAGGAGCGAGATGACGACAGGCATGTCCGCACCGCCGATCGGCATGACGAGGGCGACGCCGAAGACCAGCGCGAGAAGTGTGATGACCGTGATCAAGAGCATCGGCTCGACCGCGAAGGACCCCGCGATCGCACCGGCGAGCACCACGATCGAGAGCAACGCGGTCGCGGCCGCGATGCCGCCGGTCACGAGCTGCTGGCCCGCGTAGCGGAAGGCCTTCGGCGTGATGAGCCCCTGCAGCTTCCCGAACGCGACGGCGCTGCCCGAGAACGAGACCGCACCGATGATCAGCGCGAGCAACGTCGCCAGAGAGGCGCCGAACTCGAGGACGCCGGCGTCGCGCTGGCGCGCGAACTCGAGGATCGCGACAAGCGCCGCCGCCCCGCCGCCGGCGCCGTTGAAGAGCGCCACCATCTGCGGCATCGCGGTCATCTTCACCGTCCGCGCGCCGGCGAAGCCGGCGACGCCGCCGACCGCGATGCCCGCGAGGATGATCGGAACGCCGCCCTTCACGTCCGCGGCGAAGAACGTCGCGATCACGGCGATGAGCATTCCGGTCGCTGCGATGCGGTTGCCCTGCACCGCTGTCGTGGGTGAAGACAGACCCTTCAGCCCGAGGATGAACGTGACCGCCGCGATGAGGTAGGCGATCGGGATGAGGGTTTCGACGGTCATTCGCGCTTCCGCGCTGGCCGCTGCTTGAACATCGCGAGCATGCGGTCGGTCACGACGAAGCCGCCGACGACGTTCGCGGTGCCGAGCACCACCGCCAGGAACCCGAGGACCGTGCCGATCGGGTTATCGATCGCGCTCGCAACGAGCATCGCGCCGACGATCACGATCCCGTGGATCGCGTTCGCGCCGCTCATGAGAGGCGTGTGGAGCGTCGAGGGGACCTTCGACACCACCTCGAAGCCGACAAAGATCGCGAGGATGAAGACGTACGCCGCGACGATCGCTTCGCCGGTCACGCTGGGACTTTCTGTGGCTCGAGGACCTTCTTTGTCTGCTCGTGCACGACTTCGCCGTCCTTCGTGATGACGGTACCCTTGATCACGTCGTCGTTCATGTCGAGATTGAGCTTGCCTTCTTTCGTGATCATCAGACCCAACAGGCTTTGGATGTTTCGCGAGTACATCTGGCTCGCGTGATACGGCATCGTCGACGGGATGTTGGTGGTCCCGTCGATGCGAACGCCATCCACGTCGATCACTTTGCCGGCTTGCGTGAGCTCGGTGTTTCCACCGGTTTCTGCGGCGAGGTCGACGATCACCGAGCCGGGCTTCATCGAGCGGACCATGTCCGCGGTGATGAGCTTTGGCGCGGGCCGTCCCGGGATCGCGGCCGTCGTGATGATGATGTCGTTCTCTTTGACCGCCTTCGCCAGGAGCTCGACCTCTTTGCGATGCGCCTCTTCGGATAGCTCCTTCGCGTAGCCGCCCGCGCCTTCGCCGGTCTCGCCGAGGTCGACCTCGAGGAACTTCGCTCCAAGCGACTGGACCTGCTCTTTTACGACCGGCCTCGTGTCGAACGCCTCGACGACCGCGCCGAGCCGCCGCGCCGTCGCGATGGCCTGGAGGCCGGCGACGCCCGCGCCGATGACGAACGCCTTCGCCGGCGCGATCGTGCCCGCCGCCGTCGTAAGCATCGGGAAGAACTTCGGAAGCGCCACCGCCGCGAGAAGTACGGCCTTATATCCAGCGACCGTGGCCTGCGAAGAGAGTGCGTCCATCGGCTGCGCCCGCGTGATGCGCGGGATCGCGTCCATCGAAAGCGCGGTCACGCGCCGGCGGGCGAGCTCGCGAACAAGAGCGTGGTTGGTGAGCGGCTGCAGGAACGCGATGAGCACAACGCCTTCGCGGATGCGCGCGAGCTCGTCATCAGATGGCTTCGCCACCTTGAGCACGAGATCAGCCGACCAGGCATCGCCGATGGTCCCGCCGGCCTCCGTATACATGCGGTCGGGGAAGCTCGACGCCTCTCCGGCGCCGCGCTCGACGATGACCTCGTTCCCGCCCTTCGCGAGGCGACCGACCGTCTCCGGGACGAGGGCGACGCGCCGCTCGCCGGGCGTGGTCTCCCGCACGACACCGATCCTCATGGAATGAGAAAAGCCTAGCGGGAAACGGCTTCCGGCGTCTCCGCGAGAAGCTTCCGCAGACGCGGCTGTACCTCGGTGGCAAGCCGCTCGATGGACTCGGCGTCGAACGGCTCCGCAAACCGCACGATGAAGCCCTTCACGCCCACTCGCGAGTATTCGGCGATCTTCTCGGCGACCAGATCGGGTCCGCCCACGATCGCGGTCGGCGGCGCAGACATTCCGTGATGCTCGGCGATTCGCTGCAGGTGTGCCTTGGCCTTGGCGGGGTCGTCACGAATGACGACCCAGCTCCCGCCGATCGGTTCGATCTCCGCCGGATCGCGCCCGACGTCAACGCAGTGCTTTCTCAGCACCTCGATCTTGTGAGCCATCACCTCGGGATTCTCGAAGGAGTGCCACATGTCGGCATAGCGGGCAGTGGTGCGAAGCGTCCGCTGCTCCCCGCCGCCACCGATCAGGATCGGAAGCCGCTTCTGAATCGGTCGCACGAGGACCTCAGCGTTGACGAGCTCGTAGTACTTGCCCGAGAAGGTGACGCGCTCCCCATCCACCAGCTGCCGAATGATCTTCGTTGCCTCGGCGAACCGGTTGGAGCGCTCCGCCGGCGTGCCGAGATCGATCCCGTACGCGTTGTGTTCGAGGGCGTTCCACGCCGCACCGATTCCGAGGATCGCGCGTCCGTCCGAAATGTTGTCGAGCGTCGTCGCCATGTTGGCGAGCACCGCCGGGTGTCGATGTGTGATGCCTGAGACGAGACAACCGATGCGGACGTTCTTCGTGATCGCCGCGTACGCAGCCTGAAGCTGCCAGCCCTCGAGGTTCGGGCGATGGAGGTCACCGTTGATCGAGTAGAAGTGGTCCCACACCCACAGCGAATCAAAGCCGAGCCGATCGACGAGCAGCGCGTGCTCGCGCAGCGCTTGCCAGGTGGTGTTCTGCGGCCAGAGGTTGATGCCGAGATCCATGGAGTAGGTCATTCAGTATCTACACTTTCGCCGTGTTCCGCGCCGCGCGCAGCGGTCTGGCATTTCTCGTCGTCATCGGCGCGCTCACCGTCCTGTGGGAGGTCGTCAAACTGCTGGGCGGCGATCCAAGCGAGGCCTGGACGCCTCCCTTTCAGTGGACGGTCGCGAGCGACCTCAACATGCCGCACGTCTGGGACATCGCCGCGTCCTTCGTTGAGCCCGCGCAGCGGAACGGTCCGCCCCTCGGGGTCGTGCTCGTCAAGGCTGGGATCTTCACATTCCAGGAAGCGTTCGGCGGCTTTGTCTTCGGCGCGCTGCTCGGGCTGGCCCTGGCGATCGTGTTCGTGCATTCGCCGCTTCTCGAGCGGGCCCTCGTCCCGTACGTCGTCGCTTCGCAGACCGTCCCGATCATCGCTATCGCACCGGTCGTCGTCATTTGGCTCCGGGGCGGGTGGCTCGCGGTCGCGGTCATCTCGGCGTACCTGACTTTCTTCCCAGTCGCCATCGCGGGCCTGCGGGGGCTTCGCTCGCCCGATCCGCGCGCGCTCGAGCTCATGCGCTCGTACGCGTCCTCGTCGCGCGACGTCCTCCTCAAGGTGAGACTGCCGGCGGCGGCGCCATATCTGTTCGCCGCGCTAAAGGTCGCGGCGACCGCGAGCGTCGTCGGCGCCATCATCGGCGAGCTTCCCTCGGGCATCCGCGATGGGCTTGGCGGCGCGATCCTGAATTTCAATCAGTTCTACGTGTCGGGTCCGCCGAAGCTGTGGGCCGCGATCGTCGTGGCGGCGATCGTCGGTATCGGCTTCTTCGCGCTGGTGCGAATCGCCGAGGTGCTCTTCCTTCGCGGCCGCGCCGCACCGTCGGACGCATGAGCGACTCGGTCGTACGCGTTCGCGGCGTCGACAAGGTCTTCGGCACGGGGGCCGACAAGACGCCCGCGTTGCAGCAGATCGACCTGGAGATCCCCAAGGGCGCGTTCGTCTCCCTCATCGGGCCTTCCGGGTGCGGCAAGTCGACGCTCCTGCGGCTCATCGGCGACCTGACCCAGCCCAGCGCGGGAACGGTCGAGGTCAACGGGAAGACGGCGCACCGCGCGCGTCTCGACCGCGACTACGGGATGGTCTTTCAGGCGCCGGTGCTCTTCGACTGGCGGACCGTTCAGGGCAACGTCGAGCTCCCGCTTGAGGTGAGCGGGAAGGACAAGGGCGTGCGTGCGGATCGCGCGAGAGCGATGCTCGCCCTCGTCGAGCTGACCGGTTTCGAGCGGCGCTACCCCTGGCAGCTCTCCGGCGGGATGCAGCAGCGGGTCGCGATCGCGCGTGCTCTCTCCGTCGAGCCCGCCATCCTCTTGATGGACGAGCCCTTCGGCGCACTCGACGAGATGACCCGCGAGCGGCTCAACCTCGAGCTTCTGCGGATCTGGAAGCAGACCGGTACGACCATCGTGTTCGTGACGCACAGCATTCCCGAGGCGGTCTTTCTGTCGACACATGTCGCAGTCATGTCGGCACGGCCCGGCCGGATCATCGAGCTCATCCCGGTCGACCTGCCTCAACCGCGTACCGACATCACGCGCGAGGACGAGCGCTACTTCGGCTTCATCACGCGCGTCCGCGAGCGATTGCGCGGCCACCAGGTCGGGAAGCCGGGCGCGGCCGAGGTCGCTGCGAGTTGAGGAAGCGCATCGGCTACAACCTTCCGGCGGCCGCCGTGTTCGTCGGCGTCCTCGGGCTCTGGGAGCTCGCGGTCCGCGCGTTCGGGATCCAGCAGTTCCTGTTGCCGCCGCCGAGCTCGATCGCGGCGGCCTTCCTCGAGCACTTCGATGAGCTGGTCACGGTCGGGCGCAACACCCTCGTCGAGGCGATCGGCGGTCTTCTGATCGGCGGCGTGGCCGCGCTCGTCGTCGCGTTCGCGACGGCGCGCTGGGCCACCGCGAGCCGCTCCCTGCTCCCGTTCGCGATCGCCGCGAACTCCGTACCGATCATCGCGTTCGCGCCGGTCATGAACAACTGGTTCGGGATCCTGAACCCGCTCTCGAAGATGATGGTCGTGGCCGTCCTCGTGTTCTTCCCGATCATGATCAACACGCTCCGCGGGCTCACGCTGGTCGACCAGGCGTCCCTCGAGCTCATGCGGTCGTACGCGGCGAGCGAGCTCGCCATCTTCGCGAAGGTGCGTGTTCCGAACGCGCTCCCGTACATCTTCACCGCATTCAAGGTGAGCGCCACGCTTTCGCTGATCGGCGCGATAGTCGCGGAATACTTCGGGGGATCGCGGTCGGTGCTTGGCCAGTTCATCATCACCGAGGCGGCGTTCTTCAGATTCGCGAACGCCTGGGCGGCGATCGTGGTCGCCTCCGCCGTAAGCATTGCGTTCTTCCTTATCATCCTCGCGATCGAGCGCGTCGCGATCCCGTGGCACGCATCGGCCCGAATCACCGACTCGTCGTAACGCGCGCGGTCACGCGTGAGGGAGGTTGCTATGCGAGGCGTAGGTCGTTCTTTCTCGTTCGCGCTCGTCGCGATCGTGCTCGCGGTCTCGTGCGGTGGCGGCACGGGTGGCGGGGGCGGGCAGCTCACGAAGGTCCGCCTGCAGCTCCAGTGGGTCGCGCAGTCGCAGTTCGCCGGGTACTACGCGGCGCTGGACAAGGGGTACTTCAAAGATCTCGGCCTGGACGTCGAGATCAAGCTCGGCGGTCCGGACATCGTCCCGCAGCAGGTCGTCGCTTCGGACGCCGCGGAGTTCGGCATCGCCTGGGTGCCGAAGGTGCTCGCGTCGCGTGAGGCGGGCGCGGACCTCGTGAACATCGCCCAGGTCTTCCAGCGGTCGGGAACGCTCGAGGTCTCGTTCAAGGAGAAGAACATCACCAAGCCCGATGACTGGAAAGGCAAGAAGGTCGGGACCTGGGGCTTCGGGAACGAGCCCGAGCTCTACGCCGCGATGCGCAAGGTCGGCATCGATCCGACCAAGGCGAGCGACGTCACGATCGTGGCCCAGCCGTTCGACATGTCTCTTCTTCTGAACGGCCAGGTCGATGCCGCGCAGGCCATGATCTACAACGAGTACGCGCAGGTGCTCGAGCAAAAGAACCCGAAGACGGGTCAGCTCTACACACCGGCCGACCTCAACGTCATCGACTTCAACCAGGTAGGAACGGGGATGCTCCAGGACCATATCTTCGTGCGGCAGTCCTGGCTCTCGAAGTCAGGCAACGAAGACATCGCCGCGAAATTCCTGCAGGCATCGTTCAAGGGGTGGATCTATTGCCGCGACAACCAGAGCCAGTGCGTCGACACCGTGTTGAAGGCTGGCACGACGCTGGGCAAGGGTCACATGACCTGGCAGCTGAACGAGATCAACGCGCTCATCTGGCCCTCGCCGAACGGCATCGGCGCGTTGGACAAGGCGGCGTGGGATCAGACCGTGAACATCTCGACGACGTACCAGGTCCTCAAGAGCAAGCCCGCAGACGCCGCGTTCCGCACCGACCTCGCGAAGAAAGCGGCGGACGCGTTGAAGGCGTCGGGCGCCGACATCAACGGCGCTAGCTTCAAGAAGGCCACCGTGCAGGTGACAGCCGGCGGCAACTAACCACGCTCGACGCCAATCTGACGACCGCCGGGCACTCCGGCGGTCGTTCTTTTTCGCGGACTAGACTCGGCGGCGATGGCCGTCGCCACGAAACGACCCGCGGACCCGTCCTCCGTCGCGAAGGACACCGCCGACCACGTCCTCGTGTCCTGGTCCGCGCAGGGCGGCATCAAGCAGGTCGTGATCACACGGGCCGAAGGCTCGTGGCTCTACGCAGGCGAGCGCCGGATCCTCGACTTCTCATCCGGACTCATCAACGTGAACCTCGGGCACGGGCATCCGAAGGTCGTTCGCGCGATCCAGGAGCAGGCAGAGCGCGTCTGCTACGTGACTCCTTCGTTCGGCGAGGAGAGCCGCGCCACTCTCGCGCGACTTCTCGCGGAGATCACGCCCGGCGACCTCTCAAAGACGATCTTCACGACGGGCGGCAGCGAAGCGAACGAGCACGCGATCAAGATCGCGCGCATGTTCACGAAGCGGCACAAGATCCTGACGCAGTGGCGCTCGTTCCACGGCCAGTCGCAAGGCTCGATGACGCTCGGCGGCGATAACCGCCGTTGGCCCGCCGAACCGGGGATCACCGGCGTTGTGCATTTCCTCAACCCGGACCCGTACCGCTCCGTGTTCGGTGGCGACGTGCAGAAGGCGCTCGCGCACGTCGAAGAAGTCATCTGGTACGAAGGGCCCGAGTACATCGCCGCGATCCTCGTGGAGCCGATCCCAGGCACGTCGGGGGTGCTCGTGCCGCCCGACGGTTACCTCGAGGGCCTGCGAGCGCTCTGCGACAAGTACGGGATCCTCCTGATGTTCGATGAGGTCATGACCGGATTCGGCCGGACCGGGAAGTGGTTCGGAGCGGACCACGAAGGCGTCGTCCCCGACGTCATGACATTCGCGAAGGGCGTCACGTCGGGCTACGTGCCTCTGGGTGGCGCGATCGTGAGCGACAAGATCGCTCACCACTTCGACGCCAACGTCCTGTGGGTCGGCTCGACCTACAGCGGGCATCCCCTCGCATGCGCCGCCGGCGTCGCCTCGATTGAGGCGTACCGCGAGGACGGGCTCATCGATCGCTCGGCGCGGATGGGGGAGAAGCTCCTCACGGAGCTGAATAGGGTTGCGGACCGCCACCCCTCGGTCGGTGACGTCCGCGGCCGCGGACTCTTCGCCGGAATGGAGCTCGTGAAGGACCGCCGCTCGAAGGAAATGCTCGAGCGCTGGAACGGTCCGTCGAGCGCCCTCGCGAACGCGCTGAAGGCGGCGCTCCTCGAGCGCGACGTCTACGTCTTCTGCCGGTGGAACATGCTTTTCGTCGCGCCGCCTCTGTCGGTGACCAACGACGAGCTCGCGATCGGCGTTCGTGCGATCGACGAAGCGCTCGAGATCGCCGACCGATACGCCGCGACCGGGAAGATCTAGGACTTTCTCCCTCCGCCTCCACCGGGGGGCGCAACCGGTCGCGCAGGTGGTGCGACATGAGCGACTGCCGGGAACCGCGCGAAAGCGCGTCGCTTCCAGGTGAGGAAGCACCCCGCGCACGCCTAAGCGGAGACGGTCACTCCAGAGAGCGCGGGGATGATGCGCTGCCCGTAGAGCTCGAGGATCCGCTCCTCCTCACCGCTCATCAGGTAGATGTTGAACTGACGGACGCCGATCGCGGCGAGCTGATGGAGCTTTTCGATGTGCTCGTCGATCTCGCCGGTGACGCAGAACCGATCCACAGACTCGTCGTCGACGAACGCGGCGTTCGACGACCCCGACTCCGCGTGGTGCTGGTAGTCGTAGCCCGGGCGATTCCGCACGTACGCTGTGAGATCGGCCGGCAGGCCCTTCTCGCCGTAGCGCTTCACGAGGTCGACGACGTGGTTCGACACGAGCGCGGGGAACCAGCGGACGCGGTCGCGAACCTTGTCGCGCGGCCCGATGTGGGCGGGTGCCGCGACCATCACCGAGACCGCGCTCGGGTCGCGGCCGGCCTTGCGCGCGCCATCGCGTAGCAGTCCCACGCACCAGCCGACGAGGCTCGGATCCGCGAGCTGAATGATCGCGCCGTCTGCGATCCGCCCGGTCAGCTCGAGGGCCTTCGGCCCGTAGCCCGCGATCCAGACCGGGAGACGTTGCTTGCCGGTCCAATCGAAACGCAGCGTCGTGCCTTCGTACGTGACCTCGCGGCCCTCACACAGATCGCGGATGACGTTCGTCGCCTCTTCGAGCATCGCGAGATCCGTCGGCTTCTTTCCAAGGACGCGCCGGGCCGAGTCGCCGCGCCCGATGCCGAGATCCATGCGGCCGCCCGAAAGCTCCTGCAGGACCGCGAGGACGCTCGCCGTGACCGTGGGCTCGCGCGTCGCGGGGTTGGTGACGCAGGTCCCGAGCCGCATCCGCTTGGTGTTTTGCGCCATCAACGTGAGCAGGACGTACGGCTCTTTCCAGAGCACATGGCTGTCGAAAAGCCATCCGTATTTGAAGCCGGCGGACTCGGCGAGCCGGGTGAGCGACGCGAGGCGCTCGAGCGAATGGTCCGGCTTGAGCGTGAATCCGAAGTCCATGAGAGGCGGAATCCTACCTAGGTCAACCGTGCCACTCCGAAACGTGCTCGATCGTGATCCGCACGATCGGCGCGTCTCCGAGCGGCATGTGCTCGTACTGCGGGTACTTTGCTTCGAGAAGCTGAATGCCGAGATCGTGCGCCGCACCGTCCGTCAGGATCTCCGCCAGGCCATCCACGCGAACCCAGACGAGCTGCGTCCAGTCCTCGCTGTACTCGTCGACCTCGACACTCACCCGACCGTTCGCTTCGATGTTCCGCACTCGACGCAGCTCACGCCAGTCAGCGACTGACTTCGGCTTTCGGTCGATCGGCGTGAATACGTAGACGTCTTGCCACACGAAGACGATCGGCACGAGATGAGGTCGCGCGTACTGGTCCGCGGTCGCGAGATGAGCGATCCGGCCTTCCCCCAGGAGCTTCTGCGCTCGGGCGCCGAACTTCATGCTTTCGCGCGCAGCCGGGGGAGGACCTCCTGTGCGTACAGCCTCATCGCATGCTCCTGATCCTGCCCGGGGAAGTGGAAGACGAGATGATTGAAACCCCACTCGAGGTACTGCTTGATCTTCGCGACGTGCTCCTCGGGGTCGGTCGACACGATGAATCGCGTGTGCGCCTGTCCCTCCGCGGCCTTGGCGCGGCGCTCCATCTCACGCGGATCTTCGACACCCGCCTTGTCTTCAGCGGGGAGCGCGAGCGCGGCCCACTCCTTGGTGTCCTCCATCGCGCGGTCGCGGTCGTGATCGAAGCTCACCTTCATCTCAATCATCCGCTCGAGCTTCGCGGGATCCTTTCCGGCCTCGCGCGCGCCCTTCTCGAGGGCCGGCAGGAGGGTGTCCTTGTAGAGCTCTGCCCCTTTGCCGCTCGTGACGATGATCCCGTCGCCTTCGCGCCCGGCAAAGGTCGCCGCCTGCGGCCCGCCCGCCGCGAGGAGGATGGGAATCGGCTGCGGCGGTTTGTCGAAGAGTTTCGCCTCCCTGGTGTGGAAATACTTCCCTTCGAAGGTCACGTAGTCCTCGGACCAGAGCTGCTTGATGAGCTTCACCGCCTCGCGGAGCCGGCGGAGGCGCTCGCCCGGCTCGGGCCAGTCGGTGGTGGTGAGCGGCGTCTCGTTCATGGACTCGCCGCTCCCGAGGCCCAGGAACACGCGACCGGGAGCGAGGAGCGCGATCGTCGCCAGCGCCTGCGCGACGACGGCCGGGTGGTACCGGAACGATGGCGTCACCACGCTCGTTCCGAGGCGGGCGCGCGACGTTTTGGCTGCCGCCGCGCCGAGCCACGCGAAGGCGAAGGGCGCGTGGCCGCCCGTATTGCGCCACGGATGGAAGTGGTCGCTTATGGCAATGCTGTCGTAGCCAAGCTCCTCCGCGAGCACGGCGTAGTCGAGGAGCCGCTTGGGATCGAACTGCTCCGCGGACGCTTTCCAGCCGAGCGTTAACACTTATCTCCATGAAGACTACGGCGCGCAACGTCCCGCGGCCTTTGACGCTCTCGATCATCCCGGTCCACGGGATCCCGGAGGTGCGGCCGCGCGACGACCTCGTCGGTCTTTTGCTCGCGTCCGTTGCGTCGGCCGGCGACAAGCTCGTCGACGGAGACATCCTCGTTGTGGCCCAAAAGGTCGTCTCGAAAAGCGAAGGCCGGCTCGTGCGCCTCGCCGACGTCAAGCCAGGCAAACGCGCGCTCGAGATGGCCGAGGAATCCGGAAAGGACGCGCGCCAGCTCGAGGTCGTGCTCGGCGAGAGCAAGCAGATCGTGCGGTGGGAGCGTGGTGTCCTGATCGTCGAGACGCGTCACGGATTCGTGTGCGCGAACGCCGGTGTCGACCGATCCAATGCCGGCGCGCCCGACACGGTGGTCCTCCTGCCCCTCGACCCGGACGCGTCGGCGGGGCGCATTCGCGATGAGATCGCCAAGCGCGCCGGAGCGAGCGTCGCCGTCGTCATTACGGACACGTTCGGTCGAGCGTGGCGCGAAGGTCACACCAACGTCGCGATCGGCATCGCCGGTCTGCCCGCGCTCAAGCGGTACATCGGGCAGCGCGACCCGGAGGGCTATGAGCTCCGGGTAACCGAGATCGCCGTGGCCGACGAGATCGCCGGTGCCGCAGAGCTCGTCATGGGGAAGCTCGACCGATGCCCGGTGGCGATCGTTCGGGGGCTAACGTTCGAAGACTCGGACGAGACCGCGCACGAATACGTGCGCCCCGCCGCAAAAGACATGTTTCGATAGTGCCGGGCTCCGAGCTCAGGCCGGCGCAACGCACATTCCTCGCGGAGAAACGCTTCGCGGTCGTGGGGTCGAAGAACCCTGACGACTCGCCGCATCTTGCGGTGATGTGGTATTTGCTCGACGGCGACGACATCGTCGTCAACAGCGCGCAGGGGCGCATCAAGGACCGGAACCTCGCGGCGGATCCGCGGATGAGCGTGCTCGTCGAGGACGGATATCGCTGGATCCGCGTCGACGGCCGCGCAGCGATCGAGCACGACCAGACGATCGCGCACGCGGACATCCGCCGACTCGCGGCTCGCTATTACGAGGACGAGCGCAAGGTCGAAGAAGCGGTGAAGAACAACTTCAGCAAGCAGCACCGAATCACATACCGGCTGCCGATCCGCCGCGTGGCCTCCGAAGGGTTCTGAAAAGAAAGAAGCCCTGTCTTTCGACAGGGCTTCTGTTCATTCGCGATCGAAACGCTAGTTAGGCGTAACGGCTGCGCGAAGCCGACGGACGCACCTGCTCGAAGCAGGAGCTGCAGTAGACCGGCTTGTCGCCGCGGGGCTGGAACGGCACGCGTGCCTCACCACCGCAGTTGCTGCAGGTAGCCGTGAAGAACTCACGGGGTCCACCCATGCCACGGCTTCCGCCGTATGCACTGCCGCCGCCGCCGCCCATGCCACCGGAGGCGCGACGCGCCGCACGGCAGGTGGGACAACGTCCCGGCTCGTTCATTAGACCGCGCGAGGAGTAGAACTCTTGCTCGCCGGCCGTCCATGTGAATTCCTGACCGCAATCCTTGCAGGTCAGAGTTTTGTCAGAGAAGCTCAATTTGAAGCTTCCTCCCTTTGTTGTTCGCGCCGCCTTTGAGCCTCGCCAGGACTTGGGAGGAAGTGCCTCACTTGACCCGCGTAGTAACTCTCGCCGCCGCTGCCCCTTTGGGGCATCTAAAGCCTAACAGTTCATTGCTGGTCGGGGAAGGTGTGTGGATAAGCTTCGCCGAGCCATTCGTCGTACCAGTCGCCCGATCGGAAGTACGAACGCACGAACAGGCCCATCTGTTTGTAGCCGACCTTCTCATTCGCGCGGCGGGACCCGCGGTTGGCGTGCGCGACCCAGTTGTGAACGCGGTGCATCCGTAGTTCGCGCCATGCGAAATCGGTGCGCAGCCTGATTGCTTCGCTCGCGATCCCGCGGCCGAAGAGATCGTGGCGACCGATGAAGATGCCGCTCTCCCCATCGCGTCGTACCCAATCGATGTCGAAGATCCCTGTGAATCCGACCGGCTCATCGAGATACGCGATCGTCCAATTGACCGAGTTGTTGCCGTCGGCGAACTCCTTGTAGTGCTTTTCGGCGCTCTCGTCTGTGACCTCGCCAAAACGCGGGCCCCAGAACCGCCCGATTTCGGGCTGCAGCATCCACGGGCCATGCAGCTTGAAGTTCTCGATCGTCATCGGCACGAGCGACACGCCGTTTTGTCCGACGAGCTTCGGCCCAAGCATCAGTGCGTTGCCTCTCCAGCCAGGGGCGGGTACTCGCGCTCCGCGCTCCAGCGCTGCTGCCAGGTCTCCTTTTCCATTCGGAGCTTGAGCTCGTCGACGTAGTCGCCGTCGCGATAGTGGACCTGATGACCGTGGGCGAATTCCGTGAATCCGAGCTTCGTCGCGATCTTGAGCGCGGCCACGTTGTCCGCGCGGACCTCGGTCGTGACCAGACGCAAGTCGAGGTAATCGAAGAGATACCGGTGCAGCGCGAGCGCGGCGTCCGAACCGTGTCCCCGACGCCACTCGTCGGGGTCGATGACGAACTGGTTCACGTCGAAGCCGCCTCCCATCGGCCAGAGATGGCCGACCGCGAAGCCCACGAGCTTCTCGGTCGCGTCGATCGACCACAAAACGGTCTGCTTGTCCTTTGCGATCTCCTTGAAGCGCTCTTTCCATGTCGCCGGCATCGCGGGCTCGTGCCAGACGCTGTGCGCGCGCCTCACACGCATATCGGCCATCCACCGGTTGTACGTCTCGAGATCCGCTTCGGCGGGAAGACGCAGCGTCGTCTTCTTTCCGCGGATCGTCCCGCCGAGTGCCATCGGACGAGTCTAGGAATTCAGTGGGCGACAGGCAGCCGTACCGCGAACTCGGCGCCACCGCCGTCGACGTTCGAAGCGCGTATGGAACCGCCGTGCGCTTGCGCGATCGCCTGTGCGATCGCGAGCCCGAGGCCGGCCCCATCGCGCTGCGCGTTATCCCCGCGATAGAACCGCTGGAAAAGACGCGCCTGCGCGCCCTGGGGCAGCCCTGAACCAGAGTCGCGCACGCGGACCACGACAGCTCCGTTGTCGCGGCTTCCGCGGACGTGGACGGTCGTCCCGCGCGGCGAGTGCTTCACCGCGTTGTCGAGGACGTTGAGGAAGAGCTGCGCGAGCTTGTCGGGGTCGCCGTGGATCGGAGGAAGAGTGTCGGCGCCGACGACGTCGAACGTCACCCCAGCGTCCTTGGCCTGCACCTCAAGCGCAGCCACGGCGCTTTCGAGCAGACGCGCCGGGGCGATGTCCTCGCGGGCCATCGACTGCGCGCCCGATTCGAGGCGCGCGACCTGAAGGAGTCCCTCGACCATCCGCACGAGCCGGCGCGCTTCGCGGTGGATGATCTCCGCCACGTGAGCGACGGCGTCGCCGCGCGCCTCGCCTTCGACGATCGCCTGTGCAAATCCCTGGATCGACGTGAGCGGCGTGCGCAGCTCGTGCGAGATGTCGGCGAGGAACGCCTGCTCGCTGCCGCGTGAGCGCTGGATCTCGCTCGCCATCTCGTTGAACGCCGTACCCATCTCGGCGACCTCGCTCGGTCCCGCAAGCGGGACGCGCGTGCCGTAGTCCCCGCCGGCGAACCGGCGGACCCCGCCGACGAGATCGCGGAGCGGGCGCGTGATCGTGCGCGAGAGCAGCGCGGCCACGAGCAGCGCGAAGCTGAGTGCGACGACGCCGCTGATCGCCAGCGAGGGCAGGAGCGACCGAAGCGTATCGGTGAAGACGGCCTGCGGCCGCGCGACGACGATGAAGCCGAGCCCGCCAGCGGCGACGGTGGCGCGAGCGAGCTGTTGCCGGACGAAGATCCACTGGACGCCGTTCTCGGTGAACTCGCCGAAGTTCGCGGTGGTGGGCTGCGGAAGCGTCACGTTGATGAGCTTGGTGTCGCTGTCCACGACGACGCGCCGCGCCGGCGTCGTGATGATGAGTCGCGCATCCGCCGCCTGAGCCTGCTCCGTCAACGCGTCGACGATCTCTCGCGGTTGTTGCCCGGCGCGGATGCCGGTCTGTATCGCGGTGAGGAACGGCGCGGACAGCTCACCGAGGTGAAGGCGCGTCTGGTCGTCTTCGTATCGCAGGAGTAGGCCTGAGATCGTGATCGCGGCCACGGCCAGGCCGACGACGACCACCGCGAGGTAGGAGAGGAAGAGCCGGGTCGCGATGCTGCGCGGCATGACTAGGTCGGCGCTACTAGCTTGTATCCCACGCCCCAGACCGTCTCGATCTTCGTGTCCGCGTCGGCGAGCTTGTCGCGCAGCTGCTTCACATGGACATCGACCGTGCGTGTCTCGCCGGGGTAGGCGAATCCCCACACGTCCTCGAGCAGCCGATCGCGAGTCAGCACGATCCCGGGCTGTCTGCAGAAGGCTTCGAGCAGCTCGAACTCCTTCGCGCGGAGCGACACCAGCCGTTCGCGAACGTGCACCTCGTGACGAGCCGGATCGATGCGCACGTTCCCGACCGTGATCGTTCGGCCGCTCCCGGGCATTCCCGACGTCCGCCGCAGGATCGCGCGCACACGGGCAACGAGCTCTTTCGGGTTGAATGGCTTCGTCATGTAATCGTCCATGCCCGACTCCAGGGCCTCGATCTTCTGCAGGTCCTCGGCGCGCGCTGTCAGCGCGAGCACCGGCGTGTCCGCGTGCTTTCGTATCTCGCGCAGGAGCTCGAGACCGTTCGCGTCGGGGAGCCCGAGGTCGAGGATGACGAGCGCGGGCTTTTCTTCCTCGAACTTCACGCGAGCTTCCGCCGCGGTCCGCGCGTGCGCGACGATGAAGTCCGCATTCCGAAGATAGAGAGTCACGAGCTCGGCCACCGAGGGATCGTCCTCGACCACCACGATGCGTGCGGTCATGGGAGAAATGCTACGGGCGAGCCCTCAGCGCACTTGTGAGAGAACGGTTCGTTCTTGAACTTGCGGCTAGACCGCGACGCCCACGGGCTCGCGAGGCGTGCCGACGAGGCGATCGACGACCGCCGGAAGTCCCTCGAACGCGGGTACCGACGAGCTCGAGACGTCCGCGATGTGCGCGCTCGTGAAGACGACGACCGCCTCGACGGGGGTGCGCGCAGGGCCGACCGAGATGTCACCGCGCACACGCGACGCGTTCCAGCGCGCGCGCTGCGACGGCGACTGACCCTGGAATCGCCGGCCGACGCCGTACTTCTGCTTGCGGTACCAGTGATCCTCGTAGCACAGGACCTCGCCACCCTCGTCGCGCGGCTCGATGACGATCACACCGGGCGGCCCGATGACGACCATCGGCACCTCGTCGTCCGCCCCGTCGCGCGGTCCGTAGTGGGGGACCACGACGTAGCCATCGGGTAGGTGATCGGCGAGGTACGCGGCCGTTCGGTCGGCAAGCGCCGACGCGGCGCGGAGACGAAGAGCGAGGGCCAGGCCGTGCACGCCGAGCGCGAGCGGAGGGATCGGGACGAGCGCGAAGAAGAGCTCCGCGAACCGGCGCTCGAAGCCGAGCGAGCGAGCGGCCACGTCGAGGGTCAGCGCGTACGAGATGGTCGCGGCGCCGAGCCCAAGCGCGGTCCAGAACAGGCCAGCGCGCAGCGTGCGACGCCAACGCCGCCGGGCCGGAGGGATGCTGCCCAAAACACTCACCTGCACGCGGAGGCTCGCTCTCTCGGTCGCCGCCGTCGAGGGGACCGATGGTCCTGCCCGGTAGTACCTCGGGCATCATCCGCAGCGATGTCGCTCCGCACCGAGATCGCCGAGCAGCCGCGCGTCGTGAGACGGCTCCTGGACGAGGGCTGGCCCGAGGCTCGGCAGCTCGGAAGGGCTCTCACAAGGGTCGAGCACATCACCCTCGTCGCGCGCGGCTCATCTGACAACGCGGCGACGTACGGGAAATACCTCTTTGAGAGCATCGCCGGCATCGTCACGGCGCTCGCGGCTCCATCGCTCGTGACCCGTTACCAGGCTCCGCCGTCGTACGCGCACGGTGCGGTCATCGGCATCTCGCAGTCGGGCGCGTCACCTGACGTCGCGGGCGTCGTCGCCGAGGGGCGCCGGGCCGGTGCGGTGACGATCGCGTTCACGAATCAGCCGCGCTCGAAGCTTGGCCGCGCGGCCGAACACGTCTTCGCGCTACGCGCCGGCCCCGAGCGCGAGGTCGCGGCGACGAAAACGTATACCGCGACGTGCGTGGGCCTCGCGCTTCTCGCCGCGACGACCGCGGAGGCCCGTGGTCGCAGCGCGTTGTCTCTCGCCGGTCTCGCCGAAGCAGTCGAGGAGGCCGTGAACGCGGAGAAGGACGCGGCGCGTCTCGCGCGCGCGATCGGCAAGGCGCCGACCGTGATCGTGCTCGGCCGGGGCTATCTGTATCCGGCCGCGCTCGAGACCGCGCTCAAGGTCAAGGAGCTCGCCCGTGTCTGGGCCGAGCCCTATTCGAGCGCCGATTTCGCGCACGGGCCGCGCACGCTGCTCCGGCCGAATACGCCCGTGCTGCTTCTCTCCTCGCGTGGAGCGACCGAGGCCGAAGCGCGCTTGCTGGCGACCTCGCTCGCCGAAAGCGGCGCGCGGGTCTACGCGATCACGAACGACGAAAAAGTGGCGGAGAAGGTCCGCGACGCCGTGCTTCTGCGCGCTCCGCTCTCCGAGACCCTCGTCCCGATCAGCTTCGTCGTCGTGGGGCAGCAGCTCGCCGTCGCACTCGCGCGCCACCACGGGCACGACCCGGAGCGGCCCGCCGGCCTCGCGAAGGTGACACGGACCTTGTGACGGGAGCGCGCTTCGGCGCCTTCGCAGGTGCCTTTTGCTTGGGGGCGTCCTGCGGCTGGAACTCGACCGACAAGCGATAGCCGTAGGCCGCGGCCACGCGCGCGAGAGAGCGGAGCGAGGGCAGGTAGCGCGGATCTTCCATGCGCCTTAGCTGCGTCTGCGAGGTGCCGAGCCGGCGCGCGGCCGCGCGTTCGGAAAGACCTGCGGAGCGCCGCAGCTTTGCCACGGCCTCGGCCACAGCCGAAGCGAGCGGGTCAGCGCGCTGCGCCTCCTCGGGAGGCGGTGCTACCGGGGTTGGTGTCGGCTGTTCGGGCATGGAGCGCACATCCTAGGACGGCGTTTCGTCGCGAGCGAAACGCCCGATTTTCAAGAGGTCAGGCCGCGGCGAAAACATCGAGCAGATCGCGTTGCGTCGGGTCGTACGCGAACAGGATCGCGCCTTGGCACCCAGCATGTTCGGCGGCCCGCACTTGCTCGCGCATGAGCGTGCGCTCGCTCGCATAGGCCATGAGTCCACCCCACATCCGCGTCTTCGGCGCGGCCGCGCGCGCTTTTGTGAGAACGCGCGCGACTTCCGCGGTCTCGCGTCGATACGCCATCGGGCAGAGCAGATCGATAAGACCAGCTTTTGCCCATTCAGGCCATCGCTGCAGGACGCGGTCGCGAGCGACGTCGGGATCGGGGAACACCGCGGCGGAGATGACGATGCCCGGCCGTGCCTTGCGCATGCGCTTCGCACCCTCCGACACGAGCGCGGTCACCGCGGCATCGTCCTCCGGGGAATCGGCGTAGGTGACCTGCGGGTAGCGCACGTAGTCGTAGTGGAATCCCTCGACGCGGTACCGCGACGCGATGTCTGTGAAGACGGCGAGCGTGTGCTCTCGCGCTTCGAGATTCTTGGGGTCGATGTAGATCCCTTCCCAGTCGCTGCCCCCGACGGGATCGAGGTATTTCACGCCTCCTGGCCGAAGGAGCCATTCCGGATGCCGGCGCACAAGGTGCTCGGGTGACTTCGGGAGGGCGCCTTCGGCGCTCGACCACACGAAAAACACGTTCCCCCAGGCGTGGACGCGCACGCCCACAGCCGCTCCGGCGCGCACCAGGTGGGCGAGCGGGTCGAACCCGTCTTCCGCCAGCGTTTCGGCGCGCGGCTCGAGCTTGGAGGCGTAGTACGCGTCTCCTCGGCCACGGACCTGGACCACGACGTCGTGGATCCCTCTCGTGGTGGCATCCGCCATGAGGTCGTCGATCGCGCTCTTCGTGGTGATCTTGTCGCGCACGACCCAGAGGGCCTTATCCACGCAGTGCGTCTCTCGCAGCGTCGATGTTCTCGGGGCGCGATTCGACCGGGATCGTGCATCCTCCGGCGGCCAGCCACCGGCGGCCCGCGGTCTGCGCGAGACCCTCGCGGGCCTCGCGTTTCGCGATCGCGGTCGTGCTCGCCACAAAAGCCTCGTCCGAAAATCCGCCGATGGCGCCGCGCGAGGGCACCGCGGCGAGGAATGCGGCGAGGTCGGGGTTTCCCTTAAGGCGTGGGTTCCACGAGACGGCCGCCACCGGATAGCGCGCGAGCTCGACGACGCGCGCGTCGGGACCGCACACGTGGAGCACGTTGAGCGCCGCTCCGCGCGCGCCGGCGAGGACCCGCAGGTCGTACGTCGTCCCGAAGCGCCGGTACTCGCCATCGTCGAGCGTGTCCCGACGCGCATACGCCGTCGTCGCGAGGAAGATCCCGTCCGCGTATTCGCAGCACGCCGCGGCGAGCGCGGCGAACGTCTCGGTCACCGCGTCGAGCGCGGCGACGACCTCATCGGTGCGCGCGCGCAGGTCCTCGAGCACGCGTTCCTTTCCCGCGAGGCGTTCGAGGACGCCGAGCGGTGTGAAGATCGTCGCGACGAGTGGCGTGTCGGGGAGCACCTCGCGCACGAGCCGCATCCCATACAGGAGCTCCTGGAACGCGGGCTCGCGCACCGACTTGCGGCCGATGCGCGACCAGTCCTCGGGCTTGCGCACGGCGTACCGATCCAGCACGGGATGGCCGTCCTTCCCGTATCGGTAGCGAGTGCCCCACGGCTCGGCGTGGTAGTGAGCGCGCGGGTTGTACTTGATCAGGTCGAGCTGATGCCGCTTCGTGAACGCGATCGTCGTCTCGGCGAGCTTCGCCGCGCCCTCGTTCTCGTCCGGATAGAAGTGACGCCACACCGCGAACGGGACGCGATCGACCGCGTGGCCGCCGAACGCCGCGGTGACGCGCTCGAACGAGTTCACAGGTCCGCGAACGTGGTCAGAGCGATGTGGTCACGCTCGATCGCGGGGCGGACGCGAGGATCGATCAACACCGCGAGCTCGAGTGGACGCTCGCGGCCGTACGCGGACGTCGCGACGAGCTCGGGGTCAGGCTCGCCGGGATGGCACATGAGCTCGGTGACTCCTTCCTCGAGGCGCGAAAAAAGCGCGAGCAGATCGTCGAGTCCGATGTGGCCCGGATGCTGGAACTCGCGAGTGAAGTGATCCGGCGTGCGCACGCCCTTGGCACGGTACTCGTCCCGCTGCTCGGGCGTGTGCGTGCGCGCGGCCGCGCCCGTCTCGCGTGCCAGCTCGCTCACCGCCCACGAGAGAGCAGGGTGATCGTGGACCCAGTGGTGGGTGTCGACGTGCGTGGGCTCGCGTCCGATGAGCTCGCGTGCGCGTGCGTACTGCGCGCGGTACTCCACGAGCGCCTCCTCACGATCGATCGGCCGCGCAAGGAGCTCCGACGGGCGCCAGAACGATCCGTCCTCGCGCACGAGCGAGCGGATACGCGCCGGACTCGAAAGTGGCCGCGCATAGGTGAGGACGAGATGAACGCCGACGTCGAGCGTCGGTGTGGCGCGCGCGATCGATGCGGCGTGCTGCGCGCTCGGCCCGTTCGTCATGAACGTCGTGCTGGTGACGATGCCTTCGCGATGTGCGCGCAGGATGCCGTCGTCGACGCCCGCGGAGCGACCGAAGTCATCCGCGTTGACGATGAGCCGTTTCACCGCCGCTCGGTGGCGTCGAGCACGGCGCGCACGTCCCAACCTGAAGCCTCGAGACGACGACGGGCCTCATCGTCATCGAGGCCGCTCTCCTCGCGCACGATCCGGATCGCGCGCTCGCGAAGCTTCGCGCTCACCGGACGCATGTCGATCATGAGGTCGCCCTTCGTTTTTCCGAGGCGCACCATCGTCGCCGTCGAGATCATGTTGAGCGCGAGCTTCGTGGCGGTGCCAGCCTTGAGGCGGCTCGAGCCAGCGAGAACTTCGGGGCCGACGCGAAGGACCACCGCGACCTCGGCTTCGCTCGCGAGAGGCGATCCGGGATCGCACGTGATTGCGATGGTCCGCGCACCCATCTCCTTCGCGGCCGCGACGGCTGAGAGGACGTAGCGCGCGCGCCCGCTCGCGGAGATGCCGACGAGCACGTCGCCCGAGCGCATCACGGCTCGCACGTCTCGCGCGCCCGCTTCGGCGTCGTCCTCCGCGCCTTCGATGGAGCGCCGCAACGCCTGGTCGCCGCCCGCCATGATCCCGCGCACGAGCTCGGGATCGACCCCGAACGTGGGCGGTGCTTCGCTCGCGTCGAGAACACCGAGGCGCCCGCTGGTGCCCGCGCCAACGTAGCGCAGCCGGCCGCTCTTCGAGAGAGCGCCGGCGACGATTTCGACCGCGCGCTCGATCTCAGGTATTGCATCACGTACCGCGCCGGGGACGGTGGCGTCCTCGTCGTTCATGAGCTCGAGGAGCTGGCGCGTCGATAACGACGACAGTGCTTTCGCCCGCGGGTTGCGCGCTTCGGTTGGCCGATCCATCAGGCGCCCCACGCCAGACGCATCGCAAGACGAGCCGCGCCCATCGCCGGCTCCTCGCTCACCGGCTCGACCGTGGCTCGGGGCAACATCCTGAGAAGCTCGCCGCGCACGGCGCGCTCGAGCGAGGGCAGCGACTCGAACGCGCCGCCCGCGAGATAGACCGGGCCGTCTTCGAGCCGGAGCTCCGCCGCGACGACCGAAGCCGCGCGCGCGAGTGCGTGCGCGCCGCGCTGGACGATCGACACCGCGATCGCGTCGGCCTCCGCGGCGGCGCGGCCGACCGCGCGCACCGCGGCGAGGATCGCCGGCGCGGGATGCGGTCGACCGTAGAGCCGCGGGATCACCTCCATGAACGACTGCACGCCGAGCTCGCGCAGGATGTGCGCGGTGATCGACGTACCGGCGCCGCGGCCGTCGGCATGGTGCGCGGCGGCGCGCAGGCCTTCGAGGCCGAGCCAAACGGCGGAGCCTTCGTCGCCGATGAGATAGCCCCAGCCGCCGGCGCGGCGCTCGTCTCCTTCGTCGTTGCGTCCGAACGCGATCGAACCCGTCCCGGAGATGAGCACGACTCCGCATCCGGCGGGATTGCCGGCGTAGAGGGCGGCGATCCCGTCGTGCGTCACCTCGATGCGGACCGCGGGACCGACGAGCTGCGTCAGGATCGCGCGTCCCTTTTCGCGATCGGCGGGGCGATCGCCACCGGAGCAGGAGAGGACGACCGCCTCCGGCTTTGCGCTACCGAGCGATTCCGCCAGCGCCGCGGCGATCGATCCGGCGGGATCGGGTGACGAAAGAAGGTTCGCGCCGCCTCCCGCGCCGCGACCGACGACGGCACCGTCACGATCCACCGCGAACGCGCGCGTCTTGGATCCGCCCGCGTCGATGCCGACGACCAGCGGTGCTGTCATCAGGGTTGGTGGATCGCTCCGCCCGAGACGGCGCGCGAGGCACCGGTCGCTCCGGGCAGGATGTTCGGTTTTCCCTGCATCCGATACGCGCCGAGGATCGCGAAGGCGATGGCCTCGCGCGAGGTGACCGGGATGCCGAGCTCGTCGCTCGTCCGCACCGTCAGGGGCGCGACCGCTGCGCGCAGCGCTTTCAGGAGCGTCGGGTTCTGCGCACCGCCGCCGGCGACGATGAGCTCGCGCCACTCTGTTCCGGCCGGGGTCTCGCGCTTCAGCGCATCGGCGACCGTGCGCGCCGTGAGCGCGATCGCGGTCGCGAGCGCGTCGTCGCGCGTGCCGCCGTTGCGCGTGACCCGTCGCGCGAGCTCGTCCGCGAAAGCCTTCCCGAAATCCTCGCGGCCCGTGCTCTTGGGCGCGCGTTTCGCGAAATATTCGTGACTGAAGGCCCACCCGAGCGCGCGCTCGTCGACGCGGCCGCGCGCCGCGCCGGCCCCGTCCTCGTCGAAGCGTTTCTTCATGCCTGCTTGCTGCGCGATGAGATCGCTGAGGATGTTCGCGGGGCCGGTGTCGAACGCGGTCACACGGTCGGCTTCGGGTTTTGGGATGAGCGTGAGGTTCGCGATGCCGCCGAGGTTGAGGAGAGCGACGGGCGCGCGCTTTCCGAAGAGGACGAAGTCGGCGAAGGGCACGAGTGGCGCGCCTTCCCCGCCGGCCGCGATGTTCGCGCTCCGGAAGTCGGCGACGGTCGGCACACCTGTCCGCAGCGCGACGCGCGATGCGTCACCCAGCTGAAGCGTCGCGGTCTTCGGTAGATGCGCGACGGTCTGCCCGTGCATGGCGAGGACGTCGGGGTATTTCGCGAGCGTAGGTACGAACTCGACCGCCGCTTGCGCATACGCGTCGCCGATCGCGACGTGCAGCGCCGCGATTTCAGCGGTGCCGATCGCATCGCCGGAGGCCGCAGCGAGGATCCGCGTCCGAAGCGCGTCGTCGTAGTCGCGATGCCCGGTGGAGAGCACCTTCACCTCGTCGCCCTCGATGTCGATCGCGGCGATGTCGATCCCGTCGACGGAGGTGCCGGACATCATCCCGACCGCGATCATCCGCGAATTGTCGCGCGTCAGGGTCCGGCCAGCGCCTCGTAGACCGCGACGCGGAAGCGGTACAGCTCCTCGTCGTTGGCCCGACCGAAGTACACGCGGTTCGTGAGCAGGACGAGCGTGAGGTCCTTCGCCGGGTCGACCCACACGCTCGTGCCGGTGAATCCGGTGTGGCCGAACGCATCCACGCTGAAGAACGGAAGGCCTTCCGGCGGGCGCAGGACGAGTCCGATCCCGCGCCGGACGTTCTCGCCGCGGTACTGCTCGGTGCGCGCGAGATCGCGCAGCTCGTTCCCGATGACTGCACCGTCGCGATACACGCGGATGATCGCCGCGACATCCGCGGCAGTGCCGAACAGGCCCGCGTGTCCCGAGACGCCGCCCATGGCGTACGCGTTCTCGTCATGGACTTCGCCGCGCAGACGCTTGCGGCGCCACTCGGTATCTTCTTCGGTCGCCGCGCACTCCACCGCCGGCCGCGGGCCGTATTCGCACGAGCGCGCCTCGACCACGTCGAGGACGCGCTCGCGCATCACTGCGCGGAAGGGCTCGCTCGCGACGTTCGCGAGTCCGGCGGTGAGCATGATGTAGCCGAGGTCGCTGTAGCGGAACTCGCCGATGTCCTGCGCGAGCGGCTCTCGCGCCGCGAGCCACACGAGCTCCTCTGGCGAAGACGCTTCCTTCCAGAACGACTTCCACCAGGCGAGTCCCGCCGTATGAGTGAGGACCTGCCGAAGGCTGACCCGGTCCTTGTTGCCGCCGCGGAAGTCGGGGACGAGCTCGCGGAACGGCATGTCGAGCTCCAGTTGCCGTTCGCGCACGAACGACAGTACGAGCGCGGTCGTCGCGAGCTTCGTGAGAGAGGCGAGATCGAACAGCGAGCTCGCGGTGCAGGGGCCGTCAGGTCCCGCGCTCGGATCGGGACAGAGCGTGCCGGCCGCGTATATGTCGACCGAGCCGCGACGCTCCACGCGCACGACGGCCGCGGTGCAGAGCGAACCGATCGCTTCATCGAGGATGGGTTTCGCGCGCGCGGCGAGGTCGGTCACGCGAAGTCGCGCATGCCGGCACCGATGCTGAAGACGCCGGGGATCACGGCGGGAAGCGATCCGGATGGCTTGCGCTCGCCGAGGAGGACCTCGGCGGCAGCCGTGAGGCTCGGCTCGCGCGAGTCGTACGCGCAGAGATACGCGGCGATCTCCGGGATGCTCAGGATGTCGTACGGACCGCGGAGCGCCACGACTGCGACGGGTTTCTCCCTCGCCAGTGCCCTCACCAGGTCCACCTGCTCGGGATACCCGAACAGATTGGTGGTCCCGACGACGACAACGTCCGCCGCTCGGGACGCGCTGACCACGCGGTCGATCTCGGCCGCGCTCGGATGGAGCGGCAGCGACTCCGAGATCGCGTCGGCGCGCTTCGCGGCCATGACGCTGCCGAGCGTTGCCTGTCCTTCGAAGAAGCTGATGTCGGCATTCGTCGGCGACACCGCGAGGATCCGCCCGCGAAGCGGCAGCACGCCGCGATTGCGGAGGAGCGTCGTCGCGCCGCGCGCGAGCTCGAGCGCCGTCTTCGCGTTCGCGGCGAGGTCCGGCGCCGACTGGTCGCGGCGTCCGTCGAGAATGCCGAAGCGCCGCTTCGCGTCAACGATCCGCCGCACCGATTGGTCGAGCTGCGCGCTGGACAGCGAACCCGAGCGGACGGCGTCCGTGATGAGGCGGTGTCCTTCGAGCTGCGCGCTCTCGTCGTACCGGAAGAGGAGGTAGTCCGCGCCCGCCTGGAGCGCGCGCAGCCCGGCCGCGGCCTCGCCCACGTTCTTCAGCGCGCCCATCTCGAGGTCGTCGGTCACGACGATTCCCTGAAAACCAAGTGTGTTGCGAACGAGGTCGGTCATCACGGCCTTCGAGAGCGTGACCGGCAGCTCCGGCGTCGCATCGAGGGCAGGGACGACGATGTGCGCGCTCATGATCGCGGGAACGCCGGCCGCGATCGCGGCGCGGAAAGGCGGGAGCTCGATGCGGTCGAGCGTTGCGCGATCCGCTTCGATCTTCGGCAGCCCCGTATGCGAGTCCGTCGTCGTCGAGCCGTGCCCGGGAAAATGCTTCGCGCAGCAGAAGAATCCCGCCGCCGCGTACGCCTGGACCGCGGCGGTCACGAGCGAGGACACCCGCGCGGGATCGCTCGAGAACGAGCGGTTGCTGATGATGGGATTCGTCGGCTCGTCGTTGACATCCGCGACCGGCGCGAAGTTCCAGTTCACGCCGAGAGCGCGCAGCTCGGCCGCGGCGATCGTCGCTGCGGTGCGGACGCTGCGCTCGGGATCCGAGGTCGCCGCGAGCGCCATCTGGCCAGGCAGGATCGTGGCGCCCTTGTTGATGCGGATGACCGGGCCACCCTCCTGATCGATCTCGAAGAAGAGCGGTAGCGACTTCGCGTCGCGCGCGATCCGATCGAGATCGGCGACGAGCTTCGCGAGGCCCGCCGCATCGGTGAAGTTCTCCGAGTAGAGGATCACGCCGCCGACGCCGCGGTCGCGGATCATCGCCTCGAGCGAGCTTGTGATCTTCGTGCCGTGAAACGCAACGCTCATGAGCTGGCCGACCTTGCGCTCGAGCGACATCCCGCTGACCACGTCCCCGGTCGACCCCGGCGTCGTCGTGGTCGGCGCGCACGCGGCGATCGCGCTCGCTGCGGCCGCGCGCAGGAAGTCGCGTCGCTTCATGCGAGTTGGACGGGCAGACGTCCTTCCGCCTGTCGCTTACCGGCGAGCACCGCCGCGAGGGCCTCGAGCGACACGGGCACGTCGCCATAAGAAAGGAGTGCGGGAACGTTCGGCACGAGGGCCGCGTCGTACGGACTGCGCAATGCGCACAGCACGCCGACGTTCGCGAGCAATTCTTTGACGCGCGCAGCCTGCTCCGGCTGGAACGACGCGTTCGTCGAGCACACCACGAGAGGCCCCGGGCCGCGCGGCACCTGGCCGTTGTTCGAGAACGTGACGCGGTCTCCGAGATGGCGGCGGAGGGCGGCCTCGAACGTGGAGGATGGCGTCGAGAGCTCCTCGACCGGCGACGCCTGTGTGGGCTCGAAGTAGAGGACGCGCAGTGCGCCGTCGATGCGCGGAAGCGGTGGTCCGACGTGCGTGATCGAGGCTTCCGCGATCTCGCGCGCGACCTGGCGCCGTGGCCCGTCGTCGAAGTCAGCCTCCGTCGCGACCCGGCCAAAGCGCTCGCGGAACCACGTCGCGCGGCGCAGCGCCTCGGCTGTGCGCTCGGGCCGCACGCGGTCGGCGATCCACTGCGAGGCGGCGAGTTGCCGTTCGATACCGCTCGTCACCATCATCGCGTCGACGCCCGCCTCGAGACCGGTCACGACGACATCCTCGATGGAGATATCGGCGATGCCACTCATGTCGAGCGAGTCCGTCATCGAGAGTCCGTCGAAGCGCAGCTCGCGACGCAGGAGATCGGTCAGGATCGGGCGCGAGATCGTCGCGGGCGCTTCGGTGTCGAGCGCCGTGTAGCGGATATGCGCGCTCATGGTCGTCGTCGCGCCCGCCGCGAAGGCGCTTCGAAATGGAAGGAGCTCGCGGCGATCGAGCGTCGCGCGGTCGACCGTGACATCGGGCCGCGTGAAATGCGAATCGAGCGAGGTGTCGCCGTGTCCGGGGAAGTGCTTCGGCGTCGACGCGACGCCCGCGCCTTCGGAACCGCGCACCCAGGCGGCCGCGAACTGCGCGACGCGCTCGGCGTCGTCGCCGAACGAGCGCGTGCCGATCACCGGATTCCGCGGCTCGACGTTCACGTCGCAGACCGGGGCGTGGTTCACCGTGATCCCGTCGGCGAGCAGTCCCTCGGCGACGGCACGTGCGGCGCGCTCCGCGTTGCGCGGATCTCCGGTCGCGGCGATGGCCATCGCGCTCGGGAACACCGCGCGGTACCCGACGCGCACGACCGACCCGCCTTCCTGGTCGACGGCGATCGGCACCGGCGGAAGGCCACCCCGCACCGCGGCGTCCTGCGCCTCGCGCAGCATCGCGCGCACCTGATCCTTCGAGCGGATGTTCCCGCGGAACGCGAAGAGAAGAAGACCGCCGATCTTTCCGGCGCGGATCGCGTCGAGGATCGGGCCCGGCACGTGCTCCCCGTCGAAGCCGGCCCAGACCAGCGCCCCGGTGCTGAGCTCGGTCACGACCTCCGCCGCCGGCGATACCGCGCGAGCGTGATCTGCCCGAGCGGACGGCCGCGCGGTACGCGGGTGGATTTCTCGAGCGTGATGCGGCGGATCTGGTCCGCGTTGGGCACGATCGGGGCGATGCGCCGAACGCTGCGTGGACCCGCAATGTACCCGCCGAGCGCGTCGAGGACGTCGTTCACTCGCTCTTCGATGTCCAGCATCGCGAGCGGCCGTGAACCGAGGAAGAGCTCGAGGCGCACCTCGAGACGGTCGTTCTCGCTGTACCCGACGCCACGCGACGCCTGCGATTCGAGGACGGCCGCGTGCACCCGCCGGCGCCACTCATTTCGCGGCGGTGCGTAGGGTGGGAGAGTCGCGCTGAACGTGAAACGACGCTTCGCCACACAGCGAGACTAGCGCTCTATGATTTTCCTCTCCGAGGAGACCTGACCCGTGCCAACGCTTAGTGCCACCGCCCGTGCGCGCCTTCCCGACAGCTCGTTCGCCTACATCGACTCCCAGGGGCGCCGCCGGCTGCCGATCAACGACATCTCGCACGTGCGAAACGCCCTCGCGCGGTTCGACCAAGTCGACTTCGAGGACGACGCCGCGCGTGAACGTGCGCGCGAGCGACTCCTCCGGGCGGCGAAGAAGCACGGCATCGTGCCGCTCGGCTTCTTCGACGGCCAGCTCCGGAAGGCCAGCGGCGCGAACGTTCGATCACTCCCCCGCGGGACCGTGACCTTCCTCCTCACAGACATCGAAGGGTCGACACGCCTGCTCGAGCACCTCGGCGATGACTACGCCGGACTGCTCCGCGATGTGCGCACCACGATCCGGACGACCGTGCGCGCGTCGAGCGGCTACGAAGTCGACGCGCGAGCCGACGAATTCTTCGCGGTGTTCCGGCGGTCGACGCACGCACTCGAGGCAGCGCTCGCGATCCAGCGGGCGCTCCGCGACAAGACCTGGCCGCAGAAGGCCGACGTGCGCGTCCGCATCGGGATGCACACCGGCCGACCCACGCTCACCGACACGGGCTATGTCGGCATCGCCGTCCACATCGCCGCGCGAGTCTGCTGGGCGAGTCACGGCGGCCAGATCCTGCTGTCGTCCGCCGCGCGCCAGTCCTTCACCGAGCGTCTGGCCGAGGGCCTTGCGTTCCGAAGTCTCGGCCGGTTCTCACTCCACGGAATCGCCGAGCCCGAAGCGCTCTTCCAGGTCGACGCTGCCGATCTGCGCGCCAAATTCCCTCGGCCGCGCACGATCGGACCGCTTCGCAGCTCACGAGCCGGTCTGAGCTAGACCACCCGCGCACTGTCCGCGGGTCCTGTCCCGGCTACGCGGGTCTCTCCCTCAGCGCACCCTCCCCGCCTTGCAGCTCACTTCCGTTCGCTGCGGGCGGGGCCCCGGGGCACCCGCGCTTCGCGAGAGACCCGCTCCGCCGTGCCACCCGCGGCCATGGCCGGGGCTCTAGCCCCGCTGGATCGTCACGTCGAGGGAGTCATAGCCCGTGGCGCCATCTGGAAAGGGCGCGCGGCCGATCGGCGTCTCGGTATTCCCGGTTCCGTCGGTCGCGCGGACGATCAGCTTCGCGGGCCCGGCACCGCTCGGCGTCCACGGGAAGGTCCAGCGGCGCCACGTCAGCGGACCCATCGCGACTTCGAGAGACGCCGGTGCCCACGACTTCGCGCCGTCGCTCGAGAGCTCGACTTTCGAAATGCCGCGCGCTCCGGCGAATGCGATTCCCGCGACAGTGATCGCGCCGCCGGTCCAGCGGATGTTCCGACTCGGTAGATCGATCCGGGCGTTCGTGTTGATGGGTGCGCCGTCGGACCAGCCCTGCTGCTGCCAGTAGCCGATGAAGTCATAGTTCACGACCTCGATCGTCCGGATCCATTTCACGTTCTTCATGCCGTAGATGTTCGGCACGAGCATCCGCGCGGGATACCCGTGATCCTGCGGCACGGTCTTTCCGTTCATGAGGTACGCGACGAGCGTTCGGTCCTCCATCGCTTTCGCGATCGGGATCGAGTCGGTATAGCCGTCGACCGACGTGAAGACCACGTCATACGCGCCCGACTTCACCTGCGCGCGGTTGAGCAAGTCAGGAAGCGGCACGCCCGTCCAGAGCGCGGTCGAGATGAGATCCCCGCCGACGTAGTTGGAGATGCACTCCAGCGTGTGGACCTGCTCGACGGCCTCGAGATCGAGCAGCTGGTCGTACGTGAGCGAGAACGGCGATTGGACCAGACCTTTGATGTCGAGTTGCCATTCATCGATGAGGACGCGCGGCTTCACGAGCGTCGTGTCCACCGTGTAGTGGTCCTCGTTCGCGGTGATCCGCGGTGTGATGCCCGGGAGCGCATCGACCGCGGGATCCGCCGGCGCGATGTCGGCGCGCGTTCGCAGGCGGCGCGCGGCTGTGGTGATGTCGCCGAGCCCACCCGACCCGACCGCGGCGATCCGCGAGAGCGGGAGCGAAACGATCGCGATGCCCGCGGCGATCGCCGCGGTCCCGAGCAGCGCGCGACGGCGCCCCGGCGAAGCGGGTCCCGCGTCCGCGGACCGGTCGAGAGCGGTCGGAAGGATGAACGCCAGTGCCCCGAGAAACACCGCGGCGCCAGCGGCCGCGTCGATGAGGCTCGTTACCGGCTCGATCCGCAGTGGTGAGAACAGGCGCGCGAATACGAACGCCGCGACCCAGGGAAGCAGACCGACGCCCAAAACCGCAGTTGTCCGCCGCCGCGACGCCGCAAGCAGACCCGTCGCCGCGCCATCGATGAGAAAGAGCGCGACGACGCCGACGATGAGCAGGATTTTCGCCCACTGATGCAGCGCTTCGATGAGCGGGATCGAGATGAATCCCGGCAGCACGTCGATGATCGCCTGGCCGAGGCTGTCCGCCACGAACGGCATTCCGGCCATGCTGAGAAGGAACGCGACGTCGAGGGCGAAGAACATCGCCAGCGCTCCGACGAGCATCCCTGTGCGCGCGCGCCGGTCGAACCGGCCCATATATGGCACGATACGCCGCGTTGTCTTCGTCGCTCCTTCCCCTTTCACCTGACGACCTGTACGAGTTCCGCTTCCTTACGGATGCGCAGATCTCGCCCGACGGCGGACGCATCGCGTACTCCGTCAGGACGGCGAACGCCAAGCGTGATGGGTACCAGGGCGCAATCTGGCTTGTGTCATCCGATGGAGAAAAAGCGCCCGCGCAGATCACCGCGGGCAAGTCGCAGGACTCCACGCCGCAGTGGTCACCCGAAGGCGATCGGCTCGCGTTCACATCGGACCGCGGCGATATCCCGAAGGGAAAGAAGCGTCCGCCGCGCAACATCTTCGTCCTCGACCTCGCCGGTGGCGAGGCCCGGCAGCTCACGCGGTTCCGCGAGGACTGCTCCGATCTCGCGTGGTCGCCAGACGGGCGGTCGCTCGCGTTCGTCGTTCGCGATCCGAAGGACTCCGCCGACGAGGACGACGGCGTCCGCGTCTACACCCGCGCGCGATACAAGTCGGATGAGGGCGGACTCCTCGACGACCGCCGCAAGCACATCTGGATCGTCGGGGCGGACGGTTCGGCGCCGCGGCGACTGACCGACGGCGATTGGGACGACGCCCAGCCGGGGTTCTCACCCGACGGGCGCGAGATCGCGTTCGTCTCGAACCGAACCGAAAAGCGCGACCTCAACACCGTTGAGGACATTCACGTCGTCACGCTCGCGGGCGAGACGCGCCGCATCACCGACGGTGAGGGCAATTACGGCAACCCGTCCTGGTCGCCCGACGGCGCGACCATCACCGCCTACGGCACCGACTGCGCGATCGGATCCTCGGCTCGCAACATCCACGTCTGGGCCTTCCCGAAAGCGGGCGGACCGGGGAAAGATCTGCTCGAGGGGTGGGACCGCTCCGTCGGCTCGTCGGTGATCAGCGACATGCGCGCGCATGCGCAGACGCTCCCGCCAGCGTGGACCCGCGCCGGCCGCATCCTCTTCCTCGGCTCCGACCAGGGCACGGCGAACGCCTACTCCTGCGCCACGACCGGTGGGGATGTGCGAGCCGAGACGGTGGGGCCCCACCAGCTCGTCTCCTGGTCGCTCGACGACTCACAGCGTCGCTTCGTCGCGATCCGCGCAACGGCGACCGATCCCGGGAATCTCGTCGTCGGCGAGATCGGCGGACTCATGCGCAAAGCGAGCCGTCTGAACGACGAGCTTCTGGCATCGCGGGACCTCGCGGAACCCGAGCGCGTCGAGTTCAAAGGCGCGGACGGCTGGATGATCGAGGGCTGGCTCATGAAGCCTCTCGGTTTCGATCCGGCGAAGAAGTGGCCGCTCGTTCTCGAGATCCATGGCGGGCCGCACACGGCGTACGGGCACTCGTTCTTCCACGAGTTCCAGGTCCTAGCGGGGCGCGGCTACGCGGTGCTGTTCACGAATCCGCGGGGGAGCCATGCGTACGGCCAGAAGTTCGTCGAAGCGTGCGTCGGCGATTGGGGCGGCAAGGATTACGAAGACCTCATGGCCGGGATCGATCACGCGCTCGCACTCGGCTGGGTCGACCCGAAGCGTCTCTACGTGACCGGCGGCAGCTACGGCGGCTTCATGACGAACTGGATCGTCGGCCACAACGATCGTTTCCGCGCCGCGGTCACGCAACGCAGCATCTCGAACAACATCTCCGCATTCGGGACGAGCGACATCGGTTGGCATTTCTGGGAGCACGAGATGGGCGACGCCACACCATGGCGCGACGGCGAGAAGCTCATCTTCCGCTCGCCGCTCACCTATGTCACCAACGTGAAGACGCCGCTCCTCATCATTCACGCCGAGCGAGACCTGCGCTGCCCGATCGAGCAGGCCGAGCAGCTCTTCACCGCACTGAAGGTGCTCGGCAAGGAGGCCGTCTTCGTCCGGTTCCCCGAGGACAACCACGATCTGACGCGCGGCGG
The DNA here is from genome assembly GCA_038040345.1 of Chloroflexota bacterium. GTDB lineage: Bacteria > Chloroflexota > Limnocylindria > P2-11E > P2-11E > 3-1-20CM-2-70-9. The sequence goes on from JBBPIQ010000001.1 coordinate 1,011,144, forward strand.
AAAGCCGAAACACCGCGTCGAGCACGCGCGCCGTATCGCCGATTGGTTCGACGCGCACCCCTAACGCGCTAGCGGTCGAGCTCCAGGTCAAGGTCCTTCGGCGGCTCGTCCGGGAGTACCCAGCGGATGTAAGGTTTCGCCCACTTCACGTGAAGCTCGTTCGCCCTGTCGGTCGCGGTCGCGTAGATGCGTTCGAACGACGGGCCGTCACGCGCGCCGAGCGCGGTGAGCAGCGGGGTGACGTGCTCCGTCTCGAATGCGAGGAGATCCTCGGCGTACTTGGGACGGATCTGCGCGAGCTTGCGCTGAAGGCCGCGCACGCGCCGAGCGAAGTACGCGGCGAGCTCCCAGTTACCACCGCGCGCGGCATACGCGCACTTCCACCACGCGTTGCCGACCGACGCCATGATCTCGCCAGTCCCCGGGAGCAGCTGCGCGAGCTGCTCGAGCGAAAGCGGCGGGGAGGGCTTCGACAGCGGCTCGTCGCTCACCTTGCGATAGTACGAACGTGCGTGACTCACGACGCGGCTCCATCGCCGCTTTCCTCGCGAACTTCCGCGCGAGCGAGATCCCGCTTCCGCGGCGGCTGGTCGTTACCGCGCGCAATTTCGCGCGACGCGCGACGCTCGGCCAAGGCTGCTGCGGACATGACGGGGAGCCCGGCTGCTGAGTGACCGCCAAGCCGGAGGGTCCTCCGCGCCGCTAGCATTGGCAGGCCGGTGAAAGAGTTCCTCCAGGGCCGCCGTTTCGGCTTCTCGCCGCGCGCGGCCGTCGCCTACATCGCCGTCGGCATCGGTCTCTCGCTTACGTTGAGCGACCTCATGGCCTGGTTCGCGTGGGGCCAGACCGACACCACCGGCTATGTGGTCGTGTCCGATTGGCTCGTTCATGCCGTGGCCATCGTCCTCGGGATCGCGGTACTGGCGACGCTTGCGGAGAACATCGACGTGCCTGCGGACGACCGCTCGATCGCGAGGCTCGACCTCGTCGCCGGGCTCGTCGCGTTCCTGCTGTACGGCGCGTCGGCCTTCCTTCGCGGCTTCGACATCGGCGCGGCCGCCGCGAGCACAGCGCCATTCCTGCTCGCGATCGCGGGTCTCATTGTCACGTTCGTCGATGCCGCCGTCGCCGCGAACCTCTACAGCGCGCGCGAGTGGGAGGAGCTCGACGAGGAGCCCATCCACGAGCGACGTCCGCGAAGGCGGGCTGCGAGTCGCTAGCCCGACGTCCCGACGCGCAATTCGCTCATAAACTCGCCGGATGATCCGCGTCGAAGATCTCGTGAAGCGCTACAAGAAAGCCGAGACGAACGCCGTCGACGGCATCTCCTTCCAGGTGAAAGCAGGCGAGTTCTTCGTGTTGCTCGGGCCGAACGGGGCGGGGAAGACCACCACGATCTCGATCCTGACCACGACGCTTTCGCCGACCAGCGGCGGCGCGACGATCGACGGGAGCGACATCGTGCGCGAAGCCAGCGCCGTGCGCCGGAAGGTGGGGATCATCTTCCAGCGGCCGAGTCTCGACCAGAATCTGACGGCCGAGGAAAACGTCCGCTTCCACGCCGTCCTCTACGGCATCTACCGGTACGCGCCGACCTACGCGCTCATGGATCGCGGCTATCGCGCGAAGGTCGAGGAGCTTGCGCGGCTCCTGGGAATCGCGCGCGACATCCACAAGCCCGTGAAGACGTTCTCCGGCGGAATGCGACGGAAGCTCGAGATCATGCGCAGCCTGGTGCACGACCCGAAGGTCCTGTTCCTCGACGAGCCGACAGCCGGCCTCGATGTGCCGACCCGCCGCACGCTGTGGGAGCACCTGACCGAGGTGCGGCGGACTAGCGGGACGACGGTCTTCCTGACGACCCACTACCTCGAAGAGGCCGAAGAGGCCGACCGCATCTGCATCATCGACAAAGGCAAGGTCGTGTCGTTCGGTACGCCTGACGACATCAAGCGCGACCTGGTCGAGGAGTACGTGCTCGTTGACGCGTCCGACCGGTCGGCGCTCCGCGACGAGCTCGCCCGGCTCGGCCATGCGACGAGCGGTGGCGCTCCGTTCAAAGTCCAGCTCGACGGCCACACCGTCCACTCGATCCTCCGGAGCATCGAGACTCCGCTCAGCGTCGTGAAGACGCACACGCCGAGCCTCGAAGATGCCTATCTCGAGATCGTGAGCCGCACCAGTGACTGAAGCATCGGCGATCCTGGCCCTCGCGCACCGCGACTTCGTCAAGCTGCTGCGCGACCGCCAGCGGATCGTCGCCGACTTCGCATTTCCGGTGATCTTCATCGGCATCCTCGGCACAAGCCTCCAGGCGGGGTTCGGCAGCCAAGCCGGCGGCCTCAATCTGCTCGACTACGTGTTCACGGGCGTCCTAGCGCAGACCGTGTGGCAATCGTCGGCGCTCGGACTCATCTCGCTCCTCGCCGACCGCGAGCAGGATTTCAGCCAGGAGATCTTCGTTTCGCCGATCTCTCGCTACTCGATCATCCTCGGGAAAATACTCGGCGAGTCCCTCGTCGCTCTACCGCAGGCGCTCGGAATCATCGCCTTCGGCTTCGTCCTGCAGATCCACATGGGACCCGACCAGCTCGCGCGCATGGCACTCGCGATGCTCGTGATCGCGCTCTTCGGTGGCGCCTTCGGCGTGATCGTCCTCGCGAACCTCTCGAGCCAGCGCGCCGCGAATCAGATCTTCCCGTTCGTGATGCTTCCGCAGTTCTTCCTCGCCGGGATCTTCAACCCGATCCAGAAACTGCCGCTGCCGCTCGATATCCTGTCGCACCTGGCCCCGATGCGGTACGCCGTGGACCTGCTGCGCGACGGGTACTACGGGTCGACATCCCCGGTCGTCCTGTCCAGCGCGACGACGAATCTCATCATCATCGGCGCGCTGTTCGTCGTGTTCATGGTCGTCGGCACGTTCCTGTTCGTCCGTGCGGAGCGGAACCGCTAGATCGGCACACCGGTCAGAAAAAAGATCACGCGCGCCGAGACTTCGCCCGCGAACGCGCAGCCCAGCGCGACGTAGAGCAGACCTGTCGACGACTGCGTGTTCATGCCCGCCGTCCACCATGCGGCGAGCGCGACGATCAGCGTCATGAAGAGACCGACCCCGATCCGCAGAGCGAGCGCGACCGAGAGCGCGGTCTCCCACGTCCCGGTGAGGTCTCCGCGGAGCCACACGATCCCGACGAGCGCGATCTGCAAGGCGACCGCCGCGACGACCGTGAGCGACGCGCGCCGCAGCGGCCCGGGCGAAAGCTTTGGCGTGACGAGGTACCAGTGTCCGAGCAGCATGGCGCCGTCCGTGCCACCGAGCGCGATCGCGCCGAGCGGGAGGGCAGCGAACGCGAGCGGGTCGACGGCCGAGTCGGGAGGCTTCGTCGCCAGGGCGACCACTCCCAGTGCAAAGGCGCCGACCAGGCTCGTCACGATCCCCGAGGCGATGCGCAAGCCGCGTGACGGGAGAAACGCGGTGACGAGCTGGACGATCACGAGGATGGTGACGACGATGAGAGCCTGCCCGAAAGCGCCGAGAGGTCCGGTGTTGATGCCGGCCGCATCGGCCAGATCGCCGCGCGGGAAGACCGGCACCAGCGCTAGCGCGGCCGCGATCGCCCCGGCATCGACGAACGCCACGAGCTTCAGAAACCCCGACGGCGCCCGTCCACCGCGATCGACGAGCCACATGACGAAGGACCCACCGATCGCGAGCTCGGCGAGCACGACCGAGAGCACGATGGGGAGAGTTGCGATAGCCACTTCGAGTCAAGCTAGCGTGACGGGGTGCCACCCTCAAACGAGCACGACCGGCGGATCGCGGCGATGTTCGACCGCATCGCTCCGCGGTACGACCTGCTCAACCGCCTTCTGTCTCTCGGGACCGATCTGTCGTGGCGGCGGCGTGCGCTCGATCTCGCGCGTCTGGGCGAGAGCGGCCGCGCTCTAGACGTCGGCACGGGCACCGGCGACTTTGCCCTTGCGCTTCTGGCGCGCTCGGCCCGGTCGGCAACGGTCACCGGCGTGGATATCTCGTCCGGAATGCTCGAAATCGCCGAGCGGCGCGCGGCCAAAGCCGGACTCGCCCCACGGTACGAGCGGCTCATCGCGAGCGTCGAGTCGCTGCCCTTCGCCGACGCCACGTTCGACGTCGCGATGGCCGGCTTCGTCATCCGGAACGTCGGCGACATTCCGCGGGGACTGCGCGAGATGCGCCGCGTACTGCGGCCCGGCGGCCGGGCGGTCATCCTCGATCTGCACACTCCACGGAATCCGGCCGTCCGCCGCCTATACCGCGCCTATTCCTTTGTTTCCCCGCGCCTCGCGGCCGCGCTCGGCAGCGATCCGGAGGCTTATCGGTACCTGCCGCGGTCGATCGAGGCTTTCTACGACCCCGAAGCGCTCGCGTCGCTCCTCCAAAACGCCGGCTTTACGCGCGTGCGGTTCGAGCGTCTAACCTTTGGCATACCGGCGATCCACGTGGGGGAGGCCTAGGGCGTGGACTTCGACATTCCAGAGGAGCTTCAGCTCCTGGCGCGCACGGCGCGTGACTTCGTGGAGACTCGCCTTCAGCCACTCGAGAAGGAAGTCGAAGAGACCGACAAGATCCCGAGCGACGTCCTCAAGGAGATGGGGCAGCTCGGCTTCTTCGGACTTCCCTTCCCGGAGGAGTACGGCGGCGTCGGTGCGGGGGATCTCGGATATTGCCTCGCGCTCGAGCAGTTCGGGCGGACCTCTGCTGCCTTCTCGAACATCATCGGCGCGCACACGTCCATTGGGTCGATGTCGATCTTCCTCGGCGGCACCGAAGACCAGAAGCGCCGATACCTTCCCGATCTCACGACCGGAAAGAAGATCGCCGCGTTCTCGCTCACCGAACCGTCGAGCGGGTCCGACGCGGCGTCGATCCAGACGAGCGCGACGCTACGGAACGGCTGCTGGATCCTGAACGGCACGAAGATCTGGGTGACGAACGGCCCCATCGCCGATGTCGTGGTCGTGTACGCGGCGAACGATCGCGCGAAGGGCGCGCGCGGCGGCATCAGCGGCTTCATCGTCGAGAAGGGCTTCAAGGGTTTCCGCGTCGGGAAGATCGACGACAAGATGGGCCTGCGCGGCTCATACACCGGCGAGCTCATCTTCGAGGACTGCGAGGTGCCCGAGGCGAACGTCCTCGGGGGCCAGGTCGGCACGGGATTCCGTACGGCGCTCGGAGCGCTCGACATCGGACGCGTGTCGCTCGCCGCGGGAGCGGTCGGTTCGAGTCAGCATCTCCTCGAGCTCGCGATCGAACACAGCAAGCGCCGCCAGCAGTTCGGCAAGCCGATCGCCGCGAATCAAGCGATCCAGTGGATGCTGGCGGACTCGGCCGTCGAGATCCACGCAGCGCGGCTCATGGTCTACGACGCCGCGTGGAAGCTCGACCAGGGCAAGCGCGCATCACTCGAGGCCGCGATGGTGAAGGTGTACGCGTCAGAGATGGCGAACCGCGTCGTCGATCGCGTCCTGCAGATCCACGGCGGTATGGGCTACATGAAGGACTCGCCGGTCGAGCGCGCGTATCGTGACGCGCGCATTTTGAGGATCTACGAAGGAACGAGTGAAGTGCAGCGGATGATCATCGCCGAGGAGCTGTTGAAAGACTAATGAGGGTCAGGGTCGAGACGAAGGAGGCGGCACCGGTCAGCGGAAAGCCGTGGACCCGGCACTACGACCCGGACGTTCCAGCGTCGCTCGTCTATCCACGCGTTCCGCTCCAAGCGATGCTGGACGACGCCGCGGAGAATCACCCGAACTCGACCGCGACGATCTTCTTCAACCGCAAGCGCTCGTACAAAAGCATTTCCGACGCCGCCTGGCGGTTCGCAAACGGACTGACACGGCTCGGCGTGAAGAAGGGCGACCGGGTTGCGCTCGTCCTGCCGAATTCGCCGCAATTCGTGATTGCGTTCTACGGTGCCCTTCGCGCGGGCGCGATCGTCGTTCCCTGCAACCCGCTCTACACGCCACCTGAGCTGCAGTACCAGCTCGCCGATTCGGGCGCGACGGTCGTCGTCGTCCTCTCGCGCCTGTACCCCGTCGTCAAGGCTGCGCGGGCGAACACCGCGGTCGAGCACGTGATCGTCACGAACATCAAAGAGGAGATGCCGCCGGTCCTCCGGGTGCTCTTCACCCTCGCCAAAGAGAAGAAGGACGGCCATAGACAGCAATTCGCGGGCGATCCCGGCGCGATCTCCTTGAGGGAGGTGCTCTCGGCGCCGGCCGATCCGTTCGACGCCGGTACCAGTCCAGACGATGTCGCGGTCCTTCAGTACACCGGCGGCACGACCGGCGTCTCGAAGGGCGCGATGCTCTCGCATCGCGCGCTCGTCGCGAACACCCTCCAATGCCGGGCGTGGTTCACGAACCTGCGCGATGGCGGAGATGCCGCGATGGCGGTCATGCCCTTCTTCCACGTGTACGGCCTCACGGTGGTCATGAACCTCGCGGTCCAGGGCGCCGCGGCGATGATCCTCGAGCCGCAGTTCGATCTCGAGCATGTGCTCAAGGATGTGCAGCGCTACAAGCCGAAGCTCTTCTCCGGTGCGCCCCGGATCTACAACGCGATCAACAACTCGCCGCTCGCGCAGAAGTACGACCTTCGCTCGATCGAGGCATGCGTCTCAGGTTCCGCGCCTCTCCTTGTCGAAACGCATCGGCGGTTCGTCGAGCTCACCGGCGCCAGACTCGTCGAGGGCTACGGCCTTACCGAAGCAGCCCCGGTCACGCACTGCAATCCGCTCTTCGGCAAGGGCAAGCAGAAGGTCGGCTCGATCGGCATCCCGTACCCCGACGTCGAATCGAAGATCGTCGACGTCGAGACCGGCGAGCAGGAAATGCCGCCGGGCGAGCCGGGCGAGCTCATCCTGCGGGGCCCGCAGCTCATGGACGGCTACTACAAGAAGCCCGACGAGACCGCGCAGACCATCCGCAATGGATGGCTCTATACCGGTGACATCGCGACGGTCGACCCCGACGGCTACGTGTCGATCGTCGATCGCAAGAAGGAAATGATCATCGTCTCGGGCTTCAACGTGTACCCCCGCGAGGTTGAGGAAGCGCTCGCGACGCACCCCGCGGTGATGGACGCGGCCGCCATCGGCGTCCCGCATCCGATCAAGGGCGAAGAGGTCAAGGCGTTCGTCGTTCTGAAACCGGGCATGACCGCGACCGCCGATGAGATCCGGGCGCACTGCGAGAAACTTCTCGCGCCGTTCAAGCGCCCGAAGGAGATCGAGTTCCGCGACTCGCTGCCGAAGACGCTCATCGGCAAGACCCTTCGTCGGCAGCTCGCGGCAGAGGACAAGGCAAAGCGCAACACCGCCGTTCCGGCGTGACCGTCGGCGAGCGCGAGCGCGTCACGCTCGCGCGAGTCGTGGAAACCATCGTCCCGGATGCGCCGGCCCGCGTCGTCGCCGACACGATCGTCGCCGAGCTCGAGGCCGTCGGACGCCCGAAGCTAGTGAATGACCTCGTCCTGTTCCTGCGTCTCATCGAGCAGCCTCTTGTGAACCTCGCCATCGCCGGTCGCGCGACCCGGTTTAGCCTGCTCGATCCGGCGAGCCGCGAGAGCTACCTCCTCCGCTGGGCCGATTCGGCGGTGCCCCTCCGTCGGACTGCCTTCCAGGCGGTGAAGCGGCTCACGCTCTTCGTTGCCTACTCGCGCTCCTCCCGCGGCGGGAATCCCCTCTGGAGCGAGACGGGATTCGAACGTCCTCCGCTCGGGCCGCTTCCGGCGCACCCGGCGCGGCTCGTGGTGCGCGCGTATCGCGAGCCCGATGTGGTCAGGGCGGACGCGATCGTCGTTGGATCGGGCGCTGGCGGCGCCGTCGTCGCCGCGGAGCTCGCGGCGCGTGGGCGCAAAGTGCTCGTGCTCGAGCAGGGCGCGCTCTCGACGGAATCCAGCTTTGACGGCAACGAGGCGGACGGAGCGGCCAGCCTCTTCTGGGGGCGTCAGCTCCTCACGACCGAGGACCTCGGACTGTCCGTCTTTGCCGGCCGCACCGTCGGAGGCGGGACCGTCGTGAACTGGAGCACCTCGCTCCGGCTTCCAGTGGAGGTTCGCGAGGAGTGGGCGGCGGCGGGGTTGGACGGGATGGCCCGAGAGCTCGACGAGCATTACGACGCGGTCGAGCGGCGGATCGACGTCGATACCGACGAGAGCGAGCCGAACGCTCCGAACGCGCTCCTCGCGAAAGGCCTCGATGCGCTCGGTCTCGGCTGGATCCCGATTCCCCGAAACGTGAAGGGGTGCGGCGATTGCGGGTCTTGCGGGTACGGTTGCAGGCGAGGCGCGAAGCAGTCGACTCTGGTCACCTACTTGGCCGACGCGTGCGCGAATGGCGCCGAGATCATCGCCGGCTGCCATGTTGACCGCATCACGACCTCGAACGGCCGGGTCACCGGGATCCTCGGCATGGTCGACGGCGTCGTCATCCGCGCCGAGGCGCCACTCGTCGTGCTCGCCGGTGGCGCGCTCGGGACGCCGGCGCTGCTGCTTCGATCGAGGCTCGGCGGCCCGACCGTAGGCAAGGGCCTGCACCTTCATCCCGTCGCGCCGGTCGTCGGCTTGTACGACGAGCCGGTGCGCATGTGGTCCGGAATCCCGCAGGCCGTCGTCTCCGACGCGTTCGCGCGCCTCGACGGGACGTATGGCTTCCGACTGGAGATCCCGTCGGCGCTGATCGGCGTGCTCAGCGCCTCGCTGCCCTGGCGTTCGGCGGCGGATCACCGCGCGCTCATCGCCCGCGCCGACCACGCTTCGACGATCATCCCGATCGTCCGCGATCGCGAGTCCGGGCGCGTCACGATCGATCGGCAGGGTCGCGCGGTCGTGCACTACCGAGTACACGGCCAGACCGAGCGTCACATGCTGCGTTCGATCGTCGAGGCGGCACGGGTGCACCTCGCGGCGGGCGCTCGCGAGGTTCTGACGCTACACACCGATCCACTTCGGTTACGTCCTACCGAGGATCTCGAGGCGTTTGGCCGCGAGGTCAATCGCCGCGGCATCCGGGCGAATCGTGTCGGGATGTTTAGCGCGCATCAGATGAGCACTGCCCCGATGGGAGCGCGCGCTGGATCGAGCGTCGCCGATCCTGACGGACGAGTCTGGGGTGTCGAGGGCCTTGTCGTCGCGGACGCTTCGGCGTTTCCGAACGCGTCTGGTGTGAATCCGATGCTGACAGTGATGGCGCTTGCGCGCCGGAACGCAGCGCGTGTCTAGGGCGCTAGCGCTTGGCGACGCTCGCGGTGATCACGAAGTAGTCGTTCACGATGCCGTCGAGCGTGTTGTAGACGACGCGCATCACAATGTTCACCGGCTCGATGGCCGCAACCTGCATCTGCGGCAACGAGATGAGCTTTGCGCTCCAGATCGCTGCGTAACCTTGGTAGTTCATGGCCATAAGTTCGCAGAGCAGCGACGAGGCAACATCCGCCGCAGGAGTGAGATGCGTCTACCGATCGCGTACTCCCGCGCGCGTACCCCCCCACGCGAGTGAGTACCGTACCCACGGTGGTCGAACCCGACGTCGTCGTTGTTCCTGCGGGAGACGCGTTGCTCGGCGATCCTCCACGCACCGAGCACGTAAATGTTTTTGCCATCGCGCGCCGCCCGGTGACAGTGGGCGAGTACGCGACGTTCGTCGACGAAACGCGCCATTCTCCCCCAGGGGGAGGGGCCCCTGATGGGGTAGGGGCCCCAGCCGAGTGGGAACGTAAGAGGGGCTTCCCTGATCGCGCGCTCGACGGCGTGTCGTGGGCGGACGCGGTCGCGTACTGCCGCTGGCTCACGGTCGGGACCAGCCGCATTTACCGCCTTCCTGACGAGCGCGAATGGGAGAAGGCCGCGCGGCTGCAGGGCACCCTCGAGGAGCTCGGCGCGTTACGCGAGTGGACGAACAGCTGGCAGAACGGCGGACGCGTCCTCCGCACCGGCGACGACCCAGGCGCGCGCGTGTTCGCCGGGGAGGATCTCGCCCACGTCGGCTTTCGGATCGTCCGCGGGATGACCGGCCGCTAGGTGGCGCGCGTGACGGGCGTCATCGTCGCGAGCGGCAACGGCTCATCGGCGCTCCCGATCGGCATGCGGATCCTCGCGCGCGGCGGGTCCGCACTCGACGCGGTCGAAGCGTGCGCCAAGATCATCGAGGCCGACACGACGGATACGAGCGTCGGCCGCGGCGGAAAGCCGAACGTCCTCGGCGAGGTCGAGCTCGACGCCTCGATCGTCGATGGCACCACGCACCGCACCGGAGCGGTCGCCGCGCTCAAGGGATACCTCCATCCGATCTCTGTGGCGCGCGCCGTGATGGAGCGCACCCCGCACGTCTTCATCGTCGGCGACGGCGCGGCGCGTTTCGCCCGGGAGATCGGCGCCGAGCGCACGCAGAACCTGACGCCCTCGACGCGCAAGCTCTGGGTCGAGCGTCTCCGTTCGGTCGGCGAGACGCCGTCGACCATCCGACGCCGCGCGAAGCTCCTGCCGGTCGTACGCAAGACGGTCCGCGACGAACGCGGCACGGTGAACTTTCTGGCGCTGGACCGGCGCGGCGACATCGCGTCCGCCGTGACCACGAGCGGCTGGGCATACAAGTACCCCGGCCGCGTCGGCGATTCGCCGATCGTCGGCGCCGGCAACTACTGCGACACGCGCTACGGCGCTGCGGCGTGCACCGGTTACGGCGAGCTCGCCATTCGGAGCGTCACGGCCAAGACGGCCGTGGACCGGCTCGCGGCCGGCATGCCGCCCGACCTGGTCGCGCGCGCCGCGATCGCCGACGCGAACGCACTCGACAGCGGCGCGTTCAACATCGTGGTGCTGAACCCGAAAGGCGTGCATGCCTCGGCGACGAATCGCGAGGGCCGCCGCTACGTCTGGATGACCACGCGGATGGACGAGCCGATGATCGCCGCGCGGATGCTCGTCACCACGACGCGGCGACCGCGGCAATGACCTCCTTTGTCTCGGTCCAGTGCGCGATCGCGATCGCCTCGGTCGGACTGAGCCACTGGTAGTAGTCGTGCTCCTCGTTTAGCGAGGGCTCCCAAGTGAGCGGGACCTCCACCGCGAAGTTCTCGATCGCGACCGCGCTCACTCCGGCTAGGTACTCGCTGCGCCACTCGTCAGGCACTCGGTAGGTTTGCTGAATAGCAACGGGGACCACGACAGCGTCGAGGCCGGTCTCCTCGCGCAGTTCGCGAGCAGCGGCTTCGGCGAACGTCTCGCCTTCCTCGACGACGCCCGCCACCACATGCCAGTAGTCGTCGGTCATGCGATGGAGCATCAAGAATTCGTCGCCGCGCCGGATGAAGACCGCGATCTCGCGAGCCGTCCTCAGAGCGCCGCCACCGCCGCCTGTATCTTCGCGGTCGCCTCGCTCGGTGGGGTGCCGGCGGGGAAGAAGAGGGGATCGCCGAAGACGACCTCGACATCGCCGCGCCATCCATTGGAACGAGACGGTTCCCACTTCTTGTCGAGGTGATCGAGCGCCGAGACCTTGCCGATCTTGAGCTTCATCGGGACGACCGGCGTCGCACCCTCTACCGCGATGAGTCCGGTCCCGGACTTGAACGGCTGCATCGGCCCACCGATGGTCAGCTTGCCCTCCGGATAGATGAGCACCGAGAACTGGCGATCAAGCCGCGCGCCCAGAAGCTCCAGGCTGCGACGGATCGCGCCCTCGCGCGCGAGAGGGAAAGCGTTCGCGAGGACCGACGACGCGAAACCATTGAGCTTGTTCCCAAAGACGTCGTCGGCAGCCGCGGCGACCGCGAGCTTCCACCGCCACGACAAGGGGATCGCCATGAGGATGATCCCGTTGTCCCAGTGCAGGCAGTGGTTCGGCGCGAACATCACTGGGCCACGCAGGCCGACGAGCTTCTCCTTGCCGGTGACTTTGACCTTGTAGAAGACGTGCACCAGCGGATAGACGAGGGTCTGCTGCAGAAGCAGACCGAAGGAGCGCACGAGCGGGCTGAGCGGCCAGCCGTAGATGCCGGTGTCGCGTTTCACATCGCGCGCCGCAGCGACCATGCGCTCGAGCTCGGCGACCGTCGCGTTGGGCTCGAGGGCCGCTTCGTCCACGTAGGCGCCCAGTTCCTCCTCGATCGCGCCAAGCAGATCGACGCGTCCGAGCGAGTCGAGACCGAGATCGGCCGAGAGCGTCGCGCCCGGATGAACCGCGGCCGGCGGCAGATTTGTGACCTGCGTGATCACGCGCTCGACATCGGTCAGCGTCCGCGTCGCGGCCTGATCGCCGGTGACGGCGCGCGCCTGGTCGACACGGCCCATGTTGAGAACACGCTCGACCACGAAGCGCTTCTTCACTTTCTGCGTCGGCGTCGTGGGGAACTCGTCCTCGGGCCAGATCGTCCAGCCGCGGATCTGCTGGCTGCCCGAGAGCTTGACGTTGGTGTCGCGCACGATCGACGCCACCTGCTCCTTGTCCTTCACGAGAAAGACCCCGTGCACCTGGATGTCTTCACCCGGACGCTGCAGACCGACGATGGTGGCGACGACCGGACGCAGGGGAGTCGCGAGCGCTTCGATGCGCGGATCGGCCGCGAGTGCATTCTCGATGTCCTCGGGATACACATTCGTGCCGTCGGCCAGAACGATCATGTCCTTCTTGCGGCCACGCAGCCATAGGAATCCGTCCTTGTCGATCTCGCCGAGATCTCCGGTGTGGTACCAGCCATCGTCATCGAGGACGGCACGTGTGGCCTCCTCGTTCTCCCAGTAGCCCTTGAAGACGTTGGGGCCGCGCGCGAGGACCTCGCCGTCCGCGCCGATCTTCACCTCGACGCCAGGGAGCGGAGTGCCGACCGAGCCGAGCCGATTGAGCTCGACCCGGTTGAAAGTGAGCCCGGGCGAGCATTCGGTGGTCCCGTACCCCTGGATCACGTCAATGCCCAGCTCGCGCCATGACTCGCCGAGCGCCGGATCGAGCGCCGCTCCGCCGGAGATGATGTAGCGGAAGCGGCCGCCGAACTGACGATGCACGCTGAAGAACACAACGCGGCGCAGCGCCATCGGCAAATGACGCGCGACGCGGCGCAGCTTCTCGAAGAGCTCCTTCTTGCCCTGCGCCTCGGCGCTGCGCTCGATCGCGAGCATCAGCGACTTCACGACGGCGGGCGTGATGAGCACCATCGAGACTTTGCGCTCCTTGAAGGTGCGCCTGACCACCGCGGGCTGACGGCTCGTCGGATAGATGACCGACGCACCCGCGAGCAACACGCAGAAGAAGCCACCCAGCTGCTCGAACATGTGCGAGAGCGGTAGGAACGAGAGCAGGCGCATCTTCGGGCCGATGGGGAAGATCTGCGTCGCGGCGATCGCGTTCGAGAGGATGTTGCGATGGGTGAGCATCGCGCCTTTCGGATCGCCCGTGGTCCCCGAGGTGAAGACGACTTCGGCGAGGTCGTCGCCGGTGAGCGGGGCCTTCGCGAGCGGCGGGCATTCCCGCGCGAGATCGGGCAGCAACTCCATCTCGTGAAGCGGCAGGCCGAGCGTCTTCGCGCGGGCGAGGGTCTGCGACGACACAATCGCGGCGCTCGCACGCGTGCGCTCCGCGATCTTCACCGCGAACTCGGCCGCGTAGTTCGCTTCCAGTGGCACGAGGATCGCGCCGAGCCGCAAAGCCGCGAGGAAGGCGATCCCGTACTCGGGCCGGTTCACGCCCCAGATCAGCACACGGTCGCCCTGTTTCATCCCGCTATCGCTGAGATAGCGCGCAACGCGCGGCACGACGTCGTTCAGATCGCGATACGACCACGCGCGTGTACGGAAGCCGGGCCGGATCATTAGCGCGTCTTTTGTGCTGAACCTCCGCGCCGACTCCTCGAGAATGTCGTTGAGCGTCTCCACCGTTCCCCCTTCAGCTCGCGAGAGCGCGAAGCGCCTCCCGGGCACCCTCCCGGTACGGTGCGTAGTGCGAGAACAGGATGGTCTCCACGTCAAGTTCCGCTAGCCGGCCGATCGATTTGCGCGCAAGCGCCATGTCGTCGGTGAAGAACGCGTTCGGGAGTGTCACCTTCCCCTTCACGCGCTGCAGCAGGTCGCCGACGATCACAAATCGGTCCCGGGGCGAGTAGAGGCAGACGCTCCCGGGAGTGTGGCCGGGCGTGTGGAGGATGCGGAGGCCGCCGAAAACGGGCAGCTCGTCCCCTTCGTCGATCGGCTGCGCGTGCGATGGCGCCCGCGTCAGAAGCGCGACGATCGGACCGGGCGAGAAATTCGCGATCACCTCGCGGAACCGGATGCGGAGGCGCTCGGCGTCGGCCGGGTGGAGCAGCACCTCGGCGCCGGAGAGTGCGCCGATCTCGTGGACGCCGCCAATGTGGTCCGGATGGCCGTGCGTGCAAACGATGCGGGTGATGTGTTCCATCGAACGCCCGATACGCGCCAGATAGGGCCGGAGGAGCCGCGCGGAGCCGGCATGCCCGGCGTCGACCAGCGTGATCTCGTCGCCGTCCACGAGGAGATAAGCCTGGGCGCCGATGAGCCGAACGACATGCACGTTTGGTAGGACTTCCATCACCCTTGATGCTAGGTGTCTGCGACGCGACAAACGTGTCTTAGGCGACGAAGGTGTGCCAGAGCAGGTTCGCGACGCTCGCGACGAGCAGAACGACGATCACCTGGCGGAAGCGCACCTGATCGAGACGGCCGCGGATCGCGATGCCGGCCAGAGATGGCCGAACACGCGCCACGACTGAAGCACGAGGAGCGTGTTCGCGACGAAGATCGGGATCGTGATGATCACGACGGCCTGCTTTGGACCGAACACCGACGCGAGGATGGGCGTCGCGATGAGCGGAAGCCCCATCGCGGTCGCGCCTTTCGCCAGCCCGGCGGTCGCCAGGCCGACGACGAGGGTCAGGAGCTGGAGCGCGCCCAATCCGGCTCGCCGATGAGCGACGGCCAGTCCACTGGGTGGAGCCGGTCGCTCGCGGTGTAGCGACGTCCGGTCTTCGCGAGCGGACGGCCCTCGACGCGGACGATGTCGGCGGTGTGGTCGAACCCCGCCCCGTGCACCAGCGCGGAGCCCACGCCGTAGACGTCCACGGGCACCCCAAGCTCTTCGAACCGGCGGATCTTCTCCGCGTCGAACCCGCCCGAGACGACGATGCGAACGTGCGGGTAACCGCTCTGGTCGAGCGCATCGCGAAGCAGTTCGACGAGGCGCGGCGTGACCCCGCGAAGTTCGCCGCCGGCGACCCCTTCCTTGTCTTCGAGCTCGCGGAGGATCGCGCGATCGACGAGCGATTCGCTGGTGTCGACGCGAACGCCCCACAGGCGTGCGCCCAGCGCATGCGCGACACCGAGCGACGTGTTCACGACGTCGTTGTTGAAGTCGACGAGGCTCGTGACGTTCACGTGTGCTTCGGGCGTTCCCTTCGCCGTCAGATGCCCCACTGCGTCGGGGGCGCGGTTGATGTACTCGTCGAACTTCAGCGTCGCTACGGTGGTGTCGCCCCCATACACCGCGATGAGCGCGTGCGGGACCGTGCCGAGGCCGGTCGAGCCCCACCACTCGCCCTGCTCGTCCGTGGACACAGCGCTCGCGCCTCCGACGTACGCGGCGTAGCCCGATCCGGCCTGCGCCTCGTGGACCTGGTGGCGAGCGCCGAACATGATCACAGGCTTACCTCGTGCGGCCGCGACGACGTCGCGCGTGTTCGTCGCGATGCGCGTTCCCTCGGAGAGCGCACCCAGGTAGAGCGTCTCGAGGTGTGCGAACTCAACATATTCGCCCTCGATGTGCATGACCGGCTCGTGCGCCTTCGCGGTCTCACCGTCGTACAGCGACGACACCTCGAGATCGGCCCACGCTGGCTCCCACATCGACGCGAGCTCTCGCGAGATCTCGAAGACTTCCCGAGCCACCGGCTCGTATGCGGCCCAGTCGATCGCCGGGAGCAGGGTCCAAGCCGTGTAGAGCCGCCGCTCCGCGCTGAGGTAGCGGTCGAAGAGCGCGTCGGCGCGCGTGCGGTCCCGGTAGTGACCGGTGCCGACGTGCAGGATCGCGAGGGTCTGGTCCGTCCCGACGACGACCGCCTCCGGATGCTTCTGGAAGACCTGCATCGTGACGCGGTCGTGCCGCTTGTCGCGTTCCAGGATGAGCTTTGTGCGGGCGAAGTAGATGTCGCTCTTGTAACCGGCGCGAATCTTTTCGATCGGGAGGCGGAATACGTGCGGCCGCAATCGATCGGTGACGATCACCTCTAGAACATGCTCATGAGCATGCCGCCATCGATCTGGAGCGACGTCCCCGTGATGTAGGACGCCTTCGGCGATGCGAGGAACACGACCGCCGCGGCGAACTCCTCCGGCTTTCCGTAACGACCCATCGGAATGACGTTCTTCTCGTAGTGCGCCCGGATCGCGTCCGGCGTCGTGTTCTGCCGTTTGGCGGTATCGGAGTCGAGCTGCTCGATGCGCTCGGTGAAGATCCGTCCGGGCTGCACGCAGTTCACGCGGACGCCGTCCTTGGCGAGATCGCTCGACAGCGTCTTCGCCATGCCCTGTACAGCGGCGCGGATCGCGTTGGAGAGGATGAGGTTCAAATACTGGGTCGGCTGCCGCACGGTCGTCGACGTCATGTACACGATCGAACCGCCGCCGGCGCGGCGCATGTGCGGAAGCACGAGCCGCGTGAGACGGACCGCAGAGAAGAGCGTGATGCCTACGGCCTTCTGCCATGCGGCGTCGTCGAGATCGTCGAAGCGCCCGGGCGGGGGACCGCCCGCGTTCGATACGAGGATGTCGATCGTCCCGAACTTGTCGACCGCTGTCTTGACGAGCTTCTGGCAGCCCGCCTCCGTACCCACATCCGCGACCGTCCACTGCACATCCGCGCCGGTCTTCCGTTGCACGTCCTCGGCGGCGGCGCGGATCGCCGCCTCGTCGCGGCTGCACATCACGACGCGCGCGCCCTCGCGCGCGAACTCCTCGGCCACCGCGCGCCCGAGTCCCTTGCTGGAGGCGGCGACGATCGCGACTTTGTCCCGAAGGCCGAGATCCACAGGGCTATCGTGCCACCATGCCGCGGAACGTCGCTCGGGTCGGTCGCCTTCTGCTCGCAGCCGCGCTTGCCTATCTCACCGTCGGGATCGTGTGGGAGACCGCGTTCGGCCTCGCGCAGACGGCATCGGCGACCGCCAAGGTTGGGGCCCCCTGGGAAGGGCTCATCGCGTTCCTGGCCTGGTTCGTCCTTCCGTCGGTGCTTTGGCCGTCGAGCATGAGCGAGTTCATCCCCGGCGGATGGCTCGTCGCCATCGCGCTATTCGTCGCGATGACGGCGCTGATGTTCGGAGCTCTCACGCGCTTGGCGCCGGACGTCGCCGCGCCTACAGGACCCCGGCGACCACCGCGGCGAGGATCACCGCCGCGAGGACGAGTCGGTACGCGACGAACCAGTTGAGCGAGTGTCCGCGCAGGAAGCGGACCATGAACGCGACCGCCGCGAGGCCGGATAGGAACGAGAGGACGAACCCCACGGCGAGCACGTCGGGCCGAGCGAAGAGCTCCGCCGCCTTTCGCGCGTCGAGAAGGGTCTTCGCGCCGGCGCCGAGGATCACGGGGGTCGCGAGGAGGAAGGCGAAGCGCGTCGCGTCCTCGCGCCGCAGCTCGCGCGCGAGACCCGCGGAGATCGTGATACCCGAGCGCGAGATGCCTGGGATCAACGCGATCGCCTGAGCGATGCCGATGACGAGCGCATCCGTGACTCCGACCTCGGTCATCAACCGACGCTGGCGGGCGATCGCTTCGGCCGCGACGAACACGATCGATCCGACGACCAGGCCGGTCGCGATCACGAGCGGTCCGCGCATCTCGCGCTCGATCGCCGATTGAAAGAGCACGCCAGCGATCGCGGCGGGGGCGGTGCCGAGAACGATCAACGCCGGCATGCGCCACTGACCACGGAAGAGACCCCTCACGAGGTCGATCCACGTTCGCGCGAAATACAGGAGCACCGCGAGCGCCGTCCCGAGGTGCAGCGCGACGTCGAACGACAGACCGAACCTCTCGGGGTCGAGCTTCAGGAGGTCGCTCACCAGGATGAGGTGACCCGTCGAGCTCACGGGAAGGAACTCGGTGAGCCCCTGGACGATGCCTAGCAGCGCGGCCGCGGCGAGATCGTTCAACGCATTCCTCCTCGCACGGATGTGAGCGCCTCGCGCGCTTCGCGGTCGTTCTCGCGGACCGTGTCGAGATTTTTCGCCCAGGCCCGACGGTGGCCGGGGTCGATGAAGCGCATCGCCACGCTGCCGTCGAATCCGCCGACCCCGCCCTTCGCCGCCGCGTCGGCCGCGTAGCCATACGACTCCGCGGCGCGCAGCAGATCGGCGCCGGGCGAGTTGGGCAGGAGACCGCGCGCGGTCCGCAGGTAGCGAGCGGCGGCGCGGCGCTTGTCGACGAGCACTGAGCGCATCGCGTGATCGCCGAACGCGGCGCTGCCGGCGTGCTTCGCGTCACTCCATCGCGCGTCGTCGCGAAGCGCGGCCGCCCACGACGTGAGCGCCCCATCGCTGGCGTCCGCGGCTGCGAGCGCCGCGTCGATGCCTTCGCGTAGCGCACCCCGCCGGTCGGGTGGCGCGGTCTTATCGAGGAAGATCAAGCCGCCTCGGTCCTCGTTCTCGAACTCGGCCCAGCCAGCGCGTCGCGGGTCATCGCCCTTGTCGAAGAACGTCCGCGCGAAGAACGTCGGGCCCTCCTCGTCGTAGCCAACGATGAGACCGTACTCGGGCGGACCGCCGAGACCGAACACGAGAGGAGGAAGGTGCCCGTCGATCGCTTCCTTCGCGCGATCGAGGATCAGCGCTCGCATCTCTTCGTCGTATGGGGGAGGCTCTGGATCGAGTCGCACGCCCGCCGCGCGTGCCGCGCGCGCGAGGGTCTGGGCGTCGCGTGGCGTCGCCGCCTGGGGATCCCATCCGGCCTCGTCGATCGTCGTCGTGAAGGCTGCGCCCGATGACCCCATGAGCCAGTCGTAGTCCGCTCCGGTCGCAAGCGCGAGCGCGTACGGAAAGGTGGTGTCGTGGCCTTCGCCGAACCGGAGAGGCCCGACGTCCTTGAGGATGCTGCGCTTGGTCAGGCGGCGATCTCAGGGAACGCGTGCTTCAGGATCGTGCAGGCCTGAAGCGTCACCCACTTGCTCGCGTCGACTCGCGATGGCATGCGAGCCGCGTACGGCGACCGTCCGCCCCAACGCCCACGTTCGTCCTGTCGCGCGAGGAGCCAGCCGATCGCGGGCTGCGCTCGGTCATCGTCGATCGCCCCGGCCGCATCGAGCGCGCGGAGGACGAACAGGATGTCGGCCTGATAGAAGAGCGGGAACGAGAGCTGCCGCCAGAGATAGCTCGGCGCCGTGTCGGTCGGATAGCGGCCGCGTTCGACCTTGTATGACAGAAGGAACTCGACGCCGCGCCGCAGCGTGCGCTGCACTTCTCGGGTGTGAGCGGTCTCGGGAAGGGCGGCGAGGCCCCAGATGAGCCGCGCATATCCCCAGGCGCAGGGCTGCTCGCCATTGATCCAGCACGCCGCGTCGAACTTCTCTGAATCGCGCACCAAACGCTGGACGAGCGGCTCGAGCCGTTCGTCGTTGCCGTATCCGGCCATGGCGACGTATCGCACCATGCTTCCGATGAGGCACGACGCTCCGTGATCCTTGTTGAAGACCCACTCCATCCCCCCGCGCCCGGGGCGGTTCAGCTCTTCGAGGACGTAACGCGCCGCGCGTCGCACGCGCGGGTCGCCCGGATCCACGCCGTACTCGGCGAGGAGAAGGTTCGTCCAGTGGGTCGCCTCGTACTTGGGTCCCCACAGGTTCGCGCCGGGCCAGCTCGCGTCGGGCTTCTGTCGGCGGAGGATCGTCGCGATGGGCGGCGCGTTCATAGCGCGTTGCTGCGCGTCGCGAAGCTCAGGGTCGCGTGGACCCTTGTCGAGGAGGGAACGCAGGGTCTGCGCGCGCACCGCCGGATCGCTCTTTTCGAGAAGCCATGGCACCGGGTCGCCCTTCAGAAGAGCGCGCCAGGACATCAGGCTCCTCCGACCGACAGCTCTGAGATGACGAGCGTGGGACTCCCGAGGCCGCCCGGTCCGAACACGAGGTCGGTGCCGACCCCGATGATCGAGCTCAGCAGGTTCGTGAGGTTTCCGGCGATGGTGATCCCCTGCGCTGGGTGAACGCGGTTCCCGCGCTCGAGATAATTCCCGGTCGCGCCGAGCGAGAACTCGCCGGACACCGGGTCGACCGTGTGCAGATTCAGGAGCGACGTGACCGCGAGCGCGCGGTCGAGGCCAGCGACGAGGGCCTTCGCGTCGTCGGCGCCGGCCACGACGAACAGGTTCGAAGGGCCGATCCGCGCCGGCGAGCCATACCCACCGCGGCGGGCATTGCCCGTCGGGTCGTTGCCGAGCTTCTTCGCGGTCTTGATCGACGTGAGGTACCCGCGCAGCACGCCGCGTTCGATGAGTGTCCGCGTCGTCGTGGCGATGCCCTCGCCGTCAAATGGTGCGCTGCGCAGGCCCCGCGGCCGCCGCGCGTCATCCACGATCGTCACCTTCTCGTTGGCGACGCGCTGTCCGATCTTGTTCGCGAACAGGCTCCGGCCTTTCAGCACGTTGTCCGCCGAGAAGAGCGGTCCGATCGCGCGAAGAAGCTCCATCGCCATCCACGGATCGAGCACGACCGGCACCTTCTGGGTGGCGAGCGGTTTCGCGCCGAGCTTCTCGACGGCCCGCTGCGCCGCGCGCTGCCCGACGCGAGCCGGCTCGAGCTCGCCGAAGCGACGCGCGGCCTCGCCGTGATAACCGATCTGCCGGTCGCCGTTCTCGGATGCGACCGCCGAGGTCATGACGCCGCAATACGACTCGCGGAATGACGCACGCACGCCGGTGGTCGTCGCGATGATCGTCGTCGACTCGGAGTCGCTGTACGTGGTCTTGCGGAACTGCTTTACCCGCGGATCGGTCCCGCGGGCGGCCTCCTCCACGGCGAGCGCGATCGCGCCGCGCTCGCTGAGCGGGCGATCCGCGACCCCGGCCTGGTAGATGTCGAGATCGGCGTCGTCGATCGGCCTAGTCGCGAGTGCAAGATCCGCGTCGCGCTCGGTGAGACCGGACATGCGACGGGCCATGTCGATACATGCGCCGATGCCGTTTGCGGACAGGTCGCTCGTGTACGCGAAGCCGAGCCGCTGCTCATCCAAGACGCGAACGCCAATCCCCCGCTCTCCACGAGCGATGACCGACTCGATCGCGCCCTCCTTTATCTCGACCGATCCCGACTGGGCCTCCCGCACAAAAACCTCGCCGGACGCGACGCCTACCGACCTCAGCGCATCCAGAGCTGCATCGACGGTGGCTTCATTGGTGAGCCGCTCGCTCATCTGGCGTACTCGGCTGGCGGGTGGCACCGGTAAGCGGCGTGTGCGCGAGCCGCGGGTGCCCCGGGGACCCGCCTCGCGGAGTGAGCGAAGCGAACGACGCGAAAGGTGGGGAGGGTGCGGCGAGCGCGCGCCCCCGAACCGGGGACAGGACCCGCCAGCCTGCCGCCCACTCGCGAGGTCACTTGAGCTTCCCACCAACGACGACGCTCGGTATGCGGATAGTCGGTTGTGCGTCGGCGACCGGCGCGCCCTGGCCATCTTTACCGCAAGTCCCAGTCGAATAGCCGAGATCGGTGCCGACCATGTCGATTTCGCTCATGAGCTTCGGGCCTTGGCCAACCAGCGTCGCGCCGCGAAGCGGCTCGGCAAGCTTTCCGTCGCGTATGCGATAACACTCGGTGATCTCGAATGCGAAGTTGCCCGACACGACGTCGACTTGCCCGCCCCCCATCTTCTTGACGAACACGCCATCTTTGACCGACGTCAGGATCTCGGCGGGATCCGATGTGCCGCGCGCGATCATCGTGTTGGTCATGCGGCAGATCGGCAGATAGCGGAAGGACTCACGCCGCGCGTTGCCGCTTCGTTCGATGCCGAGCTTCTCGGCGTGCTTTCGATCCGAGAGATATGTTCGCAGCACGCCCTTCTCGATGAGGACGGTGCGATGCGTCGGCGTGCCCTCGTCGTCCATCGCGGCGGTGCCGCGCTTGTCGGGATCGGTGCCGTCATCGATCACGGTGATGAGCTCGCTCGCGACCTTCTGCCCGATCCGGCCGGAGTAGACCGACAGGCCCTTCAGGTTCAGGTCGGCCTCGAGACCGTGGCCGACCGATTCGTGGATGAGAGTTCCTCCAGCCTCGCTCGAAAGCACGACCATGTACGTGCCGGCCGGCGCGGGCTCCGCACCGACGTTGAGGACGGCGCGGCGCGCGGCGTCGCTCGCGGCCTGCTCGACCGCTTCATCGGTGAGCATCTCGAAGCCGGCGGTGCCGCGGATCGCCTCGAATCCCGACTCCAGCACGTCTCCCTGCTTAGCGACAGCCTGCACGGCCAGGTTCAGGCGGACGCGCGTGTCCGTGCGAAAAAGGCCGTCGCTATTGGCGATGAGCACCTCTTGGACGCTCTCGCCGTAGCTCGCGGTCACCTGGTGGATCCGTGGGTCGAGCCTTCGAGCCACCTCGTTCGCGAGCCGGAGAAGACCGACCTTTCGCTCGACCGCCACCGATCGCGGATCGATCGCGACGGTCGAGTGCCGTGGAAGCTCGTCGGGCTCGGGCTCGTCCGCCTCGTGAAGCTCCCCGCCCTCCGCGACGCTTCGCGCGGCGCGCCCGGCGAGGGCCATGAGGTCGTCAACGTCGGCCACGTTGCCGTTTGCGTAGGTCGTGCGCTCGCCGCTGGTGACGCGTATGCCCGCGCCCTGATCGACTCCCGAGATCGCATCCTCGATGCGGCCGTCGTCGAGGATCAGCTGAAGCGTCTCGTGACGCTCCCAGAAGAGCTCAGCCCAATCGCCACCTCGTGACAGCGCGGTGCGGAGCGCTTGAGCTGCTTCGCGCGCGCTGACCGACGACCTGCTTGTGAGTGCTGTGGCGATGACCGACCTCCGCTCCCCTGAAGACGGGCGATGGTACGACGTTCAGTCGCCGATGACAGTTATGGTCGCGCTCCGTTCGCGTGGCCCATCGAGCTCGGCGAAGTACACACCCTGCCACGTGCCTAGCGCGATCGCGCCATCGCGTATCGCGAGCGTCACGCTGTTACCGACGAGGACGGCTTTGACGTGAGCGGGGCCGTTCCCTTCGGCATGGTCGTATTTCGCTTCGCGAGGGACCATCCGCTCGAGCGCCGTGAGCAGGTCTTTCTGCACATCGGAGTCCGCGTTCTCGTTGACGAAGACCGCCGCGGTGGTGTGGGCGACGGTCACGGTCACGATCCCGTCTCCGATCTTCGCGCGCGTGACCGCGGCCTTGACTCGCGAGGTGATGTCGATCGTCTCCTCGCGCTTCTTCGTCTCGACCGTGATCGCTTCGTGCCGAACAGTCATGCCCGTATGGCCTCCGCGTCGCGCTGCATTGCCGCGATCCGGGCGATGAGCGCAGCAGTCACGTTCCCGCCGCTGACCACGAGGACGGTGCGCCGTCCGCGTGGATCGACCTTTCCGGCGCGCACCGCGGCGAGCGGAGCTGCTCCGGATGGCTCGACCAGAAGCGACAGCGATTCGAGGTATTCGTACGACGCCCGCTCGAGCTCCGTGTCGCTGACGGTGACGAATTCGTCGACGTAACGCGTCGCGAGCTCGACGTTGAGGGCCTCCGTGCTTTTCGCGACAAGCTTGTCCGCGACGCTCTGCGGATGCTCGAGGACGATCGGATGCCCCGCGCGCACGGACCGGCCAACGGCGTCCGCGCTTTCCGGCTCGACACCGACGATTCGCACGGCTGGCCGCGCGCTGCGGAGGGCGAGCGCGATGCCGGTGATGAGGCCACCACCGCCGACCGCGACGATGACGAGCTCCACATCCGGCAGGTCGTCGAGTATCTCGAGACCGATCGTTCCCTGGCCCGCGATGATCAGCGGATCGGCATACGGATGGACGAACGTCTTGCCTTGCTCTCGCTCGATGCGGTGCGCCAGCGCGAGGGTGTCGTCGTAGACGTCGCCCTCGAGCAGGACCTCGGCGCCGTACGCCTGACACACCCGGACGATCGTCTCTGACACGCCGCGCGGCATCACGACGGTTGCCGGTGCACCGAGCGCGGACGCCGCGAACGCGACGCCTTGCGCGTGGCTGCCCGCGGAGGCCGCGACGACTCCCCGACGCCGCGCCGCGTCGTCGAGCGACGCGATCTTGTTGAGAGCGCCGCGCACCTTGAAAGTGCGCGTCGGCTTGAAGGTCTCGATCTTCAGGTAGATGTCTGCCCCAAGGTCGGACGAGAGCAGCGGCGAGCGCTCGAGCGGCGCGCGCGGGAGGTAGCGGTCCACCACCTGACGCGCGGCGACCATATCCGCGACGGTCGGCTCTCGCTGCACGGCGCGACGATACTTCCGCCCGAAGATGCGGACTTGGGGCGAGGAGCGCGACGCGGCGGTCGCCACGCTTCGCGCGGCGGGGATCGCGACGGCGGCCCTCGACGCCGACGTACTTCTCGCGCACGTTCTCGGCGTGACGAAGGAGACGCTGTACGCGCATCCCGATACGCAGATGTCGCACGGAGCCGAGCGTCGGTACCGCGACCTGATCGAGCGGCGCGCGCGCGGCGAACCGGTCGCGTACCTACGCGGCTTCAAAGAGTTCTACGGTCTTCGCTTCACCGTCGACCATCGCGTCCTGATCCCTCGCCCGGAGACGGAGACGCTCGTGGACGCGGCGCGCGCGCTCATCGCCGGCCGTGCGGTCACCGTCGCCGATGTTGGGACAGGATCGGGCGCCGTCGCCGTCGCGATCGCCGCGCACGAGCGAACCGTGCACGTGATCGCGACCGACATCAGCGTCGATGCCCTCGTGGTCGCGCGGGAGAACACACTACGCAACGGTGTCGCCGATCGGGTCGAGCTGCGTGAGGGAGACCTGCTCGCGCCGATCGCCGACCCCGTCGACCTCGTCGTCGCGAACCTGCCCTATCTGCGCCATGACACCCTCGAGCATCTGGTTGGCGAGCGCACGTCGCTCGCGTTCGAACCGCGGCTCGCCGTGACCGCAGGGAAGGACGGCCTCGAGCTCATCTGGCGCGCGGCCGCCGACCTTCATCGCGTGCTCGCGCCACACGGGGCGGCGCTTTTCGAGATCGATCCGCCATTCGCTGAACAGGTCGCGCACCTTCTTCAGTACTCGCTCGGCGGAGAAACGCGCGTGATCAACGACCTCGCCGGCGACGCGCGCGTCGTCGAGATCACCAGGCGCTGATGCCACCCGCGGTCAAGGCTGTCACGTTCGACGCCGCAACCTGGCGTGATCTCGGCCCGCGAATGCTGGAGCTCGAGCGCCAGGAGTGGGGCCCGCGCGCGTTCTCTCCCCGTGAAATGCGGTGGCAGGCGACCAACCGCGATGCGGTGGTGATGACGACGTGGGACGGGCCGATCCTCATTGGATTCGCGGTCGCGGGACCAGCGTGGACCGACGGTCGTGCCAGCCTTCTGAACGTGCTGATCGATCCCGCCTACCGCGGGCAGGGTCTGGTGTGGCCACTCATCGCCGCGGTCGAGCGCCCGCTCTTCGCTCGAGGCATACGCGAGCTCGACATCGATGCGCGCGTCGAGAACGGCTTTGCCGACAACGTGGAGCGGCGCTATGGAGCGCGCGCGGCGGTGATCGAGCGGGACCACCCGAGCCCGTACGGTCCGCAGCGGACGATCCGGGTCACTCTCGTCAAAGCAGCGCGTGCACCTCGTCGAACGAGCGCAGCACCGAGTCCTCGAACGGTTCGCCGGCCCGCCGCTGGACCAGCACGCCGCGCAGCCCGCACTCGCCCGCCCAGTCGATAGCGGTCTTGGAGTCGTCGATCACGACCGCGTTCGTCGCATCGGTCTCCGTGTCGGCGAGGATGGCGCGGTAGTACGCCGGGCCCGACTTCCACACATTGACCAGGTCGCTCCCATACACGCGATCGAAGAACTCGAGCGTGCCCATCGTGTCGAGGTATCCGATCAGGTCCGCATGCTGATCACCTGACGCGACGTGCAGCGTCAGTCCTCGCTCGTGGAAGTTTCGAAGTCGTTCGACGATCCGTGGCGCGCGTATATCGACGCGCCGGCGTACGTATTCATGTGCCGCGTTCGCGATGCGATCCGCTTGAGCCGCCGGCGGTCGCGGTCGACCGACCTCATCGCACATCTCGTAGAGCCACCGACGGACGTCTTCCGCGTACCACGCGCGAAGACTCATGGAGGGCGAGGTGATGTAAGCCTGTTGATAGCGCTGGTAAGCGCGATGGGCCGCACCCGCATTCGCGTTCTCCCACGCGGCAGGGTCGCCTCCGAGCTCGGCCGGCAGGAACTCGCCGAGCAACCGACGGTACTGCGGACTCAGCGTCGTGTTGTCGATGAGCACTCCGCCTTTATCGATGAAGAGCGTCGTGATCTTGGCCATATGCGGACGGCTATCATCCACGACGTGAAAACGCGCCTCCTCGCGGCGGATTCGCCGGGGGCGGTGGAGGAGGCCGCGGCCGCGCTCGCACGAGGCGAGCTCGTCGCTTTCCCCACCGACACGGTGTACGGACTCTCAGCCGGGCACGAGCACGTGCGCAAACTGTATGGCGCGAAGGACCGTCCCAAGGAGAAGCGCATCCCCGTGCTGCTCTCGGATATCGGGAACCTCGAGGCAAGCGCGATCGTCACGCCGATCGCGCGGGCGCTCGCTCAGCGCTTCTGGCCGGGTCCGCTCACGATCGTTCTGGTCGCGCCGCGCCGCGGCACGATGGCGTTCCGCGTGCCCGACCACCCGCTCGCACGGCGACTGATCGCGGCGAGCGGCGGCGGCCTCCCGGTCACGAGCGCAAATCGTTCCGGCGAGCCCGACGCGCGGACCGCCCAAGAGGTGATCGCGCAGCTCGACGGACGCATCGCTTTGGTACTCGATGGAGGCACGACGCCCGGCGGCGTCTCGTCGACGATCGTCGACTGCACGACGGACCAGCCCAAGATCCTGCGACAGGGCGCGATCAGCGAGGCCGAGATCGAAAGCGTCCTGGCGGGCGTCGTATGAAGATCGGGATCGCGGCGGACCACGCCGGTCAGCGTCTTGAAGCTGTGATCACGGAGCATCTGAAGGCGGCGGGACACACTATCGTGGCCTTCGGCCCCGAGACCACGCCGGATGACGACTACCCCCTCATCGTGCGGCCGCTCGCCGATGCAGTCGCGCACGGCGACGTCGACCGCGGCATCTTCTTCTGCGGATCGGGCATCGGTCCGATGGTCGCCGCCAACAAGATCGCCGGTGTTCGCGCGGCGGTCGCTGAGAACGAGTGGTCAGCGCGCGACGGCGTCGAGCACGTCGACGTCAACCTCCTGACGCTCG
Organism: Chloroflexota bacterium; assembly: GCA_038040345.1. Lineage (GTDB taxonomy): Bacteria > Chloroflexota > Limnocylindria > P2-11E > P2-11E > 3-1-20CM-2-70-9. The sequence continues at coordinate 1,038,607 of JBBPIQ010000001.1, forward strand.
GCGAGCGCGTGATCGGCGAATCGCTCGCGAAGAGCATCGTGGACGCATACCTGGGAGCCGAAGTTCAGGGCGGACGGCATCAACGGCGTCGCGACCAAATCCGTGCACTTGAGTCCAGAACGGGCACGGCCCATGAGGAACCAAAACTCATTAAAAGGCGGGGGACATGAGCTTTATCGAGAGAACCGATCCCGAGATCTATGCAGCGATCGAGGGCGAGCGGCGGCGGCAGGTCGAGAAGATCGAGCTCATTGCCTCCGAGAACTACACGAGCCCGGCGGTCATGGAGGCCACGGGCAGCGTGCTCACCAATAAGTACGCCGAGGGCTACCCGGGCCGTCGTTATTACGGCGGATGCGAGTGGGTCGACATCGCGGAGTCGCTCGCGATCGAGCGCGCGAAGGCGCTCTTCGGCGCGGCGCACGCGAACGTGCAGCCGCATGCCGGCGCCCAGGCGAACATGGCGGCGTACGCGGCGGTCCTCAAACCCGGCGACACGGTGCTCGGTCTCGCTCTCGACCAGGGCGGTCACCTCACGCACGGATCGCCGGTGAACTTCTCCGGGAAGCTCTACCACTTCGCCGCGTACGGAGTCCGCAAGGACGATGAGATGCTCGACTACGACGAGCTCGAGCGCCTTGCGAAGGAGAACCGTCCGAAGCTCATCGTCGCGGGCGCGACCGCGTATCCACGCACCTTCGACTTCCCGCGTCTGCGGCAGATCGCCGACGCCGTCGAGGCTCTCCTCATGGTGGACATGGCGCACTTCGCCGGTCTCGTCGCGGCGGGTGAGCACCCGACGCCGGTCGGATACGCGCAGATCGTCACGACGACCACGCACAAGACGCTCCGCGGTCCGCGCGGCGGGATGATCCTCTCGGACGCGGAGTTCGCGAAAGCCATCGACAGCGCGGTCTTCCCGAACATCCAGGGCGGCCCGCTCATGCACGTCATCGCGGGGAAGGCCGTGATGCTCAAAGAGGCCGCGACGCCGGAGTTCCGCGCGTACGCCAAGCAGATCCGCGTGAACGCGCGCACGCTCGCGGCGTCTCTCGCGAAGGCTGGGATGCGCATCGTGTCGGGCGGCACCGACAACCACCTCATGCTCGTCGACGTGCGGCCGGTGAACCTCACCGGCAAGCAGGCCGAGAAGGCGCTCGACGCGGTCGGCATCACCGTCAACAAGAACACCATCCCGTACGACCCGCAGAAGCCCGGCACCGCGTCCGGGATCCGAATCGGGACGCCCGCGATCACGACGCGCGGGATGAAGGAGGCGGAGATGGAGCGTATCGGTGCGCTCATCGGTCGCATCCTTCAGGCGAAGGGTGACGAGACGGTCGCGAAGGACGTCGCCGCCGAAGTCCTCGATCTCACACGTCGCTACCCGGTCCCAGGGATTACTCCGGAGCGCGTCGCCAGCTGAGCACAGAACAGCTCCACGTCTCGAGCCATCCCCTCGTGAGGGAGAAGCTCACGCGACTCCGCGACGAGACGACTCCACCGAAGATCTTCCGCGAGCTCGTCGCCGAGATTGCCACGCTCCTTCTCTATGAAGCCACGGCGGACCTCCCCACCGACGAACGCGAAGTCAAGACACCCCTCGCGCTCTACAAAGGGGCGCGTCTCAAGGACAAGGTGGGACTCATTCCCGTTTTGCGCGCCGGCATAGGCATGGTCGAGGCGGCACTCGAGCTCATGCCCGAGGCGCAGGTTTGGCACATCGGGTTATTCCGCGACGAGAGCACGCTCCAGCCGATCTCCTACTACAACAAGCTACCCACATCGGCGACGGTGCAGATCTGTCTCGTGCTCGACCCGATGCTCGCGACCGGTGGCTCGGCGACCGCCACGATCGACGTGCTGAAGAAGTGGGGCGCCAAGCGGATCAAATACGTCGGCATCATCGCGGCGCCGGAAGGGGTGCGCGCTCTGGTGAGCGCGCACCCCCCAGTTGCGATACAAAACGCCCCCCACCACGAGCGCCACGGCCCGGACCAGCGCCGGCAAGTGCCAGCGCCAGTCGAGCA
>JBBPIQ010000001.1:1040646-1185821 GCA_038040345.1 Chloroflexota bacterium
CCCCAGCTCGCTGTCCCTCACCGCCGGGCCCCACCGCTCAAAACCGCGCGGCTCCTCCCCGGGCCCCCCTTCGGGGGCCCGCGGGGCCCCCCCCCCCACCCCGATGTTCCGATACACATCGCCGCACTCGACGAGCGCCTGAACGAGAAGGGCTACATCGTTCCCGGCCTCGGCGACGCCGGAGATCGTCAGTTCGGGACCGGGTAGCTGCCTACATACCCTCGGTGACCGGGTAGATCTCATCGGCGACGAGGCCGTGCGCCTCTTTGTGGACCCGGTTCGCGGCTTCAGGGTTGGGTGCGTCGACCAGGCAGAAGATCTTTCCGTTCTTCTCGTCGAACCAGTAGCGGAGGTACTGGACTCCGTACTTGCCCTGCGTCTTCACGTCCGCCATGTGGGCGTCGGCGACGTCCTTTGCCTTCGCTCCCGCGGGGGCCTTGCGGTGCACGTCCATGTAGAGCGGCATCTTTGGTCTCCCTTTTCTGATTTGGCTGCCGGCACCACGAGTTCTACGAGACGGCCGTGTGGCCGCCCGTGTGCGGCACCGTGTGGGTTTGCGTGTGGGAGGACGAAAAGCGCCGAAGGCGTTCGGCCAGGTCGGGCATCGGTCCCGCGAGCGCGATGCGCAAGCCGCGTTCGACGTGCTCTTTGTCCCGCCCGCCCTCGGCCTCAACAAGGTCGGCCAGGATCGAGGCCACGATCCAGCGATTGCCCTGCCCCTCCTCCTCGCGAGCCAGCGCCTCGCGCAGGAGGCTGAGCGTCCGATCGCCGTCGCTCTTGGAACGGGCGATGAGCCCGAGGCCGCGCAGCGCCAGGGCCTGCCAGCTCGGGTTCTTCGTCTCTTGCGCGATGGTGAGCGCGCGCGTAAACCGCTCCGTCGCGCCGTCGAAATCGGCTTCGGCTAGCCGCGCGTCTCCCGCCTGGACGAGCGTCCATGGCAACGTCGGCAGGAGGCCTTCGCGTTCGGCCCTCGCGACCGCTGCATCCGCGAACGCCTTGCCCTCCTCGACGTTGCCCACTCGCACCAGTACCCGCGCGAGGATCCCCATCGCGTGCGGCGCCCACCCCAGGGCGGGAAGGGCGGCGCGCAAATGCTCCTCGGCCGCGGCATGTTCGCAACGATCGGCGTGGCAAACGGCGAGCATCGCCCTTGCCCAACCCGCCTCTCTTGTGTCGTCGATGTCGTCCGCGAGGCGCCGCGCTCGGCGGAACGAGGCCTCCGCCGCTCCGTAACGGCCCTCGATCGCGGAGATCCGGCCGCGCTCTGTCTCGATCTGGGCGCCCGTCGCGCGATCGCCGAGCTCGTTCGCGAGTCGGAGCGCCCGCTGAAGGTGACTCGTCCATTCGCGTGCCGTGCCGAGGCCGCCGCCGGTGAACGTGGTCGATCCGAGGATCAGCGCCCGGGCTTCGAGCGCGCGGTCTCCGCTCTCGGCGGCCTGGCGTGCCGCGCGCAAAGCGATGTCGCGCGCGCTCGAGGAGTCGCCGGCCCAGAAACGCACCTTCGCGATGTCGAGCAACGCGCGCGCTTGCACGTCGAGACGAAGCAGCGGTTCGGCAGCGGTGCGTGCCGGTCGGTCGAGCGGGCGCGAGATGGAGGTCGGCGGTTCGATCGACAGCTCGTCGCGATAACGACGCGCCAGACCGGCGACGTAGGTACGCGCGCGTTCGCGATCGCCGCGCGCCGTGTGAATCTCAACGATGAGCTCGTGGAGTCCGTCGTCGAATGGCTCGGTGCGAAGTGCCCGTTCGGCCAGGGCGAGCGCGCGGTCGGGCTCGCGATGGGAGAGCAGCGTCGCCGCCCAGCGAAGCGCATCCGCGGCTGAAGTCGACACACGCGCGCGCTGCACTTGAAGCCACGTGTCGAAAGACGGTGAGTCCCCGAAGCTCATCCCCTCGAGAAGCTCTCCACGGACGAGGTCGTCGATGGAGGTCTCGTCCCACTCGCCGCGCAGGAGCTCGCCGGCGTCGACGACGAGTACCTCGGCGTCGATCTTGATCCGGCCATCGCGTTCGCCGATCTCCGCGGGCGGGTTCATCGCTTTTCGCACCTGACTGAGCGACCAGCGCAACGAACCGAGGGGATCGTCCGTCTCCGACCAGAGGAGATCGGCGAGCTCGCGGCGCGTCGGAGCGCGCGGCTCGAGCAGCAAGTACGTAAGAAGCGCCCAGGGTTTATGGCCCTCGAGCCGACGGGACTCACCGTCGTGCTCGAGACCCGGCCGCCCCAGGAGCCTCACGCGCAGGGCCATTGGATGCCGAGTCTAAGAAGACCGTGAGCCTGGAACGCCGATTGCGTGGGAGTCGCTATCGTGCCCGCGGTGTCTTCCCTGACCATCCTCCTCGCGGGGTCAACGGTCCTTGCGTTCGCGCTGGCCGCCATCGCGACCCCGCTCGTCGGCCTCGTCGCTCGTCAACTTGGAATGCTCGACATGCCCGGGGGCCGCCGGCGACATCCGCGCCCGATCCCACGGCCGGGCGGTCTCGCGATCGCGATCGCATTCGGAACGGCGGTCTTCGTCTTCTGGGTCATCGACCGGCTCGCGGGCCATCCATTCCTCATCCCGGAGGAAGTCCGCTCGTCGCGATTCACGCTGACCGCGATCGCCGCGTTGCTCGGAATGGCGATCGGTCTCGTCGACGATTTCCTCGAGCTCCGCGCGCGTTGGCAGTTCCTCGGCCAGGTCGTCGTCGCCGCGGTGATCGTGCTGGCCGGTATCCACATCGACTTCGTGAATGACCCGTTGTCGGATCGGCTGATCCAGCTCTCGTTCCCCGCCGCCGTCGCATTCACGATGCTCTGGATCGTCGGCATGAATAACGCGCTCAACTTCATCGACGGTCTGGATGGTCTCGCCGCGGGTGTCGCCGCGATCGCGGCACTCACGCTCGGAGGTCTCGCCCTTCTGCCTCAAGTGTCCGAGCCGTTCGTCGCGTGGATGGGTTTCTCGCTCGCCGGCGCGATCGCGGGTTTTCTGCTCTTCAATTTCCATCCGGCGCGTCTGTTTCTCGGGACCACCGGCGTCGTGTTCCTCGGGACGATGCTCGCGGTCCTCTCGATCTTCGGAACGGCGAAGGTCGCAGCCGCGCTCCTGGTGCTCGGCGTTCCGATCATCGACACGTTCTACGTTCTCGTCCGGCGTGTCATCTCGGGACAGCCGCCGTTCGCGCCCGACCGCGGTCATTTCCACCATCGTCTCCTCGACGTTGGGCTCACGCATCAGCAGGCCGTCCTCCTTATTTATGCGATGACCGCGCTCCTCGGCACGCTCGCCTTCGTGACGAGCGGGCGTGGGCAGATCGCGGGCTTCATCGGCCTCGCGGTGCTGCTCGGGATCCTCGTGATGGTGCTCGCGCAGCGAAGCTCGAAGGCCGAAGAGCTCGATCCCGGTCTCTACCGAGAGGAAGCCGATCGCTTCTAGATCGACCAAACCCAAGCTTCTCGTCGGAACGTGCTCGTGGACGGATCCGACGCTCATCGAATCCGGCTGGTACCCCGCGCGCATCAAGGACGACGCCGATAAGCGTCTCCGCTACTACGCGGAGCACTTCTCGATCGTGGAGAACGACGCGGCTTTCTACGCGCTCCCGTCGCAGAAGCAGACGCTCCTCTGGGCGGAGCGCACGCCTGACGACTTCGTGATGAACTTCAAAGCCTTCGCGACACTCACGACGCACCACACCGATCCGAAGCGCCTGCCGAAGGACGTCCGCGAAGCGCTACCGAAAGAGGCAGCCGCCAAGCGGCGCGTGTATCCGAAGGATTTTCCGAAGGGCGTGGTCGATGAGCTCTTCGCGCGGTACTGGGTCGGGCTCGAACCGCTGCGCAAGGCCGGAAAGCTAGGGGCGATCCTGCTCCAGTACCCGGAGTGGTTCGCGATTTCGAGAGCGAACAAGGACGAAATACTTCACGCACGGGAGCTCCTACCGGATGACCGCCTCGCGGTGGAGTTCCGCAACGCGACGTGGATGAGCGAACGCAACCGTGCCGAGACGCTGTCGTTCCTCGAGGACCACGGCCTCACGTATGTCGCGGTCGACGAGCCGCAGGGTTTTCCTTCGAGCATGCCGCCGGTGGCGGCCGTGACGAATGACGCGCTCGCGATCGTGCGCTTCCACGGCCGCAACGCCGAGAACTGGAAGAAGCCGGGCCTCACCGCCGCGGAGCGCTTCGACTACTCATACAAGAAGAAGGAGCTCGAAGAGTGGCTCCCGAAAATCCGAGAGATGGCCGAGCGGGCGAAAGAGATCCATCTCCTGATGAACAACTGCTATGGGGACAAAGCAGTGAACAACGCCGCCGAGCTCTCAGCCTTGCTCGACTAGATCCCGCTGGGGGCGCGTAAGCCCATTAGCGCAGTCGCAGTGGTATGACAAGGTCCCTTGACAATATGTCATGTTCGTGCGACAGTCCCCATCGCACGAATCAGGGGAGGATCTCCAAATGAGCCAGCGTTTGGCGGCCCGCGCATATACACGCGAGCTCGGGCTCGCGATGGCGGCCTACGTCATCGTGGTCCTGGTCTCGATCAAGCTTGTCGGCGGTCTTGACCAGCCGATCAAGACTCTCGTTGCGCTCACACCACTCATTCCGGCCGGACTGGCGCTCTTCGCGTACCTGCGGTTCCTGTCGCGCATGGACGAGCTCGGACGCCGCATCCAGCTCGAGGCGCTCGCCTTCGGTTTCGGTGCGGCGGGCATGCTCACGTTCGCGTACGGCTTCCTCGAAAACGCCGGCATTCCGCAGCTGTCTTACATCTGGGTGTTCCCGCTGATGATCGCGCTCTGGGGCATCGGGGGCGCGGTCGCGTCGTACCGCTACCGATGAAGAACCGGCTTCGCGTGCTTCGCGCCGAGCGCGATTGGTCGCAAGGCGAGCTTGCCGACAGACTCGAAGTCTCGCGTCAGACCGTCAACGCCCTCGAGAACGAAAAGTACGATCCGAGCCTGCCTCTCGCATTTCGCATCGCCGCGCTGTTCCGCATGCGGATCGAGGACATCTTCCAACCGGAATAGCATCGCGTCGTCGTGGCGCAACGTCCCCTCTCAGATTTCCACCCGCGCGAGCGTCTCGCCGGCGTGCCGCACACCACGCGCCGGTTCGCATGTCGTTCCACGCTCGCCCTTTCGCCGGACGCGCAGACCCTCGCGATCGTTTCCGATCAGGGCGCCGGCACATACGAAGCGTGGACGCTTCCGGGCACCGGCGGGAAGGCGCAACGCGCGATCACGATCGAGCGCCACGCTGTCCGGAGCCTCTGCTGGAGCGCGAACGGCGAGCTCATCGCGGCGGCCGATCGAGGCGGTACGGAGCTGCATCAGCTTCATGTGCGGCATCCCGACGGACCGACGCTCCCGCTCTCGACCGATCCCGCGGGCCGGGTGCAGCGGCTGCTCTCCTGGAACGCGACGTCGCCCGACGGCGCGCTCGTCGCGTTCTCGAGCAACGCGCGGGCCTCGACCGACATGGACATCGTCATCGGAGATCTCGCGACGCGCATCGAACGGCCGCTTCTCACTGGCGCTTTCTGGCACGTCGTCGGCGGTTGGTCGCCGGACGGGAAGCGTCTCTTAGTGATGCGGGTCTTCGACAACACGACGCAGGACCTCCTCGTCGTGGATCCGCGCACCGGCGATGCCAGAGAGGTGACGCGGCATGCCGAGGACGTGTCGCATGTCCCGGCCGGCTGGCTTGCCGATGGCCGCGCTCTCGTGATCACGGACGAGGACAGCGATCACCTTTGGCTCAGCGCCCTCGATGTCGAGACCGGGAAGTACGAGCCGGTGGATCGCCCTGAGTGGGACATCGAGCTCGCTGCATCGTCGGCCGACGGACGAACGCAGATCTGGTCGATCAACGAGGACGGCTATTCGACTCTCCGGTGGCGGATCGGCTCCGGTCCGATCCGTGAGCGGCGCTTGGACGGCGCGGCTTGCGACGATCTGGTCGTCTCGGCCGACGGGTCGCGCGCCGCATTCACCCGTCTCAGCCCGACCGAGCCCTGGCAGGTTTGGACGCTCGACACTGCGACCGGCGACGCGCGGGTCGCGCTCGCGTCGACCTTCGCGGTTCCCGCGGCCGAGCTCGTCACGCCTGAGCTGATCCGCATACCCGGTCCTGACGGCGACATCCCTTGTTTCGTGTACCGCCCCCGCGGCGCGCGCGGAGCGACGCCGGCGGTGCTGTATCCGCACGGCGGACCCGAGGGCCAGTCCCGGCCCGCGTTCGGGTCCCATCTCACGCATCTGGCCGCACTCATTCACCGGGGGATCGCTCTCGTGGTGCCGAACATTCACGGCTCGACCGGCTACGGACGGAAGTGGCAGGCCTCGATCCACAAAGACTGGGGCGGGATCGACCTTCGCGATCTTCGCGCGGTGACCGATTGGATGACGAAGCAAAAGGATTTCGATCGCTCTCGCCTCGCGGTCTATGGCGGCTCGTACGGCGGATTCGCCACGCTCCTCTGCGTCACGCAAATACCTGATGTGTGGCGATGCGCGGTCGACGTCTTCGGCGTCGCGAACCTCGTGACGATGATCGAGAACGCGCAGCCGAACTGGCGGCGATTCCTCGCGCGATGGATCGGCGATCTCGATCACGATCGCGCGAAGCTCGTCGAGCGTTCGCCGATCACGCACATCGACAACGTGCGCTGCCCGATGCTCATCCTCCAGGGCGAGAACGACCCGCGCGTGCCGAAGGAAGAGTCGGATCAGGTCGTCGAGCGCCTCCGCTCACTCGGTCGCCGCGTCGAATACGTCGTTTATCCGGACGAGGGCCACGGTTTCACCAAGCGCGCGAATGCGGAAGACGCGTATGGACGGATCGTCGACTTTCTGACCAAGGAGCTCGCCGTCTAGCCATCGGCCGGGCGGCTTGACATGTGACCATATGGTCACATATGGTTCTAACCATGGACAAGGTGTTCAGAGCCATGGCTGATCCCACGCGGCGGCGCCTGCTCGACGCTCTCTTCAAAGAGGACGGGCAGACGCTCAGCCAACTCGAGGGGCGGTTCCGGATGACGCGCTTCGGTGTGATGAAGCATCTCCGGCAGCTCGAAGAGGCGGGCCTCGTGGTGACCAAGAAACGGGGACGCGAGAAGCTCCACTTTCTGAACCCTGTTCCGATCCGGCTCGTCCACGACCGGTGGGTGAGCAAGTACGCCGAGCCCTGGGTCTCAGCACTGAGCGGACTAAGAACAAAACTGGAGGCACGCATGGAGAAAGTTTTCGAGATCTACATCAAGACGACGCCGGAGCGGCTTTGGGAGGCGATCACCGACAGTGAGATCAGGAGCAAGTACAACTTCGGCGTCCGGATCGATTCGGACTGGACGCGCGGCTCGAAGTACGAGACGAGCCACCCAGGCAACGCCGCGCCACTGGGTGAGGGGGAGAACCTCGAGGTGGATCCGCCGCGCCGGCTGGTCCAGAGCATGAGGGCCCTCTGGGACGACGACGTGAAGAAAGAGGGAACCTCCAGGGTCACCTGGGAGATCGAGCGGGTCGGCGACTCGTGCCGCCTGACGGTCACGCACGACCAGCTTCGCGAGGGTGCGAACGAAGAGCTCTACGGCGGATGGCCGATGATCCTGTCTGGGCTCAAGACCTGGCTCGAGACGGGAGACCTCCTCACGACCCCGGGATCGCTGATGTACGCGACTCCGGCATCGGGGACGAAGCGCTAGGACCTAGCGGAGCGTGCTCCCAAGAAGTACGCCGTTCGCCCAGTACATGCCGCTCGCGCCGGCCGGAAGGACGTCGAACGTCGCGCCACCCGTATAGGGACTGAGCGCGGCACTCACGACGATCGCACCGTCGTAGCGATCGCCGACTATGAGGTCGCCGACCTTCCGGCCGTCCGCGGTGGGATGCCCGGGAGACACGTCGACCGCGCGGCCGTCGGAGAGACGCAGCTGCACCACCCGATGCGTTGCCGGTACCGGTGTGCTTCCGATCTCCACGAGAGGGAGCGCGACCCGCGCGCCCGCCGCGTCGTGCGTCCAGACGATGTCGCCGACCTTTAGGTCTTCGACCGCGATGTCACCAGATGGCGTCGCTATGCGTGTCCCGCGTGCGAGACAGATGGGACACGGCGGCTGCCCGCTCGGGGTGCGGCTTGCGACGGTGACATTCCCTCGCTGATCGATCGTCCCGTCGACGCGGCTGGCTTGCTGTGGAGTACCGAAGATCGCGACGAAATGGAAGCCGCCGCCCACTTGCTCCAAACGGATCGCGTTGAGCATCTTCCAGTCGCGATAGATCGCGAGCTCCTGATCGCTCGTATACGACGAACCGCCGGCGATTCCGAGGTGCGCGAGGATCGCGCTGAACGTCGGCGCGTCCTTCTGGATCTCGGGCAGACGTTCGTGCGCGAGGGCCCCTTCATCGGCGCGGGCGACGGGGTAGTAGTCGGGGTCACAGAACAGCAGCCTGCCGAACTGGTCGACCAGGCGGTACTTGAGCTGGGCCTGCGTAAGTCCGCCGGGTGCTGGGCTCGGGGTCGGCGACGGTGTCGCGGTGGGATTCGGCGGGATCGTTCCCGGCACGATCGTCCCGGTGATGGCCGAGGCGCTGACCGTCCCGGCCGGGGCGATCGTCGCCGCTCCGCCGGTCGCGCTGGGCGCCGGCGACGAGAGCGCTGCGGCACCGCCGCACCCCACGACCGCTACAAGAAGAACGAGCGCACAGACGCGCATATCTCTAGAAACGCCGGGATACCCTCGCCGGTTCCCGCTTTCCCGGCCGTCGGCGGCGAACGTAACGGGTCGCATACACCTCCGCGCCCAGCGAGAGGATCTTGTTGTCGACCCAGCCGGTCTCGAGCATCGCTTCCTGCGCCTCTTCCCAGCTGGACGCGCCATCGGCTAGGAAGTCTTTTTTCCACACCACGACCCAGATCGCCCCGTCCGGGTGGGTCACCCGAACGAGATCCGCGGCGAGCCGGTCGAAGGGGACCGGTTCGAGCGCGAAGCACAGCACCAGCCCGAACCGTCCGTTCCTTGCCCGGACCGGCACCCGCAGGTCCAGGACGTCGAGCTGTCCGGCCAGGTGCTCGATCGGGCGGTCGTAGGTTGCGACGGCACCGACACGTAGCGCCGGGATGCCCGATTTCAAGCCCAACTTGGGGACGACCTCGACGGCGGTGCGCATCCCGCGAGGCACTTTCACCGTTCGTTGAAGTCTAGGGAACGCCGATTGCATGAGGGTCACCTCATGGCGTTCGGCATGATTTCGCGCCCGCGTCCAGTGCTGATCGTCGATGACGACATAGAGACCCTCGCCGTCGAACGGCAGCTTCTCGTCGAGAGCGGTTTCCGCGTGGTCGAGGCCCACGATGGCGCCGAGGCGCTCCGCCTGGTGCAGGAGGATCCGCCCGCGCTCGTCGTGCTCGACGTGCAAATGCCCGGAATGGACGGTCCCTCGTTCGCGCGCGAGCTCCGCATGGCGCTAAAACACGTCCCGCTCGTGATCCTCACCGGCGTCGCCGATCCGCGCCGCGAGGCCGATCGCTGCAACGCCGAGGCGTTTCTGGCGAAGCCCTTCGATGCGCAGGAGCTCGTCAGCGTCGTTCGCCGTTTCGCTGCCTGACCGCCGCGCATACTGCGAACGTGCCCGCTCGCCTCCTCGTGAAAGAACACAACGCGGTCGTCGATCGGCCCGCGGACCAGCTTTCGGAGCTCCGCGGCGAGCATCCGTGCTGGCTCGACATATCGAATCCGCAGAGCGAGGAGTTCGACCTCGTCGCGAAAGAGCTTGAGCTTCACCCGCTCGCCGTGGAGGACGCGCGGCACGGCCACCAGCGGCCCAAGATCGATCAATACGAGACGCACTACTTCATCGTCTTCTACGCGCTCGAGTCGCCGAGCCCGGACATCGTCAACTATCACGAGATCTCGATCTTCGTCGCTCATAACGCGATCGTCACTGTCCACGAAGGCGACTTCTCCGCCAGGCGGCTCGTGGAGAAGCGTTTCGTCGAGGGTCATCTTCCGACCGGCGGCCTCCTTCTCCACGCGCTCCTCGACACGATGGTCGATCAGTACTTCGAGGTGGTCGACCAGTTCGGCGAGCGCATCGAGCTGCTCGAGCAGTTCGTCGCGGAGGAGACCGGGCCGAACCTCCATCGTGCACACGCGCCCCTTCGCGAGCTCTTCCTGGTCAAGCGGGAGCTGCTGCAGTTGCGCAAGACGATCGCCCCCGAGCGCGACGTGCTTCAGGTTCTGGTGCGCGGCGACATCCGCGAGCTTCGCGAGACGGGCAAACGCGCGTACTTCCAGGACGTCTACGACCACATCCTCCGCGTGACGGACGAGATCGACACCTTCCGCGAGCTCACCTCGAACGTGATCGACGCGTACCTCGCCGCGGCCTCCAACCGGCTGAACGAGGTCATGAAGGTCCTGACGAGCATCGCGACGGTCCTCCTCGTCCTCACCGTCGTCACCGGTTTCTTCGGCCAGAACTGGGACTTCATTCCGTACGGTTCGGTCCCGCTCTTCTGGGTCTCGATGGTCGTCACCGGCGTTCTCGCGCTCGGCCTCGTCACGTACTTTCACCGCCGCGGCTGGCTCTAAAGTGCGCTTTGAGCGCGTCGCGATCCGCTGCTAGGCTGGTCGCGCATTGCCCGAGCGGGCTCCGCGTAGTTACGGGGGCGATCTCCTAACCATCGGGTTCCAGATAGCGATCGTGGTGGGCATCCCCTTGCTCGCCGCGGCGTTCATCGGGGACGCGCTTGATCGCCGACTGGGCACGACGCCGACGCTCGGCCTCGTATCGATCCTGCTCGGGCTGGCCATCGCGGGGCTCGGAACGTTCTTCGTCTTGCGGCGCTACCTTGCGGCGAACCCGGACCAGCCGGCGAGCCAGAAGGCGCGCGAGGCGGGGCGGGCATGGGACCGCGAGATCCAGGATCGCGAGCGAAAGCGCGAAGCAGGGGAGGACGAGTGACGACCGCGAGCTGGCCGGCGCGACTGTTCGAGCTTCCGACCCGCGGCGTTCTCGGTGTTGTCGCGGCGCTGAACCTGCTCGCGATCGTTTTCGCCGCGCTCACCGGCAATCTCCCGAATTGGCCTCCCGGGCAGGCGGACATCCACGTCGCCGATCAGACCGGCACGCCGCTCTTCACGCTCTCCGGACACGACGCGATCTCACCGCTCGGCCCCGTCACGATCTGGAACGACATCTCGATCTCGAACTCGATCTTCACCGCGTGGATCGTGATGGCCGTGCTAGTGATCCTCGCGATCCTCGCCACCGCCCGGCTTAGCGAGCAGCCGGGCCGCCTGCAGAACTTCTTCGAGCTCATCGTCCAGGGTCTGGTCGATTTCATGCGCGAGGCCGGCGGCCCCGGCGTGGTTCGATTCCTTCCACTTTTTGGCTCGCTTTTCCTGTTCGCTCTCTTCAGCAACTGGCTCTCGATCATTCCTCTGGTCGGACAGATCGAGCTCTTGCACTCGCCGACTGCCGATTACCACACCAACCTCGGGCTCGCGCTTACAGGCTTCGTTTGGTACCAGGCGGCCGGCATACGCCAGAACGGGATCGGCTACTTCACCCGCTGGTTCAACTTCACGGGGTTCCGCGAAGGTGTGCTCGTGGGCGGAGTGATGATCATCGTGGGCATCATCGAGCTCTTCAGCGAGCTCTTCCGGATCCTCACGCTGACCCTCCGACTTTGGGGCAACATCTGGGGCGGCGAGATCGTCCTCGCGGTCCTGGCGGCCCTTCTTTTCGTGCCGAGCTTCTCGCTCCCGTTCATCGGGCTCGAGCTCTTCATCGGGTTCATTCAAGCGTTCGTGTTCGCGTTCCTCGTGCTCCTGTACATCATCCTTGCGCTCGAATCGCATGGCGGGGAGGAGCACGAAGCGCACGAACCCGAAGCGCATCTCGAAGCACAACCTGTGGCGGCCTAATTCGCGAGGAGGTAGCAACGCATGAGTCTTGCCTGGCTTGGCGCTGGCATCGCGATCGGTTTTGGCGCGCTCGGCGCGGGGCTCGGGATCGGCATCGCCGGCTCGAAGGTCGCCGAGGCGACCGGGCGTAACCCTGACGCGGCGAACGCGATCCGTACTAACGGCATCATCATCGTGGTCTTCGCGGAATCCCTCGGCATCTTCTCGTTCGTCATCGCGTTCTTGCTCCAGGGCAAGGCTCTCTAGATGTCGTTCGGCGTGCTATTGGCGGAGGAAGGCCCGACCGGGCTCGTCGTTCACCCGTTCTGGGTGCTCGTCTCGATCGTCAACTTCCTCGTCATCCTCTATCTACTGCGTCGGTACCTGTGGGGACCGATCCTGGGGGTTCTCGCGAACCGTGCGGAGAAGATCCGCGAAGGCCTGGCGATGGCCGAGGCGGCGAAGGCCGAGCGCGAGCAAATGAAGGCGGAGGTCGAGCGTCTCCTCGCGGACGCCCGACGAGAGGCGCAGGCGATCGCCGAGCGGATGACCAAAGCCGCCGAAGCGGCCGCAGCCGACATTCGCACGCAGGCGAAAGCCGAGGCCGACCGCATCCGCGAACGCGGCCGCGAGGATGCGAAGCAGCTCCACGATCAGGCGCTCGCGCAGCTCCGCTCGGAGCTGGCGGGCATGGTCGTTCTCGCGGCGAGCCGCGTCCTCGGTCGCGAGCTGGACCCCGCGAAGCACAAGGCGTTGATCGAGCAGTCTCTCGACGAAGCGGCCCCGCAGCTCACGGAACAGAGCTAGTTGGCCCTCTCCGGATCCGCGGCGCGCCGCTACGCGGAAGCTCTCCTTGGGCTCTCGCCGAACGAACGCGCGGTCGCGGAGCTCCGCACCTCGCTTGAGAAGCTCGCTCCGGTCTTCGATCGGGTCACGATCGCGGGCCTTCGCGACCCATCCGTTCCGATGAAGCAACGGATCGCGGCACTCGGTGCCGCGCTCGCGGGAGAACCGGCCGTGGTCCGATCGCTCATGGTCCTTCTGCTCGAGACCGATCGGATCGCCCTCGTGCCGCAGATCGCCCTCGCATTCGGCGATCTCGTCGACCGGCGCCAGGGGATCGCGAAGGCGCGCATCACGACGGCCGTTCCGCTCAAGGAACCAGAGCAGCGCGAGCTCGTTACCCGTCTCGAGCGCGAGTCCCGACGGAAGCTTCGCGCGACTTTCGGCGTCGACCCGACGCTCATCGGTGGTGCGAAGGTGCAGATCGGCGACCACCTCATCGACTCGTCCGTCCGCGCAAAGCTCGTCGCACTCGGGCGCGAGCTCGCTTCATAGGAGGGGATCACCATGGCCACGACGTCGTCAGAGATCACCGACATCATCAAGGCGAAGATCAAGGGCTTCGAAGGGGGAGCCGAGTCGGTCGACGTCGGCACAGTGGTCGAGATCGGAGACGGCATCGCCCGTGTCTACGGCCTCGCGAACTGCATGGCCTCCGAGCTGCTGGACTTTGGCAACGACGTGTTTGGCCTCGCGTTCAACCTCGAGGAAGACACGGTGAGCGCGATCATCCTGGGCGACTACACCGGCATCACCGAGGGTGGCGAGGTCCGCACTACGGGGCGGATCGTCGAGACCCCGGTAGGCGACGCGCTCGTCGGCCGCGTCGTGGACCCGCTCGGGCGGCCGCTGGACGGCAAAGGCCCGATCAAAACGAAAGAGGCGCGGCCGGTCGACGTCGTGGCGCCCGGCGTCATCATGCGGCAGAACGTCGACACGCCGGTCCAGACCGGCATCAAGGTCATCGACGCCATCACCCCGATCGGGCGAGGCCAACGTGAGCTGATCATCGGCGACCGGCAGACCGGAAAGACCGCCGTCGCGATCGATACGATCATCAACCAGAAGGGCAAGGACCTCACCTGCATCTACGTCGCGATCGGCCAAAAGGAATCGTCGGTCGCGAAGATCGTCGCGACCCTCGAAGAGGCGGGGGCGATGGAGCACACCATCGTCGTGATCGCGGGTGCTTCCGACCCGGCCACCCTTCAGTACCTCTCGCCCTTCGCCGCGTGCGCGATGGGAGAGTTCTTCCGCGACAGCGGCAAGGACGCACTCATCGTTTACGACGACCTCACCAAGCACGCCTGGGCCTATCGGCAGGTCTCGCTCCTCACCCGGCGCCCGCCCGGCCGCGAGGCCTACCCGGGTGACGTCTTCTACCTGCACTCGCGGCTGCTCGAGCGCGCCGCCCGCCTCAACAAGGACGAGGGCGGCGGCTCGCTGACCGCGCTGCCGATCATCGAGACGCAGGCCAACGACATCTCGGCCTACATCCCGACGAACGTCATCTCGATTACCGACGGCCAGATCTACCTCGAGACCGACCTCTTCAACCAGGGTCAGCGGCCCGCCATGAACACCGGTCTTTCCGTGTCTCGTGTCGGCGGCGATGCGCAGACGAAGGCGATGAAGGCGGTCGTGCGGAGTTTGAAGCTGGAGCTCGCGCAGTACCGTGAGCTCGCGGCGTTCGCGCAGTTCGGCTCGGACCTCGACAAGGCCACGCAGCAGCAGCTCCGCCGAGGCGAGAAGGTCACGGAGATCATGAAACAGCCGCAGTACCAGCCGCTGCCTCTCGAAAAAGAGGTCGTGATCATCTTCGCGGCGACCAACGGATTCATCGACGACGTTCCGAAGGAGCGCGTTGCCGATTACGAGCGTGACCTCTATCGGTTCATGGACTCGGTGGGCAAGAACGTCACGGCGAAGATCGCCAAGGACAAGGCCTGGAGCGCGGACATCGAGAAGGAAGTCCGCGCGATGCTCGACGAGTTCAGGAAAGCCAACCCGTACACGGAGGAGAAGCCGCCGGCCGCGGCGTCGCCGGATGACAAGAAGCCTCAAGCGCCGGCGAAGTCGGAGGAGAAGAAGGCCCAACCGCCCGCGAAGCCGGAAGACAAGAAGCCCTCCGCCGCCACCCCGCCGGAAGAGAAGAAGGCCCCCGCCGCAACCTCGCCGGAAGACAAGAAGCCCTCCGCCGCCGCCCCGCCGGAAGAGAAGAAGGCCCCCGCCGCAACCTCGCCGGAAGACAAGGAGGCCCAACCGCCCTCGAAGCCGGAAGACGAGAAGCCCGCCGCCGCCGCCTCGCCGAAAGACAAAAAGCCCCCCGCCGCCACCCCGGCGGAAGAGAAGAAGACCCAACCGCCCTCGAAGCCGGAAGACGAGAAGCCCGCAGCCGCCACCTCGCCGGAAGACAAAAAGCCCCAACCGCCCTCGAAGGCCTAACGCGTGCCGTCAGAGCGCGAGCTCCGGCGACGGGTCCGGAGCATCAAAAACATCCAGCAGGTCACGCGCGCGATGCAGCTCGTCGCCGCGTCGAAGATGCGCCGAGCGCAGGCCTCCGTTCTTGCTTCGCGCCCGTACGAGGAGCGCCTCCGCACAGTCCTGAACGAGCTCGCACCCTACGCCGACCCCGAGACGAGCCCATTACTTGCGAAGCGCGAGGTCCGGCGCGTCGGGATCGTTCTCGTGACCACAGACCGTGGGCTCGTAGGGCCGATGAACGTGAACCTCATCCGCGCGACGCTGCGCTTCTCGCAGCAGCAGCCCGCCGCTTCGTTCATCGCAGTGGGCCGCAAGGGCATCAACCAGCTGCGTCGGCTGCGCACCCCGGTGACCGCCGAGTTCCCTGGGATCCCGGACCGGCCGACGAGCACGGACACGAACGTCATCGCGCGGGTCGCGGTGGAGGAGTTCGTGACGGGCAAGGTAGACGAGATCTATCTGGCCTTCACGAGGTTCGTGAACACGCTGCGCCAGGAGCCGACGATCCGACGACTCCTGCCGTTCGTCCCGGAGGAAGAAGACCGGGACGACCAGCCGATCCTGCAATACCTCTTCGAGCCGGATCCCGAGACCGTTCTGAACGAGGTCATCCCGCGCCTGATCGAGGTCGCGGTGTTTCAGACGATCCTCGAGTCGAAGGCCTCCGCGTTCTCGGCGCAGATGGTCGCCATGCGCAACGCGACGGATGCGGCCGGTGACCTCATCGACGACCTCACGCTCGCCGCGAACAAAGCGCGCCAGTCACGCATCACCAAAGAAATGCTCGAGATCGCATCGGGGGCCGAGGCCCTCGGTAAGGGGTAGGAAGACATGGCGTTAGCGATGAGCGGAGCCACCAAGAAGAAGGAAGGCAAGGACGCCGGAAAGATCGTTCAGATCATCGGTCCGGTCCTCGACGTCCAGTTCGAAGAAGGCCACCTGCCCAAGATCTATGACGCACTCGCGGTGAGGCGCGACGACGGCAGCGAAGTTATCGCCGAAGTCCAGCAGCATCTCGGCAACAACTGGGTTCGTGCCGTCTCGATGGCCGCGACGGACGGGCTCCGCCGCGGGATGGAGGCGATCTCTACAGGCGGGCCGATCACTGTCCCGGTCGGAGAAGCGACCCTCGGCCGTCTCTTCAACGTCATCGGCGAGCCGATCGACGGCAAGGGCGAGGTCAAGGGCGACCGGCGCGATCCGATCCACCGCCCGCCACCTCCGTTCACCGACCAGTCGACGCAGGCGGAGATCTTCGAGACGGGCATGAAGGTCATCGACCTCATCTGCCCCTTTCTCAAAGGTGGGAAGTCGGCGGTCTTCGGTGGCGCCGGTACCGGCAAGACCATCGTCATCCAGGAGCTGATCCGCAACGTCGCGTCCGAGCACGGTGGCTACTCCGTCTTCTGCGGCGTGGGCGAGCGATCGCGTGAGGGAACCCAGCTGCTAGGCGAGATGAAGGAGTCGGGGGTCATCGACAAGATGTCGATGGTCTTCGGTCAGATGAACGAGCCGCCCGGGGCGCGCCTGCGGGTCGCGCTCACCGGCCTCACCATCGCGGAGTACTTCCGCGACGAGCAGGGCCGCGACCTCCTCATCTTCATCGACAACATCTTCCGCTTCACGCAGGCCGGTTCCGAGGTGTCGGCGCTCCTCGGCCGAATGCCAAGCGCCGTCGGTTACCAGCCAACTCTCGCGACCGAGATGGGCGAGCTGCAGGAACGGATCACCTCGACGAAGAAGGGATCGATCACCTCTCTCCAAGCCGTGTTCGTGCCGGCCGACGACTACACCGACCCCGCGCCGGCGACGACGTTCGCTCACCTCGACGCCTCGATCCGGCTCGAGCGCTACCTCACCGAGCTCGGTCTCTACCCGGCCGTCGATCCCTTGACCTCGACGAGTCGCGCGCTCGACCCGAACATCGTCGGGCAGGAGCACTACGAGACCGCGCGCGAAGTGCAGCGCGTGCTGCAGCGCTACAAGGACCTTCAGGACATCATCGCGATCCTCGGAATCGACGAGCTCTCCGACGAGGACAAGCTCCTCGTCGCGCGCGCACGCAAGCTCCAGCGATTCCTCGCGCAGCCGATGTTCGTCGCGGAGCAGTTCACCGGCGTCGCCGGGCAGTACGTCAAGGTCGCCGACACCGTTCGCAGCTTCCGCGAGGTCCTCGAAGGCAAGCACGACGACCTTTCGGAGCAAGCCTTCTACAACGTAGGAACGATCGAAACGGCCCGCGAGAAGGGCGAGCGCCTGTCTAAGGAAGGCGGGGCTTAGCGCCATGCCGCTCCATCTCGAAGTCATCACACCGGAGCGCAAGGTGTACGAGGACGACGTGGACATGGTCGTCGCGCCCGCGAGCGAGGGCTACGTTGGGATCCTTCCGCACCACGTTCCGCTCTTCACCACCCTCGGCCCGGGGGAGTTCAAGGTGAAGAAGGGTGGCGTGGAGGAAGTCCTCGCCGTGTTCGGCGGCTTCATGGACGTGCGCGGCGACCGAGTCGTCGTGCTGACCGACGCGGCCGAGCCGGCCGACGAGATCGACGCCAACCGCGCCCAGCAGGCGCGGGAGCGCGCTCAGCAGGTCCTCGCCGCGGGCCCTGCCTCTGCCGCCGACGAGCAGCGCGCGCGAGCCGAGCTTCAGCGCGCGCTCGTCCGCCTGCGGGTCAGCGAAGGCCGCCGCCGGCGCAGATGAGGGTCAAGTAGGGCGCGACCGCTCGCTAAACCGCTAGGCTCTGTCGCTGGGGGCGGGGGAATGGCGGTAGGGCTGGTTCGTACGTTCGCGCTCGGGCTGATCGCGACGATCGCCGCCGCCGCGTGCGCGTCGACGACGGTCGAAGCACCCGTTGTGTCCGACGTCGCTTCATATCAGTCCGAACCCGCGCCGGCCTCGTCTCCGACGCCGACGCCGATCCCGGCGCCATCGCCGACGCCGCTCTATTCGAAGCTTCGGATCTTTGTCGCGTCGGAGAGCACCGATCAGGTTTGGGTGCTCGACGGCAAACCCGGCGAGCCGTACGCGCTCGTTGGGAAGATCGCGGTCGGCAAGCTCCCGCATCAGCTCGGCGTGTCGCCCGATGGGAAATGGGTCGCGGTCAACAACCGCATGGGCAACTCGACCTCGATCATCGATCCGTTCTCGATGAAAGAGGTCGTTCGCCTGATGGTCGGGAAGCAGCCCCACGGGATCGCGTGGTCTCCCGACGCCAAGACGCTCTTCGTCGGTCACGAGCACGACACATACATCGCGCGCTTCGAAGCGGCGACGTGGAAGCCGCTCCCGCCGCTCATGGTCGGCGTGCCGCAGCACGTGCTCACGATCGCACCGAGCCGGCCGAACGAGCTCTGGTTCACGCTCACGAACACGACGCAGGGCGACGTCCTTCGCGTCTACGACCTCGCGACGAACAAGATCACTCCGATCAAGATCAGCGACGTGCACGACGCGTACTTCACACCCGACGAGAGCGAGGTCTGGTCGAGCTCCTCGGGGTTCCTCGACAAGCCGTCGGATCGGATGGTCATCTACGACCCGGCCACGAAGACCGTCAAGAAGGAGATCCACCTTCCCGGGACCTATCCGTTCCATACCGAGAAGGTCGACCAGGACGGCGTCTTCTTCATGGCGGACCGTTCGCTCATGGTCCTCTCCGATCACCTCGGCCCCGGGCTCCTCTGGGTCGACTGGAAGGAGCGCCGGGTCCTTTCGGAGACGAAGCTCGGCCAGCAGCCCTTCCATACGACATATGACCCGGAGGGAGATCGGCTTCTGACGACCACGAACGTCGACGGCATGGTGAACGTCATCGACGTGAAGACACGCGCGGTGGTGCAGAAGGTCGCGGTTCCCAAAGCGCACGGAATCGGAGCGGTGCCGATAGGAGCGCCTTAGCTAGTCTTTCGTCGTGCTCTTCCGTCTTCTCGCGGTCTTCTACAACGCGCTGCCGGTTCGCTGGCAGCGGCGCATCCTCGATCGCACCCAGTCGCGGTTCCTGGTCGGCGTCGTTGGTCTCGGCGTCGACCCGAAAGGCCACGTGATCCTGGCGCGCCACCGTTTCGGAGCGCCAGAGTGGCGCTTTCTCGGCGGCTTTCTTTCTCCGCGCGAGCGGCTCGAGGACGCGCTCGCTCGCGAGGTCCGTGAGGAGACAGGTATTGAGATCGAAGTCGGTCCGATCCTCGAGGCGAATCAGGGGTATCGCTGGCAACGCATCGAGCTGGTCTACGCGTACCGACCGCTCGGAGGGACCGAGCGGCTGTCCGAAGAGCTCGTCGAGGTCCGCGCGTTCGATCCGGCGGATCTCCCGGACGTGCGCGCCGATCAGCGGGGGATCATCGAGCGCCGCGCGGGCGAGGCCGTGCGGTGGGCATCGAGTCGCCGCCGGTAGATCAGTCGGGCGGGCGATGCGCCGCTAGCGCGGCGACGATCTCCTGGATGTGCCCGAGATGCTCGAACTCGTGCTCGAGGATCCGGCGCATGACCTTGCGCGTCGTCCATCGCCGGCCCAAGACCACGTGATCGAGGTCCGTATCCGGGGGCTCCATGACAGTGAATCGCTGGAACGCCATCCGATGGACGGCCTGCAGCGTGTTGTACGGATCCGTAGGCCATTTCTCGAGTCGCGACAGAAGTGAGGCTTCGGTAAGCATCACGTGCTCGAGCGCTTCGCGCACGCTCCACATCGTTTCGATGGGCTTTCGCTCGAGCTCGTCCGCGGAGATCTCGCGGACGAGCGAAAGGAGCGCCGCGCGCGAAGCTTCGAACTGATGCAAGAAGTCGCGGAGCTCGTGCTCCTCCATCCGCCCGATGTCCTCGGGCACGACGCGATCCGCCGGCAGGTCACGCACCTCGAAGGTGTCGGGGTCGAGGTCCTTCCAGTGTTCGATGGAGACGCCGCGCGCGTCGAGCAGCTCGAGGTACGCGCGAAAGGCGCGGCGCGCGTTCGCGATCGCCTCGTCACGCGTCGTCCCCGACGCGATGCAGCCGCGTAGCACCGGAACGTGCGCGAGCCAGTAGCTGCCCTCGCCTTGGACGTAGATCGTGGATTTCTCGCTCATGCGCGTACCCATACCTTCTGCCCGCAGTCCGCGCGGATGGTTCGCTCGCTGCCGTCGACCATGACGCGGATCGGCTGCCCGTGTCGCAGATCGACGACGCGAACGTCAACGCCGGGCCGCAGGCCCTGGGAATCCAGGTACTCGAGGAAGCCGGGCTCGTGCTCGAACTGATCGGGGATGCGCTCGACCGTTGCCGTTGTGCCGGGCGTCACGCGCTCGAGCGGCTTGGTCGGGCGCGGCGTCACGCCGGGCATCGGGTTGCCGTGCGGGCAGGTCTGCGGATCGCCGAGGACGTCCTGGATCCGCTTCTCCATTTCGGGCGACATCCCATGCTCCAAGCGCTCCGCCTCTTCGTGGGTCTTCCACCACTCGAACCCGAGGATCTCGACGAGGAACCGCTCGGCAAGGCGATGGCGGCGGACGATCGAGTTCGCGTGGCCCTGGCCGGTCTTGGTCAGATGCACTTCTTTACGGTCGTCAAGCGCGATCAGGCCTTCCCGCTCGAGCCGATGAACCATCTCCGAGACGGCGGGAGCGGAGAAGCCGAGGAACTCCGCGAGACGCGCCGAAACGACGTGTCCGTTCTCATCGCCGAGCGTGTAAATAGCTTGGAGATACTCCTCGACGGCGGGCGAAGTGGTAATTGTTGACCTCCGCGGTCGGAAATGGTTAGGCTCACCTTAGCCGTTTGGACGACCAAAAAGGGACGCTCCCCACGGCGAGTATCGCACCGGGAGTGACCGAAGGCCGCGATGTCGATGGGCGAGATCCTCGCGCTGGGCGCGATCGCGGGATTCACCGTGTTCCTCGGTTTGCCCCTCGGCCGGATGCGCAGCGCGTCGACCCGGATGCGCTCGCTGCTCAACGCCGGCGCGACGGGAATCCTCCTCTTCCTTTTCTGGGACGTCCTCGCCAAAGGCATCGCGCCCGTGGAAGGAGCGCTCGCGGAGGCGACAAAGAGCGGCGGCACATGGCTGCATTTCGGTTGGCTCGCACTTGTCTTTGCGGTGTCTTTGACCGTCGGCCTCATGAGCCTCGTCTATTACGACCTCTGGCTCGCGCGGCGCGCGCGCGCGGCCATGCGTTTTGGCCCTGGCGCCGCGGACGTTCGCGAGTTTCGCGCGGGTCCGATCGCGCGCCTGCGGCCGGCTCAGCGGCTCGCGTTCTTCATCGCGCTCGGGATCGGCTTTCATAACCTCTCGGAGGGCCTCGCGATCGGCCAGTCCGCTGCCGGCGGGCAGCTGCGTCTTGCACTCGTCCTTGTCATCGGGTTCGCGCTGCACAACGCGACTGAGGGCTTCGGCATCGTGGGACCGCTCGCGGGCGAGACGCACCTCCCGAGCTGGCGCTTTCTCGGAGCGCTCGGCCTCATCGCGGGCAGTCCGACGTTCGTCGGGACCGTCATCGGCCAGTCCTTCCAGAGTGAGACGGTCTTTGCCGCGTTCCTCGCGCTCGCGGCGGGGTCGATCCTCTACGTGGTCATCGAACTTCTCGCCGTCGCGCGGAAGCTGGGACACAAAGACATGACGACCTGGGGCATCCTGGCCGGGCTCATCCTCGGATTTGCAACCGACTTCATCCTCACAGCGGTCGGTGCGTGACGATCTAGCGCACTTTTCGGTCTCTTAGCCCGTTAGAGTTCACCGCGTGTTCTCCCGCCAGATCGGCATAGACCTCGGCACTGCCAATGTCATCGTTTACGTCCGTGGGAAGGGGATCGTCCTCACCGAGCCGTCGGTCGTCGCGCTGGCGAAGGAGGATGGCTCGAACCGGCCCCGGATCGTCGCGGTGGGTGAGGAGGCGAGGCTCATGCTCGGCCGTACGCCGGGCACGATCACCGCGCTCCGTCCGATGCGCGACGGCGTGATCGCGGACTACGTGATTACCGAGTACATGCTCAGGTACTTCATCAACAAGGTGTGCGGCCAGATCCGCATCTTTCAACCCCAGCTGATGATCTGCGTCCCGTCGGGTGTGACGAGCGTCGAGCGACGCGCCGTGAAGGACGCCGCGATCCGAGCGGGAGCGCGCGAGGCGCACCTCATCGAGGAGCCGCTCGCCGCCGCGATCGGCGCGAACATCCCGATCTCGGGTCCGTCCGGCAACCTCATCATCGACATCGGTGGTGGCACCGCGGAGATCGCGGTCATCTCGCTCGGCGGCATCGTCGTATCGCGGAGCGTTCGCGCGGCGGGCAACAAGCTCGACGAAGCGATCGCGAACTTCGTGCGCAAGCGCTACAACCTGATGATCGGCGAGCGCACCGCCGAGGACGTGAAGATCCAGATCGGGTCCGCGCTGCCCATGGATCCCGAGCTCACGATGGAAGTGCGCGGGCGCGATCTCATCGCCGGTCTGCCGCGGACGATCACGATCGGTTCGAACGAGATCTCCGAGGCGATGGATCCTGTTCTTCAGCAGATCATGGGTGCGGTGAAGGCCGTTCTCGAGGAGACTCCTCCGGAGCTCGCGTCAGACGTCATCGATAAGGGCATGGTCCTCTCGGGCGGGGGCGCCCTCCTCCGCAACATGGACAAGCTCCTGACGCAGGTCACCGGCGTCGCCTGCTATGTCGCGGAAAACCCGCTCTACTGCGTTGCCAAGGGCACCGGCCTCGCGCTCGAGCATCTCGACTTCTTCCGCAGAAGCCTCGTCGCAGTCCACTAGCGAGGGAGCCTTGGCGCCGGCGCGCGTCGACATCCTCGGCGTCGGCTTCGACCGCATCGACCTCGCCGCCGCGGCGGAACGGATCATCGAACGCCACGCCGCGGGACAGCGAACCTTTGTCATCACGGCGAATCCAGAGTTCGTGATGCTCGCCCGGGGCGATGCCGATCTCGGAGAGATCGCGCGAGCCGCCGATCTGGTCGTTGCCGACGGCACCGGCGTGCTCGTCGCGTCTCGTGTGCTCCGCGATCCGCTGCCCGGCCGCGTGCCGGGCCGTCTGCTCGTACCGGCGGTCCTTCAGCTGGTCAGCGGTCCGGTCTTCCTGCTGGGCGCCGCGCCGGGCGTCGCCGAGCGCGCGGCAGCGACGCTGGGGCGGCGGATCCCCTCGCTGCGCATCGCCGGTACCCACGGCGGCTCGCCGGCGCCCGAGGACGACGAGGCGATCCGCGCGCGGATCCAGGCCGCTGGGGCGCGCGTTCTCCTTGTCGCCTACGGCATGCCGGCGCAGGAGCGTTGGATCGCGCGGAACCTGCCGCTCCTTCCATCCGTTCGGACGGCCATCGGCGTGGGAGGCGTCTTCGATCAGCTCGCCGGGCGGGTACGGCTTCCGCCCCGCTTCGTTCACGCCGTCGGCCTCGAGTGGCTCTGGCGGCTGGCGTTCGAGCCGAGCCGCTGGCGGCGCCAGCGCGTCCTGCCGGTCTTCGCCGCTCTCGTCGCGCGCCAGCGCATTCTTGGCCGATGAAGCTCGCGCTGGCGCACGAGTACTTCGTCATGCACGGCGGCGCCGAGCGCGTGGTCGAGACGCTGCACCAGATGTGGCCCGAGGCGCCCGTCTACACGTTCTTCCACGATCGTCGCCGCTACGGGGATCTGCCGGGATGGACGCTTCGCACCAGCTATCTCCAACACTTTCTGCTCGGCGAGAGCCATCGACTGCTGCTGCCGCTGTACCCCAATGCGGCCCGGGCGCTTCGCGTGCCGCCCGAGACGGACGTCGCAGTCGTCTCGACGAGCGCGTTCATCAAAGGCATCGGTCTTCCCGATCGCACGGTCGCGGTCGCGTACTGCCACTCGCCGACGCGTTATCTCTACGACTGGAGCGATCGTTACTTGCAGGAGGAGGTGCCCGCGCCGCTCGTTCCCCTGGTGCGCGATCTCCTCGGTCGCCTTCGCGACGATGACCAGAAAGCCGCGCGACGGTTCGATCGCTGGATGGCGAACTCGACCGCGGTGCGGGGGCGCATACAGACCTACTACGGCGTGCCGGTGGATGCGATCGACGTCGTCCACCCGCCGGTCGACGTCGATTCGTTCGTTGCGAACGACGAGCGCGGTGACTTCTGGCTCTTCGTCGGGCGGCTCTCGGCGTACAAGCGCGCGGACGTCGCCGTGCGCGCCTTCAACGAGATCGGACTGCGCCTCCTTGTCGTGGGCGAAGGCCGCGAGCGCGGAGCGCTCGAGCGCATCGCGAGCGAGAACGTCGTCTTCGCCGGGCGCGCTGACGACGCGACGCTCCGCTCGCTGCTCGCGTCGGCGCGCGGTCTCGTTTTCCCCGCCGAGGACGACTTTGGGATCGTCTGTGTCGAGGCCCTCGCTTCGGGCGCTCCCGTCGTCGCTCTTGCCGCGGGCGGCGTGTTCGACATCGTTCGCGACGGCCAGGAAGGCGTTCTGGTCGACGTTCCCGAGGCTCGGGCCTTCGCCGAAGGCATTCTGCGCGCGGAGCGCGCCCGCTTCGAACCGAAAGCACTTCGCGACTCGGCGCGCCGCTTCGATGTGTCACGATTTCGCGAGCGCGTCCGCGCCGTCGTCCAGGACGCTCTTGAAAAAGGAAGGGCCCCATAGGAACCGAGGCGAAGCGTGTTCGCGTGGACATGCACACGCACTGCGAGGCCTCGCCGGACAGTCGCACGCCGATCGCCGAGCAGGCCCGCGGCGTGCGCGCCGCGCGCATCGACGTCATCTGCGCGACAGACCACAACACGATCGACGGCGCGCTCCGATTGCGGGAGCTCGCCGACGGCTTTCGCGTGATCGTCGGCGAGGAGATCAGCTCGCGTGACGGCGAGATCATCGGGCTCTTTCTCGAGCGCGTCGTTCCTCGGGACCTGAGCGGCGAAGAGACGATCGCGCGCATCCACGATCAGGGCGGGCTGGTCGTCGTGCCGCATCCCTTCAGCATGAATCGGCGCTACCACATGCGGCGCGCTTCTCTGGATCGCCTGCGCACGCACATCGACGCGCTCGAGATCTTCAACGCCCGCGAGGCGATCTTTCTGAACAACCGTTCGGCCGCCGCGTACGCGAAGGAGCACGACATCGTCGGGACGGCCGGAAGCGATGCGCATCGCGTGTCCGAGCTCGGCCGCGCATTCGTCGAGATGCCTGATTTCGCCGGGCGTGGCGATTTTCTGACCTCCCTCAAACAGGGCGTGGCGCAGGGACGACTCTCCGGCGGCGGGGTCCACGTTTACACCCGATACGACCGGTTTCGGAAGTGGCTGGGACGAAAGAGCCCCACCGAGACCCGCTGAAGCAGGCCTCGACGCACGTCGAGGACCCGACGATCGAGCAGCTCGCCGCGGCGGCGGAGCGTACCGACGAGCTCGCCGTTCGGCGCCAGCTGTTCGGTTGGCGCGAGCTCATCTCGACGGCGATCCCCATCGCGCTCATCGCGTTCTTCGCACGGAACGTGGACTGGTCGCAGGCGTTCGGCACATTGCGGCGGGCGGATCCCGTCTTCGTGCTCGCGGCGCTCTTTGTTTATTACCTGTCGTTCCCGGTCCGCGCCATCCGGTGGGCGCGGCTGCTGCGCGAGGGCGGCGCGCGCATCTTCGGACGCGACCTTCTCGAAATCCTTCTCCTCGGCTGGTTCGTGAACTGCCTCGTGCCGGCAAAGCTCGGCGACTTGTACCGCAGCTACCTGGTCAAGCGTCGCTTCGGCATCTCGCTATCGCGCACGGTCGGGGTGGTCGTCGCGGAGCGGCTCCTCGACCTGTTCGTCGTCTTCGGACTGCTCGTCGTCGACGGGTATGTCGCCTTCGGCCGCACGATCCTGCCGGACCTCAACATCCTCTACATCACGGGCGGGGCGCTTGGCCTCGTGATCCTGCTCGGCCTGGTCGGGCTATACGCGATCGGCCCGCGGCTCGGGCGGTTCTTTCCCGCGGAGGTCCGCCGCATCGGCCGGCTCTTCCGAGAGGGCGTCCTCCACAGCTTTCGCGCCCTGCCCGTCGCGGGGCCGTTGACCCTCCTCGTCTGGTTCCTCGAGACGAGCCGCCTTCTGCTCGTCCTCTTCGCGCTCGGTCTCTACCTGCCGCCGTCGCAGGTGATTTTCGTCGCCGTCTCGTCTTCGCTTCTCACGACTGTCCCGCTCACCCCGGCGGGCTTCGGGTTCGTCGAGATCGCGATGGTCTACATCCTGACCACCGGATTCGGTCTCGCGCAGAACGACGCCGTCGCCGTCGCGGTTCTCGACCGCGCGGTCAGCGTCTTCTCGGTGATCGTCGTCGGCGGCGTGCTGTACCTCCGGACCGGGCGCACCGAACGGATCGGCGCGGGACCGTGACCCGGGCGCTCGTCGTTCTCTCGCTTGGACTTGTCGTGTTTCGCGTCCTCTCCGCGGCGTTCGTCGTGACCCAACCGGGTTTCACCGACGCGTACTACTACGTGGACGTCGCCGGACGGCTCGCGCACGGTGAAGGTCTCACCGCCGACTTCATCTGGAACTTTCTTGAGGCGCCGCATCTGGAAGCGCTTCCGGTCCCGAGCCATCGCTTCTGGATGCCGCTCGCCACGGTCGTGCAGGCGGGCGGGATCGCGGCTCTCGAGCCGATCCTTGGGACGTTCCGCTCGGCGCAGGCCGCGATCATCGCCGTCGCCGCGTTCGTGCCGACGGCGGCGTACGTTTCCGCGCGCTCGATCGGCGCGTCCGCACGCGCCGCGCTCGTCGCCGCGGCGCTCGCCGGACTTGGTGGGTTCACGTTCGCGCCGGCGTGGGTCACGCTGGACTCGTTCGCGATCGCCGCGCTGGTGGGGACGTTGTTCTTCGTCGCCTTCGCGCGCGCGGCGGTGGGCGACCTCCGCGCCGGCGCGATCGCGGGCGCGCTCGTCGGTCTTCTCTTCCTCGCGCGGGCCGAGGGAGCGCTCTTCGGCGTCGCGTTACTCGCGCTGACGGTGCGCCGTTCGTCGCGCGCACCCGGTATCGCTGGGAGCGCGGTCGCTCTGGCCATCGGCCTTGCCTGGCTCGTGCGCGGCCTCGCGCTTCCGGGTTCGCCGGCGGTCGCGCTCGTGAAAGGCGTCTTCCTGGTCCGATACGAGGACTTCTTCGCATTGACCCCGAGCGGCACCGCGGATCTCGCGACCTTGATTGGCGTGCGTCTCTCGGCGCTCTGGTCGGACCTCGTCGTCGCGCTCGCCGCCCTGCTCCTCTTCCTCGCCGTGCCGCTCTGGCTGGGCCTTCGTGCGGGCTGGCGCTTCCCGGCGGTGCGCGCGTTCGCCGCGCTCGCACTCCTTATCTATGTCGCCGAGGGGCTGGTCTGGCCCCTCCACGCCACGCGCGGCTCGTACTTTCACTCGGTCGCCGCGTTCTACCCGTTCGCGATGGCCCTCGTGGCGCTCGGTGGCGAGAGCTGGCTCGCTCGGCTCGAGCAGAACACGCGCCGCCTCGCGGCATACGGGACGCTCCTGGCCGTCCTGGTCCTGGCGGTGTTCGGGCTGACGAATTGGGATGCATCGTTCAACGAGGGATATCGCGCGCGCGTGGCCGCCCTCGAGCTGATTCCGCCGGGGCCATTCCTCGCGATCGACGCCGCCGCGTGGCGGTGGATCTCCGGCCGAAGCGTCATCCTCACGCCCGCCGACGGTCCCGAGACAGCGGCCTGTGTCGCCGTCGCCTATCGCGCCGAATCTCTCGTGCTTGAGCCCGCGCACTTCTCCGCATACCAGTCGCTGTACGAGGGAAGCGATTCTCCGTGGTTCGGTCAGCGCGCGGAGAGTGGTGCCATCCGCGTGTATTCGCTCATCGGAAATCCGGGCTGCCTTTCGCCTGACCAGATCATGCGCTGATGACGGCCTGGCGGATCGCTCCTCTGTTCGTCGCCGCAGCGGCCTTCGCCATCGCCGTCTCGCTTCCCGGCGGCGACCCCGACACGTACTGGCACCTCGCGTCGGCGAAATGGATGGTCGAGCACGGTCAGCTTCTTCGCGCGGACGTCTTCTCGAGCACCGTGAACGGGGCGCCGTACAGCGTCGGCGAATGGCTCGGCGAGCTCGCCCTCTACGGGTCGTATCTTCTCGGTGGCTGGACTGGGATCGCCCTCCTCCGGGCGACCCTCATCGCGGTCGGTGCCTTCTTCATCACCCGAGTAGCCCTTCGCGCGGCGCCGGCGCCGTTCGCGCTTGCGGTCACCGCGCTCGCGCTCGCTCTGTCGGAGATCACATGGACGGATCGCCCGCAGCTCTTCACCTTCGCGCTCTTCCCTCTTCTGCTCGAGCTGCTCATCGCGGCGCGCGCCGGCAGAACGCGACTCCTCTTCGTGGTGCCGCCGCTCATCCTGTTGTGGACGAACCTTCATGGCGGGTACGCGCTCGGTCTCGCGCTCGTGGCGATATTCGCGGCCGAGGCCGTCCTCACCCGCCGGAATGCGCTGCCCTTCGCCGCTGCCGCGGCCCTCGCTCTCGCTGCGTCGTTCGTCGACCCTGGCTCACTCGGTCTCGGCGCGGCGGCGGCCCACGCGACCTCACCGCCGCGGTTCATCGTCGAGGAGGCGCCGCCCGACGTGCTCCGGCCCGCGGGCTTCGTGTTCGCAGTGTTCGGACTCGTGACGCTCGGGCTGGCGCTCGCTCGCGGTGGAACTCTCCTCGACGCGCTCTTGCTCGTGCCGCTCTTCTGGCTGGGTCTCTCCGCGCAGCGGCACATGCCGTACTTCGCCCTCGCCGCGACGCCGTTCATCGCAAGTGGTCTCTCCGATCTCTGGTGGCGGTGGCGTCCGGCTTCGCGCTTCGCGTTGCCGCGCCCGGTCATCGTCGGAGTCGGTGCGGGCCTTGTCGCGATGGTCGCCGCGAGCGTGGCGACCGCGCCGTTCGCTCCGATCGAAACGCAGTACCCCACGGTGGCCCGCGCGAAGCTCGCCGCGA
Organism: Chloroflexota bacterium; assembly: GCA_038040345.1. GTDB lineage: Bacteria > Chloroflexota > Limnocylindria > P2-11E > P2-11E > 3-1-20CM-2-70-9. Next base: position 1,069,731 of record JBBPIQ010000001.1, read on the forward strand.
CAAGCGGGAACCTGCTGAACGAGTACGACTGGGGCGGCTACTTGATTTGGCGCGTTCCCGAGCGCCCCGTCTTCATCGACGGCCGCCTCTTCGTGTTCCTGCCGGACGTGTTGACCGAGTACGAGGAGATGGTCTTCGTGCGCCCGGGGTGGCGTGACCAACTCGATCGTCATGCCATCGCGCAGGTGCTGCTTCGTCCCGATCGACCGCTCGTCGCGGCGCTCCGCGATCTGGGATGGACCGTGGTCGCCGAAGATGCGACCGCGCTCTTGCTGCAGCGGCCTTCGCGATGAGACCGCTCCTCGTCGTTCCGCTCGTCCTCGCCGGGCTCGTGGCGTTCGCGGCCACGCGCGCACCGGTCTCCGACAGCGACTTCTTCTGGCATCTCGCGGTCGGTCGCGACATCGCCGCCCATGGCGTGCCGCGCGTCGACACTTATTCGTGGACGGTCGCCGGCAAGTCGGTCCTTCCGGATCAGTGGCTCGGCGAGCTTCTCTTCTATGTGGCGTACTCGATCGGGTCGTGGACTGGCGCGATCGCGCTGCGTGCCCTCGCGGTCGGCGTGCTCATCGGGATCGTCGTCTGGACCGCGCTCGCTGAGCGACCGCTCCGGCCGCTCATTGCCGTGCTCGCATCGCTTCCCGCGATCGGCGTCTCGCGATTCGCGTGGACGGATCGTCCCGAGCTCTTCGGACTCGTCTGCTTCGCGATCCTGATCGCACTCCTTCGCGCCGTCCGTCGCGGCTCCCTCACCGCGTTCGCGCTCTGCGTCCCGCTCGTCCTCCTGTGGGCGAATCTTCACGGTTCGTACGCGCTCGGGCTGGGACTGGTGCTCGTCGTCGCGGTCGAGCGCGCTGTCGTCGATCCGTCTCGTCGCCGCCGGTACGCGGCCATCGCGATCGCGTCCGTGCTCGCCACGTTCGTCACGCCCGCCGGTCTCGGGACGTGGACGTCCTCCGGCGGACATTTTCTCGCGCCGCCGCGCTTCGTGCAGGAGGAAGGGACTCCGGACGTCACGACCCTGCCTGGCCTTCTCTTCTCGGTTGCATTTCTCGCGACCCTCGCGACCGCGATGCTCGCGCCGCGGACGCGCGGCCGCGACGTGTTGTTCGAGATCGCCGTGCTCGTCCCGGTCGCCTTCGTCTCGCTGACCGCGACGCGCCATCTCGTGTTCTTCCCGATCGCCGCGGCTCCGTTCCTCTCTTCATGGGGACCGGATGCGTGGAACGAAGGGGTACGAACTTTGAGAGACGCGTGGGGCGATGTGCTGCGAGGAATGCAACCGAGTGTGATGAGGACGCGGGGTCGTACGGCGCAGGGGGACCCGAGGCCCCACCGCGAAGCGGCCGGCGAAGGCGAAAGCCGAGGCCGGTCAGTGGCCGAGGGAGGGCTCATCGCGAACGGGATTGCTGCTCTCGTTGCCTTCGCGATGCTCATCGCCGGCATCGCGACCGCTCCACGCGACCCCGACCTCAGCGCATTTCCGATCGCCGCTTTGCCCCAACTACCGGCCGGTCCAGGCCTCTTGAACCGCTACGAGTGGGGCGGCTTCCTCATTTGGTACGCGCCTGCAACTCCCGTATTCGTCGACGGAAGGCTCTTCCCGTACGTCGGAGAAGCGCTCGACGACTATCGCGGGGTGATCGGACTGCACCCTGATTGGCGGCAGGTGCTGGTCAAGCGCGGCATTCGCACCGTCCTCGTCGCTCCGTCGGACGCGATCGCAGTTGAGGGCGCCGCGCTCGGCTGGCCGATACTCGCGCGAACCCCCGAATGGGTGATGTTGCGAGTGCCCTGAGCGATACTTCGAGCCACGAAAGAGCCCACTCGCATCGTCCGTCAAGCCGACGATCTCGACGCGCAATTTGACGGCATCGTCGACGCCTTGCGGCTCGAGGTGCGCAACTTGCGCCAGCAGGTCGAGAAGTACGCGCGCACATATCAGAAACACGCCGAGGACCGCGGGCGCCACACCACCAACGGGGAGCTCGACCCGGAGACGCAGCGCGACTACCGGCGGCTAAAGCAATTGCAGCTCGTGGTGCAGCACATCGAGTCGAGCGCCGCCTATCTGCTCGGTTCGGGCATCGATCCTTCGTCGGACGCCGAGGATGAGTCCGTCGAAGTCGCCCAGCGCGTGCTCGGAAGCCTCGAGGCCGAGCGAGAGCGGCTCTATCGCGACGTTCACGACGGACCGGCGCAGGTGCTCGCCAACGCGATCTTCGAGGTCGAATACCTCGAGCGCATCGCCGAACGGGCTCCGGCCGAGGTCCGCCAGACCCTGAAGACCGAGCTGTCGAATCTCAAGGGCCAATTCCGTGGATCGCTCGATTCCGTGCGCGCGATGATCTACGACCTTCGTCCGCCCGAACTGACCGAGCTCGGCCTCGCAGAGGCCATGCGCAACTACGCGTCCGAGTGGGAAGCGCGTTGCGGCATCAAGGTCGCGATTCAGCTCGACCTCAAGGACACCGGGCTCAGTCCGATGGCGGAGCTCGCGATCTATCGCGTCATGCAGGAGGGCCTCCAGAACGTACACAAGCACGCGCACGCGAGCGCGGTAGGCATCGCGTGGTCCCGCGCGAATGACAACTGGGTGTTGCACGTGACCGACGACGGGATGGGCTTCGATCTCGTGAAGGCCGCCCGCCACAAGAAGTCGGTCGGACTTCTCTCCATGCGCGAGCGCGCCGAGCTCATCGGAGGCTCGCTTCAGATCCAGTCAACACCGGGCAAGGGAACGGCGGTCACGCTGCTCCTACCCGTCGAAAAGAAGGTTGAGCCGCTCCGCGCGCGTCGCAACGAGCGAGCTCACAAGGAGCAGGAATGAGCGATAGGCCAGAACGCGCGATCCGGATCCTTCTCGCTGATGCGAGTCGACTCACCACCATGGGCATCCGGCAGGTCATCGAGAAAGAGTCGGACATGGAGATCATCGCCGTCGCTTCCGATGGCGAAGAGGCCGTCGCGAAGACGAACGAGCTGGAGCCGGACGTGCTGGTCATCGAGGTGGATCTTCCGCGGCTCTCAGGCATCAAGGCGACGCAGCGCGTGCGGCGCGAGCTGCCGGCCGTCGGCGTCATCATCCTCACCGCCCAGGATCAGGAGCAGATCCTCTTCGAGGCCATCCGAGCCGGTGCGGCGGCATACCTCCACAAGGACTGCGAGCCCGCCGAGCTCATCGACACGATCCGCAAGGTTCGGGCCGGCCAGTTCGTCATCAACGAGAAGATCTTCAGCCGACCGGCGGTCGCGTCCAAGGTCCTCGCTGAGTTCCGCGAGCTTTCCGTGTATGGTCCGGGGTCGACGCACGTCTTCGCGCCGCTCTCGCCACGTGAGGTGCAGATCTTGGACAACATCGCTCAGGGCATGACGAACAAAGAGGTCGCCTACGCATTGGCCATCTCCGAGCAGACGGTGAAGAATCACATGTCGAGCATTCTTCGCAAGCTGTCGGTGAACGACCGCACGCAGGCGGTCGTCTACGCGATCCGGCAGGGCTGGATCAAAGGACCGGAGATCGGTAATTGACGATGGCACCTCCTAGCGTTCTTGCGGAGATCGCGACCGAGCAGCAGAAGGTCACGGCCGAGATCCGCGAGCTCGACCTTCTCGTCGAGTCGACGCAGACCGAGGTGAATCGCCTCAAGTCTCGCGAAGACCAGATGAAGGCGAAGGTCGAGGAGGTTCGGAGGAACCCGGGCAACTTCCAGCGCGAGGAGATCTTCGGCGCGACGGATGAGCACGCGGCCGCGATGGCGCGCCGCATGACCATGGAAGGCCAGCTCAACACGCTTCAGTCGAAGCGGAAGCTCATCGACCGTAGCGCGCAGATCCTCGCGACGGCGCAGCGACAGCTCGCCGAGTACACCGCCCCGCCGCTTCCGCCGGACACCGCGCCGCTCATCGACGAGAGTCGTCTTCTTCAGGCCGTTGTCGACACGCAGGAGGAAGAGCGCAAGCGCATCGCTCGGCAGGTCCACGACGGTCCCGCACAAGCGATGGCGAACGTCGTCTTGCAATCGGAGATCAGCGAGCGCCTCTTCGACGTCGACGCGCAGAAATCGCGCGGCGAGCTCGCGTCGCTGCGGCAGATGGTGAACAAGACCCTGCAGGAGCTGCGGGGGTTCATCTTCGAGCTGCGGCCGATGATCCTCGACGACCTCGGTCTCGTGCCGACGCTCCGCCGCTACGTGCAGACGCTCATCGACAAGCATGGCGTGCGCATCGACTTCTCGAGCACCGGCCGGGATCGCCGCCTGCCCTCGGACGACGAGGTCGCGATCTTCCGGCTGATCCAGGACTCGCTGGTCGAGCGCATCGACAAGGCTCAGGCCAAAGACATCGTGCTCGGTCTCCAGTGGAAGGAAGACACGCTCGACGTGCTCCTGCAGAGCGACGGCAAGGAGCTGCCGCCCGACGGCGAGCTCCAGTCCGGCATCCGGCGGAGCGAACGTCTCGAGCTCCTCCACGGAGAATCCACGCACGAGGCGCGCGCCGACGGCAACGTCGTGCTCAAGGTGAAGATCCCCATCCGGAGCGCTCCCCAGCTCATCACATGACCACGACGTCGGAGCTCACGACCGATCAGGTCGCCGAATACCTCGAAGCCACCTGCGCCCTCGTCGAGTCGGAGCTCACAGCCCTTGGTGATGACAGCGGGTGGCACTTCGACCCCAACGAGTGGTGCGCCAACCAGGTCGTGGGCCACCTCGTCGAGGCGGAGAAGCGCGGCTTCGCAGGCCGTATCCGCGAGATTCTCGCCGGCAAAGAGAAAACGAGCGCGTGGGACCAGGCCGAGGTCGCCAATACGCGCAAGGACTGCGAGCGGATGGGCCAGAGCCTTTGGATGGAGTTCATGGGCATCCGCAACGACAGCATCAAGCTCGTGCGGTCGCTCAAGCCCAGTGATCTTGGGAAGAGCATCGCGCACCCGATGGCGGGTCAGCTCTCTGTTCGCGATCTGCTCCACGAGTGGGTCTCGCACGACCGCAATCACACCAAGCAGATGCTCGCGATCGCGCAGGAGCGGGTCTGGCCGCATATGGGGAACTCGCAGAAGTTCAAGGGCGAGTAGCCGGCTCGCAACGCGCCAGCGGGTCCTGTCCGGGGCTAGGGGCGAGTAGCGCCGGGGTCTTCTTCGCTCGGCCCCTCGTGGGATCGCGGTGGACCTCCGGCCAGGGGCCGCTCGCTCAGAAGACCCCGACGCTACTCAACCTGCTACGTCGCGCCACCCGCTGGCCGCCGCTACCCGTCGTCCTGAGAACCACCAAATGGCGAGCAGCCAAAGCGGAACGACCGGAATGCCCCCTTGTTGCACGAGCGCGGCGATGAGTCCCGTACCCACCCATAGGACGGTCGCGCGTGTAGTCGTCGCGGCTCGCGCGACCGCGGGATAAGCCATCACGCCGTCATGCAGTAATGCGTGCGGTGCGGCGAGGATCGACCAGATCGATGCGTCGACCGTGCGGGCGGTAAACATACGCGAGCGGATGAACACTGCGGCCGCGCCGAGCGCGTACAGGACCACGGCGAGCGCGGCGTTCAGAACGAGGTCCTCACCGCCGACGACCCGACGCACGAGCGCGGCGAGGCCGAGCTCGCCCGGGCGAAGCTCTGTCGCGATGCGCGTGAGCAGATCCGGATATCGCGACATTCCCTCGAAGCCGACGGTCGCGAGGGAGACGAGCGCGACCGCGGCGGTGGTGATGACAAGACCGATCGCGCGCCGACGCTCGGTCAGCGCGACAAGTGCGAAAAGCGGCAGGAATTGCGGGCGGAACGCGGCGAGGCCGAGGAGCGCGCCCGACCAGAGCGGCGGCGCTCGAAGAGATGCCGCGACCGCGAGCAGCACAAACGGGGTCGTCTGCCCTTCGGCCAGCGCGATCAGCGACGGCGGCGCGAGGATTGCGAACGGAAGAAGGCGGATCCGCTGGCGCGCATCGGCCAGCCGGCCGAGGAAGTACGCCGCAGCCGCAAGGGACACGGCCCCGAGCGCGGCCCAGATCGCGTAGGCCGTCACGAGCGGGAGCGCCCCCAGCGGCGCCATGAGCAGCGCGAGCGCCGGTGGATTGGGGTTGTTCAGGAAGATCGTTCGCTGCGGGAGCGCCGCGTGCTCCATCGCGAGAAGCGCATCCGCATCGGTCACGGAGGACGCCGCGCCGGTCGCCACGAGCCGGGCTGCCGCATACAGAGCGACGAAGTCATACCCCGCGGGTTCGCTCGACCAGGTGACGAATGCGATGAGCCACGCGGCGGCGGCCAGGACCGCCGCTACGGCGATGCGCGCTACGCGCCCCCGAGGGTCGTGATCTCGATCCCCAGGTAGTAGTGCTTCAGGATCTCCTCCGCCGACCTGCCGCCGAGTGCCATTCCCTGAGCGCCCCACTGCGACATTCCAACACCATGCCCGTATCCCTTGCCGGTGAACACGAAACGGGCGGGCAGCCGGTACTGCCACCCCAGGACGCGGAGGGTGTGGATCGTGCGGTCGGGATCCTTGACACTCACCGTGAACGTCCGCTCGACGGACGCGCCAAGCGACTCGAGCTGCCTCACGCGTTCCGCGTTCGAGGCCTCGACGTACTCCGTTTCCTCGGGATGCGTCTCCACGGTGAAGAGCGTGCTGCGAAGCCCGAAGTAATAACGCGAAGCGTCCTTGCCTATGTCGCGGCTGCCGCTCGATCCCACGATCTTCGCTGAGAGCACGCGTCCGGTCCCGGTCACGCGCGTCAGGTCGATCCGCTGGGGATCGCCGACGTCGACGCCGCGTCCGCCGATATAGCTGCGCAGCTGCGGCGCCGTGAACTCCGTCTTCCACTCCCAGCTCGTGTGACCCCACGACGATGCCAGCGCCACGTCGTCGGCCGGAGATGGGACCGAGCGGAGATAAGGCAGCGCGTTCGCGTAGACGTTCTCGCTGTCTTCGGTGATGCCACCCGCGTTCGCGGAGTACAGCGCCTCGATCGCGGCACCGCGATACGTGGCGATCATCCCCGCGGTGCGCTGGACGGCTTTCACGGTGGAATCTGCCTCGCCCGCGAGACCGTCGTACTCCTGGTCGCGCGTATCGCCTTCGAGGTCGTAGTTGTCGTGCCTGCCGAGGTGCCGCGAGAGATACGTGCGTGCCGCGATCGCCTGCGCCGCGAGCGCCTCGGGCATCCACGTCGTGGGCTCCTCGGAGCCGACAACCGACGCCAGATACGAGGCGGTGTCCACCTCGTTCACGACGATCATGTCGCCCTCGTCGTCGCGCGTGACGTCGAGGGTGCCCCGATAGGCGCGCCCGTTGAACGTGAGGAGGCCGCCGCTGGCTACGTAGTGGAGCGGCGTGATCTGTTGCGCGGAGAAGAGCGGCGCCGCGAGCGGATCCGAGCCATCGCCCTCGACCGCGAATTCGAATGGCACGGTGACGATCGGGATGTCCTCGACCTGCGCGCGCAGGCGCGTCTCACGGAAAAGCTGAAGAAGGCTTCGGCGATCACCGGGATCGCGGACGCCTGCAAGGGCGTGTGTCGGATCGGCAAGCCTTCGCACTCCGCGGCGAGCGACCGTGTACGCGAACCCCTGGTAGAGCGTCGCGCTGTCCGCTCGAGTCACGGTGAGCGAGCCGGTCGATCCGATCTTCGCGTAGGTCGTGCCGAGGAGCGAGATGTTCACGCGGATCGTCGATGGGAGCTGGGCGAGCCCAGTGTTCGATGCGGCGCTACCCGGCGGCATCGCGGTGAAGACGAGCACCACCATCAGCGTGCGCGCAAGCCAGACCTTCACGATGTCCAAGCCACAAGGATAAAACTGGCCACATCCCCAATTGACGCGCAAATCGGAAGAAAAAGGTCCAACTCGGTCGCCATCATTGAGTCGTTTCACTTCACACCCTGAGGGCGCGCGCGTTACGAGCTCCTCGCGTAGACCTCCGGCTTGAGCACGCCGACGAACGGCAGGTTTCGGTACCGCTCCGCGTAGTCGAGTCCGTACCCAACTACGAATTTGTCAGGTATTTCGAACCCGCGGTAGTCGATGTCGATCGGGATCACGCGGCGTGCGGGTTTGTCGAGGAGCACGCACAGCCGGACTGATTCGGGCCGCTGCGCGCGCAGATGATCGAAGACGTACGAGAGCGTGTGGCCGGTGTCCAGGATGTCCTCGACTACGAGGACGTGCCGCCCCCCGATCGGATTCGCGAGGTCCTTCAGGATCCGCACCGCACCGGTCGACTCCGTGCCGGCGCCGTACGACGACACCTCGAGGAAGTCGAGCGCGAGCGGGATCTGCGTCGCGCGCATCAGGTCGGCGAGAAAGGGAAGGGCTCCCTTGAGTATCGAGACGAGCACCAGATCCTTGCCCTGGTAGTCCGCCGCGATGAGCGCACCGAGCTCGCGCACCTTCGCGGCGATCTGTTCGGTGCTGACCAGGATCTCGGCGACATCGTCTGTCTGCTGGGGGCGAGCCAGAACGGTCATGAGCGCTCAATTGTCGCAGGTGATGTGCCACGGCGGTCTCCAGGACCGGCCAGCTTATCTCCGGGCGTTCTGGGCCAACGGCGCCAGGTGCTCGTGGTGTGCCTCGTAGTGACGCGAGGTGTCCCACAGCAGCGTCTCCACCAGCGCCTCTTCGCCCAGCCACGGCCACCGGTCCGCGCCGAACAGGTCGTTGTCGGTCAGGGGCTTGATCGCCGCCAGAAGCCGCTCGAACGATTGATTGAACGCAACCCGCGTCACGTCCGGGCGATCGTCGAGGTGCTCGCGGTGGACGCGCTCGTTGAAGCCGTCGGTGGTGTTCGCGGGATCGGTCCCGTCGTACGGTTGGCGGCCGGCGCGCAGGCCCTCGATCACGAGCACCGAGTGGTCGTGCCACCAGGCCAGGTGCGCCAGCACGTCCTTGCCCTTCCAGTCGCCCATTGCCGGATCCCGCAGCCGGTAGTCGCTGATGCGCTCCACCAGTTGCGCCAGCTCGCGGTGGGCCGTGGTGATCGTGCGCAGCAGCTCTTCCCTATCCACGCTCCGAGCCTAGTCCGGCCAGAGGGAACTCCTGGATCGCGAGACTGTCAAATGCCGCGAACGTGACCGCCGCGGCGTCGGGTTATGAGCGCCGCACCAGGAAGAACGCGATCGCACCGAGCGCGACCACCGCGAGCGCGGCGGCGCCGATGAGGATCGGACCGGAGCTAAGACCCGGGAGCGGCGCAGGCGAGAGCTGCACCGCTACGGGGCTCGGTGACGCGGACGCGGTCGGCGTCTCCGAGGGCGCGACCGTTGGGGACGCCGTGGCACTCGGTGCCGGAGTTGTCGGTGCGGCCGTGGGGGCTTCGGTCGGTGCGGCCGTCGGTGGAGCGGTCGGCGCGACGGTCGGAGGATTCGTCCGGACCGGTGTGGGCACCGGCGTGGGTACGGGTGTCGGGGCGGGCGTTGTCACCGGCTGCACGACGATGGAACCCTTCATGAACGTGTGAATGCTGCAGTGATAGGTGAACGTGCCCGCCACCGTGAAGGTGAACGAGAACGTGCTCCCGTTGGCGAGCACAGACGAATCCCACGCTGCAGTGTCCGATGTCGTGGTGTGGCCGACCGCATCGCGATTTGTCCACGTGACGGTATCGCCCACCCGCACAGTCGTCGTCGGCGGGTTGAACGCTGAACCCTGGATCGTCACCGGAGTCGTCGCCGCGAACGCGACGAGCGGAAGCGCCAGCAATCCACACGCGGCAATGATCGCGACCGCCCACGCGACCGCGGCGCGCCTCACGGCCATACCCTACGCGTCGTGCCGCCCAGTGAGTCCGCTGTCGCGCCGCCCTTCGCGGCGCTCGCTCGCGACGCCGAACGGATCGGTGTCCATCTGGACGCCGCGACGCGCACGTTGTGCGAGCGGTACGCGGATCTGCTCATCGAACGCAATACGACGACGAACCTCACCGCGATCACAGAGCCCGCCGATATCGCCACAAAACACTTCCTCGACTCGTTCACCGCGGTCGCGGTGCGTACGTGGAACGGTCGCGAGCGGATCATCGATGTCGGGAGCGGCGCCGGGTTCCCCGGCCTCGCCCTGCGCCTCGCGCTTCCCCAAACACGTGTGACTCTCGTGGAGTCTATGGGCAAGAAGGCCCGCTTCCTCGAGGAGGTCACGGGCGCACTCGGGCTCGATGGCGTGGAAGTCCGCAACGAGCGCGCGGAAGCGCTCGCGCACGCGCGCCGTGACCGCTACGACGTCGGGACCGCGCGCGCGGTCGGGACGCTTGGCGCGATCGTCGAATACCTGCTGCCGTTCCTCCGCGTCGGCGGCGACGCGATCGCGTGGAAAGGCCGCGTCGACGCGGAGATCGCGGGCGCGAAAAAAGCGTGCGCGAGCATCGGCGGCGAGATCGTGAAGATCACGCCGACGTCGGAGTTCGGTCTTGGCGCGGTCCTGCCGGGCAGGTCGCTCATCGTGATCCGAAAGCTGCGCGAGACGCCGTCGCGTTACCCGCGTTCGGCCGCCGAAGTAAAGCGCCGCCCGTGGTGATCGTGCCGTCGGTCGACGTTCGCGGGGGACGGCTCGGCGACGGCTCCGAGCAGAGCGTCGCCGCACGTGCACGCGAGCTTGTCGCGGACGGCGCGGCGGAGCTGCACCTCGTCGACCTCGACGGCGCGGAGACCGGCATGTTCCTGAACCTCGAGCTTCTCGCGGAGGTGGCCCGCGAGGTGGGAGTGCCCTGCCGTCTCGCGGGCGGCGTCTCCCGCATCGACGACGCGCGCCAGGCGATCGATCGCGGGTTCGCAGGAGTGCTTTTTTCGAGCGCGGTGTTTGGCGATGACGAGCTCTTACGCGACATCGCTTCCTTCGGCGATCCAGCTATCGTCGAGGTCGAGGCGCGCGCGGGGTTTCTCGCGCCACGTGGCGGCGAGACGCGACTCGTGACCGTCGCGACCGGCCGCGGGGCGCTCGCCTCGGCGCGCGCCGCGCAGCTCGCGGGCGTGCGGGCCTTGTACCTCATAGATCTCACATCGGAAGCGCAGCTGGCAGGCCCGCCGCTTGCCCTCGTCGATATGGTGCGTGCCGTGGTCGGTCAGCGCGTCGCGTTGCACGCGGGCGGCGGCGTCCGCGACCTCGACGACGTACGCGCGCTCGCAACGCGCGGCGTCGCGTCGGTCGTAATCGGTCGCGCGCTCGCGGAGAAACGGTTCACGATCCGCGCGGCGCGCGAGGTCGCCGCATGAAGGTCGGCGTCCTGAGCGACATCCACGCGAACCTCGTCGCGCTCGAGACCGTGCTCGCCGACATGGGCCAGGTGGACGCGCTCTGGGTCTGCGGCGACACCGTCGGGTACGGCCCGGATCCGTCCGACGTCCTCGCGCTGCTCGTCGAGCGGAAAGCCACACTCGTAGCGGGCAACCACGACCGGGCGGTCGCGACGGGGGAGGACCTCGACCTCTTCAATCCGCCCGCGGCGGTCGCGGCGAAGATGCATCAACGCTGGCTCTCCGCCGTGGAGCGCGACATGCTCGCGGCCCTGCCACGAACGCTCGAGACGAGCGACGTGACCCTATGCCACGGGAGCCTCCGCGATCCGTTGTGGGAATACGTGACGAATCCGAAGAGCGCCGCCGCATCGCTCGCGCTCGCGAAGACCTCGCACTGTTGCGCCGGCCACACGCACGTGCCGTCGCTCTTCCGCGCCGGCACGGAACAGCAGCCGGGCCGAGTGGGCTACGACACGCCCTACCCCCTTGCGCCCCGCGCGTTCCTGAACCCGGGCAGCGTCGGTCAGCCACGCGACGGAGATCCCCGCGCCGCGTACGCGGTGGTCGACCTTGCGGCGGGGACCGTCACATTTCATCGTTCGACGTATCAAGTTGATGAGACACAGCGCCGGATCCGCGAGCGCGGGCTTCCGGCGATCTTCGCCGACCGTCTTGGCTTCGGTCTTTGAGCTCGAACATTCCGTTCACAGAGCACGGATCGACCCAGCAATCGGCGTACGACGGCGGGCCACGGGTCGCGGTCGCGACCGACCCGGCCGGCCTGGGCCTCGGCGAGCTGGCCGCGCGCGATGACGGCCGCCTCTATATCGCCGTCTTCGCTGGATCGCAGCGCACCGGCGGCTACGGAATCCGTGTTCTGCGCGTGGATCGCGCCGGCGACACGCTTACGGTCCGGGCGATGTTTTCGTCGCCGGTGCCGGGTGCGCTCACCATCCAGGTGCTGACCTCGCCGGCGCACCTCGTCTCGATCGACCGGCGGTCGGCCGCGTCGGCGCGGGATGTCGCGCTAGTCGATCAATCAGCAGCGGAGCGGGCTCGCGGCGCCGTGCCACAATCCCAACCCTGACGTGACCGACGACGAACGAAAAGACGAGACCCCATCCCTCGAAGAGCGGACCAAAAAGACGGGACGGCTCGTCGGCAACCGCTACCTGCGCATCCATCACCAGTCTGACTTCCGCCGCAGCGGCGACCACTACGTCGCGGGCGAGGAGGCTCTCCGCGAGGAGAGCCGGTTGGGCCGCGGATACCAGGCGCTGCGCCGGGTGCTGTTCGGTCCGCGGCTCGAAAGTGACGCTGACGCGACGGAGCGGCTCTCCGTCGTTACCGGTCTGGCGATTTTGGGCTCCGACAACATCTCGTCGAGCGCCTACGCGACAGAAGAAGCGATGCGCGTTCTCGCGTTCGCGGGGGTCGGGGCGTTCGTGTTCCTCACCCCCATCGCAGTCGCCATCGTCGGGGTTCTCGCGATCGTCGTTCTGTCCCAGTCGCAAGTAATCGCGGCGTACCCCAACGGGGGCGGCAGCTATGTCGTCGCGAGCGACAACCTCGGAACGCTTCCCGGCCTCGTGGCGGCGTCCGCGCTACTCGTGGACTACGTGCTCACGGTGGCGACCTCGACCGCGGCGGGTGTGGCGGCGATCTCGAGCTTCCTGCCGGTCTTCTACGAGCAGCGCGTGGTGATCGGCATCGGATTCATCGTGATCCTCATGATCGGCAACCTTCGCGGTATCCGCGAAGCGGGCATCGTCTTCGCCGGGCCGACGTACGTGTATGTCCTCTCGATCGGCGCGCTCATCGTGTACGGCATCTTTCGCGTTGTCTCCGGGGATCTTCCGCCGCCGGCCACCCCGCCCGCCCCCTTCCCGCCCGAAGGGCTTGAGGCACTCTCGGTCCTGCTCGTGCTGCGCGCATTCGCCTCGGGCGCGGTGGGTCTCACCGGCAGTGAAGCCATCGCGAACGGCGTCCCGAGCATGGCAAAGCCGGAACAGAGGAACGCCACGGTCACGCTCGTGATCATGGCCGTGCTCTTCGGCACGATTTTTCTCGGCCTCACGTTCCTAGCCCAGGCCATCGGCACCGTCCCGGACCAGTCCGAAAAGGAAACGTTGAATAGCCTGATCACGCGCTCGCTCGTCGGCGTCGGTCCCTTCTACTACGTCGTCCAGATCTTCACCGCGGTCATCCTGGCGCTCGCGGCGAATACCGGTTTCACAGGATTTCCGAGGCTCGCCTCGGTGCTGGCGAATGACCGCTTCATGCCGCGTCAGTTCGCCTACCGGGGCGATCGCCTCGCGTTCTCGTTCGGGATAGTCGCCTTGGCCCTCGTCTCAGTGGTCGTCCTCGCGGCCTTCAACGGCAGTGTGACGAATCTCATTCCGCTGTACACGATCGGCGTCTTCCTCGCGTTCACGCTCGCGCAGACCGGGCTCATCCGCCGCTGGCGCAGGCTGCGCACTCGCGGCTGGCAGTGGCGCGCTGTGATCAACGGCATCGGCGCGGTCGTGACCGCGGTCGTCCTGGTGGTCGTCGTGATCGCGAAGTTCGGCGAAGGCGCCTGGATGACGCTCCTCATCCTTCCGATCCTCGTCTGGCTCTTGCTCTCGATCCACAAGCACTACATGCAAGTCCAGGATGCTCTTGTCCTCGACCGTCTCGACGATCCGGTCCCAGCGGTCCGCCCCCCTGTCGTCATCGTCCCGATTGGGCGACTCGACCGCGCGGCCGCACAGGCCGTCGCGTTCGCGCGCTCGATCTCACCGACCGTGAAAGCGGTGCACATCACAACAAGCGAAGAGAGCGCGAAAGAGTTCCGGGAGCGATGGGATCACTGGTCGGGCAGGGTGCCACTCGATGTCATCGAGTCGCCTTATCGTTCACTCGTTCCGCCGCTCCTTCGCTATATCGACAGTATCGGCAAGCGCGACGACCGCCCGGTCACGGTCGTGCTCGCATCGTTCGTCCCCCACACCTGGTGGGAGTGGCTGCTCCACAGCCAGACCTCGATCCGCCTCAAAGCGAGCCTCTTGTTCAGGCCGAACACGATTGTTATCGACGTGCCGTATCACTTCCGCGACGAGGCCGGCGATCACACGCATCGGCCCTCTCGTTAGCGAGAGCATGGCGCTAGACTCGCGAACTCCATGCAGGCCAAGCGCATCCTCGTGGCCCTCGCGGGCTCGAGCGTCGACCCAGACGTAATCCGCATCGCCATTGACATCGCGAAGCCCGCGAAGGCTGAGATCGTGGCGATCCACGTGATTGAGGTCCGCTGGAACCTTCCGCTGGACGCGGTGCTCGATCCGGAGCTCGAGCGCGGCGAGGCCCTGCTCGCTGGTGCTTCAAAGATCGCAAAGCAGGCCGGGGCGACAATCCAGACCGAATTGCTCCAGGCCCGGGACGCCGCCGCGGCGATCGTCGATACGGCGACCGAACGCGTCTGCGATCTGATCCTCCTCGGTATGCCGTATCGCAAGCGTTTAGGCAGGGTTTACGTGGGACGGACGGTTCAGAACGTGTACGTCAACGCGCCGTGCGCGGTCCTCGCGTATCGTCAGGAAGAGAGCAAATGAACGTCGTAATTGTTGGCTGTGGCCGTGTGGGTGGATTCCTCGCGGGTCTTCTCGACGGCGAGGGGCACCACGTGAGCGTTGTCGACATCGCGTCGACGAGTCCTGCGCGCGCCGAGCGCGCGTGGTTTCAACATCTACCTGCCTCATTCAAGGGAGAAACGATCCTCGGAGATGGCACCGATCTCGAAGTGCTGCGTCAGGCGGGCATCGAGCGAGCCGACGCGTTCCTCGCGCTAACCGAGGGTGACAACCGCAACCTCATGGCCGCGCAGATCGCACAGAAGATCTTCGGCCTGAAGCAAGTGATCGCGAAGGTGAACGATCCCGTGCGCGCGCAGACCTATCGCGCGATGGGCATCAACACGTTCTCGCGCACGACCATCCTCGGGACGCTCCTCCACGCGATGCTGCAAGACGACCGCGAGGTCGGGGAGGTGCTCATGCGAAAGGCGCTCGCGCACGAGGCCGACATGGTCCACGAACCCGTGAAGGCCCGATAGAGGTGTATTTCGTCGTCGCCGGCGCGGGTGAGGTCGGGTTTCATCTCGCGCAGGCGCTCCTCGAGTCCGGACACGAGGTCACGGTCATCGAGGCCGATCGGCGCCGCGCCAACTTCGTCCAGGAGAAGCTCGGCTCGATCGTGATGAACGCGCCGGCAGACGAGGGGCGCGCGCAAATGGAGGCTGGCTGCAGCCGCGCCGACGCGCTTATCGCCGTCACCGGAGACGACGCGAAGAATCTCGTGATCTGCCAGCTGGCGAAGCTGCGCTGCCGCACGCCGCGCGTGATCGCGCGGGTCAACAACCCGAAGAACGAGATCGTCTTCAAGACGCTCGGGATCGATGAGACGATCTCTTCGACTCGTGTGCTGATGAACGTCATCGAGCAGGAGCTTCCCTCCGGCGGCTTCATGCCGCTCATGTCGCTCGCCGGCAGCGCGAACGAGCTGATCGAAGCCGAGATCGCGATCGGTACACCGCCTGCCGGTAAGTCCGTCGGGAGTCTGAAACTGCCTCCCGACGCGCTCGTCGGCGGGATCATCCGGAAGGGCAAGCTGATGCACGCCGACGACGAGACCAAGCTCGAGGTGGGCGACCGGGTCATGGTCTTTTCGCCGACCGCATCGGAGAGCGAAGTCCGAAAGGCTCTGTTCGGCTAGGGCTCCACGTGATACGGCACGTCGACGACGACCGTATTCGGCCGGAAGAAGAGCCTCACTTTGAGCCGGAGGGCCGCCTGGTTGTGCAGCAAGTACTCCCACGGCCGGCGCGGGACGAACTCCGAGAGCACGACGGTGATCGGCCTCTCGGGATCCTGCGAAGCGAGCGCATCGATGTACGCAAGGAGCGGGGGAATCAGCGCCCGGAACGGCGATTCGAGGATGACGAGGTCCATACCCTCGCCGAGATCGAGCTCCTGCCACCGATCCTTCATGCGCTCGGCCGCCGCGGCGTCGTCGGTCACGTGGACAGCGGTGACGGTCTTGACGATCGATCCAGCGAAGGAGAGCGCCTCCAACGTCGCACGATCGAGCCGACCGATCGGCACGATGACACGCGGCGCGGGTCGGCGCGGCAGCCGGACATTCGGGCGCTCCAACGTCAACGCGTCCTCGACGGAGCGGTAGTGGCGATGGATACCCCACATCACCGCGATCAGGATGGGGATGAGGACCAGCACCATCCAGGCGCCGAGGGCGAACTTCGCGACCCCCACCACGACCGCCACGATCGCCGTCGCGCAGGCGCCTAGGCCGTTCATCGCGGCGCGCCAGCGCCAGCCGCGATCTCGCAGCTTCCGCCAGTGCACCACCATCCCGACCTGGCTCAGGGTGAACGCGACGAAGACGCCGACCGTGTACAGCGGGATGAGGGCAGTCACGCTGCCTCCGAACGCAACGATCAACACCGCTGACAGGGCCGCCAGGGCGACGATGCCGGTCGTGAACGCGAGGCGGTCGCCCCGAAACTGGAAATAGTTCGGCGCGAAGCGGTCCCGCGCGAGGATGCTGCCGAGGCGCGGGAAATCCGCGAACGCCGTGTTCGCCGCGAGCACCAGCAGGAGCGACGTCGAGATCTGCACGAGGTAGTGATAGGGCGTGCCGTCGCCGACCAGCGTGCGCGTGAGCTGCGAAACGACCGTCTCGGCCTCGCTCGGATCGGGCACGATCCCGAGCTGACCGGCAAGGAAGCTCATTCCCAGGAAGATCGTGCCGAAGAACGCCCCCATGAGGACGAGGACGATCTGCGCGTGCTTCCACTCGGGTGGCTTGAATGCCGGGATCCCGTTCGAGACGGCTTCGACGCCGGTGAGCGCGACCGAGCCAGATGCGAACGCGCGCAGGACGAGAAGGAGACCGAGCGGTTCCACGAGAGCGGCGGTGCGCCATTCATCAGGCGCGGTGTAGGTCGGCAGCGAACCTGTTGCCCATCGAAAAAGTCCATACGCAAGCAGGCCGAAGATCGCGATGAGATATACGTACGTCGGAGCAGCGAAGATCGTGGCACTCTCGCGGATACCACGCAGGTTGCCGACCGCGAGCAATATCACGAACGCCACGCCGATCGCGACCCGCCCGTCGTAGAACTGCGGAAAGATCGACGTGAGCGCCGCGACGCCCGCGGCGATCGACACCGCGACGGTGAGCACGTAGTCGGTGAGAAGCGCGCCGGCGGCAACCAGACCGGGGAACGGACCGAGATTGTCGCTCGCCACGATGTACGAGCCCCCGCCGTTCGGATATGCCCGTAAGGTCTGCTGGTAGCTGGCGACGACGATCGCCAGGACGGCGATGATCGCGAGCGTGATCGGCAGCGTGAGCGCCGCCATGGCGCCGAGTCCCGCGAGGAGGAGCACCCGCATGATCTCCTCGGTCGCATAAGCGGATGACGAGATGTTGTCCGAGGCGAAGACCGCGAGTCCCTTGATGACTCCGACCCGCTCCTCGAGCTCGTGCGCGCTCCGAATGCGCGATCCGAGCAGCGCCCGGCGCGCCGCCTCGACGACCCTACCGACCGGCGTTTTCGGAGCGAGGACCTGCTCCGTCGCCACGAGGTGGCCCGCCGACTTCCGTTCGAACTCGCGCGCGAACGGCCGCACGATGCGCACGTAGCGGTTTCCGGGCCGCTCGCCATGCACGACGGCACGCTGTTCGAGGTCGGTTTCCCGGTCGCGCTCGGGTTCGGGCATGTAGGCAGTCTCCCGGCGCGGCGCTCAACGCTGTGTCAACAGGGGGCGGCGATAGAGTGAGCCGCACGAAGCTGCGTCTTAGCGGTCCCCGATTTAGCGACCCCAGCTGGTTGGGCTACACGTTCGCGTTCGCGGCGGTGGCCCTGGTGAGTGCGGTCATCGCGGTGCTCCCAGGCGCACTTCGGATCGCGAACATCTCGATGCTCTACCTGATCGCGGTCCTCGCCACGGCGGTCGCGTTTGGCAGCGGCCCCGCCGTCGTCGCGTCGGTGCTCGCCTTTCTCGTCTTCGATTGGTTCTTTGTCGAGCCGCTCCACCAATTCACGGTCGCCGATCCGCAGGAGTGGGTCGCGCTTCTTCTGTTCCTCGCCACCGCCGTCGTCACCGGCCAGCTCGCCGCGGGACAACGCCGGCGCGCCGAAGATGCGAAGCACCGCGAACGCGAGGCCGTCGTTCTCTACGACGTTGCGCGACTCCTCGGAGGATCGGACCTCCGGCCTGCACTCGGCGCGATCGCGGAGCGGCTGCGGAGCGAGCTCGCCGTCGACGCGGTCGCGATCGAGCTGTCGGATGTCGCCGGAGGACCGGTCAGCGCCGGCAAAAGCGCCGCCTGGTCCGGTGGCGTCACCTCATCGCCGGCGCAGCTGCTCCGCGAAGGCACCGCGCCGACCGCCGGCAGCCCGGCGGGCCCCGGCCAATGGGTGGCCGTCGTGCCGCCCGCGTCGGCTGGCATACGCGCGCGGATCACGCGTCAGCGTGTCTTCGTCGTGCCGGTCGTATATGGCGCTGGCCGGCGCGGGACGATCACGATCGCGCCAGGCCCGCGGGGCGCCCGCTTCGGTCCGACCGAGATCCGCCTTCTCTCGGCCGTGGCGGCACACATCGGCCAGGCGCTCGAGCGCGATCGTCTGCGACGCGACGCGACGGACGCCGAGGTGCTGCGCAGGGCCGACGAGCTCAAGACGGCTCTGCTCAAGGCGGTCTCACACGATCTCCGGACACCCCTCGCGTCGATTCTCGCGTCGGCCGGGAGCCTTCGTCAGGACGACGTGACCTGGACGACCGAGGATCGATCCGATTTCATCGAGACGATCGAGCACGAGGCCGAGCGGCTCAACGCCATCATCGCGAACCTCCTCGACCTCTCGCGAATGGAATCAGGGATCCTCCGCCCGGAGAAGGGCTGGTACGACCTCGGTGCGCTCGTAGACGACGTCATGGGGCGGCTTCGCCCGGTCACGGCGCGCCATCGCGTGGTCGTCGACATACCGGAGGACCTCCCTCCGGTCGAGCTCGACTACATCGAGATCGATCAGGTGCTCACCAACCTGATCGAGAATGCCGTGAAGTACGTCCCCGTGGGGAAAGAGATCGAGATAACGGCCCGTCGCGCCGGTCCGGAGATCGAGGTGGCAGTCGCGGACCGCGGGCCGGGTATTCCGGCCGAATCGCTCGCCCGGCTCTTCGATGCGTTCTATCGCGCCACGGACGGCCACCGCTCGGTGAAGGGTTCGGGCCTTGGGCTCGCTGTCGCGAAGGGCCTCGTCGAAGCACACGGCGGTCGCATCAGGGCCGAAAACCGTGGCGGAGGAGGAGCGCGGTTCGTGTTCACGCTCCCGGCCCGCGAAGCCGCTGCGGTGAGGGACGCGCCGCTCCGATGATCAGCGAACGCCATGGCGCGCGCATCCTCATCGCCGACGATGAGCCCGCGATCCGTCGCGCGGTACAGACGAACCTCGCCCGCCACGGCTTTCAGATCGACACGGCCGAGACGGGACAGGAAGCCATCGAGCATGCCGCGTCGTTCCGTCCGGACCTGGTCCTACTGGATCTCGGTCTGCCCGACATCGATGGGCTGGAGGTGATCCGTGCCCTCCGCGAGCGCGGAAACACCCCGATCGTCGTTCTTTCGGTGCGCGGTCAAGAACGCGACAAGGTCGCGGCCCTGGACCTCGGTGCCGACGACTACCTGACAAAGCCGTTCGGCGTCGACGAGCTCCTCGCCCGTGTCCGGGTGGCGTTGCGGCACGTCGCGCGGCCGGCCGCAGGTGTGGACGCCGTCTTCCGTACCGGCCAGCTCAGCGTCGACCTCGAGCACAGGCGCGTCACGAGCGGAGGCCTCGAGGTCTCGCTCACCCCAACCGAGTACGAGCTCATAAAAGCGTTCATCGCGCACCCGGACAAGGTGCTCACAGATCGGATGCTGCTCCAGCGCGTCTGGGGTCCCGAGTACGGCGACGAGGCGCACTACCTCCATGTCTACGTCGCCCGATTGCGCAAGAAGATCGAGGCGGATCCACAGAATCCGCGCTACTTGCGCACCGAGCCGGGCGTCGGTTATCGCCTCGTGAGCGATGGTCCCGACCCGGCCTGAGGTCTCAGGCTTCGTCGGTGGGTCCGCCCGCGACACGACCCGAGCCATCCAGCGACACGACGCGAAGATCCACGTCGCCGAGCTCCGACATGAGGTCATTGACGCTCACAGAATCGTCCGGCCGCTTTCGGCCCGACGCTCCCACTCGAGCGAAGACCATCGAAACGATCACCGGATAGCGCCGACGACGATGAGGGCGAGCAGGCCGTTTTCCATAGTCTTGTTTGTAGGGGGCCGTCCCCAACGCGGGGTCAACGAGAGAGCGTTATTTCTCAACGCGTCCTCACGACCCCGACCGCGTCCACTTCGATACCGGGTCGCGGCCTACGTCGTGATCGCCGCTTCCGTCACGCCGGGCATCGCGAGGCCGGCGGCGACGCTCGTGAACGCGGCCGCGTCGCGCTCGACCGCGTTCGGCAACAGCTCGCGCATGAGGGTGCGGAATGCCGGGATCGCACTCGACCCGCCGGTGTAGACGACCGCGGCGACGTCGGTCGCGGCGACCCCGGCGTCGTCCGTCACGCGTCGCACGAGCGTGCCGGTCTCGTCGAGCATCGGCCGAATCAGATGCTCGAATCGCCCGCGCGTCACTCGCGCGTCGACGTCGACCTCAGCGTGGTGATACGTGAGGATCGCGGCGGCGACGGTCGAGAGGTCGCATTTCGTGGCGTCGGTCGTCTGGAAGATCTCGTATCCGAGCTGGAGCTCGATCGCGCTTCGCAGAGCTGCGAGCTCGCGTTTCGGGGCGCCCGCCCGCACGAGATCGTCGAGCGCGTCGAGCAGAGGCTTTTCGTTCAACGCGGAGAGCGCGTGCCAGTCGCGCAGCGCGTTCACGATGTAGCGCGGGAGCCGGAGGCGCTTCGGCCCCCACTCGGCGCGCGAACCCAGACGCGGCGCGACCGCGTCCTCGATGAGGAGCTCGGTCGCGCGGTCGCCGCCGATCGGGCCACCGGCGGTCGCGAGCACCGCGAGTCCTCGGCTCCTCTCGCGGCGCACGACGCACAGGTCCAGCGTGCCGCCGCCGAAGTCGAACACCAGGCTCGTGCCGTCTCCGACGTCCGCCGCGTGCGCCGCCGCGATCGGCTCGGGTACGAAGCGGATTTCGCGAAAGCCCGCGAGCTCCGCGGCGGCCCGGAGCCGCCCGGTCGCGCGCTCCTCCGCCCCCTCGTCGCCGATGAAGCGGACGGGCCGGCCGAGCGTGATCGCGTCGGGCGCGGTCCCGGTCAGCTCCTTCGCGCGGTTCCGGACGTGGACCAGGATCAGCGCGATCAGCTCCTCGAGCCCCTTCGCGTTCCCGAACACGTTCGTCCTCGTCTCGAGGGGATCGCCGAGGAACGTCTTGAGCGCCTGAAAGAGCCGGCCAGGCGCGTTCCGATCGGTGTAGATGTGCGCCTCGACGATCGGGTGATCGGGATTGGATGACTGCATGAGGATCCCGAGCGACTGGAACTCTCTGGTGAGCGGCCCGCGCGAGCGGTTGTCCTCCAGGTACGCATCGATCGCCGCGCGCCCGACGATCGGAGTCCCGTCCCGCCGGATGTAAAGGACCGTCGGCATGGTCTCGCCAGCGACGGGATCGATGGGGAGGACGCGCACGGCGGAGCCGTCGGACACGGCCAGGGAGGTGTTCGAGGTGCCAAAGTCGAGGCCGAAACGCATGGGCGAGGAAGCCTAGAGCGGACGCAGGGCTGGCCTGCCGAGGGCCCCCGCGTGGCGGGGAGCCGGCCGAGGCGTCCGAGGCCGGGGGGACCACGCCGCGAACAGAGGGTTTCGGCAGGCCGCCCTGCGGCCAGCCGTGGGTTAACTAGGCGGCCATACACGAAGGAGGAGTCTTGACAATGGCATTGATAGGCTTTTAGATATTATCCATGGCAGGCGCAAGGCGACCCGTGTACTTCATCAGCATCGCGGCGGGCCTGGCGGGCTGCCATCCACGGACGCTCCGCATCTACGAGGAAGAGGGTCTGCTCGATCCGGTGCGAACGGACACGAACATCCGTCTGTACTCGGACGACGACCTCGACCGCGTGCGCGCGATCAGGTACCTAACGCAAACCCGCGGGGTGAATCTCGCGGGCGTGAAGCTCCTCCTCCAGCTGCGCGACGCGGCGGACTTCCTGGATGAGATCGCGAACGAGCTCACGCGCGAGGACGCCGAGGCCCCGCAAACCATCGAGGTGACGCACGAGCCCACGAACCGCAAGCCACGAACACGCCAACGCCAAAAGGGCGTTGAGCTCTAAATGCTGACCCTTAACTAGCTAGAAGGAAAAAGAAGAAGTGACCGACTCCGAAACCACGCCGACGACCACAAACGCGCAGACGAATCAGTTCCCGAGCGATCTGCCGCTCGTGCCCCTACGGGAGGCCGTCGTCTTCCCGAAGCTGGTGGTACCGCTTGGAGTGGGTCGCGAAAAGAGCGTCGCCGCCATCAACGCGGCAATGAACGAGGAAAAGCACTACATCGTCCTCGCCGCTCAGAAGGACGCCGAGGTCGATGATGTCGCCCCCGAGCAGATCTACTCGGTGGGTACGGTCGCCGAGATCGTGCGCCTTCTCCGGATCCCGGACGGAAGCGCGCAGATCATCGTGCAGGGCATCCACCGCGTCCGCATCACCAATTACCTGCCGGAGCAGCGCTTCTTCCGCGTGAACTTCGAGGTCATTCCCGACGAGGCCGGTAACGCCGTCGAGCGGGAGGCCCTTCTTCGCAACGTGCGCGGCCTCTTCGAGAAGTACGTGGACAACGGCGGCTCGATCCTTCCCGAGCTCGCCATGACCGCGAAGAACACTGAGGACCCCGCGCACTTCGCGGACCTCGTGGCGTCGAGCCCCGACCTCACCCTCGAGCAGCGTCAGCAGCTCCTCGAAATGCCAGCGGTCGCCGAGCGGCTCAAGTTCATCTCTGTCTTCCTCGCCAAGCAGAACGAAATCCTCGAGCTAAAGGCGAAGATCCAGAGCGAGGTCCAGCAGACCCTCGACAAGACGCAGCGCGAGTACATCCTCCGCGAGCAGATGAAGGCCATCCAGAAAGAGCTCGGTGAGGACGAGGGCGGCGCGGAGCTTCGCGAGATCAAGGAAAAGATCGAGCAGGCGGGCATGCCCGACGCGGTGAAAGAGAAGGCCCTCAAGGAAGTCGGCCGTCTCGAGAAGATCCCGCAGGCCTCACCCGAGACCGGCGTGATCCGCACCTACGTCGACTGGCTCGTCTCACTTCCGTGGAGCAAGGCCGCGAGCGACGACTGGGACATTGCGCAGGCCGCGAAGATCCTCGACGAGGACCACTACGGCCTGCCCAAGATCAAGGACCGCATCCTCGAGTACATGGCCGTGCGCAAGCTCGCCCCAGGCCTTCGCGCGCCGATCCTCTCGTTCGTGGGCCCGCCCGGCGTCGGCAAGACGAGCCTCGGCAAGTCCATCGCGCGAGCGATGGGTCGCAAGTTCATTCGCATGTCGCTCGGCGGCATTCGCGATGAGGCCGAGATCCGCGGCCACCGGCGCACCTACGTCGGCGCCCTACCCGGCCGCATCCTCCAGAACATGAAGACCGCGGGCGAGGTCAACCCGGTGTTCATGCTCGACGAGATCGATAAGGTCGGCGCGGACTTCCGCGGCGACCCGAGCTCGGCACTCCTCGAGGTCCTCGACCCCGAGCAGAACAACTCGTTCAGCGACCACTACCTCGAGGTGCCCTATGACCTGTCGAAGGTGATCTTCATTACGACCGCGAACGTCGAGGACACCATCATCCCGCCGCTCCGCGACCGCATGGAGATCATCCGTCTCCCTGGTTACACGGAGGACGAGAAGATGCACATCGCGACGGGCTTCCTCCTGCCGAAGCAGCTGAAGCAGCATGGCCTCGAGCAGGGCAGGCTCGTGATGGGCGGCGACACGCTTCTCAAGCTCGTCCGCGAGTACACGCGCGAGGCCGGCGTCCGCAACCTCGAGCGCGAGATTGGCACGATCAACCGCAAGGTCGCGCGAGCGATCGCCGAGGGCAAGGCCGAGACGGTCGAGGTCAAGCCAGCGGACCTCGACAAGTACTTGGGTCCCGAGCGCTACGAGTACGGGCTCGCGGAGAAGGAGGACCAGGTCGGCGCGGCCACCGGCGTTTCGGTGTCCGAGCACGGCGGCGACGTCCTCACCGTCGAGGCGACGATCATGGACCAGGGATCGAAGCAGGAGGAGTTCGTCCTCACGGGCCAGATCCAGAAGGTCATGGAGGAGTCGGCCATCGCGGCTCTGAGCTACGTCCGAGCGCACTACGCGGAGCTCGGCGTGCCGAAGGGCTTCTTCAAGGACCACGCCATGCACATCCACGTGCCCGCGGGCGCGATCCCCAAGGACGGCCCGTCGGCCGGCGTGACGATGGCGACGGCCATCGTGTCGGCGCTGACCGGACGCAAGGTCCGCAAGGACGTCGCGATGACCGGCGAGATCACGCTCCGTGGCCTCGTCCTGCCGATCGGCGGCGTAAAGGAGAAGCTCCTCGCGGCGCACCGTGCCGGGATCAAGGTCTTCCTCATGCCGAAGAAGAACAAGAAGGATCTCGTGGACGTCCCGCAGGAAGTCATCGACACGGTTGACATCAGGCTGATGGAGACCATCGACGAAGTGCTGAAGAACGCACTCTTGTCCGGACCAAACGTGACGCCCGCACAGATCGAGGCGGCACGCCCGAGCATCCCTTCAGCCGCGCCAGCGCACTAGCCACCGCGGAGCTCTAAAGATGCCGGTCGAGTACAAGGACTACTACAAGACCCTTGGCGTTTCGAAGAGCGCCTCGACCGACGACATCAAAAAGGCTTACCGAAAGCTCGCACGCCAGTACCACCCGGACGTCAACAAGAAGCCGGACGCGGAAAAGAAGTTCAAAGAGATCAACGAGGCCAACGAGGTCCTCAGCGATCGTGAAAAGCGGAAGCGATACGACACGGTCGGCCCGGAGTGGGAGCAGTTCGCGCAAGGGCGCGGACGTCCCTCCGGGACCGGGGGCTTCCAGTACGTCTACACGGGGCAGCCAGGTGAAAGTCCTTTCGGCGACGACGCCAGTGGATTCTCCGATTTCTTCAGGACCCTCTTCGGCCAGGCTGGCAACGGTGGGTTCGGCGATGCGGACGATCCGTTCGGTCGCACACGAACACGGACTCGAACGCGAGCTAGACAAGGCGAAGATGTCGAGGGCGAGGTCGAGGTGACCCTGCCGGACGCGTACAAGGGAACCGAGCACGTCATCCAGATCTCTCGCGAGAACGGCGGACCAACACGGCGGCTCACGGTGAAGATCCCGCCGGGGGTCAAGGACGGCCAGCGGATCCGACTTGCGGGGCAGGGGAATCCAGGCGCGAACGGGGGACCGCCCGGCGACGCGTATCTGCGCGTACGGGTGAAGCCGCATCCGTTCTTCACTCGCGACGGCGACGACCTCCGCGTGGATCTGCCGGTCGCGATGCACGAAGCCATGCTCGGTGGGGAAGTTACCGTGCCCACGCTGAAAGGGCGGGTGTCGCTGCGGATCCCACCGGAGACGCAGAACGGGCGCACGATTCGTCTCGCCGGCCAGGGAATGCCGCGGGCGGGCGGCGGCCACGGAGATCTCTACAGCACCGTGAAGGTCGTCATGCCGACGAAGCTCAGCGACAAAGAACGCGAGCTCGCGCGCGAGGTTGCGACGTCACGCAACGGCGAGAACGTCAGGAGCCACCTGCTCTAGCCGGGCCGATCGGTTCCAGATTGAAGGTAATTCGTGATCGATCCAAACAAACTCACCGAGAAGTCACAGGAGGCGCTCGTCGCCGCGCAGCAGAAGGCGCGCGATGAGGGCCACGCGCAGCTCGATGTCGAGCACCTCGCAGCCGCGCTCGTCGATCAACCCGGCGGGATCGTCTCGAGCGTCCTGACCGCGCTCGGCGTGCAGCCGGCGCAGCTCTCGTCCGCGCTCGCGACCGAGCTGCAGAGACAACCGAAGGTCAGCGGCAACGTGCAGCTCTCCGCATCGGCGCGCCTTGGGCGCGTGCTGCAGCAGGCGCAGAAAGAAGCGCAGTCCCTCGGCGACGAGTACGTCTCGACCGAGCACCTCCTTCTCGCGATGGCCGAGGACCAGGGCTACACCGGTCAGGCCCTGAAGCGGCTCGGCGTCACCCACGAGCGCGTCCTGAGCGCGCTGAAGGACGTCCGCGGTAACCAGCGCGTCACCGATCAGAACCCCGAGGGGAAGTACCAGGCTCTCGAGAAATATGGCCGCGACCTCACCGATATGGCGCGGAAGAACAAGATCGATCCGGTCATCGGCCGGGACGAGGAGATCCGCCGCGTCATCCAGGTCCTGTCGCGACGCACGAAGAACAACCCGGTCCTCATCGGCGAGCCCGGCGTCGGCAAGACCGCCATCGTCGAGGGGCTCGCGCAGCGCATCGTCCGCGGCGACGTGCCCGAGGGGTTGAAGGAGAAGCGCGTGTTCGCGCTCGACATCGGGTCGCTGCTTGCCGGCGCGAAGTACCGCGGTGAGTTCGAGGAGCGACTCAAGGCGGTCCTCAAGGAGATCGCCTCGAGCGACGGCCAGATCATCCTGTTCATCGACGAGCTGCACACCGTGGTCGGCGCCGGAGCGGCCGAGGGCGCCGTCGACGCCGCGAACATGCTGAAGCCGATGCTCTCACGGGGCGAGCTTCACACGATCGGCGCGACGACGCTCGACGAGTACCGCAAGCACATCGAGAAGGACGCGGCGCTCGAGCGCCGCTTCCAGCCGGTGTATGTCGGCGAGCCGACCCTCGAGGACACGATCTCAATACTCCGCGGCCTGCGCGAGCGGTACGAGAACCATCACGGCGTTCGGATCCAGGACTCCGCGCTCGTCGCGGCGGCGACGCTCTCATCCCGGTACATCACGGATCGCTTCCTGCCCGACAAGGCGATCGACCTCGTCGACGAGGCCGGGTCGAAGCTGCGCATGGAGATCGATTCGATGCCGGCGGAGCTGGACGAGGTGGAGCGCGCGGTCACGCGGCTCGAGATCGAGCGCGAGGCGCTGAAGAAGGAGACCGACCCGGCCAGCAAGGAGCGTCTGCAGAAGCTCGAGCGCGAGCTCGCTCATGCCAAAGAAGAGGCGAGCGTGCTGCGCGCGCACTGGCAGCAGGAGAAGGCCGCCATCACCGAGATTCGTGAGAAGCGGCAGCAGCTCGAGGCGATCCGCGCCGATGTCGAGCGCGCCGAACGGTCCGCCGATTATGCGAAAGCGGCCGAGCTCAAGTACAGCACCGTCGCGAACATCGAGAAAGAGATCGCACGTGCCGAGAAGCGGCTCGCGGATCTGCAGAAGAACCAGAAGATGCTCACCGAAGAGGTCACGCCCGAAGACATCGCCGACGTCGTCGCCAAGTGGACCGGGATCCCAGTCACGAAGCTGCTCGAGGGCGAGGTCTCCAAGCTCCTGCGCATGGAGCAGAACCTCCACCAGCGCGTCGTCGGCCAGGAGGAAGCGGTCACGGCGGTCGCGAACGCGGTGCGCCGCGCGCGAGCCGGCATGCAGGATCCGCAACGGCCTCTGGGGTCCTTCCTTTTCCTCGGTCCGACCGGCGTCGGCAAGACGCTGCTCGCGAAGGCGCTTGCGGAGTTCCTCTTCGACGACGAGAAGTCGCTCGTGCGCCTCGACATGTCCGA
Organism: Chloroflexota bacterium; assembly: GCA_038040345.1. Classification (GTDB taxonomy): domain Bacteria; phylum Chloroflexota; class Limnocylindria; order P2-11E; family P2-11E; genus 3-1-20CM-2-70-9. The sequence continues at coordinate 1,097,774 of JBBPIQ010000001.1, forward strand.
GTACATGGAGAGGCACACCGTGGCGCGGCTCATCGGGGCGCCTCCGGGCTACATCGGCTTCGAGGAAGGCGGTCAGCTGACTGAAGCGATCCGCCGCCGCCCGTATTCCGTGGTCCTGCTCGACGAGATCGAGAAGGCTCATCCCGACGTCTTCAACGTCCTTCTTCAGATCCTCGACGACGGGCGCCTCACCGACGGCAAGGGCCGAACGGTGGACTTCAAGAACGTCGTGATCATCATGACGAGCAACGTGGGCTCGACCTTCATCACGGAGCTCGCGGATCAGCAGGAGCTCCTCCGCAAGCGCGTCATGGACGCGTTGCGCGGTCAGTTCCGCCCTGAGTTCCTGAACCGCGTCGACGAGATCGTCATCTTCAAGAACCTCGTGACGCAGCAGCTCATGGAGATCGTCGAGAAGGAAACGAAGATCCTCGCGAAGCGGCTCCTCGAGCGGAAGATCACGCTCGATCTTTCCGACAACGCGAAGTCGCTCATCGCGAAGGAGGGCTTCGACCCCGTGTATGGCGCGCGCCCGATAAAGCGCACGATCCAGCGGCTCATCATCGATCCGCTTGCGCAGAAAGTGCTCTCCGGTGAGTTCAAGGAAGGCGATACGGTCTTCGTGGATACGCAGGACGGCAAGATCGTCTTCTGGAGCGAGCAATACGCACAGGAGAAGGCGGAAGAGAACGGCAGGCGCGAGCCCGCGGGCGCGGGCGGCCGCGGCAGAAGGGCGAACTAGACCTACACCGCGCCGGTGCACCAGCGTGCGGCCCGCCGCGATATACAGAGGTAATGCGCCGTCTCGCCCTCGCGCTGGCGATCGTGCTCCCCGCCTGCGGGGTCGCCACATCGTCGCCCAGTTCGTCGCCGTCCGCAGTGGCCGCGAGCGCAACCCCGATCGCGACGGTCGCCCCGACCCCTTCGCCGTCGCCGACCCCGCGAGCGATCAGCGCGGTCCTCGAGCGGATCGACGCCGCGAAGCTGAACGACCACATGGTCGCGCTCTCCTCGTTCGGATCGCGCGACGTGCGTAACCCGAACCACGCGAAGGCTGTCGCCTATTTGAAAGAGCAGCTCGCCGCCATTCCGGGCGTCGTTGTCCAGTCGCATCGCGCCGCGTACAACGGCGTGGCCCTCGAGAACATCCTCGCGATCGTCGATCCGCTGACCCCGGCACCGTCGGACGGGTGGGTGATGATCTGCGCCCACTACGACTCGATCTCGAACCGCAGCCCAGGTTGGAATCCGGCCACGACCGCCGCACCGGGCGCCGATGACAACGGCACCGGTACCGCGGCGCTCCTCGAGTACGCGCGCGTGCTCGCGCAGGAGCGCTTCACGCTGCGGCAGCGGATCGTCCTCGCATTCTTCGACGGTGAGGAGCTGTTCTTCAAAGGAAGCCTCGCGTACCTCGGATCGCTCGGCACGCCGACTCCGTACGCGGCGGTCATTAACATCGACATGGTCGGATTCAACCCGCTGGCCGACCGCCTCGACCTGATCTACTACACGAACGCGTCCGCCGGATTGCGCGACCGGACGATCGCGGCGAACGATCGCTATCAGATCGGCGTCTCACCGCTCCTACCGCAGCTCGCGACGAGCGGGGCGATCATCCTCGACGCGGCGCCGTTCGGCGTGGCCGGGATCCCGGCGATCGCGCTCGTGCAGCGCTACGGCGAGAACGACGCGACCTTCCCGGGCAACTACACGTTCCACACGGTGAACGACACGCCCGACAAGATCACGAACAAACGCCTGTGGCTGAAGGCCGCGAAGCTCACGCTCGCGACCGCGCTCGAGCTCGCGCGCTAGGCGCGGACGGCCTCGCGGCGAGAGCGCAACGTGCGCCAGGTCCAGAACGCCCCGGTGATCGCGAGGATGGTGCAGCCGATCCATGACACGAGCACGCCGACGGCCACGTCAGCGCGGACCGTGATGGTGGTTTCGTCCTGTGTCGCGGCCCATCCGACGGCGGCCGCGCAGTACGGCATCCCCGCGGCGATCACCAGGATGCCGATCGAACTCCAGAGCCGGACCGACGAGAAACGCATGCCGGCGGAGCGTAGGAAGCGACCTCACGGCGCGAGGCTCAAAGCGGAATAGATCCGCCGCAGGAATCGACTCGGAACGGTCGCAAGCCGGCGCGTCTCGACGAAGCCCGCTTCGGCGGCCACGTCTCGCCACGTCTCGAAGGACAGCGGATGCGGTACCCAGATATTGCCGCGGTCGCTGTCGTACTCGACGAGGAGCAGCCTGCCGCCGTGTTTCAGATACCCGCGCACGAGCGCGAGCACCGTGGTCTTGTCGTCGACGAAGTGCAGGGCATTCGCCATGACGACACCGTCAAGCGCCGACAGGTCCAGGGGCCGCGTGAAGTCGGCGGTGCGGACGCGCAGCTCCGCCTGCGGAACCGCGGAGACGAACGCGCTCCGCAGCTCCGCGAGCGAGGCGCGGTCGCGATCGATGGCGTGGATGACCCCGTGAGGACCGATGAGATCGGCGAGCGCGAGCGTGAACGCGCCGGTACCGGCACCCAGATCGGCCCAGGTGCCGCCTTCGCCGTGCTTCACGCCTCCCGCGAGAAGGGCGACGTGATCCGCGTGATTCACGAGCCGAGCTCGCTCTCGCGCCAGCCGTCGGTGGAGAGCGCGAGGGTGACCGGTCCGTCCGCCTCGAGGCCGACCAGCATGGCTGCGCCGAACCGGCCCTGGCGGACCTCGACGCCGGCGCCCCGCAGCGCGCCGCAGAACCCGTCGAAGAGGCGTTTTCCGAGCTCCGGCGGGGCCGCCGCCGTGAAATCGGGCCGGCGACCGTGCCGCGCGTCGCCGTAAAGCGTGAATTGCGGCACCGCCAGGACCGTTCCGCCCACGTCTGCGAGCGCCCGCTGCATCTTGCCTGCCTCTTCGAAGATCCGGAGGGTGGCGATCTTCGCGGCGAGCCGCTCACCGTCCTCAGGGCGGTCGTTGACGCCGACCCCGAGGAGCACGACGACACCGGATTTGATCTCGGCCACGCGCTCGTCGCCGACATCGACCGTGGCCGAGCGAACCCGCTGAACGATCGCGCGCGTTAGAAGCTCACTCCAGCATCCAGGCGTTGTCGCCGCGGACGACCGCTTCGACCTCTTGCCCCGAGAGGTGGCCCGGCGTGAACACCGTCATGCTCTTCGCGAGCGGAAGCCGCGTGATGTAAGTGACCTTCCCAAAGCGATAGCCGTGCTGAAACAGGAAGGCCGTCCCGTCGATCTCGATGCGTTGGCGATGGGCGGTCGATGTTCCGGGCACGCCCCGCAGTATGGTCTCTAGGGGGTGAGGCCCGGCCAGGGATCCTCGGGGAAGCTGTCCGAAGGGATGTCGGCCGCGTTGGCCACGCTCCCGAGAAGGCCCAGCATCAAGATCGCGAGGACGATCGCTGCCATTACGCGCGAGCGGAAGGGTCTCATCTCTTTCTCCCCACATTGTCCGCGCCGACAGCGGCCAGTATTCTTCCGCACAGTCTAGAGAACCCGGACGTTACAGCGGACTGTCAGTTCGGTCTAGACAGGGGAGCGTCGGTGGCGAGTCTGCCGGAAATAGTTCAGAAGCCCGTGACCTTAGGCGAGCGCGTCCGCGCCGCTCGCCACGAGCTTGCCATGAGCCAGGCCCAGCTTGCGGGTGACGAACTCACAAAGGGCTTCATCAGCCAGGTCGAGGCCGGTCTCGTGCGTCCGTCTCTTCGGTCTTTGCAGATAATCGCGACACGCCTCGGGCGAAGCCTCGACTACTTCATCGGCGACGAGTCCCTGGCGGGCGCGAAGCGCCGCGTGTTCCATCGCCTCGCGGCACAGGCCGCCATCGAGCGCCGCGACTGGCCCGCCGCGCGATTCGAAGCCACAGCCGCTCTCGCGCAGCAGGCGCAAGGGCCCGAGCGCGCCACGCTGCTGCGGTACCTCGCAGCCGCGGACGCAGCGGAGGGCAAGCGGGAACAGGCGTTCGAACGTCTCGCCGAAGCCATGGCGCTGGTCGACGCGAACAGCGACGCGACCGAGTTGGCCCACCTGCTGGCCGCCCGCGGCGTGCTGTACGTCGAGCACGGCCAGCTCGCGGCGGGCGCCGAATCGCTCGAGGCGGCGCGCGACGTCATGGAGCAGCGCGAGATCACCGACCCCCGCCTCCGCGCGCGGACGCTCGTTCACCTCGGCACCGTGTACCGCCGGCTCCACCGCACCGTGAAGGCGCTGGCGACGTACGAGCTCGCGCTGGCCGTCGCGTCGCGTTCCAGCGAGCTCCGGCTCGCCGCGCAGAGCTACATGGGAGTCGCCGTCGCGCTCTACGACGCGGGCGAGCTCGATGGCGCGATCGCGAACTATCAACGCGCGCTCGGGCTCTTCGAGCGCGTGTCCGACACCGCGGTCGAGCTCTCCGTCATGCAGTCACTCGCGACCGTGCAGTTCGAACACGGCGACATGACCGCTGCTCGCGAAACGGTCGACCGGTGCAGCGAACGCGCCGCGCTCGCCGGTGACGTCCGCGTGGGCGCGATCGTCGACGTCCTGCGCGCACGCATCACCCTCGTGGAAGGCGATGCCGAGGGCGCGCTACGCCTGGCCGAGGCCGCCGACAAGCGGCTCGAAGAGATCGGCGACCGCCGGCAGCAGGCGGACGCGCTGCGCGTCGCCGCCGCCGCCGAGCATCAGCGTGGCGAGTACGCCTCGTCGGATCGCGCGTACCGCAAGGCCATCGAGATCCTGGCTTCGATCGAGGACCACCCCGATCTGTCGACGCTCGCCGCCGAGTACGCGCAAAAGCTGCGCGCGCGCGGCGATCTCGAGTCGGCGTTCGCGTACCTCGAGCTCGCGCGCGACCCCGCCGCGTCACGTCCCGCGTCCTGATCCAGAGAGCGCCGTAGCATCGGGGCGTGCCCCGAGACGCCCTCACCTTCGACAACGACGCCATCGCGAAGGTCCTCGACGAGATAGGTGACCTGATCGAGCTGAAGGGCGAGAACGTGTTCCGCGCCGTCACCTACCGCGCGGCCGCGCGCTCCATACGCGACCTGCGTGAGCCCCTAACCAAGCTCGTGCAGGAGCGCCGGCTCAAGGAGATCCCGAAGGTCGGTTCGTCCGTCGGCGAAGCGATCGAGCAGATCGTCGCGACCGGCCGCTCGAAGCGTCACGAGGAGCTGCAGGCCGCGGTTCCGCCGGGCCTCCTCACGCTCCTGCGCGTTCCCGGAGTCGGTCCCGCGACCGCGCGCACGATCTACGACCACCTGAAGATCACCACGATCGAAGAGCTGGAAGAGGCCGCGACGGAGCACCGGCTTCAGCAGCTTCCGAAGATCCAAGCCAAGACCGAGGAGAACATCCTCCGTTCGATCGCTGCGCTGAAGCAGCGCACGGGCCGCTCCCTGTTGCACGAGGCCCGCGCGGCCGCGACGACCATGGCGGAGTTCCTCCGCGCCGAGACCGGCGTCGCGCAGCTCGCGATCGCAGGCAGCCTGCGCCGCTACAAGGAGACGATCGGCGACGTCGACATCGTCGTCGCGGGCGACGATGCCGCGCCGATCTTCGAGGTCTTCGCGCGCGCACCCAGGGTCGAGCGCGTTCTCGCGCGCGGCGACACGAAGTGTTCGGTGATCGTCGACCGCGGGCTGCAGATCGATCTGCGGGTCGTCCCCGCGCGGTCCTTCGGCGCGGCCCTCCTCTACTTCACCGGGTCGAAGGAGCACAACGTCCGGCTGCGCGGCCTGGCTCTCCGCCGGAAGCTGCTGCTCAACGAGTACGGCCTGTACCGCATCGGCGCGGAGGAGCGCGGTCAGGAGATCGCGTCGACGACGGAGGAGGAGGTCTATGCCGGCCTCGAGATGGACTTCATCCCGCCCGAGCTCCGCGAGGATCGGGGCGAGGTTGACGCCGCGAAGGCGCACACGCTACCGAAATTGGTCGAGCTCGCGCAGATGCGCGGCGACCTGCACACGCACACGAACTGGACCGACGGCCGCGACCCTCTCGCCGACATGGCGCGCCAGGCACGCGCGAAGGGCTACGCGTACCTCGCCGTGACCGACCACTCCCCGGGCCTCGGCATGACGAACGGTCTCTCGCCCGAGCGCATCGAGGTGCGCCTCGCCGAGGCGGCGCGCCTGAACACGGAGCTTGCGCCATTCCGCATCATCGTCGGTACCGAGGTAGATATCCGCGCGAACGGCGCGCTCGACTATTCCGACGAGCTTCTGGCCAAGTTCGACATCGTGACCGCCTCGGTGCATTCGTCGTTCGCGCAGACGCGCGAGCAGATGACGGCACGCGTCGTCGGCGCGATGCGCCACCCGCTCGTGACGGCGCTCTCGCACCCGACGGGCCGCCTTCTGGAAAAGCGCGAGCCGCACGCGGTGGACCTCGACGCGGTCATCGACGCCGCGGTCGAGACCGGCACGTGGATCGAAGTGAACGGTGGACCCGAGCGGCTCGACCTTCCGGACACGTGGATCCACAAGGCGGTCGACCGCGGGGCGACGCTTGTCGCCAACTCCGACGCGCACGCGATCGAGGAGCTCGACTGGATGGACCTCGCGGTCGGGACCGCGCGACGCGGGTGGGCACCGGAGAAAAATCTCGCGAACGTGCGCGGGCTCGACGCGATGCTCGCATCGCGGAAGAAGCGCTGATGGCGCGCGCCCGGTTCGTCGTGCACGGCGCGGTGCAGGGGGTGAACTTCCGCGCGACGGCGGTGCGCGAGGCGCTACGCCTGGCGATCACCGGCCGCGTCTGGAACCGCGACGACGGGTCGGTCGAAATGATCGCCGAAGGAAGCGGGGGCGCGCTCTCGTCGCTGCAGAACTGGTTGAACGAAGGTCCGCCGGGAGCCGACGTGCGAGAGGTCGAGCGCACGGAGCTTGGCGGGAAGCCGCGTTACGAAGGCTTCAACATCGCGTGGAGCGCGCCCCGAGGGGACTAGCGGCGCCGTTTCCTCCGGCGACCGGCCTTCGGAAAGTAAGCCTGCCGGCGGCGTTCGCGCTCCCAGGCCGCCTCACGCGGCGGCAGGTACGTCCAATACATGTAGACGACGAGCGCGATGTTCGCGGCGATCGAGACGGCGAGCACGAAGAACGGAACGCCCGCTCGGAGCAGCACGAGGTACCAGATGAGGAAGACCACGTTCGTCCAAAAAGCCCACGGCCGGACGCCGAGCTCGGGAGGAGGCGTGGTCCGGCTGCGCCAGTTGTACCAAACGATGTTCGCGATCAGCGACACGAGCACCGCGATCACCGCGGGCCAGTAGAAACGGGATTCGCTGTTGAATGCTTGGAAGAATCGATCGATGAAGTGCTGGGGATCGAACGGCATGGACTGGCTATACTAGCCGCGCTGCGAGCCCTCCTCTCGGTCTCTGATCGCACAGGTCTCGACGCGTTCGCGCGCGGATTGCAGGACCTCGGGTGGGAGCTCATCGCCACCGACGGAACTCGTGCCGCGCTCGCCGCCGAGGGCATAACGTCGCGCTCGGTCGAGGACGTGACCGGACAACCGTCGCTCCTCGGCGGGCGCGTGAAGACGCTGCATCCGAAGATCCATGCCGCGCTGCTCGCGCGCCGCGACGATCCTGTGCACCGCGAGGAGCTTAAGCGCGAGGGCATCGAGCCGATCGACCTGGTCGTCGTGAATCTCTACCCGTTCGCCGAGCACGCGTCGTCGGGAAAGAGCGGCAGCATGCTCCTCGACCAGATCGACATCGGCGGCGCCACGATCCTCCGAGCAGCCGCCAAGAACTACGAGCACGTCGTCGTCGTGGCGCGGCCGCAACGGTACGTCGCGGTGCTCGACGAGCTGAAGCAGCGGAACAACGTCTCGCTCGAGACTCGTCGCGTCCTCGCATCGGAGGCCTTCAGCCACACGGCCGCGTACGACGCGGCGATCGCCTCCCGCTTCGCGAGCGAGGCGGGGGTGCAGTTCCCGGACGAGCTCACGCTCTCGCTGCGCAAGGTCCGTGACCTGCGCTACGGCGAGAACCCGCACCAGCAGGCCGCGATGTATGCGGTGCGCGGCGAGGACGGCGCGATGACCACCATGCAACAGCTGCATGGCAAGGCGACGAGTTTCAACAACATGCTCGACATCAACGCCGCATGGCGCGTCGCGATCGACTTCGCGCAGCCGACGGTCGCGATCATCAAGCACCAGAACCCGTGCGGCGTCGCGTCGGACAACGAGATCACGAAGGCGTACCGGCGCGCGTTCATGTGCGATTCCGTCTCGGCGTTCGGCGGCATCGTCGGGGCGAATCGGATCGTGACGCGCGAGCTTGCCGAGGCGATGGAAGGCACGTTCTACGAGGCGATCATCGCCCCCGGTTACGAGGACGAGGCGTTGCCGATCCTTCGGCAGCGGAAGAACCTCGAAATTCTCGCCGTCCCCGGTCACGCGATCGTCGGCGGACGGCTTGCGCGCAAAGATGGCGGCGCATTCGATTACAAGCGCATCGCCGGCGGCATGTTGGTGCAGACGCCCGACGAATCCGCCGCCGACGAGGGCAACTTCAAGGTCGCGACGGAACGGACGCCCTCGCTCGAGGAGCTCACCGACCTGCTCTTCGCGTGGCGCTGCGTGAAGCACGTGACCTCGAACGCGATCGTCCTCGCGAAAGGCCTCGCGACGGTCGGCGTCGGTCCGGGCCAGATGTCACGCGTCGTCGCTGTCGAGACTGCAGTCCGCAAAGCGGGCGAGAACGCGCGACTCGCGGTCATGGCGTCAGACGCGTACTTCCCGTTCCCCGACGGCATCGAGGTCGCCGCGCGCGCGGGCGTGACCGCGATCATCCAGCCGGGTGGCTCGCTCCGCGATGCGATGATGATCGACACCGCGAACAAGAACCACATGGCGATGCTGTTCACCGGACGGCGCCACTTCAAGCATTAGTCCAGCGCGCGCTCGAGCACCGCTCGATGCTCATCGAGGTAGTCGACATCGTCCGCCATCCGCCCTGGCGTGCCCCGGTCAACAAGCCTCATGAACCCTGGATCGCCTCGCTTGGCCTCCTCTTGCATGAATCTCCTGAGGTAGATCACCCGAGCGCGCATGGCGTCGATCAAGGCGCTTCGGTCGACGAGGTCGTAGGCCACGCAGAAGATTCGAAGCCGCCGTGCCCGCTCCTCGATGTCTCTGGCTGCGGAAGCCGCAGCGAATAGCGGCACCCAGCAATAGGCCGCATTTGCGACGTCCCACAGCCGGGGGCCCGGCCCCGCGAGATCCCAGTCCAGCGTGAGCGCGTACCGACCATTGCGGAACAGCGCATTCCAGGGCGACCAATCGTTGTGGCAGATGATCTCGTGCGGCGTCGGACTGACGAGTCGCCATGTGGCGTCCGGTGGCGGTGTGAAGCGCTCGACGACGTCGTGGTAGCGACGGAGATGCCGCGCCGCATCGACCATGTGGTCCTCTCGGAAGACCGCGTCCGGTAAGGGCAGCGGATGGCCCGGCTCTGCCCCGCCCTCGATGAACCCGAGGACCTCGCGTCCGATCTCGTCGATTCCGATGACCCTCGGCGCGGCGAATCCCTCACGCTCGAGAAACCGCAGGAGCGCGTGGATCGCTGGAGTCCAGGGTCCGCCGCGACGCCGCACCGTATCGCCGACACGGACGGCGTCGTTGAGATTCCCGCCGAGCGGCACTTCGTCGCGCACGACGCGAGGTTACGCGAGCTCGATGTAGCGGAACGCCTCCGCGGCCTCGAGGTTCCAGGTCGAGCCGGTGTTCTTCGCCCACCATCTCATCCGCTGGGCAAAGCCGCGACGCCCTCCGAGCTGGCTCTTGTGCGATCTGAGGGCGGCGATCTTCCCGTCGATCGACCCCGAGATGTCGAACCAGATGTTCGGGTCGCGCGTCCCGAAGAGGAGCACGCGCGCCACGCGATGGTGCTTCAGGCCGCCGGTGAGCTGCTCGGGGAAAAAGAGGTGATCGCGCGCCGCGATGACGCCGTCGAGGCCGCTCCACCCGGCGACGCGATGGTCGGGGTGCACCTGGTAGTGGCCCCACGGATCGTTCGTGAAGACCACATCCGGCCGCTGCTCGCGGATGACGCGGCACACCTCGCCGCGAAGATCCATGCTCACCTCGAGCTCGCCGTCCTGGTGCCCGAGGAAAACGAATTCCTTGACGCCGATCGCTTCTCCGGCGACACGCTGCTCGCGCTTTCTCGTTTCGGCCATCTGCTCGGCGGTCGTCTTCAGGTCGTGCGTGCCCTTTTGCCCGCTCGTGATGACGCAGTACGTGACATGTGTGCCGGCTGTCTTGATCCACGACGCGAGCGTCCCCGAGCAGCCGAAGTCCACGTCGTCCGGATGCGCGAAAACGGCCATCGCGCGCTTCGGGATCGTGAAAACGTCCGCCACTAGACCTTCACCTTTCGTTCGTCGAGCACGCGATCGTAGAGGTCCACGATCCGGTCGCCGACGCGGCGCCACGTGAATTGCTCGGCGCGTTCGCGCGCGCCGTGCGCCAGGTGCATGCGCAGGCGAGCATCTATGAGGACCTGCGCCATGGCGTCGGCGAGCGCCTCGTCATCGCCGGCCGGCACAAGGAGTCCGGACTTGCCGTTCTCGATGACCGTCTGCAGTCCACCCACGCGTGTGCCGACGACCGGCGTGCCGCAGGCCATCGCTTCGAGCGCGACCAGCCCGAACGATTCGGTGAGCGACGGCACCGCACACAGATCCGCGGCGGCGTAATAGAGGGCGAGATCCTCCTGCCCCCGCGACCCGACGAACGAGACGTTCGATTCGAGGCGGTGCTCGTGGACGAGGCGACGGAGCTCGAGGATCTTCTCCGTTTCAGGCGCGTCGTCGCCCGGATCGAGCGCCCCGCCGACCACGAGAAGGCAGAGATCGCTCCGCATGTCGGGGTGGCGCTGAAAGAGAAGACCGAGCGCGCGCAGAAGCACGTCGATCCCTTTGATCTGCTCGATCCGCCCGACGAAGAGGATGAGCCGCTCGCACTGGTCGCGCCCGAGCTTCTCGCGCGCGTCGGCCTGCCGGACCGGATGGAAGAGCGCCGGATCGACGCCGCACGGAATGACCGCGACGCGCGATGCGTCTGCTCGGTACAGGCGCCGCAGCTCGTCGAGCTCGATCTTGCTGGCGGCCACAACGGCCGCCGATTCTCGGACGGCCTGCCGCTCGATCTCGATCCGTATGTCGCTCTCGCCGTCGATGTCTTCGTCCATGACCTCGCGCTTCACGAGGCCGAGGGTGTGGAACATCTGCACGACCGGGACGTTCCATTGCTTTTCGAGCGTCCGCGCGACCTTCGCCGAGAGCCAGTAGTGGGCGTGCACGAGGTCGTAGGTCTTTCCCTCGGTCGCCGCGTGCTCGAGAAGCTTGGCCGTGAACTCGTCGAGGTGCTCGTACACGTCCATCTTCGGCCAGTAGCCGATCGGGCCGGACTGGATGTGGATGACCCGAGCGTTCGGACCGAGCTGCTGTATCCGCGGGTCGTCCCTTTCGCGCCAGCGGGTGAAGACGTCGACCTCGATGCCCCGTCCGCCGAGGTCGCGCGCGAGCTCGCGCACGTACACGTTCATGCCACCGGAGTCGCGACCGCCCAGTTTCGCGAGAGGGCAGGCGTGCACCGAGACCATTGCGATCCGTCGGGTCATGTCATCCGAGCATAGGGGAGCGCACGCTCCGGCCAACGCTCGTGTGACTCATAGAATTCCGCGGTGCATCGAGACCCCGCACCGCGGGTGATCGTCGCCCCTCAGTCGTTCAAAGGCTCCGCCGATGCCGTCGCCGTCGCGTCTGCGATCGCACGCGGCATCCGTCGCGCGTGGCCGACCGCGCACATCGATGAGATGCCGCTTGCCGATGGTGGCGAGGGAACGGTACGCGCACTCGTCACTGCGACGAACGGCGGTCTGCGCAGATCGCGCGTCCACGATCCACTCGGTCGCGAGATCGACGCGGTGTGGGGCGTGCTCGGCGACGGCACGACCGCGGTGGTGGAGATGGCCGCGGCGAGCGGGCTTCCGTTACTGCAACCGCGCGAGCGCGACGCACGCATCACGAGCACGCGGGGGACGGGTGAGCTCATCCTTGCAGCGGCCGCGAGCGGCGCACACCGGATCGTGATCGGGATCGGCGGAAGCGCGACCAACGACGGGGGCGCGGGGATGGCGCGCGCCTTCGGCTACCGCTTTCTCGACCGCGACGGCAACGAGCTACCCGAGGGCGGCGCGGCGCTCGCACGACTCGGCCGAATCGATGGCCAGACCGACCCGCGCCTGGTCCGTCCTTCGATCGAGGTCGCGTGTGACGTTCGCAATCCGCTCCTCGGCCCCGAGGGCGCGTCCGCGGTGTACGGGCCGCAGAAGGGCGCGACACCCCAGATCGTCCGCGAGCTCGATGCCGCGCTCGCGCGATACGCCGACGTCGTCGAAGCGTTCGTCGGACGGCCGATCCGCGACGTGCCCGGCGCGGGAGCGGCGGGCGGCCTTGGCGCGGGACTGCTCGCGTTCCTCGATGCGCGTCTGGTCTCCGGGGCCGAGCTCGTGCTGGGCGCGGTCGGATTCGCCGAACGCATCGCGGGCGCCGACCTCGTCGTCACCGGAGAAGGACGCATCGATCGGCAGAGCGGCTACGGGAAGCTCACCGGTGCCGTGACCGCGGCGGCGCGACGCGCCGGCGTGCCGGTGATGGCCGTCGCCGGCGGCCTCGGGGATGGACACGAAACGCTCGGACTCGACGCGATCGCCGTCGCGAGCGAAGGCGTGCCGATCGCGCAGGCGATGCGAGAGCCGCTCCCACTCATCGAGCACGCAGCGGAACGCCTGGTGCGTGCGCGACCGCTGGTTACGCACTAGCGTTACCGCGCCGATGCAGCTCAAGGGGACACCGCCGCTCGAACGCATCCCGGTGGATCGCCCGCCGAGCCTCGAGCTTGTCCGGATAACCGAGGCTGCCGCGATCGCCGCGGCGCACTGGATGGGCCACGGGAACAACAACGAGGCCGATCAGGCGGCCGTCGAAGCGATGCGCAAGACCATGGAGGAGGCGCGCTTCAACGGACTGATCGTCATCGGCGAGGGCGAGCGCGACGAAGCGCCGATGCTTTTCATCGGCGAGCGGGTCGGCCGCGGCGACGGCCCAGAAGTACACATCGCGGTCGATCCTCTTGAGGGCACGAACCCGGTGGCAAAGGGCCGCCCCAACGCCTGTGCTGTCATGGCCGTCTCGGAGCCGGGTGGTCTTCTGCACGCGCCCGACACCTACATGGAGAAGCTCGTCGTCGGTGCACCCGCGCGCGGCAAGGTCGACCTTGATCGGCCCGTCGCCGAGAATCTTCAGATCATCGCGCAGTCGCTGAATCGCGATGTCAGCGACCTGACCATCGTCATCCTCGACCGTCCTCGACACCAGAAGCTCATCAACGACGTGCGTGCCGCGGGCGCCCGGATCAAGCTCATCGAGGACGGCGATCTCATGGCATCGCTTTCCGTCCCCATCGCCGGAACCGACGTGCACGCGGTCATGGGTACGGGTGGCGCACCCGAAGGCGTGCTCGCCGCAGCCGCGCTTCGCTGCCTGGGTGCGGAAATACTTGGGCGCCTTCGCTTCCGCAGCGAGGAGGAGCGGGCCCGCGCGAAGAAGATGGGCATCGCTGACGAGAGTCGCATCTACCGAACAGAGGATCTGGCGAGCGGCAACGACATCCGATTCGTGGCGACCGGAGTGACCGACGGCGAGGTTCTGAAGGGCGTGCACTTCTTCGCACGCGGCGCGCGAACGCACTCGATGCTGCTCGACCGGCTCATGGGAAAGCTCCGATTCATTGACACGACGCACTTCGAGGACATCGACCACCCGCCGCTCATTCGGCTGGAATGACCGGCTAGTACGTCTCGGCGGACCTCGGCAGCGATGCGGCCCCGTTGCGGACCGCGCGCACGAGCACTTCGTAATTCGCGTCCTTCAGGACGCAGCCGGCGCCCAGATTGCGGGCCACCTCGCAGACATCGGCGTCGAGCGTGTACATGACCACGCGCGTGTCGGGAAGCTCGCTCGTGATCCACTCGAGGACCTTGATCCCGCGGGCGCCGGGCATCTCGTCGTCGAGGATGACGACGTCCGGCATGAGCTCCTGACAGGCGCGAACGGCCTCCTGAGCATCCCGCGCTACGCCGACGCATTCCATGTCGCGCTCGGCGTTGACGAGATAGCGGAGGTTCTCGCGGACCGACGGATGATCATCGACGACGAGGACCCGGATCATTCCCCCAAGCACTGTCGGTCAGTTTAGGCGGAGCGCAGCCGCCGCTCACTGTCGATTTTGGATTGACACGAGCCGGTCCGCCGCCTAGCGTCTTGTCGTGCCCGCGCTTCGCACACGACGGCGCCGTCCCGCGCCTCTGTCCTCAGCCCTCAAGAAGCTCGGCGAGCGATTGCGCGAAGCCCGGATCGCGTCGGGCATGTCGCAAGCACAGCTCGGGGCGCCGTACTTCACGCGCGCGCACGTGAGCGCCATCGAGCTCGGCAAGATCCGCCCGGCGATGCGCTCGCTGGAGCACATCGCCAAGAAGCTTGATAAGCCGGCGTCGTACTTCCTCGACGACGCGGACGTCGAGCGCGCCCGAGGCGAGCGCGAGCTCGAGATCGGCTCGATCGCCGGACTCCTGACCTACACATCGGCGCCGGACGCGCTGCGGCGCGCCGAAAAGCTGCTCGACGCAGGAGATCTATCCGTTCGCGAGACCTGCCGCGTTCGCCTGTACGCGGGCTCAGCGCTCAACCTCGTCCACCGCGGCCGCGACGCGATCAAGACGCTCACCGTCGCGCAGCGCCTCGCCGGCGAGCTCGGCGACGAGCCACTGAAGCGTGCCGCCGACTACCAGCTCGCGGTGGCGACGCGGATCGCGGGGAATCCTCGCGGTGGGCGCGAGATGCTCGAGGCGCTCCTTCGGCGGATCGAGAACGCGAAGCCACCCGATCAGCTGCTGCGACTCCGAGTTCTGATCACTCTGGGCGGCTGCGCCCAGGATCTGGGCGAGCCGCAGGCGGCGACGACCTACTACCAGCAGGCTCTCGAGTGGTCGAGCGAGATCGGCGACCTCGCGCGGATCGCGTTCATCCACCAGGGACTCGGCAACGCCTATCGGGCGCTCGGCGATCACGACGCAGCGGCCGGCCACTACCAGAAGGCTCTCGCGTCGGCCGAGCTCGGTAACGACCTGGTCGGCGTGCTCATCATGCGCAATGCCCTCGCGGTGATCGCAGCGGACGCCGGCCGCATCGAGGCTGCTTACGAGCACGTCGCTCGCGCCATCGAGATCGCGCGCGTGTCGGGGCCGGCCGCGTACCTGGCCCACTGCTACGCGACCAGAGCAGAGGTTGCGCTCAAGGCGAAGGACACAGCACTCGCGCGTTCGAGTGCGGAGGCCGCGATCGTCGCCGTCGTGGAACGAGGCGCCGATGCCGATCGCGCGGTCGCGGGCGCGACGCTCGTCCTCGCCGAGATCGATCTCCGCGAGGGCGAGCCGGCGCGTGCGGAGCGTCGGATGCGCGAGGTCGCGGCGACCTACAAGAATCTCGATGCGAAAGTGGAGCTCGGCGACGTTCTGATGCGGCTGTCACGCACGGCCAAGAAGCGCGGGGATTTACGCGGCGCCGAACGCTATGCGTCGCAGGCATACGCCGTGAGCACGCCGAAGAGCGCCAACATAGAGGTCTGAGCCCTCGGGATTCCGCGCGCGGGTGGCACGGGAATGGGTTGAGCAGCGTCGGGGTCTTCTGAGCGAGCGGCCCCTGACCGGCGGTCCATCTGGATCCCACGAGGGGCCGAGCGAAGAAGACCCCGGCGCTGCTCGGCCTACGATCCCTTTGGACAGGACCCGCGCGGCATCCCACGCCTAGTCCTGTTGTTGGCGCTCCGCAGCGGTCAGGACGTTGCGCAGGAGAAGTTCAGTCGTGACGGCGCCAACCCCGCCGGGCACGGGACTGAGCGCGGCGGCGACGGGCGAGACGCTCTCGACATCGACGTCGCCGACGATGCCCTTCGGCGCCACGTTGATGCCCGCGTCAATGACCGTCGCGCCGGGCGAGATCATGTCGCCGCGCAGGAATCCAGCGCGCCCCACGCCGACCACGACGACGCTCGCGTCCTTCGTGACGGCGCGGACGTCCGGTGTCTGGCTATGCGCGATCGTCACGGTCGCGTCCTCCTTGAGGAGGAGATACGCGGCCGGACGCCCGACGACCGTGCTGCGGCCGATCACCGTGGCGCGCGCGCCGCGCAACGGCACACCGTGGAATTTCAAAAGCTCGACGATGGCCTCCGCCGTCGACGGCACAAAGCGCGGCCGCCCATCCGCGAGCAGCCCGACGTTGAATGGATTCATCCCCTCGACATCCTTAGCCGGAACGATGTGGTCAACGATGTGACCTTCGTCGAGCGCTCCGGGCAGCGGAGTGAGGAGGAGGATCCCGTGAATCCGTGCGTCCGCGCTCAATCGCTCGAGCGTGGTGATCAGCTGCCGCTCCGACGCGTCGCCGGATAAGGCGACCTCCTCGACCGCGACGTCGAGGTCCTTGCCGCGCGCCGCAAGGCGCTGCAGATACGTATTCGCGGCTGGATCGATCCCGACGGAGACCGCCGCCAGGCGTGGTGCGATGCCCGCGGCGTGCAGGGCGGCGCTCCGCTCGCGCGACCGCTCGTGCAGTTTCTCGGCGAGTAGCTTGCCGTGTAGGAGCCGCACGGTGATGTTCTAGCGTGCGATCCGAGATTCGACGAAGTCGGTGATGCGGCGGCGCTGCTCGTCGCTGCCATCGACCGCGCGATCGAGGTGTTCCGAGATCGCCTTCACCTGAGCGGCGTCTTTTACCGATGCGAGGTTGATCATCACGTTGAGGGCGGCCCCGCGCAGCGCCGTCTCGGCCATGAGCGCGCCGACGCCGATGTCGCTCGCCGTCATCGGGCTCGCGCTCGCGACGCCGCGCTCGCACGCATCGAGCAGCCGCCGCGCCGTCTCCGCGACCTCGAGCGGCACACGCGACGCCGCGAGGAGCGCGGCCTGCATGCGCTCCTGGCGCTCCTTTTTCTCTTCGTCGGTCTTGCGCGGGAGCTTCATCGCTTCGGCGACGCGCGCGTATGCGGCGCTGTCGTCGTCGACGAGACGCAGGAAGTCCGAGCGGAGGTTGTCGGTCTCCTCGACGTAGCTCTTGAGCTCTTCTGACTTCTCTTTCTTCAGCGTGATGCGAGCGACCATCGCCGCGAGCGCCGCGCCCATCGCACCCGCGTATGCCGCCGCGCTCCCGCCGCCGGGGACCGGCGTATCGGAGGAGAGATCGTCGCTGAACGCGCGCAGCGTCCGTTCAATGAACCGATCAGGCATGGGAATGGGGGCGAAGTGTACGTGTTAGCATCGATCGAAACTTCATACGCGATCCCTTTCATCTAGAGAGGCCAACGAAACGCAAAGGTACTCACCGTGCGCGGCCTCGATGAATTCCTCACCTGGTGGCGGCAGCAAGCCGATTTGAGCGCCTAAACCCCCTAGACCCGACCCCCGTGTGCGCGCACACTCCCGACAAAGAAAAGCCCCCGCGACGTTGAAGCGTCCGGGGGCGTGGCACCAGGAGGTAAGTCCCGATGCGCGATCAGCCTACCTATCCCGGCCGGTCTCTTCGCGCCGCCTGCGAAACGCTGGCGATGTCGGTCCTCGATCGTGTTTCGGCCGTCGGCCCTCCGATCGACATCGACCTCGTCGCTGACGCCGTCGGTCTGCATTACGTTCCCATCGACTTCGATCAGACCCTCGGCATGTACACGCGCTTGCCGGCTGGCTATCGGCTGCGCGGCTTTTCAGGTGGGTCGCGCGGACAGGCAGTCGCGCTGATCGGTACGCACCAGCATCCTCTCCGTCAGCGTTTCACGAAGGCGCACGAGCTCGGCCACCATCTCATCGATCATCCGAGCGGGTGGGTCGGGAGGATCCCGCCGCCGCTCCGGGTGCGGTACAAGAACCCGAAATCCGATTACCACTACGCGCACGAGTTCTTCGCCGCGTCGTTGCTCATGCCCCGGCCGTGGATCGACGCACTCGGCCCGACTGCGTGGAGACGCCGCGACGTCGAGGGTCTCGCTCGTCGTTTCGCCGTCACCCGCATCGCCGCGGCCGCGCGCCTCTTCGAGATTTACGGACGACCCACCGACGACATCGGCGCCGACATCAATCCCCGCGAGCTGTATCGGCTGGCGTAAACAACGGAGCCGCGGCCGCGGTAGGACGGCGGGCTCAGAGGAGACACGGCGATGACCGCCACCATCACCCCGATCACGCGCGAGATGCCCGATCCGACCGGGACCGACTTCGTTCGGCATGTCTACAGCACCGGAAACGAGACGGCGTTCTATGCGCGCGAGCCCGGAACGGGAGACATCGAATACAGCCCGCTGACCGACACGCGCGAGCAAGAGAGGCCCGCCCAGCGGGAGACGAACCGAAAGGCGCTCCGCACAATTGCACTCGACGTCCTCACCGAGCCGCGGCTCTTCGACCCAAACGTGCGATACGCAAGAGCTGTGCATCTGGCGGTGATCACGGCTCTCGCGGAGTCCGACCGCATCTCCACCAACGACGTCGACGAGCTCTCCGGAGCATTCGACATCGCGGTGGAGTACGCGGCCAACGCCGTCGCCGCGGCCTGGCTCCGAGAGAGAGGCTCGATCCCGATCCCCAGCGAGTAGGAAGCGCTTCACGCGCGACTGGATGGCCGCCCACACCGGGCGGTCGTTCGATTCTCGCTGTCGGTTCACCGGTCGTGGGCGATCGCCCGACCAGATTTCGGCGCGGCCTGCGCGTCGGACGTCGGCCGAACCGAACAGCGCCCCCCTCGATCCGCGTCCGAGCGAAGGCCCGCGGGAGGGTCTTACGCGACTCTCACAGAGCAGGCGTAGGCTCGGAACATGGGGCATGACGAGCGGGGGACCACCTCCGGCGAGCCGCCTGCTAGCATCCCCGGGACCTTGTACCCCCGGTCGCCGTCCAGCCGAGAGAACCAGGATCCGAAGCCTACCGCCGTGCGACGCGATCTCGTCGATCCGGAGCACACGCCGCAGTCGACCGATGAACCCGAACTGTTGCGGTTCAATACGTCTGGCGCCTTTCCGGACGTTTTTGCGGATAGCGTCCACATCGCCACAGGGCCATTCGGCATCGCGCTGACGTTTGCGCTGACTGATCCTCTCGGGACCGAGCGACACGTGATCGCGCGGCTTAGGCTGAGCCCGCAGATGGGATTCGTCCTGGTACAGCTCCTGCGAAAGGTCCTTCGAGCGACGCGGGACGAAGGAACCGGCATCCAGGTGCCCGACGCGGTGTTGCGTCAACTGCAAATCCAGGAGGAGCTCTAGCGAAGTGGCGATAGCGGTAAACGAGATGCGCAGCGTGCAGGTGAGTAACTCTCGGCGGACCACGGCCGCGACGGCGACCTATGACGGTGGCCCGACGCAGAGCCGGCTCATCGTGTTGTCGGACGGCCGTGTGGGAGTTCTCGTTGGCCGCGGGCGCGTCGAGATCAGGCCGGTCGCCGATCGAGCGAGTGGCGACTACAGCCACCTGGCCGAGCTGCTCGAGGACTAGGCCGCACGGTGGAGGAGCCCTCGGCTCCTCAGTGGTTCAGGTGCGCAGACCCAAGTTCCGATCTTTTTTCCGTTCGGGGTGATCACGTCTCGCAGTACCGACCCATAGCGCAGGGGGACATCTTCAACGCGATCCCTTTTCCCATCGTTCGTCACCCAGCGAGCGAGGCGGAAGGACGAAGAAAGCTGCAGGAAAGGCTTCCCCCTGCGCGCGCTTGGAACTACGACGTTGACGCGGTCACGGCGAAGCTTGGCGTCAAGCTCTATCTCGGAATGATCCTCCCGAACACCTGCACGTTCTATTACCGGGAGGAGGGCCTGCGGAATCCGCTCCGCCTCGTCGCTCGCGTTCGCGAGGCACAACAACGATCCGAGATCGTCCCGGACTGGGACGCGAATTTCGACGTCCTGCCTCTACCAAATCTCCGTGGCGATGGGGCGGACTACGTCGTCGATTTCTATCAGCTCGCGGTCGTGGAGGAGTCGTTCCTCGCCCTCGACGGTCGAGTCGCCGCTATGACCTTCGAGGGCTGGCTAACGCTGACCCGCCGTTTCGTGTACTTCATGAGTCGGGCGATCATCCCGTGGGACGACCTGGCGGAGGGCGCGAGGCAGAACTGGCAACAGATCGAAGACGACGAGCAGCGGCACGCGATGACCAACACGCCGATCTCGCAACAGCTGCTCGCTCAAGAAGATCGTCCCTAGGGTCTACCTCTCAGCCGGACGTTCCGCGCGATGGACCCTCGCGTTTCGTCATATGCGAACGGCCGTCCACCGGGCGGCCGTTTTCATTTCCGCCGAACGGCGTACCCTCGTCGTCGACCGCAGAGCGCCGGCGTGGGAGGCCAAGGCTGAGAAACATCGCGAGGATGTCGGACGAGCAGCTGCGCACCCTTCTCGACCGGCTCGAGCGCGCCATGCCGAAGATGAATCCCGCGCAGCGCGAGCGCGTCGAGCGGCATGTGCTCGAGCGGGATCCCGATCTCGAGCCTGCGCTTCCCGGTCTCGTCGCGACGATACAGAACGCGAAGCGGATCCGACTGCCGCTCCGGCGCGACTCGGTGACTTAGCCACCGATGGACGCGCTCAGTGCCGCGATCGTCGGCGGTGTCATCGGCGCCGTGGTCGGTGGAGCTTTCAGCTGGTTTGTTGCCCTTAGGACAGCGGCCTTCAGTCGCAAGATCGCTTTCGAGATGTGGCAGCACGCCGATGCGAACGCCGGCGCCGACCTCCTGCGCGCGCTCGTCTCCGAGCTAGACGAGAACGTCGCTGCTCTCGGTGACGGAACAGTTGATGCTCGACCTGTCGGACGCTCGGCGTGGGAACGCGCCCGGCACCTGGGCGTCTCGGATTCGAACCACGCTCTTATGCGTGACGCCTATGTCGCCGCCGGCGAGGTGAACCGTAGGATCGCGCTCCTCGATGCCGAGTCCGTCAACCCACCAATCGGAGATCGCACGGATGCGGGCATCCGGAGGATGAACCTGAACGACAACGTGAAAAAGGCCGCCGCGGCCGCGCGAAGCGGAATGGTTGAAGCGCGGACGGCCTTACTCGCCGAAATCGAGCGACTGCAGGAGGACGCGTGACCCGCACGCGCGGATCCTCGAGGACGACGCGGATCTCGCGATCGTGCGCTCGACGCTATGCGCGACGATCGACTCGGCGCGACGAATCCGGTTGCCTCTGCGGCTCGATTCGGTGAGCTGAGTGAACCTCGGAGATCTCCGCGCGCATCCGCGCGAATGGGTCGCCATCGCGATCGGCGCCGCGATGATTCTCGGATTCTTCTTGGCGGCTCGAGAGCTGCTCATCGTGGGTCTCGGCGCGTTGCTCGTTGTCGCTGGCCTCTTCGGGGATCAGGTGCGCATCCTGAAGCTCACGCGTGAGGGGCTCGCGCTCGAGACTTGGAAGCGCGAGGTCGCCCGGCGGGTCGTTCAGAACGTGACCGGTCGCGGCGCCAGCACGATGCCGGCGCCGACCATCGCAGGCCGGGGAACCGTCACGAATCCGCCTGCAGACGAAACGAGAGCTCCGACGGTGGACGAGATCAGCGACGCGAAATCGCCGCAGGAGTTCGCCGACCGCCTGGTGCAGGTCGTCCGCCCGAGCGGGATCCCGTCAGCTGAGGCGTTCGGGACTCCAGCGGTCAGAAGCGAGCGGAGCATTTCTCAGGAAAAGGAACCCGACTAGACCGATGCCCGGCAGCGGCAGGCTCATCGACCAGTTCTGCGAAGCGGCTGAGGCTTGGGTGCGCGCGGTCGGGGCCGCGGACGCACGCGAGATCGCCTTCTACGTCTTGTTCTGGGCGGGAGGGAGCGGGCGCTATAAGCCCGTCGGCGCCGTCGACCAATCCGGGCTCTCACCAGCGCAGCGGGAGAAACTCACGTTTGGCCAAACGCGTGGCCACTTCACGATTGACCAGGTTCGCGATCGGCTCCAGCGCGCCACGAACGTCGACGGATTCGACGAAGAATTCCTGGTCGTGTCGCTCGTAGCCGCGATCGCGACAAAGTTCGAAGAAGAGAGCGAAACGTACGCGAAGGGCCTCGCGAAACGCCGCGCCATCGCAGAGCGTTGGCAAGCTGAATACGACGACGAGGCGACGAGAGCCGCCCTAATCGAGGAAATGAACACACGGGGTCGCGGCACGAAACGATTCAGCGAAGCAGATTTCCTCGAGATGATCGAGTACGTAAAGGCCTCGACGACTCCGAGTCTGCGCGATCAACGCGAACGCCGCCGTCGGTCCGACGCCTGGCGAGAAGCGACCGCAGCGTTGGTCGATCCAGCCAACCTCGAGGCGTACAGCGTGGAGCGCCTCCAACAGTTCCGCGATAGCGGAGGCTTCGACAACCCCGATTTGGACCTTTAGCGCAGTCAGCGCGATCGGACTCGCTCCCGCCGCACGGTTTGTCGGTTCCGTACCGCTTTTCGCTTGCGCACCTTCCCGGCCGGCGTGCCGACTTGCCACTGGGCGCGGCCGCTCGGGGTGATCTTCAACGGAGCATGTGGACTCGTGAAGAGGTCGGGCACGACGAGGAGCGCGTCGACGATCGGGAGGCGCGGCGCACCGGCCTCGACAGCCTGCCAGTAGAGATCTCGCTCTCGAGGACCTCGCCAAGGCGCGAACGCGACAAGGAGATCAAGCGCGGCCGGTGGGGCGCCGCGGCGAGCTGATGCGCCGTACGCATTCGCGAGAACGTAGACGTTCCACGGAGCGAGATCCGAGGCAACGGATCGGACTCTGGCGATGGTCGCCGCCTGTTCTTTCGTGAGTCGCCAACGCTTGCCCATCGTCTCCGCGATGACCGCTTGCAGCACCGGCATCACGAGACTCGCGTCCACTCCATCGGATGCGATTGGACTCCACGCGTCTGGATCGGTCGGTTCGGGCGCGCGGGTCTCGGCGACCACATTGCGGATAGTCCGCTCCGAAGGAAGGCTCTTCTCGGTGACGTAGATCTTCGCGAGCTCACGTCGGATCGCTGCTGCATTCGGGTTGATCTCGGCGAGCTCGCGGATCTTCGCCAGGATTTCCGGGGAGCTGCGCCTGCTTCGTTGCCGCATCCGGCCTCCTAATTGCCGAGTGTTGCCGATTGGGTGCCGTTGCGAATCTGGAGCGTACTCCACCAGACTGAAGGCCGCTTTAGGAGGCTAGGAGTGCACCCACCGGCGTTCATCGGAATCCCAGAAGTCGCCGAGCGGCTCGGCGTCACGGGCGGGCGGGTCTATCAGCTCATCGACGACGGAAGGATCCCCTTCGTCCGAGAGGGACGTCGCATCCGGGTGCCTCGGGCCTCGTTCGATGCCTGGCTTCGTCTTCAGGAACTCAAGGCGCTCGAAAACCTCCGCGATCCGGTCGGCATTGCGCGAGAAAACATCCTGGAGCCCGACGAGCTCGACCGCCTCGAGCCCGGCGTCGGCGACATCGCGAATGGAAAAGGAGCTCGATGATGAGCGGACCCCTACACGAGCGAATTAACAAGCTGCTCGACCTCCCGGCCGACGCGCCGCTCGAAGAGACGAAGGCGCGCATCCGGGAGATGCAGGCAAAGATCGAAGCCGCCGCGCGACCATCGGCCGAGGCGGTCCTCAAGACGCTCGGGAGGGTGAAGGTTGACGCCGCCGCCGGTCGCCTCTCCGCGAGGGAGGCATTGCAGGCGGCGGCGCTCGCGAACCCCGAGCTTGTCGCCGAGTGGCGGCGCTCGTTCCGTCAGGACGGATCCGACGCCACGCATTTGAGCAGGATGACCGAGTCCGAGAGGGCTGCCGCCGTGGCGACCCGCGTCGCGACAAGCCGATGACGAAGCTCATCACTCAACGCCCCGTCGGCACGATCCCAGCCGGCACGGTCATCGAGGCCGATGGAGACAACGCCGCGCGGTTCATTGCGAGCGGCGACGCAGTCGAGGTCCATCCCCTCGCGGGGGCTGGTGCAGATGTCGGGGTCCGGCACCGCGTCGCCCAGGAGCAAGAGCAAGCCGCTGTCGAGCGCGCGAAGAAGGCCGAGCGCGCGAAGAAGACCGGCCGATGACGATTGCGTCGGAAACGACTCGCTCCTCAGGGGCGATCGCTGAGCGGCTCGAGGTGCTCAACGCCGAGATCGCACAACGCGACGGCGAGGAGCGCATCCGCCGTCGCAAGAAACTGGAGCTGCTCGAGGAGGCCTTCGCCAACCTCCTCGTCGCGCGTGACAGGGGCGAGCGCGTGGACGCCGACCAGATCACGAAAGCACAGCAGGCGATCGACGCCGCAAAGCTCGACGTCGACGCGAATGACCACACCATTCGCGCTCTCACGACTCAGCGCGAGAGCGTCAGGCGAGACCAGCAACAGGCGCAGGCCCAAGAAGCTCTCGCCGAGGGCGATCGCATCCGGGACGCCCTATCGCAAGCGCGCGTCGACCTCCTCGAGGCGCTCGTCGAGGCATCGCGCAGACGAGGCATCGAATACGGCTTGGAGGCAGCGCTCCACCGGAATGGCATGGACCGCGACCGACTGGCCGATAAGTTCGACTACCCCGGACTGCGACGCGGCATCGTGGTGTTCGACGGCGCAATTCGTCCCCACGTCGATCGCCTCGGCGGCGAGCTCCAAAAGCTCTGCAACGAGCTGGGCGTCACGATCGATGAGCACGGCCGCGTCGTCCCGCGAGAGAAGCGACCGGCGACCGTTCCCACGCCATCGCCGGCGGCCGACAACACGCTCGAGACCGAGTCGGCACTCGACGCTCTGGACAGCGATCACGCAGACGACGAGGTCGACGAATGACCAAGAAGTCACCGCTCGAGAACGGAACCGGCCGAAGCGACGGCGGAATTTCGACTGAGCGCAAGCCGCTCGTTCAGCTCCGCGAGCTCGCACCGAAGGACTTCGTGGAGATCTTCGGCAAGCGGTACGACGTCGTCGACCTGGACATGCTCTCGATTCGGGAGCGCGCCGTCCTCGGTGCGCACTTCGAGCGCGTCCTGGACATCGAGCGCAAGGGCGAGGACGTCAACGACGAGGACCAGGGCGAACACACCGAACGCTCGAAGAAGCTGATCAAGCTCCTGGTGCCGACGCTACCCGACAAGGTCATCGCGAAAATTCCGCCCGGACGGCGAGGAGAGCTGCTCGGCGCTTTTTTAGCTTGGAGCGCGAAACGGAATCTGGTGTTCGGTCTGATGGAGCGCCTAGCCTCGCTGCCCAGCTCGCGGACCTCGCGGCGGCGTACGGCGGCGGCGCGTGGCTGATCGACGTCCCGATCGTGCTCCTGCGCGCGCTCGGCGAACAGCTCCCGCGCGTCGAGGCGACCGCATCTTTGCGCCGGGCCGCGGAGGTCGCGTTGGGTAGCGGAACGCTCAAGCGGGAGGACGCCGCTGAGCTCCGCGCACGCTGGATGAAGCAAGCCGCGGTCAAACCGGCACGGGCGCGGACCTGGGGCGACAACCTCAACCAGCTCGCGGCGATGGGGATCCAGGTCGAAGTCACGAAAGCGCCGCCGAAGGAGGCCGTCGGTGGGGGGTGAGACCTCGATCGGCTCGGCGGTCTTCACGGTCAAGACCGACACGTCGCAGTTCGACAAGGGCATCGACTCGGCCGAGAAGACGACCGGGAAGCTCACCGGCTCGCTCAACATCGGCAAGGCCGCCGTCGGCGCCTTTACCGGCGCGGTCGCCGGCGCCGGGGTAGACGCGCTCTCGAAGTGGGCGCAGGCCGCCGCGGACGACGAGGCGAGCGTCGCGTCGCTGGCGCAATCGATCACCAACACCGGTGCGAACTACGACGATTACGTGGGAACGCTGGACGACGTCATCAAGAAGGGCCAGGACCTCGCCTTCAGCGACGACCAGACGCGGGCCGCGCTGCAGATGCTCACCGAGGAGACGGGCTCGGCCGACGAGGCCCTCAAGCGCCTCCCGGTGACGATGGACCTCGCGCGCGCGAAGCACATCGACCTCGAGGCCGCGGCGAAGCTCCTCGGCAAGGTCAACGACGAGAACACGAAGGGGCTCAAGAAGCTCGGCATCGTCATGGATGAGGGCGCGACCGCGACCGACGTCCTTGCGAAGGTCCAGCAGGTCGCCGGCGGCCAGGCCGAGACCTACGGCAACTCGACGAAGGGATCGATCGACAAGGTCCACGACGCGCTCGGTGAGTTCACTGAGGGCATCGGTGCGAGCCTCGGACCAGCCCAGGGTCTGATCGCGCTCCTGCCGGGAATCTCGGGGGGGATGTCGATAGCGGGTGGTGCGATTGGAGGCCTCTCGGGCCTCATCAAAGGCGGGATGATCCCGAGCTTCCTCGCGACGATTCCAGCGACGCTCGCGATGATGGCGCCGTTCCTTCCGCTCATCCTCATCGTCGGCGGCATCGCTCTCGCAGTCGGTCTCCTCGCGCTCGCATGGTCGAACAACTGGGGCGACATCCAAGGGAAGACCGAGGCCGCGGTCGGATTCATCACCGGGATCTTCGAAGGTTTCAAACAAGGGATGGCCATGTTCGGCCTCGCCCTGATCGGGATCGTGCGCGGCGCGATCGGCATCGTGATCGGGATCCTCAACACGCTCATCGATGGATGGAACGCCGTCGCCGAGCACCTCGGCTTGCCCATCCTCGGGAAGATCGAGGTGAAGACGCCCGGACTCGACGAGGCGGAGGCCGCCCTCAACCAGGCGGCGCACCCCCGCACGGTCAACTTCAACATCCAATGGAACGATCCCGGCCCGCCTGGCTTCAGTGCGACTCCGCACGCGCTGGGGACCGATCGCATCGTGAACCGGCCGGAGCTGATCCTCGTCGGTGAAGCGGGTCCCGAACGCCTCACGGTTACGCCGCTCGCGAAGGGCACCGGCGCTGAGACTCGCGACGGCCACGGCCACGACATCTTCATGGATGGTCGGCTCGTCGGGCGACTGCAGGGTCGGCGCACCCTGCGAAACGCGGGTCTGGTCGGAGCTTCGTTCGGATGACGATCAGCTGGGCGGCGTCGTGCGTCGACGGGGTCGTCGTCGCGAGCGACTCGATGTGGGTGCACAAAGATCGGACGCCCGGCGCCGTCTACAGCGGTGCCCTCAGCGAGCACAAGCTCGGGATGGTCGCGGGGCGATTCGCGTACGCAATTAGCGGGGTCTTCGACGGAGCGTTGGGCATTTCGCCCTCGTTCGGCGCGATGGCGGCCCTCGACGACGTTGCCGCCGCGATGTTCCGCGAGCTCGCGGGTCGTCAGCTGCCTCAGTTTCCGCGCGAGGATGGCGAGCTCAGCGAGGACGACGAGTTCGGTCTCCTGATCGGCGGCGGCCGCGCGGGATCGCGACCTGAGGTCCTGTCACTGCGAAGCAATCCTCAGCGCGTCGTGCGTGTGCCCATCGGCGGGATCGTCGACGGCGCCCTACTCGGGTACGGCGACCCCGAACCGCTCCAGCTGCACGGTCCCGACCTCACGGTCGCGGACGCGATCGCGATAGGCGCTCGGCGGAGCCTGGAGTACTGCCGGCATCTGTATCGAGCCTGTGGCCTCGAGCACCTCGAGGACTTCCGCGGGCTCTTCGGCGAGAAGGGGCAGCCGATCCCGCCGGCCGCCTTCCCACTTCAGATCGCCGTCATCACGGCGAACACGATGCGCCGCTTCGAGGCGTACGCGCCCGACGAAGACGACCTGCGTGCAGTGCTCGGAGCATCGCGTCCCCGCGGTCGACATCGAGGAACGATCGCCGTCGGAGTAGGCGCGTGACCGCTCGAGCTACCTGTCTCATTGAACACGGAGCCCGCCGGTCGATCAGAACCAGCGGGCCCGCTCACCGAAAGGAGAACGCACATGTCGAGAGCACGTGCGCCTCAACTAGCACGAGAGGATAGCGCGCCCTCCGCGGCAACCTGCCCGACGTCGAACCGCGTTGCGCAAGAAACCATCCCCTGCGAAGGCTGCGGCGACACCGCGCCACGACGACTGCGAGAGTTCGAGATCCACATCGTCGGCGAGCTCTACGCCGAGTACTGGCTTTGCGACTCCTGTCTCGAGACCGCCGGCGTGGGTCGCGTGGATCCGCCGTTCTTCTGCGGGTTCCTCACTGGTTATCAGCGCGTCGGGATGGATATCGAGGCTCCGGGCGACGACGTCTGCGACGAGAGCCAGCACAACCGTGGCTGATCGCCGGCTCATCGCTCAGGACATCACCGACTCCGGCCAGGTCGAGCAGATCGCTCGCGGGGCGATGGCCGCATACGGCGATCGCGCGGTCGCGTTCATCGCCACGACGCTCTTCAGCTGGGTGATCGCGCACATCGATGACGACGGTCGGATCATCGGCAAGCCCGCGGCGCTGCGCTCGAAGATCTTCGCGCGCTATCTCGATCTGGTGAGCGAAGACGAGGTCGCCGAGGTCGTCGCCTGGATGAACGACGTCGACCTCATGGTCTGGTACGAGGTCAGGGGCAGCCCCGGTGAGCGCTACCTCTACAGCCCGCGTTTCACCGTCCACCAGACGCTCCGCGCGGACCGCTACGGCCCAAGCCGCCACCCGGCGCCGCCGAGCTGGCGGCCGGAGGAAGGCCACCCCTACACGAAGAGTCCGGACCTCATGAAGGCCAAGGCCCAGCGCGACGGCCGCCCGACCGTGCGCGTACCCAAAAGGCCGATAAACAAAGGAGTACGTCCGCTTTGGGAAACCGGCCCGCAACCGGAGCGCGACCAGAGCGCGACCACGGCGCAACCAGAGCGCGTACAAGATGGCGCGGACTGGTTGCGTTCTGGGGACGGAAGCCCCGCCCCGCCTCCTCTCCTCTCCTCACCTCTCGCCTCCCCTCCGCTGAGCGCGGCGGCTCAGCGAGGGGCTGCAGATGCAGAACGGGGGTACGACGCGCCCGAGCGCGCAGAGCGGATCATCGCCGAGACGCCCGAGCCCTGGCGGAGCGTGCTCGAGCTCGCGTATCGCGCCATCGAATCGCCGGGCCTGGTCACGGTGTCGCTCGACGGAAGTCGTCTCGAGGAACGCGCGCCGGGGAAGTACGCGGCCCTCGTCAGGTTCGAGCTTTCACGCGATCACCTGGTCGCGAAGGGGCACGCGAAGCTGCTCCGTGACAAGCTCGCCGAGGTCACCGGGCTGAGCGACGTCGAGCTGTCCATCGAGGTCGCGCCGAGTGCGTAACGCCATCGTCATCCCCACCATCGGGGTCGCATCGCCTGCGGCCTCGGCTTCCTTTCTTGTGGAGCTCCTCGGGCGGCCGCCCCGCTCGGGGAGCTCCGGGCTCGAGGTACCCCGGCCCTTTTTTTCCGACACATGGCCTTATTCGCCCTGGGAGTCCCCCACGCCTACATCACGGCCGTTTTCGATTTCAACCCACCCAGAAGCGGCCCGCAGGCGTGAAAAACCTCTAGAACAACCCCTCTCGCGGGAAGCCTACGAAGCGCCGCTCACCCGACGAACCCCGGCCGAGGTTGCGCGCCCGGTCGAATCGGCCCGGAGCGCCCGAAGTGGCGTTTCCATGCTCCTCGCGCGCTCCCGGGCGTTTTCGGTCTCACCGCGTTGCCAGGAATCGGCCTCTACGTGAGACGACGGACCTGCGGCCACGGCACGACGGACACCGAGCACGGCCCGGCCGGTCGCTGCGAACGGTGCGATCTCACCGCGAAGCTCGTGATGCGACTGCGCCAAGCATCCGCCATCGCCGAGCTCCTCGGCTACGTGTCGGTGCGCGACGAGCTCTCCGCGATCGCCGCGACGCCGGCCGTCCACGACGGTCGACTCGCCGAGGCGCGGAGGCCGAAGGCGCCGAAGCCTGCTGAGGTCGCTCGACGAGCGGCGGCCCTGCCACCCGCGACCCGCGCGCAGCCGTCCACTGCGGCGATCGCGGCGGCATCACTGCTGGCCGATTCGGCACCGGACTGGTCGCGCCCGCCAGAGGCCTACGAGCGCATCGGCGGCGGCGACCGCGGCTGGATGGACCGCAACCGATGGTGAGGCTCCTCGACGTCGCGCCAAATTTCGCCGGGGGGTTTTCGGGTCCGGTCCCGGATCGTTTCTCGCGCAATCTCGTCGGGACAGCGGCCCGATGAGCTGCCTCCCCTGGCTCTCCTCGCTCGAGCTCCGCGGCGCGAAGATCATCGTCGCCGGCGCGCCGTGCTCGGGGAAGACGACCTTCGCCGCGGCGCATGCCCTACCCGGCGACGAGATCCT
This sequence comes from Chloroflexota bacterium, assembly GCA_038040345.1. Lineage (GTDB taxonomy): Bacteria > Chloroflexota > Limnocylindria > P2-11E > P2-11E > 3-1-20CM-2-70-9. The sequence goes on from JBBPIQ010000001.1 coordinate 1,128,047, forward strand.
CGACTACGACGTCGTCCACGCCGAGCTCACCGGCCTGCCGCTCTACGTCCACGACGAGAGCCAGATCTCGCGCACGGTCGACGAGTTCGGCGGACGCGCGATCGCGATGCGTCAGGGCTGGATCATCCGCACGGCCCCAACCGCGGCCGACCGCACGCGCTCACGCGAGGCGCACAACGCGCGCTCGATCGTCCTCGAGGTCTGGCCCGGGGAGTGTCTCGCACGGCTCGAGCGCAGCGATCGCCCCGACGCCGCGAAGTCACGGCTGCGCCCGGTGATCGAGGAGTGGTGGAACCGCTACAGCCGGTACGGCGGCCGCGACTACGACGCGCGCACCTGGACCTGGCTCGGCATCCCCCACGAGAGCGTCCTCTCGCATTTCGAGCTCGGAGAACAACCGCAGACGGCCATCGCGGCGGCGCGGCGCGACCGCGGACGCCCGAATCGCTCCGGAAGGTCTCATCGTGCGGTCTGAGCCGATCCGGGCCTCAGGTACTGACGCGTCGGTTGCGCGACCCGCGCGCTGCGGTCACGGACTCGCGTCGGCACGAAAGGGGCCCGCCGGTCTCTGTCCGCGGTGCCGGGATCGCGCTGAGCTCGCGGTGCGTCTCCGCCAGGCGACGCGGATCGCGCAGCGGCTCGACCTCCGGCCGCTGGCGTCGCAGCCCCTCGAGCTCGTTGAGGCGCAAAGGGCGTGAGGCGTTTCTCGGGAAACGTAGGGCCGCGCGCCCTAGCTGATCACGCCCTCGGATGTGATGAGCTCGAGTCCGCGCTCGTGCTCACCATCGACGCAGGCCGCGATGGCCTCGAGTTCGGCGACGACGCCAGCCGCCGCGGCCGCGCGAGTGAACGCGGAGATCGCGATTGTCACCGCGGCGCCGAGATCCGTCGCGTCGACGCAGGTCCGGACCTCGAGGCGTCGACGACCGAGATCCACGGACGGCACCGGTCCCGCGATCGTGCGGTCGACGAAGAGCGCCGCGGCGAAAGCGTCGAGCACGTCGTCGGTGATCTCGATCTTCGCGGCCGCGGAGCGGAGCTCGATCGTGTAGCTGCGCGCGCGGTCGATTACGAGACGATCGTAGCGAGCGCCGGCGGTACGAGGCATTGCGCGCGCAATCTCGCTGCGGCCGCGCCTCCGAGCCTGCAGGAGCGGACACGATGAGCGTCGCGCGCGCGATCGAACGGCCGCACGCCACCGTCGACGAGCTCGAGCCCGGGCTCCGCATTCTTGCCGAGGGCATCCTGAACGCCGCGCGGCGGCTGCCCCTTGACAGGGAAGTCGTCCAGATACAACATTCCGGAACCGTTGGAATACCTAACCGTCGAAGACAGCGCCGCCAAGCTGGGCCGACATCCGGAGATGGTTCGGCGGTGGATCCGCGAGGGCCGGCTCCGCGCGGAGCGCGTCGGCGGGATCTACCTCATCCACCGCGACGCCCTACGGAAGTTCAAGCCCCCGGAGGCGCGGCCGCGGATCGTGCGCTGGCTGAGGGCGACGCCGCGGAGCCAGTGGCACGCCATCCGTGAGGAGCTCGAGACGCTCGACTCAGGGCAGGCTCTGTGCGGTCGCCAGATCGAGGCGCCGGATCCGTCCGACGAGCGCTGGCTCGTGCGACAGCGCCCGACCGAGGATGTCTGCTCGACGTGCGCCGAGCTCGTGACGAAGGCAGGCAAGCAATGAGGGTCGGGGAGGTGCGTCCGTGACAAGCGAGACGCGAGCGTGGCTCGAGGGTAAGCGGGCGCGCGGATATTTGCGGGTGTCGACGGTGCCGCAGGCGGATCGGTACGGGCCGGCCGCGCAGCGGCACGATGAGGAGCTCGCGACTCGCGCTCTGCGAACCGCGCCGCTCGAGGTCTTCTACGAGGACCACGTCACCGGCACGAACGCGATCGTGCGGAGTGACTTCCAGCGGATGGTCGCCGACGCCGCGGCGAAGCACTTCGACGTCCTGGTCGTCGGCCGGGTCGACCGTTTCGCGCGCAATGAGCGCGACGCGTGGAACTACCTGCACGAGCTCGAGCGCGCTGGCGTCGCCGTGTTCTTCGTCGAGGAGGACGTCCTGGTCCCGCACGACGAGCGCTGGCAGGACGAGATCGGCGGCGAGGTCAACGCCGCGGCCGCGTACTCGCGCAAGCTCTCGCGGAACGTCCGGAAAGGGCTCGCCCGGAAGTGGGCTTCGGGCTCGCACGCCGGCGGGGTGCCCTACGGGTACTCGCGAATCGACGACGCACGGCGCCTGGTTCCGAATGCTGACGCGCCGATCCGCGCGCTCTGCTTCGAGCTCTACGTCACCGGCCGGTACACCTTCGATTCGCTCGCCGCAGAGCTGAACACGCGCGGGCACCGCCTCCGGGGCCGACCCTTCACGAAGATCTCGGTCAATCACATCCTCAAGAACCCGATCGTGATCGGCGAGGTCCGCTGGCACCTGCACCGCGATGACGAGGACGCGCGCGCCGACGCGGTCGAGCGGATCGTTTCTCCCCCAATGTGGGAGAGCGTGCAGGCGCTGATGCGTCGCCGCGGCGGCCGGCAGGACCGCGTCACCCGGCACCGCTACGTGTTCAGCGGCATCACGCGCTGCGCCGACTGCGGCCAGCGGCTGCGCGGCCACTTCATCCGCGCCAATAGCGAGACGAGCCCCGCGCGCCGCGACCAGGTCCGCTACGAGCATCAGCGGAATGGCTGCGCCGTCGGGATGATCAGCGAGCGGAAGGTGCTCGCCGCCTTCGATGATTTCCTGCGCGCCTGGCGCCTGCCGACCGGGGCGAAGGTGCGTGTCGCGCGCTACATCACCGAGCAGCGCGCGCAGCCCGACGCCGCGCCCCGACGCGCCAAGCTCGAGGCCGATCTCGGCCGCGTCCGCAAGCTCTACACGTGGGGCGACCTGCCCGAGCCGGAATACCTGGCCGAACGGCGCCGGATCGCCGCGGCGATCGCCGCGCTTCCGCCGGCCGAGCCGCAGGTCTCGGACGACGCGCTCGGCCTCATCGGTCGGGTCGGGGAAGTTTGGGAGGCGAACGACGCTGCCTGGCGCCGGCGCTTCGTCGACGAATGGTTCGAGGAGCTGCGGATCGGCGGGAGCGGCTTGGAGCTCGTACCACGTGCGCCCTATCGCGAGCTCGTTTACGCTGCACTCGTGGAGGCTGCCTTAAGCGGCCCCCCACGTCTCATTCAGAGAGGCTGAGGGAACGGCCCGATGACGCCTCGGCAACCGGCGGAGACCCGCTGCGGTGCCAATTCCGTCCCGGTGGGTAAGCCTCAGGGAAAGATGCGAGGGTCGACCGAACAGGGAGACCTCTCATCACAGATAGAAGGAGAGGTCTTTTTCTTTTGAGCGCACTGGCGAGCCTTCTCAGATCGGGCGAGTTCCTGGTCACGGCGGAGCTCAATCCGCCGAAGAACGCCTCGGCCAGCGTCGTGCGCCGCCGGGCGGAGGCGCTCAAGGGCGTCGTCGACGCCGTCAACGTCACCGACAGCAACCGCGCTATGGTCACGATGGCGGCGATACCCGCGGCCACCATCGTGCGGAGCGCCGGCCTCGAGCCGATCGTCCAGATGACCGGGCGCGATCGCAACCGCATCGCGCTGCAGGCGGACGTGCTCGGAGCGGCCGCCATCGGCATCGAGAACTTCGTCTTCATGAGCGGAGACGACCCGAAGCTGGGAAATCATCCCGACGCGGTGAACGTGAAGGACCTCGACGGCGTCGGGTTGGTGAAGATGGCCGTCGGCATGCGCGATGAGGCCCGTTTCCTCTCGGGCGACGAGATCAAACCCGCGACGCCGAAGATGTTGATCGGCGCGACGGCCTCGCCGTTCACGAAGCCCATGGACGCCGACCTCACGAAGACGTTCGAGAAGATCGCCGCGGGCGCCGAATTCCTGCAGACGCAGCCGGTCTTCGACCTCCCGACGTTCAGCCGCTGGCTCGTCGAGGTGCGACGCGGCGCCTCGCGCGACGTGCCGATCCTCGCGGGCGTCCTCATCCTCCGCTCTGCCGAGCAGGCCGAGCGCCTCGCGAAGGTGCCAGGGCTCGCGTTCGGCTCAGAAGCCATCGACCGCATGAAGAAGGCGACCGACGCGGAAGCCGAGGGGATGGCGATCGCGGTCGAGATGGTGAAGGAGCTGAAGGCTCTTCCCGGCGTGCGCGGAGTGCATCTCTACGCGATCGAGTGGCCGGAGGCGGTGGGGCGCGTCGTCGAGGCGGCCGGACTGCTTCCCCGGCCGGAAGCGAAGGTGCCGGCATGACGATCAAGACGACGGTGATCGGCGCGTATCCGAAGATCGGCGACGGCCTCGAGGCGCAGGAGCTCCGGCGCGCGCTCCATCGCCACGATCGCGGAGAGATGACCGACGCCGAGCTGGACAAGGTGTTCGACGACGTCACGCGCTCGGCTATCGGCGAGATCGAAACGGCCGGCATTGACGTCACGAACGACGCCAAGATCAGGTGGGACGATCTCCTTTCGCCCTTCGCGCGCGCATGGTCGGGCGTCGAGCCGGGCCCGCTCGAGCGTTTCTACGACAACAACACGTACTTCCGGCAGCCAGTGATCGATGGCCGGATCGTGACCGACGGGCGTTCTCTCGTCCGCGATTACACGTTTGCCGCGGGGGTCGCGAAGACGAAGCTCAAGGCCGCGATCCCGGGGCCGCTCACCTTCGCAACTCTCGTCGCTCGCGATGAGCAGTACCGCTCCCTCGAGGAGCGCGTGCTCGCCATCGCCGACGCCACCGCGAAGGAGATCGCGGGCCTGAAGGCGGCCGGAGCGACCATGATCGACATCGAGGATCCGGCGGTCGTCGCATCGCCCAAGAACATCGAGCTCGCGCGCGAGGCATACGGGCGCTTCGCCGACCCGGACCTCGCGCTGACGCTCGTGACCTACTTCTTCCCGGCCGATCCCGTCCTGGAGTCGCTCGCGTCCTTCCCGGTCGCCGCGATCGGCATCGACGTGCGCAGCCGCGACACCACGGCGTTCGACCGGCTCGACGTATTCCGAACGCAGGACGTGCTGCTCGGAGTCGTTGATGCGCGCAACACGCGACTCGAGACGGCCGACGAGGTCGCCCGCTACGCGGAGCGCGCGCTCAAGCTCGTGCCGCAGGAGCGGCTCGTCCTTGCCACGACGACATCGCTCGAATATCTGCCGCGCGACGTCGCTCGCGCGAAACTGACGGCCCTGGTCGAGGGCGCGCGTCTCGTGACCGGAGAGAAGGTGCCCGCATGAACGACAACCTGCTGCTGACAACGACGGTCGGCTCCTTCGGGAAGCCGGAGTACCTGACGAAAGCGCGAGGCCAGGTGGCGCGCGGCAAACTGGGCGCGACGGAGCTCGAGGAGCTCGAGCGCAAGGCGACCGCGGAGTGGATTCGCCGGCAGGAGGACATCGGGCTCGATGTCCTCGTCGATGGCGAGATGTATCGCGGCGACATGGTCGCGTACTTCGCGGAGCGGCTCGAGGGATTCAAGATCGGCGGGCTCGTGCGCTCGTACGGGAACCGCTACTACCACAAGCCCGTGATCGCCGGAAAGATCTCGCGCCCTAAGCCAATGACGGTGAGCTGGTTCGAGTACGCGCAGTCGCTCACCTCGAAGCCGGTGAAGGGAATGCTCACGGGTCCATACACGCTCCTGGACTGGTCGTACAACGAGGCGTACCCGACGCGCCGCGACGCGGTGCTCGCGCTCGCCGAGATCGTCCGCGACGAGGCGCGCGACCTCGAGCGCGCCGGTGCGAAGTACATCCAGATCGACGAGCCCGCGATCCACGCGCGGCCTGAGGAGATCGAGATCGCGATCGAGGCGATGGGCATCGTCACCGCGGGGCTATCCGCGAAGACGATCTCGCACATCTGCTACGGCGACTTCGCCGCGATCTACCCGCAGGTGCTCGACCTGCCCGTCGATCAGCTGGACCTGGCGATGGCGAACTACGGCTACCGCTGGCTCGATCTGTTCGACCGCAACCCGTTCACGAAGGAGCTCGCGATCGGGATCGTCGACGTGCACGCGCACGCGACCGAGACGGTCGACGAGGCCGCTGAGGGGATTCGCAAAGGGTTGCGGTACGTCCCGGCGCAAAAACTCTGGCCGCACCCCGACTGCGGGCTAAAGACGCGGACGGTCGAGGAGTGCGTAGAGAAATGCACCGCGGTCGTCGAGGCGACGAAGGTCGTGCGCAAAGAGCTCGCCAAAGTCCCCGCGTAGCGCTACTTGCGCTTTTTCTTCTTCGCGCCCTTTTTTTCGGCACGCGCGCGGCGAGAGCGGGGAGATGGGGGAGTCTCCGCGGTCGCGACCGCTGGGGAGAGCGGCACGACGACAGGCTCGATGCGGCGCGCGACCGTCGTTCGCTGGATGAAGTAGACGGTCCCGGTCGGGGCCGTCATGTTCAGGTGCCGGACCTCGAGCTCAGCCTCCGCGAAGTGATGCACCACCCTGCGGACGCTCACGTTCTCGGGGCGCGGAGTGAAGTTGCGGAACGAGTCGAGGCGAACGACGGCGTACGCGTCGTGCTGGTCGGGGGCCGGTGTCGTCGCCACGCCCGAGAGGTTACTAGCGGTCGTAGAGCTCGAGGATCTCCCGGCGGAAGGGCACACCCGCCTTGGCACGAAGTTGATCGAACTCGTCGAAGTCCCACTCCCCCACGAAGGTGACGGCGACCCCGGTTTTGCCCGCGCGGCCGGTCCGGCCGACCCGGTGCGTGAAAACGTCGGCGTCTTCCGGGAGGTCGTAATTCACGACATGGCTGATGTCCTCGATGTGCAGCCCTCTGGCGGCGACGTTCGTCGCAATGAGCACGTGGAGCTCCCCCTCGCGGAATCGTTCGAGGGTGCGTTCCCGCTCTCGCTGGGTCATGTCGCCGTGGATCGCGGCGACGTTGTGCTTTTTCTTCTTCAGCTTGTCCTCGAGATCGTCGACGCCGCGCTTGGTGTGCCGGAACACGAGCACCTGGTCCGTCTCGTAGCGGCGGAGAAGCTCCTCCAGCGCGCGGACCTTGTCCTGCTCGAGCACCTCGACGTACACCTGCTCGACGCTGTCGACGTTCTGCTTCTCCGGCTCGATCGAGACTTCGACCGCGTTGTGGCTGAACCGTTGCGCGAGGTCGCGCACGTCGGCGACGAGCGTGGCGCTGAAGAGGGCGGTCTGCCTGCGCTCGGGGGTGCGGCGAAGCAGGCGACGCACCTCCGGGGCGAAACCCATGTCCAGGAGGCGGTCGGCCTCGTCCAGCACGACGACGAAGAGGCCGGACAGATCGAGGTTTCCCTTTTCGATGTGGTCGAGCAAGCGCCCCGGCGTGCCGACGACGATCTGCGTGCCACGCGCGAGCGCGCGCTCCTGCGGGCCGTAGGGGACGCCGCCGTAAATCGCGACCTCGTGTGACTTGCGGTACTTCCCGATCGCGCCGAACTCGCGCGTCACCTGAAGCGCGAGCTCTCGCGTCGGCACGACGATGAGGGCCTGCGGCCGCTTGAGGGAGGCGTCGACCTTCTCGAGGATCGGGATGGCGAACGCCGCGGTCTTCCCGGTACCCGTCTGCGCCTGAGCGAAGAGGTCACGGCCAGCCTGGAGGATCGGGATGGCGCGCGTCTGGACGGGCGTTGGCGCCATGAAGCCAAGCTCATCGATCGCGCGGGAGATGTCTGGGTGGATCGCGAGCTCGCCGAAGCGAGCTGTCGGTGGTGCGAGGGTCAATGTCTCTCCGGTTTTGATTTACATGCTAACCGGTGAAACGCTCGCGGTGAACGAGCTCTTCCAGCGGAAGGCGATTCAGTTTGGCGACGATCTTTTCGGGATCGGATTTCGGGCGCGGACGGGGCTGGCCGGGCGCGGGGTATCCCAGGGTGATGATCGTGGCGATCGCAGCTTCCGCCGGAGCGCCGAGGTCCTGGCGCACCCGGTCGTGTTCGTCGGGTCGGACCGAGTTCGGGCAGCTGCCCACGCCGAGAGCCCACGCCGCGACCATCATGTTCTGGGCGACGCGTCCCGCGTCGAAGCGCAGGCGTTCGTTCAGGAGCACGACCGCGATCGCGACGGCGCAGCGGTCGAGGTTCCGCGGGGCCATCATCGCGTTCGCGAGATCGTGCCGGTGTTGTCTCTCCTTGAGGACGACGAAGCGCCACGGCTGTGTGTTCTTGCTGCTCCCCGTCGCGCGCCCGGCCTCAAGGATCTTCGTGAGCACGTCCTCCGGCACGGGGCGATCCGTGTACTCGCGGACTTCGCGTTTGGCAACGACGGCGAGATAGGCGTCCATCGAGCGAAGTATCCCGCCATCGCCGACCGGTATGCTCGGGAACGTGCCCGGCTCGGTCCGCATCGCCCGCCTCTTCGGCATCGACATCAACATCCACTTTTCGTGGATCCTCATCTTCTTTCTTGTCGTTTTGAATCTCGCGGACTCGTTCCCCCAGCAATTTCCGCAGTGGTCGAACCAAAAGGGCCTCGTTGTCGCGGCGATCACAGCTTTCCTGTTCTTCGGATCGGTCCTTGGCCACGAGCTGGCACATTCGCTCGTGGCGCGACGATTTCAGATGTCCGTTTCGTCGATCACGCTCTTCCTACTCGGTGGCGTGGCGAACCTCAGGAAAGAGCCGCCGTCCGCGAAGGCGGAGTTCTTCATGGCTATCGCAGGCCCCGCGACGAGCGTGGTCATCGGTGTCGTCGGCCTCGGCGTCGCGTACCTCATCGACCCGCGTGTCTCTCTGTCGAACGCCGAGGCGATCCAGGCGGTCGCCTTCTACCTCGGAACGGTGAATCTGTATCTCGCGGCCTTCAACATGATCCCGGGATTCCCCCTCGATGGTGGCCGAGTTCTGCGATCCGCGATCTGGGCAATCACGGGCGATCGGACCAGGGCGACCACCATTGCAGCGCGAGGTGGGCAAGTCGTCGCGCTCGCGTTCGGCGCATTCGTCTTCTATGAGGTCATCGTTCTCCATCAGGCCAGCGGGCTATGGTTCGGCCTCATCGCCTACTTCCTCTGGAACGCAGCGAGCTCGTCGCTCCAGCAGGAGCGGATCACCTCCGTTGTGGGCGGCGCGAAGGTCGGACCGCTCATGACGACGGACTTCAAGGCGACCTCGCCGGGTGCGATGGTCGGTCAGGTCATCCGCGATCTCGTGCTCCCGATGAACCTTCGCGCGATCCCCGTCGTCTCCGGCGATCGGTTCATCGGTCTCGTGGCTATCGGCGATCTGCGCAAGGTCGATCAGAGTCGCTGGGCAGAGACGCCCGTCGAAGCGGTCATGACGCCGGCCGCGGAGCTTCCGACGGTATTGCCCGACGATCCGCTCGGCACCGCGCTGGAGCGCTTCGGCGCCACGGAGCTTCCGCTCCTGCCGGTCGTCAAGGACGGGCACCTCGTCGGGATCCTTTACCGCGAGTCGGTCATCGGCTACGTGCGCATGCAAGAAATGCTCAGCGTCCAGGGTCGCCGCTGAAGCGCGCCGCGGAACCGGTCGGCGTCGGTGTGATCGGCGTCGGCCTCATGGGTCGCCGTCACGCGGAGAACCTGGCCAGACACGTGAGCGACGCGCGATTGCTCGCGGTCACGGACCCCGACGAATCTGCTCGCGAACGCGTCGCAAAGGACCTCGGCACGAGCGGAGGCGCATCCGTCGACGCACTGCTCGATCTCCCCGCGCTGCGGGCCGTGGTTATCGCTTCACCGGCTCGTTTCCACGAGACGCACGCGATCGCCGCCGCACGCGCGGGAAAGGACGTCTTCGTGGAGAAACCGATCGCCAAGACTCTCGACGGAGCGGACCGCGTCATCGCCGCCGCGCGCGATGCGGGCGTCCGGCTCCAGGTCGGCTTTCAGCGCCGATACGACGCGCCATACGCCGAGGCGCGGAAGCTCGTGTCGAGCGGGAGCCTCGGCCGGCCGCTCTTTTATCGCGGCATCAACCGCGATCGCGAAACGCCGATGGGAGAGCCGGGCTCCTTCGCGAAGGGCGACGTCCTTACAGAGTCCGCGATCCACGACCTCGACGGCGCCCGCTGGATGCTGTCCGACGAGGTCGCGGATGTTTGGGCTGACCTCGGGACCATCGGCGATCCAGCCACCGCGCCAGGCCCGAATGTCGCGATCGTCGTCCTGCGCTTCGACGGCGGCGCCATCGCGCACATCGAAACTCTCCGTGGTGCGCGCTATGGCTACGACATCCGCAGCGAGGTCCTGTGCGAGGACGGAGCGGTGATGATCGGCGGATTCGCGCAGACCATGCTGACCGTGCTGCGCGGGAACGAGCGTCGCGATGACCTATATCCGGGTTTCCTCGAGCGGTATGCAGATGCGTACGTCGCCGAGCTGCGCGATTTCGTCGGGGGCGTCCTCGATAGGCGGCCGTCTGGGGTCACCGGTGAAGATGGGCGGCGCGCGCTCGCGCTCGCTCTCGCGGCCGAGCGCGCGGCCGCGATGGCTCAGCCGGTGACGCCGGAATAGTTAGACGGAGTCCCGTTCCGCCGCGATCAGGTCGAGCACGAGCGTCGACCATCCGAAGTCGCGGGCTCCCTGGCCGTCGCCGGTGAGGGGGTCGTAGAACTCTCGGATCCCGCCCGCCGCCATCATGCGTATCGTCCGCTCCGCAAGCTCGCTCGCGACATCGTTCCGCCCGTGCGCGCGCAGTCCCCAGTAGAGGTACCAATTCACGTTTACCCAGGTCGGGCCGCGCCACGTCGTGTTGGTGTGCCACTTGGGATCGAACGATGGCTCGGTCGCGGCCACGCTCGGCACCGGGTAGGGAAGCCAGAACTCGCGCTCGTTGAGCAGGTGATCGTCGATGAGGCGTTTTGCTTTCGAAGGATCGAGGTCGTCGAGGATGAGCGGAAAGAGCGACGAGAAGGTGAGCACCTTCGCGGGCTCCTCGTTCCAGCCGGCGAGATCCCAGAAAACACCTCGCTTCTCATCCCAGCACTTGGCCTCGAGCGCAGCCCGAACCCGGCCTGCGCGCGCATTGAACTCGTCCGCCTCGCGCGGGAGGTCGGTGAGCTTTGCAAGACACCGGAGTCCATCCGCGTAGATCGCGTTCACCATGACGTCCTCCCAGGTGAACACGTCGAGTGCGGGGATCCGCGCCGGGTCGCCGCGATGTGGCGCGTACGCGTCGAAGAGGCGCTGCATCGATCGATGCAGCTGCGGCCGCATCTCTTCGGGCGGCCCGGAGGCGATCTTCATCAGACTGTCGTACTTCGGGCTCGCGTCGAGCCCCGACTCGTCCGGTTGGATGATCGCGATGAGCGAATCGTCGTCCGGATCGCGGTACGCCTTGAGCCAGCGGAAGAAACGGCGGATCGGCGGCAGGACGTCGCGCACGAACTCTTTGTCGCCGGTCGCTTCGTAGATCCGAAGCACCGCGCGCGCGACCACCGGCGGTTGGATCGTCGCGGTATAGAAAGGATCGGCGAGGGTGATCGCGTACTCGCGAATAGCGGCTGCGTGCGCGCTCTTTTCCCAGAGCAGCATGTGCGGGATGAAGCCGTTCGGCCTCGCGCCCTGCATCAGGCACCGGATCTCCTGCTTGGCCAGCTCGGGGTCAACATGCAACAACGCGATGGCGTGGAACGCGCTGTCCCAGAACCATTGGAACGGATAGGTCGTCGGCGACGGGCACACGAAGTCGTACCGCTGTCCGGCCCAGGCGGAGGTTCCACGCTGCCGATTGCCCTCGAGGACACGGCGCGCGTCCGCCGCGACCTTGTCCCAATCTGTACGCATGACCGCGGATTATCCAGTGAACCGGGCTCCCAACCCCGATTCCTTCTTCCGCGTCGGCGATCGGACCGTCGAGCTCAAGGTTCACCGGTGTCTCTGGAGCGGTAGGTACTCGGAGAACTCGCCACTCGCCATTGCGGAGTGCGCGAGCGAGCGCGTGATACGGACGGAGATCGACGTGCGCGTCGTACGGGACGGAGAGTTCGTCGTCCTCCACGACGACCGGTTCGATCGAGTGACCGACGCGAGCGGCCTCGTTCGCGAGGCGACGGCCATCGAAGCGACGCGCTCGCGATTCAAAGATGGCTCGCACCCGCTGCTCTTCTCGGAGGCGATCGAGCTCATTGCCGCAAACGAGTACCCGCGGCGCATCGAGCTCGACCTCAAGGACCTCGCTCCCTATACCCGCTCACAGGCTGAGGCGCTCGCTCGAGCGGTGCAGCCGCTCAAGGAGCGGGGCCACTTCTCATGCCCGGCGGATTGGAACCTTCGGAGACTTCTGGCGGTCGACCCGACGCTTCTGGTGAGTCTCAACCCGCACTGCTACATCGACTCGGAGCTCGACGAAGACGTCCGTCTACCCATGGGTGCATACGGATATCGCGACGCGCATCCGCTCGCGAGAGAGCGCGTCTCCACCACGGCCGACTATCTACGCGACCGCTTCGGCGGGATCATGCGGCTCGTTCCAGGGTTATCTGAGGCGCACCTGCGCGTCGGGATGCTGGAGCGCATCCTTGACGATGGAGTCGCCGACATTGCCGAGATCTTCCACTCGCTCGGCATGAAGCTCGACGCATGGACCCTGGATGCCGGAACGCCCCGGTGGCAGGAGCGCCTCGCGCGGATCGCCGCCGCCGGCGTCGACATCGTCACGACGAACACCGCTCGCGAGCTCGCCACGGCCGGGCGCGGGATCACGTAACCGCTAGTGCTGGTTGAGCCACTCCGTGAGGCGTTCGCGGCAGAAGCGCTCGCGCTCGGGGAGCTCGTTCGAGCGGTACCAGACGATCCCCGCGAGGAGCAGGTAGATCTCGTAGATCTCTGCGCGCCGGCGTGCTGCGTCGTCGTTGACGTGCGCGTAGCTGTCACGGAAGGGCGCGATCATCGCGGGGCACGCGGGCAGGGTCCAGCTCTCGATGCGGACGAGATCGAGGAGCGGATCGCGACCACGCGCGCGCTCGAAGTCGAGGAACGCGACGAAGTGCCAACCGTCGGATCGCCGCTGCAGCAGGAGGTTCGCGAGGTTTAGGTCGTCATGGGTGAGACGGCGCTCGACTCCGTCGAGGGCGTCGCGCCTCTCTTCGTAGTGTTTGATCACCGTCGCGTGCGATTCCTGATCGAGTGCGTCGAGGAAGCGGCACTCAGCGGCGCGGGTTCGGAGTCGATCGTCGAGCTCGGTCGACCACGGCATCGGGGTGTCCACGTATTCGACGCGGTGCATGACACGGAGGCCTGCCCCGAGCTCCTCGCCGACGCGGTGCTGGTCGGTGAACGAGAGCGAGCCGAGCGAGCGCGCCGCGTCCTCGCCCGAGATGAAGTCCTGGATGTAATAGGGGACCTCGAGCGTGCGCTTCTCGACGTCGTACCAGCGCACGGCCGGGTGTGGCACCTGCTTCGCATGCAGGAGCTCCGCGAGGTGAAGGAACCGGCGCATCCGGCCCGGGTGCGGACGGCGATGGACCTTGAACAGAAACTGCTCTCCGACGGGCGTCGTGAGCAGGTACGCGTGATGCGATCGTCCGCGCAGCCATGGCTCGACGCGGACTCGGGCGAGCGCGCCGCCTGAGATCTCGTCGGCCGCCTGGGCGACCTCGTCCTGCGAGGGCGGGACAGTGAGCGTGCGCATGGCCGCGACGAATCTAGCGGCGTCGCGCCTTACGCGCAGAGAGTGAGTGCGAGCTGCGCGGCCACCTGTGCGTTCGCGCGCAAGAGCGCGATGTTCGCGTCGAGCGCGCGGTAGTTGGTGGCTTCACCGAGAGCGCGCAAGAGGTACGGTGTGAGGTCCGCGCCGCGGATGCCGTCCCGTTCTGATGCGGCGATTGCGTTACGGACCTGTCCCTCGACCTCGTCCCGCGCGAGCGCCGATTCGGCCGGCACGGGAACGCAGAGGAGCATCCCGGCACCTCGCGCGAGCTGCTCCCTCGCGATGCGCGCCGCGCCGAGGGCGTCGTTCACGCGGTACTGCAGATGCAGACCGCTCGATCGCACGTAGAACGCCGGGAATTCGTCCGTGCCGTATCCGAGCACCGGTACGCCGAGCGTCTCGAGGCGCTCGAGGGTTAGCGCGAGGTCCAGCACGAACTTCGCGCCGGCGCTCACGACGACCACCGGATGCCGGGCGATGGCCTCGAGGTCGGCGGATTCGTCGAAGCTCCGCTCCGCGCCGCGATGCACGCCTCCGATGCCGCCTGTGGCGAGGACCTGAATGCCCGCGGCCGCGGCGATCTCCACGGTCGCCGCCACGGTCGTGCCGCCGAGGGAACGCGCGGCGAGGACCGGCGCGATGTCGCGGATCGACACTTTGGCGACGCCGGTCTCGTTCGCGAGGCGCTCGAGGAGCACGTCGCCGGCGCCGACGACGGCGACGCCGTCGTGCAGCGCGATGGTGGCGGGCACCACGCCGAGCGCGCGGATCTCGGCCTCGAGTGCCTTCGCCGTCGTGAGATTGCGGGGGCGCGGCAGGCCGTGGGCGATGACCGTCGATTCGAGCGCGACGACCGGTTGGTTGGCGGCGAGCGCCTTCGCGACCTCGGGCGCGATCGAGAGGTTCATCGCCGGCCCGAGGCGTGACCCTGCTCGCCGCTCTGGCCCGCGAGGAGCTCGACGGCATGCGGGAGCACGGGCAGGAGGACCTCGAGCGACTCGCGAACGGCACGCGGGGAGCCTGGGAGGTTCACGACGAGCGCTGATCCAACCGCGCCGGCGACGCCGCGCGAGAGCATCCCGTGCGCGGTCTTCTCGAGCGACCTCGCGCGCAGAGCCTCGGCGATCCCCGGCACCTCGCGATCGATGACGCGCCGCGTGGCTTCCGGCGTCACGTCGTTCGGCGACAGCCCGGTGCCTCCGGAGGTCAGCACGACGTTGGCGCCCGCGCGGACCGCGCCCAGGATCGCCGTGGCCACGCGCTCCACATCGTCGGGCACGAGCGCTTCGTGAACGACCTCTGCGCCGGCCGCGATGAGACCCTCGCGCATGGCGGGGCCGCTCTCGTCGGCGCGCTCGCCGGCCGCGCCTCTGGTGCTCACCGTAATAACGCCCGCCCGCACCTTCACCTGGTCAATCTCGCGACTGACGCCGCGGAGACACGCTCAAGGCTGTGCGGGACTCGCTCGCGTCGGCGAAGCCGCCGCTCACTCGCGCCCCTCCTCGCGGTACGTCCCCGACTTCCCGCCGGTCTTTTCGACGAGGCGAATGTCCGTCAGCGTCGCGCCGCGCTCGACGGACTTGAGCATGTCGTAGAGCGTCAGGCCTGCGACCGAGACCGCGGTCAGCGCTTCCATCTCGACGCCGGTCCGCGCGCTCGTCGCGACCGTCGCTTCGATCGCGATCCCCTCGGCACCGAGCACGAGCTCGACCGAGGCGTGCGTGAGGGGCAGGGGATGGGCGAGCGGGATGAGGTCGCTCGTGCGCTTCGCCGCCATGATCCCGGCGAGGCGCGCGGCCGCGAGCACATCGCCCTTCGGTGTGGCCCCGTCGCGCACGAGCGCGATCGTCGAGGGCGAGACCCGGAGCAGCCCTCGCGCGACCGCTCTTCGCTCGGTCACGGCTTTCGCGCCGACATCGACCATGCGGGCGGCGCCCTTGCCGTCGATATGCGTCAGCTTCTTGCGGGCCGGGCTCATAGTGGCGGCTGCTCGATGAGTATCACGTCGACGAGCTCGCCCTTCTCGATCCGCGACGGCCCGACCGGTAGATCGATGAGGCTGTTCGCGAGCGACATCGATCGTAGGATCCCCGAACCCTGGGGGCCGGTGAGGCGGACCGTGCCGGCGTCCGGGTCGTGGATCCCGCGCGCGAAGACGCGGAGGAAATCAGGCTTGTCGACCGGCTCGAGCAGGCGCGCCTTCGCTTTGGGCCGCGACACGTTCGCGCGGCCCTGCATCCGTAGGAGGGCTGGCCGCACGAAGATCTCGAAAGTCACGAGCGCGGAGACGGTGTTGCCCGGCAAGCCGAAGATGGGCACCCGGCGGTCGCCGTCCGTGAGTTCGCCGAAGGCGAGGGGGCGTCCCGGCCGGATCGCGATCGCCCAGAAGTCGATCGTCCCGAGCTCGGAGAGCACCGGCTTCATGTGGTCGTGGTCGCCGACCGACACGCCACCGCTCGTCACGATCGCGTCGGCCGCGAGGCCTTCGCGGAGCGCCGCGCGGAGGGCATCGGGCGAGTCGCGAACGATGCCGCGGACCCACGGCTCGGCACCCGCCGCGCGGATCGCCGACGCCAGCGTGTAGCGGTTGGAGTCGCGGATCTGTCCGCGCTCGAGAGGCGCATCGAGGTCGACGATCTCGTCACCCGTCGAGAACACCGCGACGCGAGGGCGCTTGCGCACCCGCACGCGTGCGCGGCCCACCGACGCGAGAAGACCGATCTCCGCGGGTCGCAGGACGGTCCCCGCCACGAGGACCCGCTCGCCCTTTTTCAGGTCCTCGCCGGCGTGACGCACCGCGATCCCCTTTGGCGTTGCCGCCGCGATCGTCACCACGTCGCTCGCGTTGTCGGTGTCCTCGACCCGGACGACGGTGTCCGCCCCTTCGGGCATCGGCGCTCCGGTCATGATCCGCATCGCCTCGCCCGGCCCGACGGTCCGATCGGAGAATCCGCCGGCTGCGACCTCACCGACGACGCGCAGCTCCACCGGAGCCGACGCGACGTCATCGCCCCGGACCGCGTAACCGTCCATCGCGGAGTTGCGGAACGGCGGCACGTCGCGGTCCGCCGCGATGTCCTCGACGAGCACGAGCCCGAGCGCGTCGAGCAGCGGCGTCTCGACCGCCGGAAGCGTCGGCACGCCCGCGAGGATGCGCGCGAGCGCGTCGTCGGCGCTCATGAGCTTCTGCGCGGGCTTCGCCGAGGTCGCGCTGATCGGCATGGCGCGAGTTTAGGCCGGGTAGACGGTGATCTCGGTCGCCTTCACGCTCACCCAGACCTCGCCGCCCTCGACGAGATCGAGCTCCCTCACCGCGGCGGGCGTGACCTCGGCGATGATCGGCATCTCACCCTGGACGCCCACGCGGACGCGGTCGCCTTGAAAGTCGAGCGTCGACGCGCGACCGCGCCACACGTTTCGCGGCGAGCCCTCGGGCCGCGCGCGGTGCAGCGCGACGGCACGCGGATGGATCACCGCGAAGACCTCGCCGTCGACGCCGTCGGCCGACTGGAGCGTCGCGCCGCCCGATACCGCGACCTGTCCCACCGTGGCGGTACCGCGCAGGAGGTTCACGCCCACGAGGTCCGCGACGTAGCGCGACCGGGGCCGCTGCGTCACGTCGGCCGGCGAGCCGGTCTGCACGACTCGGCCGCGTTCCATGATGACCAGACGATCGGCGAGCGCGATGGCCTCGAGCGGATCGTGCGTGATGACGATGCGGATGCCGGCGAATGATGCGAGATGCCGTTTCAGATCGCGCCGGACCTCGCCGCGGGCTGACGCGTCGAGCGCGGCTAACGGCTCGTCGAGCAGAAGGAGGCGCGGGTCGATTGCCAGCGCGCGAGCGAGGGCAACGCGTTGGGCCTGACCGCCGGAGAGGGCGCGTGGCTTCGCCTCCGCGTGCTCGCCGACGCCCAGGCGGTCGAGCCAGGATCCAGCACGAACGCGGGCCTCGCGCGAACCGATACCGCGCGCGCGAAGACCGAAGGCGACGTTCTCGAGCGCGGAGAGATGCGGGAACAGCAGGTATTCCTGAAACACGACGCCGATCGGGCGGCGCTCCGGCGGCA
Source organism: Chloroflexota bacterium (assembly GCA_038040345.1). Lineage (GTDB taxonomy): Bacteria > Chloroflexota > Limnocylindria > P2-11E > P2-11E > 3-1-20CM-2-70-9. The sequence continues at coordinate 1,145,705 of JBBPIQ010000001.1, forward strand.
GATGGACGTCTCGCGCGGCGTCCTCGAGAACGACATCGTCGAGCTCGACCCGCCCTCGCGTAAGCGGAACGAGCCCTGCAACCGCGCGCATGAACGTCGTCTTCCCGGCGCCATTCGGTCCAAGCACCGCGACGATCTCGCCGGGCGCGGCTTCGATGGTCACGTCGAGGTCGAGAGTGCCGAGCCGAAGGGCGACCTGCGCCGTCAACATCAGAACGCCCGCAGATAGCGGTCGCGCATCGCTACCAGGATCGCGAGGGATATCGCGAGAAGGACGAGGCTCAACATGATCGCGACCTCGGGTCGGGTCTCGAGGGCGATGTACACCGCGAGTGGAAGCGTCTGCGTCGTGCCTGGCAGGTTTCCGGCGAACGTGATCGTCGCACCGAATTCTCCGAGGGCACGCGCCCAGCAGAGCACCGCGCCGGCGAAGACCGACGGCGCGATGAGCGGAAGGGTCACGCGCCGGAAAACGAGCCATCGCCCGGCGCCAAGCGACCGCGCCGCGTCCTCGTAGCGCCGATCCATCGATCGGAGCCCTGCCTCCACGGTGAGGACCAGGAACGGCATCGCAACGAACGTCGCCGCGAGGATGGCCCCGGCCGTTGTGAACGGAATGCGGATCCCGAACATCGTGTCGAGCGCCTGACCGAAGAGGCCGCGCCGTCCAAACGCGAAGAGGAGCGCGACGCCGCCCACGACCGGCGGGAGGATCATCGGCAGGGTCGTCAATGCGCGAACGATGTCGCGCCCGGGGAACGCGACCCGCGCGTAGATCCACGCCAGAGGAACTCCGAGCAAGAGCGCGAGCGCCGTTGCCGCGAGCGAAACGACGAACGAGAGGCGCAGCGCGGTCAGGGCTTCAGGTGTCGTCAGATCACCGAGCGCGGTCTCCCAAGGCGCGCGATAGAGCAGCCCGACGAGCGGCAGGACGAAGAAGGCGACACCAACTGCCGCAAGAACGACGAAGAGAACGGGAGGGCGCTCGGGCCTCACGGCTTGGAGAAGCCGAACTCCGCGAGCACGCTCTGTCCCGCCGGCGAGAGCAGGTAGTCGACGAACCGATGTGCCAGAGCCGCGTTTTTCGAGTCCTTCACCACCGCGATCGGGTAACGCGCCAGGACCTGCTGCGGCTCCGGTATGTCGACACCGGTCACGCGGCCTGCCGCGGACTTCACGTCGGTCACGTAGACGACTCCCGCGTCGGCTTCGCCGAGGCTCACTTTGTTCAGGACGGCGCGCACGTCGACCTCCTGGCTCACCGGCTTCGCGCTGACCCCGGCCTTCGTCAGTGCCTCGAGCGCGTACTTCCCGGCGGGGACCGTCGGCGCCGCGAGCACGAGGACCACGTCCGGCCGCGCGAGGTCCGCGAGGGTAGCGATCCTCTTCGGGTTTCCCGCCGCCACCGCGATCTCGAGGCGATTGCCGGCGAATGCCGTTGGAGCGCCATCCGTGAGCGCCGCGTCCACGATCTTCAGCATGTTCGCCTCATCTGCTGAAGCGAAGACGTCCGCCGGCGCACCGTTGATGATCTGCGTTGCAAGCGTCGACGACGAGCCGAAGTTGAACGTGAAGCGCGCATCGGGGTTCGCCTTCGTCATCTCATCCCCGGCCTTCCTGAACGCGTCGGTCAACGAGGAGCCCGCGAACACGGTTACGTCGCCTGCCATCGGCGCCGGAACGGGCGAGGAGCAGGCCACAGCGACGAACACTGACGTGAGGACGAAAGCGACCGCCGCGCGCACTTAGGTAGAGCGAGTGCGCTGGGCGATCTCGACCACGACGTTCGTCGCCTTGACAACGCACACGACCGCGCTGCCCGGCGCGAGGGCGAGCTCGGTGGCAGCCTCGGCCGTCATCAGGCTCACGAGACGGTGCGGTCCAGCTTGCACCTCGACCACCGCCGCGACGCGGTCCTTTTCGACTTTGGTCACCACGCCGGGGAATCGGTTCCGCGCGGACTGCGCGACGATCGGCCGCTCGCGCTTGCGCCGATCCTCCTGGAGCCGGCGGAGATCCGCGAGAGCGACGAGGCGCTGGCCGCCCGCGGACCGGCGCATCCGCAGGCGGCCGGACGCAGTCCAGCGTCTAAGGGTGTCGACCGAGACCCCGAGCAACTCGGCGGCCTCACCGACTCGCACCGATCCATCTATAGGCTTGGAGGGCGTTCTGGGCATGAATGCCTAGGTATCGTACCGCGTCTGCGCCGGCGCGCCCGAGGTCTGAATGTGACCTCAGGTTCGGCATTCGCCTGGTTTGGGCCTGTAGCCTCGACTGGCCTTCGGCGCCAGAAGCGAAAGAGCCAACCGTGGAAGGACTCCGCACCGCAGTCCCGCTGGCCCCTGCAGCTCAGTGTTCGTTCGCTGCGGGCGGGGCCCCGGGGCACCCGTGCGTCGTGAGAGACCCGCTGCGCCGTGCCACCCGCGCGATGCCGCGTCGTCAGGCCGCGTCGCGACGCTCGCCGTCCTTTGAGAGTGCGTCCTCGGCTTCCCGGAGCAATCTTGTAGTCGTCCCGATGTTTTCACTCCAGGTCGCCGACCCAGCCCGAACGTTCCAGCGTGCGGCGCCGAACGCTCGGACCGTAGAGGTCATGGTGCGCATGAGCTCGTCGAGTCGAGCGCGCACGAGCATGCACAGGCGATCCGCACGCGCGGCGTCGTGTCCGTCCGGCGCGACGGCGGCGACCCCCGAATCGCCGTAGCGATACGCGCTCACGTCGCCTCCGAATAGTGTCGAGGTCGCGCCGAGCGTCGCGCGGATCGCGCGATGAACCATGGCCCGGCGCGTCGACTCGCCGACGCCGTCGACGTCGAGCTGCGCGAGGACGACCGCGAAGGCCGGCCCACCATCGCGCGCCGCCGCGATCCGCTCGCGGACCGAGGCGACCAGGACTCGATCGAGGTACGCGTCGGCCACCGGGCGCTCGCGCGGGGGAGGCGCCTCCGCGACCACGGGAAATGGACGGGGCTCGGCATTCCCCAGGAGACGGACGAGCGTCGGCAACATCTCCGACCATCGCTCGCGCTCGGCCATCCGCTCCGCCGCGCCGAGCGCCGTGAGGCAGACGGTCGCGGCGGCGCCAGGCGCGAGATATCCGCCTTCGATGAGCGATTGCAGGGCGCGGCCGAACGCGCCCGCCGCGAAGGGCAGGCGCTCCGCCGCGATCGCAGCGAGCAGCGCGGCTGGGCGAGCCTGACCCGCGGCGAGGCTCTCGAGCAGATACAGGCGAAAGAACGCCGTTGCGAGTCCGGTCGCGGTCGGGCGAACCGTCGTTCCCTCCGATGGTGTTGTCAGAAAGAGCGACCCGAACTTGAGATGGCCCGCGACGTGCCATTGAAGCGTCCGACATGGCCGAACGTGCACTTCTGATCGTGAATCCCGCGGCCCGCAAACGGCACGCCGAAGACGGCGACCTCGCCGAATGCGTGCGGCTTCTCACCGCCGCCGGCTTCGACATCGATCGGCGCGAGACGGGGACGGACGGTCCGACCTCTGCCGACCTGGCGAAGACCGCGATCGCCGAGGGCTTTCGCGTCGTGCTCGTCGCGGGCGGCGACGGCACCGTCGCGCCCGCGGCGATCGCGCTGCTCGAGTCGGACGTGACGCTCGGGATCCTCCCGTTCGGTAGCTACATGAACATCGCGAACGGCCTCGGGATCCCGCTCACGCCGATCGACGCGGCGCGGGTCATCGCCGAACGGAAGGTCAAGCGATCGGACGTCGGCGAGGTCGCGGGAGAGGTGTTCTTCGAGACCTGCGGCATCGGAATCGACGCGGACATGTTCGGCGCGGCGCGTCTCGCCGAGCGTGGCCGCTGGGGCCGGGCCTTCCGACGGATCGTGCGCTGGGCGACCGCGAACTCGCACCGCGTGGAGATCACGGTCGACGGCAGGACCGAGCGCCACCGCGTTCTGCAGATCCTCGTCGTCAACAGTCCGTACTACGGCTGGGGCATGCCGATCGTGCCCAACGCGGACATGACCGATGGCGAGCTTGACGTGGCGATCTTCCCGCGGAAAGGGAGGCTCGAGCTGATCGCGTGGATGGCGAGAATCTGGCACACGGGCCGACCGGGCAAACCGCCACGCGTGCTGCGAGGGAAGGTCATCGAGATCGCATCGTCGGAGGCCGTCTCCGTGCACGCCGACGGTCAGATCGCGGGGCGCCTCCCGGTCACCGTGCGCTGCTGCGAAGGCGCCCTACGCGTGTTCGCATGAACTTGCGGCCGATATCGACCCACGTGCGCACGTGGATGCCAATGCCCGAGAGCGTCCCGGTCACCTTGCCCCCGCGCAACGCGATCAGGAGCTCCTCGGGAGTGACGAAGGGTTCGACGTCCACGTAGGCGCGGCCGATCTCGATCGGCCGATGCGAATCGCTGCCAACGCCGCCGGGGAGATCGTGCTCGCGTGCGAACGCGAGTGCCTGCATGTTGCTCGACGACGCGACCTCGCGAGCGTTGAACACCTCGACGATGTCCAGCTTCGGCGCGACGCGCTCGAGCGCGGATCGGCGCAGGTGCCGGCGGCGGTTGCGACTGAAGGGATGCGGGACGTACGCAAGACCGCCCTGTTCGTGGATGAGATCGATGCTGCGATCGGCGGTGAGCCCCGGCGGCACTTTGTCTTTGAGATAGAGGCCCACGAGTTCGCCGTCAGCGGTCGTGATCTCCTCGCCGACGATCACTTGAAGACCGGTGTCCATCTCACGGAGCCGGAGACCACCCTCGATGGTGTCGTGATCGGTGACGCAAACGGCACCGAGCTGCGCCTTGTGCGCGAGCTCGGCGAAGTCGGCGAGGGCAACGCGGCTATCGCGCGAGTACTCGGTGTGCATGTGCATATCGAGGCGGATACGGTCCATGCAACGCGAGTGTGGGGCAGTTCGCGTGCCGCGGCCGAGGTCAGGCCCGCGCGGCGCCCCGCGCCGTCGCCCTCCACCCGTCTCCGAGAATCCGAGCTTCCTACCCTCGACCGCTATCTGACGGAGCGACTCATGCATCTTCCCTGGCTCGAGCCCGGTGCGGAGCGACGCGACGTCACCCCAGCTTTGGAAGACCATCGAGGGCGTGGCCAACGTATCCGAAAGCGATAAAGCCGAGGACCGCAAGACAGACGAGGAAGGCGAAGATCCAGAGAAGGAACGCGGTGTTCCGGACCTGGGTGCTGTCGTCCTTAACTCGCTTCGCTTGTTACTTCTCCTCCATCGACTTCGCGATGGCGGCGAGGAACTCCTTGTTCGTCTTGGTCTTGCCGAGACGTTGCAGCAGGAGCTCCGTGCCCTCGATCTGACCGACAGCCGACAGCATCTTTCGGAGCAGGATGACCTGACGCATGACTTCCGGCGCAAGCAGCATCTCCTCGCGGCGTGTGCCTGACGCGGGGATGTTGATCGCGGGGAAGGTGCGGCGTTCCTGAAGCTTGCGGTCCAGGATCATCTCGGAGTTTCCGGTTCCCTTGAACTCTTCGTAGATCACGTCGTCCATCCGCGAGCCAGTGTCGACGAGGCAGGTCGCGAAGATCGAGAGCGAGCCGCCGCCTTCGATGTTTCGCGCCGCGCCGAAGAAACGCTTCGGCGGGTAGAGCGCGACCGGGTCCATGCCACCAGACAGCGTGCGGCCGGACGGCGGAACGGCGAGGTTATACGCGCGCGCGAGGCGGGTGATCGAGTCGAGAAGGATGACCACGTCACGGCCGGTCTCCACGAGACGCTTGGCCCGCTCGAGCGCGAGCTCGGCGACGCGCGTGTGGTTCTCGGTGGGCTCGTCGAACGTGGACGAGAACACCTCGCCCTTGATCGAGCGGCGGATGTCGGTAACTTCCTCGGGGCGCTCGCCGACGAGGACGACCATGATGTGGACGTCGGTATGGTTCCCGGAGATACCGTTCGCGATGTCCTTGAGCAACTGCGTCTTGCCGGCCTTCGGCGGCGACACGATGAGCGCGCGCTGCCCATAACCGAGGGGATTCACCAGGTTGATGAGGCGTTGGCTGAGGTTCGCGCTGTCGACCTCGAGGTCGAACATCTCGTCCGGGAAGACTGGCACGAGGTTCTCGAATACCGGGCGGCGTTTGGCCTGCTCGGGGTCGATGCCGTTCACCGCTTCGACGCGCAGGAGGCTGAAGTACTTCTCGCTGTCCTTCGGCGGTCTTGTCTGGCCGGTCACGAAGTCGCCGGTGCGAAGACCGAGGCGACGGACCTGGCTCGAACCGACGTAGACGTCCTCGGGTGAAGGGAGGAGCGAGCGGCGCCGGAGGAAACCGAAGCCGTCCTCGACGATCTCGAGGATGCCCTGCGCGAAGATGTTTCCTTGCGCTTCGGTCTGGGCCTGCAGGATGCGCGTGATCAGGTCCTGCTGGCCGAGTGCGGCGGCGCCTTCGACGTTGAATTCCTTCGCGATCTCCGCGAGCTCTTTCTGCTTTTTCTCATTGAGCTCGGTGATCGTGTAGTACTTGCGACTCGGTGCGGCGGGGGGAGCCTCGCGCCGGGTGGCTGTCGCCGTGGCGCTGCCACCGTTGCCCCCGTTCGTCGCGGGGCCGTTCGTGGTCGGACCGTTCGAGGCGGTCGCGGCAGGGGTTTCTTTGCTTGTAGGGGTCTGCTCTGAGGTGGGTTCTGGATTGTCCAAGTGGTGTGTTCGCTCCTTAGCTTGCCTGCGGCCTTGTTCTCGATGCCCAGGTCTTTGGCTTCGTGGGTCCGGTGGGCGCATTAGATGCGCGCGCATCCGGCTGGTGAGAAAAGGGGAAAGGTGTTGTGTGAGCCAGTATACAGCGACATGCCCGTCCTGACCACGGCCCAGACCGCTGAGCTCACTCTGCTATCGCGTGACATCCACGGGCATCCCGAGCTCGCCTATCAGGAGCGTCATGCGCTGGGCGCGATCGCGGCTTTCCTCGAACGTCACGGCCACCGGGTCGAACGCGGCGTCGGCGGGCTCGAGACCGCCTTCCGCACGCGCGTCGGTCCGAAGGATGGTCCCGCGATCGCGCTCCTCGCCGAGTACGACGCGCTTCCCGACGTCGGGCATGGGTGTGGTCACAACCTGATAGCGATCAGCAACGTCGGTGCCTACCTCGTCGCCGCGGCGAGCGCCGCGCGTCTCGACGTCGGGGTCGAGCTGATCGGCACGCCAGCTGAAGAGAACGGCGGCGGCAAGATCGACCTGTTACGCAAAGGTGTCTTCGACCGCATCCTCGCGGCGCTCTCCTCGCATCCGTCCGGGCAGGGTGGGTGGGCAGTGAGCGGTACCGGCCTCGGTGTCGTCGGCAAGCGCGTGACCTTCACGGGCGTGGCCGCGCACGCCGGGTCCGCGCCGGAGAAGGGACGCAACGCGCTCAATGCGGTCATCCGATTCTTCGTCGGGATCGACGGGTGGCGCCAGCAGCTCGAGGCCGACTCGCGTGTGCATGGCTATATCAGCGACGGCGGAAAGGCGATGAACGTCGTGCCGTCGCGGGCAGAGGCGATCTTCGGACTCCGCGCGAAGGAACGCGAGACGCTCGATGGAATGGTGGAGCGGTTCGGCGAGATCGCGAAGGGCGCCGCGCTCCTCACCGGCACCAAGGTCGAGATCGCCGAATACCTCCCGTACTACGAGCCGGTGAAAGCGAATTTGGAACTGGGAGATATCGTCGCGGCCGAGCTCGAACAGCGCGGCGTCACCGTGATGCGCGGCGTGCTCGTCACAGCATCGACGGATCTCGGCAACGTCTCGACAAAGCTGCCGACGGACTGGGTGCGCTTCCCGGTGAGCGAGAAGCCCGTGCCGGGGCACTCGGTCGAGATGCGCGACGCGAGCGCGAGCGATCTGGCCCACCGCAACGCGATGATCACGGCCGAGGTGCTGGGCGCCGCCGCGGTGCGCGTCGCGACCGACAAGGCCCTCCGCGATCGGATCGCCAAATGAATGACGCGTTCCGCGAAGACCTGCTGAGGCTTTCGCGCGAGATCAACGCGGACCCGGAGCTCGCGTACGAGGAGCATCGCGCGGTCGGACGGATCGCAACCCTCCTCGAAAAACACGGACACACGGTCGAGCGCAATCTCGGCGGACTTCCGACGGCGTTCCGCGCGCGCGTCGGCCCGCCCGGCCCGTCCGTGGCTCTGCTCGCCGAGTACGACGCCCTGCCGGACGTCGGGCACGGCTGCGGCCACAACCTGATCTCGATGACCATCGTCGGGGCGTTCCTCTCGGCCGCCGCGAAGGCCAAGGATCTCCAGGTCGGGATCGAGCTCGTCGGCACGCCGGCGGAGGAGCGGGGCGGGGGAAAGATCGACCTGCTCGACAAGGGCGTCTTCAAGGACACGGTGGCCGCGCTCTTCTCGCATCCGGGCGCCGGTGGCGACTGGAGCGTCAGCGAGAAGCTCCTCGGGATCATGGTGAAGCGCGTCATCTACGAAGGCCTCGCCGCCCACGCCGCGGTCTCGCCGGAGAAAGGACGCAACGCGCTCACCGCGCTCATCGCACTGTTCGTCGCGGTCGATGGCTGGCGGCAGCACCTTCCGTCGACGGCCAGGGTGCACGGGATCATCCGCGAAGGCGGCGTGGCCTCGAACATCATCCCCTCGCGCGCGGTGGGCGACTTCGGCATTCGCGCCGCCGACATGGCGTCCTTGAAGGAAATGGTCGCGATGTTCGAGGACATGGCGAAGGGGGCCGCGCTCCAGACGGGGACGAAGGTCAAGATCGAGGACGAGATGCGCGCGTATCTGCCGGTCGAGGCGAATCGGGTGCTCGGCGACGCGCTCACGGACGAGCTCGTTCGCCGCGGCAAGTCACCGTCGCGCGGGCATCTCGTGACCGCCTCCGGCGACATCGGGAACGTGTCCCAGAAGGTGCCGACCGATTACATCGGCTTTCCGGTCAGCGCGCAGGAGATACCGGGACATTCCCACAAGATGCGCGAAGCGTCGGTCAGCAACTACGCGCACGAGAGCGCGTTCGTGGTCATCGACGCGCTCGCCGCGACGGCGCTCAAGGTCGCCACCGACAAGACCTTCCGCGATTCGCTTCGGAAATGACCGCCGACGTCAACGCGCGCAACCGCACATCTCGCGAGCGACTGGTCGCAGTCGTCGCGCGCCTCGGGGATCGCGATGTAGAAGTGGATGGAGGCTGGACGGCCGCGGGGTTGCTCGGGCACCTCGCATTCTGGGACGGATTCGCGCTCGCGCGCCTCGACAAGCATCTTCGCGAAGGTGCGCCGCTCGAGCTCGCGAGCGAGAAGATCGCCGACCACATCAACGCCGCCGCGATGCCCCAGTGGCACGACACGCCGACGGCCATCGCAGGTCGCCGCGCGATCGCGGCGGCGACGGCGATCGAGGAAAGCGTGGCCAGGCTTCCAGCCGAGGTCCTCGACCGGGTGAAGGCGTTGGGCATCGGGAAGACGTTCATCGTCGACCGCTCGGCGCATCGAAAGGAGCACCTCGACCAGATAGAACGGGCCCTCCGGTGACGAGGCCGTCGACCAACGACCTCGACCATCCGGTCCCACGCACCGAGTTCCCGAATGCTCGCGTGCTCGAGTTCGATTTCCCTGGCCTCGAGATCGGCATCGCCGAGTACGAGGAAGGTCCGACGGGATGCACCGTCTTCTCCCTCGGGACGCGCGCATCCGTCTCGATCGACGTGCGCGGCGGATCGCCTGACGTGAGCGCCGGGCATCGTGAAGTCATCGAGGCGGTGTGCTTCGCCGGCGGCTCCCTGTACGGCCTCGAGGCCTCGGCCGGAGCTGCCGCGGAGTTCTTCGCGAAGCGCGGCTATTCAACGAAGTGGACGGACATCGCGCTCGTGTCCGGCGCGATCCTCTTCGATTACGGCCGGCGCGCGAATGCGATCTATCCCGACAAGGAGCTTGGGCGTGCCGCCGTCCGCGCGATGCGGCCGGGGCGGTTCCCGCTGGGCGCACGCGGCGCGGGACGCTCGGCGACGGCGAGCCACGGGGCCGGTGCCGAGCTCGCCGGGCAGGGCGGCGCGTACCGCGACTCCGGACCGACGAAGATCCTCACGTTCGTCGTCGTGAACGCTTACGGCTGCATCTTCGACCGCACCGGCAGGATCGTCCGGGGAAAGCCCGCCGGCCCGGTGCAGGGACGAGTCCCGCCGTCGGCGAACACGACTCTTTCGCTCGTCGTCACGAACCAGAAGCTCGACCGCCTGCAGCTCCAGTCCATCGGACGGCAGGTCCATGCCTCGATGGCGCGCGGGATACAGCCGTTCCACGCGCGGTGGGACGGCGACGTGAACTACATGGTCTCGACGCAGGAGGTCGCGAACGCGGAGTTGGACGAGGTCACGCTCGGCGAGCTTGCATCGGACGCGATGTGGGACGCGATTCTCGCGAGCTACGACCCCTGAGCTAGCCGGTTATCGCTCCGCGATCGGCACCCAACGCTTACCGGTCGGGCCGGTGTACTCGGATTCGGGACGGATCAGCCGGTTGTCGCCGTGCTGTTCCATGATGTGCGCGCACCAGCCGGCCATCCGGCCGACGGCGAAGATCGAGGTCCCAAGGTCTGCCGGGATCCCGAGGAACGTGTACGTCGTCGCAGCGTAGTAATCGACGTTCACGATGTTCACCTTGTCGGCGGCCGCCGGTGACATGCTCGGCCGGGCCTTCGCGATCGCCGCGACGAGTCCCTCCTGGATGTCGAAGTACTTGGGCCCCTTCCAATCCTTCGCGAGGTCCTGCGCAAACTTCCGGAGGAACTTCGCGCGCGGGTCTTCCGTCTTGTAGACGCGATGGCCGAAGCCCGAGAACTTGTACTTCGACGCGATCGCTTTCACGACCCACGAGTCGACGTGCTCGGGCGTCCCGATCTCGTCGAGCATCTTCATCGTTCCGTCGGTCGCGCCTCCGTGCAACGATCCCTTGAGGGCGGCGAGCCCGGCGGTCACCGCGGCGTGCATGTCCGCGAGCGTCGCCGCCGTGATCCGCGCCGCGAACGTGGAGGCGTTGAGGCCGTGCTCGGCCTGGAGAATGAAGCACGCGTTCAGGATCTCGGCGGCGCGCGGGTGCGCGTCGTCGAGGCCGGCCATCCGCGCGAAGTTCGCGGCATGCCCGAGCGTGGGGTCAGGCGTGACCGGCTGCTCGCCGCGGCGCCGACGGATGTACGTCGCGAGGATCGTGGGAAGCTTCGCGGTGAGCCGGATCGACTTGCGATACTCGGCCTCGTGCGAGTTGTCGCCCTCGCCCGGATCCTCCACCGCCGATGCGGAGATGACGGTGCGTAAGACGTCCATGGGCGTGCCGCTCTCGGACATCTGCTGGAGGATCTCGCGCAGGAACGGGGAGAGGGCGCGGTGCTTGGTGAGCTCCGCCTTGAAGTCGCGTAACTCGTCTTTGTTCGGAAGCTCGCCATTGAGCAGGAGGTAGGCGACCTCTTCGTACTCGGCCTTGCCGACGAGCTCTTCAATTCGGTAGCCGCGGTACTGCAGGAAGTTGTCGCTTACTGAGGAGATCGCTGTGGTCGTGGCGACCACGCCCTCGAGACCTCGCGGAGCCACCTTTTCCCGCTCGACGGCCACGGGCCGAGTGTCGCACAACCGTCTCGATGGCCCGGTTGTGCCGAAGGTCACGAGCCGTGGGACTTGCGACCCCAAACTGCCAGGGGTACAGTCCCGGCGGGACGGTCAGGCAGGCTATACCGTCCGGGGAGGACGAAACATTCGCCACGCGCGCGCGTTCATTTCCTGACGCGCGCTCAAGTTGTTAGCCCCTCATCCCACCCACCAGCGGAGGGCGGCGGCCGTAAGGCCGGCGCCCTTTCGCTATGGTTTCGGGCCTTACTTTGAAGCGAGGAAGGGTTGCTCCGCTGATCACACGCATGCGCTTGGGCCCGCGGCGCCGGGACCCCGTTTCGCGCGATCGCTATCGCGCGATCGCTCGGGGTGCGGGCGTTCGTGCCCCTGCGCGCCCCCGCTGGGTCGACGCGTCGCTTGCCGTGACACTTGGCGTCGCAGCGCTCATCGCGCTGCCGCGAGCCGGTGGTGCGATCGCCGCCGGGTTCGAGCAGGTCGTGTCGTCCATCCAGTCGGCGATCCCCCTCCTGCAGGGTCGCGGCTCGATCGACCTTCCGGCGGGCGGTAGCTCGAGCATCGGTGCCGCGCCGATCGCGGACTCCCTCCCCGCGTACACGCGCGAGCCGACGCTCCAACTCACCGGGAAGGTTCCGTCCTTCGCCGTGCAGGACGGCCGCAGCGTGCAGTTCGTCCTCAACGGAGCGGTCGTCGCCACCACGCTTCTCGACCCGAGCGGCGCATTCAACGCGACGCTCGCACTCAAGGACGGCGCGAACTCGATCGGCGTCGTGCTCATCGCGGACCGGGACGTCGTCGCGGCGTCGTCGTACAGCGTGGTGCTGGACCGCACGCCACCGACGATGACCATCTCGCAGCCGGCTGAGGGAAGCACCGTCGACGCGAAGAACATCGTCGTCACGGGAACGACCGAGCCTGGGTCAACCATCACCGTGAACGGACGCATCGTCGCCATCACGCCGGAGGGCGGCTTTGCCGATTCGTTCACCGCGTCGCCCGGCTCGGTGCCGATCACCGTCGTCGCGCGCGATCGCGCGGGGAACGAGACGACGCAGAAGCTCACGGTCACCGCGCAGCAGGTGACGCAAATCGTCGGGTTGACCGTCACGGTCACGCTCGACAAGGCGACCGCCCGGGTTGGCCAGGGTGTCCTTGCGACGGTCTACGTCGTCGGCACCACCGGACCGCGCGCCGGCGTTCTGGTCACGCTGTCGGTCGGCGTCGCTTCGATCGGAACGGCGGTGACCGACGGATCGGGTACCGCGCGGATCCCGTTCGTCGCGCCATCGACCGAGGGCGAGACGAGCGTCGTGGTGCTCGCCGCCGGCTCGTCAGGGAGGGCTTCACTCACCATCTCGCGGTAGGTTCGATACTCGCCCGACGTGAGCGACGCCAACCTCGTCCTGTTCTCACTGCTCGGCGGAACCGCGCTCCTGCTCTACGGAGTGCGGCTTGTCGGCGAAGGCCTGCAGCGCGCGGCGGGCACGCGTCTCCGTCACGTTCTGTCGACGCTGACCGGCAATCGAATCAAGTCGCTGCTCGTCGGCGCCGGTGTCACCGCGGTGCTCCAGTCGTCGAGCGCGACGACCGTGATGCTCGTCGGCTTCGCGTCGGCAGGGCTGCTCACGCTTCGCCAGACCATCGGCATGATCCTCGGCGCCGACATCGGCACCACGGTCACCGTCCAGCTCCTCGCGTTCGACCTCCTCCAGATCTCTCCGCTCGTCGTGTTCGTCGGCTGGTTCCTGTACGTCTCCGGGCGCGGCACGGTCCGCTACGTCGGTCAGGCGATCCTCGGGTTCGGTTTTCTCTTCCTCGGCATGAAGCTGATCAGCGATGGCACCGCGCCGCTCGCGACCAACGGGATCTTCCGCGACCTTCTCGGCGCGCTAACCGACCAGCCGCTCATCCTGCTTCTCATCTCCGCCGTATTCACCGCGCTCGTCCGCTCGAGTGCGGCGGTCATCGGTCTCGCGCTGTCCCTCGCCACGTCCGGTCTCATGCCGCTTGTCGGCGCCATCCCGATCATCTTTGGCGCGAACGTCGGTACGGCAGCCACCGCGGTGCTCGCGGCGGTGGGCCAGAACGCCGAGGCGCGTCGGGTCGCCGCGGCGCACGCCGCGTTCAAGATCATCGGAGTCGTTATCTTCTTTCCCTTCATCGGCCCGTTCGCGGAGCTGGTGCGCGCCACGTCGCCCGATCTGCAGAGGCAGATCGCGAACGCGCACACCATCTTCAACGTGGCGCTCGCGCTGGTCTTCCTGCCGTTCGCGGGGATCGCGGCCGATCTCGTGACACGCCTCATTCCCGAATCGCGTCGCAGCGAGGGCGGCCCGATGTATCTGAACCCCGCGGTGCTGGACACACCGGCGGTCGCGCTGGGTCAGGGGCTCCGTGAGGCGCTGCACATGGGCGACGTGGTCATGCAGTCGCTGCGCGAGACGCGCATCGTGCTGGAGCGCAACGACGAGGCACTCATGCGCGAGATCGTCGCTCGCGACGATGTCATCGATCGGCTCGAGGAGGAGATCAAGCAATACCTGGTCAAGCTCCGCGAGCACGAGCTCACCGAGGATCAGGCCGAGCGTGAGACCGCGCTCATCTTCGTCATCGTGAACCTCGAAGAGATCGGCGACGTCATCGACAAGAACCTGATGGAGCTCGCCGAGAAGAAGATCCGCGGCAATCACGTGTTCTCGGCGCAGGGTTGGCGCGAGATCACGGACCTCCACGCGAAGGTCGTGGAGAACCTCGAGCTCGCGATGGGCGCGCTCGCGTCGGGTGACCGCGAGGTCGCCGAAAAGGTGATCCGCCACAAAGGCGTCGTGAACACGATGGAGCGGCAGCTCCGCGCCGCGCACATCCAGCGTCTGCACGAAGGACTCCGCGAGTCGATCGACACATCGAGCATCCACCTCGACCTGCTCGCATCGTTCAAGCGCGCGAACTCGCTCGTCACGGGCATCGCGTACGCGGTGCTCGGCCAGCACGGTGCCTGATCAATCTCGCACTCCGTCCGAGACACGCCGCAGGCGCGTCGTGTTCAGTCGGCCCTCCTTCACGCTTTGACTAGCGCGCGCGCGTTCGTCGGCACGTCGGGCTGGTCGTACACGAGCTGGAAGCCGGTCTTCTATCCGAAGGAGGTGAAGTCACGCGACTTCCTCCGCTACTACGCAACGCGCCTAGCAACTTTGGAGGTCAACTACACGTTCAACCACCTGCCTACCGAGAAGAACATCGCCGGATGGCGGGAGGCGACGCCGCCGGAGTTTCTCTTCGCGCTCAAAGCGTCGCAGCACATCACCCACGTTCGCCAGCTCCGCGATCCGGCGGAGACGCTTCCGATCTTCTTCGACCGCGCGCGACCGCTTGGGGATCGACTCGGCCCGGTCCTGTTCCAGACGCCGCCGTGGCTGAAGCGCGACGACGACCGGCTCGCGGGATTCCTCGCGTCCCTGCCGCGCGACCTGCGGTGTGCGCTCGAGGTGCGTGACGCGTCGTGGTACGTCGACGAGGTGTACGAGCTGCTCCGAACGGTGGGCGTCGCGCTTGTGCATGCGGAAGGAGAGAAGGCGCCGTCGCCGGTCGACACGCTCGGCACAACGTCGTCGTTCGCGTACGCGCGCCTGCGCAAGCGCGAGGGCTACACCGACGCCGAGGTCGATGCGTGGGCGGCGCGACTACGGCCGCTGCTCGCGGGGGGGAAGGACGTGTACGCGTACTTCAGACACGACGACACCGGCGCGAATGCGCTCTCGGCTGAGCGTCTGCGCGACCTGCTCGCCGCCTAGCATCGGCGCCGTGAATCTCCGGTGGCTCGCGATCTCGGTCGCGCTCGGCAACCTGCTCGTGCCGCTGAACTCGACGATGATCGTCGTCGCTCTGCCGCAGGTGGCGCGCGACCTTAAGGTCGATGTCGCGGAAACAAGCTGGATCGTCACCTCGTACCTCATCGCGATGGCCGCGCTGCAACCGATCGCGGGGCGGGTGGGGGATCGTCTAGGCCGCCGCAACGTCATGCTCGCCGCGCTCGTCTATTTCGCGATCGCGTCGGCTGGCGCCGCCGCGGCAAGCTCGATCCTTCTGCTCGCCGCGTTCCGCATCAATCAGGCGATCGCGGCCGCCGCGCTCGTCCCGAACGGGCTCGGGCTTCTCCGCGAAGCGATCCCGAGCGGCCGGCGCGGCGCCGAGTTCGGGGTCGTGAGCGCGGCCACCGCCGTGGGCGCGACGGTCGGACCGCTCGTCGGTGGATTCCTCGCGGCGATCGACTGGCGCTGGATCTTCCTCATCAACGTTCCGCTGTGCGCGGCGGGGTTCGCGCTCTCGTGGCGCGTCCTTCCACCGAGGGCCGCCCGCGAGACCGCGCGGTTCGACCTGGTCGGCGCGGTCGGGCTCGGTGCCGTTCTCCTCGCGACCGCGTGGGTCCTGGTCTCGCTCGGCCGCGCGGTCGATCCGGTGACAGTGGCGATCGGGGTCGCGATCCTGCCGGCGGCCGTGGCGCTCCTCCGCTACGAGTCCCGTCATTCCGATCCGGCGCTTCCGCCTTCGCTGTTTCGCATCCGGGCGTTCGCGGCGGCGTGCGCGACTGTCGCGTTCCAGAACCTCGCGATGTACGGGACGCTCCTCGCGCTTCCGGTCGCTCTCGCCGGCGCGAGCGTGCGCAGCGGGATCGCGCTGGCCGCATTCTCGGGCGGGTCGATCATCCTCGCGCCGATCGGCGGGCGGGCCGCGGATCGCTACGGACCGCGTCTCCCGACCGTCGTCGGTGCGCTGCTGCTCGGCGTCGGGCTCATGCCCCTCGCGATCTCCGCCGGTCAGCTGCCTCTGGAGCTCCTTGCGGGCACGCTCGGATTCGCCGGCGTCGGGCTCGCGCTCACGTTCCCTTCGATGCGGCTTGCCGCTGTCGAGGTCGTGCCCGAGCGGTACGCGGCCCTCGCATCCGGCGTGTTCTCGACGAGCCGCTACTTCGGCGGAATGCTCGGCTCGGTCGCCATCGCGCTCGCGCTCGGCGGCTCGCCCTCGACCGATTCGCTTCGCGCTCTGTTCTGGCTCTTCACGGCGGCGGCGTTCGCGGCCGCGATCCCAAGCCTCGCCTTGCCCGGCCAGGGCATGGCGCATGCGGAGCCGATCGTGGAAGAGGTCGCGGGCTAGGCCGAGAGGCGCCGCACTATGCCGGCCGACCCGTCGACCTCGAGCGGCTCGCCGTCGACGAGCGTCGAGAGAGCGATGGACGTGCCGACCACCGCAGGTATTCCGAACTCGCGCGCGACGACCGCGGCGTGCGAGAGCGCTCCGCCGACCTCCGTGATCACGGCGGCCGCGCTCACAAACAACGGGATCCAGGAGACGTTCGACGCTTGACAGACGAGCACGTCGCCGCTCTTGAACTTGGCGAACTCTGTGAGCTCGCGGATGAGGCGCGCTGGCCCCCGCGCGATGCCCGCCGACGCGCCGGCGCCACGCAACATGCGCGACGGGTCGGTCTGCTGCTCCCTGTAGAGGAGAAAGCTTTGTCCGATCATCCGCGTGCTCGAGCCTCGCTGCCACGGTGGCGGCGGCACACCGAGCGTCTCAGGCGGCTCCAGCTCTTTCCACCGACGCTGCTCCGCCTCGCGCTCGGCGATGAGCGCAGAGAGATCGGTCGGCGCGCGGAGCGCCGAGCGCACCTCGGGCAGGTAGAGGAGAAAGATCTCCTCTACGTGGCGAAGCACGCCTTCGCGCACAAGCCGGTTCCCGAAACGCCGCACCGCACGCCCCATCCGCGCTTGGTTGCGCCGATCGAGCCAGTAGTTGTGCTCTTCGGTGAGCGGACTTGCAAAGGTCGCCGCCGCAAGCACCTCGTCGAAGCGCGCGAGGTCCGCGGCGCGACCCGCGAGGTGCTCCCGCGCTCGCCGAGCGGTCTCCTCGGCATCGCGACGCAACCGCGCGAGACGCGCGTCGGGATGCTCGGTGGCACGCCCGAGTCGCGCTCCGACCGCGCCGATCAGGAGCGAAGGATCGTCTGACCAGGCGAGGGCCCCGAGCCCTTCGCTGGACTGCCCGTTGTCACCATGCACGGCGAGGAACGCGTCGACGGCGTGTCCGAAGCTCGGGTCGAGCCGGCGAAGTTCCTCGACTCTCGCGCCGCGCACGATCGCGTCCGCGATCGGACGGGAACGCTCGGCCGCCGCCGTGAGCTCGTACAGGTCCTTGTCCATCCGCTGCAGCGCGGGGGCGAGACCTTGCGTCATCGCGAACGCCTCGAGGGGCGGCCGGCCGATGAGCTCCTCATACGTCTGTCCGAGCTCGTCCGTCACGGTGTAGGCGGCAGCCGTGGTGAGCATGTGCATGCTCCACGCGCGCTTGTGCCGCCGCCAGAGCTCGTCCCAAGCCGTGACCGCTTCGTCGCGTCCCATCGGGTCCGGCTCGAGCGCGCTCATCCATGCATAGATCTCGTTGAGCTCTGGGAGGAACCGCTCGTCCCAGTCCCCGCGGATCCGCCGCGCGAGCCGCCGCCGTCGCGCGACCGCGTTCAGCTGGTGCTGCGGCATCTCCTCAGGTGGCCGAAGCGGTTTCGTGCTGTTGTACATGCGTCCGTTGAATGCGCCGAATCGCGCGAGGACCGGTGGGCCCAGTTGCTCGTCACGCTTGCGCATCCCGTACGAAGCGCCGTGAAGGGAGTACTCGATGCCGAGCGGCGTGCGCACGCTGGTCTGGTGGGCGTCGTCACGACGCCACACGAGATTCGCATCGTCGGGATCCTGCCAGGTGACCGGAAAGAGCCGTCGCACCGTTCCCTTCGAGCCATCGACCTCGAGCGGCTCGCCGTCGGCGAGCGTCGAGAGGACGCCGCCGGTGGCGACCACGCACGGAACGCCGAACTCGCGCGCCACGACGGCGGCGTGACAGAGAGACCCGCCGATCTCGGTCACGACCGCGGCCGCCATGGTGAAGAGCGGCGCCCACGAGACGGTCGACTGCCGGCAGACGAGGACGTCGCCGGCGCGCATCTTTGAGAAGTCCTCGTCGCCCATGATGAGCCGCGCAGGCCCGCGCGCGCGGCCGGCCGACGCGGCGACACCTTTGAGCGTGTAGCGGTCGTCCTGCGCGACGGAGTAGTCGAACGAAACCCGCTCCAGCGCGACGCCCGGCGTGACGGTTTCGTTCCCGCTGGGTGGAGCGCCGATCGTTTTCGGAGCAGCGAGGCGCCGCCAACGCAAAAGGTCGCGACGCCGATGCGAGACGAGCTCGCCGAGCGGCTTCGGCGACCGGAGCGCGCTCGCGATCTCGGGCACGTAGAGGAGGAAGACCTCGTCCGCCGAGCCGAACGCACCATCGCGCACGAGCCGTTCACCGACCGCGAGACAGAGGCGGCGAACATGGGCCTGCGAGACGCGATCTATCCAGTAGTTGTGCTCCTCGGTGAGCGGGCCGGCGCTGGTCGCCGCGGCGAGGATCTCTTCGAAGCCGGCGAGGTCCTGGGGGCGTTCGGCCAGGTGCGCTCGTGCGCGGTCGAGGGTTTCAGCGGCGCGCGCCCGCACGCGGGCGCCGCGCGCATCGGGATGCTCGCCGTCAGATCGCAGTCGTTGCGCGAGCACGGCGAGGACCTTCGCCGGATCGTCGCGCCACGCCGCCGACTCGAGATCGAAGTTTTCCTGTCCGATATCGCCGTGCATGCCGAGGAAGGCGTCGAGCGCGCGCACGAATTCCGGGCCGCCCTCGAGACCGGCGAGCGTAGAGACGGAGCGCTGGCCGTCGGCTAGCGCGGCCGCGACCGCGGGCCATCGCCGTGTGGCTTCGACCAGTCCGTGCAGATCGGCCTCGAGGCCCTGCAACGTCGGAGCTCGGCCTTGCGTGATCGCGAGCGCCTCGGCTCCGTTGCCTCCGACGAGCTTTTCGTACGACTGGGCGAGCTCTTCCATGACCGGGTACGCCGAGCCGGTGACGATGAAGTGGATGGTCCATACACGATGTACGCGTCGCCACATCTCGAGCCACGCGTCAGCGGCCTCGTCACCCGTCATGTGCGCGATGGCGAGTCCGCGCATCCAGGCGTACTGCTCGTGCAGCTCGGGGAGGAGCTCGTCATCCCATTGGCGCCGCAGCGTGCGTGCGAAGGCGCGCCGAAAAGTCACCGCCCGTGTGAGCTCCGCGGCCATGCGATCGTCGGCCACGAGCGGCTTTTCGCTCGCGTAGAAGCGCCCGTTGAACGCCCGATGGCGGACGAGCAGAGGGAAGCCGATCGCGCCGAGTCGCTTTTGAATGCCGTAGTCCGGCCCATAAGTGATGAATTCGCTCGAGAGCGGCCCGAACACGTGGTCGAAATGCGCGTCCTCGCGCTCCCATGTCAGCTTCGCGTCCTCGGGGTCGTCCCACGTGACCGGGAATTCCTCCGCGAGCGTCGTGATCGGGCGGCACTGCAGGAGGTGAAGCTCGCCGTCACGCAGCGCGCACTCGATGTCTACAGGCCACTTCATTGTTTCTTCAAGCTGCGCCGCAAGGCGGGCGATCGCCAGCACGTCGTCATCGGAGATCGGCTGGCCGTTCGCGATCCGCCGGTCGACGATCCGGAGGTCGCTCTTATGCACGCTGAAGCTGTGCGGTGTGACTGTCCCGGATGCAATCGCATCCCCGAGACCGCGCGTCGCGTTTACAACGATGATGTCGCGTGCCCCGCTCACGGGATCCGCACTGAAGGCGATCGCGGAGACTTCTGGGTCGACCATCTGCTGCACGAGCACCGCGATGTGCGGGGTCTTGTTGATACCGCGCTCGCGGCGGTAGGCGATCGAGCGCTCCGTCGACAGCGAACGCCAGCAATCGAGGACCGCATCGACGACGGCGTGCGCGCCTGTGACGTTCAGGATCGTCTCGTACTGGCCGGCGAAGGAGGCGTCCAACGAGTCTTCGCCGATCGCGGATGAACGCACCGCCACCAGTGGCGCGTCCGTGCGGAGACGCTTGGCGAGCTCCGCGTAAGCCTCCACGACGAGCTCGTGCAGCTCGTCGTGCGCCCAGGTTTCGCCTTCGAGCGCTCCGCCGAGTCGTTCGTGCACGGTCGCGTCGAGACAGAACCCCGGCGGCACGCGGAACGAGGTCGCAAGGCGACCCAGATTCGCGGTCTTTCCACCGACGGTCGTCGCGTCCAAGGACGCGGGCTCACCCAGCCAGGCGACATGCATGGCGCGCGAGTCTAGGAGTATTGGCGCGTGAGCTCGTCCCTCGTAACGCTCGTCGCGGTCGCCACCATCATCACGTTCATGGTCGTCGCGCAGCTCTCCCGCATGCGCGGCGTAGCGCGGCGCGGCGAGACGCTCGCGCGATCGCGCGGGCTCGCCCATTACGTCGCGTACTTCTTCTTCGTCCCGTATCTCGTCATCGCGGCGCGTCCTGGGCCGGAGCTCGACGTGCTCGATCCACTCCGCTGGGTCGGACTCGCGCTGGTCGTGCTCGGCGTCGGCTTCGCACTCTGGGCGATCGCGGCGCTCGGAAGGCACTACGACCTGGAGCTCGAGATCCACCGCGACCACGAGCTCGTGCGTACGGGTCCGTATCGCTTCGTGCGTCACCCCATCTACACGGGGCTTGGGCTGCACTTCGTTGGCGCCTGCCTCGCTACCGGGAACCTCGCGCTCATCGCCGGGACGCTTCTGGTGACCTTTCCGGCCCTCTACCTCCGGGCAAAGACCGAGGAGCGCCTGCTTCGCGAGCGCTTCGGCGCGGCGTACGACGCCTACGCCCGCGAGGTCGGGATGCTTGTGCCCCTGCTCTAGCCTGTGCGCGCACGACACGCGCGTTGGAGGAGGGACACATGAACTGGATAGCGATCATCGTCGCGACCGTCGCCGCAATGGTCATCGGGTACCTGTGGTACGGGCCCGTCTTCGGCAAGACCTGGATGGCTCTGACCGGTCGAGGCATGGGCACCGGTCAGTCGGCCGGTCCGCTGTACGCGCTCACCGCTCTCGCGGCATTCGTCGAAGCCATTGCCCTCAACTGGTTCATCAACGAGACCGGCTGGACCACCGGGGCCGGTGGCGCGCTCATCGGCCTCTACGCGTCTCTTGGATTCACGGCGACCGCGTTCTTTTCGCAGACGCTCTTCACCGGCAAGCCCGGGCGCCTGTACGCGATCGACGCGGGCTATCAAATTTTCCAGGCCGTCGTGATGGGAGCGATCATCGGGTTCCTCGGCGGCGGGAGACTCAGCTAGACCACTGACCTCACTCCGATCGCGATCGCGCCGTAAGGCGGCGCGACGCGGTCGGGGTGGAAGATGGACGCGAGCAGCTCGACGCCGTCCACGAGACGTGGACCCGGCCGGCTGAAGTAGGCGGCGCCATCGACGCCGACGATCCGCGCGTCGCTTACCGGACCGAGCGCCTCAGCTTCGCGCGCGGCACGGGGTGCGTCCCAGCCGCATGGCATGGCGACCACGATCTCGGGGCGGGCCGCGATCACGTCGTCCCAGCCGATCTCACGCGACCGCGCGCCCGCCGTGCCGAGCACGTCCAGGCCGCCCGCGATCCGCACCTGCTCCGGGACCCAGTGGCCGCCGTTGAACAGCGGGTCGAGCCACTCCAGGCACGCCACGCGCGGGCGGTCGAGGCCCGCGACACGCGTTTCGATCGTTGCCAGCCGAGAGCGCAGCTCGTCGATGAGACGGTCGGCGTCGCGGTCGCGTCGGAGCGCCGCGCCGACGCGATGGATGTCGTCGAACATCCCGGCGATGCTCGATGCGCCCAGCGGCACCACCTCCGGCTGGCGGTCCAGCTTCGCGGGGATGCGATCGAGCGTGAGCGCGCACACGGCGCACAGCGTCTGGCCGAGGATCACGTCCGGACGCGCATCACGCAGGGCCTGCTCGTCCAGATGAAAGGTGCTCTCGCCGCGCGCACCGGCTTCGCGCACGTGCGCATCGATCTCGCGCGCGGTCGCGCCCGCCGGGATCGTCGATCTCGTCACCCGCGGCAAAGAAAGGACCGCCGGCGGGAAATCGTCGTCGTGCGTCACCGCGACGAGCTGGTCCGTCGCGCCGAGCGCCCAGACCATCTCCGTTGCCGCGGGAACGAGCGAGACGATGCGCACCGTCGCTAGGTTATGCCCATGGATGACGCCGCAATCCGCGAGGTCGCGCGGGCGACCGTGAAGACCTGGTCCGATCTCGCGCTTGGGACGAGGACCGCGCGGCCGAAAGCCTGGGGCGCGCTCGCCGGCCACGGCGTCGCCGCGCTGCGCGAGCGACTGGGCCGTCAGCTGACCGACGCGGAACGCCGTGCACTGTGGGCAGCGTTATGGCGCGAGGCTCTGATAGCGCGCTAGTTCGAGTAGACCTGCCAGTCCATCGGCAGAACGTGCACCCACGTCTGTCCCGGATCCAGATAGATCTTGTGCCCGTAGAGATTGATGAAGCTGAACGGATCCACGAGATTCGCGCGGGACCACCTTCCGTCCTGCCGCAGGCCGTCCCGGAAGATGGTGGCCGGGCCACTGCCGGTCATCCGCATGTCGAGGCTCGGCGCCCCGCCGGCGTCGTCGACGACGTTGGTGACCACGACGTCCGTGCTGATGATCACGATGTTCTTCGCCATGATCCACGCGCCATTCGCGGCGTCGACCTCGAGGACGTACTGCGCGCCGTTCGACTGGTAGCGGAGATACACGTTGGCGTTCGCGTCGTAGTCGTAGCGCACGCGCGCGTCGGCGCGGTACGGGATGGTGAGCGTGCTCGCGCCGACGCTCCCGAGGAAGCCGCCCACGGTCGCGGGATGGTTCCCCGGCGCGAGGAAGTCCCAGCTCGGCACGTCGACCGGACCGCCGCCGCCGACCTCGCTCGTCGCGGCGCGGAGCGCCGCCGAGGACGTGAAGAGGTTGTGCGGCGCGACCTTGCCGTCGACGCCCGACCGGTAGAACGCGTTGCCCTGCCCGAGCTGCGGCGAGACGCCGACGTACAAGCCTGCCGCGATGTCTCCGCGCACGAGACCTTCCATGAGCTGCGACGCGCCCGAAAAGACGAGCGACCCGCGGACCATCGGTGTCGTGTAGCGATCCGAGAAGCGCACGCTGCGCACCGCGCCGATCGTCTGCGGGTCCTGCGAGTGGTAATAGGTGGCGAGTCGGGTGATGAAGCCCTCGACGAGAAGCTCCCAGACCATGTCCGCCTGGCTGATGCCGTAGTGCGGCCGCGCGGCGGGCGCGTTGTCGATCTTCACGGCGAGCGGCCTGCGGTGCGGGTTCGGCTGTCCGGCGAGGAGCGGCATGCCGTTGAGAGGCCAGCAGCTCACGCACCCTAAGGCGCGCACCTCGGCAGCAGGTGTCGTCCATGCGTCCGGCGCGAACGAGAGGGCGCGGCCGACGCTCGTGAGAAGGCCCACGTGCGTCACGCCGTCCTGGCCCGCGGTCAGCGTCGCGACGTCGGACTTGCCGTCCTTGTTCCAGTCGCCGGCGACGATCTGCGTTGGGAGCCACGGCATCCCGCCGATCGGCCAGGCGACGCCGATCACGTCGCGAAGCGCGTGGCCATCCGCCGCGAGCATCAGGTGCACTCGCGAGGAGCCGTCGGGGTAGTCGTAGAAGTCGATGATGTCGCTCCGCTTGTCGCCGTCGACGTCGCCCGCGACGAAGCGCGCCTTCGTGATGTCGAAGAAGCCGGGTGGTGACGTCCAGTGCCCGCCGAAGCCGCCGCCCTGCGGCGCGAGACTTCCGCCGGAGTCGAGCTCGAAGATGTGGATCTTGATCGAGCCGTCGTCGTACTGGTAGATCATCGCGACCTGATCGGGACCGGTCGTCCGCGTGAAGCGGCCCGCGACGAAGCGCGCCTGCGCGGGCCAAATCTGATTCGGCCCGGAATCGTACAGACCGCGGTCACCCGGATAGCGAATGCCCGTCGGCGTCGCTTCGAGGTAGAGGAACTTCAGATCGAAGTTGTCCTGCGCGTAGGGGATCAGGATCCCCGGAAGTCCGCTCCCGGTGAATGTGCCGGTGAGAAGATCGCCGGCGCGTTGCCAATCGAAATTCGGATGGCGCCAGATGCCCTGATTGCCCTGATACGCGAAGTTGGTTCCGGTGGAGATCCACGAGATGAGCCGCACCGCGTTGTTGCCGTCGTTGTAGAGGACGGCGATGTCGGTCTTACCGTCGGCATTCAGATCGAGCGCCGCGACCTTCATCCGTCCGAGGTCGAAGCTGTTCGCGGCCTCGAGGAACCATTGGCTCGAGACCATCTTCGCGTCGGTGGTCGTCCGGTCGAGCACGACGATGCGCAGGCCAAGGTTGTCGTTCGGGTCGTAGAGCGTCGCGATCTG
The DNA here is from genome assembly GCA_038040345.1 of Chloroflexota bacterium. Taxonomy (GTDB): domain Bacteria; phylum Chloroflexota; class Limnocylindria; order P2-11E; family P2-11E; genus 3-1-20CM-2-70-9. Next base: position 1,170,527 of record JBBPIQ010000001.1, read on the forward strand.
CTGGTATCCCGCGCCCTTGAAGTCGCCGGCGACCGAGTAGCCCTGCCCGAGCGTCTGCCCGTATGCGATCGACCGAGGCCCCACCGAAGGGATGAGCCAGACGCTGGAGATGACGAGCGTGAGAAGGAACGTCGCAGCGCGGCGGAATCTCATCCGCGAGCACTCTAGCCGAGGAAGACCCTCTTGCCGACCCTTCACGCGAAGTTAAGAACGCTCGCTCGCCCGTTCTGTAACGCGTCAGGGCGCGCGTGCGCCTGGCCGGATACCAGCAGCCAGAGCGCTGCCAGGTCTTAGAGCCTCGCGTTCTCCTTGAACCATGTCGCTGTTGGGGGAATCGATCCTTCCAGCGGAGTCGCCTTCCACCCGAACGCGCGCTCGAACTTGCTGCTGTCGACGATCCACGGCCGGTCACTCTGATACAGCTGCTCGACGACGGCGCGCAGCACTGGGTTGAATAACGCGAGCAGCGACAAGATCGGTCTCGGCACGACCCGAATACTCGGCGGTCGATCCATAACGGCGAAGACCATCTCCACAAAACCGACGCAGCGGCACCGCCGGCGCGTTCGGGACGTGCCACACCCCACCAAGCGCGTCCTCGCGCTCGCCGAGTATCACCAGCGCACGACCAAAATCATCGATGTAGGTGACGCTATGCGGGAGGTCGGGATTACCGAGCAATTGCGCCGGCTTCCCCGCGACGGCTCGGGCGAAGACGCCATCGGCGACGAGGGATTGCCTCGCGTGCGGCCCAAAAAAGTCCGATCCTCGCCCGATCGCCGCTCGCACGCGTCCCTCGTTGTGCGCCGAGATGAGCGTCGTAGCGATCTGTGCACGCGTTCGCCCGTTCGGTCCGGTCGCGCGATACGGCAGGTCTTCGGTGACGGGCCCATCCACCGGACCGTAGGCGTAAAGGTTGTCGCCGAAGATCAGTTTTGCGTGCGCTGCCGAGGCGCCCTCGATGATCGCGGCCATGAGCGGCGGATGAAGCTTTGGCCAGAGTTGATACGGCGGGCTCGCGCAGTGGTACACGACGGCCGCACCGGCGCACGCCAGTCTCGCCTCAGCGGGGTCGGCCACATTGGCGGCAAGGAATTCGGCGCCAGCGGGAAGACTCGTGACCGCGGTCCGACTTACGACCCGGAACCGCCGGCCTCGCGAGGACAGCTGCCGCGCGATAGCGAGCCCGAGGGGGCCTGTTCCGAGGATCACGCTGAGGCCGACCTGGGTGTCCATCGGCGACTCGACAGTAGCAGTAGATGGAGTCATGACAGTCGATCTCAAGGTCGTTTTCATCGTGGGTTACCTCGCGGCGCTTTTCGCCAAGGCGGCCGATCCGACTTGAGCGCCTGACCTAGCGGCGCAGGGCTTTCTTGACGAGGCCGGGTATCTCGCTGGGCGCATTCGCGACGGGGATCCCGGCCTCTTCGAACGCGCGCACCTTTGATGCGGCCGTGCCTTGATTCCCCGAGACGATCGCGCCAGCGTGGCCCATCCGCTTGCCGGGCGGCGCGGAACGCCCCGCGATAAACGCGACGGCGGGCTTCTTGCCCTCCGCGCGCATGTACTCGGCCGCGCGCTCCTCGGCGGCGCCGCCGATCTCACCGACGATCACGATCGCCTCCGTTTCGGGGTCCTCGTTTAGGAGACGCACCGCGTCCGGCGTGGGCAGACCGACGACGGGATCACCGCCGACACCGATGCATGTCGACTGACCGAGTCCCGCGCGTGTGAGGAGGTCGGCGATCTCGTAGGTGAGCGTGCCGCTGCGGGACACGAAGCCGACTCCGCCGGGCGAGAAGTTCTCGGCGGGCATGATGCCGATCTTGCTCTGGCCCGGTGTGATCGCGCCCGGCCCGTTCGGTCCGACGAGGGTCGTGGCCGCGGTCTCGAGCACCGCCGCGACCTTGAGCATGTCGGCGATGGGAATGCCCTCGGTGATCGCGATCACGAGGTCGATCTGCGCGTCGATCGCTTCGAGGAGCGCGTCCATCGCCGCGGGCGCGGGAACGAACACGATCGAGGCGTTCGCTCCGGTCTCGTCGACGGCCTGAGCCACGGTGTCGAACATCGGAATGCCGTCGATCGTCGTCCCGCCGGCGCCGGGCTTCGTGCCGCCGACCACCTTCGTGCCGTACTCCTTCATGCGCTCGGCGTGGAAGCGGCCCTCGCGTCCGAGCCCCTGGACGATCACGCGCGTGGCGCCACCTAGAAGGACGCTCACGCTTTCGCTGGCTCTTTCGCGAGGCGCACCGCTTCGGCCGCCGCTTCATCCATCGTCTCGCACGATTCGAGCGGCGCCTTCTTGAGGAGCCTGCGGCCGGCCTCGGCCTCGGTGCCGGAAAGCCGGACGACGAGCGGCACACGCGGCGGATGCGCCTCGATCACGTCGAGGATTCCCTTGGCGACCTCGTCGCCGCGCGTGATGCCGCCGAAGATGTTGATCATCACGCTGCGCACGCGCGGATTCGACAGAACGATCTCGAGCGCCGCTTTCACGACGGCTTCCTTCGCTCCGCCGCCGACGTCGAGGAAGTTCGCGGCGCGGCCGCCCGCGTTGCGCACGGCGTCGAGCGTCGCCATCACGAGGCCCGCGCCGTTGCCGATGATCCCGACGTCGCCGTCGAGCTGCACGAAGCTGAACCCGAGCGCGCGCGCTTTCTCTTCAGCTTCCTCGTCGGGCGACACCTCCTTGAGCTTCGCGAGCTCTGGCTGGCGGAAAAGGGCGTTGTCGTCGATGTCGAGCTTCGCGTCGCCGGCCAGCACCGAGCCGTCCTTCTGAACGAAGAGCGGGTTGATCTCCACGAGGGTCGCGTCGGTCTCGCCGTACACGCGATAGAGGCGCCGCGCGATGTCGGCCACGGCCTCGCGCTGCGCGGGCGCGACTCCCGCCGCGAAGACGAGCGCCCGCGCTTCGAAGGGAAGGAGGCCGAGCAGCGGGCTCGGCCAGCCCTGCGCGATCGCCTCCGGGCGCGACGTGGCCACCTCTTCTATGTCCATCCCGCCGACGGTCGAGAGCATCACCACCGGGCGGCGGCGATCGCGGTCGAGCGTGATCCCGAGGTAGAGCTCGCTCGCGACGTCGGCCGCGCGCTCGACGTAGACCTTCTCGACGTGCAGTCCTTTTATGTCCATCCCCAGGATGGCCCCCGCCGCGGTCTTCGCTTCCGCCGGAGACTTCGCGACCTTGATGCCGCCGGCCTTGCCGCGTCCGCCGACGTGCACTTGCGCTTTGACCGCGACCGGCGCCGCGATCGCCTTCGCGGCGGCCTCCGCTTCTTGCGCTGACGTCGCGAGGCGGCCGTCTGGAATGGGGATGCCCGCGCGCGCGAGGATCTGTTTCGCCTGGTATTCATGGAGCTTCACGGGGTGCCGAACATAGCACCGCCGTTGGTCAGCGCGCTGGCGACCTCGCGGCGACGCGCTCGGCCATGCGCTCCGCCCGTTCGCGAAGATCGCGATATCCGCTCGGTGCGAGGAGAGCCACAGCCTCGGTAACGAGGGTTCGCGCCTCCGCCTCCCCCTCTTCGGCGAGAGCGACCGATGCGAGTGCGAGCAGAGCTTGGGCTCGCGTCTCGACATGCGGTTTCGGAGCAATGCGCACGGCGGTCGTCGCCGAGGTCCGCGCGACATCAAGGTCGCCTCGCGCCAGAGCGACCTCGGATCGGCGCGTCTCGAGTCTGGTGATGGCGTCGCGCTGGATCGTCATCCGTGCTGGGTCGAGTTGCGCGAAGGTCTCTTCGAGAACCGCTCGCGCACCTTCGAGATCGCCGCGCGCCTGACGCGCCTGACTCGCCGCGTGGGCGGCCTCAGCCAGTGCGCCGGGACCGCCTATCTCTCTGGCGAGAACGAGCGCCTCCTCCGAGGCGGCGAGCGCACCCGGATCGCCGCTCGCGAGCAGGCTGATGACGAGGGCATACGCCGCCCTCCACCGATCCATCCGGCGGCCACTCGTGCGTGCCGCGGCGATGGCTTCTTCCGCGACCTCGCGAGCGCGCACGTGGTCGCCGCGCGCCGCCGCGTTGACGCAGATCTCGTCGAGGCAGGCGACCTCGTAGGGCGCCGCGACCGCACGGATCTCCGCGAGTGCGTGCTCCAGGAGCTTGGCCTGTTCGTCCAATCGCCCGGTGAGACCGAGAGGCTCGCAGGATGCCCAGACCGCATACGAGAGCATCTCGCGGTCGCTGGTCTCGCGCGCGACGGCTATGGCCTCCTCGAACTGCCTCTCCGATTCGGCAATGTCGTCGAGGATCGTGACCGACGACGCTCGCCACACCAGAAGCCGCACGAGCTCCGCGCTCGGCCCGAGGGTCCGGGCGGCGTCGATCGCGCGATCGAGCTCGTTCACCGCCGCGAAGTCCGAGTCGAGCCGAAGCTTGACGATCGCCCCGAGCGCGCGGGCCGAAGCAAGCTCCGCAGGTGGAACGCCGCCGGCGCCGGCGACCACGAGCGCGCGGTCGTTCAGCTCGCGCGATGCTCGGAACTCGCCCCGCGCGGACGCGCCGGCGGCGCTGCGCGATAGCAGCGTGAAGGCGCGCCGGCCAAGGTCTTCAGCGCCCGCGGCATCGAGCTCGTGCGCAAGCGCGAACGCTCGTTCGGCGTGGTACGCGACGATCTCGGCGTACTCCTGCGCGCGCTCCCCTGCTGCCGTCTCGAGCCAGCGCGAATAGTGGTCGTGTACGCGCGTCCGCTCGGCTTTCGAAAGCGACGCGTACGCGACATCGCGGATCAGGCCGTGACGGAACACGAAGGTGGGACTTCCTGACGGACCACGGCGTGCGCGCCGCGAGAGGAGCCCACGCCGCTCGGCTTCAGAGACATCCGCGGTAGCAGGCGCGGTCGGCAGCGCGTCGAGCCAGAAGTCTCGTCCGAGGACGCTTGCTTCGTGCAGTAGGCGCTTGACGCCGGGTGTCGTCGCGTCGATGCGTGCGGCAATGACGCCGTGGAGCGTCGGTGGAACGACCGCGCGCGAACCCTGATCGACGAGCATGTGCACGTACTCCTCGACGAAGAGCGGGTTTCCCTCCGTCCGCGCGACGATCTCGTCCACCGGCCGGTCGGAGCCACCAGCCAGGAGGGCGCGCACGAGGTTCTCGGTCTCGGGGACCTCGAGCGGCTCGAGCGCGATCGCCATCGCGTTCGTGCGTCCCGAACCCCAGCTCGGTCTTCGCTCGAGGAGGTCGGGGCGCGCGAGGCAGAGAAGGAGTAGTGGCGCGTGCAGCTGTTCGAGAAGCTCCTCGAGCAGCGCAAGGAACGGCTCTTCCGCCCAGTGCAGATCCTCGAGCACGATCGTTCCCGGCGTGGAACCGAGCCGCGCCTCGAGGTACCGCGTCATTCCGAGGGCGAGCTCACGCCTCCGCGCGTCCGAGGTGAGCTCCGACTGCGGCGTGTCGGCGTCGGCGAGAGCAAGCGCCGCGAGCTCGCGTGCGATCGCACGCGACTCGATCTGATCGAGACCCTCCATGCCGGCGACACGGGTCTCGATCTTCGCGCGTGCTGCATCGCGCCCATCGGTCGGTGTGATCGCAGCCTCCCCGCGGATCAGCTCTTGCAGCGGCCAGTACGTGATCGCGTGTCCGTACGGGAGGCAGGCGGCGCGCGCGATCGGCTCGGCCGGGTCCAGGTGCCGGAGGAACTCGAGCGCGACGCGGGTCTTGCCCATGCCCGCATCGCCGTAGATCGTGACGAGATGCGGTCGACCGGTCGATGCGACACGCCGATGCACGTCGTCGAGGAGGCGCATCTCCGACTCGCGTCCGACGAACGGACTCGCCGTGTGTCCCGTGGTGGCGCCGGGCCCTAAGAGGCTCTCGGCCGCCGCGACCTCTACTGGGCCCATGCCCTTTGTCTGGATGGTGCGGACCCGTCCGTAGCTCACACGGCCACGCGTGATCTCACGGGTCAGAGGACCGACGAGGATTTCTCCATGCGCCGCCATCTGCTCGAGTCGCGCCGCGACGATGACCGGTTCTCCGGTGACGAGGAACTCGGCGCCCTCGCCGTCGCCGGTCACGACCTCGCCGGTGTTGATCCCGATGCGCAGGGTGAAGCCGGGCCGCCCGTCCTCGCGGTTCGGGGACACATCGGCACGCAGTGCAAGTGCGGCGCGCACCGCTCGTTCGGCATCGTCCTCGTGGGCGACCGGGATGCCGAAGACGGCCATGACCGCGTCGCCTATGAACTTTTCGACGGTTGCGCCATGCGCAACGAGGATCTCGCGCGTCCTCGCGAACATGCGCGCGAGTGCCGCGCGGAGCACCTCGGCGTCATACGACCGCGTCGTAGCGCTCGAATCAACGATGTCCGCGAACAGGACGGTGACGACCTTCCGTTCCTGCGGCACGGGCCGAGTCTAGGTGCGGGTAGGTAGCCGACTTGACTGCCTGAGCAGTATTCCCCGTGGTAAGTGCCCCGTCAGGGGCAAGAGGGGGAGCAACGTGGCACATCACCGTTTCATTCCAGTGACCTTGGACATTCTGGTGCTCGATCCAGCGCCGGCACCACCGGGCCAGAAAGGCGGCGAGCCGGACGACAGTCAAGAAGTCATCGACGACCTCATCAACGGCATCAAGGGCCTAAGGCCCAAAAACAAAGGCGACAAGGCGTACAAAGTGGACCGGGTGACACAGAGATCGGCGTAGACGCGCTTTTCTGCCGACATCGCGGGTAGGCGCATCTCGGTCGTCGGATCGACCGGCTCGGGCAAGACGACATTCGCGCGTGAGCTAGCGCGTCGGCTCGGCGTGACTTTCGTCGAGCTCGACGCGCTCGCTTGGGGTCCGAACTGGACACTCGTTCCCGAGGACCTCTTCAAGGAGCGCGTCGCTCGCGCCGTCGAAGGCGACGCGTGGGTCATCGACGGGAACTACGGACGCCGCGGAGCGCGAGATCTGGTGTGGCCGCGCGCCGACACCGTCGTCTGGCTCGACCCGCCGCTCGGCGTGATCTTCGCGCGACTCTTCGAACGCGCGGCGCGTCGGATCCGAAGCGGCGAGGAGCTCTGGCCGGGGACGGGCAACCGCGAAACATTTCGGAACCAGTTCTTATCGCGCGAGACGCTTTTCTGGTGGGCGCTGAAGACGTACCGGCGCCGCAGGCGTGAGCTACCGCTGATCCTCGCGGGTCCCGAGCACGCGCATCTTGTCGTTCATCGTTTCCGCCGTCCGGAGGAAGCTCTGGCCTGGCTCGAACGCCGGCCTGCGACCGCAGGCCTTTAGAGCACCGGTCAGTTCTCGAAGACGCGGCTCTGTTTGATCTCGTAGCCGCTCGCGAGGCAGTCGCGTTCGGAGCGCAGCGCGTTCGGGACGTAATCACGCGGAACGATCACGTAGTTGAACTGCCAGATCGGGCTGTACTTCTTCATGCCCGGGATCGAGTCGTAGATGTTGAGCTGTCCGGGAACGCGATCCGGTTCGCGGACCAGCGTTTTTTTCGCATTCAGCTTCACCGCGTAGACGATCTGATATTCCTGCGCGACCTTGACCTTCTTCGGGTCGACGTCGACCTCGCCCTGCTCCGTGGCGAAAATGATCTTCCCGTCGAACCACACGCGCTCGATCGTGTAGCTGTACGGGTTGTTGTAGTGCAGGTCCTCAACCGAGCCGATCTTGCGCTTCGCCTTCTTCGCCCGCGGGACGCCCGCGTGGATTTCCCACACGCCCTCGGAGGGTTCGTCCTTTTTCACCATTCGCAGGAGACTACGCCGCTTGGCCCCCTAATTGCGCTGGGTACGAACGTGACATTCCGAGGCAACGCGCCCCTCGATCCATCGCAGGTCGACGATCAACGGGGGCGCGGCGGAGCCGGCGGAGGTCTTGGCGGTCCGGTCGTCGTCGGTGGCGGTGGGATCGGCATCGTCATCCTGATCATCGCGCTGCTGCTCGGCGTGAATCCGCTTTCCGATGTCGGCGGGACGAACCCACCCATCGATGGCGCGCCCTCGGTGCAGGACTGCCAGACGGGCGCCGATGCCAACAAGCGCGACGACTGCCGCATCGTTGGCATTGTCGACAGTGTCCAGAAGTATTGGACCGACGAGTTCACGCGCCGCGGCGATACCTACCTACCGGCGAAGACCGTTCTCTTCACCGACGCGGTTCAGGGCGCATGCGGGCTCGCGCAGACGGCGATGGGACCGTTCTATTGCCCCGAGGACCAGAAGGTCTACCTCGACATCAGCTTCTTCACGGAGCTCACTCAGCGGTTCGGCGCGAAGGGGGGTCCGTTCGCGCAGGCGTACGTCGTGGCTCACGAGTACGGCCACCACGTGCAGGATCTCCTCGGCACCCTCTCGTCGAGTCAGAGCGGCAACGCCGCATCGATCCGCATCGAGCTCCAGGCCGACTGCCTCTCGGGAGTCTGGGCGAAGCACGCCGCGGATACCGGGTACCTCGAAGCGCCTACGGATGCCGAGATCGCGATTGCGCTCGACGCCGCCGCATCGGTCGGCGACGATCGCATCCAGCAGGAGACGCAGGGCCGCGTGCAGCCCGAGCAGTGGACGCACGGCTCATCCGCGCAGCGTACGCAGTGGTTCACGACCGGCTATCAGACCGGCGACCTCGATCGCTGCGATACGTCGCACGTTTGAACTTAAGAAGGTGGGAATGACCCGCTCGTTCTGGCTGTTCCTTGTGCATGAATGCCTACCTCTGGCATGTTGATGGGAACGTGAGGCATCACTTGCGTGCGGAGACGGTCGCGGAGGCGCGTGAACGGATAGCGGCCACGCATGGTGACGAAACCGCACAACGCGCGGTGATCCGCCCTCTCGAAACGCACCGCGTTACGAAATCCGAATCCGCTGCGGCCTGACGTGAGCCAGAAAGAACGCGAACGGTTCATCACCGAGATCGGCTCGTTCTCCGCGGCTGGGGTCGAACGCGCCGCCTGGGGCTGGGATCAGCACGGGGCCGGCAAACTCGAGTCGTTTCATGAAGCGGAGCGTGCCGCCGTCCGCGCGATCGAGAAAGCCGACCGCGGCCCGGCGTGGGAGGACTTTCGTCGATCGATCTTCGACATGACCGAAGGACGGAATGCCCTCGTGGCCTGGCAGTACGAGCACGGCGATACGGGTCACAAAGCGGAACGCGCGGCGTACGGCGCAGCTCTCGCGTTGTTCGCGCGCGGCCACATCACAGCGGAACAGTTCGCGACCCTGGCGCGCCCGATGGACGAGGCGCTGCCCTGGCTCCTGCCCAAGGAGCCGCCGCATCCCTACCCTGTGGGGGATCGGGAGGTGTGACATGGCGGCGACCAGGGAAGCGCGCGCTGTTTGGAATGGCGATCTCATCAGTGGCTCCGGGATGGTGAGCGCGGTCTCGAGCGGAAAGTTCAGCGATCTGCCGGTCTCGTGGAGCGCGCGCACCGAAGCGCCGGGCGGAAAGTCGAGTCCCGAGGAGCTGCTCGCGGCGGCGCACGCGTCCTGCTTCGCGATGGCTCTCTCTGGCGGCCTCGGCCGTGCGGGCACGAAGCCGAATCGGCTAGAGGTGCGCTCGAGGGTGACGTTCGACAAGGTCGGCGACAACTGGACGGTGGTCTCGAGCGAGCTCGAAGTGTCTGGCGACGTCCCGGGGGCCGACGCCGCGAAGTTCACTCGCGCGGCTGAGGATGCGAAGGAGAACTGCCCGATCTCTCGGGCGCTCAAGGGCAACGTCAAGCTCTCGGTACGGGCGAACCTTTCCTGACTCGCGTCAGCGTCAGCGCCTGAACGAGAACCGCCCCCGTGACGGCTGCGGCGAACGCCGGAAGGATGCCCGCGCGGTCGACGAGTGCGCCGATCGCGAGGAAGAACGTCGCGAATGCGAGGATCCCGTAGCACAGGCCGCGCACCACCTGTGCAGCGGCGGCGCCCCCGCGCTGCGCGTGCGCGAACACGGCGACCACGCCCGCGTAGATCGGGTACGTCGTGAGCAATCCGGAGAGCTGCGGACCAAGTAATGGAGCGGCGCTCGTGATGACGATGACGAGCGCTGTCGCGACGGCCATGCGCACCGGCAGGTCCCATCGCGGGGGCGCAGGCGCTTTGTCGAGCGCGCGCGGTGGCGGAATGAGGCGAATGCCGACGAGCGCCGCTGCGACGCCGCCCCCATACAACGCGAGCAGAGGGAGGGGGAAGCCGCTATCCAGCGGCAGAGCGCGAAGCGCGATCACCGCGACCGAGAACGCGAGGCTCGCGACCACCAGGGAAGCCGGCCATCCGAAGCGCCGCGCCATCGCGGCGTACGCGACCGCGAACACCGAGGAGGCGGCCACGCCTCCGATCGAACCGGCCGCGGCGGCGGCGGCGAAGCCCGTGCTCTGTTCGAACGCGAGGAATAACGAGACCGGACCGGACGTGAAAGGAAGACCGACGAGCCAGCCGCTGATCGACGGTCCGAAGCGGCGACCGACCAGCGTCGCCGCCGCGATGAGCGCCGGGGTTAGAACGAGCTTGGCCGCGAGGATCAAGTGCGCGACGTCGCTTGTGTGTCTTGTTGACTTCTCGTCAAGCGAGCGAGTTTAGGCTGGACAGCCTGACGCGCGACGACCACTATTCGCGCGCACGCGCGGGGTCACGAGGAGGGGAGATGCGCAACTTAACCGCGTTCATAGCTTCGCTCGCGTTCGTCATCAGTTTCACCGTTCTTTCGATGCCCGCGAGCGCGGGAGCCGGACCGTCGCGCTCGGTCATCGTTGTTCTTCGAGACGACGCCGATTCCGACGTCGTCGCAGGTGATCACGCGCAGCGCTTCGGCGCGCTCGTCAGCCACGTCTATGGGGCAGCGTTGCGCGGATACGCAGCGCGCGTGCCAGAGCGCCTGATCCCGATGCTTCAGCGCGACGCACGCGTCGCGTTCGTCGAGGAGGACCGACTACTGTCGGCGACCGACGTTATCCCGCGGACGGGCGTCTACCGGATCGCCGCTGACAAGAGTAAGGAGTTCGGCGGCGATGGCAGCGCCTTCCTCAACACCGGCGTAGCGATCATCGATACAGGCATCTCGAGCCATTCCGCGCTCAACATCGCCGGCGGCTACAACTGTGCGGGCTTCTTCTTCGTGAACCGCACCGCTTGGAGCGACGGCAACGGCCACGGCACGCATGTCGCCGGCACCGTGGCAGCGAAGAACATGAACGGCATCGTCGGCGTCGCACCCGGCGCACCGCTCTGGGCGGTGCGGGTCCTGGGCAGCGACGGCTCCGGCTACCTGTCGTGGATCATCTGTGGCATCAACTGGGTCGCCAACAACGCCGCGAGCAAGAAGATCAAGGTCGCGAACATGAGCCTCGGTGGTGGCGGAGCGGACGACGGCAACTGCGGCAACACGAACAACGACGCCATGCACAAGGCGATCTGCACCGCGGTGAACGCGAAGGGAGTCACGTTCGTCGCCGCGGCCGGCAACGACAGCAAGGACTTCTCGACGTTCACACCGGCCGCGTACAACGAGGTTCTCACCGTTACTGCGATGGCTGACTTCGATGGCTTGCCGGGCGGCGCCTACACCGGCGGAGTGGCATGCGGCAACGTCGACGACACGGCGGCCACATTCAGCAACTTCACAAGCACGACGAACACCTTGGACATGAACCACACGATCGCGGCTCCGGGCGTTTGCGTTACGTCGACGTACTTCAACAACGGCTACGCAACGGGCTCTGGGACGAGCTTTGCCTCGCCGCACGTCGCGGGCACGGTTGCGCTCTGCCTCGCCAGCGGGGTCTGCAGCGGGACGCCGGCGACGATCATCCAAAAGGTGCGCACCGACGCGAGCCTCCGGTCCGATACGACCGTGGCGCCGTATTACGGCTTTACGAACGATCCGAACTCGCCGAACGGGAACCGCTACTACGGGCACCTTGCGTACGCGGGCGGCTATTGATCAGATAACCAACCGGGTCTCACGTTCGATCTCCGCGGAGAGGCGGCGTCCTTCCGTCACGCACGTCTCGATGGCTTTCGCGATGGCGAGGCGGTAGCGCGGCTCGATCGACGGCGGAAGCTCGTCTTCGTCCAGGATCTCGATCGCGCCCGACGGCCGGATGAGCACATCGACGACGAGATCGCGGTACGCGATCATCGCCGGCTCGATCGTCGTGTCCGTCGCGATGTTCACGTAGAACCCGACGGTCCGGCCGGCCTCGAGCCAATGATAGACGTTGTAGGGACGGTCCGTCCAGAAATGGCCGACCGTCACGGTGCCCTTGCGCAGGACGAGGTCCGTGCCTTCGATCGGTCGATCCTGCTCGCCGACGTAGCGCACGACCGCGCGTCGTCCCGCCTCTACCGAAAGCCTTTCGCAGGTGTATTCCACGATCGACCCATCGAGTCGCGTTTTGCGCTCGGAGATCGGCGCGCGCGTTTGACTGCCCATCGGCCCTAACCTAACCGCGTGACGATGGGCGGACGGAAACGAGCCCGAGCCGTTTAGGCGGCCTCCTTGCGGTTGGAGGGTTCGCGGCGACACTCTGGCACTTCTTCGGGCCGCTCGGATCGGTCGGCTGGGGATACCCGGGTACGGAGGCGTATCTCGCGTACGAACGCGCGAATCGGCTCGCGTCAGTGCCACTGTTGATTCACCTTGCGGGATGGGCCCTGCTCGTCCGCGATCGCGGATCGAGGCGCGTCGCTGCGATTGGTGCCGTCGGATCGCTGATGATGCTCGTGGGCAACGTCGGCGAGTTCTGGATTTTCGCGAAGAGTCATACGCGTCGGTGGCGAGAAACCTGTCATGGTTGACCTTCTTGGTCGGCGCGCTTGCCGCAATTGTCGGTCTGATCGCGCTGGCGGTGCGGTATCTCGTCATGTCCAGACATCCGTTGCGAGTTGTGTCCTAGCAGCACGTGGCCCGTCCTCGGCCTTGGCGTTTGACTGCCCACTACACGCCGGTAGCATGACCGACGCCGCATGAGAGAGCTCTACCAGGTCGTTGAGGTCGGCCCCGCCTGGTACCAGGAAAACATCCCGTGCCAGGAAGCCTGTCCCGTGAAGACGAATTGCCGCGGTTATCTGAACCTCGCGGCCGCTGGCGAGTTCGAAAAAGGCTGGGAGCTCGCCCTCGACCCGAACCCCATGGCGTCGATCTGCGGATCGGTGTGCGCCGCGCCATGCGAGACGGCGTGCCGGCGGAAAGAGATCGATAAACCCCTCTCGATCCGCTACGTCAAGAAGTTCCTTTCCGACTGGACGCACCAGAACGTCAGCGTCGACGGCCGCGCGTACACCCAGCCGCCGGCGCCGGTCATCGGCCCACCGCGCGGCACGGTCGCCGTGGTGGGCGCTGGCTGCGCCGGCCTCTCCGCGGCGAGCGACCTGTCGAAGCTCGGCTTCGGCGTGACGGTGTACGACGCGCTCGATCAGGCGGGCGGGACCACGCTCGCGGGCGTGCCGCCGTTCCGCCTGCCGCGCGAGGTCATCGACCGCGACATCGCCGGCATCGTCAACGAGAACGTCCAACTCCGGCTCTCGACCTTCGTCGGTCGCGACGTGTCGCTGCGCGACCTGCACGACAAGAACGACGCGGTGCTCATCGCCGCGGGCTGCTTCGAGCCGAACTACATCGGCATCCCCGGTGAAGAGTCCGATGGAGTCATGGCTGGCATCGTGTTCCTCGAGCGCGCCTATCGCGGCCGGCCGGTCGAAGTTGGAAAACGGGTGATCGTCCTGGGCTCCGGCTACACCGCGATGGACTGCGCGTCCACGTCGTGGCGCCTCGGCGCGGAGCACATCTACGTCATCGTCCGGCGCAGCCGCGAGGAGATGGTCGTCGACGAGGAGGAGCTCACCGAGACGGAGCGCGAGGGCATCGAGTTCGTCTACCTCGCGTCGCCGACTGAAGTCCTCACCGATTCGAACGGCCACGTGCGCGGCGTCGTCTTCGTCCGCAACAAGCTCGGCGACCCCGACGAGAAGGGACGCCGCAGCCCCGTCGCGATCCCGGGAACGGAGTTCGAGATTCCCTGCGACACCGTGCTGCTCGCGCTCGGGCAGGCGCCCGAGACGAGTTGGCTCTCGAAGGAGTTCCCGGAGTTCCGCGTCAAGCGCTGGCGGGACATCAAGGTCGACCCCGAGACCTACCAGACGATCGTGCCGAAGATCTTCATCGGCGGCGACTACCGCACCGCGCCGACGACGATCATCGAAGCCGTCGCGGACGGTCGCTCCGCCGCGCAGCAGATCGCGCGCTTCCTCGACGAGAACGCCGTCTCGGTGAACGTGCCCGAATACCACGAGGTCGTGACGCTGCGGCGGTCATCGACTCCGGACAACATCGGCTTGATCTCGCTCGAGGGCGAGCTCGCGCGCGTGTACCACAACATGTCCGTCGACTACGACCGGATCCCCAGGCAGGAGATGCCGAAGCTCACCAAGCAGGACCGCCGTGGTCTCTTCCTCGAGATCAACCAGGGGTACACCGAGCAGCAGGCAATCGCCGAATCCGATCGATGCCTCAAGTGCAACTTCAACATCGAGATCATCGGCGAGCTCTGCATCATCTGCGGCGGCTGCGTCGACGTGTGCCCGATGGACGTCATCCACATGGTCGATATGAGCGACATCGTCGACGACGGTTCGATCCCGGCGGTCGGCGAGGCCAAGAAATGGCAGAACGGCGTCGCGTTCTACCTGGACGAGACCGCGTGCATCCGCTGCGCGCTCTGCATCATCCGCTGCCCGACCGACGCGATCACGATGAACCGCTACGGCACGGTCATGCCCGCGGTCGGCAACGTCCTGCCGAAGGAGTCGATCGACGACGAGATCCACCTCGACCTCACCGTCGCGGCGAAGAAAGCGGCGCGCCCGCTACCGCAATACGATCCCAAGCTCGCGGTGGGGTACAAGCCTGTCAACGGACACGATCACAACGGGAACGGCCACCACGCGGATGTGAAAGAGAAGGAGCTCGTTAAGCACTAGTGCTCGAGATACCGGCTCAGATCTGGCAGAAGACGAAGACGAGCTACATCTGGCGGTCGCTCTTCCGTCACGGCTATCCCGATTCCCGCAAGAACCAGTCGCTCGCCGTCTTCACCAACGTCTTCCTGCACCTCCACCCGGTGAAGGTGCGGCGGCACGCGCTCGCGATCCCCTACACGTGGTGCATGGGCGGGCTCTCGTTCTTCCTCTTCCTCATCCTCACGCTCACCGGAACGCTCCTGATGTTCTATTACCACCCGTCCGTGGACGGCGTGTACAACGCCTACGGCGACATCAAGGATCTCGAGACCGTCGTCGTCTTCGGCCAGCTCCTTCGGAACATGCACCGCTGGGCCGCGCACGGCATGGTCATCACCGTGTTCCTGCACATGA
>JBBPIQ010000002.1:0-374644 GCA_038040345.1 Chloroflexota bacterium
GAGGCGATGCCCTCTCCTTCGCGTATTACGCCGAGAAGGATGTGCTCAGGACCGAGGTGCGTCTGGTTCATGCGACGGGCCTCGTCTATCGAGAGCTCGATCACCTTCTTCGTGCGGGGCGAAAGCGTGATCTCGCTCGGCGATGTCGTGCGATCGCCGCGGCCGACGATGAACTCAATTGCCGTCCGCACCTTCACGAGATCGATGCCGAGCGAGGTGAGCGCGCGAGCGGCGACGGTGTCGCCGTCGCGGAGGATTGCTGCGACCAAATGCTCTGTGCCGATGTAGTTGTGGTTCTGCCGGATCGCCTCGTCCTGCGCCAACGCGAGCACCCGTTTGCCGCGATCGCTGAATCGATCGAAGGGCCCCACGCTGGCGGAACTTTGGGGCGTGGCGGGTGTGACGGAGCCCCCGCCGCGCGTGTAGTGGCGGACCAGCATTCCCTTGGGCCGAGCCATCCAAGCTTGGATCGCGCCCATCACGAGCGCGGCGACTACGCCGCCGGCGAGGCCGGCGATCAGCGCGACCACGATGACTTCGGGTGTCACGCCGTGGGGCCGTCGACGATCTCGCGTATGCGCTGCGCCGTGGCTCCGAGCGAGGCGAGCGCGAGCGCACCGGTGCCGCCGCCCTCGTCGGCGAGCGCGGTGAGGAGGAGCTCGGGTGGCACTTCCTCGCGTTTGCGCTCGGCGGCAAGATTGTTCGCCATAGCGACGATCCTCAAAATGCGCGGCGTGAAATCGCCCTGCATCGGTGTCGGCCCGAGGATCGGGGGAGCAGTCGCCTCGATCCGCCGCCGGAGCGTGTCCGCGTCGATCGCGAGTTGGCTCCAGATCTTGCTGAGGGCTGGTGTCGAGTACAGGCGCAGCGCCATGGCCAGGTTCTCGCTGCCGACGTACGAATGGCCGCTCTGGATCGCCTCCTGGCGCGCGAGCGTGATGACCTTTCGCGAATCAGCATCCAGACCCGGCAGCACGATCACCGTTCGGGGGTAAGCGGCTCTCGTCGACTCTGCGACGACGCGGTCGTACTGCGAGACGCTTGATCTCCATCCGCCATCCGAGTGGCCTTGCCGCTGTCGCAGCAATCCTTCGACGGTACCGACAAGCGCGGCACCGACGGCTCCGCCAGCGAGCCCCGCGATCAGCGCGATAACCGCGACCGAGCCGAGGTCCACGCGACGCTACTGCGGAGGGCGGGCTGCCTCGTCGGTCTGAACGGGGGTCGCGGCAGGCTCCGCATGCGCAAGATGCCGCGCGAGAGGGCCTGAGGGAGTGCGCCACTCGGAGCTCGGGTGTGGCGCGCCGACCGTCGTCCCGCCGAGATGGCGCTGCGCTCGAATTACGCCAAGCGAGACCACCAGCGCGACGAGCGCACCGGTGATGCCGCCAGCGATCGCGGCGAGGATGATCGCGCTATCGAAGATGTTCATCGGCAGAGGCTAATCCCCGCCGGTGTCTCAGTCGAGAAGTTTTCGATACTCCTCGATGTCGTAACGGAACGTGTCTTTCGTGTTGTCGAGCGCTTTCACGATGACCCGCATGGTGTTGTGGACCGCTTCCATCTTTGAGGTCACGGCCTTGTCCTTCTGGAGGACCGTGTTCAGGTCGTAGGCCGCCGCGGACGTGAAGAGCATCCGGAACATCTCCATCTCTTCGTTGAGCGTTTCCGGCTTGTCCTTCGCTTTCTGGTACTCCGACCACATCGTGTCGACGCCTTTCGCCTCGATCGTGTCAATCCACGCGCGCTCGGTCTTGTCGTCGACGGCGCGATAGGAGTTGTAGACGATCTCCTTCGTGCCGGCCGGCGTGCGCCCCACGAGCAGGCGGGCCATGAACTTATCGATGGTGAGCCGCTCGACGACGACGTCCTCGTCGAAGTTGCGCTTGATGAGCATGACCGCGTGAATGCGCGCCGGTTCCATGGGATTGGTGAACACGCGGTCCTTCGGGAACACGGTGGTGATGTCGAGCATCGCGCGCGTGTTCTCGAAGGCGAAGAAGCGTCCGACGATGTCGCGGAGCATCTTCTCGTCCATCTTGTCGAAGGGCGGCTTGTTCATGGCGGCGAGCTTCGCGGCGACCGCGTCGATCGTCGCCTTGTTTTCGGTCATGAACTCCGGCGTCACATCTGGCGCGTTCTCGAGCCGCGAGCGGACCATGTCGAACGCGGCCTGCGGGAAGTTCTCGACCAGGTTCGAGCGCAGGTAGAAGACCTTCTCGCTCGTGTAGGCGTAGGCCTCGGGGCGCTCGACATCCAGTTCGCGCGCGCTCGCCGTGACCTCACGGTCGTCGAGCCCGCGGCCGATGACGGTCGCGTCGCTATTCCGATGCTCCTCGAGCCAGCCGTAGGTCTGATAGCCCTTCGCGACCTCTTCGCCGCCGTCGAGGATGCGCGCCGGCGAAAAGACCTTCCCGTCCTTGGTCCGGTACGCGTAGCGGACATAAACCCAGTCGTCGGAGTGAAAGCGCGTGCCGGGGAACTCCATCACGCCGTAGGTCGAAGTCGACTTTCCGGTCCCGGTCGGCGCGATGTAGAGGATGCCCTTGCCGTCCTTGGTCACGACGGCGCCGTGGATCGAGTGGATCCCGTACTCGACCGCGAGCTTGCGCCCGACCGCCCCGAGCACCCACGACTTGAGCTGGCCGTAGTAGCTCGTATTGAAGAAGATGACCGTGTCGTTCTGCCGCGAGTAGTAGGCGGCCTCGGCCTCGCTCGGCACGCGGCCGAGCGCGACGACCAGCACGTCGGGACTTTCCGCCGGCTTCTGCCCGGTGATCCGCTCCCACTCGTCGACGCCGTACCAGTTGTCCTTCCAGTAGCCGTAGAGGTGCTCGCTGTTGGTGATCGCGCGCACGCGGAGCCCGTGGATCACGACGTCGTGCGAGTAGGTGGGCTCCTTCGCCGTCGCGACGTGCTCGAACGCGCTCGCGAGCAGCCGCTTGAAGAGACCAGGCTTCGCGTCGACGGTCTTGTCGTGGACGAGCGTCCGGCCCTTTGTGCGGGTGATCGTGTTCTTCGCACCGATCGGCGTGCCCGGCCACTCCGGCGAAGTCGCGTCAGGAGCGGGCGGAAACGTGTAGAGCACTTTCTTTTCTGCGATCGCCAATCACGTACTCCCCTGGGAACTCGTGTCCGATATTAGGTTCGCTCGAGGAGGCATGCCCGCGCGGGACGCTGCTCCAACGAATGCGCCCACGTATGTGCCGATCATGACGAGAACCGCACCAGCGACGAACTGCAAGCTGACGAGCTCGCCCGCAAGAATCGCGCCGACCGCAACGGTCACGACGGGGAAGAGGACTGTCACGTACGCGCTCGCCGAGGCGGTCCACCGCAACACGATGAACACGATGCCGATGAAGAGACCGATCCCGCCCAGCGTCACGAGATACAGGAAGGCGATCCAGACCTCCGGCCGCGACGGCAACGCCGCCGTCTCGCGAGCCAGCACGGCGATGACGAAAAGCAATCCAGCCCCACACAGCATTGCGACGGCGTTCGTGCCGATCGGATCTGCGCGCGGCAGGCGCTTCAGTAAGACCGTGGAGATCGCGACGACCACGGCTTGAAGGAAGAGTGCCGCGAGCGCGGCCGGAGGGACAGTCGCGCGGAGCTGGTCGACGAAGACGAGCGCCACGCCTGCTACGGCGATGGCTCCCCCGATGACGCCGCTCCAGCGGAAACGCTCCATCCCGAGAGCCGTCGCCATGAAGAACGTCATGAGGGGTACGAGCGCGACGAAAGTCGCGGCCATTGCCGACGGCGCTTGCAGAAGCCCCCAGTACGCGAGCGCGTACGCAGTGCCGAAGTTGAGGACGCCAAGCAGCGCGACGCCCGGGAATGCGGATCCGAGTGGAAGCGGAATGCGTCTCCATCTGGCGAAGCCGACAAGAACGGCTCCCGCTATCGCGAAGCGGAGACCCGCGCCCCAGAAGGGCGGCAGCTCGCGGTTGCTGAACCGTACGGCAACGAAGTTGGTTCCTCCGATCAGGACGACCGCCACGAATACGGCGAGCACTGCGGCCGATGGCCGGTTCATCACGCCGACGATACGAGTCTCGTCTCGTCCCTATCCTTGCTCGATGGCCGAACGTCGCGGCGCGACGGTCGAGCTGCGCGAGGTCACCAAGAGCTACGGCGACACCGTCGCGGTCGACCACCTCAGCCTCACGGCTCCGGCCGGGCGCATCTGCGTGCTCATCGGCCCGTCCGGATGTGGCAAGACCACGTCGCTTCGCATGGTGAACCGGCTGATCGAGCCGACGTCGGGAGATATCCTCATCGACGGGCAGAACATCCTCCGTGAGGATCCGACGCAGCTCCGCCGCCGGATCGGGTACGTCATCCAGCAGGTCGGCCTCTTCCCGCACCGAACCATCGGCGAGAACGTCGCGACGGTTCCGGAGCTTCTCGGCTGGCCGGCTGCGCGCATCCGAGCCCGCGTGGACGAGCTCCTCTCGCTCATCGGCTTCGATCCTGCGCGCATGCGTGACCGCTACCCTGCGCAGCTCTCGGGTGGCGAGCGCCAGCGAGTCGGCGTCGCGCGCGCGATGGCCGCCGAGCCGCCGCTCATGCTGATGGACGAGCCATTCGGCGCGGTCGACCCGATCGTGCGCGAGCGGCTCCAGAACGAATTCCTCCAGCTGCAGCGCGCGCAGGGCATCACGGTGATCTTTGTGACGCACGACATCGACGAGGCGATCAAGCTCGGCGACCGCGTCGCGATCATGCGCGCCGGCAAGCTCGTGCAATTCGCCCCGCCGGGCGAGCTTCTCGCGCATCCCGCGGACGACTTCGTCGCGAAGTTCGTCGGCAGCGACCGCGGGCTGAAGCGCCTCGCCCTACTCACCGTCGGTGGCGCGGAGCTCGATCCGCCGGTTGATCCATCGCGGCTGGACGGCGCGCCGGTCCTTTCGCCTGCGATGAGCCTGCGGGACGCGCTCGCCGAGATGCTCGCGTCGGAGACGCAGGTCGGCATGGTGCGCGACGGCGATCGGTACCTTGGCGTCCTCACGCTCTCGCACATCGGCAGGCTCCTGCGCACCGAGGACCGGCCATGACCCCGGGCGAGCCACTCATCCGCGGGGACTGGCTACTCAGCCACGTGGGCGAGATCGCACTGCGGGTGGGCGAGCATCTCGAGCTCACCGTGATCGCGGTCGTCGTGGGTTTCCTGATCGCCTTTGTTCTCTCGCTCGCGGCGCTGCGAATTCCCAGGCTCTACGCGCCGATCACCTGGACGACGGGGATCCTCTACACGATTCCGAGCCTGGCCCTGTTCGCTCTCCTAATCCCGTACACCGGCCTCTCACTTCTCACGGCGGAGATCGGTCTGGTGAGCTACACGCTTCTCATTCTCATTCGCAACATCGTTGCAGGAGTTCGTGGCGTGCCAGCGGAGGTGCGCGACGCGGCGCGCGGAATGGGATACACGGATCGGCAGATCCTCTGGCGCGTTGAGATTCCGCTCGCGCTCGCTGTGATCTTCGCGGGCATCCGAGTGGCCACGATCACGACGATCGGTCTGGTCACCGTGACCGCGCTCATCGGTCAGGGCGGGATGGGCTACTTCATCTTGCTCGGCATCCAGCTGTTCTTCAGCACCGCGCTCATCGTCGGCGCGCTCGGTTCGGTCGTGCTGGCCGTGCTGGCTGACGGCGCGCTGGTCCTCGCGCAGCGAGCGCTCACGCCCTGGACTCACGCAAGATGAGCGCCCTCGTCGCTCTCGTTCGCTGGCTCACCGACCCTGTGAACTGGCAGGGTTCGCATGGCATCCCGATCCGCGTCCTCGAACACATCGAGCTCTCCGGCCTCTCCGTGCTGGCCGCTCTCGTCATCGCGATGCCGATCGCGCTGTACCTGGGTCACACCGGACGGGCGGGCTTCATCGCGATCAACGTGGCGAACATCGGGCGCGCCCTGCCGTCGCTCGCGCTCCTCGCGTTCGGGTTGGTCATTGCGATATCGCTGGGACTCGGCCTCGGCTTCTGGCCGACCGTCTTCGCGCTCGTTCCGCTCGCGATCCCGCCGATCCTCACCAACTCGTACGTCGCCATCCGCGAGGTCGACCGCGACATCGTCGATGCGGCGCGGGGGATGGGCCTCAGCGAGGGCCAGATCCTTCGCTCGATCGAGGTCCCCCTCGGCCTGCCGCTCATGCTGGCCGGCATCCGGACGGCGGCCGTGAACGTGGTCGCGACCGCGACCCTCGGTGCCCTCGTGGCGGGAGGCGCGCTCGGCCGGTTCATCGTCGACGGGCTCGCACTCCAGGAGTACGACCAGCTCATGGCGGGCGCGCTCCTCGTGGCGCTCCTCGCCGTCGTTACGGAAGTCTCATTTAGTGCACTCGAGCGAGCGACCGTGCCGCCGGGAATGGCCGCCATCCGCTGAGCGTTTGTGCTCGTATCGGGGTATTAGAAGCACATACTCGCGTAGGCCGGAAGACTAAGCGCTACGGCCGGGGAGGATTCCACATGAACCTGCGACGAGCTCTCTTTGCCGCGTTCATCGCGGCCTCGGTCGTGGTGACCGCCTGCGGCGGCGCCGGATCCGGAGGCGGGACGAAGCCCGCGGTCACGGTCGGGTCCACGAACTTCTACGAGCAGCTGACCCTCGGCGAGCTCTACAGCCAGATACTCGAAGCGAACGGCTACACGGTCACGCGGAAATTCAACCTCGGGAACCGTGAGATCGTCGAGCCGGCCATCGAGTCGGGCCAGATCGACATCGACGCCGAATACCTCGCCACGCTCCTCGCCTTCGTCGACAAGGACGGCACGATCGCCAAGCCGTCCACCGATCCGAAGGCGACCCAGACCGGCCTGCAGAAGGCCCTCGACCCGAAGAGCCTCACCGTCCTCGACTACGCGGCAGCGACCGACCAGAACGGGTTCGTCGTAACGCAAGCCACGGCAAGCGCGAAGAACCTGAAGAAGCTGAGTGACCTTGCGCCGATCGGCAACACGTTGATCCTCGGCGGACCGGCCGAGTGCCCGACCCGACCCTTCTGCGCTCTCGGTCTGAAGAACACGTACGGCATCACGTTCAAGGACTTCAAACCGCTCGACACGGGCGGGCCACTGACGATCACCGCGCTCGAAGGCAAGCAGATCGATGTCGGTCTTCTCTTCACAAGTGACCCGAGCATCGTCGCGAAGAGCTTCGTCCTTCTCGATGACGACAAGCACCTCCAGCTCGCCGACAACATCGCGCCGGTCGTGCGGAACGCTCTCCTTCAGAAGGACGACGGCACGATCAAGCGGCTCCTGAACTCGATCAGCGCCAAGCTCACGCAGGGCGAGCTGAACGACATGAACAAGCAGGTCGCGGTCGACAAGGCAGACAGCAAAGCGGTCGCGGCCGCATGGCTGAAGAAGCAGGGCCTCATCAAGTAACCACGCACTGGACCACGCTCGGCGGCGCGCTCCGCACCGGAGCCGCCGCCACGGCTTGGGGCGATGCCGGCGAGACCGAGGTCTTCGCTCTCCACGAGGACGGCCAGCTCTGGGACCGCTACTGGGACGGCAAGAGCTGGCATCAATGGGAATCCCTCGGCGGCGCGTTTGCCGGACAGCCCGCCGCCGCGGCCCGCGATGCCGACCGCATTGACGTGTTCGCGATCGGCACCGACGGCGTGCTCCGTCACCGCTGGTGGGACGGAAAGCGTTGGGTCGATTGGCAGGAGATCGCAAGCGCGCCGCGCGGCGGCCGCGCGGTCGCCTGTGTCTGGAGCGGCCCGCGTCTCGACGTATTTGTGTGGGGTGCGGATGGTGAGCTTCACTACGCGGATCTGGCATGAGCGAACGCTTCGACTTCGTCATCATCGGCGCCGGCGCATCGGGCGAGGCCGCGGCCAGTTATGCACGCGGTCGCGGCGCGACGGTCGCACTCGTTGAGCGCGATCTCTTCGGCGGCACCTGCGCCTTTTGGGGCTGCATGCCGTCGAAGACGCTGCTGCACGCGGCGGAGATCCGCGCCTGCGGTGGCGACTATCCGTGGGAGAAGGCCTCCGCGCGCCGCGACTACATGATCGTTCGCGAGGGCCGCGACTATCCCGACGACTCGGGGCACATCAAGGGATATAAGGCCGCGGGCACCGTACCGGTACGCGGTTCGGCGAAGGTCGCCGGACCCGGCAAGGTGGTCGTGCGGGCCGACGACGGCGCGCGCGAGCTCGAGGCGCGCGACATCGTGATCGCGGTCGGCTCGGTGGCGAAGGTGCCGAAGATCGAGGGTCTCGCCGAGGCCGGCTTCTGGACGAACAAGGAAGGAACGAGCCTGCGCGAGCTTCCAAAGAGCATCGCGATACTCGGCGCCGGTCCGTCCGGTACGGAGCTCGCGCAGGTCTACGGGCGGTTCGGCGTGCGGACGACGCTCGTCAGCCCGCGGCAGGTGAACCCCACCGACCATCCCCGAAGCTCGGCTCTTCTGGCGAAGGCGCTCCGTTCGTCCGGCGTCGATCTGCGCGAGAACGCGCGCGCAGAACGCGTCCGGCCGCGCGCTGGAAAAGACGGCGCCCACATCATCGAGCTCGCCGACGGATCCACGGTCGAGGCCGCGATCATCGAGCTCAACGTCGGGCGCACCGCCGCGCCCGCGCTCTCCACTCTCGGTCTCGATGCGGTCGGGATCGCGTACGACGGCGGTGACATCTTGAAAGTCGACGACACGCTTCGCGCCGCCGATCACGTGTATGCGATCGGCGACTGCGTCGGCCACGAGCTCTCGACCCACCTCGGTCACTACGAGGGCGAAACCGCGGTGAAGATCGCGCTGGGCGACAACATCCGTGCCGACTTCAGCGCGACGCCGCGCGCCGTCTACACCGATCCCGAGACGGCTGCGGTCGGTCTCCTTCTAGATCAGGCGAAGGAGCGCGGCATCGACGCGTTCGAGGAGACGGCGAACCTCGCGACGAGCGCGAAGGGCTACGTCAGCGAATCGGAGGGCCATGTCTCGATCGTGATCGATCGCAAGAACAAGATCGTGGTCGGTGCGTTCATCGGCGGGCCTGCGGCGTCGGAGGCGATCCACGAGGCGGTGCTGGCGATCAAGCTTCGGACGCCTATCGCGCTTCTCGCGCAGACGATCCATGCCTTCCCGACCGTGTCGCGCGCCATGGGTGGACTCTTTGCGAAGGCCGATCTCGCACTTCGTTGAGCGAGGACTATCTAACGCTTCTGGACTGGCGCCGGCGCGTCGCCGACATGTATTCGGCTGTGCGCGCGAAGCTGCCGGGGGACGCGCCAGCCGCGCACGCGCTCTGGCGATCGACCCGCGACGAGCTTTTTCGCAAGCACCCTCAGTCGCCCCTTCTTGAAACGGATCGCGCGACCTTCGCCGGGCTCCCGTACTACGACTACGACCCGCGCTTCGTGAAACGTGGCAAGGTCCGGCCACTGCCTCCAGAGCGCTACGACGTGGGGACCAGCGACGGCGGCGTGATCCCGTTCGTGCGATTCGGCGCCGTCGATCTCGACGTCGGTTCGCTCGAGGTCTTCTGGCTCGATGCCTACTCGGGCGGCGTGTTCCTCCCGTTCCGCGACGCGACCGCGGGCAAGACCACGTACGGCGGTGGACGCTATCTCCTCGACACAGCGAAGAGCGCGGATCTCGGCGCGATCGGCGACGAGCTCGTGCTCGACTTCAATTTCGCGTACCACCCGTCCTGCCGGTACGACCCGAAATGGGTTTGTCCGCTCGCGCCGCTCGGGAATAGGCTGCAGGTCGCCATCGAGGCAGGGGAGCGCATGTGAACCAGCGTTGGACGCTCATCGCCGCGGTCCTCGGATCGTCGATCGTGTTCGTCGACTCGTCGGTCGTGACCGTCGCGCTCCCGAAGATCGGCCGCGAGCTGCCGACGACGGTGCTCGGGGTGCTCGAGGGCCAGCTGTACGTGTACGCCGGTTACCTCCTCACGCTCTCGGCGCTCCTCGTCCTCGCCGGTGCGCTGTCCGACTACTACGGCCGGCGCCGCGTCTTCCTCATCGGCCTCGTCGGGTTCGGACTTACGAGCGTTCTGTGCGGCCTCGCGCCGAACATGGAATTCCTCGTCCTGTCGCGCGTCTTGCAGGGCGCGGCCGGCGCGATCCTGGTGCCAGGCTCGCTTGCGCTGCTCACGGCGGCCTTCAGTGGCGAAGCCCAGGGCCGCGCCTACGGCGTGTGGGCGGCGGCGACGGCGGCGACGACCATCCTCGGACCGTTCATCGGCGGCATCTTGGTCGACACGATCTCGTGGCGCGTCGCGTTCCTTATCAACGTGCCGCTCGTCGTCGTCGCGGTGTGGGCGACGGCGCGCTACGTCCCGGAAAGCCGCAACGACAAAGCCACCGGACACTTCGACTGGCTCGGCGCCGCGGTCGTGGCCATCGCGGTCGGCGGGCTGAGCTTCGGCGCCACCTATGGCCAGCAGCGCGATTGGCGCGATCCGCTTGCGTACCTCGCGCTTGCCGCCGGCGTCGTCGCGACCATCGCGTTCCCGTTCCTGATGCGGCGCAGCCGCGATCCGCTCGTGCCGCTCGAGCTCTTTCGTTCGCGGAACTTCACGGTCACCAATATCTCCACGCTTCTCATCTATGGCGCGCTCTACGTGACCTTCTATTACCTCGCGCTGTTCCTCCAGGGCGTGCTCGGCTACTCGGCGTCGGCCGCGGGCCTCGCGGGTATTCCCGGAGGGGTTCTGCTCGTGGTGCTGTCGACGCGCTTCGGTGCCCTCTCGGCCCGCTACGGCCCGAAGATCTTTATGACCGTAGGCCCGGCACTGATGGCGATCGGGGTGCTCTGGTTCGCCCGAGTGCCGGCCACAAGCCCGGCGTGGGTGTTCACACCGGGCGATCTCTCGACTTGGCTCCCGCCTCGCGAGTGGTTCATCGATTTTCTACCCGGGCAGATCGTCTTCGGGTTCGGGCTCGCGATGATGGTCGCGCCGCTTACGACCGCGCTCATGACGAGCGTGCCAGTGCGCAACTCAGGTGTGGCTTCGGCGGTGAACAACGCGATCTCGCGTGTCGGACCGCAGCTGGCCGGTGCGGTCATTTTCGTCGCAATCACCGCGAGCTTCTATTCCGGCATGGCCGCGCGCATTCCGGGGACGGATACGGCCGATCCGGCGTTTCGCCACGACTACCCGCCGCTGACCGTTCCGCGCACCTCGGACCCGCGCGCCCAGGCGGCGCGCGATCAGTCCACCGAGGCATTCCACCTGGCCATGTACGTGGGCGCGGCACTTCTCGTGGCGGGTGCGCTGGTGAACGCAGTCGGCATCTCGAACGAGGCGGCGCAGCAAGCGACGAAGCGGCGCACGCCGATGACGGCGACCTAGACAGTTGGCTATTGGGCTCCGCGGCGCTGCCCGCTTGACTTCATTGGTAAGTGCAGACTAACGTAACGTCATCGCGCTACGGCGCAATTTTGGAGGTCTAGATGGGCGATCCGGTCACGAATTTCGAGATCAACAGCGCAGACCCGGCGAAGGCTCGCCGTTTCTACACATCGGTGTTCGGTTGGAAGATGAACGAGGCCCCGAACAACTACACGTTCGTCGACACCGACGCGGGCGGGAAAGGGATCGGCGGCGGGATCGGTCCGCTCCGCGGCCCGAAGCCCTTCGTCACGTTCTACGTCGTGGTGCGCGACCTCAACGCGACCCTGAAGAAAGCCACCGATGGCGGCGGGAAGGTCGTGTTCCCCGTGACCAAGGTCGGACCGACCACGACGATCGCGATTTTCAGCGATCCCGATGGGAACGTGATCGGTCTCACCGACGGCAAGTAGCCGGGCGGGCCATCACCCGGCGGAGACCGCGATCGCTTTCGACGCCTCGACGGTGAGCACGCGCACGGAGACCGCGTCCTGTTTTCCCTTGACGAACACCGACCGCCGCTCGCCGAGGTCGGCCGGCAGCGTGCCGGCCGACGCAGATGCCTCGCTCATCATGAGCTCGCCGTCCGCCGCTGCCGAGGCGAGGCGGGCGCCGAGATTTACCGCGTCTCCGAGGGCGGTGAAGTTGACGACCTGACCCGGGTCGCCGACGGTTCCGACGAAAGCCTCGCCGGTGTGCACGCCGACGCCGACCGGGATCCAGGGTCCGCCAGGATCGCCGTGGCCCGTCGCTCCGAGGAGAGCGACTCCCGCGTCGATCGCGTGACGGGCGTGCGCGGTGCCGGCGAAGCTCGGCACGAAGTAGCCGACGATCTGATCGCCCATGAAGCGCTCGATGAGCGCATCGTGCTCGATGAGCACCCGGGTGCCTTCGGCGTAAAAGCGGTCGATGAGCGAGTGGAACTGGGTTGGGGCCATCGCCTCGGCCATCGGCGTCGAGCCGCGGACATCCGCGAACAGCATCGAGATCTCGACGACCGCGCCGCCGCGTTGACGCTTGTCGAGGTGGTTGAAGCAGTTGGAGCACCAGCGCGGGTTCTTGTCGAAGCGCCTGAATCCGAGTGCCCGGAAGAAGGGCGCCACTGGACCTTCGAACGGCACGCAGCACGACACGCACCGGGGGTCCTGCGGCACTCGACGGAACCAGCCACGCAGCCGCTGCAGTCCGGGGTTCCCGCGGGTGAGGAACTCACGCCAATCCGCCTCGGCGGTCAGCTTGGGCGCCACCGGCCGCAGGCTACTGCGGCTCAGCGCCGAGTGGAACAACGGGCGTTGGGGTTTGGTGTCGGGACCGGGCACACTGCGCGCGATGAACGAGCCCGCCCAAGCCGATGCCGCCGTGTGGATCCGGTTCGAGTTCGCTCGCCATGTGCACGCCTATCTCCAGGACCAGATCCGATTCTCGGACACGAAGGCCGGCGTCATCGCTGCCGCGACCGGGATTCTCTTGGGCGCCTTCCGCCAGGTCCCGCTCGTACCGCAGCAGATGTTCCCTCCACGCTCCGTGTCGGCGGGCCTGGAGTTTCTGGTGACTGGACTGTTTGTCGTGTTCTCGCTGCTGGCGGTCGCGAACGCGTACCAGGTGCTGCGCCCTCGGCTACCGGAGCGGCACCAGGGCGTGGGGCCACACCATCGATTCATCGAGTGGACGACGCGACTCCTCGATCGCGAGACTCCTCCCTATCGGGAGGGGCAGCTCGTGAACTGGGCCGCCATCAGTGCCCACGCGACGGCTACTGCCGGCGCGGCCGCGTACTCGCGTGACGTGCTGGGCAAGACGCCAGCCGAGCTGAGTCAGCAGCTCTCCGAGCACTCCGTGGTTCTCGCGCTGATCGCCGGCCAGAAGTACCAGCACGTCCGGCTCGCTTTGAACGATCTGCTGCTGGCGGCGCTCTGCCTCGTGCTCTTAATGGTGGAAATTGGATTCAGCGGGCGCCCGTGATGCTTTTGCGCAAAGCCTGTTTAGAGCAGCAGACCCTCGAGCGCGTCCACGACGGCCTTCTCGTGATCGCGCGTGCGGAAGTCGTGAAGCGGGTGCGGCGGCAGATCATGTTCGACGCTGACGCCGCCGCGCCTCGTGTACAGGACGGGGTAGATGTCGCCCGCGGGATTCTCCTCGAGCGTCGCGGCGACGGCGTCGGCGGGACCCGAATCGAGAAAGCTCTGCAGCGGCTGAATCCCATCGTCGACGGTCCCGCGCTTGGGATCACGGATCAACACCCGCGCGAGATAGGACTTCTGATGCCAGAGCTCGGGCGCGTTCGTGACCTCCTGCAATAGATAGGACACGACCTCGGCGCGAGCGACGACCGGCCGCTCGGGGTCGATGCCGAAATGTCGTCGCGCCACTTCGCGCGCGAGGATGCGTCCGTTGTAGCGGTGCCCGTTCACGCCGCCGGAGTTGCTCGGCATGCCGTGCTTGCGCAGGCCGGGCGACGCCTGGTGGATCGTGCCGCCGAAGTACACACCTGGGACCGACGCGCTCTCCCAGAACGGGGTCTGCGCCGGAAGCTTGTTGCGGCCGACGGTCGCGACGCCGAGTTTTGGCAGATCGAGGATCGGGCTCGTGAACCCGGTCGCCGCGATCACGTCGTCGACCTCGAAGACGAGCTCGCTCGCGCTATCGGCCTTCCGCGTGTATACGCGGAACGTCTCGCCGGCACGCTCGACGCGTTCGATCGACGCGTCGAGCACGATCACACCGCCGGCGAGGACGTGATCCTCGTACGGCTGCACGTACCGCGCGCGGACACCGACGAGCGACCGCGTGTTGATCGAGAGCTTCGCCGGCGAGGGAGACGCGAGGACGATCTGCCTGGCCCACTGCAGAAAGCCGGTCGCAAGCTCGAAGCCGGAGTTCTCCTTGCCGATGATGAACACGCGCCGCCCGGCATAGGTCTCGGCCGGACGCGTCTGCGCGTAATGCAGGGCGTCCTCGATGCCCGGGATCTGCGGACGCCACGGCTCGGCCACGCCGACGGCAAAGATCGGCACCTGGCAGCGGTACTCACCGTCGCTCGTCTCCAGGACCCAGCGATCACCGTCGCGGCGTGTCCCGGTCCAGCGGCAGTCGTAGCGCACCGCGACGCCCGCGCGGTCGGCGAACGCCTCGAGGTTTCGTTGCATCTCAAGTCGCGAGGGGTAGTACGAAGTGCCGTCCATCATCGAGCACATGAGGGCACGGCACTCGTTCTCTTCGGGAAGCAGGCTGTTCCAGTCGTAGCGCTCGTACTCGCGGGTGCCCTGCTCGAAGGGTGCGTACGGTTTGGTCCACGACAGGAGCCGCTGGAAGAAGGGCCACTTGCGGAACATCCCGCCCGCGCCCTCATCGGCCGAGATGACCGCGTGCTTCACGCCGAGGCGGCGGAGCGAGTAGCTGATCTGGAGACCCCCGGGACCGCTGCCGACGACGACGAGCGGGTATTCGCCGGGCGGGTGGGGCCGGTCGGTCAGGCGGTGCTCCTCCGCGTCACATTCGCGAGCTTCCGTGCTTCCGCGACGAGGAGGCGGTAGCAGACCCGCGGATGGGTCTGGAGGAATTCGCGTAGGAGCTCGCCCGGCACGACGAGGCAGCGCAGCGGCCTGGCCGCGATAACGTCCGCGACGGGGGGCTCGCCAAGGAGAACGGAAATCTCACCGAAGAAATCGCCGCGGGCGAGCGTGCCGAGACGCTTGCCTCGCGCGACGAGCGCGGCCTCACCCTCGAGGATGATGTAGAACGACGATCCGGAGAGACCTTCGCGCAGCACCTTTTCGTCCTGAGCGAAATAGCGCTCCTCGAGCGAGTGGGCCACCTTTTCAAGCTCGGGACGCGTGAGGTCAGCGAAGATCGCGAGACTGGCGAGCGTTTCGGTGATGTCGTCCGGTGCGGCGCGCATGACGCTGGTCTAAGGCGTGACCGCAGTCTTGGCAAACGACCAGATAGCGCAGAATCCAAGCGGCATGAGCGTGGGGAGAGGGTTGCCGGCCGGCACCCTGACGTTCCTTTTCACCGACATCGAGGGCTCGACCAAGCTTCAGACCGAGCTCGGCACCGACCGTTACCAGGACGTCCTTGAGACGCACACGCGCCTGCTGCGCGAGGCCTTCAAGGACGGCGGCGTCGAGGTGCGCGTGGAGGGCGATGCGCTGTTCGTGGTCTTCCCGGTGGCGGTGAACGCGATCCGCGCCGCGGCCGCGGCGCAACGCGCGCTCGCAACAGCGACGTTCCCGCACGGCGCGACCGTGCGCGTGCGCATGGGGATGCACACCGGCGAGGGCCGGCCCGCGAGCGTCGATGCGGGGGCGGATTACGTCGGCATCGACGTCAATCGCGCAGCCCGCGTCGCCGCGGCGGGTCACGGCGGACAGGTGCTACTGACGGAGGCGACGGCGACGCTCGCGCGCGCCGATCTCGGCGACGGCCTCTCGCTCCGTGACCTCGGCGACTTCCGGCTCAAAGACCTTGCGAATCCGGAGCACATCTACCAGCTCGTGATCAGCGGATCCCCGACCGACTTTCCAGCCCTACGCACCCTCGATCGCATCCGGACGTTCCTGCCTCCGCAACCCTCGACATTCATCGGCCGGTCGCGCGAGATCGCCGAGGGCCAGCGTCTTCTCGAGAAAGCGCGTCTCGTCACGCTCACCGGGCCGGGCGGGACCGGAAAGACCCGCCTCTCGCTGCGGATCGCCGAGGAGTCGGCGGAAGCCTTTGGCGATGGAACGTTCTTCGTTCCGCTCGCTCCGATCACCGACCCCGAGCTCGTCGCGTCCACGATCGCGCACACCTTGGGCGTGCAGCTTTCGGGTGCGGAGATTCCGCTCACGCGAGTGCTGGATCACGTGCGCGGTAAAGCGATGCTGCTCGTGCTCGACAATTTCGAGCAGATTCTCCCGGCGGCCCCGGTCGTCGGCCAGCTTCTGGGCGCGAGCGCGGCCCTGAAGGTCATCGCCTCGAGCCGCGCGCCGCTCCGCATCGCGGGTGAACAGGAATTTCCGATTCCGCCGCTCGACCTCCCGAACCCCGAGCGTCTCCCTTCGCTCGAGGTGCTCACCCAGTCGGATGCCGTGCGCCTCTTCATCGAGCGCGCGATGGCGGTGCGTCCCGACTTCCGCGTAACGCCCGAGAATGCGGCCGCCGTCGCCGAGATCGTGTACCGGCTCGATGGGTTGCCGCTCGCGATCGAGCTCGCGGCGGCACGCGTCAAGGTCCTGACGCCGCAGGCGATGCTGCCGAAGCTGCGGCAGGGACTCGAGATGCTCGCATCGACGGCGCGTGACCTCCCCGAGCGGCAACGAACGCTGAACGGGGCGATCGCCTGGAGCTGGGATCTCCTGAACGAGAGCGAGAAGCGTCTCTTCGGGCGCCTTGCCGTGTTTGTCGCGGGCGCGATGCTTCCGCAGATCGAAGCGGTCAGCGGCGAGAGCGATGTGCTCGACGTTCTGAGCGCTCTCGTCGAGCAGAGCCTCGTTCGCCAATCGGAGGTCGAGGGCGAGCCGCGTTTCCGGATGCTCGTGACGATCCGCGAATACGCCCTGGTGCGTCTCGCGCAGAGCGGGGAAGCCGATGAGATCTCGCGGCGGCACGCCGCCGCGTTCCTCGCGCTGGCGGAGGAAGCGAGGCCGCACTTTGCAGGGGCCGACCAGAAGCGCTGGCTCGATGTGGTCGACCTCGAGCACGACAATCTGCGCGTCGCCCTGGAATGGAACATCTCGCGCGGCGACGCTGAGGCGGCTTCGCGCCTGGTCTTCGCGCTCTGGCGTTTTTGGCAGCGGCGCGGGTATCTCCTCGAAGGCGGCAACTGGTGCGACCGCGTTCTCGCTCTCCCGGCCGAAAACGTACCGCCGCTGGTCCAGATGCGTGCGTTCGAAGCCGCGGGCGGGCTTGCCTATTGGCGCGCGCAGTTCGATCTCGCGGCAGATTTGTACTCGAAGGCGCTGGAGATCGCGTCACGCATCGCCGACCCACGCGAGGAGGCGAACGCTGAATACAACCTCGCATTCGCGATCGGGTTGAACTTGAAGAACGTCCCTCGCGCCCTTGAGTTGCTCCGTGGCGCGCGCGAGAAATGGATTCGTCTTGGCGACCGCGCCGCCGTAGGCCGCGCGAGCTGGGCATTGGGATCCCAGCTGCAGATCGGACGTCGCGGCGCGACCAATCGGGCGCAGCTGGAGGAGGCGTTCGTCTTCGCGGAGGAGGCGCTCGCGACGAACCGGACGACCGGCAACCGATTCGATCTCGCCTACGCGCTGCACCTGAAGGGTTGCATCGAGTACAAGCTCGGCCGACTCGAAGAATCGCGTCGCGTTCTTGCCGAGGCCGGCAGTCTCTTCCTCGAGGACCACGACATCTCCGGACTGGTGCTCATCGCAAGCGACCTTTCCGAGCTCGCCGCGGCGGGGGGCGACGACGAGCGACGAGCGGTCCTCACGGGCATCGCCGACACGTTCGCGCGCCGGTCGGGAACCGGGCTCCTCGATAACTTCGAACAGCAGGAGGGCAGGTGGCTTCCACGCGGGGTTCCCGCCGAGCTCCGGTCAGCACTCGACCGTGGGGTTGCGATGAAGGAGGCCGAGGCGATCGCCTACATGCAAGATCGCGAGATTTCACGGGATTGAGCGAGCGTGAATCGACGGCAACGCCGGCCACCGTCGGCGCGAGCGAGCGTCGCCCGCTGACCGTGCTGTTCGCCGACATCGTCGGATCGACCGCGATCGCCGAGCGCATGGACCCGGAGGATTGGACCGCGATCGTGAGTCAGGCGTTCGCGCGCATGACGGCGACCGTGACGCGGTACGACGGAACGATTGCCCGCCTCATGGGCGACGGCATGCTCGCGTTCTTCGGCGCGCCCGTGGCCCACGAAGACGACCCGGTTCGGGCCGTGCGCTGTGGACTCGACATGGCCCGCGCCGTCGACGAGCTCAGCGCGGAGCTGAACGCGAAGGAACCGATCGATCTCAGGGTCCGCGTGGGCATCAACACCGGCCCGGTCGTGGTGGGCGTCGTGGGCACCGAGTCCGCGAGCGAGTACACCGCGATGGGCGACGCGGTGAACGTGGCCGCACGGATGCAGGGCCTCGCGCGGCCGGGCACCGTCCTCATCAGCGGCTCGACGCACCGCTTCGTCGCGGCCCTCGTCGAGTCGGTCGACGTCGGCGCACTCGATCTGAAGGGCAAGACGAACGCCGTGCAGGCGTACGAGGTCACCGGATTGAAGGAAGGCGCGACCGGCCGCGGTCTGGGTGGCATCCACGCGCCGATGATCGGACGCGACGCGCAGCTCGCGCGCCTTCGCGAGCTGTTCGCGGTCGCGAAGGCGGGGCAGGGTCGCGTCGCGGCGATCCTTGGCGAACCCGGCATCGGTAAGAGCCGGCTGCTCGCGGAGTTCCGCGCGGATGTCGAAAGCAGCGACGAGTCAACGCGGTGGATCGAAGGCCGTTGCCTTTCGTATGGGCAGACGCTGCCGTACCACCTGGTGCTCGACGTCGTCCGTTCGATCATCGGCGTGAGCGCGTCGGCGAGCGAACCAGAGGTCCGTGAAGCGCTCGACCGAACCCTCCGCGAGCTCCATGGCGATGCGTCGTCGGAGCCGTACGCCTACCTCGGTCATCTTCTTTCGATCAAGCTCGATCCCGAGATGCAGGCCCGGATAACCGCAGTCGATTTCGAGGCCATCAAGCGCTACGTCTCCGCGCTCGTGCAGACGCTGCGCGCGATCAGCCGAAAGGGTCCCGTCGTCCTCGTCTTCGAGGATCTTCATTGGGCCGACGCCGCGTCGGTGGACGCGCTGCTCGCGCTCGCGCCACTCACGGCCGACCTCCCCCTGCTGTTGGTCATGAGCTCGCGCAGCGATCGCGATGCCGTCGGCTGGCGGCTGGTGTCGGGTATGCGTGACCTGTTCGGAGATGCGCTGACCGAAATACGGCTGGACCCGCTCTCGAGCGACGACGCCCGCAGCCTCGTCGCGAATCTTTTGGAGATCGAGTCGCTGCCGGAGAAAGCGCGTGAGCTCATCCTCGCGAAGGCCGAAGGCAATCCCTTCTTCGTTGAAGAGGTCATCCGGATGCTCATCGACCGCGGTGCGATTCAGCGCGAGGGCGATAGATGGATCGCGACGGCGAGCGTCGCGGGCGTCGAGATCCCGGACACGCTCCAGGGTCTCTTGCTCGAGCGGATCGATCGCCTGCCCGCGGACAGCCGGCGGACTCTCCGGGTCGCTTCGGTGATCGGCAGGCAGTTCGGCGTGACGATCCTCGAACGCCTGCTCGAGGAGCGGACGACATGACCACGAAGGCCAACCTGCAGACTCTTGAAGGAAGCGGTCTGATTCGCGTGGCCGCCTACCAGCCGGAGCTTGAGTACCTCTTCCGGCACGCCCTCGTTCAGGATGCCGCGTACAGCTCGCTCCTCAAGCAGGACCGCCGCTCCCTGCACAGGCTCGCGGCGGAAACGATCCTCTCCCTCTATCCCGAGCGCCAGCGCGAGCTCGCCGCGGTCATCGCGATGCACTTCGAGCAGGCCGGCGACGCGGGCAAGGCCGTTGAGCATCTCGTCGTCGCCGGCGAGCACGCCATCGAGCGCTTCGCGCAACGCGAGGCTGTCTCGTTCTTCGAGCGCGCGGCTGAGCTGTTGCCCGCGGACGACCCGAGGGTCGACCTGCGGATGCGCGCCGCGATCGGGATCGCGAGAGCGGGTTGGACCTTCAGTGGCCTGAGCGGAGCGAAAGAGCAGCTCGAGCGTGCCATCGCGATCGCCGGCGGCCGTGCCGACCGCAAGCTGCTGGCCGAGGCGTACTTCTGGGTCGCGTTTCTGCGGCGCATGAGCGGGGAGTCGCCCGCATCGAGCCCCGCCCTCAAGCACGCGCTCGAGCAGGTCGAAGCGATCGGCGAGGAGCTCGGTGATCCGAGCGCGCGCGCGATTCCCAAGGCGTTCATGGGTGCCGGCGTCATGTTCAACGGCGAGCTGCGCAAGGGCGCCGAGATGCTGAGCGAGGCGCTCGAGGAGCTCGAGGGCCGTACCGATCCGCTCTCGACCGCGATCCTCTCGGGATTCTTGACGATCACGTATGCGCGCATGGGCGAGTTCGCATCGGCCGAACGCGCAATGAGCCGGGCGACGCGTTTCGCCGATCAGGGGGACGAGATCGCGCGGCTCGACTCCCTCATCGCACGCGTTTCCATCCTGCTCGAGCGCGGAGACGTCGATGAGGGCTCGGCCCTTGCATCCCAGTGCGCGGAAACGTCAGAGGCGCTCGGCGCCACGTCGTGCTCCGTCGCCGCGAACGTCCTCCTCGGGCAGTCCCGACTGATCCTCGAGGACGCGCCCGGCGCCCGAGGCCCGCTCGAGCGCGGCCTCGAGCTTTCGCTGGTGACATACATGGCGCCGATGCGGACCCTCGCGCAGGGCATGCTCGGTTCGGTCAGGGCGCGCATGGGCGACCTTCCAGCTGCTGACGCCGGCTGGAGTGACGCGCTCAACGCGGCGCACGCCGCCGGCGATCGCTTCGGCGAGGCGGTGACGCTCTGGGGCCGCGCTCGAACGCACGCCCGGGAAGACGCGCCTGAGTGGAACGCTGCGCTGCGCGATCTCGACGCCGCGGTCGACCTGTTCGATGCGATGGAGGCTCGTCCCTCGCTGGCGCGTGCCCTTCGCGATCGCGCTGGCGTGCTTCGCGCGATCGGTCGGACCGCCGACGCTGAGGACGCTGACCGCCGCTCACGCGAGATCGCGCGGCAGATCGGTCTGAAGGACTTCAGCTGAGCTCGGGAGCGCTGTCCATTGGTGCGCCGGCGCGGGAGAGCACTGCGGCCACGATCGCGGCGACCGGCAACGCGAGCGCCGCGGTCGCGATGAACGGTAGGAGTGGGTCCGCCTCGTAGAGGAAGCCGGCGACCGTGCCGCCCGCCCCGAACCCCAGCGCGAAGGCGACCTGGTAGGTCGCGTACCCCTGCGCCGCGCGCGCGGGCGGGATGATCCGTTCCACCGCGGAAGCGACGACGGGGTTCGCGGCTTGCGTCGCGCCGAGGAGAAGCGCCGCGAGTCCGACGATTGGCTCGGCCCTGCCGGAGAGCGTCATGAGCACGCTCGCCACCGTCATCACGCCAGCAGCGCCGAGCAGGGCCGGCACGGCGCCCACCGCGTCGGCAAGTCGGCCCGCGGCGACCGCGAGACCGGCCGCACCGACCGACACGAGTCCGATGTAGATGCCGAGGCGATCGAGCGGGATCGCGGCGATGTCGCGCAGGTACACCGGAAGGAGCGCGAGCGAGACGATCGAGATCATCGCCGCGAACGGCGTGATCGCGAGGAGGATCCAGAACGTGCGCGGCGGACGGAACGGGCCGCGCTCGACGTGCGGCGGTACCGATCGCAGCCCGAACGTCAGAGCGGCCGAGCCCGCGAGGAGAGCCGCCGCGATAGCGATCGCCGCGCGGAAGCCGATAGATGCCGCGAGCACTCCCGCGATCGGCGCGCCGATGATGTTCCCCGCGAAATACGCGCCGAGGACGATCCCGAGCGCGCGACCGAGCTCCGCGCGGGGCGTCGTCGACGTGACGTAGGCGATGATGAGCGGCAGGCCCGCCGTCCCCGACCAGTACAGCGCCGAGCCGACGAACGCCCCGT
Source organism: Chloroflexota bacterium (assembly GCA_038040345.1). Lineage (GTDB taxonomy): Bacteria > Chloroflexota > Limnocylindria > P2-11E > P2-11E > 3-1-20CM-2-70-9. The sequence goes on from JBBPIQ010000002.1 coordinate 21,992, forward strand.
GCCAGTCGGTGAGCGGGACGAACGTCGCGACTCCGAGGGCCGCACACAGCCACGCCGCCGTGATGAGCGGCTTGCGGCCGATGCGGTCGGCGAGATAGCCGGCCGGTAGGAAGCACAGGACCGCGACGAGGTTTCCCGCGCCGAAGACGATCCCGATGTCCTGCGCGCTCGCGCCGAGGTCGCGCAGGTACAGCGGCCATACCGCCGAGAGAAGACCGAACCCGCACCCGAATAGCACCTGGGCTCCGGTGAGGATCCAGATGTCGCGCGAAAGCTTCAGCTGCGACCCTTCACGATCCCGCGAGATCGGCGCTCCTCGAACTCGGTTCGCGCCTTGCGGAGGACGTCGGGATCGGCGAGCACGTCGATCGCGGTGAGCGCGAGCGCCTTCGCCGCGACGAGCGCGTTCTCGTGCGCCTCCTGCTGGACGACTGCCTCGCGGAATGCGGTCGAGTGGCCGGGGATTGATTCCTGCGAGATCGCGATGTACGGATGGATCGCGGGCAGCACCTGCATCACGTTTCCCATGTCGGTCGAGCCGACCCGCTCGTCGTCGCGCGCTTCGAACACCTGGATCCCGAGCGAGCGCATGTGATGCGTCCACCGGTCTGCCAGCGGCGTGGAGAAGACCATGTTCTCGTATCCGGCGTTCTCGTTCACGGTCACGGTGAGCTTCGTTCCGGTCGCCTTCGACGCTCCCTCCGCGCACGCGATGAAGCGGCGCAGCACTTCCTGCTGGTAGCGGCGATCGAGAGCCCGGATCGAGAAGCGCGCCGCCGCGTAGTCGGGTATGACGTTCGCCGCGCTGCCGCCGTTCGTGATGATGCCGTGCACCCGCGCGTCTGGCCGCAGCTGCTGCCGCATCGCGTTCACGTTGTTGAAGAGCTGGAGCACGCCGTCGAGCGCGTTGATGCCGAGATCGGGCTGTGACGCCGCGTGCGCCGACTTCCCGCGGAACTCGACCATCACGCGGTTCGATGCGAGCGAATGCCGACCCGCGAGCGATCGCCCGGAGGTCGGGTGGATCATCATCGCGACGTCGACGTCGTCGAATCCGCCCTTGCGGATGAGCGCGACCTTGCCGCCACCGCCTTCCTCCGCGGGCGTGCCGATCGCCGCGAGGTTGCCGGGCAGCTGATCCATCACCGCGCGCACGCCGACCGATGCGGCCACGCCGATCATCGCGATGAGGTTGTGACCGCAGGCGTGGCCGATCTCGGCGAGGGCGTCGTACTCCTGGAGGATCGCGACGGTCGGCCCCGCGCCGCGCCCCTTCGCGTTGCCGCGATACGAGGTCTCGATGTCCTTGTAGCCGCGCTCGACCGCGAAGCCGGCGCCCTCGAGGAACTCGGTGATGCGGATCGCGGCCTCACGCTCCTCGTATGCGAGCTCGGGCTTCGCGTGGATCGCGCGAGACAACGCGAAGAGCGCGTCGCGCCGCTCGTCGATCGCCTTGATGGCGCGCTGTGCGAGCGCCTTCGGATCACTCATGCCGACTGATCTTGATGCCCAGCGATGAGCGCCAGGATCACGCGATCGAGCGCGCGGTCCGCCTCTTCGAAGAGGAGCGCGGCCTGTTCCGACGCGAGCCCGCGTCGGCGTGCGACGTTCGCGATCTCCGCCATGAATCGCGCGCGGAAGAAGAGGAAGGCCTGCGTGCCCTCGCCGAGCGAAAGCCCGTGACGGCGTGCCTCGACCCCGTATTCGCGTCCGAGCGTCTCTGCCTGCGCGATGAGCTGATCGCGGCCGACCGCGCGAGTCGTGTCGAGATGGCCGAGAAGGAGATCGCTCATGCGGACGCCGCGCTCGCGGAACCAGCGCAGCGAGTCCTCGTCGAACCGCGAGTACCAGTCCTGCGCGGCGAGGTCGACGCGGACGCGCTTGCGGAACTCCGCGGAGACGCGGTCGGGCGCCTCGCCCAATGCGGTGAGTGACTGACGTCGCGACTGACGCGGGCGGGGGAGCATCGCGTCGATCGAGGAGCGCATGAACCTCCGGTGCCCGCCCGGCGTGGTGAAGACCTCGATCTTTTTTGAGTCGGCCCAGCGACGGAGCGTGTCGGGGTCAACGCCGAGGATCCGGCTCGCCTCCCCCAGCGTCAGCCAGTCGCCGCGCTCGATCGTCGTCGTGGTCTTGGAGATACGGCAAATCTAGGCGAATCTGTTTCGGCGCGCGTAGGGTAGTGGTCCAGTTTCACGCTGCGGCCACAAGGCGCTCGGACCAAACTGGACCACTAGCGCGCGTAGGGTAACGGGCGGATGGAACGGTATCGGGCCTGGATTCTCATGACCCGAATCGCTGTCGCTTTCACCGTGGGCTTCGTTGCCTTCATCGCTCTGGCTGCTCTCGTGCTCGCCCGCTGTTCCTAACAGGCGAAACCACCCACTACCGCGCGTGGATCGTGCGTCAGTTTGACCCTGAGGCCCCAAGCGCCCACCAAGCGACGGCAACATCGGCCGCAGCCAGCACGAGCGCAAGCAGGTGTTGTCGCCCAGGTGACTGGCTACGCAGGCCCCTGAAACCGACGATACCGAGAACGGAAATCCAGCCGACCCCGAGCAAGACGAGTGACGCCGTCAACAGCTGGTAGCACCTGGTCAGGCTGGCAGTACGGGAAACCCGCGATCGGCACCGCTAAGGCATTAGCCTCCGCCGCAGCTCCCCGTGCCGTCATTCGCGAATCCCATCGCCGTGAAGAAAATCATCCCGGCGGCGATGAGGACGAGTTGGACGGATACGACGATCAGGACCATTCGCCAGATGCGGCTCGCTTTGGCGGGGACCTCCGTCGGCCCCTGGGGTGGAGCGGCGACCGCATCAATCACGAGGGCAGTCTACGTGGCTGGACCAAGGCCAGCGCCGACGGAACCGTGTACAGAACAAGCCAGGTTCTCCACGCGAGTCCGGGCAGCAGCACGTTGAAGGAGCGCGACGGATAGGACGAGCTGAACGGCGGCGAGCGCGACGAGGATCAGGAAGCGACCCCGGCCGCCCTCTTCATCTGACCGATCGCACGGTCTCGGTCCTGCTTCGTGAGCAGACGTTTGCGGATGCGGTACGCCTTTGGCGTCACCTCGAGGAGCTCGTCGTCGGCGAGGAACTCGACCGCGTCGTCGAGCGAGAGCTCGCGGATACCGTCGAGCTTCGCCGCGATATCGGAGTTGCTGCTCCGCATGTTCGTGAGGTGCTTCTTGCGCACGACGTTCACCTCGAGGTCGCGCTCGCGGATGTGCTGGCCGACGACCATGCCCTCGTAGACCTCGACACCGGGGTTGAGGAACAGCTGCCCCCGATCCTGCGCGGCGTTCAGCCCGAACGTCGTGGTCGTTCCGTCCTCGAACGCGATGAGCGATCCGAGCTCGCGCGTCGCGATCGCGCCAGTCATAGGCCCGTAGCCTTCGATGAGCGTGTTCATCACGCCCCGTCCGCGCGTCGCGGTAAGGAACGCCTGCCGGAGTCCGAGCAATCCGCGCGTCGGGATCTTGTACACGGCGTGCACCATGCCGTCGTCGCGGTACTTCATGTCCTTGAGCGTTCCGCGGCGACGCCCGGCGAGCTCGACCACCGCGCCGAGCTCTTCCTGCGCGACCTCGATCTCGAGCTGCTCGTAGGGCTCCTGTGTTTCACCGTCGACTTCTTTGAGGATGACCTCGGGCCGCGAGACCTGGAACTCGTAGCCCTCGCGCCGCATCGTCTCGATGAGGATCGCGAGGTGCAGCTCGCCGCGGCCGCTCACGACGAGTGTGTCCGCGGAGTCGCTGTCGGCGACGCGGAGCGCGACGTCGCGCTCGAGCTCGGAGTAGAGGCGCTCGCGAAGCTTGCGGCTCGTAACGAACTTCCCCTCGCGCCCCGCGAACGGGCTGTTGTTGACGCTAAAGGACATGCGGAGCGTTGGCTCCTCGACGCGAATGGGTGGGAGCGGCCGTGGGTCGGCCGCGTCAGCGATGGTGTCGCCGATCCCCGCCTCGACACCCGCGACCGCGACGATGTCGCCGGCGGCCGCTTCGTCAACCTCCTCGCGTGCGAGGCCGTTGAAGGTGAAGAGCTGGGTGATCTTGGCTCCAGTGATGCCGCCCTGGTGGTCGATGCGCGCCACCGCCTGACCCTTGCGGAGCGTGCCGCTCTGGAGGCGGCCCACGGCGATGCGCCCGATGTAGTCGTCATACGTCGTCGTGGTCACGAGCAGCTGCGCCGGCGCCGCCGGGTCCACGTCGGGACCGGGGATCCGATCGATGATCGCGTCGAACAGCGGCTCGAGCGTCGTGCCGTCGTGGCGGTGATCGGCGCTCGCCGTCCCCAGGATGGCGTTTGTATACAGGGTGGGGAACTCGGCCTGCTCCTCGGTCGCGCCGAGGTCGAGGAAGAGGTCGAAGGTCTCGTTCAGCACATGGTTCGGCCGCGCTTGCGGCCGGTCGATCTTGTTCACGACCAGGATCGCGCGGTGACCGCGGCGCAGCGCCTGGCGAAGGACGAATTTGGTCTGCGGCATCGGGCCGTCGACCGCGTCGACGAGCAGCAAGACGCCGTCGACCATGTTCATGATCCGCTCGACCTCGCCACCGAAGTCGGCGTGGCCCGGCGTGTCGACGATGTTGATCTTCACCCCGCGGTACATGACCGCGGTGTTCTTGGCCATGATCGTGATGCCGCGCTCCCGCTCCAGGGCATTGCTGTCCATGATTCGCTCTTCCACGTGCTGGTTGTCTCGGAAGATCCGGCTCTGCCGGAGCATTCCATCGACGAGCGTGGTCTTGCCGTGGTCGACGTGGGCGATGATCGCGACGTTACGGATGTCCGTGCGCTGCATCGATCCATTGTCGGGCAAAGGGACGACCTGGAAGTGAGTGTTTCGACTCTAAACAGAGCCACTTGACCCTCGTCGTAGGGTTTGCCCGCCATGGAAGGCACCTATCGCCGGCCTCTGCGCGGGGGAGCGTCGCCATCGCTCTCCTGTTGCTGATGGGTTTGCTGGCCGGGATTTCCGCATTGCATTTTCTATCGGCGTTCGACCTCGCGGATCGCGCGGCGCGGTTGGCTCTCCGCCCTGGCGAGGCCGCCGCTTTTGACGATCTCACCGCGACGCTCGGGCGGCTCGAGCTCGCGGGTTCGATCCTCACCGGGATCGCGTGGTTCGTCTGGCTCCATCGATCCGTCGCGAACGCTCGAAGCCTCGGCGTGCAGACCGAGGCGACACCGGGTTGGTCGGTGGGGTGGTGGTTCATCCCGTTTGCGAATCTCGTCAAGCCGTATCGGATCCTGCGGTCGCTCTTCGATGGCCTCGTCAGCGGGCGCGGCAGGATCGTCGCTTTCTGGTGGGGCTGCTACCTCGCCGCGGGCTTCATCGGGGAATTCGCGGCGCTGCAGCGTCCAGAGACGCTGGCCGCGCTGCGTACCTACGCCGGGAGTTTTCTTGTATCCGACACTCTGCGGCTTGCCGCCGCGATCCTCGCCGCGTTCATGGTGTGGATGATCGACGAGGGAACTCTGAGCCTCGCGCAAACCCGAGCGATGCCGAGCGCCGCTCCACTTGGAGCGCCGAGCGAAGCTACGCCTTGACGACGAAGGTGAAGGTGCCGGTCACCGGGCTCGTGGCGGTGTTCAGCTTCACGAGCATCTGCGTGCTGTAGATCGAGTCGCCTTCGTTCTGCGCGACGCCGGGGAAGAAGAGCTGCGATGTGTAGGTCGCGCCGTTCACGGTGACCTTGAAGTGGATGTGCTCGGTGCGGCCGGGATAAAGGCCCGGGATCACGGTCTCGAGGCGGTACGCGCCAGTCGCGTCGGTGAGCTGCCACCCGCGGAGGGTGTAGCCCGAGTTGTCGTAGTTGCCGTTGCCGTCGGCCTGCCAGAAGTCGAGCTTCGCGTTCGCGATCGGCTGGCATGACTGGGATACGACGTATCCCGTCAACGTGAGCGGCGTGCCCGCGACTCCGGCGGTGCGCAGTGTCGCGTTCTGAGGCGGATTGGCTTTGTAGTAGGGACCCTCGGTGAGCTCGACGAGCGCCGCCGCGGGTGCGGTGCATGCGAGCGCCGCAGTGGTGGTGGCCTGCGTCGCCGTCGGAGCGGTCGCCGTGGCGGCCGATGTCGTGACGCTCGCGGTCGGCGTCGTCGCCGTCGTGCCCGCGCATCCGGCGATGAAGACCGAGAGGACGGCCGCGGAAATCAATCGCATGCGGGACATCATGCAAGCGCCGGCGCTAAGAGCGCACTAAGACTTGGCTACGAGGTTCATGAGCACCGCGCGGGCTTGCCCTTGGGCGTATCGGGTGGCGGCGGTGCGACGTCGAACATCTTCGCGAGCTCGGCCGGCATCACGTGCGATGGCTCCTGGTCGAAGATCGCGGTCGTGCGCTCGAGCGCGCGCGCGACGAGTCCGCTGCAGATCTGCTGGCCGGCGAATCCGAAGCTGAGCTTCGCGCCGGTGAGCAGCGAAAGCGTGATGCTCATGATCGTCGCCCAGTCGTACTGGCCGCCCACCCAATGTTCCGCGAACGCGACCATCTCTTTTCGGTCCTCGTCCGACGCCTCGATGTGGACGACCGTGTACTGGGTTCCTTTGTAGTCCGCGAGCGTGTTCCGTCGCACCCCGGGTCCGAGCGCCTCGACGAGCGCCCCGTCCGCCGAGACGATGAGCGCGCTGTGATTCCAATACGTGTACGGGCGGTCCTTGCCCATGAAGCGGAGGCCCTGCCCGAACTGGATGACGCGGCTGAAGAATTCGCCTCCGTGCGTGAGGATGAAGTCGCCCGGCAACGGATCGGGATCGGCGTCACCCGGCGGGATGTGTTCAAATCTCGCCTTCATCACCGCTCCGATCCGATCCAGCGCAGGTACCGCTCCGCCGATCTTTCGATCGCGGTGATCCCTCCTCTGGGCATGACCCGATCCCACCAGCCTCCATACACACGGTCGAAGGCGTACGGACGAACGCGATCGACGATGTGACGGATCTCATTCGCGGGGAGGGGAATGAGATTCGGATAGCTCCGCATGAAGCTGACGAAGCGCACATCCGGCACGACCGTAATGGTGTCGCCGACAAGAAGGGCGCCGCGACCGTCAGCCCCGTCGGCCCAATGCAGCACCGCGCTCCCTTCGAAGTGACCGCCGCACTGGATGAGCGTGACGCCGGGGGCGAGCTCGCGAGTGCCGCGCCAGGTCACGATCGCAGGATCCTCGCGCTGGACCCATTCACGGTCCGCGAGCGGGATGTAGATCGGCGCTCCAGCGAAGGCGCGGCTCCACTCGACCATGGCGCCATAGAAATGGGGATGCGAGAACGCGATGCCGCTGATCCCGCCTCGCGCGCGGATCGCGGCGACGGCCGCATCGTCGACGTAGCCGACACAGTCCCAGAGGATGTTGGAGTTCGCCGTCCGCACCAGGAGCGCCCGCTGGCCGATCCCGAGCCCTGGCGTCACGCCCACGCCCACGAGCCCCGGCTCGAGCTCGCGAAGCTCGATCCGGTGGTCCATGAGACGAAGCTCCTCCACGGTGGTCCAGGCTTGACCGCCTTGCCGCACGTACTGCCGCTCGTCTTCGCAGATCGGGCAGTGCTTCGGTGGCGCCTCGCTCGGTGGCTGCTGGACCGCGCAGGTCACGCAGATGTACGACCTCATTCGGCGGCGGTCGGCTCGACGAGATCGTCCGCGGGGTCTTGCGGCTCGTTCAAGTTGTAGTGGCGCAGCGGCGTGAAGTAGGTCACCGCGACCGCAAGCAGCGCCGATGCGCCGGCGACCGCGAACGCGGCCGATGAGCTCGCAATGGCGACGACAAACGAGAGGAACGGCGCCGAGAAGCTGTTCGAGATGAGCACGAGTGTGCGGAACGCCCCGTTCGCGCGCCCGCGAATGTGGGCCGGTACCTCGCGTTGCCGCGGCACGAACGCGTAGATGATGAAGCTCATCCACGCGGTCTCACGGGCCGCGAAGCCCGCGACGATCCAGCGCCAGTCGCGCGCCAGCGCGGTCAGCGACACGATGACGCCGGCCGCGGCGGCAGAACCGAGCAGCGTGTGCCCGAGCGGCCGCCCGCGCGCGAGGCGCGGCGCGATGAAGCTCGCGAGGACGGTCACCGCGCCGGCGAGCGACAGCGCGAGGCCGATCGTGACCTCGTTGAGGCCGTTTTCTTCGCGGAGGACATAGAGGACGAGCGTCTGAATACCCTGCTGGCCGAGGTTCGCGATGAACATCAGAACGAGGAGCCAGCGAAGGATCTTGTTACGGAATACGAAACGGAAGCCGTCGGCCATCTCGGTCGCGATGTTCCGCGGGGTGATGGCCGCCGTCGGGCGGTGCAGGTCGTAGATCGGCGGCATGAGGAAGAACACGAAGAGCGTCGGGACGAACGCGAAGGACGCGATGTACATCGCGTTGGCCGTACCGAACGCGGCGATCGCGAGGCCGCCGATCGTGGGACCGAGGATGCGCGCGGTTCGGTCGATCCCGAAGTAGGCGGCGTTCGCGCTCGTGAGCTCGTCGGGCTCGACGAGCGCCGGGATCACGCTGAAGTCCGTTGTCACGCCCCACGCGACCTCGACGGTCCCGAGCAGGAAGCCGATGAAATACAGGAGGTTGAGGCTGAACACGCCGGCCGCGACCGAGACCGGGATGGTGAGCGTGAGCGCCACGCTCAGGGCGTCGCAGGCGATGAGGAGCTTTCGCTTGTCTGCGCGATCGATGAGAACGCCGAGGATCCCGCCGAAGAACACGTACGGGAGCGCTTGAACGAGGCGGAGCGCGGCCGCCGCGGCTATGGAATGGGTCAGATCGAGGATGAGGAGGGGTAACGCCAGTCGCGCCACTTCATCGCCGAGTCCGCCGAGGCCGACGGAGCCGGAAAAGGCCGCGAACCAGGGATGACGGAGCGGGCCGAGCCGCATACCGAGCGAGCATACGAACGAGCGCGGGGTCGCGGCACGCTGCTTGCGAGAGATGCGACCGACTTAGCACGAGGAGGTTCTAAATGGGCCAGGTAAACGTCAACCCGTCAAGTGGCGGGACGAGCGACGGTGGATTCGGCGCCGGGATGATCATCGGGATCATCCTTCTGATCCTGATCGTTCTCGTCCTGATCTTCTACGCGGGTCCGCAGATCTTCAACTCAGGCACGAACACCAAGTCCTTCCTGGACATGCTCTCCATCGCCTGACCGCACACACGCGCTTAATTGGTGGTGGCGCCGGGCGCGAGCTCGGCGCCACCACCATGCTTAGCGTGTGAAGCGCGTCCTTTTCCTCTGCTCCCACAACGCCGCACGCTCGCAGATGGCCGAGGGCTTTCTGCGTACGTATGTGGGGGATCGCTTCGCCGTGCAGAGCGCGGGCACGAAAGCCACCACGATCCATCCGTTGGCGGTGCGCGCCATGCGCGAGGTCGGCATCGACATCTCTGAGCAGCGGAGCAAGTCGGTCGATGACGTCGGCGAAGGGTGGGACGTCGTCGTCACCGTATGCGACGCCAACTGCCCGATCCCTCCGCGCTCGGGCCTCAAGCTCCGATGGTCCTTCCCCGATCCCGCTCTCGCCGGCGGCGATGACGAACAGCGCCTCGCGGCGTTCCGCACAGTGCGCGACGGAATACAGAAAAGAGTGAGGTCGCTCGCGACGCGACTCGGTTGATTTTCAGTCGCGGCTAAGTTCGTTACAGGCTTCGCGGCTTATCTGACTTATGGGTCTTTCCAAGCGGTCGGCACGATGAATGCTCGATCGTTTAGCGCACCTCACGGAGGCGACAACGCAACGGGAGGCAATACGAAAATGCAGGAAAAGAAAGACCAGCCGGGTCAGGGCGGCATGGGCAGCCCACAGAAGCCATTGCCGGGCGACGACGTCGGCAAGCAGGGCGGACAGGGCGACATCGGGAAGAAGGGCGGCAGCGGTGACGTCGGCAGCGAGAAGCCCTCACAGCCAGGCACCGAGAAGAAGCTCTAATGCAGTCGAAGGATCTGCCCAAGCGTCCCGGTGAATACGGACCGGATGACGTCGGTAAGAAGGGTGGAGCTCCGCTCGAGAACCCAAACATCGAAGGACCCACCGACATACCCGACAAGGGTGGCGACGTCAGACAGCCTCCGGCTTGATCCGCGCGACGCGACAACTGAATAGCACGTGATGACGTAAGAGCGCCGGCTTCGACCGGCGCTCTTCGTTTGTCAGGAACCGTTGTTGAGCGTGTTGATCGATCCCGTCGTGTCGAGCAGCTGTCCGAAGATCGCGAAGATCGCGTAGCCAGCGATCAACGCGGTGACGACGAGCGCCGCGATCATCGCGACGGAGAGGAGCGCGGCCTGACGCGTCCCGGCTTGACCGGAAAGCTGCTTCTCCATGACGCGGTACGCAACGCTTCCGATCTGGACGGCGGATCGAGCGATGATGAACACTCCGCCGGCGATCCCCGCTCCGATCGCGAGCCAGATGAGGATCCCCCAGTCGGCGGAAGTCATATGTCGGATTTTGCGCCACTCGTACGCCGCGCTCATGAGAAAAGAGCCACAAAGACCGGTGAGACCGCCCCCACACGGGGGTGTATCGAAAGTTGACTAGCGTCGTTCTCCAACCAGATGCCCCGGAGCCCGTAGATCGTCCAGGACGCCGGCATCACCGGTGAGACGGCAAGAGGCACGCAGCAGCGCGGTATCGACGCTGCGCTCGTCAAAGCCGCCCAGGCCGGAGATGTCTCAGCGTTCGGGCAGCTCTACGAACGCTATCGCGACCCGGTCTTTCGGTACTGCTTGTCGAGGACCGGCGCGAAACACGAGGCGGAGGACCTGGTAGCCGACGTGTTCATCCGCGCGATGGAAGCGCTCGACAGGTATGAGGACCGCGGTCTTCCGTTCGTCGCGTTCCTTTTCCGGATCGCGCGCAACGCCGCGATCGACCGCAGCCGAAAGACCAGGCCGGACATGTCCATCGACGAACTCGTGAACCATCCCGAGTCCGGTCAGAACGTCGAGGCCGAGGCGGTCCGCTCGATCGAGCGGGACACGCTCTTCAATGCGATGTCAAGGCTGAAGCCCGACTACCGCGAGGTGCTGCTCCTGCGTTTTGTCGAGGGGTACGGTGCCGCGGATGTGGGCCGCATGACCGGTCGCAGCGAAGGTGCGGTGCGCACGCTGCAGCACCGCGCCCTCGATCGTCTGCGCAAAGAGCTCGAGCGGATGGGCGAGCTCTCTCTGTTCGATCGCTGGTCGGGCGCGGACGCAGCGGAATGATGCAGGACTCTCTCGCCCGCGCGCTCGGCACGCTCAAGGGCGCGCGCATGGACGATGTCGCGGCAGACCAGGTCCGCAAACGTCTCGAGAACGCGTGGGCCGAGCGCGCCGCACGCAGCCGCCCGCGCTTCGTCGTCCCCGGCTTCGCCCGCGCGTTCGCGATCGCCGCACTCGTCGTCCTCGTCGCGTTCAGCACGATGCGGGCGGCCGCCGACAACCCGCTGTACGGCGCGCGGATCGCGGTCGAGAATTCGCTCGTCGCATTCCAGTCCGATCCGGTCGGCTACCTGAGTCAGCTCTACAGGGAGCGGCTCGAGGAAGCGGCCCGGTTCGAAGCGACCGGCAACGCGCTCGCGGCGTCGCGCGCACGCAGCGCGCAGACCGAGGCGCTGCGTCTCCTGAATCAGATCTCGCCCGAGCCGAGCGAGTCGCCCGAGCCTTCTGCGAGCACGTCGATCACGCTGCCGAGCCCAAGCCCGACGCCCGAGACCTCCGCGGCGGCGACCGAGTCGCCGACGCCGACGCCCACAGCGTCGCCGTCGCCGCGCCCGACGACGGCGCGCACGCCGACTCCGAAACCTGCCACGGCGTCGCCCACACCCACGCCGAAGCCGACCACGACGACGTCGAAGCCGTCGCCAACCCCGACGCCAACGCCGATGGCTGTCCACGCGTACGGCTACGTGCTGTATGCGGACGGATCTCCGGTGGATGGCGCATGCGTTTCGACCTCGCTCGACGGGATGTGCGTCGCGGGCTCGATCAAGGGCAGGGTCGACCTGCAATTCACCGCCAAGAAGGGCCAGTCGATCACGCTGTACTTCCGGAACTACGACGCGTCGCGTGGCGGCACGCTCCACGGCAAGGTCACCGTCACTGTGGGCGGCCCTGAGGTCCTGCTCGGCACCATCACGCTTCGCTAGCCAGCGCGACGCCCCAGCCGGGGGATGACCCCAGAGGGATGCACCGAGCGCAGGCCCTTCGCGTTCCCCATTCAGAGCGATCCCTAGTGGATCGATGGAAAGGGGCCACGAATGTTCTTGCACGTATTCGGTGTCGTATCGCTCGGTAAGCCGGTGCTCGCGCTGGGCATCATCGCGAGTGCCTACGGCGCCGTCGGCACCCTCGATAACGCGGAGTACCGCACGCCGAACCCACCGGCGCGCGAAACCGCACGACCCCGAACGACGCTTTCGTTCGACGTGCTTCTCAGCGAATGCGTGTCTCGCTACAAGCGAGGCGCGACCAACACCAAGGAAGCCTGCGACACGGCGATCGCCGCGAGCGGACTCTCCGCCGACGCATTCGCTGCCAAGTACCGCTCGCTCTTGGTGCCGCCGGCGCCGAAGACCGAGAGACCAACTCCAACGGCCACCCCCCGGACGACGAAGACAACGGCGCCAAAGACGGTCCAGACGACGACCTCGTTCGAGGCGCTGCTCAGCGAGTGCGTCGCCCGCTACAAGCGTGGCGCGACCAATACGAAGGAAGCCTGCGATCGCGCGATCGCCGCGAGCGGGCTCTCGACCGATGCCTTCGTGGCCAAATACCGGTCGCTCCTCGTGCCGCCTGCGCAGACGGAGACTCCAAAGCCCACGGCTACACCAAAGCCGACCACCGCCCCAAAGCTCGACACGACCGATCCGCGAGTTAAGGAATGCCTCGCGAAGTACGAGGCCCTCAAGACGCTGAAGGTCACCGGGTCACCGACGTTCGAATCCGCGCTCGCGACGTTCAACCAGACCTGCAAGACCGTGCTCGGGACGAGGGGCTAAGTGAGGCCCCTCCTCGCGTCCGCGCTCTTCGCGCTCGGCTGCAGCTTCGCCCTGGTGGCGCTCCGCGGCGGTGAGAGCGTCATCGCCGCGGTGACCCTCATGGCCGCGTGCTCGACCGGCGCGGCGATGATCCGGTTACTCGGGACGACCCAGCTCGTCGATGACCTCGACAACGCCCGGGACGTCGCCCGCGACCGCTAGCGCGTTCTCGGCATCGGACTCGTCCTCGATCAACCCCCGCGAGCGAACGACTCCCTGCAGCACGCCAACCTTTAAGTGGAGGGACGCGGTGCTCGCGTCGAGCCGCAGCGCGCGGTGGACCAGATCCTCGAGCGCTTCATCGGATGGGACGCCGCCGAGGACAGCCTGCGGACGCTGCTCGAGCGCTTCTCCAGTCCCAAAACCGCCGGCGATCCTCGTCTCGCCCTTATGGTCGACGCGCACGACCGGGTCGGTCGGCGGAAAGTACGGCTCGGCCTCCTCGACCGCTTCGGCGGGGTCGGTCTCGACGGGTTCCGCGAACGGCTCGATTTCGATCTCGGAATCGGGGATGTCGTCTAGGTGGTCCGGGCGATCTTTCATGGAAGGCCGACGCCGCAGGACGCGTGCCGGAAAGCTCTATTTGGAGGCGAGGTACTCGAAGAAGAGCGCTTCGGCGAGCGTCGACCGCTCGAGATCTTTGAGGTCGACGCTTTCGTCCTCGGAGTGAGCGTTCGAGAAGGGGTCGCCCGCACCGGTGAGGAGAAGGGTGGCCTTCGGGAACGCCTTGGCGAAGTCGGCGACGAACGGGATCGTCCCGCCGGCGCCCATGAAGACGGGGTCGCGATCGAATGCTTCCTTCATCGCGCGGCGCATCGCGTCGTACGCCGCACCTTTGCCCTCGAGCTTGTATGGCTTGCCGGACCCACGCGGCGTGATCGAGACCTCCGCGCCCCAAGGCACGTGCGTCCGAAGATGCTCGGCCAGTGCCTTGAGGGCGGCATCCGCGTCCTGCCCGGGCGGGATGCGCATGGACACGCGGGCCTTCGCCGAGGGCACGAGCTGGTTCGTCGATTCGGTGAGCTTGGGGGCGTCGATCCCGAGGATGGAGATCGAGGGCTTCATCCACATCCGGTCGGTGATCCCGCCCTCGCCGATGAGCTTCGTACCGGGCCGCAAACCGACCTGCTTGCGGAGCTCGTCCTCCTCGAGGTCGAGCGGGTCGGCCTTTCCGCGCGCGATCCCCGCGACCGCGACGTTGCCGCGGTCGTCGTGCAGCGTGGCAAGCGTCTTCGCGAGCACGGTGAGCGCGTCGGGCACCGGCCCGCCGAATTCGCCTGAGTGCACCGCGTGATCGAGCGTGCGCACCTCGATGTCGCACGCGACGATCCCGCGCAATGAGATCGTGAGACCGGGCTGTCCGGGGCGCCAGTTTCCGGAGTCCGCGAGGATCACGGCATCGGCGCGCAGCTCGCTGCCGTACTCGTCGAGGAACTTCGCGAGGTTGGGCGAGCCCCACTCCTCCTCGCCTTCGACGAACACGGTCACGCCGATCGGAGGCCGCGAGTCGTGCGCGCGGAGCGCGCCCGCGTGCATGACGATCCCGCACTTGTCGTCGGACGTGCCGCGACCGTAGAGCCGTCCGTTCTTTTCGATTGGTTCGAATGGATCGGAATGCCAGAGGTCGCGCCCGCCGGTCGGCTGAACGTCGTGGTGCGCATAGAGGAGAACGGTGGGAGCGCCGGCCGGGGCGGCGACGTGCCCGATCACTGCGGGCACGCCCTCGATCTCGACGATCTTCGTCTCGCAGCCCGCCTCGCGAAGGATCTTCGCGGTCGCCTCGGCGGATCTGCGTAGCTGTGACGGATCGTGACCGGGGTGGCTGATCGAGGGGATGCGGACGAGCGTCTCGAGCTCCGCGCGGATGCGGGGCATGTCCTCGCTGACGCGATCGCCCAGCGTCGCCGAAGAGGCATGGGTCTTCATGGAGAAAATGAGCCTACTCCGACCGGCATCCGGTCGCGTAACGCGCAACGGCAGAGGATCGATTCCGTTGCGACTGGACTTGGTACCCGCGCGACATTGACCGAAACGCGCCGCCCAAATTGAATGCAGCCCATGAAGAACCCCACTTGGCCCAAAACCTTAGCGTTCATTGGCTTCACGATCTTCGGGCTCGCACTCGCGTACTACTCGACAGCGATCGCGACCGCCGGTGTGGCGGCGGGACGGCTTGGGACAGACCGCTCGGGCGACTGGCTCGCGACCGGCAGCGCCATATTGCTCGTCGGCATCGCGGCCGCCGCAGCGTTCGGCTTCCTCGCGCTCACCAACGCTCGCGCGCTCATGCGTCGCGGCTAGGCACCTCTTTGGGTTCGGGTGCCGGAGTTCGATAGGAGACGACCTCCGGCGCCCAGAGCGCGACACCGACGACGCTGAGGAGGGTCACGAGCCCTCCCGATACCACCGAGAACATCGGGGACATCAGATCCGCCACGACTCCTGATTCAACCTGACCGAGATACGGCCCGCCCAGGAAGAACATCGAGCTGATCGCGACGAGGCGCCCACGCAAATGGTCGGGCACGACCGTCAGCAGGATGGTGCTGCGGAAGATCGCGCTGATCGTGTCGGCGCCTTGCGCGATGGCGATGAAGACGAGCGCGGGGATGAAGAGGCCATCGTTCATGAGGCCGAAGGCCGCGATCGCGAAGCCCCACGCGGCGACCGCGAGGAGAACCGCGAATCCCTGACGCCGCACGCGTTTGGTCCATCCCGAGGTAAGCGCCGCGATGAGCGATCCGACGCCCGGAGCTGCGAACAGAAGTCCGAGGCCTTGCGGTCCGACTGCGAAGATGCGGTCGGCATAGAAGGGGAACAGCGCTCGCGGGGAGCCGAAGAACGTGGCGAGGAAGTCCAGCAGCATCGTCCCGAAGAGGATCCGATTCGCTCGGAAATGCGCGAGTCCCTCGACGAGCGCGCGGCCGACCGGCAGGTGGACGCGGACCTCACGCGGCGGCGCGACGAGCGCGGTCACGGCGACGATCGCCACCACGAACGACGCGACGTCGATCCAGTACGCGCCGGCGACACCAAAGGTGAGGATCACGACGCCGGCGAGAGCGGGGCCGGCGATGGCGGCGGTTTGGAAGAGGACCTGGTTCAGGGCCATCGCGGCCGGGAGCTGATGGCGCTCGACGAGGCTTGGCGTGAGCGCGCCGCGCGCAGGGCCATCGAGAGCCGAGAAGGCCGCGCCGATCGCGGTGAACGCGTACAGGTAGGGCACGTTCGCGAATCCGAGCTGTGTTCCGATCGCGAGCCCGGCCGAGCACGCCGCGAGGCCCATCTGAGTGACGATGAGCAGCCGGCGCCGGTCGACACGATCGGCGATGACTCCCCCAAAGAGCGCGAGTGAGATCAAGGGGATCGCCTGGAAGAGTCCGATCAGCCCGACGTCCAATGACGAGCCGGTGATCAGATAGATCTGGTAGGGGATGGCCACGAGACGCAGCTGCGTCCCGGTGAGGGACACGAGCTGGCCGAACCACAGCAGTCGGAACGAGCGCGATTCGCGGAGCGGTGAGGTGTCGATCAAGCGGAGCTAGATGAAGCGGTCGTTCTGCTCGTCCCACCGGTGGAGGAGCTTCATCTGTGGCTTGCCGTCGCGAACGCCATCGATCGCGTGAACCGATTGGACGACGCGGCGCGTGGGTTCCTCCCAGCGTCCGATCGAACGGAGGTGAACGGCGAAGGCGATCTTCGACGCCTCGGCGTCGGGCACTCCGCAGCCCTGGCAGATCTGCGCGAAAGCGTCGTCCGGTCCGTCTGCGTGAAGTGTCGCGGCGAGCGAGACGTCCTCCTTCGCCGCTTTGAAGATCCGGCGCGCCTCCGCGCCCCAGATGTAGCCGGGCATCGCCGCGCCTTTCGCGATCTCAGGAATGACGAGATAGCCACCGGTGCTCTTCTTGACCAGCTCGTCGATGTCGACGCCATCCTCGGCGAGCGTCACGACCGGCGCTCCGGCCGGGCGCTCCGCGAGCATGGCGCGCAGCACCGTGGTCTTGCCCGCTAAGCGGGGTACGGCGAAGGTGATGAACGACCGCCTGCCGCGCGCGATCTCGCGCAGCGTCTTTGCGATCTCGGGCGACATCGTTCGATTCGCGACCAGGTCGTCGAGGCGGACTTCGCTGCTGATGGCCCGGATGCTAGATGGACGCGGTGGCGCCCATCGCAAGGTCGAATGACCCGCACCCGCTAGCCTTCGGGCTATGCGGCCGGTCGAACTCGTAATGGTCGGGGCGGGCAATCGTGGCCATCTCGCCTACGGCGCGTTTGCCGAGCGCAACCCGGAGGTAGCGAAATTCGTCGCCGTGGTCGAACCGGATGACGCGCGTCGCGCGCGGTTCGCGAACGCGCACCGCATACCCGCCGAACGTCAGTTCCGGTCCTGGGAAGACATCGCGGGGCGTTCGCCGCTCGCGCCGGCGCTAATCAATGCGACCCTCGAGCGCCACCACCGAGCGAGCACGCTCGCTCTCCTCGCGGCCGGCTACGAGATGCTGCTCGAGAAGCCGATCGCGCCCACCGCCGGCGAGTGCCTCGAGATCGCGAGCGCCGCCGAGTCGCGCGGGCGGCTGCTTCAGATCGCGCACGTGCTGCGCTACGCGCCGTTCTTCGTCGCGCTTCGCGAGATCATCACGTCAGGCCGTCTCGGCGCGATCGTCTCCGTCGACTGGCGAGAGAACCTCGTCTACTGGCACTTCGCGCACAGCTACGTCCGCGGAAACTGGGGAAACACGACCCGGGCCGGCCCGATGATCCTGACGAAGTGTTGCCACGACCTCGATCTCCTCGTGTGGATCTTCGGCCGATGCGAACGGCTGTCCTCGTCGGGCTCGCTCACGCATTTCACACACGACGCGGTCGGTCCTGAAATCCCTGACCGCTGCACCGACGGCTGTCCGATCGCCGAGGCGTGCCCGTATTTCGCGCCGCGCGTGTATCTCGATCGCCTGCGCGAGGACCCCGCGAGCTTCGCCGTCGCCGCGATCACGCTCGACCGAACTCCCGAAGGTGTGATGCGCGCGCTGGAGACCGGGCCGTATGGTCGGTGCGTGTACCGCTCGGACAACGACGCCGTCGACCATCAGGTCGTGCTCATGCGCTTCGCGGGCGGGCTATCCGTCAGCCTCACGATGCAAGGGGCGTCGCACGTCGAAGGGCGCACCATCCGCATCGACGGGACTCGCGCGACCCTGCTGGCGAACGAGGCCCGCGGCGAAATTGAGATCCACGATCACCGCACCGGCCAGGCGGAGCGCATCGCGAGGCCCCGTGGCGTCGGCGGTCACGGTGGGGGAGACGACGGGTTGATGCGCGCGTTCGTCGGTGCGATACGGGGCGATCGTGCCGGCGTACTCACCTCAGCCCGCGAGGCGCTGGCGAGCCATCTCATGGCGTTCGCGGCAGAGCAGTCGCGCGTGACGGGTGAGGCCATGGATCTCGACCACTACCGCCGGTCGCTCTCCTAGAAGGCGGCGGCTGCGATCCGCTGACCCTCCGCGCTTTTCACGAAGTCGAAGAACGCGCGGACCGCCGGCTTCAACTCCGCCGCGTTCGAGTAAATGACCGCGAGCGGGCGGACGATCTTGTATTCGCCGCTCGCGATGGTCTCCTGGCTCGCGGTGATGCCATCGATGCTGAGCATCCTGACGCGCTTGTCGCTCGCAGTTCGCGAACCGGTGCTCGCGATCCCGATCGCGCCGTGGAACGAGCTGACCGCGGTGAACATCGCCTCGATCTCGGTTTGCTGGAGGACGTTCTTTCCGTAGGCCGGCACCGCTCCACCAAAGACGAAGGCCTCGAAGGTCTGGCGTGTCGCCGCGTTCGGTTCGCGAATGTAGGCCCGGACCGTCGGCTCGGTGCCGCCAAGCTCCACCCAGCTCGTGACCTCTCCGGTGTAGATCTTCAGAAGCTGGTCGCGGGTCAGGTTCTTCACAGGATTGGCCGAGTTGACGATCACCGCGGTTCCGCTGAAGCCGATCGGAATGCCCGTCACCTTCTGCATTTCGGCGTCGGTCAACGCGCGGCTCACGAACCCGACGTCGATGGTGTTCGACAGCACGAGCTTGATCGCGGAGTTCGACCCGCTTTCCGAGACGATCCAGTCGACCGCAGGGTGAAGCTCTTGGAATCGCGCCGTGAGCGCCTGAACGGCAGGCAGCGCGCCTCCTCCGCCGCTCGCGGTGTACGTTCCCGAGAGTGGCTCGAGTGTCGGCGCCGCGGGGACCGCGGCTCCGCAAGAGACCAATAGAAGGACAAGGGACAGCGCAGCGACACTCGTCGCCACGTGGCGTGGCATTCCGTGCCGGATGAACATCCTGCTCCAGCGTCAGAATCGACCCCACGACGAACGGCCACAATCGGCAAACCGGCTAGGGATTAACTACACCATTTGACGGAGGGCGCGTGAAGATCGGGCCGATCGCGATCCCAGCGGCGGGTGAGCGCGCCTCGGGCTTGTTCACGTTCGCCGGCGACGAGGGGCTCGCCAAGTACCAATGGCCGTACATCGCCATCGCCGGGCTCATGGCCGGCCCGACCGTGTTGATCACCGCGGGGATCCACGCAGCCGAATACACCGGGATCGAGGCGGCCATTCGCCTCGGACGGACGATCTCGCCCGACGCCGTCCGCGGAACGATCCTCATCATTCCGCTCCTCAACCGGCCCGGGTTCTACGAGCGCAGCATCTACGTGAACCCGGAGGACAACGACAATCTGAACCGGCTCTTCCCTGGCAAAGCGGACGGAACGTGGGGCGAGCGGTTCGCGCATCGCCTCCTCACCGAGGTCATCACCAAATGCGACAACGCGATCGACCTCCACGCCGGGGACCTCATCGAGGATCTCGTGCCGTTCGTGATCTACCGCGAGACGGGGGACGCGTCGCTCGACGGGCGCATCGAGGCGATGGCGAACGCGTACGGCGCGCGCTGGGCTGTGAAGAGCGCGCCGACCGGTGAGCGTCCCGGCACGCTGATGGCCGTGGCGGCCCAGAACGGGATCGCGGCGATGCTCGCCGAGTCTGGCGGCCGCGGCCAGCTCATCGAAGAGGACGTCGCGCGGCATGTCACCGGCGTCACGAACATCCTGCGCACGATCGGGGCGATCAGTGGCAAGCCGGAGCGCGTCGCGCCGCCGACGGTCGTCAGGAGCTTCGAATGGCTGCGCTCGCCGGTCGAAGGGATCTTCCACTGTCACGTGAAGGTCGATCAAATGGTGAAGGCGCGCGAGCTCGTCGGCGAAATGACCGACCTCGTCGGCGACCCCATCGCGGCGCTGACCGCGCCGGTGAGTGGAGTGATCCTCTTCACGGTCACGAGTCCCGCTATCAAGAAGGGCGGGCTGCTCCTCGCGATCGGCGCGCTCTAGCGGCTTGGAGTCTCGGCGGCGCGTCGCGGCGCTCGGGATCGCGTCCATCGTGGCGCTGACCTCATGTGTGTTGCCGCAGGGCGACACGCGTACTCCCACGCCGAGGGTCTCCACGGGCGCGCCGGTGGCGCAGCGCGGGGCCGGAGGCGACCTCAAGATCCTGTACTGGCAGGCGCCCTCCACCCTCAACCCACATCTCGCCACAGGCCCGAAGGACAGCGACGCCGCTCGGCTGGTCCTCGAGCCACTCGCGTCGCTCGGCAAGGACGGCCAGCCGATCGCGAACGGCCTCGCGGCGGAGATCCCGAACGTCGCCAACGGCGGCATCGCAAAGGACTTCACGAGCGTGACGTGGAAGCTTCGGGCGGGCGTGAAGTGGTCGGACGGATCGTCCTTCTCCGCCGACGACGTGGCCTTCACCTACCAGTACCAGTGCGATCCACTGACGGCCGCGTCGACGTTCGATCGATGCGACGGGGTTCAGAGTGTCGTAGCGCGCGACTCGAACACCGTGGTCGTCACATACCGCTCGCCTCATCCATTCGTGTTCCAGTGGGGAGTCGGCTCGGAAGGTGCCATCCTCCAGAAGGACCAGTACGCGAGCTGCGTCGGCGCGAAGGCCGCGAGCTGCGAAGCCGACAGGAAGCCGATCGGCACCGGTCCATACAAGGTGCGTGATTTCAAAGGAAGCGATGTGGTCACGTACGACGTGAACGAGAACTTCCGCGATCCGAACAAGCCATTCTTCAGGTCGGTGACGTTCAAAGGAGGTGGCGAGCCCGAGGCCGCGGCGCGCGCTCTCTTTCAGACCGGGGACATCGACTACGCGTGGAACCTACAGGTGGACGCGAACACGCTCCGGACGATGGCGACGAGCTCGCAGGCTGGCAGCCTCGTGACCGTCCTCGGTTCGAGCGTCGAGCGCGTCGAGCTCAACTTCTCGAACCCCGCCGCGTCGCTCGGCGACAAGCGCAGCGAGCCGGGCACCACGCACCCGTTCTTCTCCGACAAGGCTGTTCGCCGTGCGCTCGCGATGGCCACGGACCGTGACGCGATCGCGCAACGGCTCTACGGCGACGGGGTATTCGGCAAGGCGACGTGCAACGTCATCGCCGCGCCCGAGGCGATGAGCTCGCCGAACACGAAAGGGTTCGATGTCTGCAAGTTCGATCTGGCCGCCGCCAACGCTGAGCTCGATCGCGCCGGCTGGGTCAAGGGCGCTGATGGAGTGCGGGCGAAGGGCGGGGTGAAGCTGGCGATCCTCTTCCAGACGAACGTCAATGCGCGCCGGGAAAACACGCAGCTCGTCCTCCAGAAGGACTGGGAGAGCGTCGGATTTCAGGTCGAGCTTCGTTCCGAACCGTTCAGCACGTTCTTCCTGAGCGGCTCGCCCGGCGGCGCGAATCGCTTCTGGGCCGACGTGCAGATGTACGCCGACGGCGGCGACCCGGATCCGACCGCGTATCTCGCCGGAAGCTGGACCACGGGCCAAATGGCGTCCAAAGCCAACAACTGGCTGCTCGGAAACCGCGGGCGCTACTCGAGCAAGGAGTTCGACGCGCTGGTAACGCCGCTCGGCACCGAGACGGACCCGGCCAAGCGCGCGCAGCTCTTGAGACAGGCGAACGATCTGTTGGTCCAGGACGTGGCCGTGATCCCGCTCGTCCAGCGAGCCGCCGTGACGAGTGGGGTCGCAAAATCTCTCAAAGGCGTCGACCCGTCACCGTGGGACTCGGAGATGTACAACATCGCCGACTGGACGAAGTAACTCCTATAGTCCCGCTGTTGATTTGACAGGGTGGAGGTTACAGATGACACGTGATGGTCTGATCAATCGTCGGCGCTTCCTGCAGTCCATGGCCGCTGTCGGCGTGGTCGTCGCGTGCGGACCCACTGCGACGGCCAGCCCGAGCCCGAGTGCGAGTGCGAGCGGAAGCCCTGCGCCAAAGCCTGTCAGCATCGAGTGGTGGCGGCGTAATTACGCCCAGGGCACGCAGTCCGCCGAAACGATCACCTCCGATGCGGCGGTGAAGGCCTACAAGGAGCGCGCTTCGAATGTGAGCATCGCGATCCAGGGCGGCCCGTTTGGCGCCGAGACGGACCAGAAGTTCGACATCGCGATCCTCCAGCAGCACGCCGGTCCTGACGTGTTCCACACGACGGGCGGCGACGTGCTGAAGTACGCGGCGGCTGGTCAGCTCTCGCAGCCGACGCTCACCGACGCCGAGCGCAATGACTTCAACCCGAGTGCGCTCAAGGCCACGACGTACAAGGGCACCGTCGTGGCCTATCCACTGTGGATCGTGCCGTGGTTCGAGTACATCAACCTCGATCTCTTCAAAGAGGCTGGGGTCACGCCCCCGGCGAATGGCAACTGGACGTACGACGAGTTCCTCGCGGCGGCGAAGAAGCTGACCTTCAGGCGCGCCGACGGCAAGCAGATCTTCGGCTTCGCGCACGCGAACGACGAGTTCGCCTTCATGCTCATTGACGGTGGCCGGCCGTACGACAGTGCCATCAAGACCTGGACGTTCAACAGCGCCGACGCGGTGAGCGGCCTCGAGAAGTGGGTCGCGCTCGCGCAACAGAAAGTCATGCCGCCCGACTTCTTGACGTTGAACCCCAACGACTCGCAGGCGCGCTTCCTCGCCGGTGAGGTAGCGATCCTGCAGCGACCGAGCGCAATGATCAATGTCCTCAATGCCGATGCGAAATGGAAATTCGGAACGAACTGGGACATCGCCAACTTCCCCAAGGCGAAGGGCGACCAGACAGCATGGGGCGGCGTCGGCTTCATCGCTGTGCGCGAGCAGTCAGACGCCGACAAGAAGGCCGCGGCGCACGCGTTCGCGAAATACCTCACCGGGCCGGACATCGGACCGGACCTCAAGAAGCAGACGCCCCCGGTCGAGTACTGGCTCGCCCCCGCGGGCCGAAAGTCCGCGGCAGGCATCTACGGCGACTATCACCCGGCTAAGGCGAAGGTCGCCACGATGGGCGCCTTCACGTATGTGCTGCCGAACGTAAGCACGTGGTCCGAGATCGACCAGAAGTACCTGCGGCCGGCGCGTGACGCAGCGCTCGAGGGCAAGAAGACGCCCAAGCAGGCACTCGACGAGGTGGCGCCGCAGGCGCAGAAGCTACTGGACGAAGCCAACAAATAAACATGATCGCGACCGCAGCACCGCGGCGGCGACGCAGCTTCCCCGCGGTGCTGCGACGTTACGGCTGGTCGTACATCTTTGTCCTACCGACTTTCTCGCTGTTCGTCGTGTTCACGCTGCTGCCGGTTGTCCAGGGGCTGGTGTTGTCGCTGCAGAACGCGCGGGTGACCGGCGGCGAGTTCATCGGACTCGCGAACTTCGAGACGCTTGCGGCCGATCCGGTCTTCATACAAGCGGTCGGAAACACGATCCTGTACGCGACGGTCGTCGTCGCGGCGCAGATCACTCTCGCCCTCGTCGTCGCTAGCCTCATTCAGCCGCTCGGCCCGAGAGCGCATGTCTTCTACCGCGCGCTCTTCTACTTGCCACTGGTGAACTCGGCGATTCTCGTTGCGATGGTGTGGCGCTGGATCTTCAATGCCAATCCGTACGGACTCGCAAACGCGGCGCTGGGCACGGTCGGGCTAGGCCCCTACCTTTGGATCGGAAGCTCGGATCAGGCGCTCATCGCGGTGATCCTGAGCGCCGTGTTGACGATTCCGGGCGGCGGCGTGGTCCTCTACTCCGCGGCGATGGGGTCGCTGCCTCGGGAGCTCTACGAGGCGGCGGACCTCGACGGCGCGAGCTGGTTCTCGAAGTGGCGCCACATCACGGTGCCGCTCTTGCGGCCGACAACGCTTTACCTGCTCGTGATCTACACGATCCTCGCGTTCCAGCTATTCGAGCGCGTGTACATCATGACGAACGGCGGCGGGCCGAATAACGCGACGATCACGATCGTTCAGCTCATCTATTCCACGGCCTTCCAGTTCGGGCGCTACGGGCTCGCGAGTGCGATGGCGGTGGTCCTGTTCGGAATGGCGCTCGTTGTCGCCGTGGTGCAGTTCCGCTCGCTTCGGTCCGATGTCGAGTATTAAGCAGCGCCTTCCGGTCCATATCGTTCTGCTCCTCGCGGGGGGGCTGTCGCTCTTCCCGTTGTACTGGCTGTTCCTGACGTCGCTGTCACCGACGCAGTACGTGGTGCGGGTGCCGCCAGAGGTCGTGCCGCGGGAGCTAACTGCGGCGAACTACGTGCGGCTTTTCGAGACCACGCCGATCGTTCGGTGGCTGTTCAACACCGTGGTGATCGCGGGCGTGATCACCGCGTTCCACCTTCTCTTTGACTCCATGGCCGGATACGCGTTCGCGAAGCGGCGCTTCCCGGGAAAGAACGTGATGTTCTGGCTGGTCGTGAGCACGCTCACGGTGCCGGCGCAGGTGACGCTGATCCCGGTGTTCTTCATCCTCCGGTTCCTGGGCTTGCTCGATACCTACCCCGGCGTGATCCTTCCGGGATTGGCTGACGTGTTTGGAATATTCCTGATGAAGCAGTTCATCCAGACGCTACCGACCGAGCTCGAACACGCCGCGCGCGTCGATGGTGCATCGGAGTGGCAGGTATACCGGCACATCATCGTGCCGCTTTCGCGTCCCGCGCTCGCGGTGCTCGCGATCTTCACGTTCCAGCGTTATTGGAACGCCTTCATCTTTCCGCTCGTGATCCTGCACGATCCCGCGAAGTATCCGGTGCAGGTTGGTCTCGCGACGCTGCAAGGCGAGTTCAATACCGACTACGGGATGCTCATGACGGGCGCTGCGGTTGCGGCGATCCCGATGATCGCCGTGTTTTTCGCCTTCCAGCGACACTTCATCGAAGGAATCCGCATCGGCGGGGTGAAGGGCTAGCCGCGAGCGCACGCCGCCGCGTGAGCCTCAGGTGGCCTTCGCCCGTTCCCTCTCCGCGAGCTCTCGGCGAAGTATTTTCCCGGACGCCGTGCGCGGCACCTTGTCGATGAACTCGACCTCGCGCACGCGCTTGTAGTCGGAGATTCGCTCCTTCACGAAAGCGATCAGCTCGTCCGCCGTCGCCTGCGCGTTCGGGCGAAGCTGCACGAAGGCTTTCGGGATCTCGCCGGCCTCCTCGTTCGCTTTTCCAATGACGCCGGCGTCCGCGACCGCGGGGTGCTCGCAGAGCACCGCCTCGACCTCCGCCGGCCCGACACCGAAGCCCTTGTACTTGATGAACTCCTTCTTGCGATCGACGATGAAGACGTAACCCTTGTCGTCACGCCGGCCGACGTCGCCGGTGTGGAACCAGCCGTCGCGGATGACGTCCGCCGTGTCCTGCGGCTTGTTCCAGTAGCCGCGCATGACCTGCGGGCCGCGAACGCAGATCTCGCCGACCTCGCCGTCCGGGAGCGTCTTCGTGCCCGTCTCGAGATCGACGATCTTGTCCTCGGTGCCGGGGACGACCGGCCCGATCGACTCGAGCACGGCCGCGTCCATCGGATTGGCGTGCGTCACCGGTGAGGTCTCGGTCAAGCCGTAGCCCTGGATGATCGGCTTCCCGATGCGCTGCATCATCCGGCGCGCGGGATCCGGCGCGAGCGGCGCCGCGCCGCTGAAGAAGAAGCGGACTGACGAGAAGTCGTGCTTTTCCACCTCGGGACTCATCGCGAGGCCGAGGACGATCGGCGGGACGATGAAGCAGACCGTCGCACGATGGCGCTCCACGAGCGTGCAGTACTCGACCATGTCGAACCGGGGCATGATCACCTGCGTTGCTCCAAGGCTGATCGCGCCGGTCATGAGCAGGTTTAGCGCGTAGATATGGAAGTAGGGGAGCACGTTCAGGAAGACATCGTCGCGGCGCACTGGCACGGCAGCGAAGAACTGCTGCTGGTTTGCAGTGAGGTTCGCGTGCGTGAGCATGACTCCCTTCGGGAATCCGGTGGTGCCGCTCGTGTACGGAAGCGCGGCGAGGTCGTCCATGGAGACGCGGACCGAAGCAGTCCCCGCTTCCGCAGCGAGATCGTCGAATCGTTCGACCCCGCTCGGGGCCGTCTTGCCGGTCACCGCGAACACGCGCACCTTTGTGAGGTCCGGACGCACCGCGTCGACGACCAGAGCCAAAGCCTCGTGGTAGAGGACCGCTGTCGCTCCCGAATCGTCGACCTGAAAGCGGACCTCACGTTCCTTCGACTGGGCGTTGATCGGATTCACGACCCCGCCCACCTTGAGCGTTCCGTAGAAGGCGATCACAAACTCGACGGAGTTCGGCATGAAGATGGTCACCCGGTCGCCGGCGCGGACACCGCGTTTCGCGAGCGCCGCCGCGAACCGATCGCTGAGCTCATCGATCTCGCGGAAGGTGACGCTCCGGTCGCCCATGACGAGCGCCGGCTTGTCGCCGACCTCGCGCGCGACCTCGCGCAGGCGGTCCTGCAGAGTGATCTCGCGGTAGGTGAATCCCGTCGTCGGCTTCGCCGTCGAAATCGCCATGGTGTGCCTCCCCGTGCCTTCGCCCAGCGCGATTCTAGGCTCGAAAGAGCGCACGGAACTATCGTTGGGCCGTGATCCCGAGCGCACAATTCGGCAGCACCGGCCACGAGAGCCGGCGGACCATCTTCGGCGCCGCCGCGCTCGGCCAGGTCACCGAGGCGGAGGCGGACCGAGCGCTCGAGCTCGTGCTCCGCTACGACCTGAACCACCTCGACACGGCGGCGAGCTACGGCGATTCAGAGCTGCACATCGCGCCGTGGCTCCGGCGCGAGGGCCGCGACCGTTTCTTCCTCGCGACCAAGACTGGCCAGCGCACCTATGCCGAGGCCCGCGACCAAATCCGCCTGTCGCTTCGCCGGCTGGGCGTCGACCACGTGGACCTGCTCCAGCTGCACAACCTCGTCGACCAGAAGGAGTGGGACGTCGCGATGGGGAAGGACGGCGCGCTTCGCGCCGCCGTCGAGGCGCGTGACGCCGGCCTCACGCGCTTCATTGGCGTCACCGGCCACGGACTCGAGGTCGCGCGGCGGCACCGCGAAAGTCTCGAGCGCTTTCCCTTCGACAGCGTGCTGTTCCCATACAACGCAACCCAGCTCGCGGGCGAACAATACGCGCGCGACGCCGAGGCGCTTATCGCGCTCTGCGAGAAACGCGGCGTCGCGATCCAGACGATCAAGGCGATCACGCTCGGGCCATGGCCGGGCGAGCGTCCCGCGAGACCGACGACGTGGTACGAGCCCCTCACCGACCTGCGCGACATCGATCTCACGGTGCGGTTCGTCCTTGCTCGCCCGGGGCTTTTCCTCAACACCGCGAGTGATATCGATCTCCTCGCGAAGATCCTGGACGCCGCGGACCGCGGCGGACCGGCACCGAGCGTGGAAGAACTGAACGACGTGATCCGTCGCCACGAGATGGCGCCGCTCTTCGCATAGCCGGAAACCATGATTCGTCACTACAACGACCTCGCGGGCCGCCGCCTCGACCGGATCGCCGCGCTGTCCGACGGCGTGTTTGCGATCGCGATGACCCTCATCGTCCTCGAGATACACGTTCCCGATCCGGGACCGATCGTCACGGAGCAGGACCTCTGGAACGCGCTGCTCACTCTCGGGCCGCGTCTCGTGACCTACCTCTTGAGCTTTCTAACGCTCGGAATCTTTTGGAACGCTCAGCAGACGCAGCTCAACCTATTTGCAACTGCCGATCGCGATCTCGCGTGGCTGCAGCTCGCGTTCCTCGCTACCGTAGCGCTGATGCCGTTCTCGACTGCGCTTCTCGCGGAGTTCATCACATTCCGCCTCGCGCTCGTCGCGTACTGGGCGAACATCCTCCTGCTCGGCGTGATCGTCTACCTCGCCTTGATCTACGCCGAAGGGCACGGCCTCCTGAACAAAGACACAACGGCGGAGATGTCGAGAGTGATCAAGCGGCGGATTGTCGCGGCGCAAGGTCTCTATGCGTTCGGAGCGCTGCTCTGCTTGATAAACCCGCTCTGGAGCATCGTCTTTATCGTCCTCGTGCAGCTCAACTTCGCGATCGCGCCGAAGATCCCGATCCTCTCGCGGATCTAACGCGTCTCGAGCGGCTTCTTTCCGTCGGACGGCGGGAAGGATTCGTCCAGCTCCTCGAGGTCGCGTTTCGTGAGCTTGATATCCGCGGCGCCGCGGTTCTCGTGCACGTGCTTCGGGTCGGCCGCCTTCGGGATCGCAATGACGCCGTCCTCGCGGATCACCCAGGCGAGTGCGATCTGCGCGGGCGTCGCATCGTGCCGCTCGGCGACGCGCTTCAACACGGGATGCGGGTTGGTGAGAAGCCCTTCCTCGACGGGGGAGTACGCGATCACCGGGCGGTGCCGCTTCCGCATCCAGGCCACCAGGTCCCATTCGATCGCGCGGCGCTGGAGGTTGTAGAGGACTTGGTCGGTGACGATGCGCTCGAGGCCATCTTTGAGTCGCGCCAGCTCCTCCATGTCGTCGACGTCGAAGTTGCTCACTCCCGCGTAGCGGATCTTTTTCGCCTCGAGGAGATCGTCGAAACCGGCGAGCGTTTCTTTCACAGGCACGTCGCTGGGCCAGTGCAGCAGGTAGAGGTCGATCTGCTCGATGTCGAGCCGCCGGAGGCTGCGATCGCACGCCGCGGCCATACGCTCGCGAGTCGCGTTCTGTGGATAGAACTTGGTGACGACGAACACCTGGTCGCGGCGGCCGGCGATGGCCTCACCCACGACGCGCTCCGCGCCGCCATTCGCGTACATCTCCGCCGTGTCGATGAGCGTCATCCCGAGCTCGATGCCCGTGCGTAACGCGGCGACTTCGCTGTCTCGTTTGCTCTTGTCGTCGCCCATGCGCCACGTGCCCTGGCCGAGAACGGGCACCGTCTCGCCGCCGGGGAGCTTGGTGAAACGAATTCGCGTCACGGGTCGAACGTCCGCATGAGCTGT
Organism: Chloroflexota bacterium; assembly: GCA_038040345.1. Classification (GTDB taxonomy): domain Bacteria; phylum Chloroflexota; class Limnocylindria; order P2-11E; family P2-11E; genus 3-1-20CM-2-70-9. Next base: position 51,316 of record JBBPIQ010000002.1, read on the forward strand.
GCCGCTACGACCTCCGGCGTGTTCCCATCAGGTAATAGAAGAACCCGCCGATCAACAAGATCGGCAGCAGGCTAAGGACGATCGGCCCGACGACTCCGATCGGCTGCGTTCCCTGCTCGTACCTGAGCGCGATCGCCTGCGATGGATTCGCCGCGTTGTAGTTCGCAACAGCCGGCGCAAGGGCCGTGTCGGGCTGCGGCAGCGTCGTCTGTTCTTTGTGCGTGGGGCTGTCCCTGAACTCCATGGTCGCCGTGCTTCCAGTCACGGTCACTGCTCGGACGCCTCCCGCGTTGATGTCCCGGATCGCCTGAGCCACGCCGACCTGCGGTACCGACGGTGCCTGCGAGCGGTACGCGTAAAGCAGCCCGAGTCCGAGGAAGACCAGAAGCAGCGCGAGCGCCCCAACTCGCACGATCGCAAGACCGGGTGCGGAGACTCGTGTCGGTAGGGGTCGCGGCATCGCGAACATGCCCGACTCGCGGAATCCGCCACAGCGGCACGCGGCTCCGCCGACCTCGCGGTAACAGGGTCGCTCGACGGGCGGGTCAGATCCAAGACGAGCGCGTTCGGCGTCGCGGTCGTGCCAGTCGCGCGTGTGACCGCATGTCTCGCAGATCGCTCGCGGGTCGAACACGGACGAACTCTACTGAGCCGCGCGGCTCAGTGGATCCAGGAGAGCGTGCACATGTCGGGACAGGCGAGCGCGAGCTTCGTCGCGTACGTGAGGTCGAACTCACGGCTCAGGATCATCGGTCCGCGATCGACGACCGGGACGGTGACCTCGTTCGCGCCGTATTTGAGGTGCACGAGCGTCCCGCAAGGCAGCGTGCGATGCGCGACGCCCTGCAGCGTCGTCGTGAGCGTCAGCCCGCACGCGGTCCGGTTCCCGTAGAGGCCGGGTCCGTAGTACGAGGCGAGGACGGTCGTCGTGATCACCGGCACGGGTGCAGGTGGCGGCGGCGGAGCGGTCCCATCTGCCTTCAGTACCGTCACGACCCAGAAGACCCCGTAGTCCTCCATCCACTGCGCGCCCTCGATGAGCGGGCGCAATGCGACGCGGAAGGTTCCCGGCACGGGCGGCGCGACAACATCGAATTGGAACCACGCGACCTGATTCGGTCCGACGTACGGTGCTGGCTGCGCGGCCAAACGGTTGTAGCGCGGCCATCCGGTCGCGGGCGAACCCGCGGTCCCGTCTCCACCGAGGATGCTCGCCGAATCCTGGCCGTGCTCGGGCGTCCACGTGCCGAGATACGCGACCTCGCCCATGTGACCCGCGACCCATCCGCGCGATCCGCTGTTGTAGAACGCGACGGTCGCCGTCGCTTTCGCTCCCATGCAGAGCGACATGTACCCGCTCTGTCCATACCACGCCGCGTGGAAGCCCGGCAAGCCGCTCGACACACGAGACGGCGGTGCGATGCCTGGTCCCACGCTGCTCGTGCAGGTAGCCGCCTGCGACGAAGATGTCGGCGTGAGCGCAACGACAAGCGCAAAGACGATTAGAAGGTTCCGTACCCTACCCACGACTCCTCTAACGCGTGAGCGCGATCAGCGATATGAAGAGGTTGCGATGGGGTGTCTGTCGTTACTTCCAGCGATGCTCGACGAGCCCGGCATCGAGCGAGCGCTTCCCCACGCGATGCAGGCGCTTCGCCATCGATGGCCGCAGGAGCGGCGTGTGCGCGATCGTGAGGAGGTACTCGGGAATGAACCACACGTCTTTCTCCTCCGTCATCCATTCGAGACGATCGAACCTGGCGAGATCGACCGGCCGCGAGAACGTGCGCAGCGTACGTTCCCCGTTGAGGTTGAAGTACACGTCGAAGTAGCTGATCGCGAGCTCTCGAAGAGTGCGATGGATCGGCTCGCGATAGCGGCAGCCCGTGTAGTTCGATTTGGCGACCGCGCCCCAGTGGCCGCGTACCTTGAAGACCGCGATCACGTGGTCGGTGTCGCGCTCCGCCTCCAGGTCGAGTATCAGCGGCGGGAAGCCGAGAACCCGGAGTGCCGCTGCGCCGAAGAACGCGCCCTCCAGACAGTGCGCCGTGCGCTCGCGCAGGACGCGTTTCGGCGACCATGCGGTCGTCGCGAGGTGATAGGGCATGTCGTCGAGAAACCGCTGCACCCCGTACGGCGTCTTGAGAGAGCGCAGCTTTCGCAGCTCCGCCGGCGTGAAGCCATCATTCACATGGAACATTCTTGTGGATAAACCGTGAGCGCGAGACCGGGCGTCGGACTTCCGGGCACCGTCACGATGCGCGAGGCGGAGCAGCTCGCTGGCGAAGCCGAGAATGCAGGCGCGTCAGGGGTCTGGGTAGCCGACGTGCGGCGCGAGCCGTTCCTCACGTCGGCGGCCGCGCTTCGCGCGACGACGCGGGTCACGGTCGGGACCGATGTGGCGGTCGCGTTTTCGCGTTCGCCGGCGGCCACGGCGCAGGCCGCGTGGGACCTCGCGGGGTACGGGAACGGGCGGTTCGTCCTTGGGCTCGGGAGCCAGGTAGGGCCCACGCTGCTCTCGCGTTTCGGGGTCGAGGCGGACCACCCCGCCGCTCGCCTGCGGGACTACGTGCTGGCGGTCCGCGCCTGCTGGGACGCCTACCGAAAAGGACATGGCCGCTACGAAGGCGAGTTCTACGCGATCCGGCAGCCCGTCTTTTCACCCGGCGCCGACGATCCGTGGCCGGCCATCCCGATCTATGTCGCGGGCGTGAACCCGGTCATGACGGCCGTGGCCGGCGAAATCGCGGATGGCTTCGCGGCTCACATGTTCTGCACGCCGATATATCTCGACCGGATCATTCGTCCCGCGCTCGCGCGCGGCGCCGCGCGAGCAAAGCGAGACGCACCTCCGGTGCACATGCCGCTCGTCGTGGGACGCGACCGCATGTCCCTCGCGCTCCAGATAACCACGTACACCGTGCCGGCGTATCGCCGCGTTCTGGACGAGTCGGGCCTTCGCGAAGAGGCTGACGCGATACTCGCGGCTCTTGCAGACCGCCGTCGGACCGAGGCCGCGCGGATCATCGAAGAGCATTGCCTCGACCAGCTGGGCGTCGCCGTTCTCGACGACCTCGCCGGACGCGTGCGCCTCTGGAGCGCGAACGCCGATGTCATCGGTCTGACGGTGCCGTGGTACGGGCTCGACAGCGCCGCGCAGGTCGTATTGTTTCGCGATGTGCTGCGCGCGCTAGAGCAGATGTAATCTCCGCGCGTGCCGTTCAAGAGTCAAGCGCAACGCCGCAAGTTCGCAGAGCTTCTCGTGAAAGGTGAGATCTCGAAAGAGACCTACGAGGAATGGAATCGCGAGACAGGGAGCGAGAAGCTTCCCGAGCGCGTGGCGAAAAAAGACAAGACAAAGACGACATCGAAGGCTAAGCCGAGCAAGAGGAAGACTGCGACGCGCGCCAAAGGCAAAGCCCCCAAGCGCTGAGCGGCCCCGCAGGCGCCGAGTTTCCCCGGCGCCTGCGAGTTGATGCGCTACGCCGCGACGGCGGTCTTGATCGGACCGTGAGTCTTGTGCGTGAGGCTCTCTTCCACATCGAAGAGCTTCGCGGAGATGTCCATGAGCGTCGGCTGCTTCTTCAGCCCCATGACGATCTCGCCGTTCAGATATGCGTTCGCTGACGGCTCGTCCCTGAAGAGGTAGATGCCGCCGGCCTCGTGATTTTTCTCGCTCACGAGCCAGACCTTCCAGTCGAGGCCGGGAACGGCCGCGATCGGATCGGCGAACGGAGCGACGAGCTTCTTGTACTCGTCCGCGGACGAGGTGAACTTGAAGTTGATCTGGAGGATTTTCTGGGTCATTTCATTTCCTTCTGGCTAGGCCTCGCGAGGCCTGCCGGTGAGCGCGCGGATGGTCCTCGTAGTTCGCTAGCGGGTTGCGGCGACGGGCGCGAGGATCTCGGTGAAGTACACCTCGAACGCCTCGACCTTGCCGCTCTTACCACCGAACTTCTTGATCGCTTCATCGCGTAGGCCGGCGACGGTCGCTTCGCTCTTCTCTAGATCCTTCTGGGTGTCCCAGCCGGACGCGGAGAGGGTCCTCCCGGTCTTTCGATTCACGAACAAGATCGCCGTGCGCGCGCCGGGCTGCTTGCGGATCACCGGAACGATCATCTCTTCGAAGAAGGCGATGCCTTCGGCGGCCTTGGCCGGATCGGCCTCAACGGTCGTCACGCGGACGAACACGCCTGCCTTTGGCGGCTGGATCCGCTCCTGCACCGCGACCTCGCACTCGTCCTCGTCCACGATCTTGCTGCCGGCGTTGCTCATGATCGTTTCCGCCTGCGGGCGGACCTTCGCACGTGCGTTCTTCATGGCCTCGTCGCTTGCCCAGTAGGTCACCGACAGGCCATCGCCGGTCTTTCGGTTCCCGACGAGTGTCGCGCCACGGAAACCGTCTTGCTTCTTGAGCAAGGGAAGGACCTCGCTGGTCCATTGCTTGATCGCCGTATCGCTGTTCGTAGGCTCGGTCTTGAGCCGTATCACGCGGGCGTGGGTAGTTCTCTGTTCGTTGGACATAATTTGCCCTCCTTGGGCGAGTCATCGCGATTGGGATCTGCGCGGGGCGCGCGGCAAAGCCGCACGGACTTTCCATTGAGATATGGAGCGCGTCCTTTTGAGCGCCCCACGCACCCAAGTCCTAACCATACTCACGCCACCAAGGCGCACATCACGCTCTGGTAACGGAGAGTCGCGGCAGAGACCGAACGCGAAGCGCGGTGTCGCTACGCGGCGCGCTGCGGTACGGCGATCGCCTGGCGAAGGAACGCGACGCTCGCCTCCGCGACATCGTGGCGGCGCGCATCCACCGTGATCGCGTGGCCGGTGCCCTCGAGGAACAGCGTCGTGACCGGTCCGCCGAGACGCCCCGCGAGCTCGTGCGCGTAACGGACCGGCACGAGGCGGTCCTCGACGGCGTGCGCGACAAACGCCGGGCAGCGGATCTCGCCCAGCCGGCGGCGGACGAGGCCGATCCCATGAAGGAGCTCGGCGACGGCGCGCACGGGGGCGGGGTCGTAGCACTTCCCGCCGGCGTTGAGGTCGACCAGGTCGCTCGCGGGAGACGGCACCTGCTTGATGACCCGCCACACATACGGGGCGAGGTACGCGATGGGGTTGCTCATCCCGAGCGCGGTCGCGCACAGGACCACCGCGGAGGGCTTGCGACGGAGGGCGATGTCCAACGTCATCGTCGCTCCGGCCGAAAGGCCTCCCACGACGACCTTCTCGTGGTCGCGCGCGAGCTCGTCGTATGCGGCGAGCGCGGACGACATCCAGTCCTCCCAGCAGAGGCCGAACATGTCGGAGGGACGGGTGCCGCGGCCCGGGAGGAGTGGGGCGCTCACCGTGTAGCCATCTGCGACGAGCGCTACTTTCATGAAGTGCATGTCGACAGGCGTCCCGGTCAGGCCATGGAGGAGCAGCACCGCGGCGTCGCGGCGAGCCGACGAGACCGAATCAGCGAGGTCGCGCATAGATTTCAAGCAGGCATACGCCGTGCCGGACCGTGCTGGTTCCCCCGAACGGGTAGCAGACAAGAGGCACACTGGTTGCAATTCTCATGAGCATGCGGGTGCAGGTGGCCCCGTGTGACCGATACCGCCTCCGCGTGACGACCTGGGGCAGCGGCGCACCGCCGCACGCGATCGTTCTCCCTGGAATCTCCGCCGACTGGCGCGCGCTCGCGCCTCAGATCCGGCTTCTTCGCCACCTGGGCTGGACGGTGCACGTCGTCGACCTGCCCGGGTTTGCGCTCCGCCCGGCGCTCAAGGCATCCGACGCCAACGTGATGCAGCTCGCCGACTACGTGGCGCGCGTCGTGACGGGCCTCGCGATCCCACCGGCGCTCGTTCTCGGCCACTCGCTCGGCGGGGGCGTCGCGATGCATCTCGCGATTCGCCATCCCGACCTCGTGAGCGGGCTCGTGCTCATCGCGCCGGTCGGGCTCGGCGTCTCGCTGCACTGGATCTACAAGCTGTATTGCGTTCCGCTCCTCGGTCGGGCCCTTCTCCGGCCAAGCGGGCTGCGTCCCTCAGCGATCCGGCGCTTCCTCGTCGGCAGCCGTCGGCGAGATGACGCGCGGTTCATCGCGAGGCTCGTCCGTCACGGCATTGCCGCGCGCCCGCGTACGCTCTCCGCGCGCGCGATCATCTGGGCGAACCAGCCGCGCCGTTGGAGCAAAGCACGCGCGCTCCTCCCTGGGGGTGAGCAGCGCGGCATTCGAATCGACGATCGGCTCAAGGAACTCCGCAGAACCCCGGCGCTGGTGCTGTGGGGCGACGAGGATCGCGTGATCTCCGCATCGGACGCTCGCCGCTGCAAGGAGCTGCCGCTTGCGCAGGTCCACATCGTTCACGGCGTCGGCCACTCGCTGCCGCTCGAGGTTGCGGCGTGGGCGAACGATCACATCACGAAGTTCGTTTCAGCTCTGACCAGACCCGAGAAGCGCGCGGCCTGAGCCCGACGGCCTAGTTCCGCTCCGAGCGCCACGCGGCGATCCGCTCAAACACGCTGCCGTCATCGAGCGCGATCGCGCGCCTGTTCCGTTCCGCCACGAGCCGTGCCGTGCGCGCCGCGCGCTCGGCGAGCCGCCGGCGTTCGGGAATGCCGCGCGCGCGCTCGGCCAATACGCGCGCGACGTGCGTGTGCGCGAGCGCCTCGGTGATCCGCTCGGCGTGGAGCAGGATCGGTCCGAGGTCTTCATCGGCGAGCGGTGCGCCGCGCAGGAGTCCGGGTCCCTTTCGCCGCACGAGGCGGCCCATGAGCGAACGCAGCACGCCGACGATGTGTCCGCGCGCGGAGGCGAAGTCGGATCCGACCCGGCCGTCGAACGACGCGTCCGCGAGCAGCCGGCTCGGGCCGCGGCCGAGGAGCGACCGCGGGCGCTGCAGCGTCGCCTTCATGAGGTCCTTGACGGCCATGAGCGATTGGATCTGCGAGGTGCCTTCGTAGATCGGCGTGATCAGGCTATCGCGCATGAAGCGCCCGACGTCGTACTCGTCGACGACGCCGACGCCACCGTGGATCTGCAGTGCGAGGCGGCACACGCGGACCGCGCCTTCGGTCCCGTACCACTTCACCAGCGGAGTGAGCTCGCGCAGGTCGCGGGCGGCTTGTTCGTCGCGGCCGAAGAGCACGAGGTCCTGAAGGACGGCGGCCGTGTACGCGAGGGCGCGCGCGCCGGTCACCGTCGTTTCCATGTCGAGGAGCATCTCCGCGACCATGGGATGCTCGCGGATCGGCTTTCCCATCTGGACGCGCTGCGCCGCGTACTCCGAGGCTTTCTCGAAGGCCGCGGTCGCGACGCCTATCCCCTGGATGCCGACGCCGAGTCGCGACTCGTTCATGAACGTGAGGATCTGCTTCCACCCGTCTCCCGGTTTGCCGAGCGGTGTCGCGCGCGTTCCGTCAAAGAGCAGCGCACAGGTCGGCGACGCACGGATCGTGAACTTGTGCTCGGCGCGCTCGACGATGTAATTCTTGTCTTCGCGGTCCGCGATGAACATCCCGAGACCGTCGAGGCCGCTCGAGCCGGCGACGCAGCGCGCGAGCACGATCACCATGTCGCCCTGTCCGGCGGAGATGAACTGCTTGCGGCCCTGAAGGATCCAACAGCCGTCCTGACGTGGCGTCGCGGTCGTCGTGAGGCGGCCGACGTCCGATCCCGCCTGCGGCTCGGTCATCGCGACGGCGCCCATGATCTCGCCCTTCGCGAGCGAGGGCAGGTAGCGCGCCTTCTGCTCTTCAGTGCCGAAGCGATAGATGAGCGCCGCCGGTGAATTCCAGCCGATGCCGTGCTGCACCTGCGTCGCGAGATCCGCACGCGCGAGCATCTCGCCGATCATCATCACGATGGTGAAGGGCAGGCCCGCTCCGCCGAATTCGACGGGCACGGAGGGCGATGCGAGCCCGAGCTCCGCGAGACCGCGGAGGTTCTCCATCATCGGCTCGTTCATCCGTACCTGACCGTTCTCGCGGATGACGCCGATCTCGTCGACCTTCGCAGCCCGTGGGGCGATCTCGGTCGCGATGTACCTACCGGCGAGATCGAGCACCTCGCGCCACGTCGACACGGTCCCGGCGACGTCGGCGCCCGGTCCCTCCACCGCCTGGACGACACGTTTCCATGGGATGACCTTGTCGAAGACCTCGACCAGGTCCGGGTTACCGGTGAAGAAGTTCGACGCGGTCACAGGCTGAAGAACGGCCGTCGCGATCGCAGCGACTCGGTTGGTGCGAGCCGGTCGCCGCGCGACGCGGCCAGGCGCTCGAGCGCGGTCACGACTCGTTGCCGCTGCGCGTCCGCGTAATGGAACGGTCCTCCGAGGAACGGCGGGAACCCGAGACCGAGGACCGCGCCGAGGTCGCCTTCGCCCGGCGATCGGAGCACGCCCTCGTCGAGGCAGCGGGTGGCCTCATTCACGAACGTGAGCGTGAGCCGCTCGGCGATGTCGCCCGCGGCCGGGTGCGTCGGTGCGCCGAGAAGCTCGCGCACCCGCGGGTTCGGCGTGCGGCGGCCCCCGTCGTAGAGGTAGAAGCCGCCGCCTTTGTGCTTGCCCTTGAAGCCTTCGGCCACGAGCTGTTGCACGATCGACGGCGCCGTCATGCCGCGCGCCTTCGCGACCGTTTCGCCCGCGTGGCCGGCGACCTCGAGCCCGACCTCGTCGACGAGCTGCAGCGGGCCGACCGGCCAGCCAAACTCGGTCATCGCGCGGTCTATCGCCTCGATCGAGTCGCCCTCGCCGAGCATCGTGAAGGCCTCGCCGATCATCGTCGACAGCACGCGTGTCGTGTAGAAGCCGGGGCCGTCGCTTACGACGATCGGCGTCTTCCCCAGCGCGATCGCGGCCGCCACCGCCGTCGCGACGGCGTCCGCATCCGCCGCGGCCGGCCGAACGATCTCGATCAATGGCATCTTGTGCACCGGCGAGAAGAAGTGCATGCCGACGATGCGTTCGGGCGAACGCGCTTCGCGTGCGATCTCGGCGATCGGCAGCGCGGACGTGTTCGTCGCGATGACCGCTTCCGGCCGGAGGACCTGCTCGAGCTCGGCGATCACCCGGCGCTTTGTCGCGATCTCTTCGAACACGGCCTCGATCACCAGATCGGCGCTGCGGAATCCGGTGAGATCCGGTCCGCCGGTGACGCGGCCCACGATGCGCGCGGCCTCGCGGCGCTCGAACACACCCTTCTTCGCCGCGTCGGTCGTGAGCGCGCGGATCGCTGAGAGGCCCTTCGCGACAGCCGCGGCGTCGCGGTCGCGTGCTCGTACGTGAAAACCGGATGACGCCGCCGCCTGAGCGATGCCCGAGCCCATGAAGCCGAGGCCGACGACGCCAACGTTCGCGATCGCGCGCGGCTTCCCGAGCCCTTCGAATGCGGCCTTGCGCTGGCGGAGCGTGAGCACCACGAGCGCGGTCAGGCTGCGACCGGCCTCGCCGATCGCGAGCTCGCCGAACGAACGAGCCTCCGCGTCGAGGCCCGCCTCCATTCCCTTCGCGAGACCGATGGCGACCGCGTCGATCGCGGCGAGCGGCGCGGGATAACGGCCCTTGGTCTCCGCGAGCGTCCGCGAGCGCGCTTGCCGCAGCGCGATGGCCCGCGCGGGCGCGAAGTACGTCGCCGCACGCTCGATGAGCGTCGCGCCGCCTTTCGGCTTCCGCTTGTTGTCCCGCGTCGCGTGATCGATCGCCGCGCGGAGGAGGACGGCGGGGTGAACGACCTCGTCGATCACACCCGCGCGGAGCGCGCGCTTCGGCGCGAGCTGACGCGCCGTGAGGATCATGTCGAGCGCTCGCGGGAGGCCGATAAGCCGCGGCAGCCGCTGCGTCCCGCCGGCCGCCGGGATGAGACCGAGGCGCGTCTCGGTTTGGCCGACACGGACGTTGGGCGCGTCCGCCGCGATCCGCATATCGCACGCGAGCGCGATCTCAAGGCCACCGCCGAGCGCAGGGCCGTTGATCGCCGCGACGGTGACGAACGGGAGCGCGGCGAGGTCGTTCAGCACGCGCTGCATCGAGCGGCTCGCCTTTTCGATGTCGCCCTGCGACGTGCCGCGCAGCAGCGAGAGATCGGCGCCTGCCACGAATTGCCCGTCCTTGCCGCTCGAGATGACCAGCCCGCGCGGCCGCGCGTCGCGCGCCGCGGCGATCGCGGCGGCCAGGTCTTCCATAAGGCGCACGTCGATCGCGTTCACCGGATCTCCCGGACGGTCGATGACGATCCTCGCGACGCCCGCGGCGTCCGCCGGGACGAACGTGACCGACGGTCGGCTCTCTGTCGCGACGGGTGCCACTCTGGCGGCGGTGGGCGACGCGATCATGCCGCTCGCTCCAGGATGATCGCCGCGCCGTTGCCGCCTGCCGCGCACGCTGTCGCGAGGCCGTATCTCGCGCCGCGACGCTTCATCTCGTGCGCGAGCGTCAGCACGATGCGCGCGCCCGTGGCGCCGAAGGGATGGCCGAGCGCGATGGAGCCGCCCATGACGTTCAACTTCTCAACGGGAACGCGGCCCACGCCGTTGCGCTCGAGAACGACCAGCGTCGAGAGCACCTGCGCCGCGAAAGCCTCGTGCATCTCGAAGACGTCGATGTCGTCGAGGGTGATGCCCGCTCGCCGGAGCGCGATCGGGATCGCATAGGCGGGCGCGATGAGCAGCTGGTCGGCCGGGTCGACCGCGGCGTACGCGTAGCTGCGCACGGCTGCGAGGGGCTCGAGTCCGAGAGCATCGGCGCGCGCTTCGCTCGCGAGGACGACGGCTGCGGCGCCGTCGGTGAGCGGGCTCGCGTTGCCGGCCGTGATCGTGCCGTGCTCGCGGTCGAAGACCGGACGCAGCGAGGCGAGCTTCTCGAGCGTCGAGTCACGCCGGATGTGGTTGTCGGCGGTGACGGCGTGCCCGTCGACGTAGACCGGCCCGACCTCCGGCGCCAAGCGCCCATCGTCCCAGCCCGCCGCGGCCAGCCGATGGCTGCGGAGCGCCCAGGCGTCCTGGTCCTCGCGCGAGATGGCGTTGATCGCCGCCATGCGCTCGGCCGATTCGCCCATCGTGAGTCCCGTCGACGTCTCGCGGATCCCCGGCGCGACGGGTGCGATGTCGGACGCGCGTACATGTGCAAGGGATTGAGCTTTCGCGGGGAGAGTCTTCGCCTGCGACGCGGCGATGAGCGCGCGCGCGAGCCGTGGGGTCAGCGTGAGCGGAACGTTCGTGAGCGACTCGCTCCCGCCCGCGACCACCACATCGGCGTTGCCGCCGGCGATGTGATCTGCGGCGCTGGTGATCGCGACACACGCCGATGCGCACGCGAGGCCGACGGTGAACGCCGGAATGCGGGCAGGCATCGAAAGCGAGAGCACGACCTCACGCGCGAGGTTGTGATAGGCGACCGGCCGCGCGACGTTGCCGAAGATCACCTCGTCGACCTGGCCCGGATCGAGCTCCGTTCGCGCGAGCGCCTCCGCCGTCGCCGCGCGGGCGAGGTCCAGCACGTCGAGCTCGGCGAAGTCGGTTCCCGCTCTCACGAACGGTGTCCGAGCGCCGCCGAGTATCAACACGCGCGGCATTGCGCTTGCACGGCTAGCAGTCAAGCGGGTTTCGACGTTATGAGCATGATGCAGTCGGCAAGCCAATGGGAAGCGGCCTACGACCAAGGGGTCCCGAGGCACCTGACCTATCCCGGGTTGCCACTCCATGCCCTGCTCGAGCGCACCGCCCACGAGCACCCGGCGACCGTCGCGACCGTTTTTGGTGGTGCCGTGGGCCATCGCTGCATCGACGCGGCGATGACCTACCGAAATCTCGACGAGCTCGCCGACCGCTTCGCTGCCGGGCTCCAGCGCCTCGGTGTGAAGAAGGGCGACCGTGTCGCTCTCGTCCTCCCGAACTGCCCGCAGTTCGTCTACTCGTTCTTCGGCAGCCTCAAGGCCGGCGCGGTCGTCGTTCCGACGAATCCGCTCTACACCGTCCGCGAGCTCCACAACCAGCTCGCGGATTCGGGCGCCCGCGTGGTCGTTGTCCTCTCGCGTCTCTATCCGCAGGTCGCCGAGGCGGCGATCGGGACCTCCGTCGAGCGGATCGTGGTCACGAACGTGAAGGAGCATTTCCCCGTCGCGCTCCGCGTGCTCTTCACCGCGGTGCGCGAGCGCAAAGAGGGTCATCGCGTCGACATCAGCGGGGATGCGCGCGCGATGTGGCTCCGAGAGCTGCTCGCCGAGCGCAGCGCGCGCGTCCCGGTCGAAGTCGCGCCCGCTGATCTCGCCGTCCTTCAATACACCGGCGGCACGACCGGAGTGCCGAAGGGCGCGATGTTGTCTCATCGAGCGCTCGTCGCCAACGTTCACCAGTGCAAAGCGTGGCACGCGGCCGTTGGAAACGGCGACCGGATCCTCGCGATCATGCCGTTCTTCCACGTTTACGGCCTCACGGTCGTGATGAACCTGGCCGTCCTCAACGCGATGACGATGGTCCTCATCCCGCGTCCGGAGCTGCGACACATCTTCCTCGCGACCCAGAAGCATCGGCCGCGCTTCTTCCCGGGTGCGCCGCGGATCTACATCCTCTTGAACGACTCGCCCGAGCTCCCCAAATACGACCTGCGATCGATCGAGTGGTTCCTTTCCGGCTCTGCGCCGCTTCCAGTGGAAGTCATGCGCCGCTTCGAGCAGCTCACAGGCGGCAAGGTCCTCGAGGGCTATGGCCTCACCGAGGCTGCTCCGGTCACGCACTCCAATCCGCGCGAAGGGGTCCGCAAACCTGGGTCTGTCGGCATCCCGATGCCCGACGTCGACTGCAAGATCGTGGACATCGAGACCGGCACGCGCGAGGTGGCCGCGGGCGAGGCGGGGGAGCTGTGCCTTCGAGGGCCGAATCTCATGGACGGGTACTGGCAGCGGCCGGAGGAGACCGCCGCCGTGCTCCGCGACGGTTGGCTCTACACGGGCGACATCGTGCGCATGGATAGGGACGGCTACTTCAGCGTCGTCGACCGGAAGAAGGAGATGATCATCGTCTCCGGCTTCAAGGTGTACCCACGTGAGGTCGACGAGGTCCTCTTCGCGCACCCCGCCGTACTCGAAGCTGCGGCCGTCGGCGTGCCGCATCCCTCGAAAGGCGAGGTAGTGAAAGCGTTCGTCGTGCTGCGACCGGGGGCCAAGGCGACGGCGCAGGAGCTCATGGACCACTGCCGCGCCAATCTCGCGCCGTACAAGGTCCCGGTCGACATCGTCTTCCGGGCCGAGCTGCCGAAGACGCTGATCGGAAAAGTGCTTCGACGCCAGCTCGCCGCCGAAGAGCCGGGCATCCCGAACCTCCCGCTTCCGCGCGCCGGCTGAGGTTCGTCAGCTCGCTTTCTGCCTCAGCAGGTCCAGGATTTCGTTCTGGCCTTCCAAGATCTTGAGCTGCTGCTTCGACATCTGATGCAGCGCCGTCAACGTCTCGTGATCGGCCTCCGCGCGCGCGTCCTGCGCGGCCGAGATCACGTTCTGCCCGACGATGATGATCGGCAAGAGGACGAGTTGCAGGAAGTTCGACGAGAGCCAGTTCACGAGGACCGTCACCGAACCCTGCTGAATCGCGGCCGGCAACGCCACGAGTGCGACGAGCGTGAAAACGTAGGCGCAGTACATCGTCCCGACGATCTTCGTGATGCGGACCGCTACGGCCGCGTTGAAACGACCCATCCGGCTCGTGCCGTGGACGAGAGCGTGGACCTGTTCGGTTAGCACGAGCCTGGGGACGTGGGTCAGAGGGCTTGTCACATTCGTCATAGCGTCTCCTCCAATTCGGTTGTGGGTGTCGTCTACGATTGATCTGAGTTCTGGCGATAACGCATCCGTCGCACTCCTGCACCGGGTCTCGTCGGCTCGGGCGAGGGCCGAGTGAGAGGAGGCGTGCGGACGATGAAGTCGACGACCTCTCCCGGGTCCTCGAAGGATCTGACGAGGTCCGCATAACCGTCGCGGCGCGCATATGCCATCACGAGCTCGAAGGCCGAAGAGCTCTGCCGACCGAGCAAGACCATCGGACTGCGGCGGTCGCCCACCCAATAGCTGTTCTGCTCGGCGGCTTGGAATATTTCCCGCACGGTACCGGGCGTGTCGCTCGCGATGACCACGCCGTGGCTGGCGATCGCGATGAGGCCCTCCTCGCGCATGCTGTTGGAGAAGTACTTCGCGATATGGGAGCTGAACAGGTTCACCGGCTCATCGGGATAGACCCACGTCGGGACGCCGAGGCTCGCTCCGCCACTCGGTAGATCGGCGAGCACCTTGCGTGTGGCTTCGATGTACCGGGCGTGATCGGAGTCGAAAGCCGGCGCCTGTTTCAAGATCGTCAGCGCGGGATCCAGAGCACCGCGGTCCGCGTGTTTCGACGCGTAGGCGCCAAGGTTCGCTGCTTCCATGAGTCCGGGTCCGCCCCCGGTCGCCACGAGAAAGCCGGCGCGCGCGAGCCGCCACCCGAGGTCGGCGATCAACGCGTACTGCGGGTCGTCGCGACGCGTCGAGTGACTGCCCATGACGCCCACGACCTTCGGCGGGGCGCCTCCGTTGCCATCGAGCCATTCGGTCAGCGCGCGGTCGATGCCGAAGTCGTGAAGCCGCTGTGCGATGGCTTCGGCCGCGGAGGGCGGGTTGCGTCCGCCGGCGGCCACGAAGTGGCGAGCGATCCTGCGATCGAGTGAACCCTCCGGTTTTGACGGCGTGTAGCCCTGCATGAGCTCGTCGCCCGTGTACAGGCCTTTTCGCAATGGGTCAAAAGGCTCCGGTCGCGGAAGGGGCGGCATGCGGGTGCCATCATGGCGGAGATGCGTCTGCACTTTCTCGGCGCGACGCGCACCGTGACGGGCTCGCAATACCTGCTCGAGACGGACCGGGCGCGCGTGGTCGTCGACTGCGGCATGTTCCAGGGTAGCCCCAACGACGTGATCCGCAATCGCGTGCCGTTCGCCTATCAGCCGGGCGAGGTCGACGCGGTGTTGCTCACGCACGCCCATCTCGATCACTGCGGGCTCATCCCACATCTGTCGGCATCCGGGTTCCGCAAGCCCATCTACGCGACGAAGGGGACGGTCGACCTGACCCGCCTGGTGCTGCTGGATTCCGCCAAGCTCCAGGAGGAGTTCGCACAGAAGCACCAGCGCTTCGCCAAGAAGAATCCCGATCGTGCCGCGGTGGAGGACGAAGCGACCATGGCCGAGCTCACGGCCGCGACAAAGCTGGATCCCGCGGCCGCGACGCGCGAGGCAGCGCCGGCCGCCATCACCGAGCTCCGGGAGCCGCTGTACACGGTCGACGACACGAACACGGCGCTCGGTCTTTTCCGCGGTATCGACTACGGGGCCGAGGTCCAGGTCGCACCTGGGATCACCGCGACGTATCTGGACGCGGGCCACATCCTGGGCTCGGCGATCATCCGCGTCCGCGTTATGGAGGGCGGCCAGGAGCGGGTGATCGTCTTCAGCGGGGACCTCGGCCGGCCCGGCTCGCCGATCATCCGTGACCCCACCCCGGTCACCGCCGCGGATTGGCTGCTGATCGAGTCGACGTACGGCGGCAAGACGCACGAGCCTCAGGAAGAGGCCATCCGACTGCTGGGCGAAGCGGTGAAGCTGACCGGTGACGCGAAGGGGGTGCTGCTGATGCCTTCTTTCGCGATCGGCCGGACGCAGGAGATCGTCTACGAGCTGAATCGGCTGCTCACGGCCGGAACCATCCCGCACGTTCCGCTGTACCTCGATTCGCCAATGGCCCAGAAGGCCACCGATGTGTACCGGGCATACCTCGACTATTTCGATGACGACGCTCGGGCGCTGATCGCCGGCCCCAACCCGAGCATCGACTATCCCGATGCCATCGTGACGAATGACGCGAAGGAGTCCCTCGCCATCGAGCAGGCGGCGCGACCGCTCATGGTCGTCGCCTCAAATGGGATGATCACCGGCGGGCGGATCGTCCAGCACGTCAAGGCGCTCGTCGGCGATCCGGGGATGATGCTGCTCTTCGTCGGATATCAGGGCGAGGGCACGCTCGGCGCGCATCTGCAGCAGGGCGCGAAGCAGGTGCGGATCGACGGACAAGACCTCGAGGTCCATTGCCAGGTGCGTTCCATCAGCGGTTTCTCCGCACACGCCGACGAGCCCGAGCTCCTCGCCTGGCTGCGCAACTTCACGAAGAAGCCGCGTACGACGTTCATCGTTCACGGCGACCCAGCCGCGCAAGCCGCGTTTGAACCGAAGGTTCGCGCGCTCGGCTTTGCGACATCGGTTCCGGACTGGCGCGAGACCGTCGAGCTCACGTAGGTTCGATCGCCGAGGGGTCACACTGAAAGGTGATGCGGATCCTGGCGGTGAGCGACGTCGAGGACGAGGCGGTCGCCGGCTCTGTCGCCTCGAAAGTCGGGACGATCGATCTGGTGATCGGCTGCGGCGACCTCGACTACGAGTACCTCGATTACGTGGCCACCACCCTCGGCGCACCCCTGCGGGCGGTCCACGGCAATCACGACGTGCCCCCGGAGAACAGCGACGATCCCGAGATCGCCGTCTGGTGGCGTGGGATCGATCTCCACGGTCGCGTGGTGTCGGTCAACGGCCTCCTCTTCGCTGGGCTCCAGGGGTCGCCTCGCTACAGCTCGGGTACCTATCAGTCCACGGAGTCGGAGGTCTGGCTCGCGATCCTTCGAATGGTCCCTTCCCTCCTCCTCAACCGGCTGCGGCGTGGTCGATTCCTCGACGTGCTCGTGACGCACGCTCCGCCTCGCGGGATCCATGAGGGGACCGACCGCGCCCATCGCGGGTTCGGTGCGCTTCGCACATTTCTTCAATGGTTCCAGCCGCGTTATCACCTGCATGGACACACGCACGTCTACGATCGGCGGACGCCTACGACGACGCAGTTCGGACGAACGACGGTCATGAACGCGTACGGTGCGCGCACGGTGGACATCACATGAAATCGGCCATCGTGCGCGGCGACTACGAGCGCGCGCGGCGGAAGTCCTTCGTCCGCGCGATCGCGAGCTGGCTCCGGCGATCCGACAACGCATTGCTCGCGTTCGAGGACATGCGGCGCGGGATCCACGCGCAAGCACAGCGCGACGGCGGGCTCCGAGATGTGGAGATCGATCAGATCGTCGGCAGCGTTGGCCGGTACCGCGACTTCGACCGCGCGTTCCTCCCTCGGCAGGCGAGAACGAGAGACCGCTGGGAGAGCGTCGACCGTGCCCACCGCGAACGGACCGAGGTGCCGCCCATCGAGCTGTACCAGATCGGCGGGGTCTATTTCGTGAAAGACGGGAACCATCGAGTGTCCGTGGCCCGCGAGCGCGGTCAGGCGTTCATCGACGCACACGTAACTCAAGTGACGGCGCCGGCGCCGGTCGACTCGGTCGAGGACCTTCTCGACTTCATCCGCGACCGCGACGCGCTCAGGTTCTACGAGACGACAGACCTCCTGCGTCTCCGGCCCGACGCGCGGATCGAGCTGACGCTTCCGGGCCAGTACGACAAGCTCCTCGAGCACATCTCGACCCACCGCTGGTACCTCGGCACCCAGGAGAAAAGAGAGATCAGCTACCCGGAGGCGGTCGCCAGCTGGTACGACCGCGTCTACCTGCCGACGGTCGAAGCGATCCGCAAGACCGGTGCGCTACGCGACTTCCCGAATCGCACCGAAGCGGATCTCTACCTCTGGACGACGGAGCATCACTGGTACCTGCACCAGGCCGCGCACCCGAAGGGCGAATCGCTCGAGGCGCTTGTCAGCGAATACGCCGGCGAGCACAGCGAGCGACCGCTGCGGCCGTTGCTGCGACGCGCACGCGCGACGCTCCCGGGCTCGGCACGGAAGGCGCCGCGAACGTGATCACGGTTTCCGAGAATCTGGGGCGGATCCCGCCTGCGGTGCGGCCGATCGTGCAGGCGGCGCGCCGAACGGTGAAGGCGGTGGCGCCTCACGCGAAGGAGGTCGCCTATCAGAGCCGGAAGCCGCGCTCGAAAAGCGCGATGTGGAAGCTCGTTCGGTACGCCGTCGGGGACGAGTACGTCGTTGGGATCGGCACGTTCCCGACCTACGCGACGATGTTCTTCACGCGCGGCCGCGCGCTCGACGATGGAAGTGGATTACTTGAAGGCTCTGGGAAGGACGCCAGATTTGTCCGGCTGCGCGCGGCGACCGACGCGGCTCAGCCTGCCCTGAGGCGCGTTCTCCGCAAGGCCTTCACGGGAGGGACCGGGTCGCACGCACACGCCACGCGCTCTTCGAGCAAAGCGCGATCCCAGCGGCCGAGATCCGCCGCCGCCCCGTAGGTGCTTGTCAGGAAGGCCATGAGCGCCGCTTCCGGATCCGGCGAGGTTCGTACGTCTTCGTAGGGCAACAGGAACTCGCCGCGCGCGGCATTCCACTCGGCCGCGTCCGGTTGGATCACGACGTCGGCGAGTCCCTTGAGTGCGGGCATCGCGTACGCGTAGTACTCCGCTCTGGGCACATCGGCGCTGCCTGGCCAGAAGCCAGCCGAGATGAGCTCGTGCGAATACGCCTCGTGCATCACGTGGACGTGGACGTTCGGTTGTTTGCCGCCGGCATACGCGGGCGCGCGCCTTCCGCTGAAGCGCGCGGCGGCGAGATCGAATGACCCCCAGAAGAATTGGACGGGGCTCGCCTTTCCGAGAAAGCCCGCGCGGAAGCGCTCGAATACGAGGTCGGTCCGCAGAAGGGTCGTCGCGAAGAGGTGCGCCTGATCGCGGTCATACGGCCGTACCGCGACGTCGTCGGGAAACGGCACCGCCTCCGCTACTTCTGAGGGCACGAGGTTGATTTCCGGGTCCGCGAGTCCGAGCCCCTTCAGGGAGTCGAGCACCTCCCGATAGAACTGCGCGACCGAGATGGAACGGAGCGGGACAGCAACGCGTCCACCGCGGCTCGTCACGATGATGAGCTCGTGTCCGATGAAGTCGAGGTCGATCTGGAAAGCGTCGGCGCCGCTCGGCATGGTCCCGGTGGTGAGTCCTCGAGGGGTCACCGCGAGGCTGGAATTCCACCAGTGGTTCAACAGCGGCGTCGTGGTGAGACGGATCTTCCCGACGATCTGCGTCCACATATGGATCGCCTCGAGGGTGCCTTTCCATTCGTCGTACGCGAGCCGCGGCCATTCGCCCAAAGACATCACTCTTCGAGCGTAGTTCAGGTCAGGTTTGCAGTCGGCGCCGGACATCCGCGGCGGATGCGTCGCTAAGCGAAGACATCGCGACGCGCTCGAGGTCGCCTGTGTGAGCTTGTTCAAGCCACCGTTCTAACGATCAGGGCGATGCGCTTCGCGCGGGTCTCCGGCCTCTTCGCCGTGACGAGCGACCGCAGGTGCTCTTTTCGGCGGCCGGGCGTGAGCGTTTCGAACTTCCTCATCCCGTTGACGTTCAGCGCCTTTCGCAGATCGTCTGGGACCTGGAGCGCCTCGACGCTGTCGAGGAGCGTCCACGACCCGTCGCGCTTCGCGGCCGCGATCTCGCAAGGCCAGCCGCCTCCATCTTTCCTTCCTTGATCAGACGCGCGATCCGCACCTTGTTCGTGCGCGACCATCCACTGCCGGCCTTCCGGGGCGTGAAGAGCAGGGCCGTTCGCTCGTCGTCGAGCGGCTTGTTCAGGCTGTCTATCCAGCCGTAGCAGAGGGCATCGGGAATGGAGTCCTCGTAACCGAGCCGAGCCTTGCCGGTCCCGGCCTTGTACGCGACGAGCCATACGCCTCGCGCCTTGTCGTGGTTGTCGCGCAGCCACCGGCGCCATTCGGCCGCCGTCTTAGCCTGGACACGCGGGTAGTCGGCCGCGCTCACGTGCTCCTGCTCATCTTCGACGCGCTCGGCGAGAATTAGCAGACATGGCCATGCAGAATATCGACCACGCCGCGAACGGCGAACGGACCTGGCGGGCGAGCGGACCGCAGTCCTGCGCCTTATGCATGCGCGCCAACCAGCCCATGACGCGCGAGCACGTCTTCGCGCGTTGGCTCGTGCGCCAGGTTCACGGCGGGCGACTCGTCCCGACTCACGCGGCCGCAGGAGAGACGCCGTCATCGATTCCCGCCGCGCGTATCGGGCGCGTAATCGCCGGCGTGTGCGCCGAATGCAACGCCGGCTGGATGAGCGGTCTCGAAGTCAGCTTTCGGCGGGCACTCTTCGCTCGTCCGCGTGTCGGCACGCTGCAGGCGCCCGACCGCATCACGCTCAGTCGCTGGTTCACGAAGACCGCGGTGCTGCTCGCCGAGGCGAGTGGCGGCGCGCTCGTCGGCGCCGCACATCGCGCGCAGCTCGTCACAGGGATGCCCGACGACATCGAGGTGTTCTTAGCGCGGCGTCGCCGGCCACGGCAGCACCTGGACTTTGCCCTCGACGTGATGACCGATCCCGACGCAGGTGCGCCGCGGGTGCGGTCAGCCGCGATTCTGGTCGACGACCTGGTCGGGCACGTCGCGGCGCGCGGCACGCTGGCGAGCCGCCACGGCACGAGGTTGTGGCCGCTGCGCTCGCACACACTTCGCTGGGAAACGCTTCCGGTGATCACATCGTTCATCGCACGCGAAGATCAGAATCGACCAGCGAAGTGAAGCGCGCTGCGCTGTTCGCTCTTAGTTCGTCGGAACCGGGGGGCCATCGCTCGTGCGCCCACAGGCGCTCTAGCGGAGCTACTGATCGGAAGCCACACGCGGTCGCTGAGAGAGCCGCGACTCCGGGCCGATGGCTTCTGTCAAGACATCTAAGGCCGCGAGCGAGCTACTTCAGGTGCGGAAAGACGGTCGCGGCGCCGCGGTGATCGAGAACGCGGACGAATCGTGGGTGATGCCGTTCGTCGGCCAGCACGTCGCGCGCGAAGAGCACGGCCGGCCGTTCGCGGGACCGTACGAGCGCGAGAAATAACTCAGGGCTGACTGCGTCCTCGTCGTAGATCGCAGTACTTGAGCCTGCCAGAAGATCGCACGTTCGCCCAGCCAGAAGAGGACAAACACGGGCGGCGCACCGGCTGACCCGGTCGCCGTTACGAACGAAATCTCTTGGCCAGTCACGGCGTCGATCGACATCGGTGGAGACCACGAGAACTGATCGCGCTCTGGAGTCCGACATGGAAGCGACAGTGCGCACGAGGGCGCGAATGCCCTAGAGCCAAAAGACCTTGTTCACCGCGACACTCGACCCTAATGTCCGCACCGCCCCGAACAAAGACTTCGGCCACGTCGGTCCTGGGGATGCATAACGCCTTCGTCGTCGAGTAACCGGACCTTCTAGCTTCAAAGCCCCGCTGGGCCGGTTTTTCGTCTAGCCGAGGCCATGCCGGACGGCCTTTCGAAGAAGGGACAGAGGCACTAGCCGGGCAACGGAACCGGGGGAAGACTCATCCCAGAGGTGCCCCGATGACTATTTCAACCTCGACGTTGGGCGTTCAGGCGCGTGATTCCCGCGTCCATTCGCTCGCTCCCGTTCTGTTCCTTCTCGCGATCGGTCTCCTCGCCGCGGGGCTTGTGTTCGCGGTGAGCCTCCCGGTCGCGAACGTGCGGGGCGTCGCGTCGGACCTCCGCCTGACCGCGGACCTCATCGACCAGCACGCGAAGGCGATGACCATCGATAGCGACCAGCTCGCCGTCCAGGCGCGTGCGACGAACGGCGCCGACCGCGGCCTTTGGATCGCGACCGCGCAGCACATGGCCTCCGATGGAGCGAGCCTGCAGGCGATGGCGCAGCGCCTCCGCGCCAGCGCCGCGAATCTCGGTGACCAACCGACGTACCGCGCGAACGCGAGCCCGTTGTCGCTGAGCGCCCAGGCGGCGCTACTGCGAGCGGATGGACAAGCTGCAGTCGAGCGAGCGTGAGGTCGCGCGACTGCCCTTCAGACCCCTCCGGCCGAAGGGCGAGTGTGAGCAACGAAATGGAAGTACGGTGATGACCTTGATCGGCTCGGTGGCCCAGTGACCTTCGACGATGCGGCGACGATTCTCACTGAGAACCAGTGCCTGGCGCTCCTGCAGTCTCGCGAGGTCGGCAGGATCGCGTTTGAATTCGAGGGCAAGGTCGAGATCTTTCCCGTCAACTACGGAATCGAAGGCGTGATGATCCTCTTCCGGACCGGTCCTGGTACGAAGCTCAGCGCGGTGCCCAGAACGGCCGTCACCTTCGAAGTAGATAGTTGGGACGCGGAGTCTGGCATCGGCTGGAGCGTGGTGGCCAAGGGTCGCGCCGAAGAAGTCACAACAAATTCAGGTCGGGTAGCAGAGCACCTTCGCTGGGTGTCGGTGCATCCCGCCGCACCCGGCGACCGGTGGCACTGGATAGCGATCAAGCCATCGGAAATCACGGGACGGCGATTCCACGTCCCGCGAGCTGGATACCAGCGAGCTTGAGTTTTGTTTCCCGCTCGATCATGCGCACGCCCACGGCGCGGACGGAGTCGGCGCCAGCGTGGCACTGACAGGGTTCAAGACGTCGCGCTGAATCGGCGAATGGTGAGCTTGACGCTCTAAGTCGCAGCGCAGGTCGATCCGCTCCTCGCGGCGTCAGGATCGCTACCTCGCGACAGGTACCTCCAAGATCGCGCGGAGTCCTTCCTCTAGGGGAGTAAGGGTGACACCGAACGTGCGCGCGGTCTCGTGCATGTCGATTACGGAGTCATAGGTTTCCATCGCGGAGAACATGCCGGCCACACCCGGCGGTAGACCTTCGATGGGCTCACCTGGCGCCACTGACTGCGTTTCGATCGTTCGGCCGACGATGCGCTCTGCCGCAGCGACCACGTCGGTCCAGGAGACAGGGGCAGGCCCGCCGATGACGATTGTCGCGTTGCGCGCAGCGGGATTGTCGACCGCGGCAACCGCGAACGAGGCGGCGTCGCGCATGGAAAGCATTGAGTGGCGGTGCGATGCGTCGCCGACGAGCGTGACTGGCTTGCCCTGTGCGAGCGGCGCCGCGACGACTATCCCGCCCCACACCTCGATGTAGAGGTTCGGCATGAGAATCGTGTACGTCATGCCGCTGTCGCGGAGCCGCTGCTCGTTCAGCGCCTTGATCCGCATCAACGGGACGGGCGAATCCGGCGAGGACCCGAGCGCAGACGTATACACGAAGTGCCGGACGCTGGCGCGCTTCGCCGCTTCGATGAGGTTCTGGTAGCCGGCGTCGTCGACGGTCTCGAGCGTATCGGGCGGCTGTCGGACGATCGCTGTCGCCGTCGTCACGATCGTGTCGATGTCCCGGCATGCGGCATCGAGGGAGGCTCGCTCCTTCAGATCGCCGACTGCCGGCGTCGCGCCCGCCGCGACGAGCGGCGCGTAATTCGATCCTTCGCGCACGAGGATGCGCACGTCATCGCCGCGCGCGAGCAAAGCGCGCGTGATCATGCTGCCAAGAACTCCGGTCGCGCCAACCACAAGGATCATCTCTGCCCCCTTTTTAGAACGCCCTCTGGCGAGGTCTCCGGGCGCAACTCTGCGCTCGCGTGTCAACGCGCAAAAGAGTGCCGATGCTCCGCGCTGACTCGGGGATGAACCCCGGTCTGCTTCGACGCTCGACGAGGTGTCGTCGAGCGTGCGTGACGCCCGGTGGGCCTAGGCTGCCGCTGCGAGGCGGCGCTTAGCAATCTTGGTCTGCTCGCTAAACATGACACCCCCTTTGCGGGAGACGAGACTGTTCGCGGGGGCCTGTGGAGCACCTCGCCGGCACAAGGCACGGACAGTGCTGCGGGTCCGGAGGAACGCCCTAGGTCTACTCCCGATTCTCATCAACACAAGCGCCTGTTCCGTAACGCTCACTCCCTCTGCAGATCCGCCTCATTGCAGACCGCTCATCAGGGCCCGCCTTGGCAGTCGTCGACGTTAGCCGATCGTTTGCGAGCCCGACGGTGCTGCCGGGCTCGGATCGAGAATTAGCCTGGGATCGATTCTTCGGCGCGGCGCCGAAGGTCGTCAGCGTCCACGTATTCGCCGCCCTGCGTCGCGTGGTCTTCGATGATCAGCACTCGGTGTAGTGGCACGGAGAGCGTCACGCCAGGCCTCTCGGAATCGGGCCCGCGAATCACGCCGCCCTCTAACCGGAAACGCGAGTCACCTTGACGAACGACGACCTCGTGTCGCTTGTCTTGCTCGTCCATGTACCAAATGCGCTGCGCGATGGGCTTCGCCATCGACTACCTCCCCAGGTCTTAGGCAAGCACGGTAGCTCGGCAGAGCGTGGTCGATGCCGGGCGGAGCGCACTCGGGATCGTCGCGCCGTGCATTCGCGCCTGCGCGGTTGGCATTAGACGCACGCTCTCTATGCTTTAGAGCGCATCGCCGGGGCCCGGCTAAGGCGAGGGCGTGACTCGGAGCACTACGGGCGCGGGGCGGGCAGAACGTAGACGAGGACCACAACGTAGAACGCGACCGCCGCTGCGATGGTCATTAGGTGAAAGACCTCGTGGTAACCGAAGACGCGCGGCCAGGGGTTCGGCCACCGGCCCGCGTAGAACAGCGCGCCCGCGGAATACAGCACGCCGCCGGTGATGAGGAGCCCGATGGCGGGCCACGGGAGCGCCTCCGACATCTGCCCGAGGGCCGGCAGGGCGATCCAGCCCATCCCCACGTACAGACCCGCGCGGGCCCAGCGGTGCAGCTGTACTCCGGTGACCGCGGCCCCGACCCCGACGATGGCGGCGCCCCACACCGCGCCAAGAATGCCGACCCGCCACCACCCGGAGAACATGTTGAATGCGAGGGGGGTGTAGGTCGCAGCGATCAGGACGAAGATGTTCGCGTGATCGATCCGTCTGAGGATCGCCCCGCGGACCGGCGCCCACGTACGCAGGTGGTAGACGGCACTGAAGGCGAAGAGCACGGTCAGGCCGGCGCCGTACACGAGCATCGATAGCTGCCGCGGCCGATCGCCGCTCGACAGAACCACGAGGTACGTTCCACCCAGCGCGGCGACGACCGCGGCCCCGGCGTGGAGGTAGCCACGCAAGAGCGGGCGCACGTTCAACACGCGCATCACAACAGACTGCCTAAGGAAAAATCAACGCCGCCTGGCTAGCGTGCACTTCCGGAGGCGAGATGACCATTCAGCAAACCAAACTGGATCGCGAGATGGTTCCCGTTGCTGACCGTTGCTCTCGGGGCTGTCATGGCTGAGCTGCGGCCGGTCTACGAGACCATCTGGGCGTTCAGCTCGACGCCGCGAACCTTCGGCGCAGCATCGTGGCTGACGGCGGTTGGGTGATCCGACCAGGCGCTAGCCTCCACTCAGATCAGCCGGCGGCCGCCTCGCAGCGAACCGACGAGAGGAAGTGAAGCCATGAGGGCGGTAGTCCACGACAGATACGGGCCGCCGGACGTCTTGCGTCTCGAAGAGGTCGAGCGGCCGGTACCCAAGGACGACGAAGTCCTCGTCAAGATCTACGCCACCACTGTCAACCGGACAGACTGCGGCATGCGCAGCGCGGAACCGTTCATCGTTCGCTTCTTCGCCGGCCTCCGGCGACCCAAGCGAAGGATCCTCGGCATGGAGCTGGCTGGCGAGGTCGAGGCAGTCGGCGCAGCCGTCACCGAGTTCGCGGTCGGTGACCACGTCTTCGGCGTCAAGGGGTTCGGCGCACACGCGGAGTTCGTCCGCATGCGGGAGAGCGCCCCGCTGGCGCATAAGCCGATCGGCATGAGCTTCGAAGAGGCGGCAGCGGTCTGCGACGGAGCGAGCCTCGCATTGGCGTGCCTCCGAAAGGCAGATCTTCGGAAGGGGCGGAGCATCCTCATCTACGGGGCCTCTGGATCCGTCGGAACCGCAGGGGTGCAGCTGGCCAAGTACTTCGGTGCCGACGTTACTGCGGTGTGCAGCACGAAAAACCTCGAGCTCCTGAGATCGCTCGGAGCCGACAGGGTCGTCGACTACACGCAGGAAGACTTCACCAAGAACGGCAAGACCTACGACGTCATCTTCGACGCGGTCGGCAAGCACTCGTTCAGGCGCTGCAGGCGCTCCCTGAAGCCGGGCGGGATCTACATCGAAACCGACCTGGGGTTCATGTGGCACGTTCCGCTACTGGCCTTGTTGACCAGGTGGATCGGAGACAAGAAGGTGAAGGTCGGGATAACTCAATACACGAAAAAGGACGTCCTCTTCCTGAAAGAGCTCATCGAGGCTGGCAAATACCGAGCGGTCATCGATCGGACCTACCCGTTGGAGCAAGTGGTCGAGGCGACGACGTACGTCGAAACGGGGCAGAAGACGGGCAACGTCGTCCTGACACTTGGAGTAGCGAGAGGGTAGATGTCTGTGAGTTCTAGTTCGGAGTGTCCCGGGCGGGTAATCATCGGTGTTTCCCGTGTCGCACAGGTGTTAGGGGAGTCAGGTGAGCTTCCGAGGAATCAGGTGAGGTTCCCGAAAATCGCAAAACCGCGTTTCGATCAATAGCGATGCGGGTCCGTGCTGGGGAGGGTGGATTCGAACCACCTTTGTCGGGGCAAGCTGTATTCGGAGATCCGTGTTCATCTTTCGCGCAGGCGAGCAATTCGTCCGACGCGACTCGCGCGTCAATTGCCGTACGCCGCGATGCGATAACGTCCGCCTCGTGGCCGGCGGCACGGCCGAGGCCCGATAGACGAAGGAGTGTGGCGCTGACATGACACGAGCGGGACCGGTCGCTGAGTTGATTGCGAAGACGCCCGATTGGCGCGGCCCGATGCTGGCGAAGCTCCGCAAGATCGTCCACGACGCGGACCCCGAGATTGCGGAGGATGTGAAGTGGAAGCGGCCCAGCAACCCACTGGGCTCGGCCGTCTGGTCGCACGACGGGATGGTGTGTGTCGGGATCATCCTCAAGGAGCGGGTGAGGCTCTCGTTCTCCGCGGGCTCAAGCCTTCCGGACCCGAAGAAGCTCTTCAACGCGCAGCTCTTGGGCAAGTCGCGGGCGATCGATGTCTCTCAGAACGAGAAGCTCGATGAACAGGCACTCAAGGCGATCGTGAAGGCCGCCGTCGGGCACAATCTCGCGAAGACGCGAGCGCGATCGCGAAGCACGAAGTAGTACCGGGCGCGGCATTCGACGTGATGCCGCATCGCATCCCTGAAGAACCATGTGGCCGCCAGTTCGATCTGGCCCTCTGGCACAGAGTCAGCGCTTAGGCGGGAATAGCTTCCAGTGCCCCTCAGAGATCACTTCGACTTTTCCGTCGACCACCTTGATGGCGGTCTCATCGTCGATCCCATACGTCGGCACCGGTACGCCGGCCGCCCACGCTTCTACGTTGGCCAGGGAGTTGTCCGGCATGGACGGGTGATCCAGGTGCACACCCAACGCGAAGTCGACCAGTGCCAGCGCTCTGTAACCCGCAGTCGGGCGATCGTTGTAGGTCTCTCCGAAGCTGGGCGTCACTGCCATACTCCCGGCGCTCACCCCCACATAGACCATCTCGCGCCGCAGCGATGGCAGCAGGTCCGCGAATCCGGACTGCCGCATCCAGTCGCAGAGATACATAGGGTCGCCGCCTCCGACCAGTAGGGCGTCGACCTCACGGACCAGAGGGATCCAGTTCTCTTTCTCGACGCTGGGCAGTGCAGTGAGCTCCAGGACCCCGAGCGATTTCCAACCGATTTCGCACAGGGGACCTCGGGCCGTTCCGCTGATGAGCCGGTAGGCGATCGCAGGTCCTTGGGAGAAGTAGTACGCCGCAGTGGGAATGACCAGGGCGCTGCATTCAGCGATCGGTCTGCCCAGCAGCTCGACCAGCGCGTTTCGGATGCTCGGATTGGTGATGCCCGCGGAAGTCAGAAGAAACCTCATGATCCCTCCCGGCGAAGCGACGAGTTACCGTGGCGTTCATGAGACGACGCTGAAGTCATTGTGAGTTCACTTGGATCACCGCGGGTCGCGAGCTCGCTAGCGTCTCCGGAATTCTGAAACGCAGGTTGGTGGGCGAGCCTGACTACGAATCAGGTGCTCTCGGAGTCAGGTGACTTTCGATGCCGCGCGACGCCGACATCCACGGCAAAGACGCGACTCGCGGCGATTACCTGATTTCCGATCAGGTGCCTTGTCGCTTCAGTGAGCTCAGAGAAACGCGAAATCATTGGGATCTGCTGGGGAGGGTGGATTCGAACCACCGATTACCTGATCCAGAGTCAGGTAACGAAAATCTCGCGGTCAGTCACGAGTTCTGGCGCAAATTCAAGAAATGCGGGGAGCGGGGCCGCTTCCTGGCGTAGAGAATCAGGTGAGCTTCCCGAAGAGAAGTAATCCGATGGTTCGTGCGCGATCATCTCGACCTGCGTCAAAGGCACTCGTCTAAATAGGCGTCAAACAGGTCAGGGCTTCAAGTGCTGGACCTTGCCGCTAGGGGAGTGGAGTCCCGATGCTTGTCCAATGGACACCGCCGTCGACAGTCCGCTGGGTGAACCCGCGCACGGTCGCGTATCCGGTCGATGCGCTCGCGAAGATCATCAGTGGAGCGACGCCCGCAGCCTGTGAGTAATCGGATGCGAACGGATGCCAGCTGCTACCGCTATCGGTGGTTTCCAGCGAACTGTCCGCGAGCGCTATCTGAAGCCAACGCGATGCGGTGACGAAGGCGAACGCACCCGCGCGCGTGACCTCCACGACAAAGTTCCAGGACTTTCCTGCATCTACCGAACGGAAGACGTAGAGGTGCGCGTGTTCGCCGATCTGGCCGTACGCCTGCACCAAGAGCGTCGAACCGATAGCGTGGACCGCTCCGGCTTGGAGCGTCACCCCGGCGCCCACAGTCGTGAAGCCGGGTGGATCTGGAAGCGGTTGCGAGCCCGTCCACGTTCTGCCGCCATCTGTCGTGCGGTAGATGACCGGCGCGTGATTGGCGTCCCGGCCCGAAATGTAGCCGTGCGTTCGGTCGGCGAAGACGAGCCCGGCTTTGCATTGATCGTCGAGTCCGCTCGATGTGATCTGCTGCCAGGAAACACCTGCGTCGACCGTGTGGAATACGAGGACGTTCTGGAAGGTGCACTGCGTCGCCGCGGGACCGTTCAACGTCAGCCATCCTTCGCGATCGTCGACGAACGCTATCTCCGGATTCACGAGCGGCCGCGCTGGAAGTGGTTGCTCCGTCCAGTGGTCGCCGCGATCGACAGAGCGGAACAGGTGCGTTCCCGCGACGATCGCCCAGAGGGCGCTCGTCGACGTCGGCGCGAGCTGCACAAATGTCGGGAGCGCGATGGGCGTCGGTGAGGCGCCAGGTGTATTGCTCGTGGGGGCGGTAACACCATCGCGACATCCGCTGTCCGCTAGCGGAACCGTGATCAGGCGACCGTCGAGGAGAGTCGTTTCGACGCGGTATGAGGCGGCCTCGCTCTCGAACCTGCGCTCGAGCGCCGCGTCGATTGCCACCCACGTCGAGCTGTGCAGAGCGCTCGCTCGGACACGGTTCACGCAGGTGTCCGGGCCGAAGATTCCGGAGCCCGCGATCGGGAGCGCAACCACGAGGCCCCCGTCCGCGCTAAGGATCCGAAAACCCATCGCGGTTCCGTCATAAAAGAGCTCGAGAGCGAATGGCTGCGGGGCTCCGGCGAGTCCATCGACCGCCCATTCGACGCGCGATGGAGTCTGATCGGGAGTGGGCTTAGCGGGCGGGGAGGGGAGAGGCTCGGTGGGCGTGGGCGCCGTCGGGCTCTGGGCGGGCGCGGCAGCCGGAGGAACACAGCCGGCAAGAGTCGTCGCCAGACCGAATAGGGCGGTGATCACGATGGGCTGCAGCCGCATCAGGACGAGAATCCCTCGGAAGGCCGTCGTCCGTCGTCCGAGTTGCGCACGTTAACTCGTACGGCCTCCCGCAGCGGACGGCGCCGCGGTCCCGCGCCACCGAATAGCGCCTGTGGACAGCCAGGCGGAGAAGATCGTGGAGAGGAGGGGTTCACGCTCAACAGGAAGGGCCACGATTAGTGCCTGAAACGAACGAATGGCAAGATCAGACGAGCGGAGGCGGAGAACCACATGAACTACTGGAACCGTCGCGAACCACCGCGACCTGAGACGGCATAGACGCCATGGCAGAACCCGGCTTCGAAACCAGGCGACTGCGAAGCGCCGACGAGCCTCTGGCGAACTTCCTCGAGGCTTTTCTGCGCCGGACGAGCATCGGTGATAAGACTCGCTACGACTACGGGCGGCTGCTCCATGAGTTCGATGACTTCACCGATCATCCCAGCCTGCGAGACGGGCTCACCGACGCCCTCGCGACACAGTGGATTGAAACGCTCAAAGATCGCGGAGCCTTTGCCGCTCGTAATGGCGCGATGTACCTCAAGTCGTTTGCTACCTGGGCCGCTCGAAGGGGCTACTTAGCAACCGCGACAGGCGTCGGCGTCCTAGATCACTTCAAAGCGCCGCCGATCACGAAGCGGGTGCGTCGCGCGTACACCGAGCGGGAGCTCATTGCGATCTGGAAGGCCTTAGCGACGAGTCCCAAGGGTGAACGCAATCGCGCGATCGCGCTGCTGAGAGTCCTTCTCGCGACCGGCATACGACGAGACGCCGCTCGGACCTTACCGCGCCAAGACGTCGAGATCGATCCCACCCGAAACCGGGGGTCGATCACGGTCCGCGTCAAGAGCGCGCGAGGCGTCACCGATCGAAGAATCCCGCTCGACGTCGAAACCGCTGCGGCTCTTCGGGCCTATCTTGCCGACGACAAACGGCCAACGTGGGTAGGGCCTGCCCTCGAACCGCTCTTCCTGAGCAAAGATGGACAGCGTTTCACGACGAATGGTTTTGGCAGTTGGATGGAACGGCTAGGCGAAGAGATCGAGAGCGCGACTGGAATTCAGTGGACTGCAGAAGCCATGCGGTACACGTCCAAAGAAGAGTCGAAAGCCCTTATCCACGATGCCGATCTGCGGGAGAAGTGCGGGGCCATGCTCGATACGAACAAGAGGCACGATCAAACCATCTGGGCGGCGTGCAAGGTCTTGGAACTCCGCGTGCGCAAGATCGTCGGTGCTCCTCGCGGAAAGTCGGGCGTGCCACTCATGAGGTTCGCCTTCGCGGATGAGCCGATTCGGCTTCGTCTGTCGGACGACGACAAGCTGCAACGCGCAGCAGCGGAGATGTTCACCGGACTAATGTCGTACTACCGGAACCCCGCCACTCATGAAGTGTTCGCGGACCTCAGCCAGCGCGGCGTGAGAGAAATCGTCGGTTGGGTCGATCATTTGCTGACGCTGGTCGGACAAGCCGATCGTGCGTCAACTGGTTAACGCCTCAGCCCGACGCCGCTCCAAAGGCGACAGCAGACTGACCGGGTGAGAAGGCAGCTCGATGACGCCCGCAGGTGGCCCGCTCGATCGGCGCTTCGGAGTTACGGTCGCGCGCTAAGCCGATCCTGGTTCATCGCGGCGGAACGCGATACCTGTTACGAATCAGGTCGTTACAGAATTCGGAACTGCTTGCGCCCAGGAGGAAATAGGACCGTGTAATCCTCGCCCCCGACTTCGCGGTAGGCCGCTGCAAAGTCAGCGGCAACGAGCGGCTTGAGACGGTCAAACGCACGAAGCGGGTCATCGGTCAAAACGAAGATGTTCATCTCACCGCCTCCGAGGTCGTGGCCGTCGACGACACCGGCGTCCCCAAGCAAGCTTTCGGCCTGTTCCTCAAGAGCGACGAGGTCATCGAAGTCGCTTGAGGCGGCGGGCGTCTGGAGCACTAACTGGTATTTCATTGACTGGACTGTTGCACGGGCGACAAGGCTCGAGTGCGAACCCTCGGATGTGAGTACCGACGGTTGACCTGATTGCAGATCAGGAGACGACACAGAGTCTCGGATACCTGGCGGATCGTGACCGAGCTCGTAATCGTTAGGGTTCGGCAACTCAGACGCGCTAAAGACGAACCGC
Source organism: Chloroflexota bacterium (assembly GCA_038040345.1). Lineage (GTDB taxonomy): Bacteria > Chloroflexota > Limnocylindria > P2-11E > P2-11E > 3-1-20CM-2-70-9. Next base: position 83,172 of record JBBPIQ010000002.1, read on the forward strand.
GACGAGAATGGATCGCATGAACCCGAGGCGCGCTCTGAAGCGGGCGGGTTTGCGTGTCGCCTGCGAACCCAGACGCCCCGAGAACCCTGGCTCCGGCGCTCAACGGGCGCGGCGGGCCGTCCTGACGCTGACCCTGACCGGGCTGCTTTTCGGTGCGTGCGAAGCCGCGCCCCTGCCTTCCCCATCGCCTGCCGCCCCGTTGGCTCGCGCCCAGGTCGAGCGGCTGTGGATTGATGACCCGAGTTACTTCGTACTACAGCCGGATGAGATGGTCGTTGACGGAGACCGCGAAATCGTCGTCGGAGTCGACTTCTCGCAGACACCTCGTCACGACGAGATCGAAGGCCGGCTTCGCGCCGGCGCGCCAAGCGGAAGCGTCATCGAGTGGCTGACCGACCGGCGCGTAACAATGCGCGTTCCTGCTGGTGGGCCATTCGACATCGATCTCAGCTCGGCCGAGCCGGCTCCTCAATCAACAGTTCGGCTGTCGACCTCGCTAAGGTTCCACATCGACAGGCCGACCTTCGAGGTCGCGCTCTACCGTCCGAAGGACGTTCTCGCGGGATCGCTCGCACCAGTGCGGTCGTGGATCGTGCACCTGGCTCTTCAGCACATTTTGTCGTTCGCCGCCGACGGCCATCGCGCACTCGTCTACCACGGACTAACGCCCCGACGCACGGACTTCTCCATCCTCGACCTCGACAGCGGACAGAAGAGCACGCTCGCCGAACCGTTCATGCAGATGGCGAAGAACGGAACCTCATTAATGGACTGGCTCCCAGACGGTCGTCTTCTCGGCGTCGCGCATGCCACCTCGGTTACCGGCGACACCGACGGGCAGCACCCCCTGGAGCTCCCGGGTCTCGTCGGTCAAGGCGCCGTGCTGTCGCCTTCGGGCCATCTCGTCGCGCTCTGGAGTTACGCGGAGGGCACCGCGGCGATCCTCGATCTCGCGAGCGGGAACCTCCGGCTCTTGCCAGGTACCTTCCCGCGCTGCACCGTCGGAGGCATCGTGGCGCTTTCCTGGATCGACGACGACCAGTTAGTTATCAGCGACTGCACCGCCGATCTCGGAGGCACGCCGCGGACGCGTGTGCTAAGCGCGCGCACCGGCGCAACTATCCAGACCCGCTTGGGCGACCAACTCGTGGCGATCCTCGCCGGGGGCGTTGAGTGGCGCACTCGCGCCGAGCCGGCTCAGACGATGAGCTCGCCACAGGTGGCCGCGTGGCTCGCCGACCCAACGGGGAAGGTCCTCGCAACGCTCGTCACAGGGGTGCGCTATCTACCGGCCCCGGACGGGACTGCGCTCGCGTATGCGAATGGCGACGGGCAACACTCAGTGATCATTGACCCAGCGACCGGCCGCCAGCGCGAGGTCGCGGGCGAAGCGATGACATGGACGAAGCAGGGCGAACTCGTGGTAATCCGCCGACCGTGACTGAGGTCGTGAGAGGCTTTATGCGATGCGCGCGTTGCTCCTTCTTGTGCTCGGGCGAGGGTTTCGGCTGCAGACCTGATTCGTAGTCAGGTGCAAAGACAACGTACTTCTCCCGCCGGCAACGTGGCCAAACGCACGTCCTACTCGGCGACCGAGTGTTCTCCGAAGAGAACACTTGGAGAACACGCCATGAGAACACTTTGAGTGGAGTAGTCACGGTCGGACTTCAGTTCTTCTCGAAGGATTACGCCATTTCACTGTGGGGCGAAGACAACGGCTACATAGCGCGATCGACACATGTTCCCACGCGATATTCGTCAACTCGTCGCAAGGTCCGGTCGCAGATGGTCGTGATGTCTCGTTTCGCGCCGCTTCCGTTCCCAACAATCCGTAGATTTCCCGACGGCCTGCTGCCCGCCGGGAAGGAACAACATGACCGGCGAACGAACCTTAACAACACAACAGCGACCATTGCGGTGGGCGGAGATGCGTGACGAGCACACGCCCCTTCTAGACTGCGAACGGCCCCGCTCCCCGCAAGGGAGAGGAAATGTCTCGCACCTTTACAGCTTCATGGGAATCTCTCGTGCGCGGTAAGGACAGCAATCTCGGCGACGTCATCGAAAGCTTCCTTCTCGCAAAGGAGGCAGAGGGCCGCTCCAAGCGGACCCTTCAGGACTACCAGACCTATCTCCGCGAGTTCGACCGCGTCACTGGCGGCCCGACCCTCGCGCGGCTCACTCCCGAAGTGGTCACGAGATATATCGCCGAACGACGACGCTCGTCACCGGCCGCCGCTCGCTACGCCGCCGCGATCCTCAAGAGCTTCGCGACATGGCTCGCGGAAATGAAGTACCTCGCGACGCCGATTGGCGGATCCGTTCTCGCGACCGTCAAAGTGCCGCGCGTCGACCGCCCCCGCAACCCGTACACCGATCAAGAAGTTCGCACGATGATTCGTGTGCTCGGCGCGAGCAGCCAGCGCACCCGCGCTCGCGATTCAGCCGCGATCCTCACGTTACTCGGCAGCGGGCTCCGACTGAACGAGCTACGCGAGCTAGGACTTCCGAACGTGCACATCGCACGGCCGATCGAGGAGAGCTACGTCCTCGTGGCCGCCGAGACGAGCAAGAGCCGGAGCACGCGAAAAGTCAGACTCGATCCGATGGCCGCCGAGGCCATTCACAAATACATGAAGGACTGGCGACCCGACCGCGCACACGATGGACCGCTGTTTCTCACCGAAGAGGGCAAGCCATTCAGCCTCTCCGGTTTCAAGAACTACATGGCTCGACTCGGCGATCGCTTCGAAGAAGCGGGCATCGCGAACTGGATGGCCCATCGCTCGCGTCACTACTGGGCGACGAGCGCGCACCGCGCCGGCATGAGCGTGTTCGACATCGCCGTCGAAGGCGGCTGGCGCGATCTCAAGATGGTTCAGCGATACACCAAGAGCCGCCCGTTCGAGGAGCTGCAGCGTCTGCCGACGCCGCTCTCGTTCGTGCTCCAAAAACGGGCTTCCTAAGAATCAAGTGTCAGGGGAGTCAGGTGAGCTTCCCAGGAATCAGGTGAGGTTCCCGAAAATGGCAAAACCGCGTTTCGATCAATAGCGACGTGGGTTCTTGCTGGGGAGGGTGGATTCGAACCACCGATTACCTGATCCAGAGTCAGGAGCCTTACCGCTTGGCCACTCCCCAATGGAGCACGTGAATTATCCCATCCGAGGCCTCGCGCGGAGCGACGAGACCAATGTGACGAGCAGCAGTGGCTCGATCACGAGCGCGAAGAGGATCCCGCCGCCGAGGCTGATGATCCCGGTGAGCTCCATGAGCAGGGCGAGAGTGATGAGCCACACACGCGGCCGGGAGTTGAGCCATACACCGATGACGGCGAGTAAAGGCGCGAGCGACCACATGACTATCCACAGCAGCGGGGCGGGAAAGAGATCATTGCCCTGGATCTCGATGAGGCTCGAGCTGCGGCAGACCTGCGGCCCCGGACTCTGACCAGATGCGACCGCCGTGGTCGTGCATCCGTAGAAGAACGGTCCGAACAGGACGCCCCAGCCGAGGATGACGCCGGCCGCGAGAGCGAGCAATGACGCGATCCGCGCGATCCGCATGCGGGGACCCTAGATCGGGATCGCCGCGATGCAAGTCGTCAGGCGATGAGCGCCTGAGGCGGCCGGTCGTCCTGGTGGCGCCGTGCACGCGGAGACATTTTCTTCGATGCGATGCGGCCACCTGACTTGAGCTCGACCTTGCACCACACGTCATCCACGAGCGCTTCGAAAGTGAAGCGACCCTGGTGCCGACCTTCCAGGGTCGCTACGACGTGGTCGGGGGCACGAAGGACGAGCGCGACTTGCGCGCCTTCCTTGAGCGTGTCGATGGCGTGGGCGCTGATCGCGATGACGCTCTCGTGCTCGTTCATGATCCTGATCTGAGAGGGCACGATGCCCGCGCTCTCGAAACGGAGCCAGGTGAGCATGTTCTCCTCGAAGACGCGCCACATGAGCGGCACGACGAGGTCCTCGCCCGTCGGCAGCACCGCAGGCTCATCGGTGGTCGTCCCGTTCTCATTCCCAAGCGCACGCGAGAATTCGCCGATCTTCATTCGCGCCTCGTAGAGCTGACGCTCGAGGTGGTGCTGACGGCGCTTGACGCGATGCTCATTCGCTTCCGCAGTCGCCCGTGCGTCCTGTGCGCGCTGCAGCGCGTCGCGAAGGTTCGCGACATCGTTCACCGCCCACTCGAACTGGCGGATGACCATGGCCACGCGCTGATCGGCTTCGGCCTTGAGCTCGTCGGTTACCGATGCGAGCGTTCTCGCGGCGATGTGCCGATTAAGACGCGTCGTGAGCAGCGAGAGCCCGGCGCCGGCGGCGAGGCCAACGACGATCCCCGCAAGGAGACCGCGAGCGGCGCCGTCGACGAATGGAATGAGGACGACACAGAGCGCAAGTGGTGCGACCCACGGCAGGTACCGCTTCGTTCGCACGTGCGGCCGAGCCGTGTGGCGCAGAGCGGCCTTCGAATGCGCGTCACAGAGGGCGCATTCGTGGCCGAGCCGATGTTGCATGGGTCCGTTCACTTGTCGTCCTCCCGTTCCTGTTGCCCAGACTCGGGTCCGCCGGCCAAGCGGGCATCCCGAGAACGGGGGACGCGGGCGAAGACCCCCCAGACGGGGGAGTACGAGCGGGGCAGGACCCTGCCCCTGTCGGCGGATTGCCGGTAGGCCCTCTTCGTCTCTCGTTACGGGTGCCAGTACTCCGTAGCGTTCGCCGTGCTGGGGTGGGTTTTCCCGGCGGAGGTAACTAGATATGAAGGCTTTGCTGCGACCCCTGTTCGTGGGTGGACTCAGCATCGCCATTGCGGCGACGACCCTTGTCGGATCGTCGTCAGTGGCTCTCGGCGCGACCAGGCCGTCGATCACGAGCTGGTCGGTAAGCGGGCCTGTCTACGAAGGCGACAGACCGTTCGCAAATGCGACATTCACCGATGTCGACCTGCTCGACCAGCACACGGTCGACGTCTCCTGGGGCGACAACACCTATGACACTTACACGCTGCCCCTCGGAGACCGGAGCTTCTCTGTGCAGAAGACCGTCCCGTACCTGGACGAAACCACGACACCCTGGACTGTTCAGATAACGGTCAACGACCCGATCTTCTCGACATCGCGATTCACGACCGTCAACGTCTTGAACGCGGCGCCGTCGATCACGTCGTTCGGCCTTTCGTCGAGCGACATGGAGGCGGGCCAGGCGGTCACCGCGTCCGGCGTCTTCAAGGACGCTGGCGCCACCGACACCCACACCGTCACCTTTGACTGGGGCGACGGCTCGCCGACCGCAACGAAGAATCTCGCGGCCGGCGTCTACTCCTTCAGCAGCGACGCATACACGTACGCAGGCGTTGGCAACTTCACCGTCACCGCGACCGTGACGGACAACGCCGGCGCATTCGCGACCGCGACCTCGAGCGTCAGCGTCCACCAACCGAACCAGGCGCCGAGCGTCGCATCGTTCGACGTCACCGCCGGTAACGAGGGCGGCAGCTCGACCCTCGCGCTCACGTTCGCCGACGTCGACGCTTCCGACACGCACACCGTCTCGGTGGCGTGGGGCGACGGCCTCACGAGCGATTCGGGCGTCCTCGCATCGGACGTCACTACGTTCAACACCTCGCACGTCTACGCCGACACCGGCAGCTTCTCGGTCGTGCTCACGCTTGCGGACAACGCGGGCCACTCGGTCACCGCGAACGCGTCGGTCTCGCCGACGAACGTTGCGCCCGTTGTTGGCAGCCTGTCCGTCTCGCCGAGCCCGGTCGTCGATCACCAGACGCTGACCGTAAGCGGCACGTTCACCGACCCGGGCACGGCCGACACCTTCACGCTCACTGTCGACTGGGGCGATCTGACGTCCTGGACAGACTCGCTCGCCGCGGGGACACGCTCGTTCTCCGCGACGCACGCCTACAACGCCACAGGCCCGGTCACCATCACGGCGACCGTTACCGACCGCGATAGCGGTCGGTCCAGCTCGAGCGTGGATCTCGTCGTGGGCTCGAGCAACCACGCGCCCGCCAACCTCTCGCTGTCGGCGAGCGCCGACGGAGCGAACGTGGCTCTCGACGCGAGCTTCACCGATGCTGACGCGCTCGACACGCACACGGTCTCGATGACCTGGGGCGACGGCGCTTCGGCCCAACAGGATCTCGCTGCGGGCACGACCACCTTCACAGCGGCGCACGTCTACGCGGCGAGCGGCACGTACACCGTGAGCGTCACCGTGAGCGATGCCGCGACATCGACGAGCGCGACCACGCAGGTCGTCGTCACCGTCCCCGCCGTCACTGCTGCCGATGTCCTGGACGACATGTCCGGGCTGGTGCTGAGCTTCAACCTCGATCGGAACACGGAGCGCTGGCTCCTAAAGAAGATCGACGACACCACGGCTTCGCTCGCGTATGGCAACGGCCAGGTTTGCTCGAGCACTGGCACCCTCAGTCACCTGATGGCATTCGCACAGCGCGCCCTCACCGAGAGCGAGTACGCGGCGCTGAGCGGGCTCTCGACCAACCTTCAGGCAGCGGCTGGGTGCAACGGAGCACTAAGCCCAAAAGTTCTAAAGGCGTCAACCGTGACGCCGAATACCACGGTAACGACGGTGACCACGCAGACCGCGATGCCGGCTCCGGCTCCGGCACCGAAAGAGGACACGACGCCGAAGAACACGAAGGCGGACACCAAGGCCACGGGAGGTCGTAACTCCCGCTAACCAGGCCCCACCTCCCCCCAAGCAGCGGCGGGCCGTTCGCGCGGAGAGCGCGAGCGGCCCCCGCGTGTCAGGCTATGGACGGATGAGCGATCGGAAGCTGCCGCGCCCGCGTGCCGAGCTTGCGCAGTTCCAGCCCTACCGGACTCAGATGCTCAAGGCCGACGTCCGCATCAACGCGAACGAGTGGCCCGAGCCGAACGCGGCGGGTCAGTACATCACGGCCGAGGAGCTGAATGGCGTCCTTCTGAACAGGTATCCCGGCCGAGGCGACGAGCTCCGCGACATCCTTTCGGCTCGCTGGGGCACCAAACCGGAGCGGCTCATCCTCGGCAACGGCAGCAACGAGCTTCTGCTCCAGGTCTTTCTCGTCTTCGGCGGCCACGGGCGAAAGACGCTCCTGTTCCACCCCACCTACTCGATGCACGGCCGGCTCACGCAGCTTGCGGGCGGGACCGTCGTCGAGGAGATGGTCGGCTTGCCGTACGAGGTGACGAAGGAGCGCGCGCTCGCCGCAATGGCGAAGGCGCGCCCCGAGATCGTCGTGTTCACGACGCCGAACAACCCGACCGGCGGCGAGATCGACGCCGACGTCATCCTCGCGGTCGCGGAGCGCTTTCCGGAGACGCTCGTGCTCGTCGACGAGGCGTATTCCGATTTCGCCGGGAAGTCGCTCGTCTCGCGCATGGACGAGTTCCCGAACATGGTCATCTCGAAGACGTTCTCGAAGGTGCTCGCGGCGGCGGGGCTGCGCGTCGGAACCTTGATCGTGCATCCGGATCTGATGGGCTACTTCACCGCGGCGGCGCTCCCGTACAACGTGAGCACGTTGACGCTCGCGGTCGCCGCGCGTATCGCGCGCGACGAGGAATCCATCGGACACCGGCTCAAGCTCGCGAAGCAGGAGCGCGATCGCGTACTCGCCGCGCTCCGCCGGGTCTCGGCGATCGAGGTGTTCCCGTCGGTCACCAACTTCATCCTCTTCCGGCTGAAGAACGAGAAGCCACCGGACGTGCACGCGCGGTTCCTCGAGCAGAGCGTCCTCATCCGCGACATCTCTATCTGGCCCGGGTGTGACGGGTGCCTGCGGGCCTCGATCGGAACGCCGGCGGAGAACGATCGCTTCATCGCCGCGCTCGACACCGTCTTCGCCGCTCCCGCCGCACGCCGATAGCCGGCGCGACGCTCCTCGTCGACGCGGCGAGCCTGGCATATCGCGCCTATCACGCCGTGCCGGAGTGGAAGGCCCCCGACGGCACGAACGTGAACGCCGCGCTCGGGTTCCTCAACTTCATCTCGCGTCTGGTGCCCGACCGCCGGCCCTCGAAGCTCTTCATCGCGCTCGATGCCGATTGGCGCCCGCAGTTTCGCGTCGACGCGATACCGTCCTATAAGTCGCACCGCGTCGCGGGACCCGACGACCCACCCGATCCGGTGGATCCGCAGATGAAGATCATCATCGAGCTGCTCCACGCGTTCGGCATCTCGGTTTCCGCCGCGGATGGCTACGAGGCCGAGGACGTGATCGCCACGATCGCCGAGGGCACGACCGGTCCGATCGAGATCGTGACGGGCGACCGTGACCTCTTCGCGCTCGTGAAGGATCCGAACGTCCGCGTGCTCTACACCCTGCGCGGCGTCAGCGAGCTTGGGCAGGTCGACGAGGCTTACATCCGTAACAAGTACGGCGTGCCGGGCGATCGGTACTTCGACTACGCGGTGCTTCGCGGCGATCCGTCGGACGGTCTTCCCGGTGTACACGGGATAGGCGAGAAGACGGCGAGCCATCTCGTCTCGAAGTACGGATCGCTCGACGGCATCCTCGCGGCGACGGACATATCCGCGACGATCCGGTCGAAGCTGCGCGCCGACGCGGACTATCTCACCGCCGCGCGCAAGGTTGTGTGGATGGCGCGCGACGCTCCCGTTACTGGAGGGGACGGCACCGTTCCGCGAAAGCCCGCCGATCCCGAGAAGCTCGAGAAGCTCGCGAAGCGGTACTCGCTCGGAGCTGCCGTTGGACGACTCATGGACGCGCTCGCGGCCTAACATTCACCCCTCGTGATCGTCTATCCCGCGATCGACATCTACGAAGGCCGTGCCGTCCGCATGACGCGCGGCGATTTCGACACGGTCGAGCAGGTTGCCGCGTCTCCGCTCGAGGCCGCGCGAAAGCTCGTCGCCGAGGGGGCGGAATGGCTCCACATCATCGACCTCGACGGATCGCGGACCGGCAAGCCCGCGAACCTCGATCACCTCCGCGCGATAGCAAACCGCTTCACCGTGAAGATCCAGGCCGGCGGCGGCATACGCGACTTCGACACGGCCGAGGCGTTCGCCGAGGCCGGCGCGTCGCGCATCGTGGTCGGGACCGCCGCAATCGACGACCCGGAGCTGATTGGCCGCCTCGTCGACCGGCACGCCGACGGCTTGGCCGTGTCCGTCGACGCGCGCAATGGAATGGTCGCGACAGATGGCTGGACGGAGACGACCAACATCCGCGCCGTGGATCTCATGCAGCGTCTCGCCGTGACCGGCGTTGCGACCGTCATCTACACGAACGTGTCCATCGACGGCACGCTTCAGGGCCTCGACCTCGTGTCGACCGAGGCGGTCGCCCGCGCGTTCGGCGGCGACGTCATCTACTCCGGCGGCGTCGGCTCGCTCGAGGACATCGCGGCGCTCACAAAGCTCCGCCATCGCGGGTTGCGCGGCGTGATCGTCGGGCGCGCTCTCTACCTCGGCCGCTTCACGTTGAAGGACGCGTTGCGCGTCGCGCGCGACGGCGCCGCGCGCTAGGCGAGGAACTCCAGCAACAGCCGGTTCACGATCTCGGGGCGCTCCTCCATCACCCAGTGGCTCGTGTCCGGAACGTATTCGATGCGCGGCGGGTTCTCGAAGAGGCCGTCCATCCCGCGCGTGAGCTCCATGCCCAGCGCGAAGTCGTCCTCTGCCCAGATGAGGAGCGTGGGCGCCTTGATCTTCCCGCGCGCCAGGGGCGAACGGGCGGCGGCGCGGTAGTAGTTGATCGCAGCGGTCGCGGCGCCGGGTGCGCTGAACGCACGGGCGTACTCGTCGAGGTCCGTGTCGCCGAAGGTGTCCGGCTGCTTCGCGGTGCGGCGCATCGAGTCCTTGAGCGCCTTCGCGCCGTTGCGCCGGAACGACCACTCCGGCAACCACGGCAGCTGGAACGCGAAGATGTACCAGCTCTTGCGGATCTGGGTCCAGTTCGAGCGAAGCGCCTTCTGCATGACCGCCGGGTGCGGGCAGTTCAGCACCACAAGCCGATCGACCGCCTCGGGGTGCAGCGTCGCGAGGGTCCATGCGACCCCGCCGCCCCAGTCGTGGCCGACGACGTGGGCGCGCTCCGCGTCGAACGCATGGATGAGCGCCACGATGTCGTCCGCGACGACCGATGTGCGGTACGCGCCGATGCCTTTCGGCTTGTCGCTTGCGCCGAAACCCCGCAGGTCGGGCGCGACGACCCGAAAACGGTTCGCCAGCGCGGGCATTTGCTTGCGCCAGGCGCGTGACGTTTCGGGAAAACCATGAAGCAGGAGGACGAGCGGGCCCTCTCCTTCCACCACGCAGTGAAGGCGGACGCCGTTGACATCCATGTCGCGCTCCATCGGGCCATGCTGGCATGCCCGATGCCAGTGGGTCCGGGTGATCCAGCCACGCGCCGGAAGGTCTAGCCGCTCTCCACGTCGGTCGGCGCGACGAGAAAGATCCAGATGTCCCACGCGACATGGCTCACCACGAGCGCGCCGAGCGGCACGCCGATCGCGCGGAGGAATCCCCAGTACGCTCCCGCGATCGTCGCGGCGCCGATGAGCGTCGCGTTTCCGGTCACGATGTGCGCGCCGCCGTATAGCGCTGTCGCCGTGAGGTAGCCGGCACGACCCTGCACGAAGCCTCGCCAGAACAGTTCCTCCGCCGGGCCGATGACGAGCCCCAGGCGCGCGGCGAGCTCCTCCTTCGGCCTCAGCGACCGAAGCGCGTAGATGTCGCCGATCTCTTGGCCACCGCGTGGCATGACCTCGCGCGCGACCGTGTCGCCGACGCGAAAGATCCCGTACAGCCCCGCCGCCGTCGCGAGGCCGAGCGCGACCTCGCCCGCGCCGATGCGGACGCGCCGCGCGTTGCGGTCGGTCGCGAGGGCGAGGCCACCGAGCACCAGGCCGGTCACGGTCATGCGGTCCCAGAAACGCGCGCGGGGCCCGCGGAAGGTGAGGCCGAACGCCGCGAAGGCCGCGCCGATACCCAGCGCGAGCAGCTTCACGAGCTCAGCGTGCGACGAGGGCGGCGATGACCAACCCGACGACCAGGAGATAACCGAACGCGGCGTGGAGCTGGGCCGTCTCGAGGTCGATCATCGCGATCGCGCGCTGCTGACCGGTCGCGCCGAGCTCCGACGAGCGGATCTGCCGGACAAGAAGTGGAAGCGAGAGCATCGCGAGCAGCGTCCAGGTCGGGAGCAGGTTGAAGACCACTGCCGCGGAGAGCGCGAGGTACGCGCCGACGACGAGCGCGACGTAGAGCCAGTGCGCGGCCGCGCGCCCGGCTTGCACTGAGAACGTCTTCGCGCCGGCCCGGGCGTCCTCGCTGATGTCGCGCCACTCGTTGCCGTGGAGGATCGCCGCGACGAGGAGTCCGACCGGGATGCTCGCGGCGACGGCGCGCAGGTCGAAGAGGCCGCTCACCGCATAGAACGACCCGATCACCATGAGCGGCCCCATCAACAGGAAGACGAGAGGTATCCCGACCGGACCGAACTTGTACTGGAACGGCGGCGCCGTGTACGTGTAGCCGCCGACAAGGCCGGCGATCCCGAGCGCGACGATCGGCAAACCGCGCGCGGCCGTGAGGATGAGGCCCATGAGCACCGCGACGCCGAACGCCGCGATCGCGAAGCGGTACGCGGCGCTCTCGGTGATGCGGCCCTTCACGATCGCGTGGCTCGCGCGTGGCGAGACGATCGTGTCGACGCCCTTGCGCACGTCGTAGATCTCGTTCGTCACGTTCGTGCCGACGTGCAGCGCGACCGCGCCGACGAGCGCGGCGAGGAAGAGACCCGGATCGAACGCGCCCGCGACCGCGGCGAGCGCGCCGCCGGCCGCGACGGGAACGGTCGATGCGGTGAACGAGAACGGTCGCGCGATCTCCCATAGCGCGCCAAGCTGATCGCGGGTCCGTTGCGTCAACGTTTTGCGCTGCTCCGCGAGCGCGACTCGCGCGGCCGAGCCGACCTCGGCGGATCCGTAAAGGACGGCGGCCTCGAGGAGCGCCTGCACCTGCGCCTCCTCCTGCACGACCGGCTGCAGAAGTGGCAGGTCCATTCCGGCCTCGTGGTAGGCGTGCGCGCGCTCGGCGACTTCGCGACGCGTCCCGCAAAGGATGTACGCGTCGAGCAGCTCGTCGGCGATCAAGGCGCCGGCCCCGGTGTAGTCCTCGGCGCGCCACTTTGCCGCGATACGGTCGCGGTTCTCGGGTTCGAACCCGGCGCGCTTCAAGGTGACGTCCGAGAGGATGGACATCATGTAGATGACGAACGGATCCCGCTTCGCGCGGTTCAGCGCGTCGCGCCGCGTCTCGTCGATGAACGTGAGGAGATAGCCCGCGACGTCGATCGCCTCCGGGTCGCGGCCGGCTTCGCGCGCGGCGCGTTCCATCACGCGGAGGAGCTTGCGAAGCCCCGGGATCGACTCGGCGGGGCGCGCGAGGTAGCCGTCGCCCTTCTGTCCGGCGACGACCATCATCGGTGAGCGGTAGCCGGCGATATAGATAGGTACGCGGTGCACCGGTGGGAACATCGGCTGGATCGGCGGCAGGCCCTGCTTTCCGGCGGGGATGCGCTCGCCGGCCCAGAGCTGGTGAAGCGTGTCGATCGTGGCGGTCGTCCTCGTGGCCGCCTCATCAGGCGAGTAGGGGATGCCCATCTGCCCCAGGCGGAGCGGAAGCGCGGAGCCCAGGCCCAAACGAATGCGCGACGGCGCCATCTCATCGAGCGAGCTCACCGTCATCGCGATGAGCACGGGGTGCCGCGTGAACGGGTTGAGCGCGCCGAGGCCGACCCCGATCTCTTCGACCTGCGATGCGACCGCGCTCGCGTACGTGACGGCATCTCGCTCGAAGTAGCTGTCGTGGAACCAGACCGACTCGAGGCCCGCGGCGCGCGCGCGCTCCGCCCAGCCGACCGCATCGGAGACCTTGCCGCGCGAGGCGAACCCCAGGCCGACGCGACGAGCGAGCGACATCAGGCGCGAACCCCGGCGAGAAGTTCCTGCGCCATCCCGATCCGTTTGAGGCTCTTCTCTTTGCCGAGGACCTCGAGCGATTCGTACAGCGGAGGTCCGACATCGCGTCCGGTGATCGCGATGCGGATCGCGCCGTTCAGATCCCTCCTCGACCAGCCGAGCTGCTCCGCGAGGCCCTCGAGCGCGGGTTGGATCACGGCGCCGGTGAAGGGCTCGAGCTCCGAAAGGACAGCCCGAGCGCGCGCGAGCGCTTCGGCTGTCGAGACCCGGTCGCTCTTTTTCGGGATCAGCAGCTTGGCCTCGTAGCCGATGTCGTCGGTGAACAGGAAGCGGATCTGGTCTTTCGCATCCTTCAACGTCTTCATCCGCTCCTGGATGTGCGGCGCGATCCTCGTGAGGATCGCGCGGTCCCACTCGGCCGGCACGAATGGCTCGAGCCGGCGGACGAGCTCATCGACGGATAGCTTTCGGATCCAGACGCCGTTGAAGAAGTCGAGGCGCTCCTTGTCCCACTTGCCGCCCGCGCTCTGGACCTGCTCGATCTTCCACACGCGGATCAGGTCGTCCATCGAGAACACCTCGTCCTCCGTGCCGGGCGACCAGCCGACGAGCGCGAGGTAGTTGATCAGCGCTTCGGGGAGATAGCCGTCTTCGCGGAACTGCGATACGGCAGTCGAGCCGTGACGCTTGCTGAGCTTCTTGCCGTCGGGTCCGAGCACGGACGGGACGTGGGCCATCGGCGGCACGTCCCAACCGAACGCGCCATAGATGAGGAGGTGCTTCGGGACCGATGCTACCCACTCGTCCCCTCGCATGATGTGCGAGATCTCCATGACGTGGTCGTCGATCACGACGGCGAGGTGGTAGGTGGGGAAGCCATCCGATTTGAGCAAGACCTGGTCCTCGATGGTGTCAGCCTGCCACTCGATGTGACCGTGTACCAGGTCGTCGATCGCGAGTGTTCCTTCGTCGGGCGCCTTCAGTCGGATGACGTGCGGCTCGGTCTTCGCGCGTTCCGCCGCCTCGGCAGGCGGGATGTTGCGGCAATGCCGGTCGTAGCGGGTGGGCTCCTTGCGCGCTTCCTGCTCTGCGCGGACGGCGGCAAGCCGCTCCTTCGAGCAGAAGCAGTAGTACGCGGCGCCCTTCTCGATGAGCTCCTGCGCATGCTTCTGGTAAAGCGGAAGCCGCTCCGACTGCACGTACGGCGCGTGCGGCCCGCCTTCCTGAGGCCCTTCGTGCCAGCCGATGCCGAGCCAGTGCAGCCCGTCGTAGATCGAGTCGATGGCGCCGGCGACGAGGCGGTCCTGATCGGTGTCCTCGACGCGCAGGATTAACGTCCCGTCGCGCTGTCGAGCGAAGAGGTAGTTGTAGAGGATCGTGCGCACGCTCCCGATGTGGAGGGCGCCGGTGGGGGAAGGCGCGAAGCGCACACGCACGCTCAATACGAGGTCAGTTTAGTTCGGTATTCTGGCTATGTATGGCCACCGAGCTGCGCCGCGATCGGCGCGAGAAACAGAAGCGTCAACGGCAGCGCCAGCCACAGAAGCGGCGCCCGTCGGGCGGAATCGGGAATCAGCTCATCATCGGAGTGTTCGTCCTGGGGGCGGTCGTCCTCGCGGGCCTCGCGCTGAACGCGGCCGGTGTATTCCAGCCTCCGGCCGCCGCGATCGATCTCAACTCCGCCGACTTCCAGATTCCCGCCGGCACGACCATCGGCACCCAGGAGCCGTTGCTCCAAGCGGAGCACATCGTGCCGCCGGCGAAGGGCAGCTACAACACGCTCCCGCCGACCTCGGGCGCGCACTACAACCAGGCCGGCCTCGCGCCTGCGGCTTGGGGCATCAAGGACTCGAATCTGCCGAACGAGGTCACGACGCACAACCTCGAGCACGGCGGGATCGTGATCGGGTACGCCAACCTGACCCCGGCAGAGACCGATCAGCTGAAGGGCATCGTGCGCGCGCTGACGAACGGCACCTACCGAAAGATCATCCTCGAGCCCTACCCGCTGGCCGACGCGAAGGTCGCGCTCACGTCCTGGGGATGGCTGCTGAAGCTACCGAGCGTCGATGAGATCCAGATCGTGCAGTTCACGCGATCGCACTACTCGGACCCGAACTTCGCGCCGGAGTGGAACGTCCAATAGCGCAGTAGCGCGCGCGTAGCAGCTCGTACCAAAGTGACCCTACCTCAGTACCTCCCCGAACTCGCTCCTTCACGGGCGCCTTCGCGCATGCGTTCATAGGGGCGGGAAGGTAGGGACATGTTTCACCAATTCTTCCTCCATCTGCTCAAAGCGAAGTTCGACCTCATCGCAGTCGCGAAGATTCCCGCGATCGCCGCACTGTTCGTGCTCGGCACGACCGGTTTCGTCGTGAGCGGGACGATCCAAGCGAAGGGCGACGACGACGGTGAGCGGATCGTCCACCTGACGATCAAACCGCTCGAGAGCAAGACGTGCGTCGACGCACTCATCGCGCAGACCGAAACGCTGCTCGAGCTCGACGAGCTCGCCGCTGACGGGATGGGCCAGTTACGACACCTGCGCGATCGCGCGAGCGAGGCTGCCGACGACCAGCACAAGACGCTCGATCCCGCGGGCCTCCGCGCCCAGACCGACGCGTCGTCCGCGCGTATCCGTGACGAGCTCACCGCTGCCCGGCAGAAGGTCATGGACGCCGCCGATCTGGCCAAGTGTCAGGACGGCAACGCCGACACCAGTGTGTCCATCGACGTCAACGCGCTGCGAGCGACGTACGACGGCATCCTTCGGGACTTCGACGCGAAGCTCGGCGAGATCCTCGATGAGGCGCAGCAGAAGTTCGACGCGCTCGTCGCCGCCGCCCCGACGACGGTCATCACCCCGAGCAAGGAAAAGGACAACGACGGGGACCAGGAAGAGGAAGAAGATGACGACGACGACTAACCCTGTCCCGCACGAACCTTTGCGGAGCGACGACACAATCCGCATGCAGCGCTGGCTCCGACCGCCGGCCGTCCCGTTGGCGATGGCGTGGTGGCGTCGGCAAGCCCACCCGACCCGTACCGGTCTGGTGGTTGCGGCGGTCTTCGCGTTCGCGGGCACGTTCAGCCTTTGCGTGAGCTTGACTCGACCCGCTCCGGCTGATGCGGCAAAGGCAGCGAACGCTGCCGCGCTGACGCAGGAGGCATCGGCGCCGGACGCCGGAAAGATCTGGGCCGCGACGAAGAACTGGCAGGGGAGCGGTGCCAAGGAGACCGAGACCTTCACCGTGACCGGACACTGGCGCGTGGACTGGATCTTCAGCCCGGTCTCGTCGACGGGCGTGTTTCAGGTCTACATCTACTCAGCCGATGGCCGGCAGCTCATGAATCTTGCGGCGAACAGTCAGAGGGGCGGTTCAGACACCAGCTTCTGGGCCGGACCTGGCACGTACTTCCTGAAGATCAACTCGAGCGGTGGTGACTGGAAGGTCGGCGTCCAGGACCTGCACTAGTCGCCCCAATACCGCTCGACTTTCCAGGGGTCGCCGCGATTGTGATAACCGTTGCGCTCCCAGAAGCCGGGCTTGTCGGTCGCGCTGAACTCGATCCCGCGCAACCACTTGGCGCTTTTCCACGCATACAGAGGCGGCACGACGAGTCGCGCTGGATAGCCGTGCTCGGCTGTGAGCGGCTCGCCGTTTGCGCGCAACGCGATGAGGCAGTCGTCGCGCAGGCAGTACTCGATCGGGATGTTCGCGGTGAAGCCCTGCTCGCTGTGCGCGATCACGAACTTCGCCTCAGGTAGCGGCTTCGCGAGCTCGACGATCTTGGCGAAGGGGATGCCTTCCCAATGCTGGTCGAGCCGCGACCACGTCGTGACGCAGTGCATGTCGGCGGTCACCGAGGTCTTGTCGAGCTCCTGGAACTGCTTCCAGTCGAGCTTGATCTCGTTTGCGACTTTGCCGAACACGCGGAAGTCCCAGCGCTGCGGGTCGAACCGCGGTACCGAGCCGTAATGGAGGACCGGCCACTTCTCCGTGAGGTACTGGCCCGGAGGCACCCGCGCCGCGATCTCCGTCGGCAGCTCGCTCTTTTTCGTGAAGAACTTCATCAACCGAGTCCCGCGGCGCGCCGCAGCATCTTGAACGTGTAGATGCCCGTGTCGTGACCGTCCGCCCATTCGGGCGTCAGGCCGTAGCGGCCCACCGCGTATACCTCCTTCAGGGTCGTCTGCTGTTCGCTGAACTTCGTGTCGGTGTTCACGTTACCCGCGAATGTCCCTTCGCCGGAGCAATACGCGCACGGGCACGCGCGACGAAGGCGATCCCACTCGTACTCGGTGAGCTGCCCGTCGTCCCACGTCATGCGGAACATCTTCTTGTCGGCGACTATTTCCCAGTTGGTCGGTCGGTGGAAGACATCTGCCATCCCGTCGATGATACGAACGTGACGGCGACAATTGACGACTTCCGGAAGGTCGAGATGCGCGTCGGGCGGATCGTGGCGGTCGACGACTTCCCCGAGGCGCGGAATCCCTCGTACAAGCTGACCATCGATTTCGGCCCGCACGGCACGCGTCTGTCTTCCGCGGCCGTGCTCAAGTGGTATGACAAACGTGCTCTTCTCGGCCGGCTCGTCGTGTGCGTGACAAACCTTCCACCTCGTCGTATCGCAACTTTCGACAGCGAAGTCCTGACTCTCGGAGCAATTCAGGCCGACGGTCGGGTCGTCCTCTTGGAGCCGGACAGAGACGCCGAGCTGGGAAGTCCGATCGGCTAGAGGCGAGAGCGGGTTGAGCAGCGTCGGGGTCTTCTGAGCGAGCGGCCCCTGGGGGGCGGTCCATCGCGATCCCACGAGGGGCCGAGCGAAGAGGACCTCGGCGCTGCTCACCCTCGGAAGCGCGCCGAAGACCCGCAACGCGTCGCCGCGTCTAACGGGCGATCACCACTCGAAGAAGACGAGCCGGTCGAAGGGCCAGAAGCGAAGGATGACCTTGCCGATGATGTTGCCGACCGGCACCGGGCCGAAGGTGCGCGAGTCAGACGAGAAGGTCCGGTTGTCGCCCATCACGAAGATCTGCCCCTCCGGGACGGTGAACGGGTAGACGATCTGCGGGGCCTGCGGCTGAGACGCACCGTGGGCCTGCGGGATGTCCACCTGCTGCCCGTTCACGAAGACATTCCCGTTCCGAAGATCGATCGTCTCACCGCCGACGGCGATCACGCGCTTCACGTACGGGATCGTCGCGTCGGGGATGGGCGGGTTGAACACGATGATGTCGCCACGTTGTGGCGGGCCGAAACGGTAGTCGAGCTTGCTGACCAGGACGCGATCGTTCTGCTCGAGCGTCGGCTCCATCGATCGCTGCCGGACCTCGGTGACCTGGACGACGAACAGGTTGAGGACGACGGAAATGACGACCGCAAGGGCCAGCGCTTGGACGATCTCGAGGATGGCGCGCCACGAGAAGGGCGATTCGCCGACAGGTTCGTACTCGGGAGAAGTCACCGTCTGGGGGGCTGCCACTCCGGACCAGTGTAGGGATGGACGCGGCTTGCGCTAGGCGAACGCTGGGATCAATCGATCGCGCGAACGCTCGATCATCTCCGTCGCGCGCTCCTTCGGGAACGCGCAGAGGTACTGGTCGAGCCCGGCGCCGCCATAGGCGCGGATCTTGTCGACGAGGGCCTTCCCGTCGCCCTCGAGAGTGCTGGCGCACCAGTGCGAGCGCTGGAGGCGCGCGTCCCGTTTCACTGCCACTTCAATCGTCTCGAGCTCCTTGAATGAAGCGGCCATCTCCTCGGGGGTGAGGTCGGCGCCGCCGGCGCCGTGCTTTCCGAGGTCGAACCCGTCGGCGTAGCGGGCGGCCAGCCGCATGACGCGAGGCCCTGCTCCGCCGATCCAGATCGGCGGGCGCGGCCGCTGGGTCGGCTTCGGCGCGCAGACCGCGTCCTCGATCCGATAGTGCTTCCCGTGGTACGTCGCGCGGTCGTCCTGCCAAAGGCGACGCGTGATCTCGAGTCCGTCGCGGAGCTGTTCCACTCGGTCGCCCGGCGAGGGAAAGTCGTACCCGTAGGCCCGGTACTCATCCTCTTTCCAGCCCGCGCCCACACCGAACTCGAGGCGACCGCCGGACATATGGTCGACTCCTGCCGCGATCTTCGCCTGGAGCGCCGGGTTGCGGTACTGGATCGCGGCGACCAGAACGCCGAGCCGGATCTTCGTCGTATCCCGCGCGAGGGCGGCGAGGAGCGTCCACGCCTCGAGGCAGTTGCGGTCCGGGGTCCCGCCGGGGCCGCCGAAGAAATGGTCGCTCACCCAGAACGATTCGAACCCAGACTTCTCCGCGTCTCGCGCGAGGTCGCAGATCTCGGTGTACGACCATCCTGCCGACGGCGAAATGATCACTCCGAGCTTCACGTCCCGATGCTACGGGCGAAGCGGGGAATGCGTTCTTGGCTCGTACGCGAAAATGGCCGCGGTGAGAACGGCCGCTCTTCTGATCGCCGGGTCGGTCGCGATCGTTGCTTGCGTCACGCCGACGAGCACGACCCCGACGCCGATCCCCACGGTCACTCCGGCCGCGACGGTAGCGCGCTCGCCGACCGCGTCACCGCTACCGACGACCGTGCGCGGGACCTCGCTCGTGCCGCCGATCGTCTCGCACGCCCAATACGGGGACATCGGCATCACGCTCGACATCCCCGATCGCCCCGGCCAACCGGCCGAGGACTACGTCTGGCACGTCGATCCGTTCAAGCCGACGGCCGGCTACGCGGCGCAAATCGCGTCCGTACTCGGTCTCGTCGGTTCGGGCTCCGTCGGCGAGATGCCGGCGGGAGCCGCGCCCGGATCGAACGGTCCATGGCGACTCTGGTTCGGCGACAAAGTGCTCGCTGTGAACGAGACGAGCGGCGAGGTCTATTACTTCGATCCGAACGCGAACGATGGCGCGCCCCCGCCCGGCACCGCGCAGCGGGATCCTGCGGATGTTCTGCGTCTGCTGCTCGGGTCATTCGGATGGAGCGCCGATCTCACGCCGACTCCCAGCGGCATCACCGCGTTCCGCGGTACAGAAGTCACCGCGCGCGCAGATCCGGTGATCACCGGGTCGTGGCTCCGGCCGGGGTACCGCGAGACAGCGGTCTTATTCCCGCGGTACGCGAATGTGGTGGGCCAAACGCCACGTGGGCCGTGGATTTACGGCTCGGACCACATGGCCCTCCTGACATCGAAAGGACGGCCGGCGCAGATCGTCCACCGACCCGAGGGGCAGGTCACCGGAGCCGAGATCTATCGGATCACGACGTTCGGGCAGGCTCGCTCCGAGCTCCTCGCATCGCCGGGTCGGTACCTTCACTTTCTCTCGAATCCGACGGGCGAGCCGCTCAAGCTGACGTTCGGCGACGCGTACCTCGGCAGCACGTTCGTCGGCTTCACCGGCGGCGGGCTCACTCACAACGGCCAGCTGCTCGTTCCGGTCTGGGTCTTCACAGCGAGCGGCACAAGCGCGAGCGGACTGCCGGTCGACGCGCTGTTCGTCGTCGACGCGGTGCTTCCCGAGCTGCGTGCCCAGGGTCGGGGTGGGACGGCGAATCTCAGCGCGGACCAGTTGCTTCGGCTTCAGCTCGAGACGCTCGCTGGCCAGAACACGGAGCTGCTCACAGCGCGAGGAGCGGCGATGTATTTCCTCGGCTCCGGATGCGACCTGACGATCGCGACGCAGGAGGTCACCGCGAGCGGAACGATGAACTGCGCCGGTTCCATCGTCACCTTCACAATGCGGAGAGCGTTCCCGGGTCTCGCGTCGTCGATCTGGTACCTCGCCGAGTCGCACAAGTAGCCGGCCTAGCTGCTCGGGGTCTCCCAGTCGTCGGGGACGACGTGGACCCACGTCTGTCCTTGATCGAAGAGGATCTTCTCGCCCGCTGAGTTCCTGAACGTGAAGGCGTCGGTGTCGCTCGTGCGAGTCCACGTCGCTTCCTGACGGAGGCCGTCGCGGAAGATCGTCGCCGATCCGGTTCCCGTCAGACGCATGTCGTGCGCGAACGAGCCCGCGGCGTCGATGATCTGCGGGACTTCCCAGATCTCGGTGTGGATGATCGCGACGTTCGCCGCCGCGATCGGTTGGTTGTTGACCGCATCGACGTCGCGCACGGACTTACCCGCGTTGTTCTGGAACCGCGCGTACGTCCGCGTCTGCGGGTCGTACTGGTACTTCACGAGCGAGATGTCCTCGCGGTACGGGATCGTGATCTCCGTCGCCGCGACTCCGCCGGCCATGCCCGCGATCGTCGCGACGTGATCGGTCGCGGCGAGGAAGCCCCACGACGGGATCTGCTGCGGCGTGTCGGCGCCGTGAGCCGCGATCGCCTGCCGCATCGCGGCGGCGCTCGTGAACATGTTGTACGGGCCCGGTCGGAACGTCACGCGGTAGTAGCCGGTCGTGTAGTCAGCCGAGAGGTCGACATATTTGCCGTTCGCCGCGTCGCCCTGGATGAGCGGCATCTCGTACGCGGACGTGCCTGAGTAGACGAGGGCGCCCCGGACCATCGGCGTGAGCGATCGATCGGCAAGGCGCGCGCTGCGGATGTTCCCGATCGTTTGCGGATCCTGCGAATGGAAGACGACGGCGAGCCGCGTGGCGAAGCCCTCGACCAGGATCTCGAAGACCATGTCGGCCTGCGTGAGGCCGTAGTGGGGGCGCGCGAGAGGGACGTTGTCGATCTTCACCAGAAGGGCTCGCTTGTCCGGCGAGCCGAGCTTCAACGGTTTTCCGGTCAGCGGCCAGCAGTCCCTGCACGGCGCATCCGGAGCCAGCGTCGGCTCGACGGTGGGCACCGGCGCCGCGCTCTGCGATTGGGTCGAGGCACCCGGGGTCGCCGCGGGCGAGCTGCATGCCGTCAGTAAGACCAGCACCGCGACGAGGGCAAACAGATGCGTGCGTGGTGCGCCCTTCCTCATTCGTTCCGACTGTAACGTCCGATGGGCCGCAGTTCTAGATATACGAGCCCACGCTCGCTTCCTCGCGCTAACGAGCCACACGCTCTCTTGTCGGTGCGAGATACGCCGATGCCTGCATCGTGAAGAGCTCGGCATAGCGGCCGCCGAGATGCATGAGCTCGTCGTGCGTGCCGCTCTCGACGACGCGACCCTCATGTAGGACGTAGATGCGGTCCGCTGAGCGGACGCTCGAGAAGCGATGCGAGATGAGGAGGACGGACCGTCCGCTGAAGAGATCGCGCATCCGCGTAAAGAGGTCGTGCTCCGCGCGCGCATCGAGTGCCGCGGTCGGCTCGTCGAGGATGACGAGGGGAGCGTCTCGAAAGAACGCGCGAGCGAGCGCGATGCGCTGCCATTGGCCGATCGAGACGTCCTTCCCACCCATGAAATACGGGCCGAGGACGGTGTCGTAAGTGTCCGGCCACGCGTTCACGAACGAATCGGCGCCGGCCCGCTCCGCCGAGCGGATGATCGACTCGAGATCCTCGAGCTTCTCGACCCGGCCGAGCCCGATGTTCTCGCGGACCGTCAGCATGAACCGCGCGAAGTCCTGGAAGAGCACGGCGACGCGTTCATAGATCCAGCTCTGATCGTGCGCGGCCACGTCCGCGCCGTCCCACAGCATGCGGCCGGAGTCCGGCCGATAGAGACCCGAGAGGACCTTCGCGAGCGTGGTCTTGCCCGATCCGTTCTCGCCGACCAGCGCGATCACTTCGCCGGCGCGGATCTCGAGCGAGACATCGTCGAGCGCAAGGCGCGACGGGAGCGCGGGACCGCCGTCCTTCGACGCCGACGGCGGATAACGGAACGACACGTGGTCAAGGTCGATGCGGTCGAACGGCCTGGCGGGTTCGGCGAGCGCCGGCGCGCGCGCGGGCGCGAGCGAACTGAATTCGTCCCAGTCTTCGAGGAAAAGGCTCGCTTCATAGAGCTGGGTCATGTTGTTGACCACGCTCGAGAGCTGCCCTGAGAGCTGCTGGCTCGCGGCGACGGCCGCGCCTGCCTCCGCGACGCCGATGCGATGCTCGATCACGAGGTACGCGAGCGCTCCGTACGTGAGTGCCGTCACGAGCGACGACGCGCCGGTGCTCATGATCTGGTAGCGGGCGCGCTTGCGCAGGTTCGCGGCGAGCTCTTTCAGGCGTTCGTTGGAGAGCCGCTCGTAGAGACCGCGCATGTACGGAGCCAGGGCGAACGCCCGGAGCTCCTTCGCGTATTCGCGACTCGTGAAGAGACCGAAGATGTAGTTGCGCTTCCGCTCGTTCGGCGTCATCGATCGCCAGAAGTGATAGGTCTGGCGACTGCTCGCCGCGCTCGCCAACCACATCGGGACGAAGCCGACGATGGCCAGCACGAGCAGGATCGGCTGCAGGATGTAGAGGGCGGCGGCGACGCCGATGATGAGGAACAGGCTGCGCGCGAGTCCGATCGCTGACCCGGTCACTCCCATCATTCGCCCCATCGCGTTCATCGCGCGGCGCAGGAGATCCTGGAACTCCGGCGTCTCGAAGCGCTTTAGGTCGATCGCGATGATCCGATCCAGCAGGACCGAGTTCGTATGTCGCTCGACGATCGCCGAGAGCATCGATTGCTGTTGGTTCTGGATGAGTCCGGCGGCGCTCGAGATCACGCTCAGCCCGATCATCTCGGCGAGAAGCGTGGTGACGCGGCCGAGATCGCCGCCGCTGCCGGTGGCGAGGACCGCTGCGATGAGATCTCTCGTGATGACGAGCTGCGCACCCGTCGTGATCGCGGTCACGATCTGCGGCGCGAGGCTCGCGAGGAACCTCCCAGGCGCCGCCTCCCACACGAGTCGGAACGACGACCCGAGGACGCGCGGTATTCGACGGACCTGGCGCCGCTCCGGCGGCGGCTCGATGCGACCGCCGCGATCCCGGAAGATCAAGGCGGGGGCGGAATCCGCTTCGCGCGCACGTCGACGCGAGTGCCTCTCGGCGTCTGAACGATCCGCAGCATCACCGTCGAGCACGCGGTGCAACGCAGCACGATTCCCGGCGCGTGGACGTACGCGACGAGCCCGCCGATGTGGTCGACCTGTCCGCAGCTGCCGCATTCGGCGAGAACGGTGGTCATGTCGTCCCCGTAGACCTCCGACAGCGTCCCGGCGACGGCATTCCCGTCGAGCACGAGGTCGTCGTCCTTCGCGGGGGTCACGGGCCGCTCGGCCCGAAACGTTCCGTGCGGATGCGTTCCGCGGGCAGCCCGACGCGCTCGAGCCCATCCGCCGCGGCCTCGACCAGCGCGGTCGGGCCGCAGATGTAGGCGAGCGCGTCGGGACCGAGCGGGCCGCTCACTTCCTTCAGCATCGCATCGTCGATCCGCCGCGTGTAACCCTTCCAGCCCGTGGGCTGGCTACGCGTCAACGTGTATGTGACCGTCAGGCCGTCCTTTCGCGCAAGCGCCTCGAGCTCGTCTCCGTAGATGATCTGCTCGGGACTGCGAGCGCTGTAGAGGAGCCGCGCCAGATCCTTGAGGCCGGCGGCAGCGCGGTGCCGGAGCATCGCCATCAGCGGTACGACGCCGGACCCACCCGCGACGAGCAGCAGCGGGCCGCCGATCGACCGGTCCCAGACAAAATATCCGCCGATCGGTCCGCGCACCTCGAAGCGATCGCCGACCGCGACCGTGTCGTCAAGGAACCGCGAAACCTCGCCGTCCGCGATTCGCTCGACGGTGAGGTCGATCTCTCCCTTGCGCTCGGGCTCGGAGGCGACGGAGTAGCTGCGCTGCGCGGAGTAACCGTCCGCGGCGGTGAGGCGTACGTCGTAGTGCTGGCCGGGCCGGTGCGCGGTCCAATCCGGAAGGCTGAGCGTGAGGGTCTTCACCTCGGGCGTTTCGGGTCGGATGGCCCTGACCGTGGCGATCTGCCACTCGAGAGGACGTTTCATCGGCTAGTCGCCCGTATACCGCTCTTCTTTCCACGGGTCGCCGTGGTTGTTGTAACCGAGCGACTCCCAGAAGCCGGCTTCGTCACGTTCCATCACGCGTAGACCGCGCACCCATTTCGCGCTCTTCCAGAAGTACAGGTGTGGCACGACGAGCCGCACGGGCCCGCCGTGTTCGGGTGCGAGCGGCTTGCCCTCGTATTCGTAGGCAACGAACGCCTGACCGCCTAGGAGATCGGGGAGCGGGACGTTCGTCGTGTAGCCGCCGTCCGAGAATGCAGTCACGAAAGCGCCGCGCCGGTCGAGCTCGACGTGCTCGAGCAGGGTGTCGACGCTCACACCCCGCCAATGGGTGTCGAGCTTCGTCCACTTCGTCACGCACGAGATGTCCTTCACAAAGTCCTGCGCGGGAAGCTTCTGAAAGTCATCCCATCCCCACGAGACGGCCTCCTTGACGAGCCCCTCGATCTTGAACGACCACGAAGCGAGCGGCGTGCGCGGCGTCGGACCGGCCGAGAGGACGGGGAAGTCCTTGACCAGGTGCTGACCGGGCGGGATCCGAGAGGCCTCCGCGGACCCCGCCGGCTCCCGACGCCCGACGAATCCGCGAGTGACGAAGCGGTCCGGCACTCCCTGAAGCCTAGGCCGAGTGCTCTCATCATGTGCATATGCCGATCGAGCGGTCCTCGAACCATCCCCAAAACGCGCGGGTCGCGGCGATCGCACGGAGGCTTCTCGCATGACACAAGCAATCTCGACGCATGGCTTGACAAAGGACTACGGGGCCGGTCACGGCATCTTCGACCTCGACCTCACCGTCGAAGAGGGCGAGGTCTTCGGTTTCCTCGGACCGAATGGGGCAGGGAAGACGACGACGATCAAGCTCCTCATGGGCCTCATTCACGCGACGAGAGGGTCGGCGACGATCCTCGGGCTCGACGCCGACCGCGACGCCGTCGCGCTCAAGCACAAGATCGCGTACGTACCCGGTGAACTGCCGCAGTTCGGCGGCTGGCGGGGCGCCGAGATCGTGGCTTACATAGCGGGTCTTCGCGGCGACGTCACCGACAATGAGGTCGAGGCTGTCGCGAAACGCCTCGATCTCGACCTCGGCCGGAAGTACCGCGAGTATTCGCACGGCAACAAGCAGAAGCTGGCCCTGCTGCTCGCGTTCGCGCCGAAGCCAACCCTCCTCATCCTCGACGAGCCGACGAGCGGACTCGATCCTCTGCACCAGCAGGAGTTCTACGGGCTCGTTCGCGACGCTCGGGCGCGCGGCGCAACGATCTTCATCTCGTCGCACGTCCTCTCCGAGGTGGAGCATGTGTGCGACCGCGTCGGGATCGTGCGCGAGGGCCACCTCGCGACGGTCGGTCAGCTCGACCAGCTCGCCGGCATGCGTGCGCATCGCGTCGAGATCGTGTTCGCGGAGCCGCCACCGATCGAGCGCATCCGCGCGATCCCTGGGTTCGAACAGGTCGAGGTCAACGATCACCGTGTGAGCGGGATGTTCCGCGGTGAGTTCGAGCCGCTGTTGGCCACGCTCGCGGGCTCTCGCGTCACCAAATTCGAAAGTCGCGAGCCGTCGCTCGAGGAGATCTTCCTCGGGTTTTATAAGTGACCCTTCTCCGGCTCGCCGTGCGCTCGCACCGAACCGGCCTTCTCATGACCGCACTTGCATGCATGGTTGGCGGGCTACTCAACTCGATCGGTTTCGCCCAGATCGCGGGCGACAACCCGACAGCGAGGGCTCTGTTCGCGCAACAAATGGAGCTCCTCGCGCGCCAGCTCACATACCTTCTGCCGGCCCCCGCCCAGCTCGACACGATGGCGGGCTACCTCGTCTGGCGCTGGTTCGGCTCGGTCGCGCTCATCTACGGGTTCTGGGCGCTCCTCGCCGGCACCGGCGCTGGCCGCGGCGACGAGGAGCGCGGCCTGATCGAGTTGTGGCTCTCGACCGGGGCCTCCCGCACCCGCCTCATTGGGGCACGCGTCGCGGGATTCGCGGCGGTCGCCGCGATCTCGATCGCCGTCATGCTCGCAGGGGCAGCAATCGGGGCCGCCATCGGGCAGGAGCCGTTGTCTGTCGGTCCGCTCGCTCTACAGGGAATCGCGATCTGGGTCCTCACCCTTGTCGTATTCGCATTCGCGCTGCTCGTCGCCCAGCTTGTGACGACGCGGCGGAGCGCCACGGGAGTCTCAGGGATCGTCGTGCTCGTGCTCTTCATGCTGAACGCCGCCGGCCGATCGGGCGTCGATGTCAGTGCGGTCCGCTGGCTGTCACCGTTTTACCTCTACGAGCGGAGCACGCCCCTTCTGCGCGGAGGCTCGCTCGACGTCCTCGCGACCGTGGCGCTTGCCGTGACTGCCTTGGTTCTCGCTTTCTTGGCGGTCGTTGCATTCGTCAGGCGCGACGTTGGCGGTCCGCTCTTTCGTGGTGCGCCCGGCAGAGCGCCGGTCGAGTGGCGTCCCGCGCGGGATCCGCTTCTGCGCATGCCAGTCCTCGCGATCGTCGATCAGCAGCGCGTGTGGATCGTCGCATGGGCGCTCGGTTTGGCGCTGCTCGCGGCCTTTCTCACCTCGATCACGAAGACGATGGTTGACGCGCTCGGGAGCTCGGACATTCCGGTGCTCCGGGCATACTTCGAACGCGCCGGCATCAACGCATACGCGGATTTCGTCGGCGTGATCTGGTTCTCGACGCTCCTGCTGTTCATCTCGCTCTTCGTGGTCGCGCAGGTGAATGGCTGGGCCGCTGATGACAACGAGGGCCGGCTCGAGATGATCCTGAGCGCCCCGGTCTCGCGCGCGCGGGTCGTCGTCGAACGAATCGCGGGAGTCCTCGTCGCGTGCGCGGTCGTCGTTGCCGTCAGCTCGCTCGCCGTCTACCTGACGGCGAGTTCGACAGGTATTAGCCTCCCCGGCGGCCGCTTCGTATTCGCATCGGCGGCTGTGCTCCCGGTCGCCTACGCGTTCGCCGGTATTGGTCACGCGCTCGTGGGCTGGCGCCCACGGGTAGCGGTGGCCGCCCTGGGCACGCTGGCGGTGGTGGGGTACTTCGCGCAGCAGTTCACGCCACTCTTCCAATGGCCCGATTGGGTGAGCAACATCTCGCTCTACGCCCTGTACGGAACACCGATGTCAAAGGACGACTGGAGTGGAATTGCCACGTTGATCGCGATCGGCGTTGCCGGGACGGCTGTAGCGCTCGTCGTTATGCGCCGCAGGGATGTGGGACGCTAGGGCGATGCGCCGTATCGGACATCGCGGGGCCAAGGGACATCCGCCTCCCGAGAACACGATCGAATCGTTCGCGAAGGCACTCGAACTCGCGTGTGACGAGATCGAGACGGACGTGTGGCTCGCCGATGACGGTCGCCTCGTGATCACCCATGACCGACCCGGGCCCGACGTGAAGCTCACGCTCGAGGAGGTGCTCGACTTCTGCCACGGCAAGATGGGGGTGAACGTCGAACTCAAGGCCGAGATGAGCGAGAAAGCCGCCCAGGAGACGGGTGCCCACGTGGGAAAGCTTCTGGCGGAGCGCCGGGATCCCGATGCGTACGTCTCCAGCTTCTGGTGGGCGGCCCTCGAAGGATGTCGAGTCGCTGGACCCGCGGTCCGCCGCGCTTTCATCTTCGCGGATTCACCCGATCGGTCGTCGCTGATGGAGGGCGCACGCGGGATGCGTCTCTGGGCGCTTCATCCGAACCGGACGTACGTGACGCCCGAGATCGTGAAGGCGGCGCACTCCACCGGCGTGAAGATGAACGTCTGGACGGTGAACGAGCCGCGGGAGATCGCGCTCTTCGCCGAGTGGGGCGTCGACGGGATCATGTCGGACTTTCCGGAGCGGGTGCCGAAGAGCTAAGGCAGAGCCCACCCCCGCGATCGTTCGACTGCGCGCAGCCAGCCGGCGTAGAGGCTCTCCCGTTTGTCCGCTGACATGTGCGGCTCGTAGCGCACGGCGACGGTCCGCCGCTGTCGCAGCTCGTCAGGTGTCTTCCAAACGCCAGTGGCCAATCCAGCCAGAAATGCCGCACCGAGCGCGGTCGTTTCGGGGATCGCGGCGACCTCGACCGGAACCCCCGCGACGTCCGCCTGGAACTGCATCAAGAAACGGTTTGCGGTGCCGCCGCCGTCGACGCGAAGCACCTCGATCGCTTGACCCGCGCCGCGCATCGCTTCGAGGAGATCGCGCGTCTGGTACGCAATGCTTTCGAGCGTCGCCCGCGCGAGATGCGCGCGTGTCGTCCCGCGCTCGATCCCGATGAGCAAACCGCGCGCGTACATATCCCAGTGCGGCGCGCCGAGGCCGGTGAACGCCGGCACGAGGTACACGTTGTCGTTACCGGAGAGGCTCGCGGCGAGCGCCTCGGTCTCCGCGGCGGTCGCGATGATGCCGAGGCCGTCGCGCAGCCACTGCACCGCCGCCCCGGTGATGAACGCGCTCCCCTCGAGCGCGTAGCGGACGCCGGCGCCGATGTCCCACGCGACCGTCGTGAGGAGGCCGCCGCTCGCCGAAGCGGCGCGCTCACCGGTATTCACGAGAAGGAAGCAGCCGGTCCCGTATGTATTCTTCGCCTCTCCCGCGGCGAAGCACGTTTGACCGAACAGCGCGGCCTGCTGGTCCCCGGCGATCCCGGCGATCGGTACGGGCGCGCCGAAGTGCCGCGCATTCGCCTCGGCGACGATGCCGCTGGACCGCACCGGCGTCGCCATCATCGACCGCGGGATGCCGAGCAACGCGAGAAGGTCGTCGTCCCACGCTTGGCGATGGATGTCGAACACGATGGTGCGCGACGCGTTCGAGACGTCGGTCGCATGCGTGCGCCCGTCGGTGAGATTCCAGATGAGCCATGTGTCGATCGTCCCGCACACGAGCTCGCCCGCCTCGGCGCGCTTCTGCGCGCCCGGGACCTGGTCGAGGATCCACCGTATTTTCGTGCCGGAGAAGTACGCGTCAATTACGAGCCCGGTGCGCTCGCGCACCAGTTTTTCGTGACCCTCCGCGCGAAGTCGTTCGCAGATCGCGGCGCTCGCCCGACTCTGCCAAACGACGGCGGGGTGGATGGGACGGCCCGTCGCGCGCTCCCAGACGATCGTCGTTTCGCGCTGGTTGGTGATGCCGATGGCGGCGAGGTCTTTCGCCGCGATGCCGGCACGCACGAGCGCTTCGCGTCCGACCGCGACGGTCGTCGCGAAGATCTCGTCTGGATCGTGCTCGACATGCGCCGACGCGGGGTACGACTGCCGGATCTCGCGATCTGCGCTTCCCCGGACCGCGCCCGACTCATCGAAGACGATCGCGCTCGAGCCGGTCGTCCCCTGATCGAGCGCGAGGACCGCGGTCACTCCGTGCTGAAACGGCGCATCGGCTCGACCTCTCGCCGGTAGGCCTCGATCTCCTTCCGCCGCCGGTCCTCGTCCCATCCCAGCACCGCACCGACGCGATCCGCGACGCGTTCCACGCAGTCGAGGGCCTGGCATGCCGACAGTCCGAGCGCGTTCCGGCGCAGAAGAACGTCACCCAGACTCTGGGCCCATTCGTTCTGCACGGCGTGAACGACTTCCGCCTCGATGCCGCGGTGGTGCGCGCAGAGGGGCGACGCGAGCGAGGGATCGGCCCGCGCGAGGTCCAGGACTTCGCGGGCACGGCCTCCGTAGATCGACGTGAGATGCGCGCGCGTCATTGCCTCGAGCGCGAGATCGCCTGGCCGGGCGGCAAGGTCGGCAGAACGTGCACCGGGGAGCGGCTCCTCGGCGGTCCGCGACCGAGCGTCGCGGGAAAACCTGCGGCTCACCGCATCGACGACCTCTTCCGCGATCGCCCGGTAGGCGGTGATCTTCCCGCCGACGACGGACAGAACGCCTTCCACGCCTTCGCGCGCGGCGTGATCGAAGAGCGCGTGCTTGCGTGAGACCTGCCCTTCGCTGACGCCCTCCTCGCGCACGAGGGCGCGCACCCCGGCCCACGTGAAGTGGATGTCATCGAACGGGGCGCTCGGAAAAGCGCGACGTGCCTCGTCCTGGAGGTACCGGACGTCCTCCTCGCTCGCGACGACGTTACCCGGATCGCCGGTGTAGTCGGTGTCCGTCGTGCCGACGATCGTCGCGTCAAGCCAGGGAACCACGAAGAAGAGCCGGCCATCGCTTTTCGCGAACAGGACGTGCGCCTGCTGCACGGCGCGCCGGGTGACGATGTGGACACCCTTGGTCAGGCGGAGGAGCGGGTCCGAGCGCTTGCGGAGCGGCGCGATCGTGCGATCGAGCCACGGCCCGGTTGCCACGACCGTGAATCGAGCACGGACCTCGACGTTGCGTTCGGCGACGGTGTCGCGAACGCGCGCTCCCAGGATCCGATCGCCCTCGCGAAGAAAATCGGTGACTCGCGCGTGATTCAGGACGAGCGCACCGCGTTCCGACGCATCGACCAGGTTCTCCACGACGAGCCGCTCGACGAGCGGGACCTGCGCGTCGTAGAAGCGCCAGGCGCCGGCGAGCCCGTCAGGCTCGAGCGAGGGCTCCGCGGCGAGCGTCGCGGTGCGGTCGAGGTGCTGCCGCCTCGGCAGGCTCTTGTCGAGCGAGAGCGCGTCGTAGAGCTGCATCCCGATCCGCAGCTTCAGCTGGTAGAAGAAGGTCGGGCGGTACAGCGGCAGGAGAAACGCGAGCGGGAAGACCAGGTGTGGCGCGATCCGAAGCAGGATCTCGCGCTCGCGCATGTCGCTCCGGACGAGAGCGAAGTCGAAAAGCTCGAGGTAGCGAAGTCCGCCGTGGATCAGTCGGGTCGGTCGGGATGTGGTGCCGGAGCCGAAGTCGGCCTGCTCGACGAGGGCGACCTCGAGCCCGCGAAGCGCCGCGTCGCGGGCGATGCCCGCCCCGATGATCCCGCCGCCGATGACCAGGAGATCGACGGTGCGGTCGCCGAGCGACCGCACCGTCTCATCTCGTGTGGCTATTTGTTCGCCTTGTTGTATTTATCGATCGCGTCATTCATTTCCGTGACTGCCGCGTCGAGGGCCGCTTGCGATGTGGCCTGACCGAGTAAGACCGATTCGATCATCTTCTGCGTGCGTGCGCGCGCCTGCGCGAAGACGCCAAGCACCGCGCCGTTGGTCATGCGGTTCTGCGGTGAATTGCGGATCTGGTCGACTGGCGTTTGGAATTGCGGGTACTTCGTCGCCCATTCCTTGGCCGGAGCTTCGTTGTATGCGGACTTGACGATCGCGTAGTAGCCGGTGTCCGACTGCCACTGTGCCTGCACGGCCGGGGTCATCGCGTACTTGACGAATTCCCACGCGGCCTGCTGCTCTTCCACCGGGCGGCTCTTCATGATGTAGAGCGACGCGCCGCCAATGATGTTGCCGCCGGTTGCGGGCTTGTTGTCGGGCCGCGCGAAGAGCCCGGTGCCGACCTGGAACTTCGCCGTGTTGATGTTGCCGCGCAGCGCCGCGCTGGAATCGAGGTACATCGCCGTCTTGCCGGCGTTGAACGCGTTCTGCGCTCCGGGGTTGTCGATCCCGGGGTTGTAGAAGTACCCGCCGTCGACGCCGGCCTTCCACCAGTCGAGGATGGCCTTGCCGGCGGCGTTGTTGTAGACGACCTTTGTCGCGCGGTCGTCACGCCCGTTGCCGTTGTCGGCGTAGAGTGCCCCCGATGTCGCCAGGAGCTGCTCGAAGAACCACCCGTAGATCGAGGGGCCGAAGCCGTAGCGCACGGTCTGGCCGCTCGCGTCCTTCTTGGTCAGCTTCTTCGCAGCCTCGGTGATCTCTGTGAAGGTCACCGGTGGCTTCTCGGAATCGAGGCCGACCTCTTTGAAGGCGTCTTTGTTGTAGTAGAAGATCGACGACGACGAATTGAAGGGCATGCTCTGGAGCTTGTCCTGGTACTTGTAGTAGTTGAGCACCGCCGGTTCGAAGTCCGCGGTACTGAACTTGTCGCGGTCGATGAAGGCCTGCATGGGCACGACCTCGCCACTGTCGTACATGTAACGCTGGCCGATGTCGTAGACCTGCACCAGCGCCGGCGCGGCGTTCGACGCGAGCGCTGTGTTGAGCTTGGACAGCAAGTCGTCATAGGTACCCTGGAAGACCGTTTCGACCTTGATGTTGGTTTGGCTGGCGTTGAAGTTCGTGACGATCTTGTTGAGTGCCTCGCCGTTGATGCCGGTCATCGCGTGCCACCAGGTGATCTTCGCGGCGGGCTTGACGTCCTTGCCCGGCGCGAGAGCGCTCTGGTCTCCGCTCCCGGAACTCCCGGCCCCGCCGCCTGGACTCCCGCCGCCGCACGCCGCGCCGACCATCGAAAGCGCGATCGCGAATGCTGCGAGCTTGCGCATCTTTCCCTCCATGAGCTCTACCCCTTGACCGCACCCGCGGTCAGACCTCGGATCAGCTGACGTTGCCCCAATACGAGCAGGGCGAGCGTTGGTACAGCGACCATGATGACACCCGCCATGACCAGACCCCAGCGGAGCGACTCTTCGAAGCGCAGTTGCGCGATGCCTACCTGCGTCGTCCGCATGAGCGTCTCGTTGGTGATCAGGAGCGGCCAGAAGTACTGGTTGTAGGTGGAAAGGAACCCGTAGATCGCGACCGTGCCGAGCGCCGGGCGCGAGAGCGGAATGACGACCTCACGCAGGAAGCGGAACGTCGTAGAGCCGTCGATGCGCGCGGCATCCCACAGCTCCCGCGGGATTTGCAGGAAGGCCTGGCGCAACAGGAAGGTTCCGAACGCTGTCGCCATGAAGGGGACCGCGAGGCCTTGGTATGTGTCCAGCCATCCGAGTGACCGGATCGTCATGTAGTTCGGGATGATCGTGGCCTCCCACGGGATCATCAGCGTGCTGAGGAAAAGGAAGAAGAGGACTTGCCGCCCGCGGAAAATCAGGAATGAGAACGCATACGCCGCGAGGCTCGCCGTGATGAGCTGTCCGATCACCACCGCGGTGGAGACGATGAAGCTATTCAAGAGGTAGCGGCCGATGGGGATCGTCGCGAGGACCTTCCCGTAATTGTCGAGGGACGGATGCGCGGGAATCACCGGTGGCGGGAACGTTGCGATGTCGAACTCGCTCATGAATGAGTACGAGAGCGCGAGGAGCAGCGGGAACGCGACGAGGATCGAGACGAAAGTAAGCAGCAGGTAAGAGCCGACCTTGCGGACCGGCAGCGGCCGCCGCCTCTGCAACGCGACCGCAGCCAGTGGGACGCGCTCCGCTCGTGCGACCGTCACTGGTAATGAACCAAGCGCTCGACGAAGCGGAACTGAATGATCGTCAGCGCCATGATCAGGACGAAGAGCACGACCGATTCGGCGCTCGCGAATCCGAACTGGAAATTCTGGAAGGCGTCGAGATAGATGCTGTAGACGAGCGTGCGCGTGGCGTCGACCGGCCCGCCCCTTGTGAGGAGGTGGATCTGCGTGAACGCCTGTAGGACGGCGACGGTGTCGACCACCAGAAGGAAGAAGAGCGATGGCGACACCATCGGAACCGTGATGCGTGTGAACATCCGCGCGCCGCGTGCGCCGTCGAGTCGCGCGGCTTCGTAGATCTCCTCGGGGATTCCCTGAAGCCCGGCGAGCAGGACGATGATGTTCGTGCCCAGCGTCAGCCAGATCGTCGTGATCGAGACTGCGATGATCGCGATCGTTGGCTGGATGAGCCACTCCGGTCCGCGGACGCCGACAAGCGACAGGACGTAGTTCAGAAGCCCGAGGCTTGGATTGAAGAGGAGCAGCCAGATCAGTGAACCGACCGCGGCCGAGATCGCGATCGTGCTCGCCATCATCGTTCGGAAGACGCTGATTCCGCGGAGGCGCTGATTGAGGAGTACGGCGAGGATCAGCCCCAGAGCGATCCCGATCGGCACGGTGTAAAGCGCGAAGAGCCCGGTGGCCAGAAGAGTCGAGCGGAAAGTCTCCGAAGTGACCAGATCGATGTAGTGATCGATGCCATTGAACGTCGTGATCACCCCGGTGGATCGGGTGTTGTAGAAGCTCAGGTAGAAGGTGCGGCCGAGCGGGATGAACACGAAGACGACGAAGATGAACAGCGCCGGCGCGAGGTAGGCAAGGCCGACCGCGAGCGAGCGAACGTCACGCGCCGACCACCGCATCACGTCGCGGCATCGTAAGGCTATCTTCCTGTTGAGGCGTGGCTCACGCGATCGAGACGCATGGACTGACGCGCAAGTTCGACGGCCGGGTTGCCGTCGATGGTCTTTCGCTGTCCATCGAGGCGGGCACCGTGTTCGGCTTCCTCGGGCCCAACGGGGCGGGGAAGACCACGACGGTCCGAATGCTCGCCGCCCTCATCGCGCCGACGGACGGCGACGCGATCGTCGCGGGGCACGCGCTCGGAGTCGACGACACAGCGCTGCGCAGGTCGGTCGGGATCCTCACCGAGCAGCCCGGCCTCTACGACAGGCTCTCGGCGCGACAGAACCTCCGCTACTTCGCGCGGCTCTACGACCTCGACCCGCCGCGCGCCGATGCGCAGGTCGAGCGGTACCTCCACCTTCTCGAGCTCTGGGATCGCCGCGACGAGCCCGTCGGGACGTTCTCGAAGGGGATGCGGCAGAAGCTCGCGATCGCGCGCGCTCTGCTCCACGAACCGACCGTCGTATTCCTGGACGAGCCGACCGCCGCCCTCGACCCTGAAGCGGCGCGCACCGTACGCGATTTCGTGAAGGGCCTGAAAGCGGAAGGCCGCACGATCTTTCTGACCACTCACAACCTGCCCGAAGCCGACGAGCTCTGCGACAGCATCGGCATCTTTCAGCGCCGGCTCCTTCGCATGGGATCTCCGAGCGAGTTGCGCGCGAGCCTGTTCGGCGCGGGGACGGTCGTGCGCGTTGTCGGTGATGCCGCGCGCTATGTGCCGGTCGTGCGCGCGCTCGCGTTCGTGCGCGAGGCCCGCGCCGATGGGGACATGCTCACGGTGCAGCTCGACGATCCGGACTCGCGGAATCCAGATCTGGTGGACGCGCTTCGCGGCGCCGGCGCGCGCATCCGCTACGTCGAGCGTCTCCAGCACTCGCTCGAGGATGTCTACCTGCGCCTCGTCGGAGGTCACGCGTGAAGAAGGCGCTCATCGTGCTCGAAAAGGAATGGCTCGAGCTGCGCCTGCAGCCGATGCTGCTCCTGGCGACGCTCGTCCTCCCGCCGCTCATCACTGCATTCGCGGTCGCGGCGTTCTTTGTGGTGGGAAAGATCTCGAGCGGCATAAGTCTCCCTGCGACCCCACTCCCGCCTGAGTTCGCGGGACTCTCGCTCCTCGAGGTCGGCCAGGCGATCGTTGGGAAGCAGTTTTCGACACTCTTTCTCCTTCTTCCGATCTTCATCCCGTCGGTGCTCGCCTCGTACGCGATCGTCGGGGAGAAACGCGAGCGCACGCTGGAACCGGTCCTGGCGACTCCGATTCGCACATGGGAGCTGCTGCTCGGAAAGATGCTCGCGGCTCTTATCCCTGCGCTCGGAATCACGATCGCGTCGGCGGCTCTGTTCGTCGCCGGCGTGCTCGCGTTCGCCGTGACCGATCGTGTACGCGAGGTCGTCGTGACACCCGGTTGGATCCTCGCAGTGCTCGTCGACACACCGCTGCTCGCGTTGATCGGGGTCGCGCTGATCGTCGTGCTCTCGTCGCGAGTGAACGATCCGCGGACTGCGCAACAGATCTCAGCAGTCCTGGTGGTGCCGGTGCTCGGCCTGCTGTTCGGTCAGCTGGCCGGAGTGATCGTCCTGGGCCCTGCGCTCGCGCTCGGCATCGGCGTGATCCTTGCGATCATCGCGGCCGGCGCCCTATGGGTCGCCACGCGGCTATTCCAGCGTGAGGTGATCCTGACGAAATGGCGCTGAGCGGGAGACGGGATTCGGACCCGCGACCTACTGCTTGGAAGGCAGCCGCTCTTACCAGGCTGAGCTACTCCCGCGTTCGTGTCGATTCTACCGGGCACACCGCCGCCGATAGGTCCGCTCGCGGTGGCAGTTGGTGCAGACGATGTCGCACTTCGCGACTTCGGCAAGGATCGTCTCCGTCCCCGCCCGTCCCACCATCTGGCTCACCAGGTATTTCTTCTCGGGCGGGTCACGATGATCGAATTGCATGACAAAGAACGGAAACGTCCCCCCACAGTCCAAGCACGGGACTGTTCGCAGGGCTGCAAGAAGCTTGGACTGTGCGGCCCGGTACGCGGTTTGTCTTGCGAGGTGGCGCGAGACTCCCGGCGCTCGTGATGCGAAGACATCCTCGGACTTAATCCAGTTGTAAGTCCGCACCGCATGACAATTCGCGCAGACGATGTCGCACTTCGCGATCTCGGCGAGCAAGACCTCTCTGGATTTAAGTAGAGCGTGGCCCGCCGCCAGAGCGAATGACTTCGTCTTCGGATCGCGGTGATCGAAGTCCATGACCCATGGCGGGAAGCTCCGTCCGCAGTCCGCGCATGGCCGACGTCTGAGGTCGCGAAGAAATTCGAGTGTTGCGGCCTGACGCACCTTGACCCGCTCGATCTCTTCGTCGCGATGTTCCGCGTAGTACGCGACGTTGTAGAGGCGCTGGTCCTCGGGGGTCCACACTCCAACCAGTTAGAACACATGTTCATGCCGTGTCAATAGGACTCGCGGCTAGACCGAACGCCTCGTAAGCGCCCTACGGCGATGTGGTGAGCGTGGTCTCGAACGCGAGCGCGTCCGGCGTGTAGAAGAACTCGAGAACTTGCGCGGGCGTCGATGTGCGATTCAGGACCTGCACCGCGGCGCCAGGTGCGACCCCGGTGCCCTCCTTGGGTCCGCGGAAATCGTGAGAGTCGCCTGCCCTCCGAATCTCGATCTGGCCGTCCAGCACGAAGATCATCTCGGCCCCGCCATGCGTCTGCGACGCGGTGCGGCCACCGCCCTCGAGGGTGATCAGATCGAGCCTGATCGTGTACGAGCCGTCGGGCTGCGGAAGCGGCAACCGACCACCGACCGCGAGTCGGCGCATCGTTGCAAGGGTCGCCGACTCGAGTCCGGTCTCGGCGATCGCGAAGGCGTACCAGAGACTCGCTGTACTCCCAGGATTCGTCTCGGTGACCGGGAGCTGCGGCAGCCCAGCGGCTTCACCCGCTTTCAGATCGATAACACCGCTCGGCGTCGTCCATCGCACGATGCCTTCCGCGACGTACCCGATAGCAGGGATCGTCTGCGGATGCACGAACGACCCGCCGGGAGCCAAGCCGGGCGTCTGCCACACGCCAAGGAACGGCTGCGCATGCTGCCTGGCCGCAAACCCCTCTATCGCGAGAGTCGCCCTCGTCACGCCTTTCGCGGTGGGATCGGAGACCGCAACAGGGGTAGGACTCGGTGGACTCGATGGGCTCGCGCTAGGCGAGGCGGCTGCCAACGAGGGTGTCGGGGAGCTGGTCGTCGCTCCGCCTGTGCAAGCGACAGCCGCGACGATGATCGCGAGCAGCGGTGCAACGCCCTGACGCACGCGGGAATTGTGACCTAGCTGCTGCGAGCGCCTTCCGACGTGCGCCACATCGCAGGTGCGGCCCCGGTCTCGCGCACTTTGCCGCGTCGCTCGAGATAGCGGAGATGGGCGAGCGTCTCGGCCAGCGCGAAACGCTCCTCGTGCGGCGAGCGGAGAACCGGAAAGAGCCTGCGGCACACCGCGTATGCGTCGCGTTCCGCGTCACCGATCGCGTCGAGCGTCGCCCGAAGCCGGTCCTCGTGGTGCGCGAGGATCTGATCGACGCGGCCGGGAAGATCGT
The DNA here is from genome assembly GCA_038040345.1 of Chloroflexota bacterium. Classification (GTDB taxonomy): domain Bacteria; phylum Chloroflexota; class Limnocylindria; order P2-11E; family P2-11E; genus 3-1-20CM-2-70-9. The sequence continues at coordinate 121,778 of JBBPIQ010000002.1, forward strand.
CGAACGGATCGCCGTGCGCTGGGAGCACGCGTGTCACCGGAAGCGTGCGCACCGATCGCAGCGCGCCGAGGAAATCGCCGAGAGGGTCGTCGCGCGAATACGGATAGAGCCCGACGTTCGAGGTGATCCGTGGCAGCACGTGATCGCCGGAGAACAGGATGCGTTCCGGCTCGTCCACGAGCACCGCGTGGTAGTCGGTGTGACCCGGCGTCCACTTGAGGCGAGCGCGCCGGCCACCGAGGTCGAGCTCCTCGCCGTCGCTCGCCGCGGTGACATCCTCGACTTCATCGACGGCTCGGCCGATCTCGAGCCACGACTCGCGCATGCCCGCGTCGACGGCGGCGGGCATGCCGTGCCGCTCGAACCATGCATAGGTCTCGTCGATCATCGAGTGATCGCGCGACCACATTCGCACCGCGTTGTGTAGCTCAGGCCCGTGCATCACGATCTCGGCGCCCGCGCGCTCCAACGTCCCCGCCATGCCGATGTGATCGGGGTGAAGATGGGTGACGAACACGCGCTTCACGTCTTCCATCGCGACACCGGCGTCGGAGAGCGCGGCCCGTAGTGCGGCCTCCGCTTCCTTCGTGTGCATGCCCGTGTCGACGAGCGCGTACCCGGACGATCCCTCGATCAGGTATGCGTTGATGCTCCGCAGAGCGAGCGGGAGAGGAAGCGTGATGCGCCGGACGCCCGGCGCGGCGATCGGGGCGTTCAGCGTGAGGGGTCGTTCGCGGAGCTCATCACCGATAGAATGGTTATTCCCCGGCCCGTTCGTCTAGAGGCCTAGGATGCAGCCCTCTCAAGGCTGAGATCAGCGGTTCGAATCCGCTACGGGCTACACGGCTCCCTGTGATCCGCGACCACGTGCGTCAGGCGGTTTTCCGGATTTTTTCAAGGGCGTCGAGGATCAGACCGAGCCCGAACTCGAATTCGCTCACGCCGTCGCGCTTGGCTGGCGTCATGTGCTGGTCGGCGTGCTCGAGGAAGTAGGGGAACTCGTCCACGGGCACTCGCTTGAGAAACGTCTCAGCAGCTTTTGGGCCCCCTTTCATCGCCGTGGTGTAGCCAGCGGCCCACAGGGTGAATCCGATGATGTGGCTGTCGAGAGCGTGATACGCGTGGTGAGTGAGCTGTGGGGAGAAGCCGGCTTCGCGAAGCCGCTGCAGGAGCGACTCCATATAGCGCAGGCGAGCGGGACCGACGCCATTCGACATCATCAGGCTGCACGCCCACGGGTGTCGTGCGAGAGCGTCGTGGAATGAGATGGCGCTCCTGCGGACAGCCGACTTCCAATCGCCTCGAGGGGAGGGCGCCTCGATCTCGCTCGCGACAATGTCGGTGACCCCATCGAGCAGATCATCCTTGTTGGCGACGTAGTGGTACAGCGACATCGCTTCGACGCCCAGCTCTTCAGCGAGCTTGCGCATCGAGAGCGCTTCGATCCCGCCCTTGTCCGCCAGCACGATCGCTCTGCGCAGAACGCGCTCCCGGCTCAACGGGTGCCGGGTGTTGGCGACCGCTCGGCCTCGTGTGGCCATTTCCTAATAACCTCTCTTGACAACCTTACACCGTAAGGGCATCTTACACCGTAAGGTCAGCGAAGGGGAGATTACATGAAAGCGATCGTCCGCGAGAAGTACGGCTCACCGGATGTCCTGGAGCTGAAAGACATCGAGAGGCCGGTGCTCGACGATGACAGCGTCCTCGTGCGCGTCCGGGCGGCGTCAATCAATGCCTACGACTGGCACATGATGCGGGGCAGTCCCTACCTCGTCCGCTTGGTGGCAGGACTGCGTAGGCCTAAGACCAGTGCCATGGGCCAGGACCTGGCTGGGGTTGTCGAGGCTGTCGGCAAGAACGTGACGGAATTTAGGCCCGGCGACGAGGTATTCGGTCAGCGCGCCGGCGCCCTCGCCGAATACGTGCGCGGTGGACCGAAGAGCGCTCTCGTGCGGAAGCCAGCGGGGCTGACGTTCGAGCAGGCGGCAGCCGTCCCCATGGCGGCGACGACAGCCCTGCAGGGCCTTCGCGATACGGGGCAGATCAAGCCGGGTCAGAGAGTCCTGATCAATGGGGCGTCGGGAGGCGTGGGCACGTTCGCCGTTCAGATCGCTAAGGCGTTCGGCGCGCACGTGACCGCGGTGTGCAGCACGATGAAAGTGGATACGGCCAGGTCACTCGGCGCGGACGAGGTCATCGATTACACGCGAGAGGACTTCACGCGACGTGGACAGCGGTACGACCTCGTTCTCGACGTCGCCGCGACCGGCCCGTTGTCAGCTCGCCTGCGGGTGCTGGAACCCAATGGGACTCTCGTGGGCGTCGGCTCGGGGGAGGGATACGGGATGGCATCTCTGGTGGCGGGCCTTCTCGAGACGGCCATACGGTCACGCTTCGGGAAACAGAGGATTCCCTTCTTCCTCGCGAAGAGCAGCAAAGAGGACCTGATGGTCCTGAAGGAGCTCATAGAAGCCGGGAAGGTCAGGCCGGTGATCGACCGAACGTACCCGCTTAGCGAGACCGCAGAAGCCATCCGCTATCTCGAAAAGGGACACGCCCAAGGAAAAGTCGTCATCACGGTCTAGTCGCTCGTTGGCTTTCGAAACTGACCTCGGCTTCGGCATTCGTACGGACCCGCACCTATCTTCGGCTCGTCCCGGATCGGCTTTCGGCCGCGCCAGAAAATGAGGATGAGCAGGGTTGACGAGGTCGCGGGGCCGGCCGACTTTTGGGCTGCAGGCGTATCTCGCCACGCTCATCTTGCTGTTCACGGCGACGGTCGTCGTGAGCACGCTGTACGTCCGCGCGCAGGCTGAAGTCGGCGCAAGGCGCGAGGTAACGCGGGAGGCTCAGTTCGCGGCGGACCTCGCGGCCTCTGAGGTAGCGACGAGCTTGGCGTCGCTCGAAACGACCGTCGCGCAGACGGCCGCGTTCCCGACGCTGCAGCCAGCGGGCTCGCCCGGCGAGCAGGTGCGGGCGCATTTCGCGGGTATCCGGCGCCTCGCGCGAACCGATCCGAAGCTCTTCGTCGTCATGGGTGAGCTGGCAATGCGTGGACGTCGCGACCGGGCGATCGCCGCCATCGTGCGCGATGTCGATAACACGTGGCAGAAGGTGCTTAGCGCGCTGCTGCGGCAGGCAGCTAAAGAGGGCGCCATCGCAAGCGCCGCGAAGGCCGACGACCTCGCGGCGCTCATCGTCGCCACTCTGAAAGGGCTGTTCATGCTCCCGGCGGAGGGCCGCGATCCGAAAGAGGTCGATCGTCAGCTGCGCGCGCTGGAACGGCTCATCGCGTAGCGGCGGGAAGCCGCTCGAACCGCGCCGTGAAGTGGCGAAGCTGCGGCGGCTCGTCGACGATCCGGTAACCGCGGAGCTCCGACGCTTTCTTCGCGACGGCGAGGACGACCTCGATGACGTAGTCGATGTGGCTCTGCGTGTATGTCCGCCGCGGGATCGCCATGCGGACGAGGTCCATCGCCGCGGGCGCCTCGCTGCCATCGGGACGGCGGCCGAACATGACCGTCCCGATCTCGACGCTGCGGATCCCGCCGGTCTCGTAGAGCGCGACCGCGAGTGACTCTCCCGGGTACGCGAGCGGCGGGATGTGGGGGAGAAGCGATCGCGCGTCGATGTAGACGGCGTGACCGCCGGCGGGTTTCACAATCGGCACGCCGCCGCGGTCGAGCGCTTCGGCGAGGTATTCGGTCGAGCGGATGCGGTAGCGGAGGTATTCGGGCTCGATCGCCTCAGACAGTCCCTGGGCGATCGCCTCGAGGTCGCGTCCGGCGAGGCCTCCGTAGGTCGAAAAGCCTTCGGTGAGGATGAGGAGGTTGCGACACTTCTCGGCGAGACCATCGTCGTTCATCGCTAGCCAACCGCCGATGTTCGCGAGCGGATCTTTCTTGGCGCTCATCGTCATGCCGTCGGCGTACGACGCCATCTCGCGCACGATGTCGCCCACGTTCCGCTCCGCGTAGCCGTCCTCGCGCAGGCGTATGAACCAGGCGTTCTCCGCGAAGCGGCAGGCGTCGAGGTAGAAGGGCACGCGATGACGGTCACAGACGGCGCGAACGGCGCGGATATTCTCCATCGAGACCGGCTGGCCCCCGCCGGAGTTGTTCGTGACCGTGAGGAAGACCACCGGCACGTCGCGCCCGCGCTTCGCGAGCAGCTCCTCGAGCGCGCCGATATCCATGTTCCCTTTGAACGGATGGATGCGTTGCGGCTCGCGACCTTCCGCGATGACGAGGTCGACGGCCTCCGCGCCGGTCGCCTCGATGTTCGCGCGCGTCGTATCGAAGTGGGTGTTGTTCGGGATGACCTTCCCCGGACCGGCGATGACTGAGAAGAGGATCCGCTCGGCGGCGCGCCCCTGATGCGTCGGGATCACATGCCGGAAGGGGAACAGCCGCTGCACCGCTTCAAGGAATCGGAACCACGAGGGTGAGCCGGCGTAGCTCTCGTCGCCGTGCTGGATCGCGGCCCACTGATCCCGCGACATCGCGCCCGTGCCTGAGTCGGTGAGCAGATCGATTAGCACGTCCTCCGCGCGCAGGGAGAAGACGTTGTAGCCCGCTTCCTTGATCTTCTTGCGGCGCTCCTCCTCGGTCGTGATGCGGAGCGGCTCGACCGAATGGATGCGGAACGGCTCGATGATCGTCTTGAAGCGATCGGGCACTGCGGCGCCGATGCTAGTGCTGCGCTCCTTCTCGGATGAGCCGGACTGCCTCGCCGACGCCGCCAGTCCAGGGCTGGCCGTGACCGGGAAGCACGACGTCCGCTGCGAGAGCCTCGATTCGCCTCAGGGACTCGCGTGCCCGAGGAAAGTCGCTCCCGAACGGCGCGAGCTGGGGGCCGGTCTTCCCCGAGAGCACGTTCAGCGTTGCGAGCGCGTCGCCGACGAAGAGCACCTTCCGTGTGGACAGATAGAGAGCCGCGCTGCCCTCGCTGTGACCCGGTAGGTGAATGACGCGCGGCGCACCGGGTACGTCGAGGGTCGCGCCATCGCCAAATGTGGCGACCTCGAGGATCGGCGTCGCCCGAAGCATGCCCTTCGCCAGCGCGAAACGGATGAAGCGGAGTGCCGCAAACCCGACCCCGAGCATTTTCTGGTTCTGTGGTTTCGCCTCGCCGCGAGCCATCTTCGCGTCGAGCTCGTGCACGCTCACCGGTACGCCCTTTTCGCGGCGTAGACGCTCGGCGAAGCCGACATGGTCGATGTGGGCGTGGGTGAGCACGAGCGCTCGAACGTCGGTGAACGTGCGACCCATCGCGGCGAGCTCGTTCGGGAGGTCGTTCCAATAGCCGGGGGCGCCGGCATCCACGATCGTGACCTCGCCGCTTTCTTCGAGCAGGTACGAGTTGACGAGGCCGGCTCCGAGGCGATGGATTCCGGGAGCGATCTTCATCGCTTGCGTTTCGGGAGCGCGGTCGACGCGACCGTTTCGTAGCTCTCGTCGATCCAGCTCAGCAACATGGCCAGCGGGATCTCGTCGCCCTTCGCGACCCGCGCCACGATCCAGCCGGATTTGTCAGCTTCACGCCGACCGAAACGTCCGAGCCCTCACCGCCAAGGAAGACGAAGATCTTCTTTCGGACCTTCGCAACGTGGTCGCCAGGCCAGGGTTCATCCGCCCAGGCTTCGGGATGCTTCAGCGCGTGAGCGCGAAGCTGCTTGCGCGCGGCAGTCGGAGTGGTCATTCGGGAATGTCCGTCACGAGCCTATCGTTCTCTGGTCGTGGTCTCTCCCGAGAAGTTCCCGAACCCCGAGGTCGACGAGCGGGTGCCGTCAGAGGGCGACGGGGCCGTCGCTGTCCTGGCGGGCGGCTGCTTCTGGTGCGTCGAGGCGGTTTACAAGCAGCTCGACGGCGTCAAGTCCGTGACTTCAGGCTACGCGGGCGGCACCGCCGAGACCGCCGACTACGACGTCGTCTCGTCGGGTCGCACGGGGCATGCTGAGGCGGTCGAGGTGCGGTTCGACCCATCAAAAGTCAGCTACGGCCAGCTCCTCAAGGTGTTCTTCTCGATCGCACACGATCCGACGACCCGCGATCGCCAGGGCCCCGACGTCGGAAAGCAGTACCGGTCGGCGATCTTCTACGCGAACGACGCTCAGCGCCGAGTCGCCGAGGCCTACATCACTCAAATCGACCGCGCGAAGGTCTTCGACGCGCCGATCGTCACCGAGGTCAAGCCTCTCGAGCGTTTCTACGAGGCCGAGGGGTATCACCAGGATTACGCCGACCGCAATCCGACGCAGCCGTACATCGTGTACAACGCCGCGCCGAAAGTGGAAAAGGTCCGCAAGTACTTCGCGGACCGCGTGAAGGTCACCTAAAACGAAGATCGGTCTGCAGATCCCCTCGTTCACCTGGCCCGGCGGAGCAAAGGAGATCGGTCCGACCCTTGCGAAGATCGCGCGTACCGCAGACGAGGGTGGCTTCGACCTCATCGGGGTGATGGACCACTTCTTCCAGATCCAATCGCTCGGTCCGCCTGAGCAGGAGATGCTCGAGGCCTATACGACCCTCGGCTACCTTGCCGCGAACACGTCGCGTGCCCGGCTCATCACCATCGTCACCGGTGTCGTCTACCGATACCCGGGCGTCTTAGCCAAGACAGTGAATACGCTCGACGTTCTCTCCGGCGGACGTGGGATGCTCGGCATCGGGGCTGGATGGAACGAGTACGAGGCAAAGAGCCTCGGCATCCCATTCCCGCCGGTCCCCGAGCGCTTCGACTGGCTCGAGGACACGCTGCGCCTCTGCCATCAAATGTGGAAGGGCGACGAGTCTCGTCTTGAAGGCAAAAAGTTCGTGTTCGAGCGCGCGTTGAACTCGCCGCAGAGCCTCACGCGCCCGCACCCGAAGATCATGATCGGCGGGATGGGCGAACAGAAGACGCTCCGTCTCGTGGCCAAATACGCGGATGCCTGCAACCTGTTTCCCACGCCGGAGGTCCAGCACAAGCTGGACGTCCTGAAAAAGCACTGCGAGCGCGAGAAGCGGAACTACGACGACATCGAAAAGACCACGATGTATCGCTTCGACGTCGGCGAGCGCGGCGAGAACGTGAGTCAGCTCGTCGAGCAGCTCCGCGGTCTGTCGCGAATGGGGTTCACGACCGCGATCGGCGGAGTGAAGGACGTCTGGAAGATCAAGCCGCTCGAGATCATGGCTCGCGAGCTGATCCCCGCGGTCGCCGCGTTCTAACTAGGTGACCCGGTACGCGCTCGGATCGATGCGCGCGGCGACGAGCGCCGGCCGATCCTTGGGCAGGGCTCGGAACGCATCGCGACATTCGGCGGCTGTCGTGACGATCTTCGCCTCTAGCCCGAACGCGGCGGCGAGCTTCGAGTAGTCGATCGAGCCGAAGGTCGTGCCGGTCACCGGGTAGCCCTTGCGCTCCTGACCCGCGCGGATCTGCGAGAGCGCGTCGTCGACCAGCACGATGATCAGGACGCCGAGCCCGAGGCGAACGCCGGTTTCGAGCTCGGCCATCGACATGGCGAAGCCGCCGTCGCCGAGAATGCACGCCACCTGCCGCGCGGGCTCGGCCATCTTCAGCGCCAGCGCCGCGGGAAGTCCGTAGCCCATCGACGAGAGCCCGTTCGAAAGAAAGAACGTACGCGGCTCGTATGAAGGCCAGCACTGCGCGCTGACCGCCTTGTTGTAGCCGACGTCGCACGTCACGAGAGCGTCTTCCGGAAGCGCGCGTCGTAGCTCAGCGAGCACCTGCTGCGGCGCCAGCCGCGCGCTGCTCGGCCGCACGCGCGCCGCGAACGCGTCGCGGAAAGCGCGGATCTCGTCCGGCGCGAGCTTCGGCTTCGCATCGGGAGAGGCAGAGAGCCGCTCGAGCGCGACCTCGATCGGCCCGACGACCTCGACCTCGCTGCCGTAGTAGCGGTCGTCGTTCGGGACGACGCCGATGTGGACGATGCGTGCCCGCGCCGTCCAGTCACGGTCGAACTCCACCGGGTCGAAGCCGACCATGAGCACGAGGTCGCACGTGTCGATGTAGTCGTAGAGAAACGCGGTGCCGAGTCCTTCGATCGTGCCGACGAAGAGGGGATGATCCTCGCGGAAGATGCCCTTCGCCTTGGGGCTCACCATCACGGGCGCGCCCCAGGCCTCGGCGAGCCGGCGTAGAGGTCCGGCGACGCCCTCCTCGTTCGCGTCCATGCCCACGAGGAGTAGCGGCCGCTCACTTCCGCGCAATCGCGCCGCGGCCGATCGGACCGCATCCTCATCGATCGCCGCCACTGGATCGGTCGCGAAACGGGGGAGCGCGAGGTCGGCCGTCTCCTGCTGCGGGACGTCGCTCGGCACCTCGAGGTACACCGGGCCGCGCCGCGGACGCTGGGCGACGCGAAGTGCCCGCTCGACCACCGCTGCGGCGTTCGTGGAGGTGATCGCCGCCTGCCATTTTGTGATCGGCGCGAACAGATGCTGAAGGTCGAGACGCTGGTGCGTCGTGATCTCGTACCGCTCCACCGGGAGCTGGCCGCTGAACGCGAGCACAGGCGCTCGATCGAGGTAGGCGTGAGCGACGCCGGTCACGAGGTTGGTCGCGCCGGGACCAAGCGTCGCGAGGCAAACGCCCGGAATACCGGTCGCCGTCGCCGCAGCCTCGGCCATGAATGCGGCGGCGGTCTCGTGCTTCGTGAGAACGAACTCGAGCCCTGCCTGCCGGAAACCCTCGATGAGGTCGACGACTTCTCCGCCGGGATGACCGTAGACGTATCGCACGCCCGCGGCACTCAGTCGGTCGCCGATCGCACGCGCAACGGTCAAAGCCACGCGCATAGGATGACGCGCATTCGGGGGTGAGCAGCGCCGGGGTCTTCTTCGCTCGGCCCGGCATCCGTCCCGCGGGCGCCCGCGAAGACCTACGAGTGGCGCGTCGTGGTCAGGGCGGCAGTTGTGGTCGTGCGCACTCCGCGGCGGAGGTTTAGAGCCGGTACAGGCGTTGGCGCCTGCGTCGCGCGAGTGGTCGCGGTCGTGACGACCGGCGGCTGAAGTGGGGCGGTGACGTCTTTCACGTTCGCGCGTGCGTAACCGAATCCGAAGAAGAAGACGTTGAGCACGGTCGCGATCGCGGTGAGCTTGAGCACCCAAACGGGGACGGTGCCGGACCTGGTGAGTCCGGCACCGTCTGCGGAAGGAGCTAACCGCCTGTTGCTAGCGGCCACGTCGCCCTGGGATGGGACCGGTGGCATCGACGATCTGCGCGATACGTGTCGAGAGGTTCGCCTTCTGTTGCGTCGCCTGATCCGCGGTGATCTTGCCGGCGCTCTGCGCGGCGTCGATCTTCGCGGTCGCGTCGGCGACGAGCGCGTTGACGAGACCGTCACGACTCTTTCCCGCGGTCGCGTTCGCGATCTGCGCCAGCGTCTGCCCCGCACGAACCTTCGTTTCCAGATCGGCTTCGGTCGTACCGAGGTACGCCGCAGCTGCCGCCTCTGAATCGCCGGTCACGTTCCTGCCGCCGGGGCCGCGTCCGAAGCCAGGCCCGGGGCCGTAGCCGTTCGCGGGGTTCGGGCGCCCGCCGATGCCCTTTTGGTCGACGAGCGTCGCGATGTCCTGTTGCTGTGCCGCGGTGAGCGCGGCGATCAGGCCGTCGCGGGTCTTGCCGTGCGCGACCGCCACGTCGGCGAGGCTTTTGTCGGTCCCAAGCTCCGTCCGGAGCTGGGTCTCGGTGATCCCGATATACGTCGCCGCGGCTGTGAAGTACGAGCCCTTGTTCCCGAGCCCGTTGCCAAACATCTGGCCCACGGTCTGGTCCCAGACCTGCGATATCGCCGAGGGAGCGCTACCGCCGGGAAGGAAGGCGGCCGCCGCGAACCCGCCCGAAAGGCCGAGCCCGATGACGGCTGCGACGAGAAGCACCTTAGCTGGTTGTATCGCTTTCACGCGATCCCCTTTCCGAGGTCGTGTCATGACTAAGCAAACGGTCGGCGGCCGTCCGTTGCATGAGAGAAATCCAAGAGTTCGCTAAGGACGGTGTTCCTTAGGCCGTTCTTACCGCACCCCCTCGTAAACTCGACACAAATGCGTGTCCTTTTGGTCGAAGACGAGCCCGCTGTCCGGGATGCCGTCGAGCGCGCCCTCCGCGGCGCCGGCCACAAGGCCGACCTGGCCCGCGAAGGTCCCGCAGGCCTGGACCTCGCGATGAGCAACTCCTACGACGCCGTGGTCCTCGATCTCGGTCTTCCCGGACTCGACGGCGTCGAGGTCTGCCGCCGCCTTCGTGCGTCGGGCAATCAGGTCCCGGTCCTCATGCTCACCGCGCGCGCTGCCGTCCGCGATCGGGTCGAAGGCCTCGACGCAGGTGCAGACGACTACCTCGTGAAACCGTTCGCTCTCGACGAGCTGCTCGCGCGCATCCGAGCGCTCGGGCGTCGCGGCGACGACGGGGCGAAAGCGCGCGGTGTTCTCAAATTCCTGGACATCGCGCTCGATCGCGATGCGATGGAGTGCCACCGCGGCGACCGGATGATCCCGCTGACGCGCACCGAGTACTCGCTGCTCGAGCTCTTCATGGCGAACCCGCGCAAGGTCCTTCCGCGCGATGTCATCTTCGATCGGGTGTGGGGGTACGACTTCGGTCCCGACTCCAACTCGCTCGACGTGTACGTCGGTTATCTCCGGCGCAAGCTGGAGATGGGCGGCGAACCGCGAGTGATCCAGACGGTGCGTGGGGTCGGCTACGTCATGAAGGAACCGTGAGCTTTCGACTTCGCGTAACGCTCTTCATTGCCGCCGCTGTTGCTGTCGCCGCGATCGGCGCTTCCGTCGCGATGTATCTCGTCGTGCAAGACCAGCTCATCACCCAGGTCGACAAGAACCTCCAAGCCGCCGCCGCGGGGCCGATCCGCGAGCCGGGAGGCCCTTTCCGGCGCGGACCCGGGGACCAGATGGTGTCGAACCGCCCCGAGGTCTTCGGGCAGATCATCAACGCGAGCGGCACGGTCGTGCAGGGAGACGGCGGGTACTCGATCCCCGCGCTGGTCACGGCCGAGGTCAAGGATGTCGCCGCCGGTAAGGCGCCGGAGTTCAGTGCCACCGCCACGGCCAGCGACGTGCGCGTGCGCATCTACGTCAAACCGATCCAGGGTGGCGCGATCGAGGTCGTCCAGGAGCTTGGCCCGATCGATGCGGCGCTCGCGCAGACGCGACTCCTGCTCATCGCGTTCGCAGCCGGCGCGATTCTCCTGGCGACCTTCCTCGGTGCGCTCATCGGGCGAGCGGCGCTCGCTCCCGTGAAGCGGCTCACCGCCACGGTCGAAGAGGTGACGAAGACGCGCGACCTCTCACGTCGGGTCGCCGCGCAGGGCCGCGACGAGCTGAGCCGGCTCGGCACGAGCTTCGATGCCATGCTCGGGCAGCTCGAAACGTCGCTGCGTTCGCAGCGTCAACTCGTCGCCGACGCATCGCACGAATTGCGAACTCCGCTGACCAGTCTCCGAACGAACCTCGAGCTCCTCGAGCGCGGTCAGCCGACCGACCCTATCGAGCGTCAGCAGCTGCTCGGGGACCTCGTCAGCCAGATCGAGCGCCTCACGACCCTCGTCGGCGATCTCATCGAGGTCGCCCGCGACGAGGAGACCCCGATGCCGTTCGAAGAGCTGCAGCTCGACGAGGTCGTGCACGAGGTCGTCGACGACGTGTCCTTCCGCTATCCCAAAGTGCGCTTCAACGTGACCTCGGCACCGTCGTCGATCAACGGTGTGAAAGTTCGTGTCGCCCGCGCGGTAACAAATCTCCTCGACAACGCGGCCAAGTACAGTCCCCCGGGCGCGACGGTCGACGTGGCCGTCGCGAACGGCGAGGTCTCGGTCCGCGATCACGGTCCTGGTGTCGCTGCGGAGGACGTAACGCGCGTGTTCGACCGCTTCTGGCGATCGAACGACGCGCGCCATCTTCCGGGTTCGGGCCTCGGCCTTTCGATCGTGAAGGACGTCGCCGAGTCTCACGGCGGCTCGGTCACGCTCGAGCGTCCCATCGACGGGGGCGGCGGGGCCCGCTTCCGTCTCCGCCTCAAGGGCGCCTAGGGCGATCCGCGGGCGGCTCGCGCTCGTACCATCTCGGCGGTGGAAGGTCTCCTCGTCATGGCGGACATCTCGGGGTACACGGCGTTCGTGGCCGGTACCGAGCAGGACCACTCTCAGGAGATCCTCGCCGAGCTCATGGAAGCGATCTCCCGGAGCTTCGGCGGCAAGCTGACCGTCGATCAGGTCGAGGGAGACGCGCTCTGTTGCACGACCGAACGCACCGACGTCGGCGTCACCGACTGGCTCCGCGAGACGTACCGCATCTTCCATCGGCGCCTCCGCGACATTCGCACGGCGACGACATGCCCGTGTCGAGCCTGCGCGACCGTCCAGAACCTTGGGCTCAAGTTCGTCGTTCATCGCGGATCTTTCACGCGCTACGAGGTCGCCGGCAGGGTTCAGCTACACGGCAACGACGTCAACCTTATCCACCGGCTGCTCAAGAACACCGTTCCCGGCCGCGAGTACCTCCTCGCTACCGCGACGGCCCTCGCGCCCTGGCCAGAGAGCCTCCGCGCGGAATTCGTCGCGGCGCCGCAGCGCTACGACATCGGCGACGTCGATGCGTCGTATCTCGACCTACGGCCCATCCGCGACGCCGTGTGGAGCGAGGCGACGCCCACCGTCGACCCTCTGAGCGCGAAGCTGCGTACTACGGCGCGGTATCCGGGAACGCCGGATGAGGTCTTCCGATATTTCACCGATGCGAGGCTTCGCCAGATATGGATGGGTGTTCCGCGCGTCGACTTCCAGCCCGGCGCGCGCGGCTCGCTCGTGGGCGCCGAATACCACTGCATTCACGGACCAAATCAGACGACGGTGTTCAAAGTCCTCGGCTGCACAGCGCCGACGGAAATCACGATGCAGATCGGTTTCCCCTTCGTGCGCACGGTGTGGCGAACCGACCGCATCGAGGCGGAAGGGCCATCGACAACGAGGGTCGACACCGCGATCTCGTGGCACACCAGTGGGATCACAGCGCCCGTACTCGACTTCATGGCCTCGCGGATGCTCCGCAGGTACGGCGCGCTGTACGACAAACGCGTTGCGGAGATGCTTCAGGAAAACGCGCGCGCGAGCGTGTAGACGCCGAGCACGAGCAGCAGGACTCCGACGGCTCGACGAAAGACTGCATCGCTCATTCGCCGGAGCGTCCATCCTCCAAGCAACGTTCCGACGATCGCGCCCACGGCGAGAAGCGCGATGAGCGGCCAGTGCGGCGCGAGATCCGGTCCCTGCGTAGCGAGATAAACGGGTATGCGCGCGCCGTCGACGACGAGCGCGACCGCGGTCGCCGTCGCAACGAAGGCATCCCTGGTGACGTCGAACCCGAGAAGCGCCGCGGCGCGGATCCCGCCCTGATTTCCGACGAGTCCACCGAGGAGTCCCGACAGCGCGCCACCGACGAGAGCCGAGCGCCGCCCCGAAAACCGCATGCGCTGCGCGAAACCCGTCAGGCTCCCGATCCCCGCGAAGACCAGGAGCACACCGAAGATGACGGCCAGCGCCAGCGCCGAGCTCTGCACGACCGCCTGCAGAGCCGCACCGACGAGTCCCCCGATCGCGCTCGCCGCGCCGAATCCGAGCAGCACGTCTCTGTCGATGCGCGTTCGGACGATGAGAAAGCGGACGAACGTGCCGGCGAGGTGGGGAAGGGAGACCATCGCGATGGCGAGACGCACATCGAACTGCGTCGAGAGGACCGGCGTGAGCACGCTGCCGATGCCGAAGCCGGAGATCGATGCGATCGCGCCCGCGACCATAGCTGCAACCGTCGCGACGACGGCGAACGCGTCCACGCGCTTATCCTCCTATGCGGATGACGACGCCGCGCGGGACCGATCTTCTTCACGACCCGCGCTACAACAAGTCGACGGCATTCACCGAAGAAGAGCGCGAGAAGCTCGGGCTCCTTGGCCTTCTTCCCGAGGGCATCGACGATCTCGAAACGCAGTTGCGCAGGGCGCTCGCGCAGCTCGACGGAAAGACGACGGATCTCGAGCGCTACATCTACCTCTCGCAGCTGCAGGACACCGACGAGACGCTCTTCTATCGCGTCCTCATGTCCGACCCGGCGCGATTCATGCCGATCGTGTACACGCCGACGGTCGGCGAGGCCTGCCAGAAGTTCGGCCACCTCTTTCGCCGACCGCGCGGCCTTTACCTCTCGATCAAACGGAAGGGCCGCCTTCGCGAGATCCTCCGGAACTGGCCGGAGCGCGACGTCCGCTGCATCGTCGTGACAAGCGGCGAGCGCATTCTCGGCCTCGGCGACCTCGGCGCGAATGGAATGGGGATCCCGATCGGAAAGCTCGCCCTGTACACGGCGGCGGGCGGCGTTCCGCCGCAGTACACGCTGCCGGTGCTCATCGATGCAGGCACGAACAACGAGATGCTGCTTGCCGACCCGCTGTATCTCGGACTCAAGCAGACCCGCATTCCCGACGATGAGTTGGATGACTTCGTGGACGAGTTCGTCGCGGCGGTCGAAGCCGTGTTTCCAGGTGCGCTCATCCAGTTCGAGGACTGGGCGGGCGCCGATGCGATCCGCCTCCTCGAGCGTTACCGCGAGCGAGTGTGCTGCTTCAACGACGACGTGCAGGGCACCGCGGCCGTTGCCCTCGCGGGAATCCTCGGTGCGCTTCGCATCACGGGGATGCCCCTCGCAGAGCAGCGCTTCCTCTTTCTCGGCGCGGGCTCGGCCGCCGTGGGGACGGCCGATCTTCTCGCGAAGGCCATCCGGGACCAGGGCGTGCCCGAGGACGACGCGCAGTCGCGGGTCGCGCTCTTCGACCGCAAAGGCCTCGTCACCGCGGATCGCGAGACGCTCCACGACTATCAACGCCGTTTCGCGCAGCGCCACGCGCCGATAGCCGACTTCGTCGCCGCGATCGAGACGCTGCGGCCGACGGCGATCATCGGGCTCTCCACGGTCGGCGGCGCCTTCGACCGTCGCGTGGTCGAGGCGATGGCGCGCGTGAACGTTCGGCCGATGGTCTTTGCGTACTCAAACCCGACGTCGCGATCGGAGTGCACCGCGGAGCAGGCCTACACGTGGTCCGCCGGACGCGCGGTCTTCGCGGGCGGCAGCCCGTTCCCGCCGGTGAGCCTGGGCGGCCGCACCTTCGTTCCAGGGCAGGGGAACAACGTCTACGTGTTTCCGGCTGTCGGCATGGCCGTGTTCGCGACCGGCGCGCGCCGCGTGACCGACGAGATGTTCATCGCGGCCGCGCGCGGCGTGGCCGAGCAGGTCACACCGAGCGACATCGCGGTCGGGCTCGTGTACCCGCCGGTGTCGGGAATACTCGAGACCGAGCTGCGGGTAGCGGCGCGCGTTGCCGAGGTGATCTTCGACCGCGGACTCGCGCGCGTCGAGCGGCCTGCCGACATCCTCGCTTTTATTCGCGCGCAGGCGTACGTGCCGCGCTACCGGAGCCTCGTCTAGCCCCTAGAGTTTCTCGGCGTGCTCGTCGCTGGCCGCGAGGTCAAGGTCACCAATCTCGACAAGGTCTTCTTTCCCAAGATGGGCCTGACCAAGGGCGACCTCATCCAGTACTACGTGGACGTTTCCGAAGCGGTCCTGCACCACGTCGCGCGGCGTCCGATGCAGATGAAGCGACACCCGAACGGCGTCGAGGGCGACTTCTTCTATCAAAAGCGCGTGCCCGTGCCGCACCCGGAGTGGCTCGAGACCGTGCACATCAACTATCCATCGGGAAATGAGGCGGACTTTCCGGTGGTCACCGACGCCGCCGGCCTTGCGTGGATCGCGAATCTCGGCTGCATCGAGCTGCACACCTGGCACTCCCGCGTCCCCGAGGTGAACAAGCCCGACTACCTGCTCATCGACCTCGATCCATCCGAAGGCAACCCCTGGGCGCACGTCCGCGAGATCGCCATGGCCGGCAAGCGCGTCATGGACGACCTCGGTCTGCCGTGCTATCCGAAGACGAGCGGCGTCACCGGTCTGCACATCCTCATCCCGATCATTCCGGAGCTCGAGTTCCCGCTTGTGCGCGAGATCGCGCGCGCGATCGCGAAAGCGATCGTGGCACTCGTTCCTGAGATCGCGACGGTGCAGTGGAAGGTCGCGGGCCGTCCCGGCGTGTTCGTCGACTACGGACAGAACGCGTTCGATCGAACGATCGCGTCGGCCTATTCGATCCGGCCCGTCCCTGACGCGCGCGCGTCGGCGCCACTCCGGTGGGACGAGGTCGCGGCCGTCGAGCCCGGTGATTTCACGATGGTGACCATGCGCGATCGCATCAAAGCGGTCGGCGATCTCACCGCGGGGATGTGGGACAAAGCGGTGAGCCTCGATCCGCTCTTCGACACGCTGAAGGTGAAGCGGACGCTCCCCAAGCGCAGCCCCAGATCAGGTCCACCGCGCGATTGGCGCGCCGAGTACGACGCGAAGAAAGCCGGTGGATCAGGCTGGAATCGCGGACAGCAGCGCGGCCCGAGTCACAGGTAGCGACCCGGGCCGCGGGGGAGCAGGTGGTGTTCTCTAGCGGTACTTCGTCCAGAACTGAGCTGGGTTCATGTGGGACTCGACGAGCGCCTTGCGGCACGCGTAGTTGACCTTCTCGACGAGGTCGTGAAGCTCGTCCGCCGACTTGCCGTTGAGCGACGCCTTTAGCTCGAGGCAGGTCTTCATCATCGTGGTCATCTGGTCCTTCTTCGCGAGATAGCCGAGCTTCGCAGCGAACTTCGCCTTGAAGTCATCGAGCGAGAGCCCACTTTGCTCGAGCGCGACGACGCACTCCCCGCTCTCGAGATCCTGGGTCGCAGCGCATTCCTTGACGAGCGGGTAGACGTCGACCTCGGGCTGTGGCTCTTCCTTCGCCGGCGTGTTGTCGAGGTTGTCCGCGAGGACTCGAAAGAAGTTCGAGTCGACCGGGCTCACCTCGAGCGCTGCGATGCACTGGTCGCTGTTCGCGTCGCGCGTTTCGATACAGTTCAAGATGCGCTCGTTGAATCCATCGTTGTGCGCGGTGACAGCCGTCGCCGCGGTCGCCATCGCGACAAATGCTGAGACGATGGCCACCAGGAGATAGCGGGCGAACACAGAGCGCGAAAGCATCGGGGGCTCCTTCCACCGGGCCGGAAATAACGGTCCTGCCATGAAAACGTGGGCACCGTGAGGACGGTGCACCGCGAGCGGTACTAGGACCGTCCGGATTGATTAGTTAGGAAAGACGCCCGGCAAGAAGGTCGTCGAGTTTCGGATCTCCCGGCTTCGGCACGGGCTTGACCTGCTCCCACGTGCAGTCCTTTGGATCCTTGTCCGGGCGGAACCGCATGAAGCGCGTGCCGTGGCGAAAGCGCTCCTGCTCCATCTTGTCGAAACGAACCTCGCACACGATCTCAGGACGGATCTCATGCCACGGAAGGTCTTTTCCCTGCGACCAGCGCGATCCGCCCTCGGGCGTACGGCCCCACTCCTGTTCGATGTGCTGGTCCTCTTTGAGAAGTGGCGGCAGCATTTTCTGCAGCTGGTCCTGCAGCGGACCTGCGATGCCGGACGTGTGACCGACGAAGTCGAGCGTGCCGTTCTCGCGATACAAGCCGAGCAACAAGCTTGCGATCTTCTTCCCGCTGGTGCGGTAGCCGACGATGATGCAGTCGCAGGTGCGGTGATGCTTCACCTTCGACACGGCGTCTCGCGCTCCGGGCTTGTACGGAAGGTCGACGCGCTTCGCGATCACGCCGTCGAGGCCGATCATCTCGAGCCGCTCGAGCCACTGTTTCGCGAGCTTGGGATCCTTCGAGATCGGCGAGAGGGAAAAGCCCTTCGCGAGACGCTCGAGCTCCTTGCGGCGCTCGGCGAGCGGGCGCTCGTGGATCGGCTCGCCGTTCCAGAGAAGGATGTCGAACACGATGTAGCGCGCGGGCGTCTCGGCGGACAGCTTTCGAATGCGCGACTCCGCGGGATGCAGGCGATTCTGCATAGCATCGAACTCCAGCTTCCCGTTGAGCTCGATGATGATCTCGCCGTCGAGCGCCGAGTGCGGCGGTAGAAGATCGCCGAGCTTTCGCAGCTCGGGGAAGTAGCGAAGCAGCGGCCGCTCGTTCCGACTCCAGAGCGCGAGCTCGCCGCCGTCGTTCTCGAGCACTCCGCGGAAGCCGTCCCACTTCGGCTCGTACTGCCAGCGCTCGCCCTCAGGGAGCTTCTCGACGAGCAGCGCCTCCATCGGTGGGAAGGGCACGTTCGGACCCGGCATCAGATCAGTCCGGGACCACCGCAGTCGTCCGCGTGACTTCGCCGAGCCAGCGCGCCATCTCGCGCGAGGATCGAAGATGCACGAGCTTGGCGGCGCGGCCGCTCTTCGTGACGAGCTCGAGAAGATCAGGTCGCATCGCGTGCACGCGACGCAGAGTGCGGAAGAGGAGGAGCGACGGCGGCGGCGCACTCTGTCCCGCCCATGCGCGCCGCCGGACGCGCGAGACCACCTGTCGTTTCGCGGCCCACCAGAGATGAGTGCGAAAGGGGAAATCCACGTACACGATCGTGTCCGCCCGGCCCATCCGCCGATCGATGACCGGCCACGGGCCGAACCCGTCGATGATCCACGAGTCGTTCGCCGCCCATCCTTCCAGGATGGGTGCGACCTCGTCGAGCGGTGCCCGCCGCCAGCCCGGCAGCCACTGCACCTCGTCCACCTCGTGAACCGGAATGTCCAGATGTTTCCCGAGCGCGCGCGCAAGGGTGGACTTGCCGCCGCCTCCATTTCCGATGATCGCGATGCGTCGCATCAGACCATCGTCACACGGAAACGAGAGCGAGGCCCGCCGCCCTCCCGCGGGCGGCGGACCTCGCTCGAATGAGTGCTAGGGCGACCCTGCTCTTACTTGCCGCGCTTCGCGAGCACCGAGTCCTTCGCCTGCTTGGCAATACGAAACTTGAGCACACGCTTCGCGGGAATCGAGATCGGCTGACCGGTCGCGGGGTTCCGTCCCATGCGGGCTTTGCGGTCGACGATCACGAGCTTGCCGACGCCCGGGATGGTGAAGCCGCTGCGGGCTTCTTTGTACGCGAGTGCGGCAAGTTCATCGAGGAACTGGCCCACTTGCTTCTTGGTCAGACCGGTCTTTTCCGACAAGCGATTCAGGGTCTCGGACTTTGAGATCCCAGCCACGTATCCCTCCAGTGCGGCCTATGGCCTTGTTTGGTTCGCGCCGCATTCTGCACGAACGCACAAGAGCGCATGATGCGACGGTGACCCTTCGGGTCGTCGACGACCCGCCGGACCGCCCCGAATGGCTCCGGGAGACGATCCGCCTCCTGACGAGCGGGACCGCCGCGGAGCGTGATCGGCTCCTCGCCCGGGTCGCCCAGGCGTCAGACGCCGAGCTCGCCAAGGGCTCGGACGACGACTGGGGGCTCGGTCAGGTGGCGACTCACCTCCTGATCGTCGAGCGAGGCGTGTCCACAATCGGCCTGCGCCTGGCGCTCGGCAGCGAGCCTGGCCCCACTGGGCAGCCCCGGCCGGCCGCCTCCGCCGTCACGCGGGCGGGCATAGAGAGCTTGGCCGGAAAAGCCGTTGCCACGGCTGCTCACCTTATTGCCGAGTTCCCTGCCGAGCCTGATTCGAAGGGCACCGCGCGGCACCCGTACTACGGCGATTTGAATTGTTTTGGTTGGCTCCTCATGCTGCCAGAGCACTACCGAGCACATCTCGAGGCGCTCGACCGGGGCCGGCCGAGCGCCCTCTAGGGGAGGCCGCTCTTGGCCACGGAAACCAAGTCGTCGACAGCGCTCGAGACCTTCGCCCGCGAAGACCGGACGTTTCCTCCGCCGAAGGAGTTCGCCGCGCAGGCGAACGCCAAGGACCCGGGCATCTACAAGCGGGCCGAGAAAGACCTCGAGGGCTTCTGGGCCGAGCAGGCTAAGACGCTCGCCTGGCGCAAACCTTTCACCAAGGTCCTCGAGTGGGAGGTCCCGTACGCCAAGTGGTTCCTGGGCGGCGAGCTCAACGTTTCGGAGAACTGCCTCGACCGCCATGTGAAGGCCGGGAAGGGCGCGAAGGTCGCCTACTACTGGGAAGGCGAGCCGGGCGACGCTCGGGCCATCACCTATCAGGACCTTCTCGATATGACGTCGCGGGCGGCGAACGCGCTCAAGGAGCTCGGCGTCAAGAAGGGCGACCGGGTCGCGATCTACATGCCGATGATCCCTGAGCTTCCTGCGGCGATGCTTGCGTGCGCGCGGATCGGCGCTCCGTTCACCGTGGTCTTCGGCGGATTCTCCGCCGAGGCGCTCTCCGGCCGCATCAGCGACGCGGAGGCGAAGGTTCTCATCACGGCGGACGGCGGCTATCGCAAGGGCGGCGTCGTCCCGCTCAAGAAGAACGCGGACGACGCGATCGAGCAGACCAAGAGCATCGAGAAGGTGCTCGTCGTCCGGCGCACCAAGCAGGACGTGCCGTGGACCGAGGGCCGCGACGTGTGGTGGCACGAGATCGTCGACCGACAGAAGCCGGAGTGCCCCGCCGAATCCCTCGACAGCGAGCACATGCTCTATCTCCTCTACACATCGGGGACGACCGCGAAGCCGAAGGGCATCGTGCATACGTCGGCCGGGTACCTCGCCGGCGTCGCGACGACCCACAAGCTGATCTTCGACGTGAAGGACGACGATGTGTACTGGTGCGCGGCCGACATCGGCTGGGTCACCGGCCACAGCTACATCGTCTTCGCCCCGCTCGCGAACGGCACGACCGGCGTCATGTACGAAGGCACGCCCGACTTCCCCGACAAAGACCGCTGGTGGTCGATCATCGAGAAGTACAAGGTCTCGATCCTCTACTGCGCACCCACCGCGATCCGCACGTTCATGAAATGGGGCGCCGAGTACCCCGCCAAGCACAACATGTCTTCGCTGCGCCTACTCGGATCGGTCGGCGAGCCGATCAATCCCGAGGCCTGGCTCTGGTATCACGAGACGATCGGCGGCGGACGGTGCCCCATCGTCGATACGTGGTGGATGACCGAGACAGGGATGATCCTGATCACCCCGCTGCCCGGGCTCACGACGACTAAGCCCGGAAGCGCGACGTTCCCGTTCCCCGGAGTCGCAGCCGACGTCGTCGACGAGGAAGGGAAGTCCGTGCCGCTCGGCGGCGCTGGGTACCTCGTGCTCTCACGCCCTTGGCCGGCGATGCTCCGCGGCATCTACAAAGACGACAAGCGTTACCGCGAGACCTACTGGAGCCGCTATCCCGGGAAGTACTTCGCGGGCGACGGCGCGCGGCGCGACAAGGACGGCTACCTCTGGCTCATGGGCCGCGTCGACGACGTGATGAAAGTCTCCGGACACCGCATCTCGACCACCGAGGTCGAGTCCGCGCTCGTGTCGCATCCCAAAGTTGCCGAAGCGGCCGTGATCGGCCGCGAGGATCCGATCACCGGACAGGCGATCTTCGCTTTCGTGACGCTTCGAGGCGGAAACGACGGAAGTGAAGAGCTGTCCAAAGAGCTGCGTGAGCATGTCGTGAAAGCGATCGGCTCCATCGCGCGCCCCAAGACGATCATGTTCACTCCCGAATTACCGAAGACCCGTTCGGGAAAGATCATGCGAAGGCTCCTCCGAGACATCGCGAATGGAGTCCCGCTCGGCGACACGACAACACTGGCCGACTCAAGCGTCGTCGAGTCGATCCGCACCGCATCGGCATCCGGCAAAGACGACTAAAAGCAAAACGCGGCGCGGGTGGCACGGAGCCGCGGGTTGAGCAGCGTCGGGGTCTTCTGAGCGAGCGGCCCCTGGCCGGCGGTCCATCGCGATCCCACGAGGGGCCGAGCGAAGAAGACCCCGGCGGCTGCTCACCGCCTGAGCCCGGACAGGACCCGCACGGCGCCTGCCCGACTTCGAGGAGTGAAAACCCGAATTGACGATGCGGAAGGAAAGACGTAGACAAACGCGCTATCACCTTGTTTTCGAGTTGGTTGGGGGGAGGTGACGACCGGGTAGGCGACCACCTCGTGAACTGTCTTCTCTCGCTCTTTTGAAACGCGTCGTCAATATGGAGGGGGACAACTTGGCAACGCGAACTGCCACCGCGGTCGCCACGACGAGGCGCGCGTACGGTCTGCCGTTCGTCATTACGGCCTCGTCGGCTGGCACCGTCATCGAGTGGTACGACTTCTATCTCTACGCCACGCTCGCGCCCTTCTTCGCGCCGATCTTCTTCCCGAGCGACAACCCGACGGCGTCGCTGCTGTCGGCTTTCGCCACCTACGCCGCCGGATTCCTCGTGCGGCCGTTCGGTGCGGTCTTCTTCGGAGCCCTCGGGGACATCATCGGCCGGAAGTACACGTTCCTCGTGACGATCACGGTCATGGGGATCGCGACGATCCTCGTCGGATTCCTGCCAACCTACGCGCAGATCGGCGTGCTCGCCCCGGTCATCCTGGTCTCGCTGCGCTTGCTACAGGGCCTTGCCCTCGGCGGCGAGTACGGCGGCGCCGCGATCTACGTCGCAGAGCACGCACCCGACAACAAGCGCGGTCTCTACACGGCGTGGATCCAGACGACCGCGACGGTCGGCTTCTTCCTCGCGCTCGCGATCATCCTGTTTTTCCGCAACTCGATGAGCGCGACCGACTTCACGACCAACGCTCCGCTCTTCGCCGGACTGGCGGGAGGCTGGCGCTACCCGTTCCTCCTCTCGGCGATCCTCGTCGCGCTCGCGCTCTACATCCGCCTCCGTCTCCGCGAGACCCCGCTGTTCGCACGCCTGAAGGACGCTGGGCACTCCGTCACCGGGGCTGGCAACTGGGCCAGCGAATCGTTCGGCGGCCGCAAGGTCGGCGTGATCCTTCTCGTGCTGCTCGGCCTCACCGCGGGCCAGGGTGTCGTCTGGTACCAGGGCCAGTTTCAAGCGCTCAACTTCATGACCGTCTACCTCAAGCTCACGTTCACGCAGGCCTACCCGATCATGCTGTGGGCGGTCGCGCTCGGCACGCCGTTCTTCCTCGTGTTCGGGTGGCTCTCAGACAAGATCGGGCGCAAGGTCATCATCCTCGCCGGCTGCTTCATCGCGGCCGTCACCTACGTTCCGATCTACAACCTCATGCACGACCACGCGAACGTCGTTACCAACCCGGCCGGTCTCATCACCAGCGCGAACCCCGACTTCCTGATCATGACCGCGCTGGTATGGATCCAGGTCATCTACGTCACGATGGTCTACGGGCCGATCGCGGCCTTCCTCGTGGAGTACTTCCGCGCGAAGGTCCGCTACACCTCGCTCTCGATCCCGTACCACTTCGGGAACGGCTGGTTCGGCGGCCTGCTACCGCTCCTCTTCACGGGGCTCGTCGGAGCGACATACCCAGAGGGGAGCAACCTCTACGTTCCGTTCCTGAAGAACTTCATGGCGCTTCCCATCAACAGCACCTTAAGCCTGCGTCAGTTCAACCCGAGCAACGATCCCAACGGGAACATCTACATCGGTCTCGCGTACACGATCATCGTCGCGCTGATGACCGTAGTCGTCGGCACGCTCTTCCTGCGCGAACCGCGCGGGGCGAAGATCTGGTCCGAGGTCGGTGGCGAACAGGCCGGCATGGTGACCGAAGCGACCCCCGCCGAATAAGCGATCACTCGGAAGAAAGAGGGAGGCTCGTGCCTCCCTCTTTTCTTATTTCAGACCGAGCTTCCGGAGGCGTTCGTCTTCGACGATCTCGGGGTCAAGGCCGGTGCGCCGGTTCCACGACTCCCAGCCTTCCCAGTTCGACATGAAGAACGTGTAGCAGACCAGGTACATCGCGGCGAGGAGAAAGATCGTCGCGCCGAGAAGGAGCAAGGCACCCACGGGGTTGGCGGCGTCCGGATCGGCCACGAATAGAGGCTAGACCCAGACCGAAGCCGGTCGTGTTTCAGTGCAAGAGCGGCTTCTCGAGCTGAACGTACGCCGGCAGCGTCTTGTAGCCGAGCTTGGCGTTGATCTCTCTCATGGCCTTATTCGGCTCGTCGTTCGTCGTGAGCATCGCGCGCAGGCCTTTGGCCTTCGCGCGCGAGAGCGCTTCGACCTTGATGGCCGTGGCGAGTCCGCGGCCGCGGTAGTCGCGCCCGACCCCGGTCATCCAGGTATACCCATCTAGGGACTCGCGCTTCCCGGTCGTGGTCAGGGCCGCGATCGTCTCTCCGTCGTACGCGACGACGGACGTGTCGGCGATCATCTGGCCGCTCTCGAAGCCCATCTGACGGAAGCGCTCCAGAGGCCAGTGCGGCGTCGGCGTCGCCCAGGGAATGTCCTCCCACATCGGCTTCTCCGCGTCGTGGAGGGCCCGGATGAAACGCTCGCGGCTCTCATCGTCGCGGCCCTCGAGGATCTCCTCGATCGTCCGAAACGCGATGCCCGATCGTCGGACCTTGTCGACGTGGGCGCTGAACGAGGCGGGATCGAAGCTCGCGAGCTCGACGTAGGCCTCAATGCGCCGGCCGATCTCTCGGAAACCCCGTTTGGCGGCCCACGCGAGCGAGTCGGGGTGCGCGTCGCTCGAACCAGCGAGGAATCGCGGTGCCTTGCGGCGCACGGCTTCGTCGATGATCACCGCGAGCAGCGCGCTCCCGATTCCCTTGCCACGGTCCGCTCGCGCGACCGAGACGCCCCCGCTCTGCGCGCCGTCGGGGTGCGGGAATGCGCCGCCACTGCTCACATCCGCGATCGCGGCAATGCGCCCCGATTCGTCCTCGACGGTGAGCCGAAGCAACGAATCGTCCGGGGCCATCGACTCCCAGATTCGCCACTCCTCTGCGTTGCCCTGCTCCATCGGCCCGTACCAGGTGTTGCGTTCTGCGACCCAGGGCTCGCGGTCGCGCTCTTCGAACGCGCGCGCGCGGTACCCCTTGGGAAGGCTCGCTGTGAGCCGATCGGTATCCAGGGCGATCACCCGCGGGACGATAGGGGCAGGCATGTAGCCGTCAAATCGCGTCCGACGCAGCGCCGTCACGAGGCCGATACCCGTCGGTTGCGAACCGTGCCGCCCTGGCACCGCATTTGCCCTTATCTGGGCTGGCCCACGAACGGTGGGAACCAAGGAGGTAATCGAATGGACGACAAGATCGAAGGCAAGTGGGACCAGGCCAAGGGCAAGGTCAAGGAAGAGGCCGGCAAGGTCAGCGGCGACAAGTCGACCGAGATCGGCGGCAAGATCGACCAGGGCAAAGGCAAGCTCAAGGAAGGCCTCGGCGACGTTAAGGAAGGTCTTCACGACGAGCGGGTCGATCGCTAACTAGCGCACCCGCGGTGACGCGAGGCCCGGGCGCACAATTACACCGTGCGTCCGGGCCTTTGCTTGTTCCTCGCGTGCGCGCTTTTTCTCGGTGCCTGCGGCGCGCCAGCCTCCAAGACGGCTGCGCGTGGCCTCCCGCCCGTGACCCTCGTTGCGAGCGCGAACGATGAGGTGACGGTCGACGTTCTCGAGCTCATCTGCCAGAGCTGCGCCGAGCACATCCTCGCCGGCTGCCGGAAAATCGAGGGCGTCGCGTCGGTGGAGGCTGATCGCAGAGCACGGCTTATCACCCTGCACTTCGACTCGTCCCTGACCACTCGCGCGCGGATCCTGGCCGCCGTCGACGACGTGGTCGCGTCCATCCCCTGACCCTTCGCCGGACCCTCGTCGCGCATCACGCCGATCCGATCGGGCACCTCTTCGGTTTGCTGTCGTTCGCTCGTCCGCGGCGTCGAGACGGCTGCTTCCTCTACGTGAGCGATCGCGGACTCGCATACATTGTTCTGACCCGGCGCGGCTTCGGCGCGATCACGTTCGGCCACGTGATCGTCGCGAGCGTCGAGCCAACGCCTGCGGTGTGGCGTCACGAGATGCGGCATGTCGCGCAATACGAAAGGCTCGGGCTGTCGTTCCTACCGCTCTATCTGTGGTATCGCGCGAAGTACGGATACTTCGAGCATCCGTTGGAGCGAGACGCGTCGGAAGACCCTAGGCTCTTTTCATAGTGGCCACGTACGACATCGCAATACTTGGCGGCGGCCCCGGCGGATACGTCGCGGCCCTCCACGCCGCGGTGAAGGGCGCGAAGGTTGCTCTCGTCGAACGCGATCGCGTCGGCGGCATCTGCGTGACGGTCGGTTGCATTCCCTCGAAAGCGCTCCTCGATTCGAGCCATGCGTATTGGCTCACGACGCACGGCGAGGATCACGGCATTCACGTGGACGGTGCGCGGTTCGAGCTCCCGAAGGCCGTGGCGCGTAAGGATCGGGTCGTCGCTCAGCTTGTCTCCGGGACTGAGGCGCTGCTCAAGGGTCGAAAGGCCGATCTCATCAAAGGCGAAGGCACGTTGGTGTCGCCGACCCAGCTTCGGGTCGGCGATCAGACCATCGACGCGAAAGCGTTGATCGTCGCGACAGGTTCGAAGGTCGGGACTCCTCCTATCAAGGGCCTCGCCGAGGCGAAGCCGCTCGACAACGTGGGCGCGCTCGCGCTCACCGAGATCCCGAAGCGCCTCATCGTGATCGGCGGCGGTGCTATCGGGCTCGAGCTCGGCACCTTCTTCTCGGAGATCGGAAGTGACGTCACCGTCCTCGAGATGCTGCCGCAGCCGATCGCGTACGCGGACCCGGAGGTCGTGCGTGTCCTCGTGCGCTCGCTCGAGCAGCGAGGCGTCAAGGTGCGGGTCAACGCGAAGGTCACGGAGGTGAAGCGCACCGGGGCGATCGTCACTGTGACCGCTGAGATCGACGGGAAGCAGGAGTCGTTCGAAGGCGAGCACGTCCTCCTCGGGGCCGGTCGGGTCGCGAATCTGTCCGGTGTCGAGCAGGCCGGCCTCACCACGAACCGCCTCGGCATCACGGTCGACGACCGGATGCGCACGAACATCGCTGGCGTGTGGGCGATCGGCGATTGCATCGGCGACCCGCGCGCTCCGAAGCTTGCGCACGTCGCGTCGACGCAGGGCGAGGTCGCGGTCGACACGATCCTCGGCGAGGACGCGTCTATGAACTACGACGTCGTGCCGAACGTCGTCTACACGCATCCGGAGATCGCGCAGGTCGGTTTGACAGAGGCGCAGGCGAAAGAGAAGTACGGCGCGGATATGAAGGTCGCGCGCTACAACTTCCGCAGCTCGGGGCGCGCGCTCGCGCTCGGCGAGGCCGACGGGCTCACGAAGATCGTCACGGCCGGAAAGGATCAGCGGATCGTTGGCGTTCACATCGTCGGACCGCAGGCAAGCGAGCTGATCGCCGAGGCGACTCTTGCGATGCGTTTGGAGGCGACCGTCGAAGACGTGATCGCGACGATCCACGCGCACCCCACCCTGGCCGAGACCTTCCGCGAGGCGGCGCTTTCAGCGGCCGGTCGGCCGATCCACTCCGCGCGCTAGCCGGCCCGAAAGCGCACGTCCAGGATTCCGTCCTTCTCGGCCTTGCGTAGCTCGACCTGCGGCGCGCCCCGCTCGCGGAGCGTCGCATAGCGCCATTCCGCGTCGGCCACGTCCACGGCGCCGATCGCGACCGTCGCGATGCCCGTCGCGCCGTTCGCGTGCTCGGCCGCGGCGCCACCCGGCACGCGAAGGTCGCGCGCGGTGATGTCCTCGATGACAAATGGCAGCGGCGGCTTGAGCACGGCCGTGCGCCACTTGAGCTCGACGCCATCGGGCCTTATGCGACCGCCGTCCTTCGGTGGAGTTTTCACGAGGTCGGCGAGCGCCGCGCTGTCGGCAGCGAGATCGTCGGAGAGGAGCGCGAAGTCGGCGAGCCCGCCGCCGTCGGCCGCGATCTTCCACCAGCGATGAGTGAGCGCCCTACCGAGATCGCGGAACGCGACGAGCTCGAGATAGCTTCCGTCGGCGAACGTGATCAGCGCGTTGTGCGTCGTCCCATCGGCGTGCTCGCCGCCTGGCGTCACCGTGAAACCGCGCCGGCGATGGTCGGCGACCGCTGAATTTAGGTCACGGGCGACGAGGACGACGTGGTCGAGTTGGCGGAGCATCCCGGAATGAAACCACGCCAACCTTTAAACTGTTGCCGCACGGGCCGTTAGCTCAGTTGGATAGAGCACTCGCCTTCTAAGCGAGAGCGGGCGCGTTCGAGCCGCGCACGGCCCGCCGGTTACTCCAAACGGATGCGCGTCGTCGGGACGTCGAGAATCACGAGCTGCAATCCGGTGACCGATGAATTGACCTCGAAGATGAGCGGCACGACAACGGAGCGGCCGACCGGGAAATCTGGAGGCCAGATGTATGCGGAGTCCGGATTCGCCGCGCCTGAGTACACGCCGCTCGAGGTTGGTTGCGCCGCGTATTGCTCGCCATTCGACGCGGTGAGCGTGAAGTTGCTCGGCGAAAGCTGCGCTCCCGCACGGCTGCGATTCGTCGCGGCGATCTGCACGACCACATAGGTCCCGCGCGCCTGGGAGGCGCCGATCCGTGCGACGCGCCGCACGCTGCCGACGTTGTAGGTCCACTCGGGCGACGAGACGGCGATGCCCGCCGTCACCGTTTCCGCCGTGGGTCCGCCGCCGGTCAGAAGTGAGCGGATCGAGGGAACGCTGAAGACGGCGATGAGAACGACGAGTGCGCCGATGATGAGGTAGCGCAGTCGCCACGCGGCGCCACCCCACTCGCGCCGCTCAGGTTCCACGACCATGTAGCCCGATCGCGTCGTCGACGGCTCCGAGCCGATGCGATCGCGCAGCGTCGGACCAGGATCTTCGGGTGGCCGTTGCGGGCGCGGTGGCTCGACGACACGCGTAGCGCCCGGCTCTGCCGCAGGACGGCTCGGCGCGGCTGCAGGACCGCTCGGCGCGGCTGCAGGACGGCTCGGCGGGGGCGTGGCCCCTGTGCGAAATGGCTTGATCTCGGGGTGGTAGGTCGTCGATCGGGTGCGGAACGCGATGTCCGGTCGGATCACGCCGACGAAGGCGCTGCCACCGACCCCGGTGAGCTCCCAAAGGTTCTGATTGGTCCCCGTTCGAGTAGCGAGCGGATCGCCATCGGCTTCGACACCGCGTCGGCCGACCACCACGACGGCGTACGGACCGAGCTCCGGAACGGGGTCGTGCTCGGCAGCCTCCCCGAACGAGACGAATCGCAGATACACGCCCTCAGGCCCGGCGATCCGAAGATCGGAATGCGTCGTGCCCCCTGGCTCCTGGCCGGTGGCGCGCCGGAGCTCTTGCGTGGCCTCGGTCCAGCGCGGCCCGGCGCCGAAGACGTCTGACCATCCTCCGTCCTTCAGTTCGGCTATGAGGGACTGACCTCGGACCACGACGTGCTCGAGCGGTCCCACCGGCGGAAGCGCTCCGTCCATTGGCTCGCCCTCAGTGAAGAACGTCAGATAGAGACCAGGTTCCACGCCGAGGAAGCCTAGTGCGAGTCCGAGTATCTAATCCATGACCGCGTCGGCTTCGATCTCGACCTTCCACCGGGGATCGAGCATCCCGACGATCACGACCATCGTGGAGGCGGGTCGGACCTCGCCGAATACGGCGCCGTGCGCGCGGCTGACCGCGTCCGCGTAGCTGGGATCGGTGAGGAACATTCGCGTGCGTACGACATGTTTGGCAGTGGCGCCGGCTCCCGCGAGCGCTTCGAGAATGATCTCGAGACAGCGGCGGGCCTGGATCTCCGGGTCCGGATCGCACGAGCCGTCGGGCCAGATCGGCGCGGTCCCGGAAACGTAGACGTAGCGCCCGACGCGAAGCGCGCGGCTGAAACCGATCGACGCCTCGTACTTGGACCCAGAGGAGACCCGCTTTCGATCGCTCACCGGGAATAGAGTGGGGGACAGGTGGCCAACGATGCGTTTATCGATGAGCTGTGGCGCGCCGCGCGCGAGCTATTCATGCCGGATCACCCGTGGTTCAAGGGAATCGTCGAGCACCGTTGGACGCGCGAGCAGATCGTTCTCGGCGAGATCCAACACTATCTTCGAGTACGCACCAATCCGATCTTCTTCGGCTACATAGTCACGAACGTCGCGAGCGAGCGGAACTACGCGCTCATGGACATCGTGATGGAGAATTTCATGGAGGAGCTCGGCGGAGAGAAGACGCACGTCGACATCATGCTGCAGATGCTCGGCGAGGCGGGTATTTCGCGCGAGGAGGCCGACAAGGCCGACCCCGCACCGGGAACGCTCGCCGCCATCGAGATGATCCGGTCGGGCTGCCAGAACCGCTCCGCGCTCGAAGGCGTCTCGCTCCTCTCGTTCGTCGAGGCGATGCACGGCGGCCCCGACGGCGCGGCCGCGCGCGTCTTCAAGGAGCTCACCGGCCACTACGGTTTCTCCCGGCGCGCGGCGGCGACCTACGAGCTCCACGCGGAGCAGGACACCGGACACGGCGACCGGCAGATCGAGGCGATCCGCCGCTACGCGACCGACGATGAGACCCGCGAGAAATGCCGGCGCGCCGTCTACCTCGGTCTCAACGCGTTCAACTTCGAGTGGGACGGTCACGTCCAGGCGATGACCGGGCAGCGAACCTCGTACTGGGCCGGCAAGACCGGCAAGCTCGAACTACGACACCCCGAGGTGCGCCTACCCGCGAAGGTCTAAATCGGCCAGTCCTTCGGGAGCGCGGCGCGTAGCTTCTTGTACTCAGGATCGTCCGCGTACTTCTTCTTGAACGTCCGGACTCGCTTCAGCAACTCGCCCTCATCCACTTCGAGCACGTTGGAGACCATACCCGTGGTCTCTTCGAAGCCGAGGCTTCAGTTGCCGCGTCAGCCCCGCATCCGCTCCAGGACCGTGCGATCTTCGGCGTTCAAGCCAAAAGCGTAGGCCTGCGTGCCTCCTGGGTGGTGATGACAACGGCGTGACTGGCTATGGGCTCGCCGCGCGTACCCGCGGTGACGCGCACGCGCGCCAGCAGCCGCCACTCGGCGCTATCGCGAAACAGGAGGATCAGGAACGGGTTCTCGACCCTGACACCGGGTGATTCGTTGAACTGGACCGGCAGCGCGATCGTCGTGTCGGAACCGGACGCGACCTCGCGATCGATCTTCGTTTCGGGCGTTCGGAACTGCGAATGCGGGTGCTGCGCGGAGAGCAGCTGGATGGGCTGATCGCCGTCATTCGTGATCCGCCACGTGACCGTCCACGACCCGTTCGTTCCCTCGGTCGTGAAGGGCTCGACACGGACGCTTGGTCGCCGCTTCATGCGAACCGCGGCATGACGTCGGATGCGAACGCCTCGAGCGCATCCCAGTCGTACGGCCCTTCGCGAAGTGCGATGTTCACGCGATAAGTGCCCGCCTCCGCGTATGACGCCACGACGTCCGTGGCCTCGCGCGACGTGCCGCGCAGAAATCCCGTCATTCCGCGTTGGTCCTTCGACCAGTGCCTCTGGTACAGCTCCTCGTGACGTTTCGCTCCGGCTTCGTCGGCGCCCATGTAGAACCCGACGTTGATGGTTCGCGCGATGGAGTCGGGATCGCGGCCGACCTTCACGCACCAGGCATCGAGCACCTCGCTCTTGCGCTTCCATTCCGCCGGCGGGAGATACGGCGCGTTCCAACCATCGGCGAACCGGGCGGCTGTTCGAAGGGTCCGTTTCTCTCCCCCGCCTCCGATCCAGAGGGGAAGACGCTTTTGGAGCGGCTTGGGGTTGTTCGGGGCATCCACGAATTTGTAGTGCGCGCCGCTGAAGTCGGCGCGACGACGATCGAAGAGAAGGCGAAGGACCTCGGCGTACTCCTCGAGCTGATCCTCGCGCTCGCCGATGGATGGGAAAGGGATGCCGTATGACGCGAACTCGATGTCGTCCCATCCCGCGCCGAGGCCGCAATCAGCGCGTCCGTTGGAGAGGTGATCGATGGTGCTGAGCGCTTTCGCGAGGACGCCGGGGTGCCGGTACCCGACGCAGAAGACGAGGCAACCGACGCGGACCTGCGTTGTCTCTACCGCTGCGGCGGACAGCGTGGCGATCGATTCAAAGCAGTCGACGTCCCCACCTTGCGGTGGCGTCTCCTGAAAATGATCGGAGACCGAGAACCAGTCGAACCCGCGCTCGTCCGCGAATCGCCACAGCCGTCGCATCTCATCGAGCGGGCCGCCGAGGTGACCGAGGTGTATCCCGAACCTAGTACCCGTAATCCGAGTATGGGTCGCCGGACGGCATGGGTGACGTCGCCGGCTTGTTCGTGCCGAGCGCCGGGTTCGCCGTCGGGCCCGTACCGCCGCTGCCCGCGCCGCCGCAGGCCACTAGCGCGAGACCGCCGAGCAGAGACGCGAGGAAGAGCGCACGCACCATCGTCATGTTCGTAAGACCTCCTGCTAACGTGAGTACGGGCGGGAGGCCGCGACGGATATGGGTAGTTTTGGTGTCTTCTTTGTCATCTTCGTACTTCTCGTCCTGGCGCTCGCGGGCCTTGGGTTCGCGCTCGTTGCCGCCCGCGCGGCGCACCGGCCACGGCCGGCCCTTCCAGCGAACTGCGGCGACTGCGTATTCATGATCCCGCGCGCGAAGGTCTACAAGCGCGAGACCCTCGAGGATCTCGACGGGGTCGTCCACTATCTCTGCCAGCAGCGGTGGATCGAGATCACCCCGTACTCGCCGCGATGCGAGCTCGGCAAGAGCAAGACCCGAACGACGACCGTCCCGACCTGACGATACCCTTCCCCGCGTGACCAACTTCGCGCAGTTCGATTCATACGTGCGCGCCCGCGAGCGCGAATACATCGACGAGCTGAAGGTCCTCATCCGACAGCCGACGGTGTCCGCGCAGGGAATCGGCATCCCGGAGACCGCGCGGATCGTTCTCGACCGCACGAAGAAACGCGGCGGCATCGCCGCGGAAGCGCTAACCGTGGACGGCGGGCCTCCGACGATCGTTGGCGAGACCGGCCGCGGCGATCGCACGCTCCTTATCTACAACCATTACGACGTGCAGCCGCCGGATCCGCTCGACGAGTGGTCGACGCCGCCCTTCGAGCCGACCGAGCGCGACGGCTTTCTGTTCGGCCGTGGGGTTTCCGACAACAAGGGCAATCTCCTCGCGCGGCTTCAGGCGATCGAGGCGTATCGCGCGACGATCGGCGAGCTCCCGCTTCGGATTCGAGTGCTCTATGAGGGCGAGGAGGAAAGCGGGTCCGCGCATCTCGCCGCCTTCGTCGCCCGTTACGGGGATCGGCTCCGCGCTGACGGCTGCATTTGGGAGGCGGGCTACAAGGACGCCGCCGGCCGGCCGACCATTTCGTGCGGGCTCAAGGGCATCGCCTACGTCGAGCTTCGCGTGCGCGGGGCCAACAAGGACGCGCACTCCTCGCTGGCGACGATCGTCCCAAACGCAGCGTGGCGACTGGTCTGGGCGCTCGCGACGCTGAAGAACGACAACGACGAGATAACCATCGACGGATTCATGGACTCGGTGCGTGCGCCGACCGCCGCCGACCGCGCGCTCCTCGAGCGACTCCCGTTCGACGAGCAGGGGATGCTACGGATTCACGGGATCAAACGGTTCGTGCGCGGCCTCGAGGGTTACGAGCTCAGGAAGAAACATTTCTACGAGCCGACGTGCACGATCTGCGGGATCGTGTCGGGCTACACCGGCGCGGGTTCGAAGACCGTCCTCCCTGCGGTCGCGAGCGCGAAGATCGACTTTCGCCTCGTGCCCGATCTCACTCCGGAGAAGGTCACGAAGCTCCTGCGCGCACACCTCGATCGGCGCGGCTTCGAAGACGTCGAGATCGTGCCTGGTCATGGCGAGCCGCCGTCACGCTGGCCGACGGACTCGGTGACTGCGAAAGCGGCGGTCGATGCCTGCCGCGGCGCGTACGGAACCGAACCGGTCGTGTATCCGTTGCTGGCAGGCTCGGGCCCAATGGCGCAGGTGTGCGACACGCTCGGGATCCCTGTCGCCGGGTTCGGCTCGGGCAATGCCGCGTCCGCCAACCACGCGCCGAACGAGAACATCGCGATCGCCGACTACGTCGACCACATCCGCGCGTTCGGACGCTTCCTTCATACCTTCGCCGGCCGCGCCCTGGCTTGAACCCCGGCGAGAGGCGCCGCCTTCTCGGTCTCCTGGGTTTTCTCAGCTTCAACGCGGTCTACGTCGGGGTCGTCATGGCGCCGGTGCTCACGCAGATCGCGGCCGAGTTCAACATCACCACGGGCACCGCCGGCCTCGTCGTCGCCGCGTACGGTGTGCCGGGGATCGCCGTCGCGGTCCTCACGGGACCGTACTCGGACCGCTTCGGCCGCAAGCGTTTTCTGGTGACGGGGTCGTTGATCATGGGCGTCTTCACCCTGATGAGCGCGTTCGCCACGAGCTTCGCGGTCCTCGTCGCGATGCGGGTCCTCGCGGGCATCGGCGGATCGGTCATCTTCCCGAACACCACAGCGACCGTCGGCGACAACTTCGCGTACCGCGACCGAGGTAGCGCGATGGGGACGGTGATCGGGCTCAACACCATGGCGGCGGTGATCGGTGTCCCACTCGCGGGCATCCTCGCCGAGGCCACGAGCTGGCGCGTCTCGGTCGGCCTGGTCGGGGTGCTTTCGATCGCCGCAGCACTTCTCCTTCTCTGGAAGCTGCGTCCGGCGCAGACGCCTCTCAGCGAGCAGGGGATCCGCGAGATGTATCGCGCGATCGTGACCAACCGGTCGGCGCTCGGCGCGATCGGGTCCAGCTTCCTCGGAGGGCTGTACTGGTTCACGTGGGGCACGTACGTCGTCGTGTTCTTCGAGATCGCGTTCGGCTTGTCTCAGGGCGTCGCCTCGACCTTCGCACTCACGCAGGGTCTCGGAGTCCTGTTCGGAAGTCAGCTCGGAGGCAGGCTCGGCGCACGCATCGGCCACAAGCCGATCGTCGCGGGCAGCGTCATCGTCTCGGGAACGCTTCTCCTGCTCCTCACGAATCTCGGTCTGTCCCTTCCCGCAGCCGCGCTTCTCAACCTCTTGGTGTCCGCCGTGATCGGCGCGCGATTCGCGTCCAACACAACGCTCCTCACCGAGCAGGTGCCTGAGGCGCGTGGCACGTTGCTGGCGCTGTCGGCATCTGTCACGAGCGCAAGCCTCGTTGTCGGCGCGGCCGTCGGCGGGCTGCTGATCGACGGACTCGGGTTCTGGGCGCTCGGCGTTTTCTGTTTCGCCGCCGCGGTACTCGCGGCCCTCGTCGTCACGATTCTTGTCCGCGAAGAGCCCATCGATCTCGAGATCGCACCCGCGGTCTGAATGGCGACCGCATCGTTGCGCAACTGTTACGCCAAACCGCCGTTCGAACGCCTGCTCGGCATGGCGCCTGCCCGTACATGTGTCACTCGGAAAAGGAGCAGGCCATGGCACGGAAAGCTGGTGGCGGGATGACCGTCGCCGAAGCGGGACGAATGGGTGGCCGATTGGTCAGCGAGAAGTACGGCCCGGAGTTCTACGAGAGGATCGGCAAGAAGGGCGGCTCGAGCACGGCCAACAAGTACGGGCCGGAGTTCTTCGGCCGCATCGGTAAGAAGGGTGGCCGCGCGGTCACCGCGAAGTACGGAGCCGGACACTTCGAGCGCATCGGTCGCAAGGGTGGCCAGAAGGTCGCCGACCTCATCGAGCGCGCCAAGACACTCGAGTCAGCCGAGCAAGAAAAACAGCTAGCGGAAGCAACGCCCGCCGACTAGACCGGGCTCTCGCCCGGCGTCGACGGCGTACCTTGGTCCCTTGATGGACCGGAGGGAGCTGGGAGCGGGGACGCGCGTCGTGCGTGCCGCCCGCTCGCTCCCCCCGGGAGAAGGTCAGCCCGTCGTTCCCCCTCTCGTGCAGAGTGTTGCCTTCGATTACGGCTCCGCCGCCGAGCAGGACGCGGTTTTCGGTGGCGAGCAGTCCGGTTACGTCTATGGGCGCTACGGCACGCCCACCACCGCCGCACTGGAGTCAGCAATGGCGGAGCTCGACGGCGTCGAGGCGGCGACCTGCTTCGTCACCGGCATGGCGGCGATCGCGGCGGCCGTGGATGCGTGCGCGATCTCGCGCGGCGGCCGCGTCGTCGCTCAGGAAGACTGCTACGGGCAGACGCGGGCGCTCTTCGAGAGATGGACGCGCGAGCGCTCCGCCGACATCGTCTTCGTCGACACGACCGACCACAAAGCGGTCGAAGCCGCGCTCCGCGCGAAGCCGACCACGCTCCTCTATGCGGAGGCGATAGCCAACCCGCTGCTCAGGGTGAACGACGTGGCCGCGCTGGCCCGGCTCGCAAAGGCAAATGGTGCCAGCCTGGCACTCGACGCGACCTTCGCGACGCCCGTGCTCTTCCGCCCGGCCGCGCTCGGAGCGACGATGGTCATCCATTCGCTCACCAAGTACGTGAACGGTCACGGCGACGTCATGGGAGGCTCCGTCGGAGGCTCGACAGAGCTCGCGCGTGCGATGCGTGACCGCACCATCCTCGACGGCGCCTATCTGCCCCCACACGAGGCGTGGCTCGCGATCCGAGGGATGCGCACGCTCGCCCTCCGAGTGCGGCGCCAATGCGAGAGCGCACTCATCGTCGCGCGGCATCTCGCGAAGCACCCCAAGGTCGCGCGCGTTCGCTACCCGGGTCTCGCCGACCACCCGCAGCACGACGTGGCGACGCGCCAGTTCGGCGGACTCTACGGAGGCGTCGTCTCGTTCGTCCTTCGCGACGACACGAAGCCCGCCGCCTTCCGCTTCCTCGATGCGCTCGAGCTCGCCGCGTCCGCCACGACGATCGGCGACCTCTTCACCGAAGTGCTCTACCCGCCGATCTCTTCGCACCGGCGTCTTCCCGCCGAAGAGCGCAAGCGCCTCGGGATCACCGACGGCTTCCTACGCATGTCCGTCGGCGTCGAAGACTCGGACGACATCCTCGCCGATATCGATCGCGCCCTTGACCGCGTCTAAGCCGCTCCCTCGCGCCCTCGTCTTCAACTGCCACATCACGGGCCTCGCGGTCGCACGCTCGCTCGCGGCGCACGGCGTGGAGGTCATCGCGCTCGATCCCGATCCGCGGGGGCTTGGCCAGGCGTCGCGCGCGGTGACCGCGCGCCACACGTGCCCGAACCCGCTCGAGGACGAACGCGGATTCGTGCAGTACCTCCTGGAGAACGCGAAGCGTTGGGAGGGCGCGGTCCTCTTTCCGACGAACGACGAGTGGGTGATGGCCGTCGCGCGTTACCGCTCGCAGCTCGAGGCGTGCTACCGCATCCCGTTCAGCGAGCTCGCAGTGATCGACAGTGTCCTGGACAAACGCCGCCTCTACGCCGACGCGCACCACCTGCGCATCCCGATCCCGAAGACGTACACGCTGAACGATCCGAAGGCGACCGCGAAAGACATCCGCTACCCGGCGATCGTTAAGCCCGCCGAGCAGAGGCGCTTCTACGACCGCTTTGGTGTGAAGGTGTTTCGTGCCGAGAACGCGGCGGAGCTCGTGCGCTTCGCGCGCGAGGCCGCGGATCTCGCGTGCGTTGCTCAGGAGATCGTCGACGCCCCGGCCGGTGGCTTCTACTCGTTCTGCTCGTACGTCGCGCCGGACGGCGAGGTCCGCGGCGCGTTCGTCGGGCGGAAGCTGGAGCAGTACCCCGAAGGATTCGGCACCGGATGCCTCGTTATCGGCGAGCAGGTCTCGGAGATCGTCGAGCGTGGAAGCGCGATCCTCAAGGCGTTCGGCTACCACGGCATCAGCGAGGTCGAGTTCATCTGGGACCCGGTGCGGAAGGAGCATTTGCTCCTCGACGTGAACCCGCGGGTCTGGAAATGGGTCGGGTTGCCGATCGCGAGCGGCGTGGATCTCCCGTGGCTCGCCTACAGCGAAGCGATCGGCCAGCCGGAGCGCGCCGGCGAACCGCGCGATGGTCTGCGATGGATCTACGAGCGCGATTACGCGCTGCTCGCTCAGTCGCGTCCGCTCTTTCCCGCGTCCGGCGAGATCGTGAACGCGGTGTGGGACGCTGACGATCCGGGCCCGTTCGCGCAGCTGATCCTCAATGAGGGACCCGCGGGGAAGTACTACTGCGCGTGTTGAGACTCGAGCCGACGGCGCCCCCGTCGCGATCCGTCCGAGGGCCTGACGTCCTCGCGGGTCCCTCCCTCGACCACGCAGGGTCTCGGGTCCCACTGCGGGCGTCAGGCCCTCGTCCGCATCGCGTCAAGCTCCTCGGCTAGCCTCATCCCGTGCGTTTCGGGTTTTGGATGCCCGTCTTCGGGGGCTGGCTGCGCAACGTCGAGGACGAGGGCATGCCCGCGACGTTCGCGTACCAGCGCGAGCTCGCCCAGCAGGCGGATCGGACGGGCTGGGACGTCACGCTCGTCGCCGAGCTCAACCTGAACGACATCAAGGGTCCCGAGGCGGACTGTCTCGAGGCGTGGACGACCGCCGCGGCACTCGCGCCCCTCACCGAGCGGCTCGAGCTCATGACCGCGGTGCGTCCGAACTTCCGCCTCCCGGCGCTCGTCGCGAAAGAGGCGGCGACGATCGACCGGATCTCGAACGGCCGCTTCACGCTCAACGTGGTGAGCGCGTGGTGGGAGGAAGAGAGCAGCGAGTACGGAGGAGCCTGGGTAAAACACGATGAGCGCTACGCCCGCACGGAAGAGTTCCTCGCCGTCCTCAAAGGCATGTGGACCAAAGACCAATACACGCTCGAGGGCCGCTACTACACGATCAAGAACGCGCGACTCGCGCCCAAACCGGTGCAGAAGCCGTGGCCCGTCCTCTACGCGGGCGGCGAGTCGCCAGCCGCAAAGGACCTCATCGCGCGCGAGTGCGACGCCTATCTGATGCACGGCGACCCGCCGGAGGCCCTTTCCGCGAAGATTGAGGACATGCGCGCGCGCCGCGCGAAGCATCCGGAGCTGCCGCCGCTGCGGTTCGGTGTCGCGGCCTACTCGGTCGTGCGAAATACCGACGCTGAAGTGAAGAAGGAGATCGCGCGCATCACCGATGTGCGTGCGAGCGCGCGCGGCTACGCGAGTTACCAGGAATTCATCAAAGGGTCGCAACTCGAGACAAAGGTCTCGCTGGAGGACTACAGCGTTTCGAATCGCGGACTGCGAACAGGCCTGGTGGGCACGCCCGACCAGGTCGCCGAGAACGTCCGCGAGCTCGAGCAGATCGGCATCGATCTGCTGCTCCTTCAATCCAGCCCGCAGCGCGAGGAGATGCAGCGCTTCTCAGAGGAAGTGTTCCCGCTCGTCCGGGCGTAGTGATCGGTCCTGCGCTCTGCTGCCAGAGGGGTAGCATCGCCCGCGGGCATCAAAGTTTTCTGGGGGGACTAAATGCGCCGTTGGGCGATCGCTTTCACCGCCGTCCTCGCTCTCGTGTCGACACAGCCGGTCCTTGCGGCGACGTTCAGGCAAGGCGTTGTACAGAACTTCGCCGATCTCGCGACCGCCAGCTGTCACAACCCCGAAGGCATAACCGCCGACGCGGGCGGGACCCTATATGCCGCCGGCTTGTCCGGGAACATCTGTGTCGTCAACGGTTCCGGTCAGGTCACCCGCGTGATCACGGTTGCCGCAGGCCACGCGCTGCTGGGCGAGATCTTCGTCGATGGACAGATCTATGTCGCCGACAACAACGGCGACTTCAGCGGCGCTCGGGTCGATCGGGTGAACGTCGCGACCGGCGCGGTCACCGTCGTCGCATCGGGTTTCGCGAACACGAATGCTTTCGAGCGCGATGGCAACGGGACCCTCTTTGTCTCGGATTCATTCCGTGGCGCTGTCTACACGGTGAACCCCACGACGGGAGCGACAGCCCAGTGGATCCAGGATGAGGCACTGCGGTCCCACGGCTTCCCGGGGTTCGGCGCGAACGGTCTCGCGTTCGATGCCTCCCGGAGCAACCTCTACGTCGCGAACACGGGCGACGATCGGATCTTCCGGGTCGCAGTGAATCCCGACGGAAGCGCCGGCGCGCTTTCGATCTTCGCGGACGGCGCGACGATCAACGCCGCCCACCACACAACCGGCGCGCTTGACGGCGCGGACGGCATCGTCTTCGACGCTTCGGGACGGCTCTGGATATGCGCGAATCAGGCCAACGAGGTCCAGATCCTCTCTCCGACGGGGACGAATCTCGTCAAGCGGTTCAGTGGGACGGGTGACAACGCGATGAATTTCCCGGCGAGCCCGGTCTTC
This sequence comes from Chloroflexota bacterium, assembly GCA_038040345.1. Lineage (GTDB taxonomy): Bacteria > Chloroflexota > Limnocylindria > P2-11E > P2-11E > 3-1-20CM-2-70-9. The sequence goes on from JBBPIQ010000002.1 coordinate 161,892, forward strand.
GTAGGGCACGCCATGTTCGTCGCGAACCTCTACTTCGCGACTCCCGGCGCTGGCAAAATCTCTGTTCTCGGAGCCGCACCCGGAGCGCCGTAACCGACTACGCAAACTTGCGGCGAGATCTCCGTTTAGTCGCAGCGCGGGGGTCTTCTTCGCTCGGCCCCTCGTGGGATCGTGATATCACGCCGTCCAGGGGCCGCTCGCTCAGAAGACCCCCACGCTCCGCCTTGTCGGCTACGTCAGCGCTTGCCCTGCGTCAACGCTCCCGGCGCAGGTAGTCCAGGATCTCGGCCATCACACGGCAGTCGACTTCGTTGTAGCGCGCGATCTCTTGCATCACGGGCGACCCGGTGAGTGATCGTCCACGCGCGCGGGAATCGGCCGCCGCCACCCAGGCGCCAGCCATCGCGCCAGCGCCATCGGCCAGTCCTTCTCCCCACTGGGTCTCGATGAGCCCGTGCGCACGCATCGCGCGTGCGATGGATTTGAGGCCGAACGAGAACGCGCCCTTCACCACGATCGGCTGAGCGCGGAACACGCGACCGAGCAGGTCGTACCACGCGAGAGCCGGCCAGCTCCGGTCGGGGTGACGCGACCGCGCTGACTCGTACGCGCGCTCGAAGTTCGATTCCTCCGCGAGCGACCAGTGCACGAGACGCACGTCGCTCGCCGACGAGCACCCTGCGTCGCGCGCGACGTCCGCGAGATGGGCGAGCCATTCGTCGATCATCCGCGCCTCGGCTTCCACACCGAGGTCGTTGACGGTGAACTGGCGGAAGGACCAGCGGCGATCGCGGTAGGTCCCCGAGCCGATCTGAAAGATGAGCGCCTGCCCGCCCTTTTGCGGGAACGTGCTGAAGTCATCGTCCATGTCATGGACGAACTCAAAGTCGACGAACGCCTCGGCGGCCGGAGGCACGCGCCACTGCTCCTCGTCCGCGCTCACGCGCTCGGGACGCAACACGTCGCCCGCGTCCCGGTTCACCGCGATGACCGCGTCCAGCGTCCGCCCGTGCTGCCCGTCGAGGCCGAGGAGGGTCGCGGATGTGCGCGCATCGTCCCAGCGCGTCACGCCGACGGCGTGCGCCGCGGCGCGCAGATCCACGTTGACGCGGGGGAGGATGGTAAGGTCGCCGAGCTTGGCGGCGATCTCCGCCTTCGCCGTGTGCCACGGGAAGTCGCTGCCCGCTTTCATGTTTGGCCAGAGCTCGGGCACGGACGGGATGGGGAGGACGCGCCACTCGGCTCCCTCGGTGCGGAGTCGCCTCACCCAGGCGATCGCCCGCGCGACCACCGCGCCGAGATCCTCGTCGCGCGATCGGACGTAGGTCTCGCGGGGGACCCGCGCGAGCTTTTCCCAGCAACGATCGCCGCGGGCCGCGCCCTGCCGCCACGCGCGGCCGGCGACATAAGCGGCCGGCGGAGTGAAGCCCTGGATTCGCCCGAGCGCCTCGTTGTAGATCCACGCTTGCGTCATCACCCCGAGCGAGTCCGCGCCGAGACCGCCGTCCTTCAGGAGGTGGAGTGTCGAGAACTTGATTTCGACTAGGCGGTAGTGCCGACCGTGCCTCATCGCGGCCACCGGGAGCTCGAGCTGATCTCCGACGAACGCGTCGGGGCACAGCTCACCCAGCACATCGGACCGCACGAGAAGATCGGCGACGCCGAAGGTGCGCCGCTCAGGATCTCGAACCACGGCAGACGCGATGACCGGCGCACCGTTCTTCATCGCATCCCACGTCGCCTCGGCTGCGGCGAGGGACCGCGCCTCGTCGGGGCGTGTCGCGATCCGCGTCACCGGCCAGCGCTGCTGCAGGTCGACCAGCACGGCCTGCTCGAAGCGCCGGCCCTGATCCATCAGGTACCGGGCGAGATCGAAGACGCGGTCGTAACCGGGCAGTTGATCGTCCCGGCGGAATCCGTGCTGCTCGCCGAATTCGGAAAGCCAGTCGACGAGCAGATCGTCGTGACACCAGTTGCGCAGTTCGCGCGCCGTCACCCACTCGAGCCAGTCGCCGTCGGTGCGCGGGTCGACCAGGTCTCCGTCGTCGCGCTGCGTTATCGCGGCGCGGCCGATCAACCTATGCCCATCGTTTCGAGCAGCCCGCGGAAGTCGGGCTCCTGGCGCAGGGCCGTGCCGTCCGTCGGCGCCGGGGCGCCGCCGCGATTCGCCCAGTAGACGTCCATTCCCGCGCGCGCCGCACCGCCGACGTCATGCGCGGAGCCCGCCACGAAGAGCACTTCCGCTGGATCGAGCCCGAGGCGTTCAAGTGCCATCCGATACGGAAGCGGATCGGGCTTGTACGCGCCCGCCTCCTCCGCCGTCATGACGAGCTCGAAGCTACCCGCGCGGAACGCCGCGAGGCGACCGAGCTTGCGCGAGCAGTTGGTGACGACGAACCGTCTCGTCCCGTCCAGGCGCTCGAGGACCGGCGGCACGTCCGGCCACGGTTCGAACTCGCCCCATCGTCGGAGAAGGTCGGCCGCGCGTTTCGCGTCGATGCCGACCTCGCTCGCGCTCTCGCGGACGATGTCTTCGAACGGCCGGTAACGCTTGCCGCGAAGCAACTCCTGCGATGCGGCATGCCAGCGCATTCCGAGGTCGCGGTCTCCCGCCACGCTGGCCCAGAGAGACCAGGTGTCCAGGAGCGCGGTGAGAAGGTCGAAGCCGACCGCCGCATACGCCATGCAATTAGCCTATCGGCGCACATGAAGCGGCTCGGCTAGCGCGCTAGTCGCGCGACGCGTGCCTCGTGACCCAATCAACGACACGTCGATTGAAATCGACGCGGTGACTGGGCCTGCCCTGAGCGATGAACATGTGGCTTCCGCCGGGATAACGAACGAACTCGGTCGGCACCTTGCCGGCCGCGACGAGCCCGGTGAAAAGCTCCTCGCCCTGTCCGATCGGGCACCGCTCGTCGGCCTCGCCGTGGAGGACGAGGGTCGGCGTCGTGACCTTGTCCACGTAGTTGATGGGGGAGAGCCGCCGGAACGTCTCCCGACCGTCGGTGATGCTCGCGCCCATCTCCCACGGAGCGAACCACATGCCGATGTCGCTCGTCCCGAAGAACGACTCCTGGTTCACGACGGGCGCGCCCACCACCGCCGCTTTGAACCGTTCCGTGTGGCCGATCGTCCAGCTCGTCATGAAGCCGCCGTAGGAATATCCCGCGACCGCGAGCCGGTCCGGATCGGCGACGCCTTCCGCGACGAGCTGATCCACCGCCGCGAGCTGCTCGGCAAGATCGTGCTCGCCCCACTTGCCGCGGATCCCATGCGCGAACTCGCGCCCGTACGAGCCGGAACCCGTCGGATTCAGCGCAAGCACGGCCCAGCCCCGCGATGCCAGCACGTAGCGATAGAAGTAGGTGAGTGAAAAGACGTTTCCCATAAAGCTCTGCGGCCCTCCGTGGATGTCGACCAAGAGCGGCGACGCGCCGCGCCGCTCGGCCGGCAGGAAGAGCCAGCCCTCGAGGGTGCCGCCGTGGGGACTCGTGAAGGTGCGCCGCTCGCCGTGAACCGGAGCGAGCTGCGCGAGGATCTCCTTGTTCAGATGCGTGATCCTGCGCTCGCTGCTGCCCTCCCAACTGGTCACGTATAGATCGGAAGGCGCGGCGAGGTCGCCCGCCGCGAACGCGATACGCGATCCCGCCCCGGCACTCGCGTACACGATCTGCCGCTCGCCACCGACGACGACGCTGACCGAGCCGTCAGCGATCGCCGCGCGCACGACGTGGGCGTTCCCGTGGTCGCCGGCGATGAAGGTCACGCTGTCGTTGTTCCGGGACCAGATCGGACCGGGGGTAGAGGTGGCCACCGGGAGGAGCATCGCCCCGCGGTCGTAGCGCTCGGTGAGCCGCCGGGCCTGCCCGCCATGCGAGGGCACGGTCCAAACGCGGACCATCGGATCGCCGAGGTCCCCGACCTGCGCGTCGTAGCCGTAGCACGCGATCGTGGTGCCGTCTGGAGACCAGGTCGGCGAGGTTGCGCGTCCCACGGTCTCGGTGACGCGGAGGACGGCGCCGGTCGCAACGTCGGCGACCCAGATGTCGCGGGCCGAGTACTCGCTCTTGCCATCGCGCGTGCGCGAGAACGCGATCTGACGTCCATCCGGTGACCAGGACTCGGCGCCGTCGTCGAAGTCGCCGTCCGTGAGCTGCTTCGTCTCTCCGGTCGCGACGTCGACGATGAACCGGTGGGCCTGCGCATCGAACGTGTAGCCCTGCCCGTCCGTCTTGTACTGCGCCTTGGTTATGTGACGCGGCCGCTGCTCCCAGCGCTCGCGCGCGCCGGCGTCCTCGGGCCGCGGCTCGACCCACACACGCGCGCTGAACGCGATCTTCGTCCCATCCGGTGACCAGCACGCCGCGCCGGCATGACCGGAGAGCGAGGTCAGCTGGCGTGGCTCGCCACCGCGCACCGACATGACGTACAAGTGGCGTTCCCCGCCGGCGCGATCCGAAAGGAACGCGAGCTGAGCGCCATCCGGAGACCAACGCGGCGCGGAGTCGCGCGTCGGCCCGCGGGTGAACTCGACCGGCGCGCCACCCTCGGTGGGCGCGACATGAATGGTCGAGCGATACTCGTCCTTCTCGATGTCGATCCAGGTCACGACGTACGCGACCCGCGCGCCGTCCGACGAGACGTCGAGGTCGGGGATCGTTTTGAATGCGAGGAGGTCGGCGGCGTCCATGCGGTCCGAAACACTACGCCTCCGATGACCGACCATGCCTCATCCCGGAGCCAGTGGATCTTCTCGAAGACCGAGGCCGTCGCGCCGAACGGAATGGTCACGGCCGACCCACTCGCGGCGGAGGCCGGCGTCGAAATCCTCCGCGAAGGAGGTAACGCGCTCGACGCGGCGCTCGCGACCGCGTTCGCGCTCGGGGTCACCTCGCCCATCGGGAGCGGCATCGGCGGCATCGCGGGTGTCGTCGTGTGGCGCGAGGGCAAGACGACCTCGTTCGATGGCTCGACTCGAGCGCCGCTCGCGTCGCGGCCCGAGATGTTCGAGCTTCTCGGAGGCGAGGCGCGTTCCGGAATGTATGGATGGCCCGCCGTGAAGAACGACGCCAACGTCGAGGGCCCGCTCTCCGTCAGCGTGCCCGGCGCGGTCGCGGCGTACGAGCTCGCGCACCGCCGACTTGGCAAGCTTCCGTGGGCGCGGCTATTCGAGCCCGCGATCCGGCTCGCGCGCGATGGGATGGTGATGGACTGGTACAGCACGCTGGTATTCGGCACGTCCGCGGTGCGCCTTCACAAGAACGCGGAGGCAAAGCGCGTGTACTACCGCGAGGGCGGCGCGCCGTATCGCCCGCCGACGGGTTTCGAGCCGGCGGACCGTCTGGTCCAGCCCGATCTCGCGCGGTCGCTCGAAGCCATCGCGCGTGGCGGCGCGAAGGTGCTGTATCAGGGCGAGCTCGCCGCGGCGATCTCCGACGACATTCGTGCGCTCGGAGGCATCCTCTCGCGCGAGGACTTCGCCGCGTACGAAGCTGGTGCGCCGCCGCCAGAGACGGTCGACTACCGCGGCCATCGCGTGGTCACGATGCCGGGTCTCACCGGCGGTCCGACGGTCGCGCGTGCCCTCTCAATCCTGGGCCGCGAGGACCTGCGCAAGCACGCGCAGCAGAGTGCCGAGAGCCTGCATCGCATCGCGGTCGCCCTGCGCGCGGCGTTCGCTGAACGGCTCACCTCGATGGCCGACATGCCGAACACCACGCACGTGAACGCGGTCGATCGCGACCGCATGTGCGTCGCGCTGACGGCCACGCTCGGCGGCGGCTTCGGATCGGCGGTGATGATCAGAGGCACCGGCATCGTTCTCACGAACGGGACCTACTGGTTCGATCCGCGGCCGGGCCGCCCCAACTCGATCGCGCCGGGTAAACGCGTTCTCTGGGCGGGCGCGCCGACGATCGTGCTGCGCGGCGGCGAGCCGTTTCTCGTCTGCGGCGCGCCAGGGGGACGCAAGATCATGAGTGCGGTCGCGCAGGTCGTCATCAACGCCGTCGATTACGCCGACGGGCCGCAGACCGCGACGAGCCGACCGCGCATCCACGACGAGGGCGAGAAGCTTCAGGTCGACTCGCGCATACCAATGGACGTGCGGGCTGCCCTTGCTGCGATGGGGCACGACCTCGACGTCAAAGTCGAGGACGTGATGGCCACGAACTTCGCGCGGCCCGGCGCGATACAGATCGACGGCCCGGAACTTCGTGGCGGCGTCGAAGGGACCAAGATCGGGATCGCGCTCGGGTTCTAAGCCGAGCGCGATCCGTTAGCGACTAGGGAACGGTCGGACGCTGTCCAGCGTTCTCCTGGGCCTCGCGCTCCGCGCTCTCGCCGGCCTCATGGGCCGGATCCTCGTTCGAAACGAAGACGCCCGGTGATGCCGAAGCGTCGGCACGGGTGTTTGCGTTCGTCGTCGTGGTCGCGGCGTTCGCGCTCGAGCCCGTGCCCGCGGTGAAGGCGGCGCCGAGGGCAACGCCCGCGAGCATCGAACCTCCTGCGAGTACGCCGATGACGGCTTTTCGTGGGTCCATTTCGTTCTCCTTTCTTTTCAGCTCTCATTGAGGGCTGAATCTCACGGTGCGCCCTCATCGCGCCATCGGCATGAGAGCCGCCTAGTAACCACATGGGAAATTCGTGAGAGCTGCGGGCCGGGGTGACCCGCACCTCCGGGTCGCATCCCGTGCGGCTAGGCTCTTGCCGGATGGCGCGATTCGTTGTGGAAGGCGGCACACCACTTCGCGGTGAAATCACGCCCGCCGGAAATAAGAACGAAGCGCTCCCTCTCATCGCGGCGAGCCTGCTCACTGACGAGCCAGTCACTCTGCACAACATGCCGCGGATTCGCGACGTGCGCGGAATGCTCGAGGTCGTCAGCGCGCTCGGCGCGAAGGTGGAAGAGCTCGACGAGCACACCGTTCGGATCACCGGAGAGCTCAAGACGATGGACGTGCCCAGCGCGTTGGCGCGTGAGATCCGCACGTCGCTGCTGTTCGCGGGCCCGCTCCTCGCGCGCTACAAGAAGGTGAAGCTCGGCTTGCCCGGCGGCGACGTTCTCGGGCGGCGCCGCAACGACACGCACTTTCTCGCACTCCGCGCGTTCGGGGCCGAGCTCGACGTGTCCTCGGGCGGCTATGGCCTGCACACGAGCGGGCTCAAGGGGGCGGACGTGCTCCTCGATGAGCCTTCGGTCACGGCGACCGAGAACGCGCTGATGGCCGCCGTGCTCGCGCCCGGCCGCACGGTCATCCGCAACGCGGCGAGCGAGCCGCATGTCCAGCAGCTCGGCATCGCGCTCATGAAGATGGGCGCACGCATGGTCGGCGTCGGGACGAACACGATCACCATCGACGGTGCCGAGCGCCTCAAGGGGATCGAGCACACGATCCTCAGCGATCACATGGAGGTGGGCTCGCTCATCGGCGCGGCCGCGATGACCCACGGCGAGATCACCATCAAGAACGCGGTGCCGCAGTACTTACGCATGACACGAATGGTGTTTAAGCGGCTCGGCGTCGAGACCGAGGAGCAGGGCAACGACCTCGTTGTAAAGGCATCCGGCCGCCTGGTCATCGAGCACGATCTGGGCGGCGCGATCCCGAAGGTGCAGTCGCAGGTGTGGCCGGGATTCCCGTCCGACCTCACGAGCATCGCAACCGCCGTCGCGACGCAGGCCGAGGGCACCGTGCTCATACACGAGTGGATGTATCCGGGCCGGATGTACTGGGTGGGCTCGCTCGAGAGCATGGGCGCGCGGATCATCCTGTGCGACCCGCATCGCGTCGTGGTCGTCGGCCCATCGCAGCTGTACGGGTCGGACCTGCGAAGTCCGGACATCCGCGCGGGCATGGCGCTCCTCGCCGCGACGCTCTCGGCGAAGGGCACGAGCACGATCAACAACGTCGAGCAGATCGATCGCGGCTACGAGGAGCTCGACAAGAGACTGCGCGCGCTCGGGGCCAAGATCGAACGCGCGGCGTGACCTCGTTCGCGACGCACCTCGAATGCTCGCGTTGCCAGGAAGATTTCCCCGTCGACCAGATCCAGCAGGTCTGCAAATCAGATGGCGGACCGCTCCTCGTGCGCTACGACCTGCGCCGCGTCCGCGATGCGCTCACGAAAGACGCGCTCCGCGATCGTCCGGAGACGCTGTGGCGCTATCGGGAACTGCTGCCGCACGAGGAGCCCGACAACGAGGTGACCCTCGGCGAACAGAACACGCCGCTCCTGGAAACGCCATCGCTCGGCGAGGAGCTCGGCCTCCCGAAGCTGCGCGTGAAGGACGAGGGTCTGCTGCCGACTGGGACGTTCAAGGCGCGAGGCGCGGCTGTCGGCGTGACACGGGCCGCGGAGCTTGGCGTCAAGACGCTCGCATTGCCGACCGCCGGGAACGCGGGCGCCGCGTGGGCCGCCTACGGTGCGCGCGCCGGGATTCGCGTCGTCGTCGTCATGCCTGAGACGACGCCCGACGTGATCATCCGCGAGACCTCCGCCTACGGCGCCGACGTCTACCTGGTTTCCGGCTCGATCGCCGACGCCGGCGCGGTCGTGAAGAAGGTCTGCGCCGCTCGCGGCTGGTATGACGCGTCGACCCTTCGCGAGCCCTATCGCATCGAGGGAAAGAAGACGATGGGCTTCGAGCTCGCGGAGCAGCTCGGCTGGCGTCTACCCGACGTGATCGTCTATCCGACGGGCGGGGGAGTTGGCCTGATCGGAATGTGGAAAGCATTCGACGAGCTCCGTGCGATCGGTTGGCTCGACGAAAAGCGCCCGCGCTTCGTCGCGGTGCAGGCCGAAGGCTGCGCGCCGATCGTGAGGGCGTTCGTCGACGGCCGAAACGAGTCCGAGCCGTGGCCCGACCCCCGCACCTTCGCCGCGGGCATCCGCGTCCCGAAGGCTCTTGGCGACTTCATCGTGCTCAAAGCCCTGCGTGAGTCGGGAGGGACCGCGGTCGCGGTGACCGAAACGGAGATCGCCGAGTCGATGCGCGCGACGGGCGCAGCCGAAGGGATGCTCGTGTGCCCTGAGGGCGGCGCGGCGATCGCGGGCACGGCGAACCTCCGCCGCGATGGCTGGATCCGCGAGGACGAGGAGGTCGTCGTCTTCAACACCGGCACCGGTCTGAAGTACGCAGAATTCCTCCAGGGCGACGCTGCGCGGAACCTCGACGCGAACGAGCTCCCCGATGAATAAACGCGCGCCCGCGGCCACACAACGGCGCGGCGTGCTGGGCGGCGCGGTCCTCCTCGCGATAGGCGGCGCGTTTCTGCTCCCTCCGCTCGGGGTCCCGAACGCCGGCGCCTATCTCTTCGTCGCCCTCGGCATCGCGTTCGCGGCGGCATGGTGGGTCGGCGCGCGGCGCCAGTACGTGTACCTGGTGCCCGCGTGCGTGCTCATCGGGTTCGGCCTTGGCCTCGTGATCCCCGCGCTGTTCGGTCTTCCGGCAGACACGGCGGGACCCGTATTCCTCGGAACGCTGGCGGGCGGCCTCGTCGCCGTTTTCCTTCTCGCGCCCGATCGCCGCGCACCGCTCGTTCTCGCCGGGATCATCGCGGTCGTCGCGCTGGCCGATCTCTTTCTGCAGATCGATCTCGTGCCGCTGGCACTGCAGCCGTACTTCGTGCCAGTGGTCCTCATCATCGTGGGCCTCTACCTCCTGGTGGCAGGGGCAGGGGCCCCTGAGGGGGTAGGGGCCCCCAGAGGGAGCTAGCGGCGGCATAGCATCACCAGGTGACCATCGCGCCGAACATCCTTGGGCTCGTCGGGCACACCCCACTCGTTCGGCTCTCGCGGATCGGCAAGGGGCTGCGGCCCGCGATCGTCGCGAAGCTCGAGCACCTGAATCCGGGCGGCTCCGTGAAGGACCGTATCGGGCTGCTCATGATCGAAGACGCCGAGCGCCGTGGCTTTCTTCGACCGGGCGGAACGATCGTCGAACCGACCAGTGGGAACACCGGCGTCGGCCTCGCGATGGCCGCGGCTATCAAGGGGTATCGGCTCATCTGCACGATGGCCGACAAGCAGAGTCAGGAGAAACGCGATCTTCTGCGCGCGTACGGCGCCGAGGTCGTGGTCTGCCCGAGCGCGGTGCCGCCGGAATCGCCCGAGTCCTATTACAAGGTCGCGGACCGCCTCACGCGCGATATCCCGGGCGCGTTCCAACCAAACCAGTACTACAACGCGATGAATCCCGAAGCGCATTACCGCACGACTGGTCCCGAGATTTGGGAACAGACGGAAGGGCGGATTACGCATCTCGTGGCTGGGGTAGGCACAGGTGGAACGGTGACGGGAGCGGGACGGTATTTGAAGGAACAAAAGAAGAACATCGTCATCGTCGGCGCCGACCCTGAGGGATCGCTCTACACCGGCGACATCCATCCGTACAAGACGGAGGGCATCGGCGAGGACTTCTACCCGGGCACGTTCGACCCCGCGGTGGTCGATCGCTGGGTGCGCGTCTCGGACCGCGACGCGTTCCTGACCGCGCGCCGTCTGACCCGCGAGGAGGGGATCCTGGTCGGCGGCTCGTCGGGGACCGCGATGTTCGCCGCGCTCGAGATCGCGAAGGACCTCGACGAGAAAGCGCTCGTCCTCGTGCTCTTCACAGACTCGGGCCGCAGCTACCTCTCGAAGATCTTCAACGACGAGTGGATGCGCCAGAACGGCTTCCTCGGCGGCCTCATCCCGGCCAACGTGGGCGACGTGATGAAGGATCGTGGCGGCACCCCCGAGCTCATCGTCGTCTCGAAGACCGAGACCGTGCGCCGCGCGATCGACACGATGCAGCGTTACGGCATCTCGCAGATCCCGGTGACCGCGGACGGCGCGGCGAGCGCGGTGAGCGACATCGTCGGGAGCGTTTCGGAAAAGACCATGCTCGATCGGGTGTTCCGCGAGCCCGCGCTCGTCGACGAACGCGTCGAGCGGGTGATGGATCCGCCGTTCCCGGTCGTGCAGGCGACCGACGACATCGAGCGTCTCTACCAGGAGCTCTCCGGTGGCGCGCCCGCGCTGCTCGCGGCGCGCGACAACCGACCGGTGTCGGTGATCACGAAGGCCGACCTTTTGGAGTTCGTCGCGCACCAGCGGAAGGTCGCCCCCCGCTAGCGGTCGCGTTCTGGGCATACTGGCAATTGACGTGAAGCAAGCTCCCCGCAGGCCCGGATTCGAGACGCTCGCCATCCACGCGGGGCAGGAGCCGGAAGCCGTGACCGGCGCCGTCGTCGTCCCGATCTTCCAGACCTCGACGTTCGCGCAGGAAGCGGTGGGGAAGCACAAGGGCTACGAGTACGCCCGCACCGGAAACCCCACGCGCACGGCGCTCGAGACCTGCCTCGCCGCGCTCGAAGGCGGGCGGTGGGGTCTCGCGTTCGCTTCCGGGATGGCCGCGACGGACGCGGTCGCGCATCTCCTTTCGAAGGGCGACCACGTGGTCATGACCGACGACGTGTACGGCGGGACCTACCGCCTGTTCACGAAGGTCTTCGGTCGCCTCGGCATCGGTCTCACGGCGGTTGACATGCGTAAACCGGAAGCCGCCCGGCGCGCGGTGCGACCCCGCACGAAGCTCGTGTGGATCGAGACGCCGTCCAATCCACTCATGAAGGTGCTCGACATCGCGGCGCTCGCCGAGATCGCGCACAAAGGAAAAGCCCTCGCGGTCGTCGACAACACGTTTGCGAGCCCGTACCTGCAGCAGCCTCTGAAGCTCGGCGCGGACGTCGTGCTGCACTCGACGACCAAATACCTCGGTGGGCATTCAGACGTGGTCGGCGGCGGTCTCGCGGGGAACGACGAAGACCTCCGCGAGCGCATCGCCTTTCTGCAGAACGCGGCCGGCGGCGTGCCCGGTCCGTTCGACGCGTGGCTCGTCCTGCGCGGCGCGAAGACGCTCGCGGTTCGGATGGAGCGGCACTCCGCGAATGCGCAGGCCGTCGCGGAATGGCTCTCGGAGAATCCCAAGGTCACGAGCGTCAACTACCCCGGTCTCGTGACGCACCCGCAGCACGCGCTCGCGCGCCGGCAGATGCGCGCTTTCGGTGGGATGCTCTCGTTCGAGCTGCGCGGCGGCGAGGTCGCGGCGAAACGGATGGCGGCGCGCACGAAGGTCTTCGCGCTCGCCGAATCGCTGGGCGGGGTCGAATCGCTCATCGAGATCCCGCTCGCGATGACGCACGGCTCTGTCCGCGGCACCAAGCTCGCGCCGCCGGCCGGGCTCGTCCGTCTCTCCGTCGGCATCGAGACGGTCGACGACCTCATCGGAGATCTCGGGCAAGCGATCGGCTAATGCCGCTGCCGCTCCAGACAGAACGCCTCGTGATCCGACCGTACCGCGAGGAGGACGCGACCGCGTTGCACGAGGTGTTCGGATCGCCCGAGGTGATGAAGTGGACGCCGAGCCCGCCCTCGAAGGACATCGCCGAGACCGCGCAGCGTCTCGCGCGAACGATGGCTTTCACGGCGCGCCAGCCTGCCGGCATGGGGCTCTGGGCGCTCGAGCTCAAGACCTCGTCGGAGTTCCTCGGTCAGGTCGGGCTCTTTCCTGTCGAGGGCAAGGGTCCCGAGGTCGAGGTGGCATACGAGCTCGCGCCGCGGGTCTGGGGTCACGGCTACGCGACCGAGGCCGCTCGCGCGCTCGTCGATTACGGCTTCGGCGAGCTCCGCCTTCGACGGATCGTCGCGCTCATCCTCCCCGACAACGCGCGCTCGCGGAACGTGGCCTCAAAGTGCGGCCTGATCCTCGAACGGCCGGGCCGCTTCTACGGGCTCGATCTCGTCGTATATGCGCGGGAGCGGCCCGTAGGCTAGTTCTCGTGAACGTCGCGATCGCGTTCGGCGCCGGGATCCTCTCGTTCGCGTCGCCGTGCGTCCTGCCGCTCGTGCCTGCCTTCCTCGTGAACATGGCTGGCGAGGCCGCGCTCGCGGGCACGCACCGCGCGCGCACGGTCGCGCACGCGCTCGCATTCGTGCTCGGGTTCACGACGGTGTTCACGCTCCTCTGGGTCGCGGTCGCGCTCGTCGGCGCATTCGCCGGCGAGATGGTGTTCTGGCTGCAGCGCGTCGGCGGACTGCTCCTGGTGGTGCTCGGGATGCAGATGGTCGGACTCATACGGATCCCGTTTCTCGCGCGGGAGCTCGACCTGCGGCTCGAGGGACAAACCAGCGGGCTTCCGCGAAGCGCCCTCATCGGCGTCGCCTTCGGCGTCGGCTTCACGCCGTGCGTCGGCCCGTATCTCGGGGCGATCCTCACGCTTCTCCTGAACGAGGACATCGGGTCCGGGGCCCTGCTTCTCGTCGCGTACGCGCTCGGGCTCGGCGTCCCATTTCTGCTCCTCGCCGGCGGGATCGGCGGCGCTCAGCGAGTGGCCCGATGGCTCGCGGCGCACATCCGGGCGGTGAACCTGGCCGGCGGTACGCTCGTGATCGCGATGGGCCTGGTCCTTGCGTCGGGGCAATTCGCGCGGCTGCCTCAGCTCTTCAACTTCCTGCCGCTCGTCGGATGAGCCTTGCGACCGCCCCGGGAACCGAGCGCGAGCCGACCGCGCTTCCTCGTTGGATCGCCGCGATCATCATCGGCGCGATCGCGCTCGCGTCGCTCGCTGCCCTCCTCTGGCCGCTCTTGAACAAGCCCGCGACCGTGACCGACGCCGGGGTCATCCGCGCGCAGATCGAGGCCGACGGCGCCGCCGGCCGGATCGGAGCGACCGCGCCGGACTTCGAGTGGACGGGCCTGGACGGTCAAATCCTCCGGCTCTCGTCGTACCGCGGGAAGGTCGTGGTCGTGAACTTCTGGGCCACCTGGTGTCCGCCCTGCCGCGAGGAGCTGCCCGCGCTCCAGCGTGTCGCCGCGAGCGAGCCCGACGTGGTGGTGCTGGAGGTCGATCTCATGGAGCCGGGCGACAAGGCGCGGTCCTTTCTCGACTCGCTCGGGCTCGACCGCCTGCAGCCGGTCCTCGACAGCGACGGCGCGACGACGCGCCGCTACGGCGTGCTCAGCCTCCCGAGCACCTTCTTCGTCGACAAGGACGGCGTCATCCGCCATCTCGAGCTCACGGCAATGAGCGAGGCGCAGATCAGGAACGGCATCAAGAAGGCGCGCTGAGAAGTGTCGTGAGCGGCACAGACCGTTCATGTCGTGCGTGATCGTTCGCTTCGCGTTCGAGGCGCAGGCTTCCGCCCATGTCATGGGAGGAGGACACGCTCATGGATCGCCTACGTCAGCTGTTCCGCTCGCGCCGCATCGACATCAAGCAGCCAGACAGCGCGACGCAGCGCAGGCGCAGCAACCGGATGCGCTACTTCCTCACCGTCTTCGGCTCGCAGCACTGGGCCGAGCGCGTCGAGGGTCGCCGCACCTAAACTCGCCCTCGCCGAAAGAATCGGGGAGGGAACGACATGGCTGTAGAGCTCAAGGTCAAATTGCCGAATCGCGTGGGCCAGCTCGGAGCGCTCGCGGGGGCGCTCGGTGACGCTGGGATCAGCCTGAAGAGCATCGCGGCGACGACCGGCGGGGGAGCCGGCACTGTCTACCTCGTCGTCGACGACAAGGACGCGGCGAAGGCGCGCCGCGCCATCAAGAAGAACAAGTACCGGATCTCAGGCGACCGCAAGGTCGTTGAGGTGCGCCTCGCCAACAAGCCAGGGACGCTCGCGCGTGCGGCCAAGCGTCTGGGCAGGGCGAAAGTCAACATCGAGTCCGCGTACATGCTCGGCCAGGGCAAGATGAGCTCGACGCTCGGGATCGGCGTGAAGGACGCGCGCGCCGCAAAGAAGGCACTCGGCCGCCGCTGATTTTCGCGGCTGGCACATCGGTACCGGCCGATCGGACCATCGTTAAGACGAAGCACTAAAGCGAGCCTCGCAGCAATCCAGGGAGGTTCGTATCGGTGCCTCGTCGTTTCTACTCCGCGAGCCAAGGACGTGCCACGATCCGCTCGTCACGCTCGTCGAGTGGGCGGAAGCCCTCGTTGCGAGCGGTCGCCCGGTCGAAACTGCATTCGTCGCCCTTGCTGAGAGAGGCGTCGGGGGCCGGCTCATCGATGACGCTGTCGCCGCTGCCGTGCGCTCGTACGCTCTGGGAGCGCCACTCTTTCCGGCGCTCGCCCGTGAGGCAGAGTCCATCGGGTTGCCGGCTCTCGCGGGCATCGCTAGCGATCTCGAACGAGCCCGCGACCTCGGTCGCGGTGCGCTCGTCGTCTTACCCGACCACCGCGATCGTCTCCGCGGATCGGAGCGCGCGAAGAGCCTCGACGCGGCCGGTCGTGTCGAGGGGCGGCTGATGCTGGTTCTTGTCCTCTGCTATCTGCCGGCGCTGATGCTCCTCGTAGTGATCCGCTTTTCCTCGGGCTCCTGGACGGTCTCTTCGTCTAGAGACATGCGTACACTGAAAGACCGAGGCGCTTCGAGCATGCCTCGCGAGGGAGTGAACGATGCCGAGTATTGGTGGTCCCGAGCTTCTCCTCATCCTCGCGGTCGTGCTGATCGTCTTCGGGGCAGGGAAGCTACCTGACGTTCTCGGACAGCTGGGCAAGGGCGTACGGACCTTCCGTGACGAGTCGACGAACGACAAGCCAGCGTCGGTCGCAGCCGGATCGACCACGTCCGCCGCGACCGCAGCCCCGGGCACGACCATCTACTGCCGCAACTGCGGACGGCCGAACGGCGCCGACTCCAAGTTCTGCACTAACTGCGGGCAAGCGCTCTAGCTCACGGGCTTCGGCCAGGACGCCTACGACTTCGTCCACGGGCGCTACGCGCTCGATCCCGTCGCCGCATCTATCGCTGGCATCCACGCGCACGACCATCGCCTCGGTGACTTCACCGCCGAGGGATTCGCGGCACGCGACCGTTTCCACGACGAGTGGCTCCCGCGCTTCGAGGCGCTCACCGAGAACGAGCTCTTTCCCGCGGAGCGCGTCGACCGCGCGCTGATCGTCGCGGACCTGCGCGGGGAGCGCGCGGTCCGTCCTTTCGAGCGCTGGCGCAGGCAACCGACGCTCTACTCCGATCCGATCACGCGCGGCGCCTATTACGCGTTCCTGCGCGAGCACGCGCCGCTTGCAGAGCGCGTCGCGACGCTCGCGGAGCGGCTCGCCGAAGCGCCGGCCGCGCTCGAAGCCGCGAAGGCCAATCTCGATCCCGCTCTGGTGCCGCCCGAGTGGGTCGAGATCGCGCTACGCACGGTCCCTGCGGGCGCCGCGTTTCTGCGCGTCGGCGCGCCAGCGCTGTTGCCGAGAGCGACGGCGCTCGATCGCGCCGCCGAGCGCGCGTTCCGTCCGGCCGCCGAGGCCGCCGCGACGGCGCTCGACAAGTACGCGGTCTGGCTAAAGACGCTGCGCCCGAAGGCGCGCGGCTCGTTCGCGATCGGGCGCGACGCGGTCGACGCGTGGCTCAAAGAAAAGGAGCTCCTCTATCACGACGCGATATCGCTTCGCGAATGGGGCGACGAGTTCTACGGCGAGACGGAGGCCGCGCTCAACGCCGCCGCGATGGAGCTCGGTCATCAGGACTGGAGGGCGGCGGTCGAGGCGCTGCGCGAGGACCATCCGTCGGAAGAGACGCTCGTCGAAACGTACCGCGCCGAGATGGAGCGCTCGCGTCTCGCGGTCGCGACCGCGGGCCTCGCCACGATCCCGTACGGCGAGGATCTCGTCGTCGAGGCGATGCCCGAGTTCCAGCGCCCGACGTATCCCTACGCCGCGTACGTCGGGGCCGGGCCGTTCGAGTCGTCGCGCCGGGGACGCTTCTGGGTAACCCTTCCCGATGCCGGCGACGACGAGAAGACGCGTCGCGAGCGGCTCGAGGGTCATCCGCGCGCGGGCATCGCGGTGATCGCGTGCCACGAGGGCTATCCCGGTCATCACCTGCAGCTCACCGTAGCGGCGGATCAACCGTCGCTCGCGCGCAAGGCGATCCGTTCGAACCTGATGGTCGAGGGCTGGGGTCTCTACGTGGAGGAGCTCATGACCGAGCTCGGCTACCTCGACTCGCCGCAAACGCGGCTCCTTCGGCTCAAAGATCTGCTCTGGCGCGCGGCGCGCGTGACGGTGGACGTCGGCCTGGCGACCGGCGAGATGAGCTTCGACGATGCCGTGCGGTTCATGGTCGAACGTGCGCGCCTCGAGCCGCCGAACGCGGTCGCGGAGGTGCGCCGCTACACGCTGAACCCGCTTCAGCCCTCGAGCTACGCGCTCGGCCGCGCCGCGATCCTCGAACTCCGCGACAAGGCGCGCGCGGCGGGCTGGGGGATGCGGCTCTTTCACGATCGGCTGCTCGGGGCGGGCTCGCTACCGCCGCGCCTCCTTGAACAGGAGCTCGGACTGTGAAGACCCGGCGCTAGTCGACTCTCAGTCGAGCTCCCGCGCCAGAAGCTCTATACGTGCGGCGAGCTCGTCGCGCAGCGCCTCATCCGATCCGGCATTCGTCAGCCACTGTTCCGCGCCACTGAGGGTGCAATCGACTGCGATGACTCGGTCGGCCGTGACGTCCTCCGCGCGCCGCGGCGCCTCGGTCTCGAGATGGTCCGCCGCAGTTGTGCCGGCGAGGAGCGATCCGAGCCGGGCGCTCGCAGTGGGTTGCGGATCGCGACCCGCCGAGAGCGCGTGCCATCCGATCGGACCCGCGGCGTTGAAGTACGCGGCCGCGATGCGGCTGCGGAACGCGCCGTGCTCGCACACGAACAGGAGCGTGCGAGTCATCGCAGCGTGGATGCGACGAGCCCGACGATCGCGGCTGCGCCCACGAGGAGAGGTTCGGGGAGTTTGGTGCGCCAAAGCACCAGGAGCGCGGCTACGAAGATAAGGGCGGTCGTGATGTCGACGATGACCTGCGTGCCGATGACCGCGCCGGCACCCACGATCGCGCCGGCCGCCGCCGCGGTCGCTCCCTTGGTGAACCCGACGACGATCGGGTGCTTCCGGTATCGGAGGATCCATGGCGCGAAGAGCACCACCATCAGAAACGGCGGCAGAAACACTCCGAGACCCGCTACGGTCGCGCCGGGCAGGCCCGCGACCAGGTACCCGACGAATACGGCCGTGATCACGACCGGCCCCGGCGTGATCATCCCCATCGCGACTGCGTCGAGGAACTCGCGCTCGGTCAGCCAGCCGAAATCGTGGACCACGCCCTGCTGAAGAAAGGGCACGATCGCTAGGCCCGAGCCGAACGTGAAGGCTCCGGCCTTGAAGAAGAAAATCCCCAGCTGCAGGAGCACGTTTGAGTCGGTGCTCTGCGCCGCGGCCGATAGGTTCCCTAACAAAAAGGGCAGCGCCACAGGCACTGACTGCGCACGGCGAAGCCAACCTGGCGGGGCGTAAAGAGCGACGCCAACGAGCCCCGCGAGGATGAACAGCACCGCGACCTCGCTACGCACGACGAAGGTGGCGATCCCGACCGCGGCGAAGATCGCCCACAGTCGCCGGTCGTTCTTCACCGTCACCCCGACGATCTTCCACGCCCCGCGGAGGATCAGCGCGATCACCGCGGGACCGACGCCATAGAACAGCGCCTGGATCACCGTCGTCCCGCGAAACGCCACATACAAAGCGGCAACGACGGTGACGATGATGAACGGCGGGAGGATGAACGGGACCGCCGCGGCGAAAGCGCCCCAGAAACCGCGGCGGACGTATCCGAGCCACATCGCGAGCTGTGCCGCGAGGGGACCGGGCAGAGTCTGCGAGACCGCAAGGCCTTGGAGGTATTCCTCTTGGGTGAACCAGTGGCGACGTTCGACCAGATCGCGCTGCATGTACCCGGCGAGCGCGATCGGCCCGCCGAATCCTATGGTTCCGAGACGCGCGAAGTACGCGGCGATCTGACCCAGCGAAAGCTGCGGCCGGGCCTCGGCGCTCAGGCCGCGTCCTCTACCCGGTCCGCCCCTGTGTGCGCGACGTAGAGACGGCTCCCACGCGGATCGAGGTATACGTCGGCGTGATCGAGGCCAGGTTTCGCGCCGGGCGGCACGGGCGTGAAGCCGACGCGCCGCAGCGTCACGCGGCCTTTGCCTCCACCTTCTTCTGGCAGAACGCATACAGCGCGTCGAGAAGCGGCCTCGATGCCTCGCGCTGCTTCTGGTCGTTCGGATAGTGGATGTGCCTCATCCCGTCGAGGAGCGCCTCGACCCCCTGCGACTCCGGGGTGGCGGTCTTGTCGGCGGTGTCGGCGCCGCGGATGACCTTGGCCATATAGACCATCGCCGGGTCCTTGTCGAGGTCGTACTTATGCACGAACGCGTCGAAGCTGCACTCTGGTCCGTGATGTCCGAGCTCAACATCTTTGATGTCGTACGGAGTCGCGCCGCGCTTTTGCGCCTCGGCAGCGACCTGATCGGATGGCACGTAAATGAACTCGGCCTGTTTGTCCACGAACTTCTCGATCAGCCAAGGACAGGCAACCCGGTCGACCCGCGGATGCTCACGTGTGATCCATTTCATCGCAGTCCTCCCCCATGTTCTGGCGGAAGGAGCATCGCAGAAATTAGCGGCGAGCCGAGACGAGCCTGAAAAGAAGAAGGCCCGCCTTTCGGCGGGCCTTCTCTCAAAGACGAGTGAGGGTCTATTCGGCGAGACGCGGGAGGATTGGTTGCGCCGTCGTCACCGGGTCGTAGTCGATAGTGAGGTTGCCGTTCTGCACGTTCACCGACTTCGCCACGAGCTGGCTACCAGTGAGCGTGGCGTTGTTGCCGTCCAGCAGGAACGGGGCGCTCGGCAGGTAGAACGAGCCCGTCCCGTTGAAGGTGCCGTTGCCGCCGATCTGCATATCGTTGATGCAGGCCGGGTCCTGGTAGAAGAGGAGGTTCTTCCACGTTCCGGTCGTCATCGCGGTCAGCGAGATTACGCCGTTGCCCGTGAGATTCACGTCGCTGCATGAGGGACTCAGCCCTGGAGCCGCCGGGTACGTGATGTACGTGTTGTACATGAAGACGTTGGAGCCGTTGAAGATGGCGTTACCCGACGTGTCGAGTCCGGCCTCGATAATGTAGATACCCGGGTTCATCTGGAAGTCGTCATTGCCCGAGCCCTTGATCAGGACCTTGTAGACGCCGGGGTTGAGGGTCACGACGCCGCCCACTGAGGGGGGCAGGCTGTTGTAGACGGTCATACCCGAGGTGCTCGGCTTGGGAAAGCCGGCGAAGGGATCGGGTATCTGGTTGTGCCCAGGGTTGACCGGGACGCCGACGTCGGCCCAGTGGCCCGTCGCATTCCCGTTGACGTCGAGCGAGTATCCATCGGTCGAGAACTGGCCCGCGTTGTTCTGGTCGTTGTCGGCAGCATTGCCGTTCCCCGAGTTCACGAGGATGCCGCCACCATGCAGGTGCATCTCGGCGTTGGACGCGGCCCAGAACGAGCGGGCGTCCGGGGCGCGGTCGAGCGCCATGACCGCGTAACCGTTGTTGAGCGGTTCGGAACCAGCGACGCCGCGCGCGCGCACGGGGTTGAACGCGGCCTCAGCCGGAACGAGCGAGGTCTTCACCTGACGGGTGATGCTGACCTCGACGTGCTTGAGGTTGCCGAGGTATGAGCCCGAGATGGGCGGCCAGTACACGGCGACCGTTGTCTGGGTCGCCGCGTCGTAGCACGGGCCTTGTGTCGAGAGCAGGCACCCGCCGCCGCTCACATATCCGTTGGTAAGGGCGTCGGTGCGCGCCGCCGAAACGGCCTGGTCGCCCGTCCCCAGCTGGTAGAGGACGACCGCGCCTGCGAATGCCGCCGCGTCAGCGGCTTCTTGCTCGGTGCGCTTGGCCGAGTAGAGCTGGCCGGCGTCGATGGCGAGGCCGACTGCGAAGAGCAGGGCCATCATCATGATCGCGAAGAGGACCACGGCCTGGCCTTCCTCGCCGTCGTCACGTCCGAAGAATCGATTCAGTGCGTTCATCTTTGAATCACCAGCTGCGATCCCCCCTTCAGGGTTATTTGGAATGCCCCACCCAACAGGTACTGCGAAGGCAACGGAACGAATGGCGCGGAAGCATCGACGGCGACGCGGCAGTTTCGGTCGGCGCACTTCACCGTCAGCCCTGGATACGTGTCGGGGTAGGTGACGGTCACGGTGACGTTGGGCACGCCGATCGCGGCCTGCTTGACGACGGTCTTGACGTAGTTGATGACGGGGTCGTTGACGTCGGTCGGGTCCGCTGCGCCTGAGGACGTGCCGTCCGGCAGCGGGCCCTGGCCCGCCGATCCATGGACGATCGCGAAGCGGGTCCCCTCGCGTGCCGAGTACGCGAGCGTGTTCTCCTGCCAAACCGCGCGCGCCACGTCGAAGAGGCCCGTGATGATCAGGAGCATGATCGGCAAGAGCAGAGCGAATTCAACGAGGGACTGCCCCCGCTGCCCCTCTTTGTCCCGGTCGTGGAAGAAGCTACGAAGAGTGCTCAATAGAAGGTCCTCATCGTCGTGCTGCGGTCGAAGTTCGCCGTGTTGGGAATGAGCGGCCACGGGACGAGCGTGTGGAACTGGTATTGGATGGAGACTGTGACGAAGCAGGGCGTCGCGACCGTCGGCGGCTGCAAGCACGCCGTCGCACCGTCGTCCTGGAGGGCCCAGGCGTCCACGACAAGGCTCGGGTTGTTGACGTCCATGCCGGGCGTCCGTGACATCTCGTCGATCGCGCGCTGGATCGCGAGGGCCCGGGTCGGCGTGAAGTTGATGGCGTACGCCTCCGCGCCGGCTCGCGCACCGTTCTGGATGGCGAGCTGGAGGGAGAAGGCCCGGGCGAGGTCAGCCGCGCCGATCAGGCCGAACACGAGGATCGGCAAGAGCAGCGCGAGCTCGACCATCGACTGGCCGACCTGCTCTTTTGCCGCCTGGCGCAAACGTGAAAATAGGCTTCCCACTGGTCGTCAGTCTAGGTAACGAGCAGGCCCTGCCAACCCTTAGGCGCTCCCCCGTTAGTACCAGTTTGGGGGCAGCACGCGTACTGCGCCGGATTGATTAGCTAGTCAGCTGCAGCGACGGGTGCGCGAGCCTGAGACATGATTGACGCGACCACCGCGAGGGCGTCATCGATGTCCTTTGTCTCAACACCGTGATGCGTTACGGCGCGGAGACGTGGCGAACTCCCGAGATATCGCGAGATGCGAAGACCGTTTTCGGCGCATGCCTTCACGAACGCGCCCGCTTCCATACATGTGGGGTCCACTTCGAACGAGACGATGTTGGTGACGACGCGGTCGGCATCGATGCGGATCCCGCGGATCTCGGCGAGACCCTTCGCGAACGCTTTCGCATTGCGGTGGTCGTCCGCCAGGCGATCGCGCATCTCCTCGAGCCCGACGAGGGCGGCAGCCGCGATGACGCCGGCCTGTCGCATCGCGCCGCCGAGGAGCTTTCGGACGCGCCGCGCCTTGGCGATGGTCTCGGCGCTGCCGCAGAGGATCGAGCCGACGGGTGCGGCGAGGCCCTTGGAGAAACAGAACTGCACGGTGTCGACCGGGACGCAGAGATCGCGCGCGTCCACCCCGAGCGCGACCGCGGCGTTGAAGATCCGCGCGCCGTCGAGATGCACGCGCAGCCCGCGACGGTGGGCGAGGTCGGCGACGGTCCTCGTTTCTTCCGCGGTGATCACCGAGCCGCCGCAGTTGTTGTGCGTGTTCTCGAGACACAGGAGCGACGTGCGCGGATACATGCCCGCTGGACGGATCGCGCCCTCGATGTCCTCGAGTGCGGGCAGGCCGGTGCGATTGGGGACGAGGCGCGGCTGGATCGAGCCGAGGACGAACGAAGCGCCCATCTCGTTCTGGTAGATGTGCGCGAGGTCCCCGATGATCACCTCATCTCCGCGCTCGGTCTGCGAGAGAACGCCGCACAGGTTGCCGAGCATCCCGCTCGCGACGTACACGGCCGCCTCTTTGCCGACGATCTCGGCAGAACGCCGCTCCAAACGATTGACGGTCGGGTCCTCGCCGTACTGGTCGTCGCCGACCTCGGCGTCGGCCATCGCGCGGCGCATCGCCGGCGTGGGCACGGTGAAGGTGTCGCTGCGGAACTCGATCGTCTTTCGTGCGGTCACTTTCCCAACGCCTCCAACAGTCTTCCCAACGCCGCGACGACGAGCGGCGACACGATGATCGCCGGCAGGAAGTCCGCGACCTTGATGTCCCGGATAGCGAGAAGTCTGAGACCCACGCCGATGAGGAGCAAGCCGCCGACGGCGCTCATCTCCCGAAGCTGGAGGTCGCTGAGAATCCCCGCGAATAACGAAGCCCCGACGGCGAGGCCGCCCTGATAGAGAAGGATGAGCGGGACCGTCAGGAGAACGCCCCACCCGAGCGTCGCGGCGAGCGCGATCGCGGTGAATCCATCGAGCACGCTCTTGACGGTCAAGAGCGTCGCGTCCCCGGCGAGCCCGTTCTGGATCGAACCGAGGAACGTGAGCGGCCCGACGCAGAAGACGATCGACGCCGTGACGAAGGCTTCAGCAACCGTGCTCGTGCCTCCGCGCGCGAAGCGCTGTTGCAACGTCTCGCCGAGCTGACTCAGTCGCGCATCGACGCCGACGAGCGAGCCGATGATCCCGCCCAGCAATATCGCGCCGAGCATGAAGAACAGGTTCGACGTGTCGATCGCGAACTTCACGCCCATCGCGGTCACGAACAGACCGACGCCGCGGACGACGTTCTCCCGCAAGCGCTCGGGAAGGCGATCACCGACCACCGTGCCCACGACACCGCCGATGAGCACCGTCGCGGCGTTGAGAAGAGTTCCGGTGAGGACGCCCACGAGGGTCCGTAGTATGCGGAGCCGGTGACGAACATCGTCGTGTGGTCGGCGTTCTCGACTTCGCCTGAGATGGTCACGGCCCGCTTCCCCGAGGATCGCGTGCTTGCGATCGTCGACGAGAAAGGGCTCGCCGCCGCGGGCGACGCGGAGGTGGCGTTCAGCGGGAATAACCCGCGGCGCGTACGCAAGCTCCTCGACGCGACGCCGAAGCTCCGCTGGTACCACACGGTCTCGGCCGGCGTCGAGAACATGCCGCTCCCCGAGCTTGCTCAGCGCGGCATCGTGCTGACCAACAACAGTGGCTCGTACGACATCCAGATCGCCGAGCACCTGATGGCGTTCGTGTTCGCGGCGTCGCGTCAGCTCCACCGCTATCGCGACCTGCAGCGCGCCAGCGAGTGGAAGGAGCTGCAGCATCAGGAGTTGCGCGACGCGACCATCGTCGTATATGGCATGGGCAGCATCGGCGGTGAGATCGCTCGTCTCGCGAGCGGGGTCGGGATGCGCGTGATCGGTGTTCGCCGCAAGGCGGGTCCATCGGAACCCGGCATCGAGCGCGTGGTGGCCGCCGACCGGCTCGCGGAGGTCGTGGGCGAAGCCGACTACCTCGCTATCGCGGCGCCGCTCACGTCCGCGACGCGTGGCGCCATCTCGCGCGAGGTCATTTCCCGCATGAAACCGAGCGCGTGGATCATGAACATCGGTCGCGGCGCGATCATCGATGAGCCCGCGATGATCGATGCGCTGCAGGCGAAGCGGATCGCGGGCGCCGCGCTCGACGTGTTCACGACGGAGCCTTTGCCCAAGGAGAGCCCGCTCTGGACGCTCGAGAACGTCATCGTCACGCCGCACCATTCCGGCTCGTCCCCGCGGGCCAGCGAACGGACCCTCAAGCTCTTTGCCGAGAACCTTCGCCGCTACAAGGCCGGCGAGCCGCTCATCAACCGCGTCGACTTCGAGGCCGGCTACTAGTGCGCGTCGCGCGGCAGCGCGTGGCCCAGCGGACCGTGGGGTTCACCGAGTCGGTCATCCGCGAGATGACGCGGCTCTGCGCGATGCACGGCGGCATCAACCTCGCCCAGGGCTTTCCGAATTTCTCGGCACCGACGCAGGTAAAGGAGGCCGCCAAGCGCGCCATCGACGCCGACATCAATCAGTACGCGATCACGTGGGGTGCGAAGAGCCTTCGCGACGCGCTCGCGCGAACGTACGGCGAGCTCTACGCGATGCACGTCGATCCGGAGACGATGCTGACGGTGACGTGCGGATCGACGGAGGCGATGATCTCCACGCTTCTCGCGATCTGCGACCCCGGGGATGAGGTCATCGTCCTCGAGCCCTTCTATGAGAACTACGGGCCCGATGCGGCGATCTCAGGAGCAACGCCCGTCTTCGTTGCCCTGCGACCCCCGTCGTTCGAGTTCGACCCCGACGAGCTCGCCAGGGCGTTCACGCCTCGTACGAAGGCGATCATCGTCAACACGCCGAACAATCCGACCGGCCGCGTGTTCACGCGCGCCGAGCTAGAGATCATCGCGCGGCTCTGCCGAGAGCACGACGTCATCGCCGTCACCGACGAGATCTACGAGCACATCCGCTACGAGGGCCAACACATTCCGATCGCGACCCTCGAGGGCATGGCCGAGCGCACCGTGACCATCTCGGGCGCGAGCAAAACGTTCTCGGTAACAGGGTGGCGCGTCGGATGGATCGTCGCGCCCCCCGAGCTGACCGCCGCGATCAGAAAGGTGCACGACTTCGTCACCGTCGGCGCGCCCGCTCCTCTTCAGGAGGCGATCGCCGTCGCGCTCGATCTCGGCCGCCCCTACTACGACCGGCTTTCGACCGAGTACCGCGTCCGCCGCGACCACCTCGTGCGCGTCCTCCATGCCGCGGGGCTCACCCCGAACACGCCGCAGGGCGCGTATTACGTGCTGTGCGACATCCGCCCCTTCGGATTCGAAGACGACGTCGCGTTCGCCAATTGGCTCGTTCGCGATGTCGGCGTCGCGGGCGTCCCGGGCTCATCGTTTTTCTCGCGTCGCGAGCTCGGACGCGATCTCATCCGCTTCACGTTCTGCAAGACGCCGGATCTTCTCGATGAGGCCGGTGCGCGACTCGCCCGCGTTGGAGAGCTTGCCCGCGCGCGCATGAGTGGCTGACTCCGACGCGGGGCGCGCGATCTATTGGCTCAGCTGTGTCCAGTCGTTTTCGTGATCTCGCATGAATGCGAGGTAGAGGGCGTACGGGTCCGGCGGTGAGGCGACTGCGGACGAGCTCGCCGACGTCGAGAGACGCTGCTGCATCGCATCCGCATCGCTCTGGCGGCCGAGCGCGCGGAGCGCTTGCGGGTAGCTCGAGCGGAGCGTGAATACTCCCTGCACTGAGCCGAGCGCCATCCCACGCTCGAACGCGGTCACCGCTTCGCGGAACAGGCCGTAGCCGTACGAGGCCTCGCCGTACGCGAGCCACGCCGCTGACGTGTCCTGCGAGTACGCGTCTGCCCTCGTGCGCTCGTAGAAATTCTTTCGCATCCTCGCGTCGTTCCAGTCGTCGCCGATGACAACCTTGAGCAGCGCTTCGTCTTTCGGGTCGTAGATGACCATGTAGCGATAGCTGAAGGACTGCCAGTTGTTCTGGAACCACTTATAGGAGAGCGGGACCATGTTGCCGAGCATCGGATCGTTCACATAGAAGGTGCTCGCGGCGTCGTCGTAGCCCCGGACGACGCGCCAGTGAGCGATGCGCGAGATCGACGGATCCTGCATCCACTGCGTGACCATCGGGGCGAAGCCATTCGCGACCAGACGGCGCAGCAAGTCGTTCGTCCCGTTGTTCCGCCAGACCGAACGCAGGCCGAAGTTCGCGTTCACCCAGCCGTCGACCTTCTGCGGGCCCATGCCCGAGAGCACGTTCGTCCCACGGAGCGGCACTCGCGCGAACTCCTGCGAGACGTCGATCCCGAACGTCGACAGCGCCATGACCACAGATGCCGGTCCGCAGTTGTTCAGCGATTGCCACACATGCTTCATGTCGTCGAACACCATCGACGCGGGGGCAGCCTTGGGCTCGGGCGCCGGTATCGCGACCGCAGCGGGGTCGGCCGCCGGAGCCGAAACCGTCAACTGTGCGGAAACGGGCGTGCCCTCATCCGCGGCCGGCGCGGCGACATTCTGAGCGTGAGTGGACAAAGGGGGAGCAGCCGCGAACGCGGCGCCGCTCGCGGCGAGCACGAGGCCCACGCCGAGCGCGAGAAGGGCGGCTTGACGCCTCCTCATCGCGTGAAATGGTAGCCCTTGGTCACCGCTTGCTCGGCGATCGTGCGTACCATCCGGTCATGCGACAAGCGACGCTCGCACGAGGGAGGCTCGCAGAGCACCCGGTCTGGTCGCGAGCGCTTGCGCGCGCGGACCTTGCCGGTCGAGTCATTTTCCCGGTCATCGTCGGCAGTGCTGTCGAAGACCGCGAGAAGATCGAGGCTGCGCCGTGGCTTGAGCGACTGTCGCTCACCGAGGTGGTGCGCGAGGCACGTGCCGCCGCGTCGGCCGGACTCGCTGGGCTTCTCCTCTTCGGCATCAGCGACCGTAAGGACGAGCACGCGCTCCTCGCGAGCGAACCGGACCACGTCGTGCCGCGCACGATCCGCGCCGTGAAGGAAGCTGTGCCCGAGCTCGGCGTCGCGACCGACGTTTGCGTTTGCGCGTACACGGCGCACGGTCAGTGCGTGCTCTTCGGCGAGCATGGCGCGGACGTCGCCGGGACTCTCGAGCGCCTCGCGGCGATCGCGGAGGTGCATGCCGACGCCGGCGCCGACCTGCTCATACCGTCGGGAATGCTCGAAGGCACGGTGCATGCCCTGCGCGACGCGCTCGGCCCGCGGCGCTCGGACGTGCCGATCGCCGCGATGGTGAAGCTCGAGAGCTCGCTCTACGTCACGCATCGCGCGGCCGTGAACGCGGTCCCGATTTCGGAGCGCGCGGTGCCGCTCATCCCCGCCGACGATGCGGCGGCTGCCGTTGCGCGCGCACGGCGCGACATGGCCGATGGCGCCGACGCGATCATCGTCAAGCCGGGCGCCCCCGGCCTCGACATCGTCGCGCGTCTCGCGGCCTTCGCCGACCGGCCGCTCGTCTCGTATTTCACGGTCGACGAGCACGCACCATTCGCTGTCTCGACCGACGGACCCCTCGATCCGGCCGCGGCGGAGCGCGAACATCTCGCCGCCGCGCGACGCGCTGGCGCCAGCCTCGTTATCTCCTCAGGTGCCTGGAGCGTCACCGAGTGATGAGCAGGACGGACCGCTGACCCTCGCCGCGCGCCTCGCCCTATACGCGATGCTCGCTGGCCTCGTCGTGGCCAGCTTCACCCTGACTCCCGCGCGCCGCGCGCAGGTGACCGCCGCGCCGACGATCGACGACGAGCCGGTGGCTGCGCGGATCGCGCCCATGTCGCGTGGTCTGGCCCGAGTGCTTCGCGATATCGACAACCTCGAGCTCACGGTTTCGCCGTCGCCGTCGCCGACGCCCGAAGCAATCGCGGCAATCGAAGTAGTCCCTGAGGCTCTGCCCGAAGCGACGGTCGAGCCGACGCCTGAAGCGACGGTCGAGCCGGAGCCCGAAGCGACCGCCGCACCCGAGCCTCAGCCGGTGGCGACACCCGATCCGACGCCGGAGCCGACGCCACGCCCGACCCCGCGTCCCGTCGCGGCGCTCACGACCTCCACAACCTTCGCGGCTGAGGTCCACATGCTCGAGCTCATCAACGCGTCGCGCGTGCGCGGAGGTTTGGTGCCGCTCGGGGCGGACATCGGCGTCGCCGACACGGCACGCGCGCACAGCGCCGCCGAAGCGCAGGTCCGCTACGTC
This sequence comes from Chloroflexota bacterium, assembly GCA_038040345.1. Lineage (GTDB taxonomy): Bacteria > Chloroflexota > Limnocylindria > P2-11E > P2-11E > 3-1-20CM-2-70-9. The sequence goes on from JBBPIQ010000002.1 coordinate 190,495, forward strand.
TATCACGACGGACCGGACGGGACCGCGAGCTCGCGCGACGTTCCGGCGTGCGGCACCGGTTGGTACGGTGAGAACACGGGCAAGATCTGGAACAACAACGTCGACGCGCTGCACATTGAGTTCATGAATGAGCCCTGGGAGCCCATCAATCACCGCACCAACATCATGGATCCCGCCTTTCGACGCGTTGGCGTCGGCGCGGTGAACGGGCCGGACGCGATGTACATGACGATGGTGTTCTGCCGCTAGCCGACCGCGCCCTCTGATAGCGTTCGCACTCGATGGAATACCGCAAGGTCACACTGCCGAACGGGCTTCGGATCCTCGTCGGCGAGATGCCTGAGACGCGCTCCGTTTCGCTTGCCGTGTATGTCGGCGTCGGATCGCGCATCGAGACGAAGGACGATGCCGGCACGAGCCATTTCCTCGAGCACATGGTCTTCAAGGGAAGCGCCAAGCGTCCGACCGCGGCCGACATCAGCCAGGTGATCGAGAGCAAAGGCGGCGTGGTCAACGCATCGACCGACAAAGAGGTCACCGTCTTCTGGTCGCGCGTTCCGGCGCGCCATTACCTCGTCGCGCTGGACGTCATCGCCGACTTGATCCGCGCGCCGATGCTCCGGGCGAAAGATGTCGACTCGGAGCGCAACGTGATCGTCGAAGAGCTGCGCATGTATCGGGACCAGCCCCAGGACCGCGTTCACACGTTGGTCGACGAGCTTCTCTACCCGCGGCACCCGCTCGGTTGGGAAGTGGCCGGACGCGAGGAGGTCGTGCTCGGGATGACGTCGGATCGCCTGCGCGAGTTCATGGAGCGCGGCTACGCGCCGTCGCGGACCGTGGTCGCGCTCGCGGGTCCGCTGCACGCGGATGAAGCGATCGCGGCCGTCGACGAGGCCCTTGGCGGTCTCGCTTCCCGTGAGGTCGTGAAGTCGAAGCCGGCCCCACGCGCCGGAAAGCCGCACCTGAAGCTGCTCGGAAAGCGGGCCGAGCAGACCAACCTGTGCGTGGGCTGGCGCGCCGTTCACACAACGCATCCCGACAAGTACAGCCTCGACATGCTCAACGCCGTCCTCGGCGAAGGGATGTCGAGCCGGCTCTTTCTCGAGCTGCGCGAGAAACGCGGCCTCGCGTACGACGTCCACAGCTACGGTGCGAACTACGCCGACGCGGGGCACCTCGTCGTGTACGCGGGCTTCGCGCCGCAGAACGCCGCCGAGGTCCTGAAGGCGATCATGCGAGAAGTGGAGCGCCTCCGCGACGAGATCGTGCCGGATGTCGAGATCGACCGCGTGCGCGACTTCGCGAAGGGCCGTCTCGAGCTCCGGCTCGAAGACACGCGCGGTGTATCAGGCTGGCTCGCGGGGCAAGAGCTCTTCCTCGGGCGTGTTCGTTCGGTCGAGGAGGTCTCCGCGATCATCGACGGCGTGACGACCGCGGACATGCTGCGCGTCGCGCGCGAGTACCTGCGTCCCGAGCTCGCTTACGTCGCCGCGATCGGCCCGCGCGCGTCGCTCGCCGCGATCGCGCCGCCTGTCGCCGACGAGACCCCGGTCGTGATGGCGTCGTGAGCGCCGAGCGCACGCTCGTCGTGCTCAAACCCGATGCGCTACAGCGTGGGATCGCTTTCGAGATCCTGTCGCGCTTCGAGAAGCGTGGACTGCGCTTCGCCGCGCTGCGGCTCTTGAAGGTGGACCGCGCGATGGCGGAGAAGCACTACGCCGTGCACAAGGGGAAGTTCTTCTACAACGACCTCGTCGGAGTGATCACGGCCTCGCCGGTCGTGGCGGCCGTCGTCGAGGGTCCGAACGCGATCGCCGTGGTGCGTGCGATGGTCGGCTCGACTCGCCCTCACGAAGCGAGCGAAGGATCGATCCGCGGCGACTACGCGCTCGTCGGTCTCCGCAATCTGGTCCACGCATCCGACGCGCCTGCGACCGCCGAGGCCGAGATCAAGCTGTGGTTCCCCGAGGGCATCGTCGAATACACCCGCGACATCGACCGCTGGATGACCGAGGACAAAGCTCCCTCCTAACCCCGGACGCACCCGCGAGCGGGTCCTGTCCAAGGGGTAGGGGCCCCTGTCGGCGTAGCCGCTACGCGGGTCCCTCCCTCAGCGCACCCTCCCCGCCTTGCAGCTCTCTGTCGTTCGCTGCGGGCGGGGCCCCGGGGCACCCGCGCTTCGTGAGAGACCCGCTGCGCCGTGCCACCCGCTCGCGGCTCCCCTAGAGAGGTCGCAATGCCCTCAGAAACTCATCGGCGAAAGACGCGATAGGCCGAAGGAAGCCGTCCGGTTGTATTCCCCCAATCAACAGCGCCACGAAAATCACGCCGCCGATGATTCCCGCAATCGGCCGTGGCTCAAGTACCCAACGTTCGATACCGCTTCCGAAGAGGGCGAGCACGGCGCGGAGCTGGCCGACGATCAGAAGGAGCGTGGCGACCACGAGCGCCGCGCCAGTGAACGGAGCGAACTGGTAGGCGATGAGCTCCATGAAGAAGCGGCCCGGGAATCCGAGAAGCGGCGGCGCGCCGATCAGCGCGAAGCCACCGACGACGAACGCGAGTGCGGCGAGCGGCGCCTTCCGCGCGGTCGGGCGCTCGGGCGCGCTGCGGCGCTCGAGCGTGCCCGCAGCAAGGAGCTGACCTGACGCGGATGCGCCGGTGACGATCACGCTCGCAAGCGCGCCGATGATGCCGGGGCCCGACAGTGTCGCGATGCCGACGAGCGCGGCGCCGAGATTCGAGATCACCGAGTAGACGACGAGACGACGCAGATCCGGCGCGCCGCTCGCCAGGAACGCGCCGCCGATGGCCGAGGTCAGTCCGATGCCATGCAACAGGTCTTGCACCTTCACGACCTGCACGATCGCGGGCAGCAGGCCGGAGAGCGTGAGGATCTCCACGAACGCGATGAACGTCGTCGGGACCAGGACGCCGAAATACAACGCGAGCGACGCCGGCGGTACCTCGCCCGCGAGGAGCGCCGCGTGCGTGTGGAACGGGATGGCTGCGAGGAGCAGCGCGAAGGCGACGACGAGCACCACAACGAGGAGCACGAACGTGTTCGCGGGCTGCTCGTGCGGAAGGCTGGCAGCGAGCGCAAGCGCGGCGATGCCAAGACATCCGCCTAGCGCGACGAAGCCGAAGTGGCGGGTCGCCGCCTCGACCGAGCGATTCCGATGCACCTGGAAGGTGAATGACCCGACCGGCACGAGAAGTCCGAGAACCAGGAGACCGAAGATGGCGAGTGGCGCGGTGAGGACGAGCACCCCGAGTGAGGTCGCGCCGACCGCGAGCGCCGTGGGGAAGAAGTTGTACGCGGGTTCGTCTAGCCACACGCCGAGCACGAGGAGGAAGAGGGTCGCGAGGATCACGCCCGACGCGAGACTGCCCAGTCCGGTCGCACGGAGCTCGAGGTCGAGAAGAGTGCCCGTGGTGTCGAGCGGAGTCAGGAGGACGAGCGCGAGGGCGACGACGATCGCGACGAGCGAGAAGGGACCGACGATGTTGAGCCGCTTCCGGAGCACGAACGCACCGCACGCCGCGACCGCGAGGACGAGTGGCGCCGCCGCGATGATCAATTCTCGCGCACCACACGCTCGTTCACGATGAGGAATCCGCCCGCGAGCGCGATAACGACCTCGACCCATCCGAGCAAGAGAGAGAGACCGAGCTGCGGCACGGTGAGAAGACGAACGAGAAGCTCCACACCGGTGATCATCAGGATCGCACCGAGCGATCCGCGGACCGGGGTCCGAGCGGTCACGAGGATCGCGACGCCCGAAGAGATGAGCCAGAAGGCCGCGACCTGCGCCGTGACCCCGCTCGGATCCTCGCCGATCAGCGGGACGCTGACGGTCTCGCTCGACGCGGTGCGAAGCGTCGCGAAGCACGCCGCCGTCGCCGCGGCCGCGACGATCGTCGCGAGCCAGAGCCGCCATCCGGGATCCTCGCCATATGTCCGGTCGCGCGCCGCCACGTAAAGGATCCCGCACGCCACAAGCGCACCGCAGCCTTCGACGGCGAGTTGGCTCACGGTGAGCTGGCCCGCGGTCACGACGTTCGCGGCGAGCGACACGCCGAGGAGCGCGACCGCCGAGTAGCGGAGCTGCCGCGAACCGTTCGCGGCGAGGGTCGCGAGCGCGACGATGCCGAGGGGGATCACCTAGCGGGTCGACCAGACCAACAGCGCGACGATGAGGACCGCGGCCAGCCACACGCCGGCCCGCTGCTCGAAGAGCGCGAACCCACCGGTGGCGACGGTCACGGCGCGCTCGAGCGCTCTAAACGTGGCGACTCCGGTGGGCACCGGGTCGGCCGCCCACACGAACCGTTGCAGTCGCGCGGCGAAGACCTGGAGGCCGGGCAGAAGCGGCCGCAGCATGCGCGCGGCGATGACGAGGATCGTCGCCGCGACGACCGAACCGATCGCGATGACCGGGTCGATCGGATCGAGCGGCCGTCGCAGAAGGGTGAGCGCGTCGGGGATCGGCAGCGACAGCAGGCTCGCGAGGAGCGCCGTGCTGAAAAGCGCGGCGACCGCGGCCGCGATATCGAGACCCGCCGGCGCTTCGCCCTGCGCCAGGCGCCGGCCGGCGTGCGCGAGCTCGAGCACGAGAACGACCATGACGACGAGAACCGCCGCCACCGCTGTCGTGGGATCCGCGGCGCTCGCCGCGCCGGTCGCGAGGCCGATGACACCGGTCACCGTCCAGACGCTCGTTGCCATGGTCGCCATATAGGCGCGATGTGGCGGCATCCACACGCTCTCGAGGAGAGCGGCGAACGCCGCGCCCACCAGGATGAACAGGCCGGACGCGAGCGCGATCGGCGTGCCGACCGCGAACGCGATCCATAGGGTCGCAAGGGTCACGTCGTGGCGCGCGACCTCCCACTGCTCGGGAAGGGCGAGCGAGACGGCGGCGGCGTAGAGAACGGTCAGCGCAGCTGCCGCGAGCACGAAGTAGCTCCAATGGAGATCGTCCCACCCAGCCAGCACCGCGGCCGCGACGATCGTCGTCACGATCCCGCGCCGCGACGCGCGACCGCGCGCGCGCGCCCGCAGCGCGAATGCGACGAGCACAAGCCCGAGCAGAACGAGCCGCGGCACGAGTCCGATGAGCGGAAGCCCAAGGGTCGAAAGGTCGATGCTCGTCACCCCGAGAAGACGAAGCAGCACGATCGACGCGGCCACACCCGCTGGCATCGCAAGGAGCCCGCGCAGTGGTTCGCGTTCCGCGGCGAGCAGAGCCTGGGCGGGCTGATAGCGCCACGGCACGAACGGGTAGAGGCCCGCGAAGAGGCCGGCGCCCGCGGTCGCGGCGAGGATCGCGCCAGGACTGATGGCGCCTGGGGAGATCGCGTCAAAGGCGAGTGACGCGCCTCCCTGCCGCGCGATGAGCAGCGCCGCCACGACGAATCCCTGGATCCCGACCGCGAAATACCCCGCGATCCGCATCGCCGAAGGTGCCGGCGCCACGAGCAGCGTCGCGAAAGCGCTCACAGCGGCGAGGACCGCGATGGCGACCGCCGCCGCGACCAGGTCGACCGTGACCACCACGGCGATGAAGGCGAAGCCGATGGCCAGGGCGAGCGAAGGGAGGAAGCGCGGGGAGCTCGCCGACCGCGCGTTGGCGAGAAGTGCGGCCGCGACATACGCGAACCCTGCGGAGACGGCCACTGCGCCGAGGCCATCGAGTCGGTACGACGCTTGGATGGTCGGTCCTCCGGCGGCCGACCACTCCCACAAGGCTCGGCCCGCGGCGAGGGCCGGATCGGTGAGCTGATAGAGAAGAAGGGGCGATATAGCGCCCAAAGTGGCGACCAAGAGGGCGGTCGGCACGCGCCATGCCTGTGCGATGCGTCGCGGGGCGACGAGCAGCGCGACCAGCGACAACGTGATCGCGGCCGCGAACAACGTGAATTCCGCTCGCACTATCACCCTGCGGTAAGGTAGCCGAGGTGGATTTGAGACTCCTCCCACAGCTGCAGCTCAAGGTCACGCCGAAACAGATCGCGGCGAACTACATCCTTCAACTTAGCTCGCTCGAGCTGCAGGACGTCATTAACCAGGAGCTCCAGGAAAATCCTGCCCTCGATCTCGAGGAGGTGCAGGCCTGCCCGCTCTGCGGTCAGCCCCTCGCCGGCCGGGTCTGCCTGAACTGCTTCGGCACCGGCAAAGGCCCGTACAAGGGCAGCGAGGACCTCGAGACCGAGCCCCTCGAGGGCACCAGCCTCATGCAGCGCGACGAGGAGGAGGATGAGCTCGACCCGATCGTTCGCGCGGAGGCCGAGCAGACCCTCGCCGAGTACCTCTCGTGGAACACACGCGTGCTGCTGCCGAAGCGGCTGTACCCCGTCGCCGAGTACATCATCGGGAACCTGAACGACTTCGGGTACCTCGAGCTGCCGCTCGAGGAGATCGCGAAGACGCTCAAGGTGTCCGTCGCCGACGCTACCGAGGTTCTCAAGACCATCCAGGGCATCGAGCCGTGGGGCATCGGCGCTCGCGACACCCGCGAGTGCCTTCTTATCCAGATCGACCACCTGTCCGAGATCGGCGAGGAGGTGCCCGCGCACGTGCGGTCGATCATTGCCGACCATCTCCGCGAGCTGGGGGAGCACAAGTTCGGCGACATTGCGCAGGCCCTTCGCGTCTCGCGCGAGGAAGTCCAGCAGGGCTGGGACTGGGTGAAACAGAGCCTCAACCCGTACCCGGCGCACGCGTTCGCCGCTGGCCCTGACGGCACCAGCATCGGCGGCCGCCAGGTCGCACTCCGCCCTGACGTGATCATCGTCCGTAACGAGAAGGGCGACTTCGAGGTCGAGGTCATCGAATCGCGGCGGTTCTCGCTCCGGGTGAACCCGGTCTACCGCCAGCTCGTCGGACAGCTCCAGGCCGCGCGGAGCGCGGGCGCGGCGGCACCGACGATGACCGACGACGAACGCCAGCACATCCGGCAGTACGTCACGCGCGCGAAGTTCTTCATCGACAACATCAACCAGCGGCGCCAGACGATCGGCCGCATTACCGACGTCATCGTCGAGTGCCAGAGGGATTTCCTGGACAAGGGCGTTCAGTCGCTCCGGCCGCTCACGCGCGCGGAGGTGGGGGAGCGCATCGGGATGCACGAGTCGACGGTGAGCCGCGCCACGGCCGGCAAGTTCGTGCTCCTGCCCGCCGGCGAGGTGATCCCGTTCTCCACCTTCTTCACGGCTTCGCTCGGCGTGAAGGACGTGATCAAGAACATCATCGAGGCCGAGGACCGCTCGCGGCCCTACTCGGACCAAGAGATCGTCGAAAAGCTTCGCGAGGACAACGGCATCCGCCTCGCGCGCCGCACCGTCGCGAAATACCGCGAAGAGCTACAGATCCTCCCTGCGAGACTGAGGAAGCGCTAGCCAGTTAGCGCGACGGCCGCTACTCTCGCGTGCTCGCGGGTCCCTCCGGCGACCACGTAGGGTCGCCGGCCCCCACTGCGCCGCGAGACCATCGTCCGCCGCGCTGTGAGAGACCTCGACTCCTAAGCCCGGGTCTTCCTCTTCGGAGCGTTTCCCTTAGGAGGTGGGGCGCCCAGCGTCTTGGAGATTTCGTCGACCGAGGCCGACTCGATGTGGTAGCCGAAGGACGTCCGACGCACGCCGGGCAGGTCCTTGCCACGCATGGCGTCGCGAAGGGCGTGCTCGCGCCAGCCGATCTTCGTCGCGAGCTCGGCCGTCGTCAGCCAGTCGCGGTCCTTGCTCTTCGTCTTTTCCGATACGTCGGCCTTGGGCTGGGACTTCGATGCTTTTTGCGGTGGCACAACTCGAACTCTAGCCGGTTTGCGCCTGTCGGCAGGCTGTCCTAAAATGACGTCGAAGCGCTGCGGCCCCCTCCGTCGGGGCGGGCGCCTTTTTCTTGGCCTTTTCGCTTTGGGGGTCGCTTGAACGCATCGCCTCTTCTGTGGGTCGTGCCGATCTCTGGCGTCCTGGCACTGGCGGTCGCGGGCTACTTCGCGTACGACGTCCTGCGTTCGCCGACCGGCACTCCCGCGATGCAGAAGGTCGCCGCGGCGATTTACGTCGCGGCTGTGGCGTTCATGCAGCGCCAGTACCGGACCATCGCGCTCCTCGCCCTCGGCGGCATGGTCGTCATTGGTCTCGTCATCTACTTCTTCGAATCGGCGCCCGGCGTTTCCCCGATGGAGCTCGCGATCAAGACATCGATCGCGTTCATCGTCGGTGCAGCGTGCTCGATGGCCGCGGGCATCGTCGGTATGTTCGTCGCGGTGAAGTCGAATCTACGAACCGCGGCCGCGGCGCAGCATTCGGTCGCAGACGCTCTTCGCATATCGCTTCGCGGCGGTGCGGTCTCCGGGATCCTCGTCGTCGGTCTGTCGTTGATAGGCGTGTTCGTCATGTTCATCGCGTACGGCGGATTCGAGCATCCCGACCAGGCCCCATTCACGATCGTCGGCTTCGGTTTCGGCGCGTCGTTCGTCGCACTCTTCGCGCAGCTTGGCGGCGGGATCTACACGAAGGCCGCCGACCTCGGCGCCGACCTCGTGGGCAAAATCGAGGCCGGCATTCCCGAGGACGACCCGCGCAACGCGGCTGTGATCGCGGACCTCGTCGGCGACAACGTCGGCGACTGCGCCGGTCGTGGCGCGGATCTCTTCGAGTCCACCGCCGCCGAGAACATCGGCGCGATGATCCTGGGCGTCGCGATCTACGCGGTCACCCAGAACCCGGCGTGGATCCTGTTCCCTCTCGTGGTCCGTGGCTTCGGCCTGATCGCGAGCATGATCGGCATCTTCACCGTGCGCGGCAGCGACACGAAGAGCCCGATGTCGTCGCTCAACCTTGGTTACTACATCACGATCGCGCTCTCCATCGCCGGCATGTTCCTCGTCACGAACGTGATGCTCAACGAGAAAGGCGCCGGCATCTGGTTCTTCTATGCCGGCGTCGTCGGCATCCTCACGAGCCTCGCGTTCGTCTACATCACGCAGTACTACACATCGGGCGACTGGCGACCGGTGAAGGAGATCGCGGAGGCCGCGAAGACGGGTCCGGCCACGACGATCATCTCGGGGATCGCGGTCGGCTTCGAGACCACCGCCGCGTCGGTGATCACCATCTCCATCGCTCTTTTCCTCAGCCACTGGTTCGGCGACCAGTGGGCCGCCGCGACCGGTCTCCCGCACGGCGGTATCTACGGCACCGCCGTTGCGACGATGGGGATGCTCATGAGCGCCGCGTTCATCCTGGCCGAGGACACCTTCGGTCCCATCACGGACAACGCCGGTGGCGTCGCGTCGATGGCCCGCGCGTCGGAGGAGACCCGTGAACGTACGGACCGTCTCGATGCCGTCGGCAACACCACCAAGGCACTCACCAAGGGGTACGCCGTCGGTTCGGCCGCGCTCGCGGCCTTCCTGCTCTTCTCGGCGTATCTCGACAAGATCGCGCAACTCACCGGCAAGCCGTTCAACTCTGTCGACCTCGCGAAGGTCGACGTCTTCCTCGGCGGCTTCCTCGGGGCGATGCTCGTGTACCTCTTCTCCTCGCTCGCGATCCGCGCGGTCGGCCGCGCCGGCGCCGCGATCATCCAAGAGGTGCGGACACAGTTCCGCGAGCACCCCGGGATCATGGCCGGCACCGAGGAACCGAACTACGCGCGCGTTGTAGACATCACCACCGCTTCGGCGCTGCGCAACATGATCGCGCCAGGCCTCCTCGCCATCGCCGCCCCAATAGTCGTCGGCATTCTGCTCAAGGCCGAGGCCGAGGCGGCGATGCTGATGGTCGGCACGATGGCCGGCGTCATCCTCGCCACTGTTCTGAACAACGGCGGCGGCGCGTGGGACAACGCGAAGAAGTACATCGAGTCCGGGATGCTCAAGGACGAAAACGGCAAGGTCCTCGGCAAAGGCACGCCGGCGCACGCCGCTGCGGTCGTCGGCGACACCGTCGGAGATCCGTTCAAAGACACCGCCGGCCCGAGCCTGCACGTCCTCATCAAGCTCCTCGCGACGATCACGCTCGTTCTCGCTCCGCTCTTCGTCTAGCGAGTCAGCGCGAGCGCGGGTCGTGTCCGGGCGACGGGGGCGAGCAGCGCCGGGGTCTTCTTCGCTCGGCCCCTCGTGGGATCGCGATGGACCGCCCGCCAGGGGCCGCTCGCTCAGAAGACCCCGACGCCGCTCAACCCGCTCCCCCGTGCCACCCGCGGCCCGCGATCGCCTGTCACCTATCGGGTGATACCGAGCGTGATGGTCGCTCGTTAATGTTCCGAGAGCGTGGCAGGCTCGATCGACTTCAATAGTGATTTGGGCGAGGGCGCCGGCACCGATATGGCCCTCATGCCTTTGATAACGAGCGCGAACATCGCGTGCGGTGGGCACGCCGGAAACGAGAACACCATGCGCACCACCGTCGAGCTCGCGATGAAAAACAAAGTCGCGATCGGTGCGCATCCCGGTTACCCCGATCGCGAACGGTTCGGGCGCGTGGCGATGGACATCCCGGCCCGCGAGCTGATCGAGTCGATCCGTCGCCAGATCGACTCGCTCGTCGGGATCGCGTCGCGCGTGGGCGCACGCGTCACGCACGTCAAGGTTCACGGTGCGCTGTACAACCAAGGGGAGCGTGACGCGACGATCGCGCGGAACATCATCTTCGGCGTCCAGGCGGCGACCGGCGGGCACGAGCTCGTCATCGTCGCGCCACCCGGCTCGGCGATGCTGCAAGAGGCGAGCGGCATGGGAATGAAGGTCGCGCGAGAAGGCTTTGTGGATCGCGCGTACGAATCCGACGGCACGCTGCAGTCGCGCTCGGTCGCGGGCTCGGTGCTCACCGATCCAGCGGATGCGGTGCGGCAGGCCCTTTCGTTCGTGAAGAACGGCGGGGTGACCGCGGTCGACGGGACATTCGTAAAGCTCGCGGTCGACACGCTGTGCCTCCACGGCGACACGCCCGGCGCGCCCGACATCGCGCGTGCGGTCCGTGACGCGCTCGGCAAAGCCAAGGTGAAGGTCGCGCCGTTCCGGTCCTGAGCGATCCACGGATCGCTCCCTTCGGCGACGGCGCGCTCCTCGTCGAGCTCGGCGACCACATCGATGAGGCTGTCGCGGACCGTGCTCGCGCGCTCGCGGACGCGTGGGACGCGCAAGGTCACGGGCGCGCGGTCCCGGCGTACGCCTCCGTCGTCGTGCGGTTCGACCCACTTCGCATCGCGCCGGCCGACGCTGAGCGCGAAGTCATGCGGCTAGCGAAGACCCCGGGTCGCGTGGCTATCGAAGGTGGTCGCGAGGTCGAGATCCCGACGCACTACGACGGACCGGATCTTCTCGAGACGGCCGAGCGGTCGAAGCTCTCCGTCGAGGAGCTCGTCGCGCTGCACTCGGGTCGCACATATCGCGCGTTCTTCCTCGGGTTCCTCCCCGGCTTCGCGTACTGCGGCGTTCTCGAGCCGCGGATCGTCGCGCCTCGTCTGGTGCGCCCGCGCGAGCGCGTCCCCGCGGGGTCCGTGGCGATCGCCGACGGCCAGACCTCGATCTATCCATTCGATTCGCCTGGCGGCTGGCGACTCATCGGACGGACCGACGCCCGCATCTTCGACAGTACGAGAGAGCCGCCCGCGCTCATTCGGCCAGGAGATCGCGTGCGGTTCGTCCCGCTGTGATTCGTATCGAGGCGATCGGGCTGCGCGCGACCGTTCAGGACCGCGGCCGCTTCGGTCATCTTCGCGAGGGCGTTCCGCCGTCCGGTCCCGCCGATCCCGCCGCGTTCGCCGCCGCGCAGGTCCTGGTCGGTAACGATGTCGCCGCCGCGGCGATCGAGATCGTCGGCGACGCATTCACTTTCCGCTGCGAGGACCGCCGGATCGTCGCGGTGACCGGGAGAGACGTCGCGCTGCGCGGGCGGGACCTCGTCCCCGGGTGGACCGCGACGTTCGCGCGTCCTGGTGAGACGTTCACGGTGCTCTGCGGCGAGCGTTCGCGGTTCGCCTACCTCGCCGTGTCCGGTGGCATAGCGACCGAACCGATCCTTGGAAGCCGCTCTGCGTATCTGCCCGCCGGCCTCGGCCGCGCCCTGCGGACCGGAGAGGACCTGCCGCTCGGGATGTCTCGCGTGGACGTCGAGCGGGCTGGTCGTTTCGCGGTCAGTCCTGATTACGACACCGGACAGATACGCGCCATCACGGGTCCGCACGCGCAACGTTTCACCGATGAGGCCGATTCCCTGTTCTTCAGCTCCGAATTCCGGGTGGAACCCGCGAGCGACCGCATGGGCGCGCGCCTGAGCGGCCCCCGGATCGCAGCGCGCGAAGGCGAAATCCTCACCACCGGTGTCGTCGCCGGAGCTGTGCAGATCCCGTCAGGTGGCGCGCCGATCGTCCTGCTCGCGGAGCATCAAGCGACGGGCGGCTACCCGGTGATCGCGACAGTGGTCACCGCGGATGTCGGTCTCGTCGCTCAGCGCCTGCCAGGCGAACGCCTTGGCTTCACGCGGGTCGATCGAGGTTTCGCAGTCGCGGCACTTCGCGACGCGCGCGCGGCGCTCGAGGCCATCGCATGACGAAGCGAGACCTGCTCGCAGTCTTCCCAGCGGTCCGCGCTTGCCGCAATCTAGCCAACGAATGAAGCGGCATCGCCGGGTGACCGGATGACCGACGAAGTCGATCCGCGGCTCGTCGCCCTCGGCCTCGTGCCGGGTCCCGCCGCAGCGCCCGCGCCGCCGGATTGGGAGACGGCCGCTCCGCCGAAGCCCACCGACTGGGTGATCCCGACGGCTCCGGCTGTTGCACCTCCGCCGCCGCCTCCGCCTCAGCCCTCGGCGACCCCATCGGTGAGCATGCCAGCACACAAACCGCTCACCGTCGGCGATCTCTTCCCGGGGATGGGTAAGTTCAGCGGCACGCCCTCGCCGGACGCCCCCGCGGCGCAACCACCACCGCCGACTTTCACGCCGGCGCCGCAGTCGTTCGCACCGGCCGCACCACTCGCTCAGCCCGCAACGCCACCACCGCCGCAGACATTCGCGCCGGCGCCCGCGTACACGCCGCCTTCGTACACGGCGCCGGTCGCGCCGCCGGAGCCTGAAGCGCCGGTCCGCGAAGCGCCCCCGCCGCTGCCTCCACTCGCCGCCGCGATGCCGACGCCAGTCGCTAAAGCGGTCGAGGCGCCGGCGATCCCGACGAAGAAAGAGAAGGCGGCGAAGCCCAAGAAAGAGAAAGCCGCGAAGGCCGAGAAGGCCGCCAAGCCCGCGAAGCCCGAGGTCGTGAAGCCCGAGAAGGTGAAGGCGCCGCCAAAGCCGCGGTTCGTCCTTCCGCCGAGCGGCGTCCTTCTTCGCGGACCGATCGTCATGGGCTACCCGGAGCAGAAGCTGCAGATCACGCTCGAGCAGCTCGGCTTCCGTATCAACGCGAAGGAGCCGATCGACGTCGCCTGGACGGACGTTCGCGAGATCAAGTCGCGGCGCGGGCGAGTCGTCGTGCGCACGAAGGGCAGGCCCGTCGCGTTCGGCATTCCGGTCGAAGGCGTTGCCGAACCGACGCTCTCCGGTCCACTCGCGCGCGTCGTCAAAGAGGCGAGCGGCGGCAGCCTCGACCTTGCCGGGAGCTCGTTCCTCGAGCTGCAGAACGCGACCGATTCGCTGCGCGACCACTTCCACGACGAAGACGACCCGCTCGTTCCGACCGTGGTCGGCCTCGTGTTCGGGCTCGCAGGTCTGACGTTCACCGCACTTCTGCCGGATGCGCTCGCCATCGCGACGCGCACACCTGTCGCCGTCGGCGCATACCTGCTCGACTATCCCCTCGCTGGATTCGACCCGCGCATCCTCGCTGCCGCGTTCGCGGCCGCTGCGATGCTGGCCGCGGGGATCGTGCGCGTCGCGATGGGGAAGGCTGCCACCGCATGGGCGCGTGGCACGCTCCGCGGCTGGCACGAAGGCGCGCGCCGGCCGGTCGCTCTTCTCCGCCGCGGGCTCGCCGCGATCGTGCTGAACCCGTCGATCGCGGCGGCCGTCCTGCTTGCCGCGATCGTCATGTGCCTACCGAGCGCGCGCGCGCAGACGATCATCGACGAGAGCGGCTTCCACATCATGCGGGCGCTTCCATTCTTTGACGACAACCGCTCGTGGACGTCGGTGAAGGACATGAAGACCGTCCCGGCGCCCACGGTGCAGCACTTCGAGGGTGTCGCCGTAATCTTCACTTTCACCGACAACTCGCAGGTCTCGACGCTCGACGCGCACCTGCGCGGCGGGACCGATAAGCAGCTGCTCACGAGCGCCACCCAGTGGCAGCGCGAGGCGCAATAGCCGATCAGGCCTTCTTGCCGAGACGCTCGACGTATTTCGCGAGCACGTCCGTCTCGACGTTGACGAGGTCGCCCGGCGCTAACGAACCGAGTGTCGTGCGCTCGGCAGTATTGGGGATGAGCGCGATCTCGAAATAGGTTTTGCCGAGGGCCGCGATCGCAAGCGATACGCCGTCAAGCGTGATGAACCCCCTCACCACGATGTAGCGGGCGAGGCCCTTGGGCACCGCGAAACGCAGGCGCGCCGCCCCACCGCCCTGCTCGCGACGACCGACCAGCTTGGTCGTCGCGTCGACCTGCCCTTGCACGAAGTGGCCGCCAAGTGCCGTCGTCGGCGTCGCCGCAGGCTCGAGGTTCACGCGCGTTCCGCGGATCGCACGGCCGAGTGTCGTACGCGAGAGGGTCTCCGCGACGACGTCGACGGCGAACCCGTGGGTGTCCCGCTCCACGACGGTGAGGCACACGCCGGCGACGTTGACGTTCGCGTCGATGCCGAGGTCCTGGGCCACATGTGACGAAGCGATCTCGAGTCGGAGACCCGACGCCTTCGGAGCGGTGTGTCGGACTGCACCTATCTCCGCGACGGCCCCGGTGAACATCTAGTCGAGCGTTCCTTCCAGCGCCAGATCGGCGCCGAGCCTGCGCACGCGCACGTCGTGAAGCTCGCTCGCCTTCGGGACACCTTCGAGCGCCGGCGGTCCGTCACCGCCCGCAACGGGCGACATGAGAAGGAGCACGCGATCGGCGAGACCGCCACGCACGAGCGCGCCGGCCACCTGCGGCCCGGCCTCGCTCATCACGGTATTCACGCCGTGCTCGCCGAGCCAGCGGAGCACAGCGCCGAGGTCGAGTCCACCGTCGGCGCGCGGAGCGGTGACCAGCAGCACTCCCGCCTCGCGAAGCTTGTTCGTGCGGCGCACGTCGGCATCGCGCGCGACGAAGATCACGGTGCGCTGCGGATCCTTCGCCCGCACGATCTTCGCTGTGATCGGAGTGCGCGCGTCCGCGTCGACGATGACGCGCAGCGGATCCCGTCCTTTGACCTCGCGTACCGTGAGTGCGGGGTCGTCGGCGAGAACGCTATCGATCCCGGCGAGGACCGCATCCGTGCGGTCGCGCAGGCGATGCACCTCGCGAAGGGCGGGCTTCCCCGAAAGGTCGCGCCGCCCGGGGACTGCCGCGCGGCCGTCGACCGTGGTCGCGAGCTTCAGCAGCACGAATGGCCGCCCGCGCTTCAGACGAGACACGAATCCCGCGTTGAGGCGCTCGGCTTCATCTCGGAGAAGGCCCTCCTCGACCTCGATCCCGGCGGCGCGGAGCCCGCGTATGCCCTTGCCGTCGGTGCGCGGATCCGGGTCGCGCATCGCGACGACGACCCGCGCGATGCCCGCCTCGCGAACCGCGTCGACGCACGGCGGCGTGCGGCCCTGGTGCGCGCACGGCTCGAGATTCGTGAAGAGCGTCGCGCCGCGCGCGGCCTCGCCGGCCTTGCGGAACGCGTTGACCTCCGCGTGCGCCTCGCCGGCCGCGTGGTAGTAACCCTCGCCGACCACCTTGCTATCGCGAACAACAACAGCGCCGACCAGAGGATCGGGGCTGGTCCTGCCGGCACCGCGCACGGCGAGTCGGAGCGCGCGGCGCATGTGGATGGTGTCCGTGTCGATCACGGCTGCTAGTCTGCGGCCCTCGTGACCGTCGTGAAGAAGCCCGGCGCCACGAACCCCGGGGGACGAGCTCCTTCAGTCCGCTCTCGCGCAGCTTGACCGCGCCGCGAAGGCGATCAATCTCGACCCGAGGATGCACCGCTTCCTGCAGCAGCCCGAGGGGAGAACACTCGGCCCCGATTGCATAATTATCCACTCGACCGCATAATTCCCCGTCTATGCCGACGAAGGTCGCGATCGTGGGCGTCACCGGTTATGCGGGCGGCGAGCTCGCGCGTCTTGTGCTGCGACACCCCGAGGCGAGGCTCGTCGCCGCCGTGGCGCGCTCGCATAAAGGCGAGTCGTTGCGTGCCGTGCAGCCGCACCTGCACGCCGCACCGGATTCGCTCGTGGTCGGGACGGACGTAGACGACGCCGAGGTCGTCTTCACGGCGTTGCCGGCGGGCGAGGCCGCGAAGCAGGCTCGCGCATGGCTCGACGACGGCCGCACCGTCATCGACATCGGGAGCGACTTCCGCCTCCGCGATCCGAAGCTCTACGAGCGCTGGTACGGCTACACGCATCCCGCACCCGAGCTGCTGAAGGAAGCGGTCTACGGCCTCACCGAGCTGACGCGCGATCGCGTGCGAACCGCGCGCCTCATCGCCAACCCCGGGTGCTATCCGACCGCGGCGCTGCTGGCGCTGCTTCCCGCGCTGAAGGCGGGACTCGTGACCGAGGACGTCATCGTCGACGCGAAGTCGGGCGTGAGCGGCGCCGGTCATGCCGTCGAAGACGCGTTCCTCTTCGGCACGATCGACGAGAGCGTTCGCCCATACGGCGTGCCGAAGCACCGGCACACGCCGGAGATCGCGCAGGAAGCCGCGGCGCTTCTCGGCAAGCCGCTCAAGCTCACGTTCACGCCGCACCTCATTCCAATGAACCGCGGCCTCATCGCGTCCTGTTATGCACCGCTTCGTTCCGGCAAGACCATCAAGGACGTTGCGGCTACGTACGCGAGGGAATACGCGGAGGAGCCCTTCGTACGCGTCCTCGATACCTATCCCTCGACAAAGGCGACCCTCGGCAGCAACTGGTGCCTCGTGCACGCCCTCGTCGACGAGGAGAACTCGCGTCTCGTCGCGTTCGCTGCGCTCGATAACCTGGTGAAAGGCGCTGCGGGCTCGGCCCTGCAGAACTTCAACGCGCGGTTCGGCTATCCCGAAACGATGGGGCTCGAGGCGCTGCCGCTGTGGCCGTGATCAACGACGTCCTCGGATTCACGGTGGGCGTCGCGTCGGCGGGTGTAAAGGACGGGACGCGCCGGCGCACGGACGTCGCGCTCATCGTCTCGGACCGCGACTGCGCGGCGGCGGGTGTCTTCACCACGAACGAGGTGATCGCCGCACCGTGCGTCGTGACGCGGAAGCATCTCGAGCACGGAAGGCTTCGCGCGATCGTCGTGAACTCGGGCAACGCCAACGCCTGCACCGGAGAGGCGGGCGAGCGCAACGCGATTGCGATGGCGCAGGCGGCGGCCGACAAGATCGGTTGCGATCCGCACGAGGTCGCCGTGGCGAGCACGGGCGTCATCGGGGTCCCGCTGCCCGTCGAACGGATCGCGGCCGCCGTGTCCGCGATGAGCCTGCGCGCCGGTGACTGGAACGAGGTCGCGAAGGCGATCATGACGACCGACACCCGGCCCAAGCTGCAGAGCGTCGAGGTCCCCCTCGCTGGGGGGGTGGTGCACCTGCGCGGAGTCGCGAAGGGCGCCGGGATGATCCATCCCAACATGGCCACGCTGCTCGCGTTCGTGTTGACCGACGCGGAGGTCGCGGCCGAAGAGCTTCAGGAAATGCTCGAGGACGCCGCGGACGCGAGCTTCAACCTGATCAGCATCGATGGCGACACGAGCACCAACGACACGCTCCTCATCCTCGCGAACGGCGCGTCGGGTATCGAGCCCCGTGGCGACGACCTGGGGAAGTTCGGCGCAGCGGTCCGCGGTCTTTGCGAGACCCTGGCCCGAGAGGTCCTCGCCGACGGCGAAGGGGTCACCAAGGTCTTCGAGGTCCAGGTTAGTGGCGCGGCGTCCGCCGAGGACGCGCGACGCGCGGCGCGGACGATCACCACTTCGAATCTCGTGAAGACGGCCATCCACGGCGCGGATCCGAACTGGGGCCGCATCCTCGCGGCCGCGGGACGCTCCGGCGCGAAGGTGGATCAGACCAAAGCCAGCGTGCACATCGCCGACGTCGCGGTGTTCGCGCAGGGCTCGCCGCGCGCGTTCGACAGTGACGCGGTGCGCCGGGTGTTCGAGCAACGGGACATCACCATCGGCGTGGACCTCGGCGTGGGTTCAGAGTCCGCGCACGCCTGGGGCACCGATCTCTCGGCGGACTACGTGCGGATCAATGCCGAATACACCACGTAAGGACCTGCTCGTGTTGAAGATCGGCGGATCGGTGGGCGCCGAGAACGACGCCGCGCTCGACGCGGTCGTCGCTCTGAACGACGCGGGTCATCCGCTCGTCGTCGTGCACGGCGGCGGCCCGCTCGTGGGCGAGTGGGCGGAACGGATGGGCATGCAGACGCGCTTCGTGCGCGGGCTCCGCGTCAGCGACGCCGAAACGCGCGACGTCGCGCTCGCCGTGCTCGGCGGGCTCGCGAACGGGCGCGTCGTCGCCACGCTCATCGCGCGCGGCGTCCCTGCGGTCGGCCTCACCGGCATCGACGGCGGGATGCTCCGCGCCGAACGCGAGGACGCCGAGCTTGGTTTCGTGGGGCGCGTAACCCTCGTCGACAGCGCGCTCCTTGAGGAGCTCATCGACGCGGGCCGCGTTCCGATCGTGGCGCCGGCCGCGCTCGATCGCACCTCCGGTGAAGTGCTCAACGTCAACGGCGACGCGGCCGCGGGCGCGATCGCTGCAAGCCTCAGCGCGCGACTTCTCGTGTTCGTCACCGACGTGCCCGGCGTTCGCGGCAAGGACGGTCGCGTGATCGCTCAGCTCGACGCGGACAAAGCCCGCGCGCTCGTCGACGATGGAACGATCGAGGGAGGCATGCTCCCCAAGGTCGAGGCGTGCCTCATCGCGGCCGCTGCGGGGTGCCGTGCGGCCATCGTGGCGACGCGCGGGGTCGATTCCGTCGAGCGGCTCCTCGCCGGCGAACAGGTCGGCACCGTCTTCGAGGCCGCGGCATGAGGGACGCGCTCGCGCGCAAGCATCACCGGCAGCAGGCGCTGCTTCGCGTCGTCTCCCGGCAGCGACTATCGACGCAGGCCGACCTCGTCCGCGCGCTCCGTGGCGCAGGGTTCGCCGCGACACAGGCGACGGTCTCGCGCGACATCGTCGAGCTCGGCCTCGTGAAGGTGGCGCGCGACGGGACGCACGCCTACGCTCCGCCCTCCGCGGCCGCGCCCGGCGGCGGGATTGAGCGGCTCCGCCGGTTCTGCGAGGACTACCCGGTGGAGGGAGCGCTGGCCACGAATCTCGTGGTCCTGCGATCGCTTCCCGGGACCGCGAATGCGCTCGCCGCGGCGCTCGATGCGTCGCGGTTGGAAGAGGCGGTCGGCACGCTTGCCGGAGACGACACGGTCTTCATCGCGGCCACCAACGAACGCCATGCGCGGGCGCTCCTCGGCCGACTGGCGACGTTCGGCATCGCGCGGAAGGGGACGAGGTGACGAAGCAGTACGCCGGCGAAACGTGCGTGCTGGCGTACTCGGGCGGCCTCGACACGAGCGTCGCGGTCGCGTGGCTGCGCGAGACGCTCGGCTTCGAGGTGGTCACCTGCACTGGGGACCTTGGCGCGACGGGCGATCTCGATACCGTGCAGCGCAAGGCGATCGCGAGCGGGGCGCGGAAGGCGATCGTCCAGGACGCGCGCGAAATCTTTCTGCAGTACTTCGTGTGGCCGGCTTTGCAGGCCGGCGCGCTCTACGAGGACCGGTACCCGCTGGCGACGGCGCTGGGCCGTCCGCTCCTGGCGAAGCTTCTCGTCGACGCGGCTCGCGCCGAGAACGCGCGCTTCGTCGCACACGGCTGCACCGGCAAGGGCAACGACCAGGTGCGCTTCGATCTTGCGGTCGGCGCGCTCGCGCCAGACCTTACGGTCATCGCGCCGATGCGCGGTGGCATGAACATGACGCGCGACGAGGAGATCGACTACGCGAAGAAGCACGGCATCCCCGTCGAGGCCACGAAGAAGAGCCCCTACAGCGTCGACATGAACCTGTGGGGCCGCTCGATCGAGGCCGGTGTGCTCGAAGATCCGTGGGGTGCGCCCCCGCGCGACGTCTTCCAGTGGACAGTCGACCCCGACGAGGCGCCCGTGAAACCGCGCGAGGTCGAGGTCGGGTTCGACGAGGGCGTCCCGGTCACGCTCGACGGCGCGAAGGTCGAGAGCGTCGATCTGGTGCAGCGTCTCAACGAGCTGGCCGGCAAGCACGGAGTGGGGCGCATCGACATGGTCGAAGACCGCCTCGTCGGGATCAAATCGCGAGAGATCTACGAAGCGCCGGCCGCGGTGCTGCTGCACCAGGCACATCGCGCGCTCGAGTCGCTCGTGCTGACGAAGGAGTCGCTGCGCTTCAAGGCGCAGGTCGGCCGCGAGTACGCAGAGCTTGTATACAACGGGCTCTGGTTCTCGGCGCATCACCAGGATCTCGCCGCGTACGTGCGCAGCACGCAGCGCTTCGTGACCGGCGAGGTTCGCGTGCGGCTCGACCGCGGCACCGCGACCGTGGTCGGGCGACGCTCGCCCCACTCGCTCTACTCGACGTCTCTCGCGACCTACGGGAAGGGCGACGCGTTCGATCACAAAGCGTCGGAGGGGTTCATCCGCGTGTTCGGATTGCCGCTGCGCACGCAGGCGCGGACGCAGGCGCTCTGGGGCGAGGGGAGCGAGGCGTCGCTCGACATACCGCGGAAGGCGCTCTCGGCGCCAACGAAAGCGCGAGCGAAACGAAAGAAGTGAGCGAAGAAAAGAAGCCACTCTGGTCCGGCCGCTTCACGACGGGGACCGACCGCTCGATGCTCTGGTTCACGAGCTCGCTGGAGCTCGACCATCGCATCCTGCGGTACGACGTCCGCGGCAGCCTCGCGCACGCCAGGATGCTCGGCCGCCAAGGGATCCTCGCGGCGGAGGACGTGAAGCGAATCGTCGGGGGACTCGAGCGGATCCTCGAGGAAGTCGATCAGAAGCGGTTCCCATGGCCGAGTGACCTCGAGGACGTGCATACCGTCGTGGAGCATCGTCTCCGGGATCTCGTCGGTGAGGTCGCGGGAAAGCTGCACACCGGCCGAAGCCGCAACGATCAGATCGCCCTGGATCTGCGACTCTTCACGATCGACGCACTAGAGCAGCTCGACTCGGCGATCCTCGATCTCGCGCGTGCCCTGGTGGAGCGCGCGGCCGACGAGACGACAACGCTGATGCCGGGCTATACGCATCTTCAGCGCGCGCAACCCGTTTCTCTAGCACACCACCTTCTCGCGCATGTCGAAGCATTGCGGCGGGACCGCTCGAGGGTTGCGGAAGCGCGGGAGCGCGCCGCGACGTCACCCCTCGGTGCGGGAGCCCTGGCTGGCGCGCCGTATCCACTTGACCCTGGATCGGTCGCGAAGGAGCTCGGGCTCGGCCAGGTGTTCCGCAACAGCATCGACGCCGTTTCCGATCGCGACTTCGTCGTCGACTTCGTTTACGTGTCCGCGCTAACGGCGATGCACGCATCGCGTCTCGCCGAGGAGCTCGTGCTCTGGACATCCAGCGAGTTCGGCTTCGCCGAGTTCGCCGACGCACACGCGACCGGGTCGAGCATCATGCCGCAGAAGAAGAACCCCGATGTCGCCGAGCTGGTTCGCGGTCGTTCCGGTCGCCTGCTCGGAGATCTGGTGGCGGTCCTCACGACGATCAAGGGTCTGCCGCTCGCATACAACTCCGATCTTCAGGAGCAACGGGTGCCCCTGTACGACGCGACGCGTCTTCAGGCGGCGCTGCAGGCCCTAGCCGCGGTCATCCGAGGCGTCCGATTCGATCGCGATCAAATGCGGCGCGCGACCGATCGCGGGATGCTCGCCGCGACGGATCTTGCCGACCATCTCGCAAAGCGAGGTGTTCCGTTTCGTGAGGCTCACGAGGTAGTCGGAAGGATCGTTCGCGACCGGCTATCGCGGGGAGGCGACCTCGGCGACCTGACGCTCGAGGAGCTGCGCCACTATCACGAACGCTTTGAGGCGAGTGCGATCGAAGAATCACGACCAGAGAATTCGCTGGCCTCCCGCGCCTCACCGGGCGGCACCGCGCCCGACCGCGTGCGCGAGGCTCTCGCGGAAGTCACAGCGGCGCTGAAGCAATGAGCGTGGCCATTCGTCCCGCGCGCGTCGAGGACGTCGACGACATGCAGACCCTCATCAACCGGTACGCAGCGGAAGACCGGATGCTCGAGCGGTCGCGCGATTTCCTGCTCGAGCATCTCCGCGACTTCCTCGTCGCCGAGGACGCGTCCGGGTTTCTCGGTTGTTGCTCCCTCGCGGTGCTGACGCCGGACCTCGCGGAGGTACGTTCGCTCGCCGTGCGCCCCGAGGCGTCCGGCCGCGGCATCGGCCGCCAGCTCGTCCGCGCCTGCGTCGCCGAGGCGCGGCGACTCGGACTGCGCCGCGTGTTCGCGCTCACCCTGGTGCCCGACTTCTTCCAGCAGTGCGGGTTCGTTCTGACGAGCCTCGGCCGGCTGCCGGAGAAGAGCGCATCGGAGTGCCCGGTCTGCCCCAAGCGCTTCGCGTGCGACGAGCACGCGATGCTCCTGCACCTCGACGGGACCATTCCCGAGCCGCTCGCATCGAGCGAGCCGGTCGGCTACACGCGGCTCTTCCTCGGCGTCGAGCCGGGAGGGAAGTCGGCGCCGTGAGCCGCATGGGAAAGGCCGCACGGTTCTTCGCGGCCGGATTCGACACGGTCGCGATCGGCATTCTCGCTTTCAACGAGACCGGTGGGCGATTCGCGGCGAGCCTCGCCGAGTTCGTCCTCTGGGGTTCGGTGCTGGCGGCGGCGATCTGCGCGATCGTCATCCTCGTAGAGAGCCTCGCGCCGCTTGCCTGGATCGCCATCGGTTACATGCTCTTCGCCGGTCTTCTCACACAGGGAAGTCCGCATTTCGGTTTCGTTCTGCTCGCGCTCGCCCTCGCGCCGATGGTCCCGCGGCCGCGAGGCTCGCTGAGCCTCGGGATCGGCATCGCCGCGGTCTCAGCTCTGGTGTCGCGCGTCGCGATCACATTCGCCCCTTGAGTACCATCGAGGGCTGTTGACGACTCGCCCGACGGTCCGAGCCGCGAACGGTCTGGTCGCGAGCGGACATCACCTCGCGACGTCCGCTGGTCTCGCCGCTCTCCGCGAAGGTGGCAACGCCGCCGATGCCGCTGTCGCCGCGGCGGCGGTCTGCGCCGTCGTTATGCCGCATCGCACGTCGATCGGCGGCGACATGTTCGCGCTCTTCTACGACGCGCGGTCGCGCGAGGTCACCGCGTACAACGGTTCAGGCGCCGCTCCGCATGCTCTCGATCCCGAGAGCTTCGGCAAGGCTTTCCCGGCGCAGGGCGCCACCATCGCGACCGTCCCCGGCCTCATCGCGGGGCTCGCGGATCTTGTCGCCGACCACGGCCGTCTCGGCCTCGATCGAGCGCTCGCTCCGGCGATCGGCTATGCGGAGAACGGTTTTCCCGTGAGCGACGTCCTTGCCGAGGTGATCGCCGACGAGGGAGACCGGATCGCGCGCGACGAGCAGGCCGCACAGATCTTCGGTCCGCGCGGGCGCTGGCCCGGTGCGGGGGAGATGCTCCAGCAGCGGGACCTCGCGGCAGCACTGCAAGCCGTCGCCCGCGACGGCGCGGACGCGTTCTATCGCGGCGATCTCGGTGAGCGCTTCGCGACGGCGATCGCGTCGATCGGCGGTGCGATCGACCGCGCCGACCTGGCCGCGCATCGCACCGATCGCCCCGAGCCCCTTTCCATCAGCTATCGCGGTCTGCGAGTCTTCGGTCAGCCGCCGGTCTCGCAGGGACACATCCTTCTCGAGGAGCTCGCGATCGTCGAAGGCATCGACGTCCGTGCGCTCGAGTGGGGGAGTGCCGACCTCATACATCTCATGGTGGAGACCAAGAAGCTCGCGTTCGCCGATCGCGACGCGCACGCGGGCGATCCCGCACGCGTCGACTTCGATGCTCGCCGCTTGCTCGACGCCGAGTTCGTCGCGAGCCGCCGCCGCGCCGTGAACGCCAAAGCGAGCGAGCGCAGCGAGGCGGGCTCGCTCATGACGCCGGCCGACACCACATACCTCGCGATCGTGGACCGCGACGGCAACGCGGTCTCGCTCATCGAGAGCGTGTTCAGCGCGTTCGGCGCGGCCACGGTGGTACCGGGTACCGGGATCCTCCTCAACAACCGACTCTCGGGCTTCTCGCTCGATCCAAGTTCGCCGAATGCGGTCGCGCCGGGCAAACGCCCCGTGCACACGTTGAACACGGTGATCGCGCTCGAAGGGTCGATGCCGCGATTCGTTTTCGGCACGCCCGGACGCCACGCCCAGGTGCAGACGAACTTCCAGCTCGCGGTGGGACTCATCGACTTCGGCATGGACGTGCAGCAGGCGATCGAAGAACCCCGTTGGTATCACGACTCGGGGCGCACACTGAAGATGGAGCGCCGTTATCCCGAGGCCGTCCGTCGCGCGATGGCGGCGAAGGGGCACGAGGTCGCGGTGCTGGGAGATTGGGACGAGATCACCGGGGGCGCACAAGCGATCGCGATCGACCCGAACGGATCGTTCGCCGGTGGCGCGGATCCGCGCCGCGAGGGTCAGGCCGCTGGGTATTAACCGCGGCGTAGTTGCCGCGGTCGCGATCTTGTGCGCCTCGGTGCTGAGCGCCTGCGAGCCTGGACCTCCGCCGGCCGAGCCCATCGCGCGCCAGTACGCCGCCGCATGGCAGAAGTCCGATTACCAGTCGATGTGGGACCTGTTGACCGACGACGCGAAGCAGCAGGTCACGACCGCGGGCTTCATCGACCGGCTGCCGCGCATCGCGGAGGAGATGACGCTCCAATCGCTCGACCCAAGGCCCGGTGTGGCGACGCACCCGGCGCTCCCGAACGGGTCGCCGGACCCGCGAAAGGCGAGCGTGCCGCTCGACGTCATCTTCCATACGCAGCGCGTCGGTGATTTCGCTCGCGCAATCACGCTCCAGCTCGTGATGGTCGGCGAGAAGGACAAAGCGGTCTGGCGGATCGCGTGGACCCCCGAAGCGATCCTTCCGCATCTCACCGCGGGCCGTCTGGTGCGCATGACGCGCCTGCCCACCTCGCGAGGCCGGATCGTCGCTCGCGACGGCACCGAGCTCGCCACATTCATCGAAGCGGGCGTGGTCGGCGTGATCACCGGACAGATCCGCTCAGAGGCGGGGCTGTTGTCGTCGCTGTCATCCGTGCTCGCGATGACGCCCGACCAGATCAAGGCGAAGTACACGCAGTCCTGGGTGAAGCCCGATCTCTTCGTGCCGATCAAGACCGTGCCCACGACGCAGCTCGACGCCCTTCGTACGCGGCTCTCTCTGATCGAGGGAGTTCAGGTGCAGGCGACGCGCGTGCGCAGCTACCCGACCGGACTTGCGTCGCAGACCCTCGGCTACCTCGCTGAGGCGAGCGAGGACGAGGCAAAGGCGAAGACGGCGCGCGGCGTCGAGGCCGGTGACCTCATCGGCAAGAAGGACACCGGGCTCGAGGCGACCCTCGACGACGAGCTCGGCGGGAGTTACGGATTCCGTCTCGGCATCGTCGAGTCTGATGAGCGACCCGTCGAAACGCTCTCCGAGACCGCGCCGGTGCCCGGACGCGACGTCGTCCTCTCGCTCGATCCCAAGCTGCAGCGCGCGGCCGAGAACGCGCTCGGGAATCAGAAGGGCGCGATCGTCGCCGAGGATCCGTGGTCGGGCGAGATCCTCGCTCTAGCGAGTCGGCCGACGTTCGACTTGAACGCGCTCGTGTCGGGCGACGCCGCCGCGATCGCGCGCTATTCGTCGGATCCGAACCGGCCGTTCTTCAACCGCGCGACGTTCGGCCAATACCCGACCGGGTCGTCGTTCAAACCGATCACCTCGGCCGCCGCGCTCCGGAACGGCGTCTACAACTGGGGCGACAAGATCGACTGCCCGGCACGCTGGACCGGCTACGGCGAGCAATGGGCGCAGCTCAACCACGAAACAAAGGCGCTCGGGCCGATCGACCTCCGCACCGCGCTCGCGCGCAGCTGCAACACGTTCTTTTACGAGATCGGCAAACGCCTCAACGATCGCGATCCGAACATCCTGCCGAACACCGCGAAGAGCTTCGGGCTCGGGAAGGCCACGGACATCGACTTCGTCTATGAGGCGGAAGGGATAGTTCCGAGCCCGGACTGGAAGAAGACGTACTTCACCAACCCCGCCGACCAGGTATGGAACCCGGGGGACGCGACGAACCTCGCGATCGGGCAGGGGTTTCTGCTCGCGACGCCGCTGCAGATGGCGAACTACACGTCGACGCTCGCCAACGACGGCATCCTTTGGAAGCCGCGCCTCGTGATCGAGCTCCGCGACCGAGACGGCAAGACCGTCAAGACTTATCCGAAAACGCAGATGGGCTCGGCGCTCTCGATCCCGACGGACCTTTCGCTCATCCGCGACGGTATGCACGCTGTGACGAACGATCCCGACGGCACGGTGTCCTTCGTTTTCCAGAACTACTCGCCCACCACGGCGGGAAAGAGCGGTACGGCCGAGTCGCCGACTCCCGGCAAGGTCGACGCGTGGTTCATCGGGTGGGCCTCGTTCGAGCAGCCTTCGATCGCGATAGCCGCGGTCCTCGACGAATACACGGAGAGACCGGGCGTGTTCGGCTCGGTCGACTCGGCCATCGCCGTGAAGGCCGTATTGACCGCGAAGTTCGCCACGCCGTAGCCACCGGAGGCTCTGGACCTCGGTACTAGGCTCGGCGTGATGCGACGCGTGCTGACGTGCGCTCTGCTCGCGGTCCTGTTGTCCGCTTGCAGCGTTGAGGCTCCCGAATATCGACCGACGCCCACGCCGGTACCCTCGGCCACGGTCGTCGCGAAGCCGGACATTCTGCCGCTCACATACGAGGTGAATCCGCTCGAGCTGCCTGGCGGCACGGTGGCAGTAAAGAAGACGGCGATCTTCTTCTCGAACCCCAACACGTTCGTGCTGGACTGGTTCATGACGGTGCGCTTCAAGAGCGCGGACGGACTCGCCGTCACCGACGAGCGCATCGGAAATGCGGGAGTGCCCCCTGATCGAGCCGACGCGAAGTTCCAGAACTGGTATTTCCCGATCCCGCCGGGCGACTCCTGGACGGTCGTCAGGTACGACAAGGCGTTCACCAAGAGCGACGTCCAGGAGTTCAAGGTCGCGAGGAGCCTCACCACGATCGGCGAGGTCGGCGGCGTTGGGATCGCTGACAAGACGTGCGCGAATGACGCCGCGGTCGGCGTGATCGGATGCGATCTCGGCATCTCCGCGACGGCGACCGTGCCGGGGTTCTCGAAGCTCCACC
This sequence comes from Chloroflexota bacterium, assembly GCA_038040345.1. Lineage (GTDB taxonomy): Bacteria > Chloroflexota > Limnocylindria > P2-11E > P2-11E > 3-1-20CM-2-70-9. The sequence goes on from JBBPIQ010000002.1 coordinate 218,039, forward strand.
TGGTCGTTCTCGTGCGGAGCGCGGCATCCCCGCGGCAAGTGATCGGCGCTCTGCAGTGGCGTCCCGAGCTCGCAACAAGCGGAAAACCGTGGTTCAACCTCGAGGCAGGGGAGACGGTGAAGATCCAAATGCACGATGGCTACCCGACCCCGTCCGTCCCGTGGGAATACGAGGTCTTCGTGCACGCGTACCAGTTCTCAAGCCAGTAGCCGACGCTCTAGACTTTTCGTATCCCCACGCTGACTGAAGCCCCTGCCTCGCGCCGCCTCGACAACGGGCTGGTCATGCACGCGCTCGAGGCGCGGCACGCGCCGGTCGTCTCGCTGTGGGTCTGGTACCAGGTCGGCGGCCGCAACGAGGTGCCCGGGACGACCGGGATGTCGCACTTCCTCGAGCACATGCTCTTCAAGGGCACGCCGAAGCATCCGAAGGGCGAGCTCGACAAGCTTCTCGCGCGATACGGCGCGCTGTGGAACGCCTTCACGAGCGAGGACGTGACCTGCTACTTCGAGACGGTGCCGGCCGAGCGCTACCCGGTCGCGCTCGAGCTCGAGGCAGACCGCATGCGGAACGCGCTCATCACTTTGGAAGAGACCGAGGCCGAGCGCAACGTCATCGTGAGCGAGCGCGAGGGGCTGGAGAACGACCCGTCGTTCCTACTCGGGGAGCAGCTGCAGGCCGTCGCGTTCGCGCGACATCCCTACGCGCAGGGCGTCATCGGCAGCAAAGAAGAGATCAAGCTCATGACGCGCGATGGTCTGTACGCGCATTACCGCCGTCACTACGCGCCGAACAACGCGTATTTCATCGTCGCGGGCGACGCGCCCGCGGAGGAGCTGCTCGATCGCGCTGCGAACGCGTTCGGCTCGCTCGATGCGGAAGCACCGATCGAACCGCCGAAGGCACCGGAACCGCCGCAGTACGGCGAGAAGCGCGTCGTCGTTCGCCGCGCGGGCGGCGCGCTCCCGATCATCCAGATCGGCCACAAGGCCCCGCGAGCTTCGGACCCGCGCGCGGCCGCGCTTTCGGCGCTCGCGGTCGCGCTCGGTGGCGCGACCGCCGGCGGGGGAGAAGCGGCGTCGGGACGGTCGTCGCGTTTCTATCGCGCGCTCGTCGACACCGGGCTCGCCACTGAGGTAGACGCGTCGTTCTCGCTCATGAAAGATCCGTATCTCTTCATCGCGGAGGCGCATATGCGTCCGGGCGTGACGCACGACAAAGTGGAACGGGTGATCCTCGAGGAGCTCGAGAAGGTCTCACGCTCGGCGCTCGACGACGAGGAGTTCGGCCGCGTCCGCAGGCAGATGCTGTCGGCGAGCGCGTTCATGACCGACACGGTGACCTGGCGTGCTTTCCGTTTCGGACAGCTCCTCGCGACCGGCGCCGCCACGTCGCTCGGCGAGTGGTACGACCGTCTCGCCGCGGTCACCGCGGAGGACGTCCGCGCCGCCGCGGAGTCGGTGTTCCAGGAGAAGGGCCGTGTCGTGGGCTGGTTCGTGCCGGAGTCCTCGTAATGGACGTCCGCCGGCACGGTCTCGATAACGGCCTGCGCGTCGCCGTCGTCCCTATCCCCGGGCTTCTCTCCGCCGCGGTGCTCCTCGCCATCGAGGCGGGGCAATGGTTCGAACCCGCCGGCCGTCCTGGCATCGGACGCCTTACGGCCCAGGCCATGCTGCGCGGCACCACCACGCGCGACGCGAAGACGTGGGCCGACGCGCTGGACGGCATCGGCGCCGCCGCGCGTCTCGACGTCGGCTCGCATGCCGCGACCTTCAGCGCGCAATCGCTCGGGAGCGATCTCGATGTTCTGCTCGAGCTGATGGCGGACGCGGTCGTGCGTCCGGCATTCGCCGACAAGGAAGTCGAGCTCGTTCGACAGCAGACCGTCGCGCAGATCGAGGAGGACGCGAAGAACACACGCGCGGTCGCCGAGAGCGCTTGGCGCGAGCTCGTCTATCCAAAGGGACATCCCTTCCGCGCGCGTCCGATCGGCGATCTCGGCGTGGTGCGCACCGCGACGGCCGACGATCTTCGAGACCATCACCGCCGCGCTATCCGACCGGATGGCGCGGTCCTCGTCGTCGCCGGCGGGGTCGACGCGAAGCAGGTCTTCGACGCCGCCGCGACGGCGTTCTCATCGTGGAAGGCCGCCGGGTCTCGCGAGGATCGCAAAGTCCCGGAGGCGCGTCTGACGACGGCCGTGCGAAAGCTCGACGTCGTGCCCGACAAGACCCAGAGCGACATCGTGCTCGGCTGGCCCGGACTGCCGCGGACCGATCCGCGGTTCGTCGCGGCGCGTGTCACCAACATGGTCTTCGCGGCGGACACGTTCGCAAGCCGCGCGGGCCACGTTGTCCGCGACGAGCTCGGGCTCGCGTACTACGTCTTCAGCACGATCGGCGGTTCGCGTGGCCAGTCGCCGTGGGTCGTGCGCATGGGCGTGAACCCGATCAACGTCGAGCGCGCGGTGAGCACGACGCTCGACGAGCTGCGCAAGATCGTCGACGGCAAAGTCGCTGAGGACGATCTCGAGCTCGCGCAGGACAAGCTCGTCGGCGAGCTGGATGTCGCACGCGAGAGTCCGGCCGGCGTCGCGTCGCTGCTTCTCGAAGGCGAGGTCTTCGAGCTGGGCGATGATTACGCCGAGCGCTATCCACGCGAGCTGCGCGCGGTCACGCTCGAGCAGGTCGTCGAGATGGCGCGCACCTTCCTCATGCCGGACCGCTACGCCCTCGCGATCGCCGGGCCGCCGCTTCCCGAACGAGATTGAGCTTTCCAAAGGCGACCCTCGCGCTGCTCGATCGCGCGGACGAGGTCGACATCGAGACGCGGTCGCCGAAAGGCACCACGCATTCCGTCCCGATCTGGATCGTGGCCGACGGAGACGATGTGTTCATACGCGCCGTTCGTGGGCCGACGTCGCGCTGGTACCGCGAGCTCGTGGCTGGTCCGGGGGCGCTCGTCGTGAACGGAAAGCGCATCCCGGTGCGCGCGATCGCGGCCGCGGAGAGCGCATCGGTGAAACGCGCCTCGGATGGCTACCGAAAGAAATATCGGAAGGGCAGCTCCCTCGATTCGATGCTGGTCCCGTCGGTGCTGCCGACTACGGTCCGGCTCGAGCCGGCTTGATCGCCGCCGCGCGCTAGGGAGCCGTGCCCTCCTGCGCCTGGAAGCGGTCCGATAGCGTCGCGGCCTCGTCGAGACGGTCATTCCAGCGATTGTCGAGCGCCTCGAACGCGTTCGCGGGCGACGTAGCGGACAGAAGCGAGTAGTCGCGGGCGATCGCCGCGGCATCGCGGAAGTTCTTCGCCATGGCCGCGCGGTACCACTCCAGTCTCGTCGGCGCGGTCGAGTTCGCGACGGCGTCAGCGATGCCCGCATACACGACCGACGCGTTCGCCATGTCGGCGCTGTCTGTCGCATCCCACGGGCCGGGCCGGCTCGCGACGCCGTTCACGAGCGCGCTGGCTTTGGCGACGTCGAGACTGGTGGCGTCGATCATCGTGTTCCACTTGTCGCGATCGGCCGCTGCTTGTGCGGCTTGCGACTCGCCCAGACCGACGAAGCCGGCGGAGAGGACGCCCACCGCGATGAGGCCGCCGAGCACCGCGAGATGCGTCGCCTGACGCGCTCCGCTCGGCACCGTGAGATATCTGAGCAGGCCGCGCACGAGCTGGAAGCCGCCGAAAAGCAGCGGCCCCCAGGCCAGGAAATACGTGCCGTGCGAGAACGCGTAGGTCACGGCGGTGACGAGCGCGCCGCCGGCGAACCAGAGACCACCCCGCCGGGCGTAGCGGAACGCCGCACCCGCGTCATCAGCGGCGTCGGCAACGTTGTTCTGCGCCGCCGCCGCAAGCGCCTCGTCGTACGCGGAGCGCTTCGTGGGATCGACGAGGGTCGCGAAGGCCGCGTCGAGCGCCGCGCGAAACTGCGCGACCTTGCTGTCCGACGCCTGCTCCTGGAGACGAAGCACGTCGCGGCCGTACGCCGAGCGGATCTCCAATTCGCTCGCGTGGGGCGGAACTCCCAGGAGCTCGTAGTAGCTGTTCACCGCGCGCGATCGTGACAGTCACGTCAGCGCGCCGGAAGGCGAACCGTCCCGGATGAGACCTCCACGAGACCCTCGCGCGCGAGTACCCGAACGAGGCGCGGTACTCGCGCGTCGTTGATACCCCTTCGAAGCGCCTCGACCTTCACACCGCGAGTTGACATTGCGAGCTGGCGCACGATCGCGCCGCGCACGCGGCGATCGCTCGCTCCGAACGGCGATTGCCTTCGCTGCGATGGTTCATCGATGCCGTCGTAATCGCAGATCGTCCGGATCGGACAAACCTCGCAATGCGGGCGCTTCGCGAGGCAGATCGTCGCGCCGATGTCCATGAGCGCGTGATGCCATCGCGCCGGCTCGCGCTTGGAGCCGAAGCGCGCGTCGAGTTCGACGCCTTCGCGATCGGTGGCGAGACGACCAAGGATCGCGCGGCCGAGCACGCGGCGGATGTTCGTATCGGCGAACGCCGTCGGCTCGTCAAGGGCGAAGCACGCCACCGCCGACGACGTGTACGCGCCGATGCCCGGGAGCGCGTCGAGGCCCGCGACCGTGCGCGGGAGCGACGAGCCCATCCGTGCGATGCGGTGCAGGTCTCGCGCGCGCCGGTTGTACCCGAGGCCCGACCACTCGCGCAGCACCTCACCGAGCGGCGCGCGCGAGAGCGCGCGAAGCGTCGGGAACCGCCGCAGGAAACGTCGATACGCGGGAAGGACACGCGAGACCTGCGTCTGTTGGAGCATCACTTCGCTCACCAGGACGCGGTATGGGTCGCGCGTGCGGCGCCACGGAAGGTCGCGGCCGGAGCGGCGGTACCAGGAGAGGACGCGGCTGCGGAACATCGCCGGAGAGGCCGGTGTGTCGTACAATTCCGGCACAGAAGAGTACGCCGGGTTGAGTGCTGAGGGCCTTCGGCCTTCAGCGCTTTTCATTACAAGGAACCGCACGGTGCAGAAGCCGTGCGCAGAGAGAGCGGAGGCTCCGATGAACAATCTTGAGAAGCCTGTCTACGTCTCCGCGGATGGTCTGAAGAAGATCCAATCCGAGCTCGACGATCTGAAGGCCGCGGGCCGTCAGCGCGTGGCCGAGCGCATTCACGCCGCGATGGAGTTCGGGGACTTCAGCGAGAACTCCGAGCTCGAGCAGGCGAAGAACGATCAAGCGTTCCTCGAGGGACGGATCATGACGCTCGAGCAGCAGGTGAAGAACGCGCAGATCATCGACCAGAAGACGCACCACGATAAAGTCGAGATCGGCAGCCACATCGTCGTAGAGGCGCAAGGCTCGAAGGAGCAGTACGTCATCGTCGGCTCGGCCGAGGCCGCGCCCGCCGAAGGACGTATCTCGAACGAATCTCCGGTCGGCAAAGCATTGATGGGACACCGCGCGGGGGAGACGGTCCGGCTGGTCGTTCCGGCCGGCGCGGTGGAGATGAAGATCCTCACCGTCCGTTGAGCTCCGGGCACGAGGCGGCCTTCTGGGCCGACGAAGAGGTGGGACGCCTCGCACCCGGCCGGCCGCACGTCGTGCGCGATTCGAAAACTCCCTCGGGGCCCGTGCCGATATCTGGCCTGCGCGGTCCGATCATCAGTGACGCGCTCTTTCGCACCTTCAAGTCGCACGCTCTCGACGTGCGCTTCGTCTACACGATCGACGACTACGACCCCATGGACTCGCAGTCGATGAAGGAACGCGCCGGCATGGCGGAGCACATGGGCAAGCCGCTCTGCATGATCCCGAGCCCCGATCCTTCCGTCGGAACGGACTTCGCCGACTATCACGCGACCCGCTTCGTCGCGCTCTTCGCGGGCCTCGGGATCACGCCCGAATTCCACCGGATGCGCGATCTCTATCGGACGGGCGAGCTCGATCGGCAGATCGATCTCGTGCTGCGCAATGCCGAGACGATCCGTCAGGTCCACAAGCGCATCGCGAACGTCGACCACCCCGAGGGCTGGCTCCCCGTCGCGGTGATCTGCGAGAACTGTGGACGAATCGGCACGACGCTTGCGACCGACTACGACGGAAAGACCGTCGCTTACGAATGCAAGCGCGACTACGTGGAGTGGGCCCAAGGATGCGGGCACAAAGGGCGCATCTCTCCGTTCAAGGGAAACGCGAAGCTTCTGTGGAACGAGCAGTGGTGCGCGCAATGGGATCACTTCAACGTCACGTATGAGGAAGGCGGCAAGGATCTGCTGACCGCGGGCGGATCTCGCGAGCGCTCGAACGAGATCTACCGGGAGGTCTTCAAGAAGGAGCCTCCGCCTGGCTTGCAGCATGAGTTTTTTCTTCTCGGCGGCAAGAAGATGGCGAGCTCGAAAGGCATCGGCGCCGAGGCGCACGAGATCGTGGCGATCTATCCGCCAGAGATCGTTCGCTTTCTGATGCTGCGGACGCCTCCAAAGCGCCACCTCGAGTTCGATCCGGCCGGCATGACCCTGCCCCGTCTGATGGATGAGTACGACCGCGCCGCGGACGCGTACCGCGAGGACCCCGAGAGCGATCTCGCAAAGACCTGGCGTCTCTCGCAGGTCTCGCCGACGCCGGCCGCGCCCGGCTTCCGCGTGCGCTTCACGACTATCGCGGCTTGGCTGCAGATCCCGAGCATCAAGCCCGACGCCGAGGCCGAGAAAGAGAAGGGTGCGCTCCTGACCGACGCGGAGCTCCGGGAGCTGCACCGGCGTCTCGAGCTCGCCCGCGCCTGGCTCGAGCGATGGGCTCCCGACGAGGCGAAGTTCCAGGTGCAGGAGACGACCCCGCCGGTGGAACTCACGCCGGAGCAGCGCCGCTACCTGATTGAGATCAAGTCACTGATCGGCACGGTCCACGATGCGGCTGAGATGCAGAACCGGCTCTACGAGGTCGCGAAGAAGGTCGGCCTCGTGAAGGCGGACGGCAAGCCCTCTCAGGACGCGTTCGCGGCGATCTACCTCGCCTTTCTCGGCAAGCCGAACGGACCGCGAGCGGGGTGGCTGCTCCTCTCGATAGACCCCGACCGCGTGCGCCGCCGCCTCGACGACCTGGGTCGTGCCGCGTGAACGGCAAGCTTCCCGTCGCGATCCTCTGGCACATGCACCAGCCCTACTACAAGCACCCGCAGACGAGCGAGTTCGTCCTGCCGTGGGTGCGCCTGCACGCGTCGAAGGACTACCTGCACATGGCGCGGCTGCTTCAGGAGTTCCCACGCGTGAAGGTGAACTTCACGATGGTGCCGAGCCTCCGCGATCAGCTCGAGGATTACGCGCGCGGCGCCGACGACGAGGACACGCGACTCACGATGCGCACGGTCGATGGCGTGCTCGCGGATGAGGAGCGCGCGCACATCCTGCGGCGGTTCTTCTCCATCCACCACGGCAACGTCATCCACCGCTATCAGGAGTACCGTCGGCTTCTGCAGCTGGCGATGGTGACCGGCGACCGACACGAGCTGCTCTCGGACGATTACTTCGTCGATCTCGCGCTCTGGTTCAACCTCGCGTGGATCGATCCTGACGACATCCGCGCCGATCAGCGTCTCGTCGAGCTCGCCGATAAAGGCGCGCGGTTCACGCGCGAGGACGTGCGCTACGTCATCGGGCGCCAGCGCTTCATGGCGTCAGGCGTACCGCACCTCTATCACCGGCTCGAGCGCGACGGCCAGGTCGAGATCCTTACCACGCCCTACTACCACCCGATCCTCCCGCTGATCATCGACGACCGATCGGCGTTGCGGTCCGATCCGTCCGCGCAGCTTTCCGAGACGCCGTTCAGGTATCCGGATGACGCCGCGTTCCAGCTCGAGGAGGCGGTCGCGTCACACGAGCGCGCGTTCGGGCAGAAGCCCCGCGGCGTGTGGCCGTCGGAAGGCGCCGTCTCGCCGGAAGCCGCCGACGCGATCCGCAAGGCCGGGCTCTCGTGGTTCGCGTCGGATGAAGGTGTGCTCGCGCGATCGGTCGACGTCGAGCTGCGGCGCGACGAGGTCGGTGCGCTCCTCGAGCCCGCGCTTTTGTACCGCCCGTATCGGCTCGCGAACGGCGCGACGGTCATCTTCCGCGATCGCGAGCTCAGCGACCACATCGGCTTCGTGTACGGCGACATGAAGCCCGAGGACGCGGTCCGCGACATGATCGCGAAGCTCGAGCGCGCGCGTGACCGCCTGCCGAACGAGGGCGGGCCCTATATCGCGTCGATCATCCTCGACGGCGAGAACGCCTGGGAGCAGTACCCCAACAACGGCAACGACTTCCTCCGCGCGCTGTACGGCAAGCTCGAGGCGGACGATCGTTTCGAAACAGTGCGCATCTCCGACTTCTTGGAGAAATCGCCGGCAACGGTCGAGCTTCCGCGGCTCCACACCGGGTCGTGGATCGAGGCAAACCTTCGCGTGTGGACCGGCGAGCCCGCGCACGCTCGCGCGTGGAGCGCGCTCGAGCGCACGCGCCGCTTCGCGCAGGAGCAGTGGGGCTCGCTCCGCTTCATGCCCAAGAGCGTCCGGCAGCCGCTGATGGTCGCCGAAGGCAGCGACTGGTTCTGGTGGTACTCGAGCCGCAACTCGTCGCCGGAGGACGGGGTCTTCGACGCGCTATTCCGCGCGAACCTCGAGGTCGTGTGGTGGTTCGCGGGTGCGGAGCCGCCGGACGACCTCCGAAGCCCGCTCATGGATCCCCAACGCTTTGCCGCACCGACTAACCGCATCGGTGCGATGCTTCCAGGCTCAGGTGAGCGATACGGCTAGCTCCGGGCGGATCCTCCCCGGCGGTCTCGGGTACCTCCGGCCGCCGGCCGAGATCGAGCTGAGCGCGTACGGCCTCGACCTCCGCGGCCTGCGCGTTGCCGACATCGGCTCCGGCGAGGGACGGCTCGCGCTCGGCGCCGCTCGCGACGCGGCCTCTGTGCTCGCCGTCGACCCAGATCGCGGCGCGCTCGCGCGTGGGCGGGCCGAGGCCAAGCGGCAGGGCGTTTCAAATGTGACGTTTCGCGAGGGAGCCGCGCAGTCGCTTCGACTGCCGGACGCATCGTTCGACGTGGTGATCTTCTCGTGGACGCTCTGATGAGTTGCGCGCAAGGGCATGGTCGATGCCCTCCAGGAGACCCACCGGATCCTCGTCGAACGAGGCGTCTTCGTCGACGCGCGTCCTGATTCGCGCGTCGCGGTGCGGGTGCACGCCGGGAGCGCCCGCGGCCGCGTGATCGGGACCATCGGCACGCAGCGCCTCGCGAAGACCGACGATCAGCTGTCAGACAGAGCGGTCCGCGATGTCCTCCGCCGAAAGCTCTTCCGATCGCGGCGGCGCGGCCGGCTCTTGCACGCGATCCCGTTCGAGGATTCCGACGAGCTCAACGACTACCTGAAGGACCACCTGCGCCTCTCGAAACGTGTCCGGTGGCTGGCGCCCGCGGCGCGCCGCGCGACGCCGCTCTTCGTCGAGCGCGCGGTGCGGTTCGAAATACTGGAGAAGCTCTAGCTCGACGTGAGGGCGAACGCCGTCTCCCAGATAGCCTCGTAGCCGTCGAGCACGCGCGGCCATGCGAACCGTTTCGCGGTCGCCTTGCCGTCGGCGCGGATCGTGCGCACCACCTCGGGGCGAGTGCCAAGGGTCGCGTACGTCGCGAGCAGCTCGCGCGGGTCGTCGCTCTGCATGACCACCGCGTTGCCGAACGGGACCGCGTAGTCCTCGCCGGTCCGGCCAACGTACGCGACGCCGCCGGAGGCCATGACCTCCAGACCGACGAGGCCGAATGGTTCCTTCTCGGAGTTCGCGAGAACGCCATCCGCGGCCTGGTACATCGCGCGGAGACTGCGCTCGGGGATGAAGTAGTCGAGAAAGAGCACGTCGGCCGAGCTCGCCGCGACCGCGGCGGCGAGGTCCTTCGTCACCCCCTCTGCCGGGAGGGCGATGCGCTCGATCGAGAGCCCGCGCGCGCGGATGCGCGCGCCGACGATGTCCGCGTACGGGCTGCGGCTTCCGCGCATGAGCAGCCGCGGCCGCGCGCCGGTGTCGCGCATGAAGGCGATCGCGTCGATCGCCCAGAGCCAGCGCTTGTCGGGATCGAAGCGCGCGACCTTCACGAACGTCGGACGGTCGCCGAACGCCTCGCGCAGCGGGCGAGCCTCGGTCGGTGGAAGCGGCTTGAGCCAGCGCTCGGCGATGCCGTTCGGCAGCACGGCGGCGTCCACGTCGAGGGCCGACATCTCGGCGCGCATGAAGCGCGAGACCGTCGTTATCGAAGCGGCGCGGCGGAGCAGTGGGAATTCGATGCTGCCGAATCCGTAGGTGTTGTTCGCGTTCCAGAGGATCGCGGCCGCGCCCGGCATGCGAACGTTGAGGATCGCGGCGGTCCCGATCGCGGCGTTGGCGGTCTGCCAGTCCTCGAAGAGGAGCACGGTGCGCCGTCCTTCCGAGGCGGACGCGGCGACGAGGTCCGCCAGGTGCGGCGGAACCGTGCGCGAGAAGTCGCGCCACTTCCCGTCCTCGCCGTCATACACGTCGCGCGGGTGATAGCCGCTGATCCACTGGGACCACCGCTCGAGAACGAGGCGCCCCTCGTCGCGTTCCTCGCGGGCCGGCAAAGTCGGATCGCCGACGAATAGCTGATGCACGAGGTACCCGCGATGCACGAGAGCCTCGGCAAGATCGATCATGCGCGTGGCGAGGCCGCCGACGAACGAATAGCGGTCGGGTCCTTCGAAGGCGACGAGCACCACGTCGTACACGGGAGAGCACGGATAATGGCACGCGCTCCATGACGCCTCTCCAGCGCATCCGCGAGGACCCCGAGGAAGTGCGCGACATGCTCGTCGCACGCGGCTTCGACGCGCCCCTAGACCGGATCCTCGAGCTCGACCGAAAGGCGCGCGATCTCCGGGCCCAGGTGGAGTCGCTCAACGCCGAGCGGAACAAGGCGAGCCGCGGCGGGCCGCCCAGCGACGAGGTCAAAGCCCGGATGCGCAAGGTGGGGGAGGAGATCAAGTCGCTCCAGGCCGAGCTCACCGCCCTCGAGGCCGAGCGCGACGAGAAGCTCCTGTGGATACCGAACGAGATCGACCAGCGCGTCCCGCGCGGCAAGGACGAGCACGACAACAAGGTCGTCCGCCAGGACAAGCCGAAATCGCTCGAGCTCGCTCCGCGGCCGCACTGGGAGTTCGGCGAGTCGCTCGGGATCCTCGACATCCCGCGGGGGACGAAGCTTTCGGGCTCGCGCTTCTACGTGCTGCGCGGCGCCGGCGCGGCTCTGCAGCGCGCGCTCATCGCGTGGATGATCGATCTCAAGATCGCCGCCGGCTTCACCGAGATCTACCCCCCGTTCGTCACACGGCGCGAGACGCTCATCGGGAGCGCGCACCTTCCGCACTTCGACGAAAACCTCTACCGCGACGAGGACGACGACGTGTGGCTCGTTCCCACCGCGGAGCCGCAGCTCGTGGGGCTGCATCGCGACGAGACGCTGGACGCGGCGACCTTGCCGCGGCGCTACGTCGCGTACACCGCGTGCTTCCGCCGCGAGCACATGAGTGCGGGCCGCGATGTCCGCGGGATCAAGCGCGGGCACCAATTCGACAAGGTCGAGATGGTGGTGCACTGCGCGCCCGACGAATCGCCTGAATGGCTCGACAAGATGACCGCGCTCGCTGTCGAGGTGCTCGAGAAGCTCGAGCTGCCGGTGCGCGTGACGGAACGGTGCACCGGCGATCTCGGATTCACGGCGCTGCGCGGTTTCGACGTGGACGCGTGGGGCCCGGCCGCGAACGAATGGCTCGAGGTCTCATCGGCGTCGAACTGCGGCTCGTTCCAGTCCGAGCGCTCGAACATCCGCTTCCGCCGCGAGGCCGGCGGGAAGCTCGAGCACGTTCACATCCTCAACGCGTCGGGCCTCGCCCTGCCTCGACTGATGATCGCGATCATGGAGAACTACCAGCGCCCGGACGGTTCGCTCGAGATCCCGAAACCGGTTCGTTCCTATATGGGGGGCCGCGAGAAGATCGCGCCGGGAGAGTTCTCCCTCTAAGCGCTCTCTGCCTTGCCTTCGAGGTCGAGCTCGGCGATGCGGCGTCGCGTGCGCTCGGCCAGATAGGTCGGGCCGTTCTCTTCGAAGACAGCGAGGGCCTCGATACATTCGTTGCGCGCCCCGGCCACGTCGCCGTGCGCCGCGAGCAAGCGCGCCGAGGCTGCGCGGATCTCCGCGCTCGCCACGGGGAGCCCCAGGCGGAACGCGTGCTCCAGACCTTCGGTCCGGCGCGCGTCGGCCATCGCGAGGTCGTCGCTCGCGCACGCGACCTCGATGAGGGTCGCCGCGATCCCGGCGCCGCAGCGGCGGCACTCGTGTTCGATCGCGGCGGCATGGGCGGCCGCGGCGTGCTGCCCGGCATCTTCAAGCGAGCCCTGATACAGAGCCAGGCGGGCCAGCTCCGCGGCGATCCGCGGCGCGAGGTGGGCCCTCGCCGGCGAGCGCTCGGCGACGGCGCGCGCCTCCGACAGGGTCGTCGCGGCGGAGATGAAGTCGCCGCGCTCGATGGCAAGCGAGCCCAGCACGAGCAAGGTGGACGCGGGATCGGCCGGCTGTGGGCCCTGCGCGAGCGGATCCGCGAGGCCCAGCGCGCGCCCCAGGGTGGCCTCAGCCTCGGCGAAGCGACCGAGCCCGAAGAACGCCCGACCGAGAGCGCGGAGCGCCCCCGCTTCGCCGGAGACGTTGCCCAGTCGCGATTCGGCCCCGAGGAGCTGGTGCGCCAGATCTTCGGCCTTCGCGAGCTCCCCGCGATCGAGCGCCGCGTAGGTAAGGAGCGCGAGAGCTCGGGCCAGTCCGGAGAGGTCACCGATCGCCGTGGCGTGCTCGACGCATCGCTCGGTCGCGCGGAGCGCTTCGTCCGCGGCGCCCGAGTCGGCAGCGAAGATCGCGACGGCTTCCTCCGCGGCGAGCGCGAGACCGCGATCGTTCGCGGCGAGCGCCTCTTTCACGGCGGTACGCCCGACGGCGAGAGCCTCGGCCGGTCGCTCGTCTGAACGCGCGAGGTACGCCTTGGCGAGCGTGAGCTCCGCCCGTTCGCGTCCCTCTGCAGGGGTCAGGCGATCCGCCTCGGCGAGATGCTCGGCCGATCGCTGCGTCTCATGCGCGCGCGCCGCGAGCTCGCCGGCGCGGCGCCGAAGTGCCGCGCGCACGACATCGTCGGAAAGCGGGCCGCTGAGCGCATCCTCGGCGATCGCGAGAGCGTCCTCGTGCCCGAGCGCGCGAGCCGCATCGCACGCCTCCACGAGTGCGCGGGCGCGCTCGGATTGGCCACCGCCGGGGAGCCGCTCGGCGAGACGCGCCGCCGCGCGATAGTGATGAAGGCCATCCGCGAGCGCGTACAACGCGACGGCGCGGTCGCCCGATCGCATCGTGTAGTCGATCGCGCGGGTGACGTGCGTGGACTCGGCGAAATGATTGGCGAGAAGCTCGGGCTGCTGGACCGCGACCTCGGGCATCACGCTCTCGATCACCTGGCCGATGCGGCCGTGCAAGTCCTCGCGGTTCCGCGGTGAGATCGAGTCGTACACGAGCTCGCGCAACAGCGATTGCCGGAACCGGTAGTCGCCGTGGCTCGCGAGCTCCAACAGGCCGCGAGCGCAGAGACTCGCGAGGGCCGAATCGACATCGAGGTCCTGGCCGAACAGCGCCCGCAGCAGGCCGGGCTCGCAGGCGCGCGCAGCGACCGCGGTCGCGTGAAGCACGCGCCTTTCCGGACCGACCGCGAGCTCCGCCCGCCGCAGCAGGAGCATCGGAAGCGCATCGGGTAGCTCGCGCATCCGGCTGACGTCGGCGAGCGGCGATGCGTCCTCGCGCACGACCACGACGCCGGTCGCGACGAGCCACCGCGCCGTCTCCTCTATATAGGTGGGGCTGCCGGCGCTTCGGGAGACGACGTCGTCCACGGCCTCCTGCGGGAGCGCGCTCGCCGGGAGAAGGGCCTGAAGGAGAGCGGCGCTCGAACCGCGGTCGAGCGGTGTGAGCCGGATCTGCACGTGGCCGCGGCTCGTCGACCAGGGTGGATTCAGCTCCGGGCGATACGTCGTCACGAACAGCGCCGCGGTGCTTGCGAGCGCAGGCGCAAGCGCGGCCAGGAGCTCCTGCGACGCCGCGTCGGCCCACTGCACGTCGGACAGCGCGAGGATGACCGGCTGCGTGCGAGCGACGCGAAGGATGAGATCGCGGATCGCGCGGTCAAGGAGCTTGCGGCGCGTCTCGCCAGAGAGCGGCGGCAGCGTGAGGCTGTAACCGAGAGCGGCGAGCACGAGCTTCGCGGCCTCGGGCTCCATGCTGGGGACCGTTTCGGTGAGCATGCGGTGCGCGATCTCTGTCGGCGCGTTCGTGCCGATCGCGAGCGCTCGCCTGAGGAGGTCGGAGATCGCGCCGTATGCGCGGTGCGCGTCGTATGGCGAGCATCGTGCCCGAGCGACGCGCGCGCCAAGCGCACGCGGATCGGCGAGCAGCTCGTCAACCAGCCGCGTCTTCCCGAGCCCGGCCTCGCCCACGATCGAGACGATGTGGCCCTTTCCGGCGAGCGCCTCATCGAGTGCGCCCAAGAGCAGCCCCATCTCCTGATCGCGACCGATCAGCGGAGCGCGGCCGCGGTCGGTCGCGGCGGTCTCGACACGAAGGAGCCGCCACGCGACGAGGGGCGCGCTCTTGCCTTTGGCGGCGACGGGCGGGTGCGGCTCGTAGGCGAAGAGACCCGGAGCAAGACGGTATGTGGCATCGCCGACGAGGACCTCGCCCGGCTCCGCCGCCTGCTCGAGCCGCGCGGCGACGTTTACGGCGTCGCCGAGCACGCCGAACTCGCTCTCCTTGTCGCCGACCGCCCCCGCGACCGCGAGGCCGGTGTTTATCCCGATTCGCAGCGCGAGGTTGCGACCGGTGCGCTCGGCGATGCGCTCGTTCTCGCGATCCAGCGCGCCGAGGATCGCGAGGGCGGACCGTTGCGCGCGTGCCGGATGATCGACCTCGTTGTCTACCGCGCCGAACACCGCGACGACGGCGTCCCCGATGTACTTCTCGATGAGGCCGCCGGACGCCCTGATCTCCACGGCGATCGCGTCCCACGCGGCGCGCATGTTCTCGTGGAGCTCTTCCGGATCGAGGCGCTCCGCAAGCGCGGTGAACCCGGAGATGTCCGCGAAGAGGACCGTGACCTGCTTCGTCTCGCCCTCGACGGGCGCGCGCGCGAGAAGCCGCGCGCCGCATTTTCCACAGAAGCTGTACGCAACAGGCATCTCCGTCGCGCACTTCGGACAGGTGATCGTCGCTCCCCGCATCGGCCAACCGAGGTTACGTCGGGGGACCTGTCATCCGGGTGTCGGCGAGGTGTGTTAGCAAGTCACCCGTTCAGGTGACTTTCGGCCTAATGGACGAGCGCTGGCGCGGGCTCACCGTGGGCCTCGTTCTCAACGTGACGTTCGTCGCGTTCGAAGCGCTCGCGATCGCGACGATCATGCCGCTCGTCGCCGACGACCTCGGCGGCATCGAGCTGTACGGATGGGTCTTCAGCGCTTTCCTTCTCGCGAATCTCGTCGGGATCGTTGTGGCCGGCGAATTCGCCGACCGCTTTGGTCCGGCGATTCCATTCGGCGCCGGCCTCGCTCTATTCGCGCTCGGCCTTCTCATCGGTGGCCTTGCGCCATCGATGCCTGTGCTCGTGGCGGCTCGTGCGGTGCAGGGACTCGGCGCCGGCGCGATACCCGCCGTCGCTTACCTGGTGATCGGCCGCACGTATCCAGATGCGCTCCGGCCGCGCATGTTCGCGATCCTCTCGACGGCCTGGGTCGTTCCCGGCATCGCCGGCCCGGCCCTCGCCGCGTTCGTCGCGGACCACATCGGCTGGCGCTCCGTGTTCCTTGGTCTCCTGCCACTCGTGATCGTCGCCGGATCGCTCGCGCTGCGCGAGCTGCGCACCGTTCCGGGCAATCCCGATCGCGCGGCTCGGGGCGTGCTCGTCGATGCGGTCCGCGTCGCGTCAGGAGCGGGGCTCGCGCTCGCAGGCCTTCAGGCCCGCGACATCCTCATAACGCCCGCGCTCCTCGCGATCGGACTTCTGGCCGGTCTCCCAGCGCTGCGAAAACTCCTGCCGCGCGGCACGTTCACAGCGCAGGGCCCATTGCCCGCGGCGGTGCTTTTAAAGGGGATCCTCACATTCGCATTCTTCGCGGCGGATGTGTTCGTGCCGCTCACCGTGACAACCATCCGCGGCGAGAGCGTCGTCCTCTCGGGGCTCGCGCTCACCGGCGGCACGATCGCCTGGACCACGGGCGCGTGGATCCAGGAGCGGACGGTCTTGCGCGTTGGCGAGGCTCCGCTCGTGCGGAACGGCTTTCTCCTGATCGCGATCGGGATCGCCGGGATGGGTGTCGTGCTGGCGGGCGCGGTGCCCGCGTGGCTCTGCGTCCCGGTGTGGGGCATCGCCGGTCTCGGGATCGGGATGGCATACAGCTCGATCTCGCTCACCGTGTTGCGCCACGCCCCCTCGGGCAGCGAAGGCGCGAGCGCCGCGGCGATGCAGCTCGCGGACGTTCTCGGGAACGCGCTCGGCACCGGCATCGGCGCGGTCGCGGTCGCCGCCGCGGTCGCCGGACTGGGCAGCGCTGTCGTCGGAGTTGCGATCACCGACGCCATGGCCTGCGCCGTCGCGATCGCAGGCGTGTTCGTCGCTTCAAGGCTCCGTTCGCCCGACGCCGCGCCCTCGATGTAGAGCCCATCGGGTAGCGACCAGGAGCAGCGCGGTGTAGCCGACGGTCGCCACGACCAAGACCGCCTTTAGATCCGAGACGTCTGCGCCTGTTTGGTCCCGCATGAACCAGATGACGGCCTGGTAGTCCGTGTACGCGCTTTCTGCTCCGCGGGGCAGCGTCTCGGGCACTTTGGCCTGAAGACCTTGCACGAGCTGGAGGATGAGATCGCCTGACCACGCGATGCCGATCGCCGATAGGAGCATCCACCGCTTCAGCCCGGCCCGCTCGCCACTTGCGAGCAAAAGAATGGCAAACCAGCAAAGCAGTTGGGTGAAGACGACCCCGCCGAAGTTGACGAGTACGTTCGCAATGTCTCCCAGTCGGGATGAGTCGTACAAGTTGCAGCCCATACAGGCGCTTTGTCCCTGCGCCTGATAGAGCACGTAATGAGCGGAATCATCGCCAAGTAGCTTCGCGAATATGGTGTGTCCGATCTCGTGGACGTTGACCATGACGAAGAGGAACGCAAGCCCGAACACAAGCCACCGGAAAAATGCCGCGATCACGACGGGAACCCTACTCTGTGAGTTATGGCCGAGATTCGTATCGTGCGCGCCGGGCGCAACGAGCTCGATGACCTCGCTCCGCTCTTCGATGGCTACCGTCAGTTCTACGGACAGCGGTCGGACCTCGCCGCCACGCGCGCGTTCCTCGGCGATCGGATCGAGCGCGACGAGTCCGTGACCTATGTGGCGTACACGGGTTCACGAGAGCCGGTCGGGCTTCACCCAGCTCTACCCATCGTTCTCGTCCGTCTCACTCAAGCGCCTCTGGATCTTGAACGACCTCTTCGTTCGCTCCGACATTCGACGTGGCGGGGTCGGGCGAGCGTTGCTCGAGCGAGCGAGGCGCCACGCGGTCGACACGGGCGCCAAGGGCCTCGTTCTCAACACTGGGGTAACGAACACGCCCGCGCAGACCTTGTACGAATCTTGCGGCTGGAAGAAGGACGACGAATTCTTCCAGTACCACCTGTTCCTCTGAGCCGATAGCTCTTCCTCGGCCCACGGGCGCACTTGACAGCTGGCCTGTAAGCCTGTAGTAAACCAAGTAGTTATTTAACCGGAAGGTACAATAGATAGATGGCGACCGACCACCTCAGCGCGACGTTCGCGGCCATCGCCGACCCGACGAGGCGGGCGATCCTCGCGCGCCTGGCGTCGGGAGAGGCCTCGGTCACGGAGCTCGCGAAGCCGTTCGACATGACGCTTCCCGCGGTCTCGAAGCATCTCAAGGTGCTCGAAAACGCGGAGCTGATCTCGCGCGGACGGGACGCCCAGTGGCGCCCGGCGCGGCTCGAGGCGGCGCGTCTGCATGAGGCCGCGAAATGGATGGAGCGCTACCGGATCTTCTGGGAGCAGAGCCTCGATCGCCTCGACCAGCATCTGCGTGAACTACAAGGGGAGGACAAGAAGCATGGCCGCAAGAAATAGCGTGAGCGCGCCGGAGCGGACCGTCGTCACGACCCGGGTCTTCGATGCGCCGCGCGAGATGGTCTACAAAGCCTGGACCGATCCGAAGCAGCTCGCGCAGTGGTTCCCGCCAAAGGACTTCACCTCGCCGCGGTGCGAGGTCGACGCGCGGCCGGGTGGCATCTTCCGCGTCGACATGAAGGGACCGGACGGGCCGCCGTTCAACGGCGAGGTACTTCCCGGCAAGGGCATCTTCCGCGAGGTCGTGCCGAACGAACGCCTGGTATTCACGTTCGGCGGCGAGGAAGGCGCGCCGCCCCCGCCGATCCTCGTCACCGTTCTCTTCGAGGCGCAGGGCAACAAGACCAAGCTGACTATCCACCAGACCGCCGAGACGGTCGCCGAGTACGAGTCGCTCATCAAGCTTGGCGTGACCGAGGGCCTGCGACAGAGCTTCGATAAGCTGGACGAGCTCCTCGCTCGCCGTAAAGGACAAGCGCGGTGAGCACGACGAATCGAATCCTCACTTTGACCCGCGTGTTCGACGCGCCGCGGGAACTTGTATGGAAGGCCTACACCGACCCAAAGCACATCGTGAAGTGGGCGTTCTCCAGGCGTAGTCGCGTAGAGTCCGCGTAGCACGTGGGGGAGCAGACGAATGGCCGCACCGAAGACCGCCGCCAAGAAGCCCGCGGCAAAGAAGACCGGCGCGGGCGTGGACGATCGCTATTTCGCTGAGCAGCCCGCCGACAAGGCGGCGTTGCTCGAGAAGCTGCGCGCCCTCGTGAACAAGGGAGTGCCCGACGCGGACGTCTCGATCAAGTGGGGCGTGCCGTTCTACCAAATGAATGGAAAGAACATCTGCGCGCTCGCCTCATTCAAGGACCACGTCGGCATCAACTTCTTCGCGCCGCCGAGCGCGTTCGTCGATCCAGGCAAGAAGCTCGAGGGCAGCGGCAAGGGCAATCGAATGCTCAAGGTCCGCACCGCCGCCGATGTCGACAGCGCCAGCATTCTTCGTTGGCTCAAGGCGGTCGTCGCTGCGAACTAGGACTAGGCTTCACGTAGCGACCAAACCAACTCAGGGGGAGACAACATGAACCTCAATGGCCTACTCATCGGAACAGAGAACCCGGACCGACTCAGGGACTACTACACCAAGCTCTTCGGCAAGCCCAACTGGGACGAGGGCGGCTACTTCGGATGGCAGATCGGTAGTGGCTCGATGACCGTCGGGCCGCACGACCAGGTCAAGGGAAAGAACACCACGCCAGGTCGGCTGATCTGGAACATCACCGCGGCCGACGTCAAGGCAGAGTTCGAAAAACTGAAGGCCGCGGGCGCCACCGTCGTGAAGGAGCCCTACCAGATGGATGAGGCTCCTGGGCAGCAGATGTGGATCTCGACGTTCGCCGACCCGGACAACAACTATTTCCAGCTCATGACCCCGATGGAGATGCCGACGGAGGCTGACCGACCGGTGGCCGATATCGGAGCGCGTTCCTAAGGCCGGGCTCTTCGCCTAGCGGGTCTTTTCGATCTCGGCGACGCGGGCTCTTACGATCTTCGTCACGAGCCCGTACGGAAGCGGCTTGTTTGCGGGAAACTGAAGTGTGCCTTTGCTCTGCACGTAGGCCGTGAGTTCGTCGGCGTGCGCGTCGATGAACTTGCGGCTGGTGCCGTACAGGGCGGTGTGAGCCTTCCAATAGGCGAAGTACGCAACTCGTTTCCCGTCTTGCTTGAACCCCGCCATCCCGTAGCTGACGATCTCGGTCGCCTTCGGCGCGGCTGCCTTGATCGTCTGGCGCAGCTTCGTCAGTGCGGCGCGCCTGTCCTTCGGTGCGGACGCGATGTAGTCATCGACGGTCTTCGAGGGTTTCGTGGTGACCTTCCGTATCGGCATTTCTAGACCGCCGGCCCCGAGTGCTCGATCCAATACACCATTGCGAACACAACGGCGGCCGCGAAAACCTGCAGCGCGAGCACTGGGAGCGCCGCTCGTGGCGCGCGCGGGAGCCAGGTCAGCGCGAAATACCCCATCACCGCCAGTTGCACCGGCATGAGGAGCTGGAAGAGGTGCGCCTCGGTGCCCTCGTCGGCCTGGCGGACCAGCCCATTCGTGGCGACGAATCGCACACCTAGGACCAGCAGCAAAACGGGAATCGCGATCGGCAGCCAACCGCTCCAATGCGTTAGCGGTGAGGTTCGTGGACTCGTGGTGGTCGCCATTGGCGAAATGCTACCCACGACGCGACGACTTCATGATCCTCTGAAGCGATCGAGCTCGCGGCGCTCGCGCTTTGTCGGACGGCCGCTGCCCGGCTCTCGTACGGCTACGCGTGGCTGTCGCTTGACCACCGGCGCAGGCGGGCTGTGGTCGACCATGCACTTCGCCGCCGCCGGCGCCCCAACGCGCTTTTCGATGATGACCACGACCTCGAGAATGCGGGGACGCCCGACGAACGCGTCGATGCGGTCGCCGACCTTCACCTGCGTCGACGCCTTGGCCGCACCGCTGTTCACGCGCACATGGCCGCCACGGCAGGCGGCCGTCGCTTCCGACCGAGACTTATAGATCCGGACGGCCCACAGCCAGATGTCTACCCGGGTTTTTTCTGTGCCTGTGACCATCAAGGCTCCGAGAGCGAACGTTAACGACTGGCACAAGCCTCGGTGCATCGCGACCGTCCCGGGCGCGGGCGACCGATTTGTCTCCGATTTCGACACCGAAGACACCTAGGCTCGTTTAGCGGCACCTCTCAGCGCATCGGACCCAAAGATAGGCCCGGTTTGTTTCCTGGGTTACGAAATCGTCATCGGGGTGTGGCTCCGATTCGCGCATGATTCGGTTCGTGGCGCGACGTTGGTCGGTGCCACCTGCACGGCGATCTGATCGCTGACGCCAGGGGGGGCGGCGCGATCGTCTACACGGCGCAAAGAGCGTCGGAGCGCGCGGATACGACAAGACGAAGAAGATTTGAAAGAAGGCACCTCTCAATGACAACGAACATTACCCACGCGCGTCCTCGAGTTCGCGGTCCAAAATTACTGCTGACAGCTGCGGTCGCGGTCATGCTCGCGATGAGCATGCTCACGTTGGGAGGACCCACCGCGAACGCGGCGGCTCCAGGACCATCCCTTGGAATCGCTGGCAACTTCGCGATCCTCAGCGCAGCCGACGGGGGTTTGGGAGCGGTGACCTGTGTTGGCCCCGCCACGATCATCGGAAACCTGGGCTCCTCTGGCGTCCCGGCCTCGATCACTCCAGGCACGTGCACGATTACGGGGTCGCAGACCGCGCCGGTCTCGGCTGGAGTTGTAGCGGCCTTTGACAAGGCGTATGCGGCGCTTGGGCTCGTGCCGTGCACCACGACCATCCTTACTGCGGCCTACACGACCACGACGCTCTCGCTCGGGTCCGGTGTCACCTGTTTCCCGAACGGGCTGACGTTCACAGACAGCACGTTGATCCTCACCGGGAGCGGGCCCTGGCTCATCGAGGTCGGGACTCTGGCCACCGGCAACAGCGGCGCTCTCACGGGCACCAATCTCCATATGGTCCTGCCCGCTGGCGCGAACCCGTGTGACGTGACGTGGTGGGTCCGCGCGGGTGCGTCCATGACCACTTCGAACGCCACCGGCACGCAGTTCTTCGGCACGGTTCTCGCCGGGGCGGCAATCACCGTGATCGGGACGACCGTTGGAACCTTCAACGGGCGGGCTCTCGCCAAAGCCGCGGTGTCGATCACCGGCGGCACCTTCACCGGCTGCACAGGCGGAAGCCTTGGCGGCGGAGGCAAGAACAAGGACAAACACGAGGCCTGCAACCAGGGCGTAGGCAACGGGCCCGAGGACTGTGATCCGGGCAACTCGAACCAGGGCGACGACGACCGTTCGAACGACGAGAACGGCGGGACGCCTGGGCACCCTGGCCGCCAAGGCGGCAACGACAAGGACGACTAGGGCCGCACTGGCCAAGAACGAGGCGGAGGGACCCCTTCGGGGCCCTTCCGCCTTTTTTCTTTAGCTCGACTTCTAGAGCTCGCGATCCAGGGCGAGCAAGATCCTGCACATGCGGTCGACGCGGCGGCGTGACCAGCCGGGCTCTCGCTCATGCGTGTCGAGTCCCGGTGCGGAGTTCACCTCTAATACGGTGCACCTCTTTGGCAGCGCATCGGATGGTTGACTGAGGACTAGGTCCAGGCTGGCGAGGCGCAGGCCCATGTCGCCAACCACTCGGATAGCGAGCGCTCCTAGCTTGGGGTGCAGCACTTCAGTCACCAGCCGAACGTCACCACCCACGCCGAGATTGCCGCATGGCAGAAGCTCGACGCGTTGACCTGCGGTAGGCACCGTTTCGAGCGCCTGGCGACTGTGGGCGAGGTGCCTGCCCACCCGGACATCGTCTACGCGCAGCCGGGTCGGGTGCCCTGCTGCGCGGCTGCGTCGCTGGCCAGTCGCGATGAGCTTGCGAATACTGGAGTGGCCATCACCGAGCACGTACGGCCGCGTCTTCTCGCTCGCCATCAGGACCTCGCCGTCGAGGACGACTATCGAGCAGTCGCTGCCGCGTGCGATGCGCTGCACCAGGAGCTTCTTGGAGGCGGCGAAGACCTCACGGGCGGCCGCGTAGAACTGCGCGCGGGTATAGACGACGCACACGTGCTGGTCGCCGGAGCTGTCGTTTGGTTTGAGTAGCACTGGCAACCCGAGCCTCTGCGCGTACGCGTAGGCGCCCCCGATGCCGCGCGCCTCGTGGAGCCGCCCGTAATACGAGAAGCTGCGTCCAGTCGGGACCGTGTGGCCCAACTGCTTGAGCACACGCGCGGTGGCGTCCTTATCGAGAGCGATCGCCGCCGCACCAAGGGTGTTGAGGTCCCATTGCAGTCGGTGGAAGTAGCGCACGCGACCTGACGGAAGGGTGATCCTGCCCGAGTTGTCCGCCTTGGGTATGACCTCCAGTTTGGCACCGACGAGGTCGCAGGCCTCCTTGAGACGCGAGAGGAACGGCGTCTTCACCTCGCGATCTATGGCCGCCTGAGGCGATCGAGTTCGCGGGGCTCTCGCTTGACCACGGGCACAGGCGGGCTGTGGTCGACCAGACACTTCGCCGCCGCACTGTTCACGCGAACCCGGCCACGGCAGGCGGCCGTCGCCTCCGAACGGGTCTTATAGATCCGGACGGCCCACAGCCAGATGTCTACCCGGGCCCTCTCGATATGGGCGTGAAAGGCGACGGAGCGGATTTTGTGCTCCCGTGCATTCAACCATGGGGAGAGTTCTCGGAAGGCGAGCGATTTGGACTGAGCAGTCGCATGAAGATCAGGAGGCTGCTGACCAATAGGGCTGGCACATAGATGGCCACAATGACCCAATTCACGCCCAGCGAATACGTGAACACATTGTCGCGGACCGATTGAACGATCGCGTTGACCGTATCTAGCATTCCGACGATCACGCAAAGCCAGACCAATGGGATCGCGCCACTGAAACGGGCACGGAGGGCGATGAGTGCCAGTAGTGCCAAAAATGCCGTCGCCAGGTCGCCATATCCGATCATCACCCGGAACTCCATCGGTACTCCCGCGTCGACGGAGCCGGGAGCCAGGATCGTCCCGCCAACAACGCGAAACGCGTGGATCCAGAGCAGTGGCGCGAGGGCTACCTCCCGCGGCAACTTGGACAGGCGAGGCGCTACGTACCAGAAGCCGATGAGCGCATATGCCGCCAGGCTCAACGTGAATTGAATTCCGAAGAGCGCGATTGGGTCCATGAATCGTCCCTCCCGTGGTCATAGTCTTCCATTCATGAACATCTGGGATGTCGTACGCCAGAGGGTCGGAGCGTGATCCTCGTGACTGGCGCCACCGGCCTAAATGGTGGGGAGCTGGTGCGGAGGCTGTCGGCCCGCGGCGTCGCCGTACGTGCGCTGGTTCGCAATGCCACTGGCGCCAATGCTCCAAAAGCGGCCGAGTTGTCGCGGCTGGCCGGCGTCGAGGTTGCTGAAGCCGATATGGCCCGTCCGCAGACTCTGGCGTCTGCGCTCAAGGGAATCGATCGAGCGATGCTCATTTCTTCCTCAGACCCGACCATGGGGGAGGTCCAGTCGGCATTCATCGACGCGGCAGCCCTTGCTGGTGTGCGTCATGTCGTGAAGCTCTCCGGAATAATCCCCGACCTCAACTCGCCTTTCAGGTTTGCTCGCATGCACGGCGAGATCGAGCAGCACCTGGAGGCGTCGGGGATGGCCTTCACGCATCTCCGCGCGGGCGAGTTCATGCACGCGTACTTCCGCCAGGTGCCGTCGATCGTCAACAGAGGTGCCTTGTCCTTGCCAATGGCTGACGCGCGGATCGCAGCCATAGACATCGGCGACATCGCTGACGTGGCCGCGGACGTGCTCACCGGTTCGGGACACGAAGGCAAGACGTACCCGATCACGGGTCCGGATGCGCTCACGATGACCCAAGTCGCAGCTGCGCTCTCCGCTGCGACGGGCAAGCCGATCCGCTACGTCGACGTGCCGCCCGAAGACGCCAAGGCCGCCCAGCTCGCCGCGGGCATGCCTGCGTATCTCGCAGATGGACTGGCCGAGCTCTTCGCGGAGCGTCGTAAGGGAAAAGAGGCGACCGTGTCGCCGGTGATCCAGACGATCTTCAAGCGCCGACCCTTGAGCTTCGAAGACTTCGCTCGACGCCATGCGGCGGTCTTCCGCGGCGAACAGCCGGCGCCGAGGGTCTGACGAGTCTCCGCGATCGCGCCGGTCGATCTAAGAGCCGCGCGTTCTCCAGTTCGCACTCGGACTTAAGACCAGGCTCGCGGCGCGACCGAGCGGTCGTCGGTCTCGACAGGGCATAGTCGGACTGCTAGTACTACCGAGTTCGGCGTACTGCGGTCATGGGCAAGGCCGCCCGGGGTGGGGAGGAGTCATTAGGACGAACCTTCCGCAGCGTCGTGGCGGCACGCCTGCAAGACCGAGCACCGCGCTCGAACAGAGATAGAGGGGAGACACGGAATGACCGAATCGCGTATTAGCCGACGTGGGATCTTGAAGACCGCTGGGGCGCTAGGCGTTATCGGAGCGCTTTCGTCATCGGCGACCGCGCTCGCGGATGACGGCGAAGGGGGAGAAGGGGCAAGATTCCGCTGGGACATCATCAGCATCGACTTTACGACCGGCACGGTGTCGGCGGGGGGCAGCGCGTCCGCCCGCGCAAACCTCGACACGGGGATCATCACGCTCACCGGCTCGGGGACCTTCCGACCTGGCCAGCGCAAAGCGGTGACTGGCGGGGGGACCTGGTCGACGACCGGGACCGCGGGTGTCGGCCACGGCACCTACAGGGTGACTGAGCTCGTCGAGTGGCACCTGGCCCCGGGGACGTTCCCGCTGACGATCGACGCCATCGGCGACAAAGCCGACGCTCGCGCAGGACTGGCGGTCCTTCGCGTCCGGTACTCAGACCAGAGCGAGGGGATCCTCGTGGTGAGCTGCACGATCGCTGGGACCCCGTCTTCGGTGTTTGAGGGGATCAGGACGTCCAGGGGCTTTGTCTATTACTGGAACGGCGACATCGCGGCAGACAACGTGAACCACACGCTCTTCCACTTCCTGTCAAAGGCGGAAAAGGACTAAGACCGCTGAGAGCAGAGGAAGGCGGCGCAGCGGCCGCCGCCTTCCTGACCCCGCGAGCCCTCGACACTTCGGCTATTCAGCGCTGCCGCTCAAGCGCTCGAACCAAAACCAGAGGAGTCGCTCGTGTCCGGCGGCACTGGCGCTCCGTCCTTCGTTCCCGTGGAGACGAAGTTCGCCTTCAGCTCGCGCAACGGGTCAGGGCCGTTCGAGTGCCTAGCGCTCGCACCGAGCGCTGTGCGGGGTACTGCGGGCAGCGGCAACTTCGATACCAACGTCATGTATGTCACCGGGACGATCACCTCGGCTGAGGTCAACGGGCAGACCGCGGTCTTGAAGGGGTGCGGCGGTCTTGAAATTGATCGTTGTGCGTGCAGGGAGCGGCAGGAGTAGGCGCGCTTCTGGTCGATGATGATCGGCGCGTTCAGGTGCTCGATCCGCTCGACGTCGGGCTGCCCGTAGTGCGGCATGAAGCCTTGGACGAAGAAGGTGAACGTCTCGTTGAGCTGCCGCTGCGCCTCGGCGGCGATCGTGTCGAACACGAGCGAGGACTTCCCCGAGCCGGAGATGCCGGTGAAGACTGTGATCTTCTGCTTCGGGATGGACAGCGAGACGTTCTTGAGGTTTTTCTCGCGGGCGCCGTGGACCTCGATGAACGGATGGTCGGTCATGCGTCGACCCTAGAGCGCCGCGAGCATCACTTCAGGCAGCGCCGGATGCTGGCGGCGTCGAGGTCCTTCTCGCACCGCCGCTTGAGCATCCGGCGTTCTTACTCGGGCTAGCGGGCGTGCGCGGCCACCCAAGTGGCGAGGCTGTCGAGAGACCCGCGGGCGCCCTCCGCGGCGTAGTACTTGGCGACCTTCTCGTCTCTCTCTTCCTTGCTGCCGAAGACCAAACGGAGTGTCGCCTCGGTCGTGGCGCCGCGCTCGGCGAGCGTCAGGACGGTCTTTACCTGGTTGGGGTCGTCCTTGCCCATCCCGTACATCCAGACGATACGTTCCGGTGGGGTGATCTCTTTCCAAACGAAGTGGTTCGGGTACTCGCTGCCGTCGGGGCCGTGGATCGTCGCGTCCCAGACACCGCCCGGCTTGAAGTCGAACGAGTGCGTGGTGATCTCGCCGCCCTTCGGCGCACACCACTCCTCGAGGTGGGCGGCGCTGGTGAACGCGTCGAACACGAGTCGTCGTGGCCCCTCGATGATCCGCGAGACTACGATCTCGCGCTCCGCCTCAGTGCTTGTTTCGGTTGCCATCTGTGTGCTCCTTCTGCTGCAATTTCTTCACGTATTCGTTTAGCCTCTCGAAGTTCTCGTTCCAGTACTGCTCGAATCCGACGACCCATTCGTGGACCGGCTCAAGGCCGCGCGCGTCGAGCGCGTAGAGCCGCTGCTGTCCCGACTCGCGAACGCGCACGAGGCCGACCTCGCGCAGCACACGAAGGTGCTTCGACGTCCGGGGCTGCGTGATCCGCAGCGCTCGGGCGAGCTCGTTCACCGGGCGCTCGCGCCCCTTCAGGAGCATGAGGATCCGGCGACGCTGCGGCTCGGCCACCGCGTTGAAGGCATCGGAGGTGGTCGCGGCTCGGGCCATGTCGCTTGAAATATATGTCCATATCGGCATATGTCAAGAAGCGGTGCCGGAAGATTGGCTCGCAAACATTTGATCAGCCTCGTTGTTTCGCGAGAGAGCTCTTGGGGCGATTCAGATCACCATCGCAAGCTCGGTCCTCAGCGCACCGCTTTCTTTACGAACGCGCCGATCCTTGCCTCTTCGGCCGCAGCCAACTCCGTCAGCGCGTAGGCGACCGGCCACATAGCGCCTTCGTCGAGGTTCGCCGCGTCGCTGAAGCCGAGCGTCGCGTATCTCGTCTTGAACTTCTGCGCGTCTTGGAAGAAGCAGACGACCTTGCCGTCTTTGGCATACGCGGGCATCCCGTACCAGAGCTTCGGAGACAGGGCTGGCGCGCTGGCTTTGACGATCGCGTGGAGCCGCTTGCCCAGGGCGCGATCCGGTTCCCGCATCTGGGCGATCTTCGCGAGCACCGCGCTCTCCCCGTCCGCCTTGTCCGCGGCCGCCTTCAGCTCTTGGGCGCGCTCCTTCATCGCGGCTCGTTCCTCCACGGTGAATCCCTTGGACGTCTTGCCGCTCGCGGTGGTGCTCTTGGCGGACTTCTGCGCGCCCTTCTTTGCAGGTTTCCTCTGAGCCATGGTGTCTGCTGACCTCCTGCGCGTCTGCGGCGCTGAGCCGCGGCCCCAACATTACGGAGTCTGAGCCCCGCCTCGCACTTTAGTGGGTCGCCGTCCGCGAGGATGCGATGGGTGGCATGGGAGTCGCGATGCCGCTGGTAGCGGTCGCAGTCGCACCGCACCTTTCGCCTTATCGTCCTGCACCACGCGTTAAGCAACGCTCTTCTCGCGAGGGCCCAAGCAGCCAACGCCCGTCGGCCTTGATGATGGGCATCAGAAATGGGCATCAGTTCTCCAACCCTGGTGTCCCAAGTCTGTTCAGGAGCCCCATCATTGTTGCCTCGGAGGGGTGGCAGAGCGGTCGAATGCGGCGGTCTTGAAAACCGCTACGTCCTTAGGGGCGTCGTGGGTTCGAATCCCACTCCCTCCGCAGTGTGCAACTGACGATGTCAACTGACATCTGTGGTCTTGCTCTTTTTGGCGCAGCCGCTCGTACGGAGTCTGACCGCCCAGGGCGCCGAGGGGCCGGTCGAAAGTGTAGAAGTCCTCCCACTCTTGAAGTTTGGTCATGAACAGCTCGCTCTGGTCGACGACGACGCCATTGAGCTCATCCCATCGCCGGGCATCCAGGAGCCTCTGTCGCCGGAGGGTTGAGGGAGCGAGGAGTTGGGCAGCACGTTCGCGTTGGCCTTGCCGCTCGCCGGATCGGACGGGGTCAGTTCTTCTCGGCGTCGGAAGCGCTGACGAATCGGTAGCCGGCGCCCGGGACCGTCTCGATGTACCGGGGCTTGTGCCAGTCGTCCTGGAGCTTCGCCCGCAGCGCCCGCACGTGGCGGTCCACGACGTTGCTCTCGATCACGAAGTCGGTGCCCCAGAGCGCGTCGAGGATCTGCTCGCGCGTGAGGACGCTCCCGGCGTTGGCGGCGAGAAGGTACAGCAGTGCCTGCTCGAGCGAGGTGAGGTGCAGCTCGTGTTCGCCAGCGAGCACCTTTCGGTTGAGAACGTCGATCTCGAGGTCACCAATGCGCAGGCGCGGGACCAGCTCTACGGCGCTGCCGTGGGTCCGGCGGATCACCGCGTGGGCGCGGGCGACCAGATCGTCCGGCACGAAGGGGATGCCGATGTAATCGTCCGCGCCGCGCTCGAAGGCGTCGAGCTTCCCGCGGAGGTCGCTGCGCCGGGTGAGGGCGATGACCGCTGTCGACCCCTGGGCGCGCGCCTCGTTGATGAGCTGGATCCCCCGACCGGCCTCGATGTCTATGTTGACCAGAAGGAGATGGGGCTTCCACTCCACGATCGCGCCCTTGGCCTGATTCACCGTTTCCGCGATCCGGCGGGCGTATCGCCCATGCCGCAGGGTGAGGTCGACGGTGTTCGCGAGCGCTTTGTCGCCGATGACCAAGAGCACGCGGACCGCGCGGTCGGATTCTCTTGCGGCCGGCTCGGCCTCTGCCATCGGCCCATTCTAGGCTTGGCTGTTCTCGTAAATACGCACGCCGAGCTCGCGGCTCAGCGGAAGTGGCCAGCCGGAGGGACCGCGCCCAACCGATACCGGATCGTCATAGCTACCGAGGAGCACCAAGAGACCCGCGTGCGTCCCGACAGGCGCTCCGATCCAGACCAGACCTACCGCGTGGCTCGTCGTTCCGTCGCCGGCCGGCTCTTGGCTGAGGGTGACCGGAGGAGCGCCGCCGGTATTGATACCAGATTCGGTCACGGCGAGCCGGAAGTGCGAAGGCGGACTTTGCGAGCCCTCGGCGATCCTCGGCCCGTAGTGTTTCGGCACCGCCCAGCTCGAGACCAACGGTTCGAGAGCCGCGCGTTGTGCCGCGTCGGCCTCGGTCGACTCTCCCGCGTGGAGCGCTCTGAGCATCGCGACGTCGCGTCGGTCGTCGATGCTCGTCAATAGAGGTATGGCGGGTTCGATCCCGTGTGGCGACCCCGCCACGATTCGCGCGGCCGCGCCGTCCACATCTGCGACGCGCAGCCGGAACTCTTCGAGCACGAGGACGCGGATGGGGTCAGCGATCGACACTGTCTTGAACCCTGACGCCTGGGGGTGTCCTTGTCATGACCTTGCCGTCATCTGCGCCGCATCTGCCGCATGACTGTTTGGTCATGACTCGAGCAAGCAACCAGCCCAAGATGCAGTCGAGGTGTCCGACATGAAGAACTCAAAGGCACTCGCTGCGACGGTCGTCATCGCGCTCATCATTGCGATCGGCGCGATGGC
Source organism: Chloroflexota bacterium (assembly GCA_038040345.1). Lineage (GTDB taxonomy): Bacteria > Chloroflexota > Limnocylindria > P2-11E > P2-11E > 3-1-20CM-2-70-9. Next base: position 248,287 of record JBBPIQ010000002.1, read on the forward strand.
AGGCACCGCTGCGAATGCGGCAACTTCCACTGTTCCCCTGGGAACGGCTGCCAGCTTCTCGGTCCTCGGCGGTCTGGCAGTGACCAACACAGGCCCGACCACCACCGACAAAGACGTAGGGGTTTGGCCCGGTACCTCGGTGGGCGCGTGGCCGCCCGGAATAGCCGGCGGGGCAATCCACGCGGGTGACGCCGTCGCGCAGCAGGCCCAGAGCGACCTGACCACCGCGTATAACAACGCCGCAGGACGAACGCCGTTCACGGTTGTGGGTGGCGATCTCGTCGGGCAGACCCTCGTTGGTGGCGTCTATAGAGGCGGCACGCTCGGTCTCACAGGAGTGCTGACCCTCGATGGGCAGAACGATCCAGCGTCCGTCTGGATCTTCCAGACGCCGGCAACCCTCATCACCGGGTCGTCGAGTCTTGTGAGCTTCATCAACGGCGCGAGCCCGTGCAACGTCTTCTGGCAGGTCGGGAGCTCAGCGACTCTGGGAACGGGCTCCACCTTCGTCGGCACGATCATGGCTCTAACCAAGATCACGGTCACTACCGGCGTGACCGTCTATGGCAGAGCGCTGGCCCGGAATGATGCCGTGACATTGGACAACGACCGATTCCTAACGTCAGTGTGCGCATCTGCGCTAAACATTCCGCCGACGCGGCCACCGTTCACGGTTGCACCTTCGGCAACTCCGATAGCCGCGCCCACAGCGACCCCGATCGGTGCGGCCACTCCAACCGCAGCGCCGACAGTCGCTCCAACCGCAGCGCCGACAGTTCATCTAACAGTCCTGCCATCAACGAGCACGGCGGAGTCGTGGGGTCCGCTCGCGCTGCTTGGCCTGGCCCTGGCCAGCTTCGGGGCGCTTCTGCTGCTTCGTAGACCACTTCGGAACTTCTAGCGAGATCCTCGCGCAAGACCGCCAAGCCAGGTGAAGATCCAGCTCAGTGCACTTGGCTTGGCGGCGGCGTGTGCGAGCAACTTGTTCGCGGATTCTCAGCTCCCGGACGCAAGTCGATCCATTGTTCAGGATCCTTCTCATAGTTGCGCTCGTCGTCATAGTTCCGCGTGTTGGTCGACGAGGCGATCCGCCTGCTACTACAGCAATTCCTGTAGCAGAGACGAGCGACGGCCGCGCACGATCGGGGACGACACCGGACGGGCTGCGCGATTTTCTCGAATGAATCGACGTTAGCGGACGATCATGGACGGGCCGGGGCGCACTTGAAAACCGCTGAGGGTGCAAGCTCTCCGTGGGTTCGAATCCCACCCCCTCCGCAGATCGTTAGGGAATCAACGGCGGGCTTTTAGCGCGGCCTCGATCTCGTCGAGGTGCTCGCGGCGGTGATCGGCGCGTACCGGATTGATCGGGCTGTCGGGGTCGCCCGGCCAAAGCCGGTCCAGGGGCAGCTTCGCTACGCGCGCGTCCGTCTCGTCGGCGATCCGCAGGGCGAACTTCGCGGCCTCTCTCGGCGCGATCGCGTGGATCAGCGGACGGGTCGAGTCGTTGAGCCAGTCGCCGCCGGGCTCGGCGTCCGACGTCGCCCACGGTTCGCCGCGATCGATCTTCTCGGCGAGGACCAGAACGCGGATGTCCCAGTACGCGATGTGACCGAGCACGCCGGCGACGGTCCAAAACTCGTTCACGGGAGCGGTGAGCGCGTCGTCGTCCAAGCTTTTGATGAGCGCGCGCAGACGCTCGCGTTCGCGGGTGTTCGCATCGATGTAGGAGCGATCGTCAGCCATCGTCGTAGCTAGGCGCGGCCGGCGTGAGCCTTCGCGACGTCGCCGATGATCTCGGCGAGCTCCTTTGGCCGCGACCACATCGGCCAGTGGCTCGTCGGCAGGTCGACCCAGGTGACATTGCGTAGCTCGGCGAGACCCCCGAGCCACGCCTGGCCCTCCTTGACCGCGTCCTTGTATTGCGCGGACGTGTACCCCGTGCACACGACCGTGCTCGGCACGTCGAGGCGCGCGGCGTTCGTCAGCTTGGCCGCCCCGCGCAGCGCGGCGCCCGGCTCGGGAACGGCCCGGCGCCGGAACGTCTCGAGCTGCTCCTTGGAGAGCCCGTCGAGGTTCTCGTCTGCCGCGAGCTTCTCGAGCGAGGGCATCGGCTTCTCCGCCGCGTCGAAGCTCGCGTCGAGCGCGGCCGTCGCTGGGCCGGTGTCGACGTAGACAATCGCCGCGAGCTGCTTGGGGATGCGGTCGGTAACCGCATACCCGGGGGCCCCGGCACCACTATGCACCGCGAGCACGACACGATCCCCCGCGGCCTTCACCGCGTTGCAGATCGCGTCGACGTGGTCGGCGAACGTGATCGCGGATCGATCGGCATCCGCCGACTCGAGACCGGGCAGCGTCACCGCCGTCACGCGGTGACCGTCGGCACGCAACGCGGCGGCGACCTCGTCCCACGCCCACGCGCCGAGCCAGAAACCGGGAACCAGGACGATCGGTGCAGTCGTCATTCCTCGGACCCTAGCGCGGGCAACGACATCGCGCATCCGGGCGGCTAGAGTCCATCCAGAAATCCTCGGAGGTGCGTCATGTCCTGCGCTTGTGGAGCGTGCTGCGGTAAATGCTGTTCCGGCGTGAGCACCGAGACCAAGCCCAAGCCGACCAAGTAGCTTCGAATCCCGTCCGGGGTATGCTCCCCGCGGCCCGGGGGAGGATGCGCGCTTCCAGAGATCGCGACCCGGACCTTCGCGCGTCGGTGTGAGCGCGGCGGAGGAGGGACTGCATGGCTGCACGGGCGGCACGAACGGCCAGAAGGCCGGAGGCGCCGGCGATTCTTGAGCGGTTATTCAAGCTTCGCGAGAACTCGACCACGGTAAGCACCGAGGTCATTGGCGGCATCACGACGTTCTTCGTGATGGCCTACATCATCGCGTTGAACCCGATCATCCTGAACTATGTCGGGAACGCGGGCCTTCAGGACAAGAACCTCGGGCCCGGCTTCCCGCAAACGGTCGCGATGACCGCGCTCTGCGCCGGCGTCCTCACGATCGCGATGGGTCTTTACGCGAACAGGCCGTTCGCGATGGCCGCCGGCCTCGGTCTCAACGCGGTGGTCGCGTACCAGCTCGTTCTCGGCACTCCGCCGCTGCCGTGGCAGGCCGCCATGGGGATCATCCTCATGGAAGGCATCGTCATCACCGCGCTCGTCCTGAGCGGCCTGCGCGAGGCCATCCTCAATGCGATCCCGATGCAGCTCAAACAGGCGATCGGCGTGGGCATCGGCCTCTTCATTCTGCTGATTGGACTCGTGAATGCCGGTTTCGTGACCCGCGGCGTGGGCACAGTCGTCACGTTGTCGCCTCTTAACACAGGCCCAATCCTGACGTTCGTCATCGGTCTCATCATCACGCTCGCGCTCTTCGCCCGCGGCGTGCGGGCGGCGCTACTGCTCGGCATCGTCGGGACGACGATCGTCGCGGGTCTCCTACACGCGGTCTTCTCGACGTACGTGCCCTCGACGGCTCCAGGCACGGCGCAGCTTCCCACGTCATGGTTCGAATTCCCCAACTTCTCGAACGCGCTCAGCGGACTGAACTTCAGCGCGTTCGCGACCATCGGCGTCCTCGCGACGATCCTCGCGGTGTTCACGATCATGCTGTCGGACTTCTTCGACACGATGGGCACCGTCATCGGCATTGGCGGCCAAGCCGGGTGGCTCGACAGCAAGGGCCGGCTCCCTGGCATCCGCAAGATCCTTCTTGTCGACTCGGTCGGTGCGGCGTTCGGCGGCCTCATGGGCGCGTCGAGCAACACGACCTATATCGAGTCTGCCGCGGGCGTCTCGTCCGGCGCGCGGACGGGCCTCGCGAGCGTGGTCACCGGCATCCTGTTCCTCGCCGCGATGTTCATCGCGCCGGTCGTGGCGGTCATCCCGCCTGAGGCGACCGCGCCCGCTCTGGTCATCGTCGGATTCCTCATGGCGGGCATCGCGTCGAAGATCGACTTCACCGATCTCGAGCTGGGTCTCCCCGCCCTGCTCACGATCGTGATCATGCCGTTCACGTACTCGATCACGAACGGCATCGGCGCAGGGTTCATCACCTTCGTCTTCATCAAGCTCGCACGCGGCAAGGCGAACGAGGTCCATCCCCTCATGTGGGGCGTCGCGCTCGCCTTCCTCCTGTACTTCGCGCAAAACGTCTACGCCAGCGCGTTCGGCGTGGGTGGGTACCGCGAGTAGCGTTCGGTCCGGCACCTAAAGGAGAGGCCCTGCCGCGCTGGCAGGGCCTCTTTCTATGCTGAACACGTGGAGCCACGAGCAGCGGTCCGCGAAGCGCTCGAGCGCGGTGAGCGCGCGGCCCTCGTCACGGTGACGGCGCTCGAGGGAAGTCCGCCGTCGCGCGAAGGCATGGCGCTCGGCGTGCTCGAAAGCGGCGAACGGTTCGGCAGCCTGGGGTGCGACGGATTCGACGAGTCCGGCGAGCACGACGCGACGCGCGCGTTGCGCGAACGCGTTCGACTCGAGCGCACGTACGACTGGGACGATGCGTCGCGCATCCGCGTCGAGGTCCGTCCATTCGTGCCGGGCGAAACGGTCCCTGGATCGACCGCGCGGCCCGAGCTGATCGTTATCGGAACAGGTCCGGTCGCGCGCGCGCTCGCGACCATCGGGAAGGTCCTCGGGTTCACGATCCGCGCGGTCTCCGTCGGTGCATCCGATGCGCCGGAGCCTGATGAGCGCATCGTCGTTCGTGACGCGACCGAGCTCACCAGGCTGCGCCTCGGACCGGAGACCTATGTCGTCATCGCCGGGCACGACCGCGAGTTCTCGCAGGCGGCATTGCGCATCCTTCTCCTTTCGGAGGCGCCGTATCTCGGGATGATGGGCAGCCGCCGGCACACCGGCGGTCTTCTCGACGAGCTACGTGCCGCGGGAATCTCTGATCGATCGCTCGCGCGCGTGCACACGCCGGTCGGTCTTGACCTTGGAGCGCAGACGCCGGAAGAGATCGCGCTCGCTGCGATCGCGCACATCGTCGCCACACGTAGGGGGAGGAGCGGGTCGCCTCTCGCCTGACCGGGCCGGCACGGGTAGACTCGCTCTGGGTTTGGTGACCTCACGGGGAGGTCGCATAGTTGGCCTAGTGCGCGGGTTTGCTAAACCCGTAAGGATGCCGTAAGGCGCCTTCGAGGGTTCGAATCCCTCCCTCCCCGCAGTTGTGATGTCTCAGGACATCGAGGACACCTGTCTCACGACATTGTGGACAGGTGTCCGCGCGCCGAAATAGCGGCGGCTCGGATCGAGGGTGAGCTCGCGTAGCAGCTGACCGTCGTCGCGGACGATCCGGACGTTCGCGCCGGCGATGAGCAGACGGATCCGCTCACCCTTGTGCGCGCGTCCGACGTAGATGTGCCGCAGCTGGCTCAGGTAGCGCAGCGTGACTCGACCGCAGCTATCCACCTTGTCATGGCGGACCCGGAAGTCGGTGACCGTCTCCGGCAGCTCGGGCGGCTTGGCTTTGAGGCGCGCGTTGAAGGCGACGAGCGGCGTGCGCCCTGCGAGCGCGCGGTGCGGCCGCCGCTGGTTGTAATAGGCGCGGAAGCCGTCGAGCTGCAGCTGCAGGTGCGCGACCGAGCGCGGCACCGGCTGTTTGGCGAGGAAGCGCTTCACGGTCTGATGAAAGCGCTCCACCTTGCCGCAGGTCTGGGGGTGATAGGGCGTCGAGTGCACGCAGCGGATCCCCAGACGCGCGAGCTCGGTCTCAAGGAGGACCGTTCCGCCGCGCGAGCGGCCGCTGAAGACCGCGCCGTTGTCGCTCAAAAGCGCGGCGGGCAGGCCGTGCGCGCTGGCCGCGGCGAAGAACACCTGCACCACGTCGGCGGCCTTGACCGTGGCGAAGGCGACCGCGGCGAGCGCGAAGCGCGAATGATCGTCGATGAGGTTGAGGATCTCGGCCGTGGTCCCGTCCCCGAGCGTCCAGTGCGTGGCGTCGGTCTGCCAGAGCTCATTGGGGAGCTGCGCCTCGAAGCGGGTGAACGAGGAGCGCGGCCGCTTGTGCGGCTGGGGCGTGATGAGGCCGTGACGCGAAAGGATCCGCCAGATCGTCGTGACCGAGGGGACCCGCTTCAGGCGGCGCGCGAGGTGATGGGCGATGGTCTGAGCACCGGCATCGTGGCCCGCGCGGACCAGGTCGCGGCGCATCTGGAGGACCAGGGCCTGCGCCTTCGGCCCGACCTCGTGCGCGCAGGAGCGCGGCCGGCGAGAGCGCGGCTCGAGCGCCGCGTACCCGCCCTGGCGGTACCGGGCGACAAGCTCATAGATCCAGCTCCGGGAGACCTGATGCGTCCGCGCGAGCTCGCTTGGACTGCGCCCCTCGAGCACGACCGCGTCCACCACGTACCGTCCCAGGCCCATCGCAACACCCCCTCGCCAGCTTGGGTGTCCACGATGTCCTGAGACATCTGTCCGCTATGTGGTGAACTCACACACCTCCCTCCCCGCAGTGATGTCTCACGCCCGCGCCGCGGCGTCGGCCCGGAGCGCGAGGGCGGTCCAGATCGCACCGGCGAGGTCGACCGTGCCGAAAAGCAGCAGCGTCGGCTTGGCAAAGCCAAGCGCGACGAACGCGGCGAAAAAAACGATGACCGCGAAGCGCGCCCCGACAGTCAATTCGAAGAAGCGTCGGAGCTCGGCGCGAGCGCACTGGACGTAGTAGTAGCCGAGCAACAACGCGAGCATTCCGGCGACTCGGATCCACGGCTCGTCCGGCGTCGGCATGCCGAAGAGTGAGAGCGGGAAGTTCGGAGCGACGACGAGTGTCAGCCCCAGCGCGACGAGGTAGACGCCGAAAGCAAACACGGATCTTGCGGCTTTGGTCATCGGCCGCCCAACAAACTAGAGCATCGTCGACGGGGTGAGCGGATCGATTACCGGTCTCCGGTGCCGTGCTACGGTGCCTGACCGTGCCAGAACTGGACGCGATCGACGCCACGCGTCTCTTCCATCGGGAGACCGACAACTGGCCTGGGGAGACCCCAGGCACAGTGTCCCGGGATCCACTGCGCGGGCCGCACCGACTCGACTTCACTCGCCAGCCACCCGACAACGTTCCGCTCACGTTCAAGGAGTTCGTGGGTTTGCCCTCGGTCGAACTTTCCGTGGAGGCCCTGTCGCGACGGACCGGCCGCGCAACGGAGGTGCTGGCGCGACCCCAATCAGATGATGCGATGTTCGACGCCGGTACTCTCGCGCGTGTTCTGGCGTTCTCTGCGGGCATCACACGCGTCCTCGAATCTCCGCGGGGCAAGCGCTACTTCCGTGCCGCGTCGTCAGCGCACAGCTACCCGGACTTGTACGTCGTCTGCGGCGATCTCGATGGCGTGCCTGCGGGCGTCTATTACTTCCACGGTCTGCACCTGCGTCTTGATCGATTGCGCAAGGGGGACTTCCGCGCGGTCCTGGCCCACGCGGCCGCTGACGAGTCGATCACGCGGCGCGCCGCGACGGTAGTCGTCGTCGGCGTCCCATGGCGCGCGGCCTGGCGCTACGCCGAGCGCGCGCTCCGCCATGTGTATTGGGACACCGGCGGGTTGCTGGCGAACATGGTGGCCGTCGCGGAGGCCGACGGCGTCGAGGCACGGATCGCCCTCGGCTTCGTTGATGCCGACGTCGCAGCGCTCGTCGGCGTCGACGGTGTGGACCAGTTCCCAGTCGCGCTCGCGACATTCGGACGCGCGGCAGGGTCATCGGGCACGCTGCCCGCTGTACGTCCGCTAGAGATCGCCGATCCAGCGATCAGCACCGCCGAGCCGATCGAGTTCCCGCTGATCACCGCTGCACACCGCTCGGGTGATCTCCGGGATGACGGATCTGTGGCAGCGTGGCGCGCGTCGCGGTCTCGCGCCGCGGCCGGCTCTGTGGTCATGAGGGTCGCGCCCCCATCGGGGCATGAACGCTCGATCGAGGACGTCATCCTGCATCGCGGCTCGACTCGGCGGATGCTTCCGGATGCGGTTCCTGCCGCCGCGCTGGACTGGGCATTGGCCGTCGCCGTACGCCCGGCCCCGGGCGCCGGGTCGACGACGGGCGCACGCTCCTCGAGCACGTAGTGCTCGTCCATGCGGTGGATGGCCGGCAGCCGGGCCTGTATCGCCTCGACGCAGACGGACTGCGTCTCGATCGCGAGGGGGACTTTCGAGAGGACGGACGACACGTGAGCCTCGACCAGGCACAGGGGGGTGACGGCGCTTACACGACGTTCCACCTCGCCGATCTCGGGCGTGTCATAGCTGCGCTGGGGCCGCGCGGCTACCGCGCGTCGCAGGTCGAGGGTGGATACGTCCTCGAGCGGCTGCATCTCGCGGCGTTCGCGGCCGGTGTCGGGGCGACGGGGCTGACGTTCTTTGACGAAGCGGTATCGACCCTCTGCGGTACGTCCGCCTCGGTCATGACCGAGGTCGCCGTCGGAATGCCGGCATACCGCGCGACCCGCGGCGCTCTGGGAGAAGAGGCGCCGACGATCGCAGGGCGCGCGTTCGACCTCTATGTGGAGCGCGACAAGGAGCTGCAGGAAGCGCGCACGGTCCGGTCCGGTGATACGCCCCCGCGTAGCTCCGCGTCATAGCGCCTAGTCGAGCGGCCGCACCACGAGACCCGCGGGAACCTTCGGATAGAAGTAAGTGGTCTTCTGCGGAAGTCGCTCGCCGGCGTCGGCCACGCGACGCAGCGTTTCAGGATCGACCGCTCGCAACAGCAGCGCGGTCGCGCCCGTCTCCGTAGCGGCGAGCGCCGCATTGGTGTCGTGCTCGTACGCGATCTCGGCACCGGAGTCGCGCACTTCCCGGAGGAGAAGCTCCTCGGCTTGCGCCACGGGCAGCTCGCGCCAGGCGGGCTTCACGCTGCTGAGGTCGGCGTCCTGTTTCAGCTGCAGCTGCTCGTAACGTCCATCGCGCACCACCACGATGCCCGGCTGGATGTCGCCGATGGCGCCGGCGTCGATCGGGGATCGCACGAAGTACCGGTCGATCGCGCGATCGAGCGCGCCGTCGCCGCGCACGACGCGATGTGTCGCGAAGATGCGCAGCCCCGGGTCGTCCGCGGCGCAGAGGTAGGCGAGGACATAGCCGATCGGCGCGTCGGCGGATGCGCCTGCGCCGCGTTCGGCGAGGTACGCAAGAGCGGTCTCGTACCGATGGTGCCCGTCCGCGATGTAGACGCGGCGCTTGGCGAGCGCCTCGCGGAACTCGCCGATCCCCATCCGGTCGCCGATGGCCCAGACGCGGTGCTCCTGATCGCCGACGGTCGCCTCGGCCGTCGGCTTCGTTCCTTCGATGTGACGCGATATTCCTCCGGCGATCTCGCCGCGAGCGTCCTCGAAGACGCCAAAGATCGCGCTGGTGTTGGTGCGCGTCGCACGCAGGAGCGCGAGGCGGTCCTCCTTCGCTTTCGGAAAGGTCAGCTCGTGCGGCATCACGACGCCCTCTTCGGGGCGATGAAGCCGCAGCGCGCAGTGGATCCCGCGCCGCCGCACCCGCGTCTTGCCGACTGAGAACTCGTGGTCGTGCACGTAAATGGCGGCCGCGGCGTCCTGCTTCATCACGCCGCGGAGACGCCAGGCGGCCAGGTCGGCGGCGGCGCTCGCGTACGGGTCGCCGTCCGGCTTCGGGAATTCAACTCGGACGAAGTTATGCGGGCTCAGCCCGTAGAGGCGTTCGCGGTCGTCGGGGCTGATGACGTCGTACGGCGGGCACAGCAGCTCGCCGAGCGGTTCGGGCTGCTCGCCGTAGCGGAGTGCGCGGAAGGGAGCGACGTCGGCCACGTTCGGATTCTGGGGCACGCGAGCGGCGACAATTCCGGGCGTGACACACCGGGCGCTCGTCGTCGGCGCCGGCAACGCGGGAAAGGCGCACGCCGAAGCGCTCAAGAGCATCGGCATCGACGTGGTCGGTCCCCTCAGCGGCACCGCGACATTGGCCGACCTCGCGCCGCTGCGCGATCCGGCCGTGGACGTGGTGCACGTCACGACCGCGAACGACCTGCATCCTCCACTCGTCCGTGAGGCGCTTCGCGCGGGCAAGCACGTCGTCTGCGAAAAGCCGCTCGCCGGCGATCTCGAGGGAGCGGAGAAGCTCGCCGAGTGGGCGGAGCAGAGCGGACGGCACGCGACGATCTGCCAGAACTACCGCTTCCTGCCGCTCCTCGTGGAGCTCGCGTGGCGGATGCAGGCCGGCGAGATCGGACCCGTGCATCTGGCTCGTGGAGGATTTCTGCAGGACTGGCTGCTCCTCGGGACGGACGACGACTGGCGCCTCAACACCTCGCGCGGAAGCCTCTCACGTACAGCCGCCGACATCGGCGTGCACTGGCTCGACCTCATCGAGGCGATCACCGCCCAGAAGGTCGAAGCCGTCGTATCGCAGCTCGGCTACCTGCACGGGCGCAAGACCGAAGACCATGCTGGGATCCTGCTGCGTTTCGCCGGAGGGATGCAGGGCGTGTGCACTCTGTCGCAGGCCTCTGCCGGACGCCCCAACGAGGTCGAGGTCTCACTAGACGGCACCGCGGGATCGGCGACGTGGCTCAGCGAGCGGCGCGACGAGCTCCGTATCGGCGCGCGCGATCGCGCCGCCGAGGTGATCACGCGCGCCAACATGCGCTCGCCAGCCGCGCGCGACCTTGTGAAACGCCCGCCGAGCAACGACGAAGGCCGTCGCAATCTCTTCGCCGCGTTTTACGGGACGATCGACGGCAAGCCGTCGCCCGTGCCGCTGCCGACATTCGAGGATGGCTTGCGCCACGTTCGGTTCGCGGCGGCGGTCATCGTCAGCGCACAGCGTCGAGCCTGGGTCGAGATCGCGGAAATGAAGACGACGTTCGTCGAGATCCGCTCGTGAGCCGGATCGGCGTTCAGGACCGACTCGTGCCCGGCGCGACGCTGCGCGAGAAGTACGAGGCGGCGCGGCGCTTCGGCTTCGACGCTCTCGAGCTTTCGGAGCGTCCCGCGTTCGATGAGGCTCGCGTCGCTATCCGAGAGAAGATCCAGGTCACGGCGATCGCGGGCGGCTACCGCGGCTGGTTGATCGATCCGAACCCCGAGAAGATCGCTTCCGCACGGACCGACATCGCCGCGCTCCTCGATCTCGCGGGCGAGCTCGGGACGGGCATCGTCGTCGTGCCGATCTGGGGGCGCACGCGAAATCTGCCGGGCATCGCGACCGGTCGCACGCGCGACGAGGACGAGACGCTTTTCCTCGAGGGACTGCGTCCGCTCGCCGAGCGCGCGGAGCGTGTCGGCGCGCGGATCTTCATCGAGCCGCTGAACCGCTATCAGAACGACGTGTGCGTGACCGTCGCCGACGCGATCCGTTTCCGTGATGCCATCGACAGTCCGGCGGTGTTTGTCGTGGGCGATACGTTCCACATGAACATCGAAGAGGCCGACATGGCAGCGTCCCTCGCCGAGGCCGGCGAGAAGCTCGGCTACGTGCAGATGGCGGACTCGCAGCGCTTCGAGCCTGGCGCTGGTCACATCGACTTCTCCTCGATCTTCTCGGCGCTCGCCGGGATCGGCTACGAAGGCGACATCGGCATTGAGTGCGCGTCGCTCTCGGGCGATCCCGAGATCGTGCTGCCACGCACCGCGGCGCTCGTACGCGACTTCATCCGCGAGAGCGAGCTCGCCGTGTGACCACAGAGATCGACGAGCTCATCGCCCGCGGCGAGATCGGCGGGCGCACCGTACGAATACTGGAAAGCGGCGAGGTCGATTGCCATGAGTATCCCGTAGCGCCGCTGGCGCCTGGGCACGTGAGGGTGCGGACGGTGACGTCGGCGATCAGCCCGGGTACGGAGATGACGTACATCGGCGCCGGCGCTACGAACCCCTACCTGCACAAGCGGTGGGACCCCGATCTCCGCCTCTTCGTCCAAGGGCGGCCGTCGGTCGAGTACCCGATCGTGTTCGGCTATCGCGCGGCCGGGAAGGTCGTGGAGAGCGCGGTCCCGGCGGTCCCCGTCGGCACGTGTATCTACGGCAAATGGCGGCACACCGAGCTCGTTTCCCTCCCGGCCGAGGTCGCGGGCGATCAGCGCGTTCCCGACGGTCTCTCGCTCGACGACGGCGTCGATCTCGCGCAGATGGCGCCGATCGGCATGAACGCGATCGCGTACGCGGGCGAAGAGCTTCGCGGGACGCCGACCGTCGTCTTCGGCGCGGGCCCGGTCGGTCTCATCGTCGCGCAGCTCGCGGCCGCCTCGGGCGCGTCCGCAGTCCACGTCGTCGATCGGCTCGCGTCGCGCCTCGAGATCGCCAAGACCTGTCGTCTCGACACGCTGCTCTCGGCCGATGGCGTCGATGTTGCGCGCGAGCTCAAGCTCCGGCTCGGGGGCGAAGGCATCGCCGTTGTCCTCGAGTGCACCGGATCCACACGTGCGTTGCAGGAAGCCATTCGGACTGTGCGCCGGCGCGGTCGCGTGGTGGCCGTCGGTTTCTACCAGGGCGAGGCCGCCGGGCTCTTCCTCGGCGACGAGTTCCATCACAACGGCGTCGAGATCCGGTCTGCGCAGATCGGCAACATCCACCCGGCGTGGTCGATGGCGACCCTTCGCACGCGAGTGATCGAGCTCGCTGCGAACGGCCGCCTCATCCTCGGCGATCTGCCGCGCGTTACGTTCCCCGTCGAGAAGGCGGCGGACGCGTTCGCCGCGGTGACGAAGCCGGAGACCGTGCTTCAGGCGGCGCTCGCGTACTGACGGAAGGTGCGCGCGGCGGCGACAGGCCTATAGTCGCCGCAGTTCTACGCGGGGAGAGGGTATGAAACAGTTACGCAACTCATTCGCGCTCGCCCTCGCGATCAGCATGATGGCGGTCGCTTGTGGCCCGAGCTCGACTCCGTCACCGTCCGGATCGGGCGCGATCTCGAGCGAACCGTTCGTGATGCTCTCGACTCAGTTCAACACCGTGACCGAATCGGAAGCCGTTCGGAAGCAGATCCTTGCGGGGTTCACGATCGCCCCGGTCGACTTCCTCGGCTCGGCCGCCGGCCCATTCGTGGATCGGATCACCGCCGAGACCAAGACGTCGAAGGGCCAGGTCGGCGTGATCGGCGGAGTGCATGGTGACTTCGCCAGTTTCAGCGATCTGACGATCTTCGAGGACCTCACTCCGCTCGCCCAAAAGCTCAAGGATCGCGGCATCGCGCAGGAATTCCTGGACCTCGGGAAGCTCGGAACGAACCGGCAGGTCTACATCCCGTGGATGCAGGCGACCTACATCATGGGAGTCAACAAGCAGGCTCTGCAGTACCTGCCCTCCGGCGTCAAAGAGGGCGACATCACCTACACGCAGCTCAAAGACTGGTGCAAGAACATCTTTGACAAGACCGGGCAGAAGAAATGTGGACTCCCGGCGGGCCCGATGTCACTGCTGCATCGCCTCATCCAGGGCTACATGTACCCCGCGTACACGGGTGGTCTCGTCACGACGTACAAGAGCGCCGACGCGGCGAAGATGTGGCAGGACCTCAAGGATCTCTGGCAGTACATGAACCCCCAGTCCCTCAACACCGACTTTATGCAGGAAGCGCTGCTCTCAGGCCAGGTATGGGTGGGCTTCGACCATGTCGCGCGTCTCGTGGACGCCTTCAAGCAGAAGCCGAATGACTTCGTCGCGGTGCCGGCGCCGAAGGGACCGAAGGGTCTCTACTACATGTCGGTGCTGGCCGGTCTCGCGATCCCCAAGAGCTCGCCGAACAAGGCCGGCGCGGAGGCCTTCATCGACTACATGACGACGCCGGACGTCCAGGGGAAGACCCTGAACGCGGTCGCGTTCTTCCCGGTGCTCGACAAACCGCTACCGAGCGATTTGGCTGCGTATCTGAAGATCGAAGCCGATGCGGTGCAGGCCCAGTCGAAGTCGCCCGACGCGAAAGTCGCGCTATTGCCGATCGGACTCGGCGCGAAGGGCGGCGAGTTCAACAAGGTCCAGCTCGACACGTTCCAGCGGATCGTGATCAAGAACGAGGACATCCAGAAAGTCCTGAACGACGAAGCGGCGATCCTTCAAACGGTCATGAACGACACCAAAGCTCCGTGCTGGCGGCCGGATCCGGCGAGCACGGGGCCCTGCCAGGTCAAGTGACGTAGATGGCGGTCGGAGCGCGGAGGGCCGCCTCATTTCCGGCGGCGATCGTCCGGTCGGAAGCGGCCCTCCCGCTCGGCCTTCTCGCGCCCACGGTCATCTTCCTCAGCCTTCTGATCCTCGTCCCGATCGCGCAGGCAGTGCTGCTCTCGTTCCAGGCCGCCGATGGGACCTTCGGACTCGACGCGTACAAGAAGATGTTCAACGACGTCGCGTTCGCGGAGTCATTCCGCAACACCATCCTCCTGCTCATCGCGATCGTTCCCATCCAGATGGTGCTCGCCCTGGCGATGGCTCTCCTCATCCATTCGCGCTTTCCCGGTCACGGCATCTTTCTGTACATCTACGCGATCCCGCTCGCGATCTCCGACCTTGCCGCCGGCATCGTGTGGCTCTCGATCTTCACGGACCAGGGATATCTCAACACCATCCTCACCGGGCTCGGCGTGATCAAGGAGCCGATGGCGTTCCTCTCGTACGAGAACCTCCAGTGGGTCTTCACCGCCGTCGTCGTCGCGGAATCGTGGCGAGCGACCGCGCTGGTGCTGGTGATCCTCCTCGCCGGGCTGCAGCTCATTCCGCGCGAGTACTTCGAGGCCGCCGAGGTCTTCGGCGCGAGCCGATTGAAGCGGACGCTCGTCGTCGTGCTGCCGCTGCTCAAGCCGAGCCTGCAGTCGGCGCTCATCATTCGAACGATCTTTGCGTTCAACGCGTTCGCCGTCGTGCTCGCCCTGGCGGGCCGGCAGCTGCCGGTTTTGGGCTACGAGGCCTACGACTGGTACTACAACAACCGCAACAACAACGTGGCGGCCGCGTTCGCGACGCTCATCCTCGTGCTCACCATCGCCGCTACGGTCACGTATCTGCGCCTGTTCCGGGTCCGCGAGGGAGAGCTCGGCAAATGACGGCAGCCGCGCCCGCTCTTCGACGCCGCACCGCGTCGCGCCGCGTCCTCGTCGACCGAATCCTTCTCTACACGGTCGCGGTGATCCTCGCGCTCTGGACGCTCATCCCGATCTACCTGGTCGCGCTCGCGGCGTTCAGCGAGCGGTCCGCGATCTACGAATTTCCGAAGCCGCTCCTCCCGACACGCTTCTCCACCGACACGATGAGTTTCTTCGTCAACTCGACCGGTGTCCTGCCCTCGGTCCGCAACAGCATCATCGTGGCGGTCGCGACGATCCTGCTCGGCCTGTTCATCGGCGCTCCTGCCGGGTACGCGCTCGCGCGGTTCCGCTTCCCCGGGCGCGACGGGTTCCAGGTGGGCGTCCTCGTCTCCAAGATGTTCCCGATCGCGATCCTGTCGATCCCGCTCGCGGTCACGTTCATCCAAATTGGTCTGTACGACAACCTGATCGCGGTGATCCTGGTGCACACCGCGATGGTCCTGCCGTTCATTGTCATCGTGACCTCCGGCGTGTTCCTCGCGGTCTCGCGCGAGCTCGAGGAAGCCGCGCAGACGCTTGGTACATCGCGGTTCGGCGCGTTCACGCGCATCGCGCTGCCACTCGCGCTTCCCGGCCTCGCGGCCGCGGCGATCTTCAGTTTCGTAACTTCATGGAACGAAGTGTTCGCAGCCACGATCCTGACGGTACGCAACACCACGCTGCCCGCCCAGGTCCTGGCCTCGCTGAACATCTCGCCGCTCTACTTCCGCTTCGCGGGCGGCTTCTTCATGATCATTCCGTCGCTCTTCTTTATCTTCTTCATGCGCAAGTACCTGTTCAATCTCTGGGGACCGGGTAGGTGAGCTGACCATGTCGAGTGTGGCCTTCGAGTCCGTCCGCAAGACTTTCGGGAAGACGGTCGCGCTCAAGGACGTCGACCTGCTGGTCCGCGACGGCGAGTTCATGGTCCTGCTCGGGCCGTCGGGTTGCGGGAAGACGACGCTGCTGCGATGCCTTGCCGGCCTCGAGCGGATCGATGGTGGAACCGTCCGCATCGGCGACCGCGATGTCTCCGACCTTTCTCCTCGCGATCGGCACATCGCGATGGTCTTCCAGTCGTATGCGGTGTTCCCGCACATGAAGGTCTACGACAACATCGCGTTCGGTCTCCGAATGCGGAAGAAGCCGAAGGCCGAGGTCGAGCGCCGGGTGAAGGAAGGCGCAGCCCTGCTGCAGCTCGAGCCGTTCCTCGATCGCTACCCGGCGCAGCTGTCCGGCGGCCAGCGGCAGCGCGTCGCGGTCGCGCGCGCGATCGTCACGGACGCGCCCGTGCTGCTGATGGACGAGCCCCTCTCGAACCTCGACGCGTTGCTCCGCCTCCACGCGCGCGCCGAGCTGAAGCGTCTGCACGGCGAGGTCAAGCGCACGACGGTCTACGTCACGCACGACCAGATCGAAGCGCTTTCGATGGGCGACCGCATCGCGGTTATGAGAGAGGGGCAGATCGTTCAGCTCGACACGCCCGGCGCGCTGTACGACCGGCCGGCGGACGTCTTCGTCGGATCGTTCATCGGCTCGCCGCCGATGAACTTCTTGAAAGCCCGGGCTCGCAACGGCACGGCGGTGGGCGAGGCGTTCGAAGTGCCCGGCCCGCCCGGCATGGACGGCAAGGAGCTGCTCCTCGGGATACGTCCGGAGAACATCAAGATCGGCGAGGGGCCGCTGCGGGGTCGCGTGCTGGTCGTCGAACCGCTCGGGTCGCACGCGCTTCTCACGGTCATGGTCGGGAACGAATCCATCAAGGTCGTGGCACCTGCTGACACGACGCTCCGCGCCGACGAGGAGCTCCGCCTCGCGCCCGAGCCGCACAAGGTCCGCTGGATGGACGCGGCGTCCGGCAAGGCACTCGCGGCGCCGCACTGAGTCGACCCGCTCCGACCTGGAGCGCGCGCGAGCTGCGCGACGAGGCGCTCGCCGTTCTCGCCCGGAACAACGTCGGCGGGTGGACCAAGCCGAGGGCCGAACGGCACTTCGCCGAATACCTCGAGCCGTTCACCGCGGAGCCCCTCGGCTCGCTCGATCAGTCGTGGACGGCCGCGGTCGCGCTCGATTGGCTCGCGAGCGAGGCGATCTCGGGCTGAGACCGAACGGCAGCGGTCGCGGCTAGGCTGGACCTCGGATGCGTACGCGCACGGGACAGCTCCTGCCGTTCACCCTCCTGCTTCCATCCATCGCCTTCCTCGTTGTCCTCATCGTCGTCCCGATGGCCGAGGCGCTCTTCCTCTCGGTCGGAACCGAGAGCGACGGATTCTCGCTCGAGACCTTCCAGCGCATGCTCGCGGACGTTAACTTCAACGATGCCTGGCGCAACACGTTCCTTGTTCTGCTGCTCATCGTGCCGCTGCAGGTGGCGCTTGCGCTCGCGATGGCGCTGCTCGTCAACTCTCACTTCCGCGGCCACCGCTGGTTCTTCCTCATCTACACGGTCCCGCTCGCGGTCTCCGATCTCGCCGCGGGACTTCTATGGCTCGCGGCCTTCACCGAGCGGGGCTACTTGAACAGCGTGTTGCAGAGCTCTGGTGTGATCGCTCAGCCGATGCTCTGGCTGTCGTTCGACAACTTCGCCGGCCTCGTGACAGCGATCGTCATCGCGGAATCGTGGCGTACGACCGCGATGGTCCTGCTCGTCCTCATCGCCGGGCTCGAGCTCATACCGCGCGACTTCCTCGAAACGGCGGAGCTCTTCGGCGCGACTCGACTCCGCAGGACGATGCATGTGGTGCTCCCGCTCCTGCGACCGAGCCTTCAGTCGGCGCTCATCATCCGGACGATCTTCGCGTTCCAGACATTCGCGGTGGTGTTCGCCCTCGCCGGGCGCAACCTCCCGGTTCTCGCGGGCGAGGCTTACACCTCGTACGCGACGAGTCAGGACGAGCACCTCGCCGCGGCGTACGGAGTGGTGATCCTCGCACTCAGCATCGTCGCGATCGTCGTGTACCTCCGCCTGCTGGGCCCTCGCGAAATGGAGGTCCAGCGATGAACGCGCGCGTGCTGGACCGGACGCTGATCTACGCGAGCGCCGTCGTTCTCGCGATCTGGGCGCTGATCCCGTTCTACCTCATCGCGATATCCGCGCTCACGCCGCAGCCGAATGTCTCCGACTATCCCAAGCCACTCTTCCCGACCTCGGTCTCGGTCGGGACGATGCAGCTGTTCCTCGACTCGAGCGGCATCGTCCCCGCGATGCTGAACAGCCTGGTCGTCGCCCTTCTCACGGTCGTGATCGGGCTCGCGTTGGGCGCACCGGCCGCGTACGCGCTGGCGCGGTTCCGCTTCCGTGGGCGCGAAGCATTCCGGGCCGTCGTGCTCGTGACGAAGATGTTCCCGATCGCCATCCTCGCGATCCCGCTTGCCGCGATCTTCGTGCGGCTTGGGCTCTACGACAACCTCATCAGCGTGGCCCTCGTCCACACGGCGATGGCGCTCCCCTTCGTGATCCTCATCGTCGGCGGCGTATTCGTCGCACTCCCGCACGACCTCGAAGAGGCCGCGGAAACGCTCGGGGCCAGCCGGTGGGCCGCGTTCGTCCGTGTCGCGCTCCCGCCGGCGGTGCCGGGTCTGGCGGCGGCGGCGATCTTCGCGTTTGTGATCTCGTGGAACGAAGTCTTCGCCGCCTCGATCCTGACGGTGCGCACGCGCACGCTCCCGGCGCAGATCCTCGCGTCGCTTTCGACCTCGCCGCTCGCGCTCAAGCTCGTCGCCGGGTTCTTCATGGTGCTGCCCGCGGTCGTGTTCATCGTCCTCATCCGCCGATACCTGCGCGCGGCGTGGGGACCACACTGACGGTCACGGCGCCGCTCGACCGACGCAGGCCGTACAAGCCGCTGGACGTCGGCAACGGGATCGTCTCCGGCACGGTCACGCCGGGCGGACGTTGGCTCTCGCTCGGGATCGCGCATCCCGTTCATGGCCGCGTCGAGCTCACGAGGATGGAGCCGTTTGCCGGGAGCCGCTTCGATCAATCCGAGGTGCGCGCATACCGCGAGTCGCTGGCCGATCCCACGAGGCCGAGCTTCGGCTTCGACCTGTTGGACGCAGAGCCGAGCTCGGTCTGGCTCGCGGAGGACTCGTTTCCCTCCGCGGTCGTTGATCGCGCCGAGGGCCGCTTCGAGTCGATCGTTGTCGCGCCCGTCGGACGCAGCGGCGCGATCCAGATCGTCCGGATCAAAGCGAAGACGGAGATCCGAGGGCCAACGTGGACGAGCACTATGCGACTCGCGCGCGCCGAATACACACAGCTCACGGCCGGCGGTCCGCTGGCGGACGCGCACACCCACAACCGGACCTCGATGCATCAGCGCGAAGACTGGCCGGACAGCCTCTTCCTCATCGAGGATCGGGCGCTCGGCGCCGCCGCCACGATCGCGGCGACCTACGCCGAGATCGGTGCCGGAAGCGAATCCGCCGCGATCCTTGTCGTAGCGCTCGGGCTCGACGCGATCGCAACGCTGACCGAGGCCCACGAGCTCGCCCGCGACGCCGAGACGCTGGTCCAACAGCACCTGACCGAGCGCCGCAAGCTCTGGACCGGCCTGGATCTCGCTGCCCCGACGGCGCACCCCACGCGTCGCGGTGTTTCGTACGCGATCGACTGCGCCGCGTCACGAAGCGGCGACGCCACCGCCATCCTCGCCGACCACGAGATTCTGCCGCTCGTGTGGACGCGAGACGCGTACTACGTGTGCCGTGCGCTCCTTGCGGTTGGCCCGCGCGATCCGCGGATCGCGGCGTTCGTCGACGGGTTCATCCGTTGGAGCTTCGAGGCTGCCGAGACCGTCGACGGGTGGTGGCCGCGCGCGTCGCTCGCATCGGGGGCGGCGAAGGATCCCGCGTTCCAGCTCGACCAGCAGCTCTGGCCACTCCTCTTGATCGCCGACCGCACGCGTCTGACCGGGGATGCGTCGCCGCGCGAGCGCTACGCGGGGTCATGCGTCAACGTGATCGATCGGCTCCTGGCGGCCCGCACTCCGTTCGGACTCATCGCCACGGCGGAGACCCCGGCGGACGATCCGCTCGTCCAGCCGTTCCACTTCTCGAGCCACGTTCTGCTCTGGCGCGTGCTGGTGGCGTTCGGTCATCCCGCGGCGTCCGAGGTTCGCGACACGACCCTGCGCCATTTCGCGAGCGAAGGTAGGTTCGCGTACGCGATTGCCGGACCCGACGCCGCGAACGCACGCCACTATCACGACGCCAACGACTTCCCGACGGTGTTCGCACCGGGGTGGGGGTTCTGCTCCGTGGACGATCCGCGGTGGCGCGCGACGATCGACTTCGCCTGGAGCATCGCGAACGAGGGCTACTTCGCGGGGACGCTCGCCGGACTCGGCTCGGTGCACACTCCCCATCCCTGGCCGCTCGGCGACCTGCAGGAGATCGTCCTCGCGCGCGTGACGAAGGACGCGGCACGGGAGGAACGCGCGCGAGAGCGCCTCGCGCAGGTGCAGACCTGGGACGGGATGCTTCCGGAGGCGTACGACGAGACGAGCGGAGCCGTCGCGTCGCGGCACTGGTTCGCCTGGCCGGCGGCGCTGCGCGCGCTCCTCGAGCACGAACCTATGCTCGCCGCGCCGTGATACGCCCAACGCTCATCACGATCATCGGCAAGAGCGCGAAGGACCCGAAGGATCCCGTCCCGGAGAAGGCGCTGCGAATGGCCGAGGAAGTGGGTCGTCTCATCGCCGAGCGGAAGGGCATCGTCGTGACCGGCGGGCTCTCCGGTGTCATGGAGGCCGTGAGCCGCGGCGCCAAGAGCGCGGGCGGGCTGGTCATCGGGATCCTGCCCGGATTTGACAAGGGTGACGCCAACGAGTTCGTCGACATCGCGATCACGACCGGTATGGGCTGGATGCGTAACACGCTCACGGTCCGCGCGGCGGACGCAGTGATCATGATCTCGGGCGGGATCGGCACGCTGAACGAGCTGACCGTCGCGTACGAGCTCAAGCCGACGGTGATCCTCGAAGGTACCGGCGGATGGTCGTCGCGCATTCGCGAGGTGGCCTACGGTGGCAAGCACCTCGAGGAGGCGAAGATCGCGGAGCTGCACTTCGCGCAGACGCCGGAGCAAGCCGTCGAGATGGCCTTCGCGCTCGCCGCACCCGGCTCGACCGGTCGCGATTCCGCGCGTGAATATCGCTGATGAGCGTCGCGCCGATGAAGCACTGGAGCGCTCTTCTTCCATTGGCACTGTCGCTCGCGGCCCTGGCCCTGGTGCTCGGTCACGTCGCTTCTGGCAGCTACTGATGGCAGCGCAGGTACCGCTGGTGGCGTTGTTCGCCCTCATGTGGCTGCCACGAGCTCCGAGACAGGCCCTCGCGATCTTGGCCGTGCAGGCTGCCGTCGTGCTCGCGAATCTCGCCGCCCTCAGCTTTTTCAACCTCTAACGCGCACGGAGGGCACGGCCTAGAGCGGCGGCTGTCCGATCGGCGGCAGCGTCGCTTCGCACCACGCCGCGGCGGCGAGGAGGCGCCGGTCGTCGCCCGGCGTCGCGACGAGCTGCAGTCCGAGCGGCAACCGACTCGGGCCGAATCCGCTCGGGATCACGATCGCCGGAGCGCCGAGGAGAGACCATCTCGTGCAGAAGCGCGGATCGCCGGTCGTCTCGGGGGTGGGGGCCTCGCCGACCGTAGCCGGCGTGAGTATTGCGTCGTAGGGCGTGGCCCACGACGCGAACGCTTCGGCCAACCGCTCGCGCGCTCGGAGCGCGTCGCTATAGACCTCGTCTCGGATCGCGGCGCCGTCGGCAAGATGTGAGCGCGCGATCTCGCTCACCAGCGTTTCCCGCCCACTCAGATCGCGCTCCATCGCGCGCGATTCCTCGTACAGCATGATCGTGCGCAGCACGCGCTGGGCGTCGTCCAGCCCCGGTGGGGGGGCGGGCCACGCGATGGGGTAGCCCGCCGCGGCGAGTCGATCGACGTCCGCCTGAAATCGCTTCTGCACCGAGTCGTCGGCGTGCTCCCACTCGCCGGTGCGGAGCGCGGCCAGCTTCGGCGGGGTCGCGTCATCCGACCACCAGCGGCCCACCGGCTCTCCCGCCATGGCCGCAGCGAGGCTCGCGGCTTCGCGGACCGATCGAGCGAACCCGCCGACCTGGTCCAGGGTCTCCGACGTTACGAACATGCCTTCGCGGGAGAGCCGGCCGAAGGTGGGCTTGAACCCAACCACCCCGCAGAACGCCGCGGGCCGGATCACAGACCCGTTGGTCTGGCTGCCGACCGCGAGCGGGACCACGCCCGCGGCGACCGCCGCCGCCGATCCCATCGACGACCCGCCAGAGGTGCGCGACAGATCCCAGGGATTTCGGGTCGGTCCGGGATGGGCCATCGCGAGCTCGGCGGTGACCGTCTTCCCGACGACGATCGCCCCGGCGGCGCGAAGATTCCGCACCACGTCCGCATCGTGCTCCGCGACGCGACCCGCGTACAGCGCGCTGCCGCGCTCGGTCGGAACGCCCGCCGTGTCGAAGATGTCCTTCACCCCGACCGGCACCCGCATGAGCGCGCCCGTCGCGTGCGTCGCGATCAGCGCGGCGTCGAGGAGGAGAGAGTTCTCCGCATCGAAGTACACGAAGGCGTGCAGGCGCCGTTCGGTCTCGCCAAACCGCCGGACGCTGGCCTCGGCCGCCGAGCTCACCGCGGGATGATGCTCCGGCGCATCGTCACGCGCGGCGCCCATCCTTTCGGTAGGTTCGGAAGCTCCGCGCGGACCTGCTGAAAGCCGGCCTTCCGGAACATCGGCTCCGTCCCGAAGAACGCGAAGTCGTCGTTCACCCGCTTGCGTGTCGCCCGTGGGTACGCCTCCACGGCAGCAGCGCCGCGCAGCTCGGCGTACTCGACGGCCGCCCGGATCATCGCGATCGCGACACCCCGACCGCGGTGGCCACGCCGCACGGTGATGCACGGTATGACCCACGCAGGCACGTCGTCGACGGGAGGCGTGGCGCGCGAATTCTCGATGACGGTGAAGTCGTGGCGTGGTCCGAGCGAGATGAACCCGATGGGCTCGCCCTGCTCGTACGCGACGAGACCGGGTGAGTTCTTCCGGCGCCGTGCCAGCTTGGCGAGTACGGCGCGGCGTCGATCCTGGCCCGTGCCGGCGGGCCCGCCGGTGACGCCGAGCGCGCGTTTCTGTGCGGCAGTGTATCGCGGGAACAGGTCCCAGCAGGACGCGCCCCAGGAGCCTTTGGTCACGGTCTTGACGTCGTCGACGCGCGCCGCCGTGAGCGGCCGGATCTCTAGCTTGCCGTCGCGAGATGTCGCCATCGCTTCTTGGACAGTCTGCGTATCCGGCTCTCGGCTTGCTCGCGCCAGCGCTCCGTACCGAGGCCGAGGCCGACGAGCGTTTCCATCATCCGAAGAGCGCGCTCGAGATCTCCCCGCCGCTCGAGGTGGCGCGCGTACGCGAGCGCGAGCTTCGCGCGCAGCGCGTTGTCGCCGTCGTAGTACGCGCTCTCGTAGCAGGCGAAAGCCGCGTCGATCTCGCCGGTGCGCTCGAAGACGCGTGCGAGCGCGAACGCGGCGGGCGCGTGATCCGGGGCACGGCCGGCGCGCGCGGCCATGACCGCGCGGGCCACGCGGTCCGTGATGCGCACGAGGGAGATCACGTCGCGCGCGTTGTGCTCGAGTACCGGCGCGATGATCGCGGGATCGCGCTTGCGCAGGTAGTGGAAGTACGCATCCGGAATGAGCCACCCGGGGATGTCGGCGATGCGGCCTTCGTCGAGGACGCTCTCCTCGAGCTGTTTCAGAGTGGTCGAGCCGAATCGGTCGCGCCAGAGACGCCGCGCGGGGTGAAGAAGATCGAGGTGTGAGTCGTCGACCGTGAGCTCGCTGCGTATCGCCATGACGAATCGGGTGCGGATGATCGGAAGGTCGAAGGCCTTGCCGTTGTAGGACGCGCACGCGCGAAACGGCTCGATCTCCTTCTTGAGGCCCTCGATGAACTCTCGCTCCGCACCGAGGTCCAAGAGCATGTGCTGCCGCAGCACCAACTCTTTCTCGGTGAAGTAAGCGACTCCGATCAAGAAGACATACGTGCCCGTGCCCCCC
Organism: Chloroflexota bacterium; assembly: GCA_038040345.1. Lineage (GTDB taxonomy): Bacteria > Chloroflexota > Limnocylindria > P2-11E > P2-11E > 3-1-20CM-2-70-9. Next base: position 272,380 of record JBBPIQ010000002.1, read on the forward strand.
GAGAGCCCTGTCGTCTCCGTGTCGAGGAACAAGATGTCCTGCCATCGGCTCGGGGGAACGCCTTTGAGGCCGAGGTGCGCCGCGAGTAGCGGGTCGCACGCTCCCCTAGCGACGATCTCGAGTCCGAGATCGTCGATTGCGATCCGCTGCTCGACTACCTCAAAACGAGCCTCGGACCCGGCGGCACTGACCGAGGGCCCCCGCGCGACGGGGTACCGGCCGGAGGCCGGGGGGCCCGCCGTCGCGTAAAGAGGGTTTCGGTCAGTGCCGCCGGCCGCAGGCCCCTTCTCACCTTGATGTCGGACAGCGCGATCGCGCTCGACGATCTGGGCGATTCGGGATCGGAGATCGTTCAACGAAGGGAGAGGAGATTCGCGACGGCTTCGCGCACCTGGTCGCCAAGGGCGTAGGCCGGGCCGACGCAGGACGGGCAGCCGGTTCCGCAACCGCACGAGTCGAGGTGCTCTCGGGCGCGCTCGAGCAGCACGTCTGTCGATTTGAAGAGTCGCTCGCTGAAGCCGATCCCTCCGGGGGTCATGTCGAACAGGTAGATCGTCGGCAGCTCGGTGTGCGGCGAGCGCACCTCGACGGCGAGGCCGAGGTCGTGCGGGGCGCACATAAGAAGGAGCGGCGCGAGGCCGTGCAGGAGGTTGCCGAGGCCGGCGAGCGCGACCTCGACGCGTTCCTTGGGCCATCCCGCGGTCGCGCGCTCCGAGAGCGAGAGCCAGAACGATGTGGTCTGGAGCTCTTGCTCGGGGATGTGGATCTTTCCCCAGCCGATGTTCTCGTGCGTGTACATCGTCAGCTTCTTGTAGATCGTCGCGATCATCGACACGAGGACCTCGCCGTGCGCCCGCCCGAACTGGGGGGAGCTCTGCTGTGCGAACTCGTCGAGCACGCGGATCCGCACGGACTCGCCGGCCTGCGTGTAGTAATCGACCTTCACCTCGCGGACGTAGGCCTTCGCGTTCTCCCAGTCGAGCTTCTCCACCTGGAGCTGGCGTCCCTCGTGGAGATAGATCGCCTGCTCGTGCAAGGTCAGCGGCGCACCGAAGCGATCGACCTCGCCGATAACGCGCTGCCGTCCGTCGCTCTGGTCGACGACCACGACGTTGTCCGAGGTCGCGGTCCGCAGCGACATGCCTTCCGCCGGGAACGATTGCGCGGACCAGTGATAGCGGCCCTCCGCCTCGTGCAGGATCCCCTGCTCGTCGAGGTAGGAGAGCACCCCCGGCGTGTCCTCGGTGCCGAAGCGCTCCTTCCGGTCGAAGGGGATCTCGAACGCGGCGCATTTGAGGTGCTGCACGAGCAGATGGAGGTTGTTCGGATTCACGAGCCCGGCCTCGGGCGAGCGTTGCAGCACGTAGTCGGGGTGCTGCACGACGTACTGATCCACCGGCAGCGAGGTCGCGACGAGGAACGCGGCGGAGAGCTCCTCGCGCCGCCCCGCGCGCCCCATCTGCTGCCACGTCGAGGCCACGGTGCCCGGATAGCCGATGAGCACAGCCGCTTGCAGCGCCCCGATGTCGATGCCGAGCTCGAGCGCGTTCGTCGAGACGACGCCGCGCACCGATCCGTCGCGCAGGCCTTTCTCGATCGCGCGCCGTTCGGACGGGAGATAGCCGCCGCGATAGCCGCGCACCAGATCGGGCGGCCACTGCGGCTGCGGAAAGCGCGCGCGGAGGTACGTGAGCAGCAGCTCGGTCGAAACGCGCGACCGGGTGAACGCGATTGTCTGCACGCCGGACGCGAGGAGCGTCGCCGCGATGTCGCGCCCCGTGAAGAGCGCGCTCTTCCGCACTCCGAGCGACTGATTCACGACGGGCGGGTTGACGAACGCGAGGACCTTCTCGCCGCGCGGCGCTCCGTTGCGGTCGATGACCACAACGTCGTCTTCGACATGGCGGCGCGCGAGCTCCTCGGGGTTCGCGATCGTCGCCGACGTGCAGATGAAGAGCGGGTGCGATCCGTAGAACGCGCAGATTCGGCGCAGTCGGCGCAGGACGTTCGCGACGTTCGAGCCGAACACACCGCGGTACGTGTGCAGCTCGTCGAGCACGACGTATTGCAGGTTCTCGAAGAGCTTCACCCACTTCGTGTGGTGGGGGAGGATCCCGGTGTGGAGCATGTCCGGGTTCGTGATGACGACATGGCCGGCGCTGCGGATCGCGGCGCGCACCGCGGGCGGCGTGTCGCCGTCGTACGTGTAGGTCTTGAGGTCGATGTCGACGTCCTTCGCGAGACGCTCGAGCTCGGCGAGCTGGTCCTGCGCGAGCGCCTTTGTCGGAAAGATGTAGAGGGCGCGCGCGGTGGGATCCTTCGCGATCGCGTCGATGACCGGCAGGTCGTAGCAGAGGGTCTTGCCGCTCGCCGTCGGGGTAACCACGACGGTGTGCTTTCCCGCGTGCGTGGTCTCGAGCGCATCGGCCTGGTGCGAGTAGAGGGAGAGGATCCCGCGGCGCCGCAGCGTGGCGGAGATGCGGCCGTCGAGCCAGGCCGGGAACTCGGCGTAGCTTGCGCGCCGCGGCGGGATGCGCTCCCAGCGCGTGACCATCTGCTTGAACTCGGGGTCGCGGGCGAACGTGTCGAGGATCTGCTCGAGGCTGACTCGTGCGGGGAATCGAACGGCCGTTCGCATGACCTGCGGACGATATGGAACAGGTGTTCTGGCGTCAAGGACCCATGAAATACGAAACGATTCGGGGCTGGACACGCTGAATATGCCTTGACAGACATATTCCTGTAGGGGTATACAAGACCCATGCAGACGACCCTGAGCGCCCTCGCAGAGCCGAACCGGCTCGCGATCGTCGGCCTACTTCGGCGGAAGCCACTCTCGGTGGGGGAGATCACCGCTCGTCTTGGCCTGCGGCAGCCGCAGGTCTCCAAGCACCTGCGGGTGTTGAGCGAAGCCGGACTCGTGGAGGCGCATCCGGTCGCGCAGCAGCGCATCTACAGCCTCCGCGCGCAGCCGCTCAAAGAGCTCGACGAGTGGCTCGAGCCATACCGCCGCACGTGGGACGAGCGATTCGATCAGCTCGACGACGTTCTTCGCGACCTAAAGCGAAACGAAAAGGGGAAGAGAGATGTCCATGACAAGTAGCGCTACAACAAAGGTCACGCTGCCCTCCGACAAAGAGATCCTCATCACGCGAGAGTTCAACGCACCTCGCGAGCTCGTCTTCAAAGCGATGACCGATCCCGACCTCATCCCGCGGTGGTGGGGACCGCGGGGCCAGACGACGACGGTCGACAAGATGGACGTCCGGCCAGGCGGCACATGGCGGTTCGTCATGGCCGCGCCCGACGGGACGACGAGCGGCTTCCGCGGCGAGTACCGCGAGGTCGTAGCCCCGGAGCGGATCGTCCAGACCTTCGAGTGGGAGCCGATGGCCGGGCACATCTCGGTCGAGACGGCGACCCTCACCGAACGCGACGGACGCACCCTGCTCAGCGTGCGATCGCTGTTCACATCGAAAGAGGACCGCGACGGGATGGTCGCGAGCGGAATGGAGCAGGGCCTGCGCGAGACTCACGACCGCTTCGCGGAGCTGCTCGCGGAGCTCGTGAAGCTCTAGAGCCTCTGGCGCGCTCCTCTGCTACTCGCGACGGCGCTCGTCGACTGGTCGCAGCAGGAGCGCGCCGATGGCGTAGTACGCAAGTGCGAAGAGGAACGCGACGCGCGGCCCGAGCGAGAAGTCGAACGCGCCGACGCGGTCCATAGCGATGCCACCGATCGCGATGGCGATCGGACCCGCGGCGCCGGTGACGACGTTCGAGATTCCCATGTAGCGGCCGCTCGTGGCCTTCGGGACGATGTCGGTCATCAGCGCCCAGTCCACCGCGAGGAATGCGCCCGCCGCGACGCCGACCGGGATCACGAACAGGATCGCGACGAGGATGTTCGGCGCAAGGGCCACTCCGAGCATCCCCACCGAGCCCAACGCGCAAGTGAAATACACCAGCGTTTTCCGGCCGAGACGGTCCGACAGGCGGGCCGCGGGGAAGGTCGTGAGAGCCGTCGTCACCGCGATGAGCGCCGTCGCGACGTTGATCCAGATGCCGATCTCGGCGTCACCCAGGCCCATCGATCGGCTCATGTAGAAGAAGATGAGGTCGGTGAGCGTGACGGTCGCCATCAGGACGAAGAGCCGCGAGCCGAGAAGCCACACGAAACTGCGCTCTTTCAGGATGTCGAAACCCCACGCGCTCGTTGCGACCTGAAGCCACGACCGACCTTCGCGAGATGGCGCGGCGCGGCCCTCATCCACTGTGATGACCGTGACGAGCGCGGTCGCAAGCTCGAGGAGGCCGAGGCCGATCGTCGCGGCGACGAAGCTTCCGGTGAAGAGACCGATCGACGCGATCGCGACTCCGCCGATGCGGCCGAGCACGATCATCACGCCCATGAGTCCGCTCGCGAGACCGACCTGCTTGGCAGGCACGAGGTCCGGGACGTAACCCTGGAACGGTCCCTGAGCGAAGTTGGAAGAGATCTGGAGCAGGACGATGAACGCGACGACCGACACGTACGTGTTCGAGGTCGCGACGCCCGCGAGGAACACTACGTCGAGCACGGCGCCGATCGCGATGTAGGGCTTGCGCCGTCCCCACCGCGTGATCGTGTAGTCGGAGATCGTCCCGATCGTCGGCTGCACGAGGATCGCGACGATCGCGCCGAGCAACGTCAGAAGCGCGAGCCCGGTACCCGCGTTCGCCTTTCCGACGAGATCGTCCATACGCCGCTGGAGGATCACGTTGTTGAGCCCGCCCCAGATCGCGTTGATGCCGAACCAGTAGACCGAGAGCTGGAAAATCTGGAAGATCGGCAGCGTGCCGATCGGCCTGCCCAGCGGCTGGGCCTGCGCTGTTGCAATCCCCACGGCGGAAGTATCCGCAGGTAGGCAATCTCCTTGCACGGAGACATGTCGTGCGCTTGATCGGCAGCCGCTACGAGCTCGCAGCCCGCATCGGTGGCGGCGGCATGGCCGACGTCTTCCGCGCGCACGACCGCACGCTTGACCGCGACGTGGCCGTGAAGCTCATGCGCCCGGCGTTCGCGACGGACCCCGAGTTCGTCGAGCGGTTCCATCGCGAAGCCGAGGCCCTGGGCGCCATCGACCACCCCAACATCGTCCGCGTGCTCGACTACGGTGCGAGCGCGGACGGCCCCTACATCGTCATGGAGCTCGTGAGCGGCGGAACCTTGCGCGATCTCATGCGCACCCGCGGCCGCGTCGATCAGTACGCCGCGGCGGAGATCGTGGCCGCGATCGCGGACGGTCTCGAGGCCGCCCACGTCCGCGGCGTGCTCCATCGGGATCTGAAGCCGGACAACGTCTTGCTTGACGGTGAGGGCCGCCCGAAGGTCGCTGACTTCGGGATCGCGCGCCTCGCGGCCGCCACGGCGATCACGCGGACCGGAGAAGTACTCGGCACGCCCCAGTACCTGGCGCCCGAGCAGATGAGCGGAGATGTGGTCGACGAGCGCGCGGACGTGTACGCGCTCGGCGTGATCCTGTACGAGATGCTCACCGGGACGCAGCCGACCGGTGGCACGACGCCATCCGAGATCGTTTCGCGACGCCTCCGCGTGGACCCGCGGCCGCCCTCGCGACTCGTCGCGCTCGCGCCGGCCCTCAACGGGCTGGTGTTGCGAGCGCTCGCGCGCGATCCCGCGCGCAGAGTCCGGCGTGCCGCTGACCTACGTACCGCGCTGCTCGCGATCAAGCCGCCCGCGCCGCGCGTGCCCGCACGCGCGCGGGTCCTTCGGTTGCGCGCGCCGTCGCTGGCGCCTCTCGTGGCTACGCTCGCACTGTTCGCGGCGGCCATGCGCGATGTCGCGGGTCGCCTGCGCCGTCTGGCGGGCCTCCGTGTCGCTTTGCCGGTGATCAGGTGGCCCGCGCCCCCACGTAGGCCAGTCGTGAGAGTCGATTGGCCATCGTTGGCGCCGCTTACGGCTGCTCTCGCGATGCTCGCCGCGTGGGTCAGCGGCCACGCGCGCGTTATCCGGCGCGGGGCGACCTTGGTTGCGAGCAGGCCGCCCACGCCGCCCGTGACGTCGCGCATGCGGGTTGTGTCCTCGCGACGGCGATCGCCCGCGGCGCTGCTTGCCGCCCTCGTGCTGCTCCTAGCGTTCATCGGCGGAAGCCTCGTGCTCGCCGGAGCGCGGCCGACCGCCCTGGCACCGGTGGCCCTAGCGACAGCGACTCCAATCTCGACTGTCGCGGTCCTTGCGAGCACGAGCAGTCCCGAGGTCACGGCCGCGCCGGCTGTCACAGCCGAACCGACTCCGGAGCCCACCGCTGCGCCGGCACCCGCGCCAACGCTCGCTCCGGTTGCGACCGTGAGCGGCGACCCCGCGAGGACGATCGTGACGTTCTATCAGCTCATCTCAGGGCACGACTACGCGTCCGCCTCGGGTCTCTGGAGCGATCGCATGAGAGCGACCTATCCGCCGCAAACGAACATCTGGGGAAGGTTCGATTCGACCCGCTCGATCGTCGCGCGCTCGGCGTCGCTGACGAGCAGCAACCCGGGGTCGGCCGCGGTGGCGGTCGACTTGATCGAGACGCTGAGCGACGGGAGCATCCGCCACTGGGTCGGGACCTGGTACCTCGTGCGCGCCGGATCAGGGTGGCTTCTCGACCAGCCGGGCCTGCGTCCGGCCTAGTGGTCTGACCTCTCGCCCAGGCTCTCCGAACACTTGACAGCCGCGCCCCAGACCTGAAAACTGCCGTGTGAAACCTTTTATGAAAGGTTTCACACGAGCGATGGGGGAAGCGTGCGCAGGGTCACCATCTATGACGTCGCGGGGAAAGCGGGTGTCTCCACGGCCGCCGTCTCGCACGCGTTCAACGATCCGGAGCGTCTGCGAGCGACCACGGTGTCACGCATCCTCGACGCGGCGCGGGAGCTGGGATACGCACCCAATCCCCACGCGCGGGCGCTGCATTCACAGCGCGTCGGCGTCCTCGGTGTGCTCTTTCCGCAGCCGATCGCGACGGTCTTCGCGAATCCGTTCTTTGCCTCGTTCCTCGAGGGCATCGGCAGCGTCACCGACGAGCGCGGTATTGGGCTTCTCACGGTGACCCCCCACGGCGGCTCGCTCGAGCGCGCGATCGCAGCTGCTCCGGTCGACGGGTTCGTGATCATCGGCCTCGACGAGCGTCACGCCGAGGTCGCGCCGCTGCGAAAGCGTGGCGTCCCGTTCGTGGTCGTCGACGGTGACCCCGAGACCGCATCGTCGGTGAACGTCGACGACGAGGGCGGCGCCAACGCGGCGGCGGATCTTCTCCTCGAGCACGGGCATCGGGAAATACTTGTGCTTACCTTCCACGCGCCACCCGAGGAGCTCGACAAGGATCTCGGCGTGCGGGGCCGCCGGCTTCGCGGCTACCGCCGCGCGTTCGTGGACCACGGTGTCGCGCTCGACGACGACGCGGTCGTCCGGACATTCGTGACCCTCGCGGGCGGCGACACGGCCTTCGCGAAGGCGTGGGCCGACGGAGCGCGTCCTACGGCGGTACTTGCGGTGAGCGACATCATAGCGATCGGCGCGATGAGAGCAGCGAAGCGTCTCGGTTTGCGGATCCCGGAAGACCTCGAGGTCATCGGCTTCGACGACATCCCGCTCGCCTCCGCGAGCGACCCCGCGCTCACGACCGTCCACCAGCCCATCGCCGAGAAGGGCCGCGTCGCCACCCGGCTCCTCATTCGCGAGCTCGACGAAGGCGGGCCACGCGAGCGGATCGTTCTACCAACAGAGCTACTCCTGCGCGAGTCGACGCGAACGCAAAACTCGAAGTCCCGCGGCCAGGGCGTCGCGAAGGGAGGTACCGAACGGGAGGGGAAACGAACCCTGAAAGCGGCGGCCCGCTAAACGTATTCGTTCAGATCACGCGCATTGGAAGGAAAAGGCAAATGAAACTACGGGCGATCGCGCTTCTCACCGTCGCCTTGGTGCTCGCTGCGGCGTGCAGCGGGACCGGCGGCACGACGACTCCCAGCGCAAGTGGCGGCGTCGCCGCGGGCGCCATCACAGGGAACATCACGCTTTGGCACGCCTACGGAACCGGCGGCTCCGAGGAGACCGCCCTGAACCAGCTCATCACGAAGATCAAGGCCGACAACCCGAGCGCCAAGATCACGGTGCTCCAGGTCCCGTTCGACCAGGTCTTCAACAAGTTCCAGACCGAAGCCGCCGCGGGCGGCGGGCCCGACCTCTTCACGGCGCCGAACGACGAGCTGGGCAACGAGGTTCGCGCGAATCTCCTGATGCCCCTCGACGCGAAGCTCTCGGGCAAGCTCGCGAACGTGGCGCCGCTCGGCATCGACGGACTCAAAGTGGACGGCAAGCTGTACGGCGTCCCGATGCTGTTCAAGGCCGTCGCCCTCTACTACAACAAGGACAAGGTCCCGACCCCGCCGAAGACGACCGATGAGCTCATGACGATGCTCAAGGCGGGCAAGACTCTCGTGCAGAACGAGAACGCGTACCACATGTTCGGATGGTCGACCGCGTTCGGGGGCAACCTCATGGACGCGAGCGGCAAATGCGTGGCGGACCAGGGTGGCTGGGCCGACGCGTTCACGTACAACCTCGCGCTCAAGGCGGCCGGCGGCAAGTTCGAGACCGACGGCGGACGCGCGGACACGTCCTTCCGCGCAGGCCAGGTCGACATGATCATCAACGGGCCGTGGGTCCTCGGCGACTACAAGAAGGACCTCGGCGCAAAGCTCGGCGTCGCATCGATCCCGGCGGGCCCCAAGGGCAAGGCAGGACCGCTCACGGGCGTCGACGGTTGGTACATCAACCAGAGCGCCAAGAACGTCGACGGCGCGATCGCCCTCGCCCTCGCGCTGACGAACGCGGCCTCGCAGAAGGTGTACGCGGACGTCGCCGGCGACGTGCCGGTCCGCACCGACGTCACCGTGAGCGACCCTCTGGTGAAGGCGTTCTCCGACGCATCGGCGACCGGCTTTGCCCGGCCGCAGAGCGTGGAGTTCGGCAACTATTGGACGCCGTTCGGCGACGCGGTCACGAAGATCGTCGAAGGCAAATCCACACCGCAGGCCGGGATCGCCGAAGCCTGCGCCGCGATGAACAAGGCGAACAAGAAATAGAGTCCTGACGTCGGAGGGGAGCGCCTTCGGGCGCTCCCCTCAAATCACAGATATCTGGAGCGAGATGGCCAGCTACGCGATCACAGAGGCCGCGACCAGCGCACCAGCGGGCTCCCGTCGGGGGGCGCCGCGTTGGCTCACCGCGTATCTCTACATCCTGCCCGCGACCATGATCATGGCCGCGATCACGTACTGGCCGATCCTCTTCCAGGTCTACATGTCGTTCACCGACTACGGCCTTCGCAATCTCCGATTCGACGCGCCGGCTCCGAACTTCGTCGGTCTTGAGAACTTCATCTCGCTCATCACGAACGGCGTCACGGTCATCCCCAACTTCAGCTTCTGGGGCATGCTCGCGTTCAATCTCTTCTGGACGTTCTCGAACGTGATCTTCCACGTCACGATCGGAATACTCATCGCCGTCATCCTGAACACGCCGGGCCTGCGTTTCCGTGGGTTCTACCGAGCCATCTTCATCCTTCCGATCGTCGTTCCGACGCTCGTCGTGGCCACCGTGTGGCGGAACATGTTCGACACCGACTACGGCGCCATCAACCAGGGACTCACGGCCATCGGCGGGATCTTCGGCGTCACGCCCGACCACTTCCACATCCGCTGGATCGACCAGATCGACCCGCCCATCCCGGGGATACCGCTTCCGCTCTCGTACTTCGCGCTGCTCATCACGAATATCTGGCTCGGCTGGCCCTTCATGACGATCGTCGCGACAGGCGCACTCCAGAGCATCAGCAAGGAGTACTACGAGGCCGCGTCGATCGACGGCGCCTCGGGCACTCAGCAGTTCTTCCGCATCACGCTTCCGCTCCTGCGACCCGCGATGATCCCCGCCGCGATGTACGGGTTGATCGTCACGTTCAACCTCTTCAACCTGATCTACATGGTCTCGGGGGGTGGGCCCCTGAGGCAGACCGAAATACTCGTGACCACGGCGTTCCGGCTCGTCAACGAGCAACGTCTGTACGGTCTGGCGGCCGCGTTCGGGATCTACACGATGATCATCCTGCTCGTTCTCACGCTGCTCACGAACCGGATCACGAAGGCGACCGAGTCATATGTCTAGTCAGGCGATGGCGCTCGCCGTCCCGCGGCGCCGGCGCGCGTTCTTCCGCGCGGGCTGGGGCAAGCAGCTCATGCTGCAGGCGCTCCTCATCTTCATCAGCTTCACCGTCCTCTTCCCGCTGCTCTGGGTCGTGAGCATGTCGCTCGACCCGCGCAACATCTCTCGCCCGACCGAGCTGACGCTTATCCCGCCGGGAGCGTCGCTGCAGGCGTACCAGGAGGTCATCGAGCGGCCGACGTCGAACCCGGTGTCCCTGGCACAGCTCGCGTTCAACAGCTTCGGTCTAGCCGCCGGAGTCTCGCTGGGATCGCTCGGTCTCGGCGTGCTCGCCGCGTACGCCTTCTCGCGGTTCCACTTCCCGGCGCGCCGCGCGCTGATGATCGCGATCGTCGCGGTGCTCATGGTGCCCTCGGTCGCGGCCCTCGCCCCGCTCTTCGTGTTCCTCAACAAAGTCCAGATCAACTCCGGCGACTTCTCGTTCAACCTGCGCAACTCGCTGCTCGGCGTTGGACTCGCGCTCACGTCGGGCGCGCTGCCGTTCGCGATCTGGAACCTCAAGGGATACATCGACACGATCCCGAAGGAGCTCGAGGAGGCCGCGAGCCTCGACGGCGCGTCGCCGACACAGACGTTCCTCCGAATCATGCTGCCGCTCGCGACGCCAGCGCTCGCCGTGACCGCGTTCCTCGGCTTCCTCACCGGGTGGACCGAGTTCGTGATGAGCTGGCAGTTCCTCACGAACCCCGAGAACTTCACGCTGGCCATGGCGCTCTGGGGTATCACCGGGCAGTACGCGGGCAACACGCCCTGGTCCAAATTCTCGGCGATGGCGATCCTCGTGGCGCTTCCGGTGTCCCTCGTGTACTTCTCGCTGCAGAAATACATCGTCGGCGGGCTCACAATCGGCGGGGTGAAGGGGTAGTGTCGCTCTGAGACTCGCCGCGATACAGCACCGCGCGCGTGCGCCGTTCGTGCAGCCGCTCGCCGGTGATCGTTTTTACGTTCGCCTGCTCTGCGAGGCCGGGGACCTCGCGGCGGTGCAGTGCCACTTTGCCGACAAGTACGCGGCGGGAGTCGAAGGAACGCTATCGCTCGTCCGCGATACGTCCGACGGCGTAAGCGACTACTGGTCAGGCGTCCTTTCGATGCCGACCTCTCGCCTTCGGTACTTTTTCGAGCTCACCGACAGCGCGGGCGAGATCCGTTTTTTCAACGAGCACGGTTTCCACGAGCGGCGCCCGGAGCGCAAGCATCACGCGGGCCACTTCTTCTACCCGTACGACCTTCCGGTCGACCGTTTCGCGGTGCCGCCGTGGATCGCCGGTCGCACCTTTTATCTCGTTTTCCCCGACCGCTTCGCCAATGGCGACCAGATGAACGATCCCGCGTGGAAGCGGCCGTGGGGCGAGGCGCCGACGGTGAAATCGTTCTTCGGCGGCGACCTGCCCGGCATCCGTCAGAACCTCGACTGGCTCACCGATCTCGGCGTCGGCGGCATGTACCTGACGCCGGTCTTCGCCGCGCCCTCGAACCACAAGTACGACCCCTCCGACTACGAGCGGGTCGACCCGGGGCTCGGCACGAACGAGGAGCTCGCCGCGCTCGTGCGCGACGCGCATGGCCGGGACATCCGCGTGCTCCTCGACGGCGTCTTCAATCACTCCGGTGACCGGTGGTTCGCGTTCAAGGACGTCCGCGAGAAGGGTGAGGCGAGCAAGTACCGCGACTGGTTCTTCCGCATCGAGAGCTTCCCGGTCGACTTCGACGCGGTCAACTACGAAACCTTCGCGAACCGCGCGCGGAGCCATCCGAAGCTGAACACCGCGAACCCCGAGCTGCGCGAGTACCTCGTCGGCATCGGCGAAAAGTGGATCCGCGAGGCGGACGTCGACGGATGGCGCCTCGACGTCGCGAACGAGGTCGACCACCGCTTCTGGCGCGCCTTCCGCGATCGCGTCAAGGCGGCGAAGCCGGACGCGTTCATCGTCGGCGAGGCCTGGCACGACGCGATCCGCTGGCTCGACGGCGCGCAATTCGACTCGGTCATGCACTACCCGTGGCGCGACGCGGTCCTCGATTACGTGCGCCGCGACATCACGCCGAGCCGCTTCGCCGGTCGCACCGCCGGCATACGGAACATGTACGACCTCTCGGCGACGCCCGGGCTGATGCATCTTCTCGGCAGCCACGACACGGCGCGCATCCGCACCGAGCTCGGCGGCAGCGCGGATCGCGCACGTCTTGCCGCGGTGCTGCTCCTGACCGCGACCGGCGCGCCGCTCGTCTACTACGGCGACGAGATCGGGATGGAGGGCGGCGACGATCCCGACTCGCGTCGGTGCATGGAGTGGGACCCGGCGAAGCAAGACCAGCGGATCCTCGCGACGCACCGCGCCCTGATCCGCGCGCGCCGCGAGCGGCCCTGGCTTTCGTGGGGTGCTTTCGAGGATGTCCTCGTCGACGACGACCGGCAGGTTTACGCGTACCGCCGGTCGTCGACCGGCCCGCTCGCGCCGGCGGACGCGCCGCGGGACGAGATGTACGTCGCGGTCAACACGGGAGACCACCCGAGCGAGGTCTGCCTCCCCGACGGCGAGCGCATCGACCTCCTGACCGGAAAACACGCGAGCGGCGGGATCACCGTCGGCGCGCGCGACGCCGCCGTCCTCGTGCCTGCGTGAACACGGTGCTCGCGGCGCTCGTCGTCGTCGCGAGTCTGTTGCCCGTTGCGCCGTCCGCGTCAACAACAGCGAACGACTGGCGCGACGAAGCGATCTACATGGTGATGACGGACCGGTTCAAAAATGGCGATCCGTCAAACGACCTCGACAGCGTTCCGGGCAAGGCCGATTGGTGGCAGGGCGGCGACTTGCAGGGCGTGATCGACGAGCTCGACTACATCAAGGGGCTCGGCATGACCGCGATCTGGATCACGCCCGTCGCCCTGCAAATCAAGGGTGGGTATCACGGCTACTGGACCCTCGACCCGTACGCGATCGATCCGCACCTGGGCGACATGGCCAAGCTGCAGGAGCTCGTTCGCAAGGCTCACGAGAAGGGCCTCAAGATCGTGCTCGACGTCGTCCCCAATCATCTTGGGGCAGGGCACCCGTGGCTGACCGACGGCGCGCACGCCGGCTGGTTCCATCCGGACTGCTCGATCAACTTCTCGGACCAGGCGAGCGTCGAGAACTGCTGGCTCGCGGGACTTCCAGACCTGAACACGGAGAACCCGGTCGTCCGCGCGTACCTCATCGACTGGGCCAACTGGCTTATCGACCAGACCAGTGTCGACGGCTTCCGCGTCGACGCCGCGCGCCATCTGTCGAAGGATTTTCTCCGCGCGTTCGTGAGCGGGGTCCGTGCGAGGCACCCAAACTTCTGGATGCTCGGCGAGGTCTATAGCTCGGGCTACAAATACCAGTCCGGCTTTCTGGATGACGGCCTAGACGCGGTCACGGATTTCCAGACGTACGACAGCGTCCGCATTGGGCTCGACCCGCGCGGCAACCTCGGCCAGCTCGCCACATCCCCGTCGCTCGCGGTGGACCTCGGCCTGGGCCGCGAGGACGCGCGCGCGATCTTCATCGACAACCACGACGTGCCGCGTTTCGTTGGCCGCGACGCGGCTGACGCCGCCACGAAGGCGCGACTGGAGCAGGGACTCGTGTACCTCTTCACGATGCCCGGCACGCCCGTCCTTTATTACGGCACCGAGGTGGCGCTTCCGGGCGGCCCCGACCCCGACGATCGCCGGCCGATGCCCTGGACCGATGGGAACGAGGATGTGCGACAGCTCGTTCGCGACGTCGCCACACTGCGGCAGGCGATCCCGTCGCTACGCCGTGGCATCTTCGACGAGATCCAGAGCGAGCGCGGCCTCCTCGTCTACGGCCGGCGCGGCGGGCCCGACGTCGCGGTGGTCGCGATCAACGGCGACGAGCCGCGGTCGTTCGACGTGCCCATGTCCCGGCTCCTAATCAACAACGGTGTGCTGCACCGTATGTTCGGTTTAGGCGCGAGCGGCAAGATCGAAGGGGGGACCCTCCACATGACACTCGCGCCGCGCGCTGCGGCCGTTTTTCTCATCGGAGACTCGGCGGGCCTGGGCGGCGAACTCTCTGGGCTCGGCCTCATCCCGCTCGCGATCATCGTCCTGGCGTTCGCGCTGCTCATCGCCGCGCTCTTTCGTGAGGTCTATCGGGCTTTGAGGAGAAGGGCCTCGTCCGGGCGCAGTGCGACACGCTGAAGGTCGGTTTCTTCCATGTCGCGGGCGTGGTCGGTCGAAAGCAGAATGCGCCCCGGGCCGGTGGCGACTGAGACCGTCTGCGCGTCCTTGGTGAAATTGAGGGCGACGAGCACGCGCTCGCCGTCGGCCTCGCGCGCGAACGCGAAGACGCCGCTCGGTGCCGGTATGGTCCGGTAGGAGCCACGGCGGAGCGCCGGCGACGACTTGCGTAGCCAGGTGAGCCGTCGGTACAGCGACAAGAGCGACGCGGGATCGTCGCGCTGCGCTGCCACGTTGCGGTTGGCACGATCCGCCGCGAGCGGCAGCCACGGATCCGCGGTCGTGAATCCCGCGTTCGGCGACGAGTCCCATTGCATCGGGGTCCGCTCCGGATCGCGGCCGTCGACGTCGACGACTCGCGCGGGCGGGATCGGCACATCGGTCATGCCGATCTCTTCGCCGTAGTAGATGAACGGCGTTCCGCGAAGCGTGAGAAGCATCACCGCGGCGACCCCGGCGCGCTCGAGACCGTAACGCGATACGGCGCGCGACCGATCGTGGTTCGAAAGGGTGTAGTCGGGCCAGGAGTGCTTCGGCAGTAGCCGCTCCCACTCCTCGACGACCGCGCGGAATCGTTCGGCCGCCCAGGGCTGCTCGAGGAAGTGGAAGTTGAACGACAGCTGGAGCTCGTCGTCGTCCTGGTAGTACCGCACGTGCCGTCGGAGATTCCGCACGCCGATCTCGCCGACGGCCATGCGATCGCCGTCATAGGAATCGAGGACCTTGCGCCAGCGGCGATGGATCTCGTGCACGTCGTCGAGATCCCAGTTGCGCGATCGCGGCCAGCCAAGAATCTGGATGCGCGGGTTGTCGCGCAGCCGTTCGTCTCTGATCAGACCCGAAGCCACGTCGATGCGGAAGCCGTCGACGCCGCGGTCGAGCCAGAAGCGGATGACGTCGTCGATCGCGTCCCGGACCTTGGCGTTGCGCCAGTTGAGGTCCGGCTGCTCCGGCAGGAAGTGGTGCAGGTAGTACTGGCCGGTCGTCTCATCGAACGTCCACGCGCCGCCGACGCTCTTGAAGACGGCGCGCCAGTTGTTCGGGGGCCCGCCGCGGCGCGGATCGGCCCAGACGTAGAAGTCCCGCTTGGGATCGGTGCGCGAAGAACGCGCCGCGAGGAACCACGGGTGCTGGTCCGAGGTGTGGCCCGGGACGAGGTCGACGATGACCCGGATGCGGCGGCGGTGCGCTTCGGCGAGGAATCGGTCGAACCCGGCGAGATTCCCGAAGGTCGGGTCGACGTCGCGATAGTCCGACACGTCGTACCCGAAGTCGGCCATCGGCGACCGATAGAAAGGGGAGAGCCAGATCGCGTCGATGCCGAGCGACCCGGGCGTCCCGTCGTTCAGGTGATCGAGGCGCGCCGTGATCCCGGCAAGATCCCCGACGCCGTCGCCGTTCGAGTCCTGGAACGACCGGGGATAGATCTGGTAGAAGACGCCCTCTCGCCACCACTCACCGCGCACGCACGGATTCTGCCGATTAGCCTCGTGCCGTGACGAGCAACGCTCTCCAAGACACCTACGCCCCGAACGGCACGTGCTTCGGGTGCGGCCCAAAGAACGACAAAGGCCTGCGCATCAAGAGTCGGGTCAATGGCGACGAGGTCGCGGCCACGTGGCGCGCCGAGAAGCATCACGAGGCTTTCGAAGGCGCGCTCTCCGGGGGGATCGCGGGGACCCTGCTCGACTGCCACTCGAATTGGACGGCTGCCTATCACCTCATGCGGCGAGCGAGCTTGCCAACGCCGCCGTGCACGGTGACCGCCGAATACTCGGTGAAGCTTCTGCGGCCGACGCCAACCAGCGGTCCGATCGAGCTCGTGGCGCGTCCCGTCGAGGTGGGGGACGATCGGGCGGTGATCGAAGCCGAGCTGCGCGCAGGCGGAAAAGTCTGCGCAACGGCTCGCGGAACGTTCGTGGCCGTGAAGCCGGGGCACCCCGCGTATCACCGCTGGTGACGCAAGCGAGCTGACACACGCGCGCATCTTCCGTAATACCCCGCGACGTTAGGTAAACCTCCCGATAGCGCTTGCGACCGGCATTTTTCTGCGTACGGTCGAACGCATCACCGAAGCACTCGTCTCGTGGTCGCTCCATCAGCGGGACGCGCCGATCGCGGCGCGCGAGCGCCTCGCCGCTTCCGCGCCTGCCGCCGCCGAGCGCGGAGCGCTCGCGCTCGTCACGTGCCACCGCGTCGAGCTGTTCGCGTCGCTGGCGCGAGAGGTGGACCCTCGTGTCTGGCTCGGCGAGTCCACCGCGGCCTCGGAGGCGGTCACCGTTCGGACGGACGCGGCCGCGGTCACGCACCTTTTCCGCGTTGCAGCCGGTCTCGATTCCGCGATCCCCGGCGAGCGCCAGATCCTCGGACAGCTCCGGCGCGCCTATGCGGATCGAGAGGCGGCGTTCCCGGCACAGCTGTCGGCGGCGGTCGAACGCGCCCTGCATCACGGCCGGGTCCTCCGCGCCACAACGGCGCTCGGTGCTGTCACGCGGTCCATCGGCTCGCTCGCCGTCGATGAGCTACTCCGGGAGCTCCACGAGGCGGACGGCGCGACGATCCTGGTGGTGGGTGCGGGAGAGGTAGGCAAGCTCGCCTCACGCGCCCTCCGCCGCCGTGTCGGACGCATCCTCGTCATCAGCCGCTCGGGTCAGAGCGCGCAGCAGGTGGCCGCGGTCGCCGATGGTGAGGCCGTCGCGCTTGAAGACATCGCCCGCGCGGTGGACGCGGCCGATGGCGTCATATCGGCGGCCGACACGCGCGGCGCGCTCCTCACCGCCGATCTCCTGAGAGCGCGTGTCGCGCGCGGTCGTCTCGTCATCGTCGATATCGCCATGCCGCGGAGCGTCGCAGCGGACGCCCGCTACCTCGATGGTCTGCGGTACCGGAGCGTCGACGATCTGCGAAGCGAGGTGACCGTATCGCCCGAGGTTATCGCTGACTGCGAAGAAGCCTGCCGGCTGGCTGCCGCGCTTTTCATTCGGGAGAGCACGGCGCGCGAGGCCGCGCCCGTGATCGCGGCGCTCCACGCGCGTGCCGACGGCGTCCGCCAGCGGCATCTCGACCGTGCACTCGCGAAGCTCGGACATCTGAGTCCGCGGGACCAGGAGGTGGTCGCCGGATTGGCGCAGGCGCTCGCGCGCGGACTCTTGCACGAGCCCACGGCGGCGCTCCGGGAGAAGCCCTCGCGCGCGGACGCGGCGCGCGAGCTCTTCGGAATTGAATCGTGACCGTCGTCATCGGGACGCGGGGCAGCGCGCTCGCTCTCGCGCAGACGAAGCTCATCGCATCGCGCATCGGCGACGACGCCGAGATCCGAGTCCTGCGGACGGCCGGAGATCGCAGCGAGCGGCCGATCCGCGAGCTCGGCGACGGCGCGTTCGTCGCGACCATCGAGGACGCGCTGCTTCGTCGCGAGATCGACGTCGCCGTGCATTCGCTCAAGGACCTGCCCACGACCGAACGCGATGGTCTCGTCATCGCCGCCGTTCCGGAGCGCGAGGACCCGCGAGACGTGCTAGTCACGGCCACGCGTCGCGGCCTCTCGTCGCTCCCCGCGGGCGCCGTCGTCGGCACCTCGAGTCCGAGACGCGCGGCGTTCCTGCGTGCGTTGCGTCCCGACGCGATGACGCGGGAGATCCGCGGGAATGTGGACACGCGGCTCCGAAAAGTACGAGAGGGTGAATACGACGCTGCGGTCCTTGCGCTCGCAGGTCTCCGCCGGCTCGGAGTCCCGGTCGACGAGGGCGAGATTCTCGAGGCGCACGCGATGCTGCCCGCGCCGGGCCAGGGCGCGCTAGCCGTGCAATGCCGCGCCGACGATCTCGCGCTTCGGATGCGCCTGGAGGCTCTCGACCATCTTGACAGTCACACCGCGGTCCGCGCGGAGCGCGCGCTGCTCGCGGCACTCGGCGCGTCCTGCACCCTGCGGCTTGGGGCGCTCGGTCAGGTGGATGCTGGTGCGCTCCGACTCGCCGCGGCGTTCGCGGTGGGTGAGGAGATCGTCCGATTCGACGGCGCCGGTCCCGACCCCGATTCGGTGGCCGCGTCCGCAGCCCAGGCCCTTTCTACCTCGTTCCTCGACGGCCTCACCGTCGTGCTCACGCGCGACGACGAAGACGACCGAGAGCTCGGGGAGGATCTCCGTGCGTTGCGCGCTCGCGTCCTCGTCGCGCCGTGCATCCGCACCGAGACGGTCGCCGATGACACCACTCTCTTGCGCGCCCTCAGCGAGGTGGGCGCCGAGGACCTCGTCGTCGTCACGAGCCGCGCCGGCGCCCGGGCGATCGGCTCGTATCGCGCCGAGCTCCGGGCGCCCGTCGCGGCCGTCGGATGGGCGACCGCGGAGCAGCTTCGCGCGTGTGGCGTCTCGCCTGGGTTCGTCGCCTTGGTGCCGTCGGCGGTCGCGCTCGGACGGGAGGTTCCGCTGCCGCGCGGCACGGTCCTGCTCGCGCGTTCGGACCGTGCGACCGACGAGCTGCCGGCGATCCTTCGGGGTCGCGGCGCTCGGGTGCGTGAGCAGATCGCGTATCGAACGGTCGTTGGGATGAACGGCGAGATCGATTCCGTGCGCGGCGCGATCGCGAGCGAGAGGCGGCGCCCGGTCGTCGTGTTCGCATCGCCGTCGGCTGTCGATGGATTCGCACGCGAGCTCGGCAGCGGCGCCCTTGCTCGTGCGCGCTGCGTCGCGATAGGGCCAACGACGGCCCGCAGGATCTCCGAGCACAGCGGCAGTCCGGCAACGGTGGCGTGGACCACGGACGTCCTCGGCCTGGTCTCGGCGGTCGTCGCGGCGGGACGCCGAAGAGAGGAGAACGTAGTTGTCGACGCTCGTTAGCGCCCCAACGCGATTCAAGCGGTCGCGGCTCCGCCGCCAGGACCGAGTGCGAGATCTCGTGGCCGAGACCAGGCTCGATCCTTCGATGCTCGTCCTGCCGGTCTTCGTCGACGCGAACGCGACGGCCCCGACCGAGATCGCATCTCTTCCCGGACACGCGCGTCTTCCGGCCCGCGAGGTCCCGCGGATCGCCGAAAGAGCGATCGCCGCAGGGATCGGCGGTCTCCTCCTCTTCGGATTGCCCGCCGAGAAGGACGACCGCGGCGAGAGCGCCGCGGATCCGCTCGGACCCGTGCCGATGGCCCTTCGCGTGCTCCGCGACGCGGGCCCGGACCTCGTGCGGATCGCCGACGTCTGCCTCTGCGAGTACACGACTCACGGCCACTGCGGCGTGGTCACGCGTGATGGCGCGATCGATAACGACGCGACCCTGCCGTTCCTCGCCGCCGCCGCGCGAACGTATGCCGAGGCCGGCGCCGACATCGTCGCGCCGTCCGACATGATGGATGGACGCGTCGCCGCGATCCGTAGGGAGCTGGACGACTCCCGTCTGACCGAGACCGCGATCCTCGCGTATTCCGCGAAGTACGCGTCCTCCTTCTACGGGCCGTTCCGCGACGCCGCCGACTGCGCGCCGCGTTTCGGGGACCGGAGCGCGTACCAGATGGATTCGCGCAACGGCCGCGAAGCGCTCGCCGAGATCGCGGCCGACCTCGAGGAAGGCGCGGACATGGTCATGGTCAAGCCGGCCGGCCCGTACCTCGATGTGATCGCCGCCGCACGGCGCCGTTTCGACGCGCCCGTCGCCGCCTACCAGGTCAGCGGCGAGTACGCCGCGCTTCACGCGGCCGCGGCCCGGGGCTGGCTCGACCTGCGGCGCGCCGCGCTCGAGTCGCTCACCGCGATCGCGCGCGCCGGCGCGGACGTGATCGTGACGTACTTCGCCCTCGAAGCCGCGTCCTGGGTCCGCGAGCGATGACGCTGGTCGGTGCGAACAGCGAGCTTCTCGAGCGCGCGCGGAGGGTGATGCCCGGCGGTGTGTCGAGTCCGGTGCGCGCGTATCGCGCGGTCGGCGGGGAGCCGCCGTTCATCGTCTCCGCGGCGGGATGCCGGGTGACCGACGCCGACGGCCGCGAATTCGTGGACCTCGTCTCTTCGTGGGGAGCCCTCATCGCCGGGCATGCGCATCCCCGGGTGGTCGCCGCGATCGAAGCACAGGCACGCCGCGGCACGTCGTACGGCGCGCCGACGCCGTTAGAGGTCGAGCTCGCCGAAGCGATCGCCGCGTCCGTCGCGAGCGTGGAGATGGTGCGCTTCGTCTCGAGCGGGACCGAAGCTGTCATGAGCGCGCTTCGCCTGGCGCGTGCAGCGACAAAGCGCGACGTCATCCTGAAATTCGCGGGCTGCTATCACGGCCACGCCGACGCTCTCCTGTCACGCGCCGGCTCGGGACTCGCGACGCTCGGTCTCCCTGACTCCGCGGGAGTTCCGGCGGCGGTCGCGCGCGACACGATGACCGTCGCCTACGGCGATCTTGACGCGGTCGCGCAGGCCGCAGTTACAACGCCGCTCGCCGCGATCATCGTCGAACCGATCGCCGGAAACATGGGCTGCGTCGTTCCCGAGCGCTCGTTCCTCACCGGATTGCGCGAGGTGGCGGACCGGACCGGGGCGCTCCTTGTCTTCGACGAGGTGATCACCGGTTTCCGGGTCGCGCGCTCGGGCGCGCAAGGACGCATCGGCGTTCGGCCCGACCTCACCTGCTTCGGGAAGATCATCGGCGGCGGCCTGCCCGTCGGCGGGTACGCCGCTACGCGTGAGCTCATGTCGCTCGTCGCCCCCCTGGGGCCCGTCTATCAGGCGGGAACGCTGTCGGGAAATCCGCTCGCGATGGCGGCCGGCCTCGCCACGCTCGAGCTGCTCGACGATGCCGCGTACGCGACGCTCGAACGGCGCGGCGCCTGGCTCGAGGCCGAGCTCGACGCGGCCACGCGCTCGGAAGGGATTGCGGCCCGCGTCCAGCGAGCGGGCTCGCTGCTCACGCTCTTCTTCACCGATCGTGCTGTGCGGAGCGAGGAGGACGCGCAGTCCTCCGACCGCGAGCGGTTCGCCCGCTTTCACGCCGCGATGCTGCGGCGCGGCGTGATGCTGCCGCCCTCGCAGTTCGAGTGCTGGTTTCTCTCGCTTGCCCACGACGACGCGGGGATCGACACCATCGTCGACGCGGCTCGAGCGTCATTGAAGGAGATCCGATGAACGAGCTCTACCGCTATCTGACCATCGCCGTTTCGAGCGACTGGCGTCTCCAGGACGATCGCCGCCGCGAAGAGGACAAGGCCGAATTCGTGGCCGCGGTGCAGAGCGCGGGGGTCACCGTGCACGCCTACTCGCTCGTCGGTACGCGCGCCGATGCCGACCTGCTGCTGTGGGTCATCGCGGACGAGCTCGACGCGATCCGTGCGTGGGAGACGCGATGCGCGGCGACGCGGCTCTGGGCGCGGAGCACGCGGCCGTATGCGTATCTCGCGGCGCGGCGCCAATCGCCGTACCTCGGGGAGCACCGCCATGCGGGCGGCGAAGGCGAGCGCCCGGTGGGACCGGCGGGCGACCTTCCGTACCTCGTCGTCTATCCGATGACCAAGAAACGCTCGTGGTACGCCCTTCCGCGCGAGGAGCGCGCCCGGATCATGGCGGCCCACTTCGCGACCGGGCACCGCTATCCCGACATCCGTATCCATACCGGTTACAGCTTCGGGATCGACGATCAGGAGTTCGTCGTCGCCTTCGAGGTGCCGGACGTTCGGCGCTTCGTCGCGCTCGTGTCGGACCTGCGAGACACCGAATCGTCCTCGTACACCGAGCGGGAGATCCCCATTTTCGTCGGGGCCGCGATGCCGCTCGGCGAAGCGCTCGACTATATCGACGGCGCCGTGATGCGGGCGGAGCTCGTCGGCTGACGCCGCCTCTTCTCGTGCGCGCGTGCCGCCAGGAGCCGGTGGAACGAACGCCGGTGTGGTTCATGCGCCAGGCCGGTCGTTGTCTCGCGGAGTACCGGGAGCTTCGCGAGCGATACGGCATCCTCGAAATGGCGCGAACGCCGGAGCTGTGCGCCCGCGTCACCGCGATGCCGGTGACGCGGCTCGGCGTCGACGGCGCGGTCCTCTACGCCGACATCATGCTTCCGCTCGACGGTATGGGGGTTCCCTTCCATATCGAGCCCGAGATCGGACCCATCGTGGAACGTCCGGTGCGAACGATGGCCGACGTCGCCGCTCTGCGGGTCGTCGACGCGGATGAGGCAACGCCGTACCTCTTGACCGCGATCCGCGAGCTCCGCCGCTCGCTGCCGGCCGAAGTCGCACTGATCGGCTTCGCCGGCGCTCCGTTCACGCTCGCGTCCTACCTCATCGAGGGCCGGCCGTCCCGTGACCTGGCGCGCACGAAGGCCCTGCTCTTCGGCGACTTCGTCTTGTGGGATCGGCTCATGTCGACGCTGACGGAGGTGCTCGTTCGTTATCTCAAAGCGCAGGTCGACGCCGGCGTCGACGTGATCCAGCTCTTCGACTCATGGGCGGGTTCGCTGTCGGCAGAGGACTACGCGCGCGCGGTGCTTCCGTACTCGCGCCGTGTGTTCGAAGAGGTGACGGGCGTGCCGCGCATCCACTTCGCGACCGGGAACCCCGAGCTTCTCCCACTCCTCGCCGACGTGCCGTGCGAGGTCGTGAGCATCGACTGGCGGATCGGGCTGGCCGACGCGTGGTCGCGCGTGGGCGATCGTGGCGTGCAGGGCAACCTCGACCCGGCGGTCTGCCTGGCGCCATTCGACGTCGTCGCTGCACGAGCGCGCGCGATCCTCGCCGAGGCCGGCGGAAGGCCGGGCCACGTGTTCAACCTCGGACATGGCGTTCTTCCTGGGACGGAGGCGGACACGCTCGCGCGCCTCACCGACCTCGTGCGCGAAGAGACCGAGGTCGCACTGGTGTGACCACCGGCGTGCTGCTCATGACGTACGGCGCCCCGAGCGGCGACGAGGACGTGGGTGCGTACCTTGCCCGCGTCCGTGGTCGCGAGCCCGCGCCCGAGCTCGTGCTCGAGATGCGACGCCGCTATCGGCTCATCGGCGGGTCCCCGCTGATCGACATCACTCGCGCGCAGGGCGCCGCGCTCGCGGGGGTCCTCGGAAGCGACTACCGCGTGCGGGTGGGGATGCGCTTCTCCGAGCCGGGCATCGGCGACGAGGTCCGCGCGCTCGTCTCGGAAGACGGAGCGGAGCGCATCGTGGCCATCCCGATGTCACCGCAGTGGTCCGATCGGCTGATGGCGGGTTACGAGCGGGCCGTCGCCCACGCGTCGACCGTGCCTTTCGCGCTCGCGCGCTCGTGGTACCGGGCGCCGTCGTTCATCGCCGCCATCGCGGGTGCCATAAAGGAATCTTTGGCGCGCGTCGGGAGTCCGTCGCTCGCGATCGTGCTGACGGCGCACAGCCTTCCACGCCGAGTCTTCGAGGCCGAGCCGGCGTATGTCGACGAGCTTCGCGAAACCGCGCGGATCGTGGCGGAGGCCGCGGGCCTTGTGGGCTGGACCTTCGCGTATCAGAGCGCGGGACACACCGCGGAGGAGTGGCTTCGGCCCGACCTGGTCGACCTCTTTCCGTCGTTCGCGGCCAAAGGCGCGCGCGACGTGCTTGTGGTGCCGGTCCAGTTCCTTGCGGATCACCTCGAGGTGCTGTACGACCTCGATATCGCGGCCGCCGCACAGGCCCGCGACGCGGGCCTCCGCTACCAGCGCATACCCATGGCGAACACGCGGCCCGACTTCATCGAGGCTCTCGCGGCGATCGTCCGCGCGCTACGCGACGCGGGGCCTCGGGACGTACCGTTTCGCGACGAACGCGATCCGGAGCGCCGCGAGGAGTCCGGTGAGGATGGTCCAGTCGACGTACACGAGGATCGCGGCCAGCGAAGCGATCAAGAGGATGAGGATCGCCCGAGCGTCGTGCTCGCGGACGACAAGGCTCGCGGCGACGAGAAGCGCGACCCAGAGCGGGTCGGCGTGACCGGCGAGACCAGCGAACACGATCGTGTCGGAGGCCAGCGTGACCGGTTCACGCCGGCCGCCGACCAGAAAGGCGAGCGCGGCCGCGGCTAGCGGCCAGATCCCGAACCAGAGACCGACCGCGGCGATCGCCCCGAGCGCGAGGGTCAGGTATGCCGTGCGGCCGATGCCCATTTTCTTCGCGCGCGAAGGTGCCGGTAGACGAAGTAGGTGATGACCACGAGGGGCAGCCCTATGAGGATGTACACGATGTACGGCTCGGCGAGGCGCCGGAACGTCGGACCCAGAGCCGCGCCCACGGTGACCCAGAACGTCCAGTAGATGCACGCCGCGACGAACACGGCGGGCGAGAACTGGTACAAGGGCACCCTGGCCGTACCGGCGATGAGCGACATGATCACGCGCGCGCCAGGTACGAGACGGCCGATCACGACGGCGATGAAGCCACGCCGATGGATCCGCTCGGTCCACCGGTCGACCTGCGCCGGATCGATGTCGATCCACGTGGCGAGCCGGTGGGCCATTGTCGAACCGAACCGCCGCGCTAAGAAGTACGGCACGAGGGTGCCGACGGTCGACGCGAGCGCGCACACCAGCACGACCTGCGCGAGCTCCGGGAAGTCGCCGCGCGCCCGATAGCCATAGAACGCGATGACGACATCGGTGGGTGCGGGGAGAGGGACGCCCGCCTCCTCGATCGCGACCACGAAGAAAAGGACCACGTACTGGTGCTCGAGCACCGCGAGGAAGAGCAGGCGGATCGCGTCGCGGACGACCGGCGGCAAACTCATGCGCGGCAGAGCCTAGCGAGAAGGACTATTTTCGATTCGACTAACGCACTTCGGGGGAGGTCCCATGCCAGCAAAGCGTCGTTCCACCACTTCCGCGCGCCGATCGAGCGCGTCCTCGCGAGAGACCCCTAACTTCTTCGATCGCCTCGAGTGGCGCAACGCCGGCCCGTACCGGGGCGGACGCGTCGCCGCCGTCGCGGGCGATCCGCGGGAGCGCAACACCTTCTATTTCGGCTCGACCGGTGGCGGGGTCTGGAAGACGATGGACGGCGGCCAGTACTGGGAGAACACGACCGACGGGTTCTTCAAGCGCGCGTCGGTCGGGGCGATCGCGGTCGCGCAGGCCGACCCGAACGTGATCTACGTCGGCATGGGCGAAAGCTGCATCCGAGGGAACGTCTCGCACGGCGACGGCGTGTACCGCTCGACCGACGCAGGCCAGACGTGGACCCACCTCGGCCTCGAGGACACGCGCAACATCGCCAAGGTTCGCGTCCACCCCGAGGACCCGGACACCGCGTACGTCGCGGCGCTCGGCCACGCGCACGGTCCGAACACGGAGCGCGGCGTCTTCCGGACTCGCGACGGCGGAAAGACCTGGAAGAAGGTGCTCTACCGCAGCGAGAAAGCCGGTGCTTCCGATCTGTCGATCGATCCGAACAACCCGCGGATCATCTACGCGTCGTTCTGGGAAGCGATCCGGCGTCCGTGGGAGCTCATCTCGGGCGGACCCGGCAGCGGTCTCTTCCGCTCGAACGACGGCGGCGACACCTGGACCGAGATAAGCCGCAACAAAGGCCTTCCGAAAGGAATGCTCGGCAAGATAGGCGTCTCCGCGTCGGCCGCGAAGTCAGGCCGCGTGTACGCGATCGTCGAGGCCGAGGACGGCGGGATCTACCGCTCCGACAACTTCGGCGAGACCTGGGAGCGGGGGAGCGAGGACCGCAACCTCCGGCAGCGCGCCTGGTACTACCACCACATCTACGCGCACCCCACGGATCCCGAGACGGTGTGGGCCCTCAACGTTTCCGCGTGGCTCTCGAACGACGGCGGCAAGACCTTCCAGGAGCTCTCGATCCCGCACGGCGACCACCACGACCTCTGGATCGATCCCAAGAACCCGGATCGGATCATCAACGGGAACGACGGCGGTGCCGTGGTGACGCAGAACGGCGGCGAGAGCTGGTCGTCCGTCTACAACCAGCCGACGGCCGAGTTCTATCACGTGCTCACCGACACGCAGACGCCGTATCGCATCTACGGCGCGCAGCAGGACAACACCACCATGACGGTGCCGAGCCGCTCAGCGATCGCCGGCATCACCGCCGCCGACAACTTCGCGGTCGGTGGGGGAGAGTCCGGTTACATCGCGGTCCGCTCGGACGATCCGAACGTGGTCTTCGCCGGCAACTACCAGGGCATCCTCACGCGGTACGACCGCCGCACCGGGCAGGCGCGGAACATCATGGTCTGGCCCGAATCGAGCGCCGGCGAAGGCGCGAAGGACGTGAAGTACCGAGTCCAGTGGACCGCGCCGACCGTCCACTCGCCGCACGATCCGAACGTCCTCTATCACACCGGCAATCACGTCTTCCGCACGACCGACGAAGGCACGACGTGGGAGCGGATCAGCCCGGACCTGACGCGCAACGACAAATCGAAGCTCGGGCCATCCGGCGGACCGATCACGAAGGACAACACCGGCGCGGAGTACTACTGCACGATCTTCGCGTTCGCCGAATCGCCGGTCGAACGCGGCGTCCTGTGGGCCGGAAGCGACGACGGCCTCCTCCACGTTTCGCGCGACGACGGCAAGACCTGGAAGAACGTCACGCCTGCCGCGATCCGTCCGTTCTCGCTCGTCTCGATCATCGAGCCGTCGCCGCACGACGCCGGTACCGCGTACGTCGCGACGACGCGCTACAAGCACGACGACTTCAAGCCGTACCTCTGGAAGACGACGAACTTCGGACGGACCTGGACGAAGATCACGAACGGGATCCCGGCTGACGACTTCGCGCGCGTCATCCGCGAGGACCCGACGCGCAAGGGACTGCTCTACGCCGGCACCGAGACCGGCGTCTACGTCTCGTTCGATGACGGCGCGCGCTGGAATCGACTCGGCGGCAACCTTCCGGTCGTGCCGATCCACGACATGGTCGTGAAGGACACCGACCTCGTCCTCGGTACGCACGGTCGGTCTTTCTGGGTGCTCGACGATCTGGAGCCGATCCGCCAGCTCGCGGCCGAGGCGACGAAGGGGAAGGCGCGGCTCTTTGTGCCGCGCCCGACCGTGCGTTTCCGCACCGACATGGGTTTCCCGCAACCGGCGAGGAGCGGCAAGAACTACCGCATGACAGGCGCGACGCTCGTGACGTACCGGCAGGTCGAGAAGCCCACCGGCGAGAAGACGCAAGTGAACATCGACGCCGGGCAGAACCCGCCGGACGGGGCGCTCGTGTCGTACTGGCTCCGCGAGAACCCCGAGGGCGACGTGACGCTCACGTTCATGGACGCCAAGGGCAAGCAGATCCGCCAGTTCAAGAGCGCGCCGGCTGAACCGAAAGAGAAGAAGGACGAAAAGACGCTCACGGCGGATCAGCGGCGCACCGAGGAGGTGAAGAAGGCCAAGGAGCCGAAGGTCCCGAACGAGGCCGGGCTCAACCGCTTCGCCTGGAACATGCGACAGCCCGACGCCACGCGGGTCGAAGACGACCCGGCATGGGACGCGGCTGAGGCGACCCTCGCGGGCCCGGTGTCGCCTCCGGGCCAGTACCGGGTTCGACTCGAGGTCGGCGGCGAGCGCCACGAGGCCACATTCGAGATCCGAAAGGACCCGCGCGTCTCTGCGACGCAAGCGGACTTCGACGCGCAGTTCGCGCTTCGCATGAAGATCCGCGACAAGCTCACCGAAGTCCACGAGGCGATCAACGGGATCCGCACGCTGCGGTCGCAGATCGAAGGATGGGAAAAGCGCGCCGAAGGCAGCAGCGGCGCGCGTTTGCGCCGCGCCGCGGGCGCGCTAAAAGCGAAGATGGCCGGCGTCGAGGAAGAGCTGATTCAGGTGAAGGCCAAGAGCCGGCAGGACACACTCAACTACCCGGCCAAGCTGAATCTGAAGATCGGCGGCCTGGCCATAGCGGTCGGGGGCGCGGACTTCGCCCCGACCAGGGCCATGTACGACGTCTTCGACGATCTGAGCAAGCGAGCCGAGACCCAGCTCGTCAAATGGCGTGCGATCGCGAAGACGGACGTGCCGGCCTTCGACAAGCTCGTGCGTGGATCGGGTGTGCCCGCAGTCAGTGCGGTGCGCGAGAAGAAACGTGAAGGTCGGACTGAGCTCCGGAGGGCGGCGGCGCGCTAGAGCCAGCTTAGGAGCGTTGCGGGCCCTGTCCCGGCTCGGATAGGGCTCTCGCTCGCGCACCCTCCCCCGTTTGCGACCGCGCATCGCGCGGTCGCACGGGGCCCCCGGGGCACCCGCGCGTCGCGAGAGCCCTCCCCTCGCCGTGCCACCCGCAACGCCTCGTCGGCTAGTGCGCGCCGCCCTTCATAGCTCGGGAGACATGCGCGGGGAGCTCGCGTCCGAGCTGTTCGCCAAGCCAGTGAGACGTCGCGACGAGCTTGTCTAGGTCGATCCCTGTCTTGATGCCCATGCCGTTGCACATCCAGACCAGGTCTTCAGTCGCCAGATTGCCGCCTGCCATTTTCGCGAAGGGCGACCCGCCGATCCCGCCGACGCTCGCGTCGAAGATCGTGATCCCTTCTGCCATCGCGGCCAGGACGTTCGCGAGAGCCTGACCATACGTATCGTGAAAGTGAAAGCCGATCTTCTCCACCGGAACGCGTGCGCTTCGAAGCGTGTCGACCAAATTCGTCACGTCACCAGGCGTGCCCACGCCGAGCGTGTCTCCGAGCGAGAGCTCGTCGCAGCCGAAATCGAGCAGTTGCTGCGCCGCCGCGCTCACGACCGCTGGCTGCGTCGGCCCGTCCCAGGGATCCGCGACGACCATCGAGAGATAGCCGCGAACGCGAAGGCCGCCGGCCTTCGCGCGCGCGACGACCGGTCGATAGCCGGC
The DNA here is from genome assembly GCA_038040345.1 of Chloroflexota bacterium. Lineage (GTDB taxonomy): Bacteria > Chloroflexota > Limnocylindria > P2-11E > P2-11E > 3-1-20CM-2-70-9. The sequence continues at coordinate 301,634 of JBBPIQ010000002.1, forward strand.
CAGGGCTTCGTCGCGTGACCGGTTCAAGTTCTTTCGGGAGTAGCTCTCGCTCGCCGACGCGAAGATCGCGATCTCCTTGACCCCGCAGGACATCGCGCGCTCGAGTCCGGTCTCGTTCGGAACGAGCGCCATGTACCGGACGCCGGGACGGGGCTGCGCGCGCTTCATGAGCTCCTCAGCGTCGGCGAGCTGCGGGACGGCCTTCGGGCTCACGAAGCTGGTCGCCTCGATCGCGGTGTGACCGGCGTCGGCGAGCTGCTCGAGCAGCTCGATCTTCACGTCGGTCGAGAGAACGCGATCCTCGGCCTGAAGACCGTCGCGGGGCGCGACCTCGACGATGGTGATGCGCTCGGGTCTTGTCTGCGGCACGGCGCGCGTATCGTCGCACGGATGCAGCGGCCGAAAGGCAATGACGTGCGGCGCGCGAGCTTCGACGGCCCGCCCGAGCTCGCCGCGTACTTTCGGAACGGACGCCTCGAGACGATCCCCGCCGGGCGCGATCGGCGGCAGGCTCTCCTCGTTCACGTCGCGGGCGCGTTCGCTCCCGGTCGTGACTACGGTGAGGACGAGGTCAATCGCATTTTGCAGAATCTGCATTCCGATCACGCCACGTTGCGCCGCTATCTGGTCGACGCGCGATTGCTGCGTCGCGAGCGCGGCGTCTACCGGCGGGCCTGATGGAGTTCCAGGACGTCGTCCGCAAGCGGAAGATGGTGCGCAGCTTCGAGGACCGTCCGATCCCGCAGGAGATCGTCGAGCGGATCGTCGCGAACATGCAGAAGGCGCCGTCCGCCGGGTTCAGCCAGGGCTGGGGCTTTCTCGTGCTCGAGGGAAAAGACGCCGCGCATTACTGGAACGAGCTCTGGCCGCTGGACCGTCGGAAAGACTGGAACTGGCCGGACCTCTTCAACGCGCCGCTTCTCATCGTGTGCCTCAGCAACAAGATGGCCTACCTCATTCGCTACGCCGAGCCTGACAAAGGCTGGACCGACATGGACGAGAAACACTGGCCGGTCCCGTACTGGGACGTCGACACGGGGATGGCGGCGCTCCTCGCGCTCCTCACCGCGGTCGACGAGGGCCTTGGCGCCGTGTTCTTCGGCGTCTTCGATCAGGCGAAGCTGCGCGAGACGTTCGGTATCCCCGGTGAGTACACGGCGGTCGGGGTCGTCGCGGTGGGCTACGCGAAACCGAAGGATCGGCCTTCGCCATCGCTCAAGCGCGGACACCGAGCGGCCGCGGACGTCGTGCGCCGCGGCCGCTGGTCCTAGACCAGGCGCAGGAGCGCGACGGCCACAACTCCCACGATCACCCCGGCGAGCAGGCTTCGCCGCCAGGCGATCGTCGCCACCACGAGGGCGGCGGCGACCGGCTCGGCGCCGTGCGTGAGGGCGCCCGCCGGAGCGATGACCGCCGGCCCGACGAGCGCCGCGATGATCGCGACCGGTAGCGCCTCCAAGTAGCGCGTAGCGGCCGGAGGGAGGCGACCGCCAAGAGCCACCGCGAAGGGCAACGAGCGAGTCAGGTACGTCGCGAGGGCCGAGCCGACGATGGCGATCCAGATCATCGGCGGACGAAGACGGCGAAGAGCGGCGCGATGGCGCCGGCCGTGATCACCGCGATCGTCGATGCGCCCGCGAGCGCGAGCGCCCCCGCGACGAGCGCCGAGACGAGAGCGATGACAACGTCCTCCCGATGGCGGATCGCGAGCACGACGATCCCGATGAACGTTGCGGTGATCGCGAAGTCGACCCCGAACCGGCGCGGGTCGCCGATCGCCCCGCCAACGACGATGCCAATAACCGTGGCGAGGTTCCACAGCACGAACAACGCGATCGCGAAGGTGAAGTAGTAGGCGACGCTGCGGCCGCCCCGCCGAAAGTGTCCGGTCGCCATCGCAAAGCTCTCGTCGGTGAGGAAGAACGCCGCGAAGAGGCGGCGTGCGAGTGGCAGGCGTTGGAACTCCGGTTTGAGCGAGGTCGCCATCAGGAGATGACGCAGATTGATGAAGAGAACGCTCGCTATGACGATCGGGGCGGGGGCGGCCTGGGAAAAAAGCTGGACCATGGCGAACTGCGAGGCGCCGGCGAAGACCAGAAAGCTCATCGCGACGATCTCGACAGGCTCCAATCCAGACTGTCTGGCGACAACTCCGAAGGTCGTTCCAACGACGAGGACCGTACCCATCACCGGCCAGCCTTCGCCCATAGCGAGGCGCGCAGCATCTCGGTCCTCGCTCGAGAGCGCGATCAGGTCTGGTCCGCCTCGAACTCGGCGAGTCGTTGCCCTCGCTCGACCTGCTGCCCGACGCTAGCGAGGACCCGCGTGACCTTTCCGTCCGCCGGCGCTTCGACGCGCAGCTCCATCTTCATCGCCTCGACCACGAACAGCAGGTCGCCGCGACGCACGTGCCGGTCCGTCACCGCCTGCGCGGCGATCACCAGACCGGGCATCGGCGCCGCGACCTCGGCGCCGGCGGTCTGCTCGACCTCGCGCTCGCGTGGCGTTGTCTCGAGCTCCCACACAGCGCCGCGAACGCTCGTCCAGACCACTCCGTTGCTCGCCGCTGCGGCCGCCGGAGTGCCGTCGATGACCCAGCGGTGCGCTTCATCGACCGGACCGACGCGGTGGCCCCCGTATGTGTACGGACCCGTCCCGGCCAGACGCACAGCGCGCTCGCGCTCTCCTTCGCGAAGGGCGATCGTCGTCGCGGTCCCCTCGCCTATCCGCCACGCGCCCGTGGCCGTCCACGGGTCCTGCGGCTGACGGGCACCGGCGGCGACCGCCGCGGCGGCGACGGCATACGCCTCATCGGGCGCCGGCGTCGACTCGGGAACGAGCCTCGCGAGCTCGCGCTCGACGAGCTCGGTGTCGACGCGAAAGTCGCGTTCGTTCATTCGCGCGACCAGCGCGCGCAGGAAAGGGATGTTCGTGCGGACGCCGAGTACTTCCGTCCCCTCGAGCGCGTTCGCGAGCAGGCCGAGCGCGATGCGGCGGTCGTCACCGCGAGCGATGACCTTGGCGAGGAGCGGGTCGTAGTGCCGCGTGACCACGTCGCCTTCTTCGTAGCCCGCGTCGACTCGCACGCCTTCGCGCTCCGGCCAGCGGACGTGCACGAGCCGGCCGGTCGACGGGAGGAATCCCGCCGCGGGATCCTCGGCGTAAACGCGGGCTTCGACAGCGTGCTGACGGCCCTGCGCGGGCCGGAGGTCGAGCCGTTCGCCCTGCGCGATGCGGAGCTGCTGCTCGACGAGGTCCACGTCGAAGACCATTTCCGTCACCGGATGCTCCACCTGGAGGCGAGCGTTCACCTCCAGGAAATAGAAGTGGCCTTCCCCGTCGACGACGAACTCGACGGTGCCCGCGTTCCGGTACCCGGCCTCCCGCGCGATCGCGATCCCCGCCGCGGCCATGGCTTGGCGTTGCTTGTTGTCCGCCATCGGCGCAGGTGCTTCCTCGACGATCTTCTGATGGCGCCGCTGCGCGGAGCAGTCGCGGTCCCCGACGCTGATCACGGTGCCGTGGTGGTCGGCGAGGACCTGCACCTCGATGTGACGCGGCCGCTCCACCAGGCGTTCGAGCAGCAGGCGCTCGTCGCCGAAAGCGGATGTCGCGATGCGGCGCGCGCGCGCAAGCGCGTCCCGCAGCTGCGGCTCCTCCTTGACCGTTTGCATTCCGATCCCGCCGCCTCCGGCGATCGGCTTGATCATCACCGGGTACCCCACGGAACGCGCCGCCGAGATGAAAGCGTCGTCGCTCTGATCCTTGCCGCGATATCCCGGCAGCACCGGCACCTTCGCGCGCTCCGCGATCGCCTTGGCCTCGGCCTTGTCGCCGAGGCTCCGGAGCACGCTCGGGGGCGGACCGACGAAGCGCATTCCCGCGGCGTCGACAGCGCTCGCGAATTCGGGGCGCTCCGCGAGGAATCCGTACCCGGGATGGACGAGCTCCGCCTTCGCCTCGCGCGCGGCCGCGATCACGCGATCGATCGCGAGATACGACTCGGAGGCGGCCGCGGGCCCTATACGAAGCGCGGCGTCCGCTTCCCGGACGAAGGGGAGACCCGCGTCGGCGTCGGAGTACACGGCCACGGTGCGCATGCCCATTCGACTGGCGGTGCGGAAGATGCGTCGCGCGATCTCGCCGCGGTTCGCGACGAGGAGCGTCGTCACCAGCGCGGATCCCGCTTTTCGAGGAACGCGCGGAGGCCCTCCTGCCCCTCGTGACTCACGCGGATCTCCGCGATCCGCTTGACCGTGAGATCGGCGACCTCATCGATGCGTTTTCCTTCGACCTCGCGGACGAGTCGCTTCGCCGCGTTCACGGCTTTCGGCCCGCCGGAAACGATGGCGTCGAGCACCCGACCCACCGCGGCGTCCAGGTCCGAAGGCTCGACGAGCCGTTCCACGAGGCCGATCTCGTACGCGCGCTTCGCATCGATGCGCGATCCCGTGACGAACAGCGCCGTTGCACGGGCCGGTCCGATCTTCCGAACAACGTACGGCGACACGACGGCGGGCAGGATGCCGAGGCGCGTCTCGGTGAACGCGAAGCTCGCGTCGGTCGAAGCCACGGCGATGTCCGCGACCGCGACCAGGCCGGCGCCGCCGCCGATAGCCGCGCCTTGCACGCGCGCGACGAGGGGCATCTCGAGGTCGTAGAGCGCGCGGAACATCTTTGCGAGGGCCGTCGAATCCGCGATGTTCTGATCGAGCGAGTACTCGGCCATGCCGCGCATCCACTCGACGTCCGCACCGGCGCAGAACGTGTCGCCCTCGCTCTGCAGCACGACGGCGCGGGCGGTGCGATCGACCCGTCCGACCGCGGCAGTGAGCTCCGCGATCAGCGCGGCGTCGAACGCGTTCTTGCGCTCCGGTCGAGCGATGGTGATGCGCAAAATCCCGCGCGATTCTGTGCTCAGCGTCACCGTCTCGCCCATCGCGCGAACTCTAGACGCCGCGCCGAGTCCCTAGTGGAAGGAGAGCTCTCCGGCCTTGATCGGCACCGCGAGCCAGTTCTCGCGCGGTGGCAGCGGACAACGCCACGCGTCGTTGTACGCGCAGTACGGGTTATAGGCGCGGTTGAAGTCGAGCTCGAAGCGGCCGTCGCCCAGCGGCTCGGCCTCGACGTAGCGGCCGGCGCCGTACGTCTCCTTCCCGCTCGTGGCATCGCGGAATGGGATGAAGAGACCTTCGCCCTGCGCGAACGCGATGAGGCCAACGCGCTCGCTGCCGACGTCGAAGCGCACGGTTCCGGCGCGTGGAAGATGGTCGGTCGACCCGTCGCTCATCTCGACTTCTTCGACGCCGCCGGCGCCTTCGGGATCGACCGTGACCGTGAAGCGAAACGCTTCGTCCTCCGCGAAATAGCGGAGGCCGTCGAAGTGGGCGCGCTGGTCCACCGTGAGCGGCGAATCGTGTTCATGCCCGAAGTAGTGATCCTTCTCGTGCCGCAGCTCCTTGATGTCCACGTCAAACCACAACGTCCGTTCCGTCAGTCGAATTCCGCGACCTAGACTCGGCGCGTGCTCCGGCCAAGCCTTTGGGTCAGCCTCGTGCCCTACGGGATCGGCCGGACCAAGCCCAATCACTACCTCGAAATACTCCGAACGGTCTGGGACAACCGTCACGACCTTCCGTACGCCTGGCGGATCCTTTCCAAGGGCGTGTGCGACGGCTGCGCGCTCGGGGTCGCGGGCTTTCGCGACTGGACGATGGAAGGCGTGCACCTGTGCACCACCCGGCTCGACCTCCTCAAGCTGAACACGGCGCGCGCGCTCGATCCGGCCGTGCTCGGCGACGTCGCCGCTCTTCCACGATCGTCAGGCGCGCTGCGAGCGCTCGGCCGGCTTCCGTACCCGATGCTCCGTCGCCGCGGCGAGGCCGGGTTTCGGCGCGTCGGCTGGGACGAGGCGCTCGACCTCGCCGCCGCGCGCATCCGCGCGAGCGCTCCCGAGCGGATCGCCTTCTACCTCACGGCTCGCGGTCTCACGAACGAGACCTACTACGCGGCGCAGAAGGTCGCGCGCTTCCTCGGGACCAACAACATCGACAACGCGGCCCGCGTGTGCCACGCGCCGTCGACCGGTGCGCTTCGAAAGGCGATCGGCGTCGCGGCGACGACATGCTCGTACCGCGACGTGATCGAGAGCGACCTCGTCGTCCTGTTCGGCGCGGATGTCGCGAACGCGCAGCCGGTCTTCATGAAATACCTGTATCTGGCGCGGAAGCGGGGGACCAAGGTGCTTGTCGTGAACCCGCTTCGCGAGCCGGGGCTCGAGAACTACTGGGTGCCCTCGAGCGTCGAGAGCGCGCTCTTCGGCACGAAGATGGCCGACGCGTTCTTCGCGATCCACACCGGCGGCGATCTCGCGTTCGTCCGTGGCGTCCTGAAGGTCCTGATCGAGGACGGCGGGATCGATGAAGCGTTCGTCCGCGAGCACACCGTCGGTTTCGACGAGCTCCGCGGCGTTCTCGCCGCGACGTCTCTCGACGATCTTGCGGCGGCCTCCGGATGCGGCGTCGAGGAGCTTCGCGCATTCGCGAAGACCTACCGCGATGCGCGCTCGGCCGTGCTCGTCTGGTCGATGGGCGTCACGCAGCACGTCTGCGGAACCGAGAGCGTCCAGGGGATCGTCGATCTCGCGCTCGCGCGGGGCAACGTCGGTCGCCCCGGCGCGGGGCTCATGCCCATTCGCGGCCACTCCGGCGTGCAGGGCGGCGCGGAGATGGGCGCGTACGCGACCGCATTTCCGGGCGGACTCGCCGTCACGCCCGAGAATGCCCGCGCGCTCGGCGGGCGCTACGGCTTCGACGTCCCGGCGCGACCCGGCCTGACCGCGGCGGAGATGGTCGAGGCGGCCGGGCGTGGCGAGATCGACGTGCTCTGGTCGAGCGGCGGCAACTTCCTGGAGACGCTGCCCGATCGCGATTCGGTCCGCGCCGCCCTCGCGCGCGCGCCGCTGCGCGTGCACCAGGACATCGTCGTTTCGCCACAGATGCTCGTCGACGGCGACGAGGTCCTCCTGCTCCCGGCGATGACCCGTTACGAGCAGCCGGGCGGCGGCACCGAGACGACCACCGAGCGCCGCGTCGTGCTCAGCCCCGAGATTCCGGGGCCGCGTCCGGGCGAGGCCCGGCCCGAGTGGGCGATCTTCGCGGACGTCGGCCGGCGTGTCCGTCCCGAACGCGCGCAGAGTCTTGGACTCGGCTCCGCCGCGGAGATCCGCGACGAGATCGCCGCGGTCGTTCCGGCGTATGCGGGCATTGAAAGCCTCGCCGCGGGCGGCGACTCCTTTCAGTGGGGCGGACGCCTCTTGTGCGAGGGCTGGCGCTTCCCGACCCCGGACGGCCGAGCTCATTTCTCGGATGCCCTGCCCACGACTGAGTCGCTGCCGCCTGGTCGCTACCACCTATCGACGAGGCGCGGAAAGCAGTTCAACTCCATGGTCTGGCGGGATCGCGATCCGCTGACCGGCGCGACGCGCGACGCGCTGTTCCTCTCGGCCGACGACGCCAGAGGCCTCGGAGTTTCGGAAGGCGAGTCGCTCGTCGTCCGCGCCGAGGGCGGCGCCACACTCCGAGCGCGCGCCCACGTCGCGCCGATCCGCGCCGGGAACGTGCAAATGTTCTGGCCGGAGGCGAACGTCCTCATCGCGGCGGGGCGGCGCGACCCGGTCTCGGGCGTCCCCGACTACAACGCGGTGGTCGAGATCTCGCGGGGGTGAGCCGACCCTCCGGGATCCTGCTCGCGGGCGGCGCCTCGCGACGTTTCGGCCGGCCGAAGCTCGTCGAGCCGCTCGACGGCGCGCCGCTCTTCCACCGGCCGCTACGCGCTCTCCTCGATTCCTGCGACGACGTCGTGATCGTCCTCGCACCCGACACGCCGGAGCCGCCGCTCCCGGATGGCTCGGATCGCGTTTCGTTCGCGCGCGACCCGATCGCCTACGAGGGCCCGCTGGCCGGCACGCGGGTCGGACTCGAGCACGCTCGCGGCGAGCATGCCGTGCTGGTCGCTGGGGATATGCCGGGCGTGACCAGAGAGCTGCTGTCGCTGATGGCCGAACGCGCGGTTAGCGGCGGAAACGCGATCGTCTTGCGAGACGGCCAGGGCACGCGGCCGCTGCCGGCGATCCTCCCGGTCGCGCCCGCGCTGACGCTGGCACGGACGCTTTTGCAAAGCGGCGAGCGCAGGCTCCGCGCGCTCGTCGAAGGTCTGGATCCGGAGGGACTGCCTGAGGCTGTCTGGAGACGAGCCGATGTGAATGGCGCCTGGCGTCACGACGTCGATCTGCCTGGCGACCTGCGCTAAGCGGCGGTGCTTGGCTCCAGGCGATCGAAGGCCCGCCCGATGTCCTGAAGGATCTCGGCGTTGATATCGGTGGCCAGCTTGTAGCGCACGACATTTCCGTTACGCGACGGCTTGACGACATCGGCCTCGCGCAGCACGCGGAGGTGCTGACTCGTCGCGGACCGGCTGCGTCCGAGGATCCTCGCGAGATCGCTCGCTGCGAGCTGGTTATCGCGGAGGGCGCGCACGATCTTGAGGCGCGTCCCGTCGCAGAGCACATCCAGAAGGCGCCGCATCCGACGCTCGGACACGGGCGACAGCGTCTGTCGCTCCGCGGTCGCGACCGCGGCGGGATCGATGGGATTCGCAGTCATCGGCTCCATTGCTCGGACCTCAACCAAACGTTTTCGGATGTCCCGTATGCATCCGACATGCCTGTTACCCGCACAGACGCGCTTGAGCGGCGGTGCAAGTTGCGAATTTGTTACTTCATCCGATATGAAGGCGACGAATGCCAACGATCCTGGTCCTCGATGACGATGAGGTCATCCTCGATCTTCTTCACACGGTCCTCACCGATGCCGGCTATGACACGGTCGTTGCTCCAGATCTGCACACGATTCCCGCCGGCACCACCGCCGACATCGTCATCACCGACCTCGTTCCGCTGAAGGCGTATCGACGCGAGTCGGCTGTCGACTGGATCGCGTCGCTCCGCGCGCGCTTCGTCGATTCGCCGGTCCTCGTCCTGACCGCCCATGCCGATGCCATGGCCGAGACGGACATGCTCGGCGCGAACGCGATCGTCGCGAAGCCTTTCGACGTTGACGTGCTGCTCGCGAAGCTCGACGAGCTACTCGCTTAGGTCACATCCGGAAGACGCCGTAGCGCACGTCTTCGATCGGCGCGTGTCTCGCGGCGGCGAGCCCGAGCGCCAACACCGTGCGCGTGTCCAGCGGGTCGATGATCCCGTCGTCCCAGAGGCGCGCCGTCGAATAATAGGGCGACCCCTGCGTTTCGTACTGCTCGCGGATGCGCGCGCGGAAAGCGTCCTTCTCCGCGTCGTCCTTGAACGTGCCGACGAGTGAGAGCACCGTCGCGGCCTGCTCGCCGCCCATGACGCTGATGCGCGCGTTCGGCCACATCCAGAGCTGCCTCGGCGAGTACGCCCGCCCGTTCATTCCGTAATTACCTGCGCCGAAGCTGCCTCCGATGATCACCGTGAACTTCGGGACGGTGCTGCACGCGACCGCGGTGACCATCTTCGCTCCGTCCTTCGCGATCCCGCCGGCCTCGTACTCCTGGCCGACCATGAATCCCGAGATGTTTTGCAAAAACACGAGCGGCACGCGCCGCTGGTTGCAGAGCTCGATGAAATGCGCGGCTTTGAGCGCGGACTCGCTGAACAGAACGCCGTTGTTCGCGACGATCCCCACGCGGAAGCCTTCGATGCGCGCGAAGCCGCAGACGAGCGTCGTGCCGTACAGCGCCTTGAACTCGTGAAAACGCGACCCGTCCACGATTCGCGCGATGACCTCGTGCACGTCGTACTGCGTTCTGATGTCCTCCGGGATGAGGGCGTAGAGGTCGTTCGGATCGTGGGCCGGAGGCTCGGGTGCGACCTTGTCGTCGACTCCCCAGTACGTGGGCCGCTCGAGCTGCGCGACGATCTCGCGCGCGATCGCGATGGCGTGAGGATCGTCGAGTGCGAGGTGGTCGGCGACGCCGGAAATGCGCGTGTGCACGTCCGCCCCGCCGAGGTCTTCGGCGGAAACGTCGACACCGGTGGCGGCCTTCACAAGCGGCGGCCCGCCGATGAAGATCGTCCCCTGGCCCTTCACGATCACGGTCTCATCGCTCATCGCCGGTACGTACGCGCCGCCTGCGGTGCTCGAGCCCATCACGAGCGCGATCTGCGGTATGGCGAGCGAAGAAAGCCGGGCCTGGTTGTAGAAGATCCGGCCAAAGTGCTCGCGGTCGGGAAAGACCTCGTCCTGCCGCGGCAGGAACGCGCCGCCGGAGTCGACAAGGTAGAGGCAGGGGAGTCGGTTCTCGAGGGCGATCTCCTGCGCGCGCAGGTGCTTCTTCACCGTGAGCGGGTAATACGAGCCGCCCTTCACCGTCGCGTCGTTCGCGACGATCACGCACGCGTTGCCGCTGACGCGACCGACCCCGGTGATCATCCCGGCGCCCGGTGCCTCGTCGTCGTACATGCCATACGCCGCGAGTGGTGAGAGCTCGAGGAACGCCGTGCCCGGATCGAGGAGCCGCTCCACCCGCTCGCGCGGCAGGAGTTTCCCTGCTTTGGTGTGGCGCTCGCGGGCGCGCTCCGGTCCACCGAGGCGCGCCTTCGCAAGGCGTTCGCGAAGCTCGGCGACGAGGCCCTGGTTCTTCTGACGGTTGCGTTCGGCGGCGTCGTCGCGCGTGTCGGTCTTGGTCTGTAGAACAGTCACGAGCGTAGTATCGGCGCAGGCATGGGAGGGGATAGATGACACCAGAGCTCGACCGACGGAAGTTCCTTCAGCTCGCTGGCGCGACGGCAATCATCGCGGCATGCGGCGGTGCGACTGGCACCGCGTCGCCGGCGCCATCGGCGACGGCTAGCACAGCGCCGAAGGCCACCGGGCGCATCTCCATCTACTCCGCGCTCAACGAATCGACGAACAACCAGCTCTTCGCGGCGTTCACCAAGGCGACCGGCGTCGAGGTCAGCGCGCTACCGCTCGCGGCCGCCGGAGATCTCCAGACAAAGATCACGGCCGAGAAGAACAACCCCCAGGCGGACATCTTCGTCGGCGGCTCGAGCGAGTTCCACGACCCGCTCGGCAAGCAGGGGCTGATCGAGGCGTACCTCTCGCCGAACGCCAAGGATGTGGGCGCGCAGTTCAAAGAGGCCACTGGCCTGTGGACCGGTTGGTACACCGGCATCTTCGGCTTCATCTCGAACACCAGTCGCCTGAACGCGGACATCGGTGGGAAGAAGCCGGCGACGTGGGACGACCTGCTCGACCCGGTCTGGAAGCAGAGGCTCATCCTTCCGGACCCGATCAAGACGGGCGGCGGTTACATCTTCATCGCCACGCAGATCTTCCGCTTCGGCCGCGACGAGACGAAGGCGATGGACTACATGAAGAAGCTCCACGCCAACATCCTGTCGTACGGACCGACGTCCCCGGGCGTGATCACCTCGATCTCCAACGGCGAGGCCGCGGGCGCGCCGAACTGGAGCCACGACATCCTCACCGAGAAGGCCAAGGATCCGACCAGGATCGACCTGACCGTCCCGAAGGACACCGGCTTCGAGGTCGGCGCCGTCAGCATCGTGAAGGGAACGAAGAACCTCCTTGGAGCCCAGGCGTTCGTCGACTGGGTCCTCACCAAGGAGGCCGGCGACCTGAACACGAAGCTCAGCAACCGTGGTTCCGTGCGGGCCGACGTCGCGCCCGCGCCGGGCGCGCCGACGCTCACCTCCGTCAGCCTCGTGAACTACGACCGCCAGTGGGCGACCGACAACAAGACCCGCATCCAGAAGCTCTGGCAGGCGGCGGTAGGCATCCAATAGTCCTCTCGATCTAGAAGATGCGCAGCCTGCAGCGCGAGCCGGCACTCCTGCTCGCGCTGCTGGCTGTCGCGGCGCTCGTGCTCACGTTCATCGTCTACCCGCAGCTTCAGGTAGTCCTCACGCCGGGACCGGGTGGCTACGTCGAGTTCCTTCAAGGGGGCACCTGGATCGTGCCGCTTCGTAACTCGATCCAGCTCACCGTGCTCTCGACGACGACCGCGGTGTTGCTCGGATTCATCTACGCGTACGCGATGGTCTACTCGAACATGCGCTGGAAGCCCTTCTTCCGCCTCATCGGCATCCTGCCGCTCCTCTCGCCGCCCTTCGTGGTCGCCGCCGCGTACACGCTCCTCTTCGGCGCTCGAGGGGTGATCAGCTACGGGGTCTTCGGGCAGTCGCCGAACATCTACGGACTCAACGGTGTCTGGGGCGTTCAAACGATCGCGTTCTTTCCGTTCGCGTATCAGCTCATCGCCGACGCCCTGTCGCGTAGCGATCCGCGTATGGAGCAGGCCGCCCGGAACCTCGGCGCTGGGTCGTGGCGTGTCTTCCGGACCGTGACCCTGCCGCTCTCGCGCCCGGGGCTCGGCGCCGCGATCCTCACGACCGCGATCTACATCCTCGAGGACTTCGGAAACCCTCAGCTGATCGGCGGCGTGTTCTACGTATTGCCGACGCAGGCCTACAGCCTCATTTCGAGCTTCGGCGAGTACACGAGCGCGGCCGCCCTGAGCACCATCCTGCTGCTCCTCGCGCTCGGGCTGTACCTCGCGAAGGTCCGGCTCGACGGCGGGCGCTCCTTCGTGACGATCTCCGGCCGCGCTTCGTCCATGCCGCGCCCGCCAGTGAGCACCGCTGTCAGCCGGGCGTGTTTTGTCGCGTGTCTTGGGCTTGCCGGTGTGATCCTTCTCGTCTACGGGAGCCTCGTCGTGAGCGCGCTGACCCTGCGTTTTCCGAACAACCTCCAATTCACGACCGAGCACTTCCAATACGTTTTGAGCGGAACGAACGGCGACGCGCTTCGCAACACGCTCGTGTTCAGCGGCATCGCGGCCGCCGTCTCGGCTGTCTTCGCCCTCTTCGCGGGCTGGCTCGTGCAACGAGGGCAGTGGCCAGGCCGGCGGGCGCTGGACCTCCTCTTGATCCTCCCGGCCGCCATTCCGGGCATCTTCTTCGGGCTCGGCTACCTCCTCGCCTTCAACCAGCGGTGGCTCGACTTCGTCGATCGAGGCTGGCTCATCATCATCGCCTTCGTCTTCTGGAATATCCCGGTGGGTTATCAGGCGGCGGTCGCCGGCTTGCGCCAGATCGATCGCTCGATCGACGAGGCCGCGACGAGTCTCGGCGCGTCGAGCCTCCGCGGTTTTCGTGAGGTGGTCCTCCCGATGCTCGGTGGATCGCTCCGCGTCGGATTCGTCACGACCTTCGTCCGCGCCGTGACGACCCTGTCGCTCGTGATCTTCCTCTTCACGCCGCCGACGACCGTCGCGACGATCCGCATCTACCAGCTCGTCGGCGACCTCAACTGGGGCGCTGCGACGGCGTACACCGTCTCCGACATCGGTCTGGCGATCCTCGCGCTTTTGATTTTCGCTGCGCTCGCGCGCGGCCGGATCGCACTTGGGGCGGCACGTGCCTGAGACCGCTCACCTGCGGGTGTCGCACGTCACCAAGCGCTTCGGGGGGGTCACCGCCGTCGACGATGTCTCGTTCGAGGTGCCGAAGGGTGCCTTCGCGACCCTTCTCGGCCCGTCGGGGTGCGGGAAGACGACGACGCTCCGGATGATCGCGGGCTTCTACGACCCGGACGTCGGCGACATCGAGATCGCCAACAAGCGGGTCAACGACCTGCCCGCGCACCGCCGCGGCACCGCCATGGTCTTTCAGGATTACGCGCTCTTCCCGCACATGACCGTGCGCGACAACGTCGCCTACGGGCTGAAGGTCGCGCACGTGTCTGGCGCCGACCGCCTCCGGCGCGTCGACGAGACGCTCACATTCGTCGGGCTCGGTGGCCTCGGCGATCGATGGCCGAATCAGCTCTCTGGTGGGCAGCAGCAGCGGGTCGCCGTCGCCCGCGCGCTCGTGATCGAGCCGCAGATCCTCTTGCTCGACGAACCGCTCTCGAACCTGGACGCCAAGCTCCGCGAACAGCTACGAGTCGAGATGCGGATCCTCCAGCGCCGACTTGGGATGACCTTCGTCTACGTCACCCACGATCAGGAGGAGGCGCTCTCCCTCTCCGACTGGATCGCAGTCATGAAGGGCGGCAAGGTCGAGCAGGCCGGCGCGCCGTGGGACATCTACTACCGGCCCCGCACCGCCTTCCTCGCGGATTTCGTCGGCGCGGTGAATCTCGTACCGGCGAAGATCCTGGACGTCACCGAAGACGCGGTGACGATCGCGCTCGGCTCGCAGCGCGCGTCGGTGCGTCGTCCGAAAGATGTCACGCTCACCGCCGGCCAGGAGGTGAAGCTCTGCCTCCGGCCGGAGAGCTTCACGATCGGGCCCGCGACCGACCCGACAGGCGGGCAGGGGATCGAGCTCTCCGGAACGATCGTCCGGCGCGCATTCCTGGGCGACACCATGCGCTACTGGGTGAAGGTCGACGATCGCGAGTGGATCGTCGATCAGCCGGACCCGGGTGGGAGCGCGACCCTCGACGGCGCGGTGTCGCTCTCGGTCCGACCGGACCGCGTCCACGTCATCGCCGAATAACGGGCAGGGCATCGCGTGCCGGCGCTCGCCGACCTGACCGGGCGCACTATGGTCGATAGATGAGTCCAAGGCGCACCGTCCACGAGCCCCGCCTGGTCCTGCCGGTGAGCGCGCGCGACCACATCCGCGGCCCCGAGGACGCGCCGGTCACGCTCGTCGAGTACGGCGATTACCAGTGCCCGTACTCCGGCATGGCGCACCCCATCGTGACTGCGTTGCGGGAGGCCATGGGCGAGGACCTGCGCTTCGTGTTCCGCCATTTCCCGCTCGCCACGATCCATCCGTACGCCGAAGGTGCGGCGGAAGCGGCCGAGGCGGCAGGTGCTCAGGGCCATTTCTGGGAGATGCACGACCGGCTCTTCGAGCACCAGGACTTGCTCGCGCCACGCGACCTCATCGATGCGGCGAGCTCGCTAGGCGTCGAGACGACGCAGTTCACCGCCGATCTCCTGCAGCGGCGGTTCGCGCCGCGCGTGCGGGAGGATTCCATGAGCGGCGTGCGAAGCGGCGTGAACGGAACGCCGACCTTCCTCATCAATGGCGCGCGGCACGACGGCGAGTGGGACTACGAGTCGCTGCTCGACGCCCTTCGCCAGGCGGCGGAGGTCAGAGCCTAGGGGCTCGTCGTGGCCTCGCGCGGTTGAGCCGTCCACCGGTAGCGGTGCTCCGGCCGTCCGGACGACCCGTAGCGCATCGAAATGGCGACCGCGCCGGAGCGCGCGAGATGGTCAAGGTAACGGCGTGAGGTCACGCGGCTGATACCCGTCGCGCGAGCGATGTCGACCGCCGAGACGTCCTCGGTCGCGGCGCGCACCGCCCTCACGACGAGCGCTAGCGTCGTCGGGGAAAGACCCTTCGGCAGAGACGAGCTCGACTCGGATCGCAGGAGGCGGTAGATGCCATCGACCTCGTCCTGGTCCAGCTCCTGGACCTGAGCGAGTCTCGCGCGCATCGCCACGTAGCTCTCCAGCTTTTCGCGGAACGCGCTGAACTGGAACGGTTTCACCAGGTAGTGGATCACGCCGCCCTGAAGCGCCTCGCGCAGCGTCTCGACGTCCTTGTCAGCGGTGATAGCGATGACGTCGACGTGGTGGCGTCCCGGCGCGTGCAACGCCCGCAGCACCTCGAGCCCCGAGCGGTCTGGAAGGTACACGTCCAAAAGCACGAGGTCCGGCCGGCTCTCCTCGGCGAGACGAAGCGCCTCGAGCGCGTTGTGTGCCTCCGCCACCACGGTGAAGCCCTCGAGTCGCTGCACGTATGCGCGATGGATCTCGGCAACCCGGAAGTCGTCCTCGACGATGAGCACGCGGATCATCGCGTCACCGCCGCGTGCGAAGGCAGGAGCGCCGTGAACACCGCGCCGCCCTCGTTGCTCACGCGGAGCCACCCGCCGCGGCGCTGGGCCACCTGGCGGGCGAGCGCGAGACCGAGGCCCTGATGCGATGTCCCGGTCTTCGTGGTGAAGCCTTCTTCGAAGATCTCCTCGCCGAGTGCGGAGCCCACCCCGGGCCCCGAATCGCGAACGCGGACCCCCACCCCTTCAGGTCCGGCCTGGACCGCGACCTCGACCCATCCAGGCGTGGGCAAGTTCGCGACCGCGTCCACAGCGTTGTCGACGAGGTTGCCGACGACCGTGACCAGATCTCGCGCATCCGCGGCGTCCGCCGGGAGACGCGTCTCGCCGGCGAGCCGGAACTCCACGCCCCGCTCGTTGGCGATCGCCGCTTTCGCGAGGAGCAGCGCCGCGAGCGCCGGGTCTCCGATCCGCTCGTGGACGAGATCGACGAGCTCCTGATGGACGAGGGCCGTCCGCGCGATGAAGCGCACCGCCTCGTCGGCCCGGCCGAGCTCGATCAGACCGGCGACGGTATGCAGCTTGTTCGAGAATTCGTGCGCCTGCGCTCGCAGCGCGTGCGCGAGGCTTCGAACTCCGTCGAGCTCGCGGAGCACGCCCTCGAGCTCGGTGCGGTCGCGAAGCGTGACCACGGCGCCGACGGTCTCGCCTCGGACCACGGCCGGCATGCGGTTCGCGACGAGGACGCGATCCCGCGCGAGCAGCATCTGATCGCTTCCGACGCGGTCTCCCGTGAGGACATCGCGCATGCGACCGGCGGGGATGCACTCTTCGATCTTTCGTCCTTCGACCGTTCCTTCGAGGCCCAGCAGTCGGCGAGCTTCGTCGTTCAGGAGCGTGATGCGGCCGTCGCGGTCCGTCGCGACGACGCCTTCGCGGATGCCGTGGAGCATCGACTCGCGCTGCTCGAGCAGCGCGGCGATGTCACTCGGCTGAAGGCCGAAGGTCTGCCGCTTCAGGCGCCGCGCGAGAAGGAACGACCCAGCGATCCCGAGTGCGAGAGCGAGGGCGACATTGCCGCCGATCACCGGCATCCACTGCAGCACCGTCGCGTTCACCTGATCCTCGAGAAAGCCGACCGAGACGATCCCGATGACCTGGCCCTGCGCACCGAAGATCGGCACCTTTGCTCGCACGGACTTGCCGAGCGTGCCCTCCTCGATCCCGACCCAGGATTGCCCCTGGAGCGCCGGCGACGGGTCGGTCGAGACTCGCTGCCCGATCTGCTCAGGGTTCGGATGCGAGTAGCGGATGCCGTCGACGTTCGCGACGACGACGAACGACGCCGCCTCGCTCTTGCGGATAGCTTCCGCGATCGGCTGGATGACGGCCGACGGCTTCGGATCGGCGAACGCCTCGATCACGTCAGGCATCGCGGCGACCGAATGACCGATAGCGAGCGAGCGCTTCTCGTATTCGTCGGTCACCTGCTGACTCACCAGCGAGTACGAGATCACCGCGCTCGCCAGCACGATCGCGGCGATCACGGCCACCTGGAGCAAGAGGACCTGGGACGCAAGCTGCCGTGGTCGCACGCTCACATGTTGCGCCCAGGTGGCTCTGTGCGCAGCGGGAAAGAAATGACCAGAACGACCGGAAGGACCGAATGACTAGCCGGACTGCCTGACCGGCCGCACGCTCTCGCTGATGGCAGCGGTTATCGAGCTTCGACATGTCACCAAGCGTTTTCTGACGCCTTCGGGTACGGCGTACACCGCGCTTCGCGATCTCGATCTCGCCATCCAGGACGGCGAGTTCTGCGCGGTCGTCGGCCCGACCGGCTGCGGCAAGTCAACGACGCTCGCCTTGATCTCGGGACTCGAGCCACCGAGCGAGGGCGAGGTGCTTGTCGGCGGCGTGCCGGTGCGGAGCGTCGGGCGTGATGTCGGCTACGTCTTCCAGGTCGACGCGGTCTTCCCATGGAAGAACGTGCTCGACAACGTCGCGACGGGTCCACGCTTCCGCGGCATCGACCGGCGCGAGGCGGAGGAGCGTGCGCGCGATTGGATCAAGCGGGTCGGCCTCGCCGGGTTCGAGCGTTACTACCCGCATCAGCTCTCCGGCGGCATGCGCAAACGAGCCGCGTTGGCGCAGACGCTCATCAACGAGCCGCGTTTTCTCCTCATGGATGAGCCGTTCAGCGCGCTCGATGTGCAGACCCGCACGCTGATGGAGAACGAGCTCCTGCAGCTCTGGTCCACGACGCGCGCGTCGGTGGTCTTCGTGACGCACGACCTCGAGGAGGCGATCGCGCTCGCCGACCGCGTCGTCGTCATCACCGCGGGCCCTGGGACAGTGAAAGGCGTCTATCGCGTCGATCTCCCACGGCCGCGCAACGTCGCCGAGATCCGCTTCCAACCCGAGTTCTCGCGGATCTATCAGGAGATCTGGAACGATCTCAGAGACGAGGTCCTCGTGAGCTATGAGCGCTCTAAGCGCAGCGTCTCGTAACGAGCCCGCGCGTGTTGACGAGACGAGCACCTCGACTTCACGCGCCCGCGCCCGCGCGCGAGCGAACCGCCGGCTACTCGTCAACGGACTGCGGGTGGCGTTCGCGGTCGTTGTCCTTGGCCTCTGGGAGATTGGTACGACGATCGACGCGACCCATAAAGACGGTCTCTTCATCGACCCGTTCTTCTACGGCCGGCCTTCGGGCATCGCGAGCCAGCTCTGGACGTGGATCCAAAACGGCACCGCGCAGGGACCGCTCTGGCTTCAGGTCGCGACGACACTCGAGGAAGCGTTCCTCGGGTTCCTCATCGGCGTCGTGCTGGGAGTCGTCTTCGGCGTCGCGCTCGGCAGGGTCCGCCTGCTCTCGGATGTGTTCGCCCCATACATCAAGGCGCTCAACGCGATGCCCCGCGTCGTGCTCGGCTCGATCTTCATCATCACGATCGGGTACGGCATCTGGTCGAAGGTCGCGCTCGCCGTCGTCCTCGTCTTCTTCGTCGTCTTCTTCAACGCCTTCCAGGGCGTTCGTGAGGTCGATCGTGTGCTAATTGCGAACGCGCGCATCCTGGGAGCGAGCGAGCGGCAGTTGTCGACGCATGTGATCCTGCCGTCCGCGCTCTCGTGGATCCTCGCGAGCCTCCACACGAGCTTCGGCTTCGCGCTCGTCGGCGCGGTCGTCGGCGAGTACCTCGGCGCGATCCACGGGATCGGCCTGATCATCGCGACGGCGCAGGCGACCTTCAACCCCAACGGGGTCTTCGCCGCGATGTTCATCCTTGCCGTCGTCGCGCTCACCGCGGAGGTCGCCCTCACCTGGCTCGAGGGTCGTCTCATCAAATGGCGTCCAAACGCGATCACCGACGTGCGCATCTAATAAAGGGAGGAACGAATGCAGCGAACCATCGCGACACTTGGTCTTGTGGCAACGATCGTCCTCGCCGCCTGCGGCGGCGCGACCAACAACGCGGCGACGAGCCCCACGGCGAGCGCCGCCGGCAGTGCCGCCGCCGCCACCGCCGCGCCGGCGACGCTCACGATCATGGTGGGCGGACTCAACAAGCAGATCTACCTGCCGAACAAGCTGACCGAGGCGCTCGGCTACTTCAAAGACGAAAACCTGACGGTCAACCTCATCGACGAGCCGTCCGGCAAGGACGCGACCAGTGCGTTGATCGCCAGCGAGGTCGAGGCGTCGTCGGGCTCGTACGACCACACCATCGACGTCGCGGGTCTCGGCAAGAACCTTGTCGAGGTGGTGCAGCTCCTGCGCGCGCCAGGCGAGGCCGAGATGGTCGCGACCGCCAAGGCCAACGACATCAAGGGTCCGGCCGACTTCAAGGGCCGCAAGCTTGGCGTGACCTCGATCGGCTCCGGGACGCACGGCCTTACGCAGTACCTCGCGAGCACGAAGGGCATCACGCCGGATCAGTTCACTCCGATCGCCGTCGGCGCGGGCGACACGTTCATCGCCGCGATCAAACAGGGGACGATCGACGCCGGGATGACGACCGAGCCCACGATCTCGCGTCTGATTAAGGCCGGCGATGCGAAGGTCCTCATCGACCTCCGGACACCGGAACTGACGCGCGCCGCACTCGGCGGCGACTACCCCTTCATCTCGATCTACATGCGCGCCGACTGGGTCGCGCAGAACAAGGGCGTCGTGCAGCGCGTCGTGAACGCGTACGTGAAGACGCTCAAGTGGATCGCGACTCACTCACCGGCGGAGATCGCCGACAAGCTCCCAGCCGACTACTACGCCGGCGACAAGGACCTCTACCTCTCGGCGCTGACCGGCAGCATGCCGATGTACAGCCCGGACGGGAAGATGCCCGCCGGCGCGCCCGACTTCATCCTCAAGGTGCTCCAGACGTACAACGCCAACGTCAAAGGCAAGACTATCGACCTCACGAAGACCTGGACCAACGAATACGTCGACGCGGCCAAGTAGCGACGTGGGAGACCGGCGTGCGGCCGGTCTCCCCGCTAGATCTCGATCATCATCCCGTCAGCCGAGGTTTTGAGCTCGACCTCCGAAAGATGCGCCAGCGTCTCAGCACCGAGGTGGGTGAGCACGATCCGTTTTGCTTCGAACTCATCGCGATGCGCCATCACCTGGCGATACGAGATGTGTGAGGGATCCTCGCGCTCGAAGAAGGTGGCTTCGCAGATGAAGAGGTCGGCGCCCTTCGCCACCTCCGCGAGCTCGGTCGTAAAGCGCGCATCGCCCGAATAGGCGATGAGCTTGCTGCCGACCTCCACGCGCAGACCATGCGGCTCGGCCATCGCAACGTGACGCACAGGCAACGCGGTCACGCGCGCGCCGCCGAGCTCGGTCGGCTTGGCGCCGAG
Organism: Chloroflexota bacterium; assembly: GCA_038040345.1. Lineage (GTDB taxonomy): Bacteria > Chloroflexota > Limnocylindria > P2-11E > P2-11E > 3-1-20CM-2-70-9. The sequence continues at coordinate 322,360 of JBBPIQ010000002.1, forward strand.
CACGACGGTGCTGAACGGGAAGCCGAGCGCGGTCGGCCCGTAAAAGTCGGGATAGAGCGCCTGCTCCGCTGCGCGGAGGCGCTGCGCGAGCGATGGCGGCCCGCCGACGACGAGCGGCTTCTTGCGTCCGGTGAAGTGCTGCTCGATCACGAGGAACGGAATGCCGCCGAAGTGATCGCCGTGGAGGTGGGTGACCGCGATCGCGTCGATCGTCGCCGGGTCGATGTGCTTCTTGATCCCGGGAAGCGCGGAGCCGCCGCAATCGAGGAGAAGGGACACGCCCGGTGCGGTGACGTGGATCGCGGCGTTCACCCGGCCGCCGTCGCTGAAAGCGCTTCCGCTCCCGAGGAACTGCACGCGGACGGTCAAGCGATGTCCTTGAGGGCGACGGGGCGACGCTCCTGGAGCGATCGACGCGCGGCGAGCGCGATGCGGAGCGCCTCCATCCCGTCACGCACGGTGCAGGCGTTCTCGACCTCACCGCGTGCGAAGCGAAGGAAGTGCGCCAGCTCGGCGCGGTACGCGGCGTCAAACCGAACGAAGAAGGTCGGATACGCCGGACTCTTCATCTTCGGCCCGTCGCGCTCCACGGACGACATCGGCGTCCGCGGGTCCAGGCCGATGGCGATGGTGTCCTTCGAGCCGTAGACCTCGACGCGGATGTCGTAACCGGCCTCGTTGTGTCTCGCGGCCTCGAGGAGCCCGACGGCCCCCGCGCGCAGGTTGAGGACCGCGCCCGACGTCGCGACGTCGCCGTACTTCGCGTACTGGGGGTACCCGAGCGTCGACCCCGTCGCATAGATCTCGTCCACTTCGCCGAACATCCACCGGGTCACGTCGAAGTCGTGGATGAGCTGATCCACAAACTGCCCACCCGAGGTCTCTATGTACGCGTCGGGCGGAGGCAATGCGTCGCGGCTCGTCATGTGGAAGCTGTACACGGTGCCGAGCTCGCCAGCGCGGACGCGGCGCCGCGCTTCCTGGAATCCCGCATCGAATCTGCGCTGGAAGCCGATCTGGACGCGCCCTTTCTTCTTGTCGACGTCGTCGACGACGCGCTTGGTCGACTCGAGGTCCAGGGCGATCGGCTTCTCGCAGAAGACCGCGAGGCCCTTGTCGAGCGCGCGCCGGATGAGCTCCGCGTGGGTCCCGGTCGGGGTCACGATCACCACGGCGTCCGCCCCGGCGAAGGCCTCCTCGATGGAGGTCGCGTGCCTCGCGCCGAGCTCCTTCGCGAGGGCGGCCGCGCGTGCCGAGTCGGCGTCGTTGATCCGAAGCTCGTCGACGCCTTCCAGGTCGCGAAGGACCTTGGCGTGAAAGGCGCCGAGTCGGCCAACGCCCAGGATCGCGATTTTCACTCGGCGCGACTCTAAACTGCGAATCTCCTTGACGCAGATGAAGCTCGCGGGCGCGCCGATCTCATGGGGCGTCTGCGAGGTGCCCGACTGGGGCCTGCAGCTCGCTCCGGACCGCGTCCTCGGGGACATGCGTGCGCTCGACCTGCACGCGACCGAGGCCGGACCGCCCGGATTTCTCCCGGCCGACCCCGCGCCGACGCGAGCGCTGCTCGATTCCTTCGGCCTTCGGCTCATCGGCGGTTTCGTGACGGCCGTGCTCCACGAGAAGTCGCGGCGCGCTGACGAGCTCGCATCGGTGACGCGGCAAGCGAAATGGCTGGCCGCGGGTGGCTCGGAGTTCATGGTCCTCGCGCCAGCCCTGCCGGGCACCGGTTACTCCGGTGCGCAGGAGCTCTCGGGCGACGCCTGGCGCCAACTCTTCGAGGGCATCGATGACGCCTGGGAGATCGCCAGCGCGTACGGCCTCGCCGTCGCCGTCCATCCGCACTGGGGAACAGCGATCGAGCGGCCGCGCCACATCGAGCGATTTCTCGAGGCCACGACGCACGCCCTCTGCCTTGACACCGGCCACATCGCCCTCGGAGGCGCTGATCCGCTGGAGGTCGCGCGCCAGGCAGGCCCGCGGGTCCGCCACGTGCATCTCAAGGATGTCGATGGCCCGCTCGCCGCGCGCGTTCGCGACGGGAGCCTCTCCTACAACGATGCGGTGCGCGCCGGTCTGTATCGTCCACTCGGCGACGGCGTCGCGCGTATCGAGGATGTCCTTCGCGAGCTGCGGGCCGCGCGCTACGCGGGTTGGTACGTGCTCGAGCAGGACGTCATGCTGGACCGCGAGCCCACGCCCGGTCCGCCCGAGAGGATCAAACGAAGCGTCGCCTACGCGAGGACGCATGGATAGTCTCGAGGTCATCACGATGGGCCGCGTCGGGGTGGATATGTACCCGGAACAGATCGGTGTCACGCTCGCCGATGTGCGCACGTTCGCGAAGTCGCTCGGCGGCAGCCCCACGAACGTTGCGGTCGCCGCTGCGCGGCTCGGTCGGCGTGCGGCGGTGATCACGAAGGTCGGCGACGACGGCTTCGGGCTCTACGTTCGTCGCGCCCTCGCGGACTTCGGTGTGGACGCCCGTTGGGTCGGCACGGATCCCGCGCTCCCGACGCCGCTCGTGTTCTGCGAGATCTTCCCGCCGGATCGATTTCCGGTGTACTTCTATCGCGAGCCGAAAGCGCCCGACATGAACATCTCCCGCGAGGAGCTCGATGTCTCAGCGATCGCGGCGGCGCCCTTGTTCTGGACGACCGGCACGGGGCTCTCGGACGAGCCCAGCCGCACTGCGACTCTGGCAGCGCTCGAGGTGCGGCAGCGGCGCGACGTCACGATCCACGACCTCGATCACCGGCACCACCTCTGGCGGAGCGGCGACGATCCGCGACGCTGGGCGCGCGAAGCGGTGAAGCGCGCAACGGTCGTGGTAGGCAACACCGACGAAGTGGAGATGGCCACCGCGACGCGCGACCCGCGGGCCGGGGCGGCTGCGCTCCTAGAGCTCGGCGTGAAGATCGCGATCGTCAAACGCGGAGGGGACGGCGTCTATGCGCGGACCGCGCGCGAGGAACTGACAGTGCCTGCGGTGGAGATCCCCGTGCTGAACGGACTCGGCGCCGGCGACGCCTTTGGCGGCGCGCTCAGTCACGGCCTCCTTGCGGGCTGGCCGCTTCGGCGGACGCTCGAGGCCGCGAACGCGGCGGGGGCCATCGTCGCCTCGCGCCTGGCCTGCGCCGACGCGATGCCGACGCTCGCGGAGATCGACGCCGTGCTCGCGCGGAAGGTCTCAGCGTGACGCGACTCACGATGGCGCAGGCGCTCGTGCGATTCCTCGCGTCGCAATGCGTCGAGCGCGACGGCGTGGAGCAGCGCTTCTTCGCCGGGATGTGGGGCATCTTCGGGCACGGCAACGTCGCGGGGGTCGGCGAGGCGCTCTTCGAGTCGCCCGACCTCCTCCCGTACCACATGGCGCGCAACGAGCAATCGATGGTGCACAGCGCGGTCGGGTACGCGCGCCACAAGGATCGCCTTCAGACGTTCGCGTGCACATCGTCGATCGGCCCGGGCGCGACGAACATGCTCACGGGCGCCGCCCTCGCGACGGTGAACCGCTTACCAGTTCTTCTTCTCCCGGGCGATGTTTTCGCTTCACGGATTCCCGATCCGGTGCTGCAGCAGCTCGAGACGCCGTCGCGCGGCGACGTCAGCGTGAACGACGCCTTTCAATCGGTGTCGCGGTACTGGGACCGCATCGCGCGGCCCGAGCAGCTCATTGGGGCGGCGCTCGCTGCGATGCGCGTTCTGGTGAGCCCAGCGGACACCGGTGCGGTGACCCTCGCGCTGCCGCAGGACGTGCAGACGGAGGCCTACGAGTACCCCGACGAATTTCTGACGAAACGGGTGTGGCACGTAGAGCGACGGCCGCCGAATCCGGCAGCACTCGCGCGGGCGATCCAGGCGATCCGCGCGGCGAAGCGGCCGCTTGTCGTTGCGGGCGGCGGGGTCATCTACGCGTGCGCCTCCGACGCGCTGCGGCGTTTCGTGGAGGAGACGGGCATCCCCGTCGCCGAAACGCAGGCCGGAAAGGGAGCGCTTCCGTACGACCACCCCTCGTCGCTGGGCGCGATCGGCGCGACCGGAACGTCGGCGGCGAACCGGATCGCGAAAGACGCGGACCTCGTGATCGGGATCGGTACGCGTTGGAGCGACTTCACGACGGCCTCGAAGTCGCTCTTTCAGAACCCCGAGATGCGCTTCGTCAACGTCAACGTCGCCGAGATCGACGTGCACAAGAACGGCGCTATCGCGGTCACGGCGGACGCGCGCGTCACCATCGAGGCGCTGTCCGGGATCGGCCACCGCGTGGACGCCGCGTATCGCGAAACGTGCGCGCGACTCGCGAAAGAATGGGACGCGGAGGTCACGCGTCTGTACGCCCTCGGGCACGGACCGCTGCCCGCGCAGTCCGAGGTGATCGGTGCGGTGAACGAATTCTCAGGAGCCACCGACGTCGTGGTCTGCGCCGCCGGATCGATGCCGGGCGACCTGCACAAGCTCTGGCGGACGCGCGACCGCAAGCAGTACCACGTCGAGTACGGGTACTCGTGCATGGGCTACGAGATCGCCGGCGCTCTCGGCGTCAAGCTCGCGGATCCAGCGCGCGAGGTCTATTCGCTCGTCGGCGATGGGTCGTACCTCATGTTGAGCGAGGCCATCGTCACATCGCTTCAGGAGCGCGCCAAGCTCGTCGTCGTGCTCGTCGACAACCACGGGTTCGCCTCCATCGGCGGACTGTCGCGATCGCTCGGGACCGACGGATTCGGCACGCAATTTCGATCGGTCAAGCCCGGCGTGCTCGGTCTTGACAGCGAGCGCGATCCCGCGCCGTACCTGCCCGTCGACCTTGCCGCTAACGCCGAGAGTCTCGGCGCGCACGTCATCCGCACTCGTGGCATCGCGGAGTTCCGCGACGCTCTCGCCGCGGCGAAGAAGGTCGAGCGCACGGTCGTGATTCACATCGAGGTCGATCGCTATGTCTCGGTGCCGAGCTACGAGAGCTGGTGGGAAGTCCCCGTCGCGGCAACATCGGAGGCCGCGGGCGTACGCGATGCGCGCAAGACCTACGACAAGGCGAAGCAGAAGCAGCGGCGCTACCTGTGAGCTCGCTGCTCGTGCGCGGCGCGAACGGCGCCGTCTCCGTGACGCCGGAGTCAGCGGGATGGCGCTACGTGAGCTTCAACGCGCTGCGGATCCCGAACGGCGGCCGCTTCCTGCTGGAGACCGAGGGGTCGGAGGCGTGCATCGTCGTGATCGCCGGCCGCTGCGCGGTCCGCGTCGGCGAGGTCGGGTGGCCGAACGTGGGCGAGCGCGCGACGCCGTTCGACGGTCCGCCGCATGCGGTGTACGCGCCGCCCGGTGTGACCGTCGAAGTCGCGGCTCATTCGGGCGATGTCGAGATCGCGATCGGGTCAGCGCCGGCCGAGCACGGCGAGCCCGCGCGACACATCAAGCCGGCCGACATGCGGCGCGAGGTGCGCGGCATGGGGAGGATGGAGCGGACGATCCATCACATCCTCATGGAGGACGCGGCCGCCGAGTCGCTGCTCGTGACCGAGGTCGTGACGCCCGCGGGGAACTGGTCGAGCTATCCGCCGCACAAGCACGACACGAACGATCCGCCGAACGAGACGCAGCTCGAGGAGACCTATTACCACCGTCTGCGCGACACGAGGGGGTTCGGTGTGCAGCGCGTCTACACCGCGGACGGTCAGGTCGACGAGACGGTCTCGGTCCACGACGGCGATCTCGTGCTCGTGCCGCGGGGCTATCACACGGTGTCGGCCGCGCCGGGGTACGAGCTCTACTACCTCAACGTGATGGCGGGGCCGGTGCGGCGCTGGTGCGTCACGTTCGACCCCGAGCACGAGTGGCTCCGCCGCTGAGCGCCCCGCTGTGCGCGGTGCTTTTCGATTGGGGCGACACGCTCTTTCATGCGCCGCACGCCTCGGAGGTGATCACCTCGTTCGCGCGCTCGTCGGGCGTTCGGATGTCCGAGGAGCGAGCGCGCGAGATGTGGGATGAGATCTGGGCTGTGGGGAAGACGCCGGGGGAGATCGCGAAAGGGCGCGACCTTTCTATGGAGGCGCATCGGCGGGTGTGGATGGATCTCTTCTCTCGGCTGGACCGTGAAGTACCGGGGCTGTCGCGCGCGCTGTACGAGCAGGTCATGGACCCGCATTCGTGGGTCCCGTACGCGGACACCCGTGCGACCCTCGAGGCGGTGCGGCGGCGCGGGCTAAAGGTGGGCGTCGTGAGCAACGTGCCCGCCGATCTGCGGCCGGTGTTCGCGAAGCACGGTCTCGAGCGGCTCGTGGACTCGTGCACACATTCGTTCGAGGTTGGCGCGGAGAAGCCGGACCCCGCGATCTTTCTCGCGGCCGCGAAGTCGTTGGGCGTGAAGCCGAACGAGACGCTGATGGTCGGGGATCACGAGGTCGATCGAGGAGCAGAGCGCGCGGGGATGAGGGCGTTCATCCTGCCGACGAAGTTTCATGGGGATGTGCGCGGGCTGGATCGCGTGCTTGCGTTGCTTCCTAGTTGACTGCTACTGCGACCCCGGCGCGACTCGAACGCGCGACTTCTTCCTTCGTAGGGAAGCGCTCTATCCACTGAGCTACGGGGTCAATGAAGAGATTCTATGGCATCACGCCGTCGCCAGTCTGTACGCACCAATGCGTAACGCCGTGACGCGCGCGTGGCAGTTCGCGCATCGGACGGCGCAGTTCTCTATCTCATGAACGATCTGCTCCCACGACGATCCGTCGCGAATCATGTTCGAAATATCGTTTGTCTTTTCGCGAATGTGGTCGAAGTCAAGAAGAACAATGTTGTCTTCGCCGCAGTCCACGCACGGATGCGAACTCAGGTACTCGTCAACGCGCGCCACCAGTGACTCCTGAGCGTGTGTGCCGTACCCATCGACTTTCTTGGCATCCGGGGCGCGCCGGACATACCAGTCTCTCGTCGCCGTGCGCTGACAGGCGAGGCAGATCCAGTGCCGGGTCCCGGAAGCGCGGGAACGGAACGGGAATTCCGTAAGTGGTTTCGAAACTCTGCAGACTCGACAGACTCGAGGCAGTGCGTCTCGAATGCGCAATTGTTCAGGCCTCGGGCTATCGGGCTTCCGTACCGGTCGACGCTCCGAATGGCGCAGAGCCGTCTTTACCCGGTGACAGTTCGCGCAGCGCACCTCGCACTTCGCTATCTCGCGCTCGATCGCGGCCCAGGTCCAGCCGCCGTTGATCATCCGCGCGAGATCCCTCTTCTTGTCGCGAACATGATCGAACTGAAGTACGACGATGTCTGTCTCGCCGCAGTCGACGCAGGGATGACTCCGCAAGTAGCCGATGGCACGCTGTCGGTTGTCGGCGCGGCGCACCTCGGTATTCCGTAGGAGGCGCGTCTTCTGGGCTTCCCTATTCTTTCGGTAGTACTCCTTGCCGTACGCCGCGAAACATTGGCGGCACCACGTCTGGACCTTCGCCTCGCCGCGTTGCACGGGAGGAAACGCCTCGAGCGGCTTCATCTCGCCGCACTTCGTGCACGCTCGCATGAAGGCGAGCGTGCCGATCGATCACTCTCGCGCGAATAGGACGACCAGTCGGTACCGCGGTACTAGATCTGCGACCCCGGAGAGAATCGAACTCTCGCCAACAGCTTCGAAGGCTGCTGCTCTATCCGCTGAGCTACGGGGTCAATGATCTAAAGGCTACCGCCTCACGAGCGTGTACCACGCCGACGGTCGTCCCTTGCCTTGCTCCACGTCGACGATGTCGAACGAATCCGCAAAGGTCGCGCGCACGTCCTCGGTCGTGAACCCGAAGGTGGGACCGTCGGGCGCGAATGCGTATAGCAAATACGTCCCGCCCGGACGCACGACCCGAGCCAGACCAACCGCGTAGCCCGCCCGACCAGAGACGGGGATCGCGTGCAGACAGCCAAGGTCCAATGCGAGATCGAACGGGCCCTCCGCGGCAAGGTGCGTTACGTCGCCGACCAGGAACGTTGCCCGGACGCCGGCATCTCGCGCGCGACGGCGCGCTTTCGCGATCGCGCGCCCCGCGAAATCCACCCCCACCGCCTCCCAACCGTGCCGCGCGAGGTACACCACGTTCGTCCCGGTCCCGCAGCCGAGGTCGAGCGCGCGCCCCGGGGGATGCGACCCGACGAAGCGCTCGAGCTCGGGCGGAGTCACTCCGGTGTCCCACCGACGCCGGCCGGGTAACCAGTACCAAACGCCGAACCAGAGCCGCCGCACCAAGGCGAGCCTACGGCGGCCGCAACGCTCTAGACCGAACCAATCGCGCCTTCAGCCTCTAATCTGTCGTAGGTGGCGAGTCCGTTCCGCGCGCCCGCGGTCAACGATTCGGTGCTCCGGCGCGGCGATTTCATCGCCCCCGTCCTGCACGAGATCCACCGCGTCATCGTCGGGCAGGACTACCTCGTAAACCGGCTCCTCATGGGCATGCTCTGCAATGGGCACCTGCTGGTGGAGGGCGTCCCCGGTCTCGCCAAGTCGCTCGCCGTGAAGACCCTCGCCGACACCATCGACGCCGACTTCAAGCGGATCCAATTCACCCCGGATCTGCTCCCCGCCGACCTGAACGGCACGATGATCTACAACCCCTCGACCCAGGCGTTCAGCCCTCGCCTCGGCCCGATCTTCACCGACCTTCTCCTGGCCGACGAGATCAACCGCGCACCTCCAAAGGTGCAGAGCGCACTCCTCGAGGCGATGCAGGAGCGGCAGGTCTCCATCGGCGGACAGACCCATCCGCTGTCCGAGCTCTTCACGGTGCTCGCGACGCAGAACCCGATCGAGCACGAGGGCACCTACCGGCTACCCGAGGCGCAGGTCGACCGATTCATGATGAAAGTCGTCATCGGTTATCCGACTCCGGACCAGGAGCGGATGATCATGGATCGCAACACGATCGAGGAGCCCGCGATTCCGCGAAAGCTCGCGACCCCGGCGGCCATCCTTGACGCGCGCGCCGCCGTCCGCCAGGTGCACATGGACGAGGCGATCAAGGACTACATCGTCCGGATCGTCGTCGCGACCCGCGACCCCGTCGGCCCCAAGCTCGCCGACCTGAAGCCGCTCATCGCCTACGGCGTCTCTCCGCGTGCCTCCATCTACGTCTCGCTGGCAGCGCGGGCGCACGCGTTCCTCGACGGCCGCGACTACGTGCTGCCCGACGACATCAAGGCGGTCGCGCTGGATGTCATGCGGCACCGGCTCATCGTCACCTACGAGGCGGAAGCGGAGGAGATCACGCCTGAGATCGTCATCGGTCGCGTTCTCGACAACGTAGCGGTCCCCTAGCGTGACCGCCGCGCTCCATTCCGGCCTGCAGCGGGAGCCCGTACCGCCCGAGGTCCTCCGCGTCATCAAGCAGGTCGAGATCAAGGCGCGGATCCTGGCGGACGAGGCGCTCGTGGGCACGTACCGAAGCGTCTTCCGCGGCTCGGGCCTCGACTTCGAAGAGGTCCGCGAGTACGAGCCCGGTGACGACATCCGCAGCATCGATTGGAACGTGACCGCGCGCATGAACGCGCCGTACATCAAGAAGTACCGCGAGGAACGCGAGCTCAACATCTACCTGGCTGTCGATGTGTCGTCGAGCGCCTGGTTCGGCACGGGGAGCGTCTCGAAGCGCGAGCTCGCCGCGGACGTCGCGGCGCTGCTCGCGGTGACCGCGCTGCACAACAACGACCGAGTCGGCCTGGTCCTCTTCGCGGACGGCGTGCGCGAGTTCCTTCCGCCGCGAGAGGGACGGCACCATCTGCTTCATGTGATCCGCGAGCTTCTCTACGCCGAGCCGCGCCGCTCCCGGACCGAGATCGCGAGCGTCGCGGACTATCTCGCGAACGTCACGAAGAAGCGGAATGTCGTGTTCGTGATCTCGGACTTTCTCGACGTCGACTTCGAAGCGCCGCTGCGCGCTCTCGGACACAAGCACGACGTCATCGCGCTCATGCTGAACGATCCGCGCGAGCTCGAGCTCCCGTCGGTCGGGCTCGTCGCGCTCGAAGACGCCGAGAGCGGTCGCGTTGGCTACGTCGACACGTCGGATCCGGCGGTGCGCGAGCGGTTCGCGCGGACCGCGCGCGAGCGCCGCGTGCAGCGCCTGCGCACGTTCAGCCGGATGGGCGTCGACCGCGTCGACCTCTCGACCGACCGGCCGTACGTGCCGGCGCTCCTCGCGCTCTTCAATGCGCGATCGAGGCGCAGTTGATCCGCGCTCTCATCGTCGCTGGTTTCCTTCTGCTCGCGTTCGGTTCGATCGCCGCGGCCGACGGGCCGGTCAATGTGGCCGCCACGGTTGATAAACGCGGGATCACGATCGGCGATCCGATCGCGCTATCGGTGGTCGTGGAGGTAGACGCCGGCTATCAGGTCACCGACAGCGGCGTCGGACGGACCATGGACGAGTTCGAGGTGCTCGAGGCGACCCCGCCACAGGTCACAAGGATCACGAACGGCCGCGCGCGCTACACGTTCCGCTACCGGATCACGGCGTTCCGCGTGGGTAACCTCGTCTTCCCGCATATCAACGTCGCGTACCAATCGCCGGCGGGCGTGCCGGGCGTGGTCCCGACCGCCGAGATCCCTGTCGTCGTCACGAGCGTCATTCAGCCGGGTGAGGCCACCGACGACATCAAGCCGGCGAAACCGCAGCTGCGACTGCCCACCGCGGCACCGCAAATCCCTCAGCTCGCGATCCAGGTCGCGCTCGCCGTCGTCGTGCTCGTGATGCTCGCGCTAATCATTTGGCAGACGCGCCGCGCGGCAGCAAGACGCAGGGCGAAGGACGCCGAGATGGACGAGGTGCTGGTGACGCCCGCGCAGCGGGCGATGGCCGAGCTGAATCGCGTCGCCTCGCTCGGCCTGCCCGAGAAGGGCCGGTACGCCGAGCACTACACGCTCCTCTCGAAGGCCCTTCGGGCATACGTGCGTGACCGCTTCGGGCTGTCGGCGAACGAGAGGACGCCGCGCGAGCTTCGTGAGGACATGCTCCGCGCTGGCGTCGACCGCACCGAGATCGCGACGATCTACGAGATCCTGAAGGAGGGCGAGAGCGCGCGATTCCACCAGGCCATTTCGTATCCCGCCCGCGCGCAACACGCCGTGCGGTCGGCAGTGGACGCGATGCGACGGGCCGCGGTCGCAGAGCAATACGACCTCATGAAGGGCCAGCCCTCGTGACGGACATCACTTCGCTCCGTTTCGAGGATCCATGGCTGCTCGCGCTCCTTGCCGTTGTCGGCCTGGGTCTCTTGCTGAACCTCTGGCGCTCGCGACGGCCCGGGACGGGTCTCCTCTTCCCGTCGCTCGGACTCGTGCCCTCGGCGCGGCCCGGGTGGCGGGTGCGTGCGCGATGGGTGCTCATCGTGCTGCGCGTCGCGGCGCTGACCGCATTCGTCGTCGCGCTCGCGCGGCCGCAGATCGTGCGCGCCTCGGTTGAGTCGGTCGCGGAAGGCATCGACGTCGTCCTCGTGCTCGACACGTCGGGCTCCATGTCGGAACGGGGCCTCGGGGGGTCGACCAAGATCGACGCGGTCAAGCGCGTCGTCAACGACTTCCTCGGCGGCCTCCGCAACGATCGAGTCGGCATCGTCATCTTCAGCGGCGAAGCCATCGTGCTCGGCCCGCCGACGCTCGACTACGCGGCGTCGCAGAAGCTCGTCGCGCCGATCGACACCGGGACGCTCGCCGGCGGCACGGCCATCGGCACCGGCCTCGCCACGGGGATCAACGTGCTGCGCGACTCGGAAGCGAAGTCGAAGGTCGTCATCCTTCTCACCGACGGCGAGAACAACAGCGGAGACATCACGCCGCTCGACGCGGCGAACATGGCGAAGCTGCTCGACGTGCGCGTCTACACGATCGGTGCGGTAAGCCTCACTTCGACCCCCGATCAGGACGTGAGCACCGACAGCGTCGACGCGCAGCTCATGCGGAAGATCGCCGAGGACACCGGAGGCCACTACTACAGCGTCTCGGACGAGAACTCGCTCGCCGAGGTCTACCGCGAGATCGAATCGCTCGAGAAGTCGCACGTGGGCGCGCGCGACTTCATCGATTACCAGGAGGCGCATCTGGGCTTCCTCGCGCTCGGCATCGCGATCCTCTTCGTCGAGCTCACGCTCGGCGCGACCGTGTTCCGGAGGACCCCGTGAAGACGGCGCTGGCGCACCCCGAGCTGGCACCGCTCCTGATCGCGGCACTTCTCATCGTCGCGCTCTGCGTGATCGCGCTCGTCCGTCGCCGCCGCGCGCTCGCCGCGTTCGCCGGACCCGGTGCGCGCCTGGCGTCGGCGAGCCCGGCGCGGCAGATCGCGAAATTAGTCCTCGTCGGCGGCGCGTGCGTTCTCGTCGTGCTCGCTCTGATCGGACCGCAGATCGGAGAGGTCCCGCGACGCGCGGCGACGTCGTCGGTCGACACGATCATCGCGCTCGACGTGTCGCAGAGCATGGCGGTGCGCGACCTTGCGCCCGACCGGCTCCACGAGGCTCAGAACGCCATCGAGATGATCGGCCAGCAGCTCGCGGGCGGCCGGGTCGGGCTCACGCTCTTCGCGGGCTCGAGCGTGGTCCGGTACCCGCTCACAGCGGACACGAAGATCGTTGGGCCCGCCCTGGACACGTCCGGTCACGGCTTTCACCTGCAACCGGGTTCGTCGCTCCGCGCCGCCCTCCAGGGTGCCGCCGCGCTATTCCCGGTCACCGATACCTCGAACCAGCACGCCAAAGCGATCGTCATCGTCTCGGACGGCGAGGATCCCGCGCCTGATCTTCCGCCTCTCGATATATATCTCGCCCGCAACATTCACATATTCACGCTGGGGATCGGCACGACGGCCGGCGGCCCGGTGCCGGTCTACGACGCGAAGGGCCAGTTTCAGCAGATGCTCGTGGACGCCAACGGTACGCAGGTCACGAGCCGGCTCGACGACGCACGTCTCGTCAAGCTCGCGGCCGACGGCGGTGGACGCTTCTTCCGCTACGACGGTGAGGCAGCGGCCAAGAGCCTTACCGACGCGTTGCGCGCGATCGACACGGCGGTGACGCCGGTCGAGGGCGGCGTGAGTCCCGAGGACCGGTACCAGATCTTCCTCGGGATCGCCGTCGTCCTCCTCATCGCCGACTGGCTCATCGACGAGCGCCGCCCGATGCCTCGTCCGCGCGTTCCCCGTGGACGCGCCGCCCCGCGCCGCCGTGTGCTTGGCGCGGTGAGCGCCATCCTGCTTCTCGTCGTCGCCTGCGGTCCGGCCGATCCGATCGCGGACGAAGTCGATGCGACGAACCAGCTCTTCCTGCGCGACCCCGCCGGCGCGGTCACGCGGTACCGCGACCTTCAGGCGAGGCGTCCCACCACACCCGAGATCTCGATCGATCTCGGCAACGCGCTGGCCGCTCTCGGCGAGCACGACAGAGCGCTCGTCGAGTACAGCCGCGGGATCGATGGCGCGAAGGGGACGACTCGCGCGATCGCGTTCTACGACCGGGCGACGTCGCTCTTCCGGCTCGGACGGATCCTCGACGCCCGAGCGGCCTACGTCGAGGCGCTCCGCCTTGACTCGAACGACCGCGATGCGAAGTTCAACATCGAGGTCATCGACCGGATCCTCGGCCTTCTCGCGCCGCAAGTACCCCAGGCCACGGCCCAGCCCGGCCAGCGCACACCGCCACCGGGCGCGTCGCAGCAGCCCGGCGGCACGCCCGCGGCGACGGCGCCGACTGGCTCGGGTATTCCGACCGCAACGCTTCCGCCGGGCGCCGTGGGTTCGACGGGAGCGGCGCCGCCCGTGTCCGTGCAGACTGCGCTCACCGACTTCCGCCGCGACCTGACCGTGGACGAGGCGCTTCGGCTTCTCGATGCGCTGCGAGGGGAGCAGCGAGGGTTGCCGGCGCTGCTCGAGGGGACCGGTGTGCGTCGAGGCGGTAACGTGGATGTGCCGTATTGACCTAGGGCGAGCGTGCTGGCGTAGGACCTGCTGCGGAGGCGCGGCCAATGGCAGCTTTGGGGGGAACGCGATGCGCATCGATTTGAACGCGAAGATCAAGACGAGTGACGGGCACGACGCAGGCAACATTCACCGGGTCCTCATTGACCCGAGTACGGAGCGGATCACCGGGTTCGTCGTCAGCACGGGTCGCCTGCTGGGCCGGGACGTGATCGTCGGCGAGGACATGCTCACGAACGCATCGGCTGACGGTGAAACGATCACGCTCAATCTCACCAAGAAGGAGCTCGACACCCAGCCGAGTTTCGAAGAGGACGACTTCGTGACTCCACCTGCCGGCTGGTCGGCACCCAATCTCGGCTACACAATCCCGCCCGAGTCCTTCCTTTGGCCCGAGGACTCCGCGCTCCCCGATGTCGGCGAGCGGTCGAGGCCCTCGATCAAGAAAGGCGACAACGTGAAAGATCGGGACGGGGACGCGGTCGGTACTGTCGAGGACATCCGATTCGACGAGAAGACCGGCAACGTCCTGAGCTTGACCGTGAGAGCGCACGCCGGGCTCGAACGCCTCTTCGGCGGCGGCAAGGTCGCCGAGATATCGCGCGACGACATCCTGCGGATCACCGACGATGAGGTGCGACTAGCTGTCGACCGCGAGGAGATCATTCCCAAGGAGCACGAGACCGGCACCCGCTAGGCGCCGGAACAGGCCTGCGCCACGAACGGCGTCGCGAGAAGCAGCCCCACGATGAGCGCGACGATCACGACCATGCGAAGGACGGGGTTGTCTTCCGGTTCCTCGAGCCGCGGCTCCTGAAGCACCTCGCGCGCTTCATCCTCTTCTGTCGCGGGGACGAAGATCACGCGGCGCCCACTGTTCGATGTAAGGCCCGCGGCGAGGCCGAACGTGGTGTCTAGTGCGATGCGTGGGTGGAGGCCGGCGGCGCGCAGCGCCGACGCCGCGACATCGGCGTCTGTGCCGTTGGGAGCGAAGTGCACCGCGACGTCTTTCATGTTCCCGTCACCGCGGTGAACGCTATGCGAATCGCGGCGAGCATCACGACGACTGCCAGTATCGCGATCAGAGCGCGCGGCTGCGTGCGCACGCTCACCGCCGCGCCCACCGGAGATGCCACGAGCGCCGAGACGAAGACGATCGCGGCGAGCGGCGGATCGATCTGCGCAGTCGCCGCCTTGCCGATGAGCGCCGCGACCGCGGCGAAGAGCCCGATGCCGAGGGAGGACCCGATCGCGATGCGCGGAGGGACGCGCAGAAGGTAGATGAGCGCGGCGATGATGAAGGCGATGCCGCCGATCCCGACCATGCCGCCGAAGAAGCCGAGCACGAGGGCGATGGGGACGGCGACTTTCGGATCCGCGCGGATGTCCTCGGCGCGCGCGTCGCGCGGCGTGACCGGAAGAAGCAGCATCACCCCGCCGGCGAACGCGAGGATCGCGAACACGAGAAGGATGACATTGTCGGGTGTGTCACGCGACACGAAGGCGCCGACGAGGGACGCGATCGCACTCGGTGGCCCCATGAGCCAGACGAGGCGTGACGACACGTTCCCGTACGAACGGTGGCGAAACGCGCCGAGCGCGCTGCCCGAGATCGCCTGGACGATCGTCAGTCCCGTCACGATCTTGACGGGGATGGCCGCGCCGCCTGCGAGCTGCGGCAGGTAGAGAAGGAGCGGGGTCAGCACCAGGCCGCCGCCGATCCCGAGAAGTCCCGAGAGGAACGACGCCACCAGCCCTGCGAGCGCGGTGACGGCCCCCTCCGGCATCCCCACCTATATATAGGAGTGATGCGCCGAGCGCTGGCGGTCGTCGTTCTCGTGCTTGCTGCCTGCGGACCAGGCGACGGTGCGCCCGAGCGCACGTTCAGGTGGACCACCGCCGCTCCGCTTCCGACGCCGCGCGACCACCTCGCCGCCGCCGCTATCGACGGCCGCGTCTGCGCGGTCGGCGGCCGCAAGCTATCGCTGCTGCAGAATCTCGCGGCCTTCGAGTGCTACGACCCCGCCGCCGATGCGTGGCAAGCCATGCCCGACGCACCGACGGCGCGCGGCGGGGTTGGTGCGGCGACGATCGGATCGCGCATGTTCGTCACCGGCGGCGAGCAGCCGCTCGGAACACTCAAGGAGGTGGACATCTTCGATTCGGCCACCCGCAAATGGACGCGCGGCCCGGACCTGCCGACCTCGCGGCACGGACTCGGTGTCGTCGCGGTGGGCACCACGCTATACGTGATGAGCGCCGGCCCGACGCCAGGCGTGACCCAGACCGCGGTGTGCGAAGCGCTCGACGTTCGCTAGGACCGCGTGATCAGGCGGCGGAGGCGACCTCTTCGCGGATGACGGGCGCTACGCGGCTCGCGATGAGGTCGATGGCGCTTATCAGCTTCAGATGAGGCAAAGAGGCGCCGTTCATCATGAACGTGATGCGCGAGATGCCGCCAAGGGACTCACTGTGTCGCAGGATCTTCGCGGCCACCTCGTCGGGGGTGCCGACCAGCAGCGCGCCGTTCGGCGTTATCTGAGCATCGAACTGAGCACGTGTGATGGGCCCCCATCCGCGCTCCTTGCCAATGGTGGTGAATGCGCGAGCGTATCCCGGGAAGAAGTCGTCGGCGGCCTGCTTAGCCGTCTCTGCCACGTAGCCAAGACTGTGGACGCCGACCTTCAACCGGTCGGGTGAGAATCCAGCGCGCCGGCCGGCCTCCCGATAGAGATCGACGAGCGGCCGGAACCGACGCGTTTCGCCGCCGATGATCGCGACCATCAATGGAAGGCCGAGCGCACCGGCGCGAACGAACGACTCGGGAGTGCCGCCGACACCGAGCCAGATCGGCAACGGATCCTGCAAGGGTCTCGGGTACACACCCTGTCCGGTCAATGCAGGTCGGTGCCGGCCGGACCAGTGCACATGCTCGTTCTCACGGATCTTGAGCAAGAGATCGAGCTTTTCCGCGAAGAGCGAGTCGTAGTCGTCGAGATCGAGGCCGAACAGGGGAAAGGCCTCGATGAATGAGCCCCGGCCGACGACCATCTCGGCGCGGCCGTTGGAAATGAGGTCGAGCGTGGCGAACTGCTGGAACACCCGCACCGGATCGGCCGCACTGAGCACCGTCACGGCGCTCGTCAAGCGAATTCGCTTCGTGTGCGCCGCAGCGGCTGCGAGGATCACGGCAGGTGCCGAGTCGAGGAACTCCTTGCGATGGTGCTCACCGACCCCGAACACGTCTAGCCCAACCTGATCGGCGTGTTCGATCTCTTCGAGCAGATCGCGCATACGGTCCGCCTGACTGACCGCGATGCTCGTGTCGGTTAACGCAGCTGCGAAGCTGTCAACGCCAATTTCCATCTCGTAAGTGGGAACAAGGCCCTCCGCCGGATTGTTCCCGCGGAAGTAGTTGCCGTCGCAACTATAGTCGAAACCACCCGAAAAGAGTGTCAATGATCATCGAAGCAGACTCGTCGCTCGATCGGCCAGGCAGCCGCCGGTTCGGCGTGCCGGCGGACGACGCTCGTGTGTCGCGGACCGCGGCCGCCCTCGAGGCGAACGGAACCAGCGTTCTTCGGGCCGCAGACGCAGCGGATGCCAAACGAACCGTCCTGGGCCTCATCCCGCACGGATCGCAGGTGCATTTGGGGGCCTCG
This sequence comes from Chloroflexota bacterium, assembly GCA_038040345.1. Classification (GTDB taxonomy): domain Bacteria; phylum Chloroflexota; class Limnocylindria; order P2-11E; family P2-11E; genus 3-1-20CM-2-70-9. The sequence goes on from JBBPIQ010000002.1 coordinate 339,956, forward strand.
CGATCGCTCGAGCAGTCGGGCATTGCGGACGAGATTGAGAAGTCCGGTCACTACGACCCCATACGCCCACGTGTCCGAAGCATGGATCGCAAAACGCAGGCCGCGGAAATCCGCCGCCTGACCTCTGCGCCCGACGTGATGCTCGGCAGCGTGCACGCGGTCACCGAGACCGGATCGCTGGTCGCGGCCTCAGCGGGTGGGAGTCAGCTCGGCCCGTACGTCGCCGGTGGCGGGCGAGTGATCCTTGTCGTCGGCACGCAGAAGATCGTGTCCGATCTCGACGAAGCGCTGCGTCGCATCGACGAATACACCTTCCCGCTCGAGGAAGCGCGCGCGCAGGCGGCGTATGGCAGGCACACCGGCGTGAACAAGGTTCTGATCATCAACCGCGAGGTCTTGCCCGGCCGCATCACCGTCGTCTTTGTCGACGAGGCGCTCGGGTTTTAGGGCACGCGGCTAGTCGTCTGAGGCTCGCCTCGGTTTAGACACGCGCGGCTCGAGGTAGATCACGGTCCGAAACGGCGCCACGCGGCGAACACGCGCTTCCGCTTCAACTATGGCTCGAGCGATGCCAGTCGCGCTCTCGGACGGATCGACCGCGATACCGGCCGCGATCACGAGGTCATCGGGTCCAACGTGGATCGTCCGGAGGTCGCCCACCCCTTTGATCCCTTCGGTGCTCACGATGGCCTGCCGGATCGCCGCGACGACCTCTCTGGTCGCGGACTCCCCAATGAGGAGGCTTTGCGTCTCCCGATTCACGAGCAGCCCGATCGCCATCAGGAGCACGCCGATGGCGATCGCGGCGACGGCATCCCACGCGCCTTCCCCGGTCAGCGTCGCGAGGGTGACCCCGATCAGCGCGATGCAAATACCGATGAGCGCCCCGAGATCCTCGAGGAAGACGACGATGATCTCCGGCGCCTTGGTGACCCGAAGAAGCTGCCACCAGGTGAGGCCTCCTTTCGTCGGTCGACTAGTCCGGATCGTCGTCCGCAATGACCAACTCTCAAGGAGTGCAGCGAGTCCTAGGACCGCAAAGGCCCACCGCGGATCTCCGAGCGGCTCACGCGCCGCGAGATGGCTCACGCCTTCGATCACGGCGAGTACTCCGCCGACCCAAAAGACCGTCAGCGACACAAAGGAACGCGTACACGTACCGGTATCGCGCATGCCCAAAGGGATGACGTCGGTCTGCGGGCCGCCTTGACCGGCGGGCGCCGACGAGCAGGAGGACCTCGTTGACCGAGTCGGCGAACGAGTGAAGCGCCTCGGCGAGCATCGCCGACGAGCCCGTGATCACGGCGGCGCCGAGCTTGGCGACCGCGATCGCGATATTGGCGGCCAGGGCCGTGACCACCGCGATGCGCTGTTCGGATGACGGAGTCGAGACCGCCAAAAACGGATCAGCCGCCTTTGGTCGTCTGGATTCGATGCATGAAGGTCTCCTCGCGTTCGGTGAACAGCGTGTACATCACCTCAGTCCGGTTCGAGCACTTCCGTCGCCGCGTGATACGTGCCGAGCTGCTGGATCCACTCGCAGCACGTGCGCATGAGCGCGAGAGCTTCCTTCGCCGGCCATGCAGTCGGGTCGCCCTCGAAGTCGAGGTAGAAGACGTAATCCCACGGCGCCGCGCGGCTCGGCCGCGATTCGATCTTGCTGAGCTGGAGCCACGCCGTCGCGAACGGCTGTAGCGAGCGCACCAGCGCTCCCGGAAGGTTGGCGGTCTTGTAGACGAGGCTCGTCTTGGTCGGTCCCTTGCGCAGGACCGCGGGAATTCGGTCGGCGATCTCCCGGTCCGCCTCGGCAGCGACCGCGAAAAAGCGCGTGAAGTTATCGGTCGAGGTCTCGATCGAATCTTCGAGCACGTCCAGTCCGTACCGCTCCGCGGCACGCCGGCTCGCGACCGCCGCGACGGTGCCGTCCTTTGCCTCGGCGACTTCGGCCGCAGCCCCGGCCGTGTCGAACGCGACCTCCGGCTGAATACCGTGCTTGCGAAGGAACTCTTCGACCTGTGCGAGTGCCTGCGGGTGCGACCGCGCGACGCGGATGTCTTCGAGGCGCGCGCCCGGGACGCCGAGCAGGCAGTGGCGAACCCGCACGATGACCTCGGCGACGACCTTCGCGCCGGTGTGCTGGCGCAACAGGTCGTAGACGTCGGCAACCGAGCCCGCGTGCGTGTTCTCTACGGGAACGACCGCCGCGTTGACCTCGCTCGCCTCGAGCGCCGCGAAGACCTCGGCGAACGTGCGACGCGGCAGGAGGCTCGCGCCCGGGAACAATGCCGCGGCGGCAGCCTCCGAGAACGCGCCGGCCAGACCCTGATAGGCGACGCTGGTCAGCGGTACACCGCCGTTCGCCACTCGGGGTGCCGCTTGTCGTCGCCGTGGGCGAGCGCGAAGTAGACCTCGCCGATCTTCTTCGCGACCGGTCCGATTGAGCCTTCGCCGACGACCCGCCCGTCGATCTTCACGCACGGTGCGACCTGTGCTCCAGTGCCGCAGAAGAAGACCTCTTCAGCGACGTACAGCTCGGTGCGGTCGATCTGCCGCTCCTGAACGACGACGCCGAGCTCGGCCGCGATCTCGAGGATCGAATCGCGGGTGATGCCCTCGAGGATGTCGTCCGTCACCGGCGGCGTGATCAGCGCGCCGTCACGGACCATGAAGAGGTTCGCGCCGCCGCCCTCGGACACGTGCCCGTCGGCGGTGAGGAAGATCGCCTCGTCGGCCTCGAAGTCGTGCGCCTCGTCGACCGCGAGCGCCGTATTGATGTACGCCCCCGTCAGCTTCCCGCGTGCCGGGATCGCGTCGTCCGAGGTGCGACGCCAGCTCGCGGTGCGCGCGGCGAGCCCGCCGGTCGGGAGATATGCCCCGAGCGGGAACGCGTACATCCCGAAGCCGTCGCGCAGACCCTGGAGCGCGACCTTCACTGAGCGTGCCGCCTTGAAGGCGAGCGGCCGCACGTACACGTCGCTCTTGAAGCCGTTCTTGCGGAGAAGCTCGAGCGTGATCTCGCAGAGTGCAGCGGGGTCGTCCGGTAGCGCGATGCGCACGATCCGAACGGAACGCGCCATGCGCTCGAAGTGCTCGCGGAGCCGGAAGACGTAGAGCTGCTCCTGCGCCGGGTTCCAGTAGGCGCGAATCCCTTCGAAGACGCCGGTCCCGTACTGGAGCGCGTGTGTGGCGATGGAGACCTTCGCATCGGCGAGGGGCGTGAATTTGCCATCGAGGTAGGCCACGCCCGTCTCCACGATCTCCTGTCCGACCGCCGCGACTTCGTTCAGCCGTTGGTGGACGGTGCTCGCCATTCCAAACCTCCTGAAAACAAAAGACCTCCCATTTCGGGAGGCCTTCACGCTGCCGGTCGTTCTCGCGCTAGCGGCGCGCGCCTCCGCGTCGAGCTCCCGCAAGGAGCTCGTTGAAAATGACGACGAAGAGCGAAATCCGCATGAGAACGGAAACGCTAGGCGCTGGCTCTGTGGCAGTCAAGGTCAGACGCGACCGATCACTTCTTCGCGCTGCCACACGCGGCGCGCAAGCTCGAGCGCAAGCACGTCCAGGACGACGAGGCCAACGCCGAGCGCGAGAAGCGGCCAGCCCTCTCCGAGCTGCGACGCGACGAATCCAAGGCCGGCGAAGACCGCCGCGGAGAGCGCGATGACGATTCCGGCGATCTGCTGCGCGGCCCGGCTCGATTTCACGCGCGCGGCGACGATCATCGTGATGCTGCCCGTCGTGACGAGATACAGCAGCGACAGCACAACGAGCGCGTAGAGCAGCTCGAGTGTCAGGGCGTGCGCGACGCGCGCCGCGCCGTAGCGGTAGGCGGCGAGCGCGTAGCCCGCGGCGAGCGTCACGACGCAGGCGACCATCACCGGCACCACCATCCCCACGAGCTTGCCCAGGACGATGTCGAAGTCGCGGATGGGTGCGGCGAGGAGGGGGACGAGCGTCCCGTTCTCTTTCTCGGCCGAGAACGTCGCCGCGATGAGCGCGACGCCGGAGAGCGCGGGGAAGAACACGCTCTGCAGGGCCAGACCGATGAGCGTTACGTCGCCCGCCGGTCCGGCCGGGATCCCGCGATTCGAGAGGACGAAGAAGAGCGGGATCACGACGAAGATCCCGGTTCGGAGAAGCGATGCACGATCGAGGAACACTTCCCAGCGGATCTCGCGCCACGCGATGAGCCACCACTTCATCGGCGTGCCTCCGCGAGGATGCTCAGATAGGCGTCCTCGAGCGAGCGTTCCTCTGCCGATAAAGTGACGACACGCACGCCGGCCTCAAGGAGCGCGCGGAGCGCCGCGGGATTGACGGAAGCCGGATCGTCCACGGCGAAGCGAAGCGCGAAGAGCCCGTCTCGCGCGCTCGCGGTCTCAGCCTGAATGCCCGCGCGGGCGAGCGCGTCGCGCGCCGCCGTGGGATCGCCCGCGAATGCGACCGTGTAGCTCGGGCGGCCGGCCGCGCGGACGTCGGAGGTCGCGCCCGTCCGGAGGACCTTGCCCTTATAAAGCACGACCACGCGGTCCGCGATGCGCTGCGCTTCGTCGAGATCGTGGGTCGTCAGGAGGATCGCGCGGTGCCGCGCGCGGAGCGAGATGATGAACGCCCGCAGCGTCTGGGACATCTCCGGGTCGAGCGCGGTCGCGGGCTCGTCGAGGAGCAGGACGGGCGGATCGTGCACCAGGGCTCGCGCGATTGCCACCTTCTGGCGCATGCCGCGCGAGAACGTCGCGAGCTTGCGATTGAAAACGTCGTCGAGCCCCAGGAGCTTCGCAAGCTCCGCCGCCCGTACGTCAGGGTGTTCGACGTCGTAGAGCCGCGCGAAGAAGCCGAGATAGGCCCGCAGAGGCATGCGTTCGTAGAGCGACGGCTGATCGGTGACGAAGCCGCACCGCGCGCGCACCGCGTTCGCGTCCTTTTGCACCGAGATTCCGTCGACGAGGACCTCTCCCTCGCTCGGCGCGAGGATCCCGCCGATGATCCGGCTCGCGGTCGTCTTGCCGGCACCGTTCGGGCCGAGGAGGGCCACGATCTCGCCCGGGTGCACCTCGAACGAGACGTCGTCGAGCGCCATGGTCCCGTCGAAACGGCGCGTGAGGTGCCTGACGTCGATCACTCTTCGAGCATACGAGCGTTATGAGCTAGTTTTTGTCGAGGTGGACGTCGTTCTCTCGCTGCACGGGCGCGTGGCCTACGCGATCCTGCTCTATTACACGGCCGTAGGTCTCTGGGGCCTCTTCCTCGGCGTTCGTAACTCCGGTCCTACTCCGGGCTTCCGTGGCGCCATCGCGATCGCAGTCATCGCGTCGGTCGCGCAGGGAGTGCTCGGGTTCCTCGTGTTCTTTTTCCTGCGACCTCCGCCCGACCTCCTCCACGTCCTGTACGGGTTCGCGGTCGCGCTTGCCATGCCGCTCGCTGCGTCGCTCGTCCGCGACCGCGCTCCCCGCGGCCAGTCCGTCGCCCTCGGCCTGGCGGCGCTCTTTACCGCGGGGCTCGCGATCCGGGGCATCATCACGGCATGACGACCGACGTCGCGCCCGCGATCGACGAGCGTCCGGACACCAGTCCCGCTGCGCTTCAGGCGCTGCGGGGCGACTCTCTTTACTTCAACGTCGCAGGTTCGGGTCCCACGTTCCCGGTCGCGCAGCGTGCCGCGGAGCGGTTCCGCACCTGGCTCAACGAGGTCGGAATGTTCGGCCAGCTCGGATACGCGGCCTACAACACGGCGCTCGACGCGACCCGTGCGGACCTCGCCGTGGCGCTCGGCGATCGTGGGGGTGCCGCCCGTATCGCGCTCGCGCAATCGGCGACCGATGGCCTGAACACGCTCGTCGCCGGCCTCGCGATCCCTCCGAAATCGCTCATCCTCACGACCCTCGAGGAGCACGGGAGCGCGCTCTATCCGCTGCGCCGGCGCGCCGAGCTCGGCGACGAGCTTCGCGAGATCCCCTGGAAGGGCGATCCGGACCGTTTTCTGGACGAAGTGCGCCTGGGCATGCGCGACGGCGCGCGCGCGCTCCTTCTATCGGCGGTGTCGTGCAAGACCGGCGACGTGCTGCCGGTCCGCGAGGCATGCCGGCTCGCGAGGGACGCAGGCGCGATCTCGATCATCGATGCGGCGCAGGCGCTCGGGCAGCTGCGCGTCGACGTAGAGGATCTCGGCGCCGATGCGGTGGTGACGCTCGGCCACAAGTGGCTGCACGGACCGCTCGCGACCGGCGGGTTCTGGGTGCGCGACCTCGCGCTGTTCGGTCCGACGCGTCTCGGGTGGCGCTCGCGCCTGGAGCTTCCGACGGGAAGCCGCGACTACAACCCGAACGCGACGCGCTTCGAAACGGGCACGGTGGACGCCGCCGCGTTCGTGGGATTGCGGCAGACCCTCGTCGTGCATCGCATCCTCGGGTCATGGGTCTCCGACCGCGTGCGCACTCTGCGCCGCCGTTTGCTCGAACGCATCGCGGACCTTCCCTTCACGGTGCGATCGACGCCAGAGGCGCCGACCGGCATCGTCGTCGTCGAGCCGAAGGGTGGCGATGTCGCGGCGCTGGTACAACGGATGTGGGACGAGGAGCGCATCGTGGTGAAGCTCATCGACGAGCCCGGCATCGCGCCGGCGATCCGGCTTTCGTTCTGGGCGTTGCACAAGGAGAAGGACATCGATCGTCTAGCCGCCGCCTTCGCCCGGACGCTCGCGGTGGGCGTGCGCTGATGGCCGAGCTCGCGGGACACGTCGCGATCGTCACCGGGGCGGGCCGCGGGCTCGGGCGCGCGGTCGCGGAGCGCCTCGCCGCGATGGGCGCGGCCGTCGTGCTCGCGTCACGGAATGCGCCCGAGCTCGACGACGTCGCGAATGCGATCAAGCGCGCGGGCGGAAAGGCGCTCGCGCAAACCGCGGATATCGCCGACGAGCGTCAGGTCCAGGAGCTCGTTCTCGCGACTGAGCGTTGGGTCGGACCGGCGACGATCCTGGTGAACAACGCCAGCATGATCGATCCGATGGTCCCGCTCGCGCGGTCAAACGCCGCGCTGTGGCTCCGAAGCGTGGCGATCAACGTCGGCGGCACCTACCTCGCGACGCGTGCGGTGCTGCCGGGGATGCTCGACCGCGGGTACGGCCGCATCGTGACGATCTCGTCGGGCGCCGCGTCGCGTCCGTCCGCCGGATGGACCGCGTATGCGGCCGGCAAGGCGGCGATCGTGCAGATGACCCGCAGCCTCGCCCTCGAGCTCGAAGGCACCGGCGTGACCGCGAACGCGTTCAACCCCGGATACATGGACACCGACATGCAGGAGCGCATCCGGCGCACGTCGAGCTCGGACTTCCCGCGCAGCGACGAATACCGCGCCGCGCAGCGCGAAGGGAAGTTGAAACATCCGAAGGAGCCAGCGCGCGCGGTCGCCTATCTCGCGCTGCCCTCAACGGAGCGGAACGGCGAGGCGCTCGAATGGTCGGACGAAGCGTTCCGCAAAGAGGCCGAGGGAAAGATCCCGGCCTAGCGCTCCTGCGACTTTTCTCCGCGCGCCCCGACCGGTTTGAAGTTCTTCCGCTTGTCGATCGCCGTCCGCAGCAGCTTGCTCGTGCCTTCGGGGTCGGTCTGTGCTCGCCGCTCGAGCTCGGACGCGGGCCGGCCGATGAGGCCGCACGTCGCGCAGTCCCCGCGGCCGTCGAGCCGGGCGTGGCAATGCGAGCAATGCACCTCGAACGCGCCGTGCGGCTGGAAGAGGCCCATCGCTTGGGCCTCGGCCATAAGCACCCTTGGGTCGACCATCAGTACGCGAGCACGACCGATTTCTTCTCGAGGTAGCCGTCGAGGCCCTCGATGCCGTGCTCCTTGCCGAACCCGGACTGCTTTGTCCCGCCAAACGGCAGCTGGTCGTACGCGACCTGGATGTCGTTGATCCACGTGTATCCGGCCTCGAGCAGCTCGGCGGCCTTGCGCGCTTTCGCGAGGTCCTTCGTCCAGATCGACGACCCGAGACCGTAGACGCTGGCGTTCGACTTCGCGATCGCCTCGTCGAGGTCCTTGACGATGAAGATCGGCAGAGCCGGGCCGAAGACTTCCTCGGTCGACATGCGTGAGTCCTCGGGCACATCTCTGAGGACAGTCGCCTCCATGTACCAGCCCTTCTCGAACTCCTTGCCTTCGGGACGCTTGCCGCCGGCGAGCACCTTCGCGCCGCGGTTCACCGCGTCGGCGACCTGCGACTCCACCTCGGCCCGCTGCTTTTCCGTGTGCAGCGGTCCCATCTTCACGCCTTCCTTCATGCCGTCGCCGACCGGCCACTCCTTGCGCGCGCGGTCCGCGATCTTCGTCATGAATTCCTCGGCGATCTGCTCGAAGAGGTAGACGCGCTTGACCGCGAGGCAGGCCTGACCCGCGTTGAAGAAACGTCCGATCGCGGTCGCGGCGGTCGCGCGCCGGATGTCCGCGTCGTCGCAGACGATCATCGGGTCGCTTCCGCCGAGCTCCAGCGTGACCCGCGTCACGTGGTCGGCCGCGAGCTTCATGATCCGTTTGCCCGTCTCGGTCTGTCCGGTGAAGGCGATCTTGTTCACCTTCGGATGCGACACGAGCGCATCGCCGATCTCGGAGCCCGGTCCGTGGACGGTGTTCAGCACGCCCGCCGGGATGCCGACGGAGTTGATGATCTCGATCGTTCTCTGCGTAGCCAGCGGCGTCGTCGATGCGGGCTTGAGCACGACGGTGCAGCCGGCCGCGAGCGCGGGGCACACCTTGTTCGCCATGAGCGTGAGTGGAAAATTCCACGGCGTGATCGCGACCACGACGCCCACCGGGCGCCGCATCGTGAGGCCGAACTTGTTCTGCTCCTCGAGCGGCACATAGTCGCCGCGCAGCTTGTCGGCGAAGCCTGCGAAGAACTCGAGATTCTCGGCGACGCGTGTCGCCTCGATCACAGAGTGCGCGAGCGGCTTGCCCTGCTCGAGGGTGAGGAGCTTCGCGATCTCGGGGACCGCGGCCTTCACCTTCACCGCGGCCGCGTGCATGAATGCCGCGCGCTTGGTGCCGGATAGCGACGCCCAGGAAGGGAGCGCCTTCGCCGCGGCCTCGACCGCAGCGTTGACCTCCGACGCAGAGCCCTTCGGGATCGTGTCCACGACCTCGCCGTTGGCGGGATTTCTGACCTCGATCGTCTTTCCCGTTTGAGCGGCGACGGTCTGGCCGTCGATCAGCATCGTTGCCATGAAGAAGTCCTCCCGTGCGGTGGGCGGAACGCCCACGACGCGCTAGCGCGCGCGTCATTCGCCAGTCGGTCTAAAGTCTATGAACTTTCAGCGCGGGGGGTTTGATGGCCGTTCGTCTCGAGAAGCAGGACTCCATTGGGCACATCGTGCTTGATAGGCCGCCCGCTAATTCCTACGACAAGGCGTTCATGGAAGAGCTCGACGCCGCCATCGACGATGCCGGCCGTGACGACGGGGTGAAGGCGATCCTCGTACGCAGCGCCAACGAAAAGTTCTTCTCCGCGGGTGCCGACGTGTCGGTCTTCGCGAAAAGCGGCCTCGACGAGCAGACCGCATTCGTCGCCCGCGCGAACGACGCCATGAGTAAGTTCGAGAGCACGGCGAAGGTCGTCGTCGCGGCGATCAACGGCCACTGCCTCGGCGGGGGGCTCGAGATGGCGCTCTGTTGCGACTTTCGCTTCGCCGCCGAGGGCTCGTACCGCATCGGGCTTCCCGAGGTCACGCTCGGCCTTTTGCCGGGGACCGGCGGGACGCAGCGTCTGCCGCGGCTCATCGGACGACAGAAGGCGCTCGATTTCATGCTGCGCGGCACCACGATGCCGCCGCAGGACGCGCTCGCGGCGGGCATCGTCGACGCGGTCGTCCCCGCGGCCGACCTCGTCGAGAAGGCGCTCGAGCGCGTCCGCGCGTATGCCACCGGCCCGACCTTCGCGATCGGGCGCATCAAGAGGGCCGTCGTGCAGGGCTTCGGGATGCGCCTCGACGAAGGACTCAAGCTCGAGCGTCAGCTGCTCATCGAGCTGTTCAAGAGCGAGGACGCCAAAGAGGGCGTCACCGCCTTCGTGGAGAAGCGGAAGCCGAACTACAAAGGCAAGTGACAGACCTCGCGTCCTTGAAGGCGGCGATCGAGGCATCTCCGCTTCTCCCAGGGACGCGACCGATCGAGCTCCACTACCGGGACGGCGGGCGCGGAAAGCCGATCGTTCTCCTTCACGGCGGTTGGGGCTACCGGTTCTACCCGCACGACGACGCGATCGCGAAGCTCGATCGCAGATTCGTAATCCCTGACCGCACCGGCTATGGCGGCTCCCCGCACATCGCCGAGATGCCGCCTGAGTTCCATGTCGCCGCCGCGATCGAGACCGAGAAGCTTCTCGACAAGCTCGGGATCAAGCGCCCGGTGCTCTGGGGCCACAGCGACGGCGCGGTCATCGCGACGATCCTCGCGCTGCGTGACCCCGAGCGTTACGAGGGGATCATCGTGGAGGCGATCCACCTCGATCGCGAGAAGCCGCGGTCGCGCGACTTCTTCCTGCAGATGATCAACGATCCCGACGCGTTCGGCGAGCGCGTGACACGGAGGCTCGCCGAGGAGCATGGCGAGGACTACTGGCGGACGATCATTCGCGCCGGTGGCCGCGCGTGGCGCGACATCGCGGCAACGCCGAACGAAGACTTTTACGACCACCGTCTCCACGAGATGCGCGTACCCATGCTCGTCGTGCACGGCGCCGACGATCCCCGCACCGAGCCAGGCGAGCTCGACCGCATCCGTCGCGAGGTCCCGACCGCTCGGATCGAGATGATTGACGGCGGGGGACACAGCCCCCACAACACGCGCGGCACGGCCGCGCAGGTCACGGCGATCGTGGAAACCTTCCTCGGCTCGCTATCCGGATCGTGATCGAGAATGACGATGTGACTCAACCCGAGTACACGCTGTTCCACCGCGTTGCCGAGCCGGCGAGCGCGCGCGTCCGATCGCGCGTCGTCGAGCTCGGCCTGAAAGCGCGGATCGACTTCCAGAACGCGGAGACGGATGGCAAGGACGATCTAACCCGACTTGGCGGGTCGGTCACGCCGGCCCTGTGGGACGGCCACATCCTCACCGTCGGCGAGTCCGCGGTCGCGCAGAAGCTGACAACGCTCGGTCCCGAACGGGACGACGGCCGGCAGATGTCCGAAGGCACGACGCGCGCGGTCCTCGCGGCCTTCGCCGGCAATCTGGCGATCGCGATCATCAAGGCGATCGCGGCGTACCTGACCGGATCCGGCGCGCTCGTCGCGGAGACCGCGCACTCGCTCGCCGACTCCGTGAACCAGATCCTTCTCTACGTCGGCATCCGGCGCAGCGTGCAGCCGCCGTCGGCGCGGCACCCGCTCGGTCACGGTAAGGAGCGTTACTTCTGGGCGCTGATCGTCGCTCTCTTCCTGTTCTTCGGCGGCGGCATCTTCTCGATCTACGAGGCCTACGAGCGTTTCACACACCCGCAGGAGCTTGGCGCGGTGTGGGTCGGCTTCGTCGTGCTCGGCCTCTCGATGGTCTTCGAGACCTTCTCACTCAGCGTTGCGGTCCGCGAGGTGAGGCACGCGGCGGCCAAAGAGGGAATACCGGTGCGCCGCTTTCTGCAGCAGCTGCGCGATCCCGCTCTGCGCACCGTCCTCTACGAGGACAGCGCCGCGCTGGCCGGGCTGGTGGCCGCGACCCTGGGACTGGGGCTGACGGCGGTGACCGGCGATCACCGCTTCGACGCGCTCGCCAGCGCGGTGATCGGGCTCATCCTTATTTATGTCGCGTATCAGCTCGCGTGGGGCGCGCGCGGGCTGATCGTTGGCGAGGCTCCACCCGAGGAGTTGCTCGACGGGCTTCGCGCCGCGATCGCCAGCGAGCCGGGTATCGACAAGGTCATCGACCTCCGCGCGGTCCAGATGGGCACGAACCAGCTCCTCGTGCTCGCGCGCGTCTCGGTGCGGGACGACATTCCGGCCGGGGAGGCCGAGCGGCTCCTCGCGCGGCTGCGCGGCCGGCTCGCTCGCGAACATCCCGAGGTGATGGATTCGTACGTGGAACTCAACCCGTCGTGAGGCCTCGGGCCGCGACATAATCCGCCGGGTGGGGCAGGAGTCGCGTCTTTTGGAGCTGCCCGCGCGGTACAACGCCGCCGAGACTTTCATCGATTCGCACCGCGGCGTCCGCGAGTCAGCCGTCGCCATCCGTTATCAGGGAACGAGCGTCACCTACGGTGAGCTCGCTGCGAACGTCGACCGCTGCGGTAACGCATTCCGAGAGCTCGGGATCGGGCTCGAGCAACGTGTCCTCATCCTGTGCCTCGACTCGCCAGCCTTCGCGTACGCGTTCTTCGGGGCGATCAAGATCGGCGCGGTTCCGGTGCCGACGAACACGCTCCTTGTGTCCCGCGATCTCGCGTACGTCCTGAACGACAGTCGGGCCGTCGCGGTCGTGGTCTCGGCGGCGCTCCTCGCGAAGGTCGTCGAGGTCCGAAAAGATGTACCGCGTCTCAAACACGTCATCGTTGCCGGCGGCGACGAAGCGGTCGGCGTGCTCTCGCTCGAAAAGCTCCTCGCCGCGTCGAGCGACGAGCTCTTTCCGGCGGACACGACGCCCGACGACGAGTGCTTCTGGCTGTACTCGTCCGGCACGACCGGTTTCCCGAAAGGCGCCGTGCACCTGCAGCACGACATGGTGTTCTGCGCCGAGACCTACGGCGCGCTGGTCCTGCGCACGACCGAGGATGATCGGCACTTCACGGTCTCGCCCCTATTCCATGCGTACGGCCTCGGGAACGGCGTGTTCTTCCCATTCGCTGTCGGCGCGTCGAGCGTGTACAAGCCGGAACGCGCGACACCCGACGTCGTGTACTCGCTCATCACGCAGGAGAAGCCGACGATCCTCTTCACCGCGCCGACCTTCTACGCGGCGCTCCTCGCGTACCCCGAGCAGGACTTCAAGTACGACCTGTCGTCGCTGCGGATGTGCGTGAGCGCCGGTGAGGCGCTCCCGAAGACGCTGTTCGATCAATGGAAGAAGCGCTTCGGTCTGGAGATCCTTGACGGCATCGGGGCCACCGAGATGCTGCACATTTTCATCTCGAATTACCCGGGCAAGGCGAAGGGCGGCACGAGCGGCACGCCGGTGCCCGGTTACCGCGCGAAGATCGTCGACGACAACGGCGCTGAGATCAGCAAAGGCGAGACCGGCAATCTATGGGTCTCGGGCGACTCGTGTGCCGCGTACTACTGGAACAAGCACGAGAAGTCGAAGGCGGCGTTCAAGGGCGAGTGGTACGTCACCGGCGACAAGTACCACCTGGACGAGGACGGCTACTACACGTACGAGGGCCGGAGCGACGACATGCTGAAGGTCTCCGGGCAGTGGGTGTCGCCCGCCGAAGTCGAAGCCGCGCTCATGGAGCATCCGGCTGTGCTCGAATGCGGCGTGGTCGGCGCGAAAGACAAGGACGAGCTCGTCAAGCCCAAGGCCTTCGTACTCCTGAAAAACGGGAAGCAACCATCGGACGCGCTCGCCGAGGAGCTCAAGGCATTCGTAAAGGGGCGCATCACGCCGTACAAATACCCGCGGTGGATCGAGTTCGTCGCCGAGCTGCCGAAGACGGTGACCGGCAAGATCCAGCGGTACAAGCTGAGGGAGCGCGAGTGAGCGAGAAGGACGCGATCGCGAAGGTCCGCGCCTGGAGGCGCGAAGCGACCGAAGACCCCGAGGGCTTCTGGGGCCGCGCCGCCGAGCAGGTGCCGTGGTTCAAGAAGTGGGACCGCGTGCTGGATTGGCAGCCGCCGACCTTTCGCTGGTACTCGGGCGGTCTATCGAACCTCGCGTACAACTGCGTCGACCATCACGTCGCTGCCGGTCGGGCCGATCACATCGCGCTCATCACCGAGAACGAGCGGGGCGAGCGCCGCACGCTGACGTACGCAGAGCTGCACCGCGAGGCAAAGCGGGTGGGAGCGGCCCTGCGCGCGATGGGCATCGCGAAGGGCGACCGCATCGCCATCTACATGCCGACGTCGGCCGAGGCGATCGTCCTGATGCTCGGCGCGATCCGCATCGGCGTGGTCATCCTCGTCGTGTTCGCCGGATTCGGCGCGGGAGCCCTCGGCGAGCGGATCCGCCTCGCCGGAGCCCGCGCGCTGTTCGCGACCGATGTCACGTACCGCAAGGGCAAGGACGTGCCGCTTCTCGGCATCGTCTCCCAGGCCATCGCCGACGCGCCGTCGGTCGAGCGTGTGGTGATGCTCCGCCGAACGGCGTCGACCGAGCGCGTGAAGAACGAGATCGCGTGGCAGGACTTCCTCGCTGCTGGCGCGGGACGCGATGACTCCCACGTCGAGCTCGAGTCGAACGAGCCCGCCTTCATCCTCGCGACGAGCGGCACGACCGCGAAGCCGAAGCTCGCCGTCCACACCCACGGCGGTTATCAGGTGTACGTGCACTCGATGGCCAAGTGGATGTTCGCCCTCAGGGAAAGCGACATCTGGTGGTCGACCAGCGACATCGGGTGGGTCGTCGGCCACAGCTACATCGTGTTCGGGCCTCTCCTCGTCGGCGGCACGACCATCGCGTACGAGGGCGCGCTCGACCATCCGAACGCCGAGACCTTCTATGACGTCATCGAGCGCAACAAAGTCACCGGCGCGTTCACCTCGCCGACCGCGGCGCGACTCCTCATGCGGTACGGGACCGCGCCCGCGCGCAAGCACGACCTCTCATCGCTCGAGCGCGTGTTCTGCGCGGGCGAAGTGTTGAACGCGCCGGCGTGGGAGTGGTTGCAGAAGGAAGCGCTCGAGGACAAGGTCCCGGTCATCGATCACTACTGGCAGACCGAGACCGGCGGCCCCGTCGTCGGGAATCCGTACGGCATCGCGACGCTGCCGATCAAACCGGGCTCCGGCGGGGTGCCCCTCGCCGGGATCGAGGCGGCCGTCGTCGACCAGGAGGGCAACGAGCTCGGGCCGGACGAGAAAGGCATTTTCGTGATCAAGCGCCCGTTCCCCGGTCTCGCCGCGCGGCTCTGGGCCGAGCCCGAGCGCTACGCGCGCGACTACTGGGACAAGGTTCCCGGAAAATCCGTCTACTTCACCGGCGACGCATCGTCGATCGACAAGGACGGGTACGTCTGGTTCAGCGGCCGCGCCGACGAGATCATCAAGATCGCCGACCACCGCATCGGCACGATCGAGGTCGAGACCGCGTTCCTCCGTCACCCCGCGGTCACGGAGGCCGGAGTCACGGGGCGTCCGGACGAGCTCCGCGGTCAGGTCATCTCGGCGTTCGTCGTCCTGAAGCAGGGTCGCGAGCCATCGGAGGAGCTGAAGAAGGAGCTGCTCGCGACGGTGCGGAACGATCTTGGCCCGCTCGCGGTGATCGGCGAGCTCAACTTCGTCGACTCGTTGCCGAAGACCCGAAGCGGAAAGATCATGCGGCGCGTGCTGAAGGCCGTGATCCTCGACAAGGACCCAGGCGACATCTCGACCATCGAAGACGAGGGCTCGGTCGAGGAAGCTCGGGAAGCCTGGCTGCACCTAAAGACCGGTGTCGCGGCAGGGGGCTGAGCCCAAACCACCCTGGTCCGCGGTTCCGCGAGAGATAAAGGAGCAGGTGGCGACGATTCTTGGCTCCTCGGTCGCGCGCGCGGAGCGCGTGTACGGGGGCTACGCGCCCTCCGCGACGTTCCGCCTCAGGCTCGCGAACGGCAAGCGCGCGTTCTTCAAGGCCAGCTACCCGGCGCCGAAGGGAAGCGGCGTGCTCTGGTTCATGGATCGCGAAACGCAGAACTACCGGACCCTCGAGCGGTTCATCAGCCCTTGGGCGCCACGGTTCTACGGCTCATTCGAACGCGACGGCTGGCACGTGCTCCTGCTCGAAGATCTCGGCCCGCGGTCCGTCCCGCCATGGACGTCCACGAAGGCACGCACAGCGGCGAGGTCGTACGCGCGCTTCCACCGCAAGACGTGGGGCAAGCGCCTTCCACGGTCGCTGCCACGCACGGGCTATCTCGAGTACGCCAGGTTCTGGCGAACGCTCCGCAAGACCGGTGAGCTCGCGCGCACCGCGTCCCTCGCGCGTAAGCGCGCGGAAGAAGCGGAGGAGTGGCTGCATGTCGCGCTCCCGGTCTTCGTTGAGCACGAACGCGACCTCGAGCGGGCCCGGCCACCGTTCGCGCTGCTCCACTTCGACACGCGTTCGGACAACGTTCGCATCCAGGGCGACCGCCTTCGGATCTTCGACTGGCCCTTCGCGAGCGCTGGCCCAGCCGAGTTCGACGTCGTCGCGTTCTGCCAGGCCGTCGCCGCCGAGGGCGGTCCGAGCGCCGAGCGCGTCCTCGGGTGGTACGAAGAGGTCACCAGGTTGCGGCCGGAGATGATCGACGCGTCGCTGGCAGGGATCGCTGGGTACTTCGCAGACCGTGCCTGGCGCCCGCCGATCGAGGGACTCCCGCGGGTGCGCCGATGGCAAAGCACGCAACTGAAGGAATGCCTCCGCTGGGCGGCGCGCCGATTCGATCTCCCCGAACCGCCGTGGCTCGGCGCGGTGCCTGGCTAGTGCCGGAGTGGCCCGATCTCCACGTGGTGCGCGGTCGTCTCGAGACGGCGCTTGTCGGGCGAGAGATCGTCCTCGTGCGTGTCGGCGACCCGCTCGTGCTGCGCGCGACCCGTCCTATCGAAACAGCCCTCGCGCATCGCCGCTTCACCGGGGTGCGTCATCGAGGGAAGTTCCTCGTCTTCGATCTCGACAAGGGCGCCATCGTCGTGAACCCCATGCTCGCCGGCGTCTTCGAGCTCGCCGACGCGGAGGCGAAGCTCACGCGGACCACCGCCCTTTCGCTCGTGCTCGATAACGGGAAGGACCTCCGCTATCGCGACGACAAACGCATGGGCAAGCTGTACGTCCTCGACGAGGGCGAGGGCACGAGCTCGGTCCGCGGTTTCGACGAGCTCGGACCGGACGCCGGCGAGTTTCCGTGGAGCGAGCGCGAGTTTGCGGAGCGCGCGCGCGCGACGCGGCGCGAGGTGCGCAACCTTCTCCAGGACCAGACCTTCCTCGCAGGGATCGGGAACGCCTACGCCGACGAGATCCTCTGGGGGGCGCGCCTCCACCCAAAGCGTCGCGTCGTCACGCTGTCCGACGAGGAGATGTCGCGCTTCTACAGCGCGCTGAAGGATGTCATCGCGCGTGGCGTTCTACAGGTCGAGGAGCACCTGCCGCCGGAGCTCGGGACGAAGATCCGTGATCACATGAAGGTGCGCGGCCACAAAGGCAAACCCTGCCCGCGCTGCGGAACGCCGATCGTGAAGACGCGCCATGGGCTCGACGACATGTACCTGTGCCCGCGCTGCCAGCCGCCGCCAAAAGGACAGCTCCGATAGCCGACGCACCGATGCGGCCGACACCCGCCGACCTCGCGGCGGCCCGCGGCAAGAGCATCCCGGACCTGATCGCCCCCAGGCTCGACGTGCTGTTCGTCGGGATCAACCCGAGTCTCTGGTCGGGCGCCGTTGGCCTGCATTTCGCTCGGCCGGGTAACCGCTTCTGGCGCGCGTTGCACGACGCCGGGTTCACCGATCGTCTCCTGTCACCGTATGAAGGGCGCGAGCTGTTGAAACAGCGGATCGGCGTGACCAATCTGGTCAACCGCGCGACGGCCAGCGCCGACGAGCTCGACATCGCCGACTACGAGCGCGGCGGGCGCCGGATCGCGGCAAAGGTACGCCGCTATCGGCCGAAGATCGTCGCGTTCGTCGGCATGGGCGCGTACCGCGTCGCGTTCGGCCGACTACGCGCGCGCGGCGGACGACAGGAAGAGCGACTCGCGGGTGCCGAAATCTGGGTTCTGCCGAACCCGAGCGGCCGCACCGCCGGCTACGAGATGCCCGCCCTCGCGCGCGCCTTTCGCGAACTGCGCCGATCGCTCTGAGGCGGCACACTCTCGGGACCGGGGAGGTGAGCATGCCCAACACAGTCATCACCACAAGGGAAGAGCCGATCGCGACGGTCCAGATCAACCGCCCCGACGTTCTCAATGCGCTGAACGAAGAGGTCCTCGATGGGCTCGTGAAGGAGCTCACCGCACTCGACGACGACGATGCCATCCGTTGCATCGTGCTCACAGGAAACGAGCGCGCCTTCGCGGCCGGTGCTGACATCAAGGAAGCCTTTGTCACGGCCACGCCGGTCTCGATGCTGAGGCAGGACCTCACCTCGAAGTGGGAGGCGATCCGAAGGATCCGGACGCCGATCATCGCCGCGGTGTCGGGATACGCGCTCGGCGGCGGCTGCGAGCTCGCGATGATCTGCGACATCATCGTGGCGTCCGAGACCGCTCAGTTCGGCCAGCCGGAGATAAACCTTGGGATCATCCCTGGAGCGGGCGGGACGCAGCGGCTCACGCGCACCGTGGGGAAGTACCGCGCGAACGAGCTCATCCTCACCGGGCGGCGAATCAAGGCGGATGAGGCGAAAGCCATGGGCCTTGCGGCGCATGTCTATCCCGCCGCATCGTGGCTCGACGACGCGAAAGCGCTCGCGCGCACGATCGCCGAGAAGCCGCCGATCGCCGCGCGCCTCGCGACCGAGGCGATCGACCTCGCGTGGAACTCGACGCTCGACGCGGGACTCGAGTTCGAGCGAAAGGCCTTCTACCTGCTCTTCGCGACCGAGGACAAGAAGGAGGGCGTCGACGCCTTCGTGAACAAGCGCAAGGCGGTTTTCAAAGGGAAGTGACGAGCCTTTCACCGCTCCGCGTCGAACGCGACGGCGCGGTCACCGTGCTCACCCTCAACCGCCCCGACGTCCTGAACGCGTTCGACGAGCCCCTGACCGAAGCGTTGAACGCGTCGCTCGCCGATTGCGCAGCGGACTCCGCGATACGTGCGGTCGTCATCACCGGCGCGGGCCGCGCGTTCTCCGCGGGCCAGGACCTCGCCGATCGCATGGCCATGATCGAGAAGACCGGCGACCTCCACCTCGGCGACGAGCTGCGCCGGCGCTACCACCCGGCGATCGCGGCGATACGCGAGATGCGCAAGCCGGTCATCGCGGCGGTGAACGGCGTCGTTGCGGGAGCGGGGCTCGGCGTCGCGATCGCCTGCGACATCCGCGTTGCGGCGTCCTCCGCGACCTTTCGCCCGGCGTGGAGCCGCGTCGGCCTCGTGCCGGATGCCGGCTCGGCGTTCTTCCTCCCGCGCCTGATCGGCTGGGGCCGCGCGCTCGACATGGTCCTGACCGGAGATCCGGTCTCGGCAGACGATGCGCTGCGCATCGGGTTAGTCACGCGCGTGTGGCCCGATGCCGAATTCGCGGCGAAGTGGCGCGAGCTGGCGCAGACGCTCGCGCGCGGAGCCACCGAAGCATTCGCGCTCACGAAAGAGGGACTCAACGCGGCGATGGCGCGGGGGTTCGCGGAGTTCCTCGATCACGAGGCCGAGCTCCAGGACCGCGCGGGCCGCACCCACGATTACGCTGAAGGCGTGAGGGCGTTCAGCGAGAAACGGCCCGCGAAGATGGAGGGTCATTGAACCGAGCGACGAGCGGCTTTGCCATGAGGAGCGAGTCAACCAGCCCTGAGCGTGTCTCCTCGGCGAAGCCGAGAGATTGATCATGAGTCGGCACCCGCGCGATGCGGTGATCCTCGGTTACGTGCGCACGCCGTTCGGCCGGTACGCCGGCGCGCTCTCCTCGATCCGTCCCGACGATCTCGCTTCGCACGTCATCCGTGCCGTGCTCGAACGCACCGACGTCGGAGACTCCGAAATAGACGAGGTCGTGTTCGGCGCGTCGAACCAGGCCGGCGAGGACAACCGCAACGTCGGCCGCATGGCGTCGCTTCTTGCGGGTCTGCCGGAAACGGTGCCGGCCGTCACCGTGAACCGGCTCTGCGGCAGCGGCCTCGAGGCGGTCAACGACGCGGCGCGACGCATTCGTGCCGGCGAGGCCGATCTCGTTGTCGCCGGCGGCGTCGAGAGCATGTCGCGCGCACCGCTCGTCACACTGAAACCATCCGAGGCCTTCCCGCGCGGCGAGCGGGTGCTCGCCGACACGACCCTCGGGTGGCGTCTGGTGAATCCGCGGATGGTCGACCTTGGCTATCACCCGATCTCGCTCGGCGAGACGGCTGAGAACGTCTCCGTGAAGGAGCACGTCGGCCGCGCCGAGCAGGACAGCTACGCGGCTCGCAGCCAAGACCGCTACGCGCGCGCGAAAGCCGACGGCTTCTTCGTCGGCGAGATCCAGGGAGTACACAACGGCAAAGAATTCGTCGGCGAGGACGAGCATCCGCGCGCCGACAGCACCATCGAGAAGCTCGGAAAGCTCAAGCCCGCGTTCAAAGAGGGCGGTACCGTGACGGCGGGCAACTCGTCCGGCATCAACGACGGCGCGGCCGCATTGTTGATCGCGGCTCGCGAGAAGGCGGACTCGCTCGGGCTCCGCGCGCTCGGACGCGTGGTGGCGAGCGCCTCGGCCGGCGTGCACCCCGATTACATGGGCCTCGGGCCGATCCCCGCGGTTCGCAAGCTCGTGGAACGGACGGGCATCTCGCCGAAGGAATGCGACGCGATCGAGCTCAACGAGGCGTTCGCGGCGCAGGTGATCCCGTGCATGCGCGCGCTCGGCATGCCGGACGATCGCACGAACCCGAATGGCGGTGCGATCGCCGTCGGCCATCCGATAGGCGCGTCCGGGGCGCGTCTCGCAGGGACGCTGCTCCGCGAGCTCGAGCGCCGCGGTGGCCGCTACGGCATCGCGACGATGTGTATCGGCGTCGGCCAGGGCCTGGCGACCCTCTTCGAACGGGAGTCCTGACCGGCGGCATACTTACGCCGGTCTGACCGGCGCGGGAGGGGTGCAATGGGCGGATTCGCAAAGAACGAGCTTGCCGAGAAGCGTGGGTACACCTACCGGCTGACGCGGCGCCAGTTGCTCGTCGCGACCTCCGCGGCCGCGCTCGCCGCATGCGCGCCCGCGGCGGTCACACCAGGCTCATCGTCGAGTGCCGCCCCAGGGAAGGCGATCAAGATCGGCGTGCTGCTGCCGTTCACGGGCGTGTATGCGGAGCTCGGCAACTCCATGCGCCGTGCGACCGAGCTCTACCTGAAGCAGAACGACAACAAGCTCGCGAATCGCCCCGTCACGCTTGTGTATGCGGACGATGCGAACGTCACCGCGACGGGGATTGCGGCGACCCAGAAGTTCATCGACCAGGACCAGGTCGACGTGATGATGGGCGTCGTTCCGACGCCGCTGGCCTACGGGATTCGCAACGCGGTCCACGCGGCGAAGCTGATCTTCATCGACACGAACGCCGGTGGCAACGCGCTGACGCGCGACACGACCAACTGCACGCCAGCTTGCAAGAGTCCGTACATCTTCAGGGCCTCGTTCTCTTCGTACCAGATCTCGTACCCGATCGGGGACTACCTCTCGGCGAAGGGGACGAAGGAGTTCTTCCTCGCGTACGCGAACTACGGGTTCGGCACCGAGTCGGCGGCCGACTTCACGACCGGGCTCAAGAAGAACGGCGGCAGCACGACAGGCAACGTGGCGCCGCCGCTCGGCAATGCCGACTTTGCTCCGTTCGTCACCCAGATCAAGAACCAGCCGACCAAGAACGTCTACTCGTTCTTCTCGGGCGCGGACGCGATCGGCTTCATCAAGAGCTGGAACTCGCTCGGTCTTCCCGCCGCCGGCTACAAGATGTATGGCGCAGGCTTCCTCACGGAGCAGGACGTCCTGAAAGAGGTGAAGGACCTCGCGAACGGCGCGATCACATCGCTCTTCTGGGCCGTCGAGCTCGACAACGCCGAGAACAAGAAGTTCGTGGCCGACTTCCAAAAGCAGTACCCGCTGCTCCCGGACGTCTTCACGGTCCAGCAGTACGACGGCATGCGCGCGCTCGACGAAGCGCTCAAGGCGCTGGGCGGCGATACATCGGACAAAGACAAGTTCGTCAAAGCGCTCGAAGACGTCAGCTTCAAGAGCCCGCGCGGCGATTTCGCGTTTGACAAGAGCACCCACAACCCGATCCAGGACATCTACATCCGCGAGGTCAAGACCCAGAACGGGCAGACGGTAAACACGATCAGCGACAAGATCGCCAAGGTGGCCGATCCGGGGAAGTGACCTCCGCGTGAGCCTCGAGCTCGTATTTCAGCAGGCGCTGAACGGTCTCTCGTTCGGCGCCTTGCTTTTCATCCTGGCATCCGGCCTTTCGCTCGTATTCGGGATGATGGACGTCGTCAACCTCGCGCACGGCGCCTTCTACATGCTTGGGGCATATGTCGCGCTCTCGGTCGTCCAGCTCACCGGATCGTTCTGGATCGCCATGCTCGCAGCGCCGCTCGCACTCGCGCTGCTCGGTCTACTGATCGAGCCGCTGCTCCTCCGCCGGCTTCGCGGGCGGCACCTCGACCAGGTTCTCCTCACGATCGGCGTCTCCCTCGTGATAGTCGACCTCATCGGCCAGCTCTGGGGACGCGAGGTGCGCTCGCTATCGGCCCCCCCCGGCCTCGACGGATCGGTCACGCTCATCGGCGGCGTCTATCCGGTGTACCGCCTCTTCGTGATCGCGTTCGGTGTGGTCCTCGCCGCGGCGATGGCCGTGGTCTATCGGCGCACCCGGATCGGCATGCTCATCCGCGCGGGTGTCGAGGACGCGCAGATGCTGGGCGCGCTCGGCATCGACACAAATCGACTCTTCGCGTCGACCTTCGCGACCGGCGCGGCGCTCGCCGGCCTCGCGGGCGTGATCGCCGCGCCGGTGTTCGGCGTGCAGCCCGGCATGGACACTGATCCCGGCCTTCTGTACTCGCTCGTCGTCGTGGTGGTCGGTGGCCTTGGCACGCTGAGCGGAGCGGTCGCGGGAAGTCTCTTGATCGGGCCCGCCGACACGTTCGGCAAAGTGCTGTTTCAGGACGTGGCACTCGCGGTCATCTTCGCGATCGTCGCTCTCGTTCTCCTTCTGAAGCCGACCGGCCTGCTCGGTCGCATCCGCGTCGCGCGATGAGACCGCTCGTGCGCTGGGCACTCATGGCCGTCGCCGCGGCGGCGCTCGTGACGTTCCCGTACTGGAGCGCACCGTGGGAGTCCACACGCTTCGCCACCACGCTGCTGCGGGATGCGCTCATCCTCGCGATCTTCGCGCTGTCGCTCGACCTCCTCGTCGGCCGCGCGGGCATGCCTTCGCTCGGCCACGCCGCGTTCTTCGGCGCCGGTGGCTACGCCGCGGGGATCGCCAGCCAGCGCCTCGCGACCGATCAGCTTCCGGTGACGCTCGGCGCGGCCGCGGTTGCGGCCGCGCTGCTCGCGCTGGTCATCGGTGTCCTCGTGGTGCGATCCGAGGGCATCTTCTTCTTGATGCTGACACTCGCCCTCGCGCAGATCGTCTTCGCGATCGCTTTTCAATGGACCGCCGTGACCGGTGGCTCGAATGGCCTCTCGGGTGTCGGACGGCCGATGCTCGCCACGCTCGACTTCAGCTCGCCGGACCTCATGTACGTCCTCGTGGCGATCGCCTTCGTCCTCGCGATGCTCACGGTCTGGGGACTGGCGCGGTCGCCGTACGGCAGAGCGCTGACCGGAGTTCGCGAGAACGAGCGCCGGATGCGCGCGCTCGGCTACGACACAGCGCGGCTTCGGCTTTCCGCGTTCGTCCTCGCGGGCACCATCGCGGGTATCGCGGGCGCGCTCTCCGCGTACTCGACGCGCTTCGTCTCGGCCCAGGACGCGGGCCTCGGCAACTCGATCCGCGCGTTCGTCACGGTCCTGGTGGGCGGAGCTGGCTCCCTTGGCGGACCGATCGCGGGATCCGCCCTCGTCTCGCTCATCGAGCGGGTCGTGCCGTCGCTCTTACCTGTGGAGCTCCGGATATCCGAGGCGATCCTCGGCCTCGTCTTCATCGCGTTCGTGCTTTTCGGGCGGCAGGGCATGGTCGGGCTCGGCCGGGACGCATGGCTTCGACTGCGCGCGCGATGATCGAGATCCGCGAGCTCCGTCGCAGTTTCGGCGGGGTCGTTGCGCTCGACGGCGTGTCGCTCAAGATCTCCGAGGGCGAACGCCGCGCGTTAATCGGTCCGAACGGGGCGGGGAAGACGACGCTCATCGACATCCTCGCCGGCGAGATCCCTCCGACCGGTGGCGCGGTTCTACTCTCCGGCCGGGACATCACCGGCCTGCGCTCGTGGCAGCGCGCCCGGCTCGGGCTCGCGCACGTGTACCAGCGTACCGAGCTGTTCTCGCCGCTCTCGGCGCGAGAAAACGTCGCGCTCGCCGTGGCCGCGCGTCGTGGACCGTACCGCGTGTTTCGTGCGCCACCGCGCTCGGAGTACGCGGAGGCCGACGCGATGCTCGAGCGCGTCGGCCTCGCCGGTCGCGAAGCGATCGTGGTGCGTGCCCTGTCGCACGGCGAGCGCCGCCAGCTCGAGCTCGCGGTCGCGCTCGCGCAGGGCCCGCGGGTGCTCCTTCTCGACGAGCCGACGGCGGGCATGTCGCCGGTCGAGACCGCGCGCATCACCGAGCTCATCGCGGGCCTCGATCGCGCGCTCACGATCCTCATAGTCGAGCACGACATGGACGTGGTCTTTCGCCTCGCCGACCGCGTGACCGTCCTGCACGAAGGCCGGGTCATCGCCGACGGCACGGCCGCGGATGTGCGCGGCGACGTGCGCGTACACGATGTGTACCTCGGCAAGGCGGTCACCGTCGCATGAGCGCGCCGGCGCTCGCGGTGGAGGGGCTCCACGCGTATTACGGCGAAAGCCATGTGCTGCAGGGCGTCAACCTCGAGGTCGCGAGCGGTGAAGCGGTCTCTCTGATCGGCCGCAATGGCGCCGGCAAGACCACGACGATCGCTTCGATCGCTGGCTTCCTGCGACCGCGAGGCGGAAGCATTCGCGTTCACGGTGCCGACCTCACCGGAGCGCCGCCGCACCGCGTCGCCCGCGCCGGCGTCGCGCTCGTCCCGCAGGGGCGCCGGATCTTCGGCGATCTGAGCGTACGCGAGAACCTCGCGGTCGCCGCGCGGCCGGTGGCGAACGGCTGGGACGAGTCTCGGGTCCTCGAGCTCTTCCCGATCCTCGCGCGCCGACGTGCGGTCCCGGGCGACCAGCTCTCGGGTGGCGAGCAGCAGATGCTCGCGATCGGCCGCGCGCTCATGCGAAATCCGACGGTGCTTCTCCTCGACGAGCCGTCGGAGGGACTCGCGCCAAAGCTCGTGGAGCAGGTCGGCGAAATACTCACGAGAGTGCGCGCGACCGGACTCGCGCTCCTCCTGGTCGAACAGAACCTCGGGCTTGCCACACGCGTCGGGCAGCGCGTCCTCGTGATGAACAAAGGGACGATCGTGTTCGCGGGCACGCCGGCAGAGCTCGCGGCGGACCGCGACGTCGAGGCGCGGTACCTCGGCGTATGAAGGATCGACCGCACACCGGAGCGCCGTTCGCGGACGCGACATCGATCGCGCGGCCGTCGGACGACGAGCGCTTCATGCGCGAGGCCTTCGAGGAAGGGCGTCTCGCGGCGGATCATGGCGACATCCCGATCGGTGCCGCGATCGTGCGCGACGGCGAGGTCGTCGCGCGCGCCGGCAATCGCCGCGAGGTCGACGCGGACCCGACCGCGCATGCCGAGGTCATCGCCATCCGCGAAGCCGCGCGTGCGCTCGGACGCTGGCGGTTGTCGGACTGCGCGCTGTACGTGACCGTCGAACCGTGCGCGATGTGCGCCGGCGCCGCTGTCCTCGCTCGGATCGCGCTCGTCGTTTTCGGCGCGCCGGACGAGAAGGCCGGCGCGGTCAAGTCGAGGACGGAACTTCTCGATGCGACCTGGATGAACCATCACCCGCGCTGGCGTTACTACCCACAGCTGCGCGATCAGATCGAGCGCGTGCTGAGCGATTTCTTCGCGACGCAACGGAAGGGTCGCGCGGAGGCGGAACTGGGATGACCTCGTGAGCGATGCGACGCCCACGCGACCATCCAGCTGGGTACGGCGCGTGGATTCCCGGACTCGTCCTCATCGGCCTTGGCGTCGTCTTCCTGATCCAGAACTACATCGGCCGGGAGATCCACAACTGTTGGGCGCTCTTCATTCTCATCCCGGTGTTCTTCACTCTGGAGCGCGGCTACGCGAGCCTTCAGGCCGGACGACCTGCCGTTCGGTCAGCTCTGGCCGATCTTCCTCATCATCGGTGGGCTCTCGTTGCTGTTCTCGCGGCGGACCTGGACGGCCTAGCCGCCCACCGTCACGTCGCGCGAGCGCAGACGCCAGTACGCGAGCGCGAGGAAGATCGTCGTGTAGAGGCCGAGGACGATCGCCGCCTGCGTGGGATCGGGGAGGGTCGAGAACGACGGATCCTGCCCCGCCGCTGCGGTCGTGGTGCGCGTGAGCGCCGAGGCATTCCGGCTTAGTCCCCAGTTCACGATCTGCGCGTAGTCCTTGTTGAGCGATACGAGGATGCCGGCGACGATCCCTTCGGCGAAGTACACCACGAGGCCGGCCGCGATTCCGGCGCCTGCTGATTTCGACCACACCGCGATCGCGAGGGCGAGCGCCATATACGGCAGGAACGTGTAGCCGCTGTTGCCCGCGACGCGCACCACCTCGGCGAGGTCGACGCCGCTCCCGGCCGAGATCCCGGCGATGGCCGACACGGTGTAGCTCGCGCCGATCGCCGCAAGCGAACCCACGGTCATGAACACAAGCGCATACAGGAGAAGCGAGACCGCCTTCGACACGAGGAAACCGCTTCGACTCGCCCCATGAGCGAGAAGCGTGCGGAAGGTGCCCCAGCCGAACTCTGTGCCGACATGGCTCGCGGCGAACACGATCAGCATCACGCTGCCGATGCCCGAGACGAGGCCAATCCCGAAGTTGGGGACGCGGTCCGGAGCGATCTCGCGGAGCACCTCATCGAACTGCCCTGTACCGCCTGGCGGCGCCGGGATGGCTCCACTCTTCACCGCCTGAAGCTGCGCGTTCACGCTGGCCCAGATGAGAAAGTAGAAGCCGAAGGCCGCAACAACGATCAGGCCGAGCATGATCCACGGCATCCACCGTCGTCTGAGGCGGTAGAGCTCGCTACGAAGCAGGCGAAGCACTCGGCGGCTCCGGTTCGGTGAGCTCGAGGAAAACGTCTTCGAGCGAGCTGGCCCGCGGGACTATTGCGCTCGCGTAGAGACCGGCCGAGGCGAGCGCGCGGTTGAGCTCGGCGCCGCGGTCCGCATCGGCGACCACGTCGAGGCCGGTCGGCGTCTCGCGGATCTCCTCGATGCCGAGGCCGCGCAAGAGCTGTGCGGCTCGTGCCTTGTCGTCGACGACGATCTCGAAATAGGACCCGCCGCCGCGTGTGACCTCGGCGAGCGTGCCGCTCGCGATGAGCTTGCCCTTCTTGATCACGAGCACGCGGTCGCAGACCTGCTCGACCTCGTACAGGAGGTGGCTGGCGAGGAGCACGCCGCGGTCCTCGCCGGCGAGCTCTCGGATGAGCTCGCGGATCTCACGCTGACCCGCCGGGTCGAGGCCGTTCGCGGGCTCGTCGAGGATCACGAGCGCCGGATCGCCTAGCAAGGTCGACGCGATGCCCAGCCGCTGCCGCATGCCGAGCGAGTACGTTCGGAACTTCGAGCCGCCGCGCTGCGCGAGCCCGAGCCGCGCGAGCAACGGTTCCACGCGGGCCAGCGCGCCGCCGCCACGCAGGAGAGCGACGGACACGAGATTGTCGCGTCCGGAGAGATACGGATAGAAGGAGGTGACCTCGAGCATCGCCCCGACACCGGCGAGAGCGTCTTCGCGCCGAACACGTACGTCGCGGCCGAGCACCTCGGCGGCGCCGGCGTTCGGCGTGATGAGGCCGAGGACCATCCCGATGGTCGTGCTCTTGCCGGCGCCGTTCGGGCCGAGGAGACCGACGACCTCGCCGCGCCGCACCTCGAGGTCGATCCCGTCAACCGCGGTGATCGAGCCGAATCGCTTGACCAGCCCCTTGGTGCGGAGGACGACTTCCTCGGTCACGTGGCGAGCATAGGACCGCGACAGGTCGAACTCCGCCGGATGCATTGCACCGTTATCCTGAGCGCGCTATGCAGGATGTCGCCGACATCGCGCGCGCTCTCGTCGCACCTGGCAAGGGCATCCTCGCGGCGGATGAGAGCACCAGCACGATCAAGAAACGGTTCGACGCGATAGGCGTAGAGAACACCGAGGCCAATCGGCGGGCCTATCGCGAGATGCTGTTCCGTACGCCCGGCATCTCCCAGTTCATAAGCGGCGTGATCCTCTACGACGAGACGATTCGGCAGAAGGCCGCGGATGGGACGCCGCTCGTGAAGATCCTTCGCGATCAAGGGATTCTTCCCGGCATCAAAGCGGACATCGGAGCGAAGCCGCTCGCCTTTTCTCCGAACGAGGTCGTCACCGACGGGCTCGACGGACTCCGCGAGCGCCTCGCCGAGTATCGCGAGCTCGGCGCCGTCTTCAGCAAGTGGCGAGCGGTCATCGCGATCGGCCAGGGAATTCCGACGCCGTACTGCATCGAGGTGAACGCGCACGCACTCGCGCGCTATGCGGCGCTCAGCCAGGAGCACAAGATCGTGCCGATGGTGGAGCCCGAGGTCCTGATTGACGGAGACCACACGATCGAACGCTGCTACGAGGTGGAGCTCGCGACCCTCCGCGAGGTCTTCGCACAACTCGCGACACAACGAGTGCGGCTGGAGGGCATGTTGCTCAAGGCGAGCATGGTGCTCTCGGGTAAGGATGCGCGGAATCGCGCCACGCCGGACGAGGTCGCGCGCTACACCGTCGACTGCTTCAGAGAGTCGGTGCCGGCCGCGGTGCCGGGGATCGTCTTCCTCTCGGGTGGCCAGGGCGACGAAGAGGCGACGGTGAATCTCGACGCGATCAACCGCTACGCCGCGAAGGTCGGCGCCCCATGGGAGCTGAGCTTCTCATACGGTCGCGGCCTGCAAGCCGCGCCGCAAAAGGTCTGGTTGGGAAAACCGCAGAACGTGCCTGCGGCGCAGCGCGCGTTCTTCCGCCGAGCGAAGCTGACCGCCGCCGCCCGCGTGGGTGAGTACTCGCCTGAGATGGAGAGGGAGACGGTCTCCGTCTAGGTCGTGGCGGGCGCCTCGAGCGCCTGCACCGACATTCGCGTGCGTGCTGATCCGCAGAACGAGCGAGACGGCGATGAACCCCAGGATCCCCGCTGAGATGAACATGCGGTGTAGTCGCATGCGTAGTGGAGGCGCTTCACGGGTCGTCGAAAGTTAGACTTCGATTTGGAGAGGTGTCCGAGTGGTTGATGGTGCCGCTCTCGAAAAGCGGTAGGCGAAAGCCTCGCGGGTTCGAATCCCGCCCTCTCCGCGCGGCGACCTCTCCATGCAAACGCGGCGACGCCCGAAACCCTCTATTCGCACCGGGGTCCCCCCGGCTCCGGACGCCGGAGCCGGCTCCCCGTCGCGCGGGGGCCCTCGGTCGTCGCCGCGTTCGGATCGGTTTCATCGCGCGAGAGAGCGGGATTACGCTTTTTAGATGGAGAGGTCGCCTAGTCTGGCTTAGGGCGCAGACCTGGAAAGTCTGTGAGCGAAAGCTCCGTGGGTTCGAATCCCACCCTCTCCGCTGAACCGTGAAGCGCGTCCTCGTTTTCGACGTCAACGAAACGCTCCTCGATCTAAGCGTCCTCGATCCGCACTTTCAACGTGTGTTCGGGGACGCGCAGGTCCGCGTGGAGTGGTTCCAGACGATGCTCCAGTCGGCTTTCCTCACGACCATCACCGGTCCGTACAAACCGTTCGGGGAACACTTTCGCGCGGCGCTCGCCATGACTGGGCTGCGGCGCGATCTTCGGGTGAGCCCTGAAGACGAGCGCGAGATCCTGGCGGGCGTCCGAACCCTGCCCGCGCACCCGGATGTTCGGCCCGCGCTCGAGCGGCTTCGCTCGGCCGGCTTCCGGCTCGCGGCCCTGACGAACTCCACGAAAGAGGTGGAAGAGGCGCAGCTGCGAAACGCGAAGCTCTCCGACCTGTTCGAGAAGGCGCTCTCGGCGGACAGCGGGAAGCGGCTCAAGCCGGCGCCTGAGGCGTACGCCAATGCGGCGCGAGAGCTCGGGGTCGGGCCCGCCGACATCCGCATGGTCGCGGCGCACCCGTGGGACGTGCATGGTGCAGTGCGGGCAGGGTGCGCCGCGGCCTTCGTCGAGAGGCCGGGAGCTGTGTGGAACCCGCTCCTCGAGCGGCCCGACATAGTCGGGTCCGATCTTGGAGAGATAGCGGAGCGCGTCATCGAGGTCGACCGCTAGAAGCTAGAGGTCGCTAGATGACGTTCAGTTCCTCTTCCTTGCGCCTACGGCCACGCGGGCGTCGAGCCGCGGGGCCCTGGGCGAAGGTCGATGAGCCGAGGGTCGTGGTCGCGATGTGCGTGTACTGGTGCGCCTCGAGCTCGTGCGCGTTGCGCTTGGCAGCAGCCTCACGCAGGGCGTCCATAGAGTTCTGAGGCATCACAGTGAAGACGACTTCGCATTCGTGGTTCGCGCGGCAGGGGAGTCCAGAAGTTTTCATCACCTATAGAACGCATGGGCATGACGGGTTGTTCCACCGCAAGGGACTGCTTGCCCGGCCGCTCCCAGGGCCGCTTTTGCGGTCGTTTGGCCCCTCTTGGCGGGCGGGCTCCGACCCGGCGAGTTGCCGTGGAGGTCTCGAGCACGGACACGCCGCTGGTCGCGTGCGCCCAGACCTCTCCACGTTGCTCTCATTGCCTCGGTGCGCGCGCATGCGGCGACCGGTCTTCTCGCGCGTCGGCCATCGCGTCGCGCGATAATCGTGACGGTCGTGCTAGGCGGGGAGCTAGCGGTGCCCTGTACCCGCAATCCGCTCCAGCGGGGCTGAATCCCCTCTCGAGGTCCGGCATCGCGGATCCTGCACGCGCGCGGCGGCGTTGACGATCGGGTCCTGTGCAGAAACGGCCCGTGAACCCCGTCAGATCCGGAAGGAAGCAGCGGTAAACGGTCGTCGCTTCGTGCCGCAGGCAAGCCTGATCCGAGCCAATGCGCGTGTGCGTGTTCGAGATGTCGTGATCGAAGGAGGGTGCACGGCCGTATCCCATTACCATCGCACGGTGCCGGAGCGCGCCGCTCTCTATCGCCGTTACCGCCCCCAAACCTTCTCCGCCGTCGTCGGACAGGAGCACGTCACGCGCACGCTCCGGAACGCGATCGCGAGTGGCCAGGTCGCCCACGCCTACCTTCTGGCCGGGGTCCGAGGCACCGGAAAGACGTCGATCGCCCGGCTGATCGCGAAGGCCGTCAACTGCCCGAACGCGAAGGACGGCGAGCCGTGCGATCGCTGCGAGACGTGCGTTGCGATCCGCGAGGGACGATTCCTGGACCTGATCGAGATCGATGCCGCCTCGAACCGCGGCATCGACGAGATGCGCGATCTGCGCGACAAGGTCCGTTTTGCTCCGTCGATGGGGCAATACAAGGTCTACGTGATCGACGAGGCGCACCAGCTCACAACGGAGGCGTTCAACGCGCTCCTGAAGACCCTCGAAGAGCCCCCGCCGCACGCGATGTTCATCCTCGCCACGACCGAAGCGCAGAAGATCCCGGCCACGATCGTGTCGCGCACCCAGCGCTTCGACCTCCGCCGCATCCCTCACAAGGGTATCGTCGCGCAGCTCGCCAAGATCGCTGAGCAGGAGAAGGTTCGCGCCGATCCGGCCGCGCTCGACGCGATCGCGCGCCACGCGCAGGGCTCGCTCCGAGATGCAGAGAGCATGCTCGACATGGTCATCGCCTTCGCCAACGGGGCCATCACCTTGAAGGAGGTCGATGACCTGCTCGGCGCGTCGGACTGGGAGGAGACCGCGGCGCTCTTCGATGCGCTCGCGGCCGCGGATGGGGCGAAGGGCGTTGAGCTCATCGGCCGCCTCGTTGACGACGGGCGCGATCTCCGTCTCTTCGTCCGTCGCGCGATCGAGCACGCTCGCGCGCTCGTGTTCACGCGCGCGACCGGCAACCCGCCTGAAGCGGTGAGCGAGCAGATGGCAGCGAAGCTACGGGCGCAGGCGCAAGGACTCTCGTTGGATCAGCTCGCGAAGATCGCGAAGCGGCTCATCGAAACCGAGCAGCATCTCCGGACGAGCGAGGGCACTCCTCTTCCGCTCGAGCTCGCGGTGCTGGATCTGGTGACGTCGAGCGAGAAAGTCGCACCGCCGCCCGACCCGAAGCGCGAGACCGATCGTCCCGCCGCGACGCCCAGATCCACACCTCCGTCGTCGACGCGTCCCGAACCCAGGCGCGAAGCCCCGCGCGGATCGGTGGTCGCCATCGCCGAGCGCCGCATGGTTACGGAGACAACCATCACCGTCGGCGCGGCGTCACCGGTCGTGAAGCTGGAGACCGTCCGGAAAGCGTGGGGCGAGCTCGTCGATCGCGCGAAGGAGCGCAGTATCGGCAAGGCCGCGCAGCTCGCGAAGGCGGAGCCACTCGCGATCGAAGGCGCGACCATCGTCATCGGTTTCGGAGAAGAGTTCGCGCGGCTGCTCTGGCAGGAGAAGCGTCGCGCTGAGCTCGAGCAGGACCTCTCCGAGATCCTGAAAGCGACGATCCGCGTGAAGTGCGTGCGCCAGGCGGGCGTGCCTGAAGCCGTGACCGACGATCCGATGCTGCGCGCGGCCATCGACACGCTCGGTCGACCGGACCGCATCATGGAGATCGAATGAAGAACTTCGGCGACATTCAAAAGCTCGCGCAGAAGATGCAAGCCGACATGGCGAAGGCTCAGGAGGAGCTCGGCGCGATGACGGTCGAGGGCTCCGCCGGCGGCGGCGCGGTCGTCGTGGTCATGACCGGAACGCAGGAGTGCAAAGAGGTCCGCATCAAGAAGGAAGCGGTCGATCCGGAAGACGTCGAAACTCTGGAGGACCTGGTGCGCGCCGCGACCACCGACGCGCTCGCCAAGTCGAAGCAGCTCGCGGCCGACAAGCTCGGCGGCCTCACCGGCGGCCTGAAGCTTCCGGGGATGTGATTTGCCGACTGCTCTCGCGCGTCCGCTCGCACGCCTGATAGACGAGCTCTCGAAGCTGCCGGGCGTCGGGCCGAAGACCGCGCAGCGACTCGCGTACCACATCCTTCGTACGTCGAGCAGCGACGCGGAGGCGCTCGCGGCCGCGGTGCGCTCGGTGAAGACCGACCTCCGCTACTGCTCGACCTGCTTCAACATCGCCGAGACCGATCCCTGCGCGATCTGCGCGTCGGACGAGCGTGACAAGCGGATCGTATGCGTGGTCGAGGAACCGCTCGACGTCCTCGCGATCGAGCGCACCGGCCAGTACGGCGGTCTGTATCACGTGCTACATGGCGCGATCTCGCCGGTGAACGGCGTGCGGCCGGACGACCTCAAGATCCCGCAGCTGTCGCAACGCCTGAAGCAGGGCGGGATCGAGGAGCTGATCCTCGCCACGAACCCGAATCTCGAAGGCGACGCGACCGCGATGTATATCGCCCAGCTGACAAGCGGCAACGGAGTGCGCGTGACTCGCTTGGCCCGGGGCCTCCCCATGGGAGGCGATCTGGAGTGGGCGGATGAAGTGACGGTTAGTCGAGCGCTCGAGGGTCGCCGCGCGCTCTAACTGGAGTCGCAAGCCGCGAGGGCGGAGGGACTGCCGTGCTCGCGGGTCCCTCCGGCGACCACGTAGGGTCGCCGGCCCCCACTGCGCCGCCAGCCCCTCCGCCCTGCGGCACGCGGAACACACTCCCGGCCGCGCGGCCCCTCGAATCGTTGCGCCTGTACCAAAGAGTTGGTACGATTAGCGCTCACATCACGCCCGTGGCCAGTTCCGCATGGGAGGCAAAGGGCACGATCTTTAACAGCTGAAGAGTGGCAGGAACGAACAGCGCGGACTCGTCGATTTTTTGGATCGAACTCGAAGCTTGAAGTGACCGTTCCGTAAGGACGGTCCTTTGTTTTGTCGGAGAGTTTGATCCTGGCTCAGGACAAACGCTGGCGGCGTGCATAAAACATGCAAGTCGAACGGACTTCAGTCCGCAAGGACTGAAGTGAGTGGCGAACGGCTGAGTAACACGTAGGTGACCTGCCCCGAAGTTTGGGATAACAACTCGAAAGAGTTGCTAATACCGGATGTGACCACCGATTCATTTCGGTGCTTAAAGTCGTAAGACGCTTTGGGAGGGGCCTGCGGCGGATTAGCTAGTTGGTGTGGTAACGGCATACCAAGGCTTCGATCCGTAGCTGGTCTGAGAGGATGGCCAGCCAGACTGGGACTGAGACACGGCCCAGACTCCTACGGGAGGCAGCAGTTAGGAATTTTGCGCAATGGAGGAAACTCTGACGCAGCCACGCCGCGTGAGGGATGAAGGCCTTCGGGTCGTAAACCTCTTTTCTCAGGGAAGACACCCGACGGTACCTGAGGAATAAGCAACGGCTAACTACGTGCCAGCAGCCGCGGTAATACGTAGGTTGCGAGCGTTGTCCGGATTTACTGGGCGTAAAGCGCGCGCAGGTGGTCCTGAAAGTCGAGCGTGAAAGCTCCCGGCCCAACTGGGAGAGGCCGTTCGAAACTTCAGGACTTGAAGGCGGGAGAGGCAAATGGAATTTCCGGTGTAGCGGTAAAATGCGTAGATACCGGAAGGAACACCAGTGGCGAAAGCGAT
>JBBPIQ010000003.1:0-293697 GCA_038040345.1 Chloroflexota bacterium
GATGCCCGCGTTCGCGGGCAGCCTCACGCCGGCCGAGCTCGACGACCTCACTGCGTTCCTCGTTACACGGAAGTAATCAGCCGTGCTTGCACCGGTTTTGACAGCCATCCGACCGGACCGAGAACGTAGCCTCGGGCGATGCCGCTCTCGCGCTATCTCTGCATCGGTCTCGTGTCCGCCGCCGCGCTTCTCTTTCAGGTAGCCCAGACTCGGCTCTTCTCAGCTTCGTACGGTTACCACCTTACGTACCTGGTGATCAGCGTCTCGCTTCTCGGGTCGGCAGCGGAGCGACCCTCAGCCCGATCTTCGATCGGCGCGCGAAGCGGCCCGGTCTCGTAACCCTCGCGCTTGCCGCCGCGACGAGCGCGCTCGCCGCGCTCCTCCTCGAGACGCACATCGACCCCGGCACCGTCCTCGCCGCGGCCATCCTCGTCGCCTATGTCGCTGGCGCGCTGCCGTTCGTCTTCGCGAGCTGGATCATCGTTCGCAGCCTCCGCGAAGATCCGGTCCGCGCGGGCCGCCTCTACTCCGCGGACCTGGCGGGCGCCGCCGCAGGAAGCCTTCTCGCGTTCGCGGCCCTCCCGGTGCTCGGCGGTCCGGCGCTGTACGGCGTCTCGGCATGCCTCGCCGCGCTTGCGGCGCTTGCCGTGGCGGGTCTGCGCATGCGAACCGTGGCCGGCCTCGTCGTCGCGTCGGCGCTGACCGTTGCCCTGACGCTCGCCGGTGACGCGATCGCGCCGCCGCAGAGCGGGCCTGCGAAACGTCCCGTGTATGGCGAGAACATCACGCATCTCGCGACCCGGTGGGATCCGCATGCACGAGTCGACGTCATCCACTACGAGGGACTGCCGACCGGCGCGATGTATCGCGATCTCATCGATCCCGCGTACGCCGCGCCACGGCCGGACGCGAACTTCATGCTCCTCGATCAGAGCGCGGCCACGCAAATACTTGACGGCGCCGGCGACATGAGCGTGCTTCGCGCCAGCATCATCGCGGCTCCCTACGAGCTGTTGACACAGCCCCACGTTCTGATCATCGGTCCCGGTGGCGGCATCGACATCCAGAACGCGCTGCTGCATGGCGCGTCGCAGGTCGACGCCGTCGAGGTGAACCGTGGCGTATCGGGCCTGATGCGGGGCCCGCTCGCCGACTACAGCGGCCACGTGTACACCGCTCCTCGCGTCAACGTGGTGGAGGACGAGGCGCGGAGCTACATCAGGCGTTCGTCGGATCGCTACGACCTCGTCCTGATGACTGTCGTCGACAGCTATGCCGCGCTCGCGAGCGGCGCATACGCGCTGTCCGAGAGCTACCTCTACACGGCGGAAGCCTTCGACGACTACCTCTCGCACGTCGCCGATCACGGTGCCCTCGCGGTCGGTCGCTTCTATCGCGATCCGCCGATCGAGATGTACAACACAGCAGCCCTGGCGGTCGATGCACTGCGCAGACGCGGCGTCGCCGACCCGCTCTCGCACCTCATCGTCCTGCGCTCCTTGGACTTTGGACTGCTCATCGTTCGGGCGGACGCGTTCGACTCCGCGTCGGCCGGCACGATCCGCCGGTTCGCCGCGGATCACCAATTCACCGTCGCCTTCGATCCGCTCGACCGGACGGGACCGTTCGCGGAGGGGCTCGCGGGTACACCGGTGCCGGCGACCGACAACCGGCCGTTCTTCTTCGCGAACGATCCGGGCGCTCACGTGCCGGTCGCTTATCTGATCCTCTTTGGTGCGCTCATTCCCGCGGTCGTGCTGTCCTGGGGATTGCTTCTCCTTCCGCTCCGAAAGGTGATGGGTGCGGCGCTCGTGACCGCGGTCGGCCGGCGCACCACGGTGCAGGCGCTCGCGGTCGGCTTCGGGTTCATCGCCGCGGAGATCGTCCTTCTCCAGCGACTGACGCTCTATCTCGGTCAGCCCGCGCTCGCCCTCGCGGTCGGGCTCGCCGCGCTCCTGATCGGCGCAGCCGGTGGATCGGCGGCTTCGGCCGGCGGCAGGATCGGCGTCGCCCGCGCGGCCCTGGCGAGCGCGATAGTCGTGAGCGTCGCATTCCTCGCGTTTGACCGCGTCGCAGGCGCGACGCTGTCGTGGCCGCTCTTTGCCCGCGGCTCGATCGCCTGTCTCGTCTCGATCGCGATCGGGCTTCCGCTCGGCTCGGTCTTCCCGTCCGTGATCGCGTTCGCGGGCGCCCACGACGACGGTCTGGTCGCGTGGGCGTGGGCGGTCAACGGCGCGGCCTCCGTCATCGGGTCGATTCTCGCGGTGGTCGCGGCGCTCGCGATCGGGTTCACCGGCGTCGGATTCCTCGCGGCCACTTGCTACATCCTCGCGCTGGTTCCCTCGGCGCTCGGGCTGCGCATCGGGGTCGGCGTAGAAAGATCCCCTCAACCGAGCTAGGCGCGCGCCGCGCAGTCGAGGCTGTTCGTGTTCGGCGCCTCTCCAGCAAACGTGCTGCAATTAGCCAGGCGCGCAAGGGGAGATTCAGATGAAGAAGATCACGACGTTTCTCACGTTCAAGGATCAGGCCGAAGAGGCCGTGAAGCTCTACACCTCCATCTTCAAGAACTCGCGGATCACGAGCAGCAGTCGCTACGGCGACGCGGGGCCGGGAGCGAAGGGAAGCCTGATGGCCGCGAATTTCGAGCTCGACGGGCAAGAATTCGTCGCCTTAAACGGTGGGCCGTCGTTCGAGTTCTCGCAGGGTTTTTCGCTGCTAGTTGACTGCGAGAACCAGGCGGAGGTGGATA
This sequence comes from Chloroflexota bacterium, assembly GCA_038040345.1. Taxonomy (GTDB): domain Bacteria; phylum Chloroflexota; class Limnocylindria; order P2-11E; family P2-11E; genus 3-1-20CM-2-70-9. Next base: position 2,750 of record JBBPIQ010000003.1, read on the forward strand.
TGTATTGGGAGAAGCTCTCTGAGGGGGGATCGAAGGGCCCCTGCGGCTGGCTCACGGATCGGTTCGGCGTGTCCTGGCAGGTCATCCCGCGTGTCCTGAGCCAGATGATGAGCGACCCCGATCCAGCCAAGGCGGGGCGGGTCATGAAGGCGATGCTGCAGATGAGCAAGATCGACGTCGCCCAGCTCGAGCAGGCGTACGAAGGCGGAACGGTCGAGGCGACTTCGCGGCGATGACCACCGGCGTGCGCATCCGGCCGATGAACGAGCTCGACATCGAAGGGATTTGCCGCATCGACGAGAAGATCACCGGCCGCTATCGGCCGGAGGTCTGGGAGCAGCGCGCCGCGTATTACATCCGCCGCGACCCGGACTCGTCGCAGGTCGCTGAGGTCGATGGGCGCGTCGTCGGCTTCATGCTCGGCGAGGTGCGCGGCGGCGAATTCGGTCTCGAGGAGCCGACCGGCTGGGTCGAGTTCTTCGGTGTCGATCCATCGTCGCGCGAGAAGGGCGTCGGCCGCGGTTTGATCGAGGCGCTGCTCAGCCACTTTCGCTCGAAAGGCGCGCACGTCGCGCGGACGATGGTCGCCGCGCAGGACAAGGACATCGCCGCGTTCATCGCGGCCATGGGCTTCGCGCCCGCGCCGCTGACAGCGTTGGAGAAACGGCTCTAGATCGCGCGGTGAGGGTCGCCCAGCTCGTCGTGTTGATCGCGTCGCCTCTCGAGCCCGAGCACGTCGACCGGATCCGCGCCGTCCATCCGCGGATCGAGTTACTTCACGACTCGGACCTCCTGCCGCGGCCGCGCTATGTCGCGGACCACGCCGGTGCTCCGATGACGCGCACGCCGGAGCAGGAAGCGCGGTTCCTCGAGATGCTGGGACGCGCCGAGGTCGTGTTCGATTTTCCATCCGGGCACCTCCGCGACCTCCCGGCCGTCGCGCCGCGCCTCCGCTGGTTGCAGGCGACGAGCGCGGGCATCGGGCAGTTTGTCCAACGCCTTGGGCTCCACCGCACCGATATCACGTTTACGACCGCGAGCGGTGTCCACGCGCGCCCGCTCGCCGACTTCTGCTTGATGTCGATGCTTATGTTTGCGAAGAACTACGTCTGGATGGAGCGCGACAAGAAAGCGAAGCGCTGGGAGCGCTACTCCGGCGAGGAGCTGACCGGGAAGACGCTCGCGATCGTCGGCGTCGGCCGCGTGGGGCAGGAGGTCGCGCGCCACGGCAAGCGAATGGACATGCGCGTGTCGGGGATGCGTCGATCTGAGGCGCCCGTGCCGGACGTCGACACGCTCTTTGACCGCGCGGACCTGCACGCCATGTTGCGGGAGGCGGACTTCCTCGTGCTCGCAGCGCCGCATACGCCGGAGACCGAGGGGATCATTGGCGAAGGCGAGCTGGCAGTCATGAAGCCCAGCGCCGTCCTGATCAACATCGGCCGAGGCGCCCTCGTCGACGAGGACGCATTGATCCGCGCCCTGCAGGAGAAGCGTTTGGCCGGCGCGGCCCTCGACGTCTTACGTGACGAGCCGCCGCCGCAGGATTCGCCGCTCTGGGAGATGCCGAATGTGATCCTCAGTCCCCATTCCGCGAGCACGGTCACGCAGGAGAACGCGCGCATCACTGAGATCTTTTGCGACAACCTGCGCCGCTACCTGCACGGGCAGCCTCTCCGCAACGTCCTGGACAAAGAAAAGCTGTACTGACCAAATTCGCGGCCGACCTCGTACCCTACATCTGTGAAAGACGATGTCCGGACGCTGCCCAAGCAGTACCACGACGCGATCGAGCACTGGCAGCGCCACAACTTCCCGGACTACCCGAAGCTCGCCGAAGAGTGGGATCGCTTCTTTCCGAAGGACGAGCCCTTCTGCCTCTGCGCCAAGATCGCTGAGGACATCCCGACCCAGATCGAGGTCGGCGACAGCAAGGGCCAGGAGAAGGCGCTCGCTCCGAAGGATCTGCCCGAGGAGGCCGCTCAGCACCTTCTGATGCAGATCAAAGCGCAGGCGTCGACCGAGTTCGGTTCCATCCAACAGCATCAAGGCACGCTCGCACGCGCGCAGGAGCCGCAGGACCACGCCTGGGTCCTCCGCGTCATGGCCGAGGAGCTGCGCCACGGCTATCAGATGGTCCACCTCCTCACGAGCGCCGACTGGTCGCCGGTCACGAACACGAAGGCCGCCGACATGGTCGAGGAGATCCTGTCGATGCAGACGGGGTCGCACGTGCTCGCGGCGTTCAACCTCGAGTACGACAGCTTCCTGGACAACGTCGTGTTCGCCGCGTTCATCGACCGGGTGGGGAAGTACCAGCTTACGATGCAGAAGATCTCCGCTTACAAGCCCTACGCCTCGAGCATGCCGCCGATGCTTCGCGAGGAGGCGTTCCACCTCGCCGCCGGCGTGATCCCCCTGCGACGATGGGTCGAGGCCGCGGCACGGGGCGACGGCTACATCACGGTGCAGGACATCCAGAAGGCGACACAGAAGTGGTTCGGCCGCGGGCTCGAGATGTTCGGCGACGAGCGCGGCGGTCAGACGAACGTGAAATACGGGCTGAAGGACATGGCGAACCGCGAGGCGCAGGACATGTACATCGACGAATGCCAGCGCATGTACGACGACCTGAACGAGCGCTACGTGCGCGCGCGCCTGCCGAAGCTCTCGCGAGACGAGGTCGAGATGGCGTTTGCGCGCATCAAGGCCGGCGAGACGGTCGACGGCGTCCGGCCGGAAGACCTGCTGCGGCTTCCGGATCGTCGCTTCTTCCGCCGCCGCGGGGAGTACGCCTACCAGATGGTCGGCACTAGAGGTGAGAGCTTCACCGACGTAGAGCAGTACGTCGCGCACGTTCTTGCGAATCTCCCCGAGGCATACCGCGCGTCGATCGACGTGAAGCACTGGGCCGATCTACAGCGCAAGGTCAGCCGCGGTGAGATGCCCCTTAAGGAAGCCGTCAACTCGATGCCCCGGCTCGCGCGTATGGGCGGCGGCTGCCCATGTGCGAAGTCGGTCCGCTGGATCCAGGGGTCCGCCAACTAGCGAATCGACGGGAGGTCCGACCGTAAAGTTCACGCACACCGCGATGGTCGCGGCGCCCAAAGACAAAGTCTGGGCGCGGCTCATGGACATCCCCGCGGCGGCGCGCTGCGTGCCGGGCGTCGCGTCGGTCCGCCCCAATGGCAAGGACCGGTACCAGGGAACCCTCGCGGTGCAGATCGGGCCGGTGCGCCTCGTGCTCGACGGCGACTTCGCGGTCACTGCCCGAGACGAGGCTGCGGGTACCGCTTCGATCCGCGCGGACGCGAAGGACTCGCGCGTCGGTGGCGCGATCCGCGCCACCCTGGATCTCGCCCTCGTCGAGAAGGATGCCGAGACGCAGCTGCGCATCGGGACGGATCTCACCGTCATGGGCCGGCTCGGCGAATTCGGTCAGGCTTCGATCAAGCGCAAGGCCGATCAGCTGATCCAGGACTTCGCTGAATGCCTCGCACGTCAGGTGACGATGCGCTGAGAGCGGGCCGCCGGTCCGTTCTCGATGCGCAAACCCGTCAAGCTGGGCCACGCTCGCTTGGCACGCGCTATGCCTATGCGAATCCCCATGAACGGCGCTGAAGGACTCACCGGAAGCTGCAAGGCGTGCGGCACGACGCTGGACCGCGCGCTCGTGCGCGAGGTCCGGCATTACGAGGAGACGCGGCTCCTCGAAGTGACCTGCGGCGGATGCGAGCGCCAGTTCCTCGCTGTACAGGTCAACGCGGCAGCGCTCGACGCGCTCAGGATGGAAGACGTCGTGGAAGCGGCGGAGCAGCTCGCGTGGGCGCGGTCGCTCTCGGACCTCTTCGGACCAAGCGACCTCGATCTTCCGGACGCCGCCTAGATCAGCGAGACCGCGGCACTCCCGTAGGTCGTCGGGCTCGGGTTCGGTCCGTTCCCGCCGCCGCACGCCGCGCAGATAGCGGCGAGCAACACGGCGAAGAGAACGGCTCGCACGATCTTCATCGCAGCGAACGGTATAGCACCGCGGTCGTCTACCTGGATCTCGTGCGGCGCGGTGCCGTCACGGGAAGCGGCCGTTCGAGCATCGAACCGCAGTTCGATGAGGTCTACCCTTGGAGACACAAACGCGGGGAGGAAGACATGGCAGGAAACATCGTTCACTTCGAGATCAACGCCAAGGATGCGAATCGCGCAAAGCGTTTCTACAGCTCGCTCTTCGGGTGGAAGTACAAGGACTCTGAAATTCCGGGGATCGAGTACTACGTCATCGATGGTGCGAACCCGGGCGGTGCAATCAACCCGATGCAGGCGGACCCGGGGCCCGTCGTTTACTTCGACACCGACGACATCGACGCGTCCATCGCGAAAGTCCGCGATCTCGGCGGCAAATCCGACGACAAGATGGCCATCCCAAGTCAGGGCTGGTTCGCGCCGTGCGTCGACAGCGAGGGCAACAAGTTCTCGCTCTTCCAGAACGATCCGAGCGTGACCATGGAGACCGAGCAGCAAGCCGCGTCTGCGTAGAAGCCTCGAAGGCCGCCGGTCACCGAGCTCCAGGCTCGGCGCCGGCGGCCTCAACTGCCTGTTCTCGACCGGCACGCGCTGGCTAGCGATACTCCCGCCGTGACCCCGACCGATGAGGCTGCCCGGGAAGTCGAGGAGAGCCGCGAAAGCTATCGCGAATGGCTGAGCGGCCCCGAGTCGTTTCTGGCCGCGGTCTCGCGCCACGAGCTTCCGGTCGGCCACTCCCTCCGCTTCGGCGTCAAGGGCGACATCGAGCTCGCCGAGGCTGGCAGCGCGGTCACCATCGCCGCGACCGACGATGGCTTTCGTGTGGACGGGTTCAAGCGCGGCCCTGGGATCGTGCGCCTCGGCCGCTACCGATTGCGGCTCTCGCATCAGAACGCTCCCGCCGTGGTGATCATCGACCCCGACGCCAAACGCGAACGCATGGCTCCGCGATGGTTTCCGTACTCGCCGGGTTATCGCTTCATCCTCGCGCTCGAGCCGGATCCGGAGAAGATCGCGCTCGAGTCGACTCGCGAGCGGGATCGCACCGCCGAACGCGTCGGATGGTTCACGTTCTCGCTCGAGGGTCGCGAGTGCCGCGTCGCCGCGACGCGTCTTCTCGAGCCCGGCGTTCCCGAAGATTCGCTCCAGGTCTTTTTCAAAGACCGGACGAACGGCCGCGAGTCGTACTTCATCGGCCGCTACCTCGACCTCGACGCGCTTGATGACGGCGGCTATCTCGTCGACTTCAATCGCGCCTACAACCCGGCGTGCGCGTTCTCGCCCCACTACAACTGTCCGGTGCCCCCGCCTGAGAATCGGCTCGTCGTCGCTATCCGCGCGGGCGAGATGACACCCGAGTCCTAGCTGGGGAGATAGACCGGCCCTCGCACGCTCGCTCAGAGGACTTGTGTCCGCTCTCTGAGGCTGGTGCGGCAGTCTCTTCTCGAGAACCTTGCAGATACATCGTTTTCTTGCGCCACCGCTCCTCACGGTCGCCTTCACCCTGTCCTTCTTTGGGACGCCGGTGCTGGCCGATGGCCCCACGTCAACACCATCCGCGAGTCCGTCCCCCTCGCCCACGTCGTCGCCTTCCCCGACCGACACGACAGCCGCAGCGAGCTCGGCACCTCCGACGTCAGCTGCGCCCAGCCCGACAGCCGATTCCGAGACGGCGCGAGCGGAAGCCGAGGCAGCCCGCGCCCGTGACGCTGCGCTCCTCGCGAACGCGCGGTCGTTGGCGCAGGTGATCGAAGCGCAGGCGAGAGTCGCTCAGGACGAGCTCGCCGGCCTCGATCCGCAAATCGCGCAGGTCGCGAAGGATCTCGATGTCGTGAACGCCGATATCGCCGCTCTGCAGGCCAAGTCCGACGCGCGCCGCACGCTCCGCGACCGCCTCGAGCGCGACGCCTTCCGCCTCGCTGCCATGCCCGCCGACAAAGTGCCGACAGATCTCAGTGCTGCGCAGCGCGAGGCGCTCGATGACCTTCTCTCGCTGCAGACCGGATTGCTCGCCGCGCAAACGAAGCTCACGGAGCGCGCCGATCTCCTTGCAACGCTCAAGGGTTCGGTCGGCGCGAAGCAGGGGCAGCTCGCACGGCTGCGCGATCGAGCGCGCTCGCTCGCGGCCGCAGCCGCGGCCGGGGACACCGAGGCGAAGGCCGCCCAGGTGGCCGTCCTGACCGCGCTCGCGCAGGACGCCACCAACGCGCAGACCGCGCTCGCTCAGCTCGTGTCGTCGGCGATGGTCCGCGACGGTGAAAGAAGAGCGTGGTCATTGCCCGTTCGTGGCGTGGTCACGCAGCCGTTCGGTCCCACGTCGTTCGAGCTCGAGCCGCCCGCGACCTACGGCGGCGTGTCGTACGCGCATTTCCATGCCGCGATCGACATCGCAGCGCCACTCGGGACGCCGGTGACCGCGGCGAGCGATGGTGCGGTCGCCTTCGTCGGGCATCTCCCCGACGGGGCGATGATCGTGCTCATCGCGCATCCCGGCGGCTACGTTTCGGAGTACGCGCATCTCGACGACACCTTCGCGCTGCCGCCCGTAAAGACGGGGCAGGTCGTGAAGGCCGGACAGGTGATCGGCTTCATTGGCCTCACCGGAATCACGACCGGCGCGCACCTGCACTTCGCCGTGATGAAGGACGGCGCACCGATCGACCCGCTGTCGCTGCCGGCAAAGAACTAATCGACCCCCGAGCGGGCAGCGCGTCCGCCCGGGGGGTCGATTCCGCTACTGGAACCCGAGTTCAAGCGAGGTGTCGTAATACAGCGTTAGCGTGCAGCTACCAGTCCCCGTACAGGGTGAGTAGGCGCCCAGCCATCCTGCAAAAGTGACCCCGGTACCTGGCGCCGCAGTCAGCGTGACTGTCGTTCCTTGCGGAACGAAGTAACTGCAGTCTGCCGAGGAATGGTTGGTCGAGAGAAGGCAGTTCCCCGTGAGCTGCGGCGAGGTTGTGAGCGACCCCATTACGTACCCATTTGTTCCGTACGCATAGAGCAGCGTCGCCGTCAGGTGCACCAACGATGTCTTGCATTGGATGGACACCGACAGGTACGTTCCCGACCCTGAATACGTGACTTGAAGGGTCCCTGGCAGCGACGTTCCGTTGTTGCACGGAGTGCCCCGAAGGTCATCCAAGGACGCCGCGGTCCCGGCTGCTCCGGCTGGTCCTGTGTCTCCTTTTGGCCCCTGGGCTCCGGTTGGCCCCATAGGCCCGGCCGTGCCGGCGTCTCCAATAGCGCCTCTTGGCCCGTTCGCTCCTTGCGGTCCTGTCGCGCCCTGTGGCCCAGTCGCTCCTTGCGATCCGGCCTGATTCCACGTGACCCGCTCCTCGAGAAGCAGAGGCGCTCGCGCGAGGATCGCACTTCCCGACACGATGCACGGTGCGTTCGTCGTCTCGATCCTGAGGATCCCCGTCGCGAGGTTCTCACACGCGGTGATGACCCCACCGGCAACGCCCGCTGCGACGGTCGCCGTGGCGCCGATGGAAAGCGCGAGCACGCCAACGAGGACGTGCGAGAGCAATTTCTTCCGACCTTTGAGTTTCATTGTCTCTTCCCTACTTCACGATTCGGATGCGCAGGCCGTGTGGGTCGACGACGCTCGCGCCCGCGGCCATGGGAAGCGCGACGACGGAGCTCACCGTCGCGTCGCGCCCGTTGTCTTTCACCGTCAGGATCGCGAACCCTCCGACGTCGCCGACTGCGTTGTCGAGGCCCTTCACGTTGCTCGTGAGTGGTGTCTTCCCGCGAAGTGCGACGAAGACCGTCGACTCGTCCGGGGAGAGCGCCATGATGTCGGGCGCCGGATCGCGTCCTGCGAGCGGGCCCGAAGCGAGGCTCATCGTTCTCGTGTCGCCGGTCTGGTCGACGATGTCGAGCGTGTTCGCGAACCGGTCCGCGAGCCAGAGGTATTGACCGACCAGGATCACGCTGTGCGACTCGACGTTCCCGGTGCGCGAAAGGATCTTCTTCGCGACCGGCTTATCGGGCAGGCCCGTGACCTGATAGAGGTTGAAGCTGGTCGTGGTGGTCGTGGCGCCGCCCTGCGCCGTGGTCCAGACCGTGTCCCTGACGAACGTCGCGCAGCAGGACTGCGGTCCGATCGCTGACTTCCCGAGTGTCGCGACGGTCCTCATCGGCGTTGCCTGGTAGTCGACGAGGTACGAGCCGCCGCCGCGCATCGGAACGTATACGTAGCGGCCGTCGGGCGTGAACACCGGGATCACCGGAAGGTTTCCGGGATGATCCGCGTCCTCGAGAAGCGAGAGGTCGAGGTCCGCGGCGCTGTCGAGCTTGTAGACGTCGTTCTTGAAATCGGCGGTGATGCGCTGGAGCCGCTTCCCGCCCTGGTTCGCGACGATGATCGCGTCGCCTGCGGGCGTCACCGCGCTGGCGTGCGGCGCCGCGGGTCCAGCCGCGCTGCCGGTCACCTTGATGCTCGCGACGACCTTGCGGTCCGATGCGCGGATCACCTGCACGTGGCCGCTGTCCACGTATGAGATGACCGCGTGGGTCATCGCCGGATTGAACGCGATGCTGTGCCCGTGCTTGCCGACGCCGTCGCCGACGCCGAGCGCGGCCTCGCCGAGATTGACCGTGTAGGCCGGTGCGGGCGCCGCGCCCTTGAGGTCCGCTCCTTTGTAGATGTAGAGCGTTCCGCCGCCGGTCGGTGTCGTCTCGGCCTGGTCGACCACCCAGAGCTCGTACGACGGCGGTGCGGGGCTGGCGGTCGGCGCCGTGCTCGGTGCGGTGGCGCGACCGCCACACGACGCGACCAGGATCGCGAGAGTCGCGAGGATCGGTGAGATGCGACTGAGGATGCCCATACCTCTCATGCCTCCGGACCTCTTGAGGAGCGGTCCGACGCCAAACTGGCCCCGGGACAGCTAGAACTCCAATACATAGTTCCTATCAGAGCTATAACCTGTGGTCCTAATGCAGCTCGAGGCCCGTTTACGCGCCTTCGCCGCGCTCGCGCGCCGAGGCTCCTTCTCGGCCGCCGGTGAAGAGCTCGTCATAAGCCAGCCGGCCGTGTCGAAGCACGTCGCCGAGCTCGAAGCTGAGCTCGGGACGCAGCTCGTCATCAGAGGACCGCGGCGCATTCGTCTGACCGCCGCGGGCGAGTTCGTGGCGGATCACGTCGAGCGCGCTGAGGCCCTGGTCGCGCAGGCGGCGCGGGGGGCGCGGTCGCTCGCGGGCGCTGAGACCGGTCGCCTCGCGATCGCGACCTCAGGGACCGGGATGTACCTCGCGGTCGGCGCGATCGCCGCGTTCCACTCGGCGCATCCCCGCGTCGAGCTCGATGTTCAGATCGGCACGTCGGAGCCCATCGTCGAGCTCGTCCGCGCGCATCGCGCCGAGCTTGCGATCGTCGGAGGCTTCACCGCGGCGCGTGACGTGGAGAGCGAGGCGCTGGTCGAAGACGATATCGTCGTCGTCGCGGCACCGTCCGTCGCGCGGACTCGGCCGTCCCTTCGCGATCTCGAGAGCCTCACGTGGATCTCGCGCGAGGAAGGCTCGTCGACCCGCGCCGCATTCGAGGCGGCATGGCGCGATCTCGGCATCAGCCCGTCGGGGCGGATCTCGCTGCCGTCATGGGAGGCGGTCAAGCTCGCCGTCGCGAAGGGCGCGGGTGTCAGCGGGATAAGCCGCTACGCCGTGATCACCGAGCTCACGGCGGGGACGCTGGCGATCGTCAAGGTCCCGGGGTGGCGGGTACGCCGGCACTTCTCGCTGGTCCACGCGCGCGACATTCCCCTCTCGCCGCCAGCCGAACGGTTTCGGACGATCCTGCTCGGCGAGCTGCGGGCTCTCGCGACCGCGGCGTCCGGCCGCCGAGCGCGGCCGCCGACGAAAGCGGTCCGGTCGCAAGGCCGATCTAGGCCCGCTGCGGCACCGCGGGCTCGCCGTTAACCCGGCTGTGGCACGCGCGTGGGTGGGCGTTTTGGCCCTGTATCTGGGCTCAGGTGGCGAGCTTGTCTATCTTCGGGCTCGGTTGCCTGCTCAGGGGGCGACAGGCTAACCGGCGTGCCGCAACATGGGCGCGAATTGGTGGTTGGTGACCCGCGGTCGCGGGCGTCCTACGAGCGCCGCATACGCATCGCGTCCGAGGCCGCAAGCTGGGGCATCGGCGCGGCTCTGCTTGGGACGGCGGCCCTGCCGACAACGGACCAGGCATCGCGGATCGGGCTCGTCGCGAGCTCGCTCCTGCTCTTCCTTTTCGCGACCCTCTGGTTCCATGTCTTCCCCGACAACTGGCTGGGTAAGAGCCGCTTCGCGGTCGGCGCCGCGATCACCCAGGTCATCGCGGCGATCCTCCTCGTTCTCACCGGCGGGATCGACTCGCGGTACTTCCCGTACTACATGCTCCCCATCCTCGCGACGGTCTTCGGGATGCGCATCTCGGGGACGCTATTCACGGGAACGATCGCCATCGTCGCGTACCTCGCGACGCTCGTCGCGGAGGTCTTCTTTGGGGGCGAGCGCGGTCAGATCGACGTCGGCGTCATCCGCCTGTTCGCGCTCCTCTCGGTGATCGCGATGACCGCGCTCATCTCGCGGACGATCCAGGAGACCCGCTTCACGCTTCGCCAGCGGACCGAAGAGCTCGCGACGCAGAACGCCGAGCTCTCCGTCGCACGGAATACCGCGCTCGGCCTCGCGCGCGTCAGCGAGCTGCACGAGCTCGTGCGCGTCGTCTACGAATCCGCGAAGAACGCGCTCGCGGTCGACCGCCTGTATCTCTTCGCGTCGAAGCCGGACTTCGCCGATGGATACACCGTTGGACCGAACGGCGCGATCGAGGAGTTCCACGCCGACCCCACGCTTCCCGAGGACCAGCCGCGGCGGCGTGCGGTCCGTGAGAAGCGCACCGTCGCCGTGAACGACGCGCGCGACGACAAGGTCTCGGACCGGTCGCGCGAGCACCAGCATTTCGCGGCCGGCCTGTTCGTGCCCCTTGTCCATCGCAGCGAGGTCATCGGCCTCATTGCCGTGTCCAGCCACGAAAAGCGGGAGTGGACCGCTCACGAAATCCGCGTCGCCGAGGTCATCGCCGACGCCTCGGCTGCCGCGGTCGCATCGTTCCTCGCTTTCGAGGAGGTCCGCGGCCAGAGCGACAGACTCGAGGCGCGCATGAAGGTTCTCGAGAGCATGGACAACCTCGTCGATGCGCTCGCGTTGACCACCGACGAGGCGAGCCTCGCGCAAACCGCCGCGCGCAGCCTCCAGCAGGGCTTCCATCTGCCCGCGGCCACCGTGCTGTTCACGGACCCGTCCGTGGCGATCCTCGAGCCTGTCGGCACCGCCGGACGCGCGACCCCGCATCCGGTGGTGAATGGGCCGACGAGCTGTCCGGCGATCCGCAGCGGCCGCTTCTTCGAGGTCACCTCGGCCGACGATCCAGTGGTCTGTCCGTACATGCCTTTCCGCTCGCACTACTCGTGCGTGCCGCTCGTCGCTGGCGGAGACACCGTCGGCGCACTCTTCCTCGAGCCCGACAAGCAGTCGACCCTCGATGTCACGGTCCTGCGCGCCGCCGCCGATCGCGTCGCCCTCAGCCTCGCGACGCGACGCGTGCTCGAGACCGCGCAGCGTCAGGCCACGACCGATGGACTCACCGGGCTGCACAACCGCCACTTCCTCGCCGAGCAGCTCCGGCTCATGCACTCGCTCGCGGTGCGGCACGGCCAGCCCTACAGCGTCGTCGCGCTGGACGTCGACGGCCTGAAGAACGTCAACGACACGTTCGGTCACGAGCAGGGCGATCTCGCGCTCCGCGGCCTGGCGAACACGATGCGGAAAACGCTGCGTTCGTCGGACGTCGGAGTTCGCACCGGCGGCGACGAGTTCCTGGTGCTCATGGCGCAATCGGGGCTCGAGGAGTCGCGCATCGCAGCAGAACGCGTTCGCGAGGCGGTCGAGCTACAGGGACGTGCGGACCCGAAGATCGCGATCACGGTGAGCGCCGGCGTAGCCGCCTGGCGGCCTGGCCGCAGCTCTGAGCAAGTCATGGAGGCCGCCGACGCCATGCTCTATGCGGCCAAGCGAGCCGGCAAAGACCGCGTTCTCGCCGAAACTGGCCTCGTAACGGCCGGCGATGGCGAGGGCGCCGCTTGACAGTCTTTCTCCTAGTCTTCTAGAGTCATTAGCAGTCAAGCCCGGCGAGTGCTAATCCGTATCTGTGGGTCTGCGGCCGTTCGCCGCGCCCGAAACAACCCAAAAGGAGGGGAGACACATGGCAGTCGCAACCGCGCCCAAGGCGAGTTCCAAGAAGACCAAGCTCAAGCCGCTCGGCTCCCGCGTAGTGATCAAGGCCCTCGAGCGTGAGGAAATCACAAAGAGCGGGATCGTCCTGCCGGACACCGCCAAGGAGAAGCCCCAGGAGGGCCGCGTCCTTGCCGTCGGACCCGGCGACCGCCACCCAGACACCGGCCAGCGCATTCCGGTGGACCTCAAAGAGGGTGACCGCGTTCTGTTCCAGAAGTACGCCGGGACCGAATTCAAGCTCGACGACGAGGAGCTTCTCATTTTGAGTGAGAAAGACGTCCTCGGTCTCGTCACCGATTAAGGGGAGGGACGCATGGCAAAGCAGCTGGCCTTTACTGACGAAGCACGCAAGAAGCTCAAGAGCGGCATCGACACGATGGCGAATGCCGTAAAGACGACGCTCGGGCCGAAGGGCCGGAACGTCGCACTCGACAAGAAGTTCGGCTCACCGACCGTCACCCACGACGGTGTCACGGTCGCCCGCGAGGTCGAGCTCGAGGATCCCTTCGAGAACATGGGCGCACAGCTTCTCAAGGAAGCGGCGACCAAGACCAACGACATCGCCGGGGACGGCACCACGACGTCCGTCGTCCTGGCGCAGGCCATCGTCCACGAGGGTATGAAGAACATCGCCGCTGGCGCGAACCCGATGCTCCTTAAGCGTGGTCTGGAGCGCGGCGTCACCGCCGTCGTCGAAGAGATGAAGGCCCAGTCCACGAAGGTGGAGGGCGCGCACCAAAAGGAGCAGATCGCGCAGATCGCGACCATCTCCGCCGCCGACAAGCAGATCGGCGACCTCATCGCGGATGTCATGGAGAAGGTCGGCAAGGAAGGCGTCATCACGGTCGAGGAGTCCAAGGGCCTGCAGTTCGAGACCGAGTTCGTCGAGGGCATGCAGATCGACCGTGGTTACATCTCGGCGTACTTCGTCACCAACGCCGACCGCATGGAAGCGGGAATCGAGGATCCCTACATCCTCATCACCGACAAGAAGATCTCAGCGATCACCGACATCCTGCCCGTGCTCGAGAAGCTCGTGCAGGTCTCGAAGAATCTCGTGATCGTCGCCGAGGACATCGACGGCGAAGCGCTCGCGACCCTCGTCGTGAACAAGCTCCGCGGCACGCTGAACATCCTCGGGGTCAAGGCTCCGGGCTTCGGCGACCGCCGCAAGGCGATGCTCGAGGACATCGCGACCCTCACCGGCGGCCAGGTCATCACCGAAGAAGCCGGCCGCAAGCTCGACGCGACGACGATCCAGGATCTCGGTCGCGCACGCCGCGTGACGGCGAACAAGGACGACACCACGTTCGTCGAAGGTCACGGCAAGCAGGAACAGATCCTGGCTCGCGTCAAGCAGATCAAGGCGCAGATCGAAGAGACCACCAGCGACTTCGACAAAGAGAAGCTCCAGGAGCGTCTCGCGAAGCTCGCCGGCGGCGTCGCCGTCATCAAGGTCGGCGCGGCCACCGAGGTGGAGCTCAAGGAGAAGAAGCACCGCGTCGAGGACGCGCTCTCGGCCGCCCGTGCGGGCATCGAAGAGGGCATGGTCCCCGGCGGCGAGATCACTCTCATCAATGCGATCAAGGCGCTCGACAAAGTCAAGGCAGAGGGCGACGAGAAGACCGGCGTGAACATCCTCCGCCGCGCTCTCGAGGAGCCCTTCCGCCAGCTCGTCGCGAACGCGGGCGAGGATGGCGCGGTCGTCCTGGCCCAGGTCCGTCGCAAGCAGGAAGAGACGAAGTCCACGAACTGGGGCTACGAGGTCATGAGCGGCCAGATCGTCGACCTTCCGAAGGCCGGGATCATCGACCCGGTCAAGGTCGTTCGCTCGGCCGTCGAGAACGGCGCTTCCATCGCGGCGATGATCCTCACGACCGAGGCTCTCATCACCGACCTTCCCGAGAAGGACAAGGCTCCGTCAATGCCAGGTGGCGGCGGGATGGATTACTAGCCTGACGGGCTAGCCGAGCGAAGCGAGTACTAGCCGCAACGAAGAGGGCCGGTGTGAACCACCGGCCCTCTTTCTTTCGTACCTCCCGCCGACAACCACCCGGGAGGATCGATCTTGAATCCCAAGCAGTTCTTGCTCATCGGCGGCTTCGTTCTACTTGCGCTCGGCATCGTCGGTTTCCTCGGCGTCTTCAACGACACGAAGAGCGCGTTCTACCTGGACCAGGGTGAGAACGTCGCGCACACCGGCCTCGGCATCATCGCCATCGCGGCGTCGTTCCTCATCCCCGACGCGATGCTGCAGAAATGGCTTGTCGCGGTCGTCGGCGTGACCGCGCTGTTCTTCGCGGTCTACGGCTTCATGGTCGCGGGAAGTACACCACCGAACACGTTCGGGATCTCGAATCTCGAAAGCCCCGCGGACGACATGCTCCACCTCGTCGTCGGCATCTGGGCTCTCGCGGCGGCGTTCCTACCGCGCGGCAGCCTGTTGACCGCGACCGGCACGTAGGTCGACTAGGGGGCGGTCGTCGGTGGGGCGATACGCGACTCCATCACGACCGCTCCATAGCGCGGACCCCACGACGAATCCTCGAGGGTGACCGCGCATCGGTCGAACCCCGAGACCTCCATGTTGATCCGCACCGCCTGAACGTCCTGTCCGTTCGGCTGGAACGTCGCGGCGCGCGCCCACGTGCTGTCCGGGCTCACGAGCCACACCGTGAGGACCTTTCCCGCCGCGATCGGTGGCAGGTCGTGGAACAGGACGAACGGCTGCTTCCCGTCTGCCCGCGGGTCGTAGAGGGTGCCGCCCGCGCCGGCGAAGGAGTCCTTGCCGGCCATGTACCACTCGCGACCACCCTGCCGCATGCTCTCGATGAGGCCGTACAGCTGGTCACGCTGCGCCGTGATCGCCGTCGTGCGCTGGTAGGCATCGATGTCGGCGGCGCCGAGCACGATGACGGAGGCGAACAGACCGGCGAACGCGATGCGCGAGGGCCGGACCGCCCCGAAGGACCAGCGGCGCGACGACGCGGGAGTTGAGCCACGTGTCTCGGTCCGCGCGGCGGCAAGAATCCGGTCGCGCAGCGCCGGTCTCGGGTCGCGTGGCGTGACGGTGTCGGGCAGGGTGCCGACGACCTCGGCGAGCGATGCGGCGTGACTCCGGCAGGAAGCGCACACCACGAGGTGCTGCGCGACCCGCTCGGCATCGGCGCGATCGAGGGCACCGAGCGCGTAGGCCTCGAGGTCGTCCAGGACGTGTTCGTTCATCTGGTTCGCTCCAGGGCCCGACGCATCTTCTGCAGGCCGATGCGCATCCGGCCCTTCACCGTCCCGAGCGGCACGCCCATGAGCTCCGAAAGCTCCACGTGGGTGTAGCCGCCGAAATAGGCGAGCTCGATCGTCTGGCGCTGCGCCTGCGGTAACGCCTCGAGCGCCTCGCGGACGGTGCGGTGCTCGACGTTCTTCTCGGCCGCAAGCGCGGTGTCGTCATCGCTCGGCTGGGATTCGGCCATTTCGAGCGGTGCCGGCCGGAATGTGGTCTTGCGGCGGAGGATATCGACGGCCCGGTGGTGGACGATCGAAAGGAGCCAGGCCCGGGGATTGCCCCGGTCGCGCCGGTAGCTTCCGGCACCCCTCCAGGCCGACAGGAAGGCGTCCTGCACGACGTCTTCCGCCGCCTCGCTCTCGCCGAGGATCCGGTAGGCGAGGGAGTACGCGAGCCGCCCGTAGCGGTCGTACAGCGTCGCGAGGGCGCCCAAATCCCGCGCGGCGAGCGAAGCCAGGAGGGCATCGTCCGGCGGCTGCTGTTCAGGCACTACAAAAAATGTACGGTCGACGGACAGGGGTGGATGTAACTGGGTGGTGGGGGAAAAGAAAGCGTCCCGAGCGACCTGCCTCCGTGCCCGACCGCAGCTTCAAAGCTCTGCGGCCTGGCCGTGGAGCCGATCCTCGATATCCTCTCGGACCGCCTTTGATGCTATCTCCGGTTGCGCTCCCGGGGAACGATGCCCTTGATGGAATCTCGGACCCGTTCCCTTTAGCAGACCCCTCGGGACGAGATGAACCATAGGGTGCGCTCACCTGGCGGGCAATCAACTTATCCACCAAATCGAGACATCGTTGTCCACGAATTCCGCTGCTTATCCACGACGAATCAACAGTCCGCTTCCCTTCCTACGATGGACGTGATGTCCGATCCGATCCTCGACCCGCTGAACCCCGAGCAGCGCGCTGCCGTGACCCATGGCGACGGGCCGCTGCTGATCCTCGCGGGGGCCGGCTCCGGAAAGACGCGCGTCCTCACGCACCGCGTCGCGTACCTCATCCGCGACCTGGCGGTGCCGGCGAGCGCGATCCTGGCGGTGACCTTCACGAACAAGGCCGCGAAGGAGATGCGCGAGCGGCTCGACCGTCTGGTCGGCAAGGAGCGCCTGGCCGAGCTCACCGTCGGGACGTTCCACGGGTTCTGCGCGCGTCTCCTCCGTCGCGAGGGGCCCCTCGTCGGGATCGACCGGTCGTTCGCCATCTACGACGAGGCCGACCAGCGGGCGGTGCTGCGCCAGGCGATGGCGGAAACCAACGCGAGCGAGCGCGTTTTCGCGCCCGGCGCGATCTCCAACGTGATCTCGAGCGCGAAGAACGAGCTCAAGGGACCCGCCGACCTCACGGCGAGCCCCAAGGGTCAGCTCGACCGGATCGCGGCGATCGTGTGGAAGCGGTACGACGAGCTCCTCCGGGACAACAACGCGGTGGACTTCGACGACCTTCTGCTCCTCGCCTGCCGTGTCTTCGAAACAAGCGACCGCGCGCTCGAGAAATGGCAGGACCGCTACCAGCACATCCTCGTCGACGAGTACCAGGACACCAACCGCGCCCAATACGTCCTCCTCCGATATCTCGCCGGGTTCAAGCAGAACCTCGCGGTCGTTGGTGACGACGACCAGTCGGTGTTCAGCTGGCGCGGTGCCGACGTCCGCAACATCCTCGACTTCGAGCGCGACTACCCGAACGCGAAAGTGGTGAAGCTCGAGCAGAACTACCGCTCGACGCAGCGGATCCTCGACGCGGCGCACTCGGTCGTCCGCAACAACGCGGCGCGCAAAGAGAAGAAGCTCTGGACCGACCGCACGGGAGGCAGCGACATCGTCGTAATGCAGGCGTACGACGAGTCGCACGAGGCCGAGCTCGTCGCGCGCGAGATCGAGCGTCTCCAGCGCGAGGGCGAGGCGCACGGCACGCGCGACGTCGCCGTGCTCTACCGCACGAACGCGCAGTCGCGCGCGATCGAGGACACCTTCCGCGCTTTCGGGCTCGCGTACCAGATCGTCGGCGGCGTCTCCTTCTACCAGCGCCGCGAGGTGAAGGACACCCTCGCGTACCTGCGCCTCATTGGAAATCCGCATGACGCGTTCGCGCTCGCGCGCGTGCTCAACACGCCGCCCCGCGGCCTTGGCGACAAGACACGCGCCGCGCTGCTCGCGAGCGCGCGTGAGCAAGAGCAGAGCGTCGGCGAGGCGCTCGCGAAGGCCGAGCTCATCACGAGCATCCCGCGCCGGCAGCAGGACGCGCTCATTTCGTTCGGCAAGGTGATGACGCGCCTGCGGGCGTCCAGCGAGCAGCTCGCGCTTCCTCGGCTCATCGACGAGCTCGTCTCGCTCACCGGCTACGAGACCTATCTGAAAGACGGGACCGAGGAGGGTGAGGAACGCTGGGCCAACGTGCAGGAGCTCCGCACGCTCGCCGAGGACTACGTCGCCCTGCCTCAGGACGAGCAGCTGCCGAGCTTCCTCGAGGAGATCGCGCTCGTGTCCGACGTGGACGAGTACCAGGACGCCAAACCAGCGGCGACGCTCATCACCATGCATGCGGTCAAGGGTCTCGAGTTCCCGATCGTGTTCATGACCGGCATGGAGGAGGGCGTCTTTCCGCACATCCGCGCGATCGACAGCGGGAAGGAGTCGGAGCTCGAGGAGGAGCGGCGCCTCTGCTACGTCGGCATCACGCGCGCGAAGGACCGCGCGTATCTGACATACGCGCGCCGCCGTTCGCTCTTCGGTCGCACCAACATGAATCCACCGTCTCGTTTCCTGATGGAGCTGCCGAGCGAAGGCGTCGAGCTTCGCGGCAACGTCGAGACCGAGGAGCGCGACTCGTGGGCCGATCTCGATTGGGAGCGCGATCGCAGTCGCTACGAGGAGCGCAAGCAGGCACGGCGCGACGCGATGCTCGCGGGACTTCCCGCCGCGTGGAGCGGCCGCGCGACGAAACAGCGCACAGCGGTCGCGTCCGACACGCGCTTCCGCGCGGGCGATCGCGTCCTGCATCCGTCGCTTGGTGAGGGGATGGTCGTGTCGAGTGTCGCGCGCGACGACGATGAAGAGGTCACGGTCGCGTTTCCCGACAAAGGCGTGAAGAAGTTGATGGCAAGCTTCGCGAAACTTGCGCGAGCAGAGGGCCCGCTCGGTCGCTGAGGGCTCAACCGGCACGCTGCTTGCCCGATTTCCGGCGTGGCACAGGTTGGGGGAGCGATACGCCGTAGGTCTCCGCGTCTAGAAATCCGCCTACCGCTCACGCGGTCGTCCGATATCTCTTTTGGTCTCGTCCTGCGAAAGCCGCGGCGGCGCCGTCGCAAGCGCAGCGCGGTGCGCCAATGGACGACGACGGTGATGACGGCGGCGTGCTGCGTCATCGCCGGCGTGATCCCGATATGGACGGTCATCGCGGCACCCGAGCTCGAGCGCCTCGGAGCGCTGGCACTCGCGAAGCCGCAGGCACCCCTCGTCGTGCTTGCCGACCCCGCTCGGCTCGAACGGGCGGTCGTCATCGCACGCGGCGCGCCGGTTACCGCGCTTCGTAAGGACCCGCCTGGCCTGCAGGTCCACGCCGTCACGTCAGGCGAAACGCTTCTTTCGATCGCGGCGAGCTACGGGGTGACACCGCAGACGCTCGCGTACAACAACGGGATCAAAGACACCTCGGAGCTGCGGCCGGGTCAGTCGTTCGTGATCCCGCCCATCGATGCGGCCATCCACGTCGTCCGCGATGGCGAGACGCTCGCGGGTATAGCGGGGAGCTTCGGCGCGGATCCGGACACGGTGCGTACGGTCAACAGCGTCGCCTTCGAGCCCGCCGACGTGACCGTAGGCCGCGTCCTTCTCATCCCGATGCCCGAGGGCCGCTACCCGGGCTTTCGCCTGGTCGTGAGCGACGCGCCGCGCGTGTTCGCGCCGCGCATCCGCTGGCCGACCGACGGGATCGTGACGCAGCTCTTCTCGCAGGTCCACACGGGCATCGACATCGCGGCGCCGTACGGATCGGCGGTCGTCGCAAGCGACTCGGGGACCGTCACCGAGGTCGGCTGGCGCGGCCCCGGCGGTCTCTCGGTCTGCGTCCTGCTCGACTGGGGTCTCGAGGTCTGCGATTACCACCTGTCCGGGACGAACGTGGAGCTTGGCGAGCGCGTTGTCGTCGGACAGCGGATCGCCTCGGTCGGGTCGAGCGGCGTATCGACGGGACCGCACGTGCACTGGGAAGCGCGGACCAACGGCGTGCTCGTCGATCCGATGACGTACGCGCCGACGGGTCCGACAGTATTGAGGGTCGGAGGCGCGACCGGCTCGCCCTGATCGGCGCGCTACCCACCGCTGGCCTCCGGCAGAATCGTTGGATGCCCACTGCCAGCGTTGAACGACGCGTCGCCGAGCTGCGCGAGAAGATCGAGAAGGCCAACTACGAGTACCACGTGCTCGATCGGCCGAAGATCGCGGACGAGGCGTACGACGCCCTCATGCGCGAGCTGCAGTCGCTCGAGGCCGCGCATCCTGAGCTCGTCACGCCGGAGTCGCCCACGCAACGCGTCGGCGCGCCGGCGTCGACGCGATTCGCGCCGGTCCAGCACGCCGCGCCGATGCTGTCGCTGTCGAACGCGTTTAACGAGGAGGAGCTCCGCGCCTTCGACCAGCGCGTCCGGAAACTCCTCGGCCGCGACGAGGTGGGCTACGTCTGCGAGCTGAAGATCGACGGCCTCGCGATGAACCTGACCTATGTCGATGGGAAGTTCGTGCAAGGAGCGACGCGTGGCGACGGGTTCGTGGGGGAGGACGTCACCGGCAACTTGCGGACGATCAAGTCCATCCCGCTCTCCCTGCGCGAGCCGGTGAAGGGCCGGGTCGACGTCCGCGGCGAGGTGTATCTGCCGACCGCGTCCTTCGAGGCGACGAACAAGGAGCGCGCCGAGCGCGGCGAGCCGACATTCGCCAACCCGCGCAACGCGGCGGCGGGCGCCGTGCGGCAGCTCGACCCCAAGGCCACGGCGAAGCGAAACCTCGCGATGTGGTCGTACAGCGCGGCGGGGATGGAGGTCGGATCGCAGAAGGAGCTTCTCGAAACGCTCCAGAAGCTCGGCCTGCGCGTGAACCCGCACTGGCGGACGGCCAAAACGCTCGACGACGTGATCCGGTTCATCGCGGAGTGGAAGGAGAAGCGCCACACCCTCGACTACGGGACCGACGGCGTCGTCGTGAAGGTCGACAGGATCGCCGATCAGGAGCGCCTGGGATACGTCGCGCGCAGCCCGCGCTGGGCGACCGCTTTCAAGTTCCCGGCGGAGCAGGCGACGACGACGATCGAGGACATCCTCGTGTACGTCGGTCGGATGGGCACGCTCACGCCCGTCGCCGCGCTCGCACCGGTCCTCGTCGGCGGCACGACGGTGAAGCGCGCGACACTCCATAACCTCGATGAGGTCCGCAGGCTCGACGTCCGCAAAGGCGATCGCGTGATCATCCAGCGTGCCGGGGACGTGATCCCTGAGGTCGTGCGCGTCGAAGTCGACGCGCGTGAGAAAGGCACCGAGTACCCCCAGTTCGACATGCCCGCGAGGTGCCCGGTCTGCGGCGGTGACGTCATTCACCCCGAGGGCGAGGTTGCGTACTACTGCGGGAATCCGACATGTCCGGCGAAGAGCGGACAGCGCATCGGATATTTCGTTTCGCGCGGAGCGATGGACATCGAAGGGCTCGGCTGGAAGACGATCGAGGCGCTGATGGAGGTCGGGCTCGTGCGCGACCCCGCGGACATCTTCGACCTCACCGTCGAGAAGCTCCTGACCGTCGAACGCTTCGCTGAAAAGAGCGCGACGAACATCTTCGAGCGCATCCAGGCAGCAAAGCGACGGCCTCTCTCGCGGATCCTCCTCGCGCTCGGTATTCGCCACGTCGGCGACTCGACGGCGGACGATCTCGCGCGGTGGCTCGCGACGCGACTCCCCAAGGACGCGGATCTCGGCGCCGTGTTCGACCTCCTGCGTGGCGTTTCGGTGGACGAGCTCCAATCGATCGAAGGGATCGGCGGAGTCGTCGCCGAGAGCATCACGGAGTACTTCTCGCGTCCGGAGGAACAGGAGTTCCTCGACAAGCTCGTGCGGGCTGGGATCGCACCGGTGATGCCCACGCCGCGTCCCGCGGCGGCCGCCGGACCCTTCGCCGGAAAAACGGTCGTCTTTACGGGGACGCTCGAGCGGCGTTCGCGCGAAGACGCCGAGGCTCTGGTCCGTTCGCTCGGCGGAAAGATCACGGGATCGGTCAGCGCGAAGACCGATCTCGTCGTAGCCGGTCCCGGTGCGGGATCAAAGCTCGAAAAGGCCAACAAAATCGGTGTCAGAGTCGTAGACGAGGACACCTTCGACGGTATGCTGCCCTAGCTCTCGCGAAGGGAAAGGGGCCATATGTATCAAGCGCCGACGCAGACTCGGCCGCCGGCGACCCCCACCGGAGCGCAGCCTGCAGCCCCGGAAATTCCGCTTCCGCCCGAGCCGCAATCGCTCGAGCAGACCGGCCTCACGCTCGGGTTCCTTTCCGATCTCGCGCTGAAAACGCTCTACCTCCGCGGCCAGATGACGATGGCCGAGATCTCGAGCGCGCTCGGTCTTCCCATGCAGAACATCACCGAGCGCGTCATGGACTTCCTCAAGACCGAACGCCTCGTCGAGATCCGCGGCGGCGCGGGTCTGTCGTCGGCGAACTACCAGTTCGTGATCATCGATCGCGGTTCGGAAAAGGCGCAGGAAGCGCTCGCCCGTAGCCAGTACGTCGGCAAGGCGCCCGTGCCGCTCCAGATGTACATCCAGGCCGTCCAGCGACAGTCCATCGCGAATCTGCATGTAACGCAGGACGACCTCGTCCGCGCGTTCGCGCACATGGTTATCCCTCGCGAGACGCTCGCCCAGCTCGGCCCGGCCGTGAACTCAGGAAAGTCGATCTTCCTGTTCGGCCCTCCCGGCAACGGCAAGACGAGCATCGCCGAAGTCCTCGCAACCCTGATGAAGGGCGATGTCGTCCTTCCGTACGCCGTCGAAGTCGATCAGCAGGTCGTGAAGGTCTACGACCAGGTCTATCACCGCGTCGCGCTCGATCCGGTCGTGGCCGAGCGTCTCCGCTTCGACCACCGCTGGGTCGTGTCGAAGCGGCCGATCGTGATGACGGGCGGCGAGCTGACGCTCGAGACGCTCGACCTCATCTACGACGAGACCTCGAAGTTCTACGAGGCGCCCTTCCAAATGAAGGCGAACGGCGGCATCTTCATGGTCGACGACTTCGGCCGGCAGCGCGTGTCGCCGAAGGACCTCCTGAACCGGTGGATCGTCCCGCTCGAAAAGCGCGTGGACTACCTCACGCTGCACACCGGCAAGAAGATCGAGATCCCCTTCGACATGCTCATCATCTTCTCGACGAACCTCGACCCGGCCGACCTCGTCGACGAGGCCTTCCTCCGCCGCATCCGCTACAAGATCGGCATCGAGGCGCCGTCGGTCGAGCAGTACGACGAGATCTTCAAGCGCATCTGCACGCGGAAGGGCATCGACTACAAGACCGAGGCGATGAGCCAGATCCTCGCGCACTACCGCAAGAAGAACCTCGGCCTCCGCAGCTGCCATCCCCGCGACATCGTCGAGCAGCTCATCGACACGGCGCGCTTCCTCGGTCGGCCCGCGCAGCTCACTCCCGATCTGATCGAGATGGCGTGTGACAGCTACTTCGTTTCGCTCGACCCGAGCGGGAATCCGCCGGGGGTCTAGCCCCGCGGTCTAGTAACCCGGCGGCCAGACGTACGGCTGCAGGGTCAAGAACGGCGGTCCGAGCTGCAGGACGATGTCCTCGTGCTCGCGAAGCACGATCGTCTCCGGCGCTCCCGTGTACGGCTGCTGATTGACGGTGACCTGGATCGATTCGCCGTTGCCGACGCGATCGCCGTCGATAACAGTCGCGTTTAGCGGCTGGCGCCAGACGGCGAAGAAGTCACCGAGGGTGAATGTCCGGCTGTCGCCAGCCTCGATATGGATGATCCCGCTCGTGTCGTGCGTGTGTAGCCAGCAGATCTGGGCGGCGGTGATCCCGACCAGGGCGGGCACGGTCTTGATCTGACCGCGGATGATGATCATGAGGTGCGCGTGCTCGTGACGGATCAGGACCTCACTCGGACCGCACGGGACGTTGGTCGCGGGCGGCGGGGTGGCTAGGGCGCCCTGGCCGCAGGCTCCGATGACGATCGCGAGGACGATCGCGCCGGCCAGCCTCATGCGGCCCCGCGGCGCTCGCTCATTGCCTTCTCGAAGCGACGCGCCTGCGGAACGACGGTGATCCACTCGGGCAAGAGCGGCCGGAGCGCGCGGATCGCGACGATGACCGCGCGATAGAACATGCGCTGCGAGATGCCAAAGCGGAATCCGAACGCGTCGCGAAGTGGGGAAGGCAGCAGTGCGGCCGAAAGCGCATCCGTTGGCCAGTACGCGATCGCAGGAAGCCAGCTGTACGGACGCACGACGTCGTGCGCTACCGCTGCCCCGGTGGGATCCGGGACGACCGCGGTCGCGAGCATCTTCGCCTCGTAGCGCTCGAGGTCGGCGTACGTCGCGGGGAAAAGATCCCTCGGCACGCCGAGCTCACCGGCAAAGAATTTTCCTTCGGCCCAATACGCGTCGCGTTCGGCGTCGGCCAGCCCGCCCATTACGGCTTCGTACCAGCGCATCGAGGTCAGGACGAGGGTGGCCTGCACCCAGAGCATGAGCTCGGGATCCCGCGCGCGGTACGCGCGTCCGTCGGCTGCCTGGCCACGGACGGGCGCGTGGCTGCGGCCGATCCGTTTGAGCGCGCCCTGCGCGATTGCCCGTTCGCCATAGACGGCCGCGAGCGTTGTATTGACGGTGCGTACGAGCCGGCGCAGCGGCGACCTGCGAAAGTCGGAATGCTGATCGACGCCCGCCGCGACGAGCGGATGCGCGACCTGCATCAGCAGAGCGGCGGTCCCGCCGAGCAGAAGAAAGCTCTCGCGGTTGATGCGACGAGCGACGCTGTCGGCCGCCAGGATCCCGATGTCTCGCACATCACAAGTGTGCGGGTAGGCGGGCCGCTCCTACTGCGTTCGCGGCTCGCCACCGCATCCCACTCGTGAGCGGACCGCTCAGAAATGGCTTCGGCCACCGCCCGCCAATGACCATGTAGAAAAAGACCCAAGCGGCGACCATAGCCATGGCCATAACGGGCTCCTCAGGCACGGCGCTCCTCTCGCAGCCGCAGACTACGCGGATGCTCTTGCGGTCGTTCGGCTACGCGTTCGAGGGCGTCGCGTACATCCTTCGCACGCAGCGCAACGCGAGGATCGAGATCGTCCTCGGGATCGCAGCGGTGGCGCTCGCGGTGTGGCTCGGCATCAGCGCGGTCGAATGGGCGGTACTCGTGCTCATGATCGTCATCGTCCTAGCGCTCGAGTGGATGAACACCGCGCTCGAGCTCGCGGTGAGCCTCGCGTCGCCGGAGGCACACCCGTCGGCGAAAGCCGCCAAAGACGTGGCCGCGGCGTGCGTCCTCCTCGGCGCATTCGCATCGCTCGTCGTGGGCGTGCTGCTGTTCGGTTCGCGGCTCGTCGCGCGCTTTGCCGGAACTTAGACTTCGGGAATGGCGATCGATCGTTCCGTCGTCGAAAAGGCCGCTGGACTCGCGCGAATCGCTCTGACTTCGGATGAGGTCGAGCGGTTCACCGGGCAGCTCTCGGTGGTGCTCCAGGCGGTCGCGCGCCTGTCTGAGGTCGATACCGAGAAGGTGTCGCCGACCGCATCTGTCCTGCCCGTCTCGAACGTGATGCGGGAGGACGAGATCCGGCCAGGGCTCTCGCGTGAAGACGCGCTCGCGAACGCGCCGAAAGGCGGGCGCGACGGGGAGTTCTTCCGCGTGCAGCAGGTTTTGGAAGAGCGACCGTGACGGATATGCCCGGGTCGATCCGGGAGGCAGGCGAGCTGCTGCGCACCCGCAAGATCAGCGCGCTCGAGCTCGCCGAGCTCGCGCTTCAGCGGTCGCACGCCGATCGACACAACGCCTGGCTGCACCTCTCCGACGACCACGCCCGCACGCAGGCGCGCGCGGCCGATGCGCGGCTCAGCGCCGGTGATGCGCCGCTTCTCACCGGCATTCCATGGGCGTGCAAAGACATCATCGGGACCAAGAAGATCCCGACGACCGCCGGCTCGCGCATCCTCGAGGGATACATCCCGGCGTACTCGGCCACCGTCGTCGAGCGGCTCGACGCACAAGGCGCGGTCATGGTCGGCAAGACGAACCTCGATGAGTTCGCGATGGGCAGCTCGAACGAGAACTCAGCGTTCGGGCCGGTGAAGAACCCGTGGTCCGCGGACCGCGTCCCCGGCGGATCGTCCGGAGGGTCCGCCGTCGCCGTCGCGGCAGGTGAGGTCCTCTTCGCGCTCGGGACCGACACGGGCGGCTCGATCCGCCAGCCCGCGGCGCTCACCGGCGTCGTCGGGATGAAGCCGACGTACGGCCGCGTGCCGCGATGGGGTGTGGTCGCGTTCGCATCGTCGCTCGATCAGGTCGGCCCGTTCGCGAACACGGTCGAGGACGTCGCGATCGTGTGCGAGGCGATCTTCGGCAAGGACCCGAACGACGCAACGATGGTCACGGACTTGCCGAACGACGATCTTCGTCGCGATCTCGACAAGGGCGTGAAGGGAATGCGGCTCGGCGTCCCGAAGGAGTACTTCTCGGTCAAAGGCATGGAGCCAGGCGTCGAGCGCGCGGTGCGTGACGCGCTGAAAGTACTTGAGAGCCAGGGCGCGAAGCTCGAAGAAGTCTCTCTCTCGCTCACCGATCACGGCCTCGCCGTCTACTACATCATCCAGCCCGCCGAAGCCTCGTCGAACCTCGCGCGCTACGACGGCATCCGTTACGGGCTGCGCGTCGAGGGCCGCGATCTGCTCGAGACATATCGCCGCACCCGCGGCCAGGGCTTCGGCCCTGAGGTGAAGCGTCGGATGATCCTCGGCACCTACGCGCTCTCGGCCGGCTACTACGACGCGTTTTACGTCAAGGCGCAGAAGGTGCGCACGCTCATCAAGGACGAGTACGACCGCGTGTTCGAGAAAGTGGACGCGCTCGTGACGCCGACATCGCCCACGGTCGCGTTCAAGATCGGCGCGAAGGTGAACGATCCGCTCTCGATGTACCTGAACGACATCTTCACGCTGCCGGTGAACATCTCGGGGCTGCCGGGCATTTCGGTGCCGTGCGGACTCAGCGAGGGGCTGCCGGTGGGCCTGCAGGTCATCGCAAACTCCTACCAGGAGCGCACCATGTTCCGGGTGGCGGCGGCGTACGAGCGCGCCACTCCCCACCACCTCGAACGACCGAAGGAGAAAGCCGCATGAGAGCCACTCGTCGTTCGCTCACCAACGCGAAGGTCGAGCGCATCCCTGCGAGCGGGATCCGGCGCTTCTTCGATCTGGTCTCGGGCACCGAGGGAGTCATCTCGCTCGGCGTCGGTGAACCGGACTTCATCACGCCGGAGCGGTTCCGCGAGGCCGCGGTCCGGTCGATCAAGGAAGGGAAGACGAAGTACACGTCGAACTACGGCATCCTCCCGCTCCGCGAGGCCATCAGCGAGCACACCGCGAAGCTGCGAGGCGTCCGGTACGACCCCGACCGCGAGATCCTCGTCACCGTCGGCGTGTCGGAGGCGGTCGATCTCGCGTTGCGCGCGACCCTGAACGACGGCGACGAGGTGATCATCGCCGACCCTTCGTACGTCGCCTACGTGCCGGGCATCATCCTCGCGGGCGGCGTGGCTGTGCCGGTCCCGACCGACGAGAAGCATGAGTTCCGGCTGCGGCCCGAGGACGTCGAGCGAGCGATCACCCCGCGCACGCGGGCGATCCTGCTCGGCTTCCCGAGCAACCCGACCGGTGCGGTGCTGACCGAGGAAGACCTGAAGGGCCTCGCGAGGCTCGTCGAAGAGCACGACCTCCTGGTCTACGCGGACGAGATCTACGACCGGCTCGTCTACGGCGTGACGCATCGCTCGATCATCGAATTCCCCGGCATGCGAGACCGCACCGTCTACCTCGCTGGATTCTCGAAGTCCTACGCGATGACCGGGTGGCGCGTCGGCTACGCGTGCGCGCCCGCCGAAGTCATCGAGCAGATGATGAAGATCCACCAGTACACGGTGATGTGCGTGCCGACAGCCGCGCAGTACGCGGCGCTCGAGGCGCTCCGCACCGGTGAAGAAGATGTGCTGCGAATGGTCGGCGAGTACGACCGGCGCCGGAAGGTGATGCTCAAGCATTTCAACGACCTCGGCCTGCACTGCTTCGAGCCGCGCGGCGCGTTCTACTGCTTCCCGAATATCACCTCGACGGGAATGGACGACGAGCAGTTCGCGGAGCGTCTCCTTCTCGACGAGAAGGTCGTCACGGTACCGGGGAGCGCGTTCGGCGAGCGAGGGCGAGGTCACGTGCGCGCGTGCTACGCCACGAGCCTCGAGAAGATCGAAGAGGCGTGCGAACGGATCGCGCGCTTCGTCGGGCGAGCGTGACGGCGACCGCGACAACCTCGACCTCGACCGAGTGGGTTCCGCGGTTCGAGCGTTCGCTTCATGCCGGCGACCCGCTCGGTGCATCCGACACGCTCCGGAAGTCGGGCGTGAACGGTTGGGTCCGGAAGGATCACTACGACCTCGCGGTCAAATCGATCGACCGCATCGGCCCCGCGCCGCGTGTGCGGCTCGACTGGGCCGAGCGTCTCCTGGCGCATCCGCGGCGCGTAGATAAGGAGCTCGCCGCGCTCATCGCGTGGCCGCTCGCGCGTACGCATTACCGCGAGCTCAATCGCATCGGCTACCGGCTCGCGCGCGATGACGACTGGGCCGTCCGCGAGACCGCCGCGGCTCTGCTTGGACAGGTGCTGACCGAGGCGTGGGCGGACACCATCCCGCTCCTGCGCGAGTGGGTGAGCGGCCCGGACAGCCGCCTACGGCGCGCCGTCGTTATCGCGGCGAAGTACGCCGCACGGACGCGGACGCCCGAGTGGGCCGAGCCTCTCCTCGACCTCATCGAGCCGGCGCTGCGCGATCACGAGGAGTACGTCCGCAAGAACCTCGGGCCGTTCGCGATCGGCGATCAGTTCGTCCGTTCGTACCCCGACGCGACGCTGGCTCGCCTCCGCAAGTGGATGCAGGATCCCGACGAGAACGTGCGGTGGAACGTCGCGATGGCGCTCTCCGCCGCGAGCGGTGCGCGCATCGGGCAAAAGGCCCCGGACATCCTCGAGTTCTTGGCGACCGACGAGCGCCCCTTCGTGCGCGGTGCGGTGCGTGCCGCGCAGCGCCGCATTCGAACGCTGGTCGCCTAGATGGGAACGCGAATCGAGGACCAGCCGCCCGAGCATTGGGCGGGGCCGGACTCGCTCGATCCCACCCCGGTGTGGAAGCAGTTCGCACTCATCGGGATCTTCCTCGTCCTCGGTCTGGTTCTCCTCGGGGGCGTCGCCCTCTTCGCCGCTGCCCCACAGCTTGTGACTCCGCCGGCGCTCGTCCCTGGCGATCGACTGGTGCTGTCCACCGCGGACCTTCCCGCGGTCGGCGCCGCGCCGAAACGGTTCGGCCCGCCGCTCGTCGATGACGCGCACGCGTTCTGGCTCGCGCGGCTCTCGAATACCGAGACGGTCGCGTTCCGCGCGATCTGGACCGATCAGCTCGGCCATCCGTGCCCGGTCAGCTGGAACGAGAGTCTCAACAACCGGCCGCTCCGGTTCTTTACGGCCGCGTGCAAAGGGTCGGCCGTGACCCTCTTCAACGATCGCGGTGAAGCCGGGCCCGGTGCTCCGCGCGGCCTCGACCGATATCTTGTCTCCATGACCGACGACCGCGTGATCGTGAACCTGAGCCGGCTCATCGTGTCGCCTGAGCGGACGTCGGCGCCACCCAGTCCATGACCGCGACGCCGTACGAGCTCGTCATCGGGATCGAGACCCATGTCGAGCTCAAAACCGAATCCAAGATGTTCTGCGGCTGCCAGGCGCGATGGTTCGGCGCGCCGCCGAACACGCTCGTGTGCCCGGTGTGCCTCGGCCTGCCGGGCGCGCTGCCTGTGCCGAACCGCAAAGCGATCGAGCTCTCCATCACGGCCGGCCTGGCTCTCCATTGCGACATCCCGGAGCACACGAAGTTCGACCGCAAGAACTACCTCTACCCCGATCTCCCAAAGGGCTACCAGATCTCGCAGTACGACCTTCCCCTCAGCGTGAAGGGATGGCTCGAGCTTCCGACGGGAAAGCGCATTCGTGTCACGCGCGCTCATCTCGAAGAGGACACCGGGACGCTGAAGCACGGCGAAGACGCGGGGCGTCGGTACACCCTCGTCGACTTCAATCGCTCCGGCGTCCCGCTCCTCGAGATAGTGAGCGAGCCCGACATGAGCTCGGCGGAGGAAGGCGAGGCCTACGTCCGCGCCCTCCGCGACATCCTGATCTTCTCCGGCGTCTCCGAGATGCGCCTCGAGGAGGGCGCGGGCCGCTTCGATGTGAACGTATCGATCCGCTTTGAAGAGAACGGCAAGACGCAATGGCCGCCACAGAGCGAGATCAAGAACCTGAACAGCTACCAGGCCCTGCGCGAGGCCGTCGCGTACGAGTCCGAACGTTTGTGGCAGGAGTGGCGTTCCGGCGGCGAGATCCGGACGCGCAAGGGCAAGATCACCGTCGGCTGGAGTCCCGAGCGTGCCCGCACCTATCTACAGCGATCCAAAGAGGACGTCGAGGACTACCGCTACTTCCCAGAGCCCGACCTCGTGTCGCTCTCGCCCTCACCCGAGATGATCGCCAAGCTTCGGGAGGCGCTTCCGGAGATGCCGGCGGAGCGCCGCGCGCGGTTCGTGTCGGATTACGGACTCTCCGACTACGACGCGCGGATCCTCGTTGCGGACCGCTCCGTCGCCGAGTACTACGAGACGGCGGTGAAAGCCGAGCCCGGGCAGCCGAAGGCGATCGCGAATTGGGTCATCGGCGACCTGACCGCGGCGCTGAAACGCGATCGCCTCGAGATCGGCGCGGGCCGGGTCAGCGCCGAGCAGCTCGCGGCGCTCGTGCGTCTGATCGGCGCGGGAAAGGTGAGCGGCCCGGCGGCGAAGCAGATCTTCGCCGAGATGTGGAAGAGCGGCGGCGACCCCGAGGCCATCATGAACACGCGCGGCCTCGCGCAGGTGAGCGACGAGGGCGCGATCGCCGCGGCGGTTGAAGAAGTGATCGCGGCGAACCCGAAGGCGGTCGCCGATTACAAGGCGGGGAAGACTCTCATTCTCGGGTTTCTCGTCGGCCAGGTCGTCAAGAAGCTCAGTGGCAAGGCAAACGCTGCTGTCGTGAATCGCATCCTCGCCGAGCGCCTCGCGTGAACGATCACGTCCGGCTCGACGACGTTGTCCGATTTCTTGACGAACGGCTTGAGATTGAGAAGTTCGACGAGGTGGAGTCGAACGGTCTGATCGTCCGCGCGTCGGATGTCGTGACGAGTATCGCGGCCGCGGTGAGCACGTCCTTCCACGCGATCTCGCGCGCGAAGAGCGCCCAGGCAGACCTCCTGATCGTGCATCACCGGAGCTGGCCCGAGATCGACCTCGAGCTTGTCCAGGAGAAACACCAGCGACTCCGGCAGAACGGGATCTCGCTCTACGGCGCGCACTCCGCGCTCGACGGAGCTCCTGGGATCTCGAACGGCGACGGCATCGCGGAGGCGACGGGCGTCAAAGTGCGCGAGCGGTTCCTCCCGTACCACGGCGGCATGGCCGGGGTCATCGGCACGACCGGCGGGACGTTCCAGCAGTTCGTCGACCGGCTGCGTTCGGCGCTCGGCACCCTCGTCGAGGCGCACGAGAACAGCGAGCGCTTCGGCGTGGTCGCGATCGCGAGCGGTGGCGCACCGTTCACGACCTTCGTGCAGGAGGCGGCAGCCCGCGGCGCCGACACCTACGTCACCGGCGAGATCACGATGTACACGCGCATGTACGCGAAGGAGCGAAAGATCAACCTCGTCGCCGGCTCTCATTACGCGACCGAGACCTTCGGCGTGCGCGCGCTCGCGCAACTTGTCGAGGCCCGCTTCGGGATCGCCTGGACCTTCGTGCCCGAATCGCCGGACGTCTACTGAGCGAGATTGACGACCTGACGCCGGTCGCGACCGGGTATGTCGTCTGGGGCGTGACTCCGCTTCTGCTCTCGTGCTACCTCACCGACAAGGAACCACCGCTGGAGCTCGTCGTGTCCGCGCGTGCGGTGCTCGCAGGGCCCGGCGGCACGGTCTTCGTATTCGACGAAAACGGCCCTCACGTTTTGCCCGGCGGACGTCGAGAGGGAGCGGAGCCGCTGCTCGACGCTTTGTCGCGCGAGATCGGGGAGGAGGTTGGCTGCGCGATCGTCGGTAAGCCGCGGCCGATCGGGTTCTTAGAGCTCCGCAACGAGGGACCGAAGCCGGAGGGCCACCCGTATCCATACCCGCGTAACTTCCACGTGGTCTTCAGCGCGTCGGCTGGTCCGGTGACCCATGCGCCGGTCGATCCGAACGTCCAGGACGGAAGGTTCGTGTCGCGCGAAGAGGCGCTCGCTCTGGATCTTCCCTGGGCGGAGCGCGTGTTCCTCGAGGCGACGCGCTAGCTGAGGATCCTCGCGACGCTCCCATAGGTGTAGGCGGCTCCAACGAGAAGCGCGGCGGTTAGGAGCCCGTAGCTCGCAAGCCTCCAGGGCGGCGAGGCGAGTCTGTGCCCGAGCGCTCGCGCGGCCAGACCCGCGACGATCAGGCCGAGCATGAGCAGGTTGATGAGATCGAACGTCGTTGGACTCGAAACGAGCGCACTGAAGCCCGAGACAAGCCCCAATCCGACGAAAAGGGCGGCGAGCACAACGCCCAAAAACCCGAGTGCGCCCGCGACGACGGAGCCGTCCTTCAGCGCGCGCAGGATCCGGTCGAACACCGGGGCAATCGCGATTCCGAAGATCAGGAAAAGAGCGGCGAACATCGCGACGTTGAGTAGGGGTGGTCGGAGGACGATGAAGTCGCTGTTGGCAGCGTCCAGGATCAACGAGCCCGCCAGGGCGAGGAGGCCGAGGCCAAAGATGAGACCGCGCCAGCGTGCGAACGGCGCCAGCCACGGACGAACTGACGCATAGAGAAGACCACCGAAGATGCCGGTGAACACACCCGCGAAGATGATGAGCGCGATCGTCCCGCCCACGGTGATCTCGCCCACGCGGTTCCCGTTCGCGGTCGTTACGCCTTGCACACCGCTACCGGCCGCGATCGCCGAGAGCCGCATCACCAGACGAGAGCCGAGGCCGCCCACGACTATCCCGACGACGATGCCGGAGAGACTCCCCGCCGCGATCTCTCGAACGACCTCGGGGATGCGCATGCTCAAGAGATTCTCCGCCAACCAGTCAACCGGACCGGGGACACTGCGCCTAGTCGATCTGTTCGTACGCGAGGATGGTCAGGAACTCCTGGAAATCCTTCGAGAGGGCGACCCCGTCGAAGATCTCGCGCGCGTCGTCGTAGCGGCCATTCGCGAATGAGTCGGCGCCCACAGCCGACTTGATCTTTTCCAGCTCCACGCGCTCGACGTCGCGGACGAGCTCCGCGGTCACGCGCGGTCCCTCTGCGAGCGACACGCCGTGATGGATCCACTGCCAAACCTGCGAGCGCGAGATCTCGGCGGTCGCCGCGTCTTCCATGAGGTTGTTGATCGCGGCCGCGCCCGTTCCTCGGAGCCACGACGCGATGTATTGGATCCCGACGCTCACGTTGGTGCGGAGGCCCGCGTCCGTGATCGTCCCACCGGGGATCCGCACATCGAGTAGCTGCGCCGCCGTGACGTCGACCTCCGGTCGCTGGCGGTCCAGCTGGTTCGGCTTCTTCCCCAGTGCGCGGTCGAACTCGCTCATCGCGGTCTCCACGAGGTCGGGGTGAGCGACCCAGGTTCCGTCGAAGCCGTCGGTCGCCTCGCGCTTCTTGTCGTCGCGCACCTTCGCGAGCGCGCTTTCGGTGACCGCGGGATCGCGCCGATTCGGAATGAACGCCGCCATGCCGCCGAGAGCGAACGCCCCGCGCTTGTGGCATGTCTTCACGAGAAGCTCGGTGTAGGCGCGCATGAACGGGACGGTCATCGCAACCTGGCTGCGGTCTGGGAGGATGAACTCCTTCCGATCGCCGAGCTTCTTGATGATGCTGAACATGTAATCCCAGCGCCCCGCGTTGAGGCCGGCGCTGTGATCGCGAAGCTCGTAGAGGGTCTCGTCCATCTCGAACGCGAGCGGCAGGACCTCGACGAGCACCGTCGCTTTGATTTTCCCATGGCCGAGGTCGAGCTCCTTTTCTGTCCAATCGAAGATCTGGTTCCAGAGCCGCGCCTCGCGATGGCTTTCCATCTTTGGGAGATAGAAGTACGGCCCACTCCCGCGCTCGAGCAGACGCCTCGCGTTGTGGAAGACATAGAGCCCGAAGTCGAAGACCGCGCCGGAGATCGGAGCGCCGTCGATCGTCAGGTGGCGCTCCACGAGATGCCAACCGCGCGGACGCACGACGAGCGTCGCCGTCTCGTCATTGAGCTTGTACTCGCGGCCGTCAGGGTTCTTGAATGAGATCTTCCGCTGGACCGCGTCGATGAGGTTGCGCTGACCGTCGACCATGTTGTGCCAGGTCGGCGTGTTCGCATCTTCGAAATCCGCCATGTAGATGGACGCGCCCGAATTCAACGCGTTGATCACCATCTTGCGATCGGTCGGTCCCGTGATCTCGACCTTGCGTACGCGCAGGTCCTGCGGCACGTCCGCGACCCGCCACGCGCTTTTGCGGGTATCCGCGGTCTCGGTGAGGAACTCGAAGGTCCCGCCGTTCCGGAGTCGCTCGGCGACCTCGGCACGTTTCTCGAGCAACCCGGCCCGCACAGGTTCGACCTCACGATGAAGCCGCGCTAGGAAGTCGAGAGCCTCCGGGGTCAGGACCTCAGGGAACCCCTCATTCGCCGGTGCGTGGATCTGCGCCGCCATCGTCCGCATCGCACGTATCCTGCCACGCTGAAATGCCCTTTGACCTGACCGGCAGGCGTTCGCTGGTGACCGGAAGCGGGCGCGGCATCGGCCGCGGGATCGCGCTCGCGCTGGCGGACGCCGGCGCCGATGTCGCTATCACATCGCGGAAGGGCGGCGACGCCGACCCGGTGGCCGCCGAGATCCGCGTGAAAGGACGGAAGTCCGTCGCGCTCGCTCTGGACGTGCGAGACGGCGCGTCCATCCGCGCGTGCTTTGAGCGCGTCGCGCGCGAGTGGGGAACCATCGACATCCTCGTCAATAACGCGGGGACGAACATCCCGACGGACCTCGCGTCGCTCGACGAGGAGGGCTGGGACACGGTCGTCGACACGAATCTCAAAGGCGTCGCGTTCGTGACCCAGGCCGCGCTCCCCGTGCTCCGTGACGGCGGTCGTGTCATCAACGTCGCGTCCATTTACGGAGTGCTCGGCCGAGTCGAGCGCATCGCGTACAGCGCGGCCAAGGGTGGCGTCGTGACGCTGACCAAGTCCCTGGCGCTCGAGCTCGCGCCCCGCGGGATCACCGTGAATGCGGTCGGTCCGAGCCTCATCGAAACCGACCTGACCCGCGAGCGAATGCGGAAGGACCCACGCTTTCGCGATGTGGAGGTCGCGCGCACCCCGCTCGGGCGTCTCGGCACGGTTGAGGATGTCGCCGGCGCGGTCGTCTATTTCGCCTCGTCCGAAGCGGGCTTTGTGACCGGGCAGCTGCTCCTCGTCGACGGAGGGACCGGCGCGCACTAGCTCCCGTCCATCCCCCGGCAGTACGTCCGTACTCCCCCAGGGGCCCCTGAACCCGCAGCGGGGTCGATCTGGTCCCGTCGGGTGATGGGCCGAGAGGGCCCCGGGGCCTACAAATCAGGCACGAACGCGGGAGGAAGCGAAGACATCATGGGAGCCTCGAACCAGGCCCAGAGCGTGGAGTCGCCACGCAACGACCCGGCGCCTTTGAACGTCGTCCGTATGACGCCGCCGGTCGAAGCGACCCTCCGCATCCTCCTCAACAGCGTTCCCTACCTGATCGGTGCGGCGGTGGTGCGCCAGCCGGCGGTCGGCGACGCGGTCGAGGCGGAGGTCGGGCGGATGCCCTGGCTCCACGACCGTCGCCTCCTGACACTTCAGCTGCCTGACGATTCGCTTCCCGCGAACCGGGCGATCCTTCTCGACTGGCCGGTGCCCTACCAGGCCGAATGGGTCGGCGCGCCGCCACGTCTCCTCATCTCGCGGCTCGTGACGCAGGACCGCACCGTCGGAGTGCTCCTCGGCACGCTGATCAGCCGCGACCAGATCTCCGCCGGCGCGCGCGAAGCGCTCGACCTCTCGTGCGAGCTCATCGCCGCGGCGGTCGGCAGCGACTCGCTCGCGACGATCGCGACGACGCCGCCGCCGGTCGAGGAGCCGCGTCGCCTCGTGGTGGTGCCCAACGAACCGACGTCTGAACCCGAATCGTCGCTCGTCATCCCGCCGCCCGCCGAGTCCGAGCCGGTGCTCGATCCCAAGGACGAACAGGACGAGCGCGACCGCCAGGTCGTAGATGAAGTGGCGCGCGCGCTCGACGAGCTCACCGATGCGAAATCGATCGGGCGGGTGCTGCGCGACGCGGTCACGGCGATCGCCGGCGTCGACGGATTCTCGGTCGCGCTCTTCAACAGCGTGCGTCGCGAGGTCGCATACCGCTACAAGGTCGTCGGCGGGGACCCCGACTCCGCCGAGATGGGACGTCAGGCCGTCGACGATGGCCCGGACTGCTACGCGGCGCGCCGCGACCGGCGCTGGCACAGCTTCGTTCGCGAGATCGGCGTGCGCGGCCCGGAAGGGGTCGAGGCGCGGAAGATCTCCGTTCTTCAGTACCCGCTCCTCGCGGCGGACGAGGTCTTCGGCGTCGCGACTCTTCAGGTGTTCGGCGACTCCGGTTTCTCCGATCACGCGACACGTCTCGTGCTCCGGGTGATCGAGGTTTCCAGCGATCGGCTCGCCGCCGTGCGGCGCGCCGCACGCTTCCAACCAAGTCTTTCCCCTTCGGAGTCCGCGGCGGCCGCCGTCCTCCCGCCGGTCGCCGCGGCTCCCTCCTCCGCCCCGGTCTCGTCGGCCGAGGCGCCGACCACCGATCAGATCCTCAACGACCTCGTAACGAAGTGCACCGAGATCGGTCTGCCGACGACTTTCATGGTCGGGGTCGACCCGGCCGCGGGCCTCTTGCGGGGCGAGCTCATCTCGAACTCATCCGCCGCGCGTGAGCTCGACTACGCCCTCGGGATCTCCGTGGGCCGCTTCACGATCGAGCTTTCCGACCGCTACAACGCGATCGCGCGAGCGTGCCGCGAAGGGCGCATCGTGACGTCGCCGACGCTCGACGAGCTCGTGCACCCCCTTCGCGACGCTGACGGTGCCGCGACGCTCGAGCGCCTCGTACAGGGTGGCCGCTCGACGATCATCCCGATCACCGTGTCCGGCGACGTCGTCGGGGCGCTGGTGGTCGGGCCGATGGCGGACGAGCCGGGGTTCAGCACCATCGTGAAAGTGCGCGACCTGGTCAATGAGACCGCGTCGCGACTCACGGAGGCCTGGCGCACGAAGCGCTAGACCTACACTCCCTCGCCAATGGTCGGTGAGGTGACTTTCGCGGTCATCGGCCTCCTTTTTCTCATCGCCGACATCCGGACGTTTTCGTCCACGTTCCAGCAGACGTTCTTCGGCCAGTCGAACACGACGCTCGCCATCATCGCGACGGCCGTCTTCGCCACCTCGTTTCTTTCGCCGATCGTGGGGTGGCGACTCGGTCCGAAACGAAGCATTGGCATGAGTGCGGCGCTCCTCGGTATCGCGACGCTCATCGCGACGGTATCGCGCAACAACATCGCCGACCTCGCGTTGTCGATCGTCGGAGTCGCCGGCGGCCTCTGGTGGCTTGCGCTGCTCCACGCATCGCGGCCTCTGGACCGTCCCTCGCCCCTTGCGGTCGCGCTGCCTATCGCGTTCTCGGCCGATCTCGTCCTGCGCGCTGCGTTCCGCACGGTGCCACTCGTTGACCTGAACCTCGCGCTCGCGGCGCCGCTCGTTCTCGTAGCGGCGCTCGTCTTCCTCGCGGCCGGAGTCGCCGCCATGGGCGGCGCGCGTACCTGGACCCGGCCCGACGCGCGAGGCGCGCTCGCGCTCATCGCGTTGCCGGCGCTGTTCCTCGTCGCCGAGACCGGCGCCACGAATGGCGCGCAGGTGGCGCTCGCGAGCGGGCTTGGGCTCGGACCCGAGCCGGCACGGTCGACCCAGCTCGGCATGGTGCTCCTCGGGCTCGGTCTGGCCGCAGGGTCGCTCGCGCTTTCGCGCCGGTACCCGCGCGGCGTCGCCGCCGCGATCGCGTGCGCGGCGGGTGCCGCGCTGCTCTGGTACGTGCACGCGCCGGTCGTCTCGCTCGTCGGGGGCCTCGTCCTCGCCGCCGGCCTGTTCATCGCCGCGGCGACGATCCCGGGCGCGCCGCTGAAGGTCACGGGCTCGCCCGCGGTGGTGACCCTCGCGCTCGCGCTGGGCTGGCTCGTGTTCGTCGGGACCGCCTTCGGGTTCTACGCGTTCTGGGCGTATCTCCCCGCCGTGTACGCGGCGACCGCGCTCGTCGCGATCGCGGCGCTGCTCGTGCCCGGCGGCGCGCTCCCGGCCTGGCGCGCGCTTCCCATAGCCCTCGTGCCGATCGTCGTGGGCGTGCCGCTCATCGCGTTGCTGCTCACGCCCCAATCGCCAGTCACGAAGGATCCGACCAATAACTTCCGCGTGATGACCTACAACATCCATCAGGGATTCAACGCCGGCCAGGTCCCATCGCTCGACATGCTCGTCGACGTCATCTCGCGTGAGGCGCCGGACGTCCTCGTGCTGCAAGAGGTCGTACGCGGCTGGATGATCGACGAGCAGCACGACGCCCTCAGCGTGCTCGCGGAACGGCTCGGGATGCCGTACGTCTTCAGTCCGAATATCGGCGACCTCTATGGGAACGCGATCCTGTCGCGTTTTCCGATGACCGACATCAAGCGCGTCCACTTCGCCGTGCAGCCATCGCTCAAACATCAGCCTCGCGGCGCCGTCGGGGTTCACATCGGCGACGTGCTGATCGTGACGACGCATCTCGACGAGGTCGAAGACTCGAGCGCGATCCGCCAGGAGCAGGTGCGAACGATCCTGCGCGAGTGGGACGGCGAGAAGGTGGCGATCATCGCGGGAGACATGAACGCTGAGCCGGGCGCCCTCGAGATGGGCCTTTTCTCGGAGGCGGGCTACGGCGATCTCGCGGAGCCCGCGGGCGCGACGACGACGATGGACGACCCAGCCAAGCGTATCGACTACATCTGGGGCATCGGCGTCATCGGCTCGAGCCCGCACACGGTGATGGCGCTCGGCGCATCAGACCACCGCGCTGTCGTAGTGAACGTCACGAAGTCGTCGCGGCCCTGACCGAGCCGCGGAACGCCGATCGCGCGACCGCCGCGAAGGTCAGCGCGCCGGCGAATCCGACGGCCAGCATCGAAAGATGCAGCGTCAGATCGTAGAGTTGGTCGTAGGTGAAATAGCGCACCCATCCCACGTCGGCGAGGTACCACTGGTGGACATAGTTGAAGTTGAAATCGACTAGGACCATCGTGATCCCGACCAGTACGGCCGCCAGAGGAAACCAGGTCGTGAAGAATTGCGCTGAGGCTAGTTTCCGATCGCCCATTTCAAGCCTCCTGCCCAGGATTTCTCGAAACTACAACGAGAACCCAAGTGCGGTTCCTCACCAGACTCAGCCCGGCTAGACTTCGCTAAACCGCCGCGCTTCCTCGAGCGGCACACACGTGGGGCAGGGTCATCGCCAAGAACTTCGTCCATCTGCACACCCATAGCGAGTACAGCCTGCTCGACGGGCTGTCCCGCCTCAGCGACCTCGTCGCGCGCGCGAAGGCCCTGGACATGCCCGCGCTCGGCCTCACCGATCACGGCGCGCTGTACGGCGCGATCGACTTCTACACGCTCTGCCGCGACGCCGGCATCAAACCGATCATCGGCGTCGAGACTTATATCGCCCGCAACAACCGTTTCGACCGCGACCCGCGGTCCGAGGGGCACGGCAAGCCGTGGCACCTCGTCCTCCTCGCCAAGGACTTCACCGGCTACCAGAACCTGGTCACGATGGTCACCGCCGCGCACCTCGAGGGCTATTACTACCGGCCGCGAATGGACAAGGACCTCCTTCGGGAGCACAGCCAGGGCCTGATCGCCCTTTCCGCCTGCCTGCAGGGCGAGCTGGCGCGCGCGATCCAAGACGAGGGCATCGATGCGGCGTGCGCGGTCGCCGAGGAGCACCGGAGCATCTTCGGGGATGGCAACTATTACCTCGAGCTCATGTCGCACGGCATCCCCGAGCAGGAGCGCGTCAACGAGGGCGTGCGCGAGGTCTCGCGCCGGACGGGGTTACCTCTCGTCGTCACCAACGACATCCACTACGTGCACGCCGACGACGCCGAGGCGCAGGATGTGATGGTCTGCATCCAGAGCGGAAAGACCATCGACACGCCGGATCGCCTGAAGATGATCGACAACCCGGAGCTCTTCATGCGCACGGCCGCGCAGATGAGCGAGCTCTTCCCGAACGACCACGAGGCGCTCGAGAACACCCTGCGCATCGCGGAGAAGGTCGATCTGCGCCTGCCGCTGGGCGAGCTGCGCCTTCCGCACTTCGACGTCCCGGCCGGAAAGACGCCGGAGGAGCAGCTCCGAATGCTCGCGGAGGCGGGCACCATCGAAAGGTACGGCGCGATCACGCCGGAGCTGCGCGAGCGGATCGACAAGGAGCTCGCGATCATCGCGAAGACGGGCTACACCGGCTACATCCTCATCGTGCAGGACTTCATCCGGTTCGCGCATGAGCAGGGAATCCTCACGGCGGTGCGCGGCTCCGCCGGAGGCTCGGTCGTCAACTACGCCATCGGCATGACCGACATCGACCCGCTGAAGTACGGGCTCATCTTCGAGCGGTTCCTGAACCTCGAGCGGTTCACCCCGCCGGACATCGACGTCGACTTCATGGGCGACCGCCGCGATGAGGTCATCCAATACGTCACGCAGAAATACGGCGCCGACCGCGTCGCTCAGATCGGCACGTTCAACACGATGCTCGCGCGCGCCGCCGTTCGCGACGTCGCGCGCGTCCTCGGCATGCCCTACGGAGAGGCCGACCGCGTGGCGAAGACCATCCCGTTCGGCACCGACCTCGCCGACTCGCGTCGCATGTCCGCCGAGCTCCGTGATCTCGAGCAGGAGCCGCACGTGCAGCGGCTTCTCGACCTCGCGGAGAAGGTCGAGGGACTCGTCCGGTCGACGGGCACGCACGCGGCCGGCGTCGTGATCTCGCGCGAGCCGATCACGCAGCTCGTCCCTCTCGAGCGCTCGAAGGGGAACGTCAACGCGCTCCAGACGCAGTACGAGGACAAGCAGCTCGAAAAGCTAGGGGTCCTGAAGTTCGACTTCCTGGGCCTCGGGAACCTCACCATCCTCGAGCACGCGCTTCGGCTCATCGAGCAGGAACGCGGCATCAAGATCCGGCGCGAGGACATCCCGCTCGACGACAAGAAAACATTCGATCTCCTCGGCTCCGGCGAAACGACCGGCATGTTCCAGCTGGAGTCCGCCGGCATGCGCCGCTACATCCGTGAGCTCAAGCCCGACCGCGTCGAGGACGTCATGGCCATGGTCGCGCTCTTCCGGCCGGGACCGATGGACTACATCCCGACGTACATCCGCCGAAAGCACGGCGAGGAGCCGGTGACGTACGCCCACCCCACGCTCGAGCCGGTGCTGAAGGCGACGTACGGCGTCATGGTCTATCAGGAGGACGTGATGGCGGTGACGCAGGCGCTGGCCGGCTTCACGCTCGCCGAGGCCGACGTGCTCTGCTACGCCGTCCGCAAGAAGTTCCGCGACAAGCTCGACGCGCAGAAAGTGAAGTTCGTCTCGGGCGCGGTCCGCAACGGCGTGCACGCCGACGTGATCGAATCGGTGTGGAAAGACTTCG
Source organism: Chloroflexota bacterium (assembly GCA_038040345.1). Taxonomy (GTDB): domain Bacteria; phylum Chloroflexota; class Limnocylindria; order P2-11E; family P2-11E; genus 3-1-20CM-2-70-9. The sequence goes on from JBBPIQ010000003.1 coordinate 44,446, forward strand.
AGCCGTTCGCGCGCTACGGATTCAACCGCGCGCATGCCGCGATCTACGGGATCATCGCGTACCACACCGCTTACCTGAAGGCGAACTACACGACCGAATACATGACCGCCGTGCTCTCGGCTGAAATGGGGACGCCCGACCGGATCGCGATCGCGGTGGCCGAGTGCCGCCGTATGGGGCTCGCGGTCCTGCCGCCGGACGTGAACGAGTCGGAGCTCGACTTCGCGTTCACGCCCAAGGGCATCCGGTTCGGCCTCGGTGCCGTCAAGAACGTCGGCGAGGGCGCGGTCGAAGGTCTCATCGAGGCGCGGCGCGCGGCCGGACCGTTCCGATCGCTCGACGATCTCTGCGGGCGGATCGATCTGCAGCGCGCCAACAAGCGCGTCCTGGAATCTCTCATCAAGTGCGGCGCGTGCGATGAATTCGGTCCACGAATGTGGCAGCTGGAACGCCTCGACTCCGTCCTGGAGACCGCGCAGCGAGAACAGCGCGATCGCGAAAGCGGCCAGGTCGGCCTCTTCGCTGACTTTGGCTTCAGCGAACAGCTGGACACCAGGTTCGTCCCGAGTCCGAACAGCCAGTCCCACGACGCGCCGCGAAAAGAGATGCTCGCCTGGGAGAAGGAGCTGCTCGGGATCTACCTGTCCGAGCACCCGCTCAACGCGCTCGCACCGCGGATGAAGGAGGTCGTCACCCTCGACCTCGCCGGACTCGGTGAGGCACAGGACGACCTCGTTACGATCGCGTGCGTCGTGACGAACGCCCGCAAGCACATCACCAAGAACAAGCAGCTCATGATGTTCGCGCAGGTCGAAGACCTCACCGGGAGCGTCGAGGTCACCGTGTTCCCGCGCGTGTACGAGGCGACCGCCCCGCTCTGGAGCACGGACGAGGTCCTGCTCGTGCTCGCCCGCGTCGAGCAGCGCGACGAAGACCCGAAGCTGCTCTGCGAGCACGCGGTGCGCTTCGATGACGCCGGGATCGAAGAGATCAAGCGCGTCGCTGACGAGCGCCGGCAGTTCCTCGCCAAGCGAGCAAAGTTCACCAGAAGCGGGAACGGCGGCTCGCAACCAACCGCCGTGCAGCCGGGGGGCGGGGCATTTCCTCGTCGGCCCAGCGCGCCCGGGCGAGACGAAAGCGTGATCCTACCGGCGCAACGGGCCTCCTCGGAAACACCCCACCCCCCGTCAATGCGGGACACTTCCGAACTCGATGAGCCTCCCGCGCTTGTCATTCGATTCAGGGAGGTTCTGGATTACGAGCGCTCCATCGCGCTCTTCCAGAAGATCCAGGAGGTGCTCAAGGATCACGCGGGCGTGTCCCAAGTCGTCCTCGAGCTCCCGCGGAACGGTGGCGGCATGCGCCGGGTACAGACCTCGTTCCGCGCGAAGCCCTCGCGCGAGCTTGCTGAGGCGGTCGCGCACGAGGTCGGCGGGGACGTCGTCGAAGTCGTCCTACCTCGTTGACCGGTATCGGTAGCCCGCTCGCCTAGCGCGAGATTGGCATAGCGCGTGCCTCCCTCCCCTCATATGCCCAGCCGCGCGCGCCTGCGCCGATTGCACGACGCCAACGACGAAATGATCCGGTCGCTCGACCTCGAGCACCGGCTCCGAAACGCGGTCACGTCCGCGCGCGGTCTCGTGCCGGCCGATGCAGCCGCGGTGTTTCTCCCCAACAGCGAAGGAGACGCATTCGTCATACGAGCGCACGACGGTCTCTCCCAGGCGTACGCGGCGCAACAGAGCCTTCCAGTGGATGAACTACGCGCGCTGTTTCGGGCCGCCGGCGAGCACGCGATGATCGATCTGCCGTCCGGGAGCGTCGGCGATCACGCGCTGATCAAGGTAGAGGGGCTCGCGAAGCTCCTCTCGGTCCCGCTCTTCTTTGAAGGCAAGCTGATCGGCGCGCTCGCGATCTACAGCAAGGATCCGAGCCGATCATTCACGCCTGAAGACATCGAGCTCGTCCACTTGCTCGCCGCGACGACGGCGATCGGGATCACGAACTCGCGACTCTATGCGGAGGCCGTCGCACAACAGGACCTGCATCGACATCTGCTCGACGCCCTTGGCGATGGCGTCATCATCGCCTGGCCGAACGGGCGCTACGAGACGAACCCACGGGCACGGGAAATACTCGGCATCGGTCATTTCGAGACCCTCGCCGAGCTTCGCACCGCCATTGAGGTCAGAGACCTCGTGACCGGCGAGTCGATCGCGCCAGGGTCTTACCCCCTCGACCAAGCGCTCCAAGGCGGGGAGAGCAAAGGCGAATTCTTCGTGGTGCGGCCCGAAACCGGCGAGCGGCGAGACCTCGAGGTGAATGCCGCGCCCGTGCGTGGCCCAAGTGGCGAGGTCGCCGCCGGAGTCATGACGCTGCACGACATCACCGATCTCCTCGCCAGCGAGCGCGAGCGCGAACAGTTCCTGTCGATCGTTTCGCACGAGCTTCGAACGCCCCTCACGCCGCTCAAGGCGCTTGCGCAGCTGGTCCGCTCGCGCATGCGCAGGTCGAAGGCGCAGGGCACCGAGCTCGACATGGAATCGCTCGATAGAAACCTTGCCGCGATCGAGCGCCAGGTGGATCGAATGAACGGTCTCGTCAACGACCTGCTGTCCGTTTCGCGCGCCGAGAAGGGTTCCTTGAGCATGGAGCGAGTGCCGTACGACCTCGCCGTCGTCGTTCGCGAGGTCGTGCAGCGGTACATCGACGCGACCGTCGAGGACGGGCGCCACACATTCACGATGGAGGCTCCTGCGAGCGTCCCAGCCCATGGCGATGAGTCGCGGATCGAGCAGCTCCTCATGAACCTCGTCGGCAACGCGGTGAAGTACTCGCCGACGGGTGGCCCGGTGCATGTCGCGCTTGTCGCGCAGGACCGAAGCGCCGAGATCGCGATCTCAGACAAAGGCATCGGGATCCCAGAGGACGACATCGGGAGGCTCGGCCATCCCTTCGTCCGCGGCAGTGGGCGAGCCGGCACATTCGCCGGGATGGGCGTCGGCCTGTACGTCGCGCGGATCGTGGCCGAAGCGCACGCTGGCTCGCTGGCTCTCGAGAGCGACGGGGATGGAAAAGGAACGACAGTGCGGGTGAAGCTGCCGCTCTGACCTAGGCGGACTTCTTCGCAGCGATTGCCGTAAGTTCGGCGCGCGCAGCCGCGGCGATCTCGGCGCCGGTGTTCGCGTGTCCCCTGATGCCCCAACCGCCCTCGGGCGACTCGGTGATCAGCACCCATGTGCGCTCGGTCAGCGTTGGGTCACCGGCGGCGGCTGCGACGATGTCGGTCAGGTCGCGAACGACGCCGATCTGCTTGTCGCGATCGAGGACGCCGATCGGAGTGAGGACCTGCACCCGGACGTAGTTGTTGTCCCCGGAGACGTTGGAGAGCGAGTCGGCCGGCAGGTCGTGGATGAAGGCGGCCGTGTTGTTCTTGAAGAGCGAGATCTCGGGGACCTTTTCCCACCGCATCACGGCCGCGGCGAGGTCTTTGGCCAGCGCCTTTCGGTCGCGGAATGTTCCTTCTTTGGCGTACACGTCGATCATGGGCATGCGGGTTCTCCTTAGCGAATTATGACGATTGTCATAGCGGTCAAGGCTAGTCTATGTTGACCGTCATAGTCAAGAAGGAAGAGCGAACGGACAGTCGCGCCAGCATGGTGCGCGGTGCTGTGTCGCTGATCCGCACTCGCGGCGTCAATGCGACGTCGTTCTCGGAGGTGCTGGCCGAGACAGGAGCGCCCCGCGGGTCGATCTACTACCACTTTCCGAACGGAAAGGAGCAGCTCGCCGGGGACGCGATCCGCTGGACCTCGGAACGCGTGCTCGCCCACCAGCGCGCGTGCCGGGCGACCACGCCGGCGGGGGTGCTGGACTGCTTCATCGACATGTGGCGACAGGTCGTCGTGGCCTCTGGCGGGACCGCCGGTTGCGTCGTCGCGGGTGTCGCCATCGACACCACCGCGGACGATCGGACCATGATCGACCTCGTCCGCGCGACGTTCCGGTCCTGGGTCGATCTGCTTACCGAGCAGCTCGCGTCAGTCGGGGTACCGAGTCGTCGTGCCTCGCGCGTTGCAGTGGCGGTGGTGGCTGGGATGGAAGGCGCGCTCATCCTGTGCCGCGCCGAGGGGAACAGCGGGCCGCTAGAGACCGTCGCCGCCGAGCTCAAGCGTCTGCTGGCGCAGGAGGGCAAGACCTAACTGTGCCGGAGGAGGGATTTGAACCCTCACGGGCTTTTCAGCCCAAGAGATTTTGAGTCTCTCATGTCTGCCATTTCATCACTCCGGCTCGTCGTCACATTCTAGGTTTCGTCAACAGCTTCACTGCACCTTTCGCGAGGCGTGGATTTGCCATCACGACCTGCCGCTCGTTCCACGCCGCGTCCTTCCCGGTCTTGAGCGAGAGCACCGCGGCGCCAGCCTCGCGCGCGATCAGGGCTGGTGCGGCTATGTCCCACGGCGACAGCGCCTCATGCACGAAGAGATCGAACCGTCCCATCGCGAGGTAGGAGATCTCGAGGCCCGCCGACCCGATCACGCAGAGACGCGCGCAGGTGGCGTTCAGCGTCGCGAAGCGCGAGTCCTTCTTCTTCGTCTCGCCGAACCCGAGACTCGCCACCGCGAACGCATCGGGGAGCCGGGTCACGCGCGACACCCGAATCGGCGCGCCATTCCGGGTCGCACCCGCGCCCTCCGACGCGATGAAGGTCTCGCCCGTTCGCGGGGCATGGACCGCTCCCGCGCGGGCTTTGCCGTCCTCGACGTAACCGATGAGCACGCAATAGAACGGAATGCCCTGGCTGAAGTTCAGCGTGCCGTCGAGCGGGTCGACGACCCAGAGGCGCTCGGCATCGACGACCCCTTTGCGGACGCTCTCCTCCGCGAGGATGGGGATGTGCGAGTCGTAGGCCGAAAGCCGCGAAATGATCGCGCGCTCCGCCACGTGATCCGCCGCGGTCGCGAAGTTGGCGCGTCCGCGCTTCCTGGTCACGATCGCGGTGTCGTCGACGGCGATCGCGTCGCCTACCGCGACGGCGGCCTCGGCGGCGAGGCGCGCAAGCTCCGCGAAACGGGCACGGTCGCGCGCGCTAGTTTTGGCCTCCGGCATCGGCAGGGCAGAGTACCCGGACCTGCGCCAGGAGATCGTTCAGATCGAAGGGCTTCGAGATCACGTCCTTGATCCCCCGCTGGGCGAAATCCTTGTCGTATTGATTCGTCGCGGCGCTGACGAAGAGCACCGGCATGTCGCGAATGTCGGTGTCCGCCCGAACCCGATCGAACACCTCAAAGCCGTTGAGTCCCGGCATCATGATGTCGAGGATGAGGAGGTCGGCGTGCACCTGACGGACCGTCTCTATCACCAACGCGCCGTCGGACACGACGACGGCCTGGTACCCGTCCTCGTCGTTGATCGAATCGCGAAGCAGCGTCGCGATCGGATCGTCGTCCTCGCCGATGACGACGACCTTCTTCTTACGGTCTTCGGCCATGCTTTCCACGCGGCAATCTACAGAAGAATTCGCGGACAAGCGAAGTTCCGCTGATGGGGCCGGAACTTGGGGGAGCGAGCGATGCGCTCCTCGATCGCGCGCGGCGCGGGGACGCCCGGGCTTTCGAGCAGCTTGCTCTCGAGATCGAGCGGCCTCTGTATCGCCACGCGGCTCGGATGCTGGGTCATGACGACGCGGAAGATTGCGTGCAAGACGCGCTCCTGTCGGCCTGGAAGTCGATGGCGTCTTTCGAAGGAACGTCGTTTCGCGCGTGGGTCTTTCGCATCGTGACGAACCGCGCGCTCGATCGGCTCCGGTCGCGGAAGCGGCGGCCCGAGCTTCCGCTCGATCCTCCGTCGTCGGAGAATGACGATTCGGTTAACTGGGCTGAACCCGTCGCGTCGGGGCCCGAGCTCGCGGATCTCGCCGCGGATCGTGAAGCGCTGCGCATCGTGGAGGATGCGCTTGCGACGATTCCTGCCGACCAGCGGGCCGCCCTTCTCCTCCGGGATGTCGAGGGCTTCGCCTACGAGGAGATCGCGATCATCACATCGACCGAGATCGGTACGGTGAAATCGCGGATCCATCGGGGCCGTCTCGCGGTGCGAAACATCCTGATCAGCCGTGGCTGGAAGGGATCAGGCGGGTGAGGGAACCGATCCCGCTCCGTGACGTCCTAGGGATAGGAGGCTAGGCCGTGCATCCGTTCGGCGACCTTTCGGCGTACCTGGACAACGCGCTTTCGTCCGAGGCTCGGGCCTCGGTGCAGGCGCATCTGGACACGTGCGCCCTGTGCCGGACGCGCCTGGCGGAGCTTCGCGGCACCGCGCGGCTCATCGCCGCGCTTCCGATGCCCGTGCCGTCGCGGTCGCTCGTCCCGCGCGTGTCGGTGCCGTTCTGGCTGGCTCCGCTCCGCACGTTCTCGACCTTTGCGACCGGCGCGGCGATCTTCCTGTTCCTTGCCTCGGCGGTTATCGCGTTCTTCCCACGAACGCAATCCGCCGCCAGAGCCGGTGCGCCAGCGCCGAACGCAGTCAGCGCGCCCCAGGCGTCCAACGCCGGCGGTGCCGCAGAAGCGTCGCCCAGCTCGCAGAGTTTCCAGGCTCCAGCCCCGAGTCCCGCACCCGGTGTTGCCAGTGACCGCTACGCCGCGGCCTCAGCCACGCCGACCGACGCGTCCAAGCAGGTCACTCGTCAGGACTCGGCCGGTCCGTCCTCGAACCCAGCGGCGGACCAATCCACGCGCCTGACCACGACCGCCGAGCCCGCGCCGTTCGCGTTCCTACTTTCGCCCTGGCTCTGGCTCGTCCTGGCTATCGCGTTCGCGGCAATGTGGTTCGCCGTCGGCCGGAGGCTCCGCTCGACCTAGCGGCGATACTCGTCTAGTGACCGAACGCCTTGCCCTCATCGACTCGAACAGCCTGATCTACCGGGCGTTCTTCGCCGTGCCCCCGCTCACGACGACGAAGGGCGAGCTCGCCAACGCGACATTCGGCTTCGCGTCGATCCTCTTGAAGTCGCTCGAGCAAGTGACGCCGCAGCACATCGCGGCGGCGTTCGACCTGCCGGTGCCGACGTTCCGGCGCGAGATGGAGCCGACGTACAAGGCCACGCGGAAGCCGATGCCCGACGAGCTGCGGCCACAGTTCGAGCGCTGCAAGCAGCTCCTCGACGCCTTCGGCATCCCGATGTATTCGCTCCCGGGATTCGAGGCCGACGACGTCATCGGCGCGCTCGCGCGTCAGGCCGAGGCGAAAGGACTCGAGACGATCATCGTGTCGGGTGACCTCGACCCGCTTCAGCTCGTGACGCCTCGCATCAAGCTGATGACGACGCGTCAGGGCTTCCAGAACACCGTGATCTACGACGAAGAGATGATCCGGCAGCGGTACGGGCTCCGACCGGACCAGATGGTCGACTTCAAAGCGCTCAAGGGCGACGCCACCGACAACATCCCGGGAGTTCCCGGTGTTGGCGACAAAACCGCCGCGAAGCTCATCGCCGAGCGCGGGAATCTCGAGGGCGTGTACGCCGATCTGGGCACGTACACCCCGCGGCTTCGCGAATCGCTCGCCGCGAATAAGGAGCAGGTCTTCCGAAGCCGCCAGCTCGCCACAATCGTCACCGATCTGCCGGTGACGCTCGAGCTCGAGCGCACGCGCCGGACCACCTACGACCGCGCCGCCGTGCTCGAGCTCTTCCGCGAGCTCGAGTTCCGCAGTCTCGTGCCGAGGCTCCCTCCGGCGGATCAGAACCTCGCGGCGTCGGCGCCGACGGCGTCCGCGCCAATTGTTCCGCGGGGCGGGCAGATGCAGCTCGGTCTCGAGCCCGCAGCCGCCTCCGCGCCACCGGTCGAGACGGCGCTTGTCGCGGAAATCGACGCGGATCAGGTCGCGGCGGCGCTCCGCAAGGCGGGCGCGTTCGCGGTCCACGCGGACGTCGATGTGTCGGGTCGTCACCCGCTGCTCGTCGGCCTCGGTCTGGCGGCGGGCGAGCGCGCCTGGTACGTGCCCACACCCGACGGCGTTCCCGGCCCGATCGCGGCGCTGCTTCAGGACGAAACGGTCGCGAAGATCGCGCACGACGCGAAGACCGCCCGTCGAGCGCTGCGGCGCGCCGGCACCGACATCGGCGGCCTCGCGATGGACACGATGATCGCGAGCTACCTCGTGAACGCGAGCCGTCGCTACCACGCGCTGGAGGACCTCGCGGCGGAGCGACTCAAGCTCGAGGTGCCCGTCCTGCCCGTGCCCGATCGAAAGGATCCGTACCGCACGCCGACGCTCGACGAGCGTCTCGCGCGCGCGGGTGCGGGCGCGGTGGCGGCCGCACGACTCGGCGAGCAGTTCGCGGAGGAGCTCGTACGGCTGAACCTCGAGCGCCTCTACCGCGACGTGGAGCTTCCGCTGGTCGATGTGCTCGTCGAGATGGAAGAGGCCGGGATCGCCGTCGACACCGCGTACCTGCGCAATCTCGGCGAGGAGTTCGCGCGCGAGGTCGCGCGCATCGAACAGGAGGCGTATGCGGCCGTCGGCCATGAGTTCGGGCTGAACTCGCCGAAGCAGCTCCAATCGCTCCTGTTCGAGGAGCTGAAGCTTCCGCGCGGCCGCCGGACCGGGACCGGGTTCTCGACCGATGCGACGGTGCTCGAGGAGCTTCGCGGCGCGCATCCGGTGATCGACAAGATCCTCGAGTACCGCGAGATCGAAAAGCTGCGCTCGACCTACGCGGAAGGCCTCGGTGGGCTCGTCGACCCGGAGACCCGGCGCGTCCACACGACGTTCGAGCAAACCGTCGCGGCGACCGGACGGCTTTCGAGCCGCGCTCCGAACCTCCAGAACATCCCGATACGCACGCCGCTCGGTCGTCGCATTCGCCGCGCGTTCGTGGCGGGCTCGCCGGACCGAGTGCTCGTGGCCGCGGACTACTCGCAGATCGAGCTGCGCGTGCTCGCGCACGTGTCGCAGGATCCGGCGCTCCTGGACGCGTTCCGCACCGGCGCCGACATCCATCGGCGCACGGCCGCCGCGGGATTCGGCGTGGCCGAAAGCGCGGTCACACGAGAGCAGCGCGACGTCGCGAAGATGCTCAACTTCGGGATCATCTACGGCATGAGCGACTTCGGACTCGCATGGCGGATGCAGATGCCGCGCGAGGAGGCGCAGCGCTTCATCGACGAATACTTCAAGCGGTACGGCCAGGTGCGTCGCTACGTCCTCGAGACGAAGGCGTTCTGCGTCGAGCAGGGCTACGTCGAGACGCTCCTCGGGCGCCGCCGCTACATCCCGGACATGACCAGCCGCGTGAATGCCGTGCGCAACGCCGCGGAGCGCATGGCGATCAACATGCCGATCCAGGGCACGGCCGCGGACATCATGAAGATCGCGATGGCGCGCGTGCACCGCGCGCTGCAGGACAGCGATCTGCATGCGCGCGTTCTTCTGCAAGTGCACGACGAGCTCGTCGCCGAAGTGCCGCGACTCGAGGTCGAGCGGATGGCGCGACTGCTGGGGGACGAGATGAGCGCGGCCTACGAGCTCGACGTGCCGCTCATCGTCGACGTCCGCGCGGGACCGAACTGGGACGAAATGCAGCGACTCGAAGTCCCCGCTACCGCCAATGCCTGAGCTCCCCGAGGTCGAGACGATCGCGCGGCAGCTCCGCGGGCTCGTCGTCGATCGAACCATCAGCGAGTTCGAGTCACGGTGGGTCCGCCTCACCGAGCCGGAGCCGGCCGAGGTGGTCGGCGCGCGCCTGCGCGGCCGGCGCATCCGCGACGTGCGGCGGCGGGGAAAGTTCGTGGTGTTCGATCTCGACGGCGGCGAGGCGCTCGTCGTCTCCCTCCGCATGACCGGCAAGCTCCTGTTTGGAGTGCAGGACGTCGACGAGCGCTACGTGCGCGGCGAGATCCGTTTCGAGGACGGGACCGTCATGCGGTTCTCCGACACGCGCAAGTTCGGTCGGATGGCGGTCATCGATGCTTCGACGCTCGAGGGCAACGGAGAGCGTCGCCGCTCGAAGATGCCGCTGCACGCCTCTCTCGGGCAGGAGCCTCTCGCGCGTGGCTTCACGGTCGCGTGGCTGCGCTCGCTGCTGCGCCGCCGTCCACGGGCCGCGATCAAGGTGCTGCTCCTAGACCAACGCGCCATTGCCGGCATCGGAAACATCTACGCAATCGAGGCGCTCTGGCGCGCGCGGATCCATCCGCTTCGGAAAGCAGGCTCGCTCCGCGCCGAAGAGATCGTGCGACTGCACGAGGCGATCCGATGGGCACTGCGCAAGGGGATCCGCCTCGGCGGCGCGTCGCCGAGCGATTACGTCGACGCGCGTGGCAACAAAGGACGGATGCAGCGCGAGTTCCAGGTCTACTCGCGCGCGGGCGAGCCATGTCCGCGGTGCGGGCGCGCGATCGTGCGCACCGTCGTCGGTGGACGCGGCACGTTCCATTGCACGCGCTGCCAGCGAGCGCCGCGAGCATGAGCGTCCTCTCCGTCCAGGCGGTCGCGAAACGGTTCGGCGCACGCCTCGTCTTTAGCGACGTCTCGTTTCGGCTCGCGCACGGGGACCGTGTCGGTCTGGTCGGACCGAACGGGGTGGGGAAGACCACATTGCTGCGCGTGGCCGCGGGCTTCGAATCGGCTGATTCCGGGAACGTCGCGCTGGCTCGCGGCACGCGCATCGGGTTCATGGAGCAGGAGATCCTTTTCGAGGCGGCTGGCACGGTCGAGGAGCACGCGCGCGGCGCGGCGGCTCACCTCCGCGAGCTCGAAGCCGGGATGCACGAGCTCGAGCCACGGCTCGGGAGCGGAGACCCCGAGCTGTTGGAGCGTTACTCCGAAGCGCAGCACCAGTTCGAGCACGCCGGCGGATATGACTTCGAGGCGACTGTGGGCCGAGTGCTCGGCGGCCTTGGGCTCGACGGGCTACGCGATCGGGAGGTTGCCACGCTCTCCGGTGGGGAGCGGACACGTCTCGGTCTTGCGCGGCTCCTTCTCGACGACCCGGACATCCTCCTCCTCGACGAGCCGACGAATCACCTAGACGTAGCCGCACTCGAGTGGTTGGAACGATTCCTCGTCGAGCAACAGGAGACCGTTCTCGTCTCGTCACATGACCGGTGGTTCCTCGATCGCGTCACAGGTCGGACCCTGTCGTTCGAGAAGGGCACGATCGTGGAATATCGCGGCGGCTATTCGTCGTACGCCCGACAACGCGCCGAGCGCGAGGCCGCGACCGCGAAGGCCGCTACGAAGCAGGCCGAGGAGATCGAGCGCACCGAAGAGTTCATCCGCCGCTACGGCGCAGGGCAGCGTTCGAAGGAAGCGCGCGGACGCGGGAAGAAGCTGGCGCGCCTCGAACGCATCGCGGCTCCCGCGCGCGCGCAACAGCACGGCTGGAACCTGGAGGCCGCGCATATCGCGGGGGACACGGTCCTGCAGACGACACCGCTCGCGGTCGGGTACGGCGAGCCCCTGGTGCGCACCGGAATGCTGCGCGTCGCACGCGACGCCCGCATCGCGGTCGTGGGTCCGAATGGCGCAGGGAAGACCACGCTAGTGCGCACGCTCGTGGGTGATCTCGCCGCGCTCGACGGATACGTGCAGTCGGCGCCGACCGCGCGCGTCGCTTTTCTCGCGCAGGCGCAGCTGGAGTTGACCGGCGACGACACGGTGCTCGACGCGATGAAAGTCGCAGGCGGAATGACTGACGCCGAAGCTCGCGACCATCTCGCGCGCTTCCTGTTCCGAGGCGAGGACGTGTTCAAGAGCGTCGGCGTGCTGAGCGGAGGCGAACGTAGTCGCCTAGCCCTTGCGCGCCTGGCCGCACGCCACGCAAACCTTCTCGTCTTGGACGAACCGACGAACCACCTCGATCTCCTCGCTCGCGAACAGCTCGAAGCCGTTCTCCAAGCGTTCGAGGGCGCGCTGCTCTTCGTCTCGCACGACCGCTACTTCATTGACAAGCTCGCTACCGAGATCTGGCCGATCGAAGCCGGAGTGCTGAAACGCTTCGAAGGGAACTGGTCCGGCCTTCAACGCCTACGTGCGTCGAATCTCGAGTTGCCGATGCCCGAGCTCCAGATGCCCGGCGCCGCGGGTGGCACGGCGCAGGGGATCTCTAGCGAGCCGCGGGTGCCCCAGGGGCCCCGTGCGACCGCGCAAGCGCGGTCGCAAACGGGGAAGGGTGCGGCGAGCGAGAGGTCCCCGAAGCCGGGACAGGACCCGCGGCGGGTGAGCACCTCTAAGCGGAAGGCATCGCCGGTTCGCAGAGTCGACGGCATGCGGGCGCTGGAGGCACGGATCAGTGCCATGGAGCTGCAGCTTCGGCAACTCTCCGACAAGGTGAGCCAGATCGCGCAAAGCGGGAATTACATGGAGACGCGGAGAGTCGGAGAAGAGTACGCGTCCCTCGAACGCGATCTGCGGACTCTGTATGACGAGTGGGCGAAGGAGAGCGAGAAGAGCGAGTGACGGCGTTCGTCGTGGGGCTCACGGGGCCTATGGGGGCCGGGAAGTCGACGGTCGCGGCGATGCTGCGGGAGCTGGGCGCGAAGGTGCTTGACGCCGACGCGCTCGTGCATGACGAGCAGCTGCGTGGAACCGTCGGCTACAGCGCGATCGTGCAGACGTTCGGCACAAAGGTGCTCGGCGAGGACAAGGAGATCGACCGTTCGAAGCTCGCGGCCGAAGTCTTCGGCGATCCCGTGAAGCTGCGGCGCCTCGAGCAGATCCTCCACCCGCGCGTGGTCGCGCGCGTGCTCGAGGCGCGCTCGATGCTGCCGGCGGACGCGGTGCTCGTCGTGGAGGCGATCAAGCTGCTCGACGGCGAGCTCCGCAACGCCAGCGACCGCATCTGGGTCGTAGTGGCACCGCGCAAGACGATGCTCGAGCGGCTCGCCTTACGCGGGATCGGTGAGCGCGAGGCGGAGCTTCGCCTCGCGCAGCAGCTCACCGAGGATCAGTTCCGGGCAGCGGCGGACGCCGTCATCGTGAACGACGGCGACCGCGACAAGACTCGCGAGCGCGTGCGTGAGGCCTGGGCCGGACTGCGACGCGCTAGGGCGTGATCTTCTGAGGGACGTGGAAGTGCACGATCTCCTGGGTGTTGTCGAAGCTCGCGCCGACGGTCCCGGTAGCCCGTTCGTCTTTGGGCGCGCGCAGCAGAAGCTGGAGCACGCCGCCTGCCGATTGCAGGTAACCGATGCGCTCTGCCGTCGCCGCGTCGGTCCGGATCACGTAGACCGCGAGGGTCCGTGAAAGGATCGGCACTCGCTCGAGGACTATTCGCGCCGACGAGTCGGTCGCATTGACCGTCGGATTGGGAGCCTTGTAGAGCTTTTCCGGCACGATCTGCATCGTGTAGAGAACGTCGACCAGATCGCCGGCCTGGATGCTGCCGCCGGCGGCCTGTGCGTCGGCGACGGTGATGGACATCGCGCGGTAGTTGGGTGAGTTGGCCGGGATCGAGCCATCGTTGCCGAGAGCGGCGGCCGGGAACACGGTGAAGACCAGGCCATTCAAGCCACCGAGCTTGGTCGGGAGGATCGGCTCACCCACGGAGATCGAGGTGATCGTGATCCTTCCCACGACGTCCTCGGAGTTCGTCAGGGCGGCCGGGGGAACGACCTCCGTGTTCATCTTCACGAGCTTCAGGTCTGCCGCGGTGATCTGGGTCTTCGGCGGGATCTCCCGGGCCGCCACCACGATGCTCGAGGTCGGGATCGGGGCGGGAGCTTCGGATTTGGCCGTGTTGGCGACGAAGAAGGTCGTCGCTCCGGCTCCGACAGCGAACAAGAGTCCAACAATCAGCACCAGCCGGGCGCGGCGTCGCGATCGATCTTCCACTATTACCTTCCTCTACGGCCCTTTTGTTCGGGGTTGGGGGTCGGCGGCGACTGTAGCAACGGGTTACATCTGGACGGGACTCAAACCGGTGTTGATGCGCGACAATGGGACGACCAGCGGGCGGCGATTTGGTACCAGAACGCCTGTTCTAGAATGAGGCGCCCCGTGCCCCACAGTGAGACGCTCCAGGTCCCTCTCGATCGCCCAGCCGCGAAGGCTCCCTTCCGGCTTGTTTTGCCATGGGACCTCGCGGGCGACCAGCCGACGGCAGCGGCGGCCCTCACGAACGCACTTGTGGCGGGCGAGCGCCACACAACGCTGCGCGGCGTTACGGGTTCTGGGAAAACAGTGACGATGGCGAAAGTCATCGCCGACGCGGGGCGGCCGACGCTGGTGCTCGCGCACAACAAGACCCTCGCCGCGCAGCTCTATGGAGAGTTCAAGGAGTTCTTCCCCGAGAACGCGGTCCAGTACTTCGTCTCGTACTACGACTACTACCAGCCCGAGGCGTACATCGCGCGAAGCGACACCTACATCGAGAAGGACAGCTCGCGCAACGAGGAGATCGATCGCATGCGCCACTCGGCGACGCGATCGTTGTTCGAGCGCCGCGACGTGATCATCGTCGCCTCGGTCTCGTGCATCTACGGCCTTGGCGCACCGGTGGACTACGGCGCGGTGACCGTCCGCCTGAACAAGGGTGAGCGTGTCCGGCGCGACACTGTCCTCCGGCATCTCGTCGACATCCAGTACGAGCGCACGAACACCGATCTCATGCGCGGCAAGTTTCGCGTGCGCGGCGACACGCTCGAGATCCAGCCCGCGTACGAGGAGCTCGCGGTGCGCGTCGAGTTCTTCGGCGACGACGTCGAGCGCATCACTGAGCTCGACCCGCTCACCGGCGAGGTGCTCGCGGAGCGCGACAAAATCGACATCTATCCGGCCCGGCACTTCGTCACGCCGCGCGAGAAGCTCCTGGAAGCGATCAAGGACATCGAGGTCGAGCTCGTCGACCGCCTCAAGGAGCTCGAGGACGCAAACCGCTTGCTCGAGGCGCAGCGCCTCCGGCAGCGCACCAACTTCGACCTCGAGATGATGCGCGAAACGGGGACGTGCGCGGGTGTCGAGAACTACTCGCGTCACCTCGCGCGCCGGCCAGCGGGCAGTCGGCCGTGGACCCTTCTCGATTACTTCCCGCCGGACTTCCTCGCGTTCGTCGACGAGTCACACATTTCGATGCCGCAGGTCCGCGGCATGTACTTCGGCGACCGCTCGCGGAAAGAAATCCTTGTCGACTACGGCTTCCGGCTGCCGAGCGCGCTCGACAACCGCCCCCTCACCTTCGCGGAGTTCGAGCAGCGTCTCGATCAGGCCATATACGTCTCGGCGACGCCTGGGCCGTACGAGCTCGAGCATTCGTCGCACGTCGTCGAGCAGATCATCCGGCCGACCGGGCTCATCGACCCGCAGATCGAGGTACGCAAGACCGAGGGGCAGATCGATGACCTTCTCGCAGAGCTCAACCTGCGTGTCGAGAGAGGCCAGCGCGCCATCGTCACGACCCTGACCAAGAAGATGGCCGAGGACCTCGCCGACTACCTCCGCGAGATGGGCGTCAAGGTGCAGTACCTCCACTCGGAGATCGAGACGCTGCAGCGCGTCGAGATCCTCCGCGATTTGCGCCTCGGCGTGTACGACGTCGTGGTCGGCGTGAACCTTCTCCGCGAAGGCATCGACCTCCCGGAGGTGACCCTCGTCGCGATCCTCGACGCGGACAAGGAGGGCTACCTCCGGTCCGAAGGTTCGCTCATCCAGGTGATCGGACGCGCGGCGCGCCACGTCGAGGGGCGCGTGATCATGTACGCCGACCGCGTGACCGCTTCGATGAGAGCCGCGATGGACGAGACCGATCGCCGCCGGGAGATCCAGGTCGCCTACAACACGGAACACGGGATCGACCCGCAGACCATCGTCAAGGCGATCCGCGACATCGGTCTCCGTCTGCGCGACGTCGCGGATGTCGAGGGCGTCAACGAGAAAGCCAAGCGGCCGCTCGCGGCCGGCTCGTTGCCGAAGGACGAACTTCTGCGTCTCATCAAGGATCTCGAGGGCCAGATGAAGCGTGCCGCCAAGGACCTCGAGTTTGAAAAGGCCGCCTTGCTTCGTGACGAGGTCGTTGAGCTCCGCGGTCTCATGGTTCTCGAGCGGGGGCCGGAGAGCCTCGAAGCCTCGGCAGAGCCCGTGCGCACGACGGCGGGTGTCGTCCGGGCGGGTGCCCGGCGCCGCCGGCAAGGCCCCTAAGGCATGCTCGTGGGCGTGCTGACGGCCCTCGGTGTCCTTGGCGCGATCGGGCTGCTCGTCGTGCTGTTCCTGCAGCGCGGCCGCGACGGGATGGACCTGTCGCTCGGCGGCCTGCTTCGCGTCTACCTCTATCTCGCATCGCTCGCCGGCGTGATCGCGTTCGCGATCGGGCTTGCCGGGATCATCTCGTATGTGCTCGCAGCCGCTTTCGGCCTCGATGTCATCTACGGAGGCGAGACCCCGCGCCCGCTCCCGGCGATCGCTCCGGTCTGCGCGCCCAACACCACATGTCCGCCGTTTGTAATACCGCTACAGCAGTTTCCGGACAGCCGCGTCCAGCAGCAGACGCAGGATCTGGTGCGTGGCGTCACTTTCGTAATCTTCGGCGGGGTCTTCTGGGGAGCGCACTGGTGGGCCCGTCGGGCGCTCGCCGGTGTCGCCGACCGTTCGAGCGGCCTCCATCGCGCGTATCTGATCCTCGGGACCGCGATCTTCGGCATCGCGATGATCGCGTTCCTGCCGATGGGGATCTACCAGGCGCTCTCGTTCGCGATCGTCCCGCCCGATCAGTTCACGTTCCGCCCCGGCGCGGGTGAGGCGCTGTCCGGCGGCCTCGCCGCGCTTCCTCTGTGGCTCGCCTACCTCTGGCTCGTGCAACGAGCCTTGCGGACCACGCCGCCCTCGTCGCCCACGGTCGCCTGATGCCACTCGACCACATCCACGTCAAGGGCGCGCGCGAGCACAACCTCAAGAACATCGACGTCCGCATCCCGCGGGACAAGATGGTCGTGATCACCGGGCTTTCGGGATCGGGGAAGTCGTCTCTCGCGTTCGACACGATCTATGCCGAGGGTCAGCGTCGCTACGTCGAGTCGCTCTCGGCGTACGCGCGCCAGTTCCTCGGTCAGATGGAAAAGCCCGACGTCGACTTCATCGAGGGCCTCTCGCCCGCTGTATCCATCGATCAAAAGGGGTCGACACGCAATCCGCGATCGACGGTCGGGACAGTCACCGAGATCTACGACCACTTGCGTCTTCTCTTCGCGCGGGTCGGGGTGCCGCACTGCCCGAATCACGGCATCCCGATCGTGGCGCAGACCGTCCAGGAGATCGTCGACCAGATCATGGCGATGCCCGAGGGCTCGCGCATCCTCGTGCTCGGTCCGCTCGTGCGCGATCGGAAGGGGGAACACCAGCAGCTCTTCGCGACCGCCCGCCGCGGCGGCTTCGCCCGCGTTCGCGTCGACGGGTTCGTCCGTGACCTCTCCGAGGACATCACCCTCGACAAGATGAAGAAGCACTCCGTCGAAGTGGTCGTCGACCGTCTTATCGTGCGTCGCGGCGCCGAGGCGGAGGCGGAACGTTCGCGGCTCACCGACTCTGTGGAGACCGCGTTGCGGCTCGGCGAGGGCCTCGCGCTGGTGGCCGACGCCGATGGGGAGGGAGGCGAGCGGCTCTTCTCCGAGCGCCTGGCCTGCCCCGAGGGCGACTTCTCGATCGGCGAGATCGAGCCGCGCACCTTCTCGTTCAACTCGCCACATGGCGCATGCCCGGCCTGCACCGGCCTCGGCACAAAGCTCGAGCCCGACCCTGACCTTGTGCTCGGCAATCCGGACATCTCGCTCAGGGACGGCGCGGTGCTGCCGTGGCAGAAATCGAGCGGCACGGCGCAGTACCGCATGGCGATCCTCGAAGGCCTCGCCAAAAAGTTCAAGTTCAAGCTCGATGCGCCGATCAAGTCGCTGCCGAAGAAGGCGATCGACGCGATCCTGAACGGCACCGAGGACGCGCTGAAGCTCACCTACGAGAACCGCAGCGGCCAGCGCCGCTCCTATGAGTACGAGTGGGAGGGCGTGCTGCCCTGGCTCGAGCGCCAGTACCGCGAGACGACATCGGAGTTCATCCGCGCGGACATCGAGCGCTACATGAGCGAACGGCCCTGCCCCGTCTGCAAGGGCAAGCGCCTGAAGCCGGAAGCGCTGGCGGTCACCATCGGAGGACGCAACATCGCCGACGTCACCGCCCTCACGGTGAGCGAGTGTTTCGAGTGGACCACGTCGCTCGAGAAGGATCGCGGAGGGCTCGGCGTCCGGGAGCGCAAGATCGCGAAGCAGGTCCTCAAGGAGATCCGCGCGCGCCTCGGGTTCCTCGTGGACGTCGGGCTCGACTACCTCACCGTAGACCGTTCGGCGACGACGCTCTCAGGTGGAGAGGCTCAACGCATCCGCCTCGCCACGCAGATCGGCTCGGGCCTGATGGGCGTCCTCTACATCCTCGACGAGCCGTCGATCGGCCTCCATCAGCGAGACAACGCGCGGCTCATCCGGACCCTCCTCGGCATGCGCGACATCGGAAACACGATCCTCGTCGTCGAGCACGACGAGGAGACGATCCGAACCGCCGACTGGATCGTTGACATCGGACCCGGTGCGGGAGAGCACGGCGGCGAGGTCGTTGCCGAAGGGACGATCGACGACATCCTGAAAGAGCCGCGATCGATCACCGGCGCCTATCTCTCGGGACGTCGGCGCATACCGGTGCCCACGCACCGGCGCAAGCCCAAGCCGGAGGCGATCGTCGTCCGTGGAGCGCGCGAGCACAACCTCAAGGACATCGACGTCCGGATCCCGCTCGGTCAGTTCGTCGCCGTCACCGGCGTGTCAGGCTCGGGGAAGAGCACCCTCGTGAACGAGATCCTCTATCGGCGCCTCGCTCAGATCATCTCGCGCGCAAAGGACCGGCCCGGCGCGCACGACCGGATCGAGGGCGTCGAGTACATCGACAAGGTCATCGACATCGACCAGTCGCCCATTGGTCGCACCCCGCGTTCCAACCCTGCCACCTACACGGGGCTCTTCACGCCGATCCGCGAGCTGTTCGCCGCCGTCCCCGAGTCGCGACTGCGCGGCTACACCGCGGGTCGCTTCTCGTTCAATGTGAAGGGCGGGCGCTGCGAAGCCTGCGCCGGCGACGGGATCATCAAGATCGAGATGCAGTTCCTACCCGACGTGTACGTCCCCTGCGAGGTCTGCGGTGGGAAGCGGTACAACCGCGAGGCGCTTGAGATCCACTACAAGGGCAAGTCCATCGCTGACATCCTCGAGATGACCGTCGAGGAAGCGCTCGAGTTCTTCAAGAACGTCCCGATCGCGGAGTCGAAGCTGCGCACCCTCAACGACGTCGGTCTCGGCTACATCCATCTCGGCCAGGCCGCCACCACTCTGTCTGGCGGCGAGGCGCAGCGCATCAAGCTCGCGACCGAGCTCAGCCGGCGCGCCACCGGCCGGACCCTCTACATCCTCGACGAGCCGACGACCGGACTTCACTTCGCCGATGTCGAGCGCCTCCTCGAGGTGCTGCACCGGCTCGTCGACGCGGGCAACACCGTCGTCGTCATCGAGCACAACCTGGATGTCGTGAAGACTGCCGACCACGTGATCGATCTCGGACCCGAGGGCGGGAAAGCCGGCGGCGAAGTGATCGCGGAGGGCACGCCCGAAGCGGTGGCGCGCGTGCGGCGATCGTTCACGGGACGCTATCTGCGCGACCTTCTTGCCACCGGTGAGGTGCGAGGGATCGCGTAGATCGCGCGATGGCCGCGGGTCCCCAGCGGGTCCTGTCCGGGCTACGGGCGGTGAGCAGCGCCGGGGTCTTCTTCGCTCGGCCCCTCGTGGGATCGCGATGGACCGCCGGCCCAGGGCCGCTCGCTCATAAGACCCCGACGCTGCTCAACCCGCTCCCCCGTGCCTCCCGCTGCGGCTCACGTAATCTCCTCGCCGTGACCGAGAGAAAAGTCGATGCGTTAGAAGTCGAGCCAGGTGCCGGCGGTGTCGCCCCGAGCTCGATCCGATTCGAGGCACTCGCCGTCCCAACATTCCGTTGGTACTGGATCACGAGCTGGATCAGCTCCACGGGCGACGGCATGGAAAACGTGATTCGCAACGTGCTGGTCTATCAGCTGGCCGGGCAGACGGCTCCGTTCTGGCTCGGCATGATGGTCTTCGCACACTGGGTCCCGTTCACCTTTTTCTCGCTGTACGGCGGCGTGCTCGCCGACCGCTACGACAACCGAAAGGTCCAGATCGTCGCCCAGCTCCTCCTGATGACGGCCGCGATCGCGATCGCGGTCGTGACGATCGGTGGCGTCGTGACGACCTGGTGGCTCTTCGGCCTCCTGCTGCTCCACGGCTTCGCAGGCGCGATCGGAGGTCCGGCGCAGCAGACGCTCATCCATTCGATGGTCGGGCCGTCAAAGCTGCTGTCCGCTGTGAGTCTCAACTCGACCGCGCGGCAGTTCTCGCAGGTGATCGGTCCGGCGGTCGCCGGCTTCATCGTGGTCGGCTTCGGGCCCGGCTGGGGGTTCCTGATCAACGCGTTCACGTTCGTTCCGCTGCTGCTTTTCCTGGCATTCGTTCGCATCAAGCAGCTCAACGCGCGGTCGACGACTCCTATCGGCGCCGCTCTTCGCGATGGCCTCCGCTTCGTTCGCGGGCGCCCGTTCATCGGGGCGCTCATCGGGGTCGAGATGCTCGGCGTGATCTTCCTGGGCCATACCTTCAATTCGTTCCTCGTGCTCTTCGCGCACGACGTCTTGCACGTCGACGACCTCGGCTACTCGTTCCTCCTCGTCGGGAGCGGCATCGGTGCGGTCGCGGCCGCCTTCTACCTCGCGTTCGCGCGTGACCGCCGTCACAGCGGCCGCTTCATCGTGGCCGCGGCGATGGCCGAGATGGCCGCGATCCTGGTCTTTGCCTTCTCGACGAATTACGCGTTGTCGTTCGTGCTGCTGATCGCCGTAGGCGGCGCCGCGGTGCTCACCCAGTCGCTGACGAACACGAAGATCCAGCTCTCGGCGCCGAACGACATCCGCGGCCGGGTCATGGGCGCCTACACATTCGGCACGCAGGGGATGCGCGTGCTGAACGGGCCGCTGCTCGGCGGCGCCGCGATCCTCTTCGGCGCGCCGATCGCCGTGGCGGGCGCGGCCGCGGTCGTGTTCGCGGGCCTCGCCGCGATCCTCGCGCGGATTCCGCAGCTGAAGCAGGACCGGTAGACTTCATTCGATGGCAATGGACGGAAGCGCAACCACGATCGAGGTGACCCCGGAGGCCGCGACAAAGCTCCACGAACTGCGCGCGGACGACCCGAAGCGCGCGTTCCTCCGCCTCTACGTCTCGGGCCGCTCCTGCTGCTCGTACATGTACGGGCTCGCGTTTGACGAGAACGCGGACGAGACCGACGCGGTGACGCAGGCAGCCGGGCTCAAGGTCGCGATCGACGCACAGAGCCTCCCGTACTGCGACGGCGCGAAGGTCGAGTGGATCGACGGGCCTGAGGGCACCGGATTTCTGGTGCGCAACGCGTCGCTCGGCGGCGGCTGCGGCTGCGGCGGCTAGCCAGCTCGCGCTAAGAGAGCGACTCCCACAGCACTTCCGCGATATGCCGGACCCTCGTGGTCTTCTCGCGCGCATCCATTGCGCCGCGCAGATGCGTGAGGCAACCGGGGTTATCGGCGATGACGCAATCCACACCGGTGGCGTCGATGTTCGAGAGCTTGCGCTCGAGAACGCGGTTCGCGACCTCGGGATATTCGAAGCTGAACGAGCCGCCGAACCCACAGCACACCGCCGATTCCGCCATCTCCACGACCTCGACGCCCGCGACCTCGCGTAGCAGCGTCCGCGGATCCTGATGGACGCCGAGGACGTTCGCGGACTGACAGGCGTCGTGATAGGTCGCGCGTAGTCCGAGGCGCCGACCGCGAAGGGGGCGCTCGCGAAGGACCGACGCGACGAACGGCGTGAACGCGGTCACGCGATCCGCGAGCTTTCGCGCCCGTTCCGACCACACCGGATCGTCGGAGAGGATCCGCGCATAGTCCTGGGCGATCGTGATCGCGCACGACGACGACGGGATCACGATGCGATCCGCGCTGACGCGCTCCAGCGACTCGATCGCGGCTTTCGCCATCGCGATCGCCGTCTGTCGATCGCCGCTGTTCAGCTGCGGCAGTCCGCAGCAGCGACGGCCCTCGACCACGTGCACCTCCGCGCCCATCGACTGAAGGACGCGCGCCGCGGCGAACCCGGCGCCCGGCAGGAAGTGGTCGACGATGCACGATGGGAACATCGCGACGCGCAGCTTCGGCGAGGCGGGGTTGGTCTGCGTGATCTCGCGCGCCCGGTAGTGGAGCGGCTTGTCCGCGACCGCGGGGAGGCTCTTCTCCTGCGCGAGCGAGCCGAACGGCAGGCGCACGTTTCCGTTGCGGCGCAGCGGGTTCTGGAAGGTCGCGAGCCACCCGGTCAGCCGGTCGATGCGGTCGGGAGTCGACCACTGGCGCATGAAGAGGCGCTTCGCCCAGGACATCCCGGTCCGCTCGACCGCTTTCGCGCGGACGTCGGTGATGAGCGACGCGAGTGGGATGCTCACCGGGCAGACCGTGTCGCACGCATTGCAGCCCATGCAGAGCGCCTGCTCGTGGGCGACGCTGTCGATGCCGTGATGCCACGGCGAGACCACGAGACCGATCGGCCCCGTGTAGATGTGGCCGAACACGTGCCCGCCCACTTCCTGGTAGCTCGGGCACACGTTGCTGCACGCGCCGCAACGGATGCACCGGAGCGC
Source organism: Chloroflexota bacterium (assembly GCA_038040345.1). Taxonomy (GTDB): domain Bacteria; phylum Chloroflexota; class Limnocylindria; order P2-11E; family P2-11E; genus 3-1-20CM-2-70-9. The sequence continues at coordinate 67,207 of JBBPIQ010000003.1, forward strand.
GTCGCGGGCGAATGGGTCCTCGCGCATCGCGGTTCGACCGTTGTCGAGGAGCACGAAGTGGAGCTCTTTCGGTCCGTGCACGCCGATCTGCGTCTTGAGCTCGATGTCGGCCGTGCGCGACGGCCCGGTGATGAACTGCGTATACGAGGTGATCTTCTGGCCCGTCCCGCTGCGCGCGAGAAGCTTCACGATCGCGATCGCGTCGTCAATCGACGGGACGAGCTTCTCGATGCCGACCACCGCGATGTGCACGGCCGGCAAGGTCGTCGCGAGGTCGGCGTTTCCTTCGTTCGTGACAAGCATGAGCGTGCCGGTGTCGGCGATGAGCGCGTTGCCGCCGGTGATCCCGATGTCCGCGTCGATGAAGCTTTGCCGCAGCTCCTTCCGCGCGACGGCGACGAGCGAGGCGATGTCGTCGGCGACCGGATGCCCGACGTACTTGCTGAAAAGCTGCGCGACTTCCTCTCGCGTCTTGTGGATCGCCGGCGCGATGATGTGCGACGGCCGCTCGCCCGCGAGCTGGATGATCCACTCGCCGAGGTCCGTCTCGACCGCATGAATGCCCTGCGACTCGAGGTGATCGGTGAGCCCGATCTCCTCGGTGGCCATCGACTTCGATTTGACGACGAGCTTCGCCTTCTTCGCGCGGCAGATCGCCGTGACGATGCGCCGCGCTTCCTCGGCGTCGACCGCGCGGTACACCTTGGCGCCGACCGCCTCGGCCTCGCGGGTGAAGCGCTCGACCAGCTCCGGCAGGTCGTCGATCGCCTTCGACTTGCGGAGCGTGAGGTCCGCGCGCATTCCGACCCAGTCGATCTCGCGCATCCGCGCATCGCGGCGCTCCTTCAACTCGGGGAGCGCGCGACCGAGGGCGGTGCGGAGCCGATCGGACCCTAGGGCGCGATCCAGCCGCCGTTTGAACTCAGTCTTGGATGCGGTCAGAGCCGGCTCAGCCTCCCCCGGCAGACCGTAGCGCAGTCGGGCCACGCGCGCCGCGCAAGGCGAGCCGGACCACGAGCGGCGCTCCGGCGCCCTGGACGAGAAGCGTGACCAGCACGATGCCGAAGCTGATCTGCTGAAGGAGCTCGCGTTGCGGGAAGTCCGCTGGGAGCGACAACGCGGCCGCAAGCGCGACCGCACCGCGCAGCCCGGACCAGAAGATGACGTGCGCCCAGCCGCGCGGGACTGCTCGCGCCGGAGTCCATAGGCGGACCGCCGCCGCCGGCAGGTAGACGATGAGCGCTCGCGCGGCCACGACCGCGGCCGTCCCGACGACCACGCCGGCTCCGGCGCTGAGCAGGGACGGAAGACGGATCGCGAATCCGATCAAGAGGAAGACGAGCGAGGTAAGGATGAACGCGACGACGTCCCAGAGATCCAGGGTCTCGCGCACGAGCGCGTCCGACCCCGCGGTTCGTCGCATGCGGCTTCCGAGCGCGATACCCGCGATCACCGTCGCCAGGATCCCCGAAAGTCCGATGACGTCGGCGAGCTGGTAGGTCCCGTAGGCGGCGACGAGCGAGATGCCGAGCTGGATCGTGCGCTCGTTCGTCGCACGGACCAATCGCGCCGCGACGAGGCCGCCGCCCACGCCGACGACGCCACTGACCGCGATCGTGCTAACGAACAGGACCGCTGCTTCGCCCGTTCCGACTCCCGCGTCCACGGCGCGCACCGCGAGCGCGAACAGCACGAGGCCGGTGCCGTCGTTCAGCAGGCTCTCGCCGTCGACGATCGTCCGCAGTCCGCGCGGCACGTCGAGCCGCCTCATCGTCGCGACGACCGCGACGGGATCGGTCGCGGCCGTGATCGCCCCGACGACGAAGGCGAGCTCGAGCGGAATTCCTATCGCGAGGTGGAGCGCGAAGGCGACGACGACGGCGGAGGCGAGCACCCCGGGGATCGCGAGCGCCAGGATCGGGCCCAGGACCGGGCGCAGGTCGGTCCAATCGATCGAGTACGCGGCCGCGAAGACGAGACCGGGGACGAACACACCCAGGACGAGCCCTGGCGTGATCGCGAGCCCGATCTCAGGAAAAAGCGCCGCGCCCAAAAGCCCTGCGATGACCAGAACGACCGAGTCCGGGAGTGACACCCGCCGGGCGAGAGCGGCGACCAGGGTCGCGACCGCGAGGAGCGCGACCGCGATGCGCAGGTCAGGCGCGGCGGTAGGCCTCGTCCAGGAGGTCGAGGAGATGCACGACGCGCACGTTCGATCCGGCCTGGCGCAGGCCGCTTTGGATCTGCATGAGGCAACCGGGGTTCGCGGTCACGACCGTGTCCGCGCCGGTGCGAACGATGTTCGCGACCTTTCGCTCCAAGATCGAGCGCGCGAGGTCCGGCTGCGTGACGTTGTAGGTGCCCGCGCTGCCGCAGCACCAGTCCGCTTCCTCGAGCGGGACGACCTCCAGGCCGGGTATTGCCGCGAGCAGCGCGCGTGGCTGCTCGCGGATCTTCTGACCGTGAAGCAGGTGACACGGATCGTCCCAGGTGACCCGCCCGTCGAGCGTCCCCGGCGGCTCGCTCATCCCGAGATCGCCGAGGAACTCGGTCGCGTCCTTGACCTTCGCTGCGAAAGCCGACGCGCGGGCCGACCACGTCGGATCGTCCTTCAGGAGCCACCCGTATTCCTTCATCGCGGCGCCGCATCCCGCCGCGTTCACGATCACGGCATCGGGGGCGACCTGTTCGAACGCGGCGATGTTGCGTCGGGCGAGATCCCGGGCAAGCTCGCGTTCGCCGGCGTGAGCGTGCAACGCGCCGCAGCACGTCTGCCCGACCGTCGCGACCACCTCGACGCCATTTCGGGCGAGAACGCGCGCCGTCGCGGCGTTGGTGTCGCCGAAGACGCTTCCCATGACACAGCCCTCGAGCATCGCGACCCGGCCGCGCGGTTTGCCACGGACGGGCGCCGCCGCGAGCGTCGTCATCGTCGCGCGAGCCGGTAACAGCTCGAGCAGATCCGCCATTCGGCGCGCGACGCCGAGGCGGGTCGCGCGCATGAGCGAACCCATCCCGAGGCGCTTGGCCGCGATCGACAGCGTCGCGAACGCGCCGAGCGCGCGTCGATGCGGAAGAAGCCACTCGAACGCCGCCGTGCGAATGAGTCGCTCGATCGGAGATCGCGGCCGCGCGACCACGATCTGCGAACGCACGCCTTCGACGAGCTTCCCGTACTCGACGCCCGACGGGCACGCGGTCTCGCACGCGCGGCAGTCCAGGCACTTGGAGATGTGATCGTCGAGGCCGGGCGCGTCCGCGCCGAGCCGGTGCTCCCACACGGTCTTCATGAGCCGGATGCGCCCGCGCGGCGAGTCCATCTCGACGCCGAGCACGGCGAAGGTCGGGCAGGTCGGCAAGCAGAAGCCGCAGTGCACGCACGCCGCGATCAGATCTTCCGACGGCGCGTCAGCGTTCGGGTAGGGGAGCGGCATCGGTCCCGTCACGCGAAGGCCGAGCGCCCTGGTTCGAGGATGCCCGCCGGGTCGAACGCTTCCTTGATGCGGCGCATCAGGAAATCGCCGTTCGGTCGGGTCGGCCACGTCGAAAGACGCGAGCGAAGGTGCTCGGCCCGGCGCTCGATACGACCGGCGCCACCGACCACACGCGCGGCGACCAGGAGCGCTTCCGCGTCGCGGACGACGGCATCGTCGTCGCCCTGGAGGTGCACGCGGACGATGCCGCTCGCCGCATCGGCGACGAGAGCGTCAAGACTGTCGAGCCGCGCGGCGGTCTCGGCGAAGGCGGGCGATGCGGCGACCGGAAGCGAGACGCGAACGAGCGCGCCGTCTGTCGCGCGCGCCGGCAGCTCGCGGAGCGGCCCGAGAGCGTCGCCGAGCTCGCGTATTTCGCCCTGGCGTGCCGCGGCCTCGCGGCGAGCGTCCTCGATCGCGCGCTTCACGGTGGGGGCGCTTCCGCGCGCCTGTACCGCCAGTCGCCACGCGGTGCCCTCGCCGCGCTCGACGACGCAGGCCTCGACCCGCGAGGCCCCGCGGACGACCGCGTCCGCGGCGGCGAACGCGTCCGCCGAACGCGCGAACCGAGCGACGAGCCCGTCGCTCGCCGCCGGGACCGGCAGGACCTTGAGCGTCGCCTCGACGATCACGCCGAGCGTGCCGAACGACCCAACGAGGAGCTTGTCGAGGTCGTACCCCGCTACGTTCTTCACCACGCGCCCACCCGCGCGCGCGACGGTGCCGTCGGCGAGTGCGATGCGGCTGCCGATGAGCAGGTCGCGCACGGCGCCGTAACGCGCACGCCAGAAACCGTTGGAGCTCGCGGCGATCACGCCTCCGATGGTCGCCTCGTCAGCGTGCGGCGGATCCAACGGCAGGAACTGACCGGCGCGCTCGAGCAGTAGCGCGACATCCGCGATGCGCATCCCCGCGCCCACCGTCACTGTGAGATCAGCCGGCTCGTGGTCGATGACGCCCGCGAGCCGCGAGGTCCCGACCTCGATGTCCGTCGGCGCGACGTCGCCGATGTATGACTTCGTCCCCGACCCGATGACGCGGACGGTGCGTCGATCGCGCGCGGCCTCCGCCAGGATCCGTGCGCATTCGGCGGCGTCCGCCGGGACGACGCGCGTCACGGTCGCGCTCACCGCGCGGTCGCGGCGAAGGCGAACTCACGGCACCGGCTGGGCGTGGGAAAGATCTTGCCGGGATTCATGAGGCCGTCCGGATCAAACGCGTCCTTGATGCGACGCATCGCGGCGAGGTCCGAGGGGCCGAACTGCAGCGGCATGTAGCAGTTCTTCTCCATGCCGACGCCGTGCTCGCCGGTGATCGAACCGCCGGCCTCGACGCACGCGGTGAGGATCTCGAGGCCCGCGGCCTTCGCACGTTCGAGCTCGTCCGGGCCGAGACGCGAGTCGAAGAGGATCAGCGGGTGAAGGTTGCCGTCCCCTGCGTGGAACACATTGGCGACCCGCAGCCGATGCCGCAATCCCGCTTCCTTCACGAGCCTCAGGATGTCCGGCAGGCGCGTGCGCGGAATGACACCGTCCTGCACGTAGTAGTCGGGCGACAGGCGCCCCATCGCGGCGAACGCGCCCTTGCGGCCCGCCCAGAGACGCTCGCGCTCCAGCGCGCTGCTCGCTACGCGAACCTCTCTCGCGAGATGCGCGCGGCAGATCTCCTCGATCCGCGCCCGCACGTCATCGAGGCCGTCGCGGGGCCCGTCGACCTCGAGGAGGAGGATGCCGCCGGCGTCGAGGGGATAGCCCGCGTGCACGGAGGCCTCGACCGCTTGGATGGCAAGCTGATCCATCATCTCCATCGCGCTCGGCACGATGCCGGCGGCGATGATCGCGGAGACCGTCTCCGACGCTTCGTCCATCGTCGGGAATGCGGCCATGAGCGTCCGTTTGTCTTCGGGCAGCGGCGTCAGCTTGACCGTCATCTCGGTCACGAGACCGAGCGTTCCCTCCGATCCGACGAAAGCGCCGACGAGGTCGAAGCCCTCGTCCTCGACAGCTTTGCCGCCGAGCCGCACGACGGTCCCATCCGAGAGCACGATCTCTATCCCGGTCACGTGATTCGTCGTGACGCCATACGCGAGGGTGTGCGGCCCGCCGGAGTTCTCGGCGACGTTGCCTCCGAGCGTGCAAGCCTTTTGGCTCGACGGATCGGGGACGAAATACAGGCCGTGTGGCGCGACCGCCGTCGAAAGGTGCAGGTTGATCACACCCGGCTGCACCACCGCGCGGAGATTCGGAACGTCGATCTCGATGATGCGGGCCATCCGCGCAAACGAGACGACGACGCCGCCCTCGACCGCGATCGCGCCACCAGAGAGACCCGTGCCCGCCCCGCGGGGAACGATCGGCACGGCGTGCTCGTGACAGAACCGCGCGAGTGCCGCGACGTCGGCAGTGTTGTCCGGGAGCACGACCGCGTCGGGCGTCGCCGTGTCGACGGCGCCGTCGTACTCGTACATCAGCAGGTCTTCGTGGGCGCCCAGCACTTTCGCCGGACCGAGGAGCGCGACCAGGCCACGCACGAGCGGCGCCCCGCGTAGCCCGGCGCGAACGGTCGCGGCGGTTGTCAGGAGGCCGCTCCGGCTTGATCGCGGAGCGCGTCGGCAAGCTCCGCGGCAGCACGGCGAAGGACCGGCGCGAGCTCGGCGCAGCGCTGTCGGGTCATGCGGCTTGCCGGCGCTGAGATCGAGAGCGCGGCGACCGGCGCGCCTACCGTCGCTTCCTTGCCCGGCGGCCCCACCACCGCGACGGCGACGCAACGCACCCCTTCGTCGTACTCCTCGTCGTCCAGGGCGTAGCCCTTCTCGCGGACCTCGTCCAGCGTCCGGCGCAAAGCAGCGCGATCGACGATCGTCCGCGCGGTGAAGCCGCGGAGGTCCAGCCGCTCGAGCAGTGCGTCGCGACGAGCGGCGGGCAGGTTCGCGAGGAGGGCCTTGCCCGCGCCGGTCGCGTGGAGCGGCGTGCGATTTCCCACGGCAGTGAAGAGACGCACGACCTGCGGCGAGGGCATGGTCTCGATGTACACCGCCTGCAGGTCGTCTAGCACCACCAGGTTCGCCGTCTCGCGTGTCGCCTCGGTCAGCGAGCGAAGGAGCGGGCGCGCGCGGAGCCGCAGCTCACCGAATCGCGAGCGGCCCTCGGAAAGCGTCGCGAGCTTCGCCCCTGCGTAGTAGCGGCTCGTCTCCGGGTTCTGGCGCACGTAGCCGCGCCGGAGGAGCGTCGCGAGCAGCCGGTGGACGGTGCTGACGTGGAGGCCTGTGCGAGTCGCGAGCGCCGTGATCGCGACCTCGCCTTCGGCGGCCACGAGCGCCTCGAGCAGGTCGAGCGCCCGGTCGACCGACTGAACGGACCGGCGCGCCCGCTTCGGAGTGACAGTCGTCTCTTTCACCGAGCGGAACCCCCCATCTGCGTTGCGGAAGCATAGCCGCGTACCGCATAGCGATACTCGATAGGTGGACAAGACATCGCGGCGGGAGTCGCTCGAGGCCCAGGTCGCCTCCTTTCCGGCGAAACCCGGCGTCTACCTATTCAAGGACGCGAAGGGCCGAGTGCTCTACGTCGGAAAGGCGGACGTCCTTCGCGACCGCGTGCGGGCGTACTTCGGACCGAGCCTCGAGGTCCGCCATATCCGCATGGTCGAGCGCGCAGAGCGACTCGAATACGTTCTCACCGACAGCATCTCCGAGGCGTACTTGCTCGAGTCGAACCTGATCAAGCAACACCACCCCCGCTACAACATCAGACTCAAAGACGACAAGTCCTACCCCTACGTGAAGGTCACCCTCGGAGAGGACTTTCCGCGGATCCTGCGCACGCGCACACTCGGCGACCGCAGCGCGCGCTACTTCGGTCCGTTCGCGAACGCGAAGTCAGTCGATCAGTCGCTCGATCTCCTGCAGAAGCTCTTCCCGTACCGCACCTGCAAGCTGAACATCGTCGCGGGAGAGGACGGCCGCGGACAAACCGTGCCGCCGTCCGCGCTTCCGGGAGGCCGTCCGTGCCTTCTCTTCCACCTCAAGCGCTGCACGGCGCCGTGCGTGGGGAACACGACGCGCGACGAATACCGCGGGACGGTCGATAAGAGCGTGCTCTTCCTCGAGGGACGGTACGAAGCGCTCGCGCGCGACACGAAGAAGGAGATGCACCAGGCTTCGGACGCGCTCGCGTTCGAGCGGGCCGCGACCCTGCGCGATCGGCTCGTCGCGATCGAGCGCACCCTCGACCGGCAGGAGGTGCACGCATACAAGGGCGACGACTTCGACGTGCACGCTGCCGCGGTCGCCGAGGGCGACGCTGTCGTTCAGGTCTTCCGCGTGCGCGACGGCACGATCACCAGCCGCGACCACTTCTCGCTCGAGGGTTCGGAGGGCGCGCTCGCGCCCGACGTGCTCGCGTCGTTCCTTCGTCAGCACTATTCGGTTGCCGCCGCGGTGCCCCCGGAGATCGTCGTGACGGTGCCGATACCGGAAACGGAAGCATTCGAGGCGTTCGCCACCGAGCGCCGCGGCGGCCCCGTCCGGGTCCTCGTCCCGCAGCGTGGCAAGAAGCGTCATCTCGCGGAGCTTGCCGAGCGGAACGCGCAGGACGCGCTCGAGCAGGAGCGCGTTCGATGGATGGCCGATCGCGGGAAGACCGACACCGCGCTGCGCGAGCTCGCCGACGCGCTCGGCCTCGAGGGACCGCCGAAGCGGATCGAGTGCTACGACGTGAGCCATATGCAGGGCACGAGCGTCGTCAGCTCGATGGTCGTGTTCGAGGACGGGCGCCCGGCCAAGCACGCGTACCGTCGCTTCCGCGCGAAGATCGTCGACCGGAACGACGACTTCGCCAACATGCACGAAACGCTGCGCCGCCGGTTCCAACGATCGGCGACGGGCGCGGAGGGCTGGGCCGTGCCGGACCTGGTGATCCTCGACGGCGGCAAAGGTCAGCTGTCGGCCGGCCAGGCCGCACTCTCGGACGCCGGTCTCCTGCAGATCCCGATCGCCGCGCTGGCGAAGGAGCGCGAGGAGCTCTTCGTGCCCGCGCGGCCCGACCCCATCGTCCTGCCGCGGACCTCGCAGGGCCTGTACCTCGTGCAGCGAATACGGGACGAAGCGCATCGCTTCGCGGTCACCTACCACCAGAAGGTGCGCGCCAAGCGAGCGGTGCGGAGCATCCTCGACGACGTCGAGGGTGTGGGTCCGACGAAAAAGCGCGCGCTGCTCCGCAAGTTCGGGAGCGTCCGGGCGATGCGGGACGCGCCCGTTTCCGACCTCGCGGCGGTCGCTGGAGTGGGCAACGCTCTGGCTGAGCGCATTAAGCAGGCGATCGAGAGCTAACCGGACCTCAAGCTTTCGCATCCTCGGCTACATATCACTGAGTTTGGCTTGACTTTCGATGAGTCCGACGCGCACCTTGAGTTTGTGGCGAATCCGGTGATCGCGCGATGCCCTATCTGCGCCGAGACGCTGAGCGTGGCGCGCCTGGAGTGCGCGTCCTGCGGCACTCGTCTCGAAGGTTCCTTCGCCCTTGGCCGGTTTCACCGGCTCAGCCCCGAGCAGCTCGAGTTCCTCGAGACCTTCATCAAGGCGCGCGGCAACTTCAAAGACGTCGAGCGCGAGCTCGGGATCAGCTACCCGACCGTACGCTCGCGCCTCGACGCGATGATCCGGGCACTCGGTTTTCCATCGCAAGCTGAGCCCGATCGCGAGGTGGAGCGTCGCAAGGAGATCCTTCGCGAGCTCGCCGACGGTCGCATCGCGCCCGACGACGCCGCGCAGCTTCTCGAGAAGGAGCCTGCGACATGACCTTCGACCCTAAGGACGACCAGCGCCGTCGCGACGCCGAACAGCGCGCGCGCGAGGCCGAGCAGCGCGCGCGCGAAACGGAGCAGCGTGTGCGCGACGCCGAGCAGCGCGAACGCGACCGCATCCAGGGCGAAAACGACCGCGAGCACGAGCGGGGCGATCGCGAGCGCGAACGCGAGCACCGGCGCGAGGAGCGGCGCGCTCGCCACGAAGCGAGGCACGAGTTCCATTTCGGACACCGGGGCTTGGACATCAAGGTGGACGTTGATCCAGATGAGATCGCGCGCTCCGTGAGTGCGGCGTTCGTCGGGATGGACGAGGACGACAGCGAGTCGCACGACCAGACCATCGAGAAGACCTTCACGGTCGACGGCATGCCGCGCCTGCGCGTGCAGAACGTCTCCGGCGAGACCGCGATCCGCGTCGGCGAGCCAGGCCAGGTACGGGTCGTCGCGCGCAAGCGCGTCAAAGGCGGGAGCGCCGATCGCGCCAAGCGGCTCCTCGAGAACGTCGAGCTTCGCATCGAGCAGAAGGGCAACGACATCTTCGTCGAGCCGCACCTGTACGAGCAGGAGCGCAGCTGGCTCGACCTATTCCGCGGCAAGCGCTTTCGCGTCGATTTCGAGATCACGGTCCCACGTGAGACCGCGGTCAACGCCCAGACGGTCAGCGGCGACCTCGACCTGCACGGAACGCGTGGGCCGGCGCGGGTGGAGAGCGTGTCGGGCGACGTGAACATCGAAGACGTGCAGGGTCCGATGCGCATCAAAAGCGTGAGCGGCGACGTGCAGTGCACCGACTATGTCGGCTCCGTCGAGGGCAGCTCCGTGAGCGGCGACGTCGACATTCGCGGCCGCGTTCGCGCCTGCGAGCTGCACACGGTGAGCGGCGACATCTCGATCGACCTCGAGCCCGAGATCGGCGGCCGCGAGAGCCGGCTGAAGACGATCAGCGGCGACGTCGAGGTCGGCATGCTTACGTCGTCCTGCGTCTGCGAGTTCCACACCGCGAGCGGTGACCTCGAGTGCGATGCGCCCGCGCGGATCATGCGCGAGGGCCGGAAGGACCGGACGGTCATCATCGGCGACGGACGCAGTCGTCTCAGCGTGAGAACCGTGAGCGGCGATCTCACGATCAAGCCCGCTTCGTCGTCGGTGGCCGAGGAGCCTGCTGCCGCGCAGGATTCCACCGAGTCAGAGACCGAAGCCGAAGCCGATCAGGATCCCGAGCGGACGGCGCCCATGGCGTCGCCGCCGGCGGCGAAGGTCCGCGATCTCCTCGAGCGTCTCGCTCGAGGCGAGGTGAGCGTGGACGAGGTGGCAGCGAAGCTCGACGAGACGCGACGGGACTTCTAAATGCCGAGCGAAGAAGGCAAGCAGGTCCTTCAGCTCCTCGCGGAAGGGAAGATCGACGTCGAGCAGGCGTACCGTCTGCTGCGCGCTCTCGGCGACGTCGAAGAAGGGGCCCCGCGCCCGCCGCGCGCTCCGTTTGCGCCGTTCCCGCCCACGCCCCCGATCCCTCCGACGGCGTCGACCGCTCCAGGCGGGCGGGGACGCATCCTGCGGATCCGCGTGACTGAGGCCGGCGAGCAGAAGGTCAACGTCGCGATTCCTCTCGCGATCGCGCGAGTCGGGAAGATGAAGCTCGCATCGAGCGGGCTGGTTCGCGGACATCTTGGGAAATTCGGCATCGACCTCGACGAGCTGCTGCGCACCGTCGACTTTCCCGGCAAGATCGTCGACATCGCCGACGATGAGGACCGGGTAGAGATCTTCGTCGAGTGACCGTGCGGATGCGCCGCCGCCGGATGCTCGCCCAATATTGATCTAGTCTTTCGCCCGTGAAGATCATCTGGCGCGCGCTCATCAACGCGGTCGCCATCGTCGTCGCGGCGTATTTCGTTCCGGGCATCACGTGGGGCAACGCGAGCTACGGCTTCGGCGACGCCGACAAATACCTTTCCCTGCTCCTCACCGGCCTCGTGCTCGGCATCGTCAACGCGTTCATCAGACCGATCATCGAGCTGATCTCGATGCCGATCACCTGCCTGACCCTGGGTCTCTTCCACTTCGTGATCGGCGCCCTGATGCTGCTGCTCGTCTCGGCGATCCCCGGGCTTGGCTTCCAGGTAAACGGGATCATCGCGGCGTTCCTTGGCGCGATCATCATCGCGATCGTCGGACTCGTCCTGTCATGGATCCTGCCCGACTGACCTCCACGGGTCAGCCGGACTTCGTCGTCGTCACAGGGCTTTCCGGCTCGGGCAAGTCGCAGGCGGTGAAAGTCCTCGAGGACCTCGGCTACTACACCCTCGACAACCTCCCGCCCGCGCTCATGGCATCGGCCCTCGACGTCTCGCGCAAAGGCGGCAAGCAGAAGGTCGCGTTCGTTATCGACGCCCGGAGTGGCTCACTCTTCGCCGACGCGAAGAAGGATCTCGAGGCGCTCGACAGGGCGGGGACGCCCGCGCACGTGCTGTTCTTCGACGCCTCCGACGACGTGCTCCTTCGCCGATACAGCGAGACGCGCCACCGCCATCCGGTCGACGCGCCAGGCGGGGTACAACCGTCGATCGACGAGGAGCGCCGGCTGCTCGTCGATGTTCGCGCGCGCGCCGACAAGGTGATCGACACGACGCACCTTTCGGTGAAGGACCTTCGCGACACGCTCCACTCTCTGTACGGATCCGGCAAGACCGGGATGCTCGTCCACGTCGAGAGCTTCGGGTACAAGTACGGACTGCCGCCGGCCGCGGACCTCGTCTTCGACGTGCGCTTCATGGAGAACCCCTTCTATATCCCCGAGCTGCGCGACCTGACCGGGCGGGACGAAGCGGTGCGCGACTACGTTCTCGGTCATCCCGCGACGAAGGAATTCCTGGGGCACGTCATCCCGTTCCTGCGCTTTGCCCTCCCGCGCTATGAGAACGAGAAGAAGGCGCGCCTCGGCCTCGCCTTCGGCTGCACCGGCGGCCGCCATCGCTCCGTCGTGATCGCCGACGAGGTAGCTCGCGCGACCCGCGAGTTCTGGCCGGGTGGGATCGAGGTGGAGCACCGCGACATCGATCGGCCGGAGGTCCGCACCTGATGCGCGAACGGATCGTGATCGGCAACTGGAAGATGAACCCGCCGACGATCGCCGACGCGGTCGAGCTCGCCCGCAACGTCGCCGAGCGGATGCCCGGCGGCGTCTACGTGGGCGTGGCGCCCGCCGCCGTCGCGCTTCCCGCGGTCGCGGACGCGCTGCGTGACGCGGACGTCGACGTCTACGCGCAGGACGTGCACTGGGAGGAGCGGGGAGCTTTCACCGGCCAGATCTCGGTCTCGATGGTCCGCGGGCTGGCGGTGGGAGCGATCGTCGGGCACTCCGAAGTTCGCCGCGATCTCGGCGACACCGATGCGCGCGTCGCGAAGAAACTCGCGCGCGTCGTAACCGCTGGCTTGCGTCCGGTCCTGTGTGTGGGCGAGAGCGCAGCGGAGCACGCCGCCGGCGAAGCGACGGCCGTCGTCGCGCGTCAGATCGCGGCCGACGTCGCCCAGGCCGAGCGCAGGGGACTCGAGCGCCTCGTCATCGCATACGAGCCGCTGTGGGCGATCGGCACGGGGAATCCCGCGACGGGCGAGCACGCCACCGCAGCGGCACGCGCCATCCGCACGGCGCTGAAACACGCCGGCCTCGACGCCGAGGCGATCCCGGTCCTTTACGGCGGGAGCGTGAGCGCGCGCTCCGTCGGCGAGTTCGCCGGAGCCGAGGGGATCGACGGCGCGCTCGTGGGTGGGGCGTCGCTCGACCCGGAGGAGTTCGCGGCCGTCGTCCGCGCGTTCGCTTGAGCGACGCACGCAAGGCGCCGTATCGCCCGGTCGTCCTCTGCGTGCTCGACGGATGGGGCCTCGCGCCGGATTCACCATCGAACGCGGTGACGCGCGCGAAGACGCCGCGCCTCCGCGCGCTCGTCGAGGCGTACCCGCACGCGACCCTTCGCGCGAGCGGGCGCGACGTTGGCCTCCCCGACGGCATCATGGGGAACAGCGAGGTCGGGCATCTCACGATGGGGGCCGGCTACATCCAGTACCAGGAGCTCGTCCGGATCAACGACTCCATCGAGAACGGATCGTTCTTCGAGAACGCCGCGCTGCGCGCGGCGTGCACGGCGGCGCGCGGCAAGGGGACCCTCCACCTGATGGGCCTCATCTCGACCGGCGGCGTGCACGCGGACATCAAGCACCTCGCGGCGCTCTTCGAGCTCGCGCGACGAGAGAAGGTCGAGAACGTCGTCGTGCACGCCTTCCTCGACGGCCGCGACATGGCTCCGCGAAGTGCGCTCGAGCTCATCCCGCGCGTTCCGGCGCGCATCGCGACGGTGCACGGCCGCTACTACGCGATGGACCGCGACAAGAGGTGGGACCGCGTCGAGCGTTCGTACCGCGCGATCGTCGACGCCGACGGTCCGCGGGTCGAGACCGCGGAGGATGCGCTCCGTGCGTGCTATGCGGTCGCGGACTGCCGCGACGAGCTTCTCGAGCCACACATCGTCGGCGATGGCGCGCCGATGCGCGACGGCGACGCGGTCATCTTTTTCAACTTTCGGCCCGACCGCGCGCGCGAGCTCACCTGGGCGCTGATGAAACCCGACTTCGACGGCTTCAAGCGGACGCGCGTCGTGAAAGACCTCACGTTCGTGACATTGACCGATTACAAGGTGGACCTGCCCAATGTTCGCGTCGCGTTCCCGTCGCAGGAGGTCACGCCGATGGCTCAGATCCTCGCCGACAAGGGCATGAAACAGTTCCACACCGCCGAGACCGAGAAATACGCGCACGTCACCTATTTCTTCAACGGCGGGCGCGAGCAGCCGTTCGAGGGAGAGGATCGCGAGCTCGTCCCCTCTGCGAAGGTCGCGACCTACGACCAGAAGCCGGAGATGAGCGCGGCAGGCGTGGCCGCGGGGCTCGTCAAGGCGATCCAGGGCGGGACGTATGACTTCGCGATCGTCAACCTCGCGAACCCGGACATGGTCGGTCATACCGGGGACTTCGACGCGACTCTCGTGGCGATGGAGGCGACCGACGCGGCGGTCGGTCAGATCGTCGACGCGACGCTCGCGGCCGGAGGTTGCATGCTCCTCAGCGCCGATCACGGCAACGCTGAAGAGATGGCGTTTCCAAATGGGGAGCCGAACACGCAGCACAGCACGAATCCGGTGCGCGTCGTTTTCATCGCGAAGGACGCCGGCCGCTTCGCGCTACATGACGGCGGGCTCGTCGACGTCGCGCCGACCCTTCTCGGTCTGCTCGCGCTTCCCGTACCCGCCCGCATGACCGGGCGAAGCCTTCTGGATCCGCTGGTCGGGACCTGATGCGCTCGCGCGCGACGGTCGCGTGGGCCGCGTATCTCATCCCCGCCGCGGGGCTCGCGCTTTACGCGTTGGCGCAATGGCTTTCAGCACTCGCGAACCGCGTCCCCGTGATGTACGGCGAAGGCGCCGTCGCGGACGCGGCCCGCCTCGCGCGCGATGGCATCGCGTATCTCGACCCGGATCCGTCGCGATTCGTCGCGGCCAATTACCCGCCGCTGTACTTCCACCTGGCGTCGATCGTGGATCCGTTCATCACCGGACGCGTCGCCAGCATCGCGGCGACGCTCGCGGTCGCGGGCATGGTGTTCGTCAGCGCCCGCCCCGCCGGCCGCCTTGCCGCGGCCGCTCTCGCGACTGGATGGCTCGCGCTCGCGCCGGTGATGGTCTGGGGGCCGGCGCTGAAGCCGGATCTCGTCGCGCTCGCGTTGACGGCGCTTGCCGTCGTGTTGCTCGACCGCCGGCGCGATCTCGCGCCGATCGCCGGGTTCGCGCTGGTGTTCGCGGCGCTCGCGAAACCGACCGCCCTGTTGCCGGCGGCGGCGCTCGTGGCCTGGCTCGCGTGGTCGGATCGGGCGACGCTCGTTCGCTGCGGGTTCGGTGCGGCCGTCGCCGTCGTCGCGGCTGCGGTGACCGTGTACCTCGACTCGGTCCCCGATGTGTGGCGGCACGTCGTGACCTGGAACGCCCTGTCGTGGTCGCTGGACCAGGCCGTGTCCGTCGTCTTCATCGGAGTCTTGGTCATCGGCGTGCCGCTGGGAATCGCGGCGCTCACGCGCGGCGTCGGCGGAGCGCGCGCCGCGTACCTCGCGGGGGCGCTCGCGATAGTCGTTCTCGCTGGACGCGAGGGCGCGACGATCAACTATCTCCTCGACCTCACGGTCGCGACCGCACTGTCGCTCTCCGCGGTTGCCCCGCGCCTGCGGGCCGGAGCTCTCTTTCCGGCGCTCGCGCTCGCGCAGCTCGTGCTCGCGACGGCGATCGTCGACCCACTTCGCATCGTGCCCGGGCGCGTGCCGTTGACCGGCGCGTGGGGCGACCCGTCACGCGTCGCGATCATCGCGCCCGAGCTCGCGAGCGGCGAGCAGCTCCTGGTCGAAGATTCGGGTCTCCTCATCGCAAAAGGGTTGGCACCGACGGTCGACGATCTCTTTCTCTGGTCGCGGCTCGTGGAGCGCGGGACGATCGACGCGTCGCCGATCCTCACGCAGGTCGCGAGCGCTCGCTTCCATGCCGTCGTGAGCGAAGCCGACCTCGAGCATCTCGACGCGGCGCCGGCCTTCGAGAGGCAGCGATGGACCGCGGCGCTCGCGCGCGCGGTCGTGGAGCGTTACCGCCTCGATCGGCACGAGGGCACGCTCTGGATCTACGTGCCGCGCTGACCACTTACACTGAGGTCATCCATGGACGCCCTCCAGATAAGTCAGATCGTCATTGCCATCGCGGTCGCCACCTCGATCCTGCTGCAGGCGCGCGGTACGGGACTCTCGTCCACGTTCGGAGGTGAGTCGACCGCGTACCGCAGCCGCCGAGGGCTCGAGCGAACTCTCTTTCGGTTGACGATCGTCCTGATCCTCTTTTTCGTCGCCATATCGCTCTGGGGCGCGCGGCAGGCGACCACCGGCTAGGTGACCGGGCGCGACAAGTTCATCGTTGTCGCTCTCATCGGCCTCATGGTCGTTGCGAGCGTTGCGGCGATTGCCGCGGACCAGAACCCGGCGGACGGCGATCCGGCGTACGGCGGCACATATGTCGAGGGCGTCGTCGGCGTTCCGCAATATCTGAACCCCGTCATCGCCGCGACCGATGTCGATGAGGATGTCTCACGCCTCGCGTTCAGCGGCCTGACCCGCTACGACCAGACCGGGGCCATCGTCCCGGACCTCGCCTCGGCGTTCCACACCGAGAGCGACGGACGCATCTGGACCTTCGACATCCGCGAAGACGCGACGTGGCACGACGGCCAACCAGTTACAGCCGATGACGTCGTCTTCACGGTCAAGCTTCTCCAGGACCGCGGGTATGTCGGCCCGTACAGCGACGCGTTCCGCGGCGTGACCGTCGACCGCATCGCGCCTCGCACAGTCCGCTTCACCCTGCCCGACGTGTACGGGCCATTCGCCGACAGCACGACGGTTCCGCTGCTCCCGTTCCACCTCTTGGGGAACGTTCCGTACGCGGACCTCTCGCGGCAGCCGTTCAATTCAAGTCCGACCGGGACCGGACCCTTCCGCGTCAGCGAGGTCGACGCGCGGCAGATCGTGCTGCTGCGGAATGACGACTTCTATCGCACCCGCCCCGCACGCAGTAGGCCCTACCTCGACAAAGTCATCCTCCGGTTCTATCCCGACCCGACCGAGGCGCTGCTCGCGCTTTCTCGCGGCGAGATCGACGGCATAGGCGGCCTCTCGAGCCAGGACGCCGAGCGCGCCCGGTCGCTGAAGGGTGCCGTGCTCTACAGCCTTCCGACCGACAACTTCGTCTCCCTGTTCCTGAACGTGCGTCCCGACCGGGTCGTCTTCCGCGACCGCGCCGTCCGACAGGCGATCGCGACGGCGATCGACCGCGGCCGCGTTCTGCGGCTTGCCGCGGACGGACGCGGGACGGTGGCCGACGAGTTCGTTCCGTCGAGCTCGTGGGCCTACGTGAAGGACGTCACGAAATACACGTTCTCGGCCGAAGACGCGGCCGCCTTGCTCGATCAGGCCGATTGGAAGGACCACGACGGCGACGGCATCCGCGACAAGGGCGGCCAGAAGCTCGCATTCACGATCTCGACGTCCGACGAGCCGGCCCGCATCGCGGCCGCGACGGCGATCCAGCGCGATCTGAACGCGGTCGGGATGAGCGTCACCGTGAATTCGATGCCGTTCGGGCTGCTCGTCGACAGTGTGGCGCGCCAACGGTCTTTCGACGCGCTGCTCGTCGAGATCGCCGTGTCGGGCGATCCCGACCCGTACACCTTCTTCCACTCGACCGAGGTGAACGACCCAGGGCACAACTTCTCCGGCTACTCGACCCTGCCGATCGACCGAAATCTAGAGGCCGCGCGCCGGACGTTTGACGAGGCCGCTCGCCGCGAGCTTTACGCGCCGGTGTTCCAGGCGATCTCGAAAGAAGTCCCGGTCGTGTTCCTGTACTTCAGCGATTACCTCTATGCGCAGAGCCGGCAGGTGCAGGGACTTCGGATCGCACCGTTGACCGACCCGCGCGAGCGGTTTTGGAATGTCGAAGACTGGTATGTGAAAACACAGCCCAAGCGCTGATGCGTCTGTCGTCAATTTTGACGACAACCTCGCACGATCTAGGACCTTCCCATCACATCACGCATATGCGTAGATGCGCATGTGCGAAAGGTCGGCAAGCAACGGGCGAAGCGTTACGCGCGCCACATCCCGCTCGCAGAAGACAAACGCGTTCGCGGCTACCGGACGCTTCCGCTCGAATGGTCCGAAACGATGGCCTACGTTGTGGGACTCCTGGCGACGGACGGGTGTTTATCGAGCGATAGAAGGCACATCATCCTTACGAGCCGCGATCGACAACTCGTGGAGACGTTTCTTGTCTGCCTCGGCCGGCCGATCAAGTACACCGTCGGCCGGACGCGGCGAGGAAAACGTGCGTACTACGCGCAGTTTTCCGACGTCACGTTCTATGACTGGCTTCTAACGAGAGGTCTCACACCGCGGAAGAGCCTGACTCTTGGGGCGATTGACGTGCCGGACGCTTACCTCATCCCACTCGTGCGTGGTCTCCTGGATGGCGACGGTTCCGTCTGCGTCTTTCGCAACAAGCCCACGCGAGCCAAGTACCCGGACTATGAGTACGAGCGCTTGTGGGTGTTCTTTCTCTCCGCCAGTCGAGCTCATATCGATTGGCTCCACGCGCGCATCAGGGAGTCTTTCGGACTGAAAGGCTACGTGGAGCGGATCGTTCGAAAGAACAGGCACGACCTGTTCCGGCTGAAGTATGGAAAACGTGAGTCGATCGTCCTGCTGCGGCTTCTCTATTCCGATCAAGTGGCGCCCTGTCTCGACCGGAAGCGACGAAAATGGATCGACTACGCCACTAGACACGCCTGTGCGGAAGGGGGGATTTGAACCCCCAAGCCCTTGCGGGCAATAGGCCCTGAACCTATCGCGTCTGCCAGTTCCGCCACTTCCGCGTGACGAAGCAATTCTAGCGACCAGCATCGGTCCCAGCGACTGCATACGATTGCCACGATGCGTCGCACTGCCGATGTCGTCATCGTTGGTGGCGGGATCATCGGCGCCTCCATCGCGTATTACCTCACGAAGAAAAGTGTGCGCGATATTCTCGTTCTCGAACGCGATCGGCTCGGCTCCGGATCGACGGGCAAGAACGCGGGCGGCATCCGTCTTCAATTCTCCAGCGAGATCAACGTGAAGCTCTCGCAGCGCTCGCTGCCGCACATCGAGCGATTCGCCGACGAGATCGGTACCGACCCGCACTTCCATCAAGTCGGCTACCTGTTTCTCATCACCGAGGATCGCGATGTCGCCGCGTTCGAGCGTTCGCTCGCGATGTGGTCGCGCCTCGGCGTGCCCGCGCGCCGAGTGACCGCAGCCGAGGCCAAGGCTCTTTTCAAGCACGCGCGGACCGACGACGTTCGGTTCGGGACGTTCTGCGCAAAGGACGGCTACGCCGATCCGTCGAGCATGCTGAATGGCTACGTCGCGCGCGCGCGCGAAGCCGGCGTCACGTTCGCCGAAGACGCGGCAGTCACCGCGATCTCATGCACGAACGGCCGCGTCGGCGGCGTGCGCACGAAAGACGAAGAGATCGGTGCGCGCACCGTCGTGAACGCGGCGGGCCCCTGGGCGGGCCAGGTCGCGAAACTTGCGGGCGTCGATCTGCCGATCGAGCCGCTCCGCCGGCATATCTTCGTGACCGAAGCCGTGCCTGGCCTCGACGAGGACTTCCCGCTGACGATCGAGTTCGCCTCCGGCCTCTACGCGCACCGAGAATCCGGAGGCGTGCTCCTCGGCATGGCCGACCCGAACGAGAAGCCGGGATTCGACGACAGCGTGAACTCCGATTTCATGCCCACGGTCGTCGAACGTGCCCTCGCGCGCTTTCCGATCCTCGAACGGACATCGATAAAGACGGGCTGGGCCGGCCTGTACGAGGACACCCCCGACAAGCATCCAATCCTCGGAAAGGTCGACGGGATCGAAGGTTTCATCAACGCCGGTGGATTCTCCGGGCACGGCATCATGCACGCACCGGCGACGGGGGAGCTCATCGCCGAGCTCATCGTCGACGGCAAGACGTCGCTCGACATCAGCGCGCTGAGCGCATCCCGGTTCCGGACGGGACAGCTCGTGCGAGAGCACAACGTGATATGAGCGCTGCCTTCCTGCTCCTGATCCTCGACCTCGTGCTTGTGGCGGGGGCGGCGATCTTCCTGTTCCTCGTGATCGTTCGACGTGGGCGCATAGCCACGAATCTCGCTCTCGCACTGCTCCTCATCGTGCTCGCTGCAACGGTCTGGTACACGGCGATCCGAACGCCCCTCCCGCTTCCGTGAGTACCATCGCCTTCGGTGTTCACGCGCGATGAGATCCGGCTGACGACGCTTTCCACCTGCGCCGGCTGAGGGGCCAAGCTGGGCCCAGGCCCGCTGGCGCAGGTGCTGCGTCCGATGCGCGATCAAGAGACACCCGCGGAGCTGCTCGTCGGTTTCGACGTGACCGATGACGCGGCCGTGTATCTCATCGCGCCCGACACGGCGATCGTCGAGACCCTCGACTTCTTCCCGCCCATCGTCGACGACGCGTATGCGTCCGGCGCCATCGGCGCGGCGAACGCGATGTCGGACGTTTACGCGATGGGCGGAGAGGTGCTGTTCGCGCTCAACATCGCGGCGTGGCCCGAGGACGCCCCGCTCGCACAGCTCGAGCGCGTCTTTCAGGGCGCGACCGACAAGGTTGCCGAGGCGGGCGGTGTCATCGCCGGTGGCCACACCGTCCTCGATCGCGAGCCGAAGTACGGCCTCGCCGTCACCGGTCGGGTTCACCCCGAACGAATGCTCCTCAAGTCGCGGCTTCGCGCGGGCGACACCCTGTGGCTCACGAAGCCGATCGGGACTGGCGTGCTGACGACCGCCCACAAGAACGGCGACCTCGACGCAGCCGACCTCGCGTCCGCGATCGCCTCGATGGTCGCGCTCAATCGCGGCGCGGCCCAAGCCGCGGTCGACGCCGAACTCCACGCCGCGACAGATGTCACTGGCTTCAGTCTCGTCGGCCACGCGCACGAGATGGCGGAGCGATCGAAGGTCGGCGTGCGGATCCGCGCGAGCCTCGTGCCCCTTCTCCCCGGCGCGCGGCGCCACGCGGAGAGGGGGATCAGCTTCGGCGGCCTCGAACGGAACCGCTCGTATTTCGACGACGGTGCGAAGGTTCGCTTCGAGGGCGTCGACGACGTGCTCCGCACGCTGCTTCTCGATCCGCAGACGTCCGGCGGCCTTCTTGTCGGGGTTCCCTCGGCGCACGCCAAGGCGTGGCAGCGAGCCTGTGCGACGAAGGACGTGCGGCCGGTCCAGGTCGGCGAGGTCACCGCCGGCAACAGCGTCATCGTCGTTCCTTGAGCTCGACCGTCGAGGCTGCGGAGGAGGCAGCCCCCGTACCGAGTCCGCGGGCCGCCGAGCTTGCGGCCCTCCACCCGCAACGGGCAGTCCTCGAGCTCGCGTGGCCGGGGATCATTGAGAACCTGATCGCGGCCGCCGGGCAAGCCACCATCTTCGCGTTCGTCGGGCATCTCGGCGCGGTGTCCACCGCGGCAGTCGGCGCGGCATTCCAATTCCTGTTCCTCATGTTCCCGGTCTGGCGATCGCTCGCGATCGGGACGATGGCTCATGTCAGCCGGCGAATGGGGGAGGGGCGCCCGCGCTTGGCCTCCGATGTAGCGCGGCAGTCGATCACCCTCGGCGCGATCTTTGGCGTTGCGTTCGGGGTCGGCTTTGTCGTATTTGCGTCGCCACTCTTGCGACTGCTCGGCGCCGACGAGGACGTCGTTGCGGTCGCGAGCCCGATCCTCGCTCTGGTCGGAGCCGGGAGTGTCTTTCAGACCGTCTGGTTCATCGCCACTTCCGCGATTCGCGCCGCCGGCGACAGCCGGACACCGATGTGGCTCGCGATCCTCTCGGTCTTCGTGACCGTGCCGATTGCGTTCCTGTTCATCGACGTCCTGCATGTCGGTGCGATCGGCGCGGGCTACGCGGTCGTGACGAACAGCGCGATCGTCTGCGTGATCTCGCTTTACCTGCTCTGGATCGGACGAGCCGACCTGACCATCCGTGGCGGCAAGTGGGGCCTCGATGTGGGCCTCATTCGCTCGCTCTTCGCCATCAGTCTCCCGTCGGCGGCGGAGAGCGCGTTGTTCAGCGTCGGCATCCTCGCCCTTTCCGGGTTTGCCTTCCGTCTCGGCACCGAATCGTCAGCGGCCCATCAGATCGTCAACCAGGTCGAGAGCTTCTCTTTTCTCCCGTGCATCGGCTTCGCCGGCGCGTCGAGCGCGCTCGTCGGTCAAGCGCTGGGCATGGGCGATCCGCGGCGCGCGGTCCGGTCGGGCTGGGCCGCCGTGCGGATGGCGCTCCTGTGGGCGACCGCCGCCGGTGTGGTCTTCATGGTCGTCCCGCAGTTCTTGCTGGGGATCTTCACGAACGACCAGCGCGTGATCGACGCCGGCGTCGGGGCCCTCGCGGTCATCGGTATCGGTCAGCCCGCGCAGGCGGTGATCTTCACGCTCGGAGGCGCCCTCCGCGGGGCGGGGGACACGCGCTTCCCGCTCGTCGCTACGATCGTGAACTGGTTCCTGGTGCGACTACCTCTCGCGTACGTGCTCGCGTTCCCGCTCGGTCTTGGACTCACCGGCGTATGGGCGGGGATCGCCGCGGATTATTTCGTGCGCGCGGGATTGCTCGCGTGGCGGTTCAACTCGGGAGCGTGGCAGAGGGTGCGTGTGTAACTTAGTTGTTTACGGTGCCCAGGGCGGGACTTGAACCCGCACGCCTTATTAGGGCACATGCCCCTCGAACATGCGCGTTTACCAATTACGCCACCTGGGCGGGAGTGATGAAATTCTAGCCGATGACACCGTGCCGCTGCGCATAGTCGAGCCAGATCGCGCGCTTTCTTTCCAGACAAGGAGCGCCAGCGGGATAGAGCCTAGGAAGCAGCACCAATGAGCTGCGCTTCCCATAACGAAGCTCAAAGAACGGGTGGCGGTTGGGCAATGGATTCTTGTATTTCACCTGCGATAGGTTTCCAGCGTGCCCTGACGCGGCAAAGATGCGAGATTTGAGCCATTCGAGATGCGGCCGGCTTGCCGACTTGAAACTCGTGATCAGGTACTCCCAGAAGTAATCCGGACGACGACCAATGTCCGCGCGATAGGTCTCGTTGATGACGCTGCCGTGGCCATCCAAGAGACCTCGGGCTAAAGGGAATATGAATTCGTCGGGAGCGGATATTGACCCGATAGTCAGGCTCTTGCGCGGCGTCAGACCCGTCGAACGAAACCACTCATAAAGCGCCGAGTCGTGGAATTGGGTGTAGTAGGCAGTCCCGCCCGTCGCTGTCGGATGGCTCTTGACGCGATTCTTCCGGCCGAGCAGGCGGAGGTAGGTCCCGACCAACTGCCGATCGCCGGATTTGAAATTTATCTTCCGCCGTCCGGTGACCAGGCACCCGTCGGTGGCTGTCAACCCGACGATGTATGCCATGTCGTCGGACCAGACGAGTGGAAGCGTCGTCAAGCCAGACACAGGCCAGCGGCAGAGCTCCGGCGGCGTTTGGCGGACGTACTGCTTGCCGCGATGGCCGGCGGCAGCACGCGCGACCCGCGGATCCGTTGCCGCCGTAAGACCCTTCGCCCAGCCCTTGCCCATACGCATATCTATGCACACGCACGTCGCCGTGGGAAGGTGACGACGGTGCGAAAGCTGTCGTCAAAATGTGCGAACCCGTCGCACAAATTGACGACGGGATATCGTCCGGACGTGCGCATCACGCGGTGCCCCCGTTGTCTGGCGGAAGACATCACCTCCGACGCTCATCCGTCGCGACGGCTCCTGGAGGGCATGCCCGCGACCTTCTTCGTGTGCCGGGAGTGCTTTCGGCCTGCCGAGCTCGAGTTCCAGATCTCTTGCGAGAGCTCGAACGTCCCATACGCGCGGCTCCCGATCCGTGAATCGCTGCGCCTTCTGCGCGGCTTCTACAAAGACCGCCAGCGCGAGTCCCCGGATGACGGGCGGGTGACCGCCGCGCTCCAGGAGGTCGAGCGAAGACTCCTCATCGGCCCGGTCGAGCGCGCTTCTAAACTCGACGCGTGAGCCCGGTCCGCCCGAATCTCGCGCTGCTCTGGCCGTCGTACACGTTCTTTCCGCTCGCGGGTTTCGGGATCCTCTTCTTCGGCGCGAGCGGCGGGGACGCGACGATGGTGATCATCGGCTTACTCCTGCTGGCCGCGAACGCCGCGATCGTCATCAACTACGCGTACTTCACGAAGCTCGCCGTCGAGGACAGCGAGCTCGTCTATCGCACGAACTTCGGCGCACGGGTGGATCGCGTGCCGCTCGGTGGGCTGCAGCGCATCGACGCGAAGCGCTATCCCGGCGCGCACTCGGGTGTGTCCGCGCCCTTCTTTGTCGCACGCGGACGCGATTCGACGGTGAAGGTGAACACGAAGCCATACCGCCTCCGAGACTTCACCGCGCTCATCGGCCTCGTGCGCTCGGCGAACGAGCGTGTCGAGCTGGACCCGTTCTGGGCGCGTGTCGCCGCCGGTGAGGATCCGTCGAAGGAGATCGAGCTCACGCCGCGCAGCCGGATCTAGGGCGACCGCTCCATCCGTCCGATCTCAATCGCCGTGCATCGGTCCCAGACCACACGCACACCCGCGGCCTCCGCCCGCTCGGCGGCGGCGACGTTGCCGAGAGCGAGCTGGAACCACATCGCCTTGATGCCGGCCGCGAGAGCGTCGTCGACGACGCCATCCAGATATTCGCCGCGGCGAAAGACATCGACGAAGCCGACGTTCGCGTCCTTGGGGATCTCGACCAGACGCTCGTACGAGCGCTCGCCCTCGATGATGTCGCCGCGTAATGCCGGGTTCACCGGGATCACGCGGTAGCCATGCGCCCGCAATGTGCGTGAGACCGAATTGCTTGGTCGGTCGGGGCGGGGGGAATAGCCGAATACGGCGATCGTGCGGGTATTGGAGAGGAGGTCTCGTATGAGACCGGACTCATTCATTTTCTCACATCACGCGCGCGAGGAAAAGGTCTTGTCGCCCATCGTCACCGCAGGATAATCGGGGTCGACATGCCCCCTCGTGCACCGGTCGTCTGGACGACCACGGCGGTGCGGAGCGAGCGCTTTCGCCAGCGGCTCGACGAGCGCCACCGCGAGCTGACGATTCACGCGAAGGCCCGCGGCCGGCAATACCGTCGTTCGCGTGCGGATCCCGCCGGTGAGGAGATTCGCCGGCTGCGCGCCGACTTCCTCGCCGCGCTCGGGCGGCTTGGATCGTTCGAGATCGCGATGAGTCGCCTTGCCCAGTGCCGCTACGACCTTGAGCTCACCGAGCGCGCCGACGATCTGTCGCGCGACTATTTCCAGCTCTGGCATCTCATCGCGCGACGCAGCGGCGCGACGTGGCCCGAGGAAGAGCGTGAGGCCGAGCGTCTCGACTATTTCGCGATGCAGGTGGGTCGTCTCGAGGGCATCGCCGACGCGCTCGTCGTCGCGGGCCGCAACGTTCGGCTCTTTCCGTTGCCCACAGTGCCCTGGCTCACAGCTTCCTAGAAGCACCCTCGCCTCATACTTAGGGGCGACCGGGCAACTAGCTCAGCTGGTTAGAGCGTCTCCTTTACACGGAGAAGGTCGCTGGTTCGAGTCCAGCGTTGCCCACGGAAGTCGAGTGAACAAAAGAGGCGGAAGGGCCTAGAACGGGTCCCTCCGCCTCGATGTCTTTAGTGACCGCGGCCTTACTTGCCGTTGCCACCCTGCCGGCCCGGGTCCCCGGGCGTCCCGCCGTTCTCGTCATTCGATCGGCTCGGATCGCCTTGGTTCGAGTTGCCTGGATCGCAACCCTCGGGCCCATTGCCCACGCCCTGGTTGCACTTGGCCTTGCCGTTGCCGCCGCCGCCGCCGAGGCTGCCGCCGGTGCAACCGGTGAACCGGCCGCCGGTGATCGACACGGCGGCTTTGGCGAGAGCCCGTCCGTCGAAGGTTCCAACGTCTGCACCGGTCACGGTGATTGCCGCCCCGGCGAGAATCGTGCCGAAGAACTGCGTGCCGGTGGCGTTCGAAGTGGTCATGGTCGCGCCCGCGCGGACCCACCACGTCACGTCACAGGGGTTCGCTCCAGCGGGTAAGACCATATGGAGATTGGTGCCCGTGAGAGCGCCGCTGTTGCCGGTGGCCAGAGACCCGACCTCGATGAGCCAGGGCCCGCTCCCCGTGAGCGTCAACGTGGTGCGCGTGAACGTCACCCCGTCGGGGAAGCACGTGACACCGGACCCGAGCGTGAGCGTCGTGTCCGTGTAGGCCGTAGTAAGGATGGTCGTGGTGCACTGCACCTGCCCGAGCGCTGCGTATGCCTTGTCGAAGGCAGTTACGACCCCACCGGAAACCGGTGCGATCTGCGACCCCGTAATCGTGCACGCGCCTGGCGTGATCACGCCGGAGGAGCCCACGTTTCCGATGATGGTGGCGGGATTGGGTTCGTTGACGCAGGTCACCGCTCCGCCGCCCCCGTCGGCTGCACTCAGGATCGCGAAGCTGCCAGCCATTCCAAGGGATGGCCCTGGAGACGCCGCGTTCGCGGTAGGTCCTCCCATCGTGAGCATGCTCATCGCGAGCATCACCGCGACGGCAGCCGTCAGCACTAATTTCGGACCGCGAACCGTAGGACGCGCGTAAGTAATGTGAGCTGTCATCGAGAGGTTCCTTCTTTCAGATCTTTTCGTCTCCCCCGTATGCGCCTGGCGTGCGCGGGGCGGACCATCCGCGCCAGCTGCCTATCGGCGTCAGCGCGATCAGATTCGCGATCAGCTTGCGGTGCGGTTAGACCCCCCACGTCTCGCCAGCGACCGAATCATGAGAACCCGAGGCCGGCGGGTCATGACCGTTCTGTCATCCTTCGGTGACCGTCTGGTCATGGTCGGGTGCACCGTCCGAACTAACGTGCGGCGCGCCGAAATGAACTTGAATCGCACGCTCGTCACGTTTTGCGTCACAGTCGCCCTCGCCGCCTGTTCGGCTCAGCCGCCCGCCGCATCCGCAGTCAGTCCAGCGGTGTCACTGAGCGCCGCGTCGCCGACCGCGTCGCCAGTACCGTCGGGCTGGCCGACTGGTGACCCCGCGCCGCCGGAGCTCGCGGGAAGGTGGTACCAAGCCTCCGGGGCGATCATCGTCTTCTCGGGGCACGACTACATGTTTCCAGGCGCAGGAGGTGGAAACCTCGTCGTCAACGGAAATGAGATCACCTTCTTCAACGGGTTCACTGCTCACGCATCGATGGCACTTGGACGAGGTCGAAGTCCTAACAGCGCGTCGCAGGTTCTAGAACCCCGCGGTGTTCGACGCCCCCATCAAGGCCTTTAAGAGAAACCGCAGGAGCTTCCCGCGAACCGACGCCGAAGCAAATGGCCGACGGATCATGCCGAGCTCGAGACTCTCCCAGCTCACTTCGCGCCACTATTCGGTCGGTCACTACGGCCGGCAGTGTCCCCATTCAGGCAGGCCCATTCGGGTATGCCTCTCGCGTAGAGTGACCCCGAAATGACATCCGAATGCGGGTAACCAACCGCGCGGACAAGCCCTTAGGCGACGTGGTCCCCGGGGTTCGCCGCGCGATCTACTTCGATGCGCCGGAGGGATCGGCGCAGCTGACGTTCGGCGCCGCCGAGATCGATCCCGGCAAGGAGATCCCGGTGCACCGCCACAAGGTCGGCGATCGCTACGTCGAGGAGGGCTTCTTCGTTCTCGAGGGAGAGGGCGAGGTCCGCGTCGGCGACCAGACGAGTCCAATTCGCGCTGGATCGTTCTGCGTGATGTCGCCGGCGGACGGATTCCACAGCATCCGAAACACCGGCGACAAAACGCTCAAGTTCGTGATGTGCTTCGCTGGCACAGGCGTCCAGATGGAGCGCAAGGCCTAGAAGTCAGGCTCACGCCCTCGCGGACGATCGACCGATGCCGAGGAAGTGCGCGACGATCACGACGAGCGCAACGATGAGAAGGATGTTGATCAGCCCACCGGTTGCCGGGATTGCGACAAGCCCGAGGAGCCAAAGCACCAAGATCACGCCTGCGATTACAAGCAACATTTCGAGTACCTGCCTTTCAAGGATTGCCCTAACTGGTCCCGACAGTAGTCCGCGCACGGTCATCCCTCGTGACCGTTCCGTCATGCCCTGAGCTCGGACCTCGCTCGCTCGAGCGCTTCGAGAAATCTGAGATACGCCGTCGCGCCAGGGTCGGGATGGCCGATCGTTCGCTCGCCCAGCCACGCAGCGCGACCCTTGCGCGAGACACCACCTGCCGTGTCGTCGATGCCCTTTCGCGCGGCGGCGATCATCGCGTCGAGGGCTCCCTCCGACGTATTCGCTTCGAGCGCGGCAACGCTCGGTACGAGCGCGTCGAGGACCGTCTTGTCGCCGACCTCGGCCTTGCCCCGCTTCGCGATAGCCGGGACCGCCTGTTGCGCCATCGTCAGAACGTCCGCGGCCGTCAGCGACTCGCGGTCGGCGACGGACCGTGACGCGGCGAGCAGACCAGTCGCGACGAGCGCGGTGAAGCTTGATGGATTCGCGCTGGCGATCGTTGTCGCGAGTGTGCGGATGATCTCGGAAGGCGTCGACGCCGACGGCATCGCGGCGATTGACTTCCGCGCGGCTTCGGCACCGCGACTGACGGTGATTCCCAGGTCGCCGTCGCCGATCGCGCTGTCGAGGTCGCGAAGCTCGTCCTCGTTCTTCCCAACGAGATCGAGTGCCCGGTCCAGGAGGATCCGCAGTTCGGCGCCGGTCACTCTCGAAAGAAAGGCGATCGCGCCGGCGCGTGGAGCAGTCGCGCGAGGTCGTCGTCGAGGCGCATGACGCTCAGTGAAGCGCCGGCCATCTCGAGACTGGTCGCGAATTCACCGACGTACGTCCGTCGCACAGCGACGCCCATTCCATCGAGAGTCCGCCGCACGTGTCGGTACAGAACGTAGAGCTCCTCGAGCGGCGTCGCGCCGAGTCCGTTCACGAGGACCGCGACGGCGTCGCCGCGGGAGAGCCGAAGGTCGGCGGCGATCTTCTCGAGGAGGTCGCCCGCGATCTGGTCTGCGCTCTCGAGCCGGCCGCGACGAATGCCGCGCTCTCCGTGAATGCCGATCCCGATCTCCATCTCATCCGGCCCCAGCTCGAACGTTGGCTTGCCGGCGGCTGGAAGGATCGTCGGAGAGAGACCGACGCCCATCGATCGGGTGTTCGCGGCCGCGGACCGAGCCGCCGCGGCGACGCCTGCCAGAGGAAGGCCGCTCTCCGCCGCTGCACCCGCGCACTTGTACGCGAAGAAGAGGCCCGCGACGCCTCGCCGGTCGGACGACCGTTCCGGCGGCGCTGACGCGACATCGTCGATCCCGACGACGGTGTCCGTCTCGATCTCACCGGCGGCGAGCTCGCCGGCGAGATCGAAATTCATGACGTCGCCGCCGTAATTCCCGTAGAGGTAGAGAACGCCCGTGCCGCCGTGGGCCGCACGCGTCGCGGCGAGGATCTGCTCCGACGACGGCGAGGAGAACACGTTCCCGACGGCGACCGCGGTGCAGAGACCGACGCCGACGTAGCCAAGGAAAAGCGGGAGATGGCCTGAGCCACCGCCGGTCACGATGCCGACGTGCCCCTTGATGGGCGCGTCGGCCCGCGCGATCGCACGTCGATCCGCCGAGACGGCCTTCAACATCGTCGGGTGAGCGCCGAGAATCCCATCGAGCGCTTCGTCGACGAAG
This sequence comes from Chloroflexota bacterium, assembly GCA_038040345.1. Taxonomy (GTDB): domain Bacteria; phylum Chloroflexota; class Limnocylindria; order P2-11E; family P2-11E; genus 3-1-20CM-2-70-9. Next base: position 96,857 of record JBBPIQ010000003.1, read on the forward strand.
GCGTTCGGGTCGTTGATGATCTTCTTCATTTCGCCGGCGACTCCTCTGACAAAGTACGAGATCCCCGCCACGACTATGCTCGCGGCCTTCCGCCGTTCGCGGACGGTCGGAACAGGGGGAGACCAGTGGGCAGCAGAACGCTCGTCGCTTTCGCCACGCTCTGTCTTGTCGCATCGATGCTCGCACTCGGCGTTCCCGCGCGCGCCTCGACGACGCAGTACGTCGTCGTGATCGATCAGAGCGCCTCGGGCGCCGCCTATGCCGCGATCGCGGCGGCCGGTGGTCGGGTCGTCAGCATGAACGCAGTGGGCGTCGCGACGGTCACATCTTCGAGCGCCGCCTTCGCCTCGGCGGTGATGAACTCGCGGGCGATCGACGGTGTCGCGCTCAACGCGGGCTTCGCGCAGTCCGCCGCGGCCACGGTGAGCGCAGTACCGGACAACACGCACACGCAAGCAACTGAAGCCGCCGCGTGTGCGGCGCTCTTCAGCGTCCCGGTGAACTCCGGGCCGGACCCGCTGGCGCCGTGCCAGTGGGACATGCGCGCGATCGGCGCGACCTCATCCGGCTCGTACGCCGTTAGCAGGGGCCGGGGTGTCCGTGTCGGCGTGATGGATACGGGTATTGACCTGACCCACGGCGACCTCACGCCGAACGTCGACCTCGCAGCGTCGTGCGTCTTCCTGTATGCGACGACGCCGACCGCAAATCCGGCCGAGCAGGTCACTCGCGGTAGCTGCTCGAACAAGGCAGCCCTGCAGGATCTCGCGGGCCACGGCACCCACACCGCCGGCACGATCGCCGCGCCGATCAACGGGATGGGCATCTCCGGCGTGGCTCCCGAGGCGACGATCGTCTCGCTTAAGGCAGGCACCGAGCAGGGTTACTTCTTCACCGATTCCGTGGTAGACGCGCTCATCTACGCGGGCGACCAGAGGCTCGACGTTGTGAGCATGAGCTTCTTCGCCGACCCGTGGCTGTTCAACTGCCGGAAAGACGCCGAGCAGAAGGCGATCATCCAAGCGATCTCGCGCGCCGCGAGCTATGCCCAACAGCGGGGTGTCCTGCTCGTGGCCGCCGCGGGTAATGACAACATCGATCTGAACCACCCGACAGTCGACGAGATCAGCCCGGACTATCCCGCTGGCGCCGCGGTGACGCGGCCCGTTAACAACAGCTGCGTCGTGTTGCCGCAGGAGCTTCCGGGTGTCGTCGTTGTGACAGCGACCGGTGCGCAGAACCTCCTCACGTGGTACTCGACGTACGGGAACCTCACCGACGTCACCGCACCGGGCGGCTCGCGGTACCAGACCCCGGTCTTCAATTCCTCGCGCGGGCGCGTGCTTGCGCCGTACTCGAGGACGGCCGGGGACCTCGCGGGCGAAGCGGCGATCAACAGGCTCGTGGTCGATCCGCAAGGGAATTACTACGCGTGGCTGAACGGCACGTCGATGGCAGCGCCTCATGCGGCCGGCGTGGCCGCGCTCATCCGCGCCGCCCACCCGGGAATGTCGCAAGGTGCCGTCGCTGCAAAGCTCCGACAGACTGCGACGGCGATGCCATGCCCGACCACTCACGATCCAGGCGTCGAGTTCTTCGGCGTACCGCTGCAAATCTGCACAGGCGGGATCGGCAGCAACAGCTTCTATGGAGCGGGCCTGGTGAACGCCAACGCGGCGGCCCGCAGCTAGCGCGCTCGCATCACAGATGGGGAGCCCAATCGGGGCTCCCCATCGTCCTTGCTTGTTATCCTGAGGGCGGCGCGGCGCTCCAGCGGCCTCTCCAAACCATGGAAGTCATTGGGTCACGTCGTGCTCCCGCCCGAGTGGCGCGTATTTTGGGCGGCACGCCGAGGTAGCTCAGTTGGTAGAGCAATGGTCTGAAGAACCATGTGTCGCCAGTTCGATTCTGGCCCTCGGCACAGAACCATTTTTGCTCGGCCTTTCCTCAGCCGGGGGTGCGGTCGTGCGGCGTTAGCAAGACGTAGGCAAATGGTTCGTGTATTCCGTTACACGCTGTTGAGTAGATCGACGCTGACCTCTCGCACCACCCTGGTCGAGGCGAGATTGTTGATTCGCTTGGCAATGGCCCCCGATTCGCCTCCCGATTCTCCGCACTGAAGGAATCCGAAGCCGCGCGCGGCCCCCTGAGTTGAGGCGGCGTCGCTTCGACCGATCATCAGCTGTCGGTCATCTGAAGAAGTAGTCGGGCTTCTTATAGGTGGAAGGTTGACGACAGGCGGGGCACTGCTCCGATCTCGCCTAGACCCGACCGATCAAGATGTCGAGGTGATGGGAGCGCCCGGGTCGGGCGCTCCCTCGTGGTTAGGACTGCGCCGGTTGTTCTTGCTTTTCCGGGATCTCGAGTTCCATCCCCGGCTGGATCATGTCAGGGTTGTCGCCGATCACGTCCTTGTTGGCCTCGTAGATTTCCTTCCAACGCTTCGCGTCGCCGAGCTTCTCCTCGGCAATCGCCGAGAGGCTGTCGCCAGACTCCACCGTGTACTTTGCCATCGTCCGCCTCCTTTCTAATCGAGTCTGGCCGTTACACCCGCACGTTCCGGGCCGCGCTCAGCGGGACCTGCAAAGGACTCAGATCGGCTGGCTCGAATGGCGATGTTGGTCAAGGCGTCAGGGACGGCCCAGCTAATTGGCTAACGATGGGAGCCGATGCCGTCCCCGATTCGTTGAGCGCCGAACGCCGCGAGAACTGAGCGGTGATCGCTTAGGGCGTCGCGGCTTCCTGCAGCTTTCGCTGCTTCTCCTCTGCCATGCCTCGGCCGGCCTGGTCAAGCTTGGCCTCATCCCAGACTCGAGGGATGGCGGGAAGGATCTGACTCTCCTCTTCCATGATGTGGTCCTCGAGCGCTGACCTGATCTTCTTCAACTGGGTGAGCCAATCGCTGCTCTTGGGGTCGAGGCGCTCAAGCTTGCCAATTTCCTGCTCGAGCTCGGCGACGTCCTCGTCCTGCTGCTTCTGGAAATCTGCGAGCGGCGTCCCCTTTGCCTTGGGCTCCTTACTGAGTGGCCCGTAGAGGAACTCATCCTCTATGTGCTCGTGAATCTTCAGCTCCGGCTTTAGCTGCTTCCATAGATCGCCGCGCTCGCGTGCGTCCGCCTGCTCGACCTCTTGGAACTTCTCCTTGGCGTTCTGATGCTCCTGCTTGAGGAATTCGATGGCGTTCAATACAGCCTCCTTTTGGTCCGCCCGAATGGCTGCAGGTCACGTGCCGATGCTCATTGCAACTCGTGGGGCGAACCGACCATCCAAGCTCCATGTCCGGACAGCGAGTCGATTGCCAGACCAAAGTTCGCACCCGATCCCCTGTCTCCGATCAAGCGGGGGACGACTAAGTAGCGGGTATAGGGTGCCCTGGTGACTCAGGACCGTGCGTGCATTCTCGTGATCGAGGACGATCCGAGTATTCGTAGCTTCTGCAGCACGGTCTTAGCAGAAGAGGGGTACCGAGTCGAAACCGCAATCGATGGCCCCGACGCAATCCTTCAGCTCGGCTGCGAACCCGACCTCATCGTGCTGGATCTGGCCATGCCGAGATGGACGGGTATGAGTTCTCGCGCCGTCTTCGGGACCTGCCAATCCATCGCAACACACCGGTGCTTGTTGTGACAGCGAACCGCCACGTAACGAGGATCGCAGGAGCTCAAGGGATTATCCGCAAGCCATTCGAGATAGCGACGTTCCTTGGTCAGGTGTCGGACCTGCTCAGCTCAACAGTCTGATCTCGATTCGGATCACTAGGTTGTGTTCTCCAGCCGGTCTTTGCTCAGCCTCCAGGCGCTGGCGTGTCCTGCCTCGTGAACCCCGAGCGCGATCTCCTCATCGATAGGCGACGTGACCTGCCAAAGACGTACTTTCAGACCAAACCGCCCGCCGTGAAAGGGCCAAATCGCGAAGGCTGCGCCGCTCGGTCAGGTGAAGATCCACAAAGAGGACGGCACGATCTAGACGGAAACACCTACGGGGAGAGCAGGTCGAACGCCGATTCGACGGCGTCAAGCACCTCGCCAGTGACGTCACTCGATAGGCGGTAGTGGATGACGTTCCGGTCGCGGCGGCCACGCACCGCGTCGACCTCGCGGAGCACCCGCAAGTGGTGGCTGGTCGCTGAGCGGCTCCGCTCGATGACCATCGCAATATCGCCGGCGGCAAGCTCGGTCGCCTGGAGCGCGCGGACGATCTTGAAGCGGGTCGGTTCGCACAGACAGACCATGACGCGTCCAGCCTCGCGGGCGGTCCGCGGCGACAGCATGCGCGCCTTGGCCTCTGCGACCGCGCCGTGATCAATGATCTGGTGGGTACTCAATGTGTCCTCTCAACGCGACGCGTGAGGCAAATCGACAGCCCTGTTCCACCTAGTTCTACGTTCGTCAAAATAGGCCCGCCTCCTGTTTCGACCCTCGTCGAAATTGCGCTCCGGTCCCGGAGCCCCGCGCCCGCGAGTGATCCGGCGCACAGAGCCGCGAGATGACCGCTGCCACGAACCGAGTCAGTGCGTGGCAAACGTCTGTGCTGCGCCCGACCTGCGTGATCTATGGATCGCCCGGCCGCCCCTCGATAGCGCGGCGACACTCTCGAGGGGTTAGGAGCCACGCGGGAGGGAGCCGCCGCATGGCTCCAACTGATGGTTAGACGGTTTGCCGGCCGCGACCAATGCCGAGGAAGTGCGCCACGATGACGATGAGTGCGACCACGAGTAGCAGGTGAACTAACGCCCCGGCCGCGGGGATCGCGATGAGACCCACGAGCCAAAGCACGATGATGACGCCCGCAATTAAGAGCAGCATTGGGACACCGCCTTTTCTGCGTGAGAGCAGCGCACGAACGGTGCCGCTACCGACCACTCGCCGCACTGAAGCGATGACGCTCGTCCCCTGATACGAAGTCGTTAACAAAGACGTTTGGGCGGTTCGACATTCCGGAAAAAAGCAAGTCATGTGAACGATGATTCAAACTCAATGACGCGCGTATTCTTCCGCATGAGATGCAGCCGCTACCTCAAGCAGGCAAGAGTGTCCTGATTGTTGACGATGACCGGGATGTCGCGGAGGTCGTTCAGACGATCCTGCTCGATGAAGGATTCAAGGTCTCCTGTCTGTACGAGCCAAGCAAGAACGATGTGAAGGCCGCGATCGACCGGATCGAGCCCGACTGTGTTCTTCTGGATGGCGGCAATCCCGCTGCCTACGGTCCTTCCTGGGATATCGCGACGTGGCTGGCCTCGCGGCCACGTCCAATCCCGGCGGTGATGCTCACCGCCCAGCGTGCCGATCGGGAAGAAGCCATGCTCAATGAGAGCGATCGCGCGAAGACAGCCCACGTGACGGCTGTAATTCCTAAGCCCTTCGACATCGACCAGCTCGTGACGGTGGTTCGCAATGCCGTCGGGCAACCGGTCACCGCGGTCACGGATCGCGAGGAGGCCGTGAACGAGACCCAGCTCCTGGCGCACCTCCGCGCCGCGGGCGCCGACGAACTGGCCGGCTCGAAGATCGGTCGAGTCTGGGCGACGTTTCGAGCCGGACCCGAGCACAGCCTCTACAAGATCTATCGGTGGCGGGCGGCCGACGTGTATTTCGTAGGTCGATACAGCGCCGATGGTCACCAACTAGAACCGCTAGGTCAGTTCGGGGATCTCGAGGCGTTGATGGCGTACTGCTTCGGAAAGATCAAAGGCTTTCGGCTTTCGTAGTCGCCCACCCGGCTAGAGCCTGCGAGAACCCCCACGCAGCGTGGATCGCTCACGAGCAGCGGTCATCTTCTGCGTCTCCGCCGATGGGTCGTCCGCATGGAGGGGTCGCGTCAAAGTAATGATGGCTCGACGCGCGTCGCGGATACCGAAGCCGGCGCTCGCCCGTGGCTCGTCAACCGCTACCCGCCGCTGCTGGAGATCGCCGTGTACGCGAGGCCCGCGAGCGCTAGAAACATCCCGAGCGTCGCTATCCACCCAAGCGTCGTGAGGAGCGGGCCGATCGTCTGCTTGCCCATGACCTTCGGGTTGCGTGCCGCGAGCATGACCAGCACCAGAATCGGCGGGGCCACGACACCGTTGAGCACCGCGGCATAGAAGAGCGCGTCGATCGGATTGATCCCAATGAAGTTCATCCCGACGCCGATCGCCGTCGCGAGCACGATGACCGCATAGAACGGTTTGGCTCGACTCCAGTGGGTGTCGAGGCCGAATTTCCAGCCGAACGCCTCGGCGATGGCGTAGCCGGCGGACCCCGAGAGGATCGGGATTGCGAGGAGCCCCGCGCCGATCATCCCCGCCGCGAAAAGGATTCCAGCGAAGTCGCCGGCCAGCGGCTTGAGCGCCTCGGCCGCGTCGGCCGCGCTCTTGATGTCGGTCTTGCCCGCTTTGAACAATGTCAGCGCCGTCGCCAGGATGATGAAGTACATGACCAGGTTGGAGAGGCCCATGCCGACGTTCACGTCCATCGCCGAGTAACGGAGCTCCGCCGGGCTGGCGCCGCGTCGGGACGCCTTCGTCGTGCGCCCCATTTCGATCTGCTCCTCGACCTCTTCGCTCGATTGCCAGAAGAAGAGGTAGGGCGAGATCGTCGTGCCGAGGATCGCGACGAGCGTTGCCACGTACCGCGGGTCGAGGCTGAACGTCGGCACGATCGTCGCGCGCAGCGTCTCGAGCAGGTCGGGGCGGACGATGAACACGTCGACGACGTACGCGAGGAGGGCGAGGGTCAGCCACTTGAAGGTGTTGGCGATAAGCCGGTAGCTGCCGAAGATCTGGAGGGCCAGAACCCCGAGCGACACGGGCACGACGAGCCAGACGGCCTGGACGCCCGTAAGCGCATGGACCGCGTCCGCGACTGCGCCCAGATCGGCGCCGACGTTGATGGTGTTCGCTCCAAAGAGCAGCAGGACTGAGCCGTACAACACGAACCTCGGGTAGTGATTGCGGAGCACACCGGCGAGCCCCTGGCCGCTGACCATGCCCAGCCGGGCGCAGATGTTCTGGACGGCGGCCATCAGTGGGTATGTCAGGAGTGCCGTCCAGAGTGTCTGCAGACCGAGGGTCGCGCCCGCGACGGCATACGTGCCGATGCCACTCGGATCGTCGTCCGATGCCCCGGTGATGAACCCCGGACCGAGGATCTTGCCCGCTTTCTTGAGCGGGTTGCCCTCCGCGGCGATCCCAGTTGCGGTACCCGCGGTCGCCCTAGCCGGCTTTGAATGGGGCATGACGCGCCGTTTGGGCCTTCTACTTTTCGCTATAGCCCCATCCTTCCGATTGCAGGTGTCATCGGCGGCGAAGCATGCTCGTTGCTCCGTCCTGAGCTACCCGTCCATGAGGCTCAAGGAGGCGCCCACCGAGGTCGGCTACCTCCCGATCACACGGGCCCGTATTGCGGCCTAGGTCTCTTCGGCGTCAGACGTGGTGACGAATCGGTACCCCGCGCCCGGGACGGTCTCGATGTACCGAGGCTTGTGCCAGTCGTTCTGAAGCTTGGCCCGCAGCGCCCGTACGTGACGGTCCACGACGTTGCTCTCGATCACGAAGTCGGTGCCCCAGAGCGCGTCCAGGATCTGCTCGCGCGTGAGGGTGCTGCCGGCGTTGGCGGCGAGAAGGTAGAGGAGTGCCTGCTCGAGCGAAGTCAGATGGAGCTCGTGGTCTCCCGCAAGCACTTTTCGGTTGAGAACGTCGATCTCGAGATCGCCGATGCGCAGGCGTGGAACAAGCTCTCCGGCGCTGCCGTGTGTCCGACGGATGACGGCGCGCGCCCGCGCGACCAGGTCGTCCGGCACGAAAGGAATGCCGATGTAATCGTCCGCGCCACGCTCGAAAGCGTCGAGCTTTCCGCGGAGATCGCTGCGGCGGGTGAGCGCGATGACGCCCATCGGGCCGTGGTTTCGGGCTTCATCGATGAGCTGGATCCCGGCGCCAGCCTCGGTGTCGATGTCCACGATCAGCAGGTGTGGCTTCCAGTCCGCGATCCCAGCCTTGCCGTCGTTGACCGTCTCCGCGACTCGGCGCAGGTACTGCCCATGCCGCAGGGTCAGGTCGATGGTGTTCGCAAGCGGCTTGTCACTGATTACCAAGAGCGCGCGGACCGCGCGCTCGGATCCTTTTGTGGCCGGTTCAGCCACCCTGGCCTCTGCCATGGCCACATGTTAGGCCCCGCTGTTCTCGTAAATGCGTACTCCGAGGTCCCGGCTTAGTGGGAGTGGCCAGCCAGATGGATCGCTGCCAAGCTTTTCTGGAGCCTCATTGCTACCAAGTAGCACCAGGAGACCCGCGTGCGTCCCCACCGGCGCACCGATCCAGACCAGGCCTACGGCGCGGCTCGTCGTTCCAGCCGCATCCAACTCCTGGCTGAGCTTGGCCGGAGGAGGAGCGCCGCCGGCGTTGATACCAGATTCGGTCACAGCGAGCCTGAATGACGATGGCGAATTCTGCGAGCGCTCGGTGATTCTCGGACCGTAATGCTTCGGCACCGCCCAGCTCGCGACCAACGGATCGAGAGCGGCGTGTTGCGCCGCATCACTGTCGGTCGACTCTCCGGCATGCAACGCCCTGAGCGTCGCGACGTCGCGTCGGTCCTCGATGCTGGTGAGTAGGGGGATCGCGGGTTCGACCCCATGGGGCGACGCCGCGACGATGCGGGCGGCGGCGCCGTCCACATCTGCGGCGCGCAGCCGGAACTCTTCGAGGACGAGGACTTGGATTGGGTTGTCGGTTGACATGTCTTGAACTCTGTCCCTCGGCGGCTTCCTTGTCATGACCTCCCCGTCACGCCCGGCTGATGACTGATTCGTCATGACTCGAGCGGGCAGGCGGAGGACGATCAACGTCTACGGGACGGAGAGCGGAGGAGTTCGATGGCCACCTCGTTGAGGGCCGGCGTCGAAAGCGAAGACTGGTCTGAACCGCGCTACGCCGGTAGCGGTCAGCGCAGGATCCGCGCCGAATTGCTGTGGACGCTCTTCGCCATAGCCCTACTCGTTACGTTTGTTTTCTTCGTCATCGACGATTACCCACTGCGAGGCGTCCTCGCGGTCCACTAGTTCCGCCGCCGACCGGCTCACGCAGTGGTACCGACCCGGAATGTCCTGATCGCCTCGCCTGAGATTTCGCTTGATGTCCGAACATCCCATCCGCCTACGATTTGTCGACGGCGTGCTTCAGAGTGGCGAGGAACTCGAGTACGAGGAACGGCTTGTCGATCACGCCGGCGTAATGAGCCGATCTGCTCCGGGCGCTCGTGCCGGCCTTGGCCTCGGCCGTCGCGGCCGGGTCCGCAGTGAACATCAGCACAGGCACGTCGGGATGAGCGCGACGGATCGCGGCCGCGTCGGCCCAGGAGCGCTCATGACCAGCGGACCCCGGGTCGCTGTCGAGGATGACGCACCGGGGGTGGTAGCGCTCAACTGCGGCGGCGATCTGCTTGTGGTCGGCGATAGACACGTGCTCGTAGCCGGCCTCATCAAGCAGCTGGCCCACGACCTTGCTGACCATCGGCTCGTCCTCGACGAGCAACACACACGGCTTCGCGCTTGGATCGCTCTTCCGCGTCGTGTCTTCTTGTATCACCATGACGCCTCCAGCCAGCCAGCCACCGCGGTTGGCCGTTCTCTGATGGCATGGTCACGGACGCGGATAGCGGAGTCATGACCACATCGTCATGGTCCGAGCAGCCTCGTGGCCGCGACCACGCTCGGCTGAAGGGTCCCGCGAGCCCGAGCGACTCCTCAGGGCCTCCGGCCCGCGGCGCGCTCGACGTCCTCGCGCAGGACGAGGCCAACGAGCCGACCGTCCGAGGTCGTCACGAGCGAGGTGTCGTGGTGTCTGCGATCCATGTAGTCCAGCATCTTCGCCGCGCTCACGTTCGGCCGGAAGGTGCTCGTCCCCGGGCGCATGACGTCGCCGACGCGGGCGTTCGGGTCACCCTCGAGTTGCTCCTTGAACAGACGGCCGAACACGATGCGCTCGTCACTCACGACGATGCACGTGCCCCAGTCCTTCGCGCGGAGACGTGCGCTGCCGACCGTGTCCGCGAGGCCGCAGGTCGGGACGTCGACCCGCGCGATGTCTTTGACGCGGACGGACTCCGTCGCCTTGCCTTCGAGCGGGAGCCCGACCGCACCCCAGTCGGACTTTCCCGCCGAGTACTCATACACGTCGGTGAACCCCAGGCTTTCGAGCCGCCACGCGGCCCGCGGGCTCATGTCTCACTGGAAGTCGTCGCAGTAGACGACGACCGCGCGATCCCTTCGCAGGGACGACGCGGTCTTCGCGTCCAGCTCCTTCAGCGGGATGTTGATCGCGCCCGGAAGGTGCGCCTCTCCGTACTCCTCGCGCGGAAGGACCTCGACGATCTGCGCGCCGTCCCGCATGAGTCGCTGCACCTCTTCATGGCCAACGATCTTGTGCATCAGACGTCTCCCGTCGCCGCCGCAGCTGCCCGGTTCTTGCGGCATAGCACGCGCTCGTGCGGCCACCCGTCGGCGAGGCGCTCGCGCCAGATGAAGAAATCGCCGTTCAGGATCTTGGCCCAGTCACTGGGATCGAGCTGCGAGGTGGTCGAGTATCTAGATCGGCCATCCTATCGCTTCGCGAAGGACGGAAAAGCCTGCGCCGTCCTTCTCGTTGAACCGTTTGTGGTTGGTCATAACCATCTCTCCCCAGTTCGATCCTGGGCCTCGGCACGGCACCGTTGCTCCTCCGCGATAGGCTCAAGGCGTGACCACGCGCCTCGCCTCGATCCGCGTCGGCGCCGGGATCTCGACGCGCCGCTCCGGCCTCGCGGCGGCCGAGGACGCGCTCGGGGCCGCGATCGCCCCGCTCGACGGAGCGATCCCGGACCTCGCCTTTCTCTTCGTCGCGCCGCAGTTTGAGGACGAGCTCGAGTCGATCGTCGACAGCGCGAATGCGAGCCTCGGTGGCGGGACGCTCCTCGGGTGTGTTGCGGGAGGCGTCATCGGTGGCGCCCGCGAAGTCGAGGACGCGCCGGCGGTTTCAGCGTGGGCCGCGACGCTTCCCGGTGTCACCGTGCGTCCCTTCAGGCTCACGTACGCGGAAGAAGAGGAGCACGGTGTTTTCGACGGCCTCGAAGAAGTCCCGACACGCGCGCCCGACAGCGTCCTCGTCATGCTCGCCGATCCGTACACGTTTCCAGCGCACCTTCTCCTCGAGCATCTGAACGAACATGCACCGGGGTTGCCGGTCGTTGGCGGTATGGCGTCCGGTGGGATCGTCGCGGGGCGTACGCGCCTCATCGTCGACGACGAGATCATCACCGAAGGCGCGATCGGCGCGATCCTCGAGGGCGCGCACGGCGCGACCGCCGTGGTCTCGCAGGGGTGCCGGCCCGTTGGAGAAACGTTCGCGATAACACGCGCGGAGCGCAACGTGGTGTTCGAGCTCGGCGGTCAGCCCGCGCTCAAGCGAGTCGAGGAGCTGTACACGACCGCGACCGAGCGCGACCAGCTGCTGATGCGTCGCGGACTCCACGTCGGTCAGGCCACGACCGAACTCAAGCCGGAGCTCGGCCGCGGAGACTTCGTGATCCGCAATCTCGTCGGTGTAGATCGCGATACGGGCGCGATCGCGATCAGCGACATGGCCGAGGTGGGGCAGACCGTCCAGTTCCAGGTGCGCGACGCGGAGTCAGCGCGCGAGGATCTCCGCGCGATGCTCGAGCCGGAACGTCTCGATCCCGTGGCCGGCGCGCTGCTCTTTTCGTGCAATGGCCGCGGTCAGGGGCTATTCGGCCAGCCGGATCACGACGTTGGCGCGGTGCGCCGCGCGTTCGGCGACATTCCGGTCGCGGGATTCTTCGCCGCGGGCGAGCTCGGCCCCGTCGCGGGCCGCAACTTCGTCCACGGGTTCACGGCCTCGATCCTTCTCTTCCGGAACGGAGCGGGGTCGAAGCTATAATTCGCGTGTTCGGAGTCTCCGGACGAATGCGGAAGTGGCTCAGTTGGTAGAGCACAACCTTGCCAAGGTTGGGGTCGCGGGTTCGAGTCCCGTCTTCCGCTCAGGCGAGTTGCGCGGGTGGAGCCCGGCGCTTTTAGGAATCACATTCGTCCCTGAACATCTAACCCGACTTAGGCGACGCGTGTGGCCGTCGCATCCTGTGTTCGCTGTCGCTTTCCTCGTGAGCGGCCTGCGCTCGTCGACGCCGTGCTCCGCAGTTATGCAAGAGCGAAGGCGAGGCCATGGCGTTTCAAGACACCGAAGCAGGCAACAGTGGAGCGCGACGGGAAACGGCGCTGTAGGCGCGACGCTTTGAGTTCCACGGGTGAGGCTAGCCCTTCACCGCCCCCGCGGTGAGGCCGCTCACGATGTACCGCTGCGTCCCGAGAGCGAGCACGAGCACTGGGAGCGTGATGACGACCGCGGCGGCCATGAGACCGCCCCAGTCGACCTGCGCGTACGAGATGAAGTTGTAGATGGCGACCGGCACCGTCTTTGTTTGGTTCGTCGCGAGCACGACTGAGAACATGAAGTTGTTCCAGCTGAACACGAACGCCAGGATCGCGGCGGTGACGATGCCGGGTCCGCTGATCGGCAGGATCACTTTGCGCAACGTCTGCAACAGTGTCGCGCCGTCGATGCGGGCTGCCTCTTCGAGCTCGACTGGGATCCCCTTGAAGAACGGCACCATGACGGTGACGATGAACGGCAGTCCCACGAGAGCGTGGGTGAGGATTAGCGACGCGAACGTGTCCACGAGATGCACCTGTCGGAACAGGATGAACAGCGGCACGAGCAACGTGATGCCGGGCACGATACGGGCAAGGAGGATCGCCGTCGCCACCCCCCGCTGATCCCATTTCGCAATCGAGTAGGCGGCCGGCAACCCGATCAGGAGGCCAATGCCCACCGACCCTGCGCCCACGACGATGCTGTTCACGAGATACCTGCCGAAGTTCTGACTCTGAAAGACGTTCTCGTAGTTCGCGGTCGTCGGCTCGAACACGAGCTTCGGCGGTAGCGTGATGACCTCGATCGGGGTCTTGAACGAGTTCAGCAGCATCCAGAGGAACGGCGCAAGGAAGAAGGTCAGGATGACCGCGATCGTGAGGAACCGAACGACGGGGCCCAACCGGAGCCGTACCGTCTGCGTCGGCACGGCTGCACGCTCGTGTGCATCGGTCCTAGCGGCGGCCATCAGCCACCGCGAGCCGCGACGGGGGCTCGCGACGTACGTATGTGAACACTAGGCTGATCGAGAGCACGATCGCGAAGAAAACGACTAGCACCGAGCTCGCGTACCCGAAGCTGAAGTATTGGAACGCCTGCTGGTACGAAAAGACGTTCAGCGTCTCCGACGAGAATCCTGGCCCGCCACCGGTCATCGTGTAAATGATGTCGAACGTCTTCAGCGCGTCGATGAGCCGCAGCAGTGTCGCCACGACGATCGTCGGGACCAGCAGCGGGAGCGTGATGAGGCGGATCGACTGCAGCGTCGAGGCGCCATCGATGGCCGCGGCCTCGAAGGGATCCGAAGGCAGGCTTGCCAAGCCCGCGAGGGTGATCAGCACAACCATGGGGGTCCACTCCCAGATGTCGACGAGCGCGAGCGCGGGGATCACCGACTCGGCGCCAGCGATCCAGAGCGGCGTCGGGAGATGAAGCGACCGCAGCACGAAGTTCACGATGCCCGCGGTCGGCTCGTACATCAGCAGCCAGACCATGGCGATCGCCACTGGGGTCGCCATCATCGGCAGGAGGAGGATCGAGGTCACGAACCGGCGGCCGCGGAACTCCCGATTGAGGATGAGCGCGATCGCGACGCCAAGCACGACCTCGATGCCGACCGCAATGACCGTGAAGTAGAGCGTGCGGCCGATCGCGCCCCTGAAGCGCTCGTCACCAAGGAGGTTCTCGTAGTTGCCCGGTCCGATGAACGTCGGCGGGCGCCCGGTGCCGAGGTCCCAGCCGGTCAGGCTCGTCCAGACCGTGTAGAGGATCGGAAAGACCATGAGCGCGAACACGAACAGCAGGGCGGGTGCTGGGAACAACCACCGCGCGTGGCGATCCGCGAACCCGCCCTCCGTCATCTACTTCTCTGAGTCGAGGAGCGCTTGGAACTCCACCTGGGCCTTCTTCGCCGCGCCGGCGATATCGCCGCCCTGGATGGAGGTCGTGATCACGTCGCCGATGATGTCGCGGCCCTTCTGGACCTGGACGATCAGCGGCCGGTCGTAGCCACGCCCACCGCCGGACGCAGCAGCTGCCGCGCTCCAGTCAGCCGGGAACTTGGACTTGCCCTGCGGGTCATCGAACGCGCTCTTCCGCGCACCGGGGACCGCGCCGGTCGCCTGGGTTTTGATCACGATCTCTTTGCTCGTCGCCCACTTGATGAATTCCCACGCCGCGTCCTTGTGCGGCGCCTTCGCGTACATCGAAAGGCCCCACGACGTGACGTTGTACATGTTCGCGCCCTTCGGCCCGGCCGGGAACGGCGCGACGCCCATCTTGTCGGCGACCTGCGACTGCTTCGGGTCGAGCATGAGCTGGTAGATCGAGTTCGCGTCCGTGTACATAGCGGCCTTACCCTGCGACACGATCGCGGCCGCCTGCGGGAACGACATGTTGAGGACGCCGGGCGGGCCGTAGTCCCTGAGCAGCGAGCCATAGAACGTGACGGCCTGGATGAACTCCGGCGTGTCGATGGACGCTTTCTTCGTCTTCAGGTCGAACCAGTCACCGCCGTAGCTGTACAGGAAGCTCGAGAACTGCGTGACCGCCGGGCTGCGCTGCCCGCGCGCGACGAAGCCGTACTGCTCCTTGCTCTTGTCGGTGAGCTTCGCGGCTGCGGCCTTGAGCTCATCGAGCGTCTTCGGGACTGAGAGCCCCGCGGCCTGAAGCAGGTCCTTGCGGTAGTAGAGGACCTCGGCTTCGACGACGATCGGGACGCCGGTGAGGACGTCGCCGACAGCCTCGGTGCCCAGCGCGGCCTTCGAGATGTCGTTCACTTCGTAGTCCGCCGGGGTCTTGTTGCTGTCCTTGAAGTAGGTGTTGAGGTCCTGGTAGTAGCCGTTCTGCTGATGGAGCTTCGCTTCCTGCAGCGGACGCTGCATGAACGCGTCGATGTCCGAGCTGCCCGCGGTGAACTCCGTGGTCAGCTTCTGCGTGAGCTGATCCTCGCCGTACTGCTCGAGGTTGACCTTGATGCCGGTCTTCGCCTCGAAGTCCGGCAGGAGCGGCTTGAGCGCGTCGGCCCAAGGGTGATTGGCGCCGAGCACGCGGATCGTGGTCCCCGCGTACGGCTTGCCGCCCGATCCCGAGGCGCCCGGGGCTGGCGTGCCCGAGCTGCACGCGGTCCCGATGACCGAAAGTGCGGTGAGCGCCGCGATCGCGGCGCGAGACGGATGCAACATGCTCTCCTCCCAGCGTTGTCCGGACCTTTGTACCGTAGCCGGGATGGATTCGTTGGTCTGGCTCGGTCCGGAGCGCCTTAGCGTCGAGCAAGTTGCGCGCCCGGTGCCGCAGCCGACCGAGGTCGTTGTAACGGTGGACGCGGCGGGTATCTGCGGCTCCGAGGTCGAGGGCTACCTGGGTCACCAAGCGAACCGCACCCCGCCGCTCGTCATGGGCCACGAGTTCGCCGGCACCGTAACCGCGGTCGCCGACGGCGTCGACTCGGTCTGGATGGGCAGCCGGGTGACTGTGAACCCGCTCCTCAGCTGCGGCGCTTGTGTCCCCTGCCGTAGCGGGCACCGGAACGTGTGCGAGCGCCGGCAGCTCATCGGCGTACACCGGCCGGGCGGCTTCGGCGCGGAGGTCGCGGTCCCGGTCTCGGCGCTTGTTCTTCTGCCCGACGGCCTTGACGCCCGCCTCGCTGCCCTTGCGGAGCCCCTCGCGAATGGCGTCCATGCCGTTCGTCTCGGCACACTCGGTGGGACGCCTCAGCGCGCCATCGTCATCGGTGCCGGAACGATCGGCCTCGCCGCGCTGCAAGCCGCGCGCGCGGCGGGAATCGCGCAAGTGGCCGTTGCCGAGCCGCATGTTGGACGGCGCGCGCAGGCCGAGGCCCTTGGCGCGACCGAGGTTGCCGCCTCCGCGGACGACATCGCCGAGCCCGCCCCGCTCGTCATGGACGCGGTCGGCCGGCCCGAGACCCGCGTGCGCGGTATCGCGCTGACGCGTGCCGCCGGGACGTTCGTCGCGATCGGGCTCCACGTGGATACGCTCGAGTTGAGTTTCCACGATCTCATCCGCCGCGAGATCGCGGTTCAAGGCAGCTACGCGTATAGCGACGACGACTTCGCGACCGCGTTGCGCTGGCTCGCGGAGAGCCGCGCGGGGATCGGAAATCTCGAGCCGGTGCGGCCGCTGTCCGACGGTCCGCGCGCCTTCGCCGAGCTCGCAAAGGGTGCGACCGAGACGATCAAGATCTTCCTATCAGGCAACGCGTGAACGAACCGCTCGCCGGTCGTGTGGTGCTCGTGGTCGGCGCCTCCAGCGGCATCGGCCACGCGACCGCGACGCTCCTCGTATCCCGTGGCATGCACGTGCACGCGATCGCGCGCCGTGCGCCCGATGTCGCCGGCACGACCGCACGTGCGGTTGATGTAACCGATCGCGCGGCGGTCGACGCGGCCGTCGCCAGCATCGAGCGCATCGACGCGCTCGTTTACTGCGCGGGGACTAACGTGCCGAAACGCCGTTTGGGCGAGCTCACGCCAGCGGCGTGGGACGAGCTCGTGGCCGCGAACCTCACCGGTGCGTTCAATCTCGTGCATGCCTCGTTCGCGAAGCTCCAGGCAGCGCGCGGCGACATCGTCATCGTGAGCAGCGTGTCGGCGCGCTGGCCCGACGCATCCGGACCGGCGTATCAGGCGGCGAAGGGCGGGCTCAGTTCGTTCGCGCACGCCGTCGCACTAGAGGTCCGCGCCCAGGGCATCCGCGTGTGCGCGATCGAGCCCGGGATGGTGGACACGCCGATGATGAAGAACCGGCCGCAGCCGCCCGACGCCGCGACCCGTGCGCAGATGCTGCGGCCAGAGGACGTCGCGGAGTCGATCGCATTCGTTCTCGCGCTCCCGAAGCGCGCGGCGATCCCTGAGCTGGTGATCCTCCCGGCCGCGCTGCAGTCGCTCGGCAAAACCTCCTAGAGCCCGGCCTCGCGCAGCGCCAGATGGAGGCGCGCCTGCCGCTCGAGCAGCTCCCGGTAGTGCGCTCTTTGTTTCAGGTGCGGCCGGAAGGTCCGCGCGATCCGTGGCGGGACCTCGATCGAGCGCAGCGCCCCGATCCGTGCGAGCGCGACGATCGCCGCACCGCGCGCCGAGGCCTCGGCATCGTCGGCGAGCGCCACCGGCCGACCGATCGCGTCGGCGATGATCTGCGCGAGCTCGGGCTGCCAGGCGAACACGCCTCCTGACGCGATGAGCCGCGCGACGTCCGGCTGTGATTCGACGAGCGCCTCCGTCGCCGCCGCGAGTCGGAGCATGACGGCCTCGATGAGCGCGCTCGCGATCTCCGCCGGTTGCGTCGCGAGCCGCAGACCGGCGATCGCCGCGGTCGCGCTGTCGTCCCACCACGGTGTGCGCTCGCCGGCGAAGAGCGGCAGCACGGTGAGCCCATGGCCCGTATCCGCTGTTGCCTTAGCGATCGTGCGCTGGACCCATTGGATCGCATTCCATCCGTTATTCACGGCCCCACCGACGACGACGTAGCGCTCGTCGAGGCGGTACTCCCACAACCCCTTCGGCGCGTCCGCGCGGTCGGCGCGGTAGCACGCGCGGACCGCGCCCGAAGTGCCGAGCGAGATCGCCGCACGGTCGCGCGTTGCGCTCCCAGATCCGACGTTCGCGAGCGCGCCGTCGCCGATGCCCGGCACCCACGGCACTCGTGCGAGCGTGGGCCAGCGCTTCGCGAACATCGCGCGTAGGCCCGTCGTCGGCTCGTCGGAGATGGGCGAGAGCATTCGCTGGTCGACACCGATGGCGCGCAGCGTCAGCGGATCCCACGCGCGACGTGCCTGGTCGTATAGGCCGGTCGCCGACGCGATGCCGTGCGCTGCGTGGGCCTCGCCGTGCAGGCGGAGCTGGAGGTACTCGGCGAACGAGATCCAGCGTGCCGTGCGGCGGACGGCCGCCGGCTGGGCATCGCGAAGCCACCGCAGCTTCACTGCCGGGTAGGTGGAGTTGAGGTAGCAGCCGGTGCGTGCGTGAAACGCGTCGGGATCGATCTCGCTCGCGAGGGCCCGCGTGGCGTCGCGGGCGCGTAGGTCGGCCCAGGTGAAGAGCGGCGTAGTCGGCTTGCCGCGTGCGTCGATGCCGAGGAGGCCATGCCAGAAGACCGAGGTCCCGACGACCGCGACGTCCGCGGCGCGGCGGCCGAGCTTCGCGAGGGTGCTGTCGATGCACCGCGCGAGGCCGCCGAGGAGGCGATGGGCGTCGAGCGTCGCAGCGCCGGCGGCGTCGGTCGCGACCGCGTGGGCCTCGCGCACCGCCGTGCCACTGACCTGCCGGGCGAGTGCGTCGAACGCGACGACTCGCGTAGACGACGTGCCGACATCGATCGCGAGCGCCAGCGGAGACTGCGCGTCGCGGCGGCTGACTGATCCCGTGGCCCGCGGCATCCGGACGTAGCCTACGAGCGATGGACATCGACGAGCTGCGCCTCGCGCCGGTGACCGTCCGCTTCCCGCGTCCGGTGGTGACGGACGTGGTCGCGGCGACCCGCGACGCCGTCGCGCAGGTGCTCGCATCGCGGTCGCTGCCGGACGGCGCCGAGATCGGCGTCACCGTCGGCAGCCGGGGCATCGCGAACATCGCGACCCTCGCCCGCGCCGCCATCGACGCGCTGAAGGCCCATGGTCACCGGCCGTTCGTCATCCCGGCGATGGGGAGCCACGGCGGCGCGACCGCCACCGGCCAGCGACATCTGCTCGCGCACTACGGCGTGACCGAGGAGCAGGTCGGCGCACCGATCCGCGATGACATGGCCGCGCGCAGCCTGGGCGTCACTCCCGAGGGCATCGAGGCGTTCATCGCCGAGGTCGGCTGGCACGCCGATGGCGTGCTCCTGCTGAATCGCGTGAAGCCGCACACCGACTTCAAGGGCCCGCTCGAGAGCGGCCTCGCGAAGATGTGCGCGATCGGGCTCGGGAAGTACGAGGGCGCGCGCGAGTGTCACCGTCAGGTGTTCGGAATCGGGCTCGGGAACGCCATCGGCGCCGCGGCCGGGCGGGTCATCGAAAGCCGGAAGATCCTCGGCGGCGTTGCGATCCTCGAGAACGCGTATCACGAGACCGCGCGCATCGAGGCGGTCGCGCTCGACGGCTTCTTCGCGCATGAGGAGCGGCTTTTGATCGAGGCGAAGCGGCTAATGGGCCGGCTCCCGCTCGATGAGATCGACGTGCTGGTCTGCGACC
Source organism: Chloroflexota bacterium (assembly GCA_038040345.1). Taxonomy (GTDB): domain Bacteria; phylum Chloroflexota; class Limnocylindria; order P2-11E; family P2-11E; genus 3-1-20CM-2-70-9. The sequence continues at coordinate 116,224 of JBBPIQ010000003.1, forward strand.
GCATGGGGAAGAACATCTCGGGTGCCGGGATCGATACCAACATCATCGGCCGTAGCGTCTACGGCTACGAGCATGGGCGGCCGTGGCACGAAGGCATGCCAGTCATCCACCGGATCGTCGTGCGCGATCTGGCCGAGGAGAGCGACGGCAACGCTGTTGGTATGGGCATGGTCGACTTCGTGCCACGGCGCTTCGCTAGTAAGGTAAACGAAGAGGTGACCGTCCTGAACGCGACCACCGCACGGTCCCCGGAGAACGCCAAGTGGCCGATCGTCCTGCAGAGCGACCGCGACTGTCTGCGTATGGCGCTCGCGACATCGCCGGACCGGGTCGGCGGACCGCTCGTCGTCTATGTGCGCGACACGCTCGAGCTCGGCAGCGCGTTCGTGTCTGAGGCCTGCGTGCCGCTGCTCCGCGATCGCGCGGACATCGAGATCGCGCGCCCATTCGTGTTCATGCGCTGGTCGGCCGACGATCTCGTCTCGCCCTTCCTCGCCTAGGGCAGGCTCGAAGCACGTCGGACTCCGCGTTCGAGCCGCTCCTAGCCCAAGACGGCGTGCCTGCCCGCTTGGCTGGCCAGCCGCAGCCACCCCCGCTCGTCACGAACGAGTCGGTTTGTTTCAACATCACGAGGCTTGAGTCCCGTCTTCCGCTCTGAGCTTGGGGCTAGGCAGGTCCTAGGTGTGCGCATGGTCATTGAGACCGTAACTCTCAGATGTGCTCAGCACTTGAAGATCAGGCAGAACTCATTGCCCTCGGGATCAGCCATCGTCCGCCAGCAGTAACCGTACTCATTGAAGTCCGCGTCCGGCCGACGCCGCCGGCCTCCGAGATCGACTATCCGTGACGTTGCGACCTCGACGTCATCGACAACGATGTCCAGGTGCACACGATTTTTCACCGTTTTCGGTTCGGGCACGCGCTGGAACGAAACATACGGCGCGTCTGGATACTGCTTGTGGAGATTCACGAACTGCGGTGGAGTGCCTAGTCTGCCCTCGATTTCGACACCAAGAACCACCGTCCAAAAGGCGGCGAGTCGCTCAGGATCGGTAGAGTCGATCTGTACCCAGCCGAGACGACCAATTCGCGGAGTCATGTCGCTCGTCGCCGCCTCCCAGCCGTAGCCACCCGCAGCCGCCCTGGGTTAGCCAGGTTATTACCACATCCGTGTCTTTGAGTCCCGTCTTCCGCTCAGAGATCGTTTCTTGGTCGCATCGGGACGGGTCGTGTAGCCAAATGAACGGAGTACCTCTCCTGGCCTCACGTTCTACACCGACGCGGTCCCTCGCCGTCCGGAAGCGCCCTTCATCGACTCGATCATGCCTAGGTGGCGATTGGCGTGAACGAGAATGCTCACGATCCAGGATCCGATCGTCGCATCCTTCATTTCATTCGTCTTGCCACTCTTGAGAGTCGTGCCGAATGATTCTTCGTCGAGGCCGGCGACGGATGTTTCTAGTGCACTGAAGCTCGCGCGGGCATAGCGCTCGATCTCGCTCTTCGGCGGTAGCGCAAGCTGCGCTGAGACACCCTCGTCCATGCCCATCCCAGTCTCCCAGGCGCCGAGTTTCGCCGAGTCCCAGCCCCAATGGCTAGGTAGACCTTCGCGCTCCCATATCGAGCGGTCGTCCTCGCCACGTGTCCCGGCGATCTGGCCCTGCAGCCAGTCCGCCCAGCGAGCGATGTGCCACAAGTTGAAACCGACCGAATTGGAGCGGCCGGTGCGTTCGCGAAGAGCGGCGTCATCCAGGTCCTCGATCACGTGTAGCACTCGCTCGTGGGTCAGCGCTGAGTACCCCACGACGGCCTGGCAGTCGACCGATTCACAGCGAACTCACGGCGATGGGGACCTGCGGATCGAGCAGAGCTCATTTCTCCCAACGCGTTCGATCCCCGGTTGACGATCGCGCGTGCCCACGCGCCCCAGACTCTACGCCCGTTGAGTCATCGCGAACCACGCATGCCGGAACCGTCGGGGCTGCAGTTGGACGAGCCTCTCCATCCGGCTTGTCCCCGGGCACTGCGAACTTTTGGCTCAGCCCGCCAAGCTGAGCCAACCCCGCTCGTCGCGGACCAGCCGTCCTGTTTCAACATTGGGGACATAGAGTCCCGTCTTCCGCTCCGTTGCCAGGCTGACCGGCTTCGGGGTCGCCGCGACGATGTAGGGACCTGTGTAATTCGCTCACTCGTCAACCTGCTTCGGCTGAATTTCGTGGAGCTGGGCGAACTACCGTGTCGAAGATCGCGGCGAGCATGCGTCTCTTCTCCTCGGCGGTCATCGTTAAGACGCCCACTCGTGGCTGGGGTGCCATCATGCGAGCGATGCCCGATGCTGCGAAGCGATCTCCGCGACTCCCGCCCCGCTGGGTCGTCGTCTCGGCCTGGGTAATTCACCGCGCGATCCATCGGCTCAGTAGAGGCCGTGTGGGCCTCTGGCCCCCGAAGCCGAACCGATGGGGGACGATGCGCCTCACAACGGTGGGCCGCCGTTCCGGCAAGGAGCGCAGCGTGATCCTCGGCTACTACGAGGACGGCCCAAACCTCGTGACCATGGCGATGAACGGCTGGGCAGAGGCCGAACCCGCCTGGTGGCTCAACCTGCAGGCGCACCCCGACGCTAAGGTGGAGCTCCCAGGTGGCTCGCGCGCGATCCGAGGCCGCGCGGCCCAAGGAGAAGAGCACGAGCGCCTCTGGGCCCGATGGCGCGAGATGGGAGACGACGTCGATGGCTACGCGACCCGCCGCCCGTCCGGGACCGCGGTCGTCGTCCTCGAGCCGCCGCTTGCTTCCAAGTGACGCTCTAGCCCTGTCTCTGCGTCGTAGAAGTTGCAGTTGGACATAGCTCTGGGCGGCTGACTCCCGATCAGATGCCTTCAGCCCCACCTGGCCTATGACAGTCGCCTGGCCCAACCGGCTTCGCGCCCTCCCGAGAAAAGGCCACCGGATGCTCGACGGTCGGATGGCGACACGTGTTTTGTCGGAGACCGGCGCAGCCGTTGCCGGTGGGAAGGTTCCATCACGCTGCAGGTCGTCCTGCCCGGCGCGTCGGTCTGGAATGGCTGGGAGACCTTCCTATCTCACGCGCGCGCCGCCGGTGCTCGCTGCGTGCCCATCGCGTTTGGCGACCGCCTCACAATGCGCAGCAGTAGGGGAGGCGAGGGCAATGAAGCGGCTGTCACTCATCGCGACGTTTTGCACGTGGATGCTCACGGCCACGATTGCGCTAGCAACACCGGCGAGCCTGTTCGTCGCAACACCGTTCGCGCGGGCCACCGTTGGGGCCGCGATCAACACCAGCCAAATGGCGGGCAACCAAAGTGTGATCCAGCAATTGATCCTCGCGCCGGGCGGATATTCGGGGTGGCATACCCACCGCGGGGGCGCGGTCATCTTCGTGCAGGCTGGAACTTTGAGCCTCTACGACGACTCGTGCGCGAAGACCGTCACAGCGGAAAATCGCGGCGCCGTGGAGCGTGCAGGCAACGTACATCTGGCGAGGAACGAAACGAGTGGGCTGCTGATACTGACGGTCGTGTTCTTCGACGTTCCCGTCGGCGCTGCGGTCCGATCGGACGCCGCGACTCCGGCGTGCGCCGTGGGCGCGGACGCAAACAACTTACCCGAAACTTCAACCCCGTCCGGCACCTCCTTCAAGGTCCCAGGCGGGATCGTCCAGCGAGCGACTTTCGCAGCGCCGTTCACCATCACGACTGCGGCTGAGCGCGATGTGCTTGCTCAGCGCGTGACGATTGCGCCGGGCGGAGACAGCGGCTGGCATGGCCATCCGGGCACGGTCCTTGTCTTTGTCGAGTCGGGCACGCTCACCTTTTACGACCAGAACTGCGCGAAGCAGAGCTACACAGCCGGTCAAGGAGCCATAGAGGGCGCCAACGAGCGGTCGCTGGCGCGGAACGACGGTACGTCGCCCGTGGTCACGAGGGCCGTGCTGTTCAACATTCCGGTGGCCGGCTCGGCGCGCATCGACGGGGCCGCACCGGCTAACTGCCCCGTCGTAGCGGGCGCGGTCGCGGCTCCGCAGGCACTGCCGAACACGTCGGTCGACCCTGGCGTATCTAGGGGGCTCGACCCAGCGATCGTCGCGATCCTTGTGGCGCTGGCCGCACTCGCGGCAATCCAGCGCTTACGCGCGAGGAGTCGGCTGGGGTAAGCCCACCGCGCGAACAGTCGGTTGAGGGCCCGCCCGTCGCGGGCCCCTCAACCGGATCAGCGTTCGCTGCCGCGTCGCGCTCCAGTCGGTCGTCTCGCAACGGCGCGAGGCCGGAGCATGATCTGGCGCTGCGCTCCCTCCGGATCCTTACGGAGCGACGTCGTACGCGACACTCCATTGCAAACACATCGTTCTTGACCACAGCACATGGGGTCGGGCGGCGCAGCTGTCGAGTTGCCGAATACGTGCATGGATCGATGGCCGTAAAAGCGCAAGGGCAACAGCGCCGGACCTTAGGGGTGCTGTCTCAGATGAGGCCGAGGAAGCGAAGGATCAGAAAGATGACCACGATCGTGACGATTATCCCGATAATTCCAGTGGGGCCTCGCATTTCTAGCCGCTCCTTTCCACGCGAGAGTCAACGCACTGCCGCAGCTCGGTCCGCGCTTTCGCCGTCTTGGGTCGGTGGTCGCCACGCAGCACAGTATTCGACTCGGAGAGATGGGTCAGCCCGCCAGCCGGAGCCACCCGCGCTCGTCCCTGACCAGCCGAACTGTTTCAACATTGGGGACATAGAGCCCCGTCTTCCGCTCTCGAAGGTTCCGTTGTGCGCGGCTCAGCCCCAACGGCGTCCTGAAGCTCGATCGGGCCTGAGCGCCGCGACCGCGGACGGTGACACCGAGCCGGCGCAGGGCAAAGATTGAGGCCCTCGTACCCACGGCGTGTTCGTGACCGTACCCTCGTGCTCGGGGAAGCCGGCGGCGTGCCAACTCATGACCGCACCATAGTCACATCGACCCCAAGTAGGGAGATGCCGGCGGTAACGTAGCCAGCGCGTCGGCAGCGGCGATCATTCGGACGGCCGCACCCTCGAACGAGGCGATATCGGGCTCTGTCTCAACTCACGAGACGCAGCCACCCGCGCTCGTCCTGCACAAGCTCACGTGTTGGCAGCCCCGCAACGACCGCAATGTTCTGTGTCGTTACTGCGAGACTTCGACATCTACCTCTCCGACGACACGGAGATGTGCATCGTCGGCAACTTGCAACGGAGCGCGCCTATCATGGCCGATGCCAAGGGGGCGCGGTCGCAGGGCTTGAGGGAGGAAGCGTGGCGACCTACATCAGTTTGCTGAGGTTCACCGACAAAGGGATCGCGAACATCAAGGACAGTCCGAACCGCCTCGACAACGCGAAGAAGGGGTGGCAGGCCGCGGGCGGGAGCATCAAGGCGTTCTACCTAACAACGGGGCAATACGACGCCGTCGTGATCAGCGAGGCGCCCGACGACGCGACCGTTGCGCGGCTTGCGCTCCAGACCGGCGCAGCCGGCGCCGTGAAGACCGAGACCTTCCGCGCGTTCACCGAGGACGAGTACCGCAAGATCATCGCAGCGCTGCCCTAAGAACGACTCGCGCCCCCCTTGCTTACCTCACGATGCTGTCTGACGCCGGGCCTCAGGGCGCTGAGGCGACCATCCGGTCTGAAAGGACTTGAACCAAGACGAGCGCGAGGCTGTCATGGCGATCGCCAGCGAGGTGGCAGCGCGGGCTCGGTTACTCGCCGAGGCAACTCAACCTGCTAGTCAGACAAGCGGCCCTCGGTCGCGGTCCATCGGCGGCGGAATTCACACTGGCGGCCAGACGAACGGCGGTCAGACGGAGCTCATGGACATCCTCGTTGGGCTCGGCCTACCAATAGCCGCGAAAATGATCGGTGGCGTGGCAGGTTGGCTCTCAGGTGGTGGATCGGCTTCGGACATCCCTTGGGGGGATATCTACAAGGACAGCGTCTAACCGTTCACGAGGCTATAGCGATCCATGAGGGCGACGGCGTCTTCTTCATCGGCGAGGGTGTCGCTTCCGAGCTGATTCAGTGGCTCGAAGGGTCCTACGTCACCTTCCACCGACGGATGCGGACATTCGTGGAGGGCGGCCCCCACGGGGCGGCCGCCCTCTCGCTCACTGGCTGACCGTGAATTGGTAGCAGGCACTCTCCAGTACGACCGCTGAGGTCACCGCGTCGGTCACGCGGAAGTGGATGTCGAACTGCGTGCCAAGCTGAACCGCCGCCAGGCTCCGGAACAGGTCCGCCCGGCCGGTTCCTCTTTCGTCCGTCGTGATCGCCTGGGCAACGGATCCCCGGCCGAGCGTCAACCAATTCGTTCCGTTGCACTCGTCGTTCACGTTCGTATCCGTCGCCCGCTGGAGGAGATAGCTGTGGGTCGCGGCAAGATCGCGAACCCAGACGTCGAGGTAGACGATCTTGTCAGCGTCCTTTGGCTGACGGAACTTCACCAATCCGAAGCCGTTGTCCGGTCCGCCTGCGACCGGTCTCAAGATGACTTCGAGGTTGAAGTTGGGCGTCGCCGGTCCCCACGGCGGGCCGACCGCGTCGGCGCGGGTGGCCGCAGCGGCCACGGTTGTCAGCGCCACGAGCACAGCGAAGAGTTTGAGCAAACGCATGGTCCCTCCCCTTTAGTCGTTCCCTAAAGAAACCTTTCGCGGCGATCCTAGTCTCTGAGTCGCTCTTGCCCGGTGGCGCGCCAGAACCGCCTCGACATAGGGCTCCCCAAGGAATCTTCTCGCCGGCTCCCACGCTACTTCGGCGCGTAAAGCTCACGGTCCTCGTTAGCCGGGTCGCTGACCTCACGCGCCTCGTAGATAGTGCGGGAGCGCCCGCACCAGAATCCGTCTTCGTCGGGGGACGACGTGCTCGGCGTCATCTTGTTGGCGCCCGACCATGTGACATAGGTGCCCGAGGATCGAGAAGTAGGTGTAGCCTCGGGTCCGTGTCCGAGTGAGTGCGGTCGCACCGGCCGCGAGAGATTCTGACGGCGCAGCGCGGGCGCTTGTTGTGCTCGGGGACCGGGCGCTGGCGAACACCGTCGATTTCACCCTCCGGCATGGAGGCTATGTCCGCCGATGCGAAGGGACGGTGAGCGGCGCCAAGACGGCGATCGCGGAGTGGAAGCCGCATCTGCTTCTCCTCGACATTGACCTAGAGGCAGGCGCGGGTATTCAGCTCATCGATGAGGCGCGTGCCGGAGGGCCGATGGGTGTCATCGCTCTGACCCGGCGCAGCGATCTGCGCGGGAAGCTTGATGCCTTCGAGCGTGGCGCCGACGACTACATCGGTATTCCCTTCGTTCCGGACGATCTTGTGGCGCGCGCACGGGCAGCGCTCCGTCGGACCCACGGCAACGCCGGGGAGTTCGTTCCCCGCCTGCGCGTCGGCGACCTGGAGTTCGATGTGCTCAACCGGACGGTCATCGTCGGGGAACACGAGCTACACCTGAGCTCGCTCGACCAGGCGCTCCTGTACCTCCTCGCCGCGAACGCTGGAACCGTGCTCACGCGGGAGCAGATCCTGGACGCGCTCTGGGGCACCGACTTCGTCAGCGAGAACAAGGTCGTCGACTGGCACGTGCGTGCTCTTCGCGCGAAGCTGCAAAACGATTGGCACAAGCCGCGGTACATCGAGACCGTGCCCGGGACCGGATATCGATTCGTCCCCGGCTCCGGCGCCGTGGGGAACTGACCCATCGTCGCCCGGTGGGGTGGGAGAGCGGTCGAATGCGCAGCGCCCGTCAGTTCCCCCAGAGTGGCCTGACCTCGATCGTCCCCGTCCGGGCGACAGGATGTTTGGCCGCGATCTCGACCGCCTCCTCCAGGCTGCCGCACTCGATGAGGTCGAACCCGCCGACGGCTTCCTTGGTCTCGACGAACGGACCGTCTGTGACGATCGCCTTCCCATCGCGCACGCGGACGGAGCGGGCCCGGCGCGGCGGAGCCAGTTGGTCGCCCGTGATCCAGCTGCCCCGCGCCTGGAGGTCGTCCAGCCACGGGAAGCTCTCCTCTTTCGGAGGGTTACTCGGATCGGGCTCGGTCTGAGCGTCCATTTTCTTGGCGTCCCAGCAGACAAGCATCAAGAATTTCATTCGTCGCTCCTCTCGTTATTCGCTATCCGGCCGTACCTATCGACGACGAACGCGTCGGACCGAATTCGACACGTTAGCCGGGTGGCGTCTCGGTCGGGACTTGGACCACACAGAAGAGGTTTCCATCCGGATCTTCGAGAACGACAAAGTCATCATCCGGGCGGTACCTCCAGGGATATGGAGTGGCCCCGATCTTGACGAGCCTTTCCACCTCGCCCTCTTGGTCAGTTGTGTAGAGGTCGAAATGCAATCGGCTCCTCTTGCCCGAACGTCTTTCTGGTGTTTGGTCCAACGACACATTCGGCCCGCTTCCAGTTGGATCCCGCAAGATCACCCAGCCGTCCTTGGCAGGACGTGTGGGTAGGTAGTGCAGGGCTTCCTGCCAGAACGCCAGCATCCTGTCGAACTCATAACAACGGATAACGATCGAGCCGATCTTGAGTGTTTGGACCATCGCCGAATCATGCGGCTTCGCGCCGTGTGTATCGTTTCAACGGGTTCCTGAACTCAAGGTGTAGAGGTGTCCTCAACGTGAGCTCCGATCGTGCCTCCGAGCTGATCGCCGCTCTCGAGCAGACAACGGCCGAGGTCTCACAGCTGTTGGAGTCGGTCGCGGACGATCAGGATTGGCGGCTGAGCGAGGAGCACTGGTCATTCCGTCAGATCGCGGCGCACCTTGAAGCGTGCCAGAGCGAATGCGTGCTCGTCCGCGTGCGTCAGATCGCAGCCGGGGCCAAGCCGAGATTCGAGTTCTATGACAACGACGGCTGGGACTTCAGTGACCGTGACCTCCGTCATTCGGTTCGTGAGTGGCGTGAGAGCCGGGGTCGAGTGTTCGACTTCGTGCGGTCGCTATCGCCGGAACGGCTCTCGCGGACGGGGAGCCACCGCACATTCGGCGAGATCACCGTTCTCGACTATCTCAGGGTGGACCTCGACCACGACCGCGAGCACCTTGCGGACCTCAACCAGGTCCTCGCGGAGAGAGCGCGATCGGAAGCGGCGTCGGGAGATCCGGAGCCCTAGCTTCGTTTCGTCGCGCGGGACGCGGCGCGCCGGTGCAATACAGCGAACCGCTTTACGGGCTGAGGTCGAGCGTCTCTCGGGGATCCTGGGGCGTGAGCTGCGGCTGGAGGTCAGCCCCGCGTAGCGACTTTCCGAGCGACCCCTCGTGGCAGACTTGTCGACCTGAACTGAGGGAGGCGCGCAGTGGGTGTTATCGCAACCGGGGTCAGGCTCGACGAAGCAGCGCTGAGCGCGCTGCGGACGGCTTTCCGCGGGGAGCTCGTCCGGCGCGGAGACCCGACCTACGACGAGCGTCGCAAGATCTGGAACGGCTCGATCGATCGGTACCCGGCTCTCATCGCGCGCTGCTCTGGCGTTGCCGATGTCGTCGCGGCGGTGAGATTCGCGCGAGGGACGGACCTGCCGGTCGCGGTGCGAAGCGGCGGCCACAGTTTTCCCGGACAGTCCACATGCGACGACGGCATCGTGATCGACCTGTCGCCCATGAAAGGAATTCGCGTCGATCCGGAAGCGCGGACCGCGAGGGCTCAGGCCGGCGTGCTACTCGGGGAGCTCGACCAGGCAACGCAGGCGTTCGGGCTTGCCGTCCCGGCCGGCATCGTCACCCACACCGGGCTCGCGGGTCTGACGCTGGGCGGCGGCATCGGGTGGCTCATGCGGAAGTACGGCCTCACGGTCGACCAGCTCCTCGCCGTCGACATGATCACCGCGAACGGCGAGCTGGTGAAGGCGAGCGAGTCGGAGAACCCCGACCTCTTCTGGGGGATTCGCGGAGCCGGCGGCAATTTCGGGATCGTCACCGAATTCACGTTCCGCCTGAACCCGGTCGGGCCGACCGTACTGGCCGGTCCGATCTACTGGCCAATGGAGGACTCCCCCAAGGTTCTCCGGTTCTACCGCGATTGGATCACCGACGTGCCGGATGACCTGACGACGATCGTGGTTCATCGGAGGATCCCTCCCCTCCCGGCGATCCCCAAAGAGTTCCACGGCAAGCCGGTCGTGACGGTCATGTCCTGTTATGCGGGTCCCGTCGAGGAGGGAGAGAAGGTGATCCGCCCGATGCGAGAGTTCGGATCATCCATCCTGGACCTCTGCAAGCCCAAGCCGTTCGTTGCCCACCAATCGATGCTCGACCCATCGTTCCCTCCGGGCTGGTGGTATTACTTCCGGTCCGCGGACCTGGCCGAGCTCAGTGACGGCGTCATCGACATCGTCGCCTCGAGGGCGCTCCAGATGACCTCACCGCTCACCGCGTTCCCGATCTTCCAGCTCGGCGGCGCGATCGGGCGGGTGGGGGAGGACGAGACCGCGTTCAACGGTCGCAGCGCGGGGCACACGATCAACATCAACGCGACCACCGCGACGGAGAAGGGCTTCGACGAAGAGCGCGACTGGTCCCGGAATTTCTGGACGGCCCTGAAGCCGTATCACACGAGCGTCTACGTCAACTTTCTGATGGACGAGGGCGAAGAACGGATCCGGCAGGCCTATGGACCGAAACGGTACGACCGGCTGAAGGCTCTGAAGCGGAAATACGATCCCGACAACTTCTTCAGGATCAACCAGAACATCTCGCCGAACTGACGCGCCGGTCAGCACTGACCGCACGCCGAAGCGTTAGGCCGATGTGACGGGAGCGACGAGAAGGTTGAGGCCCTTCGTGCCGATGACGCGCACCGGGGTCCCCTCCGGGATGTCCGTCTCCGCGGTCGCGACGGCCGACATCGGGTAACCCATTCCGTCGCGCATCGCGATCTGGCCGAATCCGCCGGCACTGATCGGCGTTATGACCCGCCCGTCCCAGCCGACGTACATGGAGAGCCCGTTGCGCGGGGTCGAGCCGCGAAGCGCGAGACCGCTCAGGTCTACCCGCGTGAGGGCCGCGACAGCCGCGCCAACGATCCCGAGCGTGACCGGCAGGTTGACGCTGAGCCCGCCGAACCGGCCAACGGGGCCGAACCGGCCGTGGGGACCGCTCGCGGCAGCGGCATCAGGTGGCGCGATGAGCCCACCCACGCCGTACCCGACAAGGAACGCGCCGAGGATCTCGGTTAGGAGAACATCCCCGAGTCGAAGCGCGACCCAGAGGTCCCGTTTCGAACCGCGAACTCGCGAGGCCCATCGTGCGAGGACGACGAGCAGCAACCCGATCGCGACCGCGATCGCGAACTTTGCATCGCCAGGCAAGCCCAATGACGGCATCGAGCGCATGGTTTACCAAATCTGATGCACGAGGCGCTTCCACCGCCGGCCGCCCGGCAGCCCGTGGAGCACGTTACTTTTTCGTTGCGTATGGCCAACCAGATGAACACCGCGACCGCCCGCGTCGCGTGGATCCATGTCGCTCCGATAAAGGCCCTCGCGATCCAGGAGCTCCAACAGGTCGAGCTCGATCGCCACGGCGTCGAGAACGATCGCCGGTTTTGCATCGTCGATCCTGAGGGTAGGATGCTCAATGCGAAGCGCGTGCAGCGCTTCGTCGCGGTCCGTCCGCACTTCGACGATGCGATGCGACACCTCCTCCTGGAGATGCCGGATGGGTCCAGCGTGAAGGGCGCGATCGATTTCGGCCGCGCGATCACAGTGTCGATCTACGGGCGCAGTGTCGGCGCGCGCGTGGTCGAAGGACCGTGGGCCGACGCGCTGTCCGTCCTCGCCGGGCGGCCCGTGCAGCTCGTCCGCTTCGACGATCCCGGCGAGGGTGTCGATCGCGCCGATGAGGGTGCCGGCGCGTCGCTTCTCGCGGAAGAGTCGCTCCGCGCCATCGCGAAGGCGGCGGGCGTGACCGCTCCAGTCGATCCTCGCCGGTTTCGGATGCTCTTCGGCATCGCGGGTGTCGAGGCGCACGCGGAGGACACGTGGATCGGCAGTCGCGTGCACATCGGGTCAGCGGTCGTCGTCCCGGGCGGGAACATCGGCCGCTGCGCGGTGACGACGCTCGACCCGCGGACCGGCGTGTCGGACCTCGACACGCTGGCCGCCCTCGCGAAATACCGGAAAGAGAAGGTGACGAGCGAGCCGCTCGCGTTCGGCGTCTGGGCACGCGTCGTTCAGGCCGGCGTCGTCCGCGTCGGTGACGCGGTCCAGCTCGAGTGAAGAGGACGACGGGAGACGCGATCGCACGCGCGGTGATCCAGGAGCGCGGCGAACGGTCGGTGCTTCTTCGCAGTCGCGGTGGCTTTCTCGGCGTCCATCCGAAGCGCGACTGCCTGGATCTTCAGATCGTGACGGCTCACGCGATCCGCGCAGCTCGAGTTACGAAGGTCGACGCCGTCGCGGCGCGGCGGTTCCACGTTCACGTTCAGGTGGCGACCGAAAAGGAAGTGGACGGGCAGCTGCTGGAATGGCTGCGCGAGGCCCACGACCTCATGGCATGAGAGCGCTCGAGACCGATCGTCTTGTCATTCGTCCATTCGTCTTGGACGACGCGGCGGTATTCAGACGCCTGCTCGACGAAGCCTTCGGAAACGACAGCTACGGAACCGAAGACGCGACGCGGGTGCTGCTCGAATACAACGTGATCGCCGACAAGGCTCACGACGCATTGCACCAAACACCCTACGAGGACCGTGCGATCGTTCTAAAGAGCGACGGCACTGTGGTCGGAGCGGTCGGGTTCGCCCCGTGCCTCGCGCCGTTTGGACGGCTCAGCTCATTCGGCGGCACGCCGCATCGCACCCCCGAAGTCGGTCTCTTCTGGGCGCTGTTTCCGAAGCATTGGGGAAACGGCTACGCGACGGAGGCGGCCCGCGCGATGGTGTCGTACGCGTTCGACGAGCTCGAGCTGGCGCGGATCGTGGCGACGACGGAGAACGACAATCTTCGTTCGATCGCCGTCATGAAACGACTGGGAATGACGATCGAGCGCAACCCGTCAGCGGAGCCCCATTGGTTCCAGACCGTCGGCGTCTTGGTGAACCCAGCCGCGTAGCCGCGATGGGTCAGGACTTCGGAGAGTCGCTCGCCTCTGAAGACAGACCGAAGTCGGCAAAACGCTTCTTCGTGAGCTGCTCCGCTTCGTCCCACCACTTGGCAAGGCGCTCCTCCTGCTCGCGCAGGCGCTCGCCGAGCTGCTGCTCGAATTCGACGAGCTCTTCCATGAGCTGCCCGTGGAACCGTTCCTTCTCTTCCGCGAGCTGGCGCTCGGCGCGCTCGCGCTCGCGGGCCTTCCACTCCTCGATGCGCGAAAGCTCGGTGTCGCGCTGTTCTTTGAGGGACGCGACCATCGCATCGATACCGATGCCCAATCGCTTTCGCTGGTCCGCCATCCACCGCTCGACGCGGTCGGAGGTCTGCTCGATCGCGCGCTGCAGCTCTTCGCTCGCCGCGGCGCGAAGTGGATCCTTCGGCTCGACTGGCGCGGCCGGCGCCTCCGTGGAGGTCACGGCGGGAGTCTCGATGGTCCCGGGCAACTCCATCGGCCGGCCGTCGTCGTTGGCGGGGTCGAGGGGGCCATCGCTCAGGGCGTCTTCGAAGGCGGGACGCAGCGGGACCTCCGATCGGGGTCCAAGACGCAAACGAAGTGGGGTCGGCTCCGGTTCAGGCATCCAGCTCATGTCACTCGCCTCCGTGGTACTGCCAAAAGAGTCCACCCGCCGGCCGGTCCTTCATATAGTCCAAATGGGGGAGTCCCCCCGGTGGGCTAGTGGGCGGCGATGAAGCGAATGCTGATCATCGTGCGGCAGCGCGGACAGCTGAGCGTCGCGAGCGACGACTCGATCTGGCCGAGTGCTGGAACGAATCGGAGACCGTCCGCTTCCGCCACGCTCCGCTTGCACTCCGGGCACCGCAGCTCGCCACGATCAAGCTCGCCATGGGTCGCCTGTAGGTCGGCGAAGCCGACTCGCTTCTTTCTTCCCACCTAGCTCTGCCCCCTTGCCGGTCGGCGTGATCCTGATCTCGATGCCCACCGTCGAGTGTGCGCCATCCGGCGCCCGGGCGCCGTCGGCGCTACCGCGTTCGCAACCGCGAGCATCGCTGCGGCCGGAATGGAGAGGCGCTCGCGCCGGAAGGGCACCTTGGCCAGCCGACGGATGTCCTCGAAGTCCTTGCGCTGCGTTTCGTTCACGAACGTGTATGCGATGCCGCGCCGACCAGCGCGCCCGGTCCGACCCACGCGATGGACGTACGTGTCGGCGTTCTCGGGAAGGTCGTAGTTCACGACGTGGCCGATGTCGTCGACGTGGATACCCCGCGCGGCGAGGTTGGTCGCGACGAGCGTCGGGAACGTCCCGCGACGGAATCCCTCGAGCACCCGCTCGCGCTCACGCTGGCCGACGTTGCCGTGGAGAGCGCGCGCCGGCCGACCGAGCCGGCCGAGCGCCTTCACCAGCTTGTCGGCGCCGTACTTCGTCCGGCGGAACACGAGCGTTCGCTCCACGCCTTCCCGTCCGAGCAGCTCGTGGAGCGCTCCGACTTTGTCCGCCTCGCGCACCTCGATCCACGCCTGGTCGATGGCCTCGACGGTCGGCGTTTCCGGTCGCACCGCGACGGTTGCCGGGTTCTTCGTGTAACGCTGCGCGATCGCCTTGACGTCAGCGGTGAGCGTCGCCGAGAAGAGCGCCGTCTGGCGCGACTCCGGCACGACCTTGACGATCCTCGCGATGTCGGGCGCGAACCCGAGGTCGAGGAGGCGATCCGCTTCGTCGAGGATGAGCACGCGGACCTTCGAGAGGTCGCAGGTCCGACGAGCGACAAGGTCGAGCAGGCGACCGGGCGTCGCCACGGCGACGTGAGCGCCACGGCGCAGCGCCAGCTCCTGATCGCGGTAGCCGACGCCTCCATAGAGCGCGACGATCTTCGCGTTGCGATGACGTCCAAGCGCTTCGAACTCGGCAGCGACCTGCGCGCAGAGCTCGCGCGTCGGCACGATCACCAGCGCGAACGGTGCGGTCGCCCGGCCATCGATCCGCTCGAGGATCGGGAGAGCGAAGGCGCCGGTCTTGCCGGTGCCGGTCTGCGCCTGCGCGAAGAGATCGCGTCCGGCGCGAAGGTGCGGGATCGCGAGATCCTGGATCGGAGTGAGCGTCGTCCAACCGAGGTCACCCGTAGCGCGATCAAGGTCTGGGGCAAGAGTGATCAAGTAATGCGAGGTCCTTCCCTTGGGCTAGAAAAAACGGGCCGCGTGATGCGACCCGGCACATATCTCTTCTGGGGCCCGATTGAGTTGTCATAAGCATACCGGTCCGATCGCTGAGGAACCGCATCTGGCCCTCGTAATGGGCCACTTTGGTTGTACGCTGATATCTACGCGGGCCGCTTGACGGCCAGAAAGGCGGTCCGCGTGAGATCAGGTGGTTTCCCCTGCCGGTTCGCCGGGTGCCGCGAGTGTTTCGTGGTGACCACGCAAGGCTCGATGCCGGCGCTCACTGCCGCAAGCCTCCTCCGCACGCAACATGAGGTCGCCGTCCACAACTACCAGCACGTCCGTCTCGAGGAGCACCCCCGCGGTCTTCAGACCGCCGTCCGCTTCGTTCCCAAGCGCACCACCACCTAACTCCTGGTTGCTCGACCGGCAGGCGGGTTCGCCGTCGGTCCCCAGGTTGCTGGCACAAAGCCTGCGCGGTGCCGCATCATGCGAGGCGGGTTGCTTCATCGTCCGGCCATCACTGCGCGAGCGCTCGCACTCGCGACCGTAGCGCTTCTCGCATGCACAGCCTCGACCCCCCAAGCGACCCCCACTCCGAGTGAGCAGGCGCAAGGCTCTCCGGTCCCCACCGCGACGCCCATCCCTCCGCTAAAACCGGCCCGCTCGGTAAGCCAAGTGGGCTCCGGCGTCGCCGCGAGCGGTGACTTCATGGGCAATGGCAAGTCGCAGATCGCGCTGCTCGAGAGTGGGCCAGGCGACGCGAGCCTTCACATCGCTGTACGCGAGCCGAGCGCCGACGGCGATTCCTTCACGGAGTCGGTGTGGCTGACGAGCGGGCCGAACACCTTCCGGCTCAACCGCGCGAAGTTCACGGTCGCCGACGTCACGTCGGACGGCAAGGACGACCTCGTCGCGCTGTACGACGAGAGCGAGAACAAGTCGGGCTTGCTCGTCTTCCGTTCGACCGGCTCGAGCTTCAGCCCGGCCGAGAAGTGGTGGGACGGCGCGGACTACACGTGGGATCGGGCGCGGAGCATCGTCGGGGGGAATTTCAGAGGCGACGGACACGACGGTGTCATGGTCGCGTACCAGTACGAAAACTTGCAGATGCGCATCCACTACTTCGAGTCGACGGGATCTGCCTTCACCTTCGGCGGCACCCAGGGTGCATACGACTCCGGACCGGCGAAGTTCGACCTCTCACTCGCGCGGTTCGCGGTGGGGCACTTCACACGCAGCGGAGGCGCGCAGCAGATCGCGGCGCTCTATCAATCGCCCAACGCCAAGGCGCGGTTGCTCGTCTTCGATCCCAACCCGAACGGCCTCGCCCTGATGGACAACGTGTACGAAACGAACGAGGGCGAGTACGACCTGAGTCGCGCCTCGATCAGCGCGGCCGACGTGACCGGCGACGGGAAGGACGATCTCGTCGCGGTGTACGGCGACGCCGACGGCAGCGCGAAAGTGCAGGTCTTTGACTCCGGCAGCTCCTTCCGGCCGGCCAACGGGTTCGGCGGCTGGGCCTCGCTGCCGGCGGGCTCCGCGTGCGCCGGAGCGACGGCGGTCCTTCTCGGAGATTGGAACGGCGACCGCAGGGTGGACGCGGACGCGATCGCGCCGGCTGACGGCGTCCTGGTGCACAGCAACCTTCTGCGGAACATCGGTGGCGGGTTCAAGGTCACGTCAACGTCCGAAGAGACGGTGTGCCCGCGGTGGCCGCTCACTGGAATGCCGCTCGCCGGCGGTTCGGCCGCGAAGCGACCGCTCTACATAAAGATCGACAACAACCCTCACGCCCGTCCTCACTACGGGATCACCAAGGCCGATCAGGTGTACGAGTGGCTCGTGGAAGGGCTCACGACGCGCCTCGCCGCGGTGTTCCAATCCAAAGACCCGGACGTGATCGGATCGGTGCGCAGCGCGCGAATGACCGACACGCCGATCATCCCAAGCCTGAACGCGGCGTTCGTCTATTCAGGCGGCGGTCCCGAGGAGCTCATGAAGCTGCACTACGACGCCGCTGTGGTCGATCGGTACATCGATCTCGCGCCGGGGTATGGGTGGGGCTATCGCGTTAGCTTCCGCGATGCGCCCTACAACTACTTCACGACGTACCGGAACCTGCGCGACGCGCTCGCCGGAGCGCCGGACGGCGACCAGCCCGTGAGCATCCCGTCATGGAACTTTCTCCCGCCGTCGGCGGCCGATCCGCTCGCGGGCGGAATGGCCGGCAGCGTCGACGCGACCTCGATCGCGGTTCCGTACCGCGAGGGGTTTGCGGTCGGCTATCGCTACGACCCGGCGACAGCCACGTATGCGCGCTTCCAAGACGGGGTCCGCGAGGTCGACGGCGCGACGGGCGAAAAGGTCGCCGCCAAGAACATCGTCGTCATCCAGACGGAGGTTCACTTCACCACTGACTTCGGTCTCGATCCCGCCGGGAACCCGAAGCTCGACATGACCCTCGTGGGGACCGGCAACGGCTCGATCTTCCGCGACGGCAAGCGTCAGGACGTCACCTGGACGCGACCCGACATCTTCGACGTCTTCACCCTCCGGAACGCGAGCGGCGAAGCGGTCCGCCTCGAGCCTGGTCAGACCTGGATCCACATCGTGCCCGCCGACTGGACGATCCCGAGCCAATAGGCCCCGCTCACCACTCCCAGCGCTGTCGCTTCACGAAGATCGCCCATCCGGCAAGGAACCAGAGCGCGATCGGCACGAGCGCCCCGGCACTCGTGAGCGCGCCGAGGCCCAGAAGCGCGTTGCGGTCATTACCTGTGTAGCCAGCCGATGCCGCGAGCATCTCGATCCCATCGAAGAGCGCGAGCAGACCGAGCCCGAGCGTGAAGATCGAGATCACGGCGAAGAGGACCACGCGGCGGACGAACCTCACCTAAGAATCGTCGCACGGAGCGACGGCTTTCGCCGCCGCCCCGTGCGCGTATCTCTTAGGGGATCGCGAGGATCGCGATGACCTGTTGCTGGTAATGCGCGTGGTTGGTGCCGTCGTCGTATGTCGTGACCGAGGTCGTGTAGCTCTTCCCGCCAGCTGAGGTGATCCCGAAGTAGTCGCCGATGAAGGTGTTGAAGCACGTTGGGCAGGACGTGTGGGGCGCGTGGAGCTGTGGGTCCCACGTGTGCTGCGTCAGACGGACGTTGTGCCCCTTCGGCGCGAGCGTCGGCGTGTAGAACTGGATGCTTGCGTTGACGCAGTAGTTCGTCGCGCCGTACGGCGGGAGCGTGCGGCTGTAGTTGGCGTTGGCGGTGTCGAGCGCGATGCCCGCCGCCGCCGCCTCCGCGGTCCCAGCCGCGGGGCACGCAAGCCGGCGGTCGTAGAACGCGACGCTCACGGTCCCGTTCGCGGCGACGTCGAGGTTCGGCTGGAACTCGTCGACGGCGCTGGGGTTGTCGTTGACCTGGATCGGCGCGCTCCAGGTCGCGCCGTCGTCGTACGAGGCCGCGAGCAGGATGTTCACGACGCCGGTGCTGTAGTCCTGCCACGTCACGTAGAGCGGGTAGCGAGAGCCGACCTTCTTGGTGCCGACCGCGAAGCTCTCCTCGATGCCGTCGCGCAAGGTCGTGTTCGCATACACGAGCGGCGGCGCCGCGATCGTGTCGGTGATCAGCCTGCTCGTCCAGGTGAGACCGCCGTCGGTGGACTTGTCGAGAAAGAGCACGTCGCAGCAGAACTTCTTTTTGGGCATCGTCGTCACGAGCGAGGTGTAGAGCGTGCCGTCCGCGGTGATGTGCGGAAGGAGGTACGTTCCGCCGGTTGGGGTGCCGCTGACCTCGGGGAGCGAGATCGGGTCAGACCAGTCGGTGTGCGTCCCATTCGGCAACGCCTGCGCGATGGAAACGAGGGGATGCGCGGTGTCCGGCCCCGTAAAGACGACCCACATCGCGTAGATCCGGTCGCGGAAGGGACTGTTCGGGTTCGTGTCGATCGCGATCCACTGTTTGTCGGGCTCGCGGCCGACGCTGTCATAGGTCGTGACGTAGTCGGGCGATCCGTTGTGTGTCGTGATCCAATCGCGCGCGGTCTTCGCGCCATGCGGACGGACCGAGACCGAGATGGCCTCGGCGGGGTGCGCGGGATTGGGCTCCCGATTCTGGTTGATCTGGTAGCTCTTCACGTCGCCGTCGTAGAAGAACTGGTACGGAAGGATCAGCGCGTAGAAGTTGCCGAATCGGTCGAACGCGCCGACCGGGTCGGTGTTGTCGGTCCACCCCTCGTATCCGGGTACGTGGCCCTGCACGGGCCAGGTCGCTCCGCCGTCCATAGATTCGTAGAAGCCGAGGAGGTGGTTGTACCCCTCGGCGCTCACGAACCACTTGGATTGGCCGATGAGGTGGTTCGGATTCGTCGGATCGACGCGGATGTCGGACTCCGAATGGTCTTTCACCAGCATCGGATTCGCGGCCGGATAGCCGTGGTTGCTGCCGGCCTGGGTCGGATACGGGCCGAGATCCTCGCCGGTGTTCGCGCCGGTGCACGCCGTCATGCCGTCGTAGGCGTTCACCGGAGCGAGGCTGGTGAAGAAAGGGACCTCGGGCGTGTAGCAGCTCGTCCGCTGCGTCGTGGCGAGAACGTTCGTCACTCGATAGGCCCCGCTCTTGGCGTACGCCTTATCGGTCTGCGTGCCTTGCGGCACGTTGCCGATGCCTGGCGACGCGGTGCTCGACGGGACCGCGGCTAAGGCGATGATGGCAACGATCGCGAGGGTCACGAGCGTGGTTCGCCGGAGCATCAGATCCTCCCCAAATGTGGAGCTCGCTTAGCTCCTCATCCCCGACGGTCATCGTAGCCTTTGCACGTGCGCGTTCGTCGGCGAGCCGCGGCGATCGCGTTTATCGGCCTCGTGCTCCTCGGGCTGCCGACGGGAATGCTCGGCATCGCCTGGCCGTCGATGCGCGTGTCGCTCGCCGCGCCATTTGTCGGACTCGGCCTCCTCGTCGCGGCGATGACCGTCGCGCAGTTCGCCGCGAGCGCCGCCAGCGGTCTGCTTCGCGAGCGTCTCGGGACGATGGCGCTGCTCCTCATCTCCGTCGCAGCGGCGGCCGGAGGTCTCGCGATCTTCGCGAGCGCGAGCGGCTGGTGGGCGACGATCCTCGCGTCGGCCGTGCTCGGTTGCGGCCTCGGTCTTCTCGACGCGGCGGTGAACACCGAAGCGGCGCTTCGCGGCGACGTCCGTTTCATGGGAGCACTGCACGGCGCGTGGGCGATCGGCGCTTCGCTCGGTCCGCCCCTCGTCGGAGCCACGCTCGTGGCGAGCGACTCGTGGCGCCCGGCGTACGTCGCGGCCGCCGCGGGGTTTGCCCTGCTTGGCGTCGCGACGTACGCGGTACGGTCGGATCTCGGCGATGCTCCGGAGCTCGAAGCCGCACCCAGCGGTGACCGGAGCATCGGTCGGACCGTGGTCCTGGGCTGCGCGCTGATGTTCGTATACGTGGGAATCGAGCTCGGCGCGGGGCAATGGACGTACACGCGATTCACCGTGGACGCCTCGCTGAGCGATGGCCTCGCCGGGCTCGCCGTCTTTCTCTACTGGTCGGCCCTGGCCGGCGGCCGGATCGCGCTCGCGACCTTCGGCGATCGCGTCGCGCCGGCGCGCCTGTTCGACCTCAGCGTCTTCGGCGCGCTCGCCAGCGCGATCGGTTTCTCGGTACTGCCTCCGCCGGCTGCGGCTCTGGTCGCGCTCCCGTGTCTCGGCGCGGCGCTCTCCGTCTTCGTACCCGTCCTTCTCTATCTCACGCCGCGGCGGATCGGAAGTGCCGCGGCGCCGCGCGCGATCGGATATCAGGTGGCCGCGGGCATGATCGGCGGCGCCTCGCTTCCCGCGGTTGTTGGCCTGCTCATGCAGTCGATCGACGTGGCCGTCCTCGGCCCGTGCCTCGTCACGATGGCGGCGGTGCTGGCGGGCCTTCACGTCGCGTCGTCGCGATCGCTTGGGTCGCGGACCTACGTGGGCCAGCTCTTCAGATAGAGCGACTCGGCGATGCCCGGACGGACGAATCCGGCCAGGTCGCCGACGTGCGCGTATCCGTGGCGCTCGTAGAACGAACGCGCGCGCCGGTTGGTCTTCGTCACGAGCAGCACGAGGTGCCGGCACCGTGACGCGCGCGCCTCGCGCTCGACGCGCGCGAGGAGCGCCGCGCCGACTCCCCGCGATTGGTGCTCCTCGGAGACGAGCAGCAGCCGCAGATAGGCGGCGCGGTCCAGCGCGCGAGTCGTGATCGCCCAAGCGAGTCCGATGACGGTCTCACCGTCCACGGCCACGAGAACAAGGTCTCGTTCACGCAACGCGGCCGCGAGGCTCGCCTTCGCGCCACGCGCGGTGACGCGGTAGCGGCGGAGCAGGGGCGAGCCCGCCATAAGGTTGGCGATCGGACCGACGTGCGCGTCCGTCGCGTGGACGATCCTGCTCATCGGCGCTGCGGGTCGAGCGCGTCGCGGAGTCCGTCGCCCAGCAGATTGAACCCGAGGACGGCGACCATGATCGCGAGGCCCGGGAAGATCGCGAGGTGCGTCGCGAACTCGAGGTACTGCCGCCCCTCGTTCAGCATCACGCCCCACGACGGCGCGGGCGGCTGGGCCGACAGCCCGAGGAATGAGAGCGCGCCCTCGGTGAGCACGGCCCACGAGAGCGCGAGGCTCACCTGCACGATGAGCGTCGACAGAAGGTTCGGCACGATGTGCCGGACGACGATGCGAACGCGAGTGGCTCCGATGGCGCGCGCGGCCTCCACGAAATCGCGTGCCTTCAGCGCGAGCACCGGACCGCGCACGACGCGCATGAAGATCGGTGTGTAGACGACCGCGATCGCGATGATCACGTTCTTCGGATCGGGTCCGAGCGCAGCGACGATCCCCAGCGCGAGGAGGATCGCCGGAAACGCGAAGAAGACATCCATGACGCGCCCGATCGCCAGATCGACGAACCCGCCCAGGTAACCTGACACGAGGCCGAGGATGCCGCCCACGAGGGTGGCCGCCGCGACCGAGAACACGGCGACCTGCATCGAAAGACGCGCGCCCCAGAGCACGCGGCTGAAGAGGTCCCGCCCGAGAGCGTCGGTCCCGAACGGGAACGCCGCGCTCGGCGCGGCGAGGCGGTCCGCCGAGATCTGCAGTGGGTCGCGGAGCGGCAGGAAGCCCACGCCGAGTGCGACCGCGGCGTAGATCGCGACCATCGCGAGGCCCACGAGGGCGACGGGCTCCCGCGCGATCGCCGCGAGCACGCCGGTCCGGCTGAAGCCGAAGGCGGCGGGCGCGCTACGCGAGGCGGATTCGGGGATCCAGGTAGCCATACAAAAGGTCCACCACGATGTTGAGCGCCACGAAGAGGATCGCGATCGCTAGAACTCCGCCCTGCACGAGCGCGTAGTCGCGTTGCACGATGGCAGTGAGGAGCATGCGGCCGACGCCCGGGACGGAGAAGATCTCTTCGACGACGACCGCGCCCCCAAGAAGCTGGCCGACCTGGATGCCGAGGAGCGTCACCACGACGATCAACCCGTTCTTGAGGACGTGTCGCCGCAGCACGATCGCGGGCCGCAGGCCCTTCGCCCTCGCAGTCCGAACGTAGTCGGCGCTCAGCACGTCGAGCATCGCCGAGCGCGTCATTCGCATCGTCGCCGCAGCGAGCGCGAGGCCGAGCGTGATCGCCGGGAACAGCAGGAGCTTCAGATTGCCTAGCGGGTCACGCACGAAGTCGACGTAGCCGCCGGTGTTGGGAAGCCAGCGCAGATACAGCGAGAACAGCACGATGATCAGGGTTCCCAGCCAGAAGCTCGGCAGCGAGAGCCCGATCAAGCCGCCGATGCGCGCCGCAACGTCGAGGCGCGAGCGCGGCCGGACCGCCGAGAGCAGACCCAGCGGAATTCCGAGCGCGATGGCGATCAATGCCGCGGCCGCCGCGAGCTCGAGCGTTGCAGGTAGGCGCTCGGCGATCTCGACGAGGACGGGCCGTCCCGTCCGGATCGAATAGCCCGCATCACCGCGGAGGAGCGAGGTGAGCCAGGTCCAGTACTGCATGTAAAGGGGTTGATCCAGGCCGAAGTACGCGCGGAGGCTCGCGAGCTGCTCGGGCGAGAGGGCGGTCGACGTGCCGAGCCGCGCCGCGATCGCGTCGCCGGGGATGAGCCGGATGAACAGAAAGGTGAGCAGCGAGACGCCGATAAGCGTCGGGATGGCGCCGAGCAGTCGCTGCGCGAGATATCGGCTCACGCCTCGCGCAGCGACCGCCCCTTACTTATTTGTCGAGCCAGGTCTGCCGGAGATAGATGATCGAACCGGTCGGAAGGTGCGTGAATCCCTTGGTCGTCGGAAGCGTCGCGACGTAGTCGCGTCCCACGAACAGCCAGATGAACGGGACGCCGTTGACGAGCTCTTTCTGCGCGGTCGTGTAGAGGTCCTTGCGCTTCGTCGGGTCGGTCGCGGCCCGCGCCTGCTTGATCGCGTCACTCGAGACCGGGTTCTTGTAGCTCGTCACGAAGTTCAGATTCCCGTCGTCGGTGAAATAGCGGTACACGTAGAAGTCGGGGTCGGGACCACCGCCGTTGAGACCCGGCGCCATGTCGAAGTCGGCCTTGAGCCAGCGGTCGACCCACTGCGTGAACTCGAGCGTCTCGATCTTCATGGTCACGCCGATCTCCGCGAGCTGCTGCTGGACCAGTTGGGCTATGTCCTTCGCGTACGCCGGCTCGGTGGTCTGCGTCAGCATCGTGAACGTGACGGGTCCGACGTTCGCCTCCTGGAGCAGCTGCTTGGCCTTTGCGACGTCGCGCGTGTACAGCGGGTACTGCGACGTCGGCAGCGCGTAGTTCGCGAGCGCCGGCGCGATGGGGCCGGTGACCTCACCCTCGCCGAACGCGACCGCGTCGATGATTGCCTTGCGGTCGATGGCGTACGCGATCGCCTGCCGCACTTTGATGTTGTCGAGCGGCGGGCGCTTGGTGTTCACGAAGAGCAGGTTGTAGCTGAGGCTCGGCTTCGCATCGAGCGTGACGCTGGTCTCGCTGCGTAATGTTCGCGCGACCTTTGCGTCGGTGATGATCGCCATGTCCGCGGCCTTCGTGCGGAGTGCCGCGGCGAGACCGGACTCGTCGGGAACGACGTTGATCCGGATGCCGTCGAGGTACGGCTGGCCCGCGACGTAGTAATCCTTGTTGGCCTCGAAGCGCATGAAGTTGTCCGGAACCCACTCGGCGAGCTTGAAGGGCCCGCTGCCGATCGCCGTTTCCTTCTTCGAAAGGTCGGCGTTGGCCTCGCCGATCTTCTTCGAGACGATGCCGGTGTTGGGATGGGCCATGTAGGCGATGAGCGCCGCGTTCGGGTTCTTCAGGTTGAAGACGACCGTCGTGGCGTCCGGCGCTGTAATGGTGTCGACATCGGTGAAGAAGGAGCGCGCCACGGCCGCCGTCTTCGTGTCCAGGATTCGGTCGAACGTGTACTTCACGTCCGCGCTGGTGAGCGGGTCACCGTTGTGGAACTTCACGCCCGAGCGGAGCTTCACTGTGACGGTCTTGCCGTCCGCGGACGTCGTCGGTACGGACTCGGCGAGGTCGGGCTGAACGCCGAGGTTTTCGTCCAGGCGCATGAGATAGCTGTAGACGAGCTCGAAGACGCGGGCCGACGTGAATGCCGGGACCTTGTGCGGATCGAGGTTCGTGACCTCGCCGGCCCGGGCGAGGATGAGCGTTCCGCCCTTCTTCGGTTGGTTTCCGCTTGTCGGCGACGGTCCGGCCGATGTCGTCGGCGCGCACGCGGCGATGACCGTCGCAAAGATCAGGGTCGCGGTAGATAGAGCACGCTTCATCGGAGGTCCCTCCCCAACGCTTCCGGCACATTAGCACCGCCGATTCAGCCGTCGGTCCGCCGCATCCCGACCGCCTCGACGGAAAGGAGCAGGCAATCGGCAGGAACGGCCGCGCGATGGCGCTCGCCCGCCGCGATGATGATCGCCTCACCCGGTCCGGCCGCGAGCGGGCCCGCTTCGAACTCCACGATCAGCTCGCCCTCGAGGACGAGAAGGAACTCGTCGCTCGTCTGACGATGCCAGCCGCCGTCGAGCCTTCCGGCGCCGGCATGCAGGACCGATACGCCGTTCACCGTGCCGACCTCCGCGTTCGTCCATGCGGGCGGTGCGCGCAGCGGCGACGGGTCGGACGCGATCGCCTCCCGGAGGCTGACCTTTCTACCCACGCCCGGCCTCTACCCCTGCTTGCTCGATGGTCGAGCGCGCACGCGCGATCCGCTCACGCGCGGCGTCGATGGTGTCGAGCCGAGCGAACAGGACATCGCGAAGACGCTGTTCGAGCTCGCGTGATAGGTCGACGCGCAGGCGATGGGCCCACCGTCGCCCGAGCAAGCCCGCATGCGCGCCGAGCAGCCGCGCCAGCAGAAAGCCGGCGAGCAGGAGCGCCGTGAGGACGACGAGCGGTGTGGGGATCGGTCCAAGGACCGGAAGGTCGACGCTCGCGAACGGCGCGTGCAAAAGAAAAACGGCCGCGATCCAAAGGCCGGCGAAGAGCAAGCCGGCCGTCACGATGTACTGGAGCGCGCCGATCACGGACCACACGACGCTCGTCGGCGCGCGCACGTCCGCCGTACGCGTCGCCACGGCAGCGTCGATCGCGGCCGCGAGGCGCGCGCGGAGCGCCTCGGCATCGATGAGCGAAGCGATAGCGCCTCGCGCCGCGGACGGCACGCGAGGGAGCAGGTCGCCGACGAGGACTCGGATCGGTTCGGCTGGGCGGGCAAGGGTGCCGCGCTCGCGCCAGCGGCGGAGATACCCCTCCGGATCGGCCACCACGCGGTCTCGACCCGTCGCGCGATATAGAAAAGTCGTGATGAGCCCGAACGGACCGGCGCCGCGCGGACGAGCCGCGAGCCGTGTCGCGGCGACGGCTTGCCGCTCGAGCCCGACGAGATCGATGATGACCGCCGCTTCACGCGTGACGTCGGCCAGCACCCGTGCCCGCTGCTCGGCGGTGATCAGAGGCTTCGCGTCCTGAAGGACGCCGGCGTGCGTCGCCAGGTCGAGTGAGGCGTCCTGCAGCTCCGCTGCGATCCGCTCCGCGACGACGCGCTTTGCCTCGACGCCGTCCACGATCCAATCGCGCAGCTCGCGCGTGTCGCCGTCGGGCGCAGCGCTGGTGACAGCGACGCCGACGTTCTCGATGCCCTCCGCGCGAAGGCTCGCGACGAGATGCTCGCGAAGCCGCTCGGCGTCCGCCCCGATCCGGTCCGCCTTGTTAAGGACGACGAGCTGCCGCGCCAGACGCGGAGCCCACCGTCGGAGGTACTCGTCGTGGAGCACGGCATCGCGGTACTTCTCGGGATCGGCGACCCAGACCACCGCGTCGACGCGGGGGAGAAGCTCGTCCACGCGTGCGCGATGCTCGGGCGTCGTCGAATCGACGTCCGGGAGATCGAGGATCGCGACATCCGCGAACGCACCGTCGCTGTGATCGCGTATCTCGCGCACGTCGAGCCACCCGAGAAGCGGAGCAGTTTCCTCTCGCGCGCTCTCGGCGACCCAGGCGACCGGCGTCCCGGTCGTGGGACGGCGCGCGCTCGCCGCGCTCACGACGCCGCCGGCGAGCGCGTTGAGGAGACTCGACTTGCCGACCCCGGTACCCCCGACCAGGGCGAGCACGTACGCGGATCCCTCGAACCCGAGTCTCTGCCGCGCGTCAGCGAGGACGCGGCGCGCGCGCGACGTGTCCAAACCGAGCGCCGCGGCCGCGTCGACCGCGTCCTCGAGTGCAGCAAGACTTGCGGACAGCGTCATGCGGTGAGCGGGGCCATTGCTGACCGGAGCTCCTCGGCAAGCGTGCGAAGCTCGACGGGGTCCGCGGTCAGCCGGTCGTAGCGGGATCGCTCCTTTGAGAACTCGTCGCGGAGCAGCGCCTCGAGGCGGTCGCGCGCGTTCGCGATCATCTCGCGCATCGCGGCCTCGCCGAAGATCGCCTGCAGGAGCTTCTGGTTGAGAAACCCGGTCGCGGCCACGATGCCGAGCTCCGTGCCGGTCACGCCGGCGGTGTGCGCGAAGACGCCGACCATCGCGGCCACCGCGAGCGCGTTCACGCCGAGCGATACGCCGAAGGCGAGGTCACGTTTTCCCGCACCGCGAGCCTGCACGTCGGTCGCGATGCTCCCGACCCAATCGTGGAGGCGCGGCTGGATGCGCGCCGCGAGGTCCGGCGATGCCGACCAGAGCGAGGGCTCGCGCGCGAGCTGAGCAGCGGGCCCCTCGCGGCTGGCCCATTCGCTTGCGACCCGGCGCCCCGCCTCCGTCGCGCGCGAGACCGCGACAGCGACCACGTCGCTCGTGACCTCTTTCTCGACGACGCCGACCGGAGCCTCGGGCATCCCACGGAAGACCGCGACGATCGTGCCGCGTATCCGGCCGAGGCCGCGCGAGAAGAACCGCGTGATCTGATCGGCTTTGACGTACGACTCCCAGTGCCGGAGCACCTCGGTGCGGAGGAAGGTCCCGCCGCGGAGCTCTTCGAACAATGCGGCGAGCTCGGCGTCGTAAGACTTCGCCGTGATCGCACGGAGTGCTTCACCCTCGGCGGCGGCGTGCTCGACATCGTCCGCGACGCTCCTCAGGAGCGGACCCAGTCCGGCGAGTGCGCCTTCGAGTGCGCGTCGCGCCAGCGCGATCCGTCGCTCGCGATCCCTCGCGAGCTCGTCGACGCGCTGAAGCACCGGCGCCGCAGCGTCGACATCGAGGCGCTCGCCCGACGGATCGAGCCGGCCTTCGGCGACCCCGACGATCTGAACGCGGGCGTCGTCGATCCCTCGCAGCGCCGTGTCCTTCAGAACGCGGCGGAGGTCCTCCAGGACGACGCGCTGCTCCGATTCATCCGGGGGCATGCGGTTCACAACGATGAGAAGGGGGAGTCCGCGCGCGGCGATGCGCTGAACGACGTCGAACGGGACCTTGTCCGCATAGCGCGTCGCCGAGGTGACGAAGATGCCGAGATCGGCCGCCTCGACGAGTCCGTCCGCGATGACCCGATTCGCGCGCTCGACGGAATCGAGGTCTGGCGCATCGACGATCGCGAGACCGGCCGACGCGGTCGTCGCCGGCGCGCGCACGACCTGGCCGGGGCCGATGCCCGCAAGGGCTCCCCGACGCAGCGTCGCGGCGTCGGCATCCGTGGCGAGGAGGACCGCCTCGCGCGTGGTCGGCCGAAGGACGCCGGTCGGGCTCACGGTCGCCCGAGCGAGCGTGTTCATGAGCGTGGACTTGCCCGCGCCGGTCGGTCCGAGGAGCACGACGAGGAGTGGCGACTCGAGCGCCCGGACGCGCGGGAGGACGTAGGCCCGGACGTGATCGCGCAGCTGTCGTGCACGGTCCTTCGCTCCCGCGGCTTCGTCCTCCCGCACGAGCGCGGCGCGGCGGTCCGCCAGCGCCGCAATTCGCTCGGCTCGCTCCGCCAGAGAGGTCACCACTTCTGCGGCTGCAAGGTAGAGACCTGCGGCTTGTCGTCCGTTATCGTGCGTACCCGTGCGTTACGGTGGCTTCCCGTGTCGATACGGTGGTTGCGATGTGCGCTTCTCCGTCGAGAGGGGCGACTCCTATCCATCGCTGCTCGAGGCCAGCGCGAAACGCACCGAGCACGAGATTGCCGAGCACCAGTACCACCACGTGCCGATGCGGACCGAGACTCCACCCGCCGGCTCACTCCAGCGTCTTCCAAGACGAGGAGCGGCTCCCAAGCGCATCGAGTAGGTCCGACCGCGACGCGTCAGGCCCCCTCGGCGCGCACGGCGAACGTGTCGCGCATTCCAGTGTCTAGATCGCGCGGTGTTGTTCCGAGCTCGGCGCGCGCTTTCGCATCCGTGGCCCAGAACGTCACGCCGTCCGCTGACGACACGACTTCACGCATGCTCGGAATCAATCTCCCTGCGATACGCACTATCGCCGACGGGATAACTATCGGTGGTAGGCCTCGTCCGGTAGCGCGGGCCACCGCGCGATACGCATCGCCCAGCGTCGCGATCTCACCGCCGAGGATGTAACACTCGCCGGCGCGCCCCCGGTCCAGCGCGCGCAGGATCCCGTCCGCAAGGTCGTCGACGTGCACGAGATTCAGTCCGAGATCCTCGAACGCGCGATAGCGGAGCCGCCCGTCGGCAAGCGCTCGGAAATTCGCGCCGACCGCGGAGTGGTCGTTCGGTCCGTACACCTGACCGGGCTGGACGATCACGATCGGCGCACCGCTTTTCGCAGCATCGAGCGCGATCTCGTGAGCTCGCCGCTTCGTGTCCTCGTAGGCGGAGGTCGGGGGCGATGTCGGACGATGATCCTCCGCCACGATCTCGCAGTGCGTGTTTCCGAATGCCGCGATCGTGGACACGTACACCATCCGTTTGGTCCCAGCCGCTTTCGCCGCGTCGAGCATGCGACGGGTGCCTGTGACGTTCGTCTCCTCCATCGTGCGGCGCCGCTCGGCGTTGACGCCGATCTCATAGATCGCGGCCCCATGTACGAGGGCGTCGCATTTGCGGAGCTGCTCCACCGCGTCGGTCGGATCGACGACATCGCCGGCGACGAGCTCGCAGCCGAGCGCGCTCAACGATGCGGCACGCGAGGGATCTCGCACCAGCGCGGTGACGGCGTCGCCACGCGCACGCAGCGCGCGCGCCACCGCGCCCATGACAAAGCCGGTCGCGCCGGTCACGAACACCCTCATTTGGGGAATACTCTCGCGCCTTCGGGCGTTCCGGGGTTCGTGACGGACCGTATGCCCGCGCTCTTCATAGGACACGGAAGCCCTATGAACGCGCTCGTTACGAACAAGTGGACCGAGGACTGGAAGGCGCTCGGCGCGTCACTCCCGCGCCCACGAGCGATCGTTGCGATCTCGGCGCACTGGTACACCGACGGCACCGGCGTCACGGCGGTTTCCACGCCGCGGACGATCCACGACTTCGGCGGATTCCCGCGCGCTCTCTTCGAAGTCCAGTACCCGGCGCCGGGGGATCCCGACCTCGCGAAAGACCTGACCGAAATACTCGCGCCGACCCCGGTCGTGCTCGACAGCTACTGGGGGCTCGATCACGGCACGTGGTCGGTCCTCGTGCGGATGTTCCCGAAGGCGGACATCCCCGTCGTGCAGCTCAGCATCGACGGGACCGCGCCGCCCGAGACGCACCGCGCGCTCGGCGAGCGTCTGGCGTCGCTCCGCGACAAGGGCGTCCTCCTCGTCGGAAGCGGCAACGTCGTGCACAACCTCCGCGCGGGGTTC
The DNA here is from genome assembly GCA_038040345.1 of Chloroflexota bacterium. GTDB lineage: Bacteria > Chloroflexota > Limnocylindria > P2-11E > P2-11E > 3-1-20CM-2-70-9. The sequence continues at coordinate 146,722 of JBBPIQ010000003.1, forward strand.
GGAGATCAGGCGCCGGAGTACGACTGGGCCAAGCGGTTCGACGAGAAAGTGCGCGAGCTCGCCGTGAGCGGCGACGCGGAGCAGCTTGCGAGTTACGAACAGCTCGGTCCGGACGCGGAGCTCTGTGTGCCGACACCCGACCACTACTACCCACTCCTCTATACGGTGGGCGCGCGTCGCGAAGGGGACACCGTTTCCTTCCCGACGGGTGGCTTGAACGGCGGGGTGTCGATGCTCGCGGTGAAGCTGGGCTGACCCGCCTTAGCGGAGGATGAACCCGTCCGCGAGCGGATCGTCCGGCGCGATCAGGATCTCGCTCCGCCCGGTGATCCATGCGCTTCCCTCGATCTCGGGTACGACCGCGTCGTAGCCCTCCCAGCGCAGCTCGCGCGCGATCCGTCCGGCGAAGCGCGTGCCGATGATGCTCTCGACGACAAACGACGCGCCCGGCGAAAGACGTCCCCGCGCGCGCTCGATCGCGACGCGCGCGGACACTCCAGTTCCCGTCGGGGACCTGTCGACCTCCCCCTCGGCGAAGACGCAGACGTTGCGCGAGTCCGCGCCGGAGCCGAGCGCCGGTCCCGTGAAGATCGTCCCGTACAGGAACGAGAGGTCCGGCTCCAGCGGATGCCGGATCTCGCGAGCCGCCATCACCGCGCGCTTGATCGCGCTTCCGATCGCGATGAGATCGCGGAACCGCTCCGGCGTCATCTCGAGGCCCACGCTCGCGGCATCGACGAACGCGTAGTAAGCGCCGCCGAACGCGAGGTCGTAGCGCACGTCGCCGACACCAGACACGTCAACGTGATCGTCGAGGGACACGACGAAAGACGGCACGTTCTCGAACGCGACGCTCCTCACGCGCGCGCTGTCGCGACGCGGCCGCGCGGTCACACGGCCCGCGGGCGTGTCGAGCCGAACGACCGCACGCTCGCTGAGCAGACCGACCTCGAGCGCGACGGTCACCAGAGCGATTACGCCGTGGCCACACATCGTGCTCCAGCCCTCGTTGTGCATGAACAGGACGCCGGCGTCGCCGTCGGGTGTGACGGGTTCGGTAGGTATTGCTCCATACATGTCGGCGTGCCCGCGCGGCTCGAACATCAGGCCGCGCCGCAGCCCGTCCAGGCGCTCGCGGGCAAAACGGCGCTTTTCGAGGATCGTCGCGCCCGGGATGGGGTCGACGCCCCCCGTGACGACCCGGAGCGGCTCGCCTGCGGCGTGGGATTCCACCGTGAGGACGCGCCGCCACGAAGACGGCGGCTGCCAGGTCGGGGCTCGGTCGGAAGAAAAGGACACGGCCGTCCCGACGATACGATTCTTCTGCCCATATCCCCTATTTGGCGTAGTGCACTCCCTCCCCGCTAGGACAACACTGACAGTGATGAGCGACGACATTCGCCTGCGCGCGATCGGCATCACTGCTGATTCCGATCCAGTGGGGTCTATCGAACCAGCTGAGGCCGAAATGCACGAGATGCATCGGTCGGATCTCGACGCGCTCAAGGACGGCGCCGCGATGCTCACGCAAGCCGGAAATCGTGTGGCCGCACTCGCCGTGATGTGGTCCGCCGTCGCGATCGCGCCGACCGACCTCGGCGCACATCGTCGCCTCGCGGCGATGCTTGCGAACGCCGGCGATATCGATGGGGCCGCGAACGAGTACGCACGCTACATCGAATTCATGATCCCGATCGGCGATGTCGGGCGCGCAACGATGGAGCTCGCGTATGGCTCCAAGGTGCTCGGGGGTCACGCCGCCCTCCACCAAGCTGCCGAGAAGATCGTTAACGCGGTTCGCGCGCTCGTGCCGGGCGATCTCGTCCTCACCGCGCCGACGCTTCCGATGCCGCGGCTCCTGCCAAAGGTCCCGTTCCGCTTCTGCATCCACGACGACGGCGACCGCCATTGGATGCAGCTCGAAGGAGGCACGGCGGAGCTTGTTCCGGCATCCGTTCGCGTGCTCGACCGAAACGACGAGGTCGTCGAGACGAGGAAGTTCATTCCCATCGCGCCGGGCCAGAAGGGCCACGCCAAGATCATCGAGGGCGAGCCGAGCGGCGTCGCCTGGGTCGTCCTCGGCGTCAGCGATGAAGTCGTCGCCGCGCTCGACGCGGGCAAGCCGTCACCGTATCGCGTCGAGGTGAAGGTCGGGGACGAGTGGGTCTCCACCGTTCTCGTCGACACCGGCTGCCGCATCGGGCGCCGCCGGTCGAGGAGCGCCGTCTCCTAGAGGTCGATCGTCCGGCCCACGCCGGCCTTGCGGGCGGCGTCCAGCACCATCGCCGCCGCCGCCGCGTCCTGCACCGCCACACCGACAGATTTGTAGAGCGTGATCTGCGACGCGTCTTTGCGCCCCGGCCGCGTGCCGCTCACCAGCTCGCCGAGCTCGGCGTGGACGTGCTCGCGCGTCATCGCCCCTTCGGCGATCGCCATCGCGATGTCGTTCGATCCGGCGGGCGGCGCTGCGAGCGTCGCGGCGCGCGACTCGACTACAACGAGCGCGTCGCGGAACGTCGCGCCGTCGACTTCGCGGCCGGCGGTGTTATAGCCCACGGAGTTGACGTGCGCGCCCGGTTTGAGCCACTCGCGTCGGACCACCGGTTCCGCGCTGTGGGTGCATGCGCATACGACGTCGGCCTCGCGCACCGCCTGCTGGATGTCCACGTAGGCGCCCGCGCCGAGCTCCTTCGCAAGCGCCTGGGCCTTGTCCACGTCGCGCCCGGCGACGCAGATCGAACCGAACTTTCGGACGCGTGACACGGCGCGCAGGTGCGCCCGCGCCTGAACCCCCGTGCCGATGACGACGAGGCGATACGGATCTTTCCGCGCGAGAAGGTCGGTGGCCAGCGCCGACCCGGCGGCGGTGCGGGCCGCGGTGATGGCCTCACCGTCCATCAGCGCGACCGGGCTCCCGTTCTCCGCGTCGAAGACGACGATCACGGCCTGATGCGTCGGCCGGTCGGTGTTTCGAGGAAAGAGCGACACCAGCTTCGTCGCGAGCGCGCCGGACGACGGTAGATAGGCCGGCATCGCCGCGAGTAGGGCGTCGCGCTCGGGCACCATCGCCGCGATGCGCGAGGGCATCGAGACGCGACCCGCGGAGAGATCGGCCATGGCTCCCGCAACGGCCTCGCGCAGACGGTCCAGATCGATAAGGCTCTCGACTTCCGCGCGCGAGAGGACGAGCACCGCGCGATGTTAGGCGGCGGGGACCTTTTCCTCGTCGCGGCGCACGACGACCGGACCGAGTCGGACGCGCTCGCCGAAGACCTCAGTGCTCACGACGAATCCCGCGAAGATCAACAGGACGCCGAGAAGCTCTCCGAGGAAGAACGCCCAGGTGACACCGAAGCGGTTCAGGCCGCTCGTCACGCCGGGGATGAAGCCGCCAAGCGCGATGAGAAGCGTCGCGGGCACGCGCGAATGCAGCTCGCCACGAGCCAGCGCGACGGCTGCGCGGGGCAGGGAAGCAATGAAGTTCACGGCCACGGCCAGGGCGCCGTAGACCTGCGCGACGACCGGCGGAAGCGCGCGCCGTCCGAGCACGCGCTGCTTCGGCATGAAGACGTACGCGCTGAAGATCGCCCCGACGACGAGCGCGAACGCGCCGATGATGTTGAACGGCCCGGCGAGGATGCGGATGTTCCCGGGAATCGCGGAGCCGACGGGCACGCCGGTCGTCACGTCGAGGGCATACGGGGCGTCGAGGGTCGCGCGCAGCACGAGCGCCGCGGCGATCACGGACCCCACGCCGAGGACCGTGAGGGCGATCGGAGCGACGAGAGATCGTGCGCGCCACGTCGCGATCGCGATCGCGACCGCGGCTACGACGCATGTAAGCAGCACGACGGCGAACGCGGCCGTGTCCTCGGGGTAGCGTCCGCGGATCGCGAACGCGTACAGCGCACCGAAGACGAAGCTCGCGGCGACGAAGTAACCGAATCGCGTGCGCGCCAGGAGCACGATCGTCCCCGCTCCGAGGTACGCGGCCACGAAGAACGCACCGATCAGGTACCAGGTCCGGTAGAGCGCCTCATTCCAACCGAACGCCGAGCCCAGGAACTCGGTGCCGGCGCTGATGCCGTACCAGAGGAGGCCGATCGCCCACACCAGCTGGAACGCGCGGTGCCGGCGCGACCATTGCGCGAGCACGGCGGCCGCGAAGACGAAGCTGACGACGGACGAAAGGAGGGGGAGCACGACGTTCGGACTCACGATGCGACCATCCGCCGGGCGCTCGCCGAAGTCAAACGCGATGCCCAGATTTGGGTAGGAGCGGCTAACGTAAGAGCATGTGCCGATCGATCAAGACCCTGCGCCGCGCAGACGGTCCCGCTTCCGATGAGGAGATCGCAGCCGCGGCGCTCCAATACATTCGCAAGGTCAGCGGCTACCGCGCGCCGTCCCAGCGCAACACCCAGGCGTTCGACGCCGCCGTGAGCGAGGTCGGCCGGGCTTCACGGCGCCTCCTACAAGAGCTCGAAAAGGCCCGGAGCGAGCCCGTCCAGCGCACTTCCCGCGCTCGCGCCTAATCCAAATGCGCTAGAGCGCACTCCATCAGCGGGCCGATTTACTCCGACTTCCTCACGACTGACACTCGCGGCAGCGCTCTTCAAGAAGGAGAGGCGACCGGCCTGGCAGGGTTGAGGGGCAATCACCCACCCGGGTCGCGAAGCTTCTCCTTCTTTATTTCCCTCGAGGCTTAGACCGCCGGCAGGTATTGCGTGAGCATCTCGCGCAGGGCGGCGGGGTAATAGGGCTTCGAAAGAAACGCCGTGCAGCCGGCCTCGAGGGCCTTGTGCTCGTCGCCCGGGGTCGCGGACGCGGACACCGCCACGATCGGGATGTCCTTCGCCCATGTCTCCTTGCGGAGGAGCTTCACGACCGTCCAGCCGTCGAGCTTGGGAAGCTGAAGGTCGAGCAGGATGAGGTGCGGCCGGTGCTCGCGGGCGAGCTCCAGGGCGGCGAAGCCGTCGGTCGCCACGGTCGCCTCGTGGCCGGCGTGCCGCACGATGCGCAGGGCCAGCTCGAGATTGTTCGGCTCGTCTTCGACCACGAGGATCTTCGCCATACCTATCTCGCTCAGGTCAGGCTTGATGCGAGGCGAGCGGTAGATCCAGCGTGAAGGTGGACCCGAGCCCCAGCCCGACACTGCTCGCGGAGACCGTGCCGTTCTGCGCCTCGACGATGAGGCGCGCGACGTACAGGCCGAGACCCACGCCGATCTTGTCCTTCGTGCCTGGTGTCTCGATCCGTCCGTACTTCCGGAAGATCACTCCAAGGTGGGCGCGCGCGAGGCCAATGCCCTGATCTTTCACGACGACGCGGGCTCGGTTATCGCGCTGTCCCACGGTCACGTGGACCGTCGAGCCCGGTGGAGAGAAGCGAAGCGCGTTGTTTAGGATGTGCTCGATCGCGGTGCGCAGTCGCTCGGGGTCGGCGTCGATCCACACCGGGTCAGACTCGGAGACCAGCTGAAGACGATCGCGGTCGGTCTCTCTGACGAGCGTCGCGACGAATTCCGACAGATCGAAACGTGCGCGGTTCAGACGGAAGCGTCCGGCTTCCAGCTGCCCGACCTCGAGCACATCGTCCGCGAACCGCTTGAAGTTGCGGCTCTGCCGACGCAGCTCGTCGATGGCGCTCCGCTCCACCGCTGAGAGAGCCGGCGCCCGCGTGAGATCGGGGATCGCCGATTCGATCTCACCCGCGGAGCGCCGCAGCGTATGCGCGATCAACGCGAGCGATTCCTCTCGGTGCGCGTCGACGCTGCGGAGCGCGATGCGCTCCCGGCGTACCTGGTCGATGAGCAAAGCGAGCATGAGGAAGATCGCCGCACGCGTGAGCCCGTTCCAGAGGCTCGCTGAGAACAAGACGCTCGGACGCGCGAGGAAGTCCGCCCAGATCCAGGCGACCGTTGCCAGGAGCGCAATCAGCACCGCAGAGGTACGACCGAGCCACCAGCTCGCGAGGCCGATCGGAATGAGGTAGAAGATCGCGAAGCCGAAATCAGGGCCCGTGGAGATGTCGACGAGCCAGATGACGGCCACTCCGGCGGCCGCCAGAAGCGTGAGCGGCACGACCCGGCGGCTCCCTCGTACGTCGACGTCCGCGATGCGGCGTGGTGCGGTTTGCGCTCGCAAAGCCGGGCTCCCTTCGCTCATCCCGCGAGAGTATGACCTGTTTTCGCACGCTTTTGGGCCACTTTCGGTGTCGACTACTGCAAATGGATTAGCTCATGAATATCCCAATGTGTAACGCGAATCGGCCGTCAGAGGGATAGACCCGCCTATACAAAGGTCAGAGACTAATGTCACGATTCGACCCAATGAGGAGGGCCCGAATGCGTCCTTTGCGGACAGTGTCACTGATGCTCGTTGCCGCGCTCTTCGCGGTGAGTTGCGGCGGGGCGGGTCTCCCTGCGCCCGCGACCGCGGATCCCCTCGCGGGACAGTACATCGTGAATGGAGGCGGCGGGGCGCTCGACAACGTGAAGGCACTCGCAGACGCTTTCCAGAAGCAGCACCCGGCGATCACCTGGCAGGGCCTTGCCGACGTCGGCTCGAACGCCGGCGTGAACCTCGTGATTTCTGGTGAGACCGACCTCGGCTATATCAGCCGCGATCTCACCGACGCGGAGAAGCTCGCCGGAAAAGTCGAGGCGCTGCCGATCGGCGCGAGCGGTACCGCCGTCGCGGTCGCCGCGAGCAACCCGGTGAAGTCGCTGACCAAGGACCAAACCGCGAAGATCTTCAGCGGCGCGATCAGCGACTGGAAGGACGTGGGCGGCACACCCGGCAAGATCCGTGTGCTCATTCGCGAATCCGGCGCGTCGACCCGTAGCGCATTCGAGGCCTACTTTTTCGGTGGCGCGAAGGCGACCTACGCACCGAACGCGGTCGAGGTGACCACGATCGACGAGACCGTGAAGGCAATCAACTCGTTCAAAGAGTCGATCGGCATGGTGACCATGAACGCGACGACGTTCGGCAATAACTCGGTTGCATTCGTGACTGTCGACGGAGTCTCCGCGAGTCGTGACAACCTGAACAGCGGCAAATACCAGGTGCGCCGGCCGCTGTACTTCGTCTACCCGACCGATGTCACGAAGATCAAGCCCGGGATCAAGGCCTTTTTGGACTTCGTCAAGGGGCCCGAAGGGCAGAAGATCCTCGCGGGCCTCTAAGCCGCGCCGAGCCCGCGTGACCGCCAAGGAGGAAGGCTAGCTCGGGCCATGCAAACTCTGTTCGCGCCGAGCCTGCTGAGGGCGCTCGTCAGCCGAAATGTGCTGGTGAGCGTCCTCGCTCTCGTTGTGACCGTGGCGGTCGCGATCTACGAGTCAAACCAGCTGATCCTCAGCCAGTTCGCGGACGAGTCGGGGATCCTCGCCGACGTCGCGCTGAACGAGATCACCGACCAACAGATCCTCGCCCAGAACGCGGCAAGCCTCGTCGCCAGCCTTCCGACCACGCGAGAGCTCACCGAGGCGCAGGACGCCGACGGCCTGACGAACTTCCTCCTAGTGGTGAAGGCACGCATCGGAGTCGGCGACATGAGCGTCGGCGACAACAACGGACGGATCATCGCGGCTGCGCAGGAGCGCACGAGCGACACCTTCCAGCCCGAGCTCGTCACGCTTGCACAGGCCCAGGTCCAGCAGTCCTGGGTCCTCTTCGATGAGCCCCAGGGTCTCGTGATTCGCGCCATTTACGTCATCCGCAACACGAACCAGGATCCCATCGGGATGATGGAGGCGGGCAACGTGCTCGGCTCGGACTTCCTGAAGAGCATCAAGACGCGGTCCGACGCCGACCTCGCGCTGATCTGGAACGGCCAGGTCAGGGCCTCCACCGTCGACTTCGGCCCGGGCACGATGTTCCCGACCATCGCCGAGGTGGACGCGCAAGCGGGTGATGTCCTCATCCAAAATGTGACGGCGAACGACAAGAACTACTACGGCATCTTCCGTGTGCTCCGCTCGTCTCGGCAGAATCCGGGCCTCCTCGCCGTGCTCGTGCCGACCGCCGGCGTCGAACAGGCGCAGCGCACCTTGATCGGCGTCCTCGTACTCCTCGGCCTCGGCCTCGTCGGGATCGTGACGCTCCTCGCCTACCGCACCGCGCGAAGCATCACGGTGCCGCTCGGCAACCTGGCGGCCGCCGCCCAGCGGATCGAAGCGGGCGACCTCGCCGCGCGCGTCCAGCAGGTGTCCGCCCACGAGATCGGTACCCTCGAGCGCGCATTCGACACGATGGCCGCGTCGCTCTACGAACGTGAACGCGCGCAGCGCGAGTACCTCGACGAGGTGCGTGCCGTGAATGAGGTGGCGGACGCCGTCGTCGGTGTCACCGACGCCGAGCGGATCTTCGCGCGATCGCTCGACCGCATGGTCTCGCTCCTCAACGCGGACGGCGGCGCGATCGTCATCCGCGAAGACCCGCCCGGGGCGCCGCCGGGTTCAGGTGGACGTCTCTCCGCGCCGGCGACGGTGGGCATCGATCCGGAGACGGCGGTGACGCTCGCGATGCGCGTCCTCGTTCGGTCCGAGGCGGACGCCGACCGCATCCGGCTCTCGGCTGTCTCGGCTGGCGACCTGCGGTTCGTCGCGCACGTTCCGCTCTCCGCGCGCGGCCGCACGATCGGCCTCCTTTCCGCGTACTTCCACGATCAGCTTGAGCTCACCGATACGCAGGCCCGGGCTCTGCGCACGATCGCGCGTCTGGTCTCCGTCGCGAATGAGAACGCCGACCTCGTCGGCGAGCTGCGTGTGAACAACCTGCAGCTCGAACGCGCGAACCGGCTGAAGAGCGAGTTCCTCGCGTCGGTGAGCCACGAGCTCCGCACGCCGATGAACGCGATCATCGGTTACACGAAGCTGATGCTCGACGGCCTCGACGGCGAGATGACGGCGCAGCAGCAGACGGACCTCTTCCGCGTGGCGCAGGCCGCCGACAACCTGCTCGGTCTCATCAACGGCCTCCTCGACCTCGCGAAGATCGAAGCGGGCAAGATGGAGCTCAACATCGAAGAGGTCAACATCACGGACGTCACGGACGAGGCGCTGGAGCTCGTCCGCCCGCACGCCGACGAGAAGGGCCTCCAGGTGCGCTCGGTCATCCCTCAGGGTCTACCAAACGTGTGGGCGGACCGCGCTCGCGTCCGTCAGGTCCTCGCGAACATGCTTGCCAACGCGGTGAAGTTCACCGAACGGGGCGTGGTCTCGGTCGCCGCGACCGCCGCTGAAGGCTGGGTCACGGTTTCGGTCGCCGACACAGGCGTCGGCATCAGCCCCGAAGCGCAGGCCTACGTGTTCGACGAGTTCCGTCAGGCCGACAGCTCGACGACGCGCCGATACGGCGGAACTGGCCTCGGTCTCGCGATCTCCAAGCGCCTTGTCACTCTGCACGGCGGCCGCATCTGGGTCGACAGCGAGGTCGGCCGGGGAAGCACGTTCCACTTCACCCTGCCGATCCGCGTCCGCGCCGGCAGCGAGACCGCCGTTCTCGCCCGGACCGGAACGGGACGCTGATGGCAAGGGTGCTCGTCGTCGAGGACGACGCGAACAACCTCGACGTCGCATCGCGGATCATTCGCGCGTCGGGTCATGAGGCCCTCACCGCCGTCGACGGCGTGGCTGGTCTCGACCTCGCGCGCGTGGAGCGGCCCGACGCGATCCTCGTAGATCTTCTGCTTCCGCGGATGGACGGGTGGAGCTTGACGCGCTCGCTTCGTATGGAGCCGTGGGCCGCGAGCATCCCGATCATCGCCGTCTCGGCGCTCGCGCTCCCGTCGGACCGCGCGCGCGCGATCGAGGCGGGCTGCGATGACTTCGTGTCCAAGCCGTTCGCGCCCGCGGAGCTCCGTGCGATCCTCCTGCGGTATTTCCCCGGCGGCGCCGCACATGTCCCGCTGGCGGGGAATGGGGCCGCGCCCGTCCCTCGAGGCCCGGTCCCGATCACGCTTGGGCGCGTGCTCATCGTCGACGACGAGATCGCGAACGTGGAGCTCTTGGCGCGGCGGCTCGAGGCCATCGGGTGCCAGACTCAGGTCGCGAGCTCCGGCGAGCGAGCGATCGCGCTTGCCCGGAGCGAGCAGCCCGATCTGATCCTGCTCGACGTGATGATGCCGGGGATCGACGGCTGGCAGACCTGCCGCCGTCTCAAATCGCAGCCGGAGACCGCGGACATCCCGGTGATCTTCGTCACCGCGAAGGATCGATATGAAGACTTGAGTAAGGGGTTCGAGGTCGGCGGCATCGACTACCTCACGAAGCCGTTCGAACCGATCGAGCTGGCCGCTCGCGTTCGCAGCGCGATCTTCACCAAGCGGCTGCAAGACGAGCTGCGGAAGACGGCCGGCGATCTCAAGCGAATGGAGCAGTCGCGCAAAGAGCTCATCGGCATGCTCGGCCACGACATCCGGAATCTTGCCAACAGCGTCGTCGCCTTCATGCAGCTGGTCCGCATGGGCCAGCTCAAACCAGGTCGCCAGGAGTTCGACGAGCTTCTGCGACTCTCGGAGTCGAATATCAGCGAGCTTCTGCGGATGGTCAACGCCCTCCTCGACGTCTACAAGATGGAGGAAGGCAAGCTCGAGGCGATGCCGCAGTCGATCGCGCTCTCCGCGCTCGCCGAGCGGAGCGTCGCGCAGGTGGTGCCCGAAGCGCTCGCAAAGGGCGTCGAGGTGGCGAGCGCCCTCCCGGAGGATGCCAACGTCTTCGTCGACGACGGCCTCATCGTGCGCGTCCTGACGAACCTTCTCGCGAACGCTGTCAAGCACACGCCCAGCGGCGGCAAGGTGAGCATCGAAAGCGCGCGCGATAAGACCCTCGAGCGATCGATCGTCGTCCGCGTGCGCGACACCGGACCAGGCATCAACGCGGAGGACGCCCCACACATTTTCGATCGCTTCTACCAGGGCGCCGGCCGGAGTCGCGGCGGGACCGGGCTCGGTCTCGCCTTCTGCAAGCTGGCTGTCGAGCTTCACGGCGGGACCATCAACGTAGTCAACCCCGGCGAGCCCGGCGCGATCATCCAGTTCACGCTCCCCTCAGCCGACGCCGCCGCAGCAGGGCAATAACCGCAGTGTTCGGCCGAGTCATGCGCGATGCATTCCCGCTTAGGCGCGGTGAGTGGGGCCTCGGCCTCTTCCTCTACGGCCTGCTGACGCTCATGGTTGCGGCCGACTGGGTCGGCAAGCTCGGCGCTGATTCACTCTTCGTGAAGCGCTGGGGCGTCAACTACGTGCCCGTCATGTACATCATCACGCCGATAGCGATGCTCGCCGTCTCGGCGATGATCTTTTTCTTCGTCGATCGCGTGCGGCGCAGGACGCTTCTCCTCTGGTACGTCGCCGGCGTCACGCTCCTGTCGGTCGGGATCCAGGCCGGCGTTACCTTCCAGGGGCAGCTTGAGAACGGCTGGATCGTGCAGCCCATCTCATATGTCTTCGCGCACGGCGTGAAGGAGACCATCTACATCCTCTTCTGGGTGTACGCGGGGAACCTCTACGACGCGGAGCAATCGAAGCGTCTATTCCCGTTCTTCGCGGGTTCCGTGCTTGTGGGGAAGATCATGGGCGGTGCGATCGGCGCGGCGATCGCGCCCGTGATTCATGCCGAGAACTTCATCGGCGCTCAGGCGGTCGGCTTCCTGGTGTGCTTCGTCGGCCTCGTCATCTATCGCGGCCTTCCTGAGGGCCACGGGAGCCGCCTCGAGGAGCAGCAGGCGAAGGGGCTCGGCGCGAGCGTCAGGGACTCCGTCGACGGCTACCGTGCGGTCGCGTCAGACCGGATGCTCAGGACGTTCGGCGTCGGCGTCTTCTTCTGGTACTTCCTCATGCAGTTCGGGAACTTCCTCTACCTCGTCGGCCTCGACCAGTCGACGGCGGGCAGCGGAACCGGCAGCGAGGACCTGTTCAGCCAGCTCTACGCGTCGGTCTACACGAGCTCGTCGCTCGTCGCGCTCTTGATCCAGAGCGTCTTCACCGGCGCGCTGCTCCGGCGGTTCGGCATTGCCCGGGTGCTCTTCGTTCTTCCGCTCTGGTTCCTCGGTTCGTACGCCGCGGCGACCTACAACTTCAACATCATCACGGCTATCGCGATCCAGCTGAGCGAGCGCATCGTGATCCCGGCGATCCATCGCCCGGCGAGCGAGCTTGTGTACAGCCAGGTCGCGGCGGCCATCCGGCCGCGCGCCCGCGCGTTCCTCTCCGGTGGCGTGAACGCCTTCGGCAACTTCGCCGCGGCGCTCGCGCTCCTCGCCGGGCTGCAGCTGCACGACAACCAGATGTTGCTCGCTGTCGCAACCGGTCTCTCGGGTGTGTACCTCTACAACGCGGCGCACATGATGCGGCTCTTCGGCCGGCGCATCCTCGAGAACATAAGCTCGGTCGATCCTGACGTGAGATTCAGCGCCGCCGAAATCCTCGAGACCGAGCACGAGGCGCTTCCCGAGGAGCTTCTGCGCGCGCTCGACGGGACCATACCCGCGGACGTGGAGCACGGAGTGCGCGTCGCGCTCACCAGGCGCGGCCTACTCGCGGTGGCGGCCGATGCGACCGAGTAGGGTGAGCACGAAAGTGACGACCCCTACCGCCCCGGCACACGAGGCGGATGCCGAGCGCCGCCACGAGCACCGCTTTCAGGTGAGCGAGAGCATCGCGCGCCTCGTCATGCGCACGACCGCGAACAACCTCCCGCTCTCGCGCGACGACCGCCCCTACCAGTGGTCGACCACGACCTACTGCGACACGGTGAGCTGGTCGATCTTCCGTGCCGCGGAGAAGGGCTCCGCGATGCAGCTCCGCATCCGCGAGTACCACCGCACCCGGCCGCGCGAGGTGCTCAACCCGGGAACCGCATGGATCGAGTTCAAAGACGACGAGCTGGATACATCGCTCAAAGAGCGGTTTGGCGTCCCGATGGAGGTCGCGCGGTCTTTCATCCGTGGCGGCACGACCCTCCCGGATCCCGAGCACGGCCTCGCCGAGCGAGCCGTCCGCCTGCTCAGGGACGGCGCGAGACCGGTCGCGGTGACCCAGTACAACCGTCTCGCCTACAACTCCCTCGACTCCTCGCTGCGAATCACGGCCGACCACAACCTCATGTATTTCGCGCTCCCGTGGGAATCTCGCGCTGATGGCACGGAGGCGCCCTCGCCGCTGGGGTCGCTCCTGGCCATGGAGCCGGATGTCATCGTGGAAATGAAGTGGTACGGCGATCTCCCGCACTGGGCGATCGACTTGCACGCGTACCTCAAGGAAAACACCCGCGAAGAGCGTCCATCAAAGTTCATCGTGGCGATGCGCTGGCTCCTCGGCGAGACTGATGGGACGAAGAAAACGAAAAAGAAGTGAAGGCAATCGAGGAAGCGGTCCGCTCTGACGCACCGGCGACCCGCGTGGTAGTCGTTGAAGACGACCAGGCGTCTGCCGACGTGCTCCAGCGGCGCCTCCAGGCGAACGGAATGGTGGTCTCGGTGGCGCACGACGGAAAGCGCGGCATCGAGCTCGTCGAGGAGCTCCTCCCGGATCTCGTGCTCCTCGACGTGATGCTTCCCGACACCGACGGTTACGACGTCTGTCTTCGGATCAAGAGCAACACGGCGACCTCGCCGATCCCAGTGATCTTTCTCTCAGCTCGCGGCGAGGTCGTGGACAAAGTCCGTGGTCTCTCGTGCGGAGCCGCGGATTACATCACCAAGCCGTTCCAGGCGGCGGAGCTCCTCGCCCGGATCGACGCGGTGCTGGGTCAAGCACGCAACCCGCGGGTGCCTCGACTCGGTCGTCCGATCGATCGCGGTCCGGGCGAGCGCCTTGTCGCGCGGGTCGCGATCGCGGACGCCTCGCTCCGCGAGGTCATCGAACAGCTTCTCGTTTCGCGGTTCGATCTCGCGGATGCGGACGACGTCCCGGACGTCGTGCTCGTCGAGGGGAACGCCGCCACCCCGGCGGACGTGCCCGAGGATGTCGCCGTCATTCGCGTGAGCGCTGGGCGCGGTGGCAACGACGGGGCAGAGGTCATTCCCGTCGACGCGCAGCTTCCGCGGATCGTCGACCTGCTGGTTCGCGAGCGGAGCCTCGACCACGATCTCCAGGCGGCGGCGGAGGCGCTCATCGTCCTCGCGGCCGCGCTCGGCTCTCACGACCGGCCCGGCGCGGGGCACGGGGAGCGCGTCGCCTCACGTGCCGTCCAGATCGGTCGCGCGCTCGGCTTGGACGACTCGACTCGGATGACGATTCGCCTGGGCTCGTTGCTTCGCGATGTCGGGAATGCCCGCGTGCCCGCCGCGATCCTCTCGAAGTCGGGTGAGCTCTCGCCGGAGGAGCGTGCCATGCTCGAGCGCCACCCGATCCTCGGCGAGGAGATCCTCTCTGGCTTCAAGCGACTTTCCGGCCTTCTGCCCATCGTGCGGCATCACCACGAGCGCCTCGACGGCACGGGCTATCCGGACGGGCTTCGCGCCGAGCAGATCCCGCTCGAAGTCCGGATCGTGAGCGTCGCGGACCGGTTCGAGGCTCTCATCGCGGATCGCGCCGACCGGCCGGCGGTCTCCGAAGCCGAAGCGGTCCGCATGCTGCAGAGCGCGGTGGCGCGCGGCGAGCTGGACGCGGCCGTCGTCGCGGCGCTCGCGAGCAAAGTGCGGTCGGGTGGTGAACGCTGATGTCTGAGACCATCCGCGTCGTCATCGTCGACGACGAGCGGCTCTTTGCCGAGCTCTTGCGTGTCGCTTTGCGCGCGGCCGAAGGGATCGAGGTGCTCGCCGTCGTCCACGACCTCAAGTCCGCGATCGCCGCGCTGAACGAGCACCGTCCGGACGTTGTCATCGCCGACTACCACCTGCCCGATGGGACCGGCGCCGACCTAGCTCGTGCCGTGCGTGGCTCGCTCCCGGACACGTCGGTTCTCGTCCTGACGGCCGATCCCTCCGCCGTGACGTTGAATGACGTTGCGCGCTCCGGTGCGGTCGGCCATATGACCAAGGGCCGCGGCCTGACCGAGGTCGTCGACAGCGTCCGCGCCGCCGCATCGGGCGAGATCCTCTTCGCCCCGAGCGAGCTCCAGCGCCTCCTGCTCGAGAGCGCGGCCTCGCGGAAGATCATCGAGCCGCTCACCGCTCGTGAGCTCGAGGTTCTGCGGCTCCTCGCGAGCGGCACGAGCACCACCGCCGCTGCGGAGTCGCTCGGCATATCCACCGCGACGCTGCGAGCCCACGTTCAGGCCGTCCTGCGGAAGCTCGGGGCCCACTCTCGTCTCGAGGCGGTCGCCGAGGCCGCACGCCTTGGGCTCGTGACCCTTGAATCCTGGACCCGCGATCGCATTGGTCCCCCGCGCGGGGGATCCGGTCCTTCCCCCGAACGGTCATAACTCCATCCATTCGGGTGTAGGTCCCCTATGACCCACCGCTAGCATCGGAGGCGCAAGAAATGGCGAAGCTACTCGTGGCCGACGACCTCGTGCCCATCCGTCAGATGGTCCGCATCACCCTGTCCACGCAGGGGTGGACGATCGTCGAGGCGAAGAACGGGAATGAGGCGCTCGAGCTCGTCCGCTCGGAGAAGCCCGACCTCGTCCTGCTGGACGTCGACATGGGGCCCGGCCCCAACGGCTTCGACGTGTGCCGCCAGATCAAAGCCGACGAAGCCACGAAGGACATTCCCGTCGTGATGCTCACCGCGCACGAGAGCGACAGCGACCGCGCGATCGGGTTCGCAGCCGGCGCGACGCAGTACCTCACCAAGCCGTTCGGGCCTCTCGAGCTCATCGATACGATCCGCGGCATCCTGGCGCACAGCTAAAGCAGAGAAGCGATGAGCGACGACGACACCAAAGACATGGTCGAGACGGTGGACGTGTCGCCGCGCGAGGCGGAGATCCCACAGGCTCCGGGCGCGGACGTCTTCCGGCAGCTCCTTCATCAGGCCGTACGCGTCGCCGACATGGCGAACTCGCAGGCGATGCGCATGGCGCTCGACTTCGCAAAGGTCTACGAGCGCGAGCAGGGCGTCCGCAAGGAGTTCGAGAACCAGCTCAAGCAGATGACGCTCATGGAGAAGCAGGCGACGCGCTATGCGGAGGACCTCGCCGGAATGCTTCGCAGCGAGCGAGAGCGCCGGCAGGAGCTGGAGCGCGCGCTGGACCAGGAGCGGATCGCGAGCGAGGAGCTACGGCGCACCGGGCTGCAGGGGATCAGTCACTTGCTGCTTGCCGCGACGATCAAGGACACCACGACCGGGACGCACCTTCAGCGCGTTCGCCGGTACGTCGAGGCGATCGCCGGGCGCCTCGGTCTGCCAGCCGGGCTGGTCGAGGAATTCGGCTACTCGAGCGTTATGCACGATGTCGGCAAGATCCACACGCCCGACCACATCCTTCAAAGCGAGCATCACCTGTCCGACGACGAGTTCAGCGTGATCAAGCAGCACTGCATCGACGGCGAGAAGATGCTGGGAACCGCGAGATTCTTCGAGACCGCGCGCGCTATCGCGCGCGAGCACCACGAGCGCTGGGACGGTAAGGGCTATCCAGACGGGAAGAAGGGCGAGCAGATCTCGCTCGCGGCCCGCATCGTCTCCATCGCCGACGTATTCGACGCGCTCACCTCGAAGCGTCCGTACAAAGAGGCCTGGTCGGCCGAAGCTGGCCTCAAAGCCATCGAGGCCGGAGCGGGGGAGCGTTTCGACCCCGAGATCGTCGCTGGGTTCGTCGCCCTCGCGAAAGAAGGCGTGCTCGAGCGCATCAGCTCGGAGGTCGCGGCATCGGACGACGACGACTACTCCGGAAGCCCAGCCAAGTAAGACTCGCGCCCGCGGCGACGCTCACGACCACTGAGAGAGCGACGAAGACCGCGAGGGTCACCGGCAGGAGATCGGCGAGCCCGTAGTCGGCCAGGACTCCACCGAGATAGTCGCGAACCAGGTACGCGCGGATCGCGCCGCCGATGAGGCCCGCTCCTGCGCCAACGGCCATCCCGATCCCGAGCGCCGTGCTCCCGCGAGCGCCGTCCCGCGCGAGCCACCGCCCGAGCGCCGCATAGACCGCGGCGGATAACGCGATGCCGACGACCGTCAGCGCGCCGCCGCCGGTGCTTAGCGTCGGGCGGGCTCGGCCAGGAAGCTGCGAGAGCTGGTCGTTGCTGATCGATGCGTCGACGGTGCCGATCACGACGAGCGCGAGGACCGCGAGGACGGTCAGCCCTCCGCGCACGTGTCGACCTTAAGGTGATCTGACGCCTGGCTTCGCCGGTCCCGGCCGAGCGAGGCGCCAATGTCAGGTGTTTTGCAATATCGATTACTTGACGTGCGGCGTTACTGGCATTACATCTGATGTCACACGATTACCGAGGAGGCACGAAGTGGCAACGACAGAAGAGGTCAAAGGCTGGCTAACCGGCCGGCTCCCTAAGGAGTGGTTCGCAGGAGCGCCCGAGATCCGCATGGACGAGGACGAGATCTGGGTCATCGGAACCCTTCCGGAAGTTCAGGCAGCGGGCGGCGCGGACGCGGTCAAGGCCGCGCGCGATGGCGCGATCCAGCGATTCCGCGAGGGCACTCGCGACGAGCGCGTCAAGATCGCCGACGAAGCTCGCCAGCGATTCGGAAAGAACCTCGCGTGGGGCGCGAAGGTCGGCGACCAGACCGCGCTCTTCACCCACATGGCCGTTCCAGTCATGACCCGATTGCGCTTGCCGGAGCGCGAGCTGCTCGACACGCTCGTTCGCTCGGGCGTCGCGCGCAGTCGCTCGCACGCCCTCGCTTGGTGCGTGCGTCTGGTGGCGAAGAACGAGTCTGCGTGGATCACGGAGCTCAAGGAAGCGCTCTCCAAGGTCGGAGACGTCAGGTCGCAGGGGCCGCTCAACTAGTGGCGACCGAAGTTCGCGAAGCGCTCAAGGCTGAGCCCGATCCGGCCAGCGCGCTCCTCGATGCGTACTCGCAAGCGGTCATCCGCGTCGTCGAACGGGTCTCGCCGAGCGTCGTCAACGTCCGCCGCGGGCGGAGCGGCGGCAGCGGAGTGATCGTCGCGCCCGATGGCTACACGCTCACCAACGCGCACGTGGTCGACGGGGCTCGCGAGGTCGCGGTCACACTGGACAATGGCGCTGAGCTCACTGCTGCGGTCGTCGGCACCGACAATGCGACAGATCTCGCCGTCATACGCATCCTCGGCTCTGGGCTTCCGGCGGCGGAGCTCGCCGAGACGGAGTCCTTGCGGGTTGGACAGCTCGTGATCGCGATCGGCGATCCGCTCGGCTTCCACTCGACCGTGACGACCGGTGTCGTGAGCGCGCTGGGCCGCTCGCTCTCCGCACGGGACGGGCGGGTTATCGAGAACGTCATCCAGACGGACGCCGCGCTCAACCCCGGGAACTCCGGCGGTCCGCTCGTCGACACGCACGCCAAGGTGGTCGGGATCAACACCGCGATCATTCCGACCGCGCAAGGCATTTGCTTCGCGATCCCCGCGGCGACCGCGCGGATGGTCGCGGGGATGCTGATTCGCGATGGTCGCGTCCGCCGGGCGTATCTCGGGATAGGCGGAGCCGCCACGCCCATCGGCCGCCAGCTCGCGAACGAGCTCGGTCTCACGAACGCTTCCGGTATTCGAGTCCTCGAAGTGATCGCGGGTGGACCCGCGCAACGGGCCGGCCTCGAGGTGCGCGACCTTGTCGTCGATATCGACGGCGCGCCGATCGCGACGCTCTCGGACCTCCAACGAAGTCTCGTCGCGGACCGGATCGGCCGCTCTGTCGAGCTCGGCTACGTCCGCTTCGGCGAGCTCAGGCGAACGACCGTCACGCCGGCGGAGGCCCGCTAGCTCCAGCTGCGGCAGGATGGCGCGATGGATCTGGTGATCCGCCGCGCGCGCCGGTCCGACAAACCTGATGTGTTGGCCGCAGTGCGGACGCTCTGGGGCGGTAACGATCGAATCCCCGACGTCTTCGAGGCGTGGGTCACGCACCGGACGGGGCCATTCTTCGTAGCCGAATCGGCAGGGCGCGTAGTCGGGATGGGGAAGCTCACGGTCGTATCGCCGACCGAAGCGTGGCTCGAAGGTGGACGCGTAGCGCCCCGCTGGCGGCGCAAGGGGATCGCCACAGCGCTTATCGCGCATCGCATCGAGTACGCGCGCGAGCGCGGATTCCGCGTCCTACGCTTTTCGACCGCATCGGACAACACGCCGATCCATCGCGCGGCGAAAACGTTTGGGTTCGCGCGAGTCGCAAGGCTCGTGCGTCACGTGGCGCCGGCTGAGTTCGGATCGCCAACCGCACGGGCCCTTCGCGCACAGCAGCGCGCCGTTCTGCGGCGCGTCGGGCCGCTTATGCAGCGCGGCCACGGCTGGGAGTGGAGAGAGATCACACGCCGCGACGTCGGTGTCGCCGTCACGCGCGGCCGCGTGTTCGTCTCGGACGGACGCGTGGGCGCGGCGGCGGTGCTTGGCGATCGCTACGAGGACACGCTGATGGTCGTCGCGATCGGGGGACGCGGGCAGCCGCTACGCGAACTCCTGCTCGGTCTCCGCGCCGAAGCGCAGCGTCGCGGGCTCGAGGACGCATCCTTCTACGCATCGAACGCCACCGAACGCCGGGCCGCGCGATCAGCTGGATACCGCAGGCCGTGGTCGGGGGAGACGTACCTCTTCGAGAAGCGATTCACTCCGAGCGCCGTATGAGGTCGGGAACGCTCGTGTTTCTCCTCGACGTCGACAACACGCTGCTCGACAACGACCGCGTCAAGCAAGACATCCGGAGTGCCATCGCGCGTCTCGTCGCCGCCGATCGTGCGTCGCGCTTTTGGTCTCTCTATGAAGAGGTGCGCGGCGAGGAGGGCGTCGTGAACTTTCCCGAGACGCTCCGTCGGTTCCGCCGCGCGTTTCCGGATGAGCCTCACGCCGAAGACGTCGACCGCGAGGTCTTGAGCGTGCCGTTCGAGCGCTACCTCTATCCGCGCGCGATCGAAGTGATCGGGAGACTCTGGACCCTCGGTGAGGTCGCCATCCTGTCGGACGGGGACCGCGTCTATCAGCCGGCGAAGATCGCGCGCGCCGGACTCCTCCTGGCAACGAGAGGGAACGTGCTCGTATACGAGCACAAGGAAGACCACCTCGCGGAAGTGCAGCGTCGCTTTCAAGGGCGCCATTACGCACACGTCGATGACCGGGCGTCGCTTCTTGCACGGACCAAGCAGGGCTTCGGAGAGAGGGCAACGACGATCCACGTACGCCAGGGGCACTACGCGTCGGAACCGCCGGCCGGTCCGCCGCCGGACATCGCGATCGAGCGCATCGCTGACCTGCTGACGCTTGAGCCGGCACGATTCGGCGGTTGAACACCCGCTAACTGGAATCTTCCAAGCGGCCGACGCGTTGTTTGAGGTGATGCCATCATCCGGATCTGGGGAGGCCGCTCTTATGACGATCGATCGTGCCCGGTTTGATCAAGGGCTGACGTACGAAGCATTCAAAGAGCAGATGACGCGCAACCGCGACCACTTCGAAGCGAACGAACAACAGGTCGACCTAAACACGGAAGATCTCGCCGCATTTCGCGCGCTGCCGCGCCCGGTGAAGGTCGTGGTCCTCGCCGAGGACTGGTGCGGCGACGTCATCGCGAATCTTCCGGTGCTCGGGCGGCTCGCGAAGGAGAGCGGAAAGCTGGATGTGCGGATCTTTCTCCGCGACCAGAACGACGACATCATGCAGCGCTATCTGAACAAGGGGCAGTTCAAGTCGATCCCCGTATTCGTGTTCTTCGACGACGCCTTCCGCGAGCTCGGGCACTGGATCGAGCGGCCTGCTTCGGTCACCGAGGTCCGCGCGAAGCGGCGGAAGGACATCTTCGCGGCGCACCCTGAGTTCGGATCGCCCGACGCCCCCGTCGATCAGCTCGCGGAGGACGTCCGCGTGCGGCTCCAAGCGGAGCTCGTGAAGATGCGCCACGACACCACGAAGTTCGCGAACGCCGAGGTGGTCCGAGAGCTCCGGGAGATCGCGACGCGCGTCGCGGCATGACCTCCGCGCATAAGGTCAAGATCACCTACTGCGCCGAATGCGGTTACGAGCCGCAGACCCTCGACCTGGCGAAGGCCCTCATGCTCGAGTTTGGCGCGCGCCTTTCCTGCATCGAGCTTATCCCGTGGGACGGAGGCACCTTCGACGTCTCGGTGGATGGCGATGTGATCCACTCGATGACACGGGATGGCGGGTTCGGAGACAACGCGGCGATCAAGGAGGCGGTCCGAGCTCGGCTACCTGCCTAGGCGTACGCAACGGGGGGCCTCATACTTTTCACGTGGGGACAGATCCGCTCGACACGCTCGGCAGGCCGCTTCACGACTTGCGGATCAGCGTCACCGATCGCTGCAACTTCCGCTGCGTGTACTGCATGCCCAAAGAGATCTTCGGCAAGGATTACCAGTTCCTGCCGCGCGCCGAGATCCTCACGTTCGAGGAGATCGAGAGGCTCGTTCGGATCTTCGTCTCGCTGGGTGTCCAAAAGATCCGGCTCACGGGCGGCGAGCCGCTCGTACGGCGCGACCTCGAGCGTCTTGTCGAGAAGCTGGCGAAGATCGGCGACCTTGACCTGACCCTCACGACGAACGGCTCGCTCCTCGCGCAGAAGGCGCGCACGCTCGCCGACGCGGGCCTCCGGCGCGTCACCGTGAGCCTCGACTCGCTCGACGACGCGACCTTCAAGCGGATGAACGATTCCGACTTCCCCGTCGCGAAGGTTCTCGCCGGCATCGAGGCGGCGGACGCCGCGGGGCTCGCACCGATCAAGATCAACATGGTCACCAAGCGTGGCGTGAACGAGTCGAGCATCGTTCCGATGGCGCGCTACTTCAAAGGCACCGGCATGACGCTTCGCTTCATCGAGTTCATGGACGTCGGATCCACGAATGGCTGGCGACTGGACGACGTGGTCCCAGCCCGCGAGATCGTGGAGATGATCGACCGCGAGATGCCGCTCGAGCCCGTTCAGGCGGGGTACCGCGGCGAGGTCGCCGCGCGCTATCGGTACCGGGACGGCGGCGGCGAGATCGGCGTTATCTCGTCGGTGACGCAGCCCTTCTGCGCGGATTGCACGCGAGCGCGCCTCTCGGCCGACGGCTCTCTCTACACGTGCCTCTTCGCGACGCAGGGACACGATCTGCGCGCGCTCGTCCGGAGCGCGGCCACCGATGACGAGATCACCCACGCGATCGCCGCGGTGTGGACCGAGCGGACCGATCGCTACTCCGACCTTCGCTCCGAGGAGACCGCGGGGCTCCACAAGATCGAAATGAGCTTCATCGGGGGCTAGCGCCGCGAATCAGCTTGGCGTTGGCACCCGGAGCTCGTTCTCGAGCTCGTCTGCGAGCCGTTCCGCGGCCGCGGTGTTCACGCGAAGACGCTCGAGCGCCTGCGCGACGGTCTCGGCCACGTCGGGCGTTCGCTTCTGCTCGAGGAACGCGGCCGCCTCGTCGGCGAGACCGCGCTGCGCGAGCTGGCTGACCGCGTTGACCATGGCCTGCTTGAGGAGCGGTGCCACGTCGGCGTTTGCGACGTCGGCGTCCCAGTGCTCCTTGACGACGCTCCAGGCCACCGGTCGCGTTCGCCGGAACTGAAGCATCGGGATGAGCATGATCCCGCGGTCCTGCACGCGGATGAGCGGCGAGAAGACGGCCTCTGCCGTGCGCCGCGCGAGCGCCGCATCCTCGAAGAACACGAGCCCCTGCCGGAACCGAGCTTCCTCCTGCGCGTCGGCCGCCTGCGCCTGCTGCATGCGCGCGACGTAGCGATCCCAGAGGCGGGCGTCGCCGATCGTGGCGGCCACGGCGACCACCGTCCCGGCGACATCCGGGTGCAGCCGCTCCTCGTCGTCGAGATGTGCGCGCACGAGTCCCTGTGCCTGCGCGCGGATGTCGTCGGATCGCGCGTACAGGCCGAGCATCCCGATCGCCCGGGTGCGCTTCTCGCGGACGTCGGAATCCTCACCATCCGCCGGCCGCCAGCCGGTGGCGTCCAGGATCGGTCGGAAGAGATCCTCGACCAAACGCGCGAAGGGTCGTTCCGTCGCGTCGCGGACGGCATAGTTCGCGAGCCACGTCAGAGCGTCGGCGATCGACGCGAGGACCGCGCGGTCCTGCTCGCCGCGGAGCGTTTCGACGCGGTGCAAGAACGTGGCGAGGGTCGCCTTGCCGTGACGGACGAGCGCCCAGAGATCGTCGAGCAGCGCGAGCCGCTCCTCCGCCGAAAGCTGCGCGACGCTCTGATCGAGAAGGTCGCCTTCGACGGCCGACGCGAACGCGAATCGGTAGAAGCCGCGGCCGCCGGCGTTCGGGAAGAACCATTTCGCGCCCTCGAGGCGCACGGTCTCGCGCTCGTGGCGGAGGACGAAGCGCTGCTCGCGGATGCCGTCCGCGGCGCCGTATTTCACGACCATGGGCACGGGCCACACCTGGCCGGTCGGCTTCGCGCTCGAATCCGAGAAGTAGCGCTCCTGCCGTAGCTCGAGCTCGAGCGCGCCACCCGTCTGCTTCGCGCTGATGTGCACGAGCGGATGCCCAGGTTCCTTGATCCACGCGTTCGCGATCGCCGTCACGTCCTGGCCGGACGCTTCGTCGAGTGCGCGCCAGAAATCGTCCGCGGATGCGTTGGCCTCAGCGTGCCGCTTCAGGTAGATGCGCACACCCTCGCGGAAGGTCTCCTCGCCGAGATATCCCTCGATCATTCGAAGGACGGCGGCGCCCTTCGTGTACGAGATGGCGTCGAAGCGCTGCGACGCTTCCTCTGCGCTCTTGGCGTCGACAGAGATCGGGTGGGTCGATGCGAGGGCGTCGAGGTTGAACGCGCTCGTGTTGTCGGCCACGAAGTCGCGCCAGTAACGCCACTCGGGGTTCAGCGCGGCCGTTGCCTTTTCGCCGACGAACGAGGCGAACGATTCGTTGAGCCAGAGGTCGGTCCACCAGCGCATGGTCACGAGGTCGCCCCACCACATGTGGGTGAGCTCGTGCGCGGCGGTGCTGAAGATCCCCTTCAGCGTCTGGATCGAGGCGTTGCGATCGTCCGCCGCGAGAAGGCGCGTCCGGTACGTGATCGCGCCAGGGTTCTCCATCGCGCCCGCCTCGAAGTCGGGGATGCCGATCGCGTCCACCTTTATGTACGGATAGGGGATCGCCGTGTAGTCCTGAAGCCATTCCACCGAGCGCACGTGCGCGTCGCGCGCGTAGATGCCCTGCCCGGCGAGACCCGGAGGAAGGCATACGCGCACGGGGATGCCTGACGGCGTCGTTACGGTCGGCGTGAACTCGTACGGCCCGACCGTGAAGGCGACGAGGTACGACGATATCTTCGGCGTCTCGCGGAAGTGCGTGCGGGTGCGCCGCCCGTCGACCTCCTCCTGCGAAGCGATCGGCATGTTCCCGATCGCCGCATTCCCGGCCGGGTGGATGAGCTCGAGCGAGAAGCGGGCCTTGAACTCCGGCTCGTCGAAGCAGGGGAACGCCCGCCGGGCGTCGGCCGCCTCGAACTGCGTCGCGGCGTAGCGCTCCTCGCCACGGAGCGAGCGATACAGGCCGCGCAGCGAGTCCCGGATGCCGCCCTTCCAGGAGATCTCGAGCGCGTGGTCGCCTGCGGGTACGTCGCTCGCGAACCGCAGCGTCGCCGTCTCCGACTCGGCGTCTAACTCCGCCCGTTCGAGCTTGTTCTTCCCGTCGATCGTCGCCGAGACGATGTCCAGCTCGATGGCGTGGAGGGTGATCTCCCGCGACGGCCGTGCGGAACGGAGTGCGATCCGCTCCCAGCCGATCGAGGTCCACGTGTCGAAGTCGAGCTCGAACCGCAGCTCATAGCGGCTCGGGAGCACGTCCTTCGACAGTCGGAAATTACGCTTGTCCCCGCCCACGACGTGGTAAAGCCTACCTGCTACGGTCTTTCCATGTCCCCGCAATTCATCTACACGATGTATCAGCTCAAGAAGATCGTGCCCTCGACGCAGCGGGAGATCCTGCGCGGGATCACGCTGGCCTTTTATCCCGACGCGAAGATCGGCGTGCTCGGCCCGAACGGAGCGGGCAAGAGCACGCTCCTGCGGATCATGGCCGGGCTCGACCGCGACTTCGTCGGCGACGCCAGGATCACCGAGGGCTTTCGCGCCGGCCTACTCGCACAGGAGCCGGCGCTCGATCCCGCCAAGGATGTCCGCGGCAACGTCGAGGACGGCGTAGCCGCGCAACGCGCTGTGCTGGATCGCTACAACGAGCTCTCGATGAAACTCGGCGAGGACCTCGCGCCCGCCGAGATGGAGCGGGTCACCGACGATTTTCAGCGCACGCAGGACCAGATCGAGGCGAAAGGCCTCTGGGAGCTCGACGCCACGGTCGACGTAGCGATGGACGCGCTTCGCTGCCCGCCCGGCGACCAGGACGTCGCAACCCTTTCCGGTGGCGAGCGCCGACGGGTCGCGCTCTGCCGGCTCCTTCTCTCGAAGCCCGATCTGCTGCTTTTGGACGAGCCCACTAACCATCTGGACGCGGAGTCGGTGGGCTGGCTCGAGCGTCACCTCGCGGAGTACCCGGGCTGCGTCGTCGCGGTCACGCACGATCGGTACTTCCTCGACAACGTCGCGGGCTGGATCCTCGAGCTCGATAAGGGCGCCGGCATCCCGTACCAGGGCAACTACAGCTCGTGGCTCGAGCAGAAGCGCAAGCGGCTTGCGGACGAGGAGAAGCAGGAGTCCGCGCGTCAGCGAACACTCGCGCGCGAGCTCGAGTGGGTGCGCGCATCACCGCGCGCGCGTCAGGCCAAAAGCAAGGCGCGCATCGACGCGTACGAGCGTCTTCTCGCCGAGGACCCCGAGGAACGCGAGCGCGAGCTCGAGATCTCGATCCCGCCCGGGCCGCGTCTCGGCGACGTCGTCGTCGAGGCGGAGGGCATCCGCAAGGCGTACGGCGACAAGCTCCTCTTCGATGACCTCACCTTCTCGCTCCCGCGCGGCGGCATCGTCGGTGTGATCGGTCCGAACGGCGCGGGCAAGACCACGCTCTTCCGGCTCATCACCGGCGAGGAGAAGGTCGACGCGGGGACGCTGCGCGTCGGCGATACCGTAAAGCTCGCGTACGTCTCGCAAAGCCGCGACACGCTCGACCCGAAGAAGAACGTGTGGGAAGAGATCTCGGGCGGCGAGGAGAACATCCAGATCGGCTCGCGGACACGGAATGCTCGTGCGTACGCCGCGTCGCTCAACTTCCGCGGCGCCGATCAGCAGAAGAAGGTGGGGGACCTCTCCGGCGGCGAGCGGAACCGCGTGCATCTCGCGAAGCTCCTGCGCTCCGGCGGCAACGTGCTGCTGCTCGACGAGCCGACAAACGACCTCGACGTGGACACGCTCCGTGCGCTCGAGGAAGCGGTGCTCGATTTCGCCGGATGCGTCGTCGTGATCAGCCACGACCGGTGGTTCCTCGACAGGATCGCCACGCATCTGTTGATCTTCGAAGGCGACAGCCGTGTCCGTTGGTTCGAAGGCAACTACCACGCGTACGAGGAATTCATGCGCAAGACCGTCGGCACCGATTGGCGTCCCCACCGCATCCGCTACCGGCCACTCATGCGGGCGTGACGCCCCGGCGCACGCTCCTCGCGCGCGGCGAGGACGCGGACGTCTTCGCGATCGACGAAACGCGCGTCCTGCGCCGCTATCGCCTCCGAGCGGTCCTCGAGCGCGAAGTCGCGATCATGCGATACGTCCGCGATCGCGGATATCCCGCGCCTCGCGTCATCGACGTGAGCGGCCTGGACCTCACGCTCGAACGGATCGGCGGGCCGACGATGCTCGCGGATCTGTGGCGCCGTCCATGGCGCTTTCGGACGCACGCCCTGACGCTGGCGCGGCTCCACCGCGAGCTGCACACGGTGCCGCCGCTTTCGTGGCTGCGCGACCGGTTCGTGCGCGCCTTCCTGGGAGGATTCGCGCCGGCGGAATGGCGCGTCAGCCTCGATCGCGCGGTGGCGTATCGGCGCGCCGATGGCAACGTGAGCGACAAAGAGAGAGATCGGCTGACAAGGCTCCGCCTCTAGTACTTCCGACCCACGAGCCCGATACCTCTTGCATCCCCATGTCGAAATCCATGGCGCGTAGGGTCGCGGTCACCCGCGCGTCGCGAGGAGGGCCGTGCCGCGATGGACCTGTCACGATCGGAGAACGACCTAGCCGCCATCTATGACGCGATGGCATGCGGCGTCGTGGTCCGCAACGCGGCCGGCGCCGTCGTCTTCGCGAACGCCGCGGCGAAGCGGATTTTCGGACGACCGCCCGACGAGCTCGAAGGCGGCGAGGCGCCGGGTGAGGATCGCCGCATCCGCGAGGACGGCACCACCATGCCCGACGACGAGGTCCCGAACGTCGCGGCGCAGACACGGGGCGAGCCGATCCGCAACGTGATGATGGGCATGGTCCGAGCCGACGGGTACGTGCGCTGGCTTCTCGTCGACGCGGTCCCGATCAAGGACGCGTTCGGGCGGGTCCGCGAGGTCGTCTCAAGCTTCACCGACGTCACCGACCGCAAGAAGGCCGAGCACGAGCTCGAGCGGCAGGCGCTGCACGACACGCTCACGGGCCTTCCGAACCGCTCCCTCCTTCTCGATCGTCTCGAGCAGGCCCTCCGGACCGCGCGGCGGCTTGCGACGCCGCTCGCCCTTCTCGTGATGGACCTCGATCGCTTCAAGGAGATCAACGACACGTTCGGGCATCGCGCCGGGGACCTGCTCATTGGCGAGGTCGCGCAGCGCATCACGGCGGACCTGCGCGAGACCGACACGGTCGCTCGTCTCGGTGGCGACGAGTTCGCGCTGATCCTCCCGGGCGCGGACGAGGGCGGCGCCGGCCACGTCGCGCAGAAGATCATCGCCGCGCTGCAGCGACCCTTCGAGATCGAAGGCGCGGCTCACGAGGTCGCGATCTCCATCGGCATCGCGGTCAGCCCGCAGCACGGCGAAGACGTCGAGACGCTCATGCGCCGCGCGGACATGGCCATGTATGTCGCGAAGACGACCCCCGGCGGATCGGCGGTGTACGCGGAGCAGCAGGATCCCGAGGGCTCGAACCAGCTCGCACTTATGGCGGAGCTGCGCCACACGCTCGAGGCCGATCAGCTGCAGGTCGTCTATCAGCCGATCGTCGGCTTCACCGAGGGTGAGGTCATGAGGGTCGAAGCGCTTGCGCGGTGGCGGCATCCGGAGCGCGGCCTCATCGCTCCCGGGGAGTTCATCCCTCTCGCGGAGCGGTCCGGTCTCGTGAAGTCGCTCTTCTCACGAGTTCTCGCGATGACGCTCGCGCAGTGCGCCGCATGGAAGCAGGCGAACCTGCCGCTTCAGGCCGCGGTGAATCTCTCGATCCGCAATCTGCTCGATCCGGAGCTCCCGCGCGTCGTCGGTCAGGCGCTCGAACGCGCCGGGATCCCGCCCGGATGGCTGGCGTTCGAGATCACCGAGTCGATGCTCATGGCGGAGCCGAACCGCGTGCTCCGCACGCTCGCCGAGCTCCGCGACATCGGCGTGCAGTTCGCGATCGACGATTTTGGCGTCGGGTACAGCTCGCTCGCGTACCTGCAGCGCCTTCCGGCGTATGCAGTGAAGATCGACCGCTCGTTCGTTGGCCGCATGACGCGCGACCGCGGCAGCGCTGAGATCGTGAAGCTCATCACGAATCTGGGCCACGAGCTCGGGATGAAGGTGGTCGCGGAGGGGATCGAGGACCAGGCGACGTACGACGCATGCGCGGCCGTCGGCTGCGACAGTGCCCAGGGCTTCTTCGTCGGGCGGCCGATGGTCGCCACGGCGATCCCGGCCTGGCTCGCGCTGGGCCATCGCACCACGACGATCAACTAGATCCGAGCCGCTCTGGCAGAGTGGCGCCGATGCCGTGACGCATCGTCGCCTGTGGCGGCGAGCAGCTTTCCCACGCGGCGCTCACGCGGTACGTGCTTGACCTCACGGGCAAGCCGCGGCCGAAGATCCTCTTCGTACCGACCGCATCGGGCGACGATGCCGCGTATCTCCTCACCTTCTATCAGGGGCTGGCCGGTGTCGCGTGCGAGCCGTCGCATCTGTTGCTCTTCAACCGCACGGTCGACGACATCGCCGGACTTCTCCGCTCGCAAGACGTCGTAATGGTGGGCGGCGGGAACACCGCGAACATGCTCGCCATCTGGCGCGTGCATGGCGTCGAGGACGCGCTCCGCAACGCCTACCGGAACGGGACGATCCTCACCGGATGGTCCGCCGGATGCATCTGCTGGTTCGAGGCCGGCATCACCGACTCGTTCACGCTCGAGCTCGGTCCCTTGCGCGACGGCCTCAAGCTGCTCTCCGGATCGGCCTGCCCGCACTACGACTCGCAGGAGCGGCGCCGCCCGGTCTACGCGCGCGAGATCGCAGCGGGTCTGGCGCCGGGCATCGCGCTCGATGACGCGGTCGCCGCGAGCTATGAGGACGAACGACTCGTCGAGATCGTGAGCGCGAAACCGAGTGGCCGCGCGTTCAGCGTCGATGCGAGCGGCGAGCATCCGCTCGAGGTGCGGACGCTCTAGGCCGTCCGCGGCTCCGGTTTCTCGGGGTCGATCCCAAGCTCAGCGAGCGCTTTCGCGACCTCGGCCGCGCCGTATTCCTCGGTGAGCGCGAGCGCGTGGAGCGACGCCGTCGCCACGCTCTCGGCGTCGATCTCGAAGTGGCGGCGCAGCGCCTCGCGCGTGTCGCTGCGGCCGAAGCCGTCGGTGCCGAGCGGAACAAACGGACTGCCGACCCAGCGCGAGATCTGATCGGGTAGCGCCTTGAGCCAGTCCGACGCCGCGACGATCGGCGAGTGCCCACCGAGCACCGTCGTCACGTATGGCAGCCGCGGCTCGGCCTCGGGGTGGAGGCGATTCCAACGCTCGACCTCGAGCGCCTCGTTCCGCAGCAGCTGGTAGCTCGTGACGCTGTAGATGTCCGCGCCCACGTCGTATTTCTCCTGGAGGAGCCGCTGGGCGCGCAGGACCTGCTGCATGATCGATCCGGAGCCGAGGAGCGTGACGCGTCGCCGGCGGCCTTCCTCACCGGGCCGGAACAGATAGATGCCGCGGACGATGCCCTCTTCGACGCCCTCGGCCATGGCCGGCTGCGGGTAGTTCTCGTTGTACAGAGTGAGGTAGTAGAAGATGGCCTCGCCGTCGCCGAGCATCCGCTTTATCCCGTCGCGCACGATCACAGCGGTCTCGTACGCGAATGCCGGGTCGTACGCACGGATATTCGGGATCGACGTGGCGAGCAGCTGGCTGTGCCCGTCCTCGTGCTGCAGTCCCTCGCCGTTCAGCGTCGTGCGCCCCGCGGTCGCGCCGCAGAGGAACCCGCGGCCCCGCGCGTCGCCGAACGCCCAGATCTGATCGCCGGTCCGCTGCAGGCCGAACATCGAATAGAAGACGTAGAAGGGCAGCATCTGCTCGCTGTGCGTCGCGTAGCTCGTGCCGGCGGCGGTGAACGACGCCATCGAGCCCGCCTCGGTGATGCCTTCCTCGAGCACTTGGCCGTCGATCGCCTCGCGATAGGGAAGGAGCGTCTCCGCGTCGACCGGCTCGTAGCGCTGACCGAGCGGGGAGTAGATGCCGACTTCCTTGAAGAGCGGGTCCATACCAAACGTACGCGCCTCGTCGGGAATGATCGGCACGACGCGCTTGCCGACGTTCTTGTCGCGCAGCAGATTCCGAAGGAGGCGCGTGAACGCCATCGTCGTCGAAGCGGCGGCGGTGCCTGACCCCTTGGGGAACTCGGCGAAGGCCGAGGCGTCGGGCTGCGGCAGCGGCTTCGCGCGAACGACGCGACGCGGCACGAAGCCGCCAAGCGCGCGACGGCGCTCGATCATGTACTGGACCTCTGGCGAATCCGGTCCCGGGTGGTAATAGGGCGGGTCTTCGGTGAGCTTGTCGTCGGAGATCGGAAGCTGGAGGCGGTCGCGGAAGATCTTGAGCTCTTCGAAGCTCATCTTCTTCGCCTGGTGAGTGATGTTGCGCGCCTCGACCGACGGCCCGAGCGCCCAGCCCTTCACAGTCTGCGCGAGGATCGCGGTCGGCGCGCCGGTCTGACGGACCGCGGCGTGGTACGCCGCGTAGACCTTGCGATAGTCGTGACCGCCGCGGCGGAGCGTGCGCAGCTGCTCGTCCGACAGGTGCTCGACCATCTTGCGCAGGCGCGGGTCCGTCCCGAAGAAGTGCTCGCGGATATAGGCGCCGTCCGCGATGGTCATGCGCTGCGACTCGCCATCGGTCGTCTCGGCCATCCGATTCACGAGGACGCCGTCGACGTCGCGCGCGAGAAGATCGTCCCACTCGCGCGACCACAGCACCTTGATGACGTTCCAGCCCGATCCGCGGAAGACCGACTCGAGCTCCTGCACGATCTTGCCGTTGCCTCGCACCGGACCGTCAAGACGCTGGAGGTTGCAGTTCACGACGAAGGTCAGGTTGTCGAGTCCCTCGCGAGCCGCGACGTGCAGCGCTCCGAGGGACTCGGGCTCGTCGCACTCGCCGTCGCCGAGGAACGCCCAGACCCGCGAGCTCGCGGTGTCCTTGATGCCGCGGTGGTGCAGGTAGCGGTTGAATCGCGCCTGGTAGATCGCGGAGAGCGGGCCGAGACCCATGGAGACGGTCGGGAACTCCCAGAACTCGGGCATGAGGCGCGGGTGTGGATAGCTCGAGAGCCCTTCGCCTGGAACGACCTCCCGCCGGAAGTGATCGAGCTGCGACTCGCTGAGGCGACCCTCCACAAATGCGCGCGCATAAATGCCGGGCGCGGCGTGTCCCTGGAAGAAGATCTGATCGCCCGACGCGCCGTCGTCTTTCCCGCGGAAGAAGTGGTTGAAGCCGACCTCGTACAGGCTCGCGGCCGACGCATACGTCGCGAGGTGACCGCCGATGCCCTCGAAATGATGGTTCGCGCGGACGACCATCGCGACCGCGTTCCACCGGATGAGCCGCCGGATGCGGAGCTCCATCTCTTCGTCGCCGGGGAAGTACGGCTCCTGCTCCGGAGAGATCGTGTTGATGTATCGCGTCTGCGTTAGCGGAGGCAGCCCCACGTGGAGCATGCGCGCCCGCTTGAGCAGCTTGTAGAGGACGAAGCGAGCGCGATCCCCGCCCCCCTGTTTTACCAGCGCGTCGAGCGACTCGATCCACTCCTCTGTCTCTTGGGGGTCGATATCGGGGAGCTGATGCTTGAACTCGTCGTAGACGTCGTGCACCTCGTGCATCTATGTCGATGGTAGCGGCGTAGCCCCTTAAACTCGCTCAATCTCGCGGGCAAGCCGCGAGACGCGCTCAAGGCTGTCGGACTCGCTCCTCACGGCGGAGCCGCTCGTCGCTCCACCCTAAACTTGTTCCCGTGCAAGAGCGTCCTCGGCGGCGGCGATTTCGACCACGCCGGCCGAAGGCCGAGCCGCGACCGACCTCGTCGTCGCCGGCTCCGGCGCGGGGCCCGCAGCGTCAGATCGAGCCGCGATCCGATCGGCGTCCCGCAGCCAGGGCTCCCCAGAACCGCGAGGATCGGAGGCGGCCCCAGCGCCCGCGAGACGAGATCCGACCGGGAATGCCGTGCGTGATCCTGCTCGACAGCCGTGAGGGCGAGCCCGACCGTACCGGAGCGGCCGCCGTCTTCGAAGGCTTCTTCGACTTCGAGACGGGCGACCCGCGCCGAAGCGGCGGGGGCATCCCGCGGCTGCGCCTGGGCGACGAGCGACTCTGGGGCTTCGAATGCTGGTGGCGCATCGACCCCGAGCGAGCCGGTCTTACGGCGGACGACCGCGAGCAGCTGGAGACGTCGAAGCGTCTCCTTCGTGGTCTGCTACGCGACGCTAAGCGGAGCGGCGGCTTCCGAAGCCTGCCGGCTCGGACCTAGGCCGCTGTGATCTTCTCCGCCTGCGGCTTGCCGCGGCGGGGATCCATCCCCTTCTCGTAAGTCACGCTCTGACCCTCACGGAGGGTATCGAACGCGTCGCCTTCCACCTGCGACCGGTGAAAGAAGATGTCTGACCCGTCCTCGGTCTGGATGAAGCCGAAGCCCCTGTCGCCGACGAGCTTCTTGATCGTTCCGTTGGCCACTTGTCCTCCACGTGCGCGGGCACGTCTTCGTGTGTTGTTTGACCGAATGGTAGTGCCTGCAGGCCTGCCGGTACTAGGACCTTTCCGGTACGAGCGTGTGCCGCCCTGTGACTAGTCCAGACGGCTGACTGCGCCGACGATGCGCTTACTCGCGCGTGACGGGTGGACGATTAAGGCGCGCGGGGCAGGGGAGCGTATGCGTCGGCCGCGTATTCGGTTCTGGCAGAAGGTCCTCGCGGCGCTCATCGTCGTCGGCGTGGCGCCGATCGCGCTGGTCAGCGTCGTGTCCACGAACAACACACGTAACGACCTGACCTCGCTCGGCGTCACGAACATCCGCCAGCGCTCAACTTCGACGGCCAACGCGATCGACTCATATCTGGCCAGCCGCCTCGGCGACATCATCCTCGTCGCCAAGCTCCCGGACATCGTCAAGTACGCGACGAACCTCGGGGATCAGGAATCGCGTGCGGCAGCGCGCACGGCGCTCGCAGCAGCCGCGGCCCGCGCACCCGAATACGAATCCGTCGCCGTGGTCGACCCGAAAGGCACGATCGTCGCGGCCTCGGTGCCGACCGACGAGGGCACGAGCGTCGCGTTCCGCGAGTACTTCCTCACCGCGATGAAGGGGACGCCCTACGTGAGCGACCCCTCGTACTCGGTCATCACGAACAAACCGGCGCTCTTCTTTTCATCCCCGGTCGCGGCGAACAACGTCGTCGTCGCCGTCGTGCGCACGCGCGTGAACCTCGCGGCCATCTGGGACATCGTCGAGGGTGACGCTGGGTCCGTCGGCATCGGCGCGCACTCCTTCCTGGTGGACGACTACGGCATTCGCCTCGCGGTCTCGGAAACGAAGGGCAACCGCGCGCAGGCCGAGTCGCTCATCTACAAGCCGATCGCGCCGATCGATCCCGACACGGCGAAGAAGCTCGCGGCGGACAAGCGCTTCGGAACGATCACACCGGACAAGCTCGTCATCGATCCGCTCCCCACCTTGAAGACGGCACTCGATGGACTTGCGCGAGGCACGAGCGGAGATGCAGCGTTCGCGTTCGGCGCCGGCTCCGACGAGCAACGCGGTGTGGTGACGCGCCTCGTGAACAAACCCTGGGGCTACGTCCTCGCGGTGCCGCTGACCACCTATACGAAGGCGGCTGACAACGCCACGTTCGACGCGGCGCTGATGCTCGTCATGGGCGTGCTCCTCTCATTCGTCATCGGCATTCTCCTCACACGCTCGCTCGTCGGGCCGCTCCGCCGCCTCGTCGGCGAAGCGACGCAGGTCTCGACCGGCAACATCGATCTGCGCGAGGCGCACTTCGATACGCGCAGCGGCGACGACATCACGCACGAGGTCGCGTCGGCGTTCGACCGGATGCTCAACGCGCTGCGCTTCTACGCTCTGGCCGACGAGGCAAGCGGGGGCGAGGACTAAAAGTGAACGCGCTCGCCCTTGAGCTCTTGGGCGTCGCGAAGGAGTACCTCGGTCCCGCCGCGCCCGCGTTTCTCTCGCGCGAGCTTCATGCCCTGGGCGTCAACGCGAACAACGTCGAGCGGACCCACGTCCTCCCGCTCGCGGAGCGCGCGCGATTGGCCGCCGCCAGGGTCATGGACAACAAGAAAGCGAGTGAGTTCGCGCAGGCGCTCGCGCAGCAGGGCCGCACCGCGGAAGTCAAGGTCCCGAACGATCACCGCCTCGCGAGCGACGCAGCCGCGAAGCTCTTCGCTAGCGGCCGCCTGCGTCAAGCCGAGACCGCATATCGGCAGCTGGTCGCGAAGCACGGCGACGCCGATTCGTACGGCGGTCTGGCGCGAACGCTCGTCTCGCTCGAGGACCGCGACGCCGCCCTCCTCGCTCTTCGCGAGGGCGCCGGCGCGTTCGCCCGAAAGAACGATCGCGTGAACGCAATCGCCCTCCTCGGCGTCGCCGTCGAGATCGCTCCGTCCGATCTCGCGTCGCATCGCCGTCTCGCCGCTGCCCTCGCGAACCAGGGCGACCTGATCAGCGCGTGTCAGGAGTACGCGCGCTTCATCGACGTTTCGCTCGCTCAGCGGGACACGCGCCGCGCGTGGCTCGAGCTCACGTATGGGCGCGAGACGCTGGGCGATCTCCCGCGGCTTCTGGCGATCGCGGACCGCGTGGCCGCGGCGCAGGGCGGGGCGAAGCCGACGCCGCCACCGTCCGTACGCGTCGCGGCCACACCGTCCGCGCCCGCAGGGGTAGGGGCCCCTGATGGGGTAGGGGCCCCAGCAGCGCCGGTCGAGATCGTCGCGGTGACGCCGCCGCCGGCACTCGCGCCGGCGAAGCACGTCCCGGACGAAGCCGCCACGGAGGCGAAGCACCGCTCCGCCCTCGCGGCGGCCGTGCAGGCGCGCACCCGGCCCGAGGCGAGCTCGGCTGTCGTGCTCAAGAACGCCGAGACGATCACGCATGCCGAGCACTCGGACATCGCGAACGCGGCGGATCTTCTCGCGCGCGCCGGCATCGGCGCCAAGCCGGCGCCGAAGCCCGAGCCCGCCCCCGCGAAGCGCACGGCCGTCGTGTTCACACCGCGGCCGCTCGCGGAGCTCGAGGCCGAGCTCGCCCGCCACGTCGCCACCGGGGCTCCCGCCGACGACGCGGCCGCCGCCCACGTCCGCGCAACGATCCTCATCGCGGCCCACGACGCCCGCGCGACCGAGGTCACGCTCGACGCGGCGCGAAGGTTGATGGCTCTGCACAAGATGCAGGCGGCGTCCGACGTGCTCCTCGACCTCATCGGCGCCGGGTTCAGGGATCGCGAGGCCCAGCGTCTGCTGATCGAGATCGATTGCGAGCTCGGGCGCCGCGACACCGCGCGGGTGAAGTGCCAGCTGCTCGGCGCCGCGTACCGCCTCGACGGTCAGGGCGCCGTCGCCGAAGACGTGGAGCGCCTCGCCGCGATCCTCTAGCTCAACTACCCCGTCGAAAGACGCGACGGCGGCGCGGTGCCGCGATCGAGGAACGGCTTCGCGAGGAACGTGATCACGACGCCAGCGATGAATCCGCCGATGTGCGCCCAGTACGCGACGCCGCTCGTCTGATCGGTGACCGCGATCGAACCAATACCGTTCACGAACTGCAGCAGCGCCCAGACTCCGATCATCACGACGGCGGGCACCATGATTGGACGCAGCAGGACGACACCGAGCGCCAGCAGCACCTTGACGCGGTTCGTCGGGAAGAGGACCAGGTAAGCGGCCATGACGCCGCTGATCGCGCCGCTCGCTCCGAGGCTCGGGATGATCGAATCGGGCTGACTCAGGACGTGTGCGAGGCCCGCGATGATCCCGCAGACCAGATAGAAGATGACGTACTTCACGTGGCCGTATGCCTTCTCGATGTTGTCGCCGAAGATGAAGAGAAACAGCATGTTGCCGCCGATGTGCAGCCAGCCGCCGTGCATGAACATCGAAGTGAAGAGCGTGAGCCAGATCGGATTCGGTCCGGGCGCTTCGTCGATCAGGAAAACGGTCCCGTCGGACGCGGTCAGGGGGAACTGTCCGACGATGTCCCTCCCCGACGTGATCTCGGCCGGCACGGTCGAGTAGCCATTCGTGAAATTCGGATCGACGAGCTGATAGAGAAAGACGACGACGTTGATGGCGATGATCGCGAGGTTGACGTACGGAATGCCCGGCCGGCCGCCGGTGTCCTCGTCGCCGATCGGGATCACGGGGCCATTCTCCTCAGGCTGGCTGGCAAGCGCCAATTCGGCACGGCGCGGGCCTATCCGGCCCGTCTGGGTACACGGCGTGCCCTGCCGGGTTCCCGATGCGGCTTTCCAGGTACTGCGGGCGCGAACGACTCCCCGGCGGAGTGCGCCTGTGGCAACGCCTCGCGCGGCGCGCCGGCTTTCGCGGGACCGTCGCCGTGTACGGCTATGGCGTCGGCGGACGCCCCGGTGGCGCGCAGCGCAAGGCCGAGCGCACAGGGGTCCAGGACGGGATGGTGCTCGCCGACTACGAGCCCGGCCTCATTCGTGTCTGGGTGCCCTGCACGTGCCAGGCCGCCGACTTCGATGTCGACCAGCTGCACGAAGCTCACGAGGATCCGCTCGCGAGCTTCGCGCATGAGCTCGGCCACCACGTGCAGTACGCGAGGCGCCGTACGTACTTCAATGAGGCGGTCGCCGAGCGCTATGGGCGGCTTCTGCTCCGCGAGTTCGGGGTCCGCTGAACCGCGATCAGGACACGTGGGTGAAGGTCACGTCGGGCAAGTCAGTCGCCTGAACCCCTGGCTGCAGCGTCAGCCGCGGCGCGGGTGACGACGTGCCGCGCGGCGGGTTCCCGCGACGCGTCCCAACCAGCGAAGGGATAGGGGTCGGCGTCGGCGCCGCAGGCTTCAGCGCCGCGGGCGAGGTCTCGACCGCGGGCTGCAGCGGCGCGTTCGGATTCTTCACGTGCGTAGACGCGTAGGCGTACGAGCCGAACATCACCACCAGCGTGGTCACCGCGGACCCGATCTTGAGCGCGAACTCGGAGTTCACGCCGGCGCTTTCACGAAGGGGACGCGGTCGAAGCTCTGGCCGAGTATTTCCTTCGCGTCGACGCCGAGGTGCGAAGCGAGGATCTCCTGGTACACGGCGCGGAAGTCGACCGAGTACGCGAGGTTCCCGAGCTGGTCGAGCTTCGCGAGGTTCGGCGTCTCCCCGTAGAGGCCGCCCTTCACGCCGTCACCGATGAGGAAGATCGGCGACGCAGTGCCGTGATCGGTGCCGCCGCTCGCGTTCTCCTTCGGGCGCCGGCCGAACTCGGACCAGGTCGCGATCATGACGCGGTCGGCCATGCCGTAAGCGGTGAGGTCATCGTGGAAAGCGGTGATGGCCGAGTCGAGATAGGCCATGAGCGAATCGTGGCGATTGAGCTCGGTGTAGTGCGTGTCGAACCCGCCGAGCGTCACGTGGAGGACCTTCACGCCCGTCCCGGTCACGATGAGCTCGGCGGCCAGCTGCAGCGCGGCGGCGAGCTGGTTCTTGCTCGAGTACACGAGCTGCACCTTGTCGCTGTAGTTGCCCTTCGGCGTGTACTTCGCGTTCGACGTGCGGAGCTGCGCGACCGTGTCGCGCACGGTGGTCATCGCGGTGTCGAAGAGCGCGCCGTAGATGCCCGGCGTGCTCTTGTACAGCGTGCCCATCACGTCTTCGACGTTCTGCCCGCCCTGGAACCCGAACGTCTTCACATCATCGATCACCGTGAGCGTCGCCTGAAGATCGCGAAGCATCCCGGGCACGTTCGTCGTGCCGCATGCGCAGCCGACGAGCGGGTGGCCCGCGGAGTCGTAGTTCTTCGCGATCGCCGAGCCGAGCCAGCCGTCCTGCTGACGCCGCGCGGGGTCGGCCGTCTCCCAGACGCGGATCGAGTCGAAGTGCGAGAAGGATGGGTTCGTGTACCCGACACCCTGGACGATGGCGACCTTGCCCGCGTCGTACAGCGTCTTGATGCCCTTGAGGTTCTCGTGCAGCCCAACGTCGTTGCTGATCGGCTGCGCCTTCGCGGCCGCCGCCGAGAGCTGCGGGCGGAAGTCGCGGTACTGCGAGCTCGAGATCGGGATGACGGTCTGCAGACCGTCGTTGCCGCCGCCGAGCTGGATCATCACGAGGACTTTGTCGTTCTGGACCGCGGCGGACTTCGCCGACAGAACGGCGCGCGCGAACACATCCGGCACGGCCGCGTAGCCCGACGCGAGCGCCTGCGCGCCGACCCCGAACACGAGGCCATTCCGCAGGAAATCACGCCGCGAGATTCCATTCGTTCCGCCGAGCTCTTTCATGGCCGCACCTTCTTCATTTCAGCTGGAATTCCGGCGACGCGAGCAGGATCAGCCAGCGCGTCGCGTCGTCCGGGCTCGAGTTGAGGAGCTGGGCCGTCGCGGGGCTCACGACGCCGTCGAGATGCACCGCGTGCGCGTCCTTGAACGCAGGGATCTTGGTCATGCCCGTGAGCGTCGCCTGCGCAAAGTTCACGCGCTCGAGCACGTTGTTGCTCGAGATCCAGCTCGCGTTCGACGGCCAACCGCCGACCTCTGGCGGATCGAAGAGGAGCTGGCCCATGCCCTGACCGGCGAGACCGATCGCTCTCGCGAGCGCCGGCGTCTCGAGGGCCTTCGCCATGTGGACCATGAGCTCGGTCGGCGACTTCACGAGCGCGCGGTAATTCGTCGGTGCGAGGAACTCCGGGCTCATGAACACATCGCGCATGAGCGACTTCACGTCGTAGCGCGACTTGCGGAAGCTGTCGGCGAGGCGCTTCACGTACGCGTCGGCCGGCTGGTCGTTGACGAACTCGCCGAGGACCTTCGTCACGATGAACGGCGCGACGGAATCTTGCGCGAGGATCTTCTCGAGCGCGCCCTTCGTGTCCCACTGGCGCGTCTCGCCGAGGAACTTCACGGCGCCGGCGTACGCGCGCTGCTGCTCGAAGACACCGGTCTTTACCGTGTCCGGCGTGACGTTTCGCGGACCGGGCCGGCCCTGCTGCTGCGCGCGCGCGACGAGAGCGTCGTACATCGCCTGCGTCACCGGCTCGCGCCATCCGGAGAGAGCTTTCGCGCCGTTCCGGACGTCGTCTTCGGTGAACGTCCCGACGCCCATCGAGAAGAGCTCCATGAGCTCGCGGCTGTAGTTCTCGTTCGGGCTCTTGCCGGTGGACGTTCCGAGGTCGAGGTAGCGGAGCATCCCCGGGTCGATCGTGACCTGATAGAGCATGTCGTGAAGGTTGCCGAGCGACATCTGCCGCCATGTCAGGTTCTGCCAGTAGATGTACGGGGTCTGCAGGTTGACCTTGCGGAAGTCGCTCGTGAAGTGTCCGTGCCAGAAGAAGGTCATGCGCTCCGCGAACGGGGTCGGGGTACGCAGCATCCAATCGAGCCACCAGCCGATGAGGTCTTGCGGCTTGATCGGCTTGTCCTGCGTCGCGTCGTCCGCGCCCGCGAGGACGGGAGGCTCCGCGGCCTTCGTCTCGACGAGACGGTCGACAGTCTTCTTGAACCCGTCCTTTATCGACTGCTGGTATTCCGCGGGTGTCGCACCAAACGTCGCGCGACGGAGCAGGTGCGCGACCTGAGCTTCGGGCTTGTCGAGCGGCGAGATCCAGTCGACTCCCGCGGCGGTCGGCGATGGCGTTTGGCCCGGTGCGGCGGGCAGGTTGTAGAGCCCGAGCGCTTTCGTAATTGCGAGCCCACCTACCGCTGCCCCGGCGCCGACGAGGACGTGACGACGCCGTAGTCCGCGGGCTTTCTTGGCCGGCTTCGCGGTCGCTTCATCCATGTGACCTGTATATCGGGGAAAGAGGCCCGCCGGTTCCCCCATCCGTATTGGATCGGTGTAGTGATTGTCAGAAGAGTGTTAGACGGTGTTCCTCGTTAGACTTTGTGTCTTCGCCGGCGACGGGTCGGCCCTTCGGGCCTCAGCGTCGCCGTCGTCGCCGTGCCGACGAGCGAGCTCGCCGCACGGCTCCTAGGCGACGTAGCCAAGTGGTAAGGCAGAGGTCTGCAAAACCTTCATCGCGGGTTCGATTCCCGCCGTCGCCTCCCGGTGCGCGAGTACGTGATCGGGGATTAGCCCCTCACGGCGCGCGCGATCAGCCAGAGAAGGAGTGCAAGCTCCGCGAGGCCGCTGAGCGCCACGACGGCGAACCTCAGCGTGTTCGGCACATCGGCCAGTACGACAACGAAGCCCACGAGGCCGGCCAGCGCAAGCGCCGCACCCAGCCAGCGTGGGGCGAAGCCCGACCGCATGATGAGATAGCCGAGCGCGATCTCGAACAGTCCGAAGAACGCGATCGCGTCAGTGAGCAGGGCGGAGTCCGCTACGGCTTGGCCGATGCCTTGAACGACGCAGCCGAGCGCGGCGAACGCGACTGCCGCGACCGCGACCCGCCGGTCGGCCCGTGCGAAGAGCAGGCCGAGCGCGACCGCGACCAAGAAGTACCAGGCCGTCCCGATGACGTTGAGCGCGGCGGAACGCGTGCCCTGGCCGATACCCGCGAGCACGAAGTACATGACGTAGACGACGGCGGTGAGCGCCGCCTGCCGCCGCGATGGCGTGCGGCTGCGGCTGTCGGCCGTCGCGGTCACCCGGCTACGCCATGGTCTGGTCGATCGGACGCACCGTCAGCACCGCGCTGCCAAAGAGCGCCACGGCGAGGCCGAGCGTCCGCAGGACCGCGTCGAAGGACGGCCCGACCTCCTCGAGATGTGGAGGGACTAGGCATCTCGCCTTTGTGTTTCCCCCGCTCGAATTCGAATGCTACCGAGGACATCGCTGCGCATCTTCCCATCTGTCTGCAAATCGCACCGCTTTCCGAAACTGGGTTCTGACGTTATCTGTCCTCCACGACAGAAGTCTGCGCCGTAAGAGTTGGGTCAGCCAGGAGCGCCATCTGCAATATCGCTAAGCAATTCGCGAGTCGGTTCCAAAATCTAGCGAGAAGTCTGCAAAACGTTCATCGCGGGTTTCGATTCCCGCCGTCGCCTCAGAGGTATCCTCCGGCCTTCAATCCCGCAGGGAAGGGAAACGACGATGCATCTCGACACGGGCAACGCCGGATTCATGCTCCTCTGCACGAGCCTCGTCATGCTCATGACACCGGGATTGGCCTTCTTCTATGGCGGGCTGGTAGGCCGGCGGAGCGTCCTGACGATCATGATGCAGAGCTTCGTCTCGATGGGTTGGACGACGGTCGTGTGGTTCGTGGTGGGTTTCTCGCTTTGCTTCAGCGGTGGGCAGGGCGGCGTCATCGGTGACCTCAACATGGCGTTCCTGCGCGGCGTGACACTGGACACGCCGGCGCCGCTGAACGACACGATCCCACTCATCGTCTTCATCGCCTACCAGATGATGTTCGCGATCATCACGCCGGCGCTTATCACCGGCGCGTTCGCCGGACGGGTCACGTTCAAGGCGTACATGTTCTTCCTGACCGCCTGGTTGCTCTTCGTCTACTTCCCGTTCGTCCACATGATCTGGGGCGGCGGCTGGCTCGCTCAGCAGGGCGTCCTCGACTTCGCGGGCGGGATCGTCGTCCACGCGATCGCCGGAATGGCCGCGCTCGCCTCCGTGATCTATGTCGGGCGGCGTAAGACCGTCGAAGTCGGACCGCACAGCATCCCGCTCGTGGCCCTCGGGACCGGGCTGCTCTGGTTCGGCTGGTACGGCTTCAACGCCGGCAGCGAGTTCCGGGTGGACGCCGTGACCGCGGTGGCGTTCCTCAACACGGACATCGCGGCCTCGTTCGCGGCGATCGTTTGGCTCGCGATCGACTGGAACCGCGCGAGCAAGCCGAAGTTCCTCGGCCTCCTCACGGGCGCCGTTGCCGGCTTGGCTACGATCACGCCGGCCGCGGGCTACGTATCCCCGACGACCGCGGTGATCATCGGCTGCGTGTCGGGAGCGGTCTGCTACGCGGCGGTCGCGCTCAAGAATCGGTTCAAGCTCGACGATGCGCTCGACGTGTGGGGCGTCCATGGCGTCGGTGGCTCGCTCGGCATCCTTATGCTCGGCCTCTTCGCAACGAAGACGTTCAACCCCGCCGGTGCCGACGGGCTCCTCTCCGGGAACCCTGGCTTCTTCATCGCGGAGGCGGGGGCGGTCGCGCTCGCTGTCGTATGGGCTCTCAGCTTCACATTCGCGATGCTCTGGCTCATCGACCGAATCACACCCGTGCGGGTCGGCGCCGAGGCTGAGATCAGCCTCGACGAGGCGCTCCACGGCGAGCGGGCGTACGTCGGAGAGCTCTAGCGCACCAATGCGGCTGACGATCGCGTCGCTGCTCGCGGACCAGTCGAGGTTCTCCGCGATGAC
The DNA here is from genome assembly GCA_038040345.1 of Chloroflexota bacterium. Classification (GTDB taxonomy): domain Bacteria; phylum Chloroflexota; class Limnocylindria; order P2-11E; family P2-11E; genus 3-1-20CM-2-70-9. The sequence goes on from JBBPIQ010000003.1 coordinate 189,651, forward strand.
GGTCGAGGAGCTTCTCGACGCCGGCGTCCTCCCGGCAGGCAGGCCACGGCACTGCGCAAGCGGTGCATCCCCCCGCTGAGGTCACGCGTGCGGACCAAGGTCCCGCCGCAGGGAGCATTAGGGACTACACCTTCACGCGTTTCCCTGATGCCGCGGATCTCTCCGGAGAAACGCAGGTAGGCGCCAGGGAAACGGAGTAGCTCCGCGCCGGCACGTTTGACCCCGTGGAGGCTCTCGATCATCCGGTTGCGCGAAAGATCGCGGCGCCGGTGAAGGTCACAACGTGGCGATCCTCACGGGTGCCGTAGTTGTACCAGGTGATGTTCGCGACCGGCTTCTTGGTGACCGAGCGGCGGCGGTCATACCGTTCCTCGGCGAGCGGTCACCGAAGGGTCGGTGAGCTCGCCCTCCCGCTTCTAGACTCAATACATGGCCACCGCACCCGTGCTGCCAGGCGGATTCGAGCTTCCCCTCGAGCCGCGTTTGCCGCGCCTCGGGTCTGTCGACGCCGTAGCGCTCGAGGAGCGCGCCGCATCGCTCGCGACACGCTCGATCAAGCGAGAGGCGAAGCTCTTCGCGCTCGATCTCGCGATCCGCGTGATGGACCTCACCACACTCGAGGGCGCCGACACGCCGGGGAAAGTCGCCGCGCTGTCGTCGAAGGGGATCCGGCCCGACCCCTCCGATCCGAACATCCCGTCCGTCGCCGCCATCTGCGTCTATCCAAACCTCGTGCCATTCGCGGTCGAGCGGACCAAGGGCACGAACGTGAAGGTCGCGTCGGTCGCGACCGCGTTTCCATCGGGGCAGTCCTCCCTCGAGGTGAAGCTGCTCGAGACGCGCGAGGTCGTCGAGGCCGGCGCGCACGAAGTCGACATGGTCATCGACCGCGGCGCGTTCCTGTCGGGCCGCTACGCGCAGGTGTACGACGAGATCGTCCGCGTGAAAGAGGTCTGCGCCGGCCGCGCGCATCTCAAGGTGATCCTCGAGACCGGCGAGCTCGGCACATACGACAACGTGCGCCGCGCATCGCTGCTCGCGATCGCGGGCGGCGCCGACTTCATAAAGACGTCGACGGGCAAGCTCCCGTCGTCCGCGACGCTGCCGGTTCAGCTTTGCATGCTCGAGGTGATCCGCGACGTACATGAGGAGACCGGACGCGTCGTCGGGATGAAGGCCGCTGGCGGGATTCGCCAATCGAAGCAGGCCGTCCAGTACCTCGTTCAGGTCTACGAGACGCTCGGCCTCGCCTGGCTCACGCCGGATCGCTATCGGCTCGGCGCGTCGACGCTGCTCAACGACGTGCTCATGCAAATACGTAAGGAGCGCACCGGGCGGTATCAGAACCCGGACTACTTCACCGTTGACTAAAGACAAGCGCGAGCTCGCGCGGCGGCAGGACAAGGCTCCGATCGCGACGGCTTGGGACTACGCGCCCGCGCCCGAGGCGCGCGACATCGTCAAGATCCAGGAGCGCTACGGGCTCTTCATCGGTGGCAAGTTCGTCGAGCCCGAGTCGGGCGAGCGCTACACAACGATCGATCCCGCGCGCGAAGAGCCGCTCGCCGAGGTCGCTCAAGCCGGCAAGGCCGACGTCGACCGCGCGGTTCGCGCGGCGCGGGACGCGTTCGCGAACGGCTGGTCGGCGCTTCGCCCGAGCGAGCGCGCGAAGTACCTCTTCCGGATCGCCCGGCTGCTGCAGGAGCGTGCGCGCGAGTTCGCGGTCCTCGAATCCATCAATGGCGGCAAGCCCATCCGGGAGTCGCGGGACGTCGACATTCCGCTCGCCGCAGCGCACTTCTTCTATTACGCGGGTTGGGCGGACAAGCTCGAGTACGCGTTCCCGAATCGCAAGCCGCGCCCCATCGGCGTCGCCGGGCAGATCATCCCCTGGAACTTCCCGCTCCTGATGCTCGCGTGGAAGATCGCGCCCGCGCTCGCCGCGGGAAACACCGTCGTGCTCAAGCCCGCGGAGACGACACCGCTCACGGCGCTGCTGTTCTGCGACGTCCTCCGGCAAGCGGAGCTTCCGCCCGGCGTCGTGAACATCATCACCGGCGACGGCCGCACCGGTGCGGAGCTCGTATCGCATCCAGACGTGAACAAGATCGCGTTCACCGGCTCGACCGAGGTGGGGAAGGCGATCCAGAGGACGCTCGCGGGAACCGGGAAGCGGCTCACCCTCGAGCTTGGCGGGAAGGCCGCGAACATCATCTTCGACGACGCTCCGCTCGATCAGGCGGTCGAGGGGATCGTCAACGGGATCTACTTCAATCAGGGTCACGTGTGCTGCGCCGGGTCGCGGCTCCTCGTCGAGGAATCGATCTACGAGACGGTCATCGCAAAGCTGAAGCGGCGGATGGCGACGCTGCGCGTCGGCGATCCGCTCGACAAGAACACCGACGTCGGCGCGATCAACTCGAAACAGCAGCTCGACAAGATCGGCGCGCTCGTCCAGGCGGGCATCGACGAAGGTGCGGAGATCTACCAACCGCCCTGCAAGCTGCCCGAGCGCGGGTACTGGTTCGTGCCGACGGTCTTCACGAACGTCGCGCAGTCGTACCGCATCGCACAGGAGGAGATCTTCGGTCCGGTGCTTTCGGTGCTGACATTCCGAACGCCCGACGAGGCGATCGAGAAGGCGAACAACACCCCGTACGGTCTTTCGGCGGGGGTGTGGACCGAGAAGGGCTCGCGGATCCTCGCGATGGCGCAGCGTCTCCGCGCGGGCGTGGTCTGGGCGAATACGTACAACCGCTTCGATCCCGCGTCGCCGTTCGGCGGCTACAAGGAGTCAGGCTTCGGTCGCGAGGGCGGACGGCACGGGCTCGAGCCGTACGTCGTGCTGGACGACGCATGACCAAACGCCTGCCGGTCCAGAAGACCTACAAGCTCTTCATTGGCGGAGCGTTCCCGCGCTCCGAGTCGGGACGCACGTACGTCGCCGAGGGGGCGAACGTCGCGCGCGCATCGCGGAAGGACCTGCGCGACGCTGTCCGCATCGCTCGTCAGGCAGGCGGCGGATGGTCGGGCATGACCGCTTACAACCGGGGGCAGGTCCTGTATCGCATCGCCGAGATGATGGAGACGCGTCAGGCGGAGCTCGCGGCGCTCTGCAGCGGTGCAGACGAAGTGGCCGGGGCTATCGACCGCATGGTCTGGTACGCCGGTTGGTCCGACAAGCTCGCGCAGGTCATCGGCTCCGCCAACCCCGTCGCCGGGCCCTACTTCAACTTCACCGTGCCCGAGCCAACGGGTGTCACCGGGATCCTTGCGCCGGAGCCGGCGCTTCTCGGCCTCGTGTCGCGGCTCGCGCCGGTCATCGTCGGTGGCAACACCGCGGTCCTCATCGCGTCTGAGTCCCACCCGCTCGTCGCGATCGAGCTTGCCGAATGCCTGGCGACCGCCGACGTCCCCGCAGGCGTGGTGAACATCCTCACGGGTCTTCGTCGGGAGCTCGCTCCCGTGCTTGCGTCGCACATGGATGTCTCCGCGCTCGATCTCACGGGTGCCGACGACGATGCCGCGGAGCTCGAGAAGCTCGGCGCGGAGAACGTGAAGCGAATCGTTCGCGGCCGCGCCGATGCGCAGAGCCCATACGACATCGCCGCGTTCCTCGAGCTCAAGACCGTCTGGCACCCGATCGGAATGTAATGTTGGATTCCTACGCTCAGGGCACGTCGTCCGTGCCGCTCCTTGGCGAAACGATCTCGCAGAACCTACGGCGGACCGTCCAGGCCTTCGGCTCGCGCGACGCGCTCGTCGTCAGGCATCAGGGGTACCAGGCGACCTACGCCGAGTTCTGGCAGCAAGTCCAGGAGTGCGCGCGAGGTCTCATGGCTCTGGGCATCCCCAAAGGGGATCGAGTTGGCATCTGGTCGCCCAATCGCTACGAGTGGGTCGTCGTTCAGTACGCCACCGCCCAGATCGGGGCGATCCTCGTGAATATCAACCCCGCGTATCGGGCACACGAGCTCGAATACGCGCTCAACCAATCCGGCTGCCGGATCGTCGTTCACTCTCGAGGCTTCCGCAAGGCCAACTACACCGAGATGCTCGCGGAGGTCAGATCGCGCTGCCCGGCTGTTGAGACAACGATCGAGCTGGAATCCTCATGGCGGGAGTTGCTCGCCGGTGGCGCGGTCGTCAGCCAGGCCGAGCTCGACGACCGAGAAGCGTCACTTCAGTTCGACGACGCGATCAATATCCAGTACACGTCTGGAACGACCGGCTTCCCGAAGGGCGCCACGTTGTCGCATCACAACATCCTGAACAACGGCTTCTTCACAGGCGAAGGCTTGAATCTCACCGAGCGCGATCGGGTCTGTATTCCGGTCCCCTTCTATCACTGCTTTGGGATGGTGCTGGGGAACCTTGCCTGCACGACGCACGGCGCGTGCATGGTCATTCCGGGCGAGGCGCTCGACCCGCTGGCTGTGATGAGGACCATCCAGGAGGAGCGGTGCACCGCGATCTATGGAACGCCGACCCACTTCATATCGGAGCTCAACCACGCCGAATTCGCGAGCCACGACTTCTCCTCACTCCGAACAGGGATCATGGCCGGTGCGCCCTGTCCGGTGGAAGTCATGAAGAACGTGCTGACCAAGATGCACGTCCCTGAGATCACGATTTGCTATGGGATGACCGAAACGTCTCCCGTCTCGACTCAGACGAAGATCGGCGATCCGTTCGAAAAACAAGTCGGCACGGTCGGCCGTGTGCATCCGCACGTTGAGATCAAGGTCGTCGATCCTGAGACGGGTCGAATCGTGCCGCGCGGCGTATCGGGTGAGCTCTGCACCCGCGGCTACAGCGTGATGCTGGGCTACTGGAACAACACCGACGCAACGAGCCAGGCGATCGACGCGGCCCACTGGATGCACACCGGCGACCTCGCAGTCATGGATACGGATGGCTACTGCAACATCGTTGGCCGGATCAAGGACATGATCATCCGCGGCGGTGAGAACGTGTATCCCCGCGAGATCGAGGAATTCCTGTATCGCCACCCGGCGGTGGGGGACGTTTCCGTGATCGGCGTCCCGTCGGAGAAATACGGGGAAGAAATCGTCGCCTGGATCAAGCTCCGCGATGGCGCGGCGTGCACCGAAGAGGACCTGTCGAACTTTTGCCGGGGCCAGATCGCCAGCTACAAGATCCCGCGGTTCTGGAAGTTCACCGACTCATTCCCCATGACGGTGACCGGCAAGGTCCGCAAGGTCGAAATGCGAGAGATCTCAGTCCAGGAGCTCGGCCTCCAACAAGCGGCCCTGGTGAAGACGGCCTAGCGGTCGAGGAGGTCTCATGGCACGGCTTATCGAGCGCATCAAGGTGGGCGAGCTGGGAGCGCCGGTCGCGAAGCTCGTCGGTTTCAGGCTGACCTCCGTGGAATCCGGAAAGGCGGTGTTCGAGCTCGAGGCGGGTCCGCAGCACGCCAATCCGATGGGCACGCTCCACGGTGGAGTCCTTTGCGATGTCGCGGACGCGGCGATGGGCGTCGCGTACGCGTCGACCCTCGCAGACGAGGAAAGCTTCACGACGCTCGAGCTGAAGATCAACTTCCTGCGGCCATTCCGGAACGGCACCCTGACCGCCTCCGCGCGCGTGGTCAAGGCGGGACGGACGATCGGGCTTACCGAGTGTGACGTGACCGATACGGAAGGACGGCTCATCGCGCGAGCGATGAGCACATGCATGACCCTCCGCCGCGAGCTGGGCGAGGGGCGCTGAGAAGGGTCTAACTGGGTGGCCGCCGGCGCCGTCGACGTACCGGATCGGCCGCGTCGGAGACTGCCGCGCGGTCAAGCGCCCGGAAGGGCTCAGAGAGCAATAGCTTCCTCAGCAGCTCGGCCAGTCGCGCTCGCTCGGACCGACTGAGAAGCGCGATCAGCTGCTCTTCGTTCGCGAGGTGGTCGACGATCGCCTTGTCAACGAGTCGGCGAGCTGTCGGCGTCAATTCGACTAGCCGGCCGCGGCGATCGCTCGGGTCGGGCAGGCGCCGGACGAGCTCCATCTCCTCGAGGCGGTCGAGACGGTTGGTCATGGCTCCGGACGACAGGAGGAGGGAGCTGAAGAGCCTGGTCGGGGTCATGCGGAACGGCGGACCCGATCGGCGCAGCGCGGCGAGGACGAGATACTCGCCCCAGGTCAAGCCATAGCGCGCGAAGACCGGCGCGAAGCTCACGGCCTGCAGCAGCGCAAGGCGCGTGATCCGCGTCAGGGTCTGGGCTGGCGACGAATCCAAATCCGGCCGTACAAGGACGTACGGCAGGCGGCTACTGATCGATGGGACGCGCAGCCCGGAACGAATGACTCCGCGCGAGGCTCGACGTGCTGGCGTGGATGGCAGCCGGTTTGGGTAATCGTGCGATCGCAGCCGAGTTGGGCATCGAGTACACGACCGTTCGCGGCCACGTGCAAGCGATCCTCGAGAAGCTCGGTGCCCGATCCCGTTTCGAGGCGGTGGCTCGCGCCTATCAGAGCGGATTGGTGCGCGACGCGGAGGGTGGACGCTGACGCGTCGGGCCGGAGCTCAACCCGTCGCTGGCCGACCGGCAATGAGCTCGTCGATCTTCTCGCGCAGCGCGCGAGGGCTGAACGGCTTCGCGATATAGCCCGCGGCCCCGTGCTCGCCGAATCGCGCGACGTCGCCCCGCTGCACCGAGGCAGTGACGAACATGATGGGGATGTGATGTAGCGCCGGCCGGGCATGAACGGCATCGGCGAGCGCGAACCCGCCCATCTCCGGCATCGCGAGATCGGTCACGATGAGCTCGGGCGCCTCCCGCTCGATCGCCTCGAGGCCCTCCCGGCCGTTGACGGTCAGCTCGATGGCGTGAGCGGTCGATCGCATCGCCACCTCGATCAGCTTTCTGATCTGCTCCTCGTCCTCGCAGAAAACGATCCGTGCCACGGTTTGCTCCTTCGGCCTATGCGGCGAGCGGGGCCGGGGTGGCCGCTTCCATCAACGGTAGCTGCACGTGAAAGACGGAACCATGCCCCGGTTCGCTGGTGGCCCAGACCTTCCCGTCGCAGAGCTGAAGGATCTGCCGCACGATCGGAAGCCCGAGGCCGGTTCCCTGGATGACGCGGGTCTCGGTCGTCTCAACGCGCGAATACCGGTCGAAGATCTTCTCCAGCTGGGCGGCCGGGATCCCCATGCCGTGGTCCGTGACCGTGAGCGTGACCGTCCCTTCTTCGCGCTGGGTCCGCAGCTCGATCGTGCCGCCGGCGGGCGAGTACTTGATGGCGTTGCTGACAAGATTGGTGACAATCTGCGTCAACCGGTCGGAGTCACCGAGAAGATCGTGCAGACTCGGGTCGAGCTCGAGCTCGATGGGGTGCTCGGCCGCGCTCAGCCTGAACTGAGCCGCCGTATCGGTGACGATGCGATTCAGGTCCACGGGCTCGGAGTTCAGCGTCATCTGCCCGGACTCCATGCGGTCGAGGTCGAGCATGTCGGTGATGAGCCGGGCGAGGCGGCGGGCGTCCTTGTTGATGTCGCCCGCGTACTCCCGGGTTTCAAGCGGCGTTAGTTCCTCGTCGCGCATGAGCTCGCTGAAGCCCTGGATCCCTGTGAGCGGCGTCCGGAACTCGTGACTCACGATCGAGACGAACTCGCTCCGCAGCTTGCTGAGCTGCTCGATCTCCCGGTACGTCTTGCGCGTGGCTCGATGGTATCCCTCGAGAATGCGCCACAACAGCAGCATCAGCCCGAAGCCGATCGCGAAGACGATGGGTGCGAGAAGCAGCGTCCACCGTGCTGTGCTGCGCAGCGCCGAGAGCGCAGATTGCGCCTCCTGTTCGTGGTAATCCGTAGCCTCCGTCAGCCGGTCGTGGATGGCACCGATGATCGGGTCGACCACGGCGAGGTCGATACGGCGTGCCTCCTCGTGGTCTCCGGCGGCGACCGCGATTTGCAGTTGCTCGAAGGCGACGCGCTTCTGTGTGTGAAGGGCGATGAGGTCAGCTGCGAGCTGCCTATCTTGTTGTTCGTCTTCCGCTGCGATTTTGTCGATTGCATCGAACACAGCTTTGGTTGTCGCACTGAGCTGCTCCGCGTTCTCAACTGAGTTGTCGACGAGGTACTCCACCTCGGCCGCCTCCTCCGCTTTGATCGCGAAAGCCACGTCCGCATGCTCGTCGCGCAGAAGGAGCAAGTGCTCCGTTCGGGCAACCTGTGTCTGGCTCGTGTAAGCGGCGAAGATCGAGAACGCGGCTAAGCAGGCGACGACTCCGGCCACACCAAGCGACGCAGCGCGAGTCGCTCTAGTGGAGGTTTCGCGGGCGACTCGAGGGCCCTGAGGGTCGCGCATTGCCATACGGCTACGCTGCGGCCGACGATCCCGAGGGGCATGACGGTCTCGTCACGGCGCTCATTTTCTGAGCCCGGATCCTGTACCGGCGCGACACTGGTACGGCCTGGACACATGTCGACTGCTGAACTGCGATTCAGCCGTCGAGGTACAGATGCTCCGTCTTCGTCGCTGCGCCGGGAAGGCGGCCAGAACCTGTCGACTTGTCGCGGTACATGCGCTCATCGGCGACGCGAAGGAGGACGACGCTGTCGTCGCCGTCGGTCGGCGCGATCGCGCAACCGTTGCTCGGGTGAAGCGAGACGTTCTTTCCAGCGATCGTGAATGGCGGTCGAAAGGCGCGTTCGATAGCAGCGACGACTCGGGCGCTGCCCTCGTTCCCGCTGTATGGCATTACGGGGTCGTGCCAACCCCGCTGACCGTAACCTCCAGACCCGATATGGAGTTCTTTTGAAGGTGAGAGGACTCCTGGTTGCGCTCGCGCTTGCCGCGGGCTCCGTGGTCGGCGCGCCGCCGGCTGCGGCGTCTTCGCCGACCGCGCCATCGGCCGCCGTCTGCTCTGGTTCGAGCGTGGGCCCCGGCATCGCGCCGCCGGCTCGCGTGCCAGCCGGCATCCCCGGCTTCCACGCGTCGTGGTACGGGCAGAGCGGCTACCCGACGCTGTGTCCGGGCGAGCGGTCGAACGCGGTCGTCGCCTTCTACAACTCAGGATCGCGCGGCTGGGTCAGCGGCCGGATGGGCGAGGTCGCCTACCTCGGGACCTGGAACGGCGATCCTGGCCAGGACGAGCCCACCGTCCTCGGCGGCAACGGCGAGATGGGCTCACCGCAAACGGGATGGCCGCGCTTCAATCGCGTCGCGGCGCAACCGAGCGACTACGTGGGACCGGGTCAGGTCGCATGGTTCCAGTTCACGATCCAGGCGCCGGACCGTCCTGGGTTCTACCGGCTCTACATCAGGCCGCTCGTCGAAGGCGCGACATGGATGGAGGACGTCGGCGTCTACTGGCAGGTCGCCGTCCTCAACTCTGACGGGACGCCGCCGGGCGGCCGCATCAGCTCGCGCGTTCCCGCGCTCATCGACGACACGTCGCCGGCTTGGGCTCCGGGGAGCGAGTTCGACAGTGTCGGCTTCGCGCCACCCGAGAGCGGCGGAATCCTGCTGACCGCTGGGACCACGGGCAGCTGGACGTCGCCGTGGGTGCAGACGAGATTTCCGTTCTCGCAGATCATCCCCTCATGGATCGGGGACACGCCGGCGGGCAGCTGGATTGAGGTCGAGATCCAAGCGCGCACCGGCGCGGGTCGCGAGACGCGCTGGTGGCGCATGGGCATCTGGGCGTACGGCGACGAGACCGTGCGCAGGACGTCCATCAATGGCCAGAGCGACGCGGATGGCGTTGTCGAGACCGACACATTCAAAACTCGCGCGGAAAAGATGACCGCGTACCGCGCTCGCGTGACGCTCTCGCGCAGCACCGCCGCCGGGGCGTCGCCGATCCTGCGCCGCATCTACGCGGTCGCGTCGGACACGCGGAGCTACACACCGCGCTATCCGAGCCCGCGCTACCTCGATCGCGCGATCGAGCTTTCCGTACCGCGCTACTCGCAGGAGATTCATACGGGCGAGTTCCCCGAGTACGACGGCGGTGGCGAAGCGTGGTGCAGCCCGACGTCGACCGAGATGGTCGTCGAGTATTGGAACAAGCGGCCCACACCAGCCGACCTGTCGTGGGTCGGTCCACACGCGGACCCACAAGTCGATTACGCGGCCCGCTTCACCTACGACGCGGCGTATGGCGGCACGGGAAACTGGCCATTCAATAGCGCGTACGCGTCACACTTCGGGCTTGAGGCGCGCGTGGTCCAGCTCGGATCGCTGAATGACGCCGAGCGATTCATCGCCGCGGGCGTCCCCCTCGTCGCGTCGATCTCTCACGGGCCCGGTGCCCTTCCCGGGTTCCTCAATAACGCCGGAACAAATGGACATCTGCTCGTCATCATCGGCTTCACCGCTTCCGGAGATGTCATCGCGAACGATCCGGCGGCGACCAGCGACGCGACCGTTCGACGTGTCTATGGACGGGAGGCCTTTGAGCGCGCGTGGATCGGCGGCTCAGGTGGTGTCGTCTACCTGATCGGGAGCACGTTCGTTCCGTAGCCGACTCAGAGATATGGCGTCGCGTCGAGATCCCGTCCGCTTGGCACGGCCTGCAGCGACACGACCACCTGGTACGGCACGCTCGAGTTGTAGAAGGTCGCCCAGGACGAACGGCCCGGCGCGACGAGACGGAAGAGCTCGTCACCCGCGCCGACTCGCGTGCCGTTCTGTGTGAGTACCTCAGTGACGACGCCGAGGGTCCCTGGGCGGTACGTGATTTTCTTGTCCGCGGCGACGACCGAGATATACGGATAGAACGGGAGCGAGGCGACGTTGGAGCCGAGCCGCACCTCGCCGTCGATGAACTGATAGGTGAGGACCTCCACAGTCCCGGCGAAGGGCGCGACGAACGTGCGACCGACGTCGGGCACGACGATCCCGACATAGCTTCGTCCGCCGAAGCGGAAGGAGGTCAGCGCGAGCGGCGCCTCAGGCGGTGCGGCGGTCTCGGTGGGGGAGGGCGCGGTTGGGGTCGCCGTCGGCGAGGGATTCGGGGTGGCGACATCGCTCAGCACGGCGGGTGAGATGCTCGGACTCGGCGGGGGGCTCGGCGACGCACTGGACTGTGAGAGAGACGGCATCGCGATGCCAAGATCGCCGATGAGGATGACCCGTCCGACCCCAAAGAGCACCACCGCGGTGACGGTGCTGGCGAGTCCGACCGCGCCGATTCGCAGCAGCGCGTGTTTCACCGCGCTATCTAACGACATCTCGACGGCTCCGCAACGGGTTGGCGCCGCATATCCTGCGCGTCACCGATGAAAAGAGCCATCGCGACCGCCGGCCTGATCGCGATTTTGGTCGCACTCCTCGGTGGCTCCGCCTCTGCCGCGACCGCGGTAACGGCGAGAGCCCAGCTGCGCGGGCACCTTCCGGAGCTCGGCGAGCGCCCGACGATGCGTGTCTTTGTGACGCAGGCCGAGTACGACACGTACCGCAACAGCCTTGGGGACGCGAACGTCTTCCCGGCGTCGAGCTCCCTATTCATGAGCTTCGACAAGGACATCCTCGCGCTCTATACGCGCGGCAACGACACCGGTGGGCGCTGCATTGGCACTCAGATCGTCGCCGGGTTCTCCGGTGACACGCTCTCCGCGACCGCCCCCTGGCAGGCCGGTACGTGCGGAGCGCCGAGCTCGGCGCACTATCCGTTCGTCCTCGTGGCTCTCGCACGCACCGCGGCGGACGGGACCGCGTGGCTGCCGACCGCGAAGTCGGTCTGTCTCGCCGTCGAGACGCAGGACACGAACGCGTGCGCGACCCTAGCCGGTGCGTCGCCGGCACCCATCGCCACCGTGATCGCAACGACGCCTCCGCCGACGGCAACGTCGAGCCCGGTGCCGACAACGACGGCGGTCCCGACCGCGACGCGGTCACTCACCCCGAGTCAGACGATCGCCCCCGCGTCGGCAACGCCCACAGCGACGGCAGCCCTGGCCAGCGCGAGCCGTTCGCCGGTCGCGGCGGCGAGCCCGCCTGCGACGGCGGCCGACAACGGCACGAACTTCCTGCTCTACGCGATGCTGATCGCGATCGGCTTCCTCGTTCTTCTGTCGCTCTTCCTCTCGCGCGGAGGGCGGCGCCGCTAGGCCTTGCGGATCTCCACGAGCCACGCGACGAGCAGAGGAACGGTCTCGACCAGGTTGTAGAGGAAGTGCAGGTCCGGTCGCGCGATCGGAAGACCGCCGAAGAGCAGACCGCCTGACGACAGCAGGCCAGGAGTTCCTGAGACGCCGGTCTGTATGTACGTCGCGATCATCACCGAATGCTCGACGAAATGCCAGGCCGCAAGTGGCGTGACCGCGATGAGCCATGGGTTCGTCCGGAAGTGCGGAAGTAGCGCGAGGAGGGCGACGAGGACGAGCGCGTTCCAGATGAAGTGGACCCACTCGATGTTGAGCTGGCCGACGATGCCTTGGGCGTTCGCGCCCGAGAGATGCAGCACGTGGATCTGGACCATCTGCGCGACGTGCTCGAAGAGATGAGCGGTCTGGCTGAGGGCGAGAAAGCCGAGGAGGGCCATCCACGGCGTCGCGACGAGCCGGTCGGCGTACTCCGCCGGGCGCGCGGCCACCCTAGTCGACGACTCCGGCGAACCGCCGGACGAGCTCGATGTAGTCATCCGACAGCCGCCGCACCTCGCGGACCGCGTCGGCCATCGTCGCCGTCTCGATGCGGCCCGCCCGCTGCACCGGCAGAACTCCGGACTTGCCCGAATCCACGAGATCGATCGCCGCATTGCCAAAGCGCGTCGCGCGCAGCCGGTCTATCGCTGTGGGCGAGCCGCCGCGCTGTAGATGGCCGAGAACGACCTGGCGTGCCTCGATCCCGGTTCGCTGTTCGATGTACCGCGCCAGGACCGCGCCGATGGCGCGCTGATCGAGACGAACGTGGCCAAAGGCATCGCGGTCGAGAGCCGTCTGCGCCTCGAGGCCTTCGATCTCGACCGCTTCGGAGACGACGACGAGGATGTCCGGATCGCCGATCGCCCGATGGCGCTTCATCGTCCGGATGATGTCCTCGCCCGACACCGGGATCTCGGGAATGATGATCAGATCCGCGCCGCCGGCGAGGCCGCCGAATGCGGCGACCCACCCCGTGTCGCGGCCCATCGCCTCGACGACGACCACCCGATGGTGCGCGCTCGCGGTTGTCCGCAGCCGATCGAGTGCATCGGCCACCACGGTGACCGCCGTGTCGAAGCCGATGCAAAACTCGGTCTCCGACAGATCGTTGTCGACCGTCTTCGGGACACCGACAACGCGCACTCCCTGTTCGTGCAGCCACTGGGCGACGCCTAGCGTGTCGTTTCCGCCGATGGCGACGAGCGCGTCGAGCCGCCAGCGGCGGATGCTCTCGAGCACGGCTCGGCGCGACCTGTCGTCCTTGCGCGGATCGGTCCGCGAGGTCCCGAGCATGGTGCCGCCGTCTCCGAGGATGCCAGCGACTTCCCGAGCCGCAAGCGGTCGCGGCTCACTTTCACCAAGGAGACCGGCCCACCCGTCTGCGATGCCTACGACCTCGTGTCCGAGCGCCGTGGCTCGGAGGACGACAGCGCGGATCGCCGCGTTCAGCCCAGGGGCGTCCCCGCCTCCGGTGAGAGCTCCGATGCGCAACGCTAGATGCGAAGCCTCATTCGTCGGAAGACTAGGGCTTCGTCTCCTTCTTTTGTCGCTCGAGAGCCCGCTCGAGCTCCCCGGGGCTGATCGCCCGCATGATCGCGAGAACCTCGCCCAGCCTCCGTGGATGACCGCGCGCTTCGTAGAAACGCTGCCGCTCGAGCGCCTCGGCAAGCTGGTCGTGGGTCAGGATCCCTTCGTCGATGAGGTACTGGCCCAGGGTCTGAACGGCCGGCGGCTCGCCCAGAATTCCGCGGAGCGTGTTGATCAGGTCGATCGGGCCGAACGGCTTGACGAGGTAATGCGACGCGCCCGCGGCCATCCCGGCCTTCCGGTCCGCCGAGCTGTCACGCGCCGTCAGCATCACGACGGGGATCGCCTTCGTCGCGGGGTCATCCTTGAGAAGCTTGCAGACGTCGAACCCGGTGGGCCCGTTGTCCTCATCGAAGTTCACGTCCAGCAGCACTGCGCGCGGTGGGTCGCGGTGCGCGAGATCGACCGTCTGGTCCGGGGTCGCAGCTTCAGCGATGGTCCAGCCCTGTGTGGACAGAGTGATCCGGACCATGTCGCGTATGAACCGTTGATCGTCCGCAACCAGGATGTCGGTCACCGCACCTCGCAGCGCCTGCGAGCCTAAGTGAGGCGACGGCGGCTTTACAGTCCTCGATACCCCGACCTAAACTCGTTCGCAACAACTTCATACGCGTTGCCGGCCAGAGGTGCGGTCACAAGCAGTAGTACCGCGGAGGAACGAGCTTCCGCCAGATGCGGTGCGAACGGTATGACCGCCGAAGTCAGGGGTCCGTCTCGGGACCTCGGGCTGGTCCGCTTTCCGGAAGGAGACGGACTGTCGTGACGGGGGAAACTCCGCCGCGAAGCGCTGCCGTGTAACCAAGCTCTGGGGAGAGGCTCGGTGGCACGTTCGCGCACCGGGCTTTTCTATTTGAAAAGCTCGGTGGCCCGCCTCGCGTGTGGCGTGAGGAGGAACGGTGCCGATCGAGCGATTCGCGATCATCGACTCCACCCTCCGCGAGGGGGAGCAGTTCTCGAACGCGCACTTCACGACGGCGGACAAGATCGCCATCGCGAAGCTGCTCGACGCGTTCGGAGTCGAGTACATCGAGCTCACCTCGCCGGTAGCGTCTCCCCAGTCGTTCGAGGATTGCCGGACGATCGCCGCGCTCCCCTTGAAAGCGAAGGTGCTCACGCACGTGCGCTGCCACATGGATGACGCGCGCGTTGCCGTGCAGACGTGCGTCGACGGCATCGACATCCTCTTCGGAACGTCATCCATCCTGCGCGAGTTCAGCCATGGAAAGAGCGTCGACGAGATCATCGAAGACGCGTGCGAGGTGATCGCCTTCATCCGCGATCACGGCAAGGAGGTCCGCTTCTCGAGCGAGGACAGCTTCCGTTCGACCGAGGGCGATCTTCTCAAGGTGTACACCGCGGTGGACCGGATGGGCGTGAACCGTGTCGGCGTCGCTGACACGGTCGGCATCGCGACGCCGCGCCAGTGCTACGCGCTCGCCGTGGAGCTCCGCCACCACGTGCATTGCGATATCGAGTTCCACGGTCATAACGACACCGGGTGCGCGATCGCCAACAGCTACGCGATCCTCGAAGGCGGCGCCACCCATATCGACACGAGCGTGCTCGGTATCGGTGAGCGCAACGGCATCACGCCGCTGGGCGGTTTCGTCGCCCGCATGTATGCCGACGACCCCGCCGCGATCCGCAAGAAATACGACCTTCCGAAGCTGCGGGACCTGGACGAGCTCGTCGCGTCCCTCGTCGGGATCGAGATCCCCTACAACAACTTCGTGACCGGCAAATACGCCTTCCACCACAAGGCCGGAATGCACACGAAGGCCATTTACCTCAACCCGAACAGCTACGAGATCCTGGACCCCGCCGATTTCGGCCTCGAGCGCACGATCAACGTCGCGCACCGCCTCACCGGAAAGCACGCGATCGACCACCGCGCGAAGGAGCTCGGCCTCGAGTTCGGCGAGGACGAGCTGCGCAAGATCACGCGCCGGATCAAGACCCTCGCCGACTCGGGGCCGCTCTCGATGGACCAGCTCGATTCGCTCCTAAGGGAGTGGGTCGTTGCCTAAGACCCTCGCCGAGAAGATCCTCTCGCGTGTCGCCGGGCGCGACGCGAAGGCCGGCGACCTCGTCATCGCGCCGGTGTCGCGCGTCATGGTCCACGACTCAGTCATCGACGCGGTCATCGCCGGGCTGCGCGACCTCGGAAAAGAGCGGGTGTGGGATACGACGAAGGTCGCCGTGTTCGTCGACCACGCCGCGCCCGCGCCGACGCCGGTCGTCGCCGATTCGCATCGCGTCCTCCGCGAGTGGGTGAGAACGCAGGAGATCGCCACCTTCTACGACGCGGGCGAGGGCGTGTGCCACCAGATCATGGTCGAGGAGGGCTACTGCGAGCCCGGCACCGTGATCGTCGGCAGCGACTCGCACTCGAATTCGTACGGCGCGGTCGGCGCGTTCGGCGCCGGTATGGGCGCGACGGACATCGCGGTCGCACTCGCCCTTGGCCGGACCTGGCTCCGCGTGCCCGAGTCCATCAAGGTCACGTTCACCGGCCGCCCGCGCAAGGGCGTGACGATGAAGGACGCGATCATGCGCGTCGTTCGCGAGATCGGGACCGACGGCGCGCGGTACGCGTGCGTCGAGTTCCACGGCGCGGGCTCGCTTCCGCAGGGCGACCGCATCACGCTCGCGGGCATGACGACCGAGATGGGCGCGAAGGCCGGGATCGTCGTCGCCACGCCCGAGGCGCCGGACTGGCTGTACCCCGATCGGGGCGCCGCGTACGCGAACGAGGTGACCGTCGATCTATCGACACTCGAGCCGCAGATCGCGGTTCCGCCGCGGGTCGACCAGGTCGTGGACATCTCCGAGGCCGTCGGCCAGCCCGTCGACGTGGTCTTCCTCGGCTCGTGCACGAACGGCCGCCTCGTGGACATGCGTCAGGCGGCGACTGTCCTGCGCGGACGCCGCATCTCGCCGCAGGTGCGCCTAGAGGTCGTGCCCTCCTCGCGGCGGCAGTTCGAAGACGCAATGGCCGACGGCACGCTCCTCGCGCTGTCCGCGGCAGGAGCCGTCATCGGCAGCTCTGGATGTGGGCCGTGCCTTGGGCGCACCGGCGGTGTGCTGGCCGCGCAGGAGATCTGTCTTTCGACGGCGAACCGGAACTATCGCGGGCGGATGGGCTCGCCCGACGCCTCGATCTTCATCGGCTCGCCGTACGTGGCCGCGGTCGCGGCGCTCACCGGCGTCATCGACGATCCGCGCCCGTACCTCGAGGCGAGCGACGACGAGTTCGACGACCTCGTCGCACGGCGGCGCTCGGAGCGGGCCGGCCGCGGGGCAGCGTCCGTCCGCTCGGGCGATCGCTCGCGCGAGCTCATGGTCATGGCCGCGCGAGTCGGCGTGGCCGCGGAGATCGACGACTGATGGCAAGAGCCTGGGTTTTTGGCGATGACCTCGACACGGACCAGATGGTCCCGGGCCGCTACGCGCCGTTCATGGTCGGCCAGGACAAGTTCCACACGTACGCGTTCTGCGACGCACGACCAAATTTCGCCAAGGAGGTCGCACGTGGCGACCTACTTGTCGGGGGCGAGAATTTCGGGTGCGGGAGCTCGCGCGAGTACGCGGTCGCCGCGCTGAAAAAGCACGGCATCGGCGGGATCGTCGCGAAGAGCTTCGCGCGGATCTTCTTCCGCAACTGCATCAACCTCGGGATCCCCGTCCTCGAATCAGCGGACGCTCTCGCCGTGGTGCACGATGGCGACGACGTGACGCTCGATCTCGCCGCCGGCTTGCTGCGCGCTCCCGGCGGGAAGGCGCAGCTTCGCCCGCTCGCCCCATTCGCGCAGGACATCCTCGCGGCCGGCGGGGTCGTCGCCTACTTGCGCGAGCATGGAGACTTTCCTCCGGTCGCATGAGCACACAGCCGATCGAGATTGTCCAGCTCGCCCCGCAGCGAGCCGTCACGATACGGCGGACGATCCCGCAGGACGGTCTCGGCGCCTTTTTCATGGAGATCTTCCCGAAGCTTCGAGGGGCGATCCGCGCGCAGGGAGCGACGCCTGCCGGTCCGCGCTTCGCGCGTTACTACAACGGCGACCCAGCTGCGTTCGACACCGAGGCGGGCATCCCGTTTACGGGCTCGTTCATGCTCACGGGCGACGAGATTCGCGTAACGAAGCTGCCGGCGGGGCGCGCGGCGAAGACGCTGCACATCGGCCCCTATTACACGTTGTCGCAGGAGTACCGCCGCATCGAGAAGTGGCTCACCGAGGAGGGGCATCGCCGCGCCGAGGGGCCGTGGGAGTCGTACCTCGACGACGAAACAAAGACTCCGGAAAAGCATCTGCGCACCGAGGTGTACTGGCCGCTCCTGCGCTGAGCTAGGGAAGCTCGATCGCGACCGGCAGCGAGTTCCTCGCCCAGCCCGAAAGACGCTTTCCCTCGCGCCAGCCCTGGTACTTACCATCGAGCAGCTGACGCGCGAGCTCGTCCTCTTTCGTTCCCGCGCGAATGACGCGCGCCGTCGCGGTCGTGGCTTGCGTTCCGATGCGCAGCCGCACGCGCGGTGTCTTTCTCAAGTTTTGGACCCAGTCGGCGCGGTCGCCGCCGCCGGAGAGCATATAGATGAGGCCGTCCCGCAATACGAACCAGATCTCGATCGTGTGTTCCTTGCCGCTCCGTCGTCCGGTCGTCGTCAGGTACGCGAAGTCCTTGTCCGCGAGGCGCTCGAACATCTCCTCACCGTAACCACCGGGGTCGGTCGCGGATTCCCTCGGTCCCCACTTAGGCGAGGCTCTCGCGCATCCACTCCGCAACGGTCTCCGTCATCTTTGCGCGGGGACCGGCCGGCGCGAAATCGTGATCGCCGCCTTCGATCGTGACGATCCGGTTCGGTACGCGCGCCTGCGAGAGCACCGCCGCGTAACGCTCCGCGTTCTCGAACGCGACCTGGCTGTCGCGCGATCCCCAAACCAGGAGCACGCGGGCGCGTGTGCGGGACAGCTCGGCCAGAGGCTTCCACTTCGGGTCGTCGCCGAACTGCGCGGGCGCGGCCGCGAGCGCCGCAGCGCGAATGCGCGAGTCGCGTCCCGCGACGAGGGCGGCGACCGTGCCGCCGAACGAGAAGCCGATCACGCCCAGGCGCTCGGGGACATCGGGATGGGCCTTGAGCACGCGGATCGCGCCAGCAGCATCCGCGAGACCGCTCGCGAGCGTCATGCGGGGCGGACGGTGATCGCGATACGCGAAACGCAGCGCCGCGACGCCCGCGCTCGCGAGCGCCTCGCAGGTCGCGACGATATGCGGCTGATCGGGATCGCCGCCGAAGCCGTGCAGCACTGCCGCGCCTCCGACGGCACTCGTCTCCGGCAGGTGCAGGATTCCGTCGAGCTCGGTGTCCTCGACGCGGATCCCGACGCGCTGCGGCGGCACTACAGCGCCTTGCGGACGACCGCGAAGCGTTCGAGCTGCTGGTGGACGGTGAAACCTGCCTTGCGATACATCTCGAGCGGGCCGGTGTGGTTATGGGCAGACCAGGGGATCTGGTCCGCGTAGGGACCCGATGGCGGCGCGGTGGTCGGATAGGCCTCGGCGATCGCGAGTCCCTCTCGCCGGAATTTCTCGCACGCCGCGTCGAGCATGGCGCTCGCGAGCCCTTTGCCGCGGTGGTCCTTCGCAACGATGAAGCAGACCACGGACCCGACCTGCGCCGCGTCATCGGCCGGCGCTTTCTCGATGCGGCGCGGCATCTTGTAGCCGAGCCGCGCCTTCGCGTTGCACCAGCCGACCACCTTGCCGTCGCTGTAGGCGAGAAGACCCTGCTGCCGGCCTTTCCGGATGAGGTCCGTGACCAGCGCGCGGTAGTCGTCGCGGTGCCCAGCGCTGGAGTCCCCCTCGATGTCGACGCGGTCATCCCAGAACCGGCAGTAGCAGGCCGACCACCACGGGAAATCCGCGAACGTGTCGTTGTCGAAGAACGCGAGGTAATCGTCGAGCAGCTCGGGCGCGAGCTCGCGGATGTCGACGCTCACTCCTCGGTCGGCGCGGCTGCTTTCGCCGGAAGTTCCGGAACCGCGAGAAGCTCGAACACCTTCCGCCGGTCTTCGATCGGAGTGCGCGAGCTGATGAGCTCGAGCACCTTCTTGCGACCTCTCATCTTTCCGACGAGGATCGCGCCGACGAGCTTGTCTTCGAGGAAAAAGAGCCTCTTGTAGTTGCGAGGCTCATATTCGACCTCGACGACCGCCTCCGCATCCGGCTCCTCTTCGGTCGTCACGCCCATGACCGAGATGTTGGAGTTGAACATCCCGGACGCGTAGGTCGGAACCTCGACGTACGGCTCCTTGGCGCCGAGCATGTTCTTCGCTACATGGCGCCCGTGGTTCAGGGAGTTGTCCCATGTGCCCATGCGGTGATGGCGCTGGGAAACGACGTCGTAGAACTCGGCAACGTCGCCCGCCGCCCAGACCTCGGGCATGTTCGTCTCGAGGAACTCGTTCGTCTTGACGCCGACGTTCGTCTCGAGACCGGTGCCCTCGAAGATGTCGATGTTCATCGTGAGGCCAAGGCCGACGCCGACCATGTCGGCCTTCGCGGTGAATCCTTTGGTGCCGACGACGTTGAGCTGGCCGTTCGACCGCTCGAGCTTGTCGATCGCCTCGTCGTAGTGAAGGTGCACGCCGGCATCCTGCGCGAGAAGCGTGATGACCTTGCCGCCCTCCTCATCGAGGGCGCGCCGGAGAAACCACGGACCGCGCATCAGCCAGTGGGTCTCGAGGCCGCGGTGGGCGAACGCTTCGGTCAGCTCGTATCCGATGAACGACCCGCCGAGCACGACCGCGACTTTGGAGTCCGGGATCCGCGCGACCATTCCCTTCGCCTCGTCGAAGTACTGAAAGTTGAACAGATAGGGCGCACCCTCCGCGCCCGGCGCTCGTAGCGGGTTCGGACGGCCGCCGGTCGCGACGAGGAGGCGGTCGTAGGGGATCTCTCCACCCGGCTCCATGTGGATGGTCTTCTCGTCGAAGCTCACCTGGTCGACCTTCGTCTCGAGACGCAGGTCGATCCGGTTCTTCGTATGCCACTCCATGTCCCGCACGTAGACGCGTTGCTCGAGCAGCACGCCGCGCAGGTATCGGGGAAGCGACACGCGGTTATAGAGGGTGTACGGCTCGTCGTCGATCATCACGATCTCGGCCGCCGCATCGAGCTTGCGGAGTTGCTCCGCGGCGTACGTTCCGGCCGCGCCGTTGCCGATGATGACGAAGCGGGTGGGATGGGTGCTCAGTTCGGTCTCCTCGTTCAGCTGGTCGGGCTAGTCTCGCCGAATGCCGAGCGTCGCGTCTTCGCAGCTCGCCCGCGTCCGCAAGATTGGCACGGAAGAAACTTCTCGCGAAGCGCGAAGGGCCGTGAACGCTCCGTAGACTTGAGCGTGCCACCGTAGACCAACGGCAGAGTCGACTCCCTTAAGAGGAGTTCAGTGCGGGTTCGAATCCCGCCGGTGGCACAGACAGGACGAGAGCTACGCGTCGGGTCCGGCCACGTTCACGACGAGTTCGCCACTCCCTGATCGCACCACGACGATCTCCGATTCTTCGAGCCCGTCGTTCCCCTCGCGGTGGATCTCGCCCGGGGGCAGGTAGATGCAGTCCCCGACGCGCGCGTGGAACTTCGTCGTTCCGCCGGGTCCGCACTCGACGTGCACCTGGCCGCTGATGACATAGATCACCGATTCATGCATGCCGTGGTGATGCCAGCTCGACGAGCGGCCGGCTTCGGTACGCACGACTCCCATCCACAGCCCCTCGGTGTGAAGGGCCTCTTCGCGGATCATCCCCGCGGTCTGGCCGGTCTGCTGATGGCGATCGGAAGGCCGGATCAGTTTCGGCTGCTTTTTCTCCATCGCTTTCCGCTCTTCCTCCTCGGCCTCCCAGCGCTCGTGCTGGACGTGCAACTGCGCGCCGCGGCGCCTGATCCATGTGCGGACCCGCTCGCGCGCCTCGCGATCGGAGGGTAACGGGACCGTGTGACGATGGCGGTTCGCGCACTCGAGCGTGACCCTGCCGTCGCTCTCGGCCACCGGCATCATCGGCAGGCCGCAGCGCTCACACTCCCGAGTTCCGTCGGGAAGAAGGTCAGTCAATCAAGCCCCGGCCGATCTCCTTGAGAACGATGCATTCTGCTGCTCCGTCCCATACACTGATGCCAACCGCCGCGCCTTTTGGGCGCGGCGCCTTTTCGCCCCGGGCCATAGGTCCGCGGCAAGCCCAGGGAAAGGAACTATCAGCTAATGCGACCGTACGAGCTCATGTATCTCTGCCCTCCCACGATCGACGAAGAGCGTCTTGGCGCGGTGAGCGAGCGCATTCAGCAGACCATCGCCAACCTCGGCGGCAAGGTCGAGAAGGTCGTACCCAACCTGAAGCGCCGGCTCGCCTACGAGGTCGCCCACCACCGTGACGGCCAATACGGCGTTGTCGAATTCTCCCTGCCGACGACGCAGGCGCGCGAGCTCGAGCGAACGATACGGCTCACGGAAGACATCCTCCGACACCTCGTAGTGAGAAGGGACGAATGACATGGCCTCAGTAAGCAAGATCGTCATCATCGGCAACGTCGGACGCGACCCGGAGCTCCGGATGACCCCGAATGGTCGTCCGGTCTGCGAGTTCAGCGTCGCCGTCAACCGCGTGACCGGGAAGGCCGAAGACCGGCAGGAGCAGACCGACTGGTACCGCGTCAGCTGCTGGTCGACGCTCGCGGAGCGCGCGCAGCAGTGGGTTCAGAAGGGTCGCCTCGTCTACATCGAGGGCCGCTTCACGCCGCGCACATACACCGACCGTGAGGGCAAGGAGCGCCTGAGCCTCGACATCAGCGCGAGCGACTTCCAGATGCTCGACGCTCGGCGGGACCGTGAGGGTGGCATGGGCGGCGACGCTGCCACCACCACGCCGTCGCGTGGACCCGATGGTGAGAAGAGCTTCGATCCCGACGAGATTCCCTTCTAGGAGCGATTGATGAGCCAAGAGATTTCTGACAGCGGTCCGCGCTCCGGCCCCCCACGTGGGCCGCGACGCGATGGACCATCCGGCGGATCCGGGGGATCAGGCGGCCGGTACGGCGGGCCTCCCGGCCTTCGCCGACCGCGACGCAAGGTTTGCACGTTCTGCGTCGATAAGGTCCAGAAGATCGACTACAAGGACGTCGGTCGCATCCGCCGGTTCATCAGCGACCGCGGCAAGATCGATCCGCGCCGCAAGAGCGGCACGTGCGCGAAGCACCAACGCATGCTGACAACAGCGCTCAAGAGGGCGCGCCTCATGGCGATGTTGCCGTACACCGCCGACCACGTGCGAGGACTCATGTCGCCGCAGGCCCGCGCGATGGCCGGGGGGCCGCCGCCGCCGAAGCCCGAGCGTCCCCCGTACCGTCCATCGGGTGAGTTCCGTCCGGCGGGCGCACCGTTCCCACGCCGCGATGCTCCGCCACCGGCGCCGCCGGCCGCACCGGCCCCGACGCCCGCGCCGAGCGAACCCGCGAGCAGCTAGAAGCGCGGGGCCGTAAGGCCGTTCGCGAGCACGTACGGGATAGCGAACACCGCCAGCAGCATGATCACGATCACGACGATCGCGATGAATGTGCGGCCGCCCTGACGCTGCCACGCGTGTCCGCTCGCCACGCCGGCGACGACGCCGCCGGCCACGATCGTTCCGAAGCCCACAACGAAGGCGGCGATCGCGAGGCTCACGAGATATAGAAGCCAGATGAGGATGCGGCTCGTTCCGATCCGCGAACGGAGTACCCAATAGATCGGGGCCGCAACGACGGCCACGAAGCCTACGAACAGACAGCCCTGGAAAAGACCGCCGAGAAAATCATTGACGCCGAGCCCGGCCGAGTTCTGCGGAAAGAAGTACGCATCCGCCGGTCCCATCACGCTGACGCCAAGTAGAAGAGCCAGCGTGTAGGCGGCGATCGGAACGACGCTGCGCCCCGCGTACGCGTTCGCGATCCACGACCAGCCCCAGAAGATCGCGAGCGGCACGAGGATCACGGGGGCCGCGGTCGCTCCGTTTCCGCTCAGGCTGATATGCAAAGGATCGCTCGATGGCCCGTAGTGCTCGAGCGCGACCGTGGCGGCGGCGATGAGGAGTCCCCAGATGAGTCCCGCGAGAAAGCCCATTCGCGGAATCCTAAGGAAACGCGGAAAGCCGGTGAACCCGTAGGGGGGTCACCGGCTTTCGCTGAGCTGGGGGTAGCGGATCGCGGGCTAGGGCACGAGGCAGATATCGCCTTCGCAGAACATCCGCTGCGCGTCGGCGCTGGCTGTGTAGGGCTGCGCCATGTCAGCCCGTTCCTGGATGCCGTGAGCCGCAGGCGACGCCTCGCCGCCCGTGACGACCGTCTCCGGGTAGAACGCCTCGTTGAGGAACAGGAGCCGCGCGTTCGTCGCCGTTTCCGACCAGATCCGGCTGTCGCGGTTGCTGGCGACGCCGGCGCCGTTGTCGACACGGTAGGCCGCGAGAGACCCCGACGAAGCGCCGAACACGACGTATGCCGCGAAACCGATGGCGAGAGCGAGCTTCTTCATTTCTGACCCTCCTTAGTGGTGACGTCAACGTACGGGCGGGTCAGAAACGCGACGACCGCCCATTTGACGGGGCGGTCGTCGTCTTCTATCTGGTCGGGATGTATCGCGCGCTACGCAGGGTCGGCGCTAGTTGGTCGGAGGAGCGGTGATGGCCGGAGAGATGGGCTCTCCAATGTGGGTGAACTTGATGTCGAATGAGATCTCGAATTTGCTGGCGCCGGTCGTTGGTGACGCGCCCGGGATCCCGAGACCGCCGTCCATGTCTACCGAGAGCTGTACAAGCTGGCGCACGATCTGATTGTCGTCGGTGCGGATCCAGACCTCACCCTTGCCGGTGGCGCCCGAAACGTTGAGCGACGGCGTGGTGCCTGAGGGCGAACCTTTCATCTTCTCGATGAGCTTGCTCTGGTCGATGACGTAGGACAGATGACGCGTCTTGCGGCCATCGATCTCCGGACGGTCCACCTCGAAGACGCTCGCCACGGCGGTGAGGTCGGCCTGCCCGAGCGGATCCAGGATCGCACCCTGCGGGTCGTCCGCTGCCGATTCGGCCCAGTCTCCGCCCATGAGGCCCTTACTGAAGGTCCGCCCGCCGATCGTGATCGTGTCGACCGAGAGCAATTGCCCGAGCAGGGACATCTGCGTCGTGAGACGGGACTTGTCCGGCATCTCCGCGTCCCCGTTGAGCTTGAAGTCGAAGGAGATGCTGAGCCCGCTGCTGATCGCGAAGCTGCCGATCCCGTCGATGTGCGCGGTCCTGGCGCTCGTGAGGTTCGCGCTCGCCTTCTGGAGGAGCTCGGTCGCCGATGGCTCAGCGAGCGTCGCGGCCGAGCCGCAAGCCATCGCGATCGACGCGAGTAGGACGACGAGGCCGCGCCAAAACATCGGTTGCGAGCATAAGCGGCGATAACGAACGGAAGCCCGGTCAACACTGACCGGGCCTCCATGTGTTCCGAGATTGCGACCGACTTACGCGGTCTTCTGCTCGTGAAGCGGTTTCTTGTCGATCTTCAGGATCGTCTGGTCCTTCGCCGCGATCGTGAATGGGATCACGCCCGGGATAAGCCACTCGGTCCACATCTTGTCGACCTGCGCCTGGAAGTGCTCGACGTCCTCGTCGAGGAAATGTGCGAACCGACCCTGGCGCTTCAGGTACTCGTAGACCGGCTTGCGCTTCTTGCGGCCCTCGGCGATCTGCCGCGTGGGCCCGGTGAGGTTGCACATGCCGTCGATGACCTCGTACAGCGGCCAGATACCGCACTCGACGGCGAGGTGACCGAGCTCCTGTGAGTACTGCGGGTGGTAGTCCCAGCCCTTCGGGCACGGGTCGAGGGTGTGGACGAACGTCGGCCCGCCGAGCTCGAGCGCCTTGCGGATCTTGTTCATGAGATCCACCGCGTACGCCGCGCATCCCGCCGCGATGTAACGCGACTCAGGGTGTCCCGCCGCGAGCATGCCCGGCACGTTCTTCTTCCAGCGCGTGTGCATGAGCCGCTTCTTGGTGCCGCTCGGGGAGAACGTCGTGACCGCGCCGTACGGCGTCTGGCTGGAGAGCTGGATGTCGGTGTTCGCGTAGCTCTCGTTGTCGTAGAGCAGGATGAGGCAGTTGTAGTCCTTGTGCGTGAGCGTCGCTGAGATGGCGCCGAGGCCCATATCCGCGCCGCCGCCGTCACCGCAGAACGCGATGACGTTGATCTTTTCGTCCTTGATCTTTCCTTTGCGCATCAGCACCTTGAGGCCGGCCGCGGTGCCGAGCGCCGCCGATCCCGACGCGCCGAGCTGCGTGTGCATCCACGGCACGACCCATGGCGTCGTGTAGTACGTCGTGTTCGCGACGTACATGCAGCCCGTGGAGCCGAGGATGATCGTGCGGGGGCCCGAGGCTTTGACCATGTGCCGCATGACGAGTGCGGATTCGCACCCCTGGCAGGTGCGGTGCCCGGAGACGAACAGTTCGTCGTAGGGGACGTCCTTGACGCCCTTGATCTGCGGAAGTGTCCCGGTGCCGTGCGTTTCCACTGCCATCTCTAGCTCCTTACGCCGATCCAGTGACACGTGTCACCGGACTTGATGTCGCCCGCGGCGGCCTTGGTCTTTTCGAAGATGTCGGTCGCCATCGGCTGCTCGATCTCGCGGCCACCGAGGCCGGCGATGAAGCCGACGATCGTCGGACGCCTGTCGAGCGAGTACAGCGCCGAGCGCACCTCGTTGTAGAGGACGCCCCCGTAGTAGGGAGAGCCGAAGCTGTAGTCGCGGTCGATGACGCCGACGGCCTTGAACCGGGAGAGGCTCTTCACGATCTCCTGCGTCGGGAATGGCCGGAACCACTTGAGACGCACGAGGCCCACCTTGTGGCCTTCTTTGCGAAGTCGCCGGATCGCGACCTTCATCGGTAGGGCGAGCGTGCCCTGACCGAAGACCACGTACTCGGCGTCCTCGGTCATGTACTCGTCGAGGAAGGGGCTGTCACCGCCGCGGCCGAACAGCTTCTTGAAGTCGGCGTGCGCTTCGCTGATGACGTCGTGCGCTTTCCGCATCGCCTGGTCGTTCTGCATGCGGATCTCCATGAGCCAGTCCTGGTCGACCTGCGGCGCGATCGTGATCGGGTTGTCGGGGTGAAGGAGCCGATCGCCGAGGTCGAATTTCGGAAGGAACTTGTCGACCGCCGCCTGGGTCGGGAGCTTCACGATCTGCTGGGAGTGGGTGAGGAACGCGCCGTCGAGCCCGATGGCGACCGGCAGCGACACGCGTTTGTCCTCGCCGACGCGCCAGGCCATGAGTGCAAGGTCCATCGCCTCCTGCGCGGTCTCCGCCCAGGGGAGGAGCCAGCCGAGGTCGCGGACCGCGAGCGAGTCGTTGTGCTCGGTACCGAACGCGCCCGGATCGTCGAGGGCGCGGTTGCCGCAGATCGCGACGACCGGCAGGCGAAGGCCCGCCGTCACCGCGATCGCTTCGAATGCGTAGAACCAGCCCACGCCCGAGCTACCGACGAAGACGCGCGAGCCGACGGCGCACGCGTGCTTCACGATCTCGAACTGGCTGTGCTCGCCGTCGGCGACGATGTACTCGACGTCCATCTTGCCGTTCGCGATGAGCTTCGCGGCCGCCTGCATCACGCCGTCGTAGGGGCGGATCGGATACGCCGCCATGACGTCGACGTCAGCGAGACGGATCGCCTCGGCGATCGCCTCGCAGCCGCTCATGAGCTGCTCGGTCTCGACGTCCTGGTGCTCGCGCTCCTTGACCTGGACAGCCATCAGTCGTCACCTCCGGAGGCCGACGTCGGGTTCGCGGATGGGTTCGCGTTGCCCGAGCCTTCCTGCCGCGCGGCGGGAGTCCGCACTTTCGGGTCGGCAGAGACCCCGCTCTTTGTCTCGAACCACTTGTTGTAGCCGTCGTGGTCCTTCTTCCAGAACTGCCACTTGTCCTCGTTGTCTTCGAACTTGAGCTCGTCGACCATGACGATGCAGTCCTTCACGGGGCAGACCTGCGCGCAGATCCCGCAGCCGATGCACGCCTGGTACACGACCTCGTAGTGCCCCTCAGGGGTGACCTCGAAGCATTCGTCCGGACAGTCGAGCCAGCACATCGTGCACTTGATGCACGTGTCGAAGTTCACGACCGGCCGCAGCGTGCGTGCGCCGTATTTCTTGTACTGCGGATTGCGCTCGCCCGGCTTGCGCGCGTCGATCACGATGCCCGGGCGCATCGTCGTCCATCCCGGCTTCTCGAACTGGAGCACCTCGTGGCCGCTCGTGCCCTCGCCTGCCTTGACCGGCCGAAGCGTCGCGCCGTCGTACCCGAACTGCGCGGATTGCACCGCGCCCTCGTCCTTCGTCTGCTCCTTGATCAGCGCCTTGACGTCTTCGAGGCGTACCCAGTCGGGCAAGACCTTCGCAAGGGCACCCAGGCAGCGGTAGTCGGTGTGATCGTCCTTGAAGACCCAGAGTCCGGCGAACGAGGCGCCGCCGGGAACGATGACGAGCGTGTAAGGCCGGAGGGCCGTGTCGGTCTGCGCGAGCACCTCGTCCGGAGTGTTCGTGCTCGTGACGAGGAGGAACCCGTCCTTTCGGATCGGCTTCCAGATGGGCTGGCGACCGTACCACGCCCATGACTCGACGCCCTTTACGAGGGTGTCGTCCACGGCGATCGAGACGTCGACGACGGCGGGCTCGTACTTCGCCATCGACGCCTCGAGCTCGAGGTCGTTGATCGCGACGACCGCGAACTGTTTCGCGGGAACGCCGTTGCGCTCTGGAGAGTCGCCGTATCGCGCGAACGCGGTGCCGGTGTGCCCGCGCTTGCGCGCCGCGAGCACGATCGAACGGCAGATCCGCTGCGCGAGGGTCTTTTGGAAGATGCCCCGGTAGACGACCTCGACCGTGATGGAGGTTTCTTGGACTTCGCTCATACCTTGCTCCCTCCGATCAGACGAAGGATGCCTTCGCCAACCGACTTGATGTGTTCCGCTGCGGCGCGCCGCGCGGCTTCGCCATCGTGCGCGCCGAGCGCGGCGAGGATGCGGCGATGCGCGTCGAGCGACGAATGCGCGCGCTGGTTCGTCTGGAGCCACTGCTCGCGCGATTCGCGCATGACGTCCCAGACCACCCCGAGCATCGTCGTGAGGAGCTCGTTGCGCGAGGCCTCGCCGATGAGCTCGTGGAAGCGAGTGTCTTCATCGGCGTAGCGCTCGCCCGAGGCGACTTTTCCCTCCTGCGTGGCGAAGATCTGTCCGAGCTCGGCGAGCTGCGCCTGGGTGACGCGTTCGGCGGCGAGGGCCGCGATTGCGGGCTCGATCAGACCTCGGAACTCGATAACGTCGGCGAGCGAATGGCCGCGCGAGATGAGGCCGGTGAGTGGCCGGGCCAGATCGTCCGGCGAGGTCTGCCGGACGAAGGTGCCGCCGCCGGCTCGGGTCTCGACGATGCCGAGAAGCTCGAGCGTCCGCAGCGCTTCGCGGACCGAGGCACGCGACACCTGGAACTGTTCGGCGAGCTGCCGCTCGGGCGGGAGCTGGTCGCCCGGACGGAGATCGCCCTTCTCGAGGAGACCCTCGATCTGCTCGACGATGCCCTGATAGAGGCGGCTGCGGCGGATCGGCTCGATGACGGTCAGGGGCTCACCTCCCCAAAAAAACCTCTGGTCAGGTGGTCAGACCAGATGTAAGCGCGCAGCGTACGGCTGCCTTTCCCGGCCGTCAACTCCTGGCGCGAGCGTAGTCTCGGCCCCACCAACCGATGCGTGCGCTCATTTTCGATCTCGACGGAACGCTCATCGACACCGTCTACGCGCACGTCTTCGCGTGGCAGCGTGCCCTCGCGGAAGCCGGCCTCGAGATCGACGGCTGGAAGATCCACCGGCGTATCGGGATGAGTGGTGGCCTCTTCACCCGCGCCGTCGCGCGGGAGATCGGGAGGCCGCTGGGCGACAGCGACGCGCAACGAATCCAAACGCGGCACGGCGAGCTCTTCCGCGAGCTCCTCCCGGAGCGCCGCCCCTTGCCTGGCGCGATCGAGCTCTTGCGCTGGCTGCGCGAGCAAAAGGTTCCGCACGGAATCGCGACATCCGGGCGGCATCCGGAGATCGATAGCTCGCTTGCTGCCCTCGGCGTTCCGAAGGAGACCGTGGTCGTCGACCGCGGCGACGTGCTGCGCGCGAAACCGGAGCCCGACCTGTTTCTGCGGTGCCAGGAGGAGCTCGGCGTCGAGATCCGCGACTGCTACGTGATCGGCGACGCGGTGTGGGACCTCCTCGCCGCGCGGCGCGCCGGGATGCTGAGCGTGGGCCTGCTCTCGGGCGGCTATGGCTGGGACGAGCTGACCTCGGCCGGGGCGTTCCGTGTCTACCGCGATCCCGCCGATCTCCATCGCTCGCTCGACGAACTGGGAGTCGCCTGACTTAGAGCGGGCACGGACGACGATGAGGCCGAGGGTGGCACGGCGCAGCGGGTCTCTTACGAAGCGCGGGTGCCCCGGGGCCCCGCCCGCAGCGAACGGCAGTGAGCTGCAAGGCGGGGAGGGTGCGCTGAGGGAGAGACCCGCGGAGCCGGGTCAGGACCCTCGGCCTCGCCTCGCGCAGCTAAGCGGCGGCCTCGGTATGGCCTGCCATGAGAAGGCCGAGCCGCTCTTCGGTCGCCGACGCAGCGTCCAGCACAGCGACGATGCGACCTTCGAACATCACGGCGATCCGGTCCGACAGTCCGCGCACCTCGTCGAGCTCGCTCGAGATGAGCAGGATCGCGGCGCCTCGGCCGCGCTGTTCGAGCAGTCGCTCGTGCACGTACTCGGTCGCGGCGATGTCGAGCCCGCGAGTCGGCTGCGATACCACGATGAGTTTCGGCTGCTCCGAGAGCTCGCGGCCGAGGACGACCTTCTGCTGGTTGCCGCCGGAGAGATTCGCGACGATCGCGCGCGGGTTGGGCGGGCGGACGTCGTACTCCGCCGCGAGCCGGCCGCCCGACTTCAGGATCGTCGCCGGGTCGAGGATCCCGCGGCGGGCGTATGGAGGGTGGTCGTGTTTGCCGAGGATGAAGTTGTCGGCCACGGTGAAGGCGAGCACGAGCCCCTCGATCCGGCGGTCCTCCGGCACGTAGGCGACCCCGCGGGCGCGGGTCCGCTTGGGGTCGTCGCGCGAGATGTCGATTCCGCCGATGTGGATCGTCCCGGCCGTGACCTTTCGGAGGCCGAGAAGACATTGCGCGAGCTCGCTCTGACCATTGCCGCCGACGCCCGCGACCCCGAGGATCTCGCCGCCACGGACCGTGAAGTCGATGCCCTGAAGCGCCGGTGCCCCGCGATCGCTCGTTGCCCGAAGTCCTTGCACGGCGAGCACGACGTCATCGCGCGGAGGGGTGGCACGCGCGCGTAGCTCCTTCAGTTCGCGCCCCACCATGGCGCGCGCAATCTCGGGTGGGTTCGTGGACTTCGTGACGAGCTCGGCGACGTTCTGGCCGCCGCGAAGGACGGTGATGCGATCCGTGACCGCCATGACCTCGCGGAGCTTGTGTGTGATGAGGATGAGCGTCTTCCCGTCGTCGCGCAGGCCGCGGACGATGGCGAAGAGCTCGTCGACCTCCTGCGGCGTGAGCACGGCGGTCGGTTCGTCGAAGATCAGAAGCTCCGACCCGCGGTAGAGCACCTTGAGGATCTCGACGCGCTGCTGCAATCCGAGCGGAATGTCCTCGACGCGCGCTGAAGGATCGACCTCGATCCCGAAGCGCTTCTCAAGTTCCCGCACGCGGTCCTCGATGACTCGCTCGGCCAGCATCGGTCCGCCGCGCTCGTCACCGAGCACCACGTTCTCCGCGACCGAGAGGGGCGGCACCAGCATGAAGTGCTGGTGGATCATCCCTATCCCGAGCGCGATCGCGTCGCGCGGGCCGGTCAAGTGAACGCGGCGGCCGCGGTACGCGATCGTCCCGGCGTCCGGACGGTAGAGACCGTAGAGAACGTTCATGAGCGTCGACTTGCCGGCGCCGTTCTCCCCGACGAGTGCGTGGATCTCGCCCTCGTGCACCGTGAGGTCCACGCCCTTGAGAGCATCGAGGTCCCCGAAACGCTTCCGGATGCCGCGCATCTCGACCAAGGGAACCCTCTCTGTGGCCACGGCCGTGGTACCCGTGCCGTGCTCGCGCTGAGGCTTCGGCGCGATGGTCATGCGTGACCCTCGGTCTCATACGGGACGCCGTCAGCAGCGGGTGGACGGGACCGGCCGACGAAGCCCGCGACCGCAAGGATGGTGAGGATGTACGGAAGCGTCGAGAGCAGCTGGACCGGGACCTTGACATCGCCGATCGATGCGCCCTGTAGCGAGAACGAGAGCGCGGTCCCGAATCCGAAGATGAGCGACGCGACGAGCGCACCCACCGGGGTCCAGCGGCCGAAGATCATCGCGGCGAGCCCGATGAAGCCGCGACCGCCGGTCATGCCGTCCGTGAAAGAGTGCGCCACCGAAAGCGATAGGTAGGCGCCACCCAGTGCGGCGAGCACACCCGATGCGAGTACCGCCCAATAGCGCGTGCGCCGCACAGCGATGCCGACCGTCTCGGCGGCGCGCGGATGCTCGCCGACTGCGCGAAGGCGCAGGCCGGGAATCGTGCGGAAGAGAAAGAGCTGAATGAGGACGACAAGCACGAGACTCGCCCACACGACCGCGTTCTGGTGCGCGATGGCGTCGCCGATATACGGCACCCCCGCGAGCGGACCGATCTCTACGTCAGGGACGCCGGCCAGATCCGATGGCGTGCCGGTGGTGCCATACAGCTGGTAGTCGAGATAGCTCGTCAGCCCGAGCGCGAGGATGTTCAGCGCCATCCCGGACACGATCTGGTCGCTGCGGAAATGGATGGCTGCGATGGCGTGGATCCCCGCGAGGACCGCGCCGGCGGCGACGGCCACGAGCAGCGCGATGACGACGCTGTGGGACTGATCGGCCGCGACGACGCCGAAGAACGCGCCAACGAGCATGCAGCCCTCGAGCGCGATGTTTACGACGCCGGAGCGCTCGGACACGACTCCGCCGAGCGCCGCGAGCAGGATCGGCGTCGCCAGACGAAGCGTCGCTGCGAGCACGCCGGCGCCGATGAGCTGGTCGATGGTCACGCGATCGCCTCGACGGGCTTACGGCCGCGGCGCGCGCTGAGCAGCCGGACGATCAGCTCGGCCGCGATCACGAACAGGACGATCGCCTCGATCACCGAGACGAGCTGCGCTGACACGCCGGCGTTGGCCTGCATGAGCGAACCGCCGCGGGCAAATGCGCCGAAGAGCAGCGCCGCCAGGACGATGCCGATCGGCGAGTTCTTCCCGAGGAGTGCCACCGCGATCGCGTCGAAGCCGTAGCCCGAGGAGAAGCCGTCGAACACGCGGTGGAAAACGCCCGTGACCTGGATCATCCCGGCGAGTCCGGCGAAGCCGCCGGCGATGGCCATAGCGAGGACGGTGCGTGTTCGCGGGTCGATGCCGGCCTGTGCAGCCGCCCGCGCGCCGAGACCCACCGCGCGCAGCTCGTAGCCCAGCGGTGTCCGCCAGAGCAGGAACCAAAAGACGGCGACGGCGGCGATCGCGAGGAAGATGCCGGCGTGCAGCCGCGTCAGCGGGACGAGCTCGTTGGGGATGATGATCGGGAGAACCGCCCCCGCACCGATCGGCGCCGAAGCCGGAGTGCCGAGCGCGTTCGGCGCCGTCATCGGCCCGTTCTGCAGCAGCCAGTGCATGACGAACACGACGATGTAGTTCTGCATGATCGTCGTGATCACCTCGTTGACTCCGCGTGCCGCTTTCAGGTATCCAGCGATCGCTCCCCACGCTGCGCCGGCGCCGATGCCCGCGGCGAGGACCATCGGAAAGAGGAGAAAGCCCGGAAGATCCGCGAAGCGTGCCCCGACCGCCCCGGCGGCGACGGCGCCAACGAGGAGCTGACTCTCGGCTCCGATGTTGAAGAGGCCGGTGCGGAAGGCCACGGCGACTGACAGTCCCGCGAGAGTGAGCGGGATGGTCTGGATGAGCGTCTCGGTGATGTCGTAGGGACTGCCGAACGCGCCGCGGAAGAGATCGATGTATGCGCCGATCGGGTCGTGCCCCGAGACGAGCACGAGGATCGCGCCGATCGCGAGTGCGAAGAGAACGGAAGCGACCGGCACGGCAGGGCCCCTCGCCCACTGTGCGGTCGGCTGACGCACCGACGGGGCCGTTGCCGGCCCCGTCGGAGTTGTCTGCGGTTCGTTCGCCAAGAGCGGTCTAGGGCTTGACGGTCAGATCCGTCTTGGGCTTGATCGCGCCGCTCTTGATGTCCGCGAGCGCCTTGTCGGCCGCAGCCTTCGCGTCCGCGGGCACTATCGGGTCGAGCTTGCCGTACGCGATGCCGTCATTCGTGGCGCTGAAGAAGTTGTCGCCGGCTTTGAAAGAGCCGCTCTTCACCGCGTTCGACGAGTCGTAGACGGCCTTGTCGACGCGCTTCATGGCGCTCGTGATGACTGTGCCGGGCGCGACGTCGATCTGGTCGACGTCCACGCCGATGGCGTAGACACCCTTCTCCTTCGCTGCGGCGATATATCCGAGACCCGAGCCGCCGGCGACCTGGAAGAGGATGTCGCAGTTCTTGCTGATGTGGTTCAGTCCGACTTCCTTGCCCTTCTGCTGGTCGACGAAGTCGTTGCTGTAGCCGATGAGGATCGTCGCGGATGGGTCGATTGTCTTGATCGCGTCCTGGTAGCCGGCCATGTAATGGTCGACCGGCGGGATCGGGATCCCACCCATCGAGCAGAGCGTGTTGTGGATCGCCTTGCCGACTTTGTTCTTCGCCATTGTCGCGGCGATCACGCCTACGAGGTAACCGGCCTCCTGCTCCTTGAAGAACAGGTTCGCGACATTCGGGAGGTTCTCGGTGTTTCCGGCGTCGTTGGCCGGCGCGCCGTCGATGATCGCGAACTTGACGTTCGGGAACTGCTTCGCGACCTTCCAGGCGGCGTTCTGCATGAGGAAGCCGACCGCGATGACCAGGTCGTAGTTCTGCTGCGCGAACGTCGTCAGGTTCGGGACGTAGTCCTCTTGCTTCTTGGATTCGATGACGCTCGTCTTCAGGCCGAAGTCCTTCTCGGCATTCAGGCGGCCGGTGTTCGCCGCCTGGTTGAAGCTCTTGTCGTTGAGACCGCCGACGTCGGTCACGAGCCCGACTTGGATGGGCTTCGGCGTCGCCGTCGCGGATGCTGTGGGGCTCGGTGACGATGTGGCAGCGGTATTGCCACCGCCGCAAGCCGCCACGACGGTCGTCGCAAGAATGAGATACGCGAGGACGCGCTTCATTACCTACCCCCTCTTATGCCGCGTGGCGTGGACGGGGCCACCGCCCGCGACGCGTCAGATTCTAGGCTGGTCGCCCCCGCCGGTATCTCAGGCCAAGACGTTCCAGAGGACGTACCCAATGAACACGACGTACAGGCTCCCCCCCAGCATGAGCGAGGACAGCGGCAGAGCGTTCTCGCGCGCTCGCAGCCGGAGCTGCACGTAGATGAGCAAGCCCGAGAGAAGCGCGAAGACGGCCGCGACGGTCCCGAACTCGCCGAGCTGCCACGGGGTCAGGAGGACGCCGATGGTCACCGGGAAGGTCGACTGGAAGACCATCGCGCCGGTGACGTTGCCGAGCGCGATTACGTCCTTGCTGTCGCGCGTCCAGATAAGCGAGTTCGCCGCCTCCGGGAGCTCGGTGGCGAGCGGCGCCAGTATCAGCGCCACGAGGAGCGTGTTGAAATGCATCGCGTGTGAGAAGTCCTCCACGAAGTCGGCGAAGAAGCGCGCGCCCAGCACGATCGCACCGAAGGCGACGATCGTTTGCGTGAGCACGAGCCAGAGCGGCGGCGTCGCGTCGCGAAGCGAGATCCCCATCCGTCGCAGGAGCGTCATGAAGGTCAGCTGGTCGAAGGCTTCGCGTTCCTCCATCGCTTCTTCGATGTCGGCGGCGCTTCGCCGCGGCGCCCGCAGCACGAGGAAGAGGTAGAGGAAGTAGGCGGGAATGAAGATCCAGCCGAGGTACCCCTTGAGGAAATGGAGGTCTGGCGGGAGGAGGGCCAGCCCGAGAGCGATCGCGTAGAGCACGAGGAAGAAGGACAGGTCGCGGAGCGCGTGCGGAGCGTCGACGTGCAACGTGTTGCGCCTGCGTTTCTTCCGGAGCACGAATGCCGTGATGCCGATGAGAAGCAGCACGAGCGTTCCGAGCATGAACGGCGCACCGAGGATGGCGCCAACCCCGATCTCGTCCGAGTCGGCGGTGTTCGTGAACAGGATCGCGACGACCGGGATCAACGTCTCCGGCGTCGCTGTTCCGAGCGCCGCGAGGATGCTCCCGGTGGCCCCTTCGCTGATGCGCAGCTTGAGCCCGAGCCACTCGACGCCGTTCGTGAAGACCTCGGCGCCCACGAGGATGAGGACGAACGCGCCAACGATCAGCGCTATGTCGTAGAGGCCCATGGCGCCCGAACTCTAGGGGTGAGCGACCGCCGCGGGCGGCGCGGCGCCGCGCCGGCGCGCGCGAATCGTGCGTACCAGCGGTATGAGCACGAGCACGACTGCAAGGACCAGGATCACCGTCGAGAGCGGGCTGTTGAAGAAGTACAGCGGACTCCCGTGACCCGCGATGAGCGCCTTGCGAAGCTCACGTTCCGTCGAGTCGCCGAGGACGAGCGCGACCACGAGCGGTGCGAGCGGGTACTTCATCTTCCGCAGCCAGTAACCGATCACGCCGAAGACCACGGTGATGAACGCGTCGAGCATGCTGTTGTTGAGCGAGTACGAGCCGATGATCGAGATCACGACGATGAACGGCGTGATGATCGCGTAGGGCACCCGCATGATCATCGCAAGGAGCGGCACCGCGAGCAGGCAGAGGATGAAGGTCAACAGGTGCCCGAGATAGATGCTCGCGATGAGACCCCAGACGAAGTCGGGGTGTTGGATGAACAGGACCGGGCCGGGCTGGAGGCCCCAGATGAAGAGCCCCGCCATGATCACGGCGGAAGTCGGCGAGCCCGGGATGCCGAGCGTGATCATGGGCACGAGCGAGGCGACGCCGGCAGAGTCGGCCGCGGCCTGCGGGCCCATGATCCCGGAGATCTCGCCCTTGCCGAAGTTCTCCTTGTTCTTCGAGTACTGCCGCGCGAGGCCGTAGCCGAGGAACGACGCGGCGGTCGCGCCGTGGCCGGGGAGAACGCCGAAGAAGAACCCGAGGACCGCGTTTGACAGGACAAGCCCGAGCCGCTTGCGCAGTTCGCCGAGCGCTGCGAACACGTCCTGGAGGCCAAGACGCGCGGGGATGTTCTCCACGAATCCGATGCCCTGCTCCTCCGCAGAGGCGAGGATCTCGCCGATGCCGAAGAGTCCGATGGTCACCGGCACGAAGCTGATGCCCGAGAGAAGTGAGATCTGCCCGAAGTTGAGCCGCTGCTCGCCGGTGATGGTGTCGAAGCCCACGGCCGCGAGCAGCAGACCGAGCGCGAGCATCGCCAGGCTCTTCATCGGCGCTTCCGCGCCGAGGCCGATGAGCGTCGCGAAAGACAGGACGAAGACCGCGAACAGCTCGGCCGGGCCGAACTCGAGTGCCTTCAGCGCGATCGGTAGCGCGAAGAAGGTGAACAGGATCGTGGAAACGAGCGCGCCAAGGAACGAAGAGACGAAGGAGCTCGCGAGCGCGAGGCCCGGCTTGCCCAGTTTCTTCGCCAGAGGGAAACCGTCGAAGAGCAACACGACGGCCCATGGCTCGCCGGGGATGTTGAAGAGGATCGAGGTGATGACGCCTCCGAAGAGAGCGCCCCAGTAGATGCCGGCGAGGAAGATGATCGCCGTGGTTGCGTCCGACCCCGGCAGCGAGCCGTGCGCGATGAAGACGGTGATCGGGAGGAGGATCGCGACCCCGCTCGTCCCGCCGAGCCCGGGAAGGACACCGATGACCAGACCGAGCACGACCGCGATGAAGAGCATGAGCATGTTGATGGGATGAAGCGCTGTCGCGAAGCCGCCGGCGAGATTACCGAAGACTTCCATCTAGAACGGAAGAATTCCCGAGGTGTAGAGGAAGCTCTTCGGGAGGTTCACGCGGAAACCGATCTCGAACGCGGCGAAGATCACGACCGGGAACGCGACGCTGATGAGCGCGACCCACCAGATCTTGTAGCGGCCAAGCCACCACGCGAAGACGCCCATATAGAGCGCGGTCGCCAGATAAAAACCGAACGGCGGCACGATCGTGTAGGTGAAGTCGGTCGTCTTCCAGCCGAGCCCACCGATGAGCAGCGCGTACACGAGCATCGGCACCGCGAGCTTCAGTACGGCGAACACGCTGCGCGCTCCCGCGAAGACGCCTTCGGTCCCCTGCGGCGTTGTGAGGGCGCGATAGGCGACGATGACCGAAGCGATGCCCATGATCGTGGCGGCCCAGAAGGGGTACCAGCGCGATCCGACGTCCCCTGGCTGAGTACCGGCGGATGGACTGAACGAGGCGCGGGAATCGAACATGGCGACGGCGGCGATGAGCACGATCGCCGCCGCCGTCGCTACCTGGTAGGGCCTCACGTGCCCGTGATCAGACCCACTTGAACTTCGTCGCGATGTCCTGATGGAGCTGCTGGTATTGCAGGATGAACTGGCGGAACTCGAGGCCCGACTTGAAGTCGGGCTGAAGCGCGTTGTCGGCCATGAACTTCTTCCACTCGTCGGAGTCGAACACTTTCTTGAACACGTCGATCCAGAACTGCTGTTGTGCCTGCGACAGACCAGGCGGCGCCATGACCGCGCGCATGATGAAGTAGTCGTCGATCGGAATCCCCTGCGACTTGCAGGTCGGGAGCGTCGAGTAGATAGGGGTCGTTGGGCTCGCCGGTGTGAATGCGCAGAGCGGTCGAAGCTTCTTCGGGCTGGCTTGATAGAGAGCGAGACCCTCGCTCGGGTTGTTCACCGATGCCACGACGCCGCCCTGGTGACCGGCGACCGCCGCGGCGACCGTCGCGCCCGACGTCTGGCTCAGGTACGTGAAGGGCTTCGTCTTCATCGTGTCTTCGATCCGGCGGAAGAGCGCCTCGTCCTCTTGCTTGGCGCCGGTGCCGGCGACGGTCAGCGAGTTCTCCTTCGCTGCGTTGATGAAGTCCTGCGCGGTCTTCCACGGGCTGTCGTCGTTGACCCAGAGGAAGAAGGGGTCGAGAGCGAGGTTGGCGACGGGTGTGAAGTCGGTCGCCTTGAACGCCGTCTTCTGAACGATGATCGTCGTGAAGAAGCTGTTGAGGGTGATCATGATGTAGTGCATGTCACCGGTCTTCTCGAAGACGTACTGGAAGGCGACGGCGCCGGAGCCGCCCTCCTTGTTGAGGGGTGTCACCGGCTGCGGGGAAAACTTCTTGTTCTCGATGATCGTCGCCATCGCGCGTGCGTAGATGTCCGAACCTCCGCCGGGTGCCGTGCTGATGACGAACTCGACCGGATGGGTTGGTTGGACCGCCGCTACCGCCGTGGCTGATCCCGAACTGGTCGGGGTCGCCGACGGTGCATTGGCGGTGGCGCAGGCGGAAAGCGTGACGAGAGCGGCCGCAAAGATCGCCGTTATTCGAATCGCGGGCCTCGACATGACACGCACCTCCATTGAGCAGGTACGCACCGCGGTGTCTAAGAGGTCACACCGGCGGTCTGACCGGGGTAATCCTGTCACAATGGCAGAAGCGGGTCGGCACGGGGCGTGCGTTGAGCCGGTCCAGAGCTCGTTCGGCCGCATGGCCGAGCAAGGAGTGTGGGCATGGTGCAGGAGCTGACCAGACCGACGTCGCTGCGACGGGGCGCCGCCCCAGATACCGCATTTGCCTTCCTGGACGGCGAATTTGTGCCCGTACGCGACGCCAAGGTGAGCGTGCTGACGCACGCCTTCAACTACGGGACTGGCGTGTTCGAGGGCATCCGCGCCTACTGGAACGCCGAGGACGAGCAGCTTTACGCGCTCCACCTCAAAGAGCATTACCTCCGGCTCCATCGCTCGTGCCGGATCATGCGGATCGGGCTGCCCTACACGGCCGACGATCTTGTCGGCATCACGCTCGAGCTCCTGCGCAAATGCAATTACCGCGAGGACGCCTACATCCGACCCGTCGCGTACAAGTCGAGCCCCGTCATCGGCGTCCGGCTCCACGACCTGGAGGACGCGCTCACTGTCTTCGCGATCCCGTTCGGGACGTACATCGACATCGACCGCGGGATCTCGTGCTGCGTGTCGAGCTGGCGGCGGACCGACGACAACGCGATCCCCGCTCGAGCGAAGATCACCGGCGGCTACGTGAACGCGGCTCTCGCGAAGACCGAGGCGCAGGAGGCGGGCTTCGATGAAGCCATCGTCCTGACGCAGGACGGTCATGTGAGCGAGGGAAGCGCCGAGAACCTCTTCATGGTCCGCGATGGCACGCTCATCACGCCGCCGGCCACCGACAATATTCTCGAAGGGATCACGCGGTCGTGCGTTCTGAAGATCGCCGCCGACAACGGGATCCCAACGGCGATCCGCCAGGTCGACCGCACGGAGCTCTACATCGCTGACGAAGTGTTCCTCTGCGGAACGGGCGCGCAGATCTCGCCGGTCACGAGCATCGACCACCGCGCCATCGGCAAAGGCGAGCGCGGACCGATTACCGCAAAGGTGAGCGCGACCTACTTCGACGCCGTCCGCGGCAAGACCTCGCAATACCGCAGCTGGATCCAGCCCGTGTACAAGCGTTGACGGCGAAGAAGAAGCTCAAGAAGCCGAACGCTCTCGGTCGCATCGTGCGCGCGATCGACGCCGCCGGCCGCGACGCGGACCTCGCGCGACGCAGCGCGAGCGATCCTGCCTTCCGCCGAGGGGTTCAGTCGGACCGCCGCGAGACACTCTCCAAGTTCAGCACCGTCAAGCACGCGCTGGCTGACCGCGAGAAGATCGAGAAGGCGAAGAAGAAGACCTAGCGCCTTCGCGACCGCGAAGTCCTTCTTATCGTGCGTCGCGGGTCCTGTCCCAGATCGTCGCGGGGCCTGTCCCGGGGTCGGGGGTTGCCCGCTCGCTACCGGTCGGCTTCGCTCGCGTATCTAGGTGGTCCTCGCGACGCCGCCGGATGCACGCTCGCTGGCAACCCCGCTCCCCCGTGCTACCCGCGACTCGTTATCGCGCGAGGTCTGTGGCTAGGCCTCGGAAGTCGCTTCCGACGCGCACGACGATATCGGCCGAGCTCTGCTCGCCGGCGGGCAGCGTGTCGACTGGGAGTCCGCCCAGCTGCGCCGCGAGAGCGTTCGCGGTGTAGCGCTTCGCCCCGTTCCGAACGAGGACGGCCGAGCGGCCGACGGCGCCGTCGCTCACCGTTGAGACGGTGAATGAGCGCTCGGTCAAACGGTCGGCAACGCTTTGTGCCACTCCGTTGCGTGCTCCCGCGCTCCGCACTTCTACCGATGCACCCTCGGACTTCACCTGTGGGTCGTAAAAGAGAGCGGCCGCGAGGTCGCGGATCTTGGCGCGGTCGGGGATCAGGTAGAAGCCGTTCGCTCCGCCGGATGACTGAAGCTCGCAATGCGGATACGCGCCGCCGCACGGGTAGAGCACCTCGCTCCGGATCGCGTCGCCATCGATGCCCGTGCCGAACTGCGCCAGCGGCAGGATGTTGGCGGGATCGAAGTTCGTCTGGACCACGCTTCCGACGCGGTCGATAAGCCCAGGCAGGCCGCGTATGAAATCGCCCTCGGACATACGTGTCCGCAGGGCGGAAAGGACGAGCTGCTGGCGCTGGGCGCGGCTGTAATCGTTCGTGTCATGCCGTGAGCGCGCGAACCGCAGCGCGGTCTGGCCGTCCATGAGCTGCGGGCCTGCGGTTATGTCCAGGCGCTCGATCCCGTAATCCGGAGTGGGGTAGGACTCGTCCCGCACCGGCCTCTTCACGTCGATCACGACTCCGCCGACCGAGTCGACGATCTTGGTGAACGCGTCGAAGTCCACGAGCGCGTAGGCGTTGAGGCGGATGCCGAGAAGATCCTCCACGACCCTTCGCGAGAGGTCGGGGCCGCCGACGGCGTACGCCGCGTTGATCTTGTCGACAAGGACGCCGGGCTGATTGATGTACACGTCGCGCGGGATCGAGAGCATCGCAGCCGTCTTGTTCACCGGGTCGAGGCTGAGGACGATCATCGTGTCCGTGTTCTTCGTGGGCGATGCATCGTCGCGCGAGTCGATCCCGAGCAGGAGAACGTTTAGGCGCTCCGTTCCGGTCCACTGCGGAGGCGACGGGTCCTGTCCGCTGGTTGTGCCTACGAGCGGCGGGTTCGCGAGTGGCGCGAAGACTTTCGCGAACGCCCCAGCCCACGGCGCGGACCCGCGATACGCGGCCCCGTAGAACGCGACGAGCGCGACGCACGCGACGCCGAGCACCAGATAGTCGATGACGTGCCGGCCGCGAAGCGAGCCGGTGTCGCGGAGCTTTCCCGCGAACGCGTCGACGACGACGAAGAGGTGGTACATGAAGAACGCGCTCGCGACGAGGAAAGTCACCGCCGCGGCGTTGCGGAGAACGAAGCTCGTGAGCGGATCGGCGATAGCGACGAACGCACCCGCGAGAACCACGGTGAAAATGGGAAGCAGGATCATCAGTGCCCCGCGCACCCATCGTCCGAGATACAGCTGGCCGAGCCCGGGCAGGAGGAGTGACAGAACAGCCGCGAAGCCCGGAGAGCCGCTCACCCTGGGCGCCGAAAGCGCGCGGACATGCGGCAGGGTGGCGGAAGCTGCTCCCCGATTCGACACCGAACCTTAAGCGTACGAGACTCGGCCTCCTTTAGATGGAGCGCCAGCTTCCGGCAGACTCCGCCACGCTGCGCGGCGCTCGTGCCGTGGGAATCGTTTGCGCCACGCTCTTCATCCTTCCGGTGATCCTGTCGATCGCATTTCCGTCGGCGTTCCTGTTCCAGCCGTACAACCGGATCTACGAGCGGATGATCGCCGCCGTCCTTCTGGCCTTCGGTCTCGGTCTCTTGCTCGCGCTCCGCGATCCCGTCCGCAACGCGGGCGTGTTCGCGGTCATCGGCCTCGCGACCGGACTCCTTGGAGGCGCCGTGGTGTACGCGCTCGTCGTCGATCGCGCGGACCCGCTCCACTGGGTCGCACAGGTCCCGATCCTCGCGGCGATCACGGCGACGCTCGAGATCACGTACACGCGTCTTCGTCGGCCGAACCCGATCGTGGTGCGCATCGTCGTCGCGGCGGTGGTGCTTCTTCCGTTCGCGTTCTATCTTCACGACCTCGCGTACGCCGCGTTCGTGGCGAACCGCTAGCGTTCGAGTCATGCCGCCGATCGTGCAAGTCACTGACCTGCGAAAGCGCTACGGCGAGATCGAGGCGGTGCGCGGGATCAGCTTTTTCGTCGAGCCGGGAGAGGTCTTCGGCCTGCTCGGTCCGAACGGAGCCGGGAAGACAACCACCGTCGAGATCCTCGAGGGACTCCGCAAAGCCGACGCTGGGTCCGCGACCGTGGCGGGAGTCGACGTGTTCTCCGACCCCGCGGGTGTGAAGCGTCGCATCGGCGTGCAGCTCCAGGCGAGCGCGTTCCCCGACAACCTGACCGCGCGCGAGACGGTGCGCTTCTTCGCGGCTTGCTACGACCTCGAGGTCGACGAGCTTGCGCTTCTCCGTCAGGTCGAGCTCGAAGAGCGTGCGGGGCAGCCGCAGGCGAAGCTCTCTGGTGGCCAGCGCCAGCGGCTTTCGATCGCGACGGCGCTCGTGAACCAGCCGCAGGTCCTTTTTCTCGACGAGCCGACCACCGGCCTGGACCCGCAGGCCCGCCGCAATCTCTGGGAGCTGATCCGAAGCATCCAGGGCCGCGGAACCACGGTCTTCCTGACGACGCACTACCTCGACGAGGCCGAGATTCTGTGCGATCGGGTCGCGATCATGGACGAGGGAAACATCGTCGCGCTCGACCCGCCGCGGAAGCTGATCGACGACCTTCTCACGCGGGGATTCACGAAACCGGTCCTTCAGCAGAAGGCCAACCTCGAAGACGTCTTCCTCGACCTTACCGGTCACGAGATCCGCGACGCATGAGGCAGACGCTCCGCCTCTTCGCGCTGCTCCTCCGCGCATACTTACGGGACCGCACGGCGCTCTTCTTCAGCCTCATCGTGCCGCTGATGCTGATGGTGATCTTTGGCTACCTGAACCTAGGCGATTTCGGTCGTGTGACGCTCGCCGTCGACGACCAGGCGAAGAATCAATCGAGCACGCAGCTCGTCCAGATCCTGAAGGGGATCGAGACGTTGCTGGTGACCGAGCTCCCGACGGACCAGGCGTTGACGAAGCTGCGCCGGACCGAGCTCGACATGCTGATCGTGATCCCGCCGGACTTCGCCATCGCGCCGGCGCGACCCGGACAGACCGTCCCGCAAATCGTTGTCTACGGAGACGACGCGCGGCCGCAGCAGGTCGCGGTGGGCCGTCAGATCGTTTCTCAGGTCATCGATCGGCTCTCGTTCGCGGTCACGCAAACCGCGCCGGTCATCGGCGTAAGAGACGAGACCGTCCAGGGCGTCCGGCTGCGGTACGTGGACTTCCTGGTGCCGGGAATCCTCGGCGTCAACATCATGCAACTCGCGATCTTCTCGGTCGCTTTCGCACTCGTCGCCGATAAACAGCGCGGGGTGCTGCGGCGGATCATGGCGACGCCGGTCCGCGTGCCGAACCTTCTCGCCGCGCACGTGCTGACGCGGCTCGTCATCGCCACCGGGCAGGTCGCGGTGCTGCTCCTCGTCGCGCTCATCTTGTTCAACGTGACGATCGTCGGTGGACTCGTGCCACTCGTCGTCGTCGCGCTCCTCGGAACGATCCTGTTCCTCACGATCGGCTTCGCGCTCGCCGGCTGGGCCACGACGGAGAACCAGGTGCCCGCCATCGCGCAGCTCATCACGCTCCCGCAGTTCTTTTTTTCGGGCGTGTTCTTCTCGAAGAACGCCGCGCCTGAGATCATCCGGCCTGTCACCAACCTGCTGCCGCTGACGCTTCTCAACGACGCCCTCCGTG
Source organism: Chloroflexota bacterium (assembly GCA_038040345.1). Taxonomy (GTDB): domain Bacteria; phylum Chloroflexota; class Limnocylindria; order P2-11E; family P2-11E; genus 3-1-20CM-2-70-9. The sequence continues at coordinate 234,443 of JBBPIQ010000003.1, forward strand.
AGATCAGCGTGCAGGGCGCGACGCTCTGGGACGTGCGGACGCAAATACTCGGGCTCTTGATATGGACTGTCGGCGGTTTCATCCTCGCGGTCCGGCTCTTCCGGTTCGAGAAGTTTTAGCGGGCCAGCTCCTCGTGCACGACCCGGTGAACGATCGCGCGAAAGTGACCCCAGTCCGCCCAGTCGCCGCCGATGTCCTTCGAGGGCGCGCTCGCGATGCGATCGAGCCGATCGGCGACGTCACCGAGCGCCGCGGGGTCGACCTCGATCCACTCCTCTATCTGTTCCTCGAGATCGCTCGTGTGGAAGCGCCCGCCCACCTCGTCGAGAAGGAACGCGAAGGTGTGGAACAGCGGCGCACCGTTCGGCGCCGACACCGGCCGATAGGTGATCCACGCAAGAAACCGCTTTGTCTCGGTCTCGAGGCCGGTCTCTTCCTCGGTCTCGCGGCGGAGCGCATCGAGGATCCGCTCTCCGTGGTGGATGCCCCCGGTCGGCAGCCGATGCGCGCCGCGCGGATAGAAGGTCTTGATCGAAAGAGGCAGCCTGCCGTTCCGTCGTCGTATGACCATGCAGACCTCGGCGAACCGATCGGGCCTTTGGACCGGGTCGAAGAACGGCCGGATGAGGACCTCGACTCGGCGCGGCTCGCCAAAGCGCGCCGCGAGCTCGGCGATCTCTTTATCGAGCTCCGTCAATCAGCCGCGATCGTAGGTCCGGCGGGCAGACCTTCTATCCATCGACCGAGGCACGTACACTCGTCGCACAAGCGTTCGAGGGGCCATCCACCCCGAGCTGCCGGAAGAAGCACGAGTAGAACCGGCCGGACCGCGCACCGTTAGAGGCGCAGCGAGTGGACGCAGGCTGCGTCAACTTGGGTGGTACCACGGCTTACGCCGTCCCGAGATGTCGGGACGGCGTTTTGTTTTGTAGTCGAAGGAGTAGACGTGGCGAAGGCGAGCGAAAGAGCGCGATTCCGGCCGGTCGGCGCGAAGCTCGACCTGGCCGAAGTAGACCACCGCGTCCTCGACCTGTGGGAGCGCGAGCGGAGCTTCGAGCTGCTCCGCAAGAAGAACGCGGGCGGTCCGCGGTTCTCCTTCTTCGATGGCCCGATCACCGCGAACGTCGAAGCGATGGGCGTCCACCACGCCTGGGCCCGTACCTATAAGGACGTCTACCAGCGGTACAAGGCGATGCGCGGGTTCGACCAGCGCTACCAGAACGGCTTCGACTGCCAGGGACTCTGGGTCGAGGTACAGGTGGAGCGCGAGCTCAACCTCAACAGCAAGCGGGACATCGAGACGTACGGCATCGCCAAGTTCTCCGACGCGTGCCGCGCGCGGGTCGATCGCTCCGCCGCGGCGATCACCAAGCACTCCATCCGGATGGGTCAGTGGATGGACTGGGAGAACTCGTACTTCACGTACGACGACCTGAACATCTCGCACATCTGGCACGTCCTGAAGATCTGCCAGGAGAAGGGGTGGCTCTACAAGGGCCACCGCTCGATGCCGTGGTGTGCGCGGTGCGGCACCGCTCTGTCCCAGCACGAGATGATCGACAGCTATCGGGAGATGACGCATCTCTCGGTCTACGTGCGGTTCCCAATCGAGGGTCGCGCTGGCGCGTCATTCCTTGCATGGACGACCACGCCGTGGACGCTTCCGGCGAACGTCGCACTCGCGGTGAACCCCGACCTCGATTACATGGAGGTGGACTTCGAGGGTGAAACCTTGATCGTCGCGCAGGGAGCTCTCGCATCCGTTTTCGGGGCCAAAGCGATCGAAAGCGGCGAGGTCTTTGTGAGGCGGTTCTTCAAGGGCCGCGAACTAGTCGGAGCTCGTTATCGCGGTCCGTTCGACGAGCTGCCCGCTGCGAGCGATGCCGTCGCATCGCACCGGGTGATCGAGTGGAAGGACGTGACCGCCGCGGAAGGCACCGGTCTCGTGCACATCGCGCCAGGCTGCGGTGCCGAGGACTTCGCCCTCTCGAAGACGGAGAAGCTTCCGGTCCTCGTACCGATCGACGAGATGGCGCGCTTCGTCAAGGGCTACGGGTGGCTCGAGGGCAAGGAGGCGCGCGACGTCGCGCGCGAGATCGCGGACGACCTGGAAAAGCGTGGCCGACTGTTCCGTGCCGCCGACTACACGCACCGCTATCCCGAGTGCTGGCGCTGCCACGAGGAGATCGTCTTCCGCGTCGACGACGAATGGTTCATCTCGATGGACGTGCTGCGTCCGAAGCTCATGGCGGCGGCCGAGAAAGTGACCTGGCTGCCGCCGGCGGCCGGCCGTCGGATGCAGAACTGGCTCCAGAACATGGGCGACTGGAACATCAGCCGAAAGCGTTACTGGGGACTGCCTCTTCCTTTCTATACGTGCGCCAAGGGGCACTTCTTCGTCGTCGGGAGCGAGGAGGAGCTACGGAAGCTCGCGAAGAGCGGGCTCGAGAAGCTGCGCGAGCTCCACCGGCCGTGGATCGACGACGTCGTGGTCGGCTGCCCGCAGTGCGGAGCCGAAAGCAAGCGCGTGAAGGAGGTCGGCGACTGCTGGCTCGATGCCGGCATCGTGCCGTTCTCGACCCTCGACTGGCTGCACGACAAGGACTACTGGGCGAAGTGGTTCCCGGCGGACTACATCGTCGAGATGGTCGAGCAGGTCCGCCTCTGGTTCTATTCGCAGCTCTTCTTCTCGGTGGTGCTCACCGGTGACGCGCCGTACCGCGTGTGTCAGTCGTTCCAGCCGATGCTCGCGGCACCCGGCGAGGAGTTCCACAAGTCAGGCGGCAACATGGTCGACCTCTACGAGGCCTGCGAGCTCGTCGGCGCTGACGCGATCCGTTGGATCGTGGCGCGCCAGGACCTGCAGGAGATCATGTATTTCGGCTGGCCGCCGTTCGAGGATTTCAAGCGGAAGCTCCTCGTGCTCTGGAACACCTATTCCTTCTTCGTCACCTACGCGACCCTGGACGACTTCGACCCGTCCGCCCCGCAGATCCCGCTCGCCGAGCGGCCTCTCATGGACCGTTGGGTCCTTTCAGCCCTCGCGCGGCTCGTCGCCGAGTCGCGCACCGCGATGGACGCGTTCGACGTGCGTACCGTTGTCTTCAAGCTCGAGGAGTTCTGGGGCGACCTCTCGACCTGGTACCTGCGCCGCAATCGCGCCCGCTTCTGGAAGGCACGCTCCGAGCGCGACTCGCTTGCCGCGTACCAGACGCTATACGAAGCGCTGACCACGCTGATCGGGCTCCTCGCGCCGGTCATGCCGTTCCTGGGCGAGGACATGTACCAGGGCCTCGTTCGTTCGAGCGGGACAAGCGCCGAGGCCTCGGTCCATCTCACCGCTTATCCGGAGGAGCATCCGGAGCGCGTCGACGATGACCTCGAGCGGCGTATGCGGGCGGCGCGGCGCGTGGTCGAGCTCGGCCGCGCGGCGCGCTCGTCGGCTGGCGTGAAGACGCGCACACCGCTTCCGAGGCTCATCGTCGTATTCGACGCGAACGATCGCGACCGCGGCGCTCTCGACACGAGCTCCGAGCTCGCCGACCTCATCAAGGAGGAACTCAACGTCAAGGCGATCGAGATCCGCGACGCGGCCGAGGGTCTGGTGAAGGAGACGGTCAAGCCGGAGCTCAAGGTGCTTGGACCGAAGCTCGGGAAGGATTTGCCGCGCGTGCGGCAGGCGCTCGCCGAGGGCCGCTACGAGCGACGCGACGGGACGATCAAGGTCGAGGGCTTCGAGCTTTCGGACAGCGAGGTACTCATCACGCACGAAGGCGCGCCCGGCCACGCGGTCGGCCGCGATGCCGGCGCAACTGTCGCGCTCGAAACGAAGGTCACGCCCGAGCTCGAGCTCGAAGGGCTCGCGCGCGAGCTCGCGCACCACTTGAACAATCTGCGCAAGGAGGCGGGCCTCGATATCTCCGATCGGATCGCGCTCCGCTACGCGGGTCCCATCGGGCGCGTGTTCGAGCGCTACGGCGACTTCATAAAGCAGGAGGCGCTCGCGACGAGCTTCACCGAGGGACTCCATGCCCGCGGCCACAAGTGGGAGGGCGAGCTGAACGGCACCGCCGGTCAGCTCGAGATCGAAAAGGCCTGAGCGAAGCGCCGCTTTATGCCGACGATCCGCATCGCGACCTCGATCGACGCGCCACCCGAGCGTTGCTTCGACCTCGCGCGCGACGTCGGCGCGCATGTCCGTTCCACCGCGCGCACCGGTGAGCGCGCGGTTGGCGGCGTCACCATTGGTCAGCTCGAGCTCGGGGATGAGGTCACCTGGGAAGCGCAGCATTTAGGGATACGCCAACGTTTGACGGTGCGGATCTCGCGCCTCGAACGGCCCGTCGTATTCGAGGATGTCATGGTGCGCGGAGCGTTCGCGTCCCTTCGTCACGTCCACGAATTCGTTCCGCGCGATGGCGGAACGACGATGATCGATACGTTCACGTTTGAAAGTCCGCTCGGGCCGATCGGTGCGATCGCCGACCGGCTGTTCCTCACCGGCTACATGCGGCGGTTCCTGCTGTCGCGCGCGCGGGAGCTCAAGCGCATGGCCGAGAGCGGCTAAATCCCGAGCACCTGCTTCTTCTTCGCGGCGAACTCTTCGTCCGTCAAGACGCCGCGGTCGTGCAGCTCCGAGAGCATCAGCAGGTCGTCGATGCTGGTCGCATGCGCGATGATCGGGCCGGACCGCGGCTTGATGCGACGGTCCACGCGCTCCTGCAGCGTGTTCTTGATCGGCGTGAAGACGGTCGCGAGAACGAAAAGCGTCATCACGATCGCCAGATCCGAACCCTGTCCACTGAGCGCGACGAACATCCGCTGGAATAGCGCGACGACTGCCGTGTAGACGCCGGCGAGGACCGCGGTCAGAAGGACATAGACGACGGTCCGATTGATGATGAGGTCGATGTCGTAGAGGCGGTAGCGAAGGATGGCGATCCCCACCGCCGCGGGGATCGCGGACAGGCCGACGATCGCCAGGAGGTCAGCCGCGCTGGTGAGCTCTGAGGCCAAGCGCGCGCCGGCCTGGATCACGAACGAGGCGAGCACGACGGCGCCGGCGAAAGCGAACCACTTGATCTGCTGCCGTTCCACCGCGCCCCCTCGTCGCACGCGGTCGAAGAGCGCGATGCCGCTCACCACAACAAGCACCAGGAGGAGCGGCTGAAGCAGTACGCCGAGCGTGTCGAAGATCGCGGCGTATTGGTCGAGTCCGAGAGGGTTTCGAATCGACGGGTATCCCGCGTCCGCGTACGTAGCCGGCGCGAACATCGTGAGAACGACCGCGAAAACGACGCTCGCGGCTGCGAGGTACGCCACGGGCCTCCAGCGAGGCGACGGCAGGCGTCCGTTAGGGAACAGCAGCGGAAGGAATAGCGCGATGACGGCGATCCCGGGCATATCGGTCCAGAACCCGAACCAGGCCATCGCCTGTCCGAACGGGAGCGTGCCCGGTGCGACCACGAGCGCCTGGATCGCGTACTGACCCGCGAATGACGAGAAGCCAAAGCTCAGCGCGGCGCCGCAGAACATCCATCCGATGACATGCGAACGGTGGGTGTTCACGATGAGCGCACCGATGACCGCGTAGCTCAGCACCACGAGGGCGACCCAGAGATCCGGAAAACCCACTCGGCCTACGAACCGGGCCTCGAGCGCGATGCTGATGCCGGCGAGAACCGCGTAGAGAATCACGCTCGCCCACGCGAGCCAACGAGCTCGCGAGCCAGAGGTCCGGGACCCGACCATCGTTCCGGATGCGGCGGTCATCGCCAAAAGCCTACGCGCGCACCGCTAGAGGAGGGCGCTCCGCAGCGCCGAGTAGATGAGCCGCGGCGCGCGCCGGCGGCCGGGTCCGGTAAGGGCGGTCCGCCACGTCGGATAAGAAAGGAGCGCATGGGCGAGCGCGATGGCGTCGCTCGGCCGTATGCGAAGACCGCCGCGACGGGCGAGGTCGTTGATCGTCCGCGTGATGATCCCGAGGCGCACTCCGTCCAGCTCTCGGAGGAGCGCAGCGATCTCGCGCGGAAGCGCCCCATCGACGAGCGTCTCGAGGAGGACCGATTCCGCTCGGTACTCACGCTCGTGCATCGCGATGAGCTCGGCGAGTACGGAATCGGCGGACTCACCGCGCGGGCGCCATCGTTCGATCCGTCCGATCAAACCCAGAGCCCGTCCGCGCAGCGCCGCGTCGACGAGACGCTCCTTCGTCGGCGCGTGCAGGTAGACCGTGCGCGAGGCCACATGGGCTCGTCGCGCGACCTCGCTGACGCGCAGCTTCGCGTAGCCGCGTCGCGCGACCTCGCGCAGGGCCGCGGACTCGATGGCGCTTGACGTTCGCGCCGTCGTGCGTGCGCGCTCGCGCTGGACGTATCGACGATTCACTACACGACAAGTGTATCGGAATAGTTCGTTGTCTCGAGGCGATGAGCTATCGTTGCATCTGAAGTGGGAGATCTCGCATTCGTCTTTCCAGGGCAGGGCTCGCAGGTCGTCGGCATGGGCCGGGCGGTCTACGAGCAGTCGGCGCGCGCCCGCGAGATCTTCGACGAGGCCGACCGCACGGTCGGATACGAGCTGTCGAAGATCTGCTTCGACGGGCCGTCGAGTGACCTCGACAACACGACCGTCGCCCAGCCCGCGATCCTCACGACGAGCGTGGCCATCCTGGAGGCGTTCATCGAGTCGGTGAACGCGAAGCTCGGCCGGCGCTCGAGCGACGGAGTTGAGCCGCGCGGAGTCGCCGCGCTTCCGGCGTCGCTGCGCCCGCGATTCGTGGCGGGTCACTCGCTAGGCGAGTTCACGGCGCTCGTCGCTGCAGGCGTCCTCACGTTCCAGGACGCGCTTCGCCTCGTGGCCGAGCGCGGCCGGCTCGCCGCGTCGCGGGGCGCGAAGGGTGCGATGGCCGCGATCGTCGGTCTCCCCGCTGAAGAGGTCGATCGTGTGATCAAGGACACGCTGCCGCTCGGGAGCGCCGTGGTGGCGAACGATAACGGGCCTGCGCAGGTCACGATCGCGGGCGACAGCGAGAGCGTCGCAAGATTGAGCGAGGCACTCACGCGGCACGGCGCGCGGAAGGTCGTGCCGCTCCGCATCTCCGCTCCCTTCCACTTTCCGGCTATGGGACGGATCGGTCCCGACCTCGCGGCGTTCATGCGGACGCTCCACTTCCACGAGCCGGTCGTGCCGATCGTCGCAAACGTGAGCGCGATGCCGCACCCCTCTGCATCCGCCATTCCCGACGCGCTCGTCCGTCACCTCTCGAACCGTGTCGAGTGGCTGCGTTCAGTCCGCTACATGGCGGAACGCGGCGCGTCGACATTCGTCGAGATCGGCGCGGGCCAGGTCGTCAACGGCCTCGTAAAGCGCATCGCCGACGTGAAACTCCTCAACGTGTCCGATCCCCTGTCCATCACCGGAGCGCTGTCGGCCCTGCGGGACCGCGCCGCCGCACCGCGGTGACGCGCCGCGTAGTTGTCACGGGCCTCGGGGCCGTAACGCCGCTGGGCCTTGACGTGAACAGCACCTGGGACGCGCTCGTTCATGGACGAAGCGGCATCGGCCGCATCACCCGCTTCGATCCGTCGCCGTACGAGACGCAGATCGCGGGCGAGGTGAAGGGGTTCGATCCAGCGAAGTACATGGATCGCAAAGAGATCCGGCGCACCGATCGCTTCACGCAGTACGCGGTCGCCGCCGCGGCACAGGCGCTCGACGACGCAGGCTTGAAGGGTGGCGGGCCGGACCGTGACCGGATCGGCGTGGCGATCGCGACCGGGGTGGGCGGGATCGAGACGCTTATCGATCAGGTACTTCTCATGAAAGAGCGGGGGCCCTCCCGCCTATCGCCGTTTCTCGTGCCGATGCTCATGGCCAACGCCGGATCGGCACAGATCTCGATGCAATTCGACCTCCGCGGCCCGAGCCTGACGCACGTCTCGGCGTGCGCATCGAGCTCGCACTCGATCGGTGAGTGCGCGGAGCTCATCAAGCGCGGACAGGCGGATGTCATGGTCAGTGGAGGGGCGGAAGCCGCGGTTCTCCCGCTCCCGATCGGCGCGTTCGCGACGATGCACGCGATGAGCCGCCGCAACGACGCGCCGGAGAAGGCGTCACGGCCCTTCGATAAGGATCGTGACGGTTTCGTCCTCTCGGAAGGTTCGGCCGTGCTCATCCTCGAAGAGCGCGAGCGCGCGCTGGCGCGCAAGGCGAAGATCTACGGCGAGGTCGTCGGGTACGGCGCGACGGCCGACGCTTACCACATCACGTCGCCGTCGCCGGAGGGCGAGGGGAACGCGCGCGCGATGCAGATGGCGCTCGACCAGGCCGGCATGAAGCCAACGGATATCGAGTACATAAACGCGCACGGCACTTCGACGCAGCCGAACGACCGCGAGGAGACCGCGGCCATCAAGAAGGTCTTCGGCGACCACGCGAAGAAGCTGATGGTCTCGTCGACGAAGTCGATGACCGGTCACCTGCTCGGGGCCGCCGGCGCGCTCGAGGCGATGGCGTGCGTGCTTGCCATGCGCGACGGCTGTGTGCCGCCGACGATCAACTACGAGACGCCGGATCCTGCGCTCGACCTCGACTACGTGCCGAACGAGGCGCGCGCGCGGCCGATCAAGACGTCGCTCTCCAACTCGATGGGCTTCGGCGGACACAACGCTTCGCTTATCCTCCGCGCCGCGTAGTGCCGCCGCTCGAGCGACCTCCGGAGGAGTGGAAAAGCGCCGGCGAGCCGATGACCGATTCGCAGGCCTCATTCCTTAAACGTCTCTCCACCGATGCGGGCGAGGAGTTCGACGCGACCTTGAGCAAGGCCGCCGCGTCCCGGCGCATCGACGAGCTTCTGAATCGCGGGAAGGGGAAGGGCGGGTCCGCGACTTCGGCTCCGACCAAACGGCCGCGGAAATCCGCGGCACCCCGGCCCGGGAAGGCGAGGGCCGAAGGCGGGATGAGCGAGGCGCAGTCCGCCTATCTGCAGGAGCTCGCCGCAGAGGAAGGTGGCGACTTCGAGCCTGACCTCACGAAGGAGGAAGGGGCACGTCGCATCGCGGAGCTTCTCGTCAAGCAGATGGCGCGCCGGTCGCCGACGGAGCCACCCTTCTAGACGGCGTCCCTGCTAGTTTCGGCAGCGCATGACTCTTGAGGGACGGACCGCGCTCATCACCGGCGCGGGACGCGGGATCGGGCGCGCTACCGCGATCCGCCTCGCGCGCGACGGCGCCCGGATCGCGATCAACTTCAAGGGAAACGCGGAAGCTGCCGCGGAGGCGAAACGCCTCGTCGAGAAGGGCGGGGGCGAGGCGACCCTCATCCAGGGCGACGTCTCCGTCGATGCAGAGGCCGAGAACATCGTGAAGGCCGCGCTGGCGTTCGGCAGCGGCCGGCTCGACATCCTCGTGAACAACGCGGGCATCACCCGCGACAACCTGCTGGTGCGGATGAGCTCGGAAGATTGGGACGCGGTCGTCGACCTGAACCTCCGCGGCGCGTTCCTGGTGACGAAAGCCGCGATGCGCCCGATGATGAAGCAGCGCGCGGGGCGAATCGTGAACGTTTCATCGGTTGCCGGCGTGGCGGGCAACGCCGGTCAGGCGAACTACGCATCGGCGAAAGCGGGCCTGATCGGATTCACGAAGACGGTCGCGCGCGAGATGGCAGTTCGCAACATCACCTGCAACGCCGTCGCGCCCGGTTTCGTGGACACCGACCTCACGCACGGCCTGCTCAAGCAGATGGAGGAGACGATCCTCAAGCAGATCCCTCTCGGCCGATTCGGCGCGGTCGAGGACGTCGCGAACGCCATCGCGTTCCTCGTATCCGACGAGGCGAGCTACATCACCGGTCAGGTGCTGGTCGTCGACGGCGGGATGGTGACGGCCTAAGCGTGCGACCCTCGCGCATCCTTCTCGTCGCGGGCGTCGCCGCCGTGGTCTTCGTGATCGACCGAGTCACAAAGGCGTGGGTCAGCGAGAACATCCCGCTCGGCACCGCGCGGCCGGTCGTCGGCGACTACGTGCGGATCGTTCATGCGCAGAACACCGGAGCCGCGTTCGGTCTCTTGCCCGAGCGCACGACGCTGCTTTCGGTGCTCTCGGTCGTTGCCGTCCTCGCGATCGTTTACTACTACCGGCAGATCGCGAGCAACTCTTCGCTCGTCTCGGCAACCCTCGGGATGCAGCTCGGCGGCGCTTTCGGGAATCTGCTCGACCGCATCACTCAGGGATACGTCGTCGATTTCGTCGACGTCGGGATCGGCGACGTCCGCTTCTGGGCGTTCAACGTCGCGGATTCGTCGATCGTCGTCGGGATCATCCTCGTGACCCTGGCGCTGTGGTACGAAGAGCACCGCGCCGCAACATCGAAACCGGCTTAATTGGGGGAGCGGATCGCGCTGCGCGTCGATGAGGGCGGGCAGCGGGTGGACCGCTTTCTCGCGGCGCACAGCCTCCTCTCACGCAGCGCCATCGCGCGACTCGCCAAAGATGGCCACGTGCTCGTCAACGGTACGGCGGTCGAGCCTGCGTACAAGGTCCGCCTCGGCCAGGAGCTCGTCGTCGACGTGCCGGACGCGGCGCCGGCGCTATCGCTCGCCGCGGAGAACATTCCCATCGATGTCATCTACGAGGACGAGGACGTGATCGTCGTGAACAAGCCGGCGGGTCTCGTGGTGCATCCGGCTTATGGCCATGCGACGGGGACTCTGGTGAACGCGGTCGTCGGAAAGATCACGGCCGATACCGGCCGCGCCGCGTCGCGCCCCGGAATCGTGCACCGGCTGGACAAAGACACGAGCGGCGTGCTCGTCGTCGCGAAGAACGACGCGGCCCATCTCGCTCTGTCCCGTCAGATCCAGGCCCAGAAGTTCGGCAAGGAATACCTCGCCCTCGTGTGGGGCGATCCTGGGACCACCCCAGCGATCGTGGAGGCGCCGCTGCTCCGCGATCCGGACGATCGGCGCCGGATGGTCGTCCGGGCCGGCGGCCGCGAGGCCACGACGCGATTCGAGCGCATCGCGGCCTGGGCATCGGGCGCCGAGCGACGGGCGCTTCTGCACGTCCGACCGGTGACCGGGCGGACCCACCAGATCCGGGCTCACCTCGCCTACGCGCGACTGCCTATCGTTGGCGACCCGGTGTATGGAAAGCGCGGCGACCAGAGCGGCCTCGAACGCCAATTCCTGCACGCGTGGCGTCTGACGGTCCGCCTGCCCCACGGCGGGGAGCGCACCTTCACGGCGCCCCTCGCGCCCGAGCTCGCCGCGTATCTGGACGGACTCGGGACCCCGGTCACGGCGACTCCGCTCCTGGAGGAGCTTCGCTGAGCATCGACGGTCGGGGCCTGCTCGTCATCATCTCCGCGCCGTCCGGCGGGGGGAAGGACACGGTGATCCATCGGCTCGTCAAGGAGCTCGACGACGCCGTGGTCTATGTCACCGCAACGAGCCGAAAGCCGCGCTTGGGTGAGCAAGACGGCGTCGACTACTACTTCTACGAGCCCGAGAAATTCCGCGCGGAGATCGAGGCTGGGAACTTCCTCGAGTGGTCGATGGTGCACGGGGACTTCAAGGGCGTTCGCAAGGACGCGCTCGCCGACACCCTCCGCAACCACCGGATCGTCATCGTCAAGCCCGAGCCGCAAGGAATGCGGAAGATCAAAGCGAAGCTGCCCGAGGCGCTTACCGTCTTCATCATGCCCCCGTCCCTCGAATCGCTCCGCAAGCGGCTCGTTGAGCGCGGGACCGAGACCGACGAGCAGCGCGAGCTGCGCATGCGGAATGCCGAGATCGAGATGGCCGCGACGCCGGAGTACGACTACGTCGTAGTGAACGAGGATGGCAAGATCGACAAGACGGTGAAGGAGATCGCCGAGATCATTCGAAAGGAGATGACGAAACCGCGACACTACGAGCTGTGACGGCCAGGACCGCGGAGGTCGCCGTCTTCGCGGGGGTGCGCGGACCCGCGCGCACCTTCAGCTACCTCGTTCCCGACGGGCTCGACCTCCTGCCAGGACACCTCGTCCGCGTAGGTCTCGGAACGCGTGCCGTTCCCGGCGTCGTCATGTCCCTCGACGGCGCCGCGGCCGGGCGCGAGCTCAAAACGGTCGACGCCCTGGTGCATCCGCTCCCGCTGCTTCGACGACATCAGCTCGCGCTCGCGGGCTGGATCGCGACGCGGTACCGCTGCGGGCTCGCCGACGCGGTACGCGCGATGGTCCCGCCCGCCCTCGCCTCCCGCGCCCGATCGTCCGGCCTCGCCCCCGCGCGCGGGGAGCGGACGGAAGCGGTCTTTGCCCTCGCGACAGCGGGGCGCGACGCGCTCGCAGGCTCGGGGCGCGTCGGTGCGCGGCAGATCGCCACGCTTCGGGCCCTCGCCGCGGGCGCGGTGACATCGCGCGATCTCGCCGATGCCGGCGGGTCGGCGGTCGCGGCGCGCGCTCTCGCAAAACGCGGGCTCGTACTCGCGAGCGCGCGTGCGGTGCGACGCGTACCCGCTGAGTTCGCGTACCCGGACGAGGACCGCGCCCGGGATCTTCCCGCGACCGGGCCGCAGGCGGTCGCGATCGGCGAGATCACCGGAGCGCTGGGCTCGGGCCGCGGCTTCCTCCTGCACGGAGTGACCGCGAGCGGCAAGACCGAGGTGTACCTGCGCGCCGCCACGACGGCGCTTGCGCGCGGCGACGGGGTGATCGTCCTCGTGCCTGAGATCATCCTTACCGCGCAAGTCGTCGCGCGGTTCATCGCGCGTTTCGGGGACCGCGTCGCGCTTCTGCACAGCGCCCTCTCGGCCGGCGAGCGTTTCGACGAGTGGCGACGAATACTCGATGGAGTCGCCGATGTCGTTGTCGGCTCGCGCTCCGCACTCTTCGCGCCGCTCGAGCGCGTCGGTCTGATCGTGGTCGACGAGGAGCAGGAGCCCTCGTACAAACAGGAGAGCGACCCACGCTATCACGCGGTCGACACGGCGCTCGAGCTCGGTCGCATCACCGGAGCCGCTGTCGTGCTGGGGAGCGCGACGCCGCGCGTGGTCACGTACGAGGCCGCGCGTAAGGGCGAGCTCACTCCTCTCGCCTTGCCGGAGCGGGTCGGCGAGCTGTCGCTGCCTCCGACGACGGTCGTCGATCTTCGACTCGAGCTCCGGACCGGCAATCGCGGCACGCTCTCGCAAGCGCTGCGCGAGGCGCTTCAACGGACTGTCGCGGCGGGCGATCAGGCGATCCTCTATTTGAATCGGCGCGGCTTCGCGACGGTGGTGCTCTGCCGCGACTGCGGGTACGTCGCGAAGTGCCCGGCCTGCGAGATCCCATACGCGTATCACGCGGACGGCGCGCTGGTGTGCCACCGCTGCGGCCGTCGCGAGGCGAAAGCGCCGGAGCAGTGCCCGGCCTGCGGCAGCGCGCGCATCAAACAGCTCGGGGTCGGGACGCAGCGCGTCGAAGAAGAGGTGCGGGCCGTCGTTCCCCGGGCGAAGGTGATCCGCCTGGATCGCGATGCCATTCGAGCGAAGGGCGCGCACGCCGCGGCGTACGAGCGGATGCGATCCGGGGACGCGCAGGTCATCGTCGGCACGCAGATGCTCGCGAAGGGGTTCGACCTGCCGCGCGTCACGCTCGTCGGCGTCGTGAACGCCGACACGATCCTCAACCTTCCAGACTTCACCGCGGCGGAACGCACCTTTCAATTGCTCACGCAGGTGCTCGGCCGGTCCGGACGTGGCGAGGCCGGCGGGCGTGGGATCGTGCAGACCTATCTGCCGGAGCACTACGCGATCCGCGCGGCCGCCGCGCATGACTACGTCGCGTTCGCCGAGGCCGAGCTCGAAGGGCGTCGCCGGTTCGGGTATCCGCCCTTCGGTCGGTTGGCGATGCTGTCGACGCAGGCGAAGAAGATCGAGACGGTCGAGAAACGCTCGCGCGAGCTCGCCGCGTGGCTGCGCGAGGCCGCCGGCGACGATGCCGAGGTGCTCGGCCCCGCGCCCGCGTTCGCGGCGAAGCGCGCCGGGAGCTATCGCGCGCAGATCGTCCTGCGTGGCGATCCCGAGCGTGTCCTCGACCGCGTCACCCTGAGCAATGAGTGGACGGTCGACGTGGACCCGGTGACACTTCTCGGATGAGCGACGACATCAAAGAGCCAAAGGAGCCCGAGCCGCCGCGGCTGCGTGTGACGAAGGGCACGCCCTGGCGCATCGACGCTGGCCGTCGCGCGAAGTGGTCAGCGCGCGATTTCGTTTCGGCGAACGCGGTCGAGGTCAGGCAGATCGGCGACCCGGTGCTGCACGCGCCGGCGAAGAAGCCGCGGCTCAGCCGGCCCGAGCTCGAGGCACTCGTCGCGCGCATGTTCGCGTCGATGGTGGTCGCGCACGGCATCGGGATCGCGGCGCCACAGATCGGCGTCGCGCTGCGCGTCGCGATCATGGACGTCGACGAGGCCGGGATCGTCGCGATCGAGCCGACCGTCGAGTGGACGAGCGAAGAGAAGGAAGAGACGAGCGAAGGCTGCCTCTCCGTGCGGGGCCTCTACGGAATGCTCGAGCGCCCGGTCGCCGCGCGCCTCGTCGCGGACGACCTTGCCGGTAAACGCTTCACGCTCATGGGCGATGAGTTCGGGGCTCAATGCATGCTGCACGAGACCGATCACTTGAACGGCGTTCTGTATGTCGATCGGCTCAAATCGCGGGAGGATCTCCACACGGTCGAGCCTGACGAGGAGGAACGGGTTTCCGCCTAGCACAGCGCGCTTTATTCCTCGGCACCCCTGACTTCGCGGTTCGCTCGCTCGAGGCACTCGAGCGTCTTCGCGAGAGCGGCGTCGTTCAGATCGTGGGGGTGGTGACGCAACCCGACCGTGCCGCGTCGCGCGGCGTGATGCGCGAGCCCGCGGTCAAGGTGGCGGCGCGCGCGATGGGCCTGCCGGTCCGGCAGCCGGCGCGCCTCGACGAGAAGGAGATCGCCGCGATCCTCGCGCTGCGGCCCGAGCTCCTCGTCTGGTCCGCGTACGGCAACAAGATCCCGAAGGCGCTCCTCGCCGCCGTGAGCGGCCGCGCGCTCAACGTGCACGCGTCGCTTCTTCCGCGGTGGCGTGGCGCGGCGCCGATCGCGCACGCGATCCTCGCCGGCGACCCCGAGACCGGCGTCACGTTGATGGAGGGGACCGCGGAGCTCGACGCGGGTCCGGTCCTCGCGCAGACGCGAACGAAGATCGGCGACGAGACGAAGGGTGAGCTCGAAGAACGTCTCGCGAAGCTCGGTGGCGAGCTTCTCGAGCGCGAGATGCCGCGGTACCTCGCGGGCAAAATGGTCAGACGGCCGCAGGAGCTGAAACAGGTCACGCTCGCTCCGAAGCTCGAGCCACGCGAAGGCGAGCTCGACCTCGCGCGTTCGGCGGAGGATCTCGTGCGGCGTGTGCGCGCGTACACGCCGGATCCGGGCGCCTTCCTCACGTTTCGCGGCCAGCGCATCGGCGTGCTGCGCGCGGCCGTCGCCGGCGGGCGCGGGACCGATCACGGCCTCTTCGAGATCCGCGACGGAACGCCGCACGTCGCGGCTGGTGCGGGGTGGCTGCGCCTCGAAGAGGTCAAACCCGCCGGCAAGCGCGCGATGAGCGGCGCCGAGTGGGCGCGCGGTCTGCGCGACGTTCGAGCGGAGGAGCGCGTCCCGTCTTGAGTCGCGCCGCTACGCTCGATCCGATGACCGACATCCGTCCCGCCGTCAGCGACCTCAGCAGGGAGCAGCTCGTCGCGTGGCTCGGAAAGCACGGCGAGCCGACGTACCGCGCCAAGCAGATCCGTCGGCACGCGACTCATGGCACCGAGGGCGGGTTCGAAGCCCTGACCGATCTGCCGAAGACGCTTCGCGACGCCCTCGCGCACTCGTTCCGCTGGTCGTCGGTCGAGCCGGTGCGCGAAGAGGCCAGCGCGGACGGCGAGACGCGCAAGGCGCTGCTCGAGCTGCGCGACGGCCATCACATCGAGAGCGTGCTCATGCCGCATCACGGCGCGCGCAACGCGGTCTGCGTTTCGACGCAGGCGGGCTGTCCGATGGCGTGCGCGTTCTGCGCGACCGGAGAGATGGGTCTCGTCCGCAATCTCACCGCGGGCGAAATCGTCGACCAGATCCGGCACTGGCAGCGCGAGCTCGCGCAACGTAAGGAGCGCGTGTCGCACGTCGTCTACATGGGGATGGGGGAGCCGTTCAACAACTACGACGCGACGCTCGCGTCGGTGCGCTCGCTCATCGACCCCGAGGAGTTCGGCATCAGCCCGCGGCGTTTGACGATCTCGACGTGCGGGGTCGTGCCGGGTATCGACGCGCTTGGGGAAGAGGGACTGCCGATCAACCTCGCCGTGTCGCTGCACGCGCCGGACGATCCGACGCGCGCGCGGATCATGCCGATCAATCGCAAGTGGGGCGTCGAGGAGGTCCTCGCCGCGGCGGGGCGCTACGTGAAGCGCACGAAGCGCCGCGTCACGTTCGAGTACGTCCTGTTGTCCGGCGTCAACGATTCGGTGGAGACCGCGCGCTCCCTCGCGTCCTTGATCACGCGCCACGGTCCAACGAAGGACGCGCATGTGAACCTCATCCCGTACAACCCTGGCGCCGGCGGATTCCGGCGGCCGTCCGTCGAACGGATGGAGGCCTTCACAAAAGTGCTGCAGGAGCAGGGCATCGCCGCGACCCTGCGGATCAGCAAGGGGCAGGACATCGCGGCGGGCTGCGGTCAGCTGAAGGTGGCTGAAGGAAAAGCCGCGGCTACTGTGTGAAGCCGCGGCCCCAGTAGGTCGTGTCCTAATAGGGGCGCGACGCTAGCGGCGGGCCGACTCGGCGGCGACAAAGTCCGAAGCCGCGCGCAACGCTGGTACCGGAGAGAAGACTACAAACAGGATCGAGAGCGCCATGCCAGCCCATCCGATCGCGATCGCGCCGCGCACACCGATCTGCTCCGCGATGAAAGCGGCGACGAGTGCGCCGAGCGGGTAGCCGACTCCATGCGAGACCACGTCGAGCGTCGCGTTCACGCGACCGAGGACGCGATCCGATATGACGCCCTGGATCAGCGACCGCTCGGCTACGCCTTCGATCGTTTGCAGGCCGTCGCCTATGAGCTGCGGCAGGAAAACCATGAGCGCCGCCAGCGCAACCGGCCCCTGGGCCAGCGGAGTCAGCACGCCGATTACCGAGGCGGCGATGGCCGTGCCAACGAGCGCGCGGCCGATGCCCAGCGCGTGCACGGCACGAGACGCGAAGAGCGACCCGACGAGGGACCCAACCCCGCCCGCCGAGATGACAATGCCGAGCAGGAATGGATCGAGGTGCAATTCGCGCAGCAGGTAGATCGAATAGAGCACGCCGTAGAACGCGCCGAAGACATGGCCGGGCACCGAGCGTGCCGCCAGCGGGAAGACGATCGGGTGACGGCGCACGACCCGCAGTCCCTCGACGATCTCGTGCACGATTCGCGTCGTCGTTTCGCGCGGGGGTCGCGGTGGCTCCGGGGCGCGGATCACCAGAAGGCTGACGGCCGATACGACGAACGACACGGCGTCCACGAGGATGGCGAAAGGCGCGCTCACGATCTGGACGAGCGCGCCCGCGAAGCCGGGCCCGCCGATCTCGGCGATCGACGAGCTCGTGGCGAGCCTGCTGTTGCCTTCGACGAGGCGATCGCGACCAATCAGGGTTGGGACGTACGCGGGATATGCAGCGTCGAAGAGCGCACCGAGGCACGATTCGAGGAACATGACCACGTAGAGCTGCTCGATCCGCAGCGCGCTAAGCGCGTACGCGGCAGGGATCGACAACAGCAACGCGGCGCGGATGAAGTCATCCCAGATGAGCAGCGGACGGCGCCGCAGCCGGTCCACCCAGGCGCCTGCGAACAGGCCGACCAGCAGTACTCCCATGCTCGTCACGATCACGAGGACCGCCAACTCCCATGGACCGGCGCCGAGGACCAGCAGCGCGACGAGCGGCACGGCGGTTCGGGTAACGACGGTCCCAAGCTCGGACACGGTCTGACCGACCCAGAGCTTGAGGAAATCCTGGTGTTGCCACAGAGATCGCGTTGCCACGGCGAGGGGAGACTACCGTCGCGCGACGGGTCGTTCTAGCGGCGAGCCCGCTCCTTCTTCTTCGCCATCCGCGCGTCCTTCGTCTGTGTCCGGCGGCACCGCGTGCAAACCAGGAGCTTCGCGCCGTCGATGACGGCGGGATGAAGGTTCGCGTCGAAACGACGGTGCGTGTGCACCTTCGAGTGACTCACGTTGTATCCGTAGGCGGCGGTTTTGCCGCAGATCGCGCAGGCGCGTGGCATCGCGGCGAACTCCTTAGGGGAACTGATCTCAAATGTTACAGTCGCGATCATCGTTAGGCAATTCGATGGCGCTGCGCTCCTGCGCGCGCTTGAGGCCGCGACGGCGCGTCTTGAGGCGGGTGCGGACGAGGTCAACGCGCTCAACGTCTATCCCGTTCCGGACGGTGACACGGGCACGAACATGCTCCACACCATGCGCGCCGCGGTGAAGCGCGCGCGTGATGCGGAGCCGACGATCGACAAGGTCAGCGCCGCCGCGGCGTACGGCGCGCTCATGGGCGCGCGCGGCAACAGCGGCGTGATCCTCTCGCAGGTCATCCGCGGTCTCAAGGAGGCGTTCGCCGGCAAGGAGACCGCCGGCGTCGCCGATGTGCGACGCGCGGCCGAGCTCGCACGCAAGTACGCGTATGAGGCGGTGAGCGCTCCGGCGCCGGGGACGATCCTCAGCCTCACTGCGTCGTTCGAGAAGTCCGCCGCGGCGGAGGCCGACGATGTCGTTGACATGTTCCGCCGCATCGCGACCGACGCGCATGCCGCCGTGAAGCGCACGCGCGAAGAGAACCCCACCAATCGTGCGGCGGGCGTCGTCGACGCGGGCGCGCGCGGCCTGCAGCTCATCCTCGAGGGCGTGCTCTCGAGCTTCACCGGCAAAGAGATACCTCTCGATCGCATGGCGCCGGCCGAGCGCCCGGCCGGTCAGTCTTCGGTGTCCGAAGCTCCATCGTGGGAGGGCGCGTACGACGTGCAGTTCCTGGTGGAGAACCCGTCCCGCCCGGTCGCCGCCGTGCGCGAAGAGATGCTGAAGTTCGGCGCGGACTGCGTGCTCGTGGTCGGCGACGAGCAGCTCCTCAAGGTGCACGTTCACACGCTCGAGCCCGACCAGATCGTTCGGATCGGGCTCACCGCCGGGCGCATCGCCGACGTGGTCGTCGAGGACCTCGATGCGATGACCGCCGAGCACGAGCGCGCGACGGGCATCGTCGTCGCCTCGGCGCCGCGTGCGCCGACGGCGGATGTGGGCGTCGTCGCGGTCGTACCCGGCGAGGGCTTCGCCGCGGTGGCGCGGTCGCTCGGCGCTTCCCCGCTCCGCGGCGGCCCGACGATGAATCCCTCGACCGAGGAGCTTCTCGCCGCGATCACCGCCGCGAACGCGAAGACGGTCATCGTTCTGCCGAATGACAAGAACGTGATCCTCGCCGCACAGCAGGCCGCGAAGGTCTCGAGCATCACGGTGCACGTCGTACCCACGCGCAACGTCGCGCAAGGCATGGCCGCGCTCGTCGCCTTTGATCCGACGAAGGGTCTTGCCGAAAACGGCAAAGCGATGGGCGAGGTCGCGGATCGCGCGCACGGCATCGAGGTCACACGCGCCGTGCGCGACGCGACCATCGATGGCGAGCGTGTTCGAAAGGGCGAAGCGATGGCCCTTATCGACGGCCGCGTCGTCGCGCACGGTGAAGATGAGGAGACCGTCCTCGTTGATGCGGCGAAGCGACTGACCGACTCGGAGATCTTCACGTTGTACAGCGGCGCGGACGTCGACGATGCTCGCGTGCAGCATGCCGCGCAGCGACTCCGCGCGGCTTGCCCTCGCGTTTCGGTGGAGGTGGCCCACGGTGGCCAGCCGCACTATCCCTTCATCGTCGCCGCCGAATAACCGGAGCGAACCGCCGGCGACCTCGCTCGACCTTCCGGTCACCCGCATCCCTGGGATAGGCACCGAGTCCGCGAAGCTCCTCGAGCGGATGGACATCCACTCGATCGGCGACCTCCTCTGGCACCTGCCCTCGCGCTTCGACGACTTCTCCAAGTTCGTCCCGCTCCGTCGCCTCGTGCCGAACGCCAGTCAGACCGCCGTCGCGACGCTCGGACGTATTTCGCAGCGGCGCACCGCGACCGGCAAGCTCATGACCGAGGCCGAGCTCGCCGAGGAGGACGGCACGCCGACGGACGTGCGCGCGACCTGGTTCGGTCGCGCGTTCGTGAAGGAGACACACCGCGAGGGCGAGCGCGTGCGGATCTCGGGCAAGGTCAGATTCTTCGGGCGCACGCTTCAGTTCAGCCAGCCGACCCTCGAGCGCGCCGACGCCGAGGCCATCCACACCGGTCGGCTCGTCCCGATCTATCCGCTGACCGAAGGCATCAAGCCCGGTCAGATGCGCCGCTGGCTGCACACCGCGATCGAAGGCGGCACGCGACGCACCGGCCTGGTGGGCGAAGTCCCCGAGCCGCTCCCACCGATGATCCGCGAGCGCCACCACCTTCCCGATATCGCCTCGGCGCTCCGCCAGGTGCATTTCCCCGACGACGTGGAGCGCCTCTTCAGCGCGCGACGGAGGCTCGCGTTCGACGAGCTCCTAGTCCTGCAGCTCGCGCTCGCGCAGCGACGCGCGCGCTGGACCGCTCAAGCGTCGGCACTCCCGCTGTCCGTTGCCGACGCGGAGCTTTCGCGGTGGATCGCCGACCTGCCGTTCGCGCTGACCGGCGCGCAGCAGCGATCCTTCGAACAGATCCGCGCGGATCTCGCGAGGCGCATCCCGATGTCGCGATTGCTCGAGGGCGACGTCGGCTCGGGGAAGACCGTCGTAGCCGCGCTCGCCGCGCGGATCGCGGCCGCCTCGGGCGCGCAGACGGCGCTCATGGCGCCGACGGAGCTCCTGGCCGAACAGCACGAGCGGTCGCTCGCCGCGCTTTTCGGGAACGGAGGACCACGTCATGCGCTCCTCACCTCGAGCGTCACCGGCGACCGGCGGCGAGAAATACTCGCCGGGCTCGCCGACGGCTCGATCCAGGTCGCCGTCGGTACGCACGCGCTCGTCGAGGAAAACGTCTCGTTCAAACGGCTCGGCCTCGCCGTCGTCGACGAGCAGCACCGCTTCGGCGTTCGGCAGCGCGCCACATTTCGCGAGAAGGGAACGGGCACCGACCCGCACCTTCTTCTCACCACGGCGACGCCGATCCCGCAGACGCTCAACCAGACGATCTATCGCGACCTCGACATCTCGGTTATCGACGAGCTTCCGGCCGGGAGAAAGGAGATCGTCACGCATCTTCGGACGCCGGAGCAGCTTGCCGCCGTGTGGGAGGGGGTCCGGCTCGCGGTCAAGCGCGGCCAGCAGGCGTTCGTCGTCACGCCGCGCATCGATCCCGCCGAGGAAGGCGGCGACGACGTGCCCAGCGCGATCGCGACCGAGAAAGATCTCCGTCAGGAAGAGCTACGCGGCCTTCGGCTTGCGCTCATGCACGGGCGCATGCCGGCGAAAGAGCGTGACGCGGTGATGCGACGCTTCGCCGGTCGCGAGATCGACGTGCTGGTCGCCACGACCGTCATCGAGGTCGGCATCGACATACCGAACGCGACCGTCATGGTCGTCCTCGGCGCGGAGCGGTTCGGGCTCGCGCAGCTCCACCAGCTTCGGGGACGGATCGGGCGCGGATCGGAGCGCTCGTACTGCGTCCTCGTCTCGGAGGCGTCGGACTCCGAGCGGCTTGCCGCGATGACTGCAAAGAAACGCGACGAGAACGACCGCGAGGTGCCGCTCGACGGCTTCGACCTCGCGAAACGCGATCTGGCCATCCGCGGCGCCGGCGAATTCCTCGGCGTGCGGCAATCCGGCGTGCCCGAGCTCCGCATCGTCGACCTGGCCGACGTCGACCCCGAGCTCATCAGCGAGACCGCCGAGGAGGCCGACCGCATCCTCGTCGGCGATCCGGACCTCGCGAACTCGCAGCATGTCGAGCTCGCGCGGGCCGTCGATGAGCTCTGGCGCCGCTACGCCCTCGCCTGATGCGAGTGATCGCCGGTGAGGCGAAGGGGCGCACATTGGTCGTGCCGCGCGGCGGCGGCACGCGGTCGGCGACTGATCGGATCCGCGAGACCCTCTTCGCGATCGTCGAGCCGGAGCTCGAAGGAGCCCGAGTCCTCGACCTTTTCGCCGGGGCGGGGACGCTCGGGATCGAAGCGCTGTCGCGCGGGGCCGCGCGCGCGACCTTCGTCGAGCGCGGCGCCGAGGCTGTGAAAGCGCTCCGTCGAAATCTCGCCGCGACCAATTTCGGCGCACGGTCCGAGGTCGTCGCGGCGAACGTCATCGCCTACCTGGATTCGCGGCCGCGGGGGCCGTTCGACGTCGTGTTCTGCGACCCGCCGTTCGCCGACGTCGGAATAGCCGAGGCCACTCTGGGTCATGACGGGCTCCGATCCGCCGTCGCTCCGGACGGACTCGTTGTCGCGCGGGCCCACGGCAAGCATCTGCCCGCGGTCCCGGCTTTCGTTCACATCGCGCGCGTCAAGGAAATCGGTGAGGAGAAGCTCTTATTCCTGCGGTACGGTCTAACGAGAAGAAGACCGGAGGCGGAGCCAACGGGTGACGACGAGTGACGACCGATGAGCGCAGCGATTACATTTGACTCTGCTGCGGGAGGGTGACGTGGACATACAGTTCCTGGTCGAGCGCCTCGAGGCCCTCATTGTCAACGGAAGAAAAGTCCCGATGACCAGTCAGGTCATCCTCGAGCAGGCTGCCGTCCTCGACCTCATCGACCAGCTGCGTGTCGCCATCCCCGAAGAGGTCAAGCAAGCGCGGCGCATCAATCAGGAAAGCGATCGCGTGCTCTCGAAGGCGCGCGAGGAGGCCGAGCAGATCATCGGCGCCGCTCAGGAGCAGGCCGCGCTCTTGCTGCAGGATCAGTCGATCCTCCGCGAGGCGGAGACGCGCTCGCAGGACATCCTCGACAAGGCACAGACAAAAGCCGAAGAGACGATGCACGGTGCCGATCAGTACGCCGCGGACGTGCTCGTACGACTCGACAGCGACCTCGTCAAGACGCTGTCGGTGATCAGAAAGAGCCTCGAAGTCTTAGAGGAGCGACGCGCAGCGCCCACGGAGGGCTAGGTCAAAGTGAAGATCAACGTCGCGCCGCTGCTGAAGCAGCGGGTAGGCGCGCAAGCCGATTACCAGCTCACGGAATCGCCCATCGATCCTCGCGGCGAGAACGCGGGCCTCACCGAGGCCGGCGCGACGAGCATCGACGCGGAGATCGTCGCGACCCATACCAATCCCGGCGCGTACCTCGAGGGCGACGCGCGGGCGACCATCTCGGAGGTATGCAGCCGCTGCCTCCGGCCGATCGAAACGCCGGTCGAGTCGCACTTCGCCGAGCAGTACTACTCGACGATCGACGTGGCGAGCGGCGATGCGAAGGACGCTCCGCCTCCCGATACCAAGCAGATCGGCAGTGACTTCAAGATTGACCTGACGCCGCTCCTTCGCGAGGAGCTCATCCTCGCGACGCCACTCGCGCCGCTGTGCAAACCGGACTGCAAAGGGCTCTGCCTCGTGTGCGGGCGCGACCTGAACGAGGAGCCGCACGACCACGATGCGCCGGTGGACGAGCGCTGGAGCAAGCTGAGCAAGCTCAGGGAATTCCACCCGGAGCGCTGACCGCGCGGGCGCGCGCCCCTTAGAATCAACGAAACCCCCTCTAGGAGAACGCTTTGGCAGGCCAACCCAAGAAACGCATTCCGCGCGCGGCGCAAGGCGAGCGCCGGAGTCATCTCGCGCTGCGCGCGATGAATCTCGTGCCGTGCCCTCAGTGCAAGTACCCGAAGCCGCCGCACCGGGCGTGCCCGCAGTGCGGGACGTTCCGCGGCCGCCAGGTCATACCGATCAAGGCGAAGCGGACGCCGGCTTAAGAAGCGGCGCGCCAGTGAAGATCGCCGTCGACGCGATGGGCGGCGACCACGCCCCGGACGAGATAGTCCGGGGCGCTCTGTTGTATCGACAAAAGGGCGGTGCGTCGGATCTCGTGCTCGTCGGCCGCGAGGACGCGATTCGCAAGCTCGTCGGCGCCGAGATCCCGCCAGGCATCACGATCCGCGACGCAAAGGACGTGGTCGGCATGGACGAGCACCCCGCGACGGCCCTGCGTCGTCGCGCGGATACGTCGATCGGCGTCGCGACCTCGATGGTCAAGCACGGCGAGGCCGACGCGGTCGTCTCGGCGGGCAACACCGGCGCGACGATGGCCGCCGCGCTTCTCGTGCTCGGTCGGATCCGCGGCATCGATCGCCCCGCGCTGTGCGGGATGTTGCCCACGACGAAGGGGAAACCGGCCTGCCTCCTCGACGCGGGCGCAACGATGGATGCGGACGAGCACAACATCCTTCAGTTCGCGCGGATGGCGTCCCGCTTCATGGAGAAGGTCCACGGAGTCGATCGCCCGTTGGTCGGACTCATCAATGTCGGGGAAGAGCCGGAGAAGGGCGGGCGCATCCAGCTCGCCGCGCACGCGCTCCTAGAAGGCGCGGAGGATCTGAACTTCTACGGAAACATCGAGGGCCGCGACGTCATGCGCGGCATCACCGACATCTGCGTGACCGACGGGTTCACCGGCAACGTCCTCGCGAAGGGGATGGAAGGCGTCGTGGACGTCTTCGTCGACGGCATTCGCCACGACATCTTCGGCGGGCCGCTCGGGAAGGTCGCCGGCTTATTCGCGCTCGGCGGCCTTTCGAAGTTCCGCAGCCGGATGGACTACGACCCGTACGTGTCCGCGCCGCTCCTTGGCGTCGCGGGGATCTCGGTCGTCACGCATGGCCGCGCGCGGGCGAACATGATGCGCCGCGCGATCGAGGTCGCCGAGCGCGCCGTCTCCACGCGACTTCTCGACGCGCTCGGTGAGGGCGTCGCATCAGCAGCGTGAGCGAGAGGCCAGCGCGCGGCGGTCGCCACCCGGCGCGACGCCTCGCCCTGCAGACCCTCTTCGAGATCGACTTCAATCGCGCCGACGCGAAGGAGACCTGGCAACGCGGCGCGTTCCGCGCGGGTCTCACCGAAGAGGCGGCCGCGTTCGCGTGGGATCTCGTGCAGGGAGTGCTCACTCATCGCAAGGATCTGGACACCGAGATCGCCCAGCTCGCACCCGAGTTTCCGATCGATCAGATGGCGCGCATCGACCGCAACGTGCTGCGTATCGCGCTCTACGAGCTTCGCGTCTCCGGTGACGCGCCGGCGGGCGTCGTCATCGACGAGGCCGTGGAGCTCGCGAAGATGTTCGGCTCCGAGGCCTCGCCGAAGTTCGTCAACGGTGTGCTCGCGACCGCCGTCGGCGGACCGAAGGAGCGCTCGACCTAGCGGACCGAGAGCGGGATCTGCACGACGCCCTGCGCGCTGCCGTCCTTGGCGCTCACCTCGTAGACCTCGAGCGTGAGGTTCCCGCGAACGTTGGCCGGCATCGGGATCCGTGTATTGAAGGTTCCCCACATCGCGCTCGATCCGAGGCTCGCGTTGAAGTGGCCGTTCGCGACGACCTTGCCCGTGGAGTCGAGGACACGCCATACGACATTGGCCTCGAAGACGCGTGCCGCGCCGGTGAGGGTCAGATCCGCGCCGCTGTTGGCGATCGCTCCCGGCTTCGGCGCGGTCACGGCGATCCGATCACTCGTCGCGCGTGGGTCACCGCCGATCTCGATCACGACCTGCGTCTGGCTCGGCATGTACACGCGCCACGGACGTGCGTCGTCGAGCTCGATCCGGAAAACGTTGTTCCCGTTGGTCGTCACGGCCTTGAGCGGGGTTTGCTCGAACATCGTGACGTCCGCCGCCCCATTACTGTTGCCGCCGCCATTCCACTGGAGCTGCACGTAGAGCGTGTACTTGGCTCCGATCTTCGTCGTGTCGTCGCTTTGCTCGAGCCATGCGTCGAAGGACGGCAGATTGGCGACCGCGCCGTTCGGGCCGCGTCCCTCAAGTGTGATCGCGGCGCGGGTACCGTCGGAGACCGCCGCCAGCATTCGCGCGCCGACGTGCGCGACCGAATCGTCGCCGCCCCAGGAGATGCCTTGGGCCTTGCCGACGGCCCCTATGAAGCTGTAGCCGAAGACATCCTCACGCGAGAGCGGCTTGTCGAGCACAAGCTGGTCTATGACGGCGTTCGGCTTGCCCTTCTCGGTAATGAGTGCCCGCCGGATCCCCGGCTCTTCGGTGATCGTGTAGACGAGCTGCTGGACGAGAGCGAGCGATTGCGCACTGCCGCGCACGCCCCAACCGGGTGAGAGATCGAATTCGACCTTAGCCACATCGCCCTGGACGCTCACCGAAACCCCCATCGACCCCTGGCTCGATCCAGCCGTCGGCGCGGGCCTCGCCACAAGGGACATGGGGTTCGTGGCGCCTGCGGGAATTGAGCCGGACCCGTACCCGCTGAGCGCGGAGATCCGCGAGCCGATCCTGCCCTCCGCCGATGACAACACGGCACTGCTCGAATGCGCGTCGATGGACGCACCGACCGGCGGCAGGCCATCACGAGCGAAGTAGACCCAGATCGGCACGCTTAGGGCCTGCACAGGGCTCGCCGTCGGAGCGACACTTGGAATTGGTGAGGTTGGGGCGGTCGGCGACGCGGCCACGCCCGGCTGACCGTCCGTCGGCCGCGTGAGCCACGAGCCGATCGCGAGCGCGAGAACGATCGCCGCGGCGGCCGTCGCGATCTGCCAGAGACCGAAGATCGATCGGCGCGCCGGTGCGGCCGCGATGCGCGAGCGCTCGTACGGCGTCTGGTTCACGTCGATCGTCTCGATGGCGCGCGACAGCGCGCGCCCGATGGTCTCGTCGTCCCGTCGTTCATCAGTCATCGCATCGCTCCTCGCGCGAGCCTGCCGGCGAGCTGGATCTGGCGAAGGCGTTCGATCGCCTGATGCAGCGTCGCGCCGACGGTCCCGCTTTTGATGTCGAAGTGGTCGGCGATCTCGTCGTAGGAGAGGCCGTAGTAGTAGCGAGCCACGACGATCGCCCGCTGCCGGTCGGGCAGCTCGCCGAGCGCGGCAAGGAGGTCGACGCGGTCGGCAGAGGTGTCGAATCCGTCGTCACGAGCTGGTAACGACGCCCACAGATCGGTCTCGCGGCGGGCTCGCTTGGCCTTGCGGAAGACCTCGCGTGACCCGACCACGAGAAGCCAAGCGGGCAGCTTTTCGATCTTGTCGAGGCCGGTCTGGTGCGCCTTCACAAAGGCCTCCTGCGCCGCGTCTTCGGCCGCGGCGGGGTCGCGCCCGATCGCGAGCAACGCCCGCACCAGGCGGGGATACTCGCGCTCGTAGACCTCACGCCAGCGGTCTGTCATCGGCTTTCACCATAGAGAGGCCTGCCGAGCCCGAATTATTTAGCGCTACCCAATTGACAGGTCAGATGGGTGGCCGTGACACTTGCGCGGACCTGCCGCCGCGGGCGGGCGGGGGAGGGGTCGCACTCGACCCGGAGGAGGACTTTGTTGGCTGCGGGCAACACCTACGATCGCCTCAAGAAGATCATCGTCGAGCAGCTCGGCGTCGACGAGGTGGATGTAAAACCTGAGGCCTCGTTCGTGGACGATCTCAACGCTGACTCGCTCGACTTGGTCGAGCTCATCATGAGTCTTGAGGAAGAGTTCGGGATGGAGATCTCGGACGAAGAGGCGGAAAGAATCAAGACCGTGGGCGACGCGCAGGAATACATCGAGGAGCACGTCGCTTAGCGCGCACAATCACGTCGAACGCAGCGCGTAGGGGAGGCAGGGGCGTCGGAGCCCCTGCCTTTTCTGCGCTTATGGAGGAAATGACCGACATCGAGATCGGCGGGTATCGCTTCACGGATCCTGTGTTGCTCGAGAACGCGCTGACGCACAGCTCGTATCTCCACGAGCATCCGGAAGAGAACGCCCCCGATTTCGAGCGTCTCGAGTTCCTCGGCGATGCCGTCGTGGATCTCGTCGTGGGCGAAGAGCTCTACCGTCGCTTTCCCGACGCGACGGAGGGCGAGCTCACCGCACTTCGCGCGGCGCTCGTGTCATCCGCGGCGCTCGCGGAGGTCGGCCGGCAGCTCGGTCTACCCGATCAGGCGCGCTTGGGTCGCGGCGAAGAAGAGACCGGCGGTCGCGGACGCGCCGGGCTCTCGGCGAGCCTGTACGAATCGGTCGTTGGAGCGTGCTACATCGAAGGTGGGCTCGATGCGGCCAGTGCGCTGGTCCAGCGAACGATGGGCGACGCCATCGCTGCGACGTTGGCCGCCCCGCGCAAGTCGCCGAAGACCCTCCTGCAGGAATGGGTGCAGGCCGCGCATCACCCGCTACCCCTTTACCGGACGCTCGACGTGAGCGGCCCCGAGCATCGGCGCGGGTTCGTGGTCGAGGTCGAGGCCGCGGGCAACGTCGCGCAGGGCACCGGCCTTTCGAAGCGCGCCGCGGAAGAGGCGGCGGCCGCGAAGCTCATGGAGCTGGTGACGCAGTGAGCGACGAGCTGAAGGTGATCGAAGGCGGTGGGCAAGCGCACGCCGTTCTAAAGAGTCTGAGCCTCGTGGGGTTTAAGAGCTTCGTACATAAGACCGAGCTCCAATTCGCACCTGGGATTACCGCTGTCATCGGTCCGAACGGTTCCGGGAAGTGTCTGCATGGTTCCTCCCGGGTGACTCTCGCCAACGGCCGTGACATCGCGATCCGAGAGCTGGTCGAAAGCGCACTCACGAATTCGGCTTCGGTCGAGGTCCTCGACGACGGCTTGGTCGCCCATGACAACCCCGGCCGCGTGCGCGTCCTTTCCATGAATTTGGAAACGCTCCATCTCGAACCCCGACCAGTCGCCGCCTTCGTTAGGCGCTCCGCACCGCCTTCCTTGATTCGGATTGAGACTCGGTCAGGAAGGTCGATCACTGCGACGCCCTATCACCCACTGTTCACGGTGGAATCGGGCAAGGTGCGAACTCTGCGGGCCGACGAGATTCGACCGGGGACTCGCGTCGCTCTTCCCCGCCGACTACCGACCAAGCCCGATGGGTTAACCCCTGACTTGCCACAACCTCTGGAAACAGTGACTAAGCTGGGCGAGGTCTATGTGGAGGCCGGCGACGGCCTGCGTGACTGGGCGGATTCAGAAAGAGCCCGGTTCGGGTCCTGCGCGAAGTGGGCACGAGCCGCTGGGACGAATCCGCGGTATGCACGGCGGCTTGTCCGCGGGCGGCGGGTGGATGCCGCCGGGATTAGGAAGCTGGCCTCGGTGGCTGCGACGGTGCCTCCCGCGGTTTCGGTGGTTCAGTCTCGGAGCGGCCTCGCAGTTAATTGGCCCAAGACCCTCAACCCAGTGCTCTCCAGGTTCATGGGCCTTCTCATCGCTGAAGGTCGAAGCGACCGCGCGTTCGTGTCCTTCTCAAATGCTGACGCGGCCGTCAACGCGAACGTAGCCGCCGCAGTCTCGAGCCAGTTCGGTCTCCGCGCAAAGCGCCGGGAACGATTCGCAACAGTGATCAATTCGCGTGGTCTCGAAGTCCTGCTCGATGATGTGTTCTGGTTCCGTGTCGGGGCACTTTCCGCCGACAAAGAGATTCCACCAGCGCTGTTCGAAGCAGACGCCGCAAGTCAGTGGGCGTTTCTTTCCGGCTTGTTTGAAGGCGATGGCCATGTAGTCACGGAGGATCAGGGACGGCCACGGGCTCGTATCACCTACGTAACCGCCAGCGAGAAGCTCGCCCATAACGTGGTGAGCCTGTTGTTGCGCCTTGGTGTGTTCGCGTCGATCTGTTCTTTCGAGAGCTACGCGACAAATACGGTCGCGAGGACGCGTCGGACTTACTACGCGCTTTCCATCGCCGGCATTCAGCAGGTGGAGACTGCGACGCGAGGCCTCTCGTTCGTTGGTGGCAAAGGTCGTGCCCTCGATGAACTAAAGGAGCTCAGGCCGAAGCCTAAGCCGAATGTGGATGTGATACCCGGGATCTCGTCGCTGATTCGTGAAGCTGTGCACCTCGCGGGCGTCACCATCGGCTATGGAAAGAGTTGCCCGACCCTCCGAAGGTACCGGGAGGCCAAAGCAAACGGTACGCGCGACGGACTCCGTCAGGCGCTTGTCGAAATCGAGCAACTCGGAAGAACCCGAGACCGTGCCGCCGAGGTCTTAGACGAATTGATCGTGCTCGCCTTTTCCGACGTGTACTGGGACCAGGTGAAGTCAGTCACGTCGATCGAGCCCGACGAAGAGTGGGTTTATGACTTGTGCATCGACGAAACCCACAACTTCGTTGCAGAGAACGTCATCGTGCATAACTCCAACGTGGCCGATGCGATCCGCTGGGCACTTGGTGAGAACAACGCGCGCGTCCTGCGCGCGAAGCGCAACGAGGAGCTGATCTTCGGCGGTAGCGAAACGCGCAAGGCGTTGAGTCACGCCGAAGCGTTGCTGCAGCTGGACAACTCGTCGCGGCGGCTGCCCATCGACTTCACGGAGATCGAGGTCGGCCGGCGTCTCTTCCGGAACGGCGAGGCCGAATATCTCGTGAACCGTTCGCGCGTCCGCCTTCGCGATCTTCAGGATCTGCTCGCGGGCGCGAACCTCGCCGATAACCCGTTCGTCGTCATCGGCCAGGGCCTCGTCGATCAAATACTCGCGCTCCGTCCATCTGATCGGCGGACAGTCATCGAAGAGGCGGCCGGGACGCGACGGCTCCAGCTTCGCCGCGAGGAGGCACTGAACCGGCTCAAGTTCGCCGAGGTCGAGCTCGTCCGCGTGAACGACATCCTTCGCGAAATCGGTCCGCGGGTCGAAGCGCTCCGCGATCAGGCCGCCAAGTGGAACGAGTACGAGACGATTCGCAACGAGCTTCGCCGCCGCGCGCTTCGCTGGTACAAGGCGTCGTTCGGCACGACGGCGGATCAGCGAGCCGATCTCACGACCAAGATCACGGGCGTCGACAAGGAGATCGAGCGCCTCAGCGACTACGTCGCGGAAGGTGAGTCCGCGACGGCCGGGACCGACGAGGACCTGCGCGCGGCTCGGCAGGAGGAAGAACGTCGCCGCATCGCCTCCGCGGACGCCGCGTCCACGGAAGCGTCGGCCCGCGAGCGCGTCGCAGGGCTCGAGGCGAGCCTCACCGCCATCGGAGCCGAGCGCGAGCGCACCGGCACGGCCCTCGCGGCGCTACCGGGAGAGCTTGCGAGCCTTCGCGAGCGCCGCACGCGCGTCGATGAAGAAGCGACCGCCGCGGCGCGCAGCGCGCGCGAGTCCGCCGACGGGGCGCGGACGGCGGAGGAGGAGGCGTCGCGCACGCGCGTGGCGCTCGCCGAAGCGCGGGCCGCCCGCGTCGAGACCGAGCGCGCGCACCTCATCAGGGAGAGCGACGAGCTACGCCTCGGCGATGAGGAGCGCTCTCTCCTCGCGCGCGACGAGGAGCTGGCCGCGACCGCCGCGAGCCTCACGAAGGAGCGAAGCGAACGCGAGCGCGAACGAAGCCGCATCGCCGCGGATCTCGCCCGCGCACGAGAGAAGGTCGCCGAAGCCGCGCGCTCCACGGAGAGCGCGGCCGAGCACGCTGGGGCCGCGCGCAACGATCTACAGCGGATCGATGGTGACCTCGCGCTGGTGCGTGGGCAGACGGCCGCGCTCCGCGAGGCCGTCGATCGCGCGGACGCGGAGCTCGCGGCGCGCGAAGACGCACAGGAGCTGCCCCCGCTGCCAAAGGGGTTCGCGTGGCTACACGAACGCATCGCGGCACCCGACGCGGTGCGCACAGCCCTCGGCCGGGCGGTCGCGATCGCGGGCGGCGGTGCGTCCGGCGACGCGCATACGCCCAAAGGCTGTCGGCGCATCGCTGACGGCGTCGCGATCTTCGTCGCGCCGGACGACGCGACGGCCCTCGCCGCGGCCACGACGTTGCGCGCCGGCGCGGTGATCGCACCGAGCGGTCTGCTCGTGCTCCCGGGCCTTGCGCGCATCGTCGACCCGCGGAAGCGCGCCGAACGCGACGCCACCACCCAGCTCGCGGGCATGGCCGCGCGACTGCACGAGGAGCTCATGACCGCTGAGCGGGCGCAACGCGACGTTCTCGCGCAGCGCGCGGACGCCGAGCGACGCCGTGAAGGGGCCGACAAGCGGCTCGGTGCCGCGCAGGGTGCGCGCGGGGATGCCGAGGTCGCAGCGGACCGGCTCGCGACCAGCGAAGCGGATGTGCGCGATCTCGTTCGTGCGCAGGAGGCGCGCGCGTCGGCGATCGAACGGGAACGCACCGAGCTCCTTGGTCGTCGCGACAAGCTCGCGCGCGACAGTGAAGTCGCGGCGACGGCCCGGAACACCGCCGCGGATGTCTTCGCGGCCTCGGAACGTGGCGAGCAGATCGCGGTCGATGCGCACAACGCCGCCTCGAAGCGCGCCGAGGAAGCTCGGCTTCAGTCCGCGACGATGGAGGAGCGCCGCAGCGCTTCGGTCCGGGTCCGCGACGCGCTCAGCGAGCAGGTCAGCGCGACGGAGCGGCGTATCGCCGATGAAGAGGAACGCCTCCGCGCGCTCCTCGCGCAGGAGCGCGACTCGCGTGCCCGTCTCGAGACGGCGCAGCACGACCTCGGACGAACGACGGCGGACGCAAAGGAAGCGGCGCGTTCGGCGGAGCTGGCCCGGGAGCGCGCGCTCGCCGCGGAGGGATCCCGCCGCGAGTCCGAACAACGGCTGGCCAAAGCTCGCGAACGACTCGCGGAGCTTCGTGGCGAGCGCGGCAAGCTCGCCGTCGAGGAGGAGCGCGCATCGGGCGCGCTGCGGCTGCTCGAGGAGCAGGTGCGCGCGGAGCTCGGTCTTCCCGAGGACGAGCCGCTCCCCGATCCGGCAAGCATCGCGCTCGACGAGGAGCCGGATGAGAAGGAGAAGGCGAGCACGGTCGCCGCTCTTCAGCGCCTGCGGCGCCGGCTCATCACGCTCGAGCCGGTCAACCCGCTCGCCGCGACCGAGCTCGCCGAGATCGGCCAGCGCCACGAGTTCCTGTCGACACAGAAGGCCGACCTCGATCGCGCGATGACCGACCTGCGCTCGCTCGCCGACGATTTGGCGACGACGATCGCCGAGCAGTTCAGCGCGACGCTGCAGGCCGTCGACCGCGAGTTCGGTGTCTTCTTCCAGCGCCTCTTCAACGGCGGGCAGGCGTCCCTGCGCACGAGTGAGGCGGGGGAAGGGGCCCCCGGGCGCGATAGCGACGAGGAGCCGGGCATCGACATCTACGCGCGCCCTCCCGGCAAGCGCATCGGCAGCCTGGCGCAGCTTTCTGGTGGCGAGCGCGCCCTCACCGCGACCGCGTTGCTCCTCGCGATCCTGCGCGTGCGGCCGGCGCCGTTCTGCGTGCTCGACGAAGTCGACGCCGCGCTCGACGAGCGCAACGTCGGCCGCTTCACGCAAGCGCTCCGCGAGCTCACCGATCGCACGCAGTTCGTCGTGATCACGCACAACCGAGCGACGATCGAGGCGGCCGACATGCTCTATGGCGTCTCGATGGACGACGGCGGCGTGTCGAAGGTGATCTCGCTGAAGCTCGCGGATCTTGACGCGGAGCGCGAACGGGCGGGCTAGCCCGGTAGCCTGCGAGAAGTGAGCATCGAGCAAGGACTGGCCAAGACGCGCGGCGGATTTTTCTCACGTCTCTTCGGACGCGGGGAACAGTCACTCACCGCGGAGTGGCTCGACTCGCTCGAGGAAGCGCTGCTTCGCGCCGACCTCTCCGTTTCGCTCGTCGATCCGCTGATGGCCCAGCTGCGCGATCTCTTCACGACGGGCGAGCTGAAGTCAGTTTCGAAAGCGCTTGCCGCGGTCCGCGAGACGCTCGTCGCCGCCCTCGCGGGCGATGTTCGGCTGCGTGGCGATGGGCAGAAGCCGCGCGTGATCCTCGTGGTCGGCGTGAACGGCAGCGGCAAGACGACGACCGCAGCGAAGCTCGCGAAGCGACTCAAGGATTCCGGAGAACGTCCGCTGCTCGCGGCGGCCGACACCTTTCGCGCCGCGGCGATCGAGCAGCTCGAGCGCTGGGCCGAGCGAGTGGGCGTACCGATCGTTTCAGGAAAACCGGATGGTGATCCGGCGGCGGTCGTCTTCGACGCGGTGAACGCGGCGGTCGCGCGCGGGAACACGACGGTCATCGCCGACACCGCCGGGCGGCTGCACACGAAGGGGTACCTCATGGACGAGCTCGGAAAGATCGTCAAGGTGACGGGACGCGCGCGCGACGGCGCGCCCGACGAGGTGCTCCTCGTCCTCGACGGGACGGCGGGCCAGAACGCGATCCAGCAGGCGCGTCAGTTCACCTCGACCGCCGCGGTCACGGGTCTTGTCGTGACGAAGCTCGACGGCACGGCCAAAGGCGGCGCGGTCTTCGCGATCGCGCAGGAGCTCAAGCTCCCGGTGAAGCTCCTCGGTGTGGGCGAGAAGGCTGACGACCTCGTGCCGATGGATCCGACGGCCTTCGTGAACGCACTCCTGTCTCCGGCGACCTGAGGTCATACTCGGCTCAAGGTGGCGATCGTTCGTCTGCGCCCGGCCGACCTCGAGCAAGCACTCGAGACCGGCGCGCTGA
The DNA here is from genome assembly GCA_038040345.1 of Chloroflexota bacterium. Classification (GTDB taxonomy): domain Bacteria; phylum Chloroflexota; class Limnocylindria; order P2-11E; family P2-11E; genus 3-1-20CM-2-70-9. The sequence continues at coordinate 269,102 of JBBPIQ010000003.1, forward strand.
CCATCCATTACCAGCCGCAGGTCGAGATCAAGACCGGCACGCTCGTCGGCGTCGAAGCATTCGTCCGCTGGCCGCACGCGGTGCACGGGATGATCGGGCCGAGCGACATCGTCCCGCTCGTTGACCAGGCGGGCCTTCATGTCGAGTTCGATCGATGGGTGATCGGCGCGATCTGCCGTCAGGCGAAGAAGTGGCGGGCGGATGGCGTCCCGGTGCCGGTCATTGCCGCGAACGTCTGGAGCGAGACGCTCCGGCGACCGGATGCGCTCAGGCTCATCGACGCGCTGGCGGACACCGGTGTCGACCCCAGGACCATCGAGCTCGAATGTCCGCGCGGATCGACCGTAGATCCGGAGCTGACGAAGGCGCTGGTCGCGATCCAGGCCTTTGGCGTGCGTCTCGCATCGGAGGAGTACGCGACCGGCGCGCGCCCGCGCTGGATTCTGAGCTTCGACACGTTCAAGATCCCGTACCCGATCTCACGCGACCACGTCGCGAATGCGGGCGCGATCGTCGCCGCGGTCGCCGAGGCGCGGAGGATCGGCGCACGAGTCGTCGCCGACTCGGTCGAATCGGCCGAGCAGGAGAAGGCTCTCGCGTCGCTCGGCGTCGAGATCGTGCAGGGCTACCTCTACGGCCCCGAGGTCGCGCCGGCGGAGCTCCGCACGCTCATCAAGAAGCGGGGCGCGTTGCCGGGTTAGCCGTCTCCGCGACCAGGAGCTGATTCTTGCCCGAGCGCTTCACCGCGAGGAGCGCGCGGTCCGCGGTCCGCACCAGATCGTCGAGCTCGGCGCCGCCGTCCGCGGAAAGGGCTAGACCGACCGAGGCCGTCACGGTCGAGCCGGACGCCGCGGTGACCCCCGCCACGACCGCGCGGATGCGTTCCATGATCGGAAGGGCGCTCTCGCCGGGGCAGTCGGCCAGGAAAACGACGAACTCGTCGCCGCCGTACCGCGAAGCGAGGTCCTGCGCGCGCAGGTTCGCCCGGATCGCGGCAGCCACGAGGCCGAGGACCTCGTCGCCCGCGGGATGGCCCCGCGAGTCGTTGACGGCCTTGAAGCCGTCGAGATCCACGACCGCGACGGCCGAGGGTCCGTGCCGCGGGCGGCGAAGGTGCGCGCCCACCAGTTCACGGAACGCCTGACGGTTCAGCAGGCCTGTTGTCGGATCGAGCTCCGCGCGTGTCTCGATGGTGCGCAACTGTTCGCGGTCCGCACCATAGAGGAGCACGAAGCCGATCGCGAAGAGGGCGAGCGTGAGCAGCTCGAACAACGCGGCCGCTTCGGCCTGGCCCTCGCCCTGTGTGCCGAACGCGCTGTGCACGACCAGCGTGACCGAACCGAGAGCGAAGAACAGCCATGAGCGCATGCGCGGCGGTCGTCGTCCGCTTCGCAGCGCCGAGATGCTGAGCGCGGCGATCGAGATCGCGATCGCAAGGTCCGCGCTCGACACAAAACCTTGAAGCGTCACGCCAACGAGCATGCGCGCGAGAACGAGACATGGGTTGTACCAATCGTGTGTCCGCGAGGATTCAAGAGGGGTCGCATCTATTGAAGTCGCGCGCGTAAACGCGCTTCCTATCACCCGACGGGGTGGAACGCGGCAGGGAAGCCGCGTCGGGGGATTGCGTGAGCAGACGGGGATGGGTGGGCACGCGTTGGGCGGGGTTGTGTCTCGTGGCCGTCATCGTGACGGCGACACAGGCGACCCCGGCGGGAGCGAAAACCAGTGGCGATGCCAAGATCAGCCCTCAGCTGCTCGCGCTCGCGCAAACCAATCCGAAGGATGACTTCGCGGTCATCGTCCGTGCCGCCCCCAAGCTGAACAATGGTCACCACGCCGATCGCGCCGCCGATGCGGTCCGGCGGGCGCAAGGCAAGGTCGGCCGCGAGCTTTCGATAGTCGGCGGAGCGGCCGCAATCCTCTCCGGCGCCGAGGTCCTGGCCCTCGCGAACGACCCGGACGTCGCGTACGTCTCGCCCGACGAGGTCGTTACCGCGACCTTTGATCCGCTGGACGGCGCGGCGCTCGCGTCGAGCCCCGGCATCCTCGAGGTCGGAGCGCCGGACGTCTGGCGACAGCTCGGGGTAACCGGCAGAGGAGTCGGTGTCGCGATCCTCGACAGTGGTATCGCGCCCCACCCGGACCTCGCCGGCAGGATCGTGGCCTCGGTCGACTTCACCGGCGGCACCGCGGCTCTTGTTCCACCCGCAGACCCGGGCGGGCACGGTACCCACGTCGCGGGCCTCGTCGCCGGTGACGGGACCGCTTCGGGCGGCGCATATGCCGGGGTCGCGCCCGGCGCGAACCTGATCGACGTCCGCGTCATCGCGGCATCCGGTTCGACGAACATCTCCACGCTCATCGCCGGGATGCAGTGGGTCCTCGCACACCGCAGCGACTACAACATCCGCGTCGTCAACCTCTCGGCGGGCGGGCCGACCACGACGAGCTACCGTAACGATCCCCTCGCGACCGCGGCCGAAATGCTCGTCTTCGCCGGCATCACCGTCGTCGTGTCGGCCGGTAATGCGGGTCCGGCGGAACGGACGATCACATCGCCGGGCAACGATCCGTACGTGATCACCGTCGGCGGGATCGACGACAACGGCACGGCGACGACAGCCGATGACGCCCTCGCGTCGTGGTCCTCGCGCGGCGTCACGCTGATCGACGGGCTTGCGAAGCCGGACCTCGCCGCGCCTGGGCGGAAGATCGTGAGCCTCCGCTCGCCGGGCAGCACGCTCGATCAGGAGCTCCCCGATCGGCGGGTCGCCGGCCTGGACCCACTCGTACCGGAGTATTTCCGTCTCTCGGGGACGTCGATGGCCGCGCCGGTCGTGACCGGAGTCGTCGCGCTGATGCTCGAGCGCAGCCCAGCGCTTACCCCCGCGCAGATCAAAGGTCGTTTGAAGAGCAGCGCGGCCGCGCTTTCATACGGATCTCCTAGTACCACGGGGAGCGGGATGGTCAGCGCGGTGGCGGCGGTCACGGCGTCGGATCAGAGCACCGGCGCGACGGTAGACGTGGTCTCAGCCGGATTCGCGAGCGAGATGTATCCGCTCATCTACGGTCAGCCCCTCGTCTGGCGTGATCTCACGTTCAACCGCGGCGTCGATTCGAACGGCATTTCGTGGTCCGCAATCTCCTGGTCCAACGTCGTCTGGGATGCGGTCACATGGCAAAACGTCAACTGGGCGTCGTTCAACTGGTCCGCAATCAGCTGGCAGGACATCTCCTGGGAGGACATCTCCTGGGAAGGCATTACCTGGGAGGACATCAGCTGGGAGTCGGTCCAGCTGAACGGCAAGGGGCCAAAGAGCCACCGCGGCGAGAGGGTGCTCAACTAATGAAACAGCAGGCCGCGAAGATCTACATCGCGATCGTCGCTGCGCTCGGGCTGGTCGTTCTCGTCGCGAACTCGATCAACGTTCGGACGAGCGCCATCGACCCGGTGATGTTCGTCGTCATCCTCGTGCTCGTCGGCGTCGCCCAGCGGAATCCCGTCGTGCTCTTCCGGTCGAGCGCGATCTCCGTCGCGTTCGCTGTGAAGATCGCGGCGTACGTCCTGTTCGGCACCCCCGTGGCGCTCTGGGCCACGGTCGTGGTCGTCGCGGTGAACGCCTACACCCCGAAGCCGAAGCCCGCACGAAAGATCCTCTTCAACTTCGGCGGGATGATGGTCTCGACGTACCTCGCGTCCAGCACGTACCAGCTCGTCGGCGGGATGGTTCCGCCCGGCGCGTTCGTGCCGACGATGCTCGCGGTTGCGGTGTCGGCCGCCGTGTACTTCGCCGTCAACAGCGCGCTCACGGCCGCGGTAATCACGCTGACGTCGAGCTCGCGCTTCGTCGATGTGTGGACGCAGAACTTCGCGTGGATGCCGATCAACTATCTGGCGACGGCGGTGAACGGAGCCGCCCTGGCGCTCGCGTATCAGTCGCTCGGCGTCATCGGCGTGATCGTGTTCGTCCTGCCGCTCGGGATCGCCTGGTACTCGTTCAGGCTCTACATGATGAAGTCGACGCAGGTTCGCGAACGCAACAGCCAGCTCGTCTCGATGAACGAGAACCTTCAGCGCACCACGGAGCGGCTCGAGGCCTCACACGTGTCGGTCATCGCCGCCCTCCTCGGCTCGCTCGCCGCGAAGGAACGCTCCACGACGGGTCACTCCGACGCCACGATGCAGCACGCGCTTGCGGTCGCGAAGTCGCTCGGCCTCGGGCCAGACGAGACCGCCGCGGTGAATCTGGGCACGCTCTTCCACGACATCGGAAAGATCGGGATCCCCGAGCACATCCTCACCAAACCCTCGGCGCTCAGCGAAGAGGAATGGGCCGAGATGAAGACACACCCGATCATCGGCGCGAACCTCATCGGCGAGGTTCCCAATCTGGAGCGGATCCGGCCGATCGTGCTCGCGCACCACGAGCACTACGACGGGTCCGGCTACCCGAACGGACTCAAGGGCGACGAGATCCCGCTCGCCGCGCAGATCATCTCGGTCGCCGACACGTACGAGGCCATGACCTCGACGCGACCGTACCGCGCGGCGCTCTGCCACGATGAGGCTGTGGCCGAGCTGCGGCGGGTCGCGGGCTCACAGCTCAATCCGATCGTCGTCGAGGCATTCATCCGCCAGATCGAGATCGGGGCGTCCGGGTCCGCGCACACGCACGATGGGACGGAGCACGTGCACGTCCGCGATCGCGCCGTCGAGGCCGCCCGTCTGAGCATGAACAACTAGGAGCTCGGCTCCAACGCTCTAGAGTCGTGTGTGGTGTTCGAGCAGCTCTCTGACCGTCTGAACAATACGTTCGAGCGACTTCGCGGCCGTCCCCGCGTCAGCGAGGCGGATCTCGACGAGGCGCTGCGCGACGTTCGCGTCGCTCTTCTCGAAGCCGACGTGAACCTGAAGGTCGTGCGCCAGCTCATCGCCACCGTTCGCGAGCGCGCGATCGGCGAACGCGTGCTCGAGTCGATCACCGGCGCGCAGCAGGTCGTGAAGATCGTCCATGACGCCATCGTCGAGATGCTGGGCGGCGAAGCCACACCTCTCGCGCGCGCGGATCGGCCTCCGACGGTCATCGTGCTCGCGGGGCTTCAGGGATCGGGCAAGACCACGACGGCGGCCAAGCTCGCGAACCTCCTGCGCAAGCAGGGTCGGCACCCGCTCCTCGTCGCGGCGGATGTGCACCGCCCTGCCGCGATCGACCAGCTCATGGCTCTCGGCAAACAGCTCGGCGTCCCGGTGCGCGCGGTCGACCCCAAACGCGTCGCCGCGGATGTCGCCGCGTTCGCGGCCGGCGCGCCCGCGGAGGGCCGCGACACCGTGATCGTCGACACGGCCGGCCGCCTTCACATCGACGAGGCGATGATGACCGAGATCGCCGAGGTGGTCGCCGCGGTGAAGCCGCACGAAACGCTCCTGGTGGTCGACGCGATGGCGGGGCAGGACGCGGTCGAGAGCGCGACGATGTTCCACTCGCGACTGCCGCTCACGGGGCTCGTCTTGGCGAAAGCGGACGGAGACGCCCGCGGCGGCGCGTCGCTCTCGGTGCGCGCGGTGACGGGCGTTCCGGTGAAGCTCATCGGGACCGGCGAGAAGCTCGACGCGATCGAGGTGTTCCACCCTGACCGGCTGGCGCAGCGGATCCTCGGGATGGGGGACATCCTGACGCTCGTCGAGCGCGCGCAGGAGCACATGGATCAGAAGACCGCCGAAGCGCAGGCCAAGAAGTTCATGGATGCCCAGTTCACATTCGAGGACTTCTACGCGCAGCTCCAGCAGGTGAAGAAGATGGGACCGCTCGGGGATCTCATGAAGATGATCCCGGGCCTCGGTGGCATCGCGAAGCAGCTCCCGGAAGGCCCAGAGGCCGAGCGCCAGATGAGCAAGATCGAGGCGATCATCTCGTCGATGACGAAAGCAGAGCGCGCCGACCCTGCGCTGATCAACGGCTCGCGGCGACGCCGGATCGCCGCCGGCTCGGGGACGACCGTCTCGGACGTGAACCAGCTCCTGAAGCAATTCGCCGAGATGCGCAAGCTCATGAAGCAGATGGGCTCGATGGCGAAGAGCGGGCGACTGCCTCGCCTGCCCGGCATGCCCGGACTTCCGGGCATGTGATGCCATATCATTGACGCGTTCGCCTCCAGGGGGCTGTGGCCCCAAGGACGGCACATTCGCGAGGAGGATCCCGACCGAGTTGGCAGTTCACATCCGCCTGCGCCGTGTAGGTAAGACAAAAGCGCCGACGTACCGCGTCGTCATCGCGGACTCGCGCGCGCCCCGAAACGGCAAGTTCATCGAAACGATCGGCCACTACGACCCGCTCGCCGAGCCCGCCCGCCTCGTCGTCAACGCGGAGCGCGCCCGGCACTGGTTCAAGAACGGCGCGCGTCCCACCTCGACGACGCGCTCGCTGCTCATCCGCAGCGGCATCCCCGAGGACGAGGTCCCGGCAAAAGTACGGTGACCAGCGACGCGACGCAGCCCGGTCGGATGCGCGTGCTCCTCGAGCACGTCGCTCAGGCGCTCGTTGACGATCCGGCGGCGGTCGTGGTGACCGAGGAGCTCGACGGCGACTTCACGAAGCTCCACTTACAGGTCGCCGAACCGGACGTCGGAAAGGTGATCGGCCGCGGCGGACGGATCGCGAAGGCCATCCGCGCGCTCCTCAAAGTGATGGCGACGCGCGATGGAACAAAGGTCAACCTCGAAATCGATTAGTAGCGACGACCCGATCGTGGGGGTCGTGGGCGCGCCCCACGGTGTGCGTGGCGAGGTGAAGGTGCATCCGCGCACCGACGTCGCCGATCGATTCCGCAAGGGCGCGAGGCTTCTCTGTGACGGAATGGGTGATCTTGTCGTCGCCTCAGTCCGCGGTGCCGCCGACGTCCCGATCGTTCGCTTCGATGGCCTGACCACACGCAACGACGCCGAGCGCATCCGCGGCCGCAATCTGCGGGTCTCGCGCGCCGAGGCGCGCCGCGCCGCGAAGGACGCCTACCTCTGGGCCGATCTCCTCGGCCTCCGCGCTGAGACGCCGGACGGCAAGGCCCTCGGGGTTGTGAGCGAGGTCCTTCGGGCGGGCGAGACCGATGTCCTGGTCGTGCGCGCGGAGGGCTCGCGCGAGGAGCTGATGTTCCCAGCGATCGCGTCGGTGGTCCGCGAGGTCGACATCGCCGGTGGCCGGATCGTCGTCGTGCCGCAGGAGGTCCTCGGATGACCCCGCGGATCGACGTTCTCACGCTCTTTCCAAAGATGTTCGAGAGCCCGTTCGCCGAGAGCATCGTCGCGCGCGCACGAGCGGCAGGCCAGATCGAGCTCGCGGTCCACGACATCCGCCAGTGGGCGACCGATCGCCACCACGTCGTCGACGATGCGCCGTACGGTGGTGGCGCCGGTATGGTGTTGAAGCCGGAGCCCGTCACCCGCGCGATCCGCGCGACGAAGGGGGAGCGTGGCCATGTTGTCCTCATGAGCGCGCAGGGCCCGCTGTTCGACCAGGCGGCCGCGCGGCGTCTTGCGGAGCTCCCGCATCTGGTGATCGTGTGCGGGCACTACGAGGGGATCGACGAGCGCGTCATCGAAGGGGACGTGGACGAAGAGCTTTCGATCGGCGACTTCGTGTTGACCGGTGGCGAGCTCGCGGCGATGGTCGTGATCGACGCCGTGACCCGTCTCGTTCCCGATGTGATCGAGGCGGAGTCGCTCACGCACGAGTCACACACCGAGGGTCTCCTCGAGGGGCCGCACTACACGAGGCCAGTGGAGCACGAGGGTCGCCGCGTGCCCGCGGTGCTCCTCTCGGGCGATCACGCCGCGATCGCGCGGTGGCGTCGCGCCGAAGCCGTCCGCCGCACCGTCGAGCGGCGTCCGGACCTCATCGAGCGAGCGGGTCTGACGCCCGCCGAGCGGGCGCGACTTCCGCGACCGCCCGCCCGCGACCGGGTTTCCGACGCCGACCTCAAGGCGGCGTACAGCTCCGGAGTTGGCTCGTACCGGATCGCGGCGCGTTTCGGGATCTCGCCGGCCACCGTGCGCGCGCGGCTGCGGGCGGCAGGCGTTCGCCTGCGGCCTCCCCGCAGCGGACAGCGTGGCCCGACGGTCGCGGAGGTGGCCAAGATGCGCGGCGCGGGACTCACCGTTCGCGAGCTCGCGCGCCATTTCGGCGTGTCACACGTGACGATCCTGGATCGTCTGAAGAAGGCGAAGCGTTAGTTGCTGCTAGAATCCCTTTACTTCGTGAGTGCCCTAACCATTCCTATGAATGACCTCTTGAACACGCTTGCCCGAGAGCAGCTGAAGGCCGATCTACCCGAGATCCGGCCCGGAGACACCGTGCGCGTGAGCGTGCGAGTCGTCGAAGGGAACCGCGAGCGCCTCCAGAACTTCGAGGGCACCGTGCTCCGCGTGCGCAACGGCGGTGTCGACAAGCAGATCACCGTCCGCCGGATCGCGAGCGGCATCGGCGTGGAGCGCACCTTCATGGTCCACTCGCCCCGCGTCGAGAAGATCGAGCTCGTGCGTCACGGGCACGCGCGCCGCGCGGCTCTCTACTTCCTCCGAGACCGAGTGGGCAAGGCCGCCACCCTCCGCGAAAAGCGGCGATGACTTGACCGGCGCATAGCCGGTCCCCGACCCTAATCACCCATGCCATCTCTCAACAATGAAAAGCGCCTATGGGCGCAAGGGCTTCTGCGAGTGGTCGGCGTCGACGAGGTCGGCATGGCGGCGCTCGCGGGACCGGTGGTCGCGGCGGCGTGCATGGTCACGCCGGACACGAAGCTCATCCGCAAGGTCAATGACTCGAAGGTCCTGACGCGTCTTCAACGCGAGGGACTCCTGGACTCGATCCGCGGCCGCGTCGTGAAGGTCGGCATCGGCGCCGCGTCGCTCGCGGAGATCCACCAACTCAACATCTATCACGCGAGTCACGTCGCGATGATGCGAGCCTTGCGCCAGATCGGCGAATACGACTGGGTCCTCGTAGACGGGCGCCGCATCCTCGATCCGGCGTTCGCGCCCGGCAAGCACACCGAGATCGTGAAGGGCGACGCGAAGTCGTTTTCGATCGCCGCGGCGTCGATCGTCGCGAAGGTCACGCGCGACCGCCTCATGGCGAAGCTCGCGACGAAGTATCCCGGCTACGGGTGGGAGCACAACTGCGGCTACCCGACGATCGATCACCGCAGGGCTTTGCGCGAGCTCGGGGTCACGCCGTTCCACCGTCAGGACTTCGGGACGGTGCGCATGATGCTGTCCTCGGAGAACCAGATCGAGCTCGAGCTGGAGCCGGCCGGAGTGTCACCGAGTTGACGTTTTCCACGCAGAGTGCGTGGACTAGATTTCGCGAGCCGTGAAGACCTCCCCGAAGACGACCGTGCGCCCCGCAACGCCCGCCGACTATCCGGCGCTGGTCGCGGTGGGCAAGGCGTCGTATCCCGATTACGGCGAAACCGTCGAAGAGTGGCGCCATTGGGACAAGACCTGGGACCACGGCAAGTACTTCAAGCTGCGCCTCGTCGCCGAGGACTCCGGGCGTGTCGTCGGCTTCGGCCAGGTCAATCACATGCGCTGGGCGTTCGTCCCGACCAAGTACCGGGTCGACATCACGGTGTTGCCCGACCTGCGCGGCCGCGGTCACGGCACGGCTTTGTATGACGACCTCTCCGCTGCGGTCGCCGAGCGTGGCGGCCGCGCCATCGCCTCCGCGGCGAAGGAATCGATGACCGACGGCGTCCGCTTCCTGACCAAGCGCGGCTACCGCGAGGTCAAGCGCGACTGGGAATCCCGCCTGTTCGTGAAGGGGTTTGACTTCGCGCGCTTCGGTACGGCCGGCGATCGCGTCGCCAAACAGGGCATTCGCATCGCCACGCTCGCCGACGAGATGCAGCGGGACACCGGCGCTCTGCAAAAAGCATTCGAGCTCAACGAGGACTGCCGGATGGACATCCCGAGCGTCGACCCGCCGACCCGGCACACCTTCGACGAGTTCCGCCGGGACGACATCGACGCACCCAATGCTCTCATCGACGCGTTCTACCTCGCGATCGACAAGGACGGCCGCTATCTCGGCGTCTCGAACATGTTCCGCTCACTCGACGACCCCACGTTCCTCTGGCAGGGGATCACCGGGGTCCGCCGCGACGCGCGCGGTAAGGGCATCGCCATGGCGCTCAAGCTGCGGACGGTCCGCTACGCGATCGATAACCGGATCGAGCACATCAAGACCTGGAACGACGTCCACAACAAGCCGATGCTCTCGATCAACGAGGCCATGGGCTTCGTCAAGCAGCCTGCTTGGATCTCGTACGAGAAGGACCTCTAGCGCGTTAACCCAGTGATGACGCGAGCGCTTCGTCTGGCGCTGCTCGTTCCGATCCTTCTCGCCTCGCTCTTCCTCGATGCCCAGCCCGCCCTCGCCGCGACCGGGTTTCACGCCGCATGGGTGGATCAGTCGCCCTGGCCGACGCTTCGACCCGGCGCGACCGTGTCGTACACGGTCCACTTCCGCAACACCGGTACCGAGACCTGGCAGCGGGGCGTAAATGGCCGTCAGGTGAATCTGGGCGTCGCCGGCGACTCGACCGCGGCGGCCGACGCGGGCATGGCCGTCGGCTGGCTCAGCGCGAACCGGGTCGCGACGACCAGCGAGACCACGGTGGCGCCCAACGCGATCGCGACGTTCACGTTCGCGCTTCGCGCGCCGTCGACGCCGGGCACGTACCGTCTCGCGCTCCACCCGGTCCTCGAGGGCGTGCAGCACCTCGAGGACGAGGGCGTCTTCGTTCTCGTCGTGAGCGACGCTGGATATCACAGCGCGTGGGTGAGCCAGTCGCCATACCCGACGCTGCAGCCCGGTCAGGTGAGCACGCCGCTCACGATCGTCTTCCGCAACACCGGCGCGCAGACCTGGACCAAGGGCGTGCTCGGACAGGAGGCGCGTCTCGCCATCAATCAGGACGATGCGCAGTGGGCGCCGCTCGGCGTGAACTGGCTGTCGGCGAATCGCGTGGTCGCGCAGACCGAGACGACGGTCCCGCCCGGCGCGAATGCGACGTTCACGTTCCAGGTGCGCGCGCCGCAGACCGCGGGCACGTACTCGTTGCACCTCCGTCCGGTGATCGACGGCACCGCATGGATGGAGGATCAGGGCGTGTTCCTCGCGATCACGGTGCCGCTGCCCCCGGGGAGCGTTCCGCGACTCACCGCAACGGTCGTGCGATCTGGGCTCGCGATCCCATGGGACCTGGCGTTCGCGCCGGACGGGCGCATGTTCGTGACCGAGCGTGTCGGCAACATCCTCATCTTCGCGAGTGCGGCGCCGAACGCCGTGCAGCTCGCGAATGTGTTCCCGGTCGCGAATATCAACGCGTCGGGCGAGTCGGGGCTCATGAGCATCGAGCTCGACCCCGCCTTCGCGACCAACAACCTCCTCTACATATGCGTGTCGGTGAATGACGGCGGCCAGTGGCTCAATCAGGTGCTGCGCTACCGGATGAACGGCAACGCCCCGGTGTTCGACGGCTACGTCATCCGCTCCGGCATGCGCGCGAACAGCAACCACGACGGCTGCCGGGTCCGGTTCGGTCCGGACGGCAAGCTGTGGGTGACGATGGGCGACGCAGGGGACCTCGCGAACGCGCAGAACCCCAACGTGCTGAACGGCAAGGTCCTCCGCGTGAACAGCGACGGCACCATCCCCGCCGATAACCCGATCATGTCGGGCGCCTCAGCGCGTACCGCTGTGTACACGATGGGGAACCGCAACCCGCAGGGCCTCACGTTCGAGCCCGGGACCGGCCGCGCGATCGAGGTCGAGCACGGCGACGACACGCACGACGAGATCAACATCCTTCGCGCGGGCGCGAACTACGGATATCCGATCTGCCGCGGGCCGTGTGGCGATCCACGCTTCGTCGACCCAGCGTGGTCGTCCGGCAACGTGACGCTCGCGACGAGCGGCGCCGACTTCGCGCGCGGCGTCCAGTGGGGCACATACGACGGATCGCTGTTCGTCGCCCAGCTCAAGGAATCGGACCTCCGCCGGTTCACGCTCGCCGGCGCGGTCGCCACCCAGCGCGACGTCTTCTTCAACGGAACGTACGGGCGGATCCGCACCGTCCGGCAGGGCCCCGACGGATCGCTCTATCTGACGACGAGCAACGGCTCTGCCGACCGGGTCATCCGCATCACGCCGACGCAATGACGATCCGATTGTCTTCCCGTGGATCGGCGTGCCCTCGGGCTCGCGGGAGAGCGCGCGGCTGAGATCGAGCTCGTCCGCTGCGGCTTCCGCGTCATCGCCCGGAATCAACGCACGCGCTTCGGTGAGATCGACCTGGTCTGCCGCGACCGCGACGGCTACGTGTTCGTGGAGGTGAAGACCCGCAGCGCCGGGTCGTTCGTGGCGGCGGCCGAGGCGGTCGACCGCCGCAAGCTCGGACGCCTCGCGCGCCTGGGTGCCGGCTGGCTGGCCATGCACGGCGATCGCGGTGCGCGCTGGCGGGTGGTCATCGCGGCGCTCACGGTGGGGATCGACGGGACCCGAGTGGAGCTCATCGAGGCTTCATAGAATCAGCGTCGTGGCGACGATCGCGCTCCCGCTCCGACGCGTCGACATCGCCCGGGCCGGGACGGCTCTTCCGCTCATCGTTGGCCTCGCCGGAACGCTCCTCAGCTGGTTCGGCTCGGGGTGGGATGTGTCCTGGCACCGGATCTTCGGTCGGGACACGTTCTGGAGCACGCCGCACCTTTTCATTTACACGGGCGTGGCGCTCTGGGGTCTCGCCGCCCTCATCGCAGCGGCAACCGCGATGGCCGGTCGGCCCGTCCGCGGCCGTGCCCTTATGGTCGGGCCTCTTCGCGCTGAGCTCGGTCTCGCTCTCATCGGGGTGGGCGCGCTCGTCACGATACTGGCCGGGCCCTTCGACAACCTGTGGCATTCCCTCTTCGGCCGTGACGTCGACATCTGGAGCCCGCCGCATCTTGCGGGCATCGCGGGCGGCGCGATCGGCCTGCTCGGTTGGCTCGCGGCGACAGCGCCTGGCGTATTTCCGATCGACGACAGGCTCCGCCGTTTGCTCCGCTTGTTCACGCTCGGAAATTTGTGTGCGATCAGCGTCTTCGCGCTCAACTTCTACTACATCACGTCGGTGACGCGCGAAGGCTTCTTCTACCCGTTGCTGGTCTCGGCACTCATACCGGCAACGCTCGCCATGGCAACGGTCGCCCTTCCCGGCCGCTGGGAGGCAACGTGGGCCGCGCTCGCCTACACGGTCATCGCAATCGTCGGATATGCGATCCTCGCCGCGAGCGGTTGGCGCCCGCCGGCATTTCCGCCGCTCGTCATCGCGGGCGCGGTCGCGATCGACCTGTTGCGCCACCGCGGCGGCCGATGGGCGCATCCGCTCGCGCTCGGTCTCGCATTCGCGGTCGCATTCGTCGCCGCGGAGCTCGTACGGATGCTGGTCTTCGCGCCTCCCGCGCCGACGAGCGCCCTTGGCGGCGTCGAGCCGCGGCTCACGGCGCTGTACTTCCAGTACTACGAGCAGACCGTGGCTCGTCCGTGGCTTTCGCTCTGGCCTGTGGCCGCTGCGGTCCTCGGCGCGCCGCTCGCGGCCGTGAGCTGGCTCGTGGGGCGGCGGGTCGCGACGACGCTAGCGGACGATCTCCACTCCGAGGCCCTCGCTCACCCGTAGCGAGGCCGATCGCGCGACGTGCGCGATCCGCAGGCGTCCACCGTGCGGCATGCGGACCTCCTGCCAGCCCGGCCCGACCGCTCGAAGCAGATCGTCCCAGAGGACCACGTCGACGTCCGTGTCCGCGCAGGGCTTGTGCGCCGGAGCCGCGTCGCACGCGAGCGGCATGATGAATTCGGGGCTCGCGACCGGGTCGTAGCGCAGCACGGCCGGTCCGTGCAGGTAGTGGTTCACGAGCACGTCGTCGTACGCCGTCACGACTTGCGTCGAGTCTGGCGCGAAGGACGCGAGGTACGCGACCTTCTCGTCGATCCCACGGTCGTGGCGTGCGATGTCGCGCGCTGAGATCGGCGTGTCGCTCAACAGGAAGATCGCGGCGTTGCCGAGAACGACCGCGGCGACAAGCCACTTGAATGTGCGCGGCATGCGCAAACCTTTCGCGAGCGCGATCGAGCCGCGTGCCGCGATGATCACGAGTCCCGGCAGCATGCTGAAGATGTAGCCGTATTCGCCGATGTGGACCAAGACATAGAAAGGAAGCGGCGCGAACGTCCACAGGACCATGAACACGGTACGCCAGCGGTCGCGTAGCTCGACCCGCCGCGCTTCGACGGAGATGAGCGTTGCTGCCACGAGCGGGATCAGGAAGTAGAGCCCGCGCCCGAGGAAGCGGCCGAGCTCGTACGTGTTCCGGTAGATCGCGATCGGTCCGTTGCCGAAGACGCTGTAGCGGTCGTCAACGAACTTGCTTTGGATGCTGACGGCTTCGAGGAAGCGGGCGAGGCCTCCGTCGGCGAGCCCGCTCGCGAAGACCCATAGACCCGCGAGGGCCGCGACGACTCCGGCCGACACGGCCGCGGTGGCGATCGTCGCGCGTGTCGCGGCGACGAGCCACAGCGGCGCGAGAAAGATCGCGAGGTCAGATCGGAAGCCGATCGCAAGCCCCCACGCGATGGACGCGACGACAAGGTGAAGCCCTCGGCGCGGGCGCGGCTGTGAAGGATCCATGGCCCGCCAGAAGAGAAGCGCGCAGATCGTCGTGAGCGCCGCGAGGAGCGTGTACGGGTAAGCGACGCCGCCGTACGCCCAGAACGTGACGGCGGTGAGGAGGAAGAGCGCCGAGACTTTCGCGGTGCGCTCGTCATACAGACGCGCCGCCAGCAGATAGACGAGGGCGACCGTCGCAGCGCCGGCGAGCGCGCTCACGATCGTCATGGCGCGATTCGGGTCGTGCGTCACGAGGTCGATCGCGCGCAACACGAGGATGTACCAGAGGTAGCCGGGCGGCTGCGGCCGGTGATCGAACGGGTCGAACATCTCCATGCCGCGCGCGTAGAGGACCGAGTCGGGCGCGTAGAGGTTGGTCGTCGCGAAGGCAAGGCGTGTGAGGAGCGCGAGCCCGAACAGCGCGAGGGCCATCCGCCAGCTCAAGGCAACCTAGTCTGCCGGAGCGGGTGGGTCTCCGGTACTGGTCGGAGGTCCTATCCCCTTGGCGCCTGTTCCCGCTGAGCCTCTCGGCCATCGCGATCACCCCGCCAGACCGGCCTGCGACCGCGCGCTCCGTCGCGCGCGTCACCGCGTGCGCGCTGTGGGGACTCGAGACCGCCCTCGTCACCGTCGAGGTCGACGTCGCGAACGGCCTGCCGGCCCTGGTCGTAGTCGGGCTCCCCGACGCCGCGGTGCAGGAAGCGCGGGAGCGCGTGCGCGCCGCGGTGCGGAACTCCGGATTCGAGTTTCCGCTCCGCCGAGTCACGGTGAATCTCGCGCCGGCCGAGCGTCGCAAGGAAGGTACCGGCTTCGAGCTCGCGATCGCCCTTGGGATCCTCCGCGCGAGCGGGCAGCTGCACGTGGACGTCACCGCGCTCTGTCTCGGAGAGCTCGCGCTGGATGGGCAGGTGCGGCCGGTTCGTGAAACGATGCCACGCGTTCGCCACGCCGCTAGCCGCGGCATTCGCGAGGTGCTGGCAGCCGATGCGAACGCGGGTGAAGCGGCCGCGTGCGGCGTCGCGGCGTTCGGCTTCGCATCGCTACGCGACGTCGTCGACCATCTGGAAGGTCGCGCGCGAGTCGCGCCGACACCGGTGCCTGAGCGCGCCGCGGCGCCGCGGCATCCCGTCGACCTCGCGCACATCGCCGGACAGGAGACGCCGAAGCACGCTCTCGAGCTCGCCGCGGCGGGCGGTCACAACCTTCTGCTCGTCGGCCCGCCCGGCACCGGCAAGACGATGCTGGCGCGCGCCCTCGAGTCCATTCTTCCGCCACTCGACGATGCGGAGGCGCTCGCCGCCAGCGCGGTGCACAGCGTCGCCGGCCTCACCGACCCGCGCCATCCAGTACTCACCGCGCGGCCATTCCGCGCGCCGCATCACACCGCGTCGCATCTCTCGCTCGTCGGCGGTGGGTCGCCGCCGCGGCCGGGCGAGGTCAGCCTGGCGCACGCAACGATGCCCTTCCTGGGGTGCGCAAGCGAGATTCTGCAAGGTCCAATGTCAAGTAGCGCGGGGTCACCCAGACACTGCTCGCCTGGACTCCGGTACGGACTTGATGGACGCGTAGTCTGGTCAGCCTGGCGAAGTTCACGGAGGATGACATGGCAGGGAAGCCGACGAAAAAACAGTTGAGCGATGCTGGTAGGACCTTGGGGAACCCGCACACGCGCGAATCGAAGGAGTCGCAGGCGGGGAAGACTCTCCGGAAAGGCCGCAAGAAGTAGGACTCGATTCGCCGATCGCCGAGAACGAACGAGACTGAACGGATCGCTCAATAGAATCACCGAAGCGACGAGGAGCGCCCCCGATCGATGCCAGAGCTCGATGATCTGAATCAGCGCGCGGTTTGTTTTCGTTGCCGGACCTGTGGGTTGAATCTGTGCGCGGTTGCACACGGCCGCGAACCGCGCATCCTTCAGCTCATGCGGATCGTCATGAGCCATGAAGAAGAACATCGCGTTGCGAGCGCGGAGCGAGCCCGAAACTAGGCAGCGCGTCTCGGCGCGACGCTCGGGTTAATCGGAGTTAGAGGTAACGGGGACGACGGAGTGACCGACCAGCGCAGGGCGCCATAGACACCCACGACCACTTAAGACTTGAAGCGAGGGCCCTCAGCCAGGCGATCGTCGAATCGTTCGCCTTAGGGCATCCGGAGCAGGCCGCGATAGCGGCTCGCTCCCTCGCCGCGATCGTCGATCGGCTGCCCGCGGGGGTTGACCGCTTCTCGGCGCGGCTCGCGCTCGGTGCCGCGTACATCGATGCACGCCGGTTGGAGGCCGCAGAACAGGAGCTCCTCGCCGCTCGGGAGACCCTTACTGATGCGCAGGATGACGACTCTGCCGAAGCCAGTCTCCTCTACACGGAGGCGCGACTCCTCCGTCGACAGAGTCGGATCTTCGAAGCTGAAAAGCGTTTTCAACAGGCTCTTGAAGCGAGCCCGCGGGCGGATCCTCGAATTCGCGTCGCCGCTCTGAGCAACTACGCGCACCTCCTAATGGACTACGGGCACGCCGACCTCGCAGAGCGGTTGCTTCGCGAGGCATTGAGCCTGGTACCTCAAGATGACCCACTCCAGCGAGCGGCCGTCCTTTCAACGTTGGGGCGGACGCTGCGACGCCTCGGGCGACTGAGCGAGGCGCGCGACACACATCGCGAAGCGCTTTCGACGTGGCTGAGTCAACTCGAAGAAACCAACCCGAAGGTCGCGGAGGCTTGCGTGAACCTCGCCGGCGTTGAGAGCGATCTCGGCGCGTATGCCGAGGCCTACCGCCTGTACGACCGGGCGGGCGTCATCTGGCGAAGGCTCGGCTCGGCCGAAGGCATCGCCGGTTTGCTCATTGCTCGGGGGACCGAACTCGAGTCCATCGGCATGCACGCGGAAGCGGATGCGCTGTTTCGACGCGGGCTTCAAGATGTCAGACAGGCAGGGCTTGAGAAAACCCAGGGCGGGGCGGTCCTTCTGGATATGGTTGGAAGAGCCGCCCTGGGTGAAAAGAAGTTTGACGATGCGATCGGCTTGTTTCGAGAGTCGATGTCCTCCTTTGAAAGCCGGGGCGAGGAGCGAGACCGCGCGGTGGCAGCCAATTCCTTGGCGAACGCGCTGGCGGCCAAGGGCGAGGTCAATGCGGCTCTGGACACACTCGCCGCCGCCCGCGCCCGTCTGACCGAGCGGGCGGGCGCGACCGATCCCACCCAGGCGCAGCTCGATGGGGGCCAGGCGTGGGTGCTATGGATGGCGGGCCGACGGGAAGAAGCCCTGGAGATGGCGAATTCGGTCGTGTCACGGCTCACGCAATCGTCAGCCCGAGTCACGCCCCAACTCTCCGACGCCCTCGACGTTCTCGCAGGTCTGCAGGCCGCGAGCCTTCGGCCGACCCAGGCGCTCGACACCCTGGAGCGAGTGGAGCAGTTTCGAGACTCCTTCCTCACCGAGGTTTTCGCCGTCGAGCCGGAGGGGGGACGGCGCTCATTGCTCGACGAAATGAGGGTGGGTTTGTCAGCATTTCTCTCGCTCGCTCTTCAGGTTCCGCCGGACCCGCGCGTTGCGGGACGCGCGCTTGATCTGGTGTTACGACGCAAGGGCCTTGACGCGGAGGCGTGGCTAGATCGTCGACGGGCGGTACTGGCCGCAGGCGATGCCACCCTTGCCGACCATCTGGCCAGATACCTCGCGGCGCTGCGGGTGACCGACGAGCTCCGGCTTCGGGGTGCGGCGACTGGCGAGGTCGACGCTGCCAGGCGCGAGCGCGATCGAATCGACCACGAGATCGGCGACCGCCTTCTCTCAGCCGGAGTCATCACCAAGATCCAAGCAGGCGTCGCGGCCGAACTCCCGCGATGGATCGGCGAGGGTAGACTTCTCATCGAAATCGTTCGCTTTCGGCCCAGCGATTTCAGCTCGCGCTCACCCGAAGGTACGTTCGCGTCTCTGCCTCCGCGCTACGTCGCGTTCTTCGTCAGGGGTGGCGATGCGCAGGTCACGATGCGCGATCTTGGTGACGCCAATGCGATCGATGCGGCGGTCATCGCGGTCCGGTCGATGATCGTGCGCTACGACGAAGCGACGACTCGCGGAGAGATCCGAACTGACACTGTCTTCGATCGAGTCCGTCGGCTTCTGGATCGGCGCGGGACGAACGGCCGGGCGGCGTCGGCTCTCCTGCAGCGGACCGTTGTGGATCCGATCGTCGAGGCGGCGGGTGGTTGCCGACACATTTTCATCGCGCCCGATGGCGAACTCTCGCGGTTCCCATTTGCGTCCGCAGCTACCGTTGGTGGGCGAGTGCTCCTCGACGACTACGTCGTCTCATTCCTCACCACTGGGCGTGATCTGATGCGCGCCACTCCCGACGGGGCCGCTCACTCACAGGAGAGCTCGCTCATCGTGGCCGATCCAGACTTCGACCTGCAGGCGGCCGCGGGCGACACCAGGAGTGGGGTGGTGGGTAAACCGAATTTTCAGGTGGGTCGGCTCGGCCGGCTCCGAGGGGCGCGCGCCGAGGGCGAATATGTCGGCGGATTCATCGGTGCAGTCCCGTTGTCCGGAGCCGGGGCTGTGGAGCGCGCCGTCAAGCAGGCTCGCTCCCCGCTGATCGTGCACTTGGCGACCCATGGTTTCTTCCTTGCGCCCGAGCAGGCCGGGGGCGTGCGCGACCCGATGCTGAGGTCGGGTCTCGCGCTCGCGGGCTTCAACACGTGGGTCGCAGGGAAGCCGATGCCGGCCGAGGCGGAGGATGGCTACTTGAACGCGAATGACTTGCTCGCCCTCAACCTCCTCGGGACGGAGCTCGCGGTCCTGTCGGCGTGTGAGTCGGGGCTGGGAGCGGCGTACGCGGGAGAAGGCGTTTTTGGGCTGCGCCGGGCTCTGCTGATTGCCGGGGTACGGACGGCGCTGGTCACGCTGTGGCGCGTGCCCGACCTCTCAACCATGGACCTCATGCGGAACTTCTATGGCCGTCTCGCCAAAGGGGAAGGCCGCGCGGAGGCGCTCCGGGGCGCGCAGCTCGATCTGCGCGCCCGCAGGCGCGACCCGCGTCATTGGGCGGGATTCGCATTGATCGGCGCCTGCGCCGCGCTCCCGATCATCGACCGCTTGACAGATAAGCGACATTAGGCGCTGCGCGCTACGCGGGAGGGAACGAATGTCGACCGAGCAACAACTGATCCTGTTCGGTGGAGTCGCCGCCCTATTCCCAGACGTCCTTCGCCTCATCAAGCAGCGCTATGAGCCGCCTGCCGAGTACTGGCGTAGACCGGTGTTCTGGATCAGCCTGGTGGCGATGGTTATCGTTGGTGCGATCGCCACGTGGCTGTCCAAACCGGATAGCGTCGTGGCGGCGCTTAGCGTCGGCTACGCGGCGCCCGAGGTCCTGTCGCGGCTCTTGTCAGCTCCTCCGGATCCAGCCAGAGGCGTCCCGCCGCCAGGAGGACCGGGCCTCCGAGAGCACTGGGCAAGCTAAGTCCCCACGGTTTCCGCAACCTTCTCGGCCGCAGGAGGAGCAGGTTGAGGCGGCTGGCGGGACCTAGCCAGCGGGGAGCGGCGCTCGGAGCCTTGCCCATCCGCGCATCGTAGGTCGGCAACAGTCAAGGCAGCCCCTGCCTAACCGTTTTCCCTACCACGCCCTGTTCGCATAACCACGCGCGATTGGGATCAAACATTGTCGCGCTCGGTGTCGGCCCGCGATCTCGCACGGAAGCATGATGTCTGGGCACTCCACGTGTGAGGGTTTCCGTTCGTCGGAACTAATTCTTCAGGCCCGCGCAGGGCGAATCCGTCAGGACACTGCGCGTATCGAGACGGACATCTCGCCGGGGCTAGCAGCGGGAACGTTCCGGAAAATGCCGACGCGCAAACAGAACATCTGCGGACCCAACGGGACGGCTCAAGGCTAGATTCCAAGTATCCAGATGGGTTAGGACCCATTGGGATCCCCGTTAGGAGACTGCAAAACCTTCATCGCGGGTCTCGATTCCCGCTGTCGCCTCAGCAAATACGGACATCGCGGTCGGGTCTGACCGCTACCTGACCGCTATGCCCCCGCTTCTAGGTCGGCGGCTGCGGTCGCGGCTTCTCCGGGCGGTTCTTCTCTTCCCAACTAATCCCGCCAGGACGTCTGCCAGGTGGCTTATATGTGTCCGGCTCGTCCCGCTTGTCGGGGTCGTTCTTTTCTTTATCCACGGGGCCAAATGGTAGCGGCGACTATCCCAGCGGCGAGCGCAATGAGATAAATGAGGGTCGCGCACTTGAACCACAAGAACTTCTCTGCCAACACCTCGTCGTTGTTGGTGTACGCATCCATATAGTCGCTGAAATAGCGTTCCTTTAGCCGCTGCGGTTCCCAATTCGCATCCTCGACGAAAGCTGTCAGCTTGGGCACCCGTCCCCACTTACGCGGAAGGATGGCAACGAGGGTCGCCAGAAGACCTAGTGCAATCAACACCGTAAGGGCATCTTTCACCGCGCTGCCAATAGGTGACGCCGCCGTCGAGCTTCGCACGAATGCGATGAACGTGAGTCCAAACGCCAAGAGCGGAATCGTCTTGCTTTCAAGAGCTGCATGGCGGCGCTCCTGGGCCTCAGCCAGGGCGTGCGCTTCATCCCAAACCAAATCAACTGACGCAGGGGTGGGCGGTGGCATCGATCGGGGCTAGGTTACGAGGTTGTGAAAGAGGGCTCTCCGAAGGCGAAGGGCGCACGGCGTTGCACGATTCCCGATTGCGAATTCGGCGGCCGATGGATTGTCGGCGGGATGCGGCTACTCAAGAACGGGAAGTTCAGTTGCATCGGTAAGGGATGCCACACGGTCAGGTTGACGCGCAGATTTATCTCTCCGTTTTGGGGTTTCCGCCGGGAATCCCAGCTGATCTTCAGCTCCCATGGGAACCGCTAACGGTCAGCAATTCCGAGCGCCTGGAAGTCCGCAATGAAGTCCGGAAGCATCCCTACGTGCGCGAGTCCGTCGACGTTCAGTCAAACGTTTTCTTTCCGACAACGGCCCGTTTATGCTCGCTCCGCTCGCCGCGGCGATTAACGGGTACTCCACCTTTTGCCACGTGGCCGCTTGGCGCGTTCACCCCCGGGGGAGCGGTGGAAGCCAGTCGGAGCGGACCTAAGCGGTAGTCTCCGGGACACCGATTCATATACTTCGCGCCGTGCGCGAATTGCGAGATTAGAGGCGCAATTGAGATGCTGCCAGACAGCCCCACTTCAAAACCGCGCCACTCTCCGACAAACATGACCGACCCTGAGCCCCGAAGTCGAAACCAGCGCCTCGGAGAGTGTGCGGTTCAGCTTCACAGACTCAAGGCCCGCTTGCGCTAGCGGCACATGACAGGCGGGGATGCGGGTTGTTGGATTTTCTTGGGGATGACGGTCCTCTTCCCCAGCGGGGTGCTCGGCTTCCTCGCCGGCAGCGAGATACTCCACTTCCACTACGCCATCGTTCCATCAGCGTTCCTCTCCTTAGCGATCACGGTCGCCCTCGCTGGTAGCGGCTGGTCTGTAGTACCCCCGTCGTTGGTCCAAAGCCACGATCTTGGGGCCAAACTGCTGGATGCCTATGGGGCTGTCTGCCCGGCGTGGGAAGTCGGAGTCCTCTTCGTTGCTGGTGTCCTCGCTGGAGGCGCTCTGGGCTTGGCCGTACGCCCGAAGAAGTGAATCTGAACACGCCTACTTGCGATTTCACGGGAGAGAGAAATCGAATGCCCCCAAACGAGGACGGGCGGAACTCAAGTCCCGGCGTTTGGCAGCACTCACTTTGGGGAGTCCGCCAAAGAGGGGCGGTCGTTCCCTGGTCCTGATTTGTAGTGCGTCTGCCCTGACTTCCTGAGCAGCGAACTCGTGAGTTTTGTTCGGAAAATCGCGCGTTCCCGTGTGTCGCACGGCGATTCTGGGGCTGCTGCCTGTAGATCAGACGCCTTTCGGCTCGATTGCGTTCGGTTGGTCATCTGACGCCAAAAAAGCTCGAGGAACATTGACGTAGTCTCCCGCATGGAAGCCTTCTCGCCCTCGTTCGATGCGAGCCCTCGCGAGAACTCGGGCTATCCCCAGCAGCGCGGGTTCGGTTGGCAGTGCCGCAAACGGTTGCGCGCAGCACGCTGATAGCGCGGAGACATAGAGAGGGAGCGCCGTCGAAAAGCCTCCGAGGCGCCGAGGGGCTAACGCCCCTCCCCACCTGCAAGCCTGCGCGGATCGCGCGAGTTATCCACAGTCATTCTGCACAGTCAGTTTGACTAGTGCGACATAAGCATTACTAATACGGCCGAAGGCTTGGCAGGTGCGCTGACCAAGTGCAGTTCGCGGGCGGCTCTTGATCGTGCGCCGTCGGATGGGCCACCGGCCAATGGGCGCGCGCGTTCAGAGGCAACGACCCGCGGATGTCAAGGGGGTCGGCGTGGAAGAGCTGTTTCGCTTTCTCTTGAGACGACCAGCACAGGCAGTCGCGGATCCATCGCAAACGACGGTTGAAGTCAAACCGTCTGTTGAATACAACGGCGTTCTCAAAAAGGCGCGGCAGAGTGAGAACCCACGCGCCGCGATGCGGCAGGTCGCTGCCGCCTATCTGGCGTCGCCAGCGAGTCTGAAGTCGGTCGCAGACCTCGGCTACGGCCAGCCTCTCCTAGCATTGGTTGCCGCGTTGGCGCCGAAGAGTGATCAGACCGTCGATGAACTTGAGAAATTGATCAACTCGCTTTTCGCGGTGGGATCTAAGCAAGTCGTCGCCGACCCGCGCTTTGGCAGCGATCGCGCGCGCCTCAGCGATGTGCTGGTGTCGAACGCGATATTGGGCACGGACGGGCCAGTCACGACTTACACAGCGACGCGTTTACTGCGTGGCCTGGCGCTGTTAGAGCGCGCCGCAGCAGCCGATCCGAATCTCTACAGCAAGGGCGGGATCAAGAATGCGCTCGCGCGGACCCTGCTCCTGCCCAGCGAACTGTTTCCGATTCCGGGGTTGCGCGGCCGGGCTGGCCCGATCCCGGCGGAGCCGGCTGCCTCGTCGGAAAGCGGCGGCGACGATGACCCGAGTCTTGTTGACCGCCGCGATCAACTTATCGAGACGTATCGAATGCTCACCCGGCTCTCGCCACAGCACTTCGCCGCTCCCGCACCGACAGGGGCGCTCGCCGCATCAGAAGCGCCCGACGCGCCTACGGCCTCCATTCCTCCTGTGCCTCCAGCAATTTCGGCTGAAGAGGCCGATCCCTCGACGGAACGCACGAGCGCGGTAATCGCTGCTTTCACCCGTCCCGTGATGAACACGCTCGGTGGCTCGACTCAAGCGGCGCTCCGGAGCAACGCCACGCCAATGCTTCTAAAGCCCGAAGTGACCGCTGCGTTTACAGCGCGCCAACAGACAGTGCTCGCGGCGCGAAACCTCGATCTCACACGCGTTAGCGTGCCAATCGCGGCTGAACGACTGTCGAACGAACTGCAAGAGGTCGAGAACCGTCTGGCCGGATCCGAGCTCTCGCCGGCGGCGGCGGTCCGAATCGGAAAAATGTTCCTTCCTCCCGCGACAATCCAGCCATATCCGCCATCCGGTGCGCCGAGCCTGGCCGCCTGGATGATGCCGACGACGCACGGGACCCTCACGCCTGCGGGCATCGGCGACCTCCTCGTCGTTCGGCAGTTTCTTAAGCGCTATGAGGCCACCGATCTGTCCTATGTCGAGAACATCCTTAAGGGCGAATTCAAGGAGCGGATGCACCGCCGCGAGCGCACGACGGAGGAAACGATCACCGTCGAGACCGAGATCCGGAAAGAGGAAGAGCGCGACCAGCAGAGCACCGAGCGCTTCGAGTTACGAACTGAGACGAGCCAGATCGTCAAGGAGGACGCGAGTCTCAAGGCTGGTCTCACCGTGTCCGGCTCATACGGACCGTCGATCGAATTCA
>JBBPIQ010000004.1:0-279778 GCA_038040345.1 Chloroflexota bacterium
GGGTGGAAAAGGACGAGCTCGAACGCGGGATGGTGATCGTCCGTCCCGGGACGCTCGTGCCGATATCGGTGCTCTCGGCGCGGGTCGACGTCCTCGGCTCGGCGTCCGACGCGATCGCGCATGACGAGGCCGTGAAGGTGCACGCGGGCACGGCCGAGGTGATGGCGCGCGTTTCGCTGCTCGAAGCGCCGACGCTCGAGCCGGGCGCCTCCGGTTGGGTGCAGCTGCGGCTCGCGACCCCGCTCGCTGTCGCCGTCGGCGACCGTTTCGTCATTCGGCGTCCGTCCCCACCCGAGACGCTCGGCGGCGGTGCGGTCGCCGATATCTCGGGCGAGCGGATGCGGAGGCGCCGCGAGGCGGTGGCGGTCCTCGAGCGACGCAGTGCGCCGACCGCCTCATCCCGACTCCTCGCAGCGCTCGACGCGCCGCGCACCCCCGACGAAGCGGGAGCGCGCAGCGGTCTCGACGCGGGGGAACGTGACGCAGCCGCGCGCGAGCTGCTCGAGGGCGGGCGAGCCGTAGCGCTGGGCGACGCTCTCGTCGCGCGTGAGTCCTTCGAGGCTCTCGCGACCCGCATCGAGCGAACCCTCGCGGCGACACACCGGCGCGCGCCACTTCGCGCGGGCGCATCACGTGAGGAGATCCGCTCGTCGGTGGATCTCCCGGCGAAGCGATTCAACGCGTTGGTCGAGCGCCTCGCGCATGACGGCCGGATCGCCGAGCGGGGGAGCGCGCTCGCGCTTCCGGGGCACACGCCGACCCTCACCGCGGAGCAGGAATCGGCCTGGTCACTCGCGCGCGAGGCGCTCGCGCGCGAGCCGCTCCAGCCGCCGTCGCCGGCCACGCTCGAATCCGACTACGGCCTCGATCGTGAGCTCGTCGCAGCGCTCGCCGAGCGCGGCGACCTCGTTCGGATCGGCACCGAGGCGGTCTTTCTACCCGACGCGGTCGCGCGCTTTGCCGACGCGGTCGTGAGCGAGCTCGCCGCGAACGGGACGATCACCGTTGCCCGCGCCCGCGACCTCACCGGCTCGAGCCGGAAGCACGTGCTCCCTCTCCTCGGGTTCCTGGACGACCGCGGTCTTACTCGCAGGTCCGGCGACGATCGCATCCTCGTTGTCCCGCCAGAGCAAGCCCGCGAGCGCGTCGCTACGCTCGTCGCTCGAAAGAAGGTCGCTCAATGAAATTTCGTGCAGTTCGCCCCTCGCAGGTCGGCAAGGTCGACGCGATCATCGTCCCGCTCTTCGCCGGCGCCGAGCCCCCCGCGTGGCTCTCGCGCACGACGCGAACGGCGATCGCGCGCCTGCAGAAACAGGAACAGGGCGTCACGCGGCTCTACGGCGTGAACACGCTCCACGAGGAGCCGCGCGTCGTAATCGTCGGCGGCGGCAAGTCGGCGGAGCTCGACGCCGAGCGCGCGCGCAACATCGCGAGCGCCGGCGTTCGCGCGCTATGGCGAGCGTCTGTGCGCAAAGTCGCCATCGGGATCGCCGCGGGTTCGCTCGGCGAAGAGCGCGCTGCACAGGCTGCGGTCGAGGGCGCGATCTACGCGATGTGGCGTCCCGAGGCGCATCGGACGCGCGAGGAGGAGCGTCGTCTTCCGAATATCGATCAGGTTCTCCTCGTCACCGACAAGGCCGTCGCGAGCGCGATCGAGCGGGGGACCGCGATCGGTGAGGCCACCAACGCGGCGCGCCGCATGGCGAACGAGCCTGCGAACCGCATGACTCCGACGCTCCTGGCCGAAGCCGCGAAGGAGCTGGCCAAGGAGGCCGGGGTTCGGATCGAGGTCCTCGACGCCGACCGTTGCCGCGCGCTCGGGATGGGCAGCTTCCTCTCCGTCGCGCAGGGCAGCCACGAGCCCCCGCGCTTCATCGTCATGCGCCACCGCGGGCGCGGCGGCTCGGGGTACGACCTCGCGCTGGTGGGGAAGGGGATCACCTTCGACTCCGGCGGGATCTCGCTCAAGCCCGCCGACAACATGCACCACATGAAGGGCGACATGACCGGTGCCGCGTCGGTCATCGCGGCGATGTCTGCCATCGGGAAGCTTGGCCTCAAGGCGAACGTCATCGGCATCGCGCCCTGCACCGAGAACCTGCCCGGCGGCGGTGCGACGAAACCGGGCGACGTCTTCACCGCGATGAGCGGCAAGACGGTCGAGGTCATCAACACCGACGCCGAAGGGCGACTCGTCCTCGTCGACGGCATCACCTACGCCCAGCGTGAGGGGGCAAAGCGCGTGGTGGACGTCGCCACGCTCACCGGGGCGATCGCGGTCGGCCTTGGCGAGCATTTCAGCGGCCTCTTCGGGAAGCCGGATTCCTTCGTCGAGCTCGTTCGCGCGACCGCCTCGGCGGCTGGTGATCGGATGTGGCCGATGCCGCTCACCGACGAGTACCGCGACGCGGTCAAAGGAGAGGTCGCCGATATTCGGAACAGCACCGGCGCGCGGACCGGCGGCGCCATCACCGCTGCGGCGTTCCTCGAGTCAGCCGTCGAGGACGGCATCGAGTGGGCGCACCTCGACATCGCGGGCACATTCTGGTTCGATCGTGATCGGCCGCACGCACCAAAAGGCCCGCAGGGCCCAGCTGTTCGAACCTTGATCGCTCTTGCGGAGCGCGTCGCCCAAGACCGACAATAGAACATATGCGCTATCCGTCGCGGGAGTCGTACCCCGGCGACGGGCCCGACCGAAACCCTCTCTACGCGACAGGGACCCCCCGGCCTCCGGCCGGTGCCCCATCGCGTTTCGCTACGCGCCCAGGGGCCCCTGCCCCTTGGGGCCCTCGGTCGGGCCCGCTGGATTCGACCCAGTGACCGAACAGCTCAGTTTTCGTCTTGGCGAACCCCGCCCCGACATTCTTCAAGGGCTCCAGCCGGAGCAGAGGCTCGCGGTCGAGCACGGGTTAGGCCCGCTGCTCGTGGTCGCCGGCGCGGGAACGGGGAAGACCCATGTCCTGACCGCGCGGATCGTTCATCTCATCACCTCGGGCGCGGCGAAGCCGCACGAGATCCTGGCCGTCACCTTTACCGAACGCGCCGCCGCCGAGATGCAGGAGCGCGTCGACATCAACACGCCGATCGGGCTGAACGACGCGGTCATCCGCACGTTCCACGGATTCGGCGACGAGGTCTTCCGCGAGTTCGCCCTCGAGCTCGGGCGAAGCGGCGAGCTACGCGTTCTGTCCCCTGCCGAGCAGGTCATCCTGGTCCGCGAGCATCTCTATGGCTGCGCCCAGTGCGAGATCGCCCTTCCCTTGAAGCGCTATCGGCCGGCGGGCGATCCCCTCCAGCACGTGCGCGCCCTCCTCGATCTCTTCGGACGCGCGCGCGATGAAGACGTCTCTCCCGAGGCGTATCTCGCGTACGCCAAGACGCTGCGCGACGCGGTGGGGGATTCGATCGACGCCGACGTCAAGGCGGACGAGGCGTCGTCGCACGAGGAGCTGGCCGCGACGTATGACGCGTACACGCGCATCAAGGACCGCCATGGGGTGGTCGACTTCGGCGATCAGATCGCCCTCACGCTGAAGCTCCTGCGCGAGCACCCCGCCGCGGCCGCCCGGCTGCGAAGTCGCTTTCGCTACATCCTCGTCGACGAGTTCCAGGACACGAACGATGCGCAGTTCGAGCTGCTCCGTCTCCTCGCCGAGCCCCACCGCAACCTCACCGTCGTCGGTGATGACGACCAGTCGATTTTCGCCTGGCGCGGCGGAACGCTTCGCAACTTCGATCGCTTCCGCGAGAGCTACCCCGACCACACGACGGTGCCGCTCATCGAGAACCGCCGCTCGTCACAGGGCCTGCTGGACGCCGCATATCGGCTCATCACGAAGAACCCCGAACGTCTCGAGACGAGTCTCGGCATCGACAAGCGCCTTCGCGGCCGGGAGACCAGGGATGAGGTGGACGCCGACCACATTCAGAAAGTGACAGGCGTCGAGGAAGCGGAGACCGTCGCGGATCTCATCGCGCGCGAGGCGGTTCGTCGTCATCGGCGCTTCGGCGATTTCGCGATCCTGGTTCGGAACAACGCCGACGCGACGCCCTTCCTTCATGCCCTTGCGCAAAGACAGATCCCCACGCACTTCTCCGGCGGTGGGCAGCTGTACGAGCGTCCCGAGATCCGTCTCCTCATCTCGTTCCTCTCGGCGGTCGCGCTGCCATCCGACTCGCGACACGTCTACAACCTCGCCGTCTCGCCGCTCTATGGATTTCCGTCGGACGATCTCGCGCGCGCCATGGAGGGAAGCGGTCGCCGCCAGAAACCGCTCCGCGAAGTATTCGAGGAGATCGCCGCGGGGAAGACCGCAGCAGGGGACGACGCCGTGGCCTCGGCCAAGCGCCTCGTCGAGGATCTCAGTCACTACGCCGCCCGCGCCACGGAGCTCAGCACGGCGGCGCTCCTCTTCGAGTTCCTCGATCGCTCGAAGCTCCTCGCTCGGTATCTCGATCCCGACTCCACGCTCGTGGAGGAACAGGCGCGGAACGTCGCGAAGTTCCTGCGTCTCGTCCAGAGCGCCGGCCGCGCGCTCGCGACGGATCGCGCGTCGTTCTTCGTGCCGCACCTCGAGCTCCTGCGCGAGGCGGGGGACGATCCGGTGGCCGCGGACTTCGAGACATCGCGCGAGCAGGTGAACGTCCTCAGCATCCACAAGGCGAAGGGTCTTGAGTTCGGAATGGTGTTCTTGGTCCACGCGACGGACGAGCGGCTACCGGGTCAGGCGCGCCTCGATCCCTTCCGCCTTCCCGACGCCCTCGCCCGGACGCCCCCACCGGACCGCGATCGGCACATCGCGGAGGAGCGCCGCCTCGCGTATGTCGCCATGACCCGGGCGAAGGACACCTTCTATTTCACCAGCGCTATCGACTACGGCTACCAGCGTGCGGCGCGGCCCAGCCGGTTCATCGCCGAGGCGCTCGGGCGCGAGCCGTCACGGCTGAGCGCGCGACTCCAGGTCGCTGAAGAGCTCGAGCGCTTCCAGCAACCGCCCGGGGAGGCTGACGCTCCATTGCCGGCGCTCGGCGTCGACGACGTCTTGACGGTCTCGTACGAAGCGATCGATGACTATCAGAAGTGCGCGCTCCTCTACCGCTTCAAGCACGTGCTTCAGATCCCGACGCTGCCGACACCGCAGATGACCTATGGCCTCGCGCTGCACGAGGCCGTGAGGGACTACCTGCGCCGAAAGCGCGACGGCGCCGAGCCCGCCCTCGCGGAGGTCCAGGCAGTATTCCGAGCCGCGTGGCTGGCCGAGGGTTTCATCAGCCCCGCTCACGAGAGCGAACGTTTTCAGGCCGGCCTCGCGTCACTCCGTCGCTTCTACGAACAGGAGCAAGGGCAACCGAACCCGGACCTCGTCGAGCAGCGCTTCAGCTTCATGCTCGGTCGGGATCGCGTCGTCGGGCGATGGGACCGCGTCGACCGGACACCGAACGGCGCCGTCGTCATCGACTACAAGGCGGGCGCCGACGAAGAGGGCAGCGGTCGCGCGCAACGCTCCGCCAACGAAAGCCTGCAGCTCCGGCTCTACGCGCTCGCCCACGAGCGCGTCTACGGTGAGCGGCCGATCCAGACGGTGCTGCACTACCTCGAGAGCGGGGAGCGTGGGACCGTCGCGCCGACCGAGGACAGCGTTGGAGCGGTGCGCGGTCTCATCACCGGCACGGCCACGCGGATTCGGGCGCGGGAGTTCGCGCCGAATCCAAAAGGCCTCCGGACCTGTCAGCAGTGTCCCTATCACCAGATCTGCCCAAGCTCGCTGACCGCACGCGCGGCGACCGCGTCAGCGGTGCCGGTGGGTTGAGCGTCGTTGCACAGAGACGTGTGTGCAATCAAAAAAGGGAGCGGGACCTAAACCCGCTCCCTTTCTCGTTGGCATTGGCTAGGCGGTCGCGGACACCCGCCGCTGACTCCGTAGGAGCTGCGCCAGGCGAACCGTCCCGCCGAGCGCGATCAGTCCTGCGAGGAACGGGATTGCCTGCGAGATCGGATCGTTTGTCGCCGGCGTGTTGGTCGGTGCGGTCTGCGTCTCAGATGCCGCTGCCGGCGCGAGCACGGCGATCGTTCCGAGGTCGTACGGCGCGAAGAACGTGCCCTGTGTGACCTGCCAGGTGTAGGTGCCCGCGGCAGGAAAGTAGACGTTCGCGACATAGTGGCCTGCCGCGCCCTGTGCAGTCGCCGGGTAGGAGAGGACCTTGCCGGTGCCGTTGCGGACGACGATCTCGGCGATGTCAGCCTTGTACGGCTCGACGCCGTCCATGAGGATCGTGAAACCGACCGGGATCATCTGACCTGCGTGAAGCCCTCCCGGCGGGAGCGCGTCGAGCTTCGACACCGCGCCTTCTTTTCCGAGTGCCGTGCCAGCGAGGGCGCCGAGCGTGAGGAGCGTTCCGATCGCTAGGACGTTGATGCGTCGCATGCGTTCCTCCGAGCGGTGGCTGCATGGCCCTTGCGCCACTCAGCCTCCATACAACGAGTGGTCTCGGAGGTTCCCGTCCCTGCGCAAGGACGTGGCTATGCGGGCCGAATGACCCTCGGCGCGCGGACGGTGAGCAACAGAAGGAACGCAATGAACACGAGAACGGCGGCCCCGACGAACGACGCTCGGTAACTGTCGAAGTTACCGATCAGGATCCCTGCGATGACCGCGCCGATCGGCTGAGCGAGGGACCACACCCCGGAGCCGAGGCCGGTCATTTCGGCGGCACGTTCGGGAATCACGAGGTCAACGAGGAGCGGAACGTTGAGCGCGGTCCACACCCCGTTCGCGAAGCCAATGAAGGCCATCACGACGAGGGCCTGAGGGACGGTTTGCACCTGAGAGCCGATAAGCGCGATGACCGAGAACGCGACCATGCCGACCGCGAGCACGGGTTTCTTTCCGAGGCGGTCCGCGAGGTACCCGGCGGGGATCGCACCCACGATCGTCCCCAAGAGCGCGGGGAGGAAGAGCTGGAAGGAGTCGCCTTCGGTGGTGCCGAGCTCGTTTACCGCGAACCGCGTGAGATAGGGGATGACCCCACCGGTGCCGAGCCAGAAGACCGCCGCTGCGAGAACGTATTTCGTGAGCTCGCGCTGCACCAGCAGGCCACGGACATATTTGCCGACGTCGATCTTCACGCGATCCTTCGGCGCAGGCGGAGACTCGGGCTCGCGGACCCCGATGGTGGTGATGGTGAAGCTGACCACGAGGATCGCGGCAACGAGGACGAACACGAGCTGGGGTGACTCGGTCCACAGGAACAGCGCGATGAGAGTCGCCGCGATCTGACCGAGCATGTTGAATATCGCGAGGACTGTGCCCACGCGCCCGCGTTGGCTTGGAGGGACCAGGTCGGCCATGAGCGCGGTGTACGGATCGACGGCCACGTTGAGAAAGAACGCGTTGATCGAGAGCACGATCAGCATCGGCACGAGCGGCGGGAATCCAGAGAGATACAGGAGCGACGCCGAGGTCAGTGCTACCCCGGCGATGAAGTACGGCTTGCGCCGGCCGATGCGCGTGCGCGTCCGGTCGGACATCGCGCCCACAATTGGTTGCGCGAAGGCGCCGGCCAAGGAGCGCTCTTGCGAGAGCAAGCCGACCAGCCAGATCGGGACCTCGGGATACCGGTTGAGATACAGACCAGCGGCGCCGTTCAAGAAGTTGTAAACCGCGTTCGCGCCAAGGTTGCCGAAGCCATAGATCACGGACTCACGGAACGTGAGGGGTCGGGTCGGCCCGGTTGCTTCCACGCCCGACGTTCTAGCGCACTCCCACTTCGCGAGTGTTGGCAGTCGGTCGGGGAGAAGGTGTTCCCGGACACAGAAAGGTGCCTCGAACACTTGTGCTAACAGGTTCAGGCACCGACAATCCGAGCCGATGGACCTGACCACGCTTCTCGCGCTCGCGGCGGCGATTGCCGCGCTCGCGGCGCTCGCAGTGGTCCTCCGGCGTCCGGCCGGCAACGACGCGTCGGCCCTGCGCGACTCCTTGTCCGCGCAGCTGCAGGCTGCGCAGCAGGGGACTCAAGGCCAGGTCGAACTTGTCGCGCGCTCGGTGGGTGATCTCCGGACCGAGCTCAGCCGGGCGCTGGGCGCGACCGAACAGCAGATGGCGACCCAGGCCGGTGCGACCCATCGCACGCTCACCGATCTCTCCCGGCAGCTGGGCAGCCTGGGCGAGCAGAGCCAACGGATCGGGGATCTCGCCAAGGACATCGGCTCGTTGCAGGACCTCTTGCGCGCGCCGAAGGCCCGCGGCGGATTCGGCGAGCTGCTTCTCGAGCGGCTCCTCCACGACGCCCTGCCCGCAGGGGCCTACGAGGTTCAATACACGTACAAGGACGGCTCGCGCGTCGATGCGATCGTCCGCTACGCCGGCCGCATCGTGCCGATCGACGCGAAGTTCCCCAACGAGACGTGGAACGCGCTCGCGAAGGCCGCCGATGAGGCGGAGCGCCGCACGAAGAAGCGCGCCTTCCTCCAGCAGGTCCGTCGACATATCGACTCGGTCGGCCGGTACGTCTCGCCGGCGGATGGGACGATCGATTTCGCCGTCATGTACATCCCATCGGAGTCCATTTATTACGACCTCGTGCTGCGCGAAGAGGAAGGGGAGCCCGATCTTCGCGCGTACTGCGCGGAGCGCAAGGTCATTCCCGCTTCTCCGAACACGCTCCTTGCGTATCTGCAGGTCGTCGCGCTCGGCGTTCGCGGCCTCGCGATGCAGGAGCGCACGCGCGAGCTGCAGCAAGGAGTCGCTGCCGTACGACGCGAGTTCGAACGATTCGTCGAGCTCCACGACCAGCTCGGCCGTCATCTCGAGAACGCGACAAAGAAGTTCGACGAGACCGACCGCGCGCTGTCGCGCGCGTCGAGTGCGATCGAGACGCTCGCGCAGGCTCCGATCGCCGCCGGTGGAGAGCAGGTCGCGCTTCCTCTTCGAATGGAGCCGCGACCGAAGGTCGAGGACAGCTGACCAAGCTGCTGCTCGCACTGGGTGCCCTGGCGGCGATCGCCGCCGTCGTTTTCCTTTTGCTGACCCGCGATCCGAGCGAGGCCCTCGCGGTCGCGGCGGTCGTCGCCGGCTCGGCTGTCGCCATCGCCTGCGGGGTCGCCCTCGTCGGGGTGGCCGTCGAAGAGCGGGACGCGGCGCTGGCGCGCCCGCGCCGCCGCCAGCCGCAGACCGCTCGGGCCGTTCGTCGCGGCATCGAGGTAGGCGCGCTCTTCGCGGCGCTCGGTCTTCTTCGCGTCGTCGACGGGCTGAGCGTCATCACCGGCGGATTCGTCGTCGCCGGTTTCGTCCTGGCCGAGCTCGTTCTGACCGCGCGTCCCGCAGCGCGTTCGGGGTAGCCTCAGGACGACTTGGACGCCGCGGCGCGTAGGAAGCGGATATCCGAGCGCGTTGACGCGCGCGCGCAAGCGCTCGACCGCCTCGCGCTCGAGATCCATGCGCGGCCCGAGCTCGCTTTCGAGGAGCGCTTCGCGTCGAGCGCGCTCGCGGATTACCTGGAGTCGGAGAAGGTTTCGGTCGAACGCGGAGCAGGCGGCCTCGAGACGGCGTTCGTCGCGGAGGCCGGGTCCGGCGGCCCGCTCGTCGCGATCCTAGGCGAGTACGACGCGTTGCCGGGGATCGGCCACGGCTGCGGGCACAACCTCATGGGAACGGCGGCCGTCGGAGCGTTCCTGGCGGTTCGCGACACGCTCGACGGCGTCCGCGGACGCGTGCGCGTCATCGGTTGCCCCGCCGAGGAGCGCGGCAATGGCAAGGTCCAGCTCATGAAGGCCGGCGTTTTCGAGGGCGTGGACGCCGCGCTCATGTTCCACCCGGGCGACCGAGACGAGATCGATCCGCTGATGCTCGCGATGGTCAACCTCGACGTTGAGCTTTTGGGAAAGGCCGCGCACGCCGCGGCCGAGCCGCACGATGGCGTCAACGCGCTCGACGGGCTTGTGCTTGGTTGGACCGCGATGTCGGCGTTACGCCTTTTGGTCCGCAGCGACTCGCGGATCCACGGGATCATCACCGACGGCGGGAAGGCGGCGAACATCATCCCGGACCGCGCCGCCGCGAGGCTCATGGTCCGTTCGCCCGACAACACCTACCTCGCGGACCTTCGGCGCCGGGTCCTCGCGTGCTTCGAAGGCGCGGCCGTCGCGACCGGCACCGAGATCCATCCGACATGGAGCGACGTGTGCGAGGTCGTCAGCACCAACCGTCCTCTCGCGGAGGCGTTCGCCGAGAACGTTCGGACGCTCGGGCGCACGATGCAGCCGCGGCGCCCCGCGGACACGCACGGGTCCACGGACATGGGCAACGTGACGACGGTGATCCCGGGAATTCACCCGTTCCTGTCGATAACCGAGGGGCCGGTGCCGGGACATTCGATCGCGTTCACGGACGCGGCGCGGGCGCCGCGCGCGCTCGAGACGATGCACATGGCGGCGAAGGCGCTCGCGATGACGGCGCTCGACGTGCTGACGGAACCCGCGCTTCTCAAACACGTGAAGGAGGCACACGACGGCCGCGCCGCGTGACTGGCAGGGCACAGAGCGCGATCCCTCCGAGGCCGCGCGCTTCGCGGCGCTCTACGACCTCGATCACGCGCCGCTCGAGGGAGCACCTGACGTCGAGTGGTTCAGCGGCCTCGCGCGCCGCACAGGCGGGCCGATCCTCGAGCTCGGCTGCGGTACTGGCCGGATCACGGTTCCGATCGCGCAGGACGGCCATCACATCGTCGGTCTGGACCGCTCCGTAGCCATGCTCGAGCGAGCCGAGCGCCGCGCGCGCCGCGCGAACGTCGAGGTCCGCTGGGTCGAGGGCGACATGCGAGCGTTCTCCTTCAACGAGGCGTTCTCCCTCGTCTTCGTCGCCTTCAACTCGTTCCTGATGCTCGACCCGAACGATCGCTGGTCGTGCCTGGCGCGCGTGCGCGAGCATCTCGCACCGCGAGGCCGCGTCGCGATCGACGTGTTCCAGCCGGATCCGGAGGTCGTCGTAGGCCTCGACGGCGGCGTCGTCGACGAGTGGGAGCGCGTGGATCCGGAAAGCGCTCGCGCGGTACGGAAGTTCTCGTCGAGCCGCGCCAACGTCGACGGAGTGACGCAGCGCATCTGGTACGACGAGACGAACAACCACGGAACGGTCCGACGGATCAGCGGTACGACGACGCTCCATTACCTCTACCGGCGGGAAGCGGAGCTTCTCTTCTCAGAGGCCGGGTTTGTCATCGAGACGCTCCACGGCGATTACGACGGCAACCCCGCTGACGCGCAGTCGCGCAAGCTGCTGGTCGTCGCGAAGCGCAAAGAGCGCGGGCAGGGACGCGAGCGACGCCACTCGTGACCGACGTTCTCATCCGCGGCGGAACGGTGCTCGACGGGACGGGAGCGCGCGGAAAGCGAGCGGACGTCGCGATAAAGGGCGGACGCATCGCCGCGGTCGGCGCCGACCTTGCAAAAGATGGCGCGCGGATCATCGACGCGAAGGATCGCGTCATCACGCCTGGATTCATCGACATCCACTCGCATTCCGATGAGGCGATGTTCGTCAACGACGCTCTGGAGAGCGCGCTCCACATGGGCGTGACGCTCGTCGTATGCGGGAACTGCGGTGGCTCGTCGGCGCCGGTGAGCGGCCTCGCCGAGGCCGAGCTAGACCGGGAGCTCTCACGGCTGAACGTGCAGCGGACCTGGACCTCCTTCGGCGAGTACGCCGACGCCGTCGACCGGGTCAAGCCCTCCATCAACGTGTGCTCGTTCGTCGGGCACGGCACGCTCCGGTCCTGCGTGATGGGCGCGGACGACCGCGCCCCGACAAAGGACGAGCTGGCGCGGATGCGCGCGCTCCTCGCGAAGTCGATGGATGAGGGCGCGATCGGGCTCGCCTCGGGACTCATCTATCCGCCGAGCGCGTTCGGAACGACCGACGAGCTCGCGGCGCTGTGCGAGATCGTGCGCGAGAAGGGCGGCCTGTACGCGAGCCACATCCGCAACGAATCGACGAAGCTCCTCGATGCGGTCGAAGAGAATCTCGAGATCGGGCGCCGCTCCCGCGTGCGCGTCGAGCTCTCGCACCACAAAGCGTCGGGACAGAAGAACTGGGGCAAGGTCAAGGAGTCGACCGCGTTGATCGAGCGCGCCCGCGGCGAGGGCGTCGATGTCACGGCCGACCAGTACCCGTACACGGCGTCGTCGACGGGCCTGGCCGTGACGATCCCGAACTGGGTCCACGAAGGCGGGACCGCGAAGATGTGCGAGCGTCTTCGGGATCCGGCTGTGCGTGCGCGGATCCGGAACGAGGAGGTCGAGACCGGGCGCTCCTTTGACCGCATCGTCATCGCGCGGGCGCGCCTCCACCCCGAGTGGGCGGGGAAGAGCGTGCAGCAGCTCGCCGACGAGGCGGGGCGCGATCCGCTCGAGTGGTCCTGCGACGCGCTCATCGAGCACGACGGGGCGGTCGACATCGTTCACCACTCGATGAGCGAGGACGACGTGCGCTACGTCATGGCGAAAGAGTGGGTCTGCATCGGGAGCGATTCGCGCGCGAACGCGCCGTACGGTCCGCTCTCGTTCGGCAAGCCGCACCCGCGTTCGTACGGGACGTTCCCTCGCGTCCTCGGCCGGTACGCGCGCGACGAGAAGGTGCTCGCGCTCGAGGACGCCGTTCGCAAGATGACGTCGCTGACCGCTTCGCGTCCGCGCGTGCACGACCGCGGCGTCGTTCGTGAGGGTGCGTGGGCCGATCTCGTCATCTTCGATCCGGCACGCGTGATGGATGCGGCGACGTACGAGGATCCGCACAAGTACCCGGTCGGGATCGAGTACGTGATCGTGAACGGGGGAGTGGCGCTCGAGTCCGGTGAGACCGCGCGCGAGCGGCACGGTCGCTTCCTGCGTCAGGGCCGCGATCTCGGAGGCCGATGAAGGTCGCGATCCTCGCCGAGGGCCAATTCGCGCGCGCCACCGCGAAGACCGCGATCGGTGTGCTGCGGTACGCGCCGTTCGAGGTGGTCGCCGTGGTCGACTCGACGAGGGCGGGGAAGGACGCGGCCGAGTACGTCGGCGCAGGAAAGGGCGTGCCGGTCGTCGCGAGCGTGGAGGACGCGTTGACGCGCGGCGCGACCGTGCTGCTCATCGGCACGGCCGCCGCTGGTGGTCGCATCCCCGACGGGTATCGAGGCGCGCTCGCGCGCACGCTGGAGCGCGGGGTCGAGGTCTGGAACGGGCTGCACGAGCGTGTGCTCGCCGATCCCGAGCTCGCCGCCGCGGCCAAACGCGGCGGTGCGAAGGTGCGCGAGCTCCGTGAGTCGCCGGCGGATCTACCGATCGGCGGGCATCGGGCTCGGCGCGAAGGCGCGCGGGTCGTGCTCACGGTCGGGTCGGATGCCGCCGTGGGAAAGATGACGGCGTCGCTCGAGATCGTCGCGGCGTTGCGCAGGGCCGGCGAGCGCGTCGAGTTCGTCGCGACCGGACAGACCGGGATCGCGATCGCCGGGGGCGGGATCGCGGTGGACGCGGTCGTCGCGGACTTCATTGCCGGCGCCGCGGAGCTCATGGTCTGCGAGGCCGCGGAGCGGGCCGACTGGGTGATCGTCGAGGGTCAGGGCTCGCTCACGCATCCCGGTTTCTCGGGCGTCACGCTCGGCCTGCTCCACGGGACCGCGCCCGACGTGATGGTCCTGTGTCACGAGGCGATGCGGCAGAACGTGAAGGGATATGACGATCGGCAGCCGCTTCGGCCGCTCGGCGAGTACGTCCGCATCTATGAGGACGCGGCCGCATGGCGGCGGCCGCCAGGCTATCCGCCCGCGCGGGTCGTCGCGGTGGCGCTCAACACGGCCGGCGTGAGCGCGGAGTTGGCGCACGCGGTCATCCAAAGCGCGGCCACCGAGACCGGCCTGCCGACCGCCGATCCGGTCCGCGAAGGCGCCCCCGGCGCCGATCGCATCGTCGACGCCCTCCGCGAAGGAGTGCCCGCGTGAACGTCACCGTTCGTACGGTCGAGCTGCACCTCGCGGTTCCGTTCGCCATAAGCCGCGCGACGCACACGACGAAGAAGGTCGTGCTGGTCGAGCTCCGCGAGGGTGACCGCGTGTCGCGTGGCGAGGGCGTGCCGGACGCATTCTTCGGAGAGACGCCCGAGTCGGTGGAGCGCGACGTCCGAGGGGCGATCGATGCGCTGTCTGAGGATCCGCTGGATCTGACGAGCCTTAACGCCGCGCTCGAGCTCCGGTTCCCGCATGGCGGGGCGGCCTGCTGTGCGATCGATGTGCTCGCGCACGATCGCGCGTCGCAGGCCGCGGGCGTGACGCTGCGCGATTTTCTTGGGCTCGCCGCCGGCGAGCCGCCGCCTACGTCGTTCACGATCGGGATCGCCGAGCCCGCGGTGATGGCGAAGCGCGCCGCGAAGGCCGCGGCGGACGGCTTCACCGTCCTCAAGGTCAAGCTCGGCCACGGCGACGATGTCGCCGCGCTCACGGCGATCCGCGAGCGCTTCTCGGGAACGATCCGCGTCGATCCGAACGCGGCCTGGACCGCCGACGAAGCGCCCGGACGCATTGCGAAGCTCGTGCCGTTCGATCTCGAATTCGTCGAGCAGCCGATCGATCCAAAGGACATCGCAGGCCTCCGTCGGGTGCACGAGGCGTCGCCACTGCCGATCGTGGCCGACGAAGCGGCGGTCCGCGCGAGCGACGTACCGGGCCTCGTGGGCGCGTGCGACGGCATCAATGTGAAGCTGCAGAAATGCGGCGGGGTCGCCGCGGCTCGCGCGATGATCGCGGCGGCGCATGACGGCGGACTCAAGGTGATGCTCGGATGCCGCGCGGCTGAAACGAGCGTCGCGATCGCCGCCGCCGCGCACCTCGCTCCTGCGGTGGAATGGGCGGATCTCGACGGCAACCTTCTCATCACCGACGATCCCTTTCGCGCGGTCGGCGTGAAGGCGGGCCGGTTCGTCTATTCGGGTCGGCCAGGCCTCGGCGCGATCCCCGCGTGACGACGTACCGGGTCGAGGTCGCTATCTTCGCGATCGCGCTCGCGGTGTTCGGTCTCGTCGCGCTCGCGCTCGTGTGGAGTGGTGACTGGGCGTACGCAGGACTTGCTGAGGCGACCGGAAATACGCGGACCACGTTCGTTCGACCGGCCGGGGGTCTCGACTCGGCGGGCGAGATCCCGATGTCGCTCGATAGCCTGCGCGATTGGCACAGCCGTTGGAGCTCGTACGTCGTGGGGCTGAGCGAGCAACCGCCGAACGCTGGCCCTGGCGGCCCTTTGTTCACTCCCGACGAATACGCACATATGGCTGACGTCCGCACGGTCTTCCGCGGCGCAGAGTACGCAGCGGCGCTCGCCCTTTTTGTCCTGATCTTTCGAGCGCAGCGCGCGCGCCGCCGGGGCGACGCGCTGCGGCTCGCTCGCGCGGGCGCGCTCATCGCCACGGGAATCGTGGCCGTGATCGGCATCGCCGCGGCGGTCGCTTTCGATCCGCTGTTCTTACTCTTCCACGAGGTGTTCTTCCCGCAGGGCAATTTCCTGTTCGCGCCGGACAGCAATCTCATTCGGCTGTATCCGGAGTGGTACTGGCAGGGCATAACGGCAGGCGTGGGGTTGTCGTTCATCGCGGTCGCGCTAGTTGTGGCCGGGGCCGCCCATAACGCCCTCCGGAAGCGCTCGAACACATACACTCGCGCCGCATGAAACGAGTTCTCCTGATCGAGGACCTGCCCCAGGTCGCCCAGCACCTCCAGCAAATGCTTTCACGCGAGAAGGAAGCCGAGCTCGTCGGCGTCGAGAAGGACGGAGACGCGGCGCTCGTCCGCGTGACGACAGAGAAGCCCGACGCCGTCCTGATCGATGCGCTCCTTTCGGGGAAGAACACGGGCTTCGACCTCGCCAAGCGGGTCCGCGCTGCATCACCCGGCTCGCGGATCGTCATGGTCACCGTCCCGCAGCGTCCGATCGATCCGAAGCCCGACCAAGGCATCGACGCCGTATTCGTCCTACCGGGCGGTGCGAATGAGCTCGCGACGGCACTTGCCATCGGCAAGCGTGACGTCCGTCTCAAGGGACGGATGATCGTGTGCTTCTCGCCGAAGGGCGGCTCGGGAAAGACAACGATCGCCGTGAACCTCGCCACGATCCTTCGTCGTCGTGGCCACTCCGTCGCGCTCATGGATGGCGTCATGCAGTTCGGCTCCATCCGTCATGTCCTGCAGGTGCCGCCGGCCACGCGCTCGATCGTGGATCTGCCGACCGGTCAGGGCATGCGAACGTCCCTCTCCGAGGTGCTCTGGGAAGGACCCAGCGGTATCGCCGTTCTTCTCGCTCCGCCACGTCCGGAGGAGGCCGAGCTCATGGCCGCGCCCGACGTCGCGATGGCGATGCAGCTCCTCGCGGAAGACCACGACTACGTCATCGTCGACGCGCCGTCGAAGCTCGGGGAAGAAACGCTCGCGATGCTCGACGTCGCCGACATC
The DNA here is from genome assembly GCA_038040345.1 of Chloroflexota bacterium. GTDB lineage: Bacteria > Chloroflexota > Limnocylindria > P2-11E > P2-11E > 3-1-20CM-2-70-9. The sequence goes on from JBBPIQ010000004.1 coordinate 16,471, forward strand.
ATCCTGCTCGTCGTCACGTACTCGCAGGCCTCGATCGCGAACACCCGCGCAGCGGTCGACACGTTCGAGGCGCTGGGCTACAAGGGCCGGATCCCGATCCTTCTCGTCGTCAATCAGTCCGATAGCGCGGCCGGCATGTCGAAGGGCGGCATCGAGCACACGCTCAATCTGCCGGTCGTCGGCGAGATCCCGACCGACTGGAAGCTCGTCCAGGAATCGCTCAACAAGCAGCAGCCGTTCGTCCTCTCGTCCCCCAACTCCGCCGTGTCGAAGGCGATCGACGCGCTCGCGAACTCGCTCGTCCAGCAGCAGCGCCGCTAGCCCTCCGGTGAACGGGGCCGCCGACCGGCCGATCGGCGTGTTCGATTCGGGCGTCGGCGGGCTCACCGTGTTGCGCGAGCTCCGCAAGCAGCTCCCGAATGAGTCGACGATCTATGTCGGCGACGAGGCGCGTATGCCGTACGGCCCGCGCGAGCCCGCGGAGGTCGTCGGCTTCACGCGTGAGGCGATGCGCTGGTTCGCGAAGGCCGATTGCAAGCTCGTCGTGATCGCGTGCAACACGGCGACATCGGTCGCGCTCGAGACGGTACGCGACGAGTTCCCGGTACCGACGATCGGCGTCATCCGGCCAGGTGCCGCGGCGGCGCTCTCCGCGACGGCTCGACGCGCGGTCGGCGTCCTTGCGACGGTGCTCACCGTCCGGAGCGGCGCGTACGTGCGCGCCCTGCGCGATCTCGACCCTCTGGTCGACGTCGCACAGCAGGCCTGCCCCAAGCTCGTCCCGCTCGTCGAGGATGGCAGGGCGGAAAGTGCTGAGGCGCTCGAAGCGGTGCGCGAGTACGTCGAGCCGCTTCTCACAGAGGGCGGGGTAGTCCGGCCCGTCGTCGACACGCTCCTTCTCGGTTGCACGCACTACCCACTGCTGCGCGCCGCGATCGAGAAGGTCGCCGGCCGCGACGTTCGCGTGGTGGACTCCGCGACGACGACCGCGCTCGCGGTACGCGAGGTTCTCGCCTCGCATCGGCTCACCAGAGATGGCGGGCGCGCCGAGCACGCTCTCTTCTGCACGGGATCGGTCGAGCGTTTCCGCGCGATCGCTCGCGCGATCTTCCACGAGGATCCGCCCGAAGTCCGGGAGACGAGCCTCGCATGAACGTCGTCTCGGCGATCACGGGGTTGCCCTACGTCGGCAAGACCACCTTGTTCAATCTGCTGACCGGCGCGCACGCGACGACCGGCGCTTTCGCCGGCGCGGAGGCGGAGACGAACGTCGGCGTCGCCAAGGTGCCTGACCGCCGCGTCGCGGACCTTTCCGCGCTCTACAAACCGAAAAAGATCACGTACGCGGAGATCATGTACCGCGACATCGGCCTCGCTCGCGCGGACAAGCCCGGTCAGGCGATCTCCACGCAGAAGTTGGGCGATCTGCGCACCGCGGACGCGATCGTTCACGTGGTTCGAGCGTTCAGCGCGCCTTCCGTGCCGCACGTCGACGGTTCGGTCGATCCGGTGCGCGACCTTTCGACCGTGGAGCTCGAGCTCCTCTTCGCCGACCACGCCATCGTGGAGCGACGCTTGGAGCGCATCGAGCCGGAGCTCCGCAGCTCCAAGGGACCGGAACACGAGATGAAGCAGCGCGAGAAGGTCGTGCTTCAGCGCGCGATCGCGGCGCTCGCGGAGGAGCGGCCGCTCCGAGACCTCGACCTCGATCCGGACGAGGAGAAAGCCATCCGCGGCTACCGTTTCCTAACCCGTATGCCGGTGCTCGTGGCCGTGAACCTCGACGAAAACGACGTGGGCGATCCCGAGCGAATCATCGCGCCAGTGCGCGAAGCCGCGAAGGCCCATCGAGCGAGCGCGGTCGTGCCGGTGTCGGCGAAGCTCGAGGCTGAGATTGCGGAGCTGCCGCCGGACGAGGCGGCGTCGTTTCGCAAGGATCTCGGGCTCGCGGAGCCGGCCCTCGATCGTCTGATCCGTGCGACCTACGAGTTGCTGGGGCTCTGCTCGTTCTTCACCGTTGGCGACGACGAGGTTCGCGCGTGGACTGTTCCGTCCGGCTCGCCCGCGCAGCAGGCGGCGGGTGCGATCCACACCGACCTCGAGCGCGGCTTCATCCGTGCCGAGGTCATCGGCTGGGAGGAGCTTCTCAAGGCGGGAAGCGAGGCGAACGCGAAGAAGCTCGGTGTCATGCGGACCGAAGGAAAAAGTTACGAGGTCAAAGACGGCGATGTACTACACGTGCTCTTTAATGTCTGAGTTCGCATCTGAGGGCGACCCTCGATCGCACGTGCATCCAGGACAGTGATAGTCGGACGCTCTCACTCCGGGCGGATCCTTCATCCGCCAAAGCTCGAGGTTCTCCGGGCGGTTGTCATCGCGCCGGCCATTCTTGTGGTGGACGCGTTCGTTGGGAAGCAGAAATCGTCCGAGAGCCTTTTCCATAACCAGAATGTGTTCCAGGACGTAGTGACCACCCTTGGAAGCGCGTGGGTGCCCCGGTGCACGTGAGCGGATATACCCATTTGTCCCTGTGTGCCCGCCCTTCCAGTTGTAAGTCGAGTCGCGGGAAGGCTGCTTCTTACCTAGAAGTGCGCACCGCCTCGAGCAGAATCGGCGCCTGCCATCGATGAAACCAAAAGCCTCGCCGCAAAATCCACAGATTCGGGTCCGACGCTTCCGACGCGCAGCAAGGCAACAGCGCCGTGAGCAGAAAAGCTGCGTCGGCGAGCGAGTTGGGAACTCGACTCCGCAGTGTGGACACATCTTTAGCCGCACTGGCCGACCCCATTTCACGACACACTCTCGCGAGCAATAGGTATGACCGGGTCGTCGCGGGATAAACGTGCGTCCACACGGGCACTCTCGCGTCTGAGTAATTCGCCGACTCCGTCTGGCACAGAGTGGGGAACAGAACTTCTGGCCGACCCAGCGCACCTGGTAGGACTGACCGCACTGCGGACAGATCGCGCTAACTTCGATCCTGACCGCAGTGGTCATATGTTGGGCATTTTAGAACGATTGTTCTATGCAGTCTAGAGCGTGATGTTCGACCTGGTCTCGATCGGGCACGCGGCGCGCGACGAGTTCGAGGGCGATCCCGAGTGGCGCATCGGCGGCACCGCGACGTATGCCGCCGCCGCCGCGGCGTGTCTCGGCGATCGAGTCGCCCTTCTCACCCGAGTCGGCCCGCACGAGCGCGGCCGGCTTGCGGCTCGTTGCGAGGAGCTCGGCATCGAGCTGCACGCGCTCGCGAGCGAGGTCACTACGACGTTCTCCTTCCGATACGTTGACGGGCGCCGGCGACTGCGACTGAAGGCGCGCGCGAAAGGCATCGGAGCGGACGCGATCCCCTCGGCGTTGCGAGAGACCCGCTCCGTCGTGCTCGCGTCGATCGCGCACGAGATCGGGCCGTCCGTGTTCGCCGTGTATGGCGGCGTTCCACGGGTCCTCGCCGCTCAGGGCTACCTGCGGTCGTGGGACGCGGACGGCACGGTCAGGCGGCGCGAGTGGGTCGAGGCACACGAGATGCTCGAACGCGTGAGCGTCGCGGTCGTGAGCGAGGAGGACATCGAAGGAGACTTCGATCTCGCGCGAGGGTGGGCGAAGACAGCGCCGGTGATCGTGACCATCGCTGAGCGGGGCGCGATCGTCCTACGCGGCGGGCGGGAGGTCGAGGTCGGGGGCTTCCCGGCGGACGAGGTGGTAGATCAGACCGGTGCCGGGGACGCCTTCTGCGCCGGCCTCGCGATCGCCCTCGCGGACGGCGACGATCTCGAAGCGGCTGCGCGATTCGCGAACGCGGTCGCGTCGTTCGCCGTCGAGGGCGTCGGCACGATAGCTCTGGCCCCCCGGGAGAAGGTGCAGGCGCGGATGCAGCGTCAGTCGTCGTCCTCGGTGTCTTCGTCGGACAAGGCACCACCCGGTCGAACGATCCCGTAGTCCGCCTCGACCGGAGTCGCGAGCTCGAGGCCGGAGGCTCGCATGTGCTCGAGCTCGTGAGCGTAGTCGCGAAGCATCCGCGCCGCGTCGGTGAGCGTCCTCGCGCCTTCCATCGACCATTTCCCGCGGATCGTCACGCTTCCGCAGTCCGGGCATTGGTAGATGGGTTCGCCGACCTCGATGTCCCGCGTGTCCTCTTGACTCACTCGTCCTCCTCGACAAGACGCATCGGCGACTCCTCGCCCGGGCGCACGGCGACGGCGAAGCCGTTGTCGGCCGGCTGATCCAGCTCAAACCCGGCGCGAGCGAGCTGCTCGAGGGTGTCGGCGCGATCGCGAAACCGTTGGGCCGCCTCGGTGAGGGTCTTCGCACCGTCCATCGTCCAGCGCGCTCGAATGAAGAGGTAGCCGAAGTTCCGCCACTCCTCCATGTACTCGCGGAGCTCGTCCTCGGTCACGCCCCTAGATCGGAACGCGCTTGCGGACTACGGGCTGGTCTTGGTCTCTCTTGAAAGAGGCGCGATGTGCTGCGCGTAAAGGCGACCCCACGTGCCGTCGCGGATCACGCCAGCGAGCCATGTGTTCAGGAATGGGAGAAATCCCTGACGATTAGGGAACGTGTTCTTCTTCAGACCTATGCCGTAGCGTTGCTCCAAGAGGGCGTGCCCGACGATCTTGGTCTTGGGCTCCTGCACCATTAGGCCCCAGAGCGTCACCTCGTCTGCCCCGATGGCGTCGACCTGGCCCTGCTGGAGCGCGCCGAGGCAGGAGCTGTAGGTGTCGAGCGCGAGGGTCCGCGCTGAATCGTTCGCGTCCGCGACGTGCACTTCGACGCCCGACCCGTTCTGAACGCAGACGGTCTTCGTGTCCAAGTCCGCGAGATCCTTTATCTCGTCGTTCGAGGAGCTGATGAGAATGCGCTCGCCAGTAACGAAGTAGGTGTCGCTCAGATCGATTAAAGCGGCGCGTTCGTCGGTGATGGGAAGCCGCGCGATGATCACGTCCGCCTGGAGGCTAGTGAGCGCTGTCACCGCGCTGCCGGGATCGACCGAGATCCACTCGATGACCGTGTCGATGTCCTGTCGCGGACCGAAGATGGCCTTCGCGAGCTCGCGGCCGAGGTCCGGCTCGAATCCCGAATACCGACCGCTCGCATCGCGGGACGAGAAGGGAGCGGCGTTATCGAGCGCGCCGATCGTGATCTCGCCCTTCGTCTGGAGCGCATACATGTAGGTCGCGAGCTCGAATCGTGGATGCGTGGATGTTGCGGTCGGCGTCGGCGTCGGCGTCGCGCTCGGCGACGGCGTGGACTCGGGGAAGCAGGCCACAAGAGCGACGAAAATCACGGTCAGAGCCGCGAGTCGCGGAGCTTTCACGAACGGAGCGTAGTGGTCGTCGGTTTCGGTACGGTCGCTTAGGCTCGCTGCGTGGATGTCTTTGCTCCGGCGCGCGCGGCGCTCGCGTCGCTGACGGGCGAGGCGGGCGCTTTCGTCTCGGACACCGACGGCCAGGCGCTCTTCTGCGAGAACGAGGACGACCTCTTTCCCGCAGCTTCGGTGATCAAGCTGCCTCTCGTGATGACGCTCTACGCCGACGCAGCGCGGGGCCTCCTCGATCTCGATGAACGCGTCCCCGTCGGCGACCGCATCGATGGGAGCGGCGTTCTCCGGCACATACGGGACGTCGACCGTCTTTCCCTCCGGGACCTCGCGATGCTCGCGATCATCGTCTCGGACAACACCGCGACGAACCGACTCATCGAACGGATCGGGGTCGAGCGGGTAGGGGAGCGCCTGCGCGGCTGGGGCTGCGTCAAGACCCGTCTATCGCGCAGGATGTACGACTTCGAGGCCGCGAAGCGCGGGCACGAGAACGTGATGACCGCCCGCGAGACCGTGTCGCTCCTGCTGCGACTGCAGCGCGGCGAGTGCGAGGACCGAGCCACGAGCGATGCGGTCCTTGCGGTCCTCGAGCAGTGCCAGGACCGCAGCATGCTGCTGCGCTACCTCCCGTACGGAGTGAAGGTGCCGCATAAGACAGGGACGCTTGACGAATCGCGTAACGACGCGGCCATCGTTCCCGGCGATCGTCCGGCGATCGTGGCGGCCTTCACGCGCAAGCTTCGCGACACCGGCGCCGCGGTCTCGTGGCTCGGGATGCTCGGCTGGTGCGCGTACCGGGCCGCCGGAAATCCGGGCGATCCTCTTCCCCCGGAGCTCACTCGTACCGCATGATGCGCGCGTGAGCTCGCGACAACGCCGACGGTCTCCACGCGTTCGCTTCGGTCGCAGCGTCGCCGCGGTGACCCTCGCATTGGCCGGGCTTGTCCTTGCGGCGGCGTTCGTGGGCCTGACCGTGCAGGGCAACGCGATCGCGCGCGAGATCGCGGGCTATCACAACGACCTCGCCGCGGACCAGGCGCAGTACGACGCGCTCGCTGCGCAGATCGCGAATCAGAAGACCGCCGACTACGTGCAGCAGAAGGCCCGCGATTACGGATACATCGCGCCGAACGAGTCGATCATCGCGGTGCAGCGCGACGGGCAAGCGAGCGACGCGTTGGCTCGCACGGTGAGCGAGGGTCCATCGAGGATCGCGCGATGGTTTACGTTCTTCTTCGGCTCTCGTTAGAGGTAGAATTAGGTCGCGGGGTGGAGCAGCGGTAGCTCGTCGGGCTCATAACCCGAAGGTCGGACGTTCGAATCGTTCCCCCGCAACAGTACGAAGCCGTCCGTCGCTCCCCCGCGACAGTACGAAGGCATCATCGTTCTGCCGCAACAGCTTTCCTTAGTCCTATTGCCACGGCCTCGGCGCTTTGCTACATGCTCGTGGATGCCGTATCGAGACCAAGAGCAACGCCGGGCGTACGGCCGCGAATGGATCAAGCGCAATCCGGAGAAGGCGCGTGAAGCGATGCGGCGCTGGCGCAACCGCCATCCGGCTGAGCACAGTGAGGACTCGCGTGCGTACTACACGCGTCATCGAGAAAGGCTGGCACGTTATTTCGCCGAGTATCAGCGCACCCATCTCGAATTGCGCCGGCAGTTCTCGGCGCGTCGCCGCGCGAGGAAGCTTGGAGAGCCGAGGGTTCGTTCACCGTGGCTGAATGGCGTGCTCTCGTCGAGTTGTGCGACGGTTGTTGTGCGTACTGCGGAGAGCGAGCGCCCCTCGAGATCGATCACCGCGTCCCCCTGGCGCGCGGAGGCACGGACTCGATTGACAACATCTTGCCTGCGTGCGGACCCTGCAATCGACGAAAGCACGCGATGTCCGAGGAGGAGTTCCGGGCCAGGCTCGCCGCCGAGAAAACGATGCGAGACCGAACGTCGGGCCTGAACGCTCCCAAATCCGAATCCCCATCGGAGAACGCGTAGCTAGCGGCCCGGCAATGCGGCATCGGCGGGCAACACGACCCTAGAATTGACCCAAGAAAACCGGGCTGGGTAGCTCAGTGGTAGAGCAGCCGACTCATAACCGGCAGGTTCGTGGGTCCGATCCCCACCCCAGCCACCTGTGACCCCTTCCGCGATCCGGGCGACCGTGCGCGACTACATCCGCGCGCACCAGATCTTCACGCCGGGTCCGGTCGTCGTGGCGGTGTCCGGCGGCGCCGACTCGACCGCGCTTCTCCTCATCCTCGCGGAGCTCGCCAACGAGCTCGGCATCGTCATCCACGTCGCCCACTTCGATCACCGGACACGTCCGAAACAGAGCGCGGAGGACGCCGACTTCGTCGCGAAGCTCGCCAACCGCATCGGCGCGCCGATCCGCGTCGGTCGCGCCGAAAAGCCGACGAAGACCGAGGACGGAGCGCGAATCGCGAGGTACGACTTCCTACGCCGCGCGGCGAAGGAGATCGGCGCCGTCGCCATCGCCACCGGCCACACCCGCGACGACCAGGCAGAGACCGTTCTCCTTCATCTCACGCGAGGGTCCGGACTCGCCGGCCTCGCGGGCATGCGCCCGCTCAGGGAAGGGATCGCGCGGCCGCTCCTCGCGATCGGCCGCACGGAAACGGTCGCGGTCTGCCGCGCGGCGCGGATCCGCCCGCGCACCGACCCGACGAACCGCTCGCTCAAGTTCGCGCGCAACCGCGTTCGGCTCGAGGTCATCCCGAAGCTCGCGAAGATCAACCCGCGGGCGAGCGAAGCGATCGCGCGTTTCGCCGAAGCGGCCGCGGAGCTGCAAATCGAAGATGACCTCGATATCGCGAACGCGCTCGCGCGCGCCCGGGACAAGGACGCGATCGTCGTCGGGGCGCTCGAACCGGGCGTACGTAGCCGGGCGCTCGCGCTGGCGTGGCGCGACGCGACCGGTCGCCCACTCGGCGCGCGACACCGCAAGGCGCTCGAGGACCTCGCGGCGACCGAAGATGGTTCACGGTCTCTCGACCTGCCTGGCGGCCGCGCGATCCGTGAGTACGGTCTGCTTCGTATCGTTGGCGACAAACCCATCGAATCGAGCGATCCGGCGACCCCGCTGGAGCTCGCGCAGGAGATAATTTGGAACGGCTGGCGTCTCGTCCTTGGCGGATCCGCGAACGCGAACGGGGCGCCGGAGGCCGAGGTTCCGAAGAAGCTTCTAAGAAAGCTGGTCGTCCGGCCGAGACAGAATGGCGATCGGATGACGACCAGCGGGCAGCGAAAGAAGCTTCAGGATCTCTTCACTGACGCGAAAATTCCCGCGTCGCTGAGGAGCCGTTGGCCCGTTATTGCGAGCGAAGACGGTGTTTGGTGGGTCCCCGGGCTCACCGACCCGCCGAAGGCTGCGGGCGGAACACGCCTTGCGGTAGCGGCTCCGGCGCACTTTGGGAAGGAGCTTTGGCCTACACGCGTTAGACAGGTAGCATCGAAAGTGGACTCGGTCGCAACTCGACCGCGGAAAGGGCCCTCGAACTGAATCTCGACAACCGGATCTTCAAGAACGGCATCCTGACACTGCTGCTGGTAGTGATGGGGCTCGCGCTCCTGTATGCCTACCGCTCGCAGACTCCCTCGGTTCCCGAGGTCGACATCAGCCAGGCCCAACAGGACGTCAATGCGGGCCGCATCAAGAGCGTGGCCTTCATCGCAAATAAGGCGACCCTCCAGTTCAAGGACAGCGATACCCACAAGGAACAGACGACCGTCCTCGAGCCGGACACGATCCTCTCGAAGACGGTCCAGGACTACAACTCGACGCACCTCGCGTCCGACCAGGTCGCTCTGAAATTCCAGGAGAACAGCCAGACGCTATCGGTGGTGGGCTCGATCCTCCTGAGCCTCTTGCCGGTCCTGCTGATCGGCGGCTTCTTCTTCTACATGATGCGACAGGCGCAGGGGACGAATAACCAGGCGCTCTCGTTCGGAAAGAGCCGCGCGCGGATGTTCATCGGCAACAAGCCGACGGTGACGTTCGACGACGTGGCCGGCGTCGAGGAGGCCAAGCAGGAGCTCACCGAGGTGGTCGAGTTCCTGAAGTATCCGGAGAAGTTCTCATCGCTCGGCGCGCGGATCCCGCGCGGCGTGCTCCTCGTCGGCCCGCCCGGTACCGGCAAGACCATGCTCGCGCGCGCCGTCGCCGGCGAGGCGGGCGTGCCGTTCTTCTCGATCTCGGGCTCCGAGTTCGTCGAGATGTTCGTGGGCGTGGGCGCGAGCCGCGTGCGCGATCTGTTCGACCAGGCGAAGCGCAACGCGCCGTGCATCGTGTTCATCGACGAGATCGACGCGGTCGGCCGCCAGCGTGGCGCCGGCCTGGGCGGCTCGCACGACGAGCGCGAGCAGACCCTGAACCAGATCCTCGTCGAGATGGACGGATTCGACACGGGAACGAACGTTATCGTCGTCGCCGCCACGAACCGCCCGGACGTGCTCGACCCCGCCCTCCTTCGTCCCGGCCGCTTCGACCGTCAGGTCGTGCTCGACCGGCCCGACATCAAGGGCCGCAAGGCCATCCTCGACGTCCACGTCCGCGGCAAGCCGCTGGACAAGAACGTTGACCTGCTCCGGATCGGGCAGATCTCGCCCGGCTTCTCGGGCGCCGATCTCGCGAACGTCGTGAACGAGGCCGCGATCCTGGCTGCCCGGCGCAACAAGAAGCAGATCGGCCAGATCGACTTCGAGGAGGCCCTCGAGAAGGTCGCGCTCGGGCCTGAACGGCGCTCGCGCGTCATCACCGAGAAAGAGAAGTGGATCGTGGCCTACCACGAGGCCGGCCACGCACTCTGCTTCAAGCTCCTCAAGCACACCAACCCGGTGCACAAGATCTCCATCGTGGCGCGGGGTATGGCCATGGGCGTCACCTGGTCGCTCCCGCAGGAGGACCGCTACTTCCGCACCCGTACGGAATTCGAGGACGACATCGCCGCCGCCCTGGGCGGTTGGGTCGCCGAGCAGCTCCACCTGGGCGGAGACGCCACGACCGGCGCCTCGAACGACATCGAGAAAGCCACCGAGATGGCCCGGCAGATGGTCACCAAGTTCGGCATGAGCGAGAAGCTCGGGCCGCTCCAGTACGGCAAGACCGACGAGCTCATCTTCCTTGGCCGGCAGATCCAGGAAGAGCGCAACTACTCGGAGGACGTTGCGAAGATCATCGACTCCGAGGTCCACGACATCGTCGACCGAGCTCGCCAGAGGGCGTATGAGGTTTTGACCAACAACCGCGATAAGCTCGACCTCGTCGTCAGCAAGCTCATCGAGCAGGAGACGCTCGAGTCCGACGAGTTCAACAAGCTCTTCGACGGCGAGCCCGACGCGGGCGTGCCCGTCGCCGCCTCAACTCCGGATCAGTCGCCCCCGGGCGCGCCGGCAGGTGAAGAGCGCCGGCGTGAAAAGAACGAGAAGGGCAAGGGGCCCGCACCAGCACCGACACCGGCTTAGCAAGCGCTCACCCGCAACAAACGGCACGCCAAATGCTTGTAATCCCTAGCGATGGCTGAGCTGATCGTCACAACACTTGCCCGTGCCGAGCGCAGTGAACCCGTGCGCGTCGCAGTGCTCTGGGCGTTCACGGTCGTGCTCGGTGCCGCATTCCTGGCGCTCCTCGTGGGGGACCAGGTGCGCGCCGCCTCCTTCTAACCGCCGCAGTACCGTCGGAGGCGTGCGCCTCTTCCTCGCGATACCGCTGCCGCCTGATCTCGCCGCGCGTGCATACCAAATCCTGCCGACATCGCTGCCCGCGTTGCGCCGCGTGAAAGCCGAAAACCTGCATATCACCCTCGCGTTCCTCGGCCAGACGCCGGACGAGCGGCTCGACGATGTCGCCGCCGCGGCCGCCGATGCCGCGGCGCTCGTCTCCCCGTTCACGCTGTCGTTCGATTGCGCGGGCAAGTTCCCTGAGCGCGGCCGGCCGCGTGTCGTATGGCTCGGGATCTCCGACGGCGAGGCAAGTGTGGTCGAGCTGGGCCGAGGCGTGTACGCGGGGCTCCGGAGCCGGAGCCTGGCCTTCGACGACCGCCCCCTCGCGCCGCACCTGACGCTCGCCCGCGTCGTCGAAGACGCGAGTGCGGCGGAAGCGAAGACCGTCGGCGCCGCGCTCGAGGGCCTCGCGATAGAGGTCCTCCGATTCGAGGTCAACGAGATCGCGGTAGTGCAGAGTGTTCTCTCGCCCAAAGGTCCGAAGTACACGGCTCGCGCGACAGTGCCTCTCGCACACCGGTAGCCTTCCGGCCAATTCCGAGCGCTAAACTCGGAATTGCGCTTGAGGGGAGAGGGACATGATCCGAAAAGCTGACCCATACCGCGACACCGACGTCATCGACGCGCGCGCGCCGCGCACCAATCAGGCGATCGTAGGAACGCTCTCGCTCCTCGCCGCGATCACCGGGTGGTGGCCGATCTTCGGCGTACTGGCTGGCCAGCTCGCGATCGGTCTGCTCTTCGGCCGTCGCTACTGCGTTCCGTGCCTTCTCTACTTCGAGGTCATCCAGCCGCGCATCGGCGAGGGACCGATCGAGGACAGCCGCCCGCCGCGGTTCGCGAACGTAGTCGGCGCGGTCTTTCTCGGCGCTGCCACGGTCGCCTATCTCGTCGGCCTCACCACGGTCGGCCTCCTGCTCGGTCTTCTCGTTGCCGCGTTGGCCCTGCTCGCGGCGACCACCGGCCTCTGCGTCGGCTGCGAGATCTACCGCTTCGCGGCCCGCCTCCGTGGCGTTCGCGCGCGGCGTATCGATTCCGTCGACCTCGCCGAGCTCGGCGCTCCCAGCGTCAGCGGCGAGATCGTCGTCGAGTTCACGCACCCGCTCTGCACGGACTGTCGTTCTCTTGAGGCCGAGCTTCGCGCGTCGGGGCGCACGGTTGTGACCGTCGACGTATCGCGACGTCCCGAGCTCGCACGCAAGTACGGCGTCGTCCTCGTACCGACCGCTGTCGCCGTCACGTCTTCCGGGGCGGTCGTGGAGCGTCTCGCCTGACCGACGAGACCAAGGAGTCGAAGCTCCGTCGCATCGAGATGGGGGTGGAGGCTCGGATTCGCGAGCTCCGCGATGCGGGTGAGCTTTCGGGATTGCCCGGCGAAGGCCAGCCGCTTCCGCTGGATCCGGACAACGCCGCGAGCGAGGCCTGGGCCGCGCGGCACGTTCTGCGTACCTCGGGCGCCCGGCCGCTCTGGGCCGACCTGCGCCGTGACATCACCGAGCGCCGGACGCGGATCGTCATGCGCTTGCGCGCACATCTGGTCTGGCTCGAGCGCCGCAAGGCGCTCCTCGAGCACATGCCGGCCGAGCGCATCGTGCCGGAGGTGATGCGGACGAACGAGGCCGACGGTCGCGTCCGCGCCGAGGTTGCACAGGCGATCGCGGAGCTCAACGCGCTCGTGAGGCACCACAACCTCGTCGTCACCGCGACGAGCCTTCATGTTGCGACCGCCACGCTCGAGGGACTCATCGACGTCGCGCGCGCACCGCGCGGCTAACTAGGCGGCGCGGTCACGTCGCGAGCGAAGGGACGGCGGTCGCACCTGCCCGCGCCGCCGGTAGTTCGCGAATGCGTACCGGTCACACGCGATCTCGGCGCTCGAGCCCCATCCATGGGTGAGGTAGAGCCACCAGTGGCAGAACTCGTGGAGGTACAGGAAGCGGATGACCTCTCGGCGTGTCCGGAAGAGGACGATCGGCGTGCCGTCGGCGCCGAGGTCGACCATCTCGCGGAACGGGCGGAATGGCTCGGGCACCTGCAGCACGATCTCGGGCTCGTCCCAGTACGTGAATGCCTGGAGATGCGGGGCCGTGCGGTAACGGAGTGGCTTGACCGTGACGCGGTAGCCGGTCGCGGAGGGCAGGCCGGCGAGGACCTCGCGGATGTCCGCGGCAGTGTGGGTCGGAAGCGTGGAACGCACGGCCATAGGGCCCGCGGGACGGCCGCCGCCGCGCACTGATTTCACGCTTTCAATCTAGCGGCGGCCGCTTGAGCCCAAAGCCGGGTGCTGCGGGGCCCTGCCCCGGTCGGGGGCCGCTACCCCCCGGTGTTACAGTTTTGGGCAACGTCGCTCGAGCGGGAGCGATTAGGCCGCGGAAAACCGATAGAGAACCGGGGAGAGGTGGAAGCCCGGGCGGCGGAAGCGGCGCGAATGGATCCCGCGAGACGGCATCCTGAGAACGATCGTCCTAGGGATGCCCGGAAGCCCTCCGTTATCAAGGGGCGCTCCGTGACTGCGGAGGCTGAGGGTCCGCCAGCGATGGCGGGCCAAGATCGGGTGGCACCACGAGCCCTCGTCCCGTGAACGGGCGAGGGTTTTTGTTTTGGCGGGAGGCAGGCCATGACGACGGTGGTGACGACGAAAAATGCGGTCCGCGAGCTCGTGCCGGTGGTGCGCGAGCGCCTCGCCGACCTCGAGACGCCGGTGTCCGCGTTCGCGAAGCTGCGTCCGCTCGGCGGCGCGTTCCTCCTCGAGAGCGTCGAGGGCGGAGAGCGCATGGGCCGCTACTCATTCATCGGCGTGTTGCCCCGCGCCACGCTCGTCTTCCGCGATGGGGTCGCTTCGATACTGGATGACGATGGCGTGCGCGCCCTCGACTACAGCGACCCGTTGACCCTCCTGCGCGGCGAGCTCGCGCGCTATCGGCGTGCAGGCGGATCCGAGCTGCCGCGCTTCTCCGGCGGAGCCGTCGGGTACGTCAGTTACGAGGCGGCGCGCCGCTTCGAGCGACTTCCGGCCGCCGCGCGCGACGTCCTGCGCCTCCCCGAGGCGGCGTTCTCGATCTACGACACCGTCGTCTGCTTCGATCATGTGCGCCATTCCCTTCTTGTCATCGCGCACGAGGTCGAAGGCGAGCGTGAGAACGCAAGCTCCCGAATCGCGCGCGTGTTCGCCGCGCTCGACGCGCCGATCTCGCTGCCGACCCAGGTCGACCGCGTCGTGCGAGCCGTCACCGCGAACGGGACCGCCGACGAATATCGCGCACGCGTTGCCAAAGCCCGCGAGCTGATCCTCGAGGGCGACTGCATCCAGATCGTCGTGGCGCAGCGCTTCGACGTCCGTCCTGCGCCCGAGCCGCTCGCGCTCTACCGGGCGCTCCGCCACGTGAACCCGTCCCCGTACATGTTCCTCATCGATGTGGCGGGAGCGGCCTTGGTCGGCGCCTCGCCCGAGCCGTTCGTGCGCGTCGAAAACGGGCGCGTCGTGATGTACCCGATCGCCGGTACGAGGCCGCGCGGTCGCGACGAGACCGAGGACGCCGCGATGGAGGCCGAGCTTCGCGCTTCGGAGAAGGAGCGCGCGGAGCACGTCATGCTCGTCGACCTCGCGCGCAATGACATCGGTCGCGTGTCGCGCGCGGGCACGGTGCGCGTGCGCGAGCTCATGCGCGTCGACCGCTTCTCCCACGTCATGCATCTCACGTCCGTGGTCGATGGCGAGCTCGCGCCTGGCCTCGATGCGCTCGACGCCTTCCGCGCGTGCTTCCCGGCGGGAACCGTGTCCGGCGCGCCGAAGATCCGCGCCATGGAACGGATCGCCGAGCTCGAGACGGATCGGCGCGGGCCTTACGCCGGGGCGGTCGGGTACCTCGGATTCGACGGCCGCATGGACACGTGTATCGGGATCCGCACGGCGGTGATCGCGGAGGGCGTCTGCCGCATTCAAGCCGGAGCGGGGATCGTCGCCGACTCCGATCCGGCGGCGGAGGAGCTCGAGACACGTGCGAAGGCGCGCGCGCTCCTGCGCGCGATCGAGATCGTCGATGGCGCCGAGGCCATGCGATGACGACGAAGGTGCTGCTGGTCGACAACTACGACTCGTTCACCTACAACCTCGCCCAGGCGTTCGGTGCACTCGGCGCTGAGGTCACGGTGCTGCGCGCCGACGATCCGGCGCTCGCCGCCGCACTCGACGCCCGCCCCGATCGCCTCGTCATCTCGCCGGGACCGGGTCGGCCCGAGGCCGCCGGCCGTTCGCCCGTGCTCGTGCGCGAGGGACCTGAGCGCGGCATCCCGACCCTCGGAGTCTGCCTCGGACTGCAGTGCGCCGCCGTCGCGTTCGGGGCATCCGTGATCCGCGCGCCCGAGCCGCGACATGGAAAGACCTCGCTCGTGCGCCACGACGGCAAAGGCGTGTTCGTGGGCATCCCCGATCCAACCGAGGCGACGCGGTACCACTCGCTCATGGTCGACGAACGAACGCTCCCGCCGGACCTCTTCGTGACGGCGCGCAGCGACGACGGCGTGGTCATGGCGCTGCGGCACCGGTCGCTTCCTCTTGAGGCTGTGCAGTTCCACCCCGAATCGGTGATGACCGCGGACGGGATGCGCATGCTGGAGAACTTCGTTGGACGCGCGTGAGGCTCTCGGGCTCGTCGCCGGCGGTCGAACGCTCACCCGCGACGAGGCGCGCTCGGCCATGACGTCGGTGATGGCGGGCGAAGCGACAGCGGCACAGCTTGGTGCGTTGCTCGCGGGACTTCACATTCGCGGCGAGACCGTTGACGAGATCGCGGGCTTCGCGTCGGCCCTGCGCGACGTCGTCGTGCGTGTGACCGTGTCTGGCGACGCGATCGACATCGTCGGCACCGGCGGCGACCGCTCGAACAGCTTCAACATCTCGACGGTGAGCTCGATCGTTGTCGCGGCCGCGGGCGGCCGCGTCGCCAAGCACGGCAACCGCGCCGCCTCGAGCGCGTGTGGAAGCGCGGACGTGCTCGAAGCTTTGGGCGTGAAGATCGACCTCGGCCCGGTTGGCGTCGCGCGATGCGTCGACGAAGCGCGCATCGGGTTCATGTTCGCCCCGAGGTTCCATCCGGCGATGCGGCATGCAGGACCGGTGCGACGTGAGATCGGCATCCGTACCGTGTTCAACGTGCTCGGCCCGCTCGCGAATCCCGCCGGGGTGCGACGCATCCTGCTCGGTGTTCCGTCTCCGGCCCTTGGTGAGAAGATCGCGGACGTGCTCGCCGAGCTTGGCACCGATCACGCGCTCGTCGTACACGGCGAGGATGGCCTCGACGAGATCAGTCCGTCCCTTCCCACACGGACGTGGGAGGTACGAGACGGCTCGGTACGGGAAGGCCGGATCGAGCCGGAGGACCTCGGCGTCACGCCGGTGGGCCGCGCCGAGATCGTCGGCGGCGACCCGGCGAAGAACGCTGCGATGGCGCGGAGCGTCCTCGACGGCGAGAAGGGCGGCACGCGGGCGGCGATCCTGATGAACGCCGGGGCGGCCTGCTACGTCGCGGGACTCGCCCGGGACATGCGCGAGGGAGCGAGGCTCGCCGCGGAAGCGATCGATAGCGGCGAGGCAAACGACGTTCTCGTGCGTTTCGTCGCAACGAGCCAGCGCCTCGGCGCGGCGGAGGCCGCGCCGGTATGACGGGATGAGCGACTTCCTGGAGCAGGTCATCGCGGAACGGCGGGCGGACGTCGCCGCCGCGCGTCTCGCCATGTCCGACGACCAGATCCGCGCGAAGGCGCAGGTCGGACCGATGCGCCCGTTCGACCAGTTCTACCAGGCGATCCGCTATCGGCAATCGAGCCTCGCCGTGATCGCCGAGGTGAAGCGCATCTCGCCGGCGTCGGGCGTCCTCGTCGAGAACTTCGATCCGGTCGCACAGGCCAGGCGCTATGTCGCGGCAGGAGCGACGGCTATTTCGGTGCTCACCGAGGGTCGGCACTGGGGCGGATCCCTGGACGATCTCGTCGCGATTCGTGATGCGGTCGGCGTGCCTCTCCTCGCGAAGGACGTCATTGTCGACGCGTATCAGATCTTCCAGGCGCGCGCCGCCGGCGCCGATGCCGTGTTGTTGATCGCGGAGGCACTCGACGATGCCCTGCTGCGGCAACTCGTTTCGATCGCCAAGCGACTTGGGATGTCGGCGCTCGTCGAGGCGCACGAAGCCAGTGCTTTCGGCCGCGGGGTCGCCTCGGGCGCTCAGGTCGTTGGCGTGAACGCAAGGAATCTGCGGAAACCCGCCGAGATCGACGTTGGCCGCGTCCGCCAGCTGCACACGTTCGCGCACGCCGATCAGATCCTCGTCGCCGAATCCGGCATCACTTCGATCGACGACGCACGGATGTTGCCGGCGCGCGTCGACGCGGTCCTCGTCGGAACCGCTCTCATGCGATCCGACGATCCAGGTCAGCTGATTCAAGGGATCGCGTCGATCCGTCGGACGGTGCCCGCGTGATCACGAAGACGCGGCCCGGAAGGTACGGCGAGTTCGGCGGGCAGTACCTGCCCGAGACGCTCATGCCCGCGGTCGCCGAGCTCGAGGCCGCGTGGCTCGAGGCGCGAGCGGATGCGGTATTCCAACGCGAGCTCGCCCGAATCTTGCGCGACTGGGTCGGCAGACCGACGCCGCTCACCGACGCGCCGCGCCTCGCCGGCGCGGTCGGGCTCGCTCGTGTCCTCCTCAAGCGTGAGGACCTCGCACATACCGGTGCGCACAAGATCAACAGCGCCGTCGGTCAGGCGCTGCTCGCGAAGCGCATGGGGAAGCGGCGCATCGTCGCTGAGACCGGAGCGGGTCAGCACGGCGTCGCGAGTGCGGCGGCGTGCGCGCTACTTGGACTCGAGTGCGTCGTGTACATGGGCAGCGTCGACGTGCGCCGCCAGCAGGCGAACGTTTTCCGGATGAAGCTGCTCGGCGCCGAAGTGCGTGAGGTCGATGCGGGAAGCAAGACCCTCAAGGACGCGGTGAACGAGGCGATCCGAGACTGGGTGACAAATGTGCGAACGACCTATTACCTGCTCGGCTCGGCGATCGGCCCGCACCCGTACCCGGCGATGGTCCGCGACTTCCAGACGGTGATCGGCCGGGAAGCGCGCGAGCAATGCCTCGCGCGGCTCGGCAGCCTCCCCGACGTCGTGGTCGCGTGCGTCGGTGGTGGCTCAAACGCGATCGGGATCTTCAGCGCGTTCATCGACGATGCGGACGTGAAGCTCGTCGGGGTCGAAGCGGGTGGCGAAGGGATCGCGAGCGGCAAGCACGCCGCGTCGATCGTCGGCGGAAGCGTCGGTGTCCTGCACGGCTCGCGGACGCTCGTGCTCCAGGACGATCAGGGGCAAATACGCGAGACGCATTCCGTGTCGGCGGGGCTCGACTATCCCGGAGTCGGCCCCGAGCACGCGGCGCTCGGCCAGTCCGGTCGCGTGCGCTACGTGGCGCGCACCGATCGCGAAGCGCTCGACGCGTTCGCGCTTCTCTCTCGCAGCGAGGGCATCATCCCTGCGCTCGAGCCGGCTCACGCGATCGCCGAGCTTTCCGCGATCGCGAAGGACGGCGCCGGGCAAAACGTGCTGGTCTGCCTCTCCGGCCGAGGAGACAAGGATCTTGAGATCGTGATGGCCGAAGGATTGATTCGGTGACCGTTTCGACCGCACTGACAGGCACCGCGCGCATCGCCCGTGCCTTCGGGCGAGCGCGCGACGAGAAGCGCCTCGCCGTCGTCGTGTACCTGACGGTCGGATACCCCGACCGCTCGGCGACGGCCGGCCTCCTGCGCGCCGCGCTCGACGGTGGCGCGGACGTGCTCGAGCTCGGAGTCCCGTTCAGCGACCCGCTCGCGGACGGCGCGACGGTGCAGCGCGCGAGCGAGATCGCGCTTCGGCAGGGAGTCAGCCTCGCGGACTGCATAGCGGAGGCAGCGACGGTCGTGCGCGAGCGCGACGCGGCTGTGCTCCTCATGGGCTACGCGAATCCTTTTCTCCGATACCGCGGCGGGCTCGCGGGCTTCGCGTCGGATGCCGCACGCTCGGGAGTCGCTGGGATCATCGTTCCCGACCTACCCTCGGAGGAATCGGCGGAGTTCGATGCCGCACTCGACCCGGAGGGGCTCGCCCGGATCGATCTGTACGCGCCGACGACGCCGGACGAGCGGCTTGCGCGGCTCGTGCCGCGGGCACGCGGGTTCGTCTATTGCGTGTCGCTCACGGGCGTGACAGGCGCGCGTCGCGCGCTTGGCGCCGACGTCGCCGAGTTCGTCGGTCGCGTGCGCCGTCACACGTCGCTTCCCATCGCGGTCGGGTTCGGCATCAGCACGCCCGAGCACGTCGCGTTCCTCCGCGGCGTCGCCGATGCGGTCGTCGTGGGCAGCGCGGCGCTCGACGCGGTGTCGGCGGCGCAGGCAGATCGCCGGCCGGAGGCGCTCCGTGCGTTCGTGTCCTCGCTCGCGGCCGCAGGACGAGCTTGATGCCGGTGCGGGGAATCCGCGGCGCGACGACCGTCAGTCGCAATGAGGCGCTGGCGATCTACGACGCGACGGTCGAGCTGCTCAGCACCATCGTCAGGCTCAACGGGGTGCGCGCCGAAGATGTCGGGTACATCTGGTTCACCGTGACAGACGACCTCAACGCCGCCTTCCCGGCGGACGCCGCGCGGGCGGGACTGGGCTGGACCGAAGTGCCGCTCATCTGCGGGCGCGAGATACCGGTGCCGGGCGCGCTCGAGCGATGCGTTCGTGTACTCATCGCGTGGAATACCCCGAAGACGCAAGCGGACGTACGACACGTCTTTCTTCACGGCGCCCGCGTGCTCCGTCCGTCGTGGGCGGTCGACCTCCCCGGCGACGCGCCACTCGGAGTCCCCTAGTGCTCGTCGTCATGAAACGCGATGCCACGAAAGAAGAGATCGACGCCGTCGTCGAGCGCATCAAGGAGTTCGGCATCACGCCGGTGCCGCTGCCCGGCGCGGAGCGCACCGCGATCGGAACGTTTGGCACCACCTCGCGCGCCGCGGCGGACGCGGTCGAGTCCCTCCCGGGGGTCGCCGAGGTCGTGCCGATCAGCCGGCCGTTCAAGCTCGCGTCGCGAGAGGTCATCGGCGAGGACACGGTCGTGCGCATCGGCGATGTGCCGGTCGGTCACGGTCATCCGCTCGCCGTGATCGCGGGTCCGTGCGCGGTCGAGTCGCGCGAGATCACGCTCGAGACCGCGCGGGCTGTGCGCGCCGCGGGTGGCGCGGCGTTGCGGGGCGGCGCCTTCAAGCCGCGGAGCTCGCCGTACACGTTCCGTGGCATGGGCGGGGAGGGTCTCGAAATACTCGCCGAAGCGCGGGCGGTCAGCGGGCTACCCGTCGTCACCGAGGTGCTCGCGCCCGGCGACGTCGAGGCGGTCGCCGCGGTCGCCGATTGCTTACAGATCGGCGCGCGGAACATGCAGAACTACTCGCTGCTGGACGCGGTCGGAGAGCAGAGCAAGCCGGTCCTCTTGAAGCGCGGCATGTCGGCAACGGTCGAGGAGCTCCTGCTTTCGGCGGAGTACATCCTCGCGCGCGGCAATCGCAACGTCATCCTCTGCGAGCGGGGAATCCGTACCTTCGAACGCTATACGCGCAATACCTTCGACATCAACGCGATCCCGCTTCTCAAACGGCTTTCACACCTTCCGGTGCTCGCCGACCCCTCGCACGGGACCGGGAAGTGGTATCTCGTCGCGCCGATCGCGCTCGCCGCGGTGGCGGCCGGTGCCGATGGGCTCCTCATCGAGGTGCATCCGAGTCCGGACCATGCGTTGTCCGACGGATTTCAATCGCTCACCTTCGACAACTTCCGCGCGCTCATGGCCGCGGTGCCGCATGTCGCGCGCGCGGTCGGACGCACGGAACAGGTCTCCGCACAGTGAAGATCGGCATCGCCGGTCTCGGCCTTATCGGCGGGTCGCTCGCCCTCGCGCTCCGCGACCGGCATGAGGTCACCGGATACGACAACGACGAGCGCGCGCGTGCCGCCGCGAAGGCCGACGGGATCCGGATCGCGACACGCCTCGACGAGCTCATGCCCGCAGATGCAGTGCTCGTCGCGACGCCACTTTCCGCGATCGTTCCGGCCCTCGAGCAGCTGGCGGCCCGGTCGAACGGCGCCGTGCTCGTCGACACGGGGTCGCTCAAGCGAGCGGTCGCGGACTACGCCGCCCGGGCGCCGGCTGGCGCGCGCATCGTCGGGGGTCATCCCATGGCCGGGACGACGTCCGCCGGATTCAGCGCGGCGGATCCAGAGTTGTTCCGCGGGCGCGCGTTCCTACTCGTTCCGACGGCGCGATCCGACGACCGCGCGATGGCCGTCGCGGGGCTGATCGCGCGCGAAGTCGGCGCGACCGTCACGGTGTGCTCCGCCGATGTGCACGATCGGGCGATGGCCCGTCTCGTGGCCGGCCCGCTTGCGGCTTCCGCGGCGCTCGCGGTCGCCGGCGCGCAGGCCGAGCCCCTCCTCGGTGCCGCGGGTCCCGGATTTCGCGACTCGACGCGGCTCGCGGATACACCCGCGGATCTCGCGACCGAGCTTCTCTTCGGCAACGCCGACGATGCGGCGGCCGCGATCGGATCGATCATCGAGGGCCTCACGCAGCTCCGCGACGCCGTCGAGCGCGGAGACCGCGAGTACGCGCGGAGTTTCCTGCAGGCAGCTCGCTCCGTACGGAGCGAGCTCTGATCAGCTTCGCTCGGGGAGCCTGAGCTCGAGGCGTCGGCATTGGGGGCACGCGAGCAGCTCGACCTTCATCGTCCTCTCGCCGAGCTCCGCCAGCTCGCCGAAGATGAGCTTCCACGCGCCACCGCTTCCACCGGTGCGCAGATCGGTCTGACCGAGAGACTGGAGCTCGGTGCGACAACGGAGGCACGGCTCGCCGGTGGGCTGTGGCTCGTCACTCATCGCGACAGCTCGGCGAGCATGTCGTAGAACTGCGGGAACGTCTTCGTCACGGAGCCCGCGCCCTTGATCGCGACGCCGGGGACCTGAAGGCCAAGTATTGAGAACGCCATCGCGACGCGGTGATCCCCGCACGCGTCGACGATCCCGTCGTGCAGCGGGGCGGGCTCCACGCGGATGGCGTCGGCGAATGCCTGCGCGCGGCCGCCAAGCGCGTTGATGCCGTTCGCGACGACCGTCACGCGGTCGCTCTCCTGTTTGCGGGTGTGGCCGATGCCGGTGAGCTCCGTCGACTCGGACGCCTGCGTCGCGACGATGGCGAGCGTGGGGAACACGTCGGAACAGTCGCGGACGTTCGCGCGGATCCCGTGGAGCTCCCCGATTCGCTTGACCGCGACCGCGCCGCCGCGGTGTGACACTCCGCAACCCATCGCCTGGAGAAGCTCGAAGAACCGCGCGTCGCCTTGACCACCCGCGCGCAGGCGCGCGTCGACCCCCTCGATCGTCACAGAGCCGCCCAGCACCGCCGCAGCGGCGGCCGGGTATGTCGCGGCTGTCACGTCCCCCGGGATTCGCATGTCTCGCGCGCGGACCTTGTCCTGCTCGACGGTGATCACGTTGCCCTCTCGCGCGACCTTCACGCCGCGCTCCCGAAGCGCTGCGATAGTGAGGTCGACGAAGGGCGCCGAGACGAGGGCGCCCACGATGTGCACCTTGAGCCCGCCCTCGAGCCGCGGTGCGACGAGCAGAAGCGCGGATGCGAATTGGCTCGACTCGTTTCCGGCGATCTCGATCTCGCCGCCGCGGATCGGCCCGACGATCGTCACGGGAAGGCGATTTCCCGTCACGGTCGCCCCGAGCCTGCGCAACGCGTCGAGCAGCGGCGCGATCGGACGCTCGCGCATGCGCTCCGAGCCGGTGATCGTGACGGAGCCGCTTCCCAGGGCGGCGAGCGCCGCACCGAACCGCACGACGGTACCCGCGTCCCGGGCATCGATCGCGCCGCCCGCGCGATGAGGGCCGGCGCCGGTCCCATGAATGACGAGTTCGTCCTCGTCTCGGTCCACGCGGTAGTCCAGGGCGATGACGGCGTCCGTCATCGCGCGAACGTCGTCGCCCGGATCCAGTGGACCGACCTGCAGACGCGAGCGCCCCTCGGCGACCGCCGACAGCACGATCTCCCGGTTGGCGACGCTTTTCGAAGCCGGAACGCGGGCGCGTTTGTCTACGAGCGGCCGGCGGATGGGCGTGATGGGGCGAAGGTCGTCCATCGGGATGCGAGGATTATCACCGCGATGCGGTACACAGGCGCGGAGCGCGCGGCGCAAGGCGGTCTGGTCGGGTTCGCGCTTGTCTTCGCGCTCGTCGCGTTCGCGGTCCTCTTCCGCGGCGGCGAGGCTGGGCCCGGAACGAGCCCGACGCCGACTGCGACGGCGCTCTCGCGGGCGCCCGACGTCACGATCACCCAGGCGACCTGCTGCACGCAGACCGCCCGGGCGCTCTTGGCGACGTGGGAGTCGAGCGCCCACATCAACGCGGCGAAAGTCGCGCTGACGCCGGACCCGGGTTTCGAGTGCAGCGCGAGCATCGACGCGAACGGCCTCAAGGGAACGTTCAGCTGCCGCGGCCTTCTCAAAGGTGCGACCGACTACGTCGCCAATCTGCAGCTCACCACTCCGGTCGGCACCTTTCCGTTCGAGCACCGCTTCAAGACGATGGGCGACCGCCTTACCGACGTGAAATGGTTCACCGAGTTCGAGGACCCGACAGGCGAGCCGCTCTCGTGCGCCGCGGCCAGCTGCCGGATCATCCAGAACTACACCACGGGCAAAGACCCGCTCACCGCGCAGGCGATCCTCGATCTCGGCCGGCAGTTCAACAAGAGCAACGATCCGGGCCTCGACCCGGTCGCGATCGCCACGGTCCTGCAGCGCATGGACGCCGGGAACCACTACCACTACTACCGCTTCGACACGCGCGAAGACGCGACCGGTGCAGCGGTCTACTGGCTGGTCCGAAGTGGGAAGCCGGTCATGGTCATCAGCCTCGCGGGACAGCACGGGCCCGTGCTCATGGGCTTCCAGGGCACGTTCGGCACGTACTACGACGACCCGAGCAACAGGATCACGGGCGTGGTAGTCGAAGATCCGCAGCGCGGCGACCTGAATCCACTCACGCAGAATCACCGGCCCGACAAGATCCGCAGTGCCGGCTTTCAGACGGGCCAGCTGATCGGTCTCGACGAGTGGTACGGCGATGAGTGGTGGCTCCGCTTCGCATACCCCGCCACGATCAAGATGCCCGACGGCTCGTTCCAGAACATCGAGCGCAACGACGGCGCCTATCCGACCCCGCATTGGGAAAAGAAGTTCGTGATCCTCGTCGACGATGGCGACGCGGACAGTCCGCCGGATCGTGAAGGCCGCGTCAAGTTCCGCTAGAACGCGACCGGGCAAGACCCCGCGGCCCGAACGGGATTAGCGCGCTCCCCTAAGACTGACCGGCGGCACGTAGTCGCCGACAAGCTCGCGATGCCACCACGCGCCGGTCTCGCGGTGCTCCTGCGCCGTGGTGAAGCGGTACAGGTAGAGGAGCGCGCGCACGAAGCGCGGCGGGTTGCCGTCAAAGGGATCCTTTCGCAGAAGCCGCAGCGTCGGGCCATCCGCCTCGAGCAGCTTCCCGAGCAGCGGCACGAACCACTCGTGGTACATCGGCGATGACATCGCGGCGAACCACATGAGCCAGTCGAGGCGCAGGTGGTACGGCGCGAACTGCGGGGGACGGCGCTTGACGTCGCCCGGCTTTCCCTTGAACTCATATTCGCGCCACACCGTCCGCGGAGAGAGGACCGGTTCGGCGGTCCCCTCGATCACGACCTCGAACCGCTCCTTTGTGACCGAGCCGAACGCGCCGTATGTCCCGACGATGTGAAATGGATCGAAGCTCGCGTTCATGATCTGCCGCCGCGACAGGAGATTTCGCGCGGGCCGGTAGCTGAGGAACACGATGAGCGCGGTCACGGCGAGGACCAGCCCGAGATACCAGCCCGGCGTGTCGTGGGGACCATACGGCGCGAGCGGAAAGATGCGGCCGAGCGCGGCATTGTCGAACGCCGAGATCGCGAGCGCGATCGTGAGGACGTTCAGCCAAGCGAAGTTTCCGGAGAGCACGAGCCAGGACTGAGTGCCCACGATGATGATCCCGGCGACCGTCGCGATCGGCTGCGGGAAGAAGAGGAACCACGGCACCACGAGCTGCGTGAAGTGATTGCCGAGCACCTCGATCCGATGCAACCGTTTGGGCAGGTGCTGGAAGTACCAGCTGAGTGGGTTCGGCATCGGCTGCGTTTCGTGGTGGTAGTAGAGGCACGTGAGATCGCGCCAGCATTTGTCGCCGCGCATCTTGATCAGCCCGGCGCCGAACTCCACGCGGAAGAGGAGCCAACGCATCAGCACGATGAGGCTGAACTGCGGAGTGGTCGTGGCCGCGCCGAGGAAGATCGTGAGGAAACCCGTCTCGAGAAGAAGCGACTCCCAGCCGAACGAGTAGAAGGTCTGGCCGATGTTGACGATCGAGAGGTAGAAGACCCATAGGAGCGCGAAGACGAGCATCGACGCGAACGGGATCGGGTAGTCCGCCCCGTCGAGCCAGCCGGTGATGGCGACGACCGAGAGCGCGACGCCGGCCGAGGCGACGATCAGGAGCTTGCGGTCCGAGTACCCGATGAGATGAAAGAGCGTCGGCGAGGCGCGAAACGGCACCGCCCGAATGAACTCGGGCGCCGGCAGTAGGCCCTGCTCGCCGAGTAGCGGCCGGAACTGGTTCGCGGTCACGAGGAAGGCGATGAGGTAGACGACGCCGATCGCGCGATCGAAGACGAAGCGCGTGAGCCAGTAGTCGGGCGCGGCGAGCCAGTCCATGGCGCGGCTACGCTACGCGCGCCGTGGACCCGGGCACCGAGCGCGCCTTAGCCGAGGCCGACGAGCTCGAGCTTGTCACTAGGGGTCGCGTGAGCGGACACCGACATTCCGTGCGACTCCGGTTCGCATACGACGACGGCGTCATCTGGCTCCGCACCGGCGAGCGCCCTTCTGCGCCGGACGCGAGCGGCATTCGCCGCCGCACCGGGTCCGACCGCACCGCCGATTGGCTCCGGAACCTGGAACGCGACCCGGATGCCCGGGTTCGCATCGCCGATGCCGAGCTCGCGGCGCGATACGAACCATCCGGCGATCCCGCCGCCGACCTTCGCCGTGCCGTCGAGCTCCTGCGCGCGAAATACGGCGCCGAATGGGTCGGCGACTGGTATCTCGACGCGGGCCGCATCCCGGTAAAGCTGCGTTTGGGGGTCTGAGCAGCCTTTTCGGGAGGGTCGACAATGGTTCTAGTGACCCGTCTTCGTCTTGCGGTTAGGGGAGTTGCGGCACTCTCGGTCGGTCTCGGCGCACTCGGTATGGGCGCCAGCGCGCTCGCCGCGGACGCGCCCGCCCCTGTACTCGTTGGGCACATTCAGGGCGAGATCAATCCGATCACCGCCCGCTACGTCGACCGCGTCGTGTCCGACGGTGAGGCCGACAACGCGGCGGCGGTCGTGTTCGTGATCGACACTCCCGGCGGCCTCATCGACTCGACCTACCAGATCACCGCGCGGTTCCTCGGGACGCGCATTCCGATCGTGACCTTCGTCGCCCCCGCCGGCGCACGGGCGGCCTCGGCGGGGACATTCATCACTATGGCCGGCCACGTCGCCGCGATGGCGCCGGCGACGAACATCGGCGCCGCCCACCCGGTGGACTCGAGCGGCGGCGATATCCAGGGTGACCTTCGCCTCAAGGCCGAGAACGACGCAGTGGCCCACATCGTCAACATCGCCAAGGTCCGTGGGCGGAACGAGACCTGGGCTGAGGATGCGGTCCGCAACAGCGTGAGCGCACGGGTGGACGAGGCGCTCACTCTTCACGTCGTCGACCTTGAGGCGAACGATGTTCCCGACCTTCTCGCAAAGATCGATGGCCGCACCGTGACGACGACCGCCGGCACCGTGACTCTCGCGACGAAGAACGCGCCCGTCAGCGAGGACGGACTGAACCCGGTCGAGACGCTGCTGCACTTCGTGGTCGACCCGCAGATTGCGGTGCTGCTCTTCACGCTCGGCACGTACGGTCTCATCTTCGAGCTCTCGAACCCCGGGCTCATCTTCCCGGGGATCATTGGCGTGATCGCGATAATCCTCGCGCTCTTCTCGTTCGGCACGCTCGACGCGAGCGGCGCAGGGGTCGCACTGATGGTCTTCGCGCTCCTCCTCTTCGTCGCAGAGATAAAGGTGCAGGCGCACGGCCTGCTGACGGCTGGTGGAGTCGCGGCGCTCGTCATCGGGCTCATCATCCTGTTCCCGCCATTCCGCCCGACCTTCCCGGGTGTACGCCAGAGCGTTGAGCCGCTCCTTGTCCTATTCGTCGTCGGCCTGACGACGATCTTCTTCGGAGTCGCGCTGCGAACAGCGCTGCGTCCGCTGCCGATCGCGAGCGGCAGCTCGCTACTGCTCGGCGTGGTGGGAGTTGCGAAGACCGACGTCGCGCCACGCGGGATCGCGCACGTGGCCGGCGAGGATTGGACCGTGGTGAGCGAAGGGGGAGACATCCCGAAGGGTGGCGCGGTGCGAGTGACACGTGCTGACGGCGTGCGGCTTATCGTCGAACCGGCGCGGGGCGCCGAAGGAAAGGGAGCGGCCTAAATGGATCTCAGTCTCATCACTCTCGGCATCCTGATCGTGATCTTGATCCTCGCGCTACGGGCGATCATCCACATCGTCCCGGAGTACCAACGGCTGATCGTCTTCCGGCTCGGAAGCTTCGAGAAGACGGCCGGCCCGGGCATCGTGCTGCTACTCCCGCCGCCGATCCAGAGCGTCGCGCAGACCGTCGACCTGCGCGAATTCGTGGTGGAGATCCCGCAGCAAACCTGCATCACGAAGGACAACGCGCCGATCTCGATCGACTTCCTGATCTACCAGAAGGTCGTCGAACCGAAGGACTCGTTCCTGAACATCCAGAACTTCCGCCAGGCCATCCAGGGCATCGCGACGACCACGCTCCGTGCCGTCGTCGGGAACATCCCGCTGGACGACGTGCTGGCCAAGCGTGAGCAGATCAACGAGGAGCTCCGCGTCAAGCTCGACGACATCACCCACCGCTGGGGCGTGAAGGTCACGAACGTCGAGATCAAGGAGCTCACACCGCCGCGCGATGTGCAGGAGGCGATGAACCGACAGCTCACCGCCGAGCGGACCCGCCGCGCTTCGGTCACCGAGGCCGAGGGCAAGAAGGCTTCGGCGATCCTTGTGGCGGACGGCGCGAAGCAGGCCGCGATCCTCGAGGCCGAAGGTGCGCGGCAGGCCGCGATCCTCCGTGCGGAGGGATTTGCCCTTGCGCTATCGACGATCAACGCGCAGGCGATGAACGCGGACGCGCGGACGATGACCCTTCAGTACTTCAACACGCTCAACCAGCTCGGGTCGTCGCCGGCCACCAAGTTCATCATCCCGACCGAGTTCACGAGCCTCGCCGGGCCGATCGCCGGGCTTATGGCGGCGCGCGGCGACGGTGGTGACGAGCGTAAGAAATAACGCCCTAAGGGGACGGCGGCCGTGCGCGGAAGATGCGGCGCCACGCTCGGCCAGAACGCGTGGCGGCCGCCTCTTCCGCGCGGAGCGGGACGGCCATCGGCCGTACCCGTGGACGCGCGGCGAAGGGTGAGTAGACGCGAGGCGGCACCCGCCATGACGCGGACGCCGCCTCGACGTGCTGTGGTGGTGGGGAGGGGAACTCCCCGGGACGGAAGGACAGAAGAAGCGCAGATGCGGCTGCCACGGTGCACCCCTAGAAATTGGTTTCGAACAGGCGTTCGCATAATAGAACGGACGTTCGCCATGTCAAGAGCAGGGATACTCGAAGCCTGAGCGCCGCACTCGGGGCAGATCTTTCGCCCCAACGACCCCGGTCGGTCCGCGAACGAGCGGAGCGGGAGGGCCACATCCTCGAGCCGGCGTGGACGGGCACGAGGGTGCTCGTGCGTGTTGGCTACTCCGAGCCGCACTTCCTCGGGTACGACGGCCGGGTAGATGGGCCGCGTGAGCTGTACGACGCGATCGTCGCCGAAACGAGGTGCGAGACCGCCATCCTCGATGGTGTGTTGGTGGCCGATTGGAAGGACGAGAGCGATCTCGAAGTCGACGACCACGGCAACGCATACACGCGGCAGTTCGGCGGCAGGCAGATCTTCGCCGCGTTCGACCTGCTGGAGATCGACGGCGAGTCGCTCCTCGCGATCCCGCTCCTCGAACGCCGGCGCCATCTGGAAGGCGTTCTCACGCCCAGCCCCAACGTGAGACTCACACCCTTCGTCACGCGCGGCTTGCGAGCCTGGCGCGACACACTTCAGGCGCAAGGCTTTCGCCGCGTCGTACTCAAGAATTGGAATAGCACGTACACGCCGGGAAAGACGACGGATGATTGGCTCGTGATCGAAAAATTGAAGGCGGCTAGCGCATGACGCGTCGGAGGTACTCGTGAAAGCTAACGCGGCGGTCATCGACCACACCCAGCGCGACCCGTGGGAGGTCGCGCTCGAGCAATTCAGCATCGCAGCGGACAGGCTCCATCTCGATCCGAACATGCGGCGCATCCTCAGCACCACGCAGCGCGAGCTCACCGTGCACTTCCCCGTACGGATGGCCGACGGAGTCGTGCAGGTCTTCACGGGTTACCGCATCCAGCACAACACGACCCGTGGTCCCGGGAAGGGCGGCATCCGCTACCACCCGTCGGTCTCGTTGAACGAGGTCAAGGCGCTCGCGATGTGGATGACGTGGAAGTGCGCCGTCGTCGGCATCCCGTACGGCGGCGCGAAGGGCGGGGTCGTCTGCGATCCAAAGAGCATGAGCGCGCAGCAGCTCGAAACCCTGACCCGCCGCTACACCACCGAGATCGAGCTCCTCATCGGTCCGGACCGCGACATCCCCGCTCCCGACGTGAACACGAATGCGCAAACGATGGCCTGGATCATGGACACGTACTCGATGCATCACGGATACACGGCGCTCGCCGTCGTGACCGGAAAGCCGCTCTCGATCGGCGGAAGCGAGGGCCGCAACGAAGCGACCGCGCGGGGTGCGGTCTACACGATCATCGAGGCCGCCAAGCATCTCAACATGGACCTCGAGGGCTCGCGCGTGGTCGTTCAAGGGTTCGGCAACGCGGGCAGCTTCTCGGCCAAGCTGATGGCCGAGCTCGGGGCTGTGATCGTCGGCCTCTCGGACACGAGCGGGGCGATCGCGAACCCGAAAGGTCTCGACCCGAACCGCGTCGACGCGTACAAGAGAGAGACCGGCTCGGTCACCGGATTCCCCGGCGCGGAGCGGATCTCGAACGCGCAGCTTCTCGAGCTCGACTGCGACATCCTCATTCCGGCCGCGATCGAGAACCAGATCGGCGAACACAATGCGCCGCGGATCAAGGCGAAGGTCATCGCCGAGGCCGCGAACGGGCCGACCAGCCCCGAGGCCGACCGCATCCTGTTCGAGAAAGGCGTCTTCCTCATCCCCGACATCCTCTGCAATGCCGGCGGTGTGACCGTCAGCTACTTCGAATGGGTGCAGGACCTCCAGAACCTCTTCTGGCGCGAGGCGACCATCAACGCCCGCCTCAAAGAGGTGATGGTGAAGTCCTTCAACGACGTGATCGAGACCGCAAAGAAGCACAAGGTCGACATGCGGACAGCTGCGTACATGGTGGCCGTCGGACGCGTCGCCGAAGCGACGCTCACGCGAGGGATATACCCCTAACCCGCTAGCGGAAAGAGATCGGCGCGGCGAGTCGCGAGCCGGACATAGCAAGTGGCGCGGTGCGGCTGGTCGAGAGGTCGATCGCGGTCGCGCTCGCCCCGCCGTCGAACGTGACGAACGCGAGTACCCCGTCCGAACTGACGAGCAGGTCGCTCGCGGTCGGTAATCCCCGCGCGACGATCCGGCGGTCGCCGCCGCCCTTGGGCCAGATCTCGAGACGATCCGCGACGAGAACGACGATCTCATCGGCGCCGGGCTTCCAGCGGGCGAACGCGATGTGCTCGCCCGACGCCGCTCCGAACTCACGATGGTCGTTGTACGACGCGAGGGTCCAGACGCGGATGACGCTGCCGTTCAGGACGCCGAGCACGTCATTGCCGCTCGCGCGGATGGTGATAGCGGGGATGCCGCTCTCCATCGGCACCCGCGAGCTCAGGGCGTCCTCTCCGACCACGACCCATGCGATCGCCATGGCGTCCGCGCCGCCGTAGACGCACGCGCCCACGAGGCGCGTGATGCGATCCCATCCGGCCGGCCAGTACTGGGTTCCGTCGGTCAGGCGGGAGATCTCGTGGATCGATCGCGTTGGCGTGTCCACGACGCGAAGTGCCGAGAATGGTCCCGGAGCCTCCCCGGTCCCGGCTCGTCCGCTCGATTCCACGACCGCGACGAGGCCGGTCCGATCCGACGACCAGACCGCCGCGGCGCCTCGCTCGGTGTCCAGGACGGTCGCGAGGGTCGTGTCCTGGTCCGGAGCGGTGACGTCGAACACGCGAAGCTCGCGCGTTGCCCCATCGACCGATACCCAATAGGCGACGCGCCTGCCCGTCCCAGATACGGCCCCTATGAATCCCTGACCGCGGAGGGTGCTGATCGGCGCCGGGTCGGTTTCGCGGCGAATCTCCGCGGCCGTCGCGTCTCCGGGCAACGCGATGAACCCGCGCGAATCGGACAGGAGCGGCCCGGGCGGGGTTGGGAGAAGCGTCGCGGTGGCTAGCGGAAGTGGCGTGGGAGTCGGTGCCGATTCTCCGCGCAGGGGCACCGAGCCGCCGGCCAGAACGGCTAGCAGAACGATGAGGAGGAGGATGCCGATCCAAAAGATGAACGGTTGGGCGTCTTTTCCACGCACTAACCACCGCTCGCCCGCACGGCCGGTGCCAGCGGCTAAAGTTGCGGTCGCGCGCCCGACAGGCGCGACGAGTCAACGCCCAGACGGGCGGCTAGATCGGCGAGCCGTGGACCGGGTTCTGGTCGCGGTCGACCTCGAGACCACCGGGTACGAGGCGGAGACCGAAGAGATCATCGAGATCGGCGCGATTCGCGTGACCGTTTCGTCCGACGGCGCCGTGACGCTCGGCGAGCGCTTTCTGACGTTCGCGGACCCGGGCCGCCCGCTGACGCCGCCGATCCTGCGACTCACAGGGATCCGCGATGACGAGTTGCGAAACGCGCCGTCTTCGCGAGAGGCGGTCGCACTGTTCGTGGCCTTCGCCTTCCGAGACGGAGCGCCATCCTTCATCGGCCACAACGTGGGCTTCGACGTCTCATTTCTCGAGCGCGCGGGAATGCCGATCGGCGCCGCGACGCTCGACACTGCCGAGCTCGCGTCGATCCTTCTTCCTTCAGCGTCGAGCTACGCGCTGCAACGACTTGCCGCTGACGCTGCGATCGTGCCCGATGCCGCGCACCGCGCGCTCGACGACGCAATCACTTCCGCGCTCGTGCTTGGCAATCTTGCGAAGACCGCTCGTGATCTGCCTGCCGATGTGCTTGGCGAGATCGCGGCCTTGAGCGAGCTGCTCGGACCGAGTACCGCTGAGTTCTTCCGCGACGCCGCCGCGACTGCGACACGTGAGGCGTGGTCCGCCGACAGGGCGCAGCGCGGGGGTTTTCCGAGCGAGCGGCCCCTGGCCGGCGGTCCATCGCGATCCCACGAGGGGCCGAGCGAGGAAGACCCCCGCGCTAGGCGCCCGTCGTCGCAACTGAGCGTCGAGGTCGTGTTCGCACCTGGCGGACCGCTCGCGATGAAGCTCGTCGGCTATGAGGATCGTCCCGAACAGCGCGAGCTCGCGGCGGCGATCGAGCGGACATTCGCGGATGGCGGCGCGCTCGTCGCCGAGGCTGGCACCGGAGTGGGGAAGTCGATCGCGTATCTCGTGCCTGCGATCGCGGCGGCGGAATCGGGCGAGCGCGTGATCGTTTCGACGCACACGTTGCCGCTGCAGGATCAGCTCGTGCGAAAGGACGCTCCGGCCGTTCAAGCGGCGCTCGGCAGCGACGTCACGATCGCGGTGCTCAAGGGTCGGTCGAACTATCTGTGCCCACGGCGTTGGCAGATCCTCCGCGGTTCAGTGACCACACGCGAAGAGGCCCGTCTCGTGTGCAAGACCCTCGTCTGGCGAACTGCCACGGAAAGCGGCGATCGGGCCGAGCTGAATCTCATGAGAGGCGAGGGTGAGCTCTGGTCGCGCGTTTCGGCGAACGACGAGTCATGCGACCAGCGGCGTTGCAAGCGGACGCCCGGCGTGAACTGCTACCTCCAGCGCGCACGCGAGGCCGCCGCGAACGCTGGCATCGTCGTCGTCAACCATGCGCTTCTTCTGCAGGACGCGCGGATGCGCGGCGCGCTCCTTCCGCAGGCGGAGCACGTCGTGATCGACGAGGCGCACCGGCTCGAAGACGTGGCGACCGATGCATTCGGACTCGAGCTCTACGAGCCGCGCTTCCGTCGCGACCTGCAGCGCGTCGCGCATTCGCTGGCGGTCACCTCGGCTCTACGCGACCCGGCGCGGGCGGATCCAGCCGAGCGGATCCGCGCCGAGATCGAGCGAGCGCTCGAACGAACTGCCGAGGTGTTCGACGCGCTCGGCGGTCTTCTCGTGCCGGTCGCAGGCCCGCCGGAGGAGCGCATGCGGATCACCGCCGGTCTGCGCGCGAGCGACGACCGCTGGCTCCCGGTCGAGCTCGCGGGCGAGCGGCTCGCGGACGCGATCGCGGGCGTCGCGTTCGCGGCAGAGCGGATTCGGAATCTCGGTGGCGACGAAGACGAGCTCGCCGAGCTCGAGGCCGCGATGGGTGAGCTCGCCGGCGCGCGCGCGGCGATCACGCGTGGGCTCCACGATCCGCGCTCGAGCGACATCGTGTGGCTCGAGCGCGACAACGACGGCGCTCTCGCGCTCCACGTGGCGCAGTCGCACCTCGGCAGCGTCATCCGCCGGACGATCGTGGACACGCATCGCGCGGTCGTCTTCACGTCGGCGACCCTGGCCGTCGCCGGCTCGTTCGACTTCGCTCTCGATCGATTCGGCATCGCCGACGTCGCCGATACGCTCGCCGTCGGCTCGCCCTTCGACCATCAGCGTCAAGCGCTTCTCGTGCTGCCGACCGACATCGTGCTGCCCAGCGAGGACCGGTTCATCGAAGAGGCGGCGCGCCTTATCGAAGATGTGGCACGAACCTTGGACGGTCGAACGCTCGTGCTCTTCACCTCGCACGCGACCCTGCGCGATGCGGCCGCGCGCCTCGGGGCGCTCGAGAGCGAAGGCCTCGCCGTGCTGACGCAAGGCATCGACGGGTCGCGCCGCGCGCTGCTCGAGCGCTTCACGCAGGGCCGGGCCGTGCTCCTTGGCACGCAATCGTTCTGGGAGGGCGTGGACCTGCCCGGCGACGTCCTGCGCTGCGTCGTCATCGCCCGGCTGCCCTTCAGCGTCCCCGACGATCCGCTGGTCCAGGGGCGTGCTGAGCGTTACGAGGACCCCTTCGTGCAATTCCAGCTTCCGCAGGCGGCGCTGCGGCTCCGCCAGGGCTTCGGCCGGCTCATCCGCACCAAGACCGACTACGGCGCCGTCGTGCTCCTCGACCGCCGTGTCGTCACCCGGGATTACGGGGAGATCCTGCTCGGCTCTCTGCCCGATGCGCGCACCGAGCATTTGCCACTCGATGGAATAGCCGCCCGCGTGTCAGCGTGGTGCGACCGTGGATAACCGCTCGACGGTGGCCCTCGACGCGTGGCTCGCGAAGCGACGCGAGATCTTCGGATGCTTGCTGGAGCGGCTGAAAGATGCTGTCGCCGCGACACTTGGCGCGGATGCCATCAAACCCACCCGCGCCCGGAGTCCCCTGGAGGCACTGAGGGACCGCGTCGACGTCGCGGGCACCCCGATTTCCGCTAGGTATCACTCAAACGGGGGAGTACGGCCGGGGGACTGGTCGCGCTCTAGAACGCTCCTATTCTTGCTTCAGGTCGGTTGGCACTCCGCCAGCCAAACATGGAAGAAAGGAGGGACTTGAAAGTGCTCGCATTCTTCCGTGACGACGAAGGCCAGGGATTGGTGGAATACGCACTCATCATTGCTGTCATTGCCATCGCTGTCATCGTCGCCATGATCTTCCTGCGCGGTCAGCTCCAGAACATCTTCAGCAACATCGGCAACAACCTCACCTAGCTCGCCCTCTGCTGGAAATGGCGATCGGCCCGGCGAAAGCCGGGCCGATCTGTTTATCTCCGGGTAATCGGTTAGACGGCGGGTCGAAGGCGCCGCATCGAGGGCCGGCCGAGCACGCCGTCACACGCTTGACGGAGCTCGTCCCAGAGCTCTGCGGAGACCTCTTTTCGAGCGAGCATGTGCTGCCCTGGCTCGACCACTTCGTCGCCGGTGGCTGGAAAGTCAGCCTTCGCCGGATTGTGGAGATCCATATACCAGCCGCCACGCGCGAGGCGGGTGCCTTCCGGCACGAGCGGCATCGCAGCGAGATCCCTGTCGGAAAAAGAAAGAAGCACACGATGATCCGACCGGACGTCCTTCGCCGTGCGGCGCTCGATGTCCGGTCGCGAGCTCATCGGGTCATCGGACATAAGAACTTCCCACCGTCGGGAGGTCCCTCGGGGCACTCGCGCTTCGTCGTACTTGTCCATTTGTCTCTTATTACTCCGCATGACACATGCCGCGCGTGAAAAGGACATAAGAAAAAGTGAGGGCCGATCGACCGGCAATTGGCAGGCACTGGATGACCGGGCTGCGAGTAGCACAAGGGAGAGGGTTGGGCAGCGTCGGGGTCTTCTGAGCGAGCGGCCCCTAGGCGACGGTCCATCGCGATCCCACGAGGGGCCGAGCGAGGAAGACCCCGGCGCTGCCCAACCTCCGCGTTAGGCGTGACAGGACCCGCAGCCTCGAGCGCATGTGATGCCCCTACAATTGATACAGATCGAGCACGAGCTCGGTACTTCGCACGCCTGCAGATCGCCCTCTCTACGAACGGGATGCAGGCGGAGGAACAAGGGGATCACATTGGCAGTCGTCACGATGAAGCAACTTCTCGAGTCCGGAGTCCACTTCGGACATCAAGCCCGCCGCTGGAATCCAAAGATGAAGCGCTTCATCTTCATGGAGCGCAACGGCATTCACATCATCGACCTTCAGCAGACTCTCTCGCGCGTCGAGGAGGCCTACATCTTCATGCGCGACCTGGCCGCAGATGGCGGGCAGATCCTCTTCGTCGGAACGAAGAAGCAGGCGCAGGAGTCGATATCCGAGGAAGCCAAGCGAGCGGGGATGCACTTCGTGAACCAGCGCTGGCTCGGCGGATTCCTCACGAACTTCGTCACGATCCAAAAGCGCATTCAACGGCTCAACGATCTGATGGAGCGCAAGGAGCGCGGCGACTTCGCGACGATGCCGAAGAAGGACGCGCAGCGCCTCGACGACGAGCTCCAGCACCTGGACCGCTACTTCTCCGGGGTGCGCGAACTGAAGCGTCCACCGACGGCGATCTTCGTCGTCGATCCGCACCGCGAGCACATCGCGGTCGAGGAAGCGCGACGGCTCGAGATCCCGATCATCGCGATGGTCGACACGAACTGCGACCCGGACCTCATCGACGTGATCATCCCGGCGAACGACGACGCGATCCGCGCCGTGAAGCTGATCTGCCAGAAGATGGCCGACGCGATCCTCGAGGGCCGTCAGCAGTTCGACGCCGCGCGCAAAGAAGCGACGCCCGAGGACATGGGCTACGCACCGTCGACGACGGCGGAGCAGTACGAAGGCGGCATCGGCGTCCCGCGCGCGAAGCGCACGCCCCGGGTGTACGAGCCCGAAGAGGATGAGGACTACCCGCTCGGCGGGCAGCGTTACGAGGAGCCGGCCGAGGACGCTTCCGCGGAAGCCGCTGTGGAGAAGAAAGAGGACGAGTGATGGCGAGCTCAAAAGACCACGTCAAGCGCCTACGCGAGGAAACGGGCGCAGGCGTGATGGACTGCAAGAGAGCATTGGACGAGGCGAAGGGCGACTTCGAAAAAGCGAAGACGCTCATCAAGGAGCGCGGACTCGCCAAGGCGAAGGAGAAATCCGACCGCGAGGCGAACGAAGGCGTCGTCGAGGCGTACGTCCACGCGGGCGGCCGCATCGGCGCGATGGTCGAGCTGTCGAGCGAGACCGACTTCGTGGCGCGCAACGCCGATTTCCGGGGGCTCGCGAAGGAGATCGCGATGCAGGTCGCGGCGATGGACCCCACGGACCTGGACCAGCTTCTGGGGCAGCCCTACATCCGGGATGCCTCGAAAACGATCGGCGAGCTCGTGACCGGCATTGCCGCCACGACGGGCGAGAACGTCCGCGTCAAGCGGTTCAAGCGGTTCGAGCTGGGCCAGTCCAACGGCGAACCGACCTAGACTGCCCGCGATGGCCGTTCAGACGAAGGCCAAGTACGGCCGGGTGGTGCTGAAGCTCTCGGGCGAGGCGCTCCTCGGAGACCGCGAATTCGGCATTTCCCCGGAATACACGAAGTACCTCGCCGAGGAGATCCGCAAGGTCCGCGATCTGGGCGTCCAGGTAGCCGTGGTCATCGGCGGCGGCAACATCATCCGTGGCGCGACCGTCGCCGAGCACGGCATCGAAGAAGCGACGGGCCATTACATGGGCATGCTCGCGATGGTCATCAACGCGCTCGCGCTGCAGTCGCAGCTCGAGTCGATCGGTGTGCCCGTGCGGGTCCAGTCCGCGATCACGATTGCCGAGGTCGCCGAGCCGTACATCCGCCGGCGCGCGATCCATCAGCTTGAGAAGGGCTCCGTGGTGATCTTCGCGGCAGGCACCGGCAACCCGTTCTTCACGAGCGACACCGCGGCGGCGCTACGCGCAGCGGAGATAAACGCCGACGCGATCCTGATGGGCAAGAACGCGGTCGACGGGGTCTACGACGCGGATCCGCGCGTCGTTCGCGGAGCGAAGAAGTACGACGACATCACGTACCGCGACCTGCTTGAGAAGAAGCTCGGCGTCATGGACGCGACGGCGGCGGCTCTCGCGGAAGAGCGCGGTATCCCGATCATCGTGTTCGACATCTCGCAGCCCGACGCGATGGTGCGCGCCGCACGAGGCGAGCACATCGGTACGCTCGTACACGTCAAATAATGGCGCTCGAAGACATCCTCCCTCAGGTGGAGGCGAAGATGCGCAAGGCGATCGACGCGCTCAAACACGAGCTCGCGAGCGTACGGACCGGTCGCGCCGCCCCGAGCCTAGTCGAGGAGCTCGAGGTCGACGCATACGGCGCGGCGACTCCGCTCGTGTCGCTCGCCGCGATCAGCGCCCCCGAGCCACGCCAGATCGTCATCCAGCCGTGGGACCGCAGCCTGATCAAGGCGATCGAGAAGGCGATCCTCGCCTCTGACCTCGGACTCACGCCGGGCAACGATGGCGCGGTCATCCGGCTCAACATCCCGGCGCTCAACGAGGAGCGCCGGCGTGAGCTTGTGAAGCAGCTGCACAAGAAGGTCGAGGAAGGCCGCGTCGAGGTCCGGACGCTGAGGCGTCACGCGCACGATGAGCTCAAGTCCAAAGAGAAGAGCTCCGGCGTGACGACCGACGAGGTGAAGCGCGTCGAGGCGCAGCTCCAGAAGCTCACCGACCGGTACATCCTCACCGCCGACGAGATCGGGCAGGCGAAGGAGAAGGAGATCCTCTCCGTTTGACCGCCGCCGTCCCGCGGCATCTCGCGATCGTGATGGACGGCAATCGGCGTTGGGCGCGCAAGAAGCATCTGCCGGCGATCGCAGGCCATCGCGCCGGTGTCGACACCATCCGCCGCACGCTCCGCGCGGCGCGCGAGCGCGGGGTCGAGTACCTCACCTTGTACAGCTTCTCGACCGAGAACTGGTCGCGCGACGAGGAAGAGGTCGGCGCGCTCATGGCTCTCCTCGAGGAGACGATCCGCCGCGAGACGAAAACGCTCGTTGAAGACGGCGTGCGACTCATGGTGATCGGCCGGTTGCACGAGCTCTCCGATCGCCTGCAACGAGCGATCGCCGGCGCCGTGAAGGAGACGTCCCCCGGCACCCGCGGCGTGATGACGCTCGCGTTCAACTACGGCGGGCGCGCGGAGATCGTGGACGCGGTCAAGCGGCTGGTCGCCGATGGTGTGGCTGCCGAACAGATCGACGAGGCCGCGATCGCGAAACGCCTGTACGCGCCCGACCATCCCGATCCCGATCTTCTGATCCGCACCGGTGGCGAGCTTCGCGTCTCGAACTTCCTCCTGTGGGAGGTCGCGTACTCCGAGATGTGGGCGACGCAAGTGTTGTGGCCGGACTTCTCCGTCGCCGACCTCGACGCCGCGCTGGCCTCGTACGCCGAGCGCGAACGGCGCTTCGGCCGCTAGTGCAGGACCTTCGACGTCGCACGATCACCGCGATCGTTTACGCGGCGATCGTACTTGTGGCCGTTGGCGGGCCGCCGATCGTCTTCTGGATCGTGCTCGTTGGCGTGGGTCGGTTCGGACTCGCAGAGCTGCCCGCGCTGCGCGCCGGGCGGCCGGCTCTGGTGTTCGGTGCGATCTTCGTGCTGGGCCTTCTTTGCCTCGGGCTCCTCAAGCCGGCCGGAGCCGTAGGTGCGCGCCCTGGCACGGCCGAATGGCTTCCGGTCTGGCTCCTCCTCGCGATCGTTCCGACCTGGGCCGCCGACGTCGCCGCCTATCTGGTGGGCACCGCTGTGGGACGTCGCCGGATCGCGCCGTCGATCAGCCCGGGGAAGACGCTCGAAGGAACGGTGGCCGGCTTCGTGGCCTGCGCGCTCGCCGCGCTAGCAGTCGGCGCCGCGTTAGGTTTGCCGCGCGCTCCGGTGCTTATCGTGGCGGTCGGGCTAGGCCCCGTAGGTCTGGCCGGCGACCTGCTCGAGTCGTTCGTCAAACGCCGCGGCGGGGTCAAAGACTCGGGCGCGATCCTGCCCGGGCACGGCGGTCTCCTCGACCGGCTCGACAGCCTGGCGGCCGGTGCGATCTTCGTGTTCGCGGTTTTTGAGGCATGGCTTATCACCGGTTTTGGAGCCGTAAACGGGATCGTCGAACGATTCTGATCACAGACCGGCCGTCACCAACGGTCTGGGATGATGGAGTTGTGACCGCTCCGATCCGCCTCGCGATCCTTGGTGCCACCGGTTCGATCGGGCGCCAGGCGCTCGATGTCGTGCGCGCGCAACCCGATCGCCTTCGCGTCGTCGCCCTCGGCGCGAACCGCAACGTCGACCAGCTGCGCGAGCTCGCGCTGGAGTTTCCGACCGCGCGCACCGCGCTCGGTCCGAACGCACTCCTCGCGCTCGCGACGGATCCGGACGCTGACCTGGTGCTCGTAGCGACGCCCGGTGTCGCAGCGTTGCGCGCGACCGTGGCCGCGCTCGAGGACGGCAAATGCGTCGCGCTCGCAAACAAGGAAGTGCTCGTCGCCGCCGGTCATCTGATCCGCCGTCTTTCAGGCGGGGCGGGGGAACGTCTCCGACCGGTCGACAGCGAGCACAACGGGCTCTGGCAATGCCTCGTCGGTGAGGATCTTTCGAGGGTCCGACGCGTCGCGCTCACGGCGTCTGGCGGCGCATTCCGGGACGTACCGCTCGAAGCGCTTCCGGGCGTCACGCCGCAGCACGCGCTTCGTCATCCGACGTGGAAGATGGGGCCGAAGGTCACGGTCGACTCGGCCACGCTTGTGAACAAGGGATACGAGGTCGTTGAGACACGGTGGCTCTACGGCTTCGAATACGAGCGCATCGACGTCGTCTATCACCCGGAGAGCGTCGTGCACGCGCTCGTCGAGTACGTCGACGGGAGCGTGAAGGCGCAGCTCGCGGAGCCGGACATGCGGCTGCCCATCCAGTACGCGCTCCTGTGGGACCGCGCGCCGTCGCCGGCGCCGCGCTTCGACTGGAGCGCCGAACGCACGCTTCACTTCGGCGAGATTGAGGTACGGCGTTATCCGTGCTTCGCCGTCGTCCTCGAGACTGCGCGCTCGAGGGACCTCGGAGCGATGGTCGGCCTGTCGGCCGCCGACGAGCTCGCTGTCGAGCGGTTCCTGCGCGGAGACATCCCGTTCACCGACATCGCCGACCTCCTCCGCCGCGGAGCGGACCTCGGCGCACGCGCGAAACAGTCACGCGAGCCCGACCTCGACGAGATCATCGCCATCGACGCTTCGGTGCGCGCCTCTCTCGGAACGCCGGCGGCGGTCGCCTGATGGGGCT
The DNA here is from genome assembly GCA_038040345.1 of Chloroflexota bacterium. Classification (GTDB taxonomy): domain Bacteria; phylum Chloroflexota; class Limnocylindria; order P2-11E; family P2-11E; genus 3-1-20CM-2-70-9. Next base: position 57,806 of record JBBPIQ010000004.1, read on the forward strand.
GATCCAGTTCTTCGTTGACAACCCCCTCGCGATCCCGCTCTTCCTCGTGATGTTCACGCTGATCATCGCGATCCACGAGTTCGGTCACTACATCACGGCGCGGCTCCTCGGCATGCGCGTGCTGGAGTTCGCCTTCGGCTTCCCGCCGCGGATCTACGCGATCCGGCGCGACGGCATCGATTACAGCGTCAACGCGATCCCTTTCGGTGGCTTCGTCCGGATCCTCGGACAGGACGACTTCGCCCTCGAGCAGCGTGGCGCCGGCGACCCTGGCTCGTTCACGGCGAAGCCGTGGTGGGCGCAGGCCATCGTCCTCGCCGCGGGAGTCACGATGAACTTCGTGCTCGCGATCGTCGTCCTCACCGCGGCGTTCATGATCGGAACGGAGGCGCCAACGGGCGTCGTGCGGGTCGCGGAAGTCGCACCAGGCTCGCCTGCGGAAGTGGCCGCGATACAGCCGGGGGACATCGTGCGGACCATTGACGGCAAGGAGATCACGCGCACGACCGACCTGCGGACGTATGTCTACGGTCACGCCGGCAAGGAGGTCACGATCGTCCTCGACCGCGACGGGCAGACGATCGGGCCGCTAACCGTCGTGCCGCGTACGACGCCTCCGGATGCCGAAGGCCCGCTCGGTGTGAGGCTGGAAGACGTCGCCAGCCCGCCGACTGCGCTCGCGCCTCCGCAGGCGTTCGTCCAAGCCGTGCGGCTCACGGGCGACGTCGTGACGCAGATCGCGGAGCTACCCGGTCAGCTGCTTTCGCGACCCACGAACGAGCCAGGGCCGCCGCCCGTCGGGGGTCCGATCCAGATCTTTCTCGTGACCGCAGCGGTCTCACAGCTCGGCCTGGCCGCTTTTCTCAAGTTGATCGGGATCATCTCCGTGAACCTGGGCGTGCTCAACATCGTCCCGTTCCCCGGGCTCGACGGCGGACGCCTCTTCTTCGTGCTGCTTTCCGCGGCGCTTCGCCGAAGGCTCTCGCCGCAGGTCGAGGCCGCGATCCACGCTGTCGGCTTCGTCCTCTTGCTCGGGCTGCTCGTTGTGGTGAGCGTCGCCGACATTCGCCGCGCCGCCGGAGGCTAGCTCCCGAGCCGCTGGGCGAACATCCAGCGATGTCCTTCGAGGTCCTCGACGCGGTACTGGCGCTGCCGCTCGTTCGTCTCGGGCTCGCTCAGGATCTTCGCGCCGCCGCGCTTGGAGCGGCCGAAGTGCGTGTCGACGTCGTCGATGTACACGACGAGACCGTCGACGATGAACGAGGTCTCGAGCCATTGCCGCGCCAGCGCGCAGGCTTGCGCGTGTCGGCGTGGGCCTTGGTAAGCCGCGCTCGGGTGACCGACGAGAACGGTCGCTCCGTCCAGCTCGAGGACGACATCGGTGACCGTGCCCACGCCGTCGTGAAAGCGCTCCGTCTCTCGGAAGCCGAAGACCTTGCTGATCCACTCGGCCGCGAGACTCGCATCCTCGTACGCGAGCATCGGGATAACGCGCTGCTCAGCCATGGTCGGCCTCCTTCTCTTCGCAACAAATGATGCACTCGCGCGCGTCGGACAACGCGGTCATCATGCCCGAATGACCGAGGCCGTCATCGACGTGCGCGAACTCCGTAAGACCTTCCGCGTCACGGAGCGTGAGGAGGGCCTCGCCGCGACGCTGCGTTCGTTCGTGAAGCGCCACCGCAAGGACGTGAACGCGGTCGCGGGCATCACGTTCCGGATCGACCCGGGGGAGGTGGTCGGTTTCCTCGGTCCGAACGGGGCGGGGAAGACCACGACGCTCAAGATGCTCTCGGGCCTGCTTCACCCCACCGCGGGCGAGGCGCGCGTCCTCGAATACGTGCCCTGGCGTCGCGAGAACGCCTATTTGAAGAGCATGACCCTGCTCATGGGCAACCGGACCCAGCTCGTGTGGGATATCCCGGCCGCCGACAGCTTTCGCGTCCTTCAGGAGATCTACCGCATCCCGGAGGCGCAGTTCCGCGCCACCGTCAACGAGCTCACCGAGCTCCTCGAGCTCCAGGAGCTCGTGCACAAGCCCGTGCGAAACCTCTCTCTGGGCGAGCGCATGAAGGTCGAGTTCGCGGCGGGGCTCATCCACTCGCCGAGCGTGGCGTTCCTCGACGAGCCCACGATCGGGCTCGACATCTCCATGCAGGTGCGCATCCGCCGTTTCGTCGCGGAGTACAACCGGCGTACCGGCGCGACCATCCTGCTCACCAGCCACTACATGGACGACGTGGTCGCGCTGTGCAAGCGCGTGATCGTCATCCACCGGGGGCGGCTGCTCTACGACGGCCCGCTCGCTGACCTCGCCGAGCGCATGGCCCCGTACAAAGTCATCACCGCGACGCTGCACGACGGTGCCGCGTCGTCGACCGACCTCGACGCGTACGGCACCGTCGTCTCGCGCGAGGAGGGCCGCGTGACCCTGCGCGTGGATCGGCAGGTGGCGCCCGAGCGCACCGCGAGGCTCGTGAACGACCTCGGCAGCCGCCTCGCGGACATCTCGGTCGAGGACCCGCCGATCGAGGAGGTCATCGACCGGGTCTTCACGTCGGAGCAGACGACGGTAAGCGCGTGATCCGCACGTACCGCGCGCTCCTCGTCGCGCAGATCCAAGCGGCATCGGCGTATCGCGTGCAATCGATCCTCTGGATGCTGTTCTCGGTCATCCGGCCGGTGATCTTCCTCGCCGCGTGGGTCGCGGTGGCGAACTCGCAGGGCGGACAGATCGGCGCATACGACGTCCGCGACTTCGCCGCGTACTACATCTGCCTCTCGCTCGTGAGCAATCTGACCATGAGCTGGAACGCGTACGACTTCGAGTTCGAGGTGCGGCTGGGTCGGCTGTCGCCGAAGCTGCTGCGGCCCTTGCATCCGATCCACTACTCGGTCGTCGAGAACATCGTGTGGAAGCTCACCACGATCGTCCCGCTCGGCATCATCCTGGTGTTCATATCGCTCACCTTCGACGCGCGGTTCCGCACGACCCCCGCGCATCTGCTTCTGTTCGTCCCGAGCGTGCTCCTCGCGGCCGCGCTCGCCTTTTTCTCAGGCTGGGTCCTCGCGACTCTCGCGTTCTGGACGACGCGGGTGCACGCCGTTTCGACGTTCTGGGATCGCGCGGCGTTCATCTTCGCCGGCCAGATCGCGCCGCTCGCGCTCCTTCCGGGGCCGTTGCAGGCCATCTCGCTCGCTCTGCCGTTCGGGTACATCCTCGGCGTCCCCGCGGAGATCCTCCGCGGCGGCGTGAGCGTGCCCACCGCGCTTCAGCTCATGGCCGGTCAGGCGATCTGGCTGGTGGTCTTCTACGTCGCCTTCCACCGCGTGTGGCGGGTCGGGGTCCGGCAGTACAGCGCGGTGGGTGCCTGATGGTCCGTTACCTGCGCCTGCTGCGACTCTTCTTCCGGACCGAGCTCCAGTACGAGCTCGAGTACCGCCTCAACCTCCTACTCGAGATCGTGCAGACGATCGTCGTCACCGCGACGAGCGTGGGCGCGATCCTCGTGCTGTTCAGCTACACGACCGTGCTGAACGGCTGGGATCTCGGCGCGATGCTCGTCCTGCTCGGATGCTTCTATTTGGTGCAGGGGTTCGGCGAGCTTGTCCTGCAACCGAGCTTCGAGAAGTTCATGGAGCACGTCCGTCTCGGTACGCTCGACTTCGCGCTTCTCAAGCCGGTGTCGGCGCAGTTCCTCGTCACGCTCCGCAACTTCCAGGTCGTGCAGCTCGCGCAGATGGGCCTGGGCGCGATCGTCGTCGCCGTCGGCCTTTCGCGGATCCCGAGCATCGGCGTCGCCGAAGCCATCGGATTCCCGATCGCGCTCGTGTGCGGCTTTGGGCTCATCTATGCACTGCTGCTCGCGCTTTCGACCTTCGCGTTCTGGTTCGTGAGGGTCGACAACCTCATGGCCCTGTACTGGTCGTTCATGGACGCGGGCCGTTTCCCGGTGGATGTCTATCCAGGCTGGCTCCGCATCACGCTCTCGAGCGCGGTGCCGATCGGAGTCGCGGTGACGGTGCCCGCGCAGGTGATCGCCGGCCGGCTCGATCCGCTCGGACTCGGTCTCCTCCTTGTCGGGACCGTCGCCGCATTCGTGCTCGCGTCGTGGTTCTGGCGGCTCGGCCTGCGGTCGTACACCGGGGCGAGCGCGTGAGCGATCCAAAGCCGCCGGCCGAGGGTATGGACATCGGCGGATTTCTTCGGGAGCCAACAGCCGGGGCCGTGTCGTCGTCCGGAACGGGTGAGCCTGAGTCTCGCGGAGGTGCCGGCATTCCCGCGCGCGTGAGCTTTGTGACCCTCGCGGTGCGCGACTTCGCGCGCATGGCGAAGTTCTATCGCCAGTTCGGTTGGCCCGAGTCGAAGGAAAGCAACGACGACTTCATCGCGTTCCAGACAGGCGGAGCGATCCTCGGCCTGTTCCCGGCGAAGTACTACGCCGCGCTTGGCCACGCCCCGGCGGCGGGCGCGTTCAAGGGATTCGAGCTCGCGATGAACCTCGACGACACGGCGCACGTGGACAGCGTGTATGCGGCGCTCAGGTCCTTCGCTGACCTCCGCCTGCAAGGACCGCCGAAGGACCTTTCGATTGGCGGTCGTGCCTTCTCGTTCCTCGACCCCGAGGACAACGCGTGGGAGGTCATCTGGAAGAGCGGGACCTCGTTCGACGAGCGTGGCGGTCTCATCTTTCCCTAAGACTTTCGGCAGTCCCGAAAAATGGGATTCGCGACTCTACACTTTGACTGTGAGCACCATGAACATCGACCTCAACCTGCCCGAGGACCGCGCCTCGCCGCGCCCGCGGCGCAAGTCGAAGCGCGTCTGGGTGGGCGGCACGGCCATCGGCGACGGCGCTCCGGTGGCGGTCCAGTCGATGTGCACGACGCTCACCCACGACGTCGACGCCACGATCCGCCAGATCGAGCTCCTGCAGGAGGCCGGCTGCGAGATCGCGCGCGTGGCGGTGCCGGACAAGCGCGGCGGCGAGGCCCTGAAGGAGATCGTTCGCCGCTCGATCCTGCCGATCGTCGCCGACATCCATTTCGACTACCGGCTCGCGCTCATGGCGCTCGACGCAAAGGTCCACAAGCTGCGCCTCAACCCCGGAAACCTCCACAACAAGGACGGCGTGCGCGAGGTCGTCAAGCGCGCGAAAGAGCAGGGCACGCCGATCCGCATCGGCGTGAACCACGGCTCGATCGGCGACCGCGAACCGGGAGACATCCGCGACGAATCGCAGCGCATGGTCGACCTCGCTCTTTCCGAGATCCGCATCCTCGAAGACCTCGACTTCGACGACATCGTCGTGAGCGTGAAAGCCTTCGAGGTCCCGGTGATGATCGCCGCGTACCGGCGGCTCGCGAAGGCCGTCCCGTATCCGCTGCACCTCGGCGTCACAGAGGCGGGCACCGCGCTTTCGGGTTCGATCCGCTCCGCGGCCGGGATGAGCGTTCTCCTCTACGAAGGGATCGGCGACACGATCCGCGTGTCGCTCAGCGAGGACCCGGTGGTCGAGGTCAAGGCGGCGTTCGACCTTTTGAAGTCGCTCGGCCTCCGCGACCAGGGACTCACGCTCGTCGCGTGCCCGTCGTGCGGGCGCGCGGACATCGACCTCATTCCACTCGCGAAGGTCGCCGAGGAGCGTCTGCGCGCGCTGCCGGTGCCGATGAAGGTCGCGGTGATGGGGTGCGAGGTGAACGGTCCGGGCGAGGCGAAGGACGCCGACGTCGGGATCGCCGGCGGAGTGGGGAAGGGCGCGATCTTCCGCAAGGGCAAGATCGTCGGCACGTACCCCGAGGACAAGCTCATGGACGGACTGCTCGCGGAGATCGACAAGATCCTCATCGAGAACGGCAAGGAGCCGTACTCGCAGAAGGCGCCGAAGCTTTCGCACGAAGGACAGCTGACCCCGGGGCGGAGTGTCCCAGCAGGACAGCGCACCTAAGCCGGACGACGTTCAACCCGGCGTCGTCTCGGTGGGGCGCGCCGGGCTCGCGAACGTCGATTTCCGGAAGGCGCGCTTCGACAAGTTCCAGCTTGCCGTCGCCAACTTCGTCGCATGCGACTTCCGCGGTCTCCGCCTCGACGAGAAGTTCGCCCCGTTCTTCGTGACGCGGCCGCGAAGCACGTTCGTGTCGTGCAAGTTCGACGGCGCGGACATGCGTCAGGTCACGCCCGAGGGCACCCGCTTCGAGAAATGCTCGTTCGACGACGCGCGGCTCGACGGCTGGACCCCGGCGCGAGCCGAGTTCGTCGAGTGCCGCTTCGCCGGGAAGGTCGTGAGCGTGACGTTCAGCGGCCGGCCGGCGGGGCCGGGATCCACGCGGATCGATCCGGTCCGATCGAAGAACGACTTCCGCGGCAACGACTTCCGCGACGCGCAGCTGATCGACACAGTCTTCGTCTTTGGGATCGATCTCGATCAGCAGCGGTGGCCGGAGGGACCCGACTACGTGCGGCTCGACAAGTTCCACCGCCGCCTCGAGGCCGCGCGCGCCGAGATCCTGGCCTGGGAGGCCGGCGAAATGCGCACCGCCAGCCTCGCCATGATCCAGTCCTTGGCGCAGCGCTGGCAGGACCAGCGCGAGATCATCGCGCTACGCGTCAGCCCGGCCGTGAAGGCCGCGCCTCGCATTCAGACGCGGGTTTGGGACGTGTTCGAGCACGCGAAGGTGTGAGGGCGCTCAGTCCGGGAGCTTGAGCTCCATTCCCGGCTGGATCAGGTCGGGGTTATTGCCGATGACGTCCTTGTTCAGCTCGTAGATCTCCCGCCAGCGGTTTGCGTCACCCAGCTCCTGCTTTGCGATCGCGGAAAGGTTGTCGCCGCTGTCCACCGTGTACGTCTTGGTCTTGGCTTCAGTCTCGTTCTTTGGGTACTCGCGATGGCTCTCGTTGCTCTCTGGCATGTTCGGCCTCCTTTGGTTAGGGCATTCGGGAGCACAGCCGGTGCCAACTCGAAAGGTAGGCACATACACTTGCGCGAAATGTCCACCCACCGAGGGTCCTCGTACCGAATCCCGCGATAGCCGGCGCGGAGTCGCGCGCCGGCGATTCTGCCGCGCCTCAATATGACCCTCGGAGTACAGCAATGAGACAGTCGAAGCTCTTTGGCCGCACCCTGCGCGAAGCGCCCGCGGAAGCTCAGACCCCTGGGCATCGCCTGATGCTGCGCGCCGCGATCGCGAAACCCCTCGCCGCGGGCCTCTACACGTGGCTGCCGCTCGGGTTCCGGGTCCAGAAGAAGGTCGAGCAGATCATCCGCGAGGAGCAGGACCGGATCGGCGCCCAGGAGATGGAGATGCCGGTCCTCACGCCGGCCGAGACGTGGAAGCAGACCGGCCGGTGGGATTCGCTCGAGCCGATCACCTTCCGGACAAAAGACCACAACGGCCGCGAGTTCATGGTGAGCTACACCCATGAGGAGTTCGTGCATCTGCACGCGATGCAGGAGCTTCAGAGCTACCGCCAGATGCCGGCGATGGTCTACCACTTCCAGTCGAAGGGGCGCGACGAAGCCCGGCCCCGCGCCGGACTTTTGCGCGTCCGTGAGTTCGTCATGAAGGACGCGTACAGCTTCGACGTCGACCAGGCCGGCCTCGAAAAAAGCTATGCCGCGCAGTTCGGCGCATACGAGAAGTCGTTCGCGCGCATGGGCCTCGACGCGATCAGCGTCGAATCGGACACCGGCGCGATGGGCGGCGACGTCGCCCACGAGTTCCAGGTCCTCACCGAGGTCGGCGAGGACCGCATCGCCGTGTGCACCAACTGCGACTACCGCGCGAACATGGAGAAGGCGACGCGGTCGGCGGATCGCGATGGGGCTCAGGTCGCCGGGAAGGTTGCGGCGCCGAGCGAGATGCGAACGCCTGGCGCAACGAGCATCGAAGAGCTCGAAGCCTCCTTGAAGCAGCCGGCCGAAGCGTTCCTGAAAACGCTCCTGCTGCGGGACGCCAAGGGCACCGTGGTCGCCGTCGTTCTACCCGGCGACCGCGAGGTGAACGAGGCGAAGCTGCGCAAGATACTCGGCACGAGTGAAGTGAAGTTCGCGAACGACGCGGACTTCGCCGCGGCCGGTGGCGTTCCCGGTTTCATCGGCCCGGTCGGGCTCAAGGTGCGGACCCTCGTCGACTCGTCGGTCGACGGCAGGGCGTACATCGCCGGTGCGAACAAGAAAGACCTGCATCTCCGCGACGTCGTGAACGACCGCGACTTCAAAGGCGAACGGGTCGACGCGCACGACATCCGCGAGGGCGATCTCTGTCCCAAATGCGGTAAGGGCCATCTCCAGATCAAGCGCGGCGTCGAGGTCGGAAACATCTTCGCCTACGGCACCTACTACTCGGACAAGATGAACGCGACGTTCCTTGCCGAGGACGGGACCCGGAAGCCGTTCGTCGGCGGTAGCTATGGGATCGGCGTGGGCCGCGCGGTGCAGACGATCATCGAGACGCACCACGACGACAAGGGCATCGTCTGGCCGCCACAGGTCGCGCCGTACGAGGTGCACGTCCTCGCATTGCCGGTCAACGACGATGCGGTCCGCGCGAAGGCGGAGGCGCTCGTCGCGGAGCTCGAGACTCGCGACATCGAGGTCCTCTACGACGACCGCGACGAGAGCGCCGGAGTGAAATTCGCGGACGCGGATCTCCTCGGCATCCCTCTCCGCGTCACCGTGAGCAAGCGAAACCTCAAGGAGAACGCCGCGGAGCTGAAGCTTCGCAGCTCATCTGATTCGCAGATGGTCCCGCTCGACACCGCCGCGGAACGCATTGCCGAGATCGTCGCCTCGTGGCCGCGCTGAAGAAGGCGGACCGCACGCCGCGCGACGCGGCCCCCATCGCACAGCCGGGCGAAGAGCGCTCGCTCGAGTCATCGCTGCGGCCGCAGCGGCTTTCCGACGACGAGTACATCAATCAGGACAAGGTCAAAGGGCAGCTTCGCATCGTCATCGAGGCGGCAAAGGCACGGAACGAGCCGCTCGAGCACGTCGCCCTCTACGGACCGCCCGGAGTGGGGAAGACCTCGCTCGCGAATGTGATCGCGCACGAGCTCGGGGTTCCGATAAAGATCACGAGCGGCCCGGCGATCGAACGGGCCGGGGATCTCGCGGCGATCCTCACGAATCTCGAGAACGGCGCCGTGCTCTTCATCGACGAAGTGCACCGCCTCCCACGCGTGGTCGAGGAAGTCCTCTACCCAGCGATGGAGGAGTTCCATCTCGACATCATCCTTGGGAAGGGTCCGGGCGCGCGGACGCTCCGGCTTCCGTTGCCGCGCTTCACGCTCGTCGGGGCCACGACGCGCATCGGCCGTCTGTCCGCGCCGCTCCGCGATCGGTTCGGCGCCATCTATCACCTCGATCTCTTCAAGCCGGAAGCGCTCGAAAAGGTCGTGCGCCGATCCGCGCGCATTCTGAAAGTAGAGATCGAACCCGCGGCCGCGCACGAGATCGCGCTGCGCGCCCGGGGAACCCCGCGAATCGCGAACCGGTGGCTCAAACGGGTCCGCGATTACGCGCAGGTGCGCCACGACGGCAACGTGACTCTGCCCGTCGCGCGCGAAGCGCTCGCGGCGCTCGAGGTGGACGACGCGGGTCTCGACGACCGCGACCGCAGCCTTCTGCGCGCCATCACCGACAAGTTCGGCGGCGGCCCGGTCGGGCTCGAGACGCTCGCGGCCGCGGTCAGCGAGGACGCGGAGACGATCGAGGACGTGTACGAGCCGTACCTCCTGCAGGAGGGCTACCTCAAGCGCACGCCGCGCGGGCGCGTGGCGACGGAGCGCACGTATCGACATCTCGGACTGGACGTGCCGAAGAACGGCACGCTCTGGGACGGCCAGGAGTGAAACGTTTCGAGCTGGAGCGTGCGATCACCGAAAACGAGCTCGTCCTTCACTACCAGCCGATGGTCGAAGTGCCGACCCGCCAGCTCACCGGAGTCGAGGCGTTGGTGCGGTGGCGCCACCCCGAGCGCGGCCTGGTCTCTCCACTTGAATTCATCGCGGAGGCGGAGGCGACGGGACTCATCCGCCGGCTGACGTTCTGGGTCCTTCGGGAAGCGCTCCTCCAGGCGAACGTGTGGCGGCAGGATGGCGCCGCGCTCACCGTCGCGGTGAACCTGTCGGTCGACAATCTTCACGACTCCCATTTCCGCCGGTACACGGAGCTCACGTTGAAGGTCGCCGGCGGCCCGGAGCAGCTGATCATGGAGGTCTCGTCGCGCGCGCTCGCGCGCGATCCGGACCCGCCGATCCCGATGCTCGAGCTCATGCGCGCGAAGGGCATCCGCGTCACGCTCGACGACGCCAGCGACGAAGACGCGCACATGGTCGAGAAGCTCCCGGTCGACATCGTCAAAGTGAGCCGCGGCCTCGTCTCGCGCATGGGCCGCGACCATCGCGCGCTCGAATACGTCCGCGCCGTCGTCGGTGCGGCCCGTGGACGCGGCATCCAGGCGACGGCCGTCGGTGTCGAGGACGAGGCGACGTGGGAGCTGCTCGCCGGGATCGGATTCTCGAGTGCGCAGGGGTACCTCATCGCCGCGCCGATGCCTGCGCAACAACTCAGCGAGTGGCGAGCGACGCGCGTCTGACGTTGTGGCGCCGCGGGTCCGGTCCGGCGGTCGGGTAGTGAGCAGCGCCGGGGTCTTCTTCGCTCGGCCCCTCGTGGGATCGCGATGGACCGCCGGGCAGGGGCCGCTCGCTCAGAAGACCCCGACGCTGCTCAAAGTGTCCCGTGCCACCCGCCGCGCCTTAACGCTCAGCGCAGTCCTTCTCATTTCATGTGTGACTCCGCCATCGGCGAGCTCTTCGCCGAGTACGACGACGATTCCGATCCCCACGACCGCGGCTCCATCCACCGCGAGCCCGACACCGACGCCGTCGCCTCGAATCGGACCGGCCGTCGTCGAGAACGTGCAGCTGGTCGCGTCAGGATTGCGCGCGCCATGGGCTGTCGATCTCGCGCCCGACGGGCGGCTCTTCGTCACGGAGCGCGTGGGGCGCGTGCGCATCGTGCAGCTCGGACCGGGTGGTGGGCTTCGCGCGGATCCGTGGGCGACCGTGCCGGCGAGCACCAGCAGCGACGGCGAGAAAGGTCTACTCGGGATCGCGCTTGATCCGCAGTTCGCGAGCAACGGCTTCGTTTACCTGTATTTCAGCTACGCGGCGCCCGGCGGCGCGACGCGCAACAAGGTCGTTCGCATGCGCGATCAAAACGGACTCGGGACGGAGGAGACCGTCGTCCTCGACGGGATCCCCGGCAACAACGATCACGATGGCGGTCGGCTGAAGTTCGGTCCGGAAGGGAAGCTCTACGTCACGACCGGTGACGCCGAGAACGGCGCGAACGCGCAGAACCCGAGCAGCCTGGGCGGGAAGATCCTGCGGCTGAACAAGGACGGGTCGATCCCGTCCGACAATCCCACTGCGGGCTCTCCGGTCTGGTCGCTCGGCCACCGCAACGTTCAGGGCATCGCGTGGCAGCCGGACACCGGCGTGCTGTACGAGACCGAACACGGCCCGTCCAATCCGTTTCCCGACTGTTGCCACGACGAGGTCAATCTCATCGTGCCCGGCGGCAATTACGGGTGGCCGACGGTGCGCGGCAGCGCCGGCGACCAGCGTTTCCGCGATCCGTTGATCGACAGCGGTCGCCTGGAGACGTGGGCGCCGTCGGGCGCGGCGTTCGCTACGAAGCCGGGCCCGCTTCGCGGCTCGCTCATCTTCGCGACGCTGCGTGGCCAGCATCTCCACCGCGTCGTCTTCGGCCCCGACGGTCGTACCGTCCTATTTCAAGAGAAGCTGCTCACCAATCAATACGGGCGCTTACGCGACGTTTTCGAGATCGCGAGCGGCGAATTCCTCGTTTTGACCTCAAACCGTGACGGGCGGGGCGTGCCGGCCGCGGATGACGATCGCGTCCTTCTGGTGACACTGAGGTGAGACAATTGGGGCCTATGGAGCCGGCTCAAGCTCCATCCAAAGGAAAACCAGTGACCGAAGAAAAAGTCAGCGAAGAGAAGAAGACGACGCCCGTCGTGGCCGAGGCCGAGAAGCAGGAGAAGATCCTCAACGCGCTGCAATCGGTGCTCGACCCGGAGATCGGGCTCTCGGTGATCGACCTGGACCTCATCCGCGAGGTCGTGTTCACGCCCGAAGAGGCCGAGATCAAGATGGTGCTCACGACGCCGTTCTGCCCGTACGGACCGATGCTCATCAATCAGATCCAGGCTGCGTCGGAGACCGCCGCCGAAATGCCGGTGAAGGTCACCGTGCTGCCGGATCGCTGGGAAGCACCCCCCTGGCTTCGCTAGCGCACTAGGTTCGCGGTGGCGCGGCCGCCCGGCCCATTGAGCGTCACGAGATATGTCCCTCGCGGCCAGGAGTTCCCGAGGAGTCCGGTAGTGCAGCCGTAGCGGTTCGTCGTCGGCGAGTTCGAGCCGCCGAAGCGCGCGTTGGAAATGTTGACGTTGACGCGAACGTCCGGCGGTTGTCCGTAAAGGACGTAGACGCTGCCCCCATCTGAGTCCCGAGTCGTGCTCGCTATCCCGGGAAAGCCGTCCGCAAGGCCGAGCGCGCGATCGTTGAGCCCCGACGTGAACGTCTCGAATGACCTTCCGCTCGCTGCCTCATACGCGCTCTCGATCGGAAGGCCCCCGCCGATCTTGTCGAGCAGATTCGATTCGCTCGTCGTGTCGGCTACGACGAACGAGGCGACCTGCGCGGCGAGGTAATACGCGATGACTCCAACGTCGTTCACGTACAAGCGCCAGGCTTCCCCCGACGCGATCGACGAGAGCGCGGGCATCTGACCCGCCTTCGCGGCGGATGCGGTGCAGTACCGGCTGATGAGCTCGGTGTCCGCGCTCACCGGGAACTCGTTCAACGTCGCGAGGCCTTCGTGCAGCCAGAACGGCACGGCCACGCGACGGCCGGCGGCCTCGTCCACGACGAGGTGCGTGATCTCGTGGCGCGCGATCGCTTCCGGGAGGTCGCCGCCGCTCCAGTCGAGCGCGACGATCGCGGGAGAGATGAACACGCCCTCCTCGAGTGGCGTCGGCTCCACGCGCAGGACCTGCTTGAGGCCGATGTCGAAGGCCGCCTTTGTGGCGAAGACACTGACGTTCAGCCGGTGCCGGAGCGGACGGCCGAATGCGGCCTCGACCGCAAGCACGGACTCATCGATCGTCTGCGTGACGATGGCGGCATCGAGTCCTTTGCCGTTGAGCCAGACATCGGCGTAGCCGCCACAGACGACGGTGAACGTGAGACCGCCGGCCGTCTCGGTTCGCGGCGGCACGCATTGGGCCGTGGCGGTCGCGGATGCCGCGATGCCCTCGACGTCCATCGTGATCGTCGAAACGCCCGCCGCGCCGGCCATGAAGATGCCCTGTTCGTCGATCGTGCCGGTCCCGGCGGTGACGTGCCAGGTCGGCGTGACCGGGACGCTGTTGCCCCATTCGTCGAACGCCGTTGCCGAGAACGCCACGGTGTCACGCGGTTTGAGGCTCGCGCTCGCCGGTAGGACCCGCACGGTGCGCGGCGCGCCGGGCTTGACGGTGATCTTTGCGGTCGCCGTGAGCTCGCCGATCGCGGCTTGGACGAAGTACACGCCGGCCCGATCCGGCGCCGTGAACAATCCGCGCTCGTCGATCGGCGCCTCGGACGTCCACGCGGGCTTCATCCCGACGACCCGGTTCCGCGCATCACGAACGTCTGAGGCGAATTGGAACTGGGAGGTCGGCCCGACGACGACCTCTTCCGCGGGGACTATCGCGATCGTCATCGGCGGACCCGGAACGATCTCGCTCCAGGCGTAGGCGCCGCCGCCGACCGCGAGCGCGAGCACCACGAAGAGAGGCGCCGCGACCCGTCGCACGACCCGAGTCTGCGCCCCGCGGTCGAACGGCACGGTGTCGAAAGGGCGGCGGACGGAGATTTCTAGAGGAGCGCCCGCACCACTCTGAGCGCCGGCGAGGTCTCCGCCGTCAGGCCCTGCGAAAGAGGCAGGCCCTGATAGGTCCCCCGCACGATCGCCCACTTGCGGAGAAGGTTCGCATCGAGGCCGGCATCCGCGAACGCGTCGATCCAGCGCTCGACGGACTCCCGCGTGGGCTCGTGGCCGATGGGATTCCAGAGGAACGTGGGCACGTCGAACTCGGGGTCGCCGACCATCGGCTTTGGATCGATCACGACCCAGCCGTCGCGATGGCTCAGCAGGTTGTGATGGTGAAAGTCGCCGTGAACGAGCGTCGTGTCGCTCGGGTGCATCGTCGCGTAGATCTCCTTCGCCTGACGCACGAGGTAGTGATCGCCCGCGTTGTCCAGCCAGCGCGGCACGTGGTCCCCGATCCAGCGGAACGGCGTCCCCCGCGCGGCGGGTCGCCAGAATCTCTTCGCAGCCGCGACCGCGACACGGATGGCCTCGGGCTCCGACAGCTGCGACGCGTCGTGGCCCGGTCGCGCCCGCTCGATGAGGATCGCCCGCCGCGCCCGGTCGTGCCGCAGGAGGCGTACCGCGCCGTCGCCGGCGAGGAGCGCAAGGGCGTCCGCCTCGTGATCGGCCTCGTCGTCCTCGACCGGAACGACCTTGAGCACGGCGTCATCGCCGGCGAAGGCCACGAAAGAAAATCGACCCGCGAGAAGCCGCTCGCCCAGCGGAACTCCCCACTCGCGCGCGACCTCCTCGGCGGTTGCCCGAAGGCGCTCGGCGACGCGAGGAGTGATGCCCCACGGTGCGATGTCCAGCCACGCGCCCTCGTCGGACGAGGTCACCGCCGGGTGCGAGTTGCGCGTTCGCTGGCGCGCGCCAGCACGAAAAGCACGTCGGAGAGGCGGTTCAGCCAGGGCAGGAGATCGTTGCCCGATACGTAACCCTCATCGACGCATTCGACAACGTGCCGCTCCGCTCGGCGAGCGACTGTGCGGGCGTGGTCGAGGCTCGCCGAGAAGCGGTTCTCGCCGGGAATGACGAAGCGTCCCTCGATGGGCGTCGTTTTCTTCACGGTTTCGAGCACCTGATCGAGCCGCGCCACGGCCGCGTCGTCGAGGCGCTCTTTCAGACGCTCGAGATCGTCCTGCGGGGTGGCGACCTCCGCCATGACCAGATACAGGCCACGCTGGAGCTCGAGGAGTTCGCGGCCGAGGCTCGACCGCGGCGCGAGCGATCGCGCGACACCGATCACGGCCTGCGTTTCGTCGAGGTCGCCGAGGGCCTCGATCCGCGGATCGGTCTTGCGAACGCGCCCCTTGCCGAAGAGCGAGGTCTCGCCACCGTCGCCGGTGCGGGTGGCGACTCGCGCCGAGGGCCGTCGCGGGCGGGCGGGCACTTTCGACAGTCTGGCCGCTCCGGTCGCGCTATGCTCGACCGGTCCCGCGAAGCTTCCCGCGGGGTTTATGGAGGGACCGATGCCTTCGGGTCGAGGCGATGCCAAAGACAAGAACAAGAAAAAGAAGTCCAAAGAGCAGCTCGAGAAAGAGCTGAAGAGGAAGGGCGTGGCGCCACCGGTCCAGCCCATGACCTTCGAGATCGTGAAGCCGAAACGGAAAGAAAAAGAGAACTGGTGACAAGCCACTCCGGAAAAAACGGAGGGGAGCGGGGCGGCGCCGGTGTGAAGCAAGCCGGCGCCGCTCTTTTTGGGAGCGCTAAGGAGCAGAAGGTGGCTGTAACAGAGAAGTCGCGAGCGATCGAGCAGGCGATCCAGCAGATCGAAAAGCAGTTCGGTAAGGGCTCGATCATGAAGCTCGGCGCCGCCGGAGAGAAGATCGACGTCATCTCGACGGGCTCGCTCGCCGTGGACATGGCCCTTGGCGTCGGCGGCTTCCCGCGCGGCCGGGTTGTCGAGATCTTCGGCCCCGAGGCCTCCGGTAAGACGACGCTCGCGCTCCACGTCGTCGCCTCGGCGCAGAAGGCCGGCGGCACGGCCGCCTTCATTGACGCTGAGCACGCGCTCGACGCGGCGTGGGCCCGCACCTGCGGCGTCAGCACGGACGATCTGCTCATCTCGCAGCCCGACAACGGCCAGCAGGCGCTCGAGATCGCCGACACGCTCGTCCGGTCGGGTGCCGTCGACATCGTCGTGATCGACTCAGTCGCGGCGCTCGTGCCGCGCGAAGAGATCGAGGGCGAGATGGGCGACTCGTTCATGGGTCTGCAGGCGCGGCTCATGAGCCAGGCGCTCCGCAAGCTCACCGGCACCATCTCGAAGACCAACACCACGGTGGTCTTCATCAACCAGCTGCGTGAGAAGATCGGTGTGATGTTCGGCAATCCCGAAACGACTTCGGGCGGGCGCGCGCTCAAGTTCTACGCGTCGGTGCGCATCGATATCCGCCCCATCGAGCCGATCAAGCAGGGCGACGTCGTCATCGGCCGTCGCGTCAAAGTGAAGGTCGTGAAGAACAAGGTGGCGCCGCCCTTCCGCATCGCCGAGATCGAGATCCTCGCGAGCGAGGGCATCTCGCGCGAGGGCGGGCTCCTCGACATGGGCATCACGATGGGCGTGCTCGACAAATCCGGCGCGTGGATCAACTACGGCAAGACGCGGATCGGGCAGGGCCGCGAGAACGCGAAGCAGTTCCTGCGCGACCATCCCGATGTCGCGGCCGAGATCGACGCGAAGGTGCGCGACGGCAGCCTCGTGGCCGGCAACGAAAGCCCGAACGGTGAGGAGAGCTAGCCCCCGGTCGAAGCCGCTTAGCAGCCCATACGAGGCTGCCGTTCTATACCTGGGGAACCGGCCGCGCAGCGTCGCCGAGATCCGTCGTCACCTGCGCGGCAAGCGCTACGACGATGAGGCGATCGACGGCGCGATCGACAAGCTCCGCGCGCAGCGGTACGTCGACGATCTCGACTTCGCCAAGTACTGGGTCGAACAGCGCTCGCGGTTTCGGCCCAAGGGCGACCGCGCCCTGGTGAGCGAGCTCAGCAGCAAGGGCGTCGCCCGGGAGACGATCGACGCTGCGCTCGGTGACATGCCGGCTGAAAGCGAGAGCGACCGCGCGCGGCGGGCGATCGCACGACAGGTCAGGCGCTGGCAATCGCTCGAGCCACCCGAGCGGAAGCGCAAGATCCACGCGTTCCTGGCAGCGCGCGGATTCGGCTACGACGTGATCGACGAGGTCATCGCGAAGCCAGAAGTCGAGACACCTACCGCCTAAACGCGCGCGCCTCGGTGTGGCGTGATGTCGTGGTCGTTTGATCGGTTACATCACAAAGTGCGCATCCGACGACAACAGAAAGCCGCCCCTAGACTCAGCCCGCATCTCAGTTTCGTATGCAGGGGGAGTCACATGCGCAGGATCTTGGTCCTTCCGCTCACGGTCGCGTTGCTCTTCACGATTACGTCGCTCGTCGGTGCTGCCGGCGACGCCTCAGTGCGCGTCAACGCCGGCAGTCCAGCGGCACCCTTCTCGCAGAACAAGCAGAACGAGCCAGCACTCGCCGTCAACGCGTTCCAGCCGAACATCCTCGTTGCCGGCTCGAACGACGAAATCGATATGGAAGCCTGCAACGCGGGAAACGACACGACGTGCCCATTCACGCCCGGCGTCGGTGTGTCCGGCGTGTATTTCTCGTTCAACTCTGGTGCTTCGTGGACCCAGCCGACCTACACGGGCTGGACCGGGCGAGGGTGCCTGGGCGTCGTCGGCAATACCGACCCCGCCTGCGCGCCAGCGGTCGGCCCCATCGGCACGTTGCCCTGGTACTACGAGAACGGGCTGGTAGCGGACGGCGATCCCGCGGTTGCTTTCGGCCCGAAGCCGGCTGCGAACGGGACCTTCTCGTGGACGAACGGCTCCCGGCTCTACTACGCGAACCTGGCGTCGAACTTTGGCGCGACGCGATCCGAAGAGGCCTTTAAGGGCTTCGAAGCGATCGCGGTCTCTCGCACGGACGACGTCGTGGCCGCAGCAGCGAGCGATAAGAACGCTTGGATGCCGCCGGTGATCGTCGCGAAGCAGTCGTCGACGACGTTCTCGGACAAGGAACAGATTTGGGCGGACAACGCCGTGTCGAGTTCGTTCTTCGGGACGGTCTACGTCTGCTGGGCGGCGTTCCGTGGGGAGGAAATCAGTCCGAACGCCGTCCCGGCGCCGCTCCTCGTCGCCGTCTCGCACGACGGCGGTGACACCTGGACCAAGCATCAGATCTCGGCCGCCGCGAACAACGGCCAGCGAAATCCGATGGATGGCTGCACCATCCGCACCGACAGCAACGGCGTCGCGTACGTCTTCGGCGTCGGAACGCTTTCCTCGGGTGGCCACCAGGCGTTCGAGTTCATGTCCCGCTCGTTCGATGGTGGGTCCAACTGGTCGAGGCCACAGCCCGTCGCGGGCCCGGTGACCCAGCCCGGAATCGTCGACCCGGTTCTCGGGCGACCGACGATCGACGGCATCGCCGGCGCGCGCAGCGACCTCGCTCCCGCGCCGAGCGTCGACATCGCCAACGGCGCACCGACGGGAGCCGGCGCCACAAACCGGATCGTCATGAGCTACGTGAGCGGCGAGATCACAGTCCCGCACGTGTACTTCACAGAATCGACAAACTCTGGGAGCACGTGGTCAGCTCCGCGCTCGATCGAAAGTGCCGGCGATCGCGGCTACTACAGCGCGCCCGCGATCTCACCAGATGGTCGTGATGTGTACGTGGTGTACAACGCGTTCACCACGCCGTACCGCAACAACACGACCGACTCTCGCATCCTGGTCGGTGTCTTTCTGCATGCAGACACGCCCGCAGGCTCAGGAGCGACAGGCGGGTTCACGGAGGTGAACCGAGGCGCACCGGGCGACCCGCGCGGGTCGAGCCAGAACAACCTTGTAGGGGAGTTCCTCGGCGACTACGTCTACGCCGTCGCGACGAACGACTACGGAGCCGCGGTCTGGAACGACGCTCGGAACGCGGCAGACTGCACCGCGATCGACGCGTGGCGCATGTCCCTCCGGGACGGCACTACCGTTGCGCGGCCGGCGCCGCAGCAAGACTGCGCACCGAACTTCGGCAACTCGGATATCTACGGCGTAAGCGTCGCTGATCCGACGGCGCCCTAGCGGCATCTCGTCTGAACAGGCAAGAGGGGGCACAAGCTGTGCCCCCTCTCTTTATTTGCTCTCGGCCAGGTCGATCTGTCTCGCGAGCGCCACATCGGCGTCCGTCATTCCGTGTGCGATGTGCGTCGTCAGGACGATCCGGACCTTCTTGTAGGCCTCGAGATGGATGTCCGGGTGGTGGTTCGCCGCGTTGGCGGCCTCGGCGACCCGGTTCACGAACGCTATCGCGCCCTTGAAGCCTTTGAAGGTGAACGTCTTGGTCAAGGCGTCGCCGTCCCGGGTCCAGCCCGTGCCCGAGGCGAGGAGGGAAGCGAGCGCGGCCTCGTCGAGTCGCGTCTCGTTCTCGGGGGCTGGCATGGGTTCGAGCCTAGCCTGTACGCGTTTCGTACGCGGCGTCCGAACTGCGTTATCGTGACGTCACTAAAGCTTTGTGAACCAACGTGGCTGGTGGAGCGCCCCGTTCCGCCGGTCACTTACGCGAAACCGGGGGCGAGCGCACAGACACAAGCGAGCGTCCCCGCACACGCGGCACGGAAAGGATCGCCGTCATGCCCGACATGCTCGTCGTGGGCCTTGTGGCCCTCGTCGCGGCTCTCGTCGGCTTCGGGATCGCCCTTGTTCTGCGACGCTCGTTCGCGCTCGCGAGCGAGACCACCGCGCGGGCGAACGCTGATCGCCTGCTCGCCGAGGCGCGAGCCAGGCAGAACCAGATCATCCTCGAGGCCAAGGACGAGGCCCTCAAAGTCGCCAAAACCGCCGAGGTGGAGAACCGCGAGCGCCGAGCCGAGCTCCAGCGGTACGAAAGCCGGCTCGACAAGAAGGACGAACAGCTCGACCAGAAGATCACCCAGGTCGACGAGCGCGACCGCCGCCTCGGTGGAAAAGAGCAGGAGCTCGAAGGCGAGCGGGGGAAAATCGCACAGCTCCAGGACGACCAGCGCACCGAGCTGGCCCGCGTCGCTTCCCTGACCATGGAGGAGGCACGCGGGCTTCTTCTCGAGAAGGTCGAGGAGGAGATGCGTGACATTACCGGCCGGAAGGTCCGTGAGCTCGAGATCGAGGCCCGCGAACGGGCGGACGACCGTGCTCGCGACATCATCACCATGGCGCTTCAGCGGTATGCCGCCGAGCACACAGCCGAGCACAGCGTGACGGTCGTGGCTCTCCCGAGCGACGACATGAAGGGCCGGATCATCGGGCGCGAGGGCCGGAACATCCGCACTCTCGAAACGCTCACGGGCGTGGACCTGATCATCGACGACACGCCAGAGGCCGTCGTCGTCTCAGGCTTTGACCCGATCCGGCGCGAGGTCGCGAAACGCGCGCTCGAGCGGCTCCTGGTCGACGGGCGCATCCATCCGGCGCGGATCGAGGAGATGGTCGGCAAGGCTCGCACCGAGATCGACCAGGTCATGAAGGAAGCGGCCGAGGCGGCGATCTACGAGGTCGGCATCGGTGGGCTCAACCCGGACCTCGTGAAGCTGCTCGGACGTCTGCATTTCCGCACCTCGTACGGGCAGAACGTGCTGCGTCACTCGATCGAGGTCGCGCACGTCGCCGGAATGCTCGCATCCGAGACGGGTTACGACCCGCAGACGATGAAGCGCGCCGGTCTGCTGCACGACATCGGCAAGGCGCTCGACCACGAGGTCGAAGGGCCGCACACCGTGATCGGCGGCGAGCTGCTCAAGCGCTACGGTTTCCCGCAGGCCGTCATCGACGGCGTCGTAGGCCATCACGGCGACGTGGAACCGGTGACGATGGTCGGCACGCTCATCTCAGCGGCCGATGCCATCAGCGCCGCGCGACCCGGCGCTCGCAGCGAGATCGTCTCGAACTACATCCAGCGTCTGCAGGAGCTTGAGAGCGTCGCAAACAGCTTCCCCGGCGTCGAGAAATCGTTCGCGATCCAGGCGGGCCGCGAGGTCCGTGTTGTGGTCAAGCCGGAGCAGCTCGACGACCTCCAGACCGCGCGGCTCTCGCGCGACATCGCGCAGAAGATCCAGGACACGTTGCAGTACCCAGGTCAGATCAAGATCACGGTCATCCGCGAAACTCGCGCGGTGGAATACGCCAAATAACGCTCCACTACGGAAACAACCCGGCCTAGGACCGCCCCTCACAATCGACGCGAGTGAGGGGCTTTCGGCTCGTCCTGCTGACCGGCCTTCTCGCATCGGCCTGCGCGCCCGCAGCCTCATCGGGCGATGCGCCAGGTCGCTCTCATGACACGGCCGCGTCGGCGACGGTCATGCCAACGGCATCGCCGGTTCCATTGACCGTCGCGAGCTCGAGCTACGGCGCGCTCGAGATAAAGACGCTGCCGGGCGACAGCTGCGACGTGGCGATCAAAGTGGAACCCGGCGTCTTCGGCGACGGTCCGCCGAAGACGCTCGCGGGAAGGGCCGACGCGACCGGCACCGTGAGCTTCACGTATGCCGCGCCGCTCGTTCCCGCCGGCAACGGACGGCACGAGGTGACCTGCACCGGCGCCGAGGGCGCGCGGAGCACGTGGTCGCAGTTCGACATCGGGCTCAAGAGCCTCGACGCCAAGAGTTTCACGGCGCGGATCCAGGCAGTCGATCCGATCGCCGGGCTCGACGGTCTGAACACGAAGCTCGAGCCGTCGCTCGTCACGGCGCGCGATGCGAGCGTGGCGCGGCTCAACGAGACCCTCGTCAAGGAGTGGTCCGCGGCAACAAGAGGGCTCGGCGCGGTGAAACTCGTGCCGTCGTCGGCGGACATCGTCATTTACGTCGTGCCCGGGCGGAGCAACTCGCTGCATCTCACCTCGCCGGACGGCTCGCAGCGAATTCTTCTCTTCATGGTGGACGACCTCGGTCCGGTCTCGACCGCGAACTCCGTCGCGGTCGCATTGCATGAGCTCGGTCATATCTGGTGCTGCCGGGGTGACGACGCCGGCCCTGACGGCCACTGGCTGAAGGCGATCGCCGACCCGCTCCTCCAGGGGGTCGACCGCTTTGGCCTGATGACGCATCCGGTCACGTGTCTCGTGTTCCCCGGGTTCGTCACGTGCCCGAATCGATTCAGCGAACGTGAGCTCCACACGATGGGGTTCGCCGAAGTCCCCGCGCCACCGGCCGACCCATGCGTGACGCAGGCGAATGCTCTGGTGACGCAGATCGTCGCACTCGACGCGAGCCTCGCTTCGACTCGCGCGACGATCGACGCTTCGAACGCGCAGCTCGCGACGCTCGAAGGCCGGATCGCCCAGATCGAGGCTCAGTATCCCGGCGGTGCTCCGCCCGATGTCTATGCGATGTACATGTCACTGATCGATCAGTACAACCGTCTGCTCGGCGAGAACAATGCTCGCGTCGACTCCTTCAACCTGAACCTCGAACAGCGGAACGCGCTCGCACGACAGCCGCTCCGTTGCTGATCGTGATCGCCCGCGGCCGATGAGAGTTCTCTTCGTCGGCGATGTCGTCGGGAAGCCAGGCCGTCAAGCCGTTGCGGCGCTCGTTCCGGCGGTGAAGCGCGAGCGGAACATTGACCTCGTGATCGTCAACGGCGAGAACGCCGCGGGCGGCGCGGGGCTCACCGGCGAGATCGCGCGTGAGATCCATGACGCGGGCGCCGATGTCATCACCAACGGAAACCACGTCTGGGACCAGCGGAGCTTTCTGAAGGAGATCGACACGCTCGAGTACTGCGTTCGGCCGCTGAACCTTCCGCCGGGAAATCCCGGGAAGGGCTGGGTCATCCACAACGGGGCGCTGGTGGTGAACGCGATCGGTCGTGTCTTCATGGCGGAGCAGGACGACGCGTTCCGCGCCGTCGACGCGCTCCTCTCGGAGCTGGGCGACCGCGCGCCGAAGGTCCGCATCCTCGACTGGCATGCGGAAGCGACGAGCGAGAAGCTCGCGATGGGGTGGCATCTTGACGGGCGGTTCTCCGCCGTGCTCGGGACGCATACCCACGTGCCGACCGCGGATGCGCGGATCCTTCCGCAGGGCACGGCGCTCGTCGCGGACGCCGGCATGGTCGGGCCGCGCGATTCGGTGCTCGGCGTCGAGCCTTCGATCATCGTCTCGCGCTATCTCGATCATCTGCCGCGCAGGTTCGAGGTGGCCGCGGGCGTCGTGCAGTTCAACAGCGTCGTGGTCGATGTGGACGACGAGACCGGCCGCGCGCGATCGATCGAACGCCTGGACCGGGAGTGGCAGCCATAACGGCGGGTTACGCGATCGACCTCCACACGCATTCGCTGCGCTCGGATGGCGCGCTCTCACCGGTGGATCTCGTGAAGCGCGCCGCGGCGCGCGGCGTGAAGGTCCAAGCACTCTCTGACCACGACACGCTGGCGGGGGTCGCGGAAGCCGTGGCCACGGGCACGGGGTTAGGCGTACGCATCATCCCGGCGACCGAGCTCAACACGGAATCGGAGTGGGGCGACGCGCATGTTCTCGGATATTTCATCGATCCCGACGACGCCGTACTCGAGGAGCGCCTCCGCTGGCTGCGGGAGAATCGCGGCCGGCGGATCGAGCTGATGATCGAGAAGCTGAACGGGCTCGGCTACGCCGTGGACCTCGCGCGCGTGCTCGAGATCGCTCAGGGCGGCGCGCTGGGGCGCCCGCACCTGGCGCAGGCGCTCTTTGAGAAGGGCTACGTCCCGAGCTACGACGAGGCCTTCGACACGCTCATCGCGAAGGACTCGCCGGCCTATGTCGCGCGCGTCGGGCTCGACCCGTTCGAGGCCGTCACGCTCGTGCGAAAGCACGGCGGCGTTCCCTCGCTCGCGCATCCAGGGACCGTGATCGGCCTCGACGACCTGCTACCGAAGCTGGTCGCCGTCGGGCTCGCGGGCATCGAGGCCTACTACGGCCAGCACTCGCCCGAGATGACCGCGCGCTGCCTCGCTCGCGCGCGCGAGTTCGATCTCGTGCCCACCGGTGGCAGCGACTTCCACGGCCGCGGCGAGCACGGCGCCGACCTCGGCGGAGTGTTCGTCCCGCCGGAGACGATCGAGCATTTGGAATCACGCCGGCAGCGCGCCTAGGAATAACATTCGGCGCGCGAGGAGAGGGGGTCTCGGGTGGCAGGCGCGCTTCGACCGGTCGTCCTGCTCATGCTGTTCGCGTCGCTCCTCTTCGTCGTCGACGGCTTCTTCGATGGCGTCTATCCAGGCGGCCCGGCGTGGTTCACGGGCAAGTACAACAACCTCGCCGAGATCTCGTACATCTTCGCGATCGTCAACACGGTCGTCGCGGTCATGGTCGCGCGTGGAAGCGAGCGCAGCCTCCAATCGCGCATCGGCCTCTCGGTCTTCTTCCTGATCGAGCGTCCCGTCACCGCGTTCGCGCTCGGTCCGAAGCCGGTCGAGTCGATCGTCACGCATTTCGCCACCGCCGGTGTCGAGCTGCTGATCCTCGTCACCGCCCTTCGCGTTTGGCGGCTCGGCAACACGGCGCCGGACGTCGACGCGCTGTTCTCGCTCGACGGGTCGAGCCCGACCAGCGCGAAACCCGAACAAAACACCGAAGCGATGCGACGCACCAGCAGCGCGGTCGCGACGCGCAACGCGTGGCTCATCGGCGGCGTGACGCTCGCTCTGGCCGTCGCGCTCATCGTGGATGGGATCTACGAAGGCTACGTGCCAGGCGGCAGGGACTGGAACGCGTCGAGCGACGGCTCGGGATGGATCGTCTACGTCTTCGCCGCGGTCGCCCTCGCCGTTGGAGCGCGTGCGATACACGGCGGAACGATCGCCCTCCGCGCGCTGATCGGCATCGCACTCATCCTCTTCATCGAGCGGTCCTTCACGCCCTTCTCCATGCGCGAGCAGGATCCGATCGTGCTCGCGCTGCATGCCGTGGGTGCCTTCGTCAGCCTCGCCGTCGCGCTCGTGACGGCGAGCGTCATTCGCGGCGGGCCTGCGCCGCACCGAGCCTCCGTGCAGACGCTGGAGGCCGCATAGTTCTCGGGTGACTCTCACCGTTCAAGGCGCGACTGCGCGCCTCGTCGAGCACATCGCCGCGGTCGTGGTCGGAAAGCGCGAGGTGACCGAACAGCTTCTCGGCGCCCTTCTCGTCGAAGGTCACGTCCTGCTCGACGATGTGCCTGGAGTGGGGAAGACCACTCTCGCGCGCGCGGTCGCGCGGTCGCTCGACCTCAGCTTCCGGCGCATCCAGTGCACGCCGGACCTCGTGCCGAGCGACATCACCGGAGTTTCCATTTACGACCAGCGCGCCGAGGCATTCGAGTACCGGCCCGGCCCGCTCTCGGCGAACGTCGTGCTCGTGGACGAGATCAACCGCGCCACGCCGCGAGCGCAATCGGCGCTCCTCGAGGCGATGCAGGAGCGACAGGTCACCGTCGACGAGACCACGCACACGCTGCCGGACCCTTTCATCGTCATCGCGACGCAGAACCCGGTGGAACTCGAGGGCACGTTCCCGCTCCCCGAGGCGCAGCTCGACCGATTCCTATTCCTTCTGAACCTCGGCTATCCGGACGCCGACGATGAGGACACTATTTTGAGAATCCACGGCCCGGCCAACGTTCGTGCCGAGACGCTCGAACCGATCCTGAGCCCGGCGGAGATCGCGAAGCTCCGCGACGAGGTTCGCGGCGTGCGCGTCGGCGACGCCGTCCGCCGCTACGCCGTCGATGTCGTGAGAGGCACACGTCGCATCGACGGCGTCGACCTCGGTGCGAGTCCTCGAGCGGCTCTCGCGCTGTACCGCGCGGCGCAGGCTCATGCCGCGATACGTGGACGCGCCTACGTCCTGCCCGACGACGTGAAGGCGCAGGCGGTCGCCGTCCTCCGCCACCGTCTTTTCCTCAATGCCGATGCGCAGATGCGCGGGCGTACGACGACCGCGATCGTCGCCGAGGTCCTGGCGCGCACACCGGTCCCCGCGGAAGATGTCGCCGCCACGGCCGGCTGAACCGATGGAGACCCATCCGCTCGACTCGCGAACCGGTCGATTCCCGTGGCAAGCAGCTGTGGTCTTCGTCGCGGTCGCGGCGATCAGCCGCGCGCCCGCGCTCATCGTTCTCGCATTCGGCGCCGTGATCACGTGGCTCGTCGTCGAGATCACCGGTCGCCTCGCGCTCGCGGCCGTCGACGCGCGTGTGACTCTCACCCCGGATCGGATCATCGCGGGCGAGCTTCCGGTCGCGACGGTCGAGATCGTCAACCGCAAGCCCATGCCGCTGCCGTGGCTGGAGGCGCGCCTCTTTCTCGGCGAAGGCGTCGAGCCGCCGAACCCCGCGCCGGGCTCGCCCCGCGGATGGATCGACTGCGGGTTCCCGATGCGCGGTCGCGAACGCGTCGTAGTGCGTCTTCCCGTCCGCGTGCCCGCTCGCGGCGCGTACGCGATCGGCCCGCTGCGCTTGCGCGGCGGCGACTGGCTCGGCTTCACGCAGACCGAGCGCACGGTGACGCTCGCGCCCGAGGTCATCGCGTACCCGGCCCCGCTCGCCGTGCGCGATCGCGCGCTCGCGTCGCTTCGTCCTCTCGCCGAGACCGCCACGCGCCGCGGGCTCGTTCCCGACCCGCTCCGCTTCCGCGGCGTTCGCCCACACCGCCGCGGCGACGCGCGCAAGGAGATCCACTGGAAAGCGTCGGCGCGTCTCCGCGAGCTTCAGACCAAGCTCTACGAGCCGGCGACCAGCCTCGACTCGATCTTCCTCGTCAACGTCGCCTCATACGAGCAGTACTGGATACAAGCCGACCCGGAGGCCGCGGAGCTCGTCGTGTCCGCAGCTGCGGAGCTCGTGCGTCTCGCGGCCGCGGCGGGCCGGCAGGTCGGGCTGGTCACGAACGGCATCGATAACCTCACGCACGAACGGCCGCGGTCCGCACTCGGGCGCGGGCCGCGATCGCTCACCCGGAGCCTCGAGATCCTCGCGCGCCTCGGTCCGTACGCGATCGGCGCGCCCGAGACGGTATTTCTCCGCGAGCGCGGACGCTTGCCGTGGGGCGCGACGCTCGTGATCGTCACGCCACGGCTCGGCCAGGGCCTTGCCAACGCCGCCGTCGCGCTCCGTCGCGCGCATCACCGCGTCCTGATCGTGTGCGTCAGCGACATACCCGCGGTGCTCGGCGCCCATCTCACCGTCCACGGCGTGTCGCACGACGTCCTCGGTCAGAGAGAGCGAAGTGCGGCGGTCTAGCTCGCGCGCCTTCGCGGCGCTTCTCGTCGCGCGTGCCGTGATGGAGGCGGTCGGGTTCGCTTGTCTTCTCGCGCTCGTGCAGATGAGTGGCGGTCTCGAGCCGCTCGCGTTGACGCCAACCACGCTCGGGATCATCGGCGCGACGCTCGTCCTTGTCGCGGCGCTCCGCGAAACGGGGTCCGAGGCTCGCGGAACCGCGGTCGTGATGGCGACGCTCGGCGCGGGTCTGTTGCTCGCGGTCGTCCTGCCGACCCAGCCGCTCGATCTCGTGACGTGGGGCGGACGGATCATCGCGTTCGTCATCTTGGCGGAGGTCTATCTCTGGCGCGTCGTGTCGCTCGCGCGCGGTGCGGTCCGCTGGAGCGACGCGCGGAACGCCGTGCCGTTCGGGGCGGTAGCGCTCGCCTTGGCCGCGGTCGCGCCCGTTCCCGTGGATCGCACGCCACTCGTGCCGCTCGCGCTCATCTTCGTCGCGGCATCGGCCGTCGCGCTGTCCGTCGCGCGCTCGGCCGAGGAGCTGTCCCTCACGACCGGAAAGGCGGGCCCCGCACGGCTGTCGTCGGCGAACTCGGTCGTGTTCGCGCTCGGTGTCGGCGCATTCGTCGCGGCGCTCGCGGCGCCGGCTGTGGATCAGGTCCTCCGCGATCTCGGAGAAGCGCTCTCTCCCGCGTTCGACGAGCTCATCTTCACCCTGCTGTTGCCGCTCGGTTATCTCGCCGCCCTCGTGTACGCGCTCCTCGAACCTCTCCTTCGGCGGGTGAGCTTCTTCTCGGCGAGGACGCCTCAGGCCGCGCCGGGCGACGACCTCGCGATGTTGCGCGAGATCGAACGGACGCGGCCGCTCGTCGTCGGTGGATTCGAGATCATCATCTTCATCGTCGTAATTCTCGTGGCCCTCGTTCTTTTCGAACGGGCGGTGCGCGAGAAGCGGCTCACGCTCCCGGAGGGCGCGCAGCTCGAGCGCGCCGCTGCCTCCGGCCTCACGCTGGGTGCGACCCTTCGCTCGCTCTTCCCGCGACGCATCGCTCACCGGCGCGCGCCGCGCGACGACGGCACGCCGGCGTCCGCCCTCCGGCTCATCTACTGGCGCCTGCTCGCTCTCGCCGACCGGGCGGGCCAGGGCTGGCGCGCCGCGGCGGAGACGCCGTCGGAGCACCAGCGTCGCATCACGGGGGCGGACCCGCGGTGGGCGTCGGCCTCACCGATTGTCGCGGCATTCGAGGATCTGCGTTATGGCGAGCGGATGCCGGACGTAGACACCGTCGTCCGAGCGCGCGATGCGCTTCGAGCGGTGGAGGCGGCCGTACGGACGTGATCGCGATCGTCGGCCCGACCGCGTCGGGCAAGAGCGCGCTCGCAATGCGCGTCGCTGAGCGTCTAGGCGCCGAGATCGTCTCGGCCGATTCGCGTCAGGTCTATCGCACGATGGACATCGGGACGGCGAAGCCGACCGTCGAGGAGCGCGTCCGCGTCCCGCATCACCTCATCGACGTGGCCGATCCGGGCGAGCGGTACAACGCATTCCGATTCCAGCGTGACGCCCGTGCGGCGATCGCCGCGATCCGCGCGCGTGGCCGGACGGTGGTCATCGTCGGAGGCACAGGACTGTACGTGAGCGCACTCCTTGATGGTCTTGAGCTCGCTTCGCAGCTGCACGACGACCAGCTCCGTTCACAACTCGAGTCCCTCGATCCAAACGAAGTCTTCAAGCGCCTCGCCGCGCTTGATCCGGAAACCGCGGCACAGGTCGATCGGCGGAACGTCCGTCGGATGGTCCGTTATCTGGAAGTGGCGACTCTCGCCGGAGGCCCCGTCTCGCGTCGACGCGGCTCGACCTTGCCGGCGCTGCGAGTCGGTCTGCGTCCGCCCCACGATGTCCTGATCGATGCTATTAACAGACGCGTGCGTGAGATGGTCGTCGCAGGCGTACTCGACGAAACCCGTGCTCTGGTAGCTCGGGGCATCGACCGCGGCCTGCCGAGCCAGAGTGCTCATGGCTATCGTCACTGGGCGGCGCACATCCGCGGAGAGATCGACCTTGAGAGCGCCATCCAGCTCACCGCGAGCGATGTGCGCGGGTATTCGTACCGCCAAATGACCTGGTTCCGCCGCGACGCCGCGATCCGGTGGTTCGATCCCACGGTGACCGATCCGGTGGAGGAGATCGTCGAGGCCGCCGCGTGAAGTTCACCAAGATGCACGGCTGCGGCAACGATTTCGTGGTCGTCGACGGACCGGCCGAGCTCTCCGCGGATCGCGTGCGCGAGATCTGCGACCGGCGCCGCGGGATCGGGGCCGACGGCATCCTCGTTATCGGCGCCGCCCAAGGACGATGCTGGCCCGTGATGATCCATAACGCGGATGGTTCGCTTGGCGAGTCGTGCGGCAATGGCGCCCGGTGCGTCGCGCGCTACCTGTTCGACCGGCACGGCGGTGACGCGCTCGACCTCGCGTTTCCGGGCGGGACCGTGACCGCGCGAAAGGACGCAGCCGGCATCGCGATCACCTTCGCCGCGCCGGGCGCTCCGGAGCCGATCGCACTCACTGGAACGCGTGCGTCTGCATACCGGGTGAGCTTCGGCAATCCCCACGTCGTGCTGTTCGTCAGCGATCCGGCGAAGGCCGATCTCGGCGCGCTCGCTGCCGAAGCCCGCGCGGCGGCGGGCGAGGCGAACGTGGAGGTCGCACGCGTGGTCGCGAACGACCTGATCCTGCTCCGGGTCGACGAACGCGGGGTGGGTGAGACGCAAGCGTGCGGCACCGGCGCGTGCGCGACGGTCGCCGCCGCGGCGTGCGAGCAGCGCATGGCCGAGCGCGTGACCGTGCGCGTCCCTGGTGGGGATCTCTTCGTCCGCGCGGGCCTACAGACGTTCGAGCTCGCCGGCCCCGCCGAGTACGTCTTCGAAGGAACGACGACGTGATCGAGACTCAGACGCCCCCGGAGCGGGCGTACCTGGTTGGCGTCGAGCTTCCGCGCTCCCGCCTCGATGGCGACGACTCGCTCGACGAGCTCGGGTCGCTCGTCGAGGCGGCCGGCGGCATCGTCGCCGGGCGCTCGGTACAGGCGCGACGGACCCGCGACCCGAATTCGTACGTGGGCAAAGGGAAGGCCGGCGAGATCGGTCGCGAGGTGGCGCGCTTGCGCGTCGACATCGTCGTGTGCGACGACGAGCTCAAGCCGTCGCAGCAACGCACGCTCGAAGAGATCACGAACGTGGCGGTCGTCGATCGCTCGGCCGTGATCCTCGACATCTTCGCGCAGCACGCGCGCTCGCGCGAGGGCCGAATTCAGGTCGAGCTCGCGCAGCTCGAGTACCGCCTGCCGCGGCTCACCGGCCGCGGAAAGGAGATGTCGCGTCTCGGCGGCGGCATCGGCACGCGCGGTCCTGGTGAATCGAAGCTCGAGAGCGACCGGCAGATCATCCGCAAACGCATCCAGGATCTGCGCAAGCAGCTCGACGAGGTCGCGCGGCAACGCGAGCGCGCACGTGGCTCCCGTACGAGCGAAGGGCTCTTCCTAGCCGCGATCGTCGGATACACCAACGCGGGGAAGTCGACTCTCATGAACGCCCTCGCGGGTTCCGACGTGCTCGTCGCGGATCAGCCATTCGCCACGCTCGACCCGACCACGCGGCGCGCCGCGCTCCCCGGGGGCGCGATGATCCTGCTCTCCGACACGGTCGGATTCGTGAACAAGCTGCCCCCGACGCTCGTCGCCGCCTTCCGCGCGACGCTTGAGGAGCTCGCCGACGCCGACCTTCTTGTGCACGTCGCTGATGTCACGCATCCGAACCTGCACGAGCACATGCGCGTCGTCGACGAGACGCTGAAGTCGCTCGAGCTGTCCGGGCGGCCGCGCCTGCTCGTCCTCAATCAGGCCGACCGCTTACGCGGTGAGGAAGGCGAAGCGCTCCGCGAAGCGCTCGGGGCGGAGTTCCCCGCCGCCGTGTTTACGTCGGCGCTCAAAGGCGAGGGTCTCGAGGCGCTGCGCGCTCGACTCGGCGAGGCCGCGTCCGCGAGCTGGAAGCACGTCAAGACGACGCTGCCCTACCACGCCGGGGCGCTCGTGCAGCAGATCCGGACGCGCGGTTCGCTCAAAAGCGTCGATTACGAGGAGGCCGGGATCCGCATCGAAGCGAGCGTTCCGCCCGAGCTTGCCGCCGAAATCCAGGCCGCGGTACGCCGCCGCTAGGAGTTTCTACCTAGGGCATCAGAGGGAGCCAAGCGAGCCCTCCGGATCAAGACCGCATCGACCCAGCCCAGGGGCCTTTCCTGACACCCCGAAGCCACGCCCGCAGGGGGTCGCCGCAACAAGCATTGGTCTCACCCAAGGGGAGGGCCAATGCGGTTTTCACGGGCTGTCGTCGCGAGCGTGCTTGCGGTCGTGGGTGTGCTTGGCTTGCTGACACCGCAGCCCGCCGAGGGAGCGAGCCTCGATAGCACCGAGCAGGACCTGGTCGCCCGCATCAACGCCTTCCGCACTGCCCGAAATATTCCGACCCTTGCCGTCTCCGACACCCTCACTTCCGCGGCGAAATGGATGTCCGGTGACATGGGCACGCGCAACTACTTTGCGCACGTCTCGCTCGACGGGCGCTCGCCGACGCAGCGCATGGCCGACGCGGGGTACCCCGCCTTCGGAACGTGGACCGGCGAGGACCTCGCCGCGGGTTTCACGACGACAGGGGATGTCCTTAACGGTTGGATCAACAGCCCCGCGCACTACGCGGTGCTCGTGAACCCGCAGTACCACGCGATCGGCGTGGGTCGCGGATACGCGACAGGCTCGACCTACGGCTGGTACTGGACGGCCGACTTCGGCGGTGTCATCGACGTCGCGCGCGCCGCTCCGGTCTCACGGGCCTCGACCCCCGCCGTCACGCGCGCCGTCTCGAACATCCCCGCAACGATCGCGGTCCCGGCTGACTCCGGCTATCACGCGAACTGGACCGCACAGAGCGCCGACCCGACCGTCACCATCGGCGCGACCACGACTCTCGTCCTTGCGCTAAAGAACACCGGCTCCCGCGGTTGGTACAACGACGGCTCTGGCCAGCAAGTCGTACTCGGAACGAATGATCCTCAGGACGGCGACCGCTTCGAGCTTGCCGGTGACTGGCTCTCGGCAAATCGCGTGACCTCGACGACCACGGACTATGTCGGTCCCGGTGAGCTCGGGTGGTTCGAGTTCACCGTCCGTGCGCCGGCCGCCGCGGGCGACTATCGGCTCGCGCTCCGCGGCGTCGTGGATGGCGTCACTTGGCTCGAGGACGAGGGCATCTTCTTCACGATCCACGCGCACGCGCCACTCGGCGGGCGAGGCAGCCTCAGCTTCGTCCGATGATGATCGGGAGGGCGGGGTCGTTGCCCCATTCCTCCCATGAGCCGTCGTACGTGCGCACCTCGTCGTGACCGAGCGCCATCAGCACCATGTGCGTGAACGCGGCGCGCACGCCGGCCTGGCAATACGTGATGGTGCTCGTCTCGGGTCCGAAGCCCGCGTTCGTGTAGAACTCCTCCAGCTCGTCCGCGTCGCGTAGCGTCCAATCGTCCTTGAGGGCGTCCTTCCAGAGGATGTTCACCGCGCCCGGGATGTGACCGCCGCGCGCGGCGCGCTTCTCGGCGCCGGTGAACTCAGCATCACGGCGCACGTCGAGCAGCCACGGATCGCCGGAGCGGACCGCGGCGAGGACCTCCTCCTTCGATGCGACCACGCCATCGCGCGGACGAGGCGTGAAAACGGCCTTCTCGACGGTCCGCGCACCACTCTCGAGAGGCCGGCCCTCGGCGATCCATTTTTGGATGCCGCCCTCCATCACCGCCATGCGGTCGTGGCCAAAACGCCGGAGCGCGAGCCACAAACGCGCGGCGTGGTGGCCACCTTCGGAGTCGTATCCCACGACCATCGTGCCGTCGCCGATCCCGAGTCGCGCCATCGCACCCGCGAACTCATCCGCGCTCTGGAGCATCCAGCGCGGATGGCCGGACTCGGGCGGGGGAGCCGAGAGATCCTCCGTCCAGTTCACGTAGACCGCTCCCGGGAGATGTCCATCGATGTAGCGCGCGCGCATGTCTTCGTCGAAGCTGAACCGGCAGTCGACGATGCGCACGCTCGGATCGCCGATGGCGGACGCGACGCGCTCGGTCGCCCAGAAGAGATCGGCGCGTGGCAGTGTGCTCACGAAACTGACTCTATCCGCGCTAGTCTCGACGCGCGATTTGTGAGGAATGGACAGGGAGCGCGACGAGCCGCGGCTGCGATCGCCACAACGCTGCTCGCCGCGGCTTGCGTAGGCACGCCCACGCCCGCGAATGATCGGACGAGCACGCCGGGACCGAGCGAAGCCGTGACCACGAGCACGCCTGCGCCGACGCCGAGTCTCATCCCGCAGCCCGCGAACGTTCCTGCGGTCAGCTTCGCGCGCGCCGATCTCGCGCACGGATCCTCGAGCGGAGTGACCGGCACAGGCCCGCTGACACTCGCCGCGAGCGGGCTCGCGATGGGAACGTACGACGATCCCTACGGGCAGTCCGGCATCGGCTACCAGAGCGGGACGTGGACGAGCGATTGGATCCCGGTCGCGTTTCCGTTCGATGACCTCGTGGCGTCGTGGAACGCAGACACGCCCGCGAGCACGTGGATCAGGATGGAGATGCAGGCTCGCGGCGCCGGTCGGGAGACGAAGTTCTACACGATGATGACGTGGGCGTCCGGCGATACGGACATTCACCGCACCTCGATGTCCGGGCAGCAGAGCGCCGACGGCGACGTGAACGTCGACACCTTCAAGAGGGCCGCTGGCGCGGCGCCGCTCGATTCTTACCGCCTTCGCGTGACGCTCTATCAGCGCTCGGGGAGCACGGCGACGCCATCCGTTCAAATGCTCACCGCGATGGTCTCGACGCGATTCAAATACGAGATCCCGAGCCCCTTCGCCGGGACCGCGATCGACCTGCAGGTGCCGGCCCTCTCCCAGGAGGACCACAAGGGTGAGTTCCCCGAATACGACGGCGGCGGCGAGGCGTGGTGCAGCCCGACCTCGACGGCGATGGTCCTCGGCGCTCTCGGCGCGAGTCCATCCGATGACGAGCTCGAGAAGTTCCCAGGATCGAACTACGGCGATCCGCAGGTCGACTTCGCGGCGCGGTACACGTACGACTGGAACTACAAGGGCGCCGGAAACTGGCCGGCGAACGTCGCCTACGCGACGCGCTTCGGTCTCGAGGGATTCGTCACGCGCCTGCGTTCGCTGAGCGAAGCGGAGCTTTTCATCGCGGCGAGTATCCCGCTCATCGCGTCAATCAACGGCGATCTTCCCGGGTTCCTGTTCGGCAAGACGAACGGGCATCTTCTGGTCATTCGCGGCTTCGACAAGAACGGCGACGTGATCGTGAACGATCCTGCGGCGAAGACGAGCGACGACGTGCGCAAGATCTACGGCCGGGCGGATTTCGAGCGCGTCTGGCTCGGGGGGTCGGGTGGGATCGTCTACGTGATCTATCCGCGGGGGAAGGCGCTCCCGCCGAATGTCCCGGGGTTGCCAGCGAACTGGTGAAGCCGCGCTAGTCTTTCTCGGCCACGCG
The DNA here is from genome assembly GCA_038040345.1 of Chloroflexota bacterium. Lineage (GTDB taxonomy): Bacteria > Chloroflexota > Limnocylindria > P2-11E > P2-11E > 3-1-20CM-2-70-9. The sequence goes on from JBBPIQ010000004.1 coordinate 92,595, forward strand.
CGGAGGAGGTTGACGATGAGGATCCCAGTCGCGCTTGTAGCGGTGGTCGCCCTGTTGCTCGGCCAATCGGCAGCGGCGGGTCCGGCGGCCGCGTCGCAGGCCTATCCCGTGAGCTATCACTCGTTTGCGCTCTCGGGGGGTCAGGGGACGGTGCTTAGGAGCGGCGCGCTGACGCTCGCGTCGAGCGGGCTCACCACGACGACCTACGCCGATCCGTACCTCGGTACGACCCGAAGCTACGACGTGGGCTCGTGGACGTCGCCGACGTTTTCCACAGGCTTTGGCTTCAGCGAGCTCGTCTCGTCCTGGATCGCGCAGACACCGTCCGGCACTTTTGTTCGCGTCTACATGAGCGCGGTCCGGGGTGATGGCACGTTCACGAAGTGGTACACGATGGGAATCTGGGCTTACGGAGACGGCGATATCTACCGCCGCTCCGTCGGCGGTCAGGGTGACGGCGACGGCTTCATCGCGATCGACACGTTCTTCGCCAAAGACCATCCGATGTTCGGGTACCAACTGAAGCTCGAGCTCTACCGCCTTGCGGGCTCAGGAGGCTCTCCGTCAGTCACGCGGATCGGCGCGGTCGCGTCCGACCCGGTGAACACGAAGCCGTATTTGCCCAGCGTGACGAGCATGACGAAAGATCTCGTTTTGGCTGTGCCCCAGTACTCGCAAGAGATCCACTCGGGTCAGTATCCCCAATACGACGGCGGTGGTGAGGCCTGGTGCAGTCCAACCTCGACGTCGATGGTCGTCGCGTACTGGGGCAAAGGCCCAAGCGCTGCCGAGTACGCGTACGTCCTGAACGATTACCCGGAGATTTCCGATCCTTGGGTTGATTACACGGCGCGCTACGTCTTCGACTACCACTACAACGGCGCCGGGAACTGGCCATTCAACGTCGCGTACGCCGGCGCGCGGGGACTGGATGGCGAGGTCACCCAGCTCCACTCGCTTCGCGAAGCCGAGCAGTTCATCAAGGCAGGCATCCCGCTCGTCGCGTCGATAGCGTTCACCTCGAACAAGCTCGACGGCTTCCTCTTCAAGGGCACGAACGGGCATCTCCTGGTCATCGTCGGGTTCACGAAGGAGGGCAATCCCGTCGTGAACGATCCCGCCGCGACGAGCGACGCGACCGTGCAACGCGTCTACGACCGCGCACAGTTCGAGCAGAACTGGATGACGTCGACCGGAGGGATCGTCTACGTGATCCACCCGTCGTCGGTGCCCCTTCCCGCGAGCCCGCTCGGCAACTGGTGACCGCCACGCGCGAGTGATGCGGGGTGATCTCAGTCGCGCGCTGGCGCTAGTTCGCCGGCGGACCCATCGTGGTCCGCCGGCACATGTCCGGCTTCTCGAAAAGCCGGACTGCGGGCTCTGCGCGGAGGCGTATCGCGCGCTGCGTCGTGTCGCGCTCGACGTGCCGCTCGACGTCGACCGCGTCGATATCACGAACGACCCCGCGCTCTTCGATCGATACGCCCTGCGGATTCCGGTCGTCACGATGGGGGAGCGGGAGCTCGATGCCGCCGGCGTCGGCGACCGCGCGATACGCGCGTGGCTTCGCGCATAGCTCTCGGACCCGGCGCTGTCGCGTTCTTCACGCGCCGACTTCGAAGCGCGGGCTCGGCCGCGCGCGCCGTCGGCGAGAAGGCGTATCTCAAGAGCGATCTTCGTTTCTGGGGAACCAGCCAGGATTCGATCCGCGCGGCGGTGCGCGAATACTGCGACGCGCATCCCGATCTGACGCGTGCGGACCTGCGCGCGATCGCCGAGACGCTGTATGCCACCGGCATACACGAGCTCCGCGCCGCGGCCATCGGCGTTCTCGAGCGGGAGAGCGAGACGCTCGACGATCGGGACTCCCCGTGGCTCATCGGTCTCGTCCGGAAGTCGAAGAGCTGGGCGTACGTCGATTGGATCGCGCCGAAAGTGATCGGCGACGTCGTCGCTCGCGATCCGCGTGCGCGAAAGCGTCTCGCGATATGGGCGAAGGACACGAACTTCTGGGTGCGACGAGCGGCGCTCCTCGCCGAGCACGACGCGCTGCGCGCCGGCGGAGGCGACTTCGTGCTCTGGTCACGAATGGCGGCTTCGATGCTCGACGAACGCGAGTTCTTCATCCGCAAAGCGATCGGCTGGGTGCTGCGCGAGGTGTCGAAGAAGCGGCCCGAGCTGACCTACGCGTTCTTGAGAAAACACCGCGAGCGCGTGTCTCGGCTGTCGCTGCTCGAAGGCGCGAAGTACCTGCCGGCGGCCAAGCGCAAGGCTCTGGGACTGCCGGGAGAAGCGGCCTGGGCGGCGCGGGAGGCCAAGCGCAAAGCGACCGGCCGACGCTAAAACCGGTCGCGCACGGAGAATGCAGCCAGCCAAGCCATGGCACGGGAGCGTCGGCCAGTCCGGTGCCGGAACTGTGGCTACATCACCACTCCTGTTTCCGGCTTTTGCCCCAATTGCCTGACCCTTCGACCTCTCGGCCGGCGGATAGGGCTTATTCCGATCGTCGCGATCCTCGGTCTCGTCGCGCTCGGCGCGGCGGTTTTCGCCGCGTCGTCGACGGGGTCGATCGCCCTTCGGCCTTCCGCGACGCAGGCCAGCCCAAGCTCGTCTCCGAGCTCGGCGAACCCGTCGGCGGCCGCAGCGCTTAGCGCGCCACCCACCGCTACGAGCAGCGTAGTTTCGCCCTCGGCGTCACCCTCGGCCGCGCAATCGCGATCGCCCACGCAGTCTGCCGCGACCGCGAGCTCCGTCGCGACCTCCGCCCCGTCCTCTCCTCTCGGCTCGTCGCCTTCGCCGACGGCCGTCCTTGGCAGCCAGGCCACTCCGAGCGCGTCCGGATCACTTCCGTCGACCGCGACCTCACCTAGAACCGGAACGGGCGGGAGACGGTACTGATAGAGCAGTGGCGACATTCGAAGACGCCGAGGCCGCGCGCAAGGCGCACCAGGATCGCCTCGCGGCGATGGGCGCGCACGCGATCGAGATTCAGATGCTCGACGACCTGAGCGGCTACGAGCTCATCGTCCACTTCGCTGAACCGCCGACCTTCGGGGTTCCAAGCTCCCTGGTGACGACGAACGCTGGAAAGACGTCGATGGTGCCGATGCGGATGGTGACCAGGCCCGCGTAGCGCCCGCATGTAACGGTGAAAGCACCGCCAGCTTTCCTTTACTTCGTACACTCCCGGCGGGATAGGGAAGCAAGAATGTGGCGGGGGCCTAGGGCATTAGCTCGACTTGCGGCCGGCGTTTCCGCCATGGCCGTTGTGGTCGTCTTGGCGCTCATCCCGCCGTCCCGTTTCTGCGTCGAGCTGAACGTCGCGGCATCGTTCGAGAAGTCGAAGCTTCTCGCGTTGCTCGCCGACCAATACGAGGTACGACGACCAGTCGCCAACGGCCAATGCGTCAACGTCGTGGTCTCGCGGGTCGCCTCGGGCGATGCGGAAGCTGCTCTCTTGCGGGGTTGGGACGAAGTCTCCGACGGCGCGCCCGCGCCCGATGTGTGGTCGCCGGCGGCGACGACTTGGGTGAACCTGCTCGAGTTCCATCTGCGGTCGGCCGGTCTCCCGAAGATGGTGCCGGCCGCCACGCCCAGCATCATTCAGTCGCCGCTCGTCATAGCGATGCCGAAACCGATGGCGGAGGCGATGGGTTGGCCAGCGAAGGAGATCGGATGGACCGACATCTTTGATCTCGCGCAGGCCGCAGATGGATGGGCGCGCTACAACCACCCGGAGTGGGGCCGTTTCAAGCTCGGCAAGACCAGCCCTCTCAGCTCGACGTCCGGCCTTCACGCGTTGATCGCGACCCACTACGCGGGCGGAGGTAGGGGAGACGGCTCCGCTCCCGAGCCACGTACCACCGCGTTCATGAGAACTGTGGAGAGCTCTGTCGTCCACTACGGCGACACCGTCGCAACCTACTTGAAGGATCTCCTCGCGTGTGATGGTCGTGGTCAGGCTGAGCGATGCGTCTCCGCCATCGCGATCGAGGAGAAGCAGGTGTGGGACTACAACCATGGGAACCCTACTTCCGACGTGCCCGCGCCGAGAGGGATCGTGCCGAACGTCCCGCTAGTGGCGATCTATCCGCGAGAGGGCACGCTCATCGCGAATCACCCGTACGTCACCCTCACCACCGACGAGGTGAAGCGTCGCGCGGCGGACGGCTTCCTCGAGTTTCTCCAGAGTCCGGAGGCGCAAGCGCGGTTCAACAGCGTTGCGCTCCGCGGCTACAGAGGCGATCCCGGCCCCGAGGTCACGACCGCGAATTTGCTCGACCCGGGAAAGCCGAGCGCGATCTTTCCGCTGCCGGTGCCCGCGGTCATCGCCGCTATCCAGGCCTCGTGGCGAGCCATTCGCAAGCCCGCGCGGGTCCTGCTCGTGGTTGACGTCGGAAGGTCGATGGGTGATCGCGCGCCCGAATCCTCGAAGACAAAGCTCGAGATTGCCAAAGAAGCAGCCTCCACCGCTCTCGATGACTTTGGCTCCGCCGACGAGGTCGGGCTCTGGTCGTTCTCGAGCGCCGCGGGTGCGGATCCTCCGTATCACGAGGTCCTCGCCCCAGCTCCGATCTCGCAACAGAAAGCGCAGCTGAAACACGAGATCGATGCGCTTGCGCTCGGGGGCCCGCGCAAGGCGCTCTACACGACGCTGGATGCGGCCGTTGCTTCGATGCGAGTGCGTTACGACAGTGCGCGCATCAACGCGGTGGTCGTGCTGACGGATGGTGGCAACGACGATCCGGCGAACAACGATCTGACCGGCCTCCAACGGACGCTCCGTGCCCAGCCAGACGACAAGTTCGTACGCGTCTTCACAGTGGGCTTCGGCGGCAAGGCTGACCTTGGGACTCTCGAGGACATCGCTCTCGCGGCGCGCGGTGGTGCCTACACGGATCGAGATAGGAGAGCGATGAACAAGATCCTCGTGTCGGTGATCTCGAACTTCTGATGCGCGCGCTGGTGGAGCTTCGCGACCCGGTCGCCGTCACCTTCGCGGCAGCGGCGGCGCTGGCCGCCCTCTGGCTCGGTCACGATCTTCTTGCGATCGGCGCCGCCATCGTGGCCGTGCTCGTCACCCGCGTTGGGGCGGGACTCGCACTTCCCCGCACGATGCCACCTGCCCGTCGCGCCCAAGAGATCGCGTTGCCGGAAGGTCATTGGTTCGCGCCGCTCACCCGGCGCGAGGCCGACGTCGCGGTGCTCATCCGCGACTCGACGAACAAGGAGATCGCCGAGCGCCTCGTGCTATCGGAGCGGACGATCGACAACCACGTGGCGAACATCATGAACAAGCTCAACCTGCACCACCGCGCGCAGATCGCAGCGTGGGTGACCGAGCGCAACCGGCCTTCCCTTCCGCCCAGGCCCTGACCGCATCGGTGCACCGAGGCCCGGCGGAGACCGCGACGCAGAAGCTGCATCGGATCACGTCGTACGCGCCCGGCCGCGAGTGGGACGAGCCCCCCAACGAGCCCGAGGTCGTGCAGGACCTGGTGACGAACGACCTCTCGCGCTTCCCGTTGTTCACGAAGCGGTACGACGAGCCGATCGCGCGCGTGGCCTTGCCGCGGAACCTGCCGACCACGACAGCTCCGGCGGTCGCCGTGCTCGCCGGCACGGCGGTCGCGACCACGAGGGCGTTGGACCTGGCGCAGCTGTCTCGGCTCCTGCACCTGTCGGCCGGGGTCGTTCGCACGATGGAACGCCCGTACGCGACGTGGCTGTTCCGCGCGGCCGGATCTGCCGGTGGTCGCTTCCCGCTCGAGCTGTACGTGGCGGTCCCGGACGGGACGGCGCTGCCCGCCGGCGTGCATCACTACGACCCGGTCGGTCACGCGCTCGAGCTGATCGGGCCGCCACCGGACGGAGCCGCACCGTCGGTGGTGGTCACCGGCATCCCCTGGCGAACGGGCTGGCGATACCGCGAGCGCGGCTTTCGGCACGTCTACTGGGACGCTGGCACGGTGCTGGCGCAGCTGCTCGCGGTCGCCGACTCGTCGGGTCTCGGAGCGTCGCTCTACACGCGCATTCCCGACGACGACGTCTCCGCCCTTGTCGGGGCCGACGGCGTGCACGAGTGGCCGGTCGCGGTGGTCACCCTCGGCGAAGGCTCGCCCGCGATCGGAACGACCGGACCCGCGATCACCGGCAAGGTCGACGCGGCGCCGCTCGAGTTCCCGCTGGTCACGGCGGCGCAGCATGCGGGCGACGGTGAGGCCCTCGGGCGGCCGTGGCCACGCGGGCATCCGGTCGACACGGCACCAGACGGCGGCGAGCCCATCGACGACGTCGTACTCGCGCGAGGGTCGCAGCGACGCATGGACCCGACCCGTGGCCTCAGCGAGCACGTCCTCCGCACCTCGATGCGGGCGGCGATGCGTGGCATCGACATCCCGCATCGGATCGTCGTGCATGAGGTCGACGGCTTCGTGCCGGGCGTTTATCGGTGGCCCGACCTCGCCGCGCCCGTCCGTTCCGAATTGTTGCGCGACGAGCTGTACCGCGTCTGTCTCGACCAAGGACTCGCGCGCGATGCGGCGTTCGTTGTGATCGGTGCGACCGACGTGGCGCGGCTCGACGATATTGGCTATCGCGAGGCGCAGCTCGGCGCCGGCCTTGTCGAGGGCAGGCTGCATCTGCTCGCGTACGCGCTCGGGGCCAGCGCCTCGGGCATGACCTTCCTCGACAGCGAGGTCGCAGCGTTGCTCGGCGAGCCGCTGGACGGGCTGCTGTTCACCTGCGTCGGCGTGCCCGCGTACCGGTCGTCCCGGGGCGGGTTGCCCGGTGCGCCCACGGCAGTGGGCAAGGTCACCGAGCGCTGAGACCGCATCACGTGGACATCGCGCTACGGCGCTCGCCTAGGCACCGTTTGAGCACCGGCTAGGCCCTTTCCCGGAGGTTTTCGCCTCCCCTCGGGGCGCACCTTGTCTCCGAAAGCCGCCCAAGGGCGATCGGAGGTAAAGGAAGTGGAGCGCAAGAGCCGGCTGGGGACCTGGATCACCGCGATCGGCGCCATCGGCCTGGTCGCCGCTTACATCATCAGTCAGGGCACGCACCCGAACCCGACCGTGGCGCTCTGCGCGAAGCCGGTGCAGCTCGTCGTCATCGCCTCGAACGAGAAGTCGGGGCCGATCGGCGACATGGCGGCGGATTTCGTGCGCACCGGAGCGACCGTCGACGACCGCTGCATCGACGTGAAGGTCGTACGGAAGGCCTCCGGCGACGCCGAGGCGGCACTCGCGCAGGGCTGGGACGAGGCCCGCGACGGTGCGCGGCCCGACGTCTGGTCGCCCGCGGCGACGACGTGGGTGAACCTCCTTCGCGAGCACCGCGTGGGCGCGGATCGCTCCGATCTCATCCCCACCTCGCTGCCGAGCCTCATGCAGTCGCCTCTCGTGATCGCGATGCCTCGGCCCATGGCCGAAGCGATGGGCTGGCCCGCCACCGACATCGGATGGCACGACATCCTCGCCCTCGCGCAGGACCCGCAGGGCTGGGCGCGCTACGGCCACCCTCAGTGGGGACGGTTCCGTCTCGGAAAGACGGACCCGACCGTGTCGACCTCGGGCCTGCACGCGCTCGTGGGGACGTACTACGCCGCGACGGGCCTGTCGGCCGATCTGACCGTCGACGACGTGCGCAAGTCCGACGTGGTCACGTTCGTCAAGGGCATCGAGGGCTCCGTCGAGCATTACGGGAGCACCGCCTCGACCTTCCTCGCGAACATGAAGACCGCGGCCGATGCAGGGAACCCGCTCGGCTACGTCTCCGCGATCGCCGTCGAGGAGAAGCAGATCTTCGACTACGACCAGGCGCGGCCGGACGTCCCTCTCGTCGCGATCTACCCACGCGAAGGCACGCTCGTCGCCGACCACCCGTACGTCGTCCTCCGCGCGCCGTGGGTCGACGACACGAAGCGCCGCGCCGCCGCGCTCTTCCTCGCGTACCTCGAGCACCCCGACCGTCAAGCGCGTCTTCAGGAGCTCGGGTTCCGCGATCACGAAGGCCGAGCCGGCGCCTTGCTCGCGTCCGACGCGAGCTTCCGTCCACAGGGAGCGGCCGGGAACGTGATCCGCCCGCCCTCATCCGAAGCGCTCGCCGCCGTTCAGGCCTCGTGGAAGGACGTGCGCAAGCGGGCGCGCGTGCTGATGGTCCTGGACGTCTCCGGTTCGATGCTCGGGGCGAAGCTCGACCTGATGAAGCGTGCGTCGATCGACGCGCTCGAGCTGTTCGCCGATGACGACGACGTCGGCGTGTGGATCTTCTCCTCGGGACATCAGGAGCTCTTGCCGATCGGCCCGCTCGGGCCACAGAAGGAGCTGCTGCGTGCGCGCCTCGCCGGTCTCTCGGTAAGCGGTGGCACCGCGCTCTACACGACGACGCTCGACGCGGTGCGCGCGCTCTCGCGTGTCGCGGACGCCCGCCGCATCAACGCGGTGATGCTGCTCACGGACGGCCAGAACTCCGACGCGAACAACGACCTCGAAGGGCTCGTGCGCGCGCTCGACCCGGAGACGCGCGAGAACGGGATCCGCGTGTTCACGATCGCTTACGGCGGCGACGCGGATAAGAAGGTCCTTCAGCGCATCGCCGAGGCGACCCGCGCGACTTCGTACGACGCGTCCGACCAATCGTCCATCGGACGAGTGTTCAAGGAGGTCGTGTCGAACTTCTGATGAACGCAAAGATGTTCGTCCCCGATCGAGCGACGCTCGCCCTCGCGCTGGCGGTGGGAGCCGCGTACCTCTTCCTCGGCGCGCCGCTGCCGCTCGCCGTTCTCACCGTTGTCCTCGTCTGTGTGGTGAGAGGCTTGCTCGAAGCGGCGCTCTCATACCGACGCACGCCGCGTCCCATTCCAGGCACTCCGGAGGCGTTGTGGGTCTTCCGGGCGGAGGCGGCGGTCGCCGCGATCCGCCGGCTGCGAGCAAGCGCCGGTTCGGGCGCGGTCGCGTACCGGTGCACGGTCATCGCGAAGCAGGCCGCGGACGCGGTCGTGATCCTGCGCCGCCTCGCGTACCAGTCGGGTCTGGTCTCGCGTCTGGCGGGGACGACAGATCTCGCCGAGCTCCGACGTACCGACGCGTCGCTGCGTCATCAGCTCAGCGTGCTGGACGAAGGCCCCGCGCGCCGACAGAACGAGTACGCGCTCCGCTCGCTTAGCGCCCGCCTCGAGGCGGGGGAGCGGCTCGAGGCGACCCAGCGCGAGCTGGTCGGACGGATCGAGGCCGCGGCGCTCGGGCTCGAAGGTCTCGTCGCCCGCGTGGCCGAGATCGTCGCACTGAGCGAATTCGGATCGGGTATCGCGGCTCCGCAGGTGGACGAGCTCGCGGCGGAGCTCGACACCCTCAGAGCCGCGCTCGTCGAAACCGAGGACCTCGGTCGACACGCTCTCAGCGATCGAACAGAAATAGGAAGGTGAAGGAAATGTTCCGTCTCATCGCGCGCACCTGGCATTACGCGGTCGCGTTCCTTTCCGGAACGCTCGACACACTCGCGGATCCGCGAGTGCAAATCGAGCAAGCGATCGAAGACGCCAAGCGGCAACACGCTGCACTCAGCGATCAAGCCGCTGCGGTCATCGGCAATCAGCGCGAGCTTCAGCTCAAGCTGACGCGCACGGTCACCGAGCTCGAGCGGCTCCGTGCGTCGGCCAGCCAGGCGCTCGTCTTGGCCGAGGACGCGCGGACCAAGGGCGACACCGAGAGGGCAGCCGCGCATGAGCGCACGGCGCGGCTCTTCGCGATGCAGCTCGCGACGGTGGAATCGTCCACCGCCGATTTGCACGAGCTTCACGGGCGCGCAGCGGCGGCAGCAAAGGCGGCGAAGGCCGCGGTTGAGCACAACGCCTACCTCGTTCAGCGACAGCTCGCGGAGCGATCGAAGCTCCTCACCGAGCTCGAAGCCGCGAAGATGCAGGAGCGCGTCGCCAGCGCTCTGCAACGGATCGGCACGCTGGCACCGGCCTCGGACGTCCCGAGCCTGCAGGAGATCCGCGACCGGATCGACCGGCGCATCGCCCGCGCGTCGGGGCGCTACGAGATTGCGAGCGACGGTGTCGACGCACGGATTCTCGACGTGGAGCACGCGCTCGCTGACGCTCGCGGCGACGAGCTCCTGGAAGAGATCCGACAGAAGGTCCTCGCGCGTCCGAATGAGAACCCAGAGGGGGAGAAATGAACAATTTTTGGCACGAAACGGGTAACTGGGCCCGTTTCCATTTCACAACCAAATCAGCACCTTCGGGCAACTTGGCCGACCGGTAGAGTCAATGCGCACGCGTCCCGATATCCGCAGGTGAGGGAATCAGCATGGGCGTTTACCGAGCCGAGTACATCTGGATCGACGGCACCCAGCCGACGCAGAAGCTCCGTTCCAAGACGAAGATCGTCCCGGACGGCGAGAAGCCGCCGATCTGGGGCTTCGATGGTTCGAGCACGCAGCAAGCGACAGGCGACAAATCTGACTGCGTCCTCCAGCCCGTGTTCGTCTGCCCGGACCCGATCCGCGGGGGTGACGACAAGCTCGTTCTGTGCGAGGTCATGCTCGTCAACGGCGAACCGCACAAGACAAACATGCGGCGCGCGAACGCGGACATGGCGGAGCGCTTCGAGAAGTTCGACACGTGGTTCGGGATCGAGCAGGAGTACACGTTCTTCGAAGGCTCGAGGCCCCTTGGTTTTCCGGATGTCGGTTTTCCCGCGCCTCAGGGCGGCTACTACTGCGGCGTCGGCGCGGACGAGGTGTTTGGGCGCGACGTCGTCGAGGCGCATCTCGACTCATGCCTCAAGGCCGGACTGAAAATCTCCGGCATCAACGCCGAGGTCATGCCGGGACAGTGGGAGTTCCAGGTCGGTCCGCTGAATGCACCCGAGATCGGCGACCAGCTGTGGGTCGCGCGCTGGCTTCTCTACCGGGTGGGTGAGGACTACGGCGTGAGCGCAACGCTGTACCCGAAGCCTGTGCGCGGAGACTGGAACGGCGCCGGCGCGCACACGAACTTCTCAACCAACGACATGCGCGAGAACTACGACGCCTGCGTCGCGGCTGCCGAAGCACTCAGCACGCGGCACGACCTGCACATCGCCAACTACGGGTTCGGCATCGAGGAGCGCCTCACTGGTCTTCACGAGACGTGCTCGTACAAGGAATTCCGTTACGGCGTCAGCGACCGCGGCGCCTCGGTCCGTATCCCGTGGCAGGTCGCGGTGGATCGCAAGGGCTACATCGAGGATCGGCGACCGAACGCGAACGCCGACCCGTACGTGACGACACGTCTCATCATCGAGACGGTCTGCGGAGCGGCTAGCTCGAAAGTGGCACGGAACGGCAGCCGACCTGCGCCGGCCGTGAAGCTGCCGAGCTCTGGGCGAAAGGTGGCCGCGCGGGCTTAACGTCGACCGCGCATTCGTGCTGCGGCCTGGCCGAAGGCAGGTTGATAGATCTCGTGGCGACCTCGAGCTCGCGGAGATCGATCAGGACCGCGGCTGATAAGGCGTCGATGCCGGCGGTCGCCGGCAGCCCACCAAGCGCGGGTGACGCTTTTGGGGCCGAGTTGCGACGGTCGGATGCTTACGGCGCTCTAGGGTCGTCGCGTGGCACGCGTCGCAGTGGTCCTTGTCGGCATTCTCTTCGCGACCGCGTGCGTGACCGTGACCGTCCGTCCGATAACAGCGCCGCCATCGCCGAGCGGATCAACGCGCCCCGTCTCGGCAGGTAAAGGCTTCGGCCTCGTACCAGACCAGGACGGGCAGGTCGTGACGGTGGACGCAGACACGGACATCATCCGGCTCGTGCTCGACGACGGCTGGACCTGGAATGTTGTCGTGGACGCCTCGTATCTTCGTCTTACGGGGTTCGGACCTTTGTACGGGAACGGGTTCACCGCGCAGTACTGGACGTACAAGCTTCTGCAGACAGGTGAGACCAAGGTCACCGCGACCGGTGCGCCGACCTGCCGTGGCGCGTCCCCTCCCTGCGGCCAGCCGGATCGCCTCTACTCCGTGACGCTTCAAACTCGCTGACGACGACAACCTACACGCGCGGGTCGACGCCGATCGCATCCCGCAGGCGTACATCTGCGGCGACAAACATGAGGAGCCGCGCACCTTCATCTTCCACCGCCACGCGATCGCGCTTGGATACGCGGTCGAGCGGCACGAGATAGCCGACTTGTGACTGGATCACTAGCGGGATTGGGCACCGACGTGAGTACGCGCTAGGCACTTTCCCGCATGCGTCCGAGACTCGTCGCCGGGCATCGTCAAGAGCGGCGCCATGCGCGCCAGAAGGAGTCAGGGGAATGCTTGGAGCACGCACGTTCACCGCGGTCCTCGTCACGCTCGCTACCCTCGCGTCGCCCGCTATCGCCGCGCCGCCGCCGGCACCGCCCACGCTTGGCGCCGGCTCGAACTTCGCCCTCTACGAGATGCTTAACGGCGAGATCGAACACCTGGAAGGTCTTTGCCAACCGGCCGGCACGACCTTCGCGTTCAACGCCACCGGCGTCGCGACCGGTCCCTATCCGGGAACCTTCACCGAAACGGGAACCGTGACCTTCGGGCCAGCGAGCGGGACCGATCTCTTCAACGCCACCGTCGTGGCGTTCGAGTCTTCGTTCCGGATCGACGCGGTTCTCGACGGCAGCCCCGTCGAGATCACGGGCACGAAGCGCCTCGCCTTTGCGGGGACCGGGCACTGTGCGGACGTCGCAGTCGGCGACCCGTTCCTCTCGAGCCGCATCGCGATCGTTCAGGCCACCTACGAGGCCAGGATCAAGACGACCCGCGGCGTGTATTTCGATCGCGGAGGAGCCGATGTGCGGCTCTTCGAGTTCTACGAGCCGGAGGATCCGTCTATTGGTCAGCGGGGCTTCAGCGAGCTCTTCATCTCGGCGATCGGACCCGAGGCCGCGAAGCCTGGCGAGGGTTGCGGAGATGCGAACCACGAGCACATTCGATCCTCGGACTGCCCTATGGACACGAAGTAGGGAAGTTGCCGCTAGGTCTTCGAGACCGCCCGGATCTTTCCATCGAGAACGGCCTTCTGCCGGAGGAGCTCCTGCTTCTCCGGCAGATGCGTCTGCCTCGCCGCATCGGGGCGGCCTCCCCGTGCGATCTTTGAAATCTCCTGGTTGACGCGCTTGAGCTCGTCCCTGAGCCGCTGCAGCTCGCCCGAGCCGACCGGCGGAGCTGGGGCCGGCGCGGACTTCGGCGTCTCGGCCTGCGCTGGCTTTGCTGCCGCGGCCGCGCCCGGTTTTGCGGTAGGGCGACGAGCGGGCGTGCGGGCTTTGGCTGTCTTGTTCTTGATCCTCTGAGCATAGGTCGCGACGCGCTCGCGCGAACCGCCGATGACAATGACCGCGTGATCGTCAACCGCTCAGTGCCCCGGTCCGCCGTCGTCCCCGTGCTGACGTACGACGACGTGGCCGAGGTAAGTGATTGGCTCTGCCGCGCGTTCGGATTCAAAGAGCGTCTCCGTATCGGAGACCATCGCGCCCAACTCGTCTTCGGCGACGGCGCCGTCATCGTCACTGCCGGCCGCACCGAAAGACGTGTGGCCGCGAGCCCGGTCACACACGCGGTGCAGTGCGCGTCGACGACGCCGACCGCCACCACGAACAAGCCAAGCGATCTGGTGCGCGGATCCTTCAGCCGCCGACCGACTACCCATACGGGGAGCGGCGGTACAGCGCTCTCGATCTAGCGGGTCATCACTGGACGTTCTCGCAGTCGATCGCAGACGTCGATCCCGCGTCCCGGGGAGGCACCGCGATCAGGACCGACTAGCGGACTACGGGCAGCCTGCGTTGCTCGGACCGCCACCTCCGTTGAGGTAGAGGCGCTGCGTCAGCATCGGGTATTCGCCCGGTGCGCCCGAACCTTCGGCGACCGTCAGACGCGAGGTGTCCTTGCTCCAGATCTCGGTCGCGAGTCCGCTCGCGCAAGAGGACCAGCCCTGCTGCGTCAATGCCGGACCGAGGGTGCCTCGGGCGTTGCGATTGGGCATCGCTCCGCAATCGACCTTCCATACCACGGAGAGTCCGCCGTTTTCGCTCGTCGCTTGGCCGACGTAGGCACAGCTTTGCGGGAGGGCGAAGCCATTCGGCAGGATCTCCGCGATGTAGCCCGGCTGACCGGAGCCCACTTGAGATTGGAAGCCGCCAATCGGCGCGCCCTGACTGAGCCATACGCACGCGTACATCCCGAGCGCCGGCCGGTCTGGAGTAATCCATCCACCGAATCGGACGCTGCCAACTGTTCCGGTCCGCACGCTCGTGGTCGGACGCAGCTCGAACGTATTCGGCCCGGAGCCCTGCCCGGACGTGAGGCTGTTTTCGGATAGGACGCCGCAAAACAGATCGTTCGTCGTTGGGTCAAAAGTCTTCGCGAGCGCCGGTGCGGTGGCGGCTGCGGCCGTTGGTGTGTTTGCGGCAGGGGCTGGCGCCGGACTTCCGACGTTGCCGCCGCACGAGGCGAGGAGAACCGCCGGCAGGACACCACGAAGGAGCCATTTCATGCCTCTACCGTGCGCGGAACCTTCCTCGAAGGAATGACCGTTTCGTCACCGAAGCGGCGGAGTAGGCTGTCGGTTCGCGGATCCGCGACGACTGGGGGGAGCTGGGTATGGCTATCGGTACTGCGAAACGACCGACGACGACGCAGCGGAAATTCCAGCTAGACGAGAAGGATCTTCCGACGCATTGGTACAACATCCAGGCAGATCTGCCTTCGCCGCTCCCGCCGCCGCTCCATCCCGGCACGGGGCAGCCGATCGGTCCCGCCGACCTCGCACCGCTCTTCCCGATGGAGCTCATCAAACAAGAGGTGAGCCGCGAACGCTGGATCGAAATACCTGAGCCGGTCCGCGACGCGTACAAACTCTGGCGTCCGACACCGCTTATTCGCGCGCTCGGCCTCGAGAAGGTGCTTGGGACCCCGGCGCGCATCTACTACAAGTGGGAGGGCGTCAGTCCCGCCGGCAGCCACAAGCCGAACACCGCGATCGCGCAGGCTTACTACAACAAGCAAGAGGGCACCAAGCGCCTCGCGACCGAGACTGGTGCGGGTCAGTGGGGGAGCGCCCTCGCGCTCGCTGCGCGGATGTTCGACCTCGAGTGCAAGGTCTACATGGTCCGCGTCTCGTACGACCAGAAGCCGTATCGGCGGATCCTCATGGAGACGTGGGGTGCGGAGGTCGTCCCAAGCCCGAGCCCCGACACGAACGCCGGCCGCGCCGCGCTGGCAAAGGATCCAAAAAGCTCCGGAAGCCTCGGCCTCGCGATCTCCGAGGCCGTCGAGGACGCTGCCACGCGCGACGACACGAAGTATTCCCTTGGCTCGGTCCTCAACCATGTGTTGATGCATCAGACGGTCATTGGTCAGGAGACGAAGAAGCAGCTCGAGCTCGCCGACGAGCGGCCGGACATCCTTGTCGGCTGCATCGGAGGCGGCTCGAACTTCAGCGGCTTCGCCTTCCCGTTCATCGCCGACAAGCTCACCGGAAAGGTGAAGGACCTGCGGGTCATCGCGGTCGAGCCGATGGCCGCGCCGAGCCTCACCAAGGGTCAGTACGTGTACGACTTCGGCGACGAAGCGATGATGACGCCACTCGTGAAGATGCACACGCTCGGCCACTCGTTCATGCCCGCGCCGATCCATGCGGGCGGTCTGCGATACCACGGCATGGCGCCGGCCGTGAGCGCGCTGTACCAGCAGAAGATGATCGAGGCCGTGGCAGTGCATCAGCGGCCAACGTTCGAGGCCGCCGTAATGTTTGCGCGCGCTGAGGGGTATCTACCCGCGCCCGAATCCGCGCATGCGATCCGCGTCGTGATCGACGAGGCGCTCCGATGTAAGGAATCCGGACAAGTGAAGACGATCGCCTTCAACCTCTCGGGCCACGGCCACTTCGATCTCGGCGCGTACGAGCGCTACATGCGCGGCGAGCTCGAGGATTACGAGTACCCCGAGGAGAAGGTGCGCGAAGCCCTCGCTGGCTTGCCGAAGGTCGGCGTCTAGCGGCCGGTCGCTGCCGTCGGCGCGGGTGACGAAGCACGCAAACAAAAGAGGGCCCGCGACGAGCGGGCCCTCCGGCTACTCGGCGACCGGGCGCACCTCGACGACTCCTCCCGCGGCGCTGCGGGGCTCGCGAAGGTGCGATTCATCGCGCGACGCCTCTCGAGCTCAGCCCTTTGGCCGATCTGGCCCAGTCACCTCCGGTTAGCGGCGCTCAGCGAAGTCCTTCAGAGCGAGCAACGTGCGCCCGCTTTCCACCCGGAACTGGCGCACCACCACCGGCTGGACGAGCTTGAGCGGCCATGGAATCCGGAACGTCACGACTCGCCGTACGTGAACCGACGTTAGCGATGGAGTGAGGGTGAGGCTGACTGTGATGTCGAGGATTCCGAGGAGCCGTGGCCTCATCGTCATTGGCTGATGAAACGTGACCCGAGTCGGTGACTCGAACTGGGTGACGGTTCCGTGCCGCACGCCGTTGGGTCCCTGCTCTGCCCAGGTCGTTCCGAGAGCAATGGGGTCTGACGAGATATCGGTGATGCCCTGGAACACGTTCGACCTTGCGAGCCAACGGTCGTAGCCGCGAAGGTCAACTATGGCGGCGAACACCTTTTCTGCGGGGGCCTTGATTTCGGCCTCTTGGCGAATCTGGGCCATGTGTAAACCAGCGTACCGTCGGCGACGACGGAAACGGGAGGCGAGGAGATGGCGAAATCACGAGCAGAGCGGGCGCGAGGTCGGGGCGAGACGCCGTCAAAGCGAGCCCTGCGTGGGGCTCAGAAGACGGCGCGTCAGGATCCCGAGCGCGGTGTCACCAGTCGCGCGCGCAAGCGAGTCGAGGGCCGGGAGGACGTGCCCGATCCAAGGTACGGTGGCCGACCCGGCCAGGAGAAGTCGAAGTGGCGGCCGCCGGCCGAGCTCATGAGCCCTCGACAGAGGCGGATCGCGAAGAAAAAGCACTAGCCGGCGAAAGGAACCCCTTATGCCTCGACGCAAGGTGACGCACCGGCGAACAGGGTCCGTCGAGAACGAACTTCTGACGCGTACCCGGCAGCAGTCCGCGGTCGCGGAGCTCGGCAACCTCGCCCTCTCAGGGGTCGCGGAAGACAGGCTGTTTGAGGCGGCCGCCTCCAGGGTGGCGGAAACGCTGGAGGTCGAGGCGAGCGGGATTCTTGAGTTGCTCCCGGGAGGCGACGCGCTGCTTCTGCGAGCCGGCGCCGGGTGGAGGGCCGGGTTGGTCGGTCGGGCGACCCTCGGATCAGGCCTGGAGTCACACGCCGGGTACGCCCTCGAGCGGAACGAGCCCGTGATCATCGCCGACTTGCGCAGCGAGACCCGATTCCGGCCCCCGCCGCTCCTGCGCGACCACGGCATGATCAGTGGAGTCAGCGTGCTCATTCGCGGGGACGGTGTTCCGTTCGGTGTTCTCGGTGCCTACACGGTCTCCCGACGTGACTTCACCCAAGACGATCTGCAGTTCATGCAGGCGGTGGCGAATGTGCTCGCGCTCGCACACCGTCGCCTTCGTATGGAACGGGCGCGCGAGCAGCGGGCCGCGCTGCTCAGCCGGCTCACGCAGCGGGAGCACGACGTCTTGAGACTTCTTGCCGCGGGATCGAGCAACCGCGATATCGCGGTCCGCCTAAAGATCAAGTACACGACCGTCCGAGGTTATGTCCGTTCTGTCATAGAAAAGCTTGATGCGCACTCGGAGCTCGAGGCGGTGGCGCGCGCTCACGCGTACGGGCTTGTGGACGACGAGACAACCCAGCGGAGCGCGGGTAGGGGACTCCCGGACCATTCAACTGCACGGTCTCAACGGAACGGTGCGCCACGGCCGGAACCTTGAAAAACTCTGACCGAAACACGAAACAGAAGGAGCTGGGATATGGCGGAGAAGAGTCTCTATGAACGCCTAGGGGGGATTTTCGCAGTCGCCGCGGTGGTGGATTACTTCAGTGACCAGCTTCTCAAGAACCCGAAGATCGTGGACGCGAATCCCGCTCTCAAGGAATGGCACACGGTCAAATACCGTGAGCGCATGCAGGGCCTCAAGTTCCTTAGGACATTGTGGGTGGCATCGGTGGCCGGCGGACCTTTCGAATACACGGGCGAAGACCTGCGCGATGCTCATCGCGACCTGCGGATCACACCGCAAGTGTTCGACGAGGTCGTCGCTGAGCTTGGGAAGGCCCTCGATCACTTCAAGGTGCCGCAGCGCGAGAAGGCAGAAGTCTTAGCGGCCTTCAACGGAAAGAAGATCGATGTGACGGCTGGTGCCAAGGTGGGGGCCTAAGCGCGCACCGATTGATATCTACGCCTCGCTCCTGGAGCCTCGATCGACTAAGGATGCAGACTGTCGGGGCCCGAAGGAGGCGAACAAATGAAAGAGCTGGTCGCTTGGACCGGCACACCGGTTGGCCGTTTCGTCCGCGATCTCGTTGAAGGCGCGATCGCTGGAGCCATCGCCGCGGTGGTCGCACTCCAGCTCGACGTGGCGACCCCGAAGGTGATCCTGGCCGCCGCGGTGACGGGCGCCATCGCCGCCGCGATCGCCGTCGCGCGACGCGCGATCGTTAACGCGGTGTCGCCGACCGCGCCGACGCAGCCGTCGGGCTAACTCCGATCCGCTCGGAAAACCTCAAGCGGCCGACCGGGGGAGTGGCCAACAAATGGCTTGACACATCCCCTGTACCTTTCCTACGATCTCGTAGAATGCGGATTACACCACCGCAAGAAGGCCAGACGGCCAGAAACCGGCTCATATCGGCCTCGGCCTCCTACGTCGATCCCCGCGATCTCGGGCCGAATAGCCCCGTACGCGACCTCGCACGGGCATACCTGCAGGAGTTGCGCGACAAAGGCCGAAGCGAGACGACGCTCCCGCGGTACGAGCGCTTCCTGGTCGAGTTCCTCGAGTTCCTCGACCGCGACGGCGCGAACCCGCGGGCTAAGGACATCGACATCCGGATCCTGAAGGCCTACGGCAGCCACCTGACGCGTCGGCGGCTCCTCGCCGGCCGCGACGTCGGCAAGCGACCAATTTCGGCCGCTTCGAAAAACATGCACCTCATAGCCCTCCGTGGGCTACTCAAATTCGGCGTGCTGCTCGATCTGCCGGTTCCCGGTCCTGAGAAGGTCGAGCTCGCTAAGGCACCCGACCCGAGCCCGGACGCGCGGCATCTCGATCAGGAGAAGCTCGAGCGCCTCATGGAAAGCTTCGACACCGCGACCGACGACGGTCTGCGCAACCGGGCGCTCCTCGAGTTCCTGGCCGCCACCGGATGCCGCGTGTCCGAGCTGGTCGCCCTGGATCGCGAGAAGATCGAGCTCGACCCGCACGCCGTGAACCCCAAGGACGGCGTCCGCATCGCCGACGAAGTGACGGTGTTCGGCAAAGGCAGCCGCTACCGGCGCGTGTTCCTCCGGATGCGCGCGCGCGAGTGGCTCGAGCGCTACCTCCGGAGTCGTAAGGACAAGGACCCAGCCCTGTTCATCACAAGGCGCAAGAAAGCGGGCGGCTCGTACCGCATGAGCGTGAAGATGGCGCAGACGATCGTGGCTGAGGCGGCAAAACGCGCCGGCCTCGCCGAGAGCGTCTCGCCGCACTGGCTGCGTCACGCCGCGATCACCGCCTGGGCCACGCAGATGAACGTGCCGGCGGCGCAGCGACTCGCCGGGCACCGCAACGTCGCCACGACGAGCCGCTATCTCGGGAGCACCGACGCCGAGCTGAAAGAGCTCTACAAGAAGCGCTTCGGGTAGTCGCGCGAGTCATCGGAGGATCAGCTCACGCGAATCGATCTGGTAGGTGTCGAGCAGCGTCTTGTCCCCCTCCATGACCCATACGAATTGCTCGGTCGCGTCGCCGAGCTCGTACGCGGTGTGGTAGCTCAGCCAGATCGTCGTGGCGTCGCCGTCCCAGTTCACCTCGAGGCCCGTGCGCTCGCATGTGCGGACGTTGCCGAGCTTTCGGCGAACGGCTCCGAGGAACTCCACGAACTCCGCCTCGGTGGCCGCCTCGCGGAAGCTCTCGGTCGTGTCGACGTAGATCTCCGTGTACCGCGACGCGCCAAAGAGCAGGTGGAAACGCGCCACGGCGCGCTCGCCGCGGTCCGTGTCCTCCGCGAACGAACACCCGCCGAGCAAGACCGCCATTAGCAGAAGACCGATCCAAGCTCGCATTTTTTTCGTCCTCCCTCGGCGGGGGACGTTACGCAGAGGAAGGCTCCAGGACGTCCGGGAAAGGGCCTAGCCGGTGCTCATTTCGCGGTGCTCATCTCACAACGACCTAGCGTGGAGCGTTAGATGGTCGTGGCGTTGCAACTGACCACGGATACCCTGGCCGAGGGCGTCGCCGAGCTCGCGCGGCGGGACCCCCACCTTGCGGCGGTGGTCGCGCGCCATGGCGCGCCGCCGCTGTGGGATCGGCCGCCGGGATTCGAGACCCTCGTGCAGATCATCCTCGAGCAGCAGATATCGCTGTCCGCGGGCCGCGCCGCATACGGAAGGCTCGAGCGACTGGCCGGTGCGGTGACCCCGGAACGGGTTGCGGGGCTTGCCGAGTCCGACCTACGCGGCGCCGGCCTCACACGGCAGAAGAGCGCTTACATCCGGGGTCTGGCGCTGGCTATCGTCGCCGGCGAGTTCGACCCGAGCGGTCTGACCGAAATGGACGATGACACTGCGCGGGCAGCGCTGATCAAGCTGAAAGGGATCGGCGCGTGGACCGCGGACATCTATCTCTTGATGGCGCTCGGGCGCGCTGACATCTGGCCCTCAGGCGACCTCGCGCTCGTCGCTGCCATCCGCGAAGTCAAACGGATGCGCTCAGTGCCGAGCTCCGATCGCATCGGTCGCATTACGCGCACATGGAGTCCCTGGCGGGCGGTCGCGGCGCGCGTGCTCTGGCATCACTACCTCAGTACGCCGCGGTCGCGCGCGAAGGTCAGCGGCGCGCAGCCGTCTTCGCGTCGAACGCCTGCCCCGTCTCGACGTCGGGCCCCGAAAGGTCGGCGTTCGGCAGCCCGGTCCCCAAAGCCTCCCCGAGCCATTGCTGCAGGCGCTTCGTCCAGGTCAAGGGCTCGTACGCCTCGAGGTGGTCGCACACCCGGTACCGAGAACACGCCGGCGTGATACGCGGTGTCGTCCTCGCTCACGAGCTGCGCGATCCGGCCGTCCGACCCGATGACGTAATGCGCGGCAGGATGCTCGCAGGATCCTTGAACCGCCTGATCGCTCCTTCGAACATGACGACCGTCCAGTGGTCGACGATGAGCTCCACGGAGTTGCCGCCACGTCCGACCGCGTGGTTGCTCGCTGGTACCGGACCTCGCCACTGAATGGCCACTCGTAAACGAAACGGCGTGAGACCCTAGAGCGTGATGGCCCGCGTATTGCTCGTTGCGCTTGTGTTACTCGCCGCGTGCGGACAGCCCGCGGCCAGTTCGCCGTCCCCGAGCGCGACCGCGACCCTCGCGGCCGCTTCGCCGACGCCAAGCCCGACGCCGTCGCCCTCGCCCTCCCCGACCCCCTCCCCCACTCCGACGATCCTGCCGATCTTCGACGCGCATATGCACTACAGCCGCGAGTCGTGGGTCGCCTATCCGCCCGAGAAGATCCAGGCCCTTCTTGACTCGCTCAGCGTCACTTCCGCGCTTGTCTCGAGTGCGCCCGACGAAGGGACGTTCCGTCTCAAGGCGGTGCTCGGCGACCGTGTCGTGCCGATGCTCGGGCCGTATCGCAATGGCGCCGACGTCTTCTCGTGGGCGCGGGACGGCACGATCGTGCCGTACGTCGAGGCCGCCTATCGCGCCGGGCAGCATCGCGGCTTCGGCGAGTTCCACCTGAACGTTGGACAGATCACCCTCCCTGTCGTGAAGCAGGTGATCGCGTTCGCGCAGCAGAAGAACCTCTTTCTCCAAGCACACGCCGACGCACGCGCGGTCGCGGAGCTCCTGAATTACGTCGGCGCGGACCAGATCGTTCTGTGGGCCCACGCCGGGGTGACCGCGACCCCCGAGCAGATCGATGCGCTCATGGGGAAATGGCCGAAGCTCTCTGTCGAGCTTTCGCTTCGCGATGACATCGCGCCACAAGGCCAGCTCGATGCAAAGTGGCGCGCGCTACTTCTCAAGTACAGCGATCGCTTCATGGTCGGCACCGACACGTGGACGGTCGGTGGCTCGTACACCGGCAACGAGCGTTGGGATGCCTATGCCGACATCGTGAATCGGATCCGCGGATGGCTCATGCAATTGCCGGATGATGCGCGTGCCGCGATCGCGTACAAGAACGCGGAGCGGTTCCTGGCCCAGCTCCCGCGCTAGGGCTGCGGCGGCGTCGTGAAGATGGGCGGCTCGACCGTGACCGGCCGCCGCGCGCGAGACCGGATCAAGACTGCCCCCGCGAGGAGCACGATCACCAGCAGGAGAACCACGAGCCGAGGCACGTCCGGATAGATGCTCTCCGCCGTGAGGACGCGCTCTGATCCCGACGAGAGATCCAGATGCCACACCAGTCGGGACTGATCGCTGGGCACGCCGTTCGTCGCGGTCACGACGCCGGGCAAGCTCATGTAGTAGTCGTACGTGATGCCCGCGAGGATCGCCTTCGCGAGCTGCTGCGAGGTGGCGTCCGTGCCCGTCGTTGTTCCCGCAGGAGTGCTCGGTGCGCTCGGAGTCACGACGATCCGAACGGTGTAGCGCCGCGCAATAAGCCAGTCGTCCGCATGAATATTCATCGTCCCGACATCGAAACCGCCGGTCGAGGATTGCGCCACGGCGGTCTGGGCCTCAGCGAGGTTCACAGTCCGGAACATACGAATGTGGACCGCCGAGCCCTGCGACGTGTCGGTGATCTGCCACTGCGTGCCTGTCTGCGTCTGCGCCTGAGCTTTTGTCGCTGCATCGGTCAACGCCTGCTTCACGGCTGTACCGAGCAGGCCGTCGGCTTCGATGTTCAGCTCCTGCTTGACGTTGGCCCCCGGCAGGATCGGAGTCGGCTCGATCGTCTGCGTGACGCCGAGCGCGAACTTGCCGAAGCACGCGGTCGCGAGGAGACCGGCGGCCGCGAGCATCCAAAGACGGCGATACATCCGCCGGATTGTCGCTGCCGAGCAAGCGGGACGCGTATCTAGGCCGCTTCAGCCTCTGGAGCGATCTCTTCGAGGGATCGCCCGCGGGTTTCCTCACCGAGAACGGCTACCGCAGCGGCAGTTATCACGAGCAGGCCCATGAAGACCGCGAACGTGCCGTTGACGGCGATCGCGGTCACGAGAACCGGCGTGAGGTACGGCCCGATGATTCCACCAATGCGCCCGACCGCCGCGGCGACGCCCGAACCGGTCGCGCGCACGGATGTCGGGTAGAGCTCGGGGGTGATCGTGTAAACCACGCCCCACGCTCCGAGGTTGAAGAACGAGAGCAGCGCCGCCCAGATGAACGCGTCGGTCCCCGTGCCCGCGTTGCCGAACATGAACGCGGACGCCGCGGTCCCGAGAAGGTAGGCCACGAGCGTTGGCTTCCGTCCTACTCGTTCCACGAGCCATGCCGCGCTGAAGTAACCGGGCACCTGCGCGAGAGTCGAGAGGAAGAAGAACTCGTTGCTCCGCACTTCTGAGAGGCCGCGGGTCGCGAGGATCGACGGGATCCACAGGAAGATCCCGTAGTAGGTCAGCACGACGCCGAACCAGAGGATCCAGAGCATCGCCGTGCGTCGCGCGTAGCGGCCGCTCAAGAGCTCGGTGATGCGCGTGCGCCCCGCCCTCGTCGGCGCGATCGCGGGAGCGAGCGTAAGGAGTGCTCCCCCACCCGCGCGCTCGACACGTCGGACAACGGCGTCGGCCTCCGGCGCACGGCCCTTCTCGGCCAGGAAGCGCGGGGACTCGGGCAGCGCGCGCCGCAGATACGCGACGTACAGCGCGGGCAGCGCGCCGACCGCGAAGCCCCAGCGCCATCCGTAGTTCGCGACGACCGTGATCGCGACGATCCCCGCAAGGATCGTCCCGTACGCCCAGAACGACTCGAGCAGCACGATCATCCGGCCGCGTTGCGCGCGTGGCGAGAGCTCACTGACGAGCGTCGCCACCACCGGTAGCTCCCCGCCGAGCCCAAGCCCGGCGATGATGCGTGCCGCAAGGAGCGTCTCGAACGTCGGCGACAGCGCCGAGAGCAAGCTCCCGACCGAGAAGATGACGAGCGTCACGGTGACCACGGCGCGCCTGCCGTAGCGATCGGCGAGGCGTCCCGCTGTCGCGGCGCCGATGAACATGCCGACGAAGGTCGCGCTCGCGACAAGCCCGACCCCCGTCGCGTCGAGCTTGAACTCGCCGCGGATCGGCGTGAGCAGGAAGCTCAGCATCAGGACGTCCATCGCGTCGAACATCCACCCGAGGCCGGACAGGATCAGCAGGCGCCAGTGGAATCGGTTGAGCGGGACTCGATCGAGACGCGCGACGAACGTTTCGGCCGCTGCGCTCAACTCCCGAGGCACCCCTCTGCGGCGAGCAGCTCCGCGTTGAGGATCGACGCGCCGGCCGCGCCGCGGATCGTGTTGTGGGTCAGCACGACGTACTTGATGCCCATGGCCGGATCTTCGCGCACGCGTCCGACTACGGCGGCCATGCCGCGCTCGGTGTCGCGATCGAGGATCGGCTGCGGGCGGTCGCGACCGTCCAGGACGTGGATCGGACGCTCCGGCGCCGTGGGGAGCTTGAGCTCCTGCGGCCGCCCGCGAAACTCGCGCATGGCGTCCTTCACCGCGTCGGGCGACGGCGCGCCGCGCAGCCTGATGCTGACCGTCTCGGTGTGGCCGTCGCGAACCGGGACACGATTGCAGTGTGCTGAGAACTCGAAGCCGGCGTCGACGAAGCGCTTGCCGTCCCACGTTCCAAGGAACTTCTTCGTCTCCTGCTCCATCTTCTCTTCTTCCTCGGCGATGAAGGGGACGACGTTGTCGAGCGCGTCGAGGGACGCGACGCCGGGGTAGCCCGCGCCCGAGATCGCCTGCATCGTGGTGACGACCGCCAACTCGATGCCGAAGGTCTGCTGCAGAGGCGCGGCCGCGAGCGCGAAGCCGATCGCCGAGCAGTTCCCGTTCGTCACGATCGAACCGGACCAGCCGCGCTTGCGCCGCTGCACGTCGAGCGCGTGTATGTGCTCGGCGTTGACCTCGGCGATGAGGAGCGGCACGTCGTCGTCCATGCGATGCGTTTTCACGTTGGAGAAGACGTGATGCCCGGTCTTCGCGAGCGCGGCCTCCCACTGCTCGGCCGCATCGCTGGGCAAAGCCGAGAAGCAAATCTCGGCGTCGAGATCGGCCGTCGTTTGCTGCAGCTTCATATTCGCGACCGCACTGGGCATCTCGCCGGCCCAGTGCCAGGCCGTGACGTCGCCGTACCGCTTCCCGGCCTTCGTGTCGCTCGTGGTGAGCGCGCTGATCTCGAACCAGGGATGACTCTGCAGCAATCCGATGAACCGCTGCCCGACCGTCCCGGTGGCGCCGAGGACCGCGACTTTCCGTTTGCGCATCTGCTTAGTCTCGCAGACCGAAGGGGCCGTATCTCGGACCGATCAGTACGGCGACGACCTCCGTTCCGTATCTCGCGACGATCGCGGCCGCGAGCTCGTCGGTGAGGCGCGCGACGCCGATGAGGACCCGATTGCGCTCCCAGTCGCCCGCGCTCATTCCGATGTTTTCCGTGCCAGGGATCCGCGTGCGCGCGAGTTCGATCACGTCGTCCTTGACCCGCTCGAGCTCGCCGAACGAGCGAGTCACAGTTCGGATCCGTACGGGGACTTCCCAGCCGAGCCCGCTCCATTGGTAAAGCAAGGCGCGCCCATTCGGCGTCGCGGCCGAGACGATTAGGGTTCGATTTCCGCGGTCATCCCACGGGTAGCCGATGTCGTCCGGGTGCTGCTGGGCGAAGGTGTAGGCGCGGTCGAAGGCCAACGCGAGCGGCTCGTACGGAGTCATGCGGTGGCAGAGGTCCATTTGGGGCGCAACTGCGAGACCGCTCGAGTGGCGCGCGTCACTCTCCGGAGGCCGCGGCTGGCAGGCCGACTCAGACGGGCCGATCGCGAAGACGACGGTCGCCAGAATGGCGATGGCGAGGAAGCGCACGCTCATCTAACGAGAATGGCGCCGCGCGGTTCGGTCGGCGTATCAGAGCAGTGCCGCGGCAAGCCAGCGGTGTCGTTCGTCGATCCAGCGCAGGAGACGGAGCCCGGCCGCGGCCAGGTCGGCAAGCATCTCATCGTCGGTGAGGATGCGGGCTCCCTGTAGATCGACCGTCCAGCGGCCGCGCACTCCGGCGTCGTACTCGATCTTCTGGAATAGGAGCTTCCCCTCGCGGTGGATGTCGAACTTGCGAATGGTGATGCCGTAGCGCTGCTGCTCGGTCGGTGTCGGGTCCGCGCCGGTCTCCGGGTCATAGCGTTCGATGAGCGCGACGCCATGCGGACCGAGGTGACGCTGGATCGCACGTAGGAGCGCGAGGCGCTCGCCGGGATCGGAGTGGTTGATGAGGTTGCTCATGAGGAGCACGCCGCCGAAGGTTCGGCCGAGATTCAGATCCTGGATGCGGACTTCGATCTTCTCGGCGCCCTCGATGAGATCGAGCATCTCGGGGTTGAAGTCGACCGCGACGACGCGCCGGCCGAGCGCGATCAGCGGATGCGTGACGCGGCCCGAACCCGCACCCAGCTCGAGGATCTCGGCGTCCTCGGGCATCTCGCGGTCGATGAGCTCCGGCTCGTCGGCTGCCTCGAGCAGGCGATAGAGATCGACCGGCGCGCCTGGGTCGCGCACGCGTCGAGTGTGGCAGACGGCCGTACAACCCGCGAGCGTCAGGCAGTAAAGCGGACGAGGTCGACGAGGAGTTCGGGGCGAACCCGCGGCGCGCGGCTCACGACCGCGCCCGTCTCGTCGAGGACGCGGTAGCCATTCGCGATCGGGGTGACGTTGTCGGGGATGATCGTCCGCACCAGGTCCCCGTGCTCGTCGAAGACGAGGTAGCTCGGCGTGTAGCGGCACTTGTAGATGTCACCGATCGCCGCTCCTGCCGCGGTCGGAAGCTCTACGCGGACGAATCGGCACTGCCCGCTGAGGCTCGTCGCCGCGATCTTGATCGTCTGTCGGTTCGCCATGCAGATGAGGCAGAAGTTCGAGTACAGCTCGACGACGACCGGCTTGCCCCCCTTCACGAGGCGTGCGAGCTGCTCCGGCGAGGTGATATCCGCGCTGCCCGGCCGCATCGATAACCAGATGGCGCCGAATAGAACAAGATCGATCGCGAGCGTGGCGCCAAGCGCCGGGACCGCGGCCGACCCTGCTGGCGCGAGAACGATCGCGATCCCCACGATCGTCGGGATGGTGACTACGAGGACGAGGAGCAGATAGCTGAAGTGGTTAAGCGCCCTCAGCGGTGGAACTCTTCGTGGATGAGGCGGACCGCCTTCTCGCGATCCTTTTCCATCACCACCAGCGAGATGTTCAGCTCGCTCGAGCCCTGCGCGATCGCCACGACGTTCACGTTCGCTTTCCCGAGAGCCGTGAACACCCGTGCCGCGACGCCCGGCGTGCCGCGCATGCCCTCCCCCACCGCCGCGACGATCGCGACCGGGCGCTCGACGTCGATCTTCTCGACGTCGTGGCGCCGCAGCTCGGCGTTGAACATCCTCTCGAGCGCGCCCTTGAGGCGGTCGGTCGCATCGTCGGGCACGACAAGGCAGATCGAGTTCTCGCTCGATGACTGGCTGATCATCATCACGGACACTTTCTCGGCGGCCGCGGTGTCGAACACGCGCGCCGCAAAGCCGGGGACGCCGCTCATGCCGGCACCCTGCACCGTGATCATCCCGAGCCCGCCGAGCGACGTGGTCGCCTTGACAACGCTTCCGTCCTTGTCGGTGTTGTTCGTGATCGTCGTCCCTTTGTCCGACGGCGCGAACGTGTTGAGAATGCGGACGGGAATGCCGGCTTCGACCGCAGGGAGCACGGTGCGCGGGTGAATGACCTTCGCACCGAAGTAGCTGAGCTCCGCGGCTTCGGCGTACGACATCGATTCGAGCGGCTTCGCGCCCTTCACGACGCGCGGATCGGCGCTCATCACGCCGCTCACGTCGGTGTAGATGCGAAGATCGTCGGCCTTCGTCGCCGCGGCGAGCACCGCAGCCGAATAGTCGGATCCGCCGCGCCCCAGGGTCGTCGTGACCCCGTCCACGGTCGACCCGATGAACCCCGTCACCACCGGCACGACGCCGTAGCCGAGCCGCGAATCGAGCTCCTTCGATGCGCGAGCGCGCGTCTCGTCGAGGATCGGATTGGCGTGCCCGAAAGCGTCGTCGGTGATGATCAGCCCTTCGGCCGAGAGCGCCTCGGCCTTCGTGCCTGTGTGGTTCAGGACCGCGGCGACGATCGGAGCCGAGATGCGCTCGCCGTACGAGACGATCGCGTCGAGCGTCCGCGCGGTGCACTCGCGGAGAATCGCGACGCTCTGCAGGAGCGCGGTGGTTCGTTCGGTGAGGTCGGCGATCTCCTTCAGCACGTCGGCCGATTCGAAGCCGAGCGCATCCGCGATGAGGTTCCGATGCTCTCCCGACAATCTCAAAATTGTGTCCTGCGCCGTCTGCGCGTCGCCGCCCTCGGCAGCGCGAGCAGCGCCGATGAGCGCGTCGGTCGTTCCCGCGGTGGCGGACACGACGACGATGCGCTGACCGCGCGTGCCTTTGACGATCTCGGCGACGCGCTGCAACGCGGCGGGCGACGCGACCGACGTCCCGCCGAACTTCAGGACGGTCCGCATCAGGCGGTTTGCCGAGCGATCTGGATCACGTCCCCGAGTATCGCGGACGCGGTCGCGTCTCCGCCCGCGCCGGGGCCGCTCCATACCAAACGTGGAACGAGATCGCTCTCGAGCGTGATCACGTTCGTCGGTCCGGTGGCCTGCCCTTCGAGCGAATCGGCGGGCACCTCTTCGGGCCCGACGCGGGCTTTGGTCGCCTTCTCGCCGAAGTCGGCCACGGCGAGGAAACGCACCCGCGCGCCGCGCGCGGCGGCGCCGGTCATGTCGGACGCGGAGATGCCACGGAGGCTCGTCCGGCGCACGTTGTCCGGGTGGAAATGTCGGCCCTCCAGGATCGAGATGAGGATCGAGAGCTTGTATGCGGCATCGTGCCCGTCGACATCGTTGGTCGGGTCCGCCTCCGCGTAGCCGGCGGCCATCGCCTCGGCGAGGGCCTCGTCGAACGACTTGCCCGTTTCCATGCGCGAGCAGATGTACGTCGTCGTGCCGTTGAGGAGGCCGCGCAACACGCGCGGACGGACCGCGCCGAGTCCGCGCATGCCGGCGATGACCGGGACGGCGGCGGCCACGGCGGCTTCGAATCGAAGCTCGCGCTTGGCGAGATGGGCGGCCTCGTGGAGCGCCTTCCATTCCTTCGCGACGAGCTCCTTGTTCGCGGTGACGACGTGCTTCCCTCGCTCGAACGCGCCGAGCTCGAGGTCGCGCGCGGGGTCGGTCCCGCCGATGACCTCGACCACGATGGAGACCTCGCGGTCGTCGAGGATCGCGTGCGGATCGGTCGTGATCGGAACGTCGCCGGCGTCACGCGCCTTCTGCGGGTCGCGCACCGCCGCCGCGACGAGTCTGAGTGGCCGGCCCGCGGCCGCATCGATCCGGCGCGACCGGTCATTGAATGCGCGCGCCACCGCCGATCCGACCGTGCCGAGGCCGAGCAGCCCGACCCCGAGCGCCCGCGCGCTCACCGCGGCCGCCCCCACGTGACGCCCGACACGACGTCGGCGCGGATGCTGGTCATGCCATGGCGAGCGAAAATGTCCCGCGCCCGGCGGTCGAATTCGTCCGCCTGGGCACCGAGGGTTGTCCGCGACAGCGTGCTCGTGCTCGCGAGCATGGCCATGTAGTCGTCCACCGACTGCTCGACGGTGCTCTGCTGCGTGCCGCTCTCGCCTTCCCGAACGAAGTGGCCTGAGGTTTCGAGCGCGCGCACGAGCTCGACCTTCTCGACGTGATGCGTGATCGGGGAGAAGGCGCGTATGAGCTCCAGGAACTCGCCTCGCCACTTCTGCTCGCCGTAGGTGCTGTCCATGTTCACGATGGCAAGCAGGCCGCCCGGAGCGAGCGCCTTGCGGAATCGCGGCATGACGACCTCTGGGTCCATCCAGTGGATGCTCACGCCCGCGGTCACGAGACCGTACGGCGGGTCCAGAGGCGCCTCTTCGGCGGTTCCCTGGATCCATCGGATGCGGGCGTTGTCTGCACCCGGCATCCGGCGCGCTTCGCCGAGCATCGCGGCCGACGGATCGATCCCATCGACCCGTTCGGCGAACCGTGCGAGTCCGATCGTGAGCGCTCCCGTCCCGCAGCCCGCGTCAAGCACGGTCCGTGGCTCGACGAGCAGCCGTTCCAGAATTTCGAAGATCTCGGCGGGATAGGGCTGCCGGTGGCGGTAGTTGCGAGCGACATCGGCATCCTCGAACGCGCGGCCGAGCTCGCGTGGATGCGCGGTACTCATTCGATCGCCTTCTCGATGAGATCGAGCGCGGCACCGACCGACGCGAGGCGATTCCCCTCGCGATCGTAGGGCCACTCGTACTTCTTCACGGCCGAGTGCTCGTCGCTGTCGACCGCGACGTAGGTGAGCCCGATCTTCTTGCCTGGCGTCGCGCCGCCCGGTCCCGAGATGCCGGTGATGCCGAGGCCGATCTTCGCGCCCAGTCGCTCACGCGCCCCGCGCGCGAGCGCACCGGCGACGACCGACGACACCGCGCCGTGTCCGTGAATGAGGTCGGGGGCCACGTCGGCGAGGATCGTCTTCGCCTCGTTCGAGTAGACGACCGCGCCGCCTTTGAAGTAGTCGCTCGAGCCCGCGTGAGCGGTGAGGACCGCGGCGAGCAGCCCGCCTGTGCAGGACTCGGCGGCCGCGACGGTCAGCTTGCGGCGTCGCAGGCGCGTGTGGATCGCGCCCATGCGCTCCTCGAGCTCAGGCAGCGTCGGCGGTCGTTTGTTTGGCACGCAGCACGAGTCTGACGCCAGACAGCACGGTGAGCGCGGTCGCGGCCACGACGAGCGCGTTCGCGGCCGTGGCGAGCCCGGCGGCGGGCCAGGCCGCTGTCGCGAGAAGCAGGGCGGCCGCCCCGATCTGCAGGACTGTTTTTGCCTTGCCGTCCATGCTCGCGCCGACTGCGTGAGGAGCGCGGGCGCGGACCTCGACCGCGATGAGCTCGCGGGCGAAGATGAGGACGACCGCCCAGGCCGGCGCGATCCCCCGAATCGTCAGGGCGGCAAGCGTCCCGACGACGAGGACCTTGTCCGCCAATGGGTCCAGCGCGGCGCCGAACGCCGTCGCGCCGCGGCGTCGCGCGAGGGGTCCGTCCAGCGCATCCGTGGCGGCGGCGCCGAGGAAGACGACAAGTGCGAGCGACGCATCGCCCGTCGCGATGAGACCGATCACCGGGATGACAAGAAGGCCGCGGGCCGCGCTGAGCGCGTTCGCGAGCGTCACTGCGCTACGAAGACGCGCTCGACGACCTCCCCCTGACGCCCGAGAGACGCGATCACCTGACCGTTGTGATTTACCTGCACGACGGCCGCGTTGCCGGTGCGGATACGGACTTCCTTGCCCTGGAAGGTCGCGGTCTCGCCGTCCTTGAACACGCGGCCCTGGCACGGGTCGCAGTTGCCATCGACGGTCGCGAGGATCCAGGAGTCGCCCCCGGTGACCCGCACGATGACGACGGCGGCGGTGTACGCGATGACGACGTTGCGCGTCTCTTCGACCGTGCCGCCAGCGCTGTTGCGCGCGACGATGCGGAAGGGCTGCGCTCCGGCGGGCAGGTAGTAGCGCACCTGGAACGTGCCGTCGGAGCTCACCGTCACGGGCACGGTGTTGATCTGCACGGTCACGCCGCGGTCGACGCGACCGCTCACTTGAACGTACGTGTTCGTGAACGTGGCCCCGTTCGCCGGCTGTTCCACGGAAAGGACCGGCGGCGCGCTCACGCCCACGGCGGGCGCCTGGTATTGGATCGTGCGGCTGACGCGGTTCGTCTTGCCCGCCGCGTCGAGGACCTCGACGACGACATGGTTCGATCCGGGCTTGAGCGAGACGGTCGTGGTGAAGCTGCCGTCGCTTGCCGTCTGAATGTCGCCGAACACGTCGGGACCGGGGAATACGTTCACCGTGATGCGCCCATCCGGCACCGTGACGCCGTGAACGACGAGCTCGGAACTCGCTGCGAGCCCGTCGCCCGACGGATCGATGATCTCGAGCTTCGGCAGCGTCGCGAACGTCGTGAACTGGTAGTACATGTACCCGAGGAACGAGCCGACGAACGCGATGATCAGCACCGGAACGAGCACGACGGGCCGGAAGATGAGGCTCTGATGGACCACCGGGCGATACGGCTTGAAGCTGCTGCGCTTCGGGGCTGGCTCCGGCGGGGCGCCGCCGCGCTCCTGTTGATAGAGCACGACGAGCTCGTCGGTCTCGAGATCGAGATAGTCGGAGTAGTTGCGAAGGAATCCGCGCGTGTACACGGCGCCGGGGAGCGAGGGGTAGTCCCCCTCCTCCAGCGCCTTCAAGAATTTCTCGCGGATGCGCGTGTCGGCCGCCGCCTGCTCGAGAGTGATGGCCTTGCGCTCGCGCTGAGCGCGGAGCTGCTCG
Organism: Chloroflexota bacterium; assembly: GCA_038040345.1. Classification (GTDB taxonomy): domain Bacteria; phylum Chloroflexota; class Limnocylindria; order P2-11E; family P2-11E; genus 3-1-20CM-2-70-9. Next base: position 125,302 of record JBBPIQ010000004.1, read on the forward strand.
CCGAGGCTAGGCATTGTCCTTCGCCATCCCGTAGACCTCGCGCATCTTGCCGGGTCCCTGCGACGGTCCGATGACGCCGTTCTGTTCCATGATGTCGATGAGCCGGCCAGCGCGCGCGAAGCCGATCGTCATCTTGCGCTGGAGCATCGATACGGACGCCTGTCCCGCGCGCTGGACGATCTCGACGGCTTCCTCGTAGCGGTCGTCATCGATCTCGTCTCCACCGTCCTCGCGCACCCGCGCCCGCTCCTTGTCCTCGAGGATGGACATGTCGTACTGCGCCTCGCGCTGTTGCCTCCAGTGACGGATGACCTGCTCGATCTCGGCATCCGAGACGAAGGCGCCCTGCGCGCGGACCGGCTTCGCCGCGTCGGGCGCGAGCCAGAGCATGTCGCCGCGCCCAAGGAGCTTTTCCGCACCGGTCATGTCAATGATCGTGCGGGAATCGACCGCGGAAGCGGTAGCAAACGCGATACGAGCGGGCACGTTCGCCTTGATGAGTCCCGTGATGACGTCGACCGACGGCCGTTGCGTTCCGAGGACCAGGTGGATCCCGGTCGCTCGCGCGAGCTGGGCGACTCGCGTGATCTGCTTCTCGACCTGGATCGGGGCCTGGAGCATCAGGTCGGCCAGCTCGTCGATGATGAAGACGACGTAGGGGACCCGGTCCTGGCCCGTGTGTTTCTCGTTGTACGAGGCGATATTGCGGGCGTTTGCGCGGGCGAAGAGCCGGTACCGGCGGTCCATCTCACTCGTCGTCCAGTAGAGGGCGTTGAGGATCTGAGGCGAGTCGTGCATGACCGGGACGACCAGATGCGGTACCCCGTTAAAGCCGGGGAAGTCCACCCGCTTCAGGTCGCCGATCAGGATCCGCACCTCGTCCGGAGTCGACTGCAGAAGCAGGCTCGTGAGGATCGCCCCGATGCACACGCTCTTGCCGGAGCCGGTCTGGCCCGCGATGAGAAGGTGCGGGAGCTTGGCCAGGTCCGTGACGATCGCGCCGCCGGCGACGTCCTTCCCGAGCGCGACCGTGAGCTTCGATGGCGAGCCCTTGAATTCCGCGCTCTCGGCGACGTCGCGCACCGAGACAAGACCGATCGCGAGATTCGGGATCTCGATCCCAACGACGCTCTTGCCGGGTATGGGCGCCTCGATCCGGAGGGTCCGCGCCGCGAGCGCGAGCGCGAGATCGTCCGAGAGCGCCTCGATCCGCGAGAGCTTGACCCCGGCCGCCGGCTTGAGCTCGTACCGTGTCACGACCGGCCCGACGAACACGTCGACGATCGTTGCCGCGATGCCGAAATGCGAAAGGGTCTCCTCGATGACGCGCTTGTTCCGGATGAGCTCATCTTTTCCGGAGCGAGCTGCGGAGCCCTGATCAAGCTCATCAATGGCGGGCAAGACCCACGGCTTCTCAGGAGGATCCGCATGCAAGACGCCTTCGGCGACTACTGCGGCCGAGGCAAGCCCGGCGGTCGACACAGCGAAAGGAACGCGATCGCGGTCGGATTGCGACTCAGGCGCCGAGGGCCCCCGCCAGGCGGTGGCGCTGGGGCCCGTGAGGGTCCCGGCTCCGCCTGGTAGAGAGGGTTTCGGCGCCTGAGCCGCAACCGCTCGAGTCGGCTTTTCCTCTCGGATGTGGATACGCACCGGCTGTGCGGGTTCCTCGGCCTCGTCGTCGTCGAGGAAGCGGTCAAAGCGCGTGGCGGTTCCGCCGGGAATGAGCGTGCCGGGCTTGAGCCCGCCGATTTCGGGGCGCTGTCTCCAGACGGGCTTCCAGAGGTCGGCGATGGTCCGATTCGCGGCGATGACGACGCCGACCAGCAGCAGAGCCCCGAGCGCGATCGGCGCGCCGATCTGACCGAAGAGGCCCGCAGCTGCCTTCGCGAGCGCGCCGCCGACGAATCCGCCGGCCACATCGTCACGCACGTAGTGGCGTGTCAGGCCGAGGAGCGCGACGACGACGACCAGCCCACCGAGAATCGGCAGCACCGTCTCGCGGCGGACGAACCCGAACCACAGCTCGAGGGCGATCGCCCCGAGCGCCAGCGGCACCAGCCACGCGGCCCATCCGAGCAGCGCGAAGAGCGCCGAGCGCCACCACTGCAGCACCGCGCCCTGATCCGTCGCGAGCGCGACCGTCGAGAGGAGCGCGAACGCGACCACCGCGATGGCGCCGATCTCGTCCCGGATGCGCGGCTCCATCGCCGGTGTCGCACCTCGGCGCCGAGAGCTGGCCGCTCGCCTGGCCACCGCGCTAGACCTGCATGATGACGGGCAACACCATCGGTCTCCTCTTGGTGCGCTCGTACAGGAAGTTCACGACGCTGTTGTGGATCGCATCTTTGAGCGCGGACGGCTCCGCGAGATGCTCGCCGGTCTGCGCTTCGGCGAGGCCGTCCAGGATCTTCTGCTTGGCCTCTTCCACGAGCTGGGCCGCGTCCTGCTCTGGCACGAAGCCCTTCGTCACGATGTCGGGTCCCGCGACGACCGCGCCGGTGCGCTGCTCGATGGTCACGACGACGAGGAAGATGCCGTCGCTGCCGATGGACCAGCGGTCGCGCATGACGGACTGACTCACGTCGCCGACGCCGAGGCCGTCGACATACACGACGCCGGACTGCACCTTCTCCCCCACCTTCGCACCGTTCGCATCGATCTCAAGAACGTCGCCGTTCGTCAGAACGAATGCGTTCTTCGGCTCGACGCCGAGGTCCATCGCCAAGCGCGCGTGACGGACGAGCATCCGGTACTCGCCGTGGATGGGAAGGAAGTGCTTCGGCCGCAGGATGTTGAGGAGGAGCTTCAGCTCCTCCTGGCTCGCATGCCCTGAAACATGCGGCCGGCTCTGCGGGTCGTAGATCACCTCGGCGCCGAGCTTGAAGAGGTTATCGACCGTCCGCGAGACGAGCTCCTCGTTGCCCGGGATCGGCGTCGCCGACATGACGACGGTGTCCCCTTCTTTCACCGCGACGTGTCGGTGGTCGCCGAGCGCCATGCGCGAAAGCGCGCTCGTCGGTTCGCCCTGGCTGCCCGTCGTGATGATGCAAAGCTCGTGGTCGGCGAGCTTGCCGATCTCGTGCGGGCTCACGATCGAGCCCTCCGGATACTCGAGGTACCCGAGCTCGCGCGCTGTCTTGGTGTAGTTCTCCATCGAGCGGCCGACGATTGCGGTCTTTCGGCCCCACGCGTGTGCGATCTCGACGATCTGCCGAATGCGCGAGATGTTCGAAGCGAACGTGGTCGTGATCACGCGGCCGGGTGCCCGCGACATGATCGCGTCGAACATCTCGGCGACATGGCGCTCGGACTGCGTGTAACCGGGCTGTTCTGCGCGCGTCGAGTCCGACATCAAGAGGAGCACGCCCTTCGCCGCGATCGCCGCGAGGCGCGCGAAGTCGGTCTGGCGGCCGTCGACCGGCGTGTGGTCGAATTTCCAGTCACCCGAGTGCACGACGGTCCCGTAGGGAGTCTCGATGGTCACGCCGACCGCATCGGGGATGCTGTGGCAGACGTAGTACGAGTCGCAGCGGAAGCTCCCGATGGTGAACGGCGTCCCGGGTGCGATCTCGCGGAACGTCGCGCGCTCGGCGAGCTTGTGCTCCTTCAGCTTCGTACGGATGAGCCCGATCGTGAGCTTGGTGCCGTAGATCGGAACCTCGAGCAGGTCGCGAAGCGCATACGGCAGCGCCCCGATGTGATCCTCGTGCGCGTGTGTGATCAGGAACCCGCGGATCTTGTTCTTCCGCTGCCGCAGGTACGTCATGTCGGGGATGACGAGGTCGATGCCGAGCATCCCTTCGTCCGGGAACATGAGGCCCGCGTCGACGACGACGATGTCGTCGCCGAGCTCGATCGCGAGCATGTTCTTGCCGATTTCACCGACGCCGCCGAGCGGAATGATCCGCAGTGGCGCGTTCGACCTAGCCAAAGAGCGTTATCTGCTCCACCGGTTTTTCCTCCGGTTGTTTTGTGGGCGGGGTGGTCGCGAGGAAGAGCGCCAACGCCGCGAAGTCGGCGTGGAGCGCGTCGCGCAACGCGGGCTGGTGCAGCGCTGCGGCGGGGTGGTACACGGGGAAGATCAGGAGGCCATCCGCGGTCTTGCGCGGCTTGCCGTGGATACGCGAGATGGATTCGCCGGGGAAGAACTTCCCCATCGCGTGCCGCCCGAGCGTGACGATGACGCGCGGCTGCAGGACCTCAAGGTGGCGCAGAAGCCACATGTGGCAGGCCGATATCTCTTCTGGTAGCGGATCGCGGTTCTCCGGTGGCCGGTGCCGGACGACGTTGGTGATGAAGACCGTTCGCCGATCGAGCCCGATGCCGGCAAGAAGCTCGTCCAGGAACTGCCCCGCGGCGCCCACAAACGGCTTGCCCTGGAGATCCTCGTGGTAGCCCGGCGCCTCGCCGAGGAAGAGGATCCCCGAGTCAGCGCTGCCGTCCCCGGGAACCGCCTGTCGTGCGCTCCGGTGGAGCGGGCACGCGGTGCAGGCGCGGATTTCGTCGGCGACGAGCCGAAGGTCGGTCGAGACGTCGTTCAACGGGTTGATTATGCGGCGGGAGCGGGCTTTAGAGGAGCCTTCCGCGCGAGATAGACCACATCGGTGTATGGCCGGCGCGGCATCTCCTCCACTTCTACGACGAATCCCGTGCGCTCGAACATCCCGAGCGCCTCGTCTCGCGATGGGAAATAGAAGCGCTCGTGGCCGCCGCGCGTGAAGCCGAGCCCGACTGTCACCAGCTCCTGCGCGTAGGTGATCGCGTACCGCGGATCGGTGCGACGCTCTTGGGCCTTCACGATGAGCGGGCCGCCCTCGCCGAGCGCCGCCGCGGCATTCCGTAGGACGCGCTCCTGATCCTCGAACGGCAGGAGATACAAGACGTCGACGATCGTTACCGCGTCGCAATGGGGTGGCTGGTCCTTGATGATGTCGCCGACCTCGAAGCGCAACCACTGCGTGTCGCGCACGGCGCCGCGCGCGACCTCGATCTTGCGTTCGTCGAGATCGATCCCGAGCACGCGCCGCTGCTCGGCCGCCTCGCGCAGCAGACACGGGAAGAGGCCGTGGCCACAGCCGAGATCGACGATGAATCCCTTCTTCGGAACGAAACGCTCGACGAAGGCGAGGTCCGAGAGAAATGCGCGGCCGTGGACGAAGAGGCGCGCGCCGAACGGTGCGGCGCGGTACCGGTGGACAGCCCGGTTGAGGGCCGCGCTCGTGCTCGCGCCGGGCATCAGGGCACTCGCCAGCGGACGGCTTCGCTGCCGAGGGCCGTCCGGAGCAGCGGGTCGGTGAGGATCTCGAGGTCCTTGGGACGGTCGTCGACGAGCGTGTCGACCGCACGAAGGTCGTCGTCCACGTACCCAGGATGCGCGCCGATCTCTCCCACCCCGCCATAGGTCGCGAGGAGCGCGACGGCCGCCGCGTCCAGGCGTGGCCGCTGCGAGGTGATGTCGACGTACCAGCGGTTCCCCGGAATGCCCCGGAAAGCGAGCGCGGAGACGAACGTCGCCGCCCGGAGCGCCGTTTCCTTCGGCCCGGCCCAGGCGCGCGGCGACCGGGCGCGCCGGACCCAGCGAACACCCTCGTCACGGGCGACGCGTCCGATCACGCGGGCCACCGGCGGCATCAGGTGCACGTGGCGGTGTGAGTCCCAGGCGAGCGGCAGGATGCCCCACGAACGCGCCAGGGCGGCCTGCGCGCGGACCTCGGCGGCGACCTCGCGGGCACGGACGCGGCCGCTCAGAAGGCGTTTGGTGAGCTCGGTGAGCCCCAGGAACCGACCTTCGTCATCGACGAGGCTCCGCACCATTGCCGGATCGCTCACCGGCCAGCCACCGACGAGATCGATGTGCAGGCCGACCTCGAGGTCCGGCTCCATGCGCGCCTGCGCAGCCGCCTCGGCCGAAGAGTCGGCGGTCACCATGAGAGAGGTCGAGCGAACGATGCCCCGGCGGTGCGACTCGAGGATCCCTTTTGTCACACCCGGTGACAGGCCGAGGTCGTCGGCGGTGACGACGAGGTTCACCTGCCGTACACGCCGCGCATGGCGTTTAGTCGGATGACGAAGAGGTCGCGCAACATCTTTGGTGTGTCGGCGAGAAAGTCGATCCGCGTCTCGCCGTGCTGTCGCAGCGCGAACGGGATCTCACGTACGGCGTAGCCCCCGCGTCGAGCGAGGAAGAGCACCTCCGCATCGAACGCGAAGCCGTTCAGCCGCTGCTTCCCGAAAAGATCCTTCGCGGCCTCGGCCGTGTACATCTTGCCGCCGCACTGCGTGTCGCGGATGCCGGTCGGGACGAGAACGTGCACCGCCGTCCGAAAGACGTCTCCCATCACGCGACGCCACCACGGCCGGTCCACGACCGAGCCCGGCACGTAGCGCGATGCGATCGCGATGTCGGCGCCCGTGTCGAGCGCGGCGATGAAGAGGTCGATTATCTCGACGGGGATCGTGAGATCGGCATCGAGGAACACGATCGGATCGCCGGTGGCGGCCTCTACTCCCGAACGTACGGCCGCACCTTTGCCGCGATGCGGCAGGCGCAACACCTTGAAGCTCAGGCCGAGATGCGAGTGTGCGACCTTGGCGCGATGGAACGTGTCCGCCGTGGCGTCGGTCGAGCCGTCGTCGGCGAGGATGATCTCGCCCTCGATCCCGCGGTCGCGAAAGAACTCGGCGCATCGCCCGAGGCTTTCCTCGATGCGACGCGCCTCGTTATACGCCGGTAGTACGAGGGTGAGGATCTGTCGTTATCGGCGCGGCGGACCGCCGCGTCGGAACCCACCCCTGTCGCCGCCCGGTCGCGGACCGCCCCCACGTTCGTCACGCTCGCGGTACCGCTCGCGCTCGGCGCGCTGACGGGTCTCGTAGTCGTTGCCGTTCTCGTTCACGGCCCGGATCGACAGGTTCACCCTACCCATTCGGTCAACCTCGGCGACCTTGACCTTCACCTTGTCGCCGACTTTGACGGCGTCCTCGACAGTGTTGACCCGCTCGGTCGAGAGCTCGCTGATCCGCACGAGGCCTTCCTTGCCGGGAAGGTATTCGACGAACGCTCCGATGCTCATGATCCGGGTGACCTTGCCGTCGTAGACCTCGCCGACCTCGGGCTCCTTGGTGAGGCCCTCGATCATCGCGCGAGCCCTGTCTCGTCCCTCGGCCTTCGCGCCGGTGATGCGGACCGTGCCGTCGTCCTCGAGCTCGATGGTCGTGCCCGTCTCCGACTGGATCGCGCGGACCATCTTGCCGCCTGGGCCGATGACCTCGCGGATCTTGTCCGGCTGGATCTTGATCGTTTCGATACGCGGCGCCCAGTGCGAAAGGTCGGGCCGCGGCTCGCTGATCACGTTGCGCATCGCTTCGAGGATGAAGAGACGCGCCTCGCGCGCCTGCTGGAAGGCCGCTCGCATGATGTCGAGCGAGATCCCCTTGATCTTGATGTCCATCTGGAGCGCGGTGACGCCCTTTGCCGAACCGGTGACTTTGAAGTCCATGTCGCCGTAGTGGTCCTCGAGGCCCTGGATGTCCGTGAGGACGGTCCACTTGTCGCCCAGGGTCACGAGGCCCATGGCGATGCCGCCGATCATCTCCTTGATCGGGACGCCCGCGTCCATGAGGGCGAGCGTCGAGCCGCACGTCGATGCCATCGAGGACGAGCCGTTGGACTCGAGTGTCTCGCTGACGACGCGGATGGTGTACGGGAACTCTTCCTTCGTCGGAAGCACCGGGAGGAGGGCGCGCTCGGCGAGCGCGCCGTGGCCGATCTCGCGCCGGCCGGCGCCACGCATCATGCGGACCTCGCCGACCGAGTACGGCGGGAAGTTGTAGTGATGCATGTAGCGCTTGGTGTCGACCGGCGACAGCGTGTCGATGATCTGCTCGTCGCCGGTGGGGCCGAGCGTCACGACCGAGAGGACTTGGGTCTGTCCGCGCGTGAAGACGGCCGATCCGTGCGTGCGCGGCAGGACCCCGACCTCGACAGAGAGCTGACGAATGTCTTTCGTGCCGCGGCCGTCCGGACGGAGGTTCTCTTCGGTGACGGCCTTGCGGAACTCGTCCTCGAGGAGCTGCTCGTACACCGCGCTCACTTCTTCAGGTGTCAGCGGTGCGTTCTCGCCGGTCGCGAACTGGCCGACGGCCTCGAGCTTGAGCTCGTCGAGGCCGGCTTCGCGCTGTGCCTTGTCCGGGTTGCGGAGCTTGGCGCGCAGCCGCTGGCTGAGGAACGAAGTGACCGCGCCCAGGCGAGCGGCGTCCGGGACGACGGTGTTGTATTCCATCTTGGGCTTGCCCGATGCGCGCTGAAGGTCCATCTGCGCATCGCAGAGCTTCTTGATGCCTTCCTGCGCGAGCGCGAGCGCTTGGATGAGGAAGTCCTCGGTGACCTGGTGCGCGCCGGCCTCCATCATCATGATCGAGTCGCGCGTACCGGCCACGATGAGGTCGAGGGTGCTCTCTTCCATCTGCTGGATCGTCGGGTTGAGCGTGAGCTCACCGTCGACCGTGCCGATGCGAACGCACCCGATCGGGCCCTCGAACGGAGCGTTCGAGATGGTGAGCGCGGCGGATGCCGCGTTCACGGCGAGGACGTCGTAGTCGTTCTCCTGATCGGCGGACCACGCCGAGACGATGATCTGGACGTCGTTGCGGAAGCCCTTCGGGAACAGCGGGCGGATCGGGCGGTCGGTGAGACGCGCGGTGAGGATGCCCTCCTCGGAGGGACGGCCTTCACGGCGCGGGAATGAACCGGGGATCTTCCCCGCGGCATAGAGGCGCTCTTCGAAGTCGACGGTCAGCGGGAAGAAATCGATTCCCGTGCGGATCGTTTTTGCGACGGTCGCCGCGGCGAACACGACGGTGTCGCCGTACTGGACCGTGACTGCGCCGCCCGCCTGCTTCGCGTATTTGCCTGTCTCGAAGGTGAGCGGCTTTCCATTGATGGTCGCCTGTGAGCGGGTAACTGGCATGTGGTTGTTGATCTCGGGTGCCTATGAAAAAACCCAGGAATTGTCCTGGGTTTCCGCTTACGCGGGCGGCCTCACCGTCGCAGACCGAGTCGCCCGATGACTTCCTGGTATCGCTCCGGGCTCCTGCGGTGCAGGTAGGCGAGCAGCCGTCGGCGTTGTCCGACCATGCTGAGCAGCCCGCGGCGACTTGCGTTGTCGTGGCGGGCGGTGCGCAGATGTTCGGTGAGGTGCTTGATCCGCTCTGTTAGGAGCGCGATCTGGACCTCCGGCGAGCCGGTGTCCTTGTCGTCACGGCGGTACGCCGTGATCACCTCGGCCTTGTTAGGAAGCGTCGCTGACGGCACCCGTTGTCCTTTCTTGATCCTTTGGATCTCTTATTCGCTTATGAGTCTACCGGATGCGAACCGGTCAGCCGAGCCCTCGGAGCCGCGGCAAGAGCGCGGCGAGCTCTTCGACGCGCTTCCGCGGGTCGCCCGCGGGCGTGCTCCCACCGGCGGCGGCCATCACGAGGAGTTCGGTGAATCCCGCGTCGATGGCGGCCTTCGCGTTCCTCTGCAGCTCGTCCGGCGTCGTGAACCGAACCGAGATGGATCTTCGGATCGACCCCGGGTCGCGGCCGGCCTTCGTGCATGCCGCATCGAGCGCTTTGTTAAGCGCGACGGACTCCTCGAATGGCCCGGCGTTCGAATGCCAGACGTCCGCGTGCCGTGCGGTGAGGCGCAGCATCCGCTCCCCCTTCGAGCCGATCCAGATGGGTGGATGTGGTCGCTGCACCGGTTTGGGCTCCGCGATCGCGTCCTTGAGCTCGTAAAAGCGGCCCTTGAAGGTCGATCGCGGCTCGGACCAGAGGAGTTTCATCGCCTTCAGGGACTCGTCGAGCATCGTGACGCGGTCGCCCGCGCTCGGGAACGGAAGCGCGAACTGCGTGAACTCGGGCTCGTTCCATCCCGTTCCGATCCCGAACTCGAGGCGCCCGTTCGAGAGGTGATCGACGGTGACGGCAATCTTCGCCATCAGCCCCGGATGCCGGTAGAGGTTGCCGGTCACGTTCAGGCCCATCCGTGCGCGTTTCGTGATCGCAGCCATCGCGCCGAGGGCGGTCCACCCGTCGAAGATCGGCGCGGCCGGATCGGAGCCGAGCGCGATCAGGTGGTCGAATCCCCAGATGTGGTCGAACCCGGCCTGGTCGGCGATTCGCCACACTTCGATGTGCAGGTCGATCGGATGTACCTGTTGCGAAAACTTCAAGCCGTATCGGAGCGGGTTCGTGGGCATGGGTGCCGAATCTAACCGAACCGCTAGCCTCTAGGCGTGACCATCGAGCTCGTCGTCGCGGCGATCATCGTGGTCTTGTGGCTCGGACTTGTTGTCGCCGTGATCGGGTTCATTTCGCTCCGCCTTCGAAGGCGCTCGCTCCGGCGCGGCACATGGCCCGTACGCCTCATTCCCTGGTATCTCGGCGGAACGCCGGAGATGCCCCTCGACGCGCCGCCGGAGTCAGCGCGTGCGAAGCGCCGCAGAGGTCACTAGCGCGAGCTTCTGCACCGTGTGGCAATCCGGCGGCACAAGGCCCGCTTTTCCGGCGATCGTCCACACGACCTCCGCCACATAGAGATCTCCCTTCGAGTCGACCGCCAGACCATGCGCGGCGCAGAAGCTGCCCGGCGCGCACGGATCGGGCCCGCCGATCCGCGCGATCACCGTTCCATTCGCGTCGAGGACGCTGACGCGGCTCGGCAGATCGCGCTCGATCGGCCCATGCCTGAACGACCGTTGACCCGCGCGCCACCCGAGCTCCGAGACGTACGTCAGTCCGTGCGCGAGCACGATCTGCGTCGGGCGCTGGACCTCGGTGATCTCTCGAAGGAAGCGACCGTCCGCGGTGAAGACCTGGATGCGGTCGCTCTCGCGATCACACACGAGCACGTTCCCTGTCGCGTCGACCGCGATGCCATGCGGCAGCATGAATTGACCGGGTCCCGTTCCTGGCTCGCCCCACGACGCGAGCAGCTTTCCGGCCGAGGAGAAGCGGTGCACGCGAGCGTTTCCGTACCCGTCCGAGACGTAGAGGTCGCCGTTCGGCGCGACCGCGAGGTTCGTCGGTCGGTTGAAGGGCGGAGCGGCGCGCGCGACCGTCGTGGGGTTGGACCCGTCATAGCCGCTGTCGGACGGTTTGCCCGCGTTCTCCCCGAGCGTGAGCAGCAGCTCTCCGTCGGGCGTGAACTTGCGTACCGAATGCCCGGCGTCGTCGGTGCAGTAGACGGAGTCGTCTGGTCCGATCGTGATCCCGTGCGTCCGCATCGTGAACACGCCCTCGCCCCACGATCCGACGAAGCGTCCGTCCCGCTCGTAGATCATCACCGGATGGTCCGAGCGGCAGAACAGAAAGACGCGATCCTTCGAATCGACGGCGACCGCGGCGACGTCGGGGTGCGCGTAACCAGTGGGGATGCGTTCCCATCCAGGGAGGGCTCTGTAGCTGGGGACCCACGTAGCACTCATCGCTCATTCACCTGCCGAATTTTCATCGATGGGACTTGCACGCCGGACGGCTGCCAATCCTGCTCGTCGATCGCGTAATAGACCTGCTTCCAGCCATGAAAATCGATTTCGCCGCGTAGGGTCAAACCGCACCGCTCCATCACGGCGCGCGATCTCGCGTTGTCCGGCCGCGTCATGCTGAAGATCTGGGGCAGGTCCAGTCTGCGAAATCCGAACTCGAGACTCGCCTTCGCCGCTTCGGTGGCATAGCCGCGGCCCCAGACCGAGCGCTGCATTGTCCAGCCGACCTCGACCTTTGGTCCCTCGAGCGGCCAGTCCGGATGGAGCATGAGCCCGACGCGACCGACGATCTCGGCGCTGGATCGCTCCTCGACCGCGAACATCCCATAACCGAGAAGGCGCCAGTGCATCGACATGCGCCCGACCGCCGCCGCGGTCACGGCGAGGTCGGCCGCGCTTGTCCCGATCCAGTTCATGACTTCGGCGTCGCCGTACGTCCGGCGGAGCCCGACCCAATCGCCATCGCGCCATTGCCGCAGGAGGAGGCGCTCCGTCTCGATCTCATAGAACGCCATCAGAGCGCGCGCTTCGTCTCCTCGACGTCGTGCGCGATCTGGGCGGAGAGGTCGGCCGGGCTCGCGAATGCGATCTCGTTCCGCAGGCGCTTCACGAACGCGACCTCGACCTCGTCCGCATAGAGCTCTCCGGAGAAATCGAGCAGGTACGCTTCGAGGACGCGTTCGCCGCCGCCGACCGTGGGACGGACCCCAAGTGTCGCGGCTGCTTTGAAGCGGCCCTCACCCATCTCGGCCCACACCGCGTAGATCCCGTCGCGCGGGAGGAGTCGCTCGTTCGGAAGAGCGAGATTGATCGTGGGAAAGCCGAGCGCGCGACCGCGTTTGGCGCCGTGCACGACCCGGCCGCGAACGCCGTACGGCCGCCCGAGAAGCCTCGCCGCGCCCTCGACATCGCCCGCGAGCAGGAGATTGCGGATCCGGGTCGAGCTGACGATCGCTCCATCGACCGCGATGGGCGTCACCACGTCGACCAGAAAGCCGTCCCGCTTTCCTCGCGCTCGCAGCATTTCGACGTCGCCTTCCGCGCGGCGGCCAAAATGAAAATCCGGACCGACCACGATGCGGCGGACGTCACCAGCTGCTCGGACGCGGTCGAGGAACTCGTCCGCGGAGATCTTCGCGAAGGCGTCGTCGAAGTGAAAGACGACGACAGCTTCCGCTCCGTCCTCGCGGAGCCGCCTGAGGCGGTCGCTCACATCGGAAAGTGCCGATGCCGGTGCGCCGGGCGCGAGGACGTGGATCGGGAGCGGGTCGAAGGTGGCTGCGACCGCAATGGCCTGGTCCTGTCGCGCGCCGCGCGTGAGTTGCGCTACGAGCGCGCGGTGACCGAGGTGCATGCCGTCGAAGACCCCGATCGCGAGGTAAACTGGCCCCTTCGGCCAGCCCGCGAAGTCACGTGCCGCTTCCATGCCGCCGAGTATCAGTCCGTCGAGCCGACTCCAACCGGCGAGGGTTCAGCGACCGAATCGAGTGCGACCGGCACTGGCGCGGGGAATGGGACCGGCGGGGGCACCGGTTCGCGAATTGGGCGAGGTGCCGTGACGATCGCCGGAGCGGGCCGGCGGACGCGCCGCGGCACGCGCCGGGCTGCACGCGCCGCGAGGAACGGCACCGGCGTGAACACGGCGGCGATGAACCCGAGGTAGTTGCCCTGGAAGTACCGTCCGAAGAAGAGGAACGCGAGCAGCGTCAGCGCGTAGCCGGCAAGGAGCGTCGCGATCGTGGGTCGCTGCCAGAGGCGAATGAACCACCACGCCGCGATCGGCGTCGCGACCGCGATCTCGATCAGAGCGAATGGGAAATCCGCCTGCCGGTACGGGATGAGCCCGAGCGCGAGGAGGATGGCCGAGAAGCCCATCCCCGAGATCGGGTACGTCCATGCGGCGCCGCCAGCGTTGTAGCTGACGACGTCGTCGTAGAAGGCGCCGAAGTTGTTCACGAGGAACGGCACGAACGTCGCGAGCAGGAACAGCGCGGCCGGCCACGTCGGCATGAGCGCGGCTATGGCCTCGCGCAGGTTGCGCGGCCGTTTCGTCGCGATCAGGTAGACGGCAACGAAGGGCAGGAAGATAAGCGCGTGAAGCTTGGCCGCTCCAGCGGCCGCGAACGCGAGCGAGGACGTCGTGCGGCGCTCGCGCATGAGCAGCGCGATGCCGGCGAACAGAAAGAGCAGAACGAAGAAGTCGTTGCGCCCTTCGACGACGAACGGGAAGAGCTGCGGGTTGAGCGCGATCGCGGCGGTCATCGCAAGGCGCCGTGCTGTGCCCTGAACGATGAACGGAACGAGGAGGAGCGTGCCGACGTACGCTGGGAGATAGAGGTACCGCTGGTCCCACAGGAAGCCGAAGTGGTCGAAGAACCAAACGAACGGCCCGGTGACGAGGAACATGAATGGGAAGTAGGTGAGGTGATAGAGCGCGGGGTTGTTGATCATCGGCCAGAAGAACATCGGCGTGTCCAGGTAATCGGCGACATACGGGTTCATGCCGGCGAGGAATTTCCGCGAAGCCTCTTCGACCAGGAGCGCGCCGTCGTGGATATACGTGTATGGCTTGCCTGTCTCACGAAGGACGATCGAGGCGATCGTCGGGATGATCACGAACGTCGCGATGATCGCGGCGAGGTGCACGACGCGGGCGCGCGTTGTGAACGACCCGCGTGCGCGGTGATCACGGAAGGGATAGGCGAACGCGAGCGTGCCGCATGCGATCAGGAATGCGGCGTCCGCGCCAGGCGGGAACAGCTGCCACAAAGGCACGTCTCTCGTCGCGGCCACCGTCGTGTGATTGGCGAAGAGTAAGAACCAGTTGCCCACGCCGAAGACGGCGACCACTTTGGCGTCGAGGGAAAGGTCGCGCCAGGCGGACAACGCCCATTTGATGAACCGCTCGAGTGCTTTGGCGAGCATCAGACTGACTCCCCCGCTTCGACGATCGTAGCAGCGGGTCGCTCGAGAAACCGGGGGTCGAGCGTCAACAAATCCTCGTTCGCCGGACGAAGAAGCGCCCGTGCCTCACGGCCGCGAGCGCGGAGCTGGTCCGGCGTGAGCGCGTCCCGCGACTCGAGCGCGCCCACAGCGAGCCGGCGGAGCGCGGCGAGGTGGGCCGCGGAGCCGATCGCACGGCCAAGATCGCGCGCGATCGCGCGCACGTAAGTTCCCGACGAACACACCACGAGGAGGCGAAGGTCAGGCGAAGAGATCTCGATCACGTCCAGTCGAAAGACCTGCACGGATCGCGCCGCGAGCGCGACCGTCTCACCGCCGCGCGCGCGTGCGTATGCCGGCCGGCCACTTACTTTGAGCGCCGCGTACTGCGGCGGGACCTGCGTGATGACACCGCGCAACGTCGCGAGCGCGGGCTCGATCGAACCGGCGGCGAGCGACGGGAGACCGGCTTCACGTGTAACCGCGCCCTCGCGATCGTCGGTCGCCGTCTCAGCCCCGAATCGGATCAGCGCGTCGTAGACCTTGGTCGCCTCGTGGATCCGGTCAGCGAATTTCGTCGCGGTACCGACGAGGACGGGCAGCAGCCCGGTGGCCTGAGGGTCGAGCGTCCCGCCGTGGCCGACGCGTTTGGTGCCGAGCACGCCACGAACGACCGCGACGACGTCGTGAGAGGTCCAGCCCTCGGGTTTGTCGATCGCGAGCACGCCGGACGGCGGGTCGGTCTGAGCGATCAGGCGCTGACGGGTGCGCGCGTCTTCGCCGCGTCCAGCGCCGCGCGCGCAGCCTCGAGCACGCGCTCACGGACGGTCGGGAGGTCGCCTTCGATCACAGCTCCGGCCGCGCGCACATGACCGCCGCCGCCGAACCGCGCCATGAGGGCCGATGCGTCCACGGACGGCTCCCACTGCGACGTGCGGCACGAGATCTTGACGGCGCCGCGCTGCTCGTTGAAGAGAAGTCCGACGCGCATGCCGGCCGAGCGCGCGACCTGCTCGACGAGGCCCGAGATGTCCTCATCGCGCGCCTCGGCGTTCTCGATGTCGCCGGCGCGGATCTCCGTCCACACGAGCTGGCCGCCCCGCTCGCGCACCAGGCGAGAAAACGCGAAGCCCCAGAGCTTCAGCGCCTCGAAGCGCTTGTTCCGGAAGATGTTGTACGTGATCGCCTGCAGGTCGGCCCCGGCCTCGCGGAGTCGAGCCGCGCGGTCGAGCGCGCGGGCGTCGGTGCTCGGGAACTGGAACGAGCCGGTGTCGGTCATGATCCCGACGAGCGCAGCGGTGGCCATCTCCGGCGTCCACTTGATCCCGAGCGCATCGATGACCCGCGCGACGAGCTCCGCGGTCGCCGACGCCGTGACGTCGACGAGGTTCGCGGTGCCGAAATTGTCGTTCGAAGCGTGGTGGTCGATATTCACGAGGGTCGGACGTGCCGGCAGCGCGAACTTGGCGCGATCGACTGACCCAAAGTCCACGGTGACCACGAGGTCGACGTCCTCGGGTGGCGGGTCCTGCGTGAAGCGGTCGCTCCCGTAAAGAAAGCGCTGCTGCTCGGGCACCGGGTCGGCGCAGTGCCACGAAACGCGTTTCCCTAGCGACTCGAGACCGAGTCCGAGGGCGAGGGCCGAGCCGATCGTGTCCGGGTCGGGGTCGCGGTGCGACACGAGGGCGATCCGGCGCGCGCCGCGGAGAGTCGCGGTGATCTCCTTCATCGGCCCTCGCGCTCCCGCGCTTCACGAAGCAATGCCGAGATCCGGACGGCCTGCTCGGCGGTCCGGTCGTGCACGAACGCGAGGTCGGGAACGAATCGGAGTTCCGTTCGTGCGCCGAGCTCGCGACGCAGGAACGGCTTCGCGTCTTCGAGGGCCTTCATCGTCTTGCCGGAGGCCTCGTCGTCGCCGAGGACGCTCACGTGGACCTTCGCGCTGCGTAGGTCGGGCGTGATCTCGACCGCGGTGACGGTCGGAAAGGCGATCCGCGGATCGCGCAGCTCTTCGCTGATGAGCGTGCCGAGCTCGCGCTGAAGGAGGGACTTAACCCGGTCCGCTCGTTTATAGGCCATGGCTAGCGGGGCTTCGGTTGAACGACGTAGCACTCGATGATGTCGCCGACCAGGACGTCGTTTTGGTTGTCGAGCACGATGCCGCACTCGAGACCCACGGTGACCTCGCGAGCGTCGTCCTTCATGCGCCGGAGTGTTCCGATCTTGCCGTCGTACACCGCCGCGCCTCCGCGAAGGAGCCGCGCCTGCGCACCACGGCGGACGAGGCCGTCGACGACGCGGGAGCCCGCGATCGTCGTCTTGCCCGATGTGAAGATCTGCAGCACCTCGGCGTGGCCAAGGAGCGACTCGACCATCTCGGGCTCGAGCATTCCGGTGAGCGCCTTCTGCACGTCTTCGAGCAGCTCGTAGATGACCTTGTACTGGCGAACGTCGACCTTCGTCGAGTCGGCAACGCGACGCGCCGGCGCTTCCATCTTCGTGTTGAACCCGATGACGACCGCGTTCGATGCGGCCGCGAGGGTGAGGTCCGACTCCTGGATGTCGCCGACGGCGTCGTGGATGATCGAGAGCGAGACCTCGGGCTGCGGCACCTTCGCGAGTGCGCCCTTGATCGCCTCGAGCGAGCCCTGCACGTCGGCCTTCAGAACGATCTTGAGCTCCTTGGCCTGGCCTTCCTTGACCTGCGCGAACATCTCGTCGAGCGTGGCGGGTCGTTCCGCCGCGGCGCCCGCGGCCCGCTCGCGCGCGTTCTGCGCGACAACGGCGCGGGCGGCCTTCTCATCGGAGACGACCCGCATGACATCGCCGGCCTCGGGGACCTCGGGAAGTCCGAGGATTTCGACCGGACGAGAGGGCTCGGCGCGTCCGACGTTCTTGCCCTTGTCGTCGACCATCGCGCGGACCTTGCCGAAGGTCGTACCGGCGACGACCAGATCCCCACGCTCGAGCGTGCCGTTCAGGACGAGGACCGTCGCGACGGGACCGCGGCCTTTGTCGAGATGAGCTTCGATGACGCGACCGATCGCCGGGCGGTCGGGGTCCGCCTTGAGCTCGGCGACGTCGGCGACGAGGAGGACGGTCTCCACGAGATCGTCGATGCCCACCTTCGTCTTCGCCGAGACGGGAACGAGCGGCGTCTCTCCGCCGTACTCCTCAATCGTCACGCCATACTCGGCGAGCTGCGCCTTCACCTGATCGGTGTTGGCGTCGGGACGATCGATCTTGTTGAGGGCGACGACGATCGGCACTTGCGCCGCCTTGATGTGCGAGATGGCTTCGATGGTCTGTGGCTGGACGCCGTCATCCGCAGCCACGACGAGCACGGCCACGTCGGTCACCTGCGCGCCGCGTGCGCGCATCGCGGTGAACGCTTCATGACCGGGCGTGTCGAGGAAGGTCACCTTCCGGCCCTTGTGCTCGATCTGGTATGCGCCGATGTGCTGCGTGATGCCGCCGGCTTCGCGTGCCGTGACGTTCGTCGCGCGGATCGCGTCGAGAAGGCTCGTCTTGCCGTGGTCGACGTGGCCGAGAACGGTCACGACTGGCGGACGCTCCTTGAGCTTCGCCGGATCGACGTCTTCCCAGAGGACCTGCTTCGTCGAGATCGGCTCAGGTGCCTCTTCCTCGGTCGGCGGAGGGGCCTCCTCGACGGCACGGGTTTCCATGCCGAGCTCGCTCGCGACGAGGGTGGCCGTGTCGAAGTCGACGATCTCGTTGATCGAGACCATCATTCCGATGTTCACGAGGGCGCGGATGACGTCGACAACGCTCACGTCGAGCGCGCGCGCGAGATCGCCGACGACGATCGTCTTCGGCAGGGTCACCACGGTCGAGGTCTCCGCGACAGCCACGGGCGCCACCGGCTCCGGGATGGGTTGCGGCATCGGGGCGCGCTGCGGCCGGCGCCCTCGGGGGCGCGGTCCGCGCTGGGGTGGCATTCGCCTAGGTCTTGCTTTAGGCACTCGGTCTCCGTTCTTTCGCCGCCGCCGCGAGCTCGCCTCGCAACCGGTCGGCCGTCAGTGCGTCGATATCAATTTCAAGCGCTCGGGCCAGCACGCCCTCCGCGAGTCCGCGCTCGAGGCAACCCGGATCCGGATCCAGATACGCGCCGCGTCCGGGCGCCTTGCCGCGAAGGTCCACGGAGAGCTCCCCCGCCGGTGAGCGTACGACGCGCACCAGCTCTCGTTTGGCGCGGGCCGTTCGGCAGGCGACACAGGTCCGCTGCGGAAGTGTCCGCACCGGACGCGACGCCGGCTTAGCGGCGCTCGGCTCGCTTCTTTTTGCCTCCGAGGAGCGCGCGGTCCTCTTCATCCAGGTCCTCCTCATCCGCCTGCGCGGATTCGGCTTCGACCTCCGCTACAAGATCGTGGCGGATCTCCGATTCCTCTTCAGCGGGCACCGGCTCGGCGACGGCCACTGGCTCCGGCTCGGGCTCTGGCTCGACCTCGGCCCGCACCTCCGACTCGCTCCGGATGTCGATCCGCCAGCCTGTCAGCTTCGCGGCAAGGCGGGCGTTCTGGCCTTCCTTGCCGATCGCCAGCGAGAGCTGCCGGTCGGGAACGATCACGTACGCCGTCTTCTCGTCCGGCACGATGTCCACGCGGACGACGTGCGCCGGTTCGAGCGCGTTCGCGACGTAGCGCTCGGGGCTTTCGGCCCACTCGATGATGTCGATCTTCTCGCCACCGAGCTCGTTCACGATCGCCTGTACCCGGAGTCCGCGCTGCCCGATGCACGCGCCTCGAGCGTCGAGGCCGGGCTGCCGGGCGCGGACGGCGATCTTCGTGCGCGATCCCGGCTCGCGCGCGATACCGACGATCTCCACCTGGCCGTGGAAGATCTCCGGCACCTCGAGCTCGAAGAGCCGCTTCACCAGGGCTTTGTGCGCGCGGCTGACGATGATCTGCGGCCCGCGGAGCGTGCGACGCACTTCGAGGACGACGACCTTGCGGGCCTGCCCGGCGAAGTACCGCTCGTGCGGTGCCTGCTCGGAGCGAGGCAGGATCGCGGTCGCGCCGCGGTCGAGCTCCATGATCGCGGAGCCCGCGTCGAAGTGGCTGATCTTCGCGTTGATGATGTCGCCCTCGCGGTCCGCGTACTCGGCGAAGACCTGCTCCCGCTCGGCCTCGCGAAGCGACTGCTGGATGACCTGCTTCGCCGTCTGCGCGCCGATGCGCCCGAGCGCCGCGGCGGACTCCTCGAACGGGATGACGTCGCCGAGCTGGGCCTCGGGCTTGATCTTCTTGGCGGTGTCGAGCTGGACCTGGATCTTTGGATCCTCGACCTTCTCGACGACCGTTTTCAGCAGGTAGACCTTGAAGGCGCCGGTCTGCACGTCGACCTTGACGTCGATGTGCTCCTCATCGCCGTATGCGCGCTTGATGGCGCGGGCGATGATGTCGCTGACGACCTCTTTGGGGAGGCCCTTCTCGGCTGAGAGTTGCGCCAGGCCGGTCACGAGCTCTCGGTTCATGCGGCAACTCCCCTTCTCATTCAATTCGCTTCAGGCGACAAAAAAAGTGGGGTCGACCCACTTTTTGGTGCCCGACGCGCCGCCCGACGAGGCCGGACGACGAGCAATAACTATATCAAATGGTGAGAAACCCCCCTAAGCCCCGGAGCGGGCTGGCCGCCGCGCCGCTCCTACGTGAGGTTATTGCCGATGTTCGAAAAGTAGTTCGAGAGTTGATCGCGGAAAAAGACCATCGCGATGATCACTGCGATCGCGATGACCGCGATGATGAGTGCGTATTCGACTAGTCCTTGTCCGTCTTCTTGCCCAAAAAACTCGACCATGCACGCTCCTTCCACGGCGCGGCGGCCGCCGCAATGGTCGCAAATACCACGCTCGCCTGCTAGGTCCCGGGTACTTTCCGTCACCTCCCTGCGACTACCGTCCGGGCGGTGACACGAAGTGCCGCCGCGAGACGTTCCTCTGTCGTCGCGCTCCCTTTGGGGGGCGCGTCGCGAAGGGCCGTGGCCGCTTCCGACGACGTGTAGCCAAGCGCGACAAGCGCGGCGTGGGCGTCATCCTCGGCGGTCAGCGCACCGGCTGTCACCGGGACGCCTGCGACGCGGCCGATCTTGCCTTTCAAGTCGACGATCAGCCGCTCCGCGGTCTTCTTTCCCACGCCTGGCGCGCGTGCAAGCACCACTGTGTCACCTGATGCGATCGCGCCCGCGATCTCGGCAGGACGAGCGACCGAGAGGATGGCCAGGCCGGCCTTCGGCCCGACGCCCGACACGCTGATGAGCATCTCGAAGAGCGCGAGCTCCTCGCGCGTCTCGAAGCCGTAGAGCGATTGGTCGTCCTCGCGTACGACCTGATGCGTGTGCAGCAGGACGTCGTCGCGCGAAGGGTGGCGCGGGACGAACACCTTGTAGCCAACGCCCGCAACCTCGACCACAACGTGACCCGCGCCCCGCGCGATGATCTCGCCGCGCACCGCCGCGATCACGTTGCCGCGGCCACCGCGTCGGCGAAGCGTGCGCGTTGCGCGTGCGTGAGGGCGATCGCGACGGCGTCGGCGACGTTGTCCTGAGTGATCGGCGCGTCGATCGCCACGAGCAGCGGCAGCATTCGTTGCACCGCCTTCTTGTCGCCGCGGCCGTTGCCGGTCACCGAGATCTTGACTTCCTGTGGCGTGTACTCGGCGATCTCCAAATGTGCGCGCGCGGCGCAGAGCAACGCCACGCCGCGGGCCTCCGATACCCTCATCGCCGTTTGCACGTTCTTGTTGAAGTAGAGGCGCTCCACGGCGAGGACGAACGGTCTGTGACGGCGGATCAGGGTGTCGAGCGCTTCCGAGATCGCGAGCAGCCGTTCCGCCGCGGTCGTGCTCGCACGCACGTCGACGACCCCGCATTCGAGAAGGAGCGCGCGCTCCGGCGCGGCGACGAGGAACGCATATCCCATTCCGGTCGTCCCGGGATCGATCCCGAGGATCACCCGGCTAGGCGTGCTGCAGGACCTCTTCGGGAACGTCGAAGTTCGCGTGCACCTTGATCACGTCGTCGAGATCCTCGAGGGTCTCGACCAGTCCGAGAAGCTTTCGTGCGGCATCGCCTTCGACACGGACGGTCGTGGTGGGGCGCATCGAGAGCTCGGCCGCACCGGTCTTGATCCCGGCCGACTCGAGCGCCTTCTTCACGCGCTCAAACGAGGTCGGGGTTGTGTAGACGGTGGCGAGACCGGGCTCGACCTCGACGTCTTCGGCCCCGGCGTCGATGGCGGCGAGCTGGATCGCGTCAGGGTCCTTGCCTTTGGTGTCGATCTCGATGACGCCCTTCTGCTCGAAAAGCCACTGCACCGAACCGGCTTCGCCGAGCTTGCCGCCGCCCCGAGTGAATGCCGCGCGTATCTCGGACACAGTGCGGTTCCGGTTATCGGTCGCGGCCTCGATCATCACCGACACGCCGCCGGGAGCGTAGCCCTCGTACACGACGCTCTCGAGGGTTGAGCCGTCGCCCCCACCGGTCGCCCTCTCGATGGCCCGCTGGATGTTGTCGCGGGGCATGTTCACCGCGCGGGCCCGGTCCATGGCCAGCCGGAGCCGGAAGTTCGCGTCCGGATCTCCGCCGCCTTCCTTCGCGGCCAGCATGATTTCCTTGGTCATTTTCGTGAAAACCATGCCCCGCTTGACGTCCGCAGCGCCTTTTTGGCGCTTGATCTGACTCCACTTTGAGTGCCCCGACATCGCGCGAGATACTACCAACGCATCACGCGCTGGGGAGAGTCTTAATGGCATCACCGGAGCCCACGAAGATCAGAAACGTGGCCGTCGTCGGCCACGGAGGTTCGGGAAAGACGAGTCTCGTCGAGTCCCTCCTCCACTCGGTTGGGGCGACAAGTCGCCTCGGCAAGGTCGATGACGGCACCAGCATCCTGGACACCGACCCCGAAGAGCAGAAGCGCCACATCACCATCAACATGGCACTCGCTTCGTTCACCCACGACGGCACGAAGATCAATCTCATCGACACCCCCGGGTTCGCCGACTTCGCCGGCGACCAGCACGCCGCCCTCCGCGTGGCCGACGCGGCGATCGTGTTCGTCGACGCCTCGGCCGGCGTGCAGGTCGGCACCCAGACCGTCTGGTCGGAGCTCGATAAGGCGGAGACCCCGCGGATCGTCGTCGCGGGGCGTCTCGATCGCGAGAATGCCGACTTCGACCGGGTGCTCGAACAGCTTCGGGAGGCCTACGGGACCCGCGTAGTGCCGCTGCACGTGCCGATCGGTGAGCACCAGGACCTCAAGGCGACCATCGATCTCCTTCATGGCCAGATCCTCCAGGGACCGAAGGACCCGGTCGCCGACCTTCCAAAGGAAGAGGCCGACCGCGTCGGCGCCTACCGGCAGCAGCTGGTCGAGGCGATCGTCGAGACCGACGAGGACCTCCTTACGCGTTACCTCGACGGAAAAGAGCTCAGGTACGAGGAGCTCCGCGACGCCCTGCACAAAGCGGTTCGCGAGGGGCGCGTCATCCCCGTCGCCGCCTCGTCGGCGCACAAGCATGTCGGACTGGCGGCGCTCCTCAACACCGTCCGCGAGATGCTCCCCTCGCCCGCCGAAGCGGGTTCGCTCATCGGCAAGTCGCCCTCCGGCGACGAGATCGCGCGCAAGCCTGACCCGACCGACAGGCTCTCGGCATTCGTGTTCAAGACGCTGGCCGACCCCTTTGTCGGGAAGCTGAGCTACGTGCGCGTCTATTCGGGAACGCTTCACCACAACACGCAGATCTTCGACGCGACGAAGAAAGAGACCGAGCGCGTCGGTCAGATCTTTTTCCTTCGTGGCAAGGAGCAGGAGATCACCGACGCCGTGGGCGCCGGCGATATCTGCGCGATCCCCAAGCTCACGGCGACGACGACCAACGCGACCCTCTGCGACAAGGACGCCGTCATCCTGTACGACCCGATCGACTTCCCACCGCCCTCGTTCTCCGTGGCCATCGAGCCGTCAAGCAAAGCTGATCTCGACAAGCTCGCCACGGCGCTCCACAAGCTCACCGACGAGGATCCGACGCTGCACGTCCGCCGCGAGGACGCGACGCACGAGACGATCCTGTCCGCCATCGGCGAGTCGGGGATCGAGGTCGCGGTACATCACCTGAAGAACAAGTTCGGCGTGCAGGTCGACATGCGTACTCCGCGGGTCCCGTACCGCGAGTCGATCCGCGGGAAAGCTCAGGCGAATGGCCGCTACAAGCGGCAGACCGGCGGGCACGGGCAGTTCGGCGACGTCTTCCTCGAGATCGAGCCGCAGCCTGCGGGATCCGGCGTCGTGTACGCCACCAGGATCGTCGGTGGTTCGGTGCCGCGAAATTTCTGGCCGGCCGTCGAGAAGGGCGTCCGGGAAACCGCTCTGCGAGGCGTCATCGCTGGGTACCCGCTCTCGGACTTCAAGGCGACGCTCTTCGACGGGAGCTTTCACGCCGTCGACTCGAGCGAGATGAGCTTCAAGATCGCGGGATCGCTCGCCCTGCAGAACTGTGTGAAAGACGCGCAGCCGTTCCTGCTCGAGCCGATCATGGACGTCGAGGTCCTCGTCCCCGAGGAGCAGATGGGTGACGTGCTCGCCGATCTCAACTCGCGGCGTGGACGCGTGCTCGGCATGGAGGCGACCGGCGCCGGGCTGCAGCGGATCAAGGCGCACGTCCCGATGGCCGAGACCTTCCGCTACGCGACGGACCTGCGCTCGATGACCGGAGGACGGGGAACGTTCAGCGCGGAAGTGCTCGGCTACGAGGAGTGCCCGTCACACATCGCGCAGAAGGTGATCGCGGCGCACGAAGAGCAAGTCGAGGAGAGCCCCGCCGCGGCGCGATAGGTGGAACCTCCGCACCGGTCCAGCGTTAAGAGAGGCGTGGTCCGGCTTGCGCTGATCGCGCTGCTCGCGTCGGCCGCGTGCACGCCGTCCCAAACCGTCCCGTCGCCGAGCTCTGCGCCTGTGCCTCCGTCGAGCCCACAGCCTGCCGTCCGAAATCCGGCGGTGGTAACGGTCAACCTCTACGAGCGAGGGCTCAGCCTCGAAATACCCGCGCGGTGGACGTGGAACTCCGGCTTTGGATTCGTTAACCGCGCCACGAGCCGTTACTTCCTCGCCGCGAACGGGCCTCTTACCGATTTGCCCGTGGTGCCAGGAAATGGGGACGTCGATGCATCGGTTCTTCCGGCGGGTCGGGTCGTGGTCGCGGTGGAGGAGTTCTGCCGGCTGGGGTGCAACGGACCCGCGACGGAGACTCCGCTGCCCCTCGATTGGGGCACGGCCGCACCGTTCCTCAGTCGCACCCTCCCGAGCGATCGCCACGAGCTTGCGCTCGGCTTTCGCTTGTTCGACCAGCCACTCTTTGTCATTGCGCGATGGGCCGACGATGCGCCCCCCGCCGACATCGCGGCGATCACCACTGTCGTGCGGAGCATTCGCCTCGACCCGGCTCCCCCCGCGACCGGCGAATACCGAGGATGGGACGGGCTAGCTCCCCTCGCCAGCATTCCAGTGGGCAGCGTGACTCTCACGCCGCTCCCGGCTGGCGCGATCATTCGCCCGCCCTACCGCACCTACGACAACAGCCCGTTCTACGTCGTCCGCGGTAAGCAAGGTATCTACGCATTCGCTTCGCGCGCATTCTTTGACCAGAGCTGCCAGATTCAGTACGACGCCGCGGCCGACCATCTCACGTGCGCCGTTCCCGGGCGCGTGTACGAGTGGACCCGTTTCGGCACCTACCTCGGGCCCGAGCCGGCGAGCAATCTCACACAGCATCGAGTCATCGTTCGCGACGGCCAGGTATGGGTCCGCTATATCGAAGACGGGATGCTGTGGCCCTCCGTTCCGGACGAGGCGGCCGAGTACTAGTGGCGGCGGACGATCCCGCTCGCCCAGCACGCGGCGACGAGAGCGAGGCTGCCGATCACGCCCGCGGGCGCGTGGAACCACGCCGCGTAGAAGGCAAATCCGATCGCGAAGAGCCGTAGCGCCTGAACCCACGGGGGCATGAAGCGGCGAAGGTACGCACCCATCGGGCTCGATCGGTAGCGCACGAGGTCGGCTTCGCGGATCAGGACCGCTGAGACGAGCACCGGCGGGAGGAGCGCGATGATCAGCCCCGGTGCGAGGTCGTGCCTCCAGAAGAGGTCGATCGCGAGGAGCGCCGTCGCGATGTCCGCGAACAGCTTGGCAGGATGGATCTGGTGATAAAGGACGCGCTCGCGGAAGGTCAGGGAGTGTTCGCCACCAGCCGTCCCGCGAAGAACGACAGCACCCATTCGACGAGCAAAGTACCCCGATTTCGCACGCCCAGAAGCTGCATCAGGTAGTTCACGCGCCATACCGTCCAGGCAGGCAGCCCGCCCACGACGAACCCACCCAGCCTCGCGAACTCGGCGCCAGCCTGGGTGCGGCCGAGCGCGACAAGGTCGCCCTTGCGGTGGTAGACGAAAGGCTCGGTCGGCTCGCCTCGAACGAGCGCCACCAGGTTGCGCGCCGCCGTCGGCGCCTCGAGCACCGCGACTTGGGCGAGCTGCGGCAGGCCCTTTCCGTTGTGCTCGAAGTAGGCGGCGTCCCCAAGGACCATCACATCGTCGCGGCCGCTCGCGCGGAAGCGGTCGTCGACGACGATGCGGCCGTCCTTCGACTTCGGCAGATCCATCGAGGCGACGAGCGGGTTCACCTTCACCCCGCCCGACCAGACGATCGTCCGCGCACGCAGCTGCGCGCCGTCCTTCGTGTGCACGACTCCCGGTCCGATCTCGGATACGAGCGTGTTCAAAAGGACGCGAACGCGCTGCTGCTCGAGCCGCTTCATCGCGATCGCCGATAGCCTCGGGTCCATCGCGGGGAGAACGCGATCCGTCCCTTCGATGAGATGGATCGCGACGTCTACTTGGAAATCGATCGACGGGTAGATCTTGCGGAGCGTGTGGTCCATCAGGTCGCGAAGCGAGCTCGCGAGCTCCACGCCGACGGGGCCGGCACCGACGATGATGAACGTCAATGCTTCGCGCCGCCGCGCGATGTCGGTCTCGGTCGCGGCGCTCTCGAAGATGTCGAGGACGTGACGCTTCAGGGTCTCCGCATCCGCGAGCCATTTCACCGGTAGCGCATTCTCACGGACGCCGGCGATTCCGAAGTCGTTCGTGATCGAGCCGACCGCGATCACGAGGAGGTCGTACGGGAGCTCGCCGTCGGCGGTACCGACCCGGCGGTGCTCGAGGTCGATGGCTGTCACCTCGCTCTGCAGGAAGTGGTAGCCGGCGGGGGCAGTCGCGTCGCGGAGCGGGTAGGCCACGGCGTGCGGCGGGAGCTCGCCGGTGCACACCTGATAGAGGAGCGGCGTGAAGAGGTGATAGTTCTGCCGGTCGACGAGTGTGACCGCGGCTTCGCCTTGATGGAGTCGCCGCTCGAGCCGGCGGACCAGGTGCAGGCCACCAAACCCGCCGCCAAGCACCACGACCTGCTTCGCCGCGCTCAATTCGCTTTCTCGGAGGCGGCCTCGACGCGCTCGAGCTCGGCGAGGTAGGCGCGCGTCAATGGATCCGCCGCGTCGATCGTGCTCGCGATGCGCAGCCGGTCGCGGGCCGCAGCGAGATCGCCCGCGCGCAGGTGCGCGAGGCCCGCGTCCGCGATGTACGCGGCCTCGTCCGGACGCAGGGCTGCGGCGCGATCCAACAGACCGAGCGCATCCGCTTTCGAGCCGGACGCGAGGAGCGCGACGCCGAGCTCGTGCATCACGTCGGGTTGCTCCGGGGCGAGGTCAAGCGCGCGGCGGAACGAATTGGCCGCGGCGACGAAGGCCTCGCTCTGTCGCGCGACGAGCCCCAGGCCGAAGTGCGCTTCCCAGATCTCCGTGTCGAACTCGAGGACGCGCTCGAACGCGGCGCGCACCTCGTCGAGTCGCGTGGCGTCGGCGGAGAGCGCGGCGCGGCCGGCCCGCTCCAGCTCGGCCTCGAGATCGGGACGCTGAAGCCCGAGCCGGAGGCGATGGGCCTGCGCGAGCGCATCGCGGTCGGCGTCCGCCGTCGCAAGGATCTGCTCGAGCTCACGCGCCGCGTCGTCGCGCTTCCCTTCCGCAATGAGCAAGCGCGCGAGGTGCGCCCGCGCCGTCGACCGGCCGCCCACGGTGGCCCGCTCGAGGTGCGCGCGGGCCGCGGACTTGTCGCCCTTCTGGAGCGCGAGAACTCCCAGGAGCTCCTGCGCGCGGCCGAACTCGCTGCTGTCCGACGCGATCCGCCGGAGGTGCGATGCGGCCTGACCCGGGGCTTGCTCGGCGATGTACAACTCGGCGAGCTTCAGTACGTCGCGGTCGCGGAGGGGCCGCAGCGCGTGCGCGTGCTCGAGCGCCACGATCGCGCGATTCGTCTCACCGATCCGCCCAAGGAGCTCCGCGAGCATGTAGTGGGCGCGCCAGGAACGATTCTTCGTCTCGATGACGTCGTCGAGCGCGCGCGCCGCCCGCTCCTCATCGCCGCGCTCCACCGACTCCGCGGCCAGCACGAGGAGCCGTTCTTCCGCGCGCAGCGACTCGGGATCGAGCTGGATCGCGGCGACGTACTCGTCGAAGGCCCGCGCGCGAGCGGCATCGGCGGCGCTCGGATCCCCCGCTCGCAGAAGTGTGGCGTCCGTCTCGTACTCGAGGCCCGCGAGGAGCGCCTGGTACGAGGGTTCGTTGGCGGTCTCGGGTTCGAGGCCAGGCGCCGGCACACCGAGCGCCTCGGCGAGCCACGCGGCCAGCGCCGGCTCCGCGCGATGGAGCTCGTCCGCCGCCACCGCGAGCTCGCGCTCGGCAGCCACATTGCGATTCTTCACGTCCACAAGCGTCACGATGAACGCGCGCCCCTTCGCATCTTCGCGATAGAGCCCGGTCAACGCATGGCTGGTCCCGAGCGACTCGCCGTACTGCGCGGCGAGATCCTTATCGGGCGTCGAGCCGAACACGAGATAGCCCGCGTCGCTCTTCGTCTCGGGCATGGCGACCAGAAATACCGGCCTGAGCTCGATGTTCGGATCGTCCGCGAACCGCTCGACGAGGCGCCGCGCCACCTGACGGCCGATCCCGCCGGCTTTGGCGTCGTGCCCCTTCGCGCCGAACGGGACAACCGCAACGACCGGGCGCGAGGTCGTCACCGGAAGCGGACGCGCATGGCCTGGCGCTTCCCGATCTGGAGCAGCGGTTCGCCCTTCACAGGGACCTTCGTGTCCTCGCTCGCGACCGTTCCGTCGACCCGCACGCCGTTCTGGGCGACCAGCTGCCGCGCCTCGCGCTTGCTCTTCCCGAAGGCCCCGACGACGAGATCCACGATGCCAACTTCCTTTTGCCCATTGACCGCCACGTCGACGGTCGGGACCGCGTCGGGCGCTGCTCCTTCTTTGTGCACTCGGTCGAACTCGTGCTCCGCCTCATCCGCGGCGGCCGCTGAATGCAGCTCGGTCGTGATCGTGCGCGCGAGCTTGCGCTTCGCCTCGCGCGGGTGGAGATCCTTGCGCGCGAGCGCATCGAGCGTGGCCCGCACCTCTTCCAACGGGAGCTCGGTGGCCCATTCGAAGTAGTGAGGCATGAGCTTGTCGTCGATCGCCATCACTTTTCCGTAGACCTCGGTCGGCGGGTCGACGAGCCAGATGCTCTGCGCCGGCTTCGACTTGCTCATCTTCAAGCCGTCGAGTCCCTCGAGGAGCTCGACGATGAACACGGATTGCGCACGCTGGCCGACCATCTCCTGAAGCTCCCTGCCGGTCAGGATGTTGAAGAGCTGATCCGTTCCACCGAACTCCACATCCGCGTCGATCGCAACGGAGTCGTATGCCTGCAGGAGCGGGTACAGAAGGTCCTTGATGGGGATCGCCGTCTTCTTTTCCATGCGCTTGCGGAATTCCTCGCGCGCCAGGATCTGCTGCGCCGTAAACCGCGAGGTCAGCTGAATGACGTCACGGAGGCCGAACTTCCCGAACCACTCGTCCTGTAGGACGATCCGGGTGTTCTCGCGCGGGACGATGAGATGGAACTGGTCGAGGTAGGTCTGGGCGTTCGCCATGACCTCGTCGCGGGACTTCAGCGGCCGGCTCTGGTCAAGATCGCTCGGGTCGCCGATCTGCGTTGTCCAATCGCCAACGATGAGCACGATCTCGTGGCCCCATTGCGACAGCTTTCTTAACTTGCGCAGTGGGATCGCGTGACCGAGATGAAGATTCGCGTGCGTCGGATCGAACCCTTGCTTGATACGCAACTGACGCTCACCTGAGGCGAGTGCCGAGCGCAAATCGCCGAGCACGCTCACGTCGCTCACGCCACGCGTGAGGAATTCATCGAGTTCGCGTTGTGATGGACGTGTCGGCACGCTCACAGGATACGTTTCGTGCCCGTTACCATGAACGCATCGCCCATTCGAAGACCACGCATGATCACGCGCTCCGGCGCGGGGCATATCGCTCGAAACGGCGCCGGGGCGGCGGAGCGTTCAGCGGATGGCGCCTCGCATTGCCGTCGGGGCTCTTTGCCCTGATCCTCGCGACCGGCGCGCTCCTGCTGATCGGCGGCGGTGCGGCCCTCGCGTTCTTCACCGGAGACCTTCCCTCACCGCAAGACCTTGCGAAGGATCCGCTGGCCCAATCGACGAGGGTCTACGACCGGACCGGCACGCAGCTCCTCTATCAGTTCTCGGACGAGAACCGCGAGGTCGTGAGCTACGACGAGATCCCGCAGGTCCTCGTCGACGCGACGGTCGCCGCGGAGGACAAGAGCTTCTGGACCAATCCGGGCGTCGACGTGGTCGGGATCGTGCGCGCGGTGTTCTCCGACGTCACCGGTCGTGGCAGCGGGCAGGGTGGCGCGTCGACGATCACCCAGCAGCTCGTGAAACGACGGATCGTCGGCGACGAGGTCTCGCTCAAGCGAAAGATCCGCGAGGCGATCCTCGCCGTCGAGGTGACGAACACCTATTCGAAGCAGCAGATCCTCGAGCTCTACTTCAACCAGATCTATTACGGGAACCAGGCCTACGGCGTGAAGGCCGCGGCCCAAACGTACTTCGGGAAGTCGGACCTCTCGAAGCTCACGCTCGCGGAGGCCGCTCTCCTCGCCGGTCTGCCACAGTCGCCTTCCATTCTCGACCCGACGCAAGCGGAGAACGCCGACCGCGCACAGGAACGACGTCTCTACGTCCTCAACCAGATGGTCGACACCGGCGCTATCACACAGAGCGATGCCGACGCAGCGAGTGCCGAGCCCATCAAAGTTGCGGAAGCGCCGATCGCGACCATCAAGGCGCCGCACTTCGTCTTCCAGGTGCGCAACCAGCTCACTCAAATCCTCGGCGGCGACGAGGCCGCGGTGTCGCGCGGCGGCTACCGCGTGACGACGACGCTCGACATGACCAAACAGGAGATCGGCGAGCGGCAGGTCCGCGAGTGGGTCGACGAGCTGCACTCGAAGAACGTTTGGAACGCGGCGCTCGTGTCCATCGATCCGCGCACCGGCGAGGTCCTCACCTACGTCGGTTCGGTCGACTACAACAACCGCGACGATCCGCGCGTCCAGGGCCAGTTCGACGTCGCCGGCATTGGCCTACGCCAGCCGGGATCGTCGTTCAAGATGTTCAACTACGTCACGGCGCTCAAGAACGGGGCGACGGCGGCGACCGTCGTCGTCGACGCGCGGACCGACTTCGGCGGCAGGGCCGATCCGACTCGGATGAGCCCGTCTGCCTGCGGCTATTGCCCCGAAAACGCCGACCTTCAGTACCACGGACCGGTCACGATGCGGCAGGCCATCCGCGAGTCGCGGAACGTACCCGCTGTGAAGTTCCTCGCGGAGTACTCGGGCATCGACGCCACGATCCAGACGGCGCACGACCTGGGCATCACGACCGAAATCGACTCGACGAAGATCGGGCTCTCCCTCACCCTCGGCGCGAAGGAAGTGCACCTCGTCGACATGGCGAGCGCGTACGGCGTCCTCGCCAACATGGGTGTCCGGGTGACGCCGACGTACATCCTCAAGGTCGAGGATTCGCACGGGAAAGTCATCTGGGAGCACAAGGACTACGAGCAGAAGCGCGCGCTCGATGCCGGGATCGCCTGGATCATGACCGACATCCTCAAGGACACGACCAACCCCGCGAAGGACTTCATCTTCGGCTCATGGACGAACATCGGCCGCGTCGCCGCGCTCAAGACAGGCACGACCGACAACCTGAAAGACGTGTACTCGGTCGGCTACGTGCCGACGATGGTGACCGGGGTCTGGATGGGGAACTCGAACGGTGATCCGATGAGCTCGCGCGACTTCTCGAGCGCGATGGGCCCTGGCCAGCTCTGGCGCGACTACATGAAGGAAGCCCTCGCCGACACTCCCGCGACGGACTGGCCGCGACCCGCCAACGTCGTGAGCGGCACGGCCGTCACGGCGCCGGGCGCGCTCGGCGGGTACGGATCGGGCCTCGCTCCCTCCGCACTCTCGCCGTTCTCGTCGACGGAGTGGTTCATCAAGGGCACCGAGCCGGCGAAGGCCGACGACTGGTTCGTCGCCGGTTGCCCCGCACCCGACGGGACCGCGAAGGTGTCGATGAGCATCAAGGACACGCGCGGTGCTGCGTTCCAGAAATACACCGACCAGTGGGTGCGCGACGCTATGACCGGCAAACATACCTATGGGCGCTACACGTGGAACCTCGTCGGCCCGGACCCCTGCCCGACACCTGCGGTCCCGACGCCCACCCTCACGCCCGTGCCTACCCGCACGCCCGGTCCGACGCCGACGATCGCCTTCCCGACCGGGACGCTGCCGCCCTTCCCGACGCCCAAGAAGACGCCGTAGCGGGCGTGGCCGAAGGGCCTGGGGTCAGCGCGGTCGTCGCGTGCGTCGATGACGCCGGACGGGTACTGATCGTCAAACAAACATCCGGTCCGTTCGCGGGCGCGTGGCTTTTGCCAGGCGGGAACGTGGAGCGGAACGAGCGTCTCGAGGACGCCGCGCGGCGCGAGCTCTTCGAGGAGACCGGCTATCGCGCCGCCGACCTTCGCCCGGTCGCGCTGTACGAGGTGCGAAGCTCGCCCGCGGGCCGCTTTCATTTCCTCGTTCATCTCTTCCGAGCCGGCCCGCTCGACGGAACGCCGCAGGCAGAGGCGGGCGGCGAGCTGCGCTGGGCCGCGCCACGCGAGATCGATCCGCACCCGAATCTGGCAGTCGTCCTCGCCGACCTCGGTCTCATCGAGCGCGATCGCGCGAGGATTGTCCGGGATCTCGCGGCGATCGGGATCGAGATGCGGCGCGTGTTCTAGGCGTACCGGATGCGCGGGTCGAGGACGGCGTACAGCACGTCCGCGATCAGGTTGAAGACAACGACGAGCACCGCGAACAAGAAGACGATCGCCGCGATGACGGGCGTGTCGCTTGTGCCGATCGAACGAACCAGGAGCTCGCCGATCCCGGGCACACGGAAGATCTGCTCCGTGACGATCGCGCCGGCGAAGACCGCCGGGATCCCGAGGGCGACGAGGGTGACCACGGGGATGAGGCTGTTGCGCAGGACGTGCCTGAGGATCACGAGCCGCTCGGCGATCCCTTTGCCGCGCGCGGTCCGCACGTACTCGAGCGGGAGATGCTCGAGCATCTCCGCGCGAATGAATCGCGCGAGACCCGCGGTGTTGAAGAGCGTGAGCACGGCGATCGGCATGATCGATTGCTTCAGCTGCTCGACGAGCGTCGCGAAGTCCTTGACCTTGACCGTCGAGTCATAGATGAACGGGAACCAACGCAGGTTGATGCTGAAGATGATGATGAGCAGCAGGCCGGTGAAGAACGTCGGCACCGAGAAGCCGATGAACGCGAAGGTCGTCGCCACGTGGTCGAACAACGAGTACTGCTTCACCGCGGAGATCATGCCGATCGGGAGGGCGAGGAACAGTCCAAGGATGTAGGCCACGCCCACGACGGCAAGCGTGTTGGGTAGGCGTTCGACGAGGAGACCCGCGACCGGCGAATGGCTTCCGAACGAATATCCGAAATCTCCTTGCAGGAGGGCGAGGAGCCACTTTACGTACCGGATGTGCCAGGGCTGATTCAGCCCCAGCGATTCGCGGATCCTTTCGCGGACCTCGGGCGGAACGTTCGGATTGGCCGCGAACTGGCCCAGCGGGTCGCCAGGCGCGAGAGCGAGGATCGCGTACACGACGAAGCTGATGACGAGCAGCGTCGGAATCGCGATGAGCAGCCGGCGCAAGACATATCGGCCCACCTGGTTCCGATACCGCCGGAGACGGGCCGGAGTTCAGCCGGCGCGGCTAGAGCGTGACGATGGTGGCGCCGTCGCCGCCTTCCGAGGGCCCGGCCGGCTCCTGCGCCCGAACGAGGGGGTGGCCGGCCAGCGCGGCGCGAATAGCCGTCCGCAGGGCGCCCGTCCCCTTGCCGTGGACGATGCGCAGGCGACCGATCCCGGCCACGGCGGCGTCGTTCAAATAGCGATCGAGAACCTCGAGCGCCTCCTCGGCTCGCGCGCCCCGGATGTCGAGCTGCAGCGAAACGCTTGTCGCCGATCCTCGTATCACGGGCCGATTCGAGCGGATCGGCGCCTCGTTCGATTCCGGCGCGGGCCGGAGCTGTGTCGCCGGCACCCGCAGCCGCAACGAGCCTGCGGCCACATCCGCCATGCCGCGGTCGTCGATGGCGAGAAGAGTGCCCGGCTCAGCGACGCCCTCGACGAACACGGGCGAGCCGACGGCGATCGTGACCGTGGCCGGCGCCGTCTGCGGAGTGGTGGCGGCCGCCCGCGCGGTCTCGGCCTCGGCCAACGCGGCGCGTGCGTCGTCGACCAGGTTCCGCTTCGCGTTTCGGTCGCGCGCATCTTCGGCCTGCCGCAGCGCGCGCCTGGCCTGCAGCAGGAGCTCATCGGCCTCGGCACGCGCCCGGCGAAGCGCCCGCTGCGCCTCGTCGCGGACCCTGTCGGCCTCGCGCTGCGCCCCAGCGGTCGCATCAGCGGCGTCGGCGGCGGAGATACGCGCTTCCTCCAGCGCCGAGCTGAGCTCCGTGCGTTGTCGTTCGGCTTCGAGCAGGGTGCGTTCGAGCGAGCGATGAAGCTCGGAAAGGTGCGCGTCGGCGCGAGCCAGAACGCTCTTGTCCAAACCCAAGCGCTCGGCGATCGCGAATGCGTTGGACGCGCCCGGGAGTCCGATGTGGAGTCGGAAGGTCGGGCGAAGAGTGTTCGAGTCGAACTCCATGCTCGCGTTGCGGACGCCGGGCGTGTTGAGCGCGAAAGCCTTGAGCTCCGGGTAGTGGGTGGTCGCGGCGACCAGCACCCCACGCTCGAGGAGAGTCTCGAGCACGGCCATCGCGAGGGCCGCGCCTTCGTCCGGATCGGTCCCGGCGCCGACCTCGTCGAGAAGCGCGAGGTCGCCGCGCTCGGCGTCGGCGAGCGTGGCCACAACGTTGCGCAGGTGCGACGAGAACGTGGAGAGCGACTGCGCGATCGACTGCTCGTCGCCGATGTCGGCGAAGATTCGGCGGACGACCGGCACGCGGCCGCGGTCGGCGGGGACCGCGAGACCGCACGCCGCCATCGCGGTGAGCAGGCCGATCGTCTTGAGCGTCACGGTCTTGCCGCCGGTGTTCGGGCCGGTCACGACTAGGACGCGGAACTCGCCACCGAGCCGGACGTCGACACCGACCACAGTCCCCTGCTCCACGAGAAGCGGATGGCGCGCGTCGACGAGATCGAGAACGCCCTCGGCGTTGAGCTCGGGACGGGTCGCCTGGAGCGCCTCCGCGTACAGCGCCTTCGCGAGAATGAGGTCGAGGGCGGCGAGCGCCGTCGTCATCGCGTCGAGCTCCTCCGAGGATTTCTCGATCCGCCGCGAAAGCTCGTCGAGGATCCGCTCCACCTCGAGGCGCTCGGCGAGCTCGGCCTCGCGCAACGCGTTGTTCGCTTCCATGATCTCGAGCGGCTCGATGAACACCGTCTGCCCGCTCGCGGACTGGTCGTGGACGATCCCTTTGACCGCGGCGCGGTGCTCGGCCTTCACCGGCACGACGTAGCGGCCGCCGCGCTGGGTCACGATCGGATCCTGGAGCAGCCGGAGGAGATCCGGGGAACGCACGAGTCCGTCGAGGCGCTGCTGCAAACGAGCCTGGGCCGCCCGCAGGTTGGCGCGGAGCGAGCCGAGGCGTGCGCTCGCGCGATCCAGGACCTCGCTGGTCGCGCCGATGGCGTTCTCGATCGTGGCGGCGACGTCGGCGGGTGGTCGCGCGAAACGGGCGCGCGCGGCGAGCGGTGGGTACGGCCGAACGTCGGCGAACAGGTGCTCGGCGGCGCGGACCGTGTCGGCCACCGCGATGAGCTGGACCGGATCAAGCGTGCCGCCGAGCTTCGCGCGCCGGAGCGCGTCGCGGATATCGCGCGCGCCGCGCAGGCCGCTTGACGGATTCTGGCGGAACAGATCCCGCGCGGCCGCGGTCTCGTCCTGGAGGCGCTCCGCCTCGCGGAGATCCGTCGTGGGGAAAAGCGCTTCGGCGAGCTCGCGGCCAGGCGCGAACGCGGTGCGCTCCGCCAGGAGGCGCCGGACCGCGGGGAGCTCGAGGCGGCCGAGCGCGCCTTCGTTCAAGGGCGGGACACTCCGCTCGATCCGCGAACGTACAGGCGCCAGGGCTTGTTCGTGGTCCCGTGCTCGCTCAGGCCCACCCGCACAGATCGCACCACGCGCGACGGCGGTACCGGGGCCGCGTCGCGGACCGTGAGTATCGAGCGCACCAGGTCCAGGTTCGTGTGCTTCGTGGTGAGGCCGAAGGCGCGTGCGAGCTTGCCGGGGCCCGCGAGCGCGCGAGGCTCGGCCTCGTCGAAGCCCCGAAGAGGCTCGGCCCCCCGCAGCAGGACCGCGCCGGCGACGCCGTCACTCTCCGTCACGACGTTGAGGCAGTGATACATGCCGTACACGAAATACACGTAGCTCCTTCCGGGAGGTCCGAACATCGGCGCGGTCCGCGGTGTGGGGCCGCGATACGCGTGCGATGCCGGGTCGCGACCGCCAAGGTACGCCTCCACCTCGACGATCCGCGCGGTCTTCGTCGAGCCCGCGCTCTCCAGAGTAAGGACCTTGCCGAGGAGTTCGCGCGCCACTTTGAGCGTCGGTCGAGCGTAGAAGTCCCGCGGAAGGCGCTTGCCGGTGTGCGACCTCGCTGGATCAGCTCTTGCGAGGGTCGAGTGCGTCCCGCAGGCCGTCACCGATGTAGTTGACAGAGAGAACGGTGAGGAAGATCGCGAGACCCGGGAAGAGCGCGAGGTGCGGCGCGAGGTCGAGGTAGTTCTGCGCGTCGAAGAGCAGCCGTCCCCACGTCGGCACGTCGGATGGAAAGCCCAGGCCGAGGAACGACAACGTCGATTCGAGGATGATCGCGCCCCCGACTCCGAGCGTCGCGGCGACGAGCACGGAGCTCAGCACGTTCGGCAGGATGTGCTTCGTGATGATCCGGGCATCGGTTGCGCCAACGGTCCGCGCGGCCTCCACGAACTCCTTGTTCTTGAGCGACAGGAAGTTCGCGCGAACGAGCCGCGCGACGGGCATCCAGGTCAGTATCCCGATGACCGTCACGATCATGAGGAAGATGCCGATCTCCGGTCCGAAGAGCTTTCGGAGGGTGTCGCGGAACAGGAAAATGATGATGAGCAGCAGCGGGAGGATCGGGAGCGACAGGAAGAGGTCAGTCACCCGCATGAGCGGGTTGTCCAGACGGCCGAAGTAGCCCGCGAATGCGCCGACCGCCGTTCCAAGACTGATCGCGAGGAGGACGGCGGTGATTCCCACGGCGATCGAAACGCGGCCGCCCCAGAGCACTCGGGCGAGCGTGTCGCGGCCGAGATCGTCGGTGCCGAAGGGATGTGCGGGTGAAGGGCCCTCGATCGCGCGCGAGAAGTCGATGTCATTGATCGGCGTCGTATAGACGAACGGTCCGAGCGTGGTACCGAGGATCAGGATGATGAGCGTCACCATTCCCGCCATCGCGAGCGTGTGGCGTCGGAACTGGTACCAGGCGTCCTTCCAGAGCGACCGCGGCGGCCGCATCATGTCCGCCGTCGCGGCGACTGGCATCTTCCGGACGTCGGTTGTCGTGGCCATTATGCGTACCTGATCCGGGGGTCGAGGACCGCGTACAGGACGTCGGCGACCAGGTTGAAGAGGACGACCAGGATCGCGAACAGGAACACGATCGCCGCGACCACCGGAGTGTCGCTGTCGCTGATCGAGCGAATGAGGAGCTCGCCGATCCCCGGGACGCGGAAGATCTGCTCGGTCACGATCGCGCCGGCGAAGACCGCCGGAACACCGAGGGCGACCAGGGTCACGACTGGGATGAGGCTGTTCCGGAGAACGTGGCGGATCACGACGAGCCGCTCGGCGATGCCTTTGCCGCGGGCGGTCCGCACGTAATCCAGCGGAAGGTGCTCGAGCATCTCGGCGCGGATGTAGCGCGCAAGCGTCGCCGTATCGAAGAGGGCAAGGACGATGATCGGCATGATCGACTGTTTCATCTGATCGATGAACGATCCGAAATCCTTCACCTTGAGCGTCGAGTCGTAGATGAACGGGAACCAGTGCAGGTTGATGCTGAACAGGATGATGAGCAAGAGACCGGTGAAGAACGTCGGAACCGAGAAACCGATGAACGCGAACGTCGTCGCGAGGTGGTCGAAGATCGAGTAGCGCTTCACCGCCGAGATCATCCCGATCGGAACGGCGAGGGCGATGCCGAGGATGTACGCGACGCCGACCACGGCAAGAGTGTTTGGGAGCCGCTCGATGAGGAGATTGATCACAGGTAGGTGGCTCATGAACGAGTAGCCGAAATCGCCTTTGAGCAGTGCCAGGAGCCACTTCACGTACCGGATGTGCCAGGGCTGATTCAGCCCCAGCGATTCGCGAATCCTCTCGCGGACTTCGGGCGGCACGTTGGGGTTGTTCGCGAATTGGCTGAGCGGGTCGCCCGGGGCGAGCGCGAGGATTCCGTACACGACGAAACTAATGATGAGCAAGGTCGGGATCGCGATCAGTAGCCGCCGAATGATGTATCGCCCCACGCTACCGGCACCTCACCCCATCGAGGCTGGTGTGGGTAGTGCGGTGGAGGTCGTCCACCGCACTACCGTACACCGTCGTTCGTCGTCGCTTACGGCGTCTTGTACCAGTCCGCGATGTTCCACATCTCAGAGTCCCATGGGTTCAGGTTCGTTCCCTGAAGGGCCTTGCTCTTTCCAGAGGCCACCTGGAATCGGTTCACCAGCGGGATGACCACGACGTCCTTGATGAGGATGTCGTTGGCCTGAATACCCAGCAGGTTCAGCTTCGCCTGGTCCGTCGTCGTGCGCATCTGCTCGACGATCGCGTCGTAGGCCGGGTTGGAGTACCGGTGGTAGTTGTTCTGGTTCCAGTTGTTCGACTTCTGGGCGATCTGCTTGGTCGTCCAGCCGGCCATGTAGCCGGTGATGTCGGGCGTCGAGCCGTTCGTGAACATGCTCACGTCGTAATAGAAGCGGTTCGCGCCGTCGGCCGCGTTCGAGAAGAACACGCCTCCGGGAAGCGACCGGAGCTCGACGGAGAAGCCGACCGCTTCCCAGTTCTTCTTGAGGATGTCCTGCTCCTTCTGGCGCAGGGCGTTGACCGTGGTGGCGAAGAGGATCTTCAGCTTGATGCCACCCTTGGCACGTACGCCGTCGGAGCCTTTCACCCAGCCGTTGTCGTCAAGCAGCTTGTTGGCGGCGGCCGGGTCGAACTTGCAAACGCTCATGGTCGCGGTGTTCTTTGACGTCCAGCCGTCGCTCCCCAGGAGCTGGTTGCACGTCGACGTGCCGGTCAGACCGTTTCCGTAGAGCTGGTCTCCGATGGTCGCGCGGTCTGACGCCATCGCGAGCGCCGATCGGACGATGAGGCCGTCGGGGCCGTTGAAGAAGGGGTGCTTCGTGGTGGGCTCGGACCGCTGGTCGCCGAGCGCTGGATCGGGGTTCGCGAAGTTGATGTTCACCCGCTCGACGTTCGAGCTCGCCTTGCCGAGGTAGTCGCCCTTGGTGCTGCCCGTGATGAGCGCCTTGAGCACCGGGGCTTCGACCTGGAGGTTCCATCCGTAGTCGACGTCGCCGGTCTGGAAGACCGCGCGGGCCGCGGACAGAGCGTCGCCGCCGCCCTTCAACTGGACGGTCTTGAAGTAGGGCTTCTTCGCGTCGCGGTAGTTCGTGTTGATCTCGTAGGTCACGACGTCGCCGGACTTGAACTCGGTGAGCTTGTAGGGCCCGGTGCCGACCGGCTTCAAGTTCTCCGGGCACTCGCTCGCCTTCGCGCCGAGGCACTTCTCGAACTGTGCCTTCTGCATGATCTCGTTGCCGCCACCCGTTCCGAACTGGTACGGGTTCGCGGTCGGGGCGTCGAAGGTGACGGTGACGGTGGTCGGGTTGGTCGCGACGACCGACTTCACGCCTGTCATGTAGTCAGAGTTCGGGTCCGCGGTGTCGGTGTCGGCCATGTACTTCGACGTGAAGACGACGTCGTCGGCCGTGACCGCAGTGCCGTCGGACCACTTCAGCCCGCTGGCGAGATTCCACGTCACGGTCGTGAAGTCGGCGGAGACTCCCTTGTTGTCGACAGTCGGGATCTCCTTCGCGAGCCCGTTCGCGACCGGCTTGCCGTCAACGCCCCACGAGGCGAGCGGCTCCTGAATGAGACGCGCCGCGTCGTAGTCCTTGGTTCCGGTCGCTTGATGCGTGTTGAGGATCGTCGGTGCCTGCCAGTACAGGATCTTCAGTTCCCCACCCTGGCCACGCGTGAACGTCCCCGGAGCCACGCTCGCGGACGCGCCCGGTGACGGGCTTCCGGTCGTCGCTGGCGTTTGGGTGCAGGCTGCGAGTGCTATCGATGCGGTGACAGCGAGGGCAAGCCCTCTGCGCATGTAACGTTTCTCCACTAGTTCACACACCTCCCTGGCGCTAGGCGCCGAGTCTATCTGGGTACCACCCTGCCTGCGAGCCGGTTCAGTCCGGTCGGACCGCCCCCGGACGTGAGTTAGTCACGGATCGTCGCTCCCAGGGCATGCTGAAGGCGCCCGGCGATCCGTTTCAGCAAGCGCTCGACGTCGGCCTCGCCAAGGGTCCCTGACGCGGACCGGAAGGTCAGGCGCACGGCAAACGACTTTTTTCCGGCCCCGGTCTGTTGACCGCGGTAGACGTCGAGGAGAGCGACGGATTCGAGGTCTTTGCCGCCAGCCGCCCTGATCTCGCGCTCCAAGTCGCCGTACGGAGTGGCCTCGTCAACGACGACGGCGACGTCCCGAAGCGCTGCGGGGAACCGCGGCGGCGCGGCGACGCGCGGCGAGCGCGAGGACTCTTGCCAGACGGCCAGGTCGATCTCCGCGATAAATGTCTCGGCTGGAAGCTCCCACGTTTCGGCGACACGCGGATCGAGCTGGCCGACGAGCAGGTAGGTCCGCTCGCTGCGTGCGAACGCAATGCTGCGTCCCGGATGGAGACCGGGCGTGTCCCGTCGGTCACCCGAGATACGGACGTCGAGCAGATCCTCGAGACCGGCGACGATCCCCTGCAGGTCGCGAACATCGAAGGGGCGCTCGGGTGTGAGCCACGTCTCTCCGTCCTTCACCGGTTGCGCATTTCCGGCGAGCAGGATGCCGATGGTCCACCGCTCCTCGGGGAGATCCGCGCGCCTGGGGAGATAGATAGGTGCGATCTCGAAGATCGCGACGGATGCGCGGTGGCGAAGGTTGCGCCGCGCTGTGTCGAGCAAGCTCGCGCGCAAGGTCGGCCGCGCCGCTGATTGCGAGACGGTGGTCGGGTTGACGACGCGCAACGGCTCCGGCGCTATGCACGAGCCATCCGCAGTCAGCTGCTTCAGCCACGCGGGATCGATGAGCGAGTACGAAACGATCTCTTGAAGACCGAATCCGGCGAGACCATCGCGCGCGCGCTCGCGGAACTCCTCGAGTGGATGCCGCTCCGCCAGCGGAAGCGGGCCGTCCGGGATCCGCGTCGGCAGGCGCTCGTAGCCAGCGATGCGGCCGACCTCTTCGACGATGTCCTCGGCGATCGCGATGTCGGTTCGCACGATGGGCGGTGTCGCCACGAGCGTGTCGCCATCAGCGGCCGCTGTGAACTGAAGGCGCCGCAGGATGTCGAGCGTCTCCGCTGGATCGATGTCGATCCCCATCACCCGCGGCACGTCCGAGAAGCGCATCCGCACGTTGACCCTCGGGCGAGGGTTGGGATAGCGATCCACGACGCCCTCGACCTTGGCTCCGGCGTGCTCGCGAAGCAGCCGGCAGGCGCGCGCGAGCGCGATCGGAACGAGCTCGGGCGAGAGCTCCCACGAGAACCGACGCGCCGCCGCGCTCCCCGACGAGCCGTGGAGGCCGAGCTTCGTCGCGGTCCGACCGATCCCGCGCGGCTCGAACGATGCGCACTCCAGGGCGACGGTGGTGGTGTCCTCGCGGATCTCCGAGTCCTCGCCGCCGAGAATTCCGGCGACGCCCAACGCGCGCTCGGCGTCGGCGATCACGAGCGTTCCCTCGGGAAGCACGCGGTCGATCCCGTCGAGCGTTCGCAGCGACTCTCCGCGCCGCGCCTGGCGCGCGACGAGCACGCTGCCGCGCAGCTTGCGGTGGTCGTACGCGTGAAGGGGTTGGCCGAGCTCGAGCATGACGTAGTTCGTGATGTCCACGACGCTGTCGATCGGCCGCATGCCGGCCGCGACGAGGCGGGCCTGCATCCATTCGGGCGATGGACCGATGCGGATCCCCGTCAGGAGCGCCGCCGCGAAACGGGGGCAGGCGCTGTCGTCCTCGATGCGCACGTCGAGGTTCTTCGGCGCGCCTGCGCCGAGCCGCTCGAGCGGCGGCTCGCGGAGGCTCGTGCCCAGCAGCGCCGCGACCTCACGCGCGATGCCGACGACACCCAGGCAGTCGGGGCGGTTGGGCTGAAGCTCGAGCGCGAGGATGGTCTCGCCAAGAACCTCGCGGAGGAGCGCGCCGACCGGCAGCTTCGCGTCGAGGAGGTAGATCCCCTCGTGCTCGTCGCCGAGGCCGAGCTCCTTGCGCGATAGCACCATGCCCTCGCTCTTGATCCCGCGCATGGGCTTACCGCGGAGTGTTGCGCGCTCGCCGGTGTGGCCGTCGATGATTGTCGCGCCTTCGTCCGCGTACGGAACGATCGCGCCTTCGGTCAGATTCGTCGCGCCGGTCACGACCGTCTTCGGTGCGCCCGCGCCGTAGTCGACCGTCGCGAGCTGCAGCTTGTCCGCGTTCGGGTGCTTCGCGAGCTTCTCGACGCGCGCCGTTCGGATCTTGTCGTCCCACCACGGTCGCTCGATGCCCTTGACCTCAGTGCTGGACATGTGGAGCTTCAGCGCGAGCTCATCAATCGGGATCGTGATGTCGACGTACTCGCGCAACCAGGACACGGGCACTTTTATCAGCATCAGAACTGCTCCAGGTACCGGAGGTCGTTCTGGTAGAAGAGCCGGATGTCAGGCGCGCCGGTGCGCAGCATCGCGAGACGCTCGATGCCTCCGCCGAACGCGAAGCCCTGATAACGAGCAGGGTCGTACCCCACACGGCGAAGGACGTCCGGATGGACCATGCCGCAGCCGGCCGCCTCGATCCAGCCATCGCCGCCGCACACGCGACACGCGGGGTCGCGCCCCTCGCACGCGAAGCAGTCGAACGCGATCTCCGCGGACGGCTCGGTGAACGGGAAGTAGTCGACGCGGAAACGGATCTTGCGATCGCTCCCGAAGACCTGCCGCGCGAACGCGTACAGCGT
The DNA here is from genome assembly GCA_038040345.1 of Chloroflexota bacterium. Lineage (GTDB taxonomy): Bacteria > Chloroflexota > Limnocylindria > P2-11E > P2-11E > 3-1-20CM-2-70-9. The sequence continues at coordinate 168,591 of JBBPIQ010000004.1, forward strand.
GCCCTTGAGGTCGGCCATCGTGAGCTTCTCGTCGATCGCGAGACCCTCGTACTGGAAGAGGATGGACTCGTGGATCGCGTCCGTCGCCTCATACCGATAACACCGGCCGGGAACGACGACGCGGATCGGCGGCTTTCGCTTCTCCATGACACGGACCTGCATCGGTGACGTGTGTGTCCGGCCAAGGATCGGCCGCGACGGATCGTCACCCAGCGGATTCGAGATCCAGAGCGTGTCCCACTTCTCGCGGGCGGGGTGGCCCGCCGGGATGTTGAGCGCCTCGAAGTTGTAGTAGTCCCACTCGATCTCCGGACCTTCGACGGTTTCGAAGCCGAGCGACCCGAAGATCCGGGACACCTCGCGCACCGTCTGCGTGATCGGGTGCAGGCGGCCGACGCGCACGCGCCGCGGGGGGAGCGTCATGTCCTCGCGCTCGGCCCCGAGATCTCGCTCAAGGACCTTTGCGCGGAGCGCAGCGCCTCGCTCGTCGAGGGCCGACTCGATGCGGCCCTTCGCCTCGTTCAGCGCGGCCCCGTACGCGGGCTTCTCAGCAGCGGCCAGCTTCGCGATGCCCTTCGTGGCCTCGCTGAGCGCGCCTTTCCGGCCGAGATATTTCACGCGGGCGGCTTCGACCGCGGCCTCGTCAGCTGCCGCCAAGATATCGGCGACCGCGCGGTCCGCGAGCTCTTTCAGGTCACCCGCCATCGCGTCCTCCTCCGCTTCGCGGTCCGCTCCGCGTCCGGGGGCCCCTGCCCCCTGGGCCCCTGCCCCCGGACGCACAAAAGCCCGCCGTTCGTTCGGGACGAAGGCGGGCCTCCGCGGTACCACCCGTGTTCCCCCCTCCTTGAGGAGGACGCTCGGTCGAAGCGCTATCGGGCTTCACCCGGATCGGCTTTTCTGCCGGTCGGCTCTGGAGCGAATTCCCGCGTCGTCGGCGTGACCGGCTCTCAGCCTGTCCGATCTCTCTTGAACGCCGCGTGTCGCGGTACTGCTCTCCTTCGACGCCGCTATGACTTGTTGGTCTGCGAGCTCGACTTCTCTTTGATCAGATCGACGTAGTGACGGAACACCTTCGGGTCGCGGATCGCCATGTCGGCGAGGACCTTGCGATCAAGGTCGATCCCGGAAAGACGAAGCGCGTTCATGAGCCGGCTGTAGGACACGCCCGCGTCGCGCGCCGCGGCGTTGATCCGGGTGATCCACAGCGCGCGGAACTGACCCTTCCGAGCGCGGCGGTCGCGGTATGCGTAGCGCAACGCGTGCATGGCGGCTTCGCGGGCAGGGCGTACGAGCTTGTGCTTCGAGGCTCGACGGCCCTCGGCCTGCGAGAGCAGCTTCTTGTGCTTCTTGTGTGCGGCGACTCCGCGCTTGACCCGCCCCATCCCTTAGCTCCTTACCTTCAGGTTCGGCAGCAGTTTGCGGACGAGCTGCAAATCGCCCTTGGCCACGAGTGCCTTACCCGCGTGACGGCGCTTCCGCGACGGCGATTTGTGCTGGTTCAAGTGGCCTTTGTACGCCTTCGCACGACGGAGGCGGCCAGTCCCGGTGAACTCGAACCGCTTCTTGGCGCCGCTATGGCTCTTGATCTTGGGCACGGTGAACGACCTCCGGTGCTAGCGAGATATGAACGACCAGTTTATTGCCTACGCGGGTCGTTGTGCGCGTGGAGGTGGGGTCGGACGCGCCGCGGGCGGTCGAGCGGGCGCCGGACCAGCGGCCGGCGGCCGCGTCGCGGCTGGAGCGGGTCGCGGACCGGGCGCCGGGGGCTTCGGCGGGGCGGAAGCCGCAGCCGCCGCCGGTGGGGCGGACGGAGCGGGTAGCGGTGGGGTCGGCGCCCCGGAGACCGCGTCTCGGCGTACCGGGTTCATGACCATGTGCATCTGCCGGCCCTCGAGGAGCGGAGCCCGCTCGATGACCCCGTGGTCCTTCAGCTTGTCGCCGATGGCGATGAGCAGCACGCGGCCCCGGTCAGGATGCGCAAGCTCGCGGCCGCGAAAGCGCACCGTGACCTTGAGCTTGTCGCCCTCATCGAGGAACTTCGCGGCGGAGCGGATCTTCGTGTCGATGTCGTGGTCGTCGATCTTCGGAGAGACCCGGATCTCCTTCCACGTCACGGCCTTCTGCTTCTTCTTCGCGTCCTTGGCCTTCTGCTGCAGGTCGTAGCGGTATTTCCCGAAGTCGCCCATGCGCGCCACCGGCGGCTGGACGTTCGGTGCGATCTCGATGAGGTCGTAGCCCTCTTCTTGCGCCTTTGCGAGCGCGCGCGCGGTCGGGATGATCCCGAGCTGCTCGCCATTGGGACCGAGAAGGCGAACGGTAGGAACACGGATCGCTTCGTTGATCCGCAGTTCGGGCGCGGCTATAGGGAGACCTCGGTTATTGGCGTGAAAATGCCGCTAGCAGCGCGGCCGCTCCCCGTGAATGAACTTCAACTCGGACGAGCATATCACCGGGCGAGGAAATCAAGCAGGCGTTCGCGGACCTTTGGCCAGTCGTCTTTGGTGATTCCGAACATCACGCTCGTACGGAGATGGCCGTCAGCCAGGACCCGCTCGTTCCGCAGCTCACCTTCTCTTTTTGCGCCGAGCCGCGCGATCGCGTTTTGTGACCGTTCGTTCCGTTTGTCGGTTTGCAACCACACGCGGTTGGCGCCGAGCGTCTCGAACGCGTGACGGAGGAGTAGCAGCTTGCACTCCGTGTTCACCGGAGTTCGCCGCGCGCCCTTTCCGTACAGCGTGTAGCCGATCTCGAAGGTGCGATTCGGCGGGTCGATGTGTGCGTACCGCGTCGTGCCGACCAAGACCCCGTCCGACTTCCGGATCACCGCGAACGGCAGCTGTGTACCAAGGATCTGCTGGTCGAGCGCCCACCGGACGTACCGCTCGTACCCGGGCAGGCCCTGGGGCCGGGGTTGCATCCAGAGCCAGATGTCGTCCTCGTCGGCTGCCTCGAAGAGCGCCTGAGCGTGCTCGATACGCAGGGGAACGAGCCGCACGTGATCGCCTTCCAGCGTGACCGGCCGGGGATCGAAGTCCGGACGAGGCCGGCCCTTCACGATCGCCATCTTCACGTCGTCGACGTACCCGTCCTCGGTCCCGACGCCGTCCCGCTCGATACCCTCGACCTCGAACCCGACCGCCTTGTACATCGAGATCGCGCGGTCATTGAAGCCGACGACCGAAAGGCCGACGCGATGCAGGCCGAGCTCGTCGACGAGGTAGCGAAGAAGCGTCTCCAGAGCCTCGCGACCGAGGTGCTTGCCCCAGAGATCCGGTTCGCCGATCCCAATGCCGATCTCGGCGCTCTTGCCCTTAGGGTGGAAGTCGCGGTAATTCGCGAAGCCGATCGGCCGGCGCTCGTGCTCGATGATCCAGCAGGCGGAGTCGCCTGGGCGCGACATGCGCTCGATCCAGGCGCGCGCGTTTTTCTCCTCGAACCTGCCCGGCTTCTGACCCCACTGGTAGTGGCGGAAGGCTGGGTCGCTCCCCCACCGCATCAGCAGGGGCGCGTCGTCGTCGGTCATCGGACGGAGCGTCACCTTCGAGCCGCGAAGAGATGGAACGCTCAAGCGATCGCGTCTCCTACGGTCGGCTCGTGCTGCGAGAAGTCGGCGGGAAGCGCCTTGCTCTCGCGCTCCTTCTTGATGCGATCGATGAACGCGTCGAGCGCCACGCCGCGCTTCTCGTCGCGGGATCCGCGGCGGCGCACCGACACGGTGCCGGCGGCGGCCTCCTTGTCACCCACGACGAGCATGTAGCTCGCCTTGCGTTGCTGTGCTTCCTTCACGCGGTTCCGCAGATCGCCGGCCTGCTCGTCGAGATGGACGCGGATGTCTTCCGCCCGCAGCTTCGTCGCGACGTCGCGCGCGTAGTCGAGCGCCGACTCGCGAACGGGGATGACCGCGACCTGCTCCCAGTTGAGCCACAGCGGGAAGTTCCCTGCGTAGTGCTCGATCAGTCCCCCGACGAAACGCTCGAGGCTCCCGAAAAGCACGCGGTGGATCATGACCGCACGCTCGCGCTCGCCCTTCTCGTTCACGAACGTGACATCGAAACGCTCGGGCAGGTTGAGGTCGACCTGGATCGTCGGTCCCTGCCACTCGCGGCCGATCGCATCTTTCATCTTGATGTCGATCTTCGGCGCGTAGAAGACGCCGCCGCCCTCGTCGATCTTGTACGGCACCTCGCGAACACCGAGCGCGTCCGCCAGCGCCTTCTCTGCTTTGTCCCACATCTCGTCGGTGCCGAGCCGGCGCTCGGGACGGGTCGAGAGGTAGATGACCGGCTCCGTGTATCCGAACGTGCGAAGGAACTCCATCGCAAGATCGAAGACCTTGCCGATCTCCTCCTGCGCCTGCTCCCACGAACAGAAGATGTGCGAGTCGTCCTGCGTGAAGCCCCGAACGCGCAGCATCCCGTGCAGTGCGCCGCCGCGCTCGTACCGATAGACCGTGCCGAGCTCGCCGATGCGCATCGGCAGATCGCGGTACGAGTGGATCTTCGACTGGAAGACCTTGATGTGCCCAGGGCAGTTCATCGGCTTGATCCAAAACTTCTGGGGGCTTCGCCCCACGGGGGCCCCTGCCCCCGCTTCATCCAGTAGCAGCGGCCCATACATGTTCTCGCCGTACTTCTCGAGATGCCCCGAACGCTGATAGATCTTCTCGCTCGCGATGTGTGGCGTGTAGACGAGCGTGTACCCGCGCTCGCGGTGCACCTTCCGCCACCAGTGCTCCAGCTCCTCGCGCACGATCGACAGGTTCGGCAGCCATAAGACGAGCCCCGAGCCGAGCTCCTCGTCAATGCGGTACAGCTCGAGCTCCTTGCCGAGCACGCGATGGTCGCGCCGCTCGATCTCCTGAAGTCGCTTCAGGTAATCGTCGAGCTGCTTCTGATCCGGCCATACCGTGCCGTAGATGCGCTGCAGCTGCGGATTACGTTCGTTGCCACGCCAGTACGCACCGGCGATCGAGAGGAGCTTGAACGGACCGATCTTCCCCGTCTTCTCGACGTGCGGCCCTTTGCACAGGTCGACGAAGCCGTTGTGCTGGTAGACGCTGACCTTGCCGTTCTCGACTTCGTCGTCGCTGTCCTGGTCGGCGCCCTTCTCAGCGAGCTTCTTGATCTGGTCGACCTTGTAATCCTGGTTCCGCTCGCCGAAGAGCTTCAGCGCCTCCGGCACGCCCATGTCGCGGTGCTCGAAGGGCGCGTCCTGCTTCACGACCTCACGCATCTTCGCTTCGATCTTCCCGAGGTCGTCGGGCGTCAGCGGGCGTGGGAGGTCGAAGTCGTAGTAGAAGCCGTCGTGGACCGGCGGTCCGAACCCGAACTTCGCGCCTGGAAAGAGATCGAGGACGGCGCCAGCCATTACGTGCGCGGTCGAGTGCCGCAGCGCGTAGAGGTTTTCGTCGCCGTGATCTGCTTTTCGCTCTGTCTTTGCCATCGCCGCGACTCCCAAACAAAAATCACCTCCGTCCGTCTCTGGGACGAGAGGTGATCTCGCGGTTCCACCCAGCTTCGCCGGCCGCGCCGGCGCGCTTCGTTCACGGCTGTACGGGGCCTACCCCAATCGCTCGGCGGTGGTGGCTTCCCTCAGGCTGACCGGCTCTCACTCGCACCCGGCTCGCTTGCAGTCCAGAGATCGGAAACGCTGTCCGCGTCCTCGCGAGAAGTGGAGTGTACCGAGTCGATGGTTGCCGCGTTAGTGGCCCATCGTCGCTGCGACCAAGAGCACGCTGGCGATGAGCAGCCCTAGCACTGAAAACACCAAAACGACGGCCAAAGCGCTTGCCGTTCCGTCGAGGATCTTGGTGAGCTGCTCCGTGCCGCGAACGATTGGTTGCCGCACCTGCGCCTGCACATGGCGTGGAAGAAGCGCAATCAAGAACAAGAAGAGGACGGCCAGCGCCACGATCCCGCCGGTCACGATCATCGCCGCCCGGACGAATGCTTCGTTGTCCAACGCCAGCACATCCTCTTACGCCCGCACCGAGGCGCGGGCCTAGAGAACGGCTTCGAGCGTCTCCCAAACCTTGCGCTGATTCTCGGGGGTGGCCGGCCAGCGGTCATCGACGCGTGGCGTCGCGATGCCGTTCTGGTGGATGAACACGAAGGCCACCTGCTGAAGCATGGCGAGCGCTTCGTTGCGAGACTCGTGGTCGCGCCAGTCGAGGATGAGCGCCCGCGCGCGGGTGGCGCGCTGGTGGATTCGATCGATGACGACGTACGTGTCGCCCTTCGGCCAGAGCTGAGCCTGGACGTTGATCCCGTTCACGAAGAGGCAGCCCACGAGGTCGGCGTTCGTGAAGTCGTTGCCGGTGAACGCGTTCGCGGCTCGCACCGGGTCTATCCGCTCGGCCCCGTGGCCCCACGGCTTGCCGTGGAACGTGACGTTGCGGACCGGCCCGCTGAATGTGCAGTCGACGAACTCCGCGCATGCGGAAATCCAACCGTCGATGTTCGTGCGAGCGAAGTTGCAGCTCTCGAACCGCGCCTGGCCGGGTCGGACACCGTGTAGGTCGGCGCCGTCGAAGCGGCATTCGCGGAAGATGCTTTGCCTTCGGCTCGCGAAGAGCGTCTGCAGACGCTCGTCGAACAGCTCACCGCGGAAGTCGCAGCGCTCGAAGACGCAGCCGTTCGGCGCGAAGCGCTCGAATGCGGCGCGGCTGAAATCCGCGTCGCGGACCGTGACTCGATCGAGCGCGAGGACGCCTTGCACGGTTTAGGTCTCCGGGTTTGCTTGGTTAGGCTTCGTCGGCCGCCGCGCGCAGGTTGACGACGTTCGAGCCCTCGAGGCTCTCCATCTTGGAGCGACCTTCGAAGACAACACCCTTCTCGATGCTGAGAGAGGGGCTCGTGATGTCGCCACGTACCTTTGCCGGTCGGTGAAGCTCGACCGCGCCTGTCGCCTTGATGTTCCCGACGACGTCGCCCTCGACGATGACGGTGCCGCAGCTGATCTCAGCCGAGACCTTTGCTCCCTCGCCGATGTGGAGGGTGTCGTTCGTCGAGATCTCACCGGTAAAGGTGCCGTCGATGCGGACCTTGCCCTCAAAGGCGAGCTTGCCCTCGAACTCCGACCCCTTACCGAGCGACGCGTTCAGGTCGCCGTTTGGGCTTGCGTGCGTGTCGCGCTGGTACTGCTGCATGTCCCTTCTCGCCTCCGGTTTTTCCTCAGCCCGCGGTGGCTGAGGCGCCTCTACCGGCGGCTCGTGCCGCGGCTGCGGCACGGTGAACACCGGCTTCTGGGCTTCGCCACTGGGGTTACTTCCTCGCTTGAACGTGGATCGGAACACTACGACGTCAACGCGACAAGAACTAGAACGTTGTCGTCGCAAAACGGTCTGTAAACGGACGTCGGTACGCGCTCGTTCGTCAGACTCTTTTGGGGCTCCGCCGACGTCGGCGACGTGACCCGGTAAGACCAGCCACGGTGCAAACCTCTGGGGCCGTCAGGCGCGCCACCGAAAGTACCGTTAGACCGGACCTCGAACCGCGGGCAGCCCCGAGGACGGGGCCCGCGCCACGGCGGCGGGTCTCGATTCCCGCCCGGGCGGCCCCGAACGAGGGCCCTTGGCGGACGCTCTCGCCCGAGCTCCGAACGGCTCCGCCATTCGGGCGATCGCGGACTACCATGCCGCCCTTGAGCCCCACATCGCCGACCCGTGGCAGTACGGACGGATCGATGGTCGAGGTCATGACCACGATGCGAGCGATGCGTCGCCTCCGCCCGGATCCCGTCCCAGACGAGCTGGTGCGCGAGCTCATCGAAGCAGCCATGTGTGCGCCGAGTGCAGGTCACCAGCAGGGCCAGGTGTTCATCGTCGTGACGGACCGCGACCGTATCGCGAGGCTCGCGACGGTCTGGCGGATGGTCGTCGACATGTACGAGGGCTGGATGGGCAAAGCCGACCCCCGCTACGGGATCGACCCGGTGATCGTTCGAACATGGGACGCGGTCCACTACCAGCGCGATCACTTCCACGAGACGCCGGTGGTCATCGTCGCCTGCTACGACCAGCGCGCCTACATCCGTGGCGTGAAGCGTCGAATCGGCGATATGGTCGCCGCGCTCCGAATGGCCGGCCCGGGACGCGCGACGCGCATGGTCCTCGGCGGCCTCAATGCGGTCGAGCAGCGCTCCGAGGCCGCGTCGATCTATCCCGCGGTCCAGAACCTGCTGCTTGCGGCGCGGGCGCACGGGCTAGCGGCCACGATGACCACCTGGCACTTATTAGCCGAAGCCAACGTAAAGGAAATCCTCGAGATCCCGAAGAACGTCCGAACTTATGCGCTCATCCCCATCGGATGGCCGCTGGGCCGTTTTGGTCCCGTGACGCGGCGCCCGCCAGACGAGGTTATCCGTCGGGACCACTGGTAGGCGCGATTCCTGTGGGCTCTGGGTGGCTCGAACCCCCGACCTCAGCGATGTCAACGACACGCATGGGGTCTACCACCGTCCGTACATGCGGCATCTACTCCACAAACGTCCACGCACGTCGGCCTCGGTCTAAGGAGTTAGACAGTCAAATTGACAGTCAACAGCGCCTAGCGTCCACGCACGCATCGCAGACCCGCCCAAGCGGGACGTCTCTATTCACGAGAAGACGAGCGACGAGGCCTCGTGAACGAAGCAGAACGTCTCTGACGCCGCGCCCATGCATCTAAGACGGAAGAAGCCGGCGGCCTTCAACGGCCGCGAGCTATTACCGACCTCGCCGCGCGGGGCGTATCACGCGACCGCCTCCGAATCCACAAATCGGACGTAGCTTGCTGAGTGAGACTGAGGGCACTCGCCGTTGCACGGATGAGGGACGCGCGCTCCCCCCGACGTGGGGCGTGTCGGCTGCACCACGGAGAGCCGGAGGGGCAGCTACATACTCCGGCCTGTGAACCACCGCCGGCCATGGCTAAGGATCGCCGTTGCCGCCGTACTTGGCGGGGCGGTTTTCGCAGTAATCAGCACGCTCGAGGTCGCGACTGGGCCGAGCGGAGGTCGGTCAGAGCTATTCGTTGGCGGCCTCCTGTCGATCGCCGCCTGGATCTTGATAGGTCTGTATCTGCGTGCCGGCACGTTGGCCGCCGCAGGTATCGGTGCGTGGACCGGACTCGTGGCCGTGGCAATTTCGTTTGCAGTCGTCCAGCGCGAGCACATACCTCCGATGACCCTCGACGGAAGCAGAATCCCCCTCGTGGCAGCGCAGTCATTCGTGATCTGGCCAGTGCTCGGCGCGCTCGTTTGCTTCGCCTCAGACCAAACTCACAGGTTGACAGCCGGAACCGGATGCCTCGCCCTGGCTGGCATCGCGGTAGCCGCTGCGGTCGCTGCTTTCGTCAGTGCGGCAGGGCTCCACTAGGGCCGCCGGGCCCCCCGGGATATCACGCCAGCGGGACTACCGGCCTCTGCGTCAGCGAGTGAGCCGTGCGACTCGATCGAGCATTTGCCTGCCGTGCGCCTGCCGCTCGATATTCCGGCGCTCAGCGGGGGAGTACGTCGCTATCAGGGCGCGGGCCTGCCCGCCGCTCAAGAAGCAGACCGGAACCGTCGCGAGCCCGAGCTCGCCAAGACCGCGGAGCACGTCAAGACGAATCTCTCGCGACGCTTCAAGAGGCGATGCGCGATCGGCTCAAGTGACCAAGCTGGGACGCTTAGTCCGTCAGTTGGCCGTCAACCGCTCCGGCCGCCGGGAGGATTGTGTGAAAACCCCCGCAAATCCTGTGGGCTCTGGGTGGCTCGAACACCCGACCTCAGCGATGTCAACGCTGCGCTCTAACCAGCTGAGCTAAGAGCCCTCAAGGTCAAGGATACCGTGCGGGACTCTCTGTCCGCACGCCGCCGAACATGCGTAACCCTTCGCTCGGCGCGTCTTTCGCGAAACAGAGGACCTTGAACGCACCGAGTCCGTTCGGATCCAACAATGCGTCGATCGCCGAACGACGACTCGCAGCGCGTAATTGCTCGATCGGGGTCGACGGACGTGCAGCCGACTCGCGGATGCCGAGGGCGATCAGCACTTCGCGCTGCGTGGACGTCCCAACGAGCTGCAGGCCCGCCCCTTCGGCGGCCCGTCTGATCGCGGTGAAATCGACGCTCGCCGTGAGATCGTGCAGCCCCGGTTCGGCGAGCGGGTCGGCGATCAGCCGGTGCTGCGCGAAGCCGCGTACGGTGCCGGCACCCTGTCGCGTCAGCAGTTCCGTCTCGTCTCCGCCGTAGTCGATGAGCACGATGTATCCGGACACCAGCGCCGCGGCAAGGCTCGCGACCCATCCTTCAGCCGCGGGGCTCGTCTCCCAGCGGCCACCGACAGGGACGGACTCAGGGATCCGCCACCGGAGGTCCTGAGCGCTCGGTGCACGGAGGACCTCGACGAGCGCGCCATTCTCCTCGCCGACGAAGACCTCGCGCACGCCCTCCGCTGTCCGCGCGAGCAAGTGAACCGGAAACGCGTCGAGCACCTCGTTCGCGAACACGACGCCGTGGATCGGCGCAAGGCTCCGCGCGACCGATGCCCAGCGCAGGTCGCGACCCTCGAGCGCGAGCGATTGCTCCGCTCGCATGCGCGGACTCACCTCGACGATGGCCGGCCGCGCGCCGCGGGCCGCATCGGGTCGTTCCCGCTCGAGCGCGCCCAGGAGATCGCGCATCAGGATCCCTCGCCCCGCGCCGGCCTCGACGAGATCCCAGCTCGGCGCCTTCCCCATCACCATCCAGAGGTCCGCGACCCCTCGCGCGAGCGAACGGCCGAAGGCCGGACCGAGGTCGGCGGAGGTCACGTAGTCGCCTTCGAAGCCGAGCGACGCGCGCGTTGTGTAGTAGCCGTCCTCGGGGTCGAAGAGTGCGGTCTCCATGAAGTCGGCGAAGGTGATCGGTCCGCGCGCGCGGATGCGCGCGACGATCTGTTCGGCGAGATTCCCCACGAGGCGAGCGTAACCCGGCGCGGGCGACCTCTATTCGCCGACGGAGATGACGACGTCTCCGTCGGTCATGTCCACCGTCAACGGTTCCACCGCCGGGTCCGGGCAGTTCGTCGTCGGCTCGTTCGTGAGATACGTGTGCTCGCTTATCCGGTCCGGTACGCCGGGGTGTCCATGGTTGTCCTGGACGAACGTGTACCACCCGCGTTTCTCCGCCGCGTCAGACCAGTCCTCGAAAAAGAATCGCGTCACCTCGCCGCCGAGCGAGGCACGGTTGCCGACGACCCGCACGCAGGTCACCTGCCCTTCGATGACATACGGCGAGGGGTAGCCCGGCGTGCTCCTTGAGAAGTAGTGGCCGGTGACATCGCCGGTCGCCGACCGATGAGCGCTGAAGCCAAAGAACTCGCGCGATCCGGCGCTCGCTCCCCGGAACTCCACGGCGAGCGGACCGACCGCTGCGGTGTCGCTGCAGAACCCCATCGTCAGCGCGAGGAGCAAACCCGGCAGCGCTCTCTTCACGAGCGTGAACGTAGGCGTGGCTAGGGCTCGCGAACCTCCGGGAAAGCACCTAACCGGTGCTCATCCCCGGTGCCTAAATCGCGGGACTAGAAGCTACGCGCCCCACCGCGGCGGGCCGGGCGGGCGGATCTCGGGAGGCCGCGGGTCGTTGTGGCCGTCGAGCGGGATGTCTTCGGAGGGCTTCCACGTCCGCGCAACGGCGAGCTCTTCCTTCGCGAGCACCGTCCGGCCGAAGCGGGCGTAGGTCGACATCTCGAAGTTCGGCGTCTCGCCGAGCGCGCCGTGAGGGCAGACCTCGACGCAGTCGCCGCAGTAGATGCACCGGACGATGTCCAGCTCGTAGGTCTGCAAATCGCGCTCGCGCATCATCAGCGCGCCGGTCGGACAGGTCTCGGCGCATGCGCCGCACGAGACGCAGTCGGTGTACTTGAGCGACACGTTCCACGGCGTCGTCACGATCGAGTCGTAGCCGACACCCATGAGGCCATAGCAGTTCGCGCCGATCACGTCGCGGCAGATGCGAACGCACTGCGTGCAGTTGATGCACTTGTTGAGGTCACGAAGGATGAAGTCGTGGCTGAAGTCGTACTCGTAATCGTGATAGTCGACGGGCTCGGCGCGATGGAAGCGGTTCTCGGTCAGGCCGTGTTCCAACGAGAGTCGCTGCAGGTGGCACCGCCCGACGTCCGGGCAGACGCATTGAAGGCAGCGGGCAGCTTCTTTCTCGGCGGCGTTCTTGTCGTAGCCGTTCTCGATGAGCTGGAAGCTCAGCTCGCGGTCCTTGTACGGGAGCATCGGCATGCGGACCTGCGGCTCCACCGGCTTGTAGGGGACGATGTCGATGAGCTCGGGGACCGCCTCTTCCTCGCCGATCTCTTCAGCAACGCGCGCCATGTCGTCGCCCGCGAGATATCGGTCGATCGCCTTCGCCGCGAGCTTTCCCTGGGCGACGCACTCGATGACGGTGCGCGCGCCCATCTGCGCGTCGCCCCCGGCGAATACGCCCGGACGGTCGGTCATGAGCGCGCCGTTGGTGATGATCGTCTCGCGCTTGCTCTTGCGGACGCCCTGCTCGCGCTCGAAGAAGTCGAGGTTCGGGACCTGGCCGATCGCCGGGATCGCTGTGTCGCACTCGATGACGAAGTTCGAGCCTTCGATGGGAACCGGCCGCCGCCGGCCAGAGGCGTCCGGCTCGCCCAGTGCCATGCGCTGGAACTCGACGCCCCCGACGCGGCCGTTCTTCTCGACGATCTTCACCGGCGCGGCGAAGAACTCGAGGCGGATGCCCTCGTGCTCGGCGTCGTCGACCTCGCTGTAGTGCGCGCCCATCTCCTTGCGCGAGCGGCGGTAGACCACGGTCACGTCCGCGCCGAGGCGGCGTGAGGTGCGCGCGCAGTCGAAGGTGGTGAACCCGCCGCCCATGACGACGACCTTTTGGCCCTTGCCGACCGGAACGGGATTTCCTTCCGAGTTCATGCGGAGGTAGTTGATCGCCTCGATTACGCCCGGCAGATCCTCACCCGGAATGCGCAGCTCGTTCGAACGCCACGCGCCGAGAGCGAGGAAGACCGCGTCGTAGCCCTGGGTGAAGAGGTCGTCGATCGAGAAATCTCGGCCAAGCATCATGCCGCCCTTGAACTCCGCGTCGCGCAGCTGCCACACCGAGTTCAGCTCTTTGTCGAGCTTCACCTTCGGAAGGCGGTACTCCGGGATGCCGTAGCGGGCGATGCCGCCCTGCTTCTCCATCATGTCGAACACGGTGACGGCATGGCCGTTGAGCGCCGTGTAGTACGCCGCGGTCATCCCTGCAGGCCCGGCGCCGACGACAGCGACGCGCTTGCCGGTCGCCGTCAGCTGCGGGAACGGCGTCGGAGCCGTTTCCATTTCCATCACGAGCTCGCCGGTGAACCCGTGGCACTGGCAGATGGCGATCTCTTCCTCGACGAGGCCGCGGCGGCAGACCTCCTGGCAAGGCTTCGGGCAGACCAGACCGAGCATGTACGGAAACGGCAGGACTTCTTTCACGAGGCGAGCAGCCTCGACGTGCTGCCCCTTCGACATGAGCTCGAGGTAGCCGGGGATGTCGATGTGCGTCGGGCAGCTCACCTGGCACGGCGGCATGCAGTACGCGTTGTGGTCACTGAGGATGTACTCGAGGTTCTGCTTGCGGAGCTTGAAGAGCGAGTCCGAGGCCTGCGTGATCTTCATGCCTGCCTCGACCGGCAGATGGCACGACGGCATCGGTCGGTGGTAGCCCTCGATCTCGACGAGGCACATGCGGCACGCCGCCGCTGGCGCGAGCTTCTCGTCGTCGCATAGGGTCGGCACTTCGAACCCCGCCCGCTGCGCTGCTCGAAGAATCGCCTCGCCCGGGATCGCGGTGACTTCCTTGCCGTCAATCCAAATCGTGCACGTGGGCTGTCCCGAGGGGATCTCGCCCATGTGCGAGACCGTCGGCAGCTGCGATTCCCCCGGTTGCGTGTATCGCTCGAGCAAGCTCACGTCGAAACCACTCTATCGGCCGCAGCCGCCTTTACGCCGCGGGTGGCACGGGGGAGCGGGTTGTGCGCGAGCCGTTGACCGGCCGCGCCACGAGTGGGCGATCCCAAGTGGCGGGGAGCGGACCGGTAGGCGAGCGCGCGACCCCGACGCCGGGACAGGACCCGCGGCGCCATAACGGTCAAGGCTGCACCATCGTTTCGTAGCGGCGAGACCGCACCGGCTTGCAGACGCCCTCGGGACATTTCTTCTCCTGTATGTGAATGCGGTAGTCATCGGCGAATTCCCGCATCGTCGTTCGGAGGATCGAAGGAGCGGTGATTCCGAAGCCGCACAGCGAGAAGCGCTCCATGTGCGTGCCCAGCTCATCGAGCCAAGCGAGGTCGGTGTCGCGTCCGAGTCCCGAATACGTGCTCTCGAGAATGGCTTGCACGCGCTTCGTCCCGACGCGGCAGGGGACGCAGATCCCGCAGCTCTCCTTCGCGAGGTACGCAAAGAGCGTCGCCGCCTCGTTGACGATGCACGTGCCCGCCGCGATAGCGCGAACCTGCGCCGAGCCCATGTGCGTGCCCGCAACGCGAAGATCGTCGAAATCGAACCGGGTGTCGGTCCGCGACGCGGCGAGGATCCCGCCGGTCGGTCCACCGACGTGAATTCCCTTGAGCTTGCCGCTGGCGCCGCCCGCCTCGGCCAGGATCTCGCCGAGCTGCGAGCCGAGAGCGACCTCGTACACGCCAGGCCGCATGACCGCGCCCGTGACGGAGACGAGCTTCGTCGACGCGCGCGCCTGCTCGGTCACGATCAGCGGCAGCCACGCGAGGGTCTCCGCGCTTGCGATCAGCGTCGGCCTCATGCGGAGTCCTTGAGAGGCGGGGTACGGAGGTCGTTGCCGCGCCATCGCCCGACGCGATTCGAGGACCGCCAGCAGAGCCGACTCCTCCCCGCCCATGAAGCCGCCGGGCCCGAACGCGATTTCGAGATCCACGCCGAGGTCCTCGGCCATCCCGCGCTCGGCCGCGGCGCGCGCCTCGACCGCGTCGGGGTGCAGATACAGATACGTCTGCGTCGCACCGACCGCGAGCGACGCGATCGCGATCCCGGCGAGGACGTTCTCGGCGGTGCGAGTCAGAAGGGTGCGCGACAGCGGGCTGCCAGGATCCGCGTCGTACCCATTCGCCACGAGGTAGATCGGTCCGCCGTCGGCGTTGCCGCGCACCGCACGGATCTTGTCCACGAACGGATAGCCCGCGCCGCCGCGCCCGCGCAGATTGCTCTTCTCGATGAGCTCGAGGAGCTCGTCGACCGGAAGGTCGCGCGCGCGATTCAACGCGCCGCGAGCCTCGCCGTCGAGGAGGCGCGGTGCGGTGCTAGCGGGCAAAGGCCGGCTCGAGGACGTGGTGGACTTCGTCCTCGTGCAGGTCGTCGTGAGCGGGCGGGGGCGAAACTTCGGGCCAAGCCCCGGCGACGCCGAGATTTCCCGTGTATTTGCGACCGCCACGCGGGACCGCGGTGCCCTCGCCCAGGGGTGCGCCGCGGAAGTTCGCGAGGAGCGAAGCCGTTGTGTACAGGTCGGTCATGGTCTTGCCGAATTCCGCGGCGACGATCTCGCCGGCGCCCCACGGGAGGTACCCATACGCTGCGTTCGTCGCGTAGAGGACTCTCGTGAGCCGGTCCGCGCTTTCAGGCGCATCGCGAATGATGCGGCGCACGGGCTCGAGGTCGATCCGCTCGTCTTCCGCGGCAATTGTCGTGACCGCGGTCGACATGGGCCTGCGGTCGCCGTACGGCGCGGTCTGGACCATGCGGATCCGGTAGTAGGACGCACGTGGCGCGAGAGGCGGCCGTTTCCGGAATCCGTTCTTGAACGTGTACGAGATCGAGATCGCGCGTGGCGGGCAGGCCTTCTCGCACATCAGACACGACTCGCATTTGAAGATGCTCGTCTCGGGCTCCAGCAGAAGAGCGATGAGCCCCCGAGACCGTTCGGGCAGATCGCGTTTCTCATACGGATATTTCCGGGTGACCGGCTGCGGATGCACGAAGTGCTGCAAAGTTCGGAGCATGCCCGCGACAATTCCGAACACTTAGAGATCGTCCTCGAACAGGCGGACGCTGGCCACTCGACCGAGGGCCCCCGCGCGACGGGGAGCCGGCCGAGGCGTCCGAGGCCGGGGGGACCCCGGCGCGAAGAGAGGGTTTCGGTCGAGTGGACAGCGACCCAGCGAGGTCATCGATCCACATCTCCGAGGACGATGTCGATGGATCCGAGGATCGCGACGGCATCCGCGACGAGGCGGTCCTTCAGCAACCACGGAAGGATCTGCAAGTTCAAGAATGATGGGCCCCGCATCTTCGCCCGGAAGGGGTTCGGGCTGCGTCCGTCGCTGATCATATAGATGCCGACCTCGCCCTTCGCGCCCTCGACCGTGTAGTACGCCTCGCCCTTCGGGCACTTCCAGACATGACCGAGTCGCGCGCGCACCGGGCCGCCGGGCAGCTTCTCGATGCATTCACGGATGAGGGCGATCGCGAGCCGCATCTCGCCGAGACGGACGCGGTAGCGCGCGTACGCGTCTCCTTCGGTGAGGACCACCGGCTTCAGTGACGTAAGCTCGGGATAGATCGAGTACGGCCGGTCGCGCCGCAGGTCCCAGTCCACACCCGAGGCGCGGAGCATCGGCCCCGTAAGCCCGTAGGCCTTCGCGACGTCCCCTGGGATCGTGCCGACGCCGACCGTGCGGTCGAGGAAGATCTCGTTCTGGTCGAGGATCTTCACGTAGTCCTGTTCGATGTTTTTCTCGTACCGGTCGAGGAAGCGCGAGAGCTTCGGCACCCAGCCGGGTGGGAAGTCGTAGAGGACGCCGCCGGGCCGGTAGTAGTTGAAGTTCATGCGTGAGCCACACAGCTCCTCGAGCAGGTCGAGGATCTCTTCGCGGTCCCGGAAGCACCAGAGCACGGGAGTCGTCGCACCGACGTCGAGGCCGTACGTGCCGAGCCACACGAGATGCGATGCGCACCGGCTCATCTCGTCCACGATCACCCGGATGAACTCCGCGCGGCGCGGGACGTCGATGTCGCCGATCGCTTCCATCGCTCCGGCATACGCGTGCTCGTTCAGCATGTTCGAGACGTAGTCGGCCTGGTCGGCGTACCGGATGCCTTGGTGGTACGTGCGCCATTCGAAGATCTTCTCGATCCCGCGATGGAGGTAGCCCATAACCGGGATGCACTCGACGATCCGCTCGCCGGCGAGCTTCAACACGAGGCGGAGCACTCCGTGCGTCGATGGATGCTGAGGGCCCATGTTGAGGATGAGCTCCTCGACCTCGCCCTCTTCGATCTCGATGGTCGGGAGCACAAAGGCGGTCGAGTCCTGCAGTTGCCGCCGCTCGATCTCCCTGGTGGCTATGTCCTAACCGCCCTTCGCGATCTTTTCGCGGAGCCGGAGGAGGCCTTCGAGGAGCGCTTCGGGACGCGGCGGGCACCCGGGCACGTAGACGTCGACGGGCACGACCGTATCGACGCCCTGAAGCGTTGCGTAGCTGTCCCAGAACTCGCCACCCGACGACGCGCAGTTGCCCATCGCGATGACCCACTTCGGCTCGGGCATCTGCTCGTAGAGGCGGCGCAGGCGGGGCGCCATTTTGTGGGTCACAGTGCCCGCGACGATCATCACGTCGGCCTGCCGCGGGCTCGAGCGGAAGACCTCCATGCCGAACCGCGCGCTGTCGTGGTGGGACATCGAGGCCGCCATCATCTCGATCGCGCAGCAGGCGAGCCCGTAGCCGAGCGGCCAGGGCGAGCGCGACCGGGCCCAGTTCACGAGGTTGCTCACGGTCGTGAAGACGATGTTGTCGTCGTTCGCCAGAACGCCCGGGGTGGGCGACGTCACGTCCGCGGTACCTAGTCCGGCCTGCGTGGTGACAGGACGTCTCTGGATGACGTCCTGCTCGAAGTCGATGGGACGCGTCCTCGGCTTCTCGTCGATCGCCATCGTCCTCAGTCTATTGAGTTTTTTGGCCTGTGCTGACTCACAGAGTCACAGGTCCTTCGTGGCCCGCGCCAGCAGCGCGACGAGTTCGTCGTGGATGCCGGGACCGCTCGCGATGATGCGTGGAAATGCGGGGTCGGTAGGGTCCAACTCGGTCACACGACCGCCCGCCTCGCGCACGAGCATCGCGCCCGCCATCCAGTCCCACGGCTTGTCGACGGCTTCGAAGTAGCCATCCCACCGGCCTGCCGCGACCCAAGAGAGATCGAGCGCGGCGGAGCCGAACCGGCGGACGTCGCGGACGTCGCCCAGGACCTTGGCGATGAGCCGGCCCTGTGTCACGCGTTCCGCCGCGCCGTAGCCGAATCCGGTGGCGATGAGCGCGCTCGCGAGATCCCGTTTGTCGGTAACGGCGAGGCGCCGGTCGGCCAGGTGTGCCCCACCACCGCGCGCCGCGCTGAACAGCTCGTCGCGCAGCGGGTCGAAAACGACACCGGCGAGCGGTCCCGCGGTGTCGGCGCAGCAGATCGACACCGACCAGTGCGGGATCCCGTACAGATAGTTGATCGTGCCGTCGAGCGGATCGACGTACCAGCTCACGCCGCTCGATCCACGAGCACTCGATCCTTCCTCCGCGACGAGCGCGTCAGCGGGCCGCCGCTTCCGGATCGTCGCCACGATCGCGCGCTCGGCCCGTTCGTCCGCTTCGGAGACGAGATCGGTCGCGCTCGATTTGGATCGGATGCCGGTCGCCGGCGAACGACGGAGCTCGAGAAGCAAGGCCCCGGCTTCGCGTGCGGCCTCGGTGGCGAGCGCCAGCGCCGCCGAGGCGCTCAGGTCGGTCACCCGCGTCGCGCGCCCGGCTTTCCGTCGTCGACGACGAATGTCGCCGTCGTGCTCACGGTCGCGGTTGGCTTTCTCACAGTCGAGACCGCGCGGAAGTCCGCGGTCAGCCGGTTCCGTTCGAGCGTGCACCGAACGTAGCCGCGGTGGTTGTCGAAGAACCGCAGCTGCGGATTCTTCGACGGCGGCGTGAATTGCGTCTGCTCCACGAACGGGTCGCCCTCGGAGCTGATCGAGGTCCCGAGCAGCTCGGTGCCGACCGTCGGTGAAGTCGGGTCGCCGAAGTCGCGCTTCAGGTCGTAGACGAAGTTGACGTGGCTATCGCCGGAGAGGACGACCGGATTCTTGGTCGTCGCGAACCACTCCAAGATCATCTGTCGGTCGACGACGTAGCCCATCCAGTTGTCGACGCCGTCGAACGTGTGCTTGGCCAGATCGGGATTTGAGTCCTGTTGCGCGAATCGCACGGACTGCGCAACGAAGTTCCACGGCGACGCCGAATCGGAGAGGCCCTTCAAGAGCCAACCACGCTGATCCGCGCCGAGCATCGTGCGCGCAGGGTCGACGCTCGCGGGGCAGTAGCCCGACGGGGTCTGGTCGGTTTCCCGGCAGAGCGCGATCTCCGGCGAACGGTACTGGCGCGTGTCGAGAACGAAGAAGGTCGCGAGACCTCCGTAGGAGACGCTCCGGTAGAGCTTGAGGTCCGGACCCTGCGGTCTCGGAGCGCGCACTGGCATGTGCTCGTAGAACGCCTGGTAGCCCGCGGCTCGCTCGGCGATCGCGGCCTTGTTGCGAGGGTCTTCCTTGTCGATGCCGCCCGCGTAGTTGTTCTCCACCTCGTGGTCGTCCCACGTGACGATCCACGGGAACGCGGCGTGCGCGGCTTGAAGATCCTTGTCGGTCTTGTGCTGCGCGTAGCGGTCGCGGTAGTCGGCGAGGCTGAAGCTCCAGCCGGGCTTGCTGTACTCGCGAACGATATCGCCGCGCGCCGTCCCTTCGTAGATGTAGTCGCCCAGGAAGAGAACCGCGTCGAGCTCCTCACGCGCCAGATTCGCGTGCGCCGTGTAGTAGCCCTGCACGTAGTTCTGGCAGGAGGCGAACGCGAAGCGGAGCGCCTGCGGCGACGTGGCTACGGCGGGCGCGGTCCGAGTGCGGCCGATGGGACTCTCGACGCCGCCCGCGCGGAACCGGTACCAATACACCCGGTCGGGATCGAGCCCGCCGACCTCGACGTGCACCGAGTGCGCGAGCTCGAAGAGCGCACTCGTCTTGCCGGACCGCGCGACGCCTTTCATTGCGTCGTCGCGGGCGACGATCCACTCCACCTCGACCGGCGCGCTGCCCATCCCACCGCCCGTGAGCGGATCGAGTGCGAGGCGAGTCCAGAGAACGACCCCGTCGGGAAGAGGATCGCCTGACGCGACGCCGAGCGTGAACGGATCGCGATCGAAGCGCACCGGCAGGGTCGGCACGCACCCGGCGACCTGACCGACCGCGGCCAGTGCCGCAAGCCGCGCGGTCGCCCGGAGGAAGGCGCGGCGATCCATGACCGTCGGTGACGATAACGAAAGGGCACGGGCGAAAGAGATCGCACGCTATCGGCGGGACCCGAGTGGGCCCCGCCGACGCCGTGCTTTCAGACGGTGACGCGTCGCCCTTGCGTGTAGCGATAGATCGCGAGGACAACGATCGCGCCGATGATCGAGCCGATCCAGCCCGATGAGGGCGGAGGCAGCGACGCATTGCCAGCGAGGAAGATCTGCGCGAGATAGCCGCCGACGAATGAACCGACGATTCCGAGAACGATCGTCGGGATCCAGCCCATGCTGTCTCGGCCAGGCATCAGAAAGCGCGCGATGACGCCAACGATCGCACCGAAGATGATCCAGGTGACGATTGCTGTGAGGTCCATGTTGTTTCACTCCTTTCCGCTGAATTCCGCCTTATCGCAGATGGCGCAGGAGCCATGCCAAGCGAGGCAGAGCAGCGTCGTGACGTTTTCGTCATGCACCGACTTTGACTGCTCGTTAGCGTCTCTTTCGGCGCGGGGGACGAACAAGATGCAAAAGATGAATGCGAGCCAGCTCGGTACTCGGATCCGCTTTCTGTGTACGTCTCATGGGGCCGAGGTCCCCACCGTGACCATGCATGACAATCAATGGGCCTTCTGCCCTGGCGGGTATATCGCTTCTCACAAAGGTCATTTTTGGACCGCCATCGAGCCCGCGAATGTGAACGCGATGCCGAGGCAGGTCGGGCTCGTCCGGCGGACGGATTTGATCTAGTCGATTAGGCCGACTTCATCGGGGACTCTGACTCGTGCGCGCGGTACTGAAGCTCGTAGAGCCGGTGATACACGCCCCGCTGCGCGAGCAGATCGCGGTGCGTTCCTATCTCGACCACGCGGCCCTTGTGCAGCACGATGATCCGGTCGACGTTCTGGATCGTCGAGAGCCGGTGGGCGATGATGATCGACGTCCGGCCGACCATGAGCTTCGCGAGGGCGTCCTGGATGAGATGCTCGGTCTCCGTGTCGACGGAGCTCGTCGCCTCGTCAAGCACCAGCAGGATCTCGGGGTTGAACGCGATCGCTCGCGCGAACGCGAGGAGCTGCTTCTGCCCGACTGAAAGAGTCGACCCACGCTCAGTGACGACCGTGTCGTAGCTCTGGGGCAGCCGCTCGATGAACTTGTCGGCGTTCACGAACGTCGCCGCGGCGCGCACCTGCTGATCGCTGATGGCTTCGTTGTTCAGCCGGATGTTCGACGCGACGGTCCCCGCGAAGATGAACGGGTCCTGCAGCACCACGCCGACGTGTCGCCGCACGTCCTGTTGCCGAAGGTCGCGAAGGTCGACGCCGTCCAACAGGATGCGACCCTTCTGCACGTCGTAGAAGCGCGAGATGAGGCTGATGATCGAGGTCTTCCCCGCCCCGGTCGCCCCGACGATGGCGACGCTCTCGGCCGCCGAGATCTTGAAGTTCACATCGCGGAGGACCCAGTCGCCTTCGTTGTAGGCGAAGCTCACGTTCTCGAAGGTGATCTCGCCACGCACGTGAGCGAGCTCGCGCGGGTGCGGCGGGTCGACGATCGTGGCCTTGGTGTCGAGGAGGCGGAATACGCGTTCCGACGAGGCCATCGCGGCTTGCATGATGTTGTACTTCTCGGCGAGGTCGCCAATGGGCTGGAAGAAACGGTCGACGAGCTGCCAGAACGCGAGAAGCGTGCCGATCGTCATCTCGCCCTTGAGGATCCAGAAGCCACCGGCGACGAAGAGGGCGGCGCTCGTCGCGGCGCGCGTGAAGCCGACGGCGGGAAAGAACATCGACATCGCGCGGATCTGACCACGGTTGGCGTTCAGCAGATCGGTGTTCAGGTCGTCGAACTGCCTGAAGGCTGCGCCCTCGCGCGTGAAGAGCTGGACGATCGCCATGCCGGACAGGTTCTCGTTCAGATACGCGTTGATGCGCGCAAGCCGGATGCGGATCGATCGGAACGAATCGCGCATGATCCGGCGGAAGTACATCGTTAGCCAGATGAGGAGCGGGAGCGCGGCGAAGGTGACGAGCGCGAGCCTGAAGTCCAAAACCAGCAGCACGATCGCGATCGTGCCGATCACCAGAATGTCGCCGAAGATCGCGACGACGCCCTGCGTGACCATGTCGGTCAACGCGTCGATGTCGTTCGTGATCCGCGTCATCAAGCGGCCAACCGGGTTGCGGTCGAAGAACGTCAGCGACAGCCCCTGCAAATGCGCAAAGAGCTGCACGCGCAGGTCGTACATGGCCTTCTGCCCGACGTAGTTGGCGAGGATGTTCTGCCCGTACCGCAGCCCCGAGCTCAGCACGAGGACCGTGATGTATGCGAAGCCAAGCGGCGCGAGGCGCGCCAGCCCCTCATCGATCCCGATCTGGCCGTTCACGGCGGGGGCGATCGCGTTGTCGACGATGAACTTCGCGATCACCGGTGGCGCAGCTTCGGTGAACGAGAGCCCAAGGATGATCAGCAACCCGACGATGACAAGGCCGCGATAGGGTCGGAGGTACCCCAGAAGACGGCGCATGAGACGCGCGTCGTAGGCCTTGCCGAGGATCTCGTCCTCGTCGAACGATCCCCGCCCGCTCCCGCCGCCACCGTGCATCACGGCTCGCCACCGATCCCGCCGAGTCGCGGCCGCATCCCGAGGGGCGGACCTTCGTCGGACTGAGCCTTCACCCGTTTCTCGTGCTCCTCGCGCTCCTCGTCGACCTCGAGCTCCTCCTCGAGGAGCTGACGGCGGTACATCTGTGCGTAGAGGCCGCCGTGCTCGAGCAGCCCGCGGTGCGACCCGCGCTCGACGACGCGCCCGTCATCGAGAACGAGGATCTCGTCGGCATCCTTCACCGTCGAGATGCGGTGCGCGACGACGATGCTCGTTCGGTCGCGCATGACGCCGCGCATCCGGCGGAGGATCTCCGCCTCCGTGTAGGTGTCGACCGCCGAGAGCGCGTCGTCGAGGATGAGGATGCGCGGGTCCTTGGCGACCGCGCGCGCGATCGCGGCACGTTGCTTCTGCCCACCCGAAAGGGTCACGCCGCGCTCGCCGATCATGGTGTCGTAGCGCGCCGGGAAATCCTCGACATCCTTGTTCAGCTGAGAGACATCTCCGGCCCAGTCGAGCTGGGGATCGGTGAGCTTCTCGTCGAGGCCGAAGCCGACGTTCTCACGCAGCGGGACCGAGAAGAGGAAGGTCTCCTGGGGCACGTAGCCGACGGCACGACGGAGCTGCTCGAGCGGGCGCCGCCTGATGTCGATGCCGTCGATCAGGACCTCGCCCTGTTGCACGTCGAAGAGCCGCGGGATGAGATTGACGACGGTGGATTTGCCGGAGCCCGTCGGCCCGACGATCGCGAGAGAGCCGCCCGCCGGCACCTTGAACGAGATGTCGTGCAGCTCGATGGTCTGGCCGTAGGCGAAGCTGACGCCTCGGAACTCGACCTCGCCCTTGATCGGCGCGGTGACCGGATCGATCGGGTCGATGATCTTCGGGACGGCGCTGAAGATCTCCTGGAGCCGCCCGAGCGATGCCCAGCCAGCCTGGAACATGTTGGAGATCCAGCCGATGTTGATCATCGGCATCTGCAGAAGATAGAGGTATGCGACGAACTGGACGAGCGCGCCGATCGAGAGCTCGCCGCGGATCGCGTCCTGGCCGCCCACGTACAAGACGGACAGCACCGCGATCCCGAGGATGAAGCTGATCGACGGCCAGATGAGTCCCTGCATGGCGCTGAGCGAGACCGCGCGGTCGAAGTACTCGTGGTTGACCTTGGCGAAGTCCTTTGTCTCGGCGTCCTCCTGTGAGAACGCCTTCACGACGCGGATCCCGGAGAAGTTTTCCTGCGCCTTGGTCGACATGTCGCCGAACTGGGCCTGAAGGCGCTCGAAGCGCAGGTGGACGGTCCGCCCGATGTACCAGAAGGTGAGCGAGGCGAGCGGCATCAGGATCAACGCGATGACCGTGAGCTTGAGGGACACGGAGATCATCGAAAGCACCGAGAACGTGAACACCATGACGGTGAAGGACCCCTGCATGATCCCCGGACCCATCATCTGGCGGACCCACGTGAGGTCGTTGGTCATGCGTGCCATGAGGTCGCCGATCCGCTGATGCTGGAAATACGCGAGGTGCATCCGCTGGAGGTGCGCGAACAGGTCGTTGCGCATGCTGTATTCGGCCTTCCGCGACGCGTCGAGCATCACGTAGCGCGCGCCGGCGCGGAGGACGGCCTCGATGCCGGCGAAGAGAACGATGAGCAGGGCGAGATGGAGGACGTCGTCGAACTTCGCCTGGGGACTCTGCAGCGAGTCGATGATCTCGCCGATGAATCGTGGCGGGACGACCGCAGCCACGGAGCTGCCGGCGGCGAGGCACACGCCGACCAGGAGCTGAAGCCGGTGGCTGCCGAGGTAATGGAAGAAGGTCGCGCGGGACGAGGTCACTCGCTAGCGAGTTTAGCTTTCTGCCTCCGGAGTTCGCGTGTCGACTTCCCACCTATCCACACGATTGCCACGATGACCGCGAACCCGACGAAGACGGGGGCAACTCCCCAGAGGTCAGCGATCGGCCCGACGACGATCAGCGGCACCAGGCTGAAGATCGAGACGAGCATGTTGAGGAAGCCGAACACGCGTCCGCGTATCTCGTCCGGCAACTCCTCTTGCAGGAGCGTCATCGAAGGGACCGTGATCAAGGCGTAGGAGAGGCCGAAGACGAACGCGGTGGCCGCGACGACCGCGACGAAAATGGGGAACGCGGCACCAAGCCCGGGTGAGCCCGCGCGCGAGAAAAAGTCGGTCAGCGGTCGCGCGGCGGCGAGGAAGAGAAGCGCCGACCCGGCGACTATCAGCCCTGTGCCGATGGCGTTCGGCCGCGGCCAGCGCCGGCCGAGGGCGTTGATCAGCCCCAGCCCGGCGATCACACCGACGCCCGCCGGTCCCACGATGATCACCACGTTCCGCTCACCCACCCGCAGGACCTCGCGGACGAATCCCGGAGCGAGGGCCCCAGCGACCGCGACCAGGGTGTAGGTCAGGGCGATGTAGATCAGCGACCAAGTGACGATCGGAGCCTGACGCAGATAGTGGAACGCCTCGGTGATACCGGTTGCGGTCTGCGCCACGGCCATCTCGGCAACGCGGCGCGAGAGATGCTCGATCGCGGGAGGCGCCTTCGGAAGCGTCGCGCACATGATCGATGCCGCGGCGAACATGAACGTGATGACCACCCACAGAACCTCGTAGCCGAACAAACTCACGACGATCGGCGCGAGGATGATGAATCCGACCAGGAAGGCGCCATTGAACGTGAACGTGAACAGGGAGTTCGCCGCCATCAGGTAGCGCTTTCCGACGATCTTCGGCAGGAGCGCGGCCTCGGCGGGAACGAAGAAGATCGTCACCGTCGCGACGAGGAAGTTCACCAGATACACCACGGTGAGGCTCGTACCAAAGAGGAGCAGCGGCACGACGGCCGCCGCGCGAAGAGCGTTCGTGATGATGAGGACGAGCCGGCGATCGGTCCGGTCCACGATGACGCCGCCGGCGATCCCGAAGAGGATCGCTGGAAGGACCGCGAGGAGGATGAGCACCGACGACGACGTGTTCGAATGCGTGATCTCGGCGACGAGGATGATCAGCGCGCTCGTCACCGCGTTGGAGGCGACCTGGGACAGGATCTGCGCTCCCCAGATCGCGAGGAACGCACGGTTACGTAGGAGGCCGCGGTCCGCGGCGGCCATGCCGGTCTCGATCACGCGCTCCTAGTCGGCCGGGGCGAGCGGCCCGCGTTCGGCGAACCGCTTCATGTCCTTCTCGAGATCGCGCCGCCCCACGAGAACGCGCCGCGCGCATGTGCCGCAGCGAAGACCGATATCGGCCCCGAGCCGAACGACGCGCCAGGTGTCTCCGCCGCACGGATGCTGCTTACGCAAGACAACAACATCGTCGAGATAGAACGGCACCGGACCCTTCGTGCGCGTCTGCGTCATGGCCGCGAAGTCTAGAGGGCGCTCGGCCTCATCTGGCCGCGGCGACCTGAGCCGGAAGGTCCAAAGCGGTCTCTTTGGTGACCGCGAAGCGGGTCGTCCGGTAGATGAGCTCGAACTGACCGATGATGCCGCCGGTTCGCGTCATCGCAACGTAGACCACATCAGGCGAACCGATCGCGCGGACCATCCACGGTCCGCGTAGCGGCCGACCATCGACCGCGATGGAGTGGTCCGCGGTGCCGGTGAAGTAGCTCTTCGGACCAACACGCATCTCGTTCACGGCGATCGCTTCCGCTCCGGCGTTCCGCAGCTCGTTCACAAGATCCGAGAGAGCGCGCTCATCGAAGGCGCCGTCGATGCGGATCGCGATGCCCGGACCCGCGACAGCGCTCTGCGCGCTGAAGACACGCAGCTGCGCGACCTGACGTTCGGCCTCGGTCAGCGTGCCCTGGCCGCTCGAGACCGAGTTCTGCGCGTCCGCGACGTCGCGCCGCACATCGAAGATCTCATTGCGTAGCTCGTTGTTCGTCTCGGACAGATTTGCGATCAGGGTGGTGAGCGAAGAGGGCGTCTCGAGATTGAGGCTGCGTGAGAAGACGTCCTGCGAGGCTATCTGCGTGACCGCGGCGAATCCAAGGAAGAGCGCGATTACCGCTGCCCAGATCGCGCCGCCGTTCGTACGCATCAGTGAGGCTCCGCGTAGCGGACATTGAGAGCGCCGCTGAACGCGGGCACATGGACCGCGCTCGCGCGGCTCACTCGGAAGCCCAGACCTTGCACATCGCGGCGCTGCTTGATGTCCTGCAGCTGATTCGGATCGTCGAACGCCCCGAGCAACGAGTTCTGAGGCCCGATCGCGGCGATGTTGAATGGCGGGGACATGAGCGTCCCGTTGACCATGATCGTCGAGCCCACGCAGTAGACGCTCGAGGAGTTGACGACGCGCTCGTCGTTGACGGCGATCGCCTGCGCGCCGCCCTTCCACGCAGTGTTGATGATGTCGGTGAGGTCCGTCGCGTGGCAGATCGACTTGTCGACGTCGCGCGCCGACACGCTCACGTTCCGAGCGTCGTCCAACTGCACGACGACGCCGTCGCCGCTTTCCGGCGTGAGGCCGGCGCTGGCCTTGAGCTCGTCGAGACGGGTCTGGAGCTCCTTTGCGGCGCCGCTCTGCGACGACGCGTTCCGCTGGATCTCGTCGAGGCGCGCCCGGAGCTGCGCGAGCTGCGCCTTCAGATCGTTCTGCTCGTTCTGGAGCGCGTTCGCCGCATCGATGAGCGGCGCGTTGTACCGAACGGAGAGCTCACTGCGCTCCGCCTGGGTGCGCCATTGAAGGGTGACGAGGAGGCCGAAGAGGACCGCCGGAACGAGCAGCACGAGCGAGTTTGAGAGCCGCCGTTTTCGCGGAGCGGGAGACACAGTCACGCCCCAAAGTGTCCCATGCTCTGGCGTGCTTTCTGGGGGCTGGGGAGAATCGAACCCGTAACCGGGCTACGTAGGCTGGTCATGAGCCGCGGACTGCTCCGGCGAGCCGCGTAGAAATAACGGCCCCGCGGCGCTTTCACGCCGGAGGCCGATGGAGGCCACGGTATGAACGCAGCCCCCACGACGACAGTACCGACCACGAGCGACGACGTTGTCCGCCGCTATGTCGAGGACGTATTCATGCGGGTCCGGCACTGCTCTCGCAAGCTCGACCCCGAGCTCTGCGACGAGGCACTCACGGTCAACGCGTCGATCGCCAACGACGAGCTCAATGAGAACGAGACCGCGGTGAGTGAGCTGCTTGCCGCGACCGCTCTGCAAGCTGTCGCGTTCGCGGAACACCTCACGGCCGCCCTGCACACTTACACCCAGGCGATCTACGACCTCGCCGCCGGAAGACATCGACAAGCTCGTCCGACCCATGTTCAAGGCCGCCGGCCTCGAGGACGACTTCATGGACGCCGCGGAGCGCAGCCGCCTCGGCTCGTAGCATCCCTCGCGAGGCTTGGACTATCTATCTAGGCGTCACCCCCGGTGCCCGGCTCGTGGCCGGGCACCGCGAGCGCATCTTTGCGAATGCCCTCTTCAGGCCTGACAACCGCGTGCGATCACGGGCAAGACTGCGGGCTGTCCTCGATCCGAAATACGGGCGGGTCCGCATGCGGCGCAACGAACGTCGCATAAACGGTCGCCCCAGCGACGCTCGAGGCCTGCCCCGGATCATCGCCGCCCTCGACGAACACGGAACCTGCCGGAAGGCCCGGCCCGTATGTCGTCGAGCTGCAGTCTGAGTTCGTGAAGGTCACCTGCCCTGATGCCACGGTCACGATCACGATGCCTGGGTGGTGATGCCAGCCGCTGTAGGCGCCCGGCGCGATGTCGATCCGCTGGACGCGGACATCGGTCGGATCTTTCGTTTGGAACTTGACCCGGTCGCTGTTCAACTTCACGTCGTTGTTCAAGTTCCCGATGACGAGAGTCGTCGGCACGAAACCGACCCCCGCCGATCCGAGAGCGACGGTCGCCAACGTGCCGAAGACTGCAACTCCGACGATTGCGGCACTCAACTTCTTCCTCAAACGAAATACGCGCAACGGTTCCACCTCTTCCCCTTATTTCGACCGCGTGCGTCGGTGAGTATTCCACTTTTTTCAATGTCCGTAGGAAGGGACACCAGGAAGCCTGGTCGTCCTCCGGATGCTTGACTCGGCTGGCGGACGCGCTCATGCCGCTAGTGCCGTCCCTACCTCACCGCGACGTTGAAGAAGAACTGTTCGGTGACCCCCGCGAGACCTCTTCAAAAGCGCCCGCGCGAGCCGCCGCCGCGCGCCGTCCCCCGAGGAGCGGCGTCATGCGATTGAGGCCAGGATCCTCCGGCTTCGCGTCTCGTAGGAATCCGGCGCGCGTACTGATGAGGCGGCCTTCCGTCGCGAAGTCGGTGCGCTGCGGCAGGAGCTCGAGGACCTCGAAGCCGTCCGCCCCCCGCAGGCTGTGAAACAGGCGACGACGATCGAGACGCTCGCCGACCGATGGGGCGAGATGGATTCCAGCCAGCGCCGACGCCTGCTCGGGACAATCTTCGAGACGATCACGATGAAGGACGGGACGCTGCTCGCAGCTAAGCCGAAGGCGGCTGGGTCGAGTACCTCGAGACGGTTACGGCCGTTCCCGAGCCGGCGTAGCCCACTTGGGGGGCTGGGGAGAATCGAACTCCCGACGCCCGCCTTAGGACGGCGGCGCTCTATCCACTGAGCTACAGCCCCGCGTCGCGGAGAGCGTAACGACGGCCAAGCGGGGAATCCACCGGGTGAGCTGTCGGGGTGCCGGGACTCGAACCCGGGACCTCAGCGTCCCGAACGCTGCGCGCTACCAAGCTGCGCTACACCCCGATGGAAGGCCGACGAGCGATCGTTGCTGGCGAGAGTCTAACTGCGAAGACCGGTAACCTGTGAGCCGATGGCCGAGCTCGCGCAAAGACGGTCGGTCGGACTCAGCAACCCGGGAGCGTGGATCGGCCACGTCCTCGACGGCGAGAAGGTTTTCGGCTACGTCCTCGTCGCTCCGGCAATCATCTACATCCTCCTGCTCGTCGGGTATCCCTTCGCGATCGCGCTCTGGTTCACCGTCAGCAACGCGACAACGGCGCATCCCATCGCCGAGTTCAGCGGGCTGACGAACCTGGCTGCGGTCCTGAACGACGACATCTTCCGCCGCGCGTTGGCAAACACCTTCATCTTCACTCTGACTTCACAGGCGCTGCAAATGATCCTGGGCACGGGGCTCGCGTTCCTGCTCCTTCGGCAGTTTCGTGGTCGCCGGATCGTCCGCGGCCTCCTGATGATCCCGTTCACGATCCCGATCGCTATCGGCGCGATGGCCTGGACATGGATGCTCAACCCGACCTACAGCGTCATCAACTGGATCGGCGTACACGCCGGCCTTTTCACCGAGGGCCCGAACTGGCTGGGTGAGGAATACCCCGCGATGTTCTCGATCATCCTGGTCAACGTATGGCGCAACCTTCCGTTTAGCGCCGTCATCCTCACGGCGGGCATCAGCTCGGTCCCGCAGGAGCTCATCGAGGCCGCGAACCTGGACGGGGCCAATTGGTGGGTCCGCTGGCGCAAGATCATCGTCCCGATCATCGCTCCGATCCTCTATATCGCGCTGCTCTTCTCGCTCGTCTTCACATTCACGGACATGACCGTGGTGTGGCTAATGACAAGAGGGAATCCAGTCGGCGCGACGCACGTCATCGCGTCGTACGCGTTCCAGACTGGTGTGGTGGCCGGCTCGCTCGGGCGAGGCGCGACGATGTCGCTGTTCCTGTTCCCGGTCTTGCTCGTGGGCGCCTTGTTCCTGCTGCGGAACCTGAAAGCCAGGACGCTCGACTGATGCGCAAGGATCGGATCTAGTGGCGGCGATCGTTCAGCGGCGGCCCACACACTCGACGGCCTTCCGCGTCAGGAGGCTCCGCAACCAGATCCTGTTCTGGTTCGTCATGGCTCTATTCATCACCTTCGCCTGCTTCCCGGTGTACTGGATGTTCGTCACGACATTCAAAGAGGTGAACGACCTCTACAACCTTCAGAACAACCCGCTTCTCTTCAACCTGCCGCCGACGCTGGATCAGGTGCGCTACCTGTTCGAACAGACAAATTTCGCGAAGTGGGTCGAGAACACCGCCGTGGTCGGCGGCACCGTCGTGCTCCTCACGGTCCTGCTCTGCGTGCCCGCCGCCTACGCGCTGGCGCGCGTGCGGTTTCCCGGATCGGGGAGCCTCGGGATCGGGATCTTCCTCACCTACCTCGTCCCGCCCACGCTCTTGTTCCTTCCGCTCTCGCAGCTCGTCGCGGGCTTCGGGCTCACCAACAGCAAATGGTCGCTCGCGCTCGTCTATCCAACGTTCACGATCCCTTTCTGCACATGGCTCCTCATGGGCTTCTTCAAGAGCGTTCCGCGCGAGATCACCGAGGCGGCCCGCGTCGACGGCTGCAGCCGGCTCGGGGCCATGTTCCGGATCGTGCTGCCGCTGTCCGTGCCCGGCATCCTCACGATCTGCATCTTCGCGTTCACGCTCGCGATGCAGGAGTACGTCTACGCGCTCACGTTCGTCTCGTCATCCGACGAGAAGATGATCACCCTCGGCGTCGTGACAGATCTCATCCGTGGTGATGTGTTCTTCTGGGGCTCGCTGATGGCGGGGGCGCTGATCGTCTCGATCCCGGTCGCCATCGTCTACAACCTCTTCATGGATACGTTTGTGCGGGGAATCACGGGAGGCGCTCTCAAGTAAGCCTCGACCCGCGGCGCCGACCGAGGGCCTCCAGGGGCAGGGGCCCCTGGGCGCGGAGCGACCGGTGGGGCACCGGCCGAGGCGTCCGAGGCCGGGGGGTCCGCCGCCGCGTAAAGAGGGTTTCGGTCCGGGCGGCGCCCGTCAAAGCGAAAGCGAGAGGCCAGGCATCGAGCCTGGCCTCTTTTTCCCCACCCCGCGTCATGCGGGCCCGTTAACGCGCTAGATCAGACAGGGAACTTCGTGAGCGAGTCCTGCAGACGCTTCTTCGCGTCGGCGATCGTGTCGTCGATGCTCTTCTTGCCGGTGATGTAGTTCGAGAACATGTCGGTCACGTGGTGGTTGTTCAGAGCGTCGTACGCTGCCTGCGACGACGGGCCCGGGTACCCGACCGGCTGCACGAAGCCCGCGATGTCCTGCAGGTGCGTCAGCTTCGGGTCCGCGCCGAGGACCGGCATCGGCTTCTTCTGGTGCGCCTTCAGGAACGGGTTGTTGTACCCCTTGCTCGCGGTGAACTGGCCCTCCCAGTCATCGCTGTAGTCGATGAGGAACCAGCGGGCCGCATCGATGTTCTTCGAGAAGTTCCAGATCCCGTACACCGTGAACTGGATCGACGCGATCTGTGCCTTGGTGCCCTTGAGCGGGTTGTCGACGTTGATCTTCGCCGCGAGATCCTTGTTCTGCGCCTCGATCGTGCGGTAGGCGCTGATCGGGTTGTAGATCCACGACCCTTTGCCTGACTGCAGATAGGTGTTGTTGTCCACGTCGGCCCACGAGAGGACCGAGTTTTCCATGCTCCCGTACAAAGTCTTCGCCATGTTCAGGACCGTTCGCGTATCCGGGCTGTCGATCGCGATGGTCTTCCCGTCGGCGCTGAACTCTGCGGCGCCGTGCGACCACATCAGCGATCGCCAGGTGTGCTCGGAGTCAGAGGTCTGGGAGACTGCGCAGCCTACCGGGTTTCCCGCAGCCTTCAGTTTCGGTGCGAAGTCCAGGAGATCCTGCCAGGTCTCGAGGTGATCCTTCGTGTAGCCGACGGCCGGGCTCTTCCAGACGTCGGTGCGCCACGACGAGAGGAACGGCACGAGGAAGTCCGGGAAGCCGTACCACTTGCCCTGAACTTTTCCGATCGCCTCGCCGGCTGGGATCCATCCGCCGTACTTGTCCGCCGCGCGGTTCGCGATGTCGGTGATATCGACGAGCGAGTCCTTGAAGAGGGCCGGCAGTCCGTTGGCGAAGTGCGCGACGAGGTCGTGCCCGGACTTCGCGCCGACCTCGGCTGCGAACCGTGCGGGAAGGTCTGCTTGCGGGATACGGTCGATCGTGACCTTCACGCCGTTGGTCGTCCCCCACTTGTCCGCCCAGGTATTCAGGTAGGTGTCGAAGTCGGGAACGAAGTGACTCCACTGGAGGATCTTCAGCTCGCCGCTGAGCTTGGGCCGCGTGCCGACGCCGGTCGCACCGGTGGCCCCGCTCGCTGCCGGACTCGGGCTGCTGCCGGCCTGCTGTCCGACACACGAGGCGAGCACCGGAACCGCGGCGGCCGCTGCCGCGCCCTTGAGAAGCGTGCGCCGTTTGATGCCGTTGTCCGTTCGATCCTTGGTCACATCCACCTCCCGTTCGTGTTCCCGCGAATCTATACCCGGAGGCGCGACGCGGAACAGTGTTTCCGCGCTTCGCAAGCGATCTAGGCGAGCGGGAGGATTCTGAGGTCGGCTAGCGGGCGGCGACCCGGAGAAGCGCGACCGCGCCCTGGGCGGGGATCTGGCCGAGCTGCCGACCGGTGGCCGCATCGATCATCCAGACCATCCCGTCAGCCGAGAGCGCGTAGAGCCGATGGCCATCCTGGCTTAGCGAAACGCTCGTGATCACGCGGTCGGCCAGGAATAGGCCGCGCAGGGAGTAATCGCTGGTGTCGACGAGCGCCACGCCGCGCTCCGCGGTGAAGTAGAGCTTCCGCGCGTCCTGCGACACGGTGGCGCTCGAGGCCGACTCGGTCGTCGTCGCGGGAACCGGGAGGCCGGCCACCGTCGCGGTCCGGTCGACCTTGAGGGTGGTCGCGTCGATCACGGAGATGAGGCCGAGCGGGCCGTTCACGGCGTAGAGCGTCTTTCCTGATGGGGTGAGCGCGAGCGACCAACCCAGCCGCTTCTCGTATCCACCGGACACGAGCGGCAGATCGAGGATGCAGAAGGCGCTCCGCGAATCCAGATGAAGGACGTGGATGAAGGGTCCGCGGTTCGGGTTGTAGTAGAAGCTGAAGTTCCAACGGCCATCGCGGCTCGGGACCGACGACTGGTAGATGCCGCTCATGATCCCGTCGAGCCGGGTCTCGGCGTTATTGCCGTCCGTCTGCGCCGCGAGCTTCACGTCCACGACAAGCGTCTCGGACATTTTTCCCGCCGGTACGTCGTAGACGCGGACGCGATAGCCGTACGCCCCGTTCACGCCGGGAAGATTCTGGGCGGCCTGCGGCGTGATCTGTTCTATGAGGTAGAGCGAAGTTCCGTCATCGCTGATCGCGTCATATGTGAACGGCCCAGGAACCTCCGCGAACGCGGCGAGCCGCACCAGCGACGTATCGACGATCGCGAAGCTGCTCTTCACGCCGGTGTCGCCGACGAGCACCAGCCAGCGTCCGTTCGCGGAGAATCCCGTCGGCGCGGGTCCGGTCTCACTCGCAAATGCGTACGCGCCCGGCAAAGTGAGCTGCGTTATCGGGCGACCCGTCTTCGCGTCGGTCCACCGAACGGTGGTCGGCGATGAACCCTCGAGCGCGTAGTAGACGGAGCCATCCGGCGAGGCAACTGCTCGGCTCAGCGAGCGAACGAGGGCGCCGTTCGCGTCCCGGACCTGCACCGCCGACGACGTGCGAAGCACGAGCTCGTCGGTCGCCGCCGGTTGTGGCGGCCCCGAAACCTGCGCCGCGCACGACGACAGGAGGAGAGCAGCGGCTACGAGGCCGATCGTTATACGCATCACCCTGAATACAACGTGCGTGGCGTGAGGTTCCCTAGCGGAAGCTCGAGGCGATGCGGACCGCTTCCTCTCTGCTGACCTGGGCCTCGAGCCGATACGTGATACCGCCCGCGTCCCAGAGAAGTGTGTTCCCGGCAAGACGCAGCGTGTCGGGCTGGATGTTCCCCGTGGAGTCGCGGTAGAAGAACTGGTGGGGTTGTCCCGCGAGCCAGTACGCGGCGTTGCCGCTGCTAAGCGGCACGGCCTCGAGAGTCGTGCCCGGCCCGATAGCCTTCCCCAATATCGGCGCGTCGAGACTGCCCTTGAACTCGACGATCAGAGCGCTGATGCCCGGCAAGGCCGTCACCGGCAGGCCCTCACGCGTTCGATAGACCAACGTCACGCGGACCGGCGCGAGCTCCACGTAGATCTCGTCCGCGGCACCGAGCGCTGCTGGCTCGCGCACCGGGAACCCCGCGAGACGACTCGCTTCAGCGACGGAGGCAGCGCGCTGACCTGGGAACGAAACGTACGCGCCGGTCGTCGGCATCGGCGTCGGGGTCGTGGAGACGCGGAAGATCTGCACGCCGGGGATGCTGAGCAGATGGTCAAGAGCGTCGGCGAAAGTCGGAGTCAACAGGAACGCGGCGACGAGGATCACGGCGAGCGTCGCCGCGATCGGCGCGAGGGTGCGCCCATCAAAGCCGGGGCGCGACCACCATGGCTGCGCGCGGCGCTCGGCGATGCGCGCCCGCACGGCCGGCCACATGTCGCGCTTAGGACCGTCGAGGCGCGTCCCGATGTCGGACAGCGTCCGTTCGAGCTCGCGGTCGTCGAGCCGCTCAGGCATCGGCCCTCACCTCGCCCGCGGTGATCTCGCGGAGGCGCCCGATCGCGCGCGAGAGACGCGACTTCACCGTGCCGCGCGCGACGCCGAGGGCATGCGCCATCTCGGCCTCGGAGAGCTGCATGAAGTAGCGATATGCGATGACCAGCCGATCCTCCTCGCGAAGTTTGCCGAGTGCACCGAGCACGAACGTACGCCGCTCGCTCGCAAGGGCCGCTTCCTCGGGCGACAGGGCCGTGTCACCCGAGGGGCGGTCCTCGGCGACGCTGAGGTCGACCGTCGGTCGCCGGCCAGCCGCCTTGCGGCGGTTCTTTGCCTCGTTCGCGACGATCCGCAGCAGCCAGGGACGGAAGGGCGCTCCCGACCGAAAGCGTCCGAGCGCGAAGTACGCCTTGGTGAACCCATCCTGCGCGGCGTCCTCCGCCTCGGTAGACAGGCCGGTGATGACGTAGGCGGTCCTGGTGGCGAGCGCCTGGTAGCGCCGCACCAGCTCGCCGTACGCCTCGGTGTCTCCGTGCTGTGCGCGTTCCACGAGTACAGCGTCCTCCGCCGGCCGGCCCTCCACGGAGTCGGTTCTCACCCTTCGTACAACCGTCTGGACAAGAAGTTCCCTGTCAGACCGTAACGAGGGCCTCGAGCTCCCCGACACGCCGCTCGACCGCCCCGAGATCCGCCCGCTCGATCCCGTCCACGCTGAACTCCTCGACGGCGAATGACGCGCACACGGTGCCGTGAAGGACCGCCCGGCAGAGGGTGCGGTCGTCGAGCTTCCCTGCCCGGGCGAGGTGCCCGAGCAGTCCGCCCGCGAACGCGTCACCCGCCCCAGTGGGATCGCGCACCTCGTCGAGCGGGTAGGCCGGAGTCCAGAAGATGCGATGCCTGGTGAGAAGGAGCGCGCCGTACTCGGCGCGTTTGATGATCACGGCGCGCGGACCGAGCGCGAGTATCTGGCGCGCCGCCTTGACCACGTTGTGCGTCCCGCAGAACTGCCGAGCCTCAGCCTCGTTGATCGTGACGATGTCGACGCGCGTCATGACATCAGCGAGCGCATCGCGCCTGCGCTCGATCCAGTAGTTCATCGTGTCGAGCGCGACCGCTCGCGGGCTACGGACCTGCTCCAGCATCCGACGCTGGATCTCAGGAAGGATGTTGGCGAGGAAGACGAACTCGCTATCGACAAAGGCCGGCGGGATTGTCGGCTCCCAGTCACCGAACACGCCGAGATCGGTATTGATCGTCTCGGCGGTGGCGAGGTCGTGGTCGTACCTCCCGAGCCAGCGAAAAGACTTTCCCTTCGCGTGCTCCACGCCGGCAAGGTCGATCCCCTTCGTCCGGAGTCGCTCGAGGTCGCTTGCGTGGAAGTCGTCACCGACGACGCCCATGAGCCGGACGGGGGCGTACAGGCAAGCGGCGAGCGAGAAATACGACGCGGCGCCACCGAGTACCTCGTGGCGGCTGTCGTAGGGAGTGTGCACGTCGTCGTAGGCGAGCGAGCCCACGACGAGGATGTGCGATGGCACGGGAGGCGGATGTTAAGTGCTGGGTGTGGTTGCGTACGCGAGGATCCAACTGAGGAAGTACGCGCCCGCGAACGCCACCGCGATCCAGTCAGTCGTCAGGACCCGCTCCTCGACCTCGGGACCCGGACGAGCACGCCAGTACTCGTTCAGCGCTCGCTGACCGTAGACGACGACTCCGGTCGCCGCGAGCAGCTCGATCATGTCGAGGGCGACAAAAATCGGTTCGGTCGAGTAGTGAAAAAAGGTCAACGACCAAAGGACCACGCCGATCATCGCCGAGAACGGATCGACCTTGTTCTTCACACCCAGGCGCTCGAGCCCTGAGGCGATCAGCGCAAAGTGCCGGTAGACCTGCCAGTAGCCGTATCCGGGGACGAACACCGATAGCGCGTGCCCGAGCGGCTGCATGCGCTGGTCGCCCGTCTCACGACGCAGCTCTGCCCAGGTGAAGCCGAGCCACAACGGAAGGTAGATCCCGAGCGAGAGCACCGTGAGCAGCGCGACGAGCCACAGCGGCCGGCGCCGCGGTGGGATCTCGCGTTCCGCGATCAGACCGCGCCGTCCGTGCGCAGCTTCTCGATCTCATCCGGCGAGTAGTCGAGCTCGCGAAGGACCTCATCGGTGTGCTCCCCAAGCAGCGGAGGCGGGAGGCGTACCGACCCCGGCGTCTCCGACATGCGCACGGGAATCCCGGGCGCCCGCACACGACCCGCGACCGGGTGGTCGACCTCCGCGATCAATCCGAGATGACGCACCACCGGATCGTTGAAGACCTCGCCGAGATCGTTGATCGGTCCGACCGGGACGTTGGCCTCGCGGAGCTTGCGCACGACGTCGGTCTTCGTCATCCGGTGCACTCGCGCAGCGATCAGCGGGACGAGAATGTCGCGGTGTTTCACGCGGCTCGCGTTGTCCGCGAACCGAGCATCGTCGAGAAGATCCTCGAGGTCGATTGCGCGGCAGAGCCGTTCGAAGAGCGCGTTGTTCGCGCAGCAGATGTTCACGAAGCCATCGGCCGCGCGGAAGGTTTGATACGGAACGATCGAAGCGTGGATGTTGCCCTCAGGTCGGGGGATGGTCCCGTCAGCGAAGTAACGCGCGGCCTGCCGCGAGAGCAGCGCGACCTGCCCTCCGATCATCGTCGCGTCGATGACCTGTCCCTCGCCGGTCCGGTGCCGCGCTTCGAGCGCGGCAACGATCGCAAACGCCGCGAACATGCCGGCCACCATGTCCGCCTGCGGGACGCCCACCATCACCGGATCGCCGCCCGGTGGACCGGTGAGGCTCATGACGCCGCCCATGCCCTGCACGACGAGGTCGTACGCCGCCCACGCGCGTCCGGGCCCATCCTGCCCGAACCCCGAGACGTGGCAGATCACCGCTTTGCGGTTCATCGAGCGCACGCGGTCGTCCGGAAAGCCGAGACGTCCCAGCACCCCGGGGCTGAAGTTCTCGACCACGACATCGGCGCGCTCGATCAATCGCTCGAGGATGCGCTTTCCGTCGGGATGCTTGAGATCGCATGTGACGCTCCGCTTGTTGCGGTTGATCGCAAGGTAGTACGCCGACACGCCCTTGATCGACGGCGGCGCCCAGTCGCGGGTCTCGTCGCCGGCACCGGGAATCTCGATCTTCACGACATCGGCGCCGTGATCGGCGAGCATCAGCGTGCAGTACGGGCCCGCGAGCGCGCGCGTCAGATCGACGACGCGAATGCCATCGAGCGCACCGCTGGTCAACCTGCAGTCACCGAGCGCCAGAGTACCGTTGACGCGTGAGCGAACTCCTTCCGCTCTTTCCGCTCCGGGCCGTGCTGTTCCCCGGCGCTCTCATGCCGCTCCACATCTTCGAGCCGCGCTACCGCTTGCTGATCCGGCGCTGCAGCGAGCGGCAACGCCCCTTTGGGATCGTCCTCATCCGGAACGGCCCCGAGGTCGGCGAGGGCGCCGAACCGTATGAGGTCGGGACCGAGGCGAAGATCGTCGCCGAGTCTCCGTTGCCTGACGGCCGCTCGTACGTCGTGACGCGCGGCGAGCGCCGCTTCGTGGTGGAAAGCCTTATCGCGGACGCCGAGCCGTACCTGATGGGACAGGTGCGGTACCTCGACGAGACCGACGGCGATTGTGCCGTCGATCGCGCAGGCGTGGCCCGCGAGGCGCTTGGCGCGTACCTCCTCGCCGTCGTGGCCGTGACGGACGACGCGCGCGGAGAGCGGGCGCTCGCCGACGATCTCCGCAACGCGCCCCCGAGCGATCTCGCGTACCGGATCGCCGGAAGCCTTGCGGTGGACGCGCCTCAGCAGCAGGCGCTGCTCGAGCTGGAGACGGCATCGGCTCGACTCGAGGAAGAGACGCGGATCCTCAATCGCGAGACCGAGCTTCTTCGCGATCTCCTCGTGCGGCTGCGCGAACGCGGGGAGCGACCGGAGCTCAACTAAGCGAGGCCGTCGGCGTAGCGGACGACTCCGTCGGTGATCGTGGCCCTGACCTTCGCCTCAAGGAGCTCGTTCTCCGCAAGCTTCGCGAGATCGCGATCGACGACGGTGGCGTCGCAGCGCATCCCCACCTCGAGCGTCCCCCACTCCTTCTCCCGACCGGTCGAATACGCCGCTCCCGCGGTGTACGCGTGTATCGCTTCGTCGAGGGTGAGCCGCTGCGCCGGGAACCAGGCGTCGCGATCGCCTGGCCTGCGGCGACTGACCGCTGCGTGGATCCCGAGGAGCGGATCGATCGGCTCGACGGGCGCGTCCGACCCGAAGGCAAGGACCGCGCGACGCTCGAGAAGCGTCCGCCACGGGTACGCCCGCGGAGTGCGCTTCGGACCCCAGTAGCGGTCCGCGCTATCGCGGTCGCTCGTGCAATGGATCGGCTGCATCGACGCGATCACGCCAAGCGCGCCGAAGCGCCCGAGATCCTCCTCACGAACGAGTTGGATGTGTTCCAGGCGCTGGCGGAGCGCGGGCGACGTGATTCGTGTCGGCGCGACCGCATCAAGGGCGATGCGCACCGCTCGATCGCCTATCGCGTGTATCGCCACGGCGAGGCCGCCCGCCGCCGCGCGCGCCACATCGGTCCGAAGCTCCATCGGATCGAAGGTGAGGATTCCGCGATCGTCCGTGCCTTCGTACGGCTCCTCGAGCGCGGCGGTCTGCGAGCCGAGCGCGCCGTCGGTGAAGAACTTCACGTGACCGAGCTGTAGCCACTCGTCGCCCTGACCGGTTCGCATCCCGGTTTGCAGGGCGGCGTCGAAGTCGAAGGGGGCCGTGTCGCGGATCTGTGGAGGAATGCCGGTCGTAGGAAGCGAAAGCGCGAGCGATCGATGCGGGATGCCCATCAGCGCGCGGACCTTGAGCTCGCCGCGCTCGCGTGCGCGCCGGAGCGCGGCGTACGAGCTCGCCTGCTCGAGCGACTCGACGCCGGTGACGCCTCTCCTCAGTGCCTCTTCCTGCGCTCGCATCGTGGCCGCATCGCAATCGGCCTCGGTCGCGGCCGGCACGGCGCGGTCCGCGAGCTCGTTGGCGCGCTCCTGAAGGATCCCGGTCGGCGACCCGGTCGCATCTCGGAAGATCGCTCCTCCCTCGGGGGCGACCGTGTCCTTTGCGATCTTCGCTGCGCGGAGCGCCGCCGTATTCAGCCAGCGACAGTGGCCGTCCCGGCTGCGCATGACGGTCGGACGATCCCCAGTCACCCGGTCGAGTTCAACCGCGGTCGGCCAGCGGCCCCAGGTGTTCTTGTCGAATCGCCCCCCGGTGAGCCACCGTCCGGGCGCGAGCTCGCGCGCGCTACGCCCGATCTGCTCAAGCGCCTCTTCGATCGTCTTCGTCGCGCGGAGATCGATCTCCGCCATCTGAAAGCCCCACCACATGAAATGCACGTGCGCGTCGAACCAGCCCGGAGTCATGAGACCGCCGCGCAGATCGACGCGCTCCGCCTTTCCGGCATCGCGAGCGAGATCCGATGCGCGCCCGACCGCGACCACACGGCCATCGCGCGCGAGGAGTGCCTCGGCCGAGACACCGGATCGGACATGGATGCGGCCGCCGTGGAACAGCGTCGACGCCACTAGAGGAAGCCGGCGCGTCCGCGGAGTGGGACGAACTTCACCGCGCCGTGCCGCGTCTCGCGTCCGTCGGGGTAATGCACGACAAGGTGTTGCATCTCCTGGTCGCCGACCGGGGCGACGATGAGTCCATCGGGCGCGCACTGGCGCACGATCTCGGGCGCGATGCCCGGAGACGCCGCAGTCACGAGGATGCGGTCGTACGGAGCTTCCGGCGGGTACCCGATGGACGCATCGCCTGCGAGCACGCGCACGTTCTCGTAGCGCAGCTCCGCGAGAAGAGCGCTCGCCCGGTCCGCGAGCGGCACGTGACGCTCGACGGTGACGACATCGCGTGCGAGCTCGGCGAGCACCGCGGCCTGGTACCCCGAGCCCGTGCCGACCTCGAGCAAGTGATGCGTGGGAGCCGCATCGAGAAGCTCCGTCATCCGGGCGACGACAAATGGCTGCGAGATCGTCTGCCCTTCGGCGATGCCGAGCGCGTGATCCCCATACGCGACGTCGAGATCTTCATCGCGAACGAAACGCTCGCGGGGGACTCTGGCCATCGCGGCGAGCACGCGCTCGTCCCTGATTCCCATCCGACGGAGATCAGCGACCATCGCGAGACGCTCAGAGGAGAAATCCACCGACCGAATTGTGTGCCCGATCGAGGAAGCGACAGCGTGTGGGGCGCCGGAAGGACCGAGGGCCCCCGCGCGTTCGCTACTCGCCTGGGGGCCCCTGCCCCCAGAGAGCCGGCTCCGGCGTCCGGAGCCGGGGGGACTCCGGCGCGAAGAGAGGGTTTCGGTCCTTCCGGCGCGATGCGCCTAGGCCGCGCTCTTCTCGATCGGAACTCCGATGAGGGAGCCCCACTCAGTCCAGGAACCGTCGTAGTTCCTCACGCGCTCGTGTCCCAGCAGATAGCGAAGGACGAACCAGGTGTGAGCGCTTCGTTCCCCTATTCGGCAATATGCGATCGTCTCGCCTTTGCCGTCGATCCCCTTCGCTGAATAGATTGATTTGAGTTCGTCGGCTGATTTGAAGCGGCCGTCTTCGGCGACCGCGGTCGCCCATGGGATGTTCTGTGCGCCGGGGATGTGGCCTCCGCGTTGCGCGCCCTCCTGCGGCAGGTTCTCGGGTGCGAGCAGCTCCCCGGCGTATTCCTTCGGCGAGCGGACGTCCACGATCTTCTCGCTGCCGGAGACGACCTTGTCGAGCACGTAGTCGCGAAGCGCGCGGATCGAAGCGTCGGGAGTGCCGGCCCGGTACTCGCTCTTCGAGTAGCTCGGCGTGTCGTTCGAGACCGGACGCTTCTCCGCGATCCACTTCGCGCGTCCGCCGTTCACGAGCTTCACGTCCTTGTGGCCGTAGTACTTGAGAAGCCAGAAGAACCACGCCGCGAACCAGTTGTTGTTATCGCCGTACGCGACGATCGTCGTGGCCGGTGTGACGCCGTTCTTCGACAGCAGCTCCTCGAGCTGCTTCTTCTCGATGAGATCCCGCACCGGATGCTGCTGAAGGTCGGTCCTCCAGTTGAGTCCGATCGCGCCCGCGACGTGACCCTGGTCGTACGCGGACGTGTCGACGTCCACCTCGAACGCTCGGACGTTGGGGTCCTTGGCGTGCTCGGCGAGCCAATCGGTCTCGACGAGCACGTCTTTGGCATAGCTAGTCATAGGGAGCCCTCCAAAAGAAAATCGCGACTGGAAGTTCGAGAGAGGCGGCGCCGACACGGCGCATACGCGCCGCTACAGGCCGCCTAGG
The DNA here is from genome assembly GCA_038040345.1 of Chloroflexota bacterium. Taxonomy (GTDB): domain Bacteria; phylum Chloroflexota; class Limnocylindria; order P2-11E; family P2-11E; genus 3-1-20CM-2-70-9. The sequence continues at coordinate 211,295 of JBBPIQ010000004.1, forward strand.
GACAGACGCAGGTCAGCCGGGATGACCGGAAGCGGGAGCGCGGGGAATTTCCGACCTGCTGAGTCAAGAATTCGTTTCTAGCACCCGCACGCGCCTACGGCAAGGAGCGCGCGCTACATCCAGCGCTCGAGAACGGCCGGGAGCTCGGTGAGGTCGTCGATCACGGCATCGGGCTCCACGTCGACCGGCTCCTGGGGCGCTCCCTCAAGCGGGCGGCGCCAGATCGCGCGCATGCCGAGACGCTTCGCCCCCCAGACGTCCTGGACCATCCGGTCCCCGACCATCACGGCATCGCTCGCCGGGACTCCGGAAAGCTCGAGCGCACGTCGAAAGATCGCCGCGTGTGGCTTCTGCCACCCCGCGCTGTGCGAGCTGACCACGATGTCGACGGTGCCGGAGAGCCCGAAGCGTTCCCAGTCCGTCCGAACTTCTTCGTCGCCGCGCGAGAGCGTGTTCGTGATGAGCCCGACGATCAGCCCCCGGGCCTGGCACCAGCGGAGCGTTTCCGGCGTCCCGGGGACGAGCGCCCCGACGAGATCGAGAGGCAGCGTCGTCGCTACGCGAAAGTGATCGATCTCGATATCGTCAAGACCGATCTGACTGTTGCGAAACCAATCCGCGTACCAGCGGTTCGTCTCCTGGCGCAGGTCCTCTTCGGAGTCGTGCCGATGGTCAGGCGCGATCTCGGCCTCGACGAACTTGTCGTACCACGCGCGCTCGCCGAACTCGCGCCGCAAAGCGTCGCGCGTCAGCGCGCGTATCTCGGTTTGCGGCTTCCAGTGTTGAACGAGCGTGTCGCCGACATCGAAGAAGACGGCGCGGAGAGGCACGCGGCTATCGTATCGGCGCCGACGTGTTGGATTTCGAACAGCTCGCGTTCATCGAGAAGTGGCGGCAGCGCGCATCGCGCGGTGTCGTCGTTGCTCTCGATGGAACGCGCGGCGACGTGCTCCTCACGATGCGCGTCGGCGAGGGATCGCCGCAGATCGACATGCGCGGCCGCGACGCGACCGGCGCGGTCCGAAAATCGCGCCTCACGCTCGGAGACCGCGTGACCATCGCGATCGAGTACCGGGCGCGCGACGTCGGGAAAGCGAGCGGTCGGAGCGTCTCGGGAAACCTCGTCGCTCCAGGCGCGAAGATCCAGGGAACGGTCGTGACCGCCGGCGAGATCGTCGCCGTCGATTGCGGCACGCAGGTCCTCGTCTCGGGCGAAACGCTTCCCGGTGCGAGTCCCGGTGACGACGTCAGCTTCGTGATCGCCGACGAGGGCAAGGCTTATCTGATTCCGACCCGCTAGTCGAGCTTCTTCAGCTCCTCGGCGATCTCCTCTTCGTCAGGCACCTCGCGCAGCTGGTGCACGTCGATGTAGCGGCAGATCCCCTCGGCGTCGACCACGATGATCGCGCGCTCCGGCCGGCCGACCTCAGCGTTGAAGACGCCGTACTCCGTCGAGACCTTGCCGTGAGGCCAGTAATCAGAACAGAGCGGGTACTGAACGCCGCCGAGCGAATCGGCCCACGCCTTCAGCGTGTACACGGAGTCGCACAGGATGCCCACGACCTGGGCCTTGCCGCCGGCGAAGCGCTGCTGGAGCGCGTTCAGCGCGGGAGCTTCGGAGTTTCAGGTGTTGGTGAACGCGAACGCGAAGAACGCGACCACCACGCGCTGGCCGCGGTACGCCGAAAGCTTGATCTCACGCCCGTCGTGCGAACGGAGCGCGAATTCCGGCGCGACGTCGCCGACCTTGAGGGTCGTCGTCTCGCTCGCTATCTTCGTACGACCCTTCTTTGGTTCAGGTGACACGCACCTAGACTAGCCGCATGCAAAAGATCGACGAGCGCCGTCGGATCACGGCCGATCGACGGGCCTTCACCCACTACGAGATCGCGTGCCCGTTCTGCGGCGAGCACGTCGGTCCGCGCTTCGTCACGCGCGAGCATTTGGACATCCCGCCGAACCCGCCGTATGCCGCGACCGTGCGGTGCCCGCGCTGTAAGGAAGAGTTCGAGGTTTTGTTCGGCGCGAGTTAGCGCGCCGCCGTGCTAGTGCGTGACGTTAACGCCGCGGAGCGAGAGGTTGATGCCAGACTCGGGCCTACAAGGACGCGTCGCGCTTGTGACGGGCGCAAACCACGGCATCGGAGCCGCGACTGCCCGAGCCCTCGCCGTGGCGGGCTGTCCAGTGTTCATCCACTTCTTGCGCATTCGCCCGATCGATGCGCCGGGCGCGACTCAACGAATGCAGGACGCGATGGACGTGGTCAACACGATCCGAAGCGCCGGCGGCCGCGCCGACGGTTGGGAGGCCGACCTTGCCGACCCTGCGAACGTGCCGGGGCTATTCGATCGAGCGGAGGCGGCGTTCGGACGTGTCGAGATCCTCGTGAACAACGCGGCTGTCTCGGAGCACGACACGTTCGACCCGCGTCCCGACGCGCGTGATTGGGCCGGCCGGCTCACGGTTCGCCTTACGGCCGAGAGCCACGATCGTCACTTCGCGGTAAACACGCGAGCCGTTGCGGTGATGATGGCCGAGTACGCGACGAGGCACCTTGCGGGTGGCGGGACCTGGGGCCGGATCATCAACGTGAGCACCGATGCGTCGGCCTCATTTCCTGGCGAGGTTTCGTACGGCGCGAGCAAGTACGCAATGGAGTCGTATTCACGGGCAGCCGCCTGGGAACTCGGCCGCCTTGGAGTCACGGTCAACATCGTTTCGCCTGGCCCTACCGATGCAGGCTGGATCACGCCCGAGATGGTTGAGGAGATGCGACGCACCACACCGCTCGGTCGGGTGGGAACCCCCGAGGACATCGCCGACGTGATCGTCTTTCTCGCCACCGAACAGGCGCGTTGGGTCACCGGTCAGCTGCTCTTCGCTGGCGGCGGGCACCGAATGATCTAGCGGCGACTAGTTCGTGACGTTGATGTAGAGGAAGACGCCCTCGTCTTCCATCCAAGTGACGGCATCGATGACCGGCCGCAGGTGGATCGCGTAGAGGCCCGGCGTCATCGGCGCACGCACCTGGAACGTGAAGGTCCCAACCCCGCCTGGCGTGACCGTCGCCTCCGTCTGCGGCGCGACGCGGTTGGCGGAGAGCCAGTTCACGCCAAGCCCGGCCCACTGCGCGTTGTCCTGGTTGACCGCGAGGCGAGCCTCCTGACCGAGCGTCCCGCGGACCCAGGTCTGGCTGCCGGCGTTCCGGAAGACGATCGAGAGAGGACCGCTGATCTGGCCGACGCGCATCGTCGGGAACGCCGACTCCGAGACCCAGCGGCTGTGATAGTCGACGACCGTCGTCACCGCGATGAAGACACCCTGGTCCTCGAGCCACGCGACGCCGTCGATCACCGGGCGGAGCGGGATGCGAACCGTGCCCGCGCTCAGCGGCGCCTTCAGCACGAAGCTGAACGATGCGACCGCGCCTGGACCGACCGACGCTTCGTTCTGCACCGCGACGCGGTTCGCAGAGGGCCAACCGATGTTCATACCGAGGGCACTGAACGATGCGCTGTCGCCGTTGACGCCGAGTGCGACCTGGCTACCGGTGACGCCCTTCGTCCAGGTTTTCGTGCCGGTGTTCCGGAAGAGCAGGGTCGCCTGCGACGTTGAGGCCGGCTGCATAGCCGGGACCTGCGTCTGTGACATCCACGCCGAGTGCAGGCCGCTATCCGGAACAGTCGACGTCGGACCGCCGCCGCTCACCGTCGAGCCCGTGCTGAAGTCCCACTCGTTGGTGAGCCACTGACCGGCGACCGTGATGTCGAAGCGGACGTGGTAACTCGTGTTCGTCGCGAGCGGCCGCTGCGGAACGATGACCTGGTAGTCGTACTCGAACTGCTGCGGCGCGAGGTAGAACGCAAGACGGGTCCCGTTCGGCGCGACGATCTCGGCCGCACGGAACTGCACGTTCTGTCCGGCCGAGTACACGACCATGATCGGATAGCCGAACGGGCCGGAGCTGCCGGCGGGGACCGGGCTCGGGGATTCCTGCCCGCTCCACGATGTCGGAATGTTCGTCTGCATGTTGGCGGGCGAGCGCACGAAATCGACCGGACGGAATCCGAAGTTGTAGACGATGTCGCCGACGTTGTTCTGGCGACCATTCAGCTCGGAGTGACCCCAGCCGATCGTCGTCGCGTTCGGATGCATCAGGCCGAGCCGGTGATAGGGCGCGTCCCAGAGCTGGCGAACGCCGCCGAGCTCGGAGCCGCCGGTCGCGACCTCGCTCACGAACGATGTGGTCCAACCCTGCGCGATCAATCGATCGCGCGGCGAGTAGCCGGTGTAGTACGGGTTCCCTGCGGTCTCGTAGTGACCGAGGATGCCGTTGGCGCTGTTGTAGTTCGCATGGTTCTGCGCGGCCTGCACCAGTCGCGGGTCGGACGGCACGGTCGGCGAGCCGATCGCGGAGCGGAACTGGTTGGTGAGCAGGAGCATGTCGTTGGCCGAAGCCTCGGCCGTCGTCGCCAGCGGCATCGCCAGAAGAGCCAAGCTCATAGGAAGGCTCACGAGAGCGCTGAGAAGCGCAGCGCGCGCGAAATCCCACCTCATTGCTATTCAGTGAACGGGGTACGCGCTCGCGCGATATGTCAGCGCGGTTGCAGCGGCATCTTTGTAACGAAGGGAGACATTCCTTGTGGCAGCGCCGCCCGCCCGCGGCGCTCCACGTACGCAACGTGGCCTAGTGCTTCTTCTTTGCGGCCTTCTTCTTCTTGGGCATTTCGGTAATCACCTCCTCCCGTCCGCGAACTTTAGAAGCGCGATCGTGAAAGGAAGCGCAGCGCTTTTTCGGCGCTGTAGTCACATTGTCGATCCACTCACCTGTCTGTCAAGGGCAGCGGTCGCGGTCAGTCCCGCGGACATTTACGACTCCGTCAACTAGCTGATTACCGGTCGGGGTGCCGGGATTCGAACCCGGGACCTCCTGAACCCCATTCAGGCACGCTACCAGGCTGCGCCACACCCCGGAAAATCGAGCTCGCGATGTGAAGTCTAGCGGCGCACTGCGCTCGGTTGCGCCGCGTCGGGCTTCGTTGAGCCGATCGGCATGCGCGGGAGAACGACGATCAGCGTGCTCCCCTTGCCTCCGCCGCTCTCGGCCCAGATGCGCCCGCCGTGGCGAACGACGATCTCCTTGCTGATGTAGAGGCCAAGGCCCATGCCGGCGGCGTCGCTCGCGGAGCGATACGGAGAGCGGTAGAACAAGCCGAAGATCGCGTCCAGCTCCTTCTCGGGGATGCCGATCCCCTGGTCGGTGACGGAGATTCGCACGCCGCCGTCGTCGGGACGGATGTCGATCGCTATCGAGCCTCCGGTCGGCGAGTACTTGATCGCGTTCGCGACGAGGTTGTTCAACACCTGCTCGAGGTGATCCCGATCGGCCGTGACGACGTTCGCGGAGTCGCGGCGGACGGAGATCTCGTGCACCGCGGTCGTGAGCTGCATCCGAGTCGCGACCTCGTTGGCCAGTTCGCTCAGATCGACCTCGCCGTAGCGGAACTCGATGCGGCCGGTCTGGATCCGCGAGACATCGAGGAGCTCGTCGACGAGCCGCGCGAGCCTTCCCGTCTGCCGGTAGACGACCTCGAGCTGCTCGGTGATGGTGCGCAGCCCCTCGGCGACCGGCGCGGCCGCTTCCCCCCCGCTCAGACGGCGAACCCTGCGCAGCGCGACCTGAAGGAATCCCGACATGGCGGTTATCGGCGTCTTGAGCTCGTGCGACGCGATCGACAGGAACTGCGACTTCATCCGGTCGAGCTCCTTGAGCTGCTCGTACCGTTCCTTGAGCTCGGCGGTCGCTTCGTCGATGCGCTGCTGCAGCGACGCGTTCAGGGTGGCGAGCTCGGTGACTCGGAGGCGCAGCTCTTGCCCGAGCCGGCGTCGCTCGATGCCGCGCGCGACCGTGCTGCGAAGCTCCTCGACCTCGCTGGGTTTGACGAGGTAGTCGTACGCCCCGGCCCGCAACGCTTGGATCGCCGATTCGAGCGACGCGTGGCCGCTGAGCACGATCGTGACGGTCTCCGGGTAGCGTTCGCGGACCGCCTTGAGCAAGTCCAGGCCATCGCTGTCATCCAGGCGCAGGTCGATCAGCACGAGGTCGTACTCGACCTCGTGCACCATCGTGCGTGCCTGGGCCCCGCTTGTCGTCGTCGCGACGTCGTAGCCATCGAGCTGGAGGATCGCCTTTACCGAAACGACGACGCTCTGCTCGTTGTCGACGACGAGGACCCTAGGTTGCTCGCGCATCGCTCGGCGGTCCCTGGACCGGCAACGTGTTCATACGGTGGCGATGCGCTCGCTCGGAAGTCCGCCGAAGCGGTAGGTCGGCCACGGACCTGAGAGCCGGACGCGATACCCCTCCGATGTCCCGGTCGCGCCGAGCCGCCGAACGACGTCGCCCAACTCGACCTCGCGCTCGCGGCGGGCGAGCACGCTGAAGCGCGCGATCGCGGTCGCCATCGGATCGTCGATCAACGGTTCGCGGTAGACGCGTTCGGCGATCGCCTCGATCGAAGCCCAGGTTTCCTCCGCCATCGCCGCATCACGCGTGCGTCGCTCTTCGCGGGTGACGTCGTCGCGGCGCGTGCCCAGGAGGAACGCCCGGCCAGATGGACCCGTGACGATCTCCGCCTCCAGAGACCGGGTCGCGTCGCCCAGAGGCGCGTCCGATCCCTCACGCTCGATCGAGACGATCCACTCCGCGCGTCCTTCGACTGCGCGCAGCCGATCCGCGAGATCGTCGGCACGTGTCCGCAGGAGCTCGCGGACACCCTCGGTGCCGCGGTAGATAGCGCCAAAAGCGAGCGGGATGACCGCGCTCGCAAGGTCGATTAGCTTGGCGTTCACGTCCTGATGCGATGCCGCTCGCGGCGCGAGCCAATTCAGGTCTTGGAGCCGCTCGCTGAGCGGCTGCGCCTCATAGTCGGCTGCGGACACGACGGTCGTCGCACCGAGCAGGGCGCCTTCGACGACCGCTTCGACCCGGCCCCCGTCGATGCCTCGGAGACCTGCCGCGGCGATCGCGGTATCAGCGTTCGCGTTCGCGACCGCGTACAGGTAGCGGAGCTCGCCGTTCACTCGAGCTCCTCAGGCACCTCGATGACGACCGTGCCCTTCTCCGGGACGCCGAGCTGCAGGAAGTCGCGCGTGAGCTCGTAGAGCTTCTCTCGGTCCTCACGTTGCGCGGGGCGGAGGCCATAGTGATTGATGACTCGTATTTGCGTGCTGAGCCACTCGGTCCAGCACTCGCCGCAGATCCGCGCCTCGATGTCCGCGCCGAGCGAGCCGGGAAGCCCTACGTTCCCAGCGCCCTCGCGCTCCTGTCCGCACCGCGCGCAAACAACGATCGCCATGCAGTCATGTTAGAGAACGACATCACCAAAGCCAGCCGATCCGGCCGATCGGCCCATACCGGAAAAGCGCGCGGCCGAGAACGTTCGCGAGCGCCACCGGGCCGAACGTTCGGCTATCGGTGCTCTCGTCCGGGCGGTCGCCGAGCACCGTGCACGCTCCGTCGGCGACGGCGGCGACCCGCTTCAGCATCAGGTTCTCCGGATCGCGCGGGTCGCGCACGAGAACGATCTCCCCGGCCCTGGGCGGGCGCGAGAGTGACGAGACGACGATCCAGTCGCCGGCGCGGAGGGCGGGTTCCATGCTTCGGCCCGTCACCGCGACGCGCTGAAGCAAACGAGCTAGGCCCGGGCTGCGGCCGCCTTTGCGACTCGCGTCGCCTGGGGACCGCCGGCCTTGGTCCAGACATCCGCGATCTTGTCGATCATGTCGAGGAGGGTCTTCGCTTCGGCGAGGTCGAGCGAGCCCTTGACCTTCGAGCACTGCTTCGCCGCCTTCCAGCAGAGCTCGGTGATCTCGGGGTACTTCTGGACGTGCTCGGGCTTGAAGTAGTCGCTCCAGAGGACGTCGATGTGGTGCTTGGCGAGCTCGGCCCGCTCCTCTTTGATGACGATTGCACGGGTCTTGAACTGCTCGTCGCTCGACGCGTTGTACTTCTCGATGATCTTGTAGCAAGACTCCGCTTCGATGCGCGCCTGCTCGGGGTCATAGACACCGCACGGCAGGTCGCAGTGAGCGGACGCAGTGACGGTCGGCTTCAGAAGTCGTGTCAGGAACATGATGTTTCTCCCATTCGTTGAGTGCTTGTCCGTTGTATCACGACTCAGGGATTGGCATCCTCGAGCACCACGTCGTAGTTGATGTAGCCGTTGACGACGAGCTCGCGCGGCGGCTGCGAGAGAAGATCGCCGCGCTCGCCGCGGAACGGGGCGAACACTTCGATCTGGTACGTGCCCGGCGGAACGACCATGTGGTAGCTCCCGCTGATGTCCGTGTCGGTGCCCGCGAACGGACCCTCGTCGTCGTCGAGGTTGATGGTCGCGCCCTCGAGCGGCACGCCTCGCGTATCGCGGATCACGCCGGACACCCGCATGCCGTGGCGCAGCGTCATGTCGAGCGTGCGGTCTGCGCTGCCGAGAGAGATGTCGTTCGCGTCGACCCACGTGCGCTTGCGAAGCCAGAACTCGCTGATGAGATCGCTCTCCGCGGGAGCGAGCACCTGGACGGTGTACGTCTGGGGACGAGTCGTGATCGTGTACGAGCCGTCGCCGGCCGTCGGCCGGCAGATCCGTCCCGTCGGAAAGCGCGTGTCGACGCAGACAAACGCGCCGCTGACCGGAGCGCCGTCCGTCGTGGTGACTTTGCCGCGGAGCTGCGGGCCCGGATCGAGCGCGACGTCGATCTGCCGATCGCGGTCCATCGCGATGTCGGTCGTATTGACGCCTTCGAGCACGCCGTCGTACCACTGCGCGACGAGGCGAACGTTGTCGGGTGGGACGGTCCACATGAAGTAGCGGCCGGGCTCCATGAGCGCGAGGTATGACCCGTTCTTCTTCGTGCGGACGCAGTCCCAGGGCAGGGGCGCCGCGAGCGTCCTCGTGCAGACCTGCGCATCTTCGACCGGGCCGCCTGGCCCGCGCACCACACCGCTGAGCAGGACCCCCTTGACCATCGTGACGCCGATGCCATCCACGTCGGCGGCACGGGCATCGACGAGATCAGCCTCGCCGCTCGAAAGCCGTCCGCTCGCCCACTGCGCTATCAGCTTCCCGCCGGGCGGCCCGGAGACGTCCAGCTTGTACACGTCGGAGCGCACGTCGATCGAGAACTTGCCCTCGGCGGCGCTGCGTGCGCAGGTCGGCGACGCGAGTGCCTGCGGAGGGTGCGCGCAGACCTCGGCATCGGTGACCGCGGCGCCGCGCTCGTCCTTGATGGTGCCCGTGATCCTCGAGTGCGGATCCAGCTGCACGACGCTGGTCGCGTCGGCGTCGAGCACGTTGGCCCATGTCCGGCCCTCGGCGAGGCGTGAGGCGGCCTTCGGCGTGACGAGAACGGAATAGGTGCCGGGTCGCAGGCCTAGTCGCGCCGTCCCTGACGCGCTCGTTTCCCCGCAAAGCGTCTGCACACCGGCCACGGTGAAGGCGCATACGTTCGCGCCGACCACGGGCGCGCCGGCCGCCGCAGTCACGATCACGGCGAGCGTCCTGCTCGTCACGGCAGCCGTCGGCCCGACCGAGGCCGGGGGTGAGCTGGCCTGACAGGCGACGACGACAGCGGCGAAGAGCGCGAGGAACGGGCGGAGCCGGGACGTCATGCGTCTATGTTCGCCCAGGGCCGGTGGCCGACTCCTCCCTTTGGGCCGCCGCAAAGGTTGCAAGAAGGTGGGAGATCTCGGCCAGCGGGCCTGCGACCTCCTCGCCCTGCTCCCGGTCCATGAGGTCGCGCATGGCCTCACGAATGGGCTTGCCTTCGCTCAGCACGAAGTGTGTCTGCTCGGTGATCGGCATCACGACGCCGCGCTTTCCTGCGGCGCCGTAGGTCGCCTCCGCCGTCGACATGCCCTCGGCGACCTGGCCCCCAAGGCGCTGCGTGATCTCGCCCACGGGTACGCCCTTCGCGAGCAGCTCGCCGACCATTCGGTTGCGCGAGAACTTGCTCGTGCAGGTTGCGATGAGATCCCCGAAGCCGGCCAGGCCGGCGACCGTCAGCGGATTCGCGCCCTCGGCGAACCCGTAGCGTGCGATCTCAGCGAGGCCGCGCGTGACGAACCCAGCCTTGGCGTTCTCGCCGTAGCCCATGCCGTCGATCGCGCCCGCGCCGAGCGCGATGATGTTCTTGAGCGCTCCGCACAATTCGACCCCGACAACGTCAGCGTTCGTGTACACGCGGAACATCGGCGTGCCGACGAGTGATTGAAAATGGCGCGCGGTCGAGGGGTCGACCGACGCGATGACGGTGGGCGCAGGCAGGCCGGCGGCGATCTCTCGGCTGATGTTCGGGCCGGAGAGGACCGCGACCCGATCCGGCGCGAGCGCTTCGGCCCAGAGCTGGCTCATGCGTCGGCCGTCCTCGGCAAGCCCCTTCGTCGCGGAGAGGACGCGATGCCCCTTGCGGAGCAGGGGCGACATGCGGTCGCGGAGCTCGCGGACGCCTCGACTGGGCGCCGCGACGATGAGATCGTCCGACGCGAGCGCCCGCTCGAGATCGGCGGTGATCTCGACGCGGTCCGGGATGCGAATCCCGGCGAGGTACTTGCGGTTCTCGCGTCGCGCGGCGATCTCTTTCGCCTGCGCCGAATCTCGGACCCAGAGAACGACGTCCTTGCCACCGTCGCGCGCGAGGATCGTCGCGAGCGTCGTGCCCCAGGACCCGGCCTGGAGCACGGTCACCGTCATGAGGTGCCGACGCGCGGCTCGACCCCGCGAACGATCCGCTCGATGTTCGCCTTGTGTCGTATGAAGACGACGGTCCCCGCGATCACGATGAAGGCGAAGGTCCACCAGTTGAAGTGGAGCCAGCCGGTCGCGCAGAAGAGCAGGTAGCCGAGGAGCGCACCGACGACCGATGAGAGCGAGCTCACCGACACCATCCGCGTCAACGCGAGGGCGATGGCAAAGAACGCGACCGCCGACGCCCAGGCCGGGGTCGCCACGAACAGAAGCGCGCCGAACCCAGTCGCAACACCGCGGCCGCCACGTCCGCGGAGCGTGACCGGCCAGCAATGGCCCACCACCACGAACACGGCCGCGAACGCCTCGGCGAGGGGACGTCCGCCGCTTCCTTCAGTGAAGACGAGCTGCGCGAACACGACCGCGAGTGACCCTTTCAGGATGTCGAAGATGGCGACGAGCAGCCCCGCCCCGGTGCCAAGCGTGCGGAATGTGTTCGTCGCGCCGGTGGAGCCGGAGCCGACCTTGCGGAGGTCGACGTTGCGGTAGATGCGACCGACGATGTAGCCGCTCGAGATCGAGCCCACGAGGTACCCGACGAGCCCCACGATGAGCAGGGCGATCGCGGAGGCCGGTGAATCGATCACTCGCGTGCTCCGCGCAGCTCGATCTTGATCGGCGTGCCGTGGAAGTCATAACGCTCGCGGATCTGGTTCTCGAGATAGCGCGTGTAGGAGAAGTGCACCGCCGCCGGGCGATCCACGAAGAACACGAACGTCGGGGCCGGGCCCTTCGCCTGGGTCACGTGATGAAAACGTATCTCCTTCCCATTCCGATCACTCGGGGGTGGATGGGCCGCGACGGCCTCGGTCAGCAGGCGGTGCAGATCCGCCGTCGAGACCCGTTTCTTGCGCTCGTCGACGACAGCGACGGCGGCGTTCAGGGCGTCTTCGACACCGCGGCCGGTCTTCGCGGAGACCAGGCGGTGGTCCATCCACGGCGCGAATTGGAACTCGCGGGTGATCTCGCCCTCAACCGACGCCGTCATCTCCGGGCTGCGCGCGACGAGATCCCACTTGTTGACCGCGAGCACGAGGCCGATATACGCCTCGAGCGCGTACCCCGCAATGTGCAGATCCTGCGCGGTGATGCCCTCGGTGGCGTCGGTGAGCAGGATCGCCACGTCGGCCCTCTCGAGCGCGCGGACGGTACGCAGCAGCGCGAATTTCTCGATTCCCTCGTCGATGTGGCCGCGGCGTCTGATGCCCGCGGTGTCGATCAGTCGGATGCGGCGGTCTTTGCGTTCGATCACCGTGTCGATCGCGTCACGCGTCGTGCCTGGGACCTCGCTGACGACGGCGCGCTCCTCGCCGGCGAGGCGGTTCAGAAAGCTCGACTTGCCGACGTTCGGGCGGCCGACGATCGCGATGCGCGCCGCCGTGTCGGGCTCGTCTTCCGTCGGCGGCGGGAGCTTCGCGACGACCGCGTCGAGGAGGTCGCCCGTGCCGATGCCCTGAAGCGCGGACACCGTGTGGAGCTCGCCGAGGCCGAGCTCGTAGAACTCCGCGGCTTGCGCTTCAGTCTTCCAGGACTCGGACTTGTTCGCGGCCATGACGACCGGCTTGCGGCTACGGCGGAGACGATCCGCGACGTCGTGCTCGACCGGGAGGATCCCGGACTGCGCGTCCACGACGAACATGACGACGTCGGCCTCGTCGATCGCGGCCTCGGCCTGTCTGCGGACGCCGGCTTCGACCTCGCTCGTACCGTCGTCGAGGCCGCCCGTGTCGACCAACGTGAATTCGCGGCCGCGCCACTCGACGGTCGCGTAGAGACGGTCACGCGTCGTGCCAGGCTCGTCCTCGACGATGGCGATGCGGTCGCCAACAAGTCGGTTGAAGAGCGTTGACTTACCGACGTTCGGCCGTCCGACGACGGCCACCAGACCGCGGCTCACGGGTGCAAGCCTAGGCCGCGAGCTGCTCTGCCCGCTCCTTCACTTCAAGAAGCGTGTCCATCGGGGTCGAGCAGCCACCGATCAGACCGACGCGGGCTTCGCCGCGGATCCACTCCGACTGAAGCTCGTCGGCGTTTTCGATGTGATACGCGTTGCGCCCCTGCATCTTCGCGAGGTTCACGAGCTCGCGGGTATTCGCGGAGTTCTTCCCGCCGACGACGATGATCGTGTTCACTTGCTCGGCGAGCTCGCTCGCGGCGTGCTGCCGCTTCACGGTGACCGGGCAGACCGTATTGAAGACCTTCGTCTCCTGCGAGATCTCGGAAACGTGCGAGACGAGGTCCTTGAACGCCCAGGGCGGCTGTGTCGATTGCGAGACAACGCCCGCCTTCTTCATACGCGGGAGCTTCTCCCATTGTTCTTTCGTCTCGACGACCGTCGCCTCGGGGGCGTAGCCGAGGAGGCCGATCACCTCGGGATGCTCCGGGGTGCCCAGGATGATCACCTTGTAGCCCTCGTCCGCGAGCTGTTTCGTGAAGCGCTGCGCGCGGAGCACGAGGGAGCACGTCGCGTCGATGCACTCGAGGCCCTGCGCTTCGATCTTCGCGCGCATCTCCGGCGGGACTCCGTGCGCGCGGATGACGACGATGCCCTCCGCGGCCTCGGACGGGTCCTTGATGACCTTCACGCCGAGCGCGCCGAGTCGCTCGCTGATCTTCGGGTTGTGAACGACCTGCCCGAGGTTGTGGACAGGACGGCCGGTCTCGGCCGCGGCTTCGGTCAGCTCGACCGCCTTCTTGACGCCGAAACAGAACCCGTTCTCGCGCGCGAGGAGCACTTCCACAACATCAAGTGTACGGGCCGTTTAGCGGTACACACCCCGTTGCTCGGGAGGCATTAGTACCGCCACGCGACGCATGATCGCATCGGCGAGGGCTTGCTGATCGTCGGTCTTCACATCGAGGTCCGCGGCGCGGAATGGCGGTCCCACGCGAAACACGATGTCGCGGCGCCAGAACGCTCCGAGCCGCGCGCCGCGCGTCCCGCTGACCGCGAGGGGGACGATCGGGGCACCTGAACGCTGCGCGACATAAGCGACGCCGGGATGTCCGCGGATGAGCTGCCCCGATTCGCTGCGGTGTCCCTCGGCGAAAAAGCCGAGCGGTTGCCCCGCCGCGATCACGTTGAGCGCCATCCGCAGTGCGCCGCGATCCGGCTCGCCACGGCGGACCGGGAACGCGCCGATCGCGCGCAACAGGAATCCAATGACGGGTGTTTCGAAGAGCTCGCGCTTTCCCATGTAGCGGATCGCGCGACGGAGCGCGAACTCGATCCACGGCGGGTCCTTCCAGTTGATGTGATTCGCGACGAGGATGTAGCCGCCGCTCCGCGGTATGTTCTCAGCGCCCTCGAGACGCCACGGCGCGAGGAACGCCCCAAGACCGCTAACGATCGGAAACCCGATCCGCCAGATCCAGAGCTTTTCCTCGGGGAGGACCGGCGATCCGGCGAAGACGGTCAGGAGCGCGTGACCTGCAGCACGCGATCTAACGCTTCGCCGACCGAGAGACCGTCCGTCTCGACGAGGATGGCGTCGCTCGCGGCCTTGAGAGGCGCGACGGTGCGGTTGCTGTCGAGCTCGTCGCGCCGAAGGATCTCGTTGAGGAGATCCTGACGCGAGCGCTTCTCGCCGCGGGCAGCGAGCTCCTCCTCGCGGCGGCGCGCGCGCTCCGCGGCGGACGCCGTGAGGAAGACCTTGCGCTCCGCCTCCGGCAGCACGACCGTCCCGATGTCGCGCCCGACCATCACGATCCGTCCGCGCTTCGCGATCTCGCGCTGCTGCTCGACCATCGCGTCGCGGACCTGTGGGATGCGCGCGATCTGCGACACGATGCGGTCGACGTCATCGCCACGGAGCGCCCAGGTCACATCGGCGCCATCGAGCAAGACGGTGTAGGCACGTCCGTCACGGACGGTCGGTGGACCGATCGCGATGCGGATCTCACGCGCGAGCGCCGCGAGCCGCTCGGCGTCGTTGGAATCGATGCCGCGTCGCAATGCCGCGAGCGCGACCGCGCGGTACATCGCGCCCGTATCGAGGAAGAGGTAGCCCAAGCGCTCGGCGACGAGCGCCCCGATCGTGCTCTTCCCCGCCCCGGCCGGGCCGTCGATCGCGACCGTGCGGGGCGTCGCCAACTAAGTCCCTCCGAGCGCGCGGATCTCGCGCGACGTGAGGTCGCGCCACGCGCCGGGCCGGAGGCGGCCGAGCTCGAGCGGGCCCATGCGCACGCGTCGTAGGCGGAGAACACGCAGCCCGACCGCGGCGCACATGCGGCGCACCTGCCGCTTCCATCCGGTGTTCAGGACCATGCGGACCGTCGAGCCGCGAGCGCCACCGGCCACCGTTACGCGCGCCGCTCGGGCCATTCCTTCTTCGAGCGCGATCCCGCGACGGAGCGCGGCGACCGACGCGGCCGGCACCGGACCCGCGATGCTCACCTCGTACTCGCGCTCGTGCCCGTATCGCGGATGCAGTACGCGCTCGGCCCACGCGCCGTCATTCGTGAGAAGCACGAGGCCCTCGGAGTCCTCGTCGAGACGACCGACTGGATAGAGACGGTCGCGCGCGCCGATGAGCTCGACGACCGTCGACCGCCCCCGCTCGTCGCGAGCCGTCGAGACGATCCCGCGCGGCTTGTTGAGCACGACATACCGATGGGGCGCGGGCGGCGCGACCGCGTGACCGTCGACCTCGATGCGCGCGTCGGGCGGGACCTTGCTCCCCATCTCGCGAACGACCTCGCCTCCGACGCGCACGCGGCCTTCACGCATGAGCTCCTCCGCCGCACGCCGCGAGGCCACCCCGCGGTCGGCGAGCACCTTCTGCAGCCGGATCAACCCGGCTGGCTGGCTCGCGGCGCTTCGCGCCCAGGGGCCCCTGCCCCTGCTTCCAGGACCAGCGCGCCCTCGGGACTCAGCGCGCGCGGCAGGTCGTCGAGGCTTTGCAGGCCGAAGCATTCGAGGAACTCCCATGTCGTCCCGTACAGGATGGGGCGGCCGGGGGCCTCTTTGCGACCCCGTTCTTCGATGAGCCGCCGCGACGCCAGGGTGTAGAAGGTCTGGTCGCAGTTCACGCCGCGGATCGCCTCGACCTCGGCGCGGGTCACCGGCTGCCGGTAGGCGACCACGGACAGGGTTTCCAGAGACGCCGGAGAGAGCCGCAGCCGGTCGGCGCCGAGATAGGCCGCGACCTGCGGGGCATGCTGTGGCGCCGTCACGATCTGCCACTCGTCGCCCGAGCGCTGGAGCCGGAGGCCGGTGTCCTCGTAGGCCGCGGCGAGCTCGGCGAGAGCGTTCTCCACCGCGCGCGGCGTCCCGCCGGCGATGCGTCCGAGCTCGCTCCTCGTCACCGGCTTCTCCGCGACGAACAGGATCGCTTCGACGGCGTTGGCTAGATCTGAGCGGATGTGGCTTCCCTCCTCGTGATCACGATGTCCGCGAAGAGCTCGTCCTGCGCCAGATCGATGACGGCGCGCCGGTACAGATCGAGCAATGCGATGAACGTCACGACCGCGAAGCCGATCGTGGGCGCGTCGCCGAGGAGCGTAGCGAAGCTCACCCGCTCCTGCGCCGCGACAAGCGCTTCGATCTCGGCCGTCCGCTGCTCGACCGAATAGCGCTCGCCTGGGGCGACGATGTCCTCCTCGCGTTGCCTTGTCGCGAGCGCGAGGACGCGCGACCACGCCGAAGCCAGCGCATCGACCTCGCCGCCGCGCGGCGGCAGCTCGATCGTGCCGCCCTCTCGATGGAACGCGCGCTCGCCGGCGCGAAGCCGCGCGCCCAACTGGCCCGCGCGCTCGCGGACGATCGCGTACTCGAGGAGCCGCAGGCGAAGCTCCTCCTCCGATTCGCCTTCCTCGTCCGGCAGCGGTTCCAGGCTCGGCAGGAGGCTCCGCGCTTTCAGCAGGACGAGCCGCGACGCGAGAGCCAGGAACGCCGAGACCTCGTCGGCCGGCAAAGCGTCCATCGCGCGGACGCGCGCGAGATATGCATCGGCGAGATCGCCGAGCCGCACGGTGAGGATGTCGAGCTTCTTCTCCTCGACGAGCTCGAGAAGCAGATCGAGCGGTCCGTCGAAGCCCTCGACGGTGACGCGTGGCGCCTGCGATTCCATCACGGCAGCGCCTCGCGATCGGCGCGCGCGAGGAGCCGCTCGTCGTCGGTGTTCGGTCTCTGGTGATGTCGCGCGATCAGACCCACGACGCGCTCGGACGCGCCGTCGTCGCGCGCGAGGTCCGCGCCGCGACGCGCGTGGTCGAGGTAGCGCGCGAACGTCGAGTCACCGGACGCGAGACGCGCTCGCACACGCGGCGTGAACTCGAGAAGAACGCCCGCGATACGGTGCCAGAGCAGCGTGTTCGCGGGTTTCGCCGCGTCGTGCAGGATGCCCGCGACGACGAGCTCCTCATCCGCGCCGAGATGCCGAAGGATGCGCGCGGTCTCGCTCGCGTGGCGATCGTCCGCGCCGGTCGAGCCGAGGTAGCGCACGGTCTGCTGCACTCGGTGGAGCACTAGAAGTTCAATCCCGTAAAGAGGCGGAAAAGGAAAAGCGCCGGCCCGAACACGAGGATGCGCAAGAACTGCGCGCCGAAGAAAAGAAGCGCGAGCAAGATCATGGGACCGTACTGCTGGTAGCTCCGCCAGGTGTACTTCTGCTGCGGCCGAAGAAGTCCGTACACGACGTTCGAGCCGTCGAGCGGCGGGATCGGGATCAAGTTGAAGATAGCCAGGATGCAGTTGTAGAAGACGATCGCCTCCAGCACGACCCCGTACGCCCCGTCCAGCATCTGCGCGTCTCCAAAGCGCAGCGGGATCGCGCAGACGAAGGCGAGCACGAGATTCGCGAATGGCCCAGCGAGCGCGACCGCACTCACTCCCAGCGCCGACCGGAGGCGGGATTCGTTGAACGGCACCGGTTTCCCGTAACCAAATCCTGCGAGGACGATCAGAAGCGTGCCGAACGGATCGAGGTGCGCCATGGGGTTAAGGCTGAGGCGGCCAAGCAGGCGCGCGGTGTCGTCGCCCAGCCGCGTGGCGGTATACGCATGCATGAATTCGTGGACCGTGATGCCGAGAACGATCGCCATGACGAACGCGACGAAGCCGATTGGGTCCTGCACGGCTCGCTGCACCGGGGAGACGAGCCCTCCCCGTATGAAGGCATAGAGGAGGAGAACAAGACCAATGATGAGGAGCGGGTTCATCGATCCGGGCCCTGACCCACGCAGACCTCGTGCGATCACTCGCTGACGAGTCTAGGGTGCGCGCTCCGTTTCCTGAGAGAATCAGGCCATAGCGCTCCGCGATCGGAGCGTGGGGGCAGCCGATGAGTCAAGCGGTGTGGACCGGCAGCATCAGCTTCGGGCTGGTGAGCATCCCGGTGAAGCTGTATCCGGCCACCGAGCCCAAGGACGTTCGTTTCCATCTCTACGACCGTCGCACGGGCAAGCGCGTGCATTACGAACGCGTCACCAAAGACATCGACGCGCCGACCTTCGACCCGGAGCCTCACTCAGACGATTCCGCTGAAGAGGTCGACGACGAGCCCCGGAACGCTGCGACACCCGCAGCCCAGCCCGTCGAGCGCGAAGACGTGGTCAGGGGTTTCGAGCTGCCGAGCGGAGACCTTGTCACCATCACCGACGACGAGCTCGTCTCGATCGCTCCGGAGCGGAGCAGGACGATCGAGATCGAGGAGTTCGTGGATCTGGCGGACATCGACCCCGTCTTCTACGAGAAGAGTTATCACGTCGGGCCCGTGCGAGGCATGGGCGCCGAGAAGCCCTACGCGCTGCTGCTCCGGGCGATGCAGGGCGCGGGAATGGTCGGGATCGGTCGGTTCGTGCTGCGGACGAAGCCGCACGTCGTTGCCATCCGCCCGTTGAAAGACGCACTCGCGCTCGAGACGTTGTTCTTCGCCGACGAGGTGCGGAACCCTGCCGAGCTGACCTCGGGACTCTCAAACCTCGCGGTGTCCGACCGCGAAGTGAAGACCGCCCGGCAGCTGATCACCGCGATGGCCACGGAGTGGATTCCCGAAAAGCACGCCGACGTCTACCGCGAGGAGCTTCTCGAGCTTCTGAGGAGCAAGCCGACCGCCGCGCCCGCCATTGCGACGGAGACCGCGAGCGAGACGCCGGTCGGCGATCTGATGGCCGCGCTCCGCGCGAGCGTCGAGGCCGCAAAGCGCAAGGGAGCGAAGAAGACCGCCGGCTCGAAGCGCGCCGGTTAACCATGGTGAGGCGCCGACCCGTTCTTGCGATCTTCGTGCTGGCGCTCGTCACCGCATGTTCGCTGGCACCGACCAACGACGCCCACGATCTGGTCGTCTCGAATCAGACCGCGATCGCCGTGACGCTTGCCGTTAACGGCGTCGTTGTCCGGACGATTCAAGCGCACAGCGACGAGGTCGTTTTCGTGAAGAACCTCCCTCCGCAGCCATGGCTCGTCGAAGCACGCACGGCGGGTGGCCGGGTACTGAGTTCGATGACCGTGCGGCCTGGCGACGTCTGGGAGACGAAGTCGCCCGACGGAAGCACTCAGATGAATGGTGACGCGGTCCGCGTGGATCTTTCCTGCGGACGTCTAGACATGTGGTCGGGTCCGCCCCTGTTAGGGCCACCACCCGGACCTGGAAAACCGGGCGACTGCGACTAGCGGCTCGCGATGCGCCCGAGAAGCAGCCGCCGTCGTGGGACGCGGCGGGCGCTCCAGCGGAATGCGCCGCGGATCATCGCGATAGCGTCGGCGTCGGCGTCGGCGTCTGCGGGCTTCCCTGCGACGTGGATATCCGCGTAGGGCTGTCCGCGCTCGACCCGATCTCCGACCTTCGCGTGCAGCACGATCCCGGTGCGGTGGTCGATGGGCTCGCCCTTCTTCTCACGGCCCGCGCCAAGGCGCACCGACGCGATGCCGACCTGGTCCGCGGCGATCGCCGACACGTATGCGGTGCGCGCGGCCCGCAGCGTCTCGATCTTCGGCGCACGCGGGAGCTTCGACGGATCGTCCACCTGCGTGACGTCCCCGCCCTGCGCGGCGACAAGCTCGCGAAACTTCGCGAGACCGCTACCGTCGGCGAGCGCGCGGTTGATAAGGGCGAGAGCGGACCTCGTGTCGCGCGCCTTTCGGCCGAGCACGAGCATCTCGGCGCCCGCCGCGCGCGTCAGCTGCACTAGGTCCGCCGGCCCGTTGCCGTGCAGCGTGGCGACGGCCTCGGCGATCTCGAGACTGTTCCCGACCGCGTTGCCGAGGGGCTGGTCCATGTCGGTGAGCTCGCACGTGACCGCCATACCGTGCGCGACGCCGATCGAGACCATCGCGCGCGCGAGCTGACGTGCTGAGGCGAGGTCTTTCATGAAGGCGCCGCTCCCGACCTTCACGTCGAGCACGACGGCGATCGCGCCGGCGGCGATCTTCTTCGACATGACACTCGACGCGATGAGCGGGATCGCCGGCACCGTTCCCGTCGTGTCGCGGAGCGCGTACATCTTTCCGTCCGCCGGGGCGAGATCGGCCGTCTGTCCGGTCACGACGATCCCGATGCGCTCGAGCTGCGCGAGGAACTCGGCCGTCGAGAGGTCGACGCGATACCCGCGGATCGACTCGAGCTTGTCGAGCGTTCCGCCGGAGAAGCCGAGGCCGCGACCGCTCATCTTCGCGACCGGCACGCCGCACGCCGCGACTAGCGGCGCGACGACGAGCGTGGTCTTGTCGCCGACGCCGCCGGTCGAATGCTTGTCGACGACGCGCCCGAAACGGGAAAGATCGAGACGCTCGCCCGAGCGGACCATCGACGCGGTGAGCGCCGCCGTTTCCTTCGCGTCCATCCCGCGCCACACCACGGCCATGCAGAACGCGGACATCTGATAGTCGGGAACGTCGCCCCTCGTGTAGCCCTGCACGAGCGCGTCGATCTCGTCGGCGGTCAGCTTGCCGCCGTCGCGCTTCCTCTCGATGAGCTCGACGACGCGCATCAGATGCGGGCGATCACTCCTTTGAGCACCTCGGCGAGGCGGCTCCCGGCGCGGTTCGCGACCTCCAGCACGCCTTCATGGGTGACGTGCTCGATCTGGCCCGGGATGCCCGTCGCCATGTCAGTCACTGTGCTGATCGCGAGGATGTCCATTCCCATGTGGCGCGCAACGAGCACCTCAGGAACGGTGCTCATCCCCACCGCGTCCGCACCGAATCCACGCAGCATGCGCAGCTCGGCGGGCGTTTCGAAGTTCGGTCCGGCAACGGCGACGTAGATCCCTTCGCGCAGGTCGTCGTCGACCGAGTGCGCGATCTTGCGCAGCTCCTCCGTGTACGTGCCGACCATGTCGGGGAACCGCGGTCCGATACTGTCGTCGTTGGGCCCACGCAGCGGATTCACGCCCATGAAGTTGATGTGATCGTTGAGCACCATCAGGTCGCCGGCTTTGAACGCGGGGTTGAGTCCCCCGCAGGCGTTCGTGATGATCATCGTGCGCACGCCCCAGGCGCGGAAGACGCGCACGGGAAAGGCGATCTCCGCGATGTCGTAGCCCTCGTAGTAATGCATGCGTCCGTTCATTACGGCGACGTCCTTAGCCGAGAGCGTCCCCACGACGAGCTCGCCGGCATGACCCGGCGCGGTGCTGCGCCGGAAACCGGGAATGTCAGCATAGGAGATCCGCGTCGCCTCCTGGACGTCCTTCGCGAGTCCGCCGAGACCGCTCCCCAAGATCACCGCGATCTTCGGCTTGCGTCTCGTCTTCGCGGCGATCGCGCTGACGGCAGCCATCGTGTCCAGAGTCATGTTCCAGGCTCCTTGAGGATCTTCTCGCGCAAGAGCTCGACGAAGGGTCGCGCGTGCGCGGTCCGCGCGAAGCGGGCGACGGTCGCCGCGCGCCGAACGGTGATGCGATCTCCGGCGCGAAGGTCGTGCTCCTCCTGCCCGTCGAGGGAGAGGACCGACGGCTCGTCCTGCGTCTCGAGCTCGAGCACCTGATCGGGATCGAAGACGACCGCGTTGCCGAACGAGAGGTGCGGCGCGATCGGGACCATCGTGATGGCGCGCGACGCCGGCAGGATGAGCGGCCCACCGACCGAGAAGCCGTACGCGGTGCTGCCGGTCGCGGTCGCGACGATGAGGCCGTCCGCCCAGTACACGATGAGCGGCTCTCCATCGACGCGCACCGCGACGTTGATCGACCGGACCTGCTTGCCGCGCGCGACGACGACGTCGTTCAGTGCGAGCGCGCGCACGATCTCCTTGCCGCCACGGGCGAGACGCGCGTCGAGCAACGCGCGCTCCTCGATCGTGAAACGGCCCGCGAGCACATCGCCCATCGCGGCGTCGAACTGATCGATCGTGGCCGCCGTCAGGAAACCGAGCCGACCGAGGTTGACGCCGAGGATCGGGATGTCGAAAGGCGAGAGCGCTCGCGCCGCGCGCAGGACGGTGCCGTCGCCACCGAAGACGAAAGCGATCTCGGCTTTCTCGATCTCCTTCGTGAGCGCGCGCGAATCGAGCGCGAGCTCCATCGGCTCGTGGCCCGCTTTGCGCAGCTTGTCGCCGACCATCTTCGCGGCCTCGAGCGAGGCCGGCCAGTCGGGACGCGAGCCGATGACGATCCTCATGCGGCCGCCTCGCGCGCGGCCGCGGCGAGCGTCGTCTCGTCGAGACTCGGCGCGCCCTTGCGCGCGTGGATGAAGATCTCGCGGTTGCCCTCGCGACCCGTGATCGGCGACGGAGTGATGGCTACCACGCCAAGGCCGCGTTTCGTCAGATCGTTCGCGACTGCGATCACCGCAGCCGCACGTGTCTCGGCGTCGCGCACGATGCCGCCTTTTCCGACCGCGTCACGCCCGGCCTCGAACTGCGGCTTCACCAGCGCGACGAGGTCACCGGCGTCGCGAAGCTTCGCCAGCGACGGCGGCAGAGCGAGACGCAGCGAGATGAACGAGACGTCGGCGACCACGAGGTCGACCGCTTCCTCGACTGGCACGGCCTCGCGCGCGTTCACGCCTTCATGCACGACGACGCGCGCATCCTGCCGCAAACCCCAGTCGAGCTGGCCCTTCCCGACGTCGATCGCGTGAACGCGGACCGCGCCGCGCTGTAGCAGCACGTCGGTGAAACCGCCGGTCGATGAGCCGAGGTCGATCGCGACCTTCCCTGCGACGTCGAGCCCGATGGCGTCGAGCGCGCCCGCGAGCTTGTCGCCGCCCCGCGAGACGTACTTGGGGCCCGCGTCGACGGCGAGCTCGGCATCCTCGGCGACGGGCGCCGCCGCCCGGTCGGCTCGGCCGCCGTCCACACGCACCACGCCCGCAAGGATGAGCGCCTGGGCGCGCTCTCGGCTCGGAGCGAGCTCCCGCTGCACCAGGAGCTGATCAAGCCGGACCCGTTTTGTCAACGCGCGGATTCTCGCTCACATTCGCGATACTGCGCGGCAATGCCCGCTTCGTATGGCCGCATGGCCGGACTCTCGTCGCTGCTCGGCGGAGTCCTGGTCCTGCTCGGGATCGGCATCGCCGGCGTCGTGACACCGAGCTACGACGCGACCCGCGATCTCATCAGCGCGGCGCAGCTCGGCCCGTACGGTTTCCTCGTGACGCTGGCGCTCGCGGCCGGGGGGACGCTGACCGTCGTCTTCGCTTCGCTCCTGCAGCGAACGCTTCCGAGTGGTCGCCCGATCGGCCCCGCCCTCCTCGTCATACGTGGCTTCGGGACACTCCTCGCGGCGGCGTTCCTCGCAGACCTCGGGCCTGTCAACACCGCGAGCGGCCTGCTGAACGTCGTCGGATTCGTGGGCGGGTCGCTCGCGTTCGGCATCGGCCTCTTCTTCCTTGCCGGACGGATGAACCAGGAAGAGAGCTGGGAGCGCCTCGCGCCCTACACCGTCGCGACCGCGCTCGCGTCGCTCGCCGTCCTCGGTCTGTTCGTGGGGCTCGGGCCGCGTTACGTCGGCGACACGACCGCGCCCCTCAGCGCCGTCGGCGGGCTGATCCAGCGATTTCTGACGGTCACGACGTGGACGTGGAACATCGTGGTCGGCACCTGGCTCCTGCTTCGACCGGCACCGTCGCCGGTCCAGTCTTAGGCCATGCCGAAGCGACTTCCCCGCGCACGCACGCTCAAGGGCGACCCGAAGCTGGCGCACTACGACTCCGGCGGCGGTGCGCCGGGCGAGCCGCCGATCGTGCTTCTGCACCAGAGCCTCGCGCGATCCGAAGACTGGGAGAACATCTTTCCGCGCCTCGCCACCCGCTATCGCACCGTCGCGTACGACGCGCGCGGACATGGCCGGAGCGGGCGCGCGCCCGACTATTCGCTGCGCGCGTTCGCCGACGACGCGCTCCGCATGCTTCGCGAGATCGTCAAGGAGCCGGCTCTACTGGTCGGCCACTCGCTCGGCGCGCTCGCGGCGCTCGTCGCGGCGGGCGAAGCGCCCGATCTGGTGCGCGGCCTCGTTCTCGAGGATCCCGCCCTCGGATATGCCAAGGCGTGGGACCCGGCGCAGTACGCCGCGCTGCGTGAAGGGATCGCGTCCACCGAGCCGGCGGTGCTCGCGAAAGCCGTGAGCAAGCACCCGCTGCCGTCGCCCGGGCCGCACGGCGAACGAACGTACGGCGAGCTGCGCGGCTTCTACGCCGCCGAGCGCGTGGTCACGTACTTCCGCGACGTCGATCCAGCGTTCATCGATGCACGGGCCGCGGGTGACGCGTCGGCGGCCGCACTCATTACGGATGCGATCGCGAAGGTGCGCGTCCCAGTGCTCGTGCTCGCCGGCGAGCCGCGCCTTGGCGGCGCGGTCGACGACTCCGCCGAGTGGAGGCTCAAGAAGCTCCCCGATGTCACCGTGAAGCGCTTCCCGGGATCAGGCCACCTGCTCCATGGCTTCCGTCCCGAGCAGTTCATCGAGAACATCGAGCCGTTCCTGCGGAAGCTGCGTGAGGGCGGCTCGAGCTAGCTCGCTCCACGCTCCCGCGCCTGTTTGGCCAGCGCGTCCGCGAGCTGCGTAATCCGCAGATCTGCCGCGTCCAGCCGCTTCGCGCACTCGGCATACAGGCGGAGGCCTTCCTCGTAGAGCCTCACCGCGTCGTCGAGGTCTAGTCCGGGATCCTCGAGCTTGTCGGCGATCGCCTCAAGACGCTCGAGTGCCTTGTCGAGAGAAACGTCGGGCTCAGCCATTGCGCTCGACAGTCTCCACCAACGCGCCCGCGCGGCCGTCGCGCATGCGGACGCGCACGCGCTCGCCCGTCTTGAGCGTCGCGACCGACGCGCGGATATGCCCGTCGGTTCCCTCGACGATCGCGTAGCCGCGACCGAGCACCGCGAGCGGCGAAAGGGCCGCGAGACGGCGCTGCGCCGAGACAGCGCGCTGCCGCCGAAGCGGGACTGCACGCGCGATCGCGCGGTCGAGCGTGCGGCGCGCTTCGTCGATCCGCTGCCGCCGCACGGCGAGCCGCATCGCCGGAGCCCGGCGATCGAGCATCCGGCGGGCCATTTCGAGCCGACGGCGCCGTTCGTCGATGCGCTCGCGCACCCGCGCGGCTACGCGGCGCCACGAGCGGGCCGCACGAAGCTGCTCGCCTCCGGAATCCGGTACGACGAGCTCCGCGGCCGCGGACGGTGTCGGCGCGCGTACGTCCGCAACGAGGTCGGCCAGCGTGACGTCGGTCTCGTGTCCCACCCCCGAACACACCGGGCGCGGGAATCGCGCGAGCGCGCGCACGAGGGCCTCGTCGTTGAACGGCGCGAGGTCCTCAGCCGCGCCGCCGCCCCGCGCGAGGATGACCACGTCGAGATCGCGGATCTGGGCGAGACCGTCGAGCGCCGCGATGAGCGACTCGACCGCGCCGACCCCCTGCACTTGGGCCGGCGCAAAGATGAGCTCCATGCGCGGATCTCGGCGCGCGACGATCTGCTGGATGTCGTGCCATACGGCGCCGATCGGACTCGTCACAACGCCGATGCGCCGGGGCGCCGGCGGCAGTGGCCGTTTCCGTTCGACCGCGAAGAGTCCCTCAGCGGTGAGGCGGCGCTTCAGCGCCTCGAAACGGAGGTACGCATCGCCGGCGCCGGCAGGCCGCAGGTCGTCCACCTGCAGCTGGCAGCGCCCGTCCTTTGTGTAGAGCTCGATGTAGCCGTGCGCGAGGACCTTGTTTCCATCGCGGGGCGTGAGCGCGATCTGCGCGGCCTTCATCGCGAAGAGCACGCACTGCAGCTGCCCGACGTTGTCGCGAAGGGTGAAGTACACGTGGCCGACCGGCGAGCTTCGCGCTTGAACGACCTCGCCCTCGATCCACAGGTCCTTGAACTCGTCGCCGGACTGGATGTGCGCGGCCAGCCGCGTCACGACCTGCCCGACGCGCAGGATCCCGCTAGGCGCGCTCGAGGTAGTCACCGGTCCGCGTGTCGACCTTGATCTTGTCGCCGCGCTCGACGAAGAGCGGCACGTTCACCCGCAAGCCCGTTTCGAGCGTCGCCGGCTTTGTCGCACCGGTCGCGGTGTCGCCCTTCAGGCCGAGGTCGGTGTCGGTAACCGTGAGCACCACCGAGGCGGGCATCTCGACGCCGATCGGCGAGCCTTCGTACTCGCTCAGGACCACGACCATTCCGTCGGTGAGGTAGCTCGTCGCATCGCCGAGCTGGTCGTCGCTGAGTGCTATCTGGTCGTAGGTGGCCGTGTCCATGAAGTGGTAGTGCGTCCCGTCCTTGTACTGGAATTGCACGTTGCGGTGGTCGAGGCGCGCTCGCTGGTAGCGGTCGTTGGCCTGGAACGTCTTCTCGACCAGGTCGCCCTTGCGGACGTTGCGCAGCTTCATGCGCATCTGCGCGCTTCCACGTCCGAGCTTGATGTGTTGGAACTCGACGATCTGGTAGAGGACGCCATCGACCTCGATGGTCATCCCGCGCTTGATCTCCCCGGCACTGATCACGCTTTCTTCGTCTCCTCGATGAGCCAGCCTAGGGCCAGCTCGTATCCCGCCACGCCTTTGCCGATGAATTGCGCCTCGGTCACTTCGGTCAGGTAGCTCTTGCGCCGGAACTCCTCGCGCGCGGCGATCTCACTGATGTGAACCTCCACCACCGGGAACGGGGAGTCCGCGACGGCGTCGCGCAGCACGACCGAGGTGTGCGCGAGCCCGCCGGGATTGATGATGGCACCTCGCGCGTCGCGGTGCTGCTGCAGGAAGTCGATGAGCGCGCCTTCGTGATTCGACTGGAACGCGACGAGGTCGCACCCAGCCTCGCGCGCGAGCTCGCGGCAGCGCGCCTCGAGCTCTTTCAGCGTCGTTCGCCCGTAGATCTCGGGATCGCGGGTGCCGAGAAGGTTCAGGTTCGGACCATTCATGAAGAGGACCTTCACGCGGCGCGCTCCACGACCCGGGCCGCAGCGCGGAGGGCGGACTCCCCCACATCGGTCACCTCGCTGAACTGCCCGATGCGGCGCGGCAGGATCCAGCGGAGCTTGCCGGCCCGCGCCTTCTTGTCGCGCAGCACGTAGCTCCAGACGGCCTTCGGAAGCCGCGCGCGCGTCGGAAGGTCCGCACGGCGCAGGAGGTTCTCGAGCTCCGGTCGAACGGTGGTCGCGGTGAGCTCAAGCCTTTCGGCGAGCGCCGTCGCGTAGACCATCCCGATCGCCACCGCCTCGCCGTGCGTCGCGCGATAGCCAGACGCGGCCTCGTACGCGTGACCCATGGTGTGCCCGAAATTCAAAAGCTCGCGCAGACCTGACTCGCGCGGATCCTGGCTCACGATGCCGCCCTTCACCTCGGCCGCGATCGTGACCGCGGCGAGGATCGCGCCCAGATCGCCGGCACGCACGTTCTCGAGCGATCGCGCGAGCTGCGCGACCGACTCGCGATCGGCGAGGAACGCGCACTTCGTCACCTCTGCGAGGCCCGATGACAGCTGCCGCGGCGGAAGGGTCGCGAGCACGGCGAGATCGGCGAAGACCGCGTCCGGCGAGTGGAACGCGCCGACAAGATTCTTGCCCGCCGCGATGTCGATCGCCGTCTTTCCGCCGATCGACGCGTCGGCCATGCCGAGCAGGGTCGTCGGTACTTGCGCCAGGCGGATGCCGCGCAGGTACGTCGCGGCGACGAAGCCGGCGACGTCGCCGACGCTGCCGCCGCCAAGCGCGATGAGCCCGCCATCGCGGCCGACGTGGTAGCTCGCGAGCGAAGCCCACAGGCGGGCGGCGACCCCGAACTGCTTCCCGCGCTCGCCCGACGGCACCCGGAGCGTGAGGGCCTTGAGACCTACGGAAGCCAGCGATCGCAGAAGATCGGGCTCATAGCGCGCCGCTGTTGGGGCATCGCTCACGACGGCCACCTGACCGCGCCAGCCAAGGTCGGCGAGGTGGGGCCCGACGTGATCGAGGATGCCTGCGCGGATGAGGACGCGACAGGGCTGCTCGGGACCGGCGACGTCGATACGCACGCCGCGCGCGGAGACGAGCCACGCCGCGATCGCGCGCGCCGTCTCCTCGGCGGTCGCGCCGTCGACGTCGAACGTCACATCGGTGTCGGCGTATGCGGCTTTGCGCTCCCGCAGCACCGCGCGGGCGCGGTCGCCTGGCGACACGTTTTGGTTCGGGCGTTTGGCCATCGTGGCGGCGATCCCCGATGTCACACGATCGACCGAGCCGCGCAGCCCGACGATCAATCCGCGCTGCCGCATGAACGCGCGGTTGTCCTCGCGGATCGGCGCGCCACCGCCGGTGTCGACCACCACCCACGACGGGGTCGGCGCGAGCTTCAGCAGCACACTCGATTCGATCTCACGGAAGCGGTCCATACCGTCCTGCTCGATCACGTCTTTGCAGCTCTTGCCTGCGCGCCGCTCGATCTCGCGATCGAGCTCAACGACCGAAGCGCCGAAATGGCGGGCCAGCGCCGGCGCAACCGAAGACTTTCCGATACCCGGCGGGCCGACGACGAAGAGATGCATTACCGAGCGTCGATGGGCCGCAGGCGCTTGCGGTACCGCTCGACCGCGGCGCAGATGTCGTCGACGCTGTCGTTCCCGAACTTCTCGCAGAGAGCATCCGCGAGCACGAGCGCGAGCATCGCCTCGGCGACAACTCCCGCGGCGGGCACAACGCACACGTCGCTGCGCTCGACGTGCGCGGGCGACGGCGCGCCGGTGCGCAGGTCCGCCGACGGCAGCGGCTTCATGAGCGTGGAGATCGGCTTGAACGCGACCTCGAGGACGATGTTCTCGCCGTTCGTCACCCCACCTTCGAGACCGCCCGCGCGATTGCGAGTTCGCACGAACGCGCCGTCCCGCACAGTGATGGGGTCGTGGACCGCGCTCCCGCGCTCGCGCGACGCAGTGAACGCGTCGGCGAACTGCACACCCTTCGCGCTCTGGATCGACATGAGCGCCTGCGCGATCCGGCCGTCCAGGCGCCGGTCCCACTCCGCGAACGAGCCGAGGCCTGGCACGACGCCGCTCGCGCGCACCGCGACGACACCGCCCAGGGTGTCCCCCGCCTCGCGCGCCGCGGCGATCGCCGCGACCATAGCCCCGCTCGCTTTTGCGTCCGAGCTTCGCACCTCGCTCGCCTCGATCGCGTCGCGGTCGAAGGTGGGTTCGCTCGAGACATCGCCGATCGACCGCGTCTCGCTCAGCACGTCGGTGCCGACCACGCGAAGGAGCGCCTTCGCGACCGCGCCCGCGGCGACGCGCGCGGCCGTCTCCCGCGCGCTTGCCCGCTCGATGACGTCGCGCACGTCCTCGTGGCCGAACTTGAGCGCGCCGGCCAGATCGGCGTGACCCGGACGCAGCCGGGTTACCGGATCAGGCGGCTCGGCGACCGGCTCGACGCTCATGACGCGCTCCCAGTTCACGGCATCGCGGTTGAGGATCTGGAGGGCAATCGGGGCACCGGTGGTGCGCCCCTGGCGAACACCGCCGGTGATCCGCACTTCGTCGCGCTCGATCTTCTGCCGCGCGCCGCGTCCGTATCCGAGCTGCCGCCGGCGCAGATCCGCGTCGATGTCCGCCGACGACACGGTGAGGCCGGCAGGGACGCCGTCGATGACCGCGATCACGCCGGGGCCGTGCGATTCGCCCGCGGTCAGGAACCTCATACGTCGCGCGGCAGGGCGGCGCGCATGACCTCGAGCGGTGCGGGCACTCCCGTCCACAGCTCGAACGAGCGCGCGGCCTGGTAGAGAAGCATGCTGAGACCGTCCACGACGGTGACATTGTCAGTTGCTTTCGCGCGCTTGACGAGCGGCGTCTCCGCCGCGGTCGGGACGAGATCGATCACCCACATCGGCAGTCGCACATCCTCGAGGGCCTCCTCCCCGTTCAGTCCGAGCGGCGTTGCGTTCACGACAGCATCTCCCGGCTCGAGCCCTTTGGGCCAGGCGACGACCTGTGGATGCCGACCCTCGACCTCGATGGAGCGCGCGAGCGCTTCCGCACGGGCCGGATCGCGATTTGCGATGTCGACATTGTTCCCGTGTTCGAGAAGGGACAGCGCGCACGCGCGCGCGGCCCCACCGGCGCCGAGGATCAGGATCCGGTCATCGGCGAAGGGGAATCCCTCTGGCCCCCACGGTACGCGCCGCGTCTGCGTTTCAAGGGCCTTCTCGAATCCGTACTTGTCGGTGTTGTATCCAATGAGCCGCGGCCCGCGCGAGACGATCGTGTTCACCGCGCCGATCCGACGCGCTTCGTCGTCGACCTCGTCAAGAAGCCGCAGGACGGTCTCCTTGTGCGGGATCGTCACGTTGGCGCCCAACACGTCCTCCGCGCGACGCATGCGGTCGAGCGTCGCGGCGAGCTGGTCGTCCGCCGTCTCTTTCGCCTCGTAGCGATGCGGCAGGCCCAGTTTCGCGAACGCGGCGTTGTGCATCGCGGGCGAGAGCGAGTGCACGACGGGACGGCCGATGAGCCAGACCTGACTCACGGACTACTTATTCCCGTATTTGACTCGGTTGGCCTCATGCTCCGCGAGCGTCTTAGCGAAGGCGTGGTCCCCGGTGCCGTCGTTCTTCGCGACGAAGTAGAAGTACGGGACCTGGGCTGGTTTCGCCGCACCTTCGAGCGCGGCCGCACCCGGGCTGCAGATCGGGGTCGGCGGCAAGCCCGCGACTCGATAGGTGTTGTAGGGCGAGTCGACCTCGAGATCGGCGAGGCTCAGCTCCTTCCAGTCGCCGAGCGCGTACTGGACCGTCGGGTCGGCGTCGAGCTTCATCCCGATGTCGAGCCGGTTCTGATAGACGCCCGCGATAGTCGGGCTCTCCGCCCGATCACGGGCCTCCCGCTCGACGATCGAGCCGAGCTTCACGATGTCGTAGATCGTCGTCTTCCGATCGACGGCGGCCTGCCGCAGGGTCTGGCCGACCCGCAGCTCGAACTGGTCCAGCAACGCGTCGACGATCTGCGTCGCCGTCGCCGTCGGCTTGAAGAAGTACGTGTCCGGAAAGAGGAAGCCTTCGAGCGAGGTCTCCGGCGCGAGACCCGCGAGCACGGTGTTGTGGCGCTGCCCGACCACCGCCGCTTTCAAGAAGTCGTCCGCCGAGATCGAGGGGAACGCCTTGTTCACCGCGGCCGCGGTCTCGCTCAGGCGCCAGCCTTCGATTATCCGGAGCACGGTCTGCTCGCTGGGGGCCTTCTCGAATACGCGCGCGAGCTCCCGTGGCGTGAGCCCCGCGGAGATCGTGTACGTACCGGACTGGAGCGAAGTCTCGAGACCGGCGTCGTAGAGAAGGTACGAGAACGCGAGCGCCGACCGGATGAAGCCGGCCTCCTGAAGCCGCTGCGCGATCGAGCCCGCCGTCTCGCCGCGAGAGATCACGAACGTGCGGGATTCGGCGTTCGGGTCCTTCGCGAGATCCGGCTCGGACCCGACCCGGTCGGCGATGAGGCCGCGGATGATCGACTGCTTCAGGAGCGTGTCGTGCTCCTGGACCTGCGCGACGATCGCGTCCTCGGCGATCGGACGTCCGAACACGAAGCCGCCGACCAGCAGACCGACGATAAGCAGAATGAAGATGAACGGACCCGTCGCGGAGCGTTCCCGTGCCGGGCGCGGCGCGCGGATTCCCATCAGCGAGCACGCTGCGCGAGGAAGTCTTCGAGCAGTATCGTCGCCGCGCCCGCGTCGATGTCGCGCGCGCCGCGAATCTCTGCCTCGCTCGAGGTATGCCGCTCGTCGTAGAGCCGCACGGGAAGCCCAAGCTTCTCGGACGCGGTCGCGAAGCGGCGAACGCGCTCGGCCTGGTGGCCTTCCTCGCCGCTCAGGGTCAAAGGCAGCCCGACGAGCAACGCGTCGACCGTCTCTTCGCGCGCGATGCGCTCGATCTCCGCGAGATCCTTCACGACGCTTCGCCGGACGAGCGTCCGAAGCGGTCGCGAGAGGCCGTGCGCGTCATCGCCCACGGCGAGGCCGATGCGGCGATCGCCGACGTCGAGCGCCAGGTACCGCACCCGTTAGGGCGAGCTCGCTGCCGGCGGCAGCGCCTCGACCACGATCGTGATCCGCGAATCGAGAACGGGAAGGCGAGGCCACCACTCCGGCCACGGCGTGATGCTCCGAAGCGTGAACCCAAGCTGCTGCGCAAGCGGGCCGACCGCCTCGTACTCCCGTCCGGCGAGCGCCGCGGTCATTTGAGTGGTTTTCGGCTGGGGTACCTGTTTGCCCTGCGCGCGCACGCGCCAGTGCACTCCGTCGTCGGCGACCGAGGCGCCGATCACCTCGTCGACCTTGGCGCTCGTCTCGTCGAGATCCATCCCCGATGCGAGCTCTTGTCTGAGCCTCGAGATCGCGGTCCTCGTCGGTTCCTTGTCGGTCACGGCGTAAGCGGTGGCGGTTCCGGTCACCGTGATCTCGAACGTGGGCGTGTCTTTGCTCGGCTCCTTGCCGACAACGTCGCCTGCCGGCGTGACCACGGCGGTGCGCTTCCACAAGAAGCCGTACACGTTCGTGCCCTGCGCCGCTCCCGCCTTCCACTCCGCTGTCCGCTGCTGGGCCTTCAGGCGCACGTCGTTGTCGGACTGGCTGACGGCCTTGTCATAGTCGGCCGCCGTGACGACCGGGATCTGCTCGGCCTTGCCGCCGGTCGTCGGCGCGGGATTCGTGACGAGGTACTCGGTGCTCGAGCCTCGAGTGATCTTGTCAGCCGCGATGTTGCTTTTCGGTCCCACGTCGAGCGCCTGAATGTTGATGAGCGTGGTCCCGAACGTGGGCGGGAGGATGCTGCTTCTCGGGAGGACCTTCTCCTCTGTCGTGAAGAATCGGATAGACGGGCTGTCGGTGGTCTGGACGAGCGTGCCAACCGGAATGCGAATGTCGTTCGTCGTGAGGTTCTTGAACTGCTCCTGCCCGGTCGCCTTCGTCTCGTCGGCGCGCGTACCGGTCGCCGTCCCTGTCGTCTTCACGATGAGGTTGCCGTCGAAGAGGGTGTCGGCCCTGATGTCGCCCCCGTTCGGTCCGGCACGAAGGTCGTACTCGAACGGGCCGAGTGGTGTTGGGGTCGCGGCGATCACGATCGTCGCGGATGGGCCGACCACCGCGAGCAGGATGCCCGCCGCCGTGACGAGGCTGATGAACACGGCCAGCGCGCGAAGCGGCGAGGTACCTCGGCGCGGGGCGGCGCGGCGCACCCGCGTGGACATCGCGGCGCGGCGGGCGTCGGTGAGGTGCTCGGTGGCGTCGAGCTCGTGCCGGTCGAGCGCGGAGATGCTCGCGAAGGCCTTCATGTGCACCGACGACGCGAGGGACCGGGCCCGCGCTTCCGGCGATACGAGGACGATGCGACGATCGCCCGCCCGGCGCCGCAGCACCTCGAGGAAGACCGCGTTGCGCGTGAGCGGCGCACCCGAGGGGACGACGAGGACGACGTCCGACGACTCGGCCGCATCCAGGCGGCGCGCCGCGTCGAGGATCGTCGCGTCGCCCCCGAGGTCGATGACTGTTCGGCGAGCGGGTGCGGTCTCCACGGTCACGAATACACCTCGGTCGCGAGCGCGGCCGCACCGGCGGCGACGAGGTCCTCCGCGTTCAGCGGCACGTCTGAGAAGGCCCGGCTGGTCACGCTCGGCGTGAGCGGTCCGATGCGCGCCGCGCCTCCGCGGGCTTCGCCGACGATCTTTGCCAGGGCGTTCGGGAGCGCGAGCAAAGCTTCGGGCACGCCGATGAAGAGCCACCGCTCCGGCGGCTGCGCGTTGTCGGAGAGTGGGAGGGCGACGATCTCGGCCCACACGCGCGCATCGTCGTCGCGCGTGTCCTCGCGGCCCGTGAACCCATCGCGCCCCAGGCCGAACACGCGTGTGCCAACGACGCGGCGCTCGCGGACGATCGCGAGCGCGGTCACATCCGCACCGACGCGAACGATGCCCGCGTCCGCGATGCCGGAGGCGGCGACGAGACGAGCGAGGGCGTAGACGCCGGGAACAGCGGTCGGGTGACGGCGCGCGGCAACGGTGGCGAGCGCGGCGCCCGAGAGGACGAGAGGCGCGACGGCGACGTCGGTGTGCACCTCGAGGGTGCGGCCGTGATAGCCCTCGATCGAGTCGAGCTCGCGCCCGTCGAGCACGAGCGCGGCGACCTCGTCGGTGAGCCGCGCGGTCGCGAAGCCACGGAGCGCGGGATCGTCGGCGACGGCGGTCTGCGCCACGCGACCCGCTTCGTCGCGGGCCTCGCGGACGGCGCGTTCCGCCTCGGCGCGGACGATCGGGGTCGCCGACTCTTCGCGGTCGAACGGCGTCTTCACGTGGTACGTGCGCACGTCGTCGCCGTCGATCGCGATGACCGTCCGGTCGGAGGGGACGCCGCGCTCGGCCGCCGCGAGCGCGGCCGCGACCGCGCCGGTCACGGCTCCGGGCTCGACGACGAGGCCTCCGGCTATCGCATCGGCGGCGAGCGCCGTCTCGCCGCGACCGACGACGCGAAGGCGTCCGCCCTCGGCGCGCGCGACCACGGCGCGAATCATTCCCGCCGCGAGCTCGATGCCCGCGACGCGTGGGCCGCCCGCTGTCTCGCGCGCCCGGTCTCTAGCCACCGCCGTCTAAACGCTCCCGGACCGCTGTACGTGCGGCGGCGACGGCCTCGCCCAGCCGCGTCGGCGTTCCACCGCCCGCCGAGGCGCTCTCCGGCCGCCCGCCGCCTTTCGCCTCGAAGACGCTCTGGACCGCCTTGATGACGGAATCGGCGCTGACTTTCTGGGTCACGTCCTTGGTCACCGTGACCAGCAGAGCGGCCTTGCCGTCCCGATGCCCGCCGAGGATGACCACGCCGGTCCCGAGCCCTTCGCGCACCCGGTCGGCGAGGGCTTGAAGGTGCTTGAGGTCGGCCTCGCCGACGTTCTCCGCGACCACCTTCACGGAACCGAGCTGTTCCGCCTTCGCGAGGAGGGACGACGCGACCGAGTCGGCGCCGCTCCGCTGAAGCGCGAGACGCTCCTTGTCGAGGCGCTCGCGCGATTCGACGAGCTGAGCCACGGCCTCGGGCAGTCGCGCCGGCGGCACTCGGAGGGCGGCAGCCGCTCTGGTCGAGCGATCGCGGATCTCGCGCACTTCACGCAGCGCACCGATACCAGTCACGGCCTCGAGCCGCCGCACGCCCGCGCCGATGGACTCCTCCTTCGTGATGAGGAAGAGGCCGATGTCACCGGTGCAATGGCAATGCGTTCCGCCGCAGAGCTCGCGCGAGGGGCCGGCCTCGACGACCCGCACCACGTCGCCGTAGGTCTCGCCGAAGAGCGCCATGGCGCCGGTCGCGAGGGCTTCTTGCAGAGGCATCTCGCGCGCGTGAACGTCCGCGTTCGCGAGGATCGCGCGATTGACCTCGTCTTCGACTCGTCGCAGCTCCTCCGGTGTCAGCGCCCGCCCGAACGTGAAGTCGAACCGCAGATTCGGCGGATGGACGAGCGAGCCCGCCTGATGCACGTCCTCGCCCAGCAGGTTGCGCAGCGTCGCGTGCAGGAGATGCGTCGCGGTGTGGTTGCGCATCGTGTCGCGACGCGCCTCCCCGTCGACCGCGGCGTGCGCGCGCGATCGCAGTCGCAAGACGCCGTCGACGACCTTCGCACTCATCACGATCACGCCGGGCGCCGCGGTTTGCGTGTCGGCGACCATCGCGCGCCCTTCGTCCGTGGTGATGGTCCCGCGGTCGCCGACCTGGCCGCCGCCCTCCGGATAGAAAGGAGTGCGGTCCAGCACGATCTCGACGTCGGTGCCCTCGTGAGCGGCCTCGACGCGCGATCCACCAAGGACCAGCGATGTGATCGTCCCGTCGGTCTCGAGCTCGTCGTAGCCCGTGAATTCGCTCCGGAGCTTCTCGTTTTCGCGCAGGCCCGCGTAGAACTGGCCGAAGCGCATCGCATCCTGGCTGAACTTCGCGGTCGCCCGGCTGCGGCTGCGCTGCCCCTCGAGGAGCTCGCGGAAACCGCGCTCGTCGACCGAGAGCCCGGCGGCGGTCGCGATCTCCTTCGTCATCTCGAGCGGAAAGCCGTAGGTGTCGGAGAGCCGGAACGCGGTGTCCGCATCGATCCACTTCTGGCCCTGCGCGGTCGCGCGCGCGGTCGCCTCGTTGATCATCGTGAGCCCTTGCGCGAGCGTGCGCTCGAACTTCTCCTCTTCCTCGAGGATCACCTGCGTGATCCGGTCGCGCGCCGAGGTGAGCTCGTGGTAGTGGCGCTGCATCGTCTTTACGACCTCGCCGCCGAGCTGCGACAGCGAGCCGGTTTTGAGCCCGAGGCGCCGCCCGTGCATCGCCGCGCGGCGGATCAATCGGCGCAGGACGTAGCCGCGGAACTCGTTCGAGGGCGAGATGCCGTCCGCGATGAGGAACGCGGCGGCGCGCGAATGCTCGGCGACGATGCGGATCGACACGTCGGTCGCCTTGCTCTCGCCATAGGTCTTGCCTGAGAGCTGCTCGATCTTCTTGACGAGCGGCTGGAAGACGTCGGTCCGGTAGACGTCTCCGGGAACGCCCTGAAGGACCTGGGCGATGCGCTCGAGTCCCGCTCCCGTGTCGATGTTCTTCTTCGGGAGCGGCACGAGCGTGCCGTCGGCCTTGCGGTCGTACTGCTGGAAGACGAAGTTCCAGATCTCGAGCCAGCGACCGCAGTTCTCGCTGGGATTGCAGTCGTGCTCGGGGACGCCGGGCTGCGGACCCTTGTCGATGAACACCTCGCTGTCCGGCCCACAGAGCCCGGTGGCGCCGGGCGCCCAGAAGTTGCTCTCATCGCCGAGCCGGTAGATCTTCTCCGGTGGAAGCAGCTTCAGCGTCTTCGTCCAGATGTCGAACGCCTCGTCGTCGCTCGTGTGCACCGTCGCGACGAGCTTGGTGCCGTCGAAGCCGAAGACCGACGTCAAGAGCTCCCAGCCCCAGTCGATCGCTTCCTTTTTTCCGTAGTCGCCGATCGAGAAGTTGCCGAGCATCTCGAAGAAGGTCTGGTGGTAACCATCCTTGCCGACCTCGTCGATGTCGGTCGCCCGGAAGACCTTCTGCACCGCGACGATCCGCTTGGCGGGCGGCTGCTTCTTTCCGAGGAAATAGGGCACAAGGGGCTGCATGCCGGCGCTGGTGAAGAGAACGCTCGGGTCGTCCTTCAGGATGAGCGGCCAGCTGGGCATGCGGGTGTGCCCCTTCTCCTCGAAGAAGGAGATGAAGCGCTCGCGAATGGTCGCGCTGTCCAGTTTGCCCTCCTCCTAAACGAAAACGCGGGGGCCACCTGGGCTCCCCGCGTTCCCCGCTTTGAAAAGAATACTCGTCAGTCTTGCTTGGTGGAGCCTCCGGGCGTGCTTCGCGAGCCCGCCGATGCTTTTCCTGCCGAGCTTGAATCCCACTGCTTCTTGGCCTCGTCGATGAGCTCGCGGCCCTTCACGGAGGCGTCGTCGGCGAGCTTCTGAGCGATCTTCTGCAGCTCGTCAGCGCGCCGCTTGAGCTCCTCACTCCGGACCTTGAGCTCTTCGCGGGTGATGTCGCCGGTCTTCGGCGCGTACAGGAGCGCGGCGATCGCGCCCGTCAGTACGCCGATGATGAAACCCATGCTGTTTCTCCTGTTCTTTCGAGTATGAAGTTACCCCTTCGGAGGGCCTTCCGCGATAGCAACGATTGCAGCCGCGATGCCCGCGGCCACAGCTGCGAGTGCCAATTGGGCGTCACCTAGGACGCCGAGCGAGACGCCGCCCAGCTCACCGAGCGCCTGGGCAGCGAGCGCGAGCGCGGCCGCGAGGAGCCACGCCCGACCGAGTGAGCGG
The DNA here is from genome assembly GCA_038040345.1 of Chloroflexota bacterium. GTDB lineage: Bacteria > Chloroflexota > Limnocylindria > P2-11E > P2-11E > 3-1-20CM-2-70-9. The sequence goes on from JBBPIQ010000004.1 coordinate 249,258, forward strand.
GGCCTGCCGAACGCGGCGCGGACCCCCGCCGGGACTCCGAGCGCGACGAGTCCCAGGACCACGACCGCCGGAGGCAATCAGGACCGCGACGGCGCCGCGAAGATCGTGAGCGCTCCGAGCTTCCGCGCTCGCTCGAATGCCAGCTGGCCGAGCGGCATACGGGCGATGGCCGCGAGGGCGAAGAGCGGCAGCAGGAAGAAGTAGGAGAAGAGGCTCCGCCAGGCGAAGAACAGCGGAACGATCGCGAGCACCGCCCCAAGCTCCGGACTCGTTCTGCGCGTCCGCCAAGCGACCACGAGACAGATGATGCCTGCGATCGCCTCGGCCGCGGTGTACGCGACGGTCGGCAGGAGCGGCAGGCCACCATTGGTGAACAGGAAGATGAGCCCCGCGCCACGAGCGAACATTGGCTCGACGATCGGCGTGGCGATGCCGGCCACCCACGACTGCGGGTCATGGACGATGAATGGCAGGTTCGTCGCAATGAAAATGCCGCCCGCGATCGCGACGTCCCGCGCGGCGGCGCGCCAGCCGCGCTCTGTGATCACGGCGATGACCCAGAACGGCGCGAAGAACCACGCGATCTGTTTTGTCGCGATCGCGATTCCGAGCGGCACCGCAGCCCATTTGCGGTCGCGGTACATCCACGCGACCACGATCGGTAGTGCGTAGAGCAGGTCCGCACTGCCGCCGACAGTGAATGCCGCGAGGCTCGCGGCACCGAACAGCGCGGTGAAGAAGAACGGCCGAAGCGTGCGCGGCGCGCGAGCGACCACGATCGCCATCGCGACGAGAAGGCACGCGACGTACAGGTAATTCGTGTCCCAGCCGAGGGCGACCACGGGAACGAGGAAAAGGAAGGAGAGCGCGGGGTACGACGGACGCCACACGAACTCCTCGTTCGTACCGATCCCGCTCGAGCGCTCGGCCCAGACACGATCCATCTGGTCGTCATTCGGATAGATCGCGACGTCCGAGAATGCGCCGCGCTGCAGGGGCGTCGTACGGTCCGGGCCGATGTCGAGGCCCTGGTAGCACTTGAACAGATCGAGGTCGGTGTAGGGATCGCGGCCCTGAAGAACGAGACGCGCCGCGCACTCGTTCAGCGCGATCGCGTCGTTGTGGTACGGCGTCCAGTCGAGCGCGTGCTGCCGCGGCATGGCGACGAGCCACGAGAAACCGACGAGCGCCATGACGCACACGAAGCCCCAGGTCGCGCGTACGAACCATGTGGGCCCGGGCATCGGCGCGACCGCATCGCCCCGACCGATCCCGACGAGCGCCGCGAGGAGGAGCGCGATCGCGAGGGCGATCGCCACCACGACGACGCCGACGCCGCCACGGCCGGGGTGCTCGAGGATGATGCTGTTGACGATCCCGGCGAAATAGAGCGCGGCGCCTGCGACGGCTACCGCCGCGATGCGAGAGAGGGCGCGCACGGGTTTAGGGCGTCTGCCGTGCTACGACGCCGCCCCCGAGGACCTCGTCGCCTTCGTAGAAGACGGCGGCCTGACCCGGCGCCACGAGGGCCGGGGCCTCGAGGTCGAGCGTCGCGTGCGTTTGACCCACGTCGACGCGTGCGGCAAGAGGGATGCCGCGGTAACGCAGGACCGCGTTCGTGGCGAACCGAGTTGATGGCGGCTCGCCCGAGACGAAGCGCACATCGGTCAAGGCGTAGCTCGTGCGCGCTATCTCGGCACGCGTACCTACGACCGCTGCGCGTCTCTCCGTGTCGAGGTGCAGCACGTACAAACGCTCGCCCGTTGCAATCCCAACCCCGGAGCGCTGGCCGACCGTCAGCGCGCCGATGCCTGCGTGCGTCCCGACGACCGTTCCGTCGGTCCGTTCGACCGGTCCCGGGATGAAAGCCTCGGGCGCGCGCTCGCGCACGAGCTCGCGGTAGTCACCGGGCGCGAAGCAGATGTCCATGCTCTCGGCTTTGTTCGCGGTCGGGAGGCCGAAGCGCGCCGCGATCGCTCGTGTCTCGGACTTGTCGCGCAGCTCGCCGATGGGAAACTCGATCCGCCCGAGCTCCCGCTGGCCGAGCATGTAGAGCGCGTACGACTGGTCCTTCGATGGATCGCGCGCGCGGAGCAGATGCCGGCGGCCGTCCTCGCCCGTCGTCGCACGGGCGTAGTGCCCGGTCGCGAGCCGATCTCCGGCGAACTTCCGGACGACGTCGTGGAGCAACGCATCGAACTTCACGTGCTGATTGCACGAGACGCACGGATTCGGTGTCTCCCCGCCGGCGTACGCGTTCACGAAACGATCGACGACCCGCTGGCCGAACACGTTCGCGTAGTCGAGCGCATAGAAAGGAATGCCTAGCGCGGCAGCGGCGCGGCGCGCATCCTCCCCTGCCTCGTCCGTTCCGCAACAGCGCGGGGCGTCGACGTCGCCGCCGAACGGAACGAGACGCATCCAGACGCCGACGACATCCTCGCCGCGGTCGGTGAGGATCGCGGCGGCCACCGACGAGTCCACCCCGCCGCTCATCGCGACGAACACCCGGCTCATGCGATCGCCTTCACATGAGCGTCGACGATCGCGGCTCGCAGCGCGCCGATCGCGGTCAACACGCAGCGCTCGTGCCCTTCGTCGATAGGGCCGATCTGACCCGTCACGTCGACGACGCTGATCGCGAGCGCTTCGCTCCGAGCGCGGCCGCGCACCAGACGCGCGAGCGCCGCTGACGCCTTTGTGGACACCTCGCAGCCGGAGCCGGCTACGCGCGCCGTCATTACGACGCCGCCCTCGAGCTCCACCTCGATCTTCACGCGGTCGCCGTCGCGAGGATTCGCGTCGCTGCCGACGCCGCGGGTCAAACCGCCACCGCGGCGGAATCCCGGAGCCGTGCCACGACGCGCGAGAGCGCATCGACGAATCGGTCGATCTGCTCCGCCGTCGTCGAGCGGCCCACGGTGACGCGCAGCGAGCCCTTCGCAAGCTCGCGATCGAGTCCGAGGGCGAGGAGCACCTGGGAGGGCTCGGTCTCGCCCGAGGTGCACGCGGATCCGCTCGACACGGCGAAACCCTCGAGGTCGAGCGCGACGATGAGCGACTCCCCGTCGGTGCCCGGAATGCAGAACGACGCATTGTTCGGCAGCCGTTCCGTCGGGTGCCCGTTCAGAACGGCGTCTGGTACGCGCACACGCACGCCCGCGATCAGATGGTCGCGCAGCTTTGTCTGCCGCGGCGACTCTGTGGCGCGGCGCTCGCGCGCGATGCGCATCGCCACGCCCAGGCCGAGGACGCCCGCCACGTTCTCCGTGCCCGTGCGCCGGCCCTTCTCTTGTCCGCCGCCGGTCTGCATCGTCGCGATAGGCGTCCCGCGGCGCACGTACAGCGCGCCGACCCCTTTCGGCCCGTAGAACTTGTGGGCGTTGATCGAGAGGAGGTCGACCGGGATCTTGCGCACGTCGACATCGAGGGCCCCGACGGTCTGCACCGCGTCGCTGTGGAAAGTCACGCCCTCTTCGCGGCACAGCGCGCCGATCTCGGCGATCGGCTCGATCGTCCCGATCTCGTTGTTGGCGTGCATCACCGAGACGAGCGAGGTGCGCTCGTCGATCGCGTCGCGGATCGCCTCGGGGTCGACGATCCCATAGCGGTCGACCCCGACGACGTCGACGCGCACGTGCGCGTAGCGTTCGAGGTCGCGCGCGGTGTCGATCACCGCGTGATGCTCGATAGCGGTCGTGACGAGGCCATCGCGCTCGTCGCGGCGCGCCTTCAGGGCGCCGCGGAGGGCGAGGTTGTCGGCCTCGGTCCCGCCGCTCGTGAACACGATCTCGCTCGGGTCGGCGTTGATCGCCGCCGCGACCTCGTCGCGGGCGCGGTCCACGGCGGCGCGCGCGGCCCTTCCCTCGGCGTAGACGCTCGAGGGATTGCCGTGCGTTTCACGAAGCACGCGGGCCATCGCCTCGGCGACCTCAGGGTCGACGGGCGTCGTTGCAGCGTGGTCGAGATAGATGCGGTCCATCAATGAAAGTCTAGGCCCGCGGCTCGGCGAGGCGGCCACGAAAGGCCGAAAGCCAACTGGTGCGGGACGGTGTGGTAGGCTGTTGCACGGTAGTGGCGGTATATACGGTCATTGCAGAGAGTACTCTCAGGAGGCGACGATGGACGTCATGAAGATTCGCAGACAAGGCAATAGTCTCTCGGTCACCCTGGACCAGGAGACCCTGGGCGCCGCTCATCTCAGTGAAGGCGACCTTGTCACTGCGAGTGTCCGGAATGGCGCGGTCGTCCTCACGCCTGTCGAGATCCGCCCACGCGTCCTTGATGTTGGCCGGAAAGTCATCGGCAGGAACCGGCGACTCCTAGAGCGTCTCGCGAAGGACGAGAATCGGCAGGCGCCGACTGCCCGACGCTGAAGCTGAATCAGGGTACGTCTACGTCGAGCTAGCCGAGGCCCTTGCTCTCTTCGCGGAGATCAAGGGCCTCTCTCTTGCCGCGGCGGAGAGCGAGCTCAGGGATCAGGGCCTGCTCGAGTCAGCACTCACCAGGCCGCGCAACCTTGCCCATTACGAGCAAGCGGATCTCGCCTATCAAGCCGCGGTGCTCCTTTGCGGGATCGCGGAAAACCAACCGTTCGTGGACGGGAACAAACGCATTGCGGTCGTCGTGGCGCTGACCTTCATAGAGCTCAACGAGTACGTCACTGATCTAAGCGAGGACGAACTATTCGAATTGATGTTCGACGTATCACGAGGGCTGTCACCGACGGATGTCGCGAATCGACTCCGACCGAGGCTCAGCCGAATTCACAGGGGTCGCTAACTTTTCTTCTCCGGTTTCGCGATCACGCGAAGGCCGAGCTCCTCGAGAAGCTTCGGATCGACTGCCGCGGGAGCGTCGAGCAGCGGGTCATAGCCGGTCTGCGTCTTGGGGAATGCCTGCACCTCACGGATGTTCTCCGTTCCAGCAAGCGTCATGACGAGCCGGTCGATGCCCGGCGCGATGCCACCGTGCGGCGGCGCTCCGTAGTCGAGCGCATCGAGGAGCGCGCCGAAGCGCTCCTGCGCTTCCTCTTTCGAGACGCCCATCTGCGCGAAGATCCGCTCCTGCGCGGCACGCGTGTGGTTCCGCACGCTCCCCCCGCCCAGCTCGCGGCCGTCGACAACGAGGTCGTACTGCTTGCTCCTCGCCTTCTCCGGCTCCGTGTCGAGGAGCTCGAGGTCGTGCGGTGTCAGCGGTCCGCAGAAGGGGTTGTGCGCGAACGTCCAACCGCCCTCGGGCGTGCGTTGCACGAGCGGGAACTCGTGGACCCAGACCGCGTAGTGCGCGCTCGTGTCCGCGAGCCCGAGCGCCCGACCGAGGTGCTCGCGAAGCACACCGAGCGATTCGCTCGCCACGTCGTAGGTGTCGGCGACCGCAAGCACGAGATCGCCGTCCTTCGCTGCGGTCACGCGACGGATCCCCGCCAGTTCCTCCGCCGACAAGAACTTCGCGACCTGCGACTCGATCGTCTCGCCGGCGAGCGCGAATTGCGCCAGCCCTTTCGCGCCTTTGCGCTTGGCGATCGCGGTCAGGTCGTCGATCTCTTTGCGCGTGGCCTTCGCCTTACCCGGCACGACGATGGCGCGCACGACACCTTTCTGGTCGATCGTCTCGCGGAAGACCTTGAAGCCGCTCGAACGGAAGACGTCGGTGAGGTCGATCAGCTCCATGCCGAAGCGAAGGTCCGGGCGGTCGATGCCGAAACGCCGCATCGAGTCCTCGAAGGTGAGGCGCGGCCACGGCACCTGCTTGAGCGGCTTGCGCGCGAATTTCTGGAAGATCGACGTGTAGAGCTCCTCGCCGAGGGCCATCACGTCGGCCTTTTCGACGAAGCTCATCTCGATATCGAGTTGGCTGTGCTCGAGCGTCCGATCGGCGCGCGGGTCCTCGTCTCGGAAGCAGCGCGCGATCTGGAAGTAGCGGTCGAGCCCGCCGACCATGAGGATCTGCTTGAGCTGCTGCGGCGACTGCGGCAGCGCCCAGAACTTTCCCGGGTAGTACCGCGACGGAACGATGAGGTCGCGAGCGCCGGTCGGGTCGGAGCGGATCAAATCGGTCGTCTCGACCTCCCAGAACCCGCGCTCGACCATGAAGTTCCGGATGAAGTCGACGACGTCGTGCCGCAAGTGAATGAGCTCCCGCGAACGCTCGCGCCGCAGATCGACGTAGCGGTACTTCCAGCGGAGGTTCTCGTCGACCTCCGTCTCCTCGTTGACATAGAAGGGAGGGGTCTTCGACTCGTTCAAGACTTCGATCTCGGTCGCGGCGACCTCGACGTCGCCGGTCGGCAGCTTCGGGTTCTTCGTTCCCTCGGGCCGCGGCCGCACCACTCCCGTGACACGCAGCACCCATTCGTTGCGCGCCTTCCCGAGCGCCTTGTGCGCTGCAGGGTTCTCCTTGGCGTGCGCAACGACCTGCGTGATCCCGTAGCGGTCGCGCAGGTCGATGAACGTGAGCTCGCCGTGATCGCGGCGCGTGTGCACCCAACCGGCGAGGGTCACGGTCTTGCCCGCGAGCGAAGCGCGCGCCTCGCCGCAGGTATGCGTCCTCAACATCTCCTAGTCCCGATCGTCCGTGAGATACGGGCCCTCGCCCGCCGCTCCAGGCTCCTGATCGTCGGGGTTGCTCGGGCCTTCATACAGTGGCGGCGTCTGGTGCTTGGGCGCGTGTCGACCTACCTCGGTCACGACGGCCGCGAGCCGCGTGACGCGCTGAGCCTTGGCGACGAGGTCGCGAACGATCACGTTGCCGCCGCGTGCTTCGGGCGTGCCGCGGATGACCGCGACCTTCGCGCCGTGCTTCACGGCGCTCTCGAGCTGCTTGTCGAGCGGGCGGTCGGAGTAGTCGATCGCGACGTTGAAGCCCGCCTGCCGCAACGGATCGGCGATCTGCAGACGATCGGCGCCATCGCCTTTCTCGGCCGACAGGACATACACCTCGGGCGTGGTGTCGTATCCCATCGGCACTCCTTCTTTCCTCAACGCAGCATGCAGCACGTCGACGCCGCCCGCGATGCCGACACCCGGCACCTGCGGGCCGCCCAATTTCTCGACGAGGTCGTTGTACCGGCCGCCTGCCGCGACAGCGATATCGCCGCTCTTTGTGAACTCCGGATCGGTCAGGATGCATTCCATCACCGTGCGCGTGTAGTAGTCGAGACCGCGGACGAGCGTCTGGTTCACCTTGTATTCGTGACCGAGCCGCTCGAGTGAGGCGACGACCTGGTCGAAATGCTCGCGGTCTTCGGTGCAGAGGAGCTCGTGGAGGGGCGGTGCCGCGCCAACGACGGCGCGGTCTTTGGGATCCTTCGAGTCGAGAATGCGCAGCGGATTGGTCTCCAGACGCTTCCGCGATTCCTCGGATAGCGCGTCACGGTTCGACTCGAAGTACTTCGCGAGCGTCTCAGCGATCTTCGGCCGGCATTTGGCGTCACCGACGGTGTTGACCTCGAGCCGGTAGCTTCGAAGGCCGAGCTCGGCGAAAAGGCGCGCGGTGAAATCGATGATCTCGACGTCGGCCGCGGGCTCCTCGGGTCCGAAACACTCAAGACCCCACTGCCAGAACTGGCGGTAGCGAAGAAGCTGCGGTCGCTGCCCGCGAAACATGGGGTCGGAGTAGAAGAACCGGACCGGCCGCGGCGCGCGGTGCAGTCCGTGTTCGAGGAACGCGCGTGTCACGGCGGCGGTCCCCTCTGGGCGGAGCGCAAGCCCGGCCTGGCCGTGCAGCGAGACGTCGTACATCTCGTGTCCCACGATGTCGCTGGCCTCGCCAACACCTTTTACGAAGACAGCGCGATCTTCGACGACGGGCGTGACGATCCGCGGATATCCGTAGCGCAAGGCGCGCGCTTCGATCACAGCCTGCAACGCGTCGAAGGCGGCCGCTTCTTCGGGGAGCAGGTCCCGCATTCCGCGCGGGGCCTGAAAACTCGGCATGGGAGGTCACACGATAGACCGATAGAGTGGTGAGCGATGAATCGTCGCACGCTTCTTCGCACCGCGGTCGCGACCGTCGTCGTGACCGCATGCGGATCACCGGCGGCGACGCCTGGAGGTACGGCCACGAAGTCACCAAGTCCGAGTCCCACTCCGCTGCCGACCGGCAGCAAAGCGACCGTCGAGCTCGCGAAGGGCGGGTCCTTCACGTTCACCCTGCGTCCCGATAAGGCTCCGCAGACCGTCGGGCGCTTTGTCGAGAAGTCGAAGAGCGGCTTCTACAACGACAAGGTCTTCCACCGCGTCGAGGACTGGGTGGTCCAGGGCGGAGACCCGCTTGGCACCGGCACCGGCGGCGAGAAAGTCCCGTCCGAATACAACGATCTCTCGTTCAAGCTCGGCTCCGTCGGTATCGCGCGAGGGCAAGATCCCGCAATCAACAATGGGAGCCAGTGGTTCGTTGTGAAGAAAGATTCGATATTCCTCGACAAGCAGTACACGAACTTCGGGATCGTCACGTCCGGGATCGAAGTCGTGGACGCGATCAAGATCGGCGACAAGATCAAGACCATCAAGATCGAGTGACCGCGCGTGATCCGCGCGGTGAGCCTTGCGGTCGTCCTGGTCCTTGTTCTGTCCGGATGTGGGCCGACCGCGGACTCGTTCTCGATCCATCGCTTCAGCGCATCGCCAGACAGACAATTCCCGCCGCTCGATCGGACGGTGACTGACGCCGCAGTCGTATCACGCCTATACGAAGAACTTCGCGCGCTTCGGCCACAAGAGGGCACCGTGTTTTGCGCGATCGACTTCGGCGTCCGCCACGATCTGTCGTTCTTCATGCACGGCGAGCGCGTTCTTCACGGCGTGATGGATCTCGGATGTGGCGTCATCGATCTCGGCGCCGGAGATGTGCGCGCGCTGGACGAACGTTTCGTGCCGGATTTGCTGGACGCGATCGGCCTGTACACGCGAGGCAACGACCTCTGGCCGACCCCGATCCCCCGCCCCTGACCGGGTCTAGACTGGCGCCAGCGTCGGGGGCGGTGACGCACGGGGAGTGGCGTTGTGGCGGTAACGCATGCGGGGGAAATCTCTAGCGACGTACAGGTCGACGCGCTGTGCCGCGGAGCGGCCCTGCTTTCGCGCGAGGAGAACCGGATCGCGGCGCGAGCACTTTTGTGGGCGGCCGTCGCGATCGATCCTCAAAACTTCGTCGCGCATCGACGCCTCGCTGCGGCGTTGCTAAACGGAGAAGACGTGGACGCAGCCGCAGAGGAGTACGCACGCTTCATCGAGCTGCTCCTCAAGGAGAACGACGTGCGTCGCGCCGCGGCTGAGCTCGCCTACGCGCGCAGTTTCGTCGGGGACGTGCCGCAGCTTCATGCTGCAGCGACCCACCTCGTGCCTCTCGGTGAGATTGCGGAATCTCTCGAATCGGCACCGGCGCGATCCACGCCACCCCTTGCGCTGGCGGAGTACGCCGCGACCCGTTCGTCGTCTCGGGCCGTGAACGACTCGGGCCCTTCAGTACGAGTCCGCTCACGTCATCAACGGCGTCCGTGGTACCGCAGATGGGCACCGGAGGTCGGGCTGGGCGAGTACATCCTTGTCCTCTCACTGGTGACCGCTGCTGCGCTCGCGGCCTTCGCATTGGTAGGATTTCGCTGATCTTCCGATAGCGCCCCCCATAGACTCTCGTTCTTGACCCTCACGGCGCGCGGCTCGCTGGCACTCGTTGTTTCGTTCGTGGTGTTCGTCGCGATCGCCCTGCCGCTCGATCGGTCGAGCACGGCCGGACAGCAATTCACGCTCTCGATTCTCGCCTGGGCCTTCCTCGCGATCGCGCTGGTGCTCCAGCCGCCAGCCATCCGAGTCCAGGTTGTCGTCCTCCTCGTGGTTGCGACGATCCTCGAGTGCGTGGGCTCACTGATCTGGGGCGCGTACACGTACCGACTCGAGAACTTGCCGCTCTACGTGCCTGCGGGGCATGGGCTGTTCTATCTGTCGGCGTTGCGCGCGGCGTCGTTGCCGCTGCTGCAGCGTCACGCGCGCGCCATCGTCATCGCGGTCACCGCGGGCGCGAGCGCATGGATGCTGTTCGGACTCATTGGTCGTCCGCTGCCCGATCTTCTTGGATTCGTGACGTGGGCGGTCTTCATCCGGTTCATCGTTCGTGGGCGCTTCCCGCTTCTCTACGCGGTGAGCTTCGCGATGACGACGGCGCTCGAGCTCTATGGCACCGGGCTAGGAATCTGGACTTGGTCGCCGGTGCTTCCGGTCCTCATGCTTCCCGCCGGCAATCCGCCGACCGGCATCGGCGCAGGCTACGCCGCGATGGACGCGCTCACGCGGCGGATCGTCGCGCGGATCGAACGGTCACGCGCCAGTCGGGCGGAATCAGCACCGGTCACTTTGCGACCCGGAACTTGATGTCCGTGCTCGCGCCGCCGACCGCGGTGACGTCCTTCGTTCCTGCGGCTTTCTTGGCCTTCCCGACCGCACCGTCGACGTGGTCGACGAATTCAAAGGAAAGCCTCGCGTTCTCGCCTTTCGCGACGGCTTTCGGAGGGTGGTGGGTGACGACGAAGATCGGCACCTGGAATTCGTAGCCAGTGAAATCCCCGTTCGCCATTTCGTAGGCGCGCCTGCCCATCACGACGGCGCCGGTGTTCGCGATGGCTTCCTGCAGGACCTCGGTCTTGCGCAGCGCGGCGAGATCCGGGTAGAGACGCTCGACGCTGCCGTTCCGATCGTTGACGAAACCGTCGAGCGACACGGTCATGCCAACGATGACCTTCGCCATCAGCCGACGAAGGCGCGTGCCGTCTGTTCGAAGAGCTCAGTCGAGAGTCGAAGCGACTCCTGGTCGATCCGCTCGTTGTTTCCATGGAACATCTTCGCGAAGTCTTTGAACGAGATCCGCTCGCTCATGAGGCCGTACCCGTACGCGGTCACGCCCTTCCGGCGGAAGTAGCGTGCATCGGTCGCGCCCACGATCAGGAACGGGATCGTCTCCGCGCCGGGCACGAGCTTCTGCGTCACTTTCGTGAGCGTGTCCCAGAGCGGTGTGCGGGTCGGCGATTCGCTCGCGGGATTGTCTCCCTCCGCGGTGATCTCGACGTCCTTCCACAGGTCGTCGCCGATCGCCTCGCGAAGCATCTCGCGCACCTTGGGCCCGTCGTCCCCAGCGATCGTGCGGATGTCGATGTCCACCTCCGCGCTGTCGGGTATGACGTTGAGCTTCACGCCGGAGTGAGCGATGTTCGGCGAGAACGTCGTGCGCGTAGCCGCGTAGAACATCGGCGCGGTCCCTTCCGGCCCGCGGTCGAGCGCCATGTCGAACGTCGCGGCGTTGGTGAGCGCAAGGCGCGACGCCGTCGGAAGGTCGAGCCCGTCGATGAACTGACGCCAGATCGAGTGCAGGCGCAGCGGCGCCCGATATTTCCCGACCCGCGTGATGATCTCCGCGGCTTTGACGAGCGCGTTGTCGGACTGGTACGGCATCGAGCCGTGGCCCGGCGTGCCGCGCACGCGAAGGCGCGTCCATTGCGACCCTTTTTCCGCGGCAATGAGCGGCAGCTTCGGCGAGCCGCCGGAGAGCGGAAAGCGCATGCCGCCGAACTCGGTCACGACGTAGTCGGCCTTCACGTCGTCCCACGCGTTCTCGGTGAGCCAGGCCGCGCCGTAGGTGCCGAGCGCTTCCTCGTCCGCGACCGCTGAATAGATGAGCGTTCCCTTCGGCCGGAACCCGGAGGTAAGGAGCCGCCGCACCGCGACGGCCATCGAGGCAGTCACGCCGAGCATGTCGATCGCCCCGCGTCCCCACACCTCGCCGTCGATGAGCTCGGCGGCGAAGGGATCCTGCCGCCATCCCGATGGAGTGACCGGCACGACATCGGTGTGCCCCATCAGATGGAGCGACGGCGCCTTCGGGTCGCTGCCCTCGATGCGCAGGACAAGGCTGGCCCGCCCCGGCACCGGCTCGTACCGCTTCAGCTCCACGCCCGGAACTCGGAGATAGCTTTCGAGCAGGTCGACGCTGCGAATCTCGTGGCCTGATTCCGGCGTGCCCTCGTTCACGCAGGAGTTCCGGATCAGCCGCTGCAGAACGTCGGTCGTCTCCGCCGTCACGTCGGTCATCACGCCGCCCATCATGCCTCCATCCGGATCTCCTCGAGATCCAGCTCGCGCTCGATGCTCCGGAGCACGTCGTCGTCGATGGCGCCGCGATCGCGCATCGCGGCCAGGGCGTCGCGCTGCGCATCGATGACGTCGCTGCGGATCTGCCGGTGCTCGACCAGCTCCTGCTCGGCCTCGTTGCCGGGCGCTTCGTGCAGCTGCTCCTCGTGCTCGGCGCGGTGCTGGTAGCTCGTGCGCAGCTGATCGATCAGCGGCTTGTGATCGGGCCATTTCTTCTCGAGGTCGTCGATCCGCCGCAGCGCTTCCTCGATGAGCGCCTGACGAGCGTGCGACTCCTCATGTCCGCCGTCCGCATCGCTTCCCAGACCGACAGCTCGGATCACGAGCGGCAGCGTCAAGCCCTGACCGACAAGCGTCACGAGGATCACGGTGAAGGTGATGATGATGATCGCGTCGCGCGCCGGTAGCGCGTTTCCCGGCAGCGAGATCGGAATCGCGAGCGCCGCCGCCAGCGAGACTACGCCGCGCATGCCGGCCCACGACAGAACGATCGACTCCCTGAGGCGAATGCGTCGCTGATCCTTCGCCAGAAGGTCGCGGAGACTCAGGCCGAAGACCCAGACCGCGCGAACCGCGATGAGAGCAAGGCTCACGACGACGCCTACGGCCGTGAGCTGAAGGAGCGCCGTGCGATCCATCCCCCCCGCAATGCTGGATATCTGGAAGCCGATCGCCAGGAAAACAACGCCGGTCAGAAGGAAGACCAGGCTCTCCCAGACCGCTCGTCCCGCGAGACGGGCCTCGGAGCCCATGATCCGCGAAGAGCGACGACCCAGGAATAGCCCGGCGGTCACCACAGCCAATACGCCGGAGACCCCGAGCAGCTCCGCCGGAAGGTACGCCGCGTAAGGCGTGATCAGAGAGACGGTGATCTCGACAGGCGTGTCGGTGAGACGGATACGCACCCACGATGTGACCCACCCGACGACGAGTCCGATGAGGATGCCTCCGAGAGCCACGAAGACGAAGCTCGCGAGCGACCCGACCACCGAGACCGTCGCCGCGGCGGCGGCCGCCGCGAGGGCCGCGCGGTAGATCGTGAGCGCGGTGGCGTCATTCAGAAGACTCTCGCCTTCGAGGATCGACACGACGCGTCTCGGGACCGCGAGGCGTTGGGCGATCGCGGTCGCGGCCACCGCGTCCGGCGGCGAGACGATCGCGCCGAGCGCGGCGGCGAGGGGCCAGGACATGCCCGGCACGAACGCCATCGCGAGGACCGCCACCACCCCGGCGCTGATCGCGACGAGCCCGATCGCGAGCGAGCTGATGTTTTTGAGGTTCGCGCGGAAGTCGCGAATCGGCGTCAAGAACGCGCTCACATACAGGAGCGGCGGCAGAACGACGAGGAAGACGATCTCCGGGTCGAGCTCGAGCCGAGGGATGCCAGGCACCAGTCCAACGACAAGTCCACCGATGAGCAGAAGCACGGGGTACGGGACGCGAATCCGCCGCGAGATCGTGACGAGCACGGCGACCACCACGAGGAGCGCGAGGAGCAGCTCGGCCGCGAGCATCTAGCTGGTCGGCGCGGTACTCAGTCCTGCACGCCGCCTTTCGTCATCGGGAGCGGATCGAGAACGCGCCGGAGATCTTTGTCCGGCATGATCTTTTCCTCGCGCGCCACATCGAAGAGCGGCCGACGCTCGGCGAGGGCCTTCTTCACGAGGGCCGCGGCCTTCGCGTAGCCGATGTGCGGCGTGAGTGCGGTCACGATGAGCGACGGGCTCGCGTCCATGAGCTCCTGCGCGCGACCTTCGTCCACCTCGAGCCCGGCGATCGTCTTCTCGCGCAGCACGCGCACCGCATTCGTGAGGATCGTCGCGGAGAAGCAGTTCGCGAAGTTGATGCCCGGCATCATCACGTTCAGCTCGAGCTGTCCGGCCTGCGCGCCGTGAGCGACCGCCGTGTCGTTGCCGATCACCTGGAAGCAGACCTGATTGACCATCTCGGGGATCGCCGGATTCACCTTGCCGGGCATGATCGACGAGCCCGGCTGCACGGCGGGAATGCGCAGCTCGCCGAATCCAGTGCGCGGTCCGGATACGAGGAGCCGGATGTCATTGCAGATGCTCGACACCTCGATCGCCGCGGTTCGCATGCCGCTCGAGATGCGGACGAACGGCGCCATCGACTGCATCGCGGCGAAGAGATTCTTCGCGCTCTTGATCGGCTCGCCGTACCACTCCGCGAGATACGCGCACACGCGCTCGCGGAACTCCGGGTCGGCGTTGAGCCCGGTCCCGGCCGCGGTGCCTCCGATGCCGAGCTCGCAGAGCTCCATGCGCCCCGCGCGAAGCCGCGCCGCAGCGCCGCGCACTCGCTCGGCCCAGCCCGAGAACTCCTGCCCGAACGTGATCGGCACCGCGTCCTGCAAATGGGTCCGTCCCGGCTTGACAGTGTCCGCGTACTGGCTCGCTTTTTCGCCGATCGCATCCGCGAGGGTGTCGAGCTCCGCGCACAGGGTCTTGGTGAGCTCGAGGGCGGCAAGGCGCATCGCCGTCGGAGTCGTGTCGTTGGTCGACTGCGCCATGTTCACGTGGTCGTTCGGGTTCACGTGCTCGTACGTGCCGAGGCCGCCGCCCAGGATCTGGTTCGCGCGGTTGGCGAGAACCTCGTTCACGTTCATGTGAAACGACACGCCGGCGCCCGAGTGAAAGACATCGACAACGAATTGATCCATGTGCTGTCCGGCGAGGATTTCGTCGCACCCGGCGACGATTGCGTCCTTCCGCCGCTCGTCGAGGCGGCCCGCCTCGCCGTTCGCGAGCGCGGCTGCGCGCTTAATGCGAACGAACGCTCTGACGAACGCCGGAAAGGCTCGATAGCCGCTGATGGGGTAGTTCTCGATCGCTCGCTGGGTCTGCGCGCCCCACAAGGCGCTGGCGGGGACCTCTATCTCGCCCAGCGTGTCACGCTCACGACGAGAGCTCACCGCGAACGTACAATAGACGTTCCGAAGTGCAGAAGAACCGGCTGACCTGGATGATCGGCGGCCCCCAGGGAAGCGGAATCAACGCCTCCGCCGAAGTGTTCGCAAAGGCCTGCTCGCGAGCGGGTCTGCGTGTCTACGCGAACATCGAATACCACTCGAACATCATGGGCAAGCACTCCTTCTATCGCGTCCGCGTGGACGACGAGGACGTGCGCTCCTACAGGGACAAGGCCGACATCCTCGTCGCGCTCGACCTCGAGAGCCTCGCCGGCGACGGCGACCATCGGCGCTGGGCCACGCACTACGGCCATCTCGCCGAGATCAACGATGGCGGAGGCGTCATCTTCGACAGCGAGATCGGGTACGACCCCGCAACGGCGAACCGTCCGGACCTCCGCTTCTACCCCGTGCCGTTCATGGAGATCATCAAGAAGGCGCTCGAGGAAGTCGGCAAGGGCGAGCAGGCGCGTCGCTACGAGGTCATGAAGAACACGGTCGGGCTCGGCGCTTCCCTCGCGCTCTGCGAGTACCCGTTCGACCTCGTCGCCGAAGTCATCCGCTCGCAGTTCAAGGGCAAGCGCGCCGAGGTCGGCGAGCTGAACGTGCGCGCCGCGAAGCTCGCGTTCGAGCACGTGAAGCAGCACGAGAGCGCGAAGGACTTCCCGTACACGCTCAAGCCCGGCAGCGAGCCGAAAGCGCGCCTGCTCGCGAAGGGCTACGAGATCCATGCGATCGCGAAGCTGAAGGCCGGCTGCGCCTTCCAGACCTACTACCCGATCTCGCCGGCGACCGACGAGAGCGTCTTCCTCGAGCGGCAGCAGCGCGACTACAACCTGCTCGTTGTGCAGTGCGAGGACGAGATCAGCTCGATCAACATGGCGGTCGGCGCCGCGCACATGGGCGTGCGCGCGGCGACGGCGACGAGCGGCCCCGGCTTCGCGCTCATGGTCGAGGGCATCGGTTTCGCGTCGATCACAGAATGCCCCGGTCCGGTCCTCGTGATGTACCAGCGCGGAGGCCCGTCGACCGGAATGCCGACGCGCCAGGAGCAGGGCGACCTGCAGTTCTCGCTGCACCCGGCGCAGGGTGACTTCCCGCACATCGTCATCGCGCCGGGCGATCTCCGCGAGGCATACCAAGACACGTTCTCCGCGTTCAACTGGGCCGAGCGCTACCAGATGCCGATCATCGTGCTCAGCGACAAGAAGCTCGCGTCGGTCTACACGACGATCGACAAGCTCGAGCTGAAGTGGGACACGATCGACCGGGGCGAGATGTTCACCGGAAGCGAGTGGACCGCGGTCGACGCGAAGGGCGCGAACGACGCGGGTACGCAGGCCGGCCACAACGGCAACGGCCACGGGAAGATGGACCTCGCGAACGTGAAGGAATACCTGCGCTACGCGTTCGCGAAGGACGGGATCTCCCCGCGCTCCCGGCCCGGCATCAAGGGCGGCCGCCACTGGATCACCAGCGACGAGCACGACCCGGACGGCCACATCACCGAAGGCGTGGAGATGCGTGTCGCGATGATGGAAAAGCGCATGGGAAAGCTCAAGCTCGCGCAGAACGCGATCCCCGAGGAGCAGCAGTTCTTCCTGCACGGGCCTAAGGACGCCGAGCTCACCGTGCTCGGCTGGGGCTCGACGAAGGGAACGATCCTCGACGCGCTCAAGGTGCTCGAGTCGCAAGGCAAGAAGGTCAACTTCCTGCAGTGCCGCCTGATGCGGCCGTTCCCGGCGAAGGCGGTCGGCGACATCCTGCGCGGCGCGAAGCGGATCGTGTCGATGGAGGAGAACTACTCGGGCCAGCTCGCGCAGGTCGTACAGGAGCAGACCGGCGTGATGATCGATCAGCGCATCAACAAATTCGATGGGCGCCCCTTCAGCGAGGACGAGGTCGTGAACGCGCTCGCGAAGGTGTACGACGGCGCGAAGGCAGAACCGGTGGTGACTTATGTCCATTAACGCACCCGCGAAGCCGCTCGCGATCAAGGACTACAAGAGCGATCTGCACAATGACTGGTGCCCTGGGTGCTTGGCGCCGGACACCATGATTGTCCTCGGCGACGGGAGCCGAAAGAAGATCCGCGACATCGTCGCTGGCGAACTCGTGTTAGGCCACGACGGTAGGCCGCACCGAGTCACCGAGATCATGTCGCACTGGCACCCAGACACTGTTCAGCGCCTCGTCGTTCGGTTCCTGGGGACGGTCGTCCTCACGGCTGACCATCCGGTCTATCGCGCGGTTGCATCGGGCGTCGGCGAATACGCCTACGAGTGGACTCCCGCAGGCGAAATCCGTCCCGGAGACCTGATAGCGACGCCTGCAACGGCCCTCGAACGTTCGCCAGAGCCTGCGCTGGCCCAGGCGGAGGTCGCTCGACTCGAGGAGTTTGTCCGTGACAGCGCTCGGTCCCTTCCCTACATCCTTCTGACGGTCGAGTCGAATGAGGTCATCTCGTACAACGGGTTCGTCCATAACCTCGAAGTCGAGGATGTCCATTCGTACGTGACCGAGCAGGGCGCCCTCCACAACTGCGGAGATTTCGGCATCCTCACCGGAATCCAAATGGCGCTGGCGCAAATGCAGATCGAGCCGGACAAGCTCGCCGTGTACAGCGGAATCGGCTGCAGCGGGAAGACGCCCCACTACATCAACGGGTACGGCTTCCACACGCTCCACGGCCGCGTACTCACGGTCGCGACAGGCGGACGCCTCGCGAACACCGACCTCACCGTCCTCGCGCTCGGTGGTGACGGCGACGGGTACGGGATCGGCGCCGGCTACTTCGTCGGCGCGGGCCGGCGCAACGCCGACTTCGCGTACATCGTCCACAACAACAACGTGTACGGATTGACGAAGGGTCAGGCCTCACCCACCCTCTCGAAGGGCAAGAAGACGAAGTCGATGCCGGAGCAGGCGATCCAGGACGGCATCAACCCCGTCGCCATGGCCGTCGCATCGGGCTACACGTTCATCGCGCGCGGCTACGCGCTCGAGCCCAAGTACCTCGCGTCGATCATCGTGAAGGCGATCCAGCACAAGGGATCCGCGCTCGTCGACGTGTTGCAGACGTGCCCGACCTACAACGATCTCTACACGAAGGAGTGGTACGAGGGCGCGGATCTTCCCGAGAAGCGCTCGCGTCTCTACAAGCTCGAGGACAAGGGCTACGACGGAAAAGTGCAGGACCCGACCGACGCGCAGGACATGATCGCCAAGAAGGCCGCGGCCGTGGCGCGGAGCTACGAGACGGACCCGATCCCGATCGGCATCTACTACCAGGTCGAGCTTCCGACATATGAGGACGCCGTCGGTCAGCGCATCCCGGCCCTGGCCGAGAAGCCCCTGGTCGAGCTGGACGTCTTCCACCGCGACGTGACTCCTCTTCTCGAGGCGATGCGCTAGCCGGAGTCTGCTACCGGGCCGACCCGAAACAGGGTTCCAGGATGGCTACATTTCGGCACGTGGAAGGTCCAGCGATCGAGCCCAGCCCACCGCGGCAGGCCGACGTCGTCTTGCCCCGGTCGCCGGCGTACGAGCTCTACATCGCATTCATCGTGACCCTCATTCCACAGGCGGCGGCTCTGCTCCTCGGCGGCTATGGGCAGATCATCACGAACGCGCCGCTCGCGGTCGTGATCACGATCATCGACGCCGTCGCCGTGGTCATCGCATACATGCAGTTCCGCGACGACTCGCACGCGAGCCGCTCGTCACATTGGCTCGTGTGGGCGACGATCGCGCTCGGTGCGGTGTGGCTCATCTACGCGGTATTCGTCGGTATGGTCCTTCTGCTCGGCCGAGTCTTCTGCATCAGCCAGGACTGCCGCGGCCCGATCCGCTGACCGGCGCGGAGCTCATGCAGAGCTCGTGCGCCCCGTCCGTGCGTGTTCGTTCGAAAAAGAAGAGCAGCCGCTCCCCGAAGACGACGCTCTCGACGTAGCGAACGGTCCCCGGACCGCCGGCGGCGCCGATCGCAGGTTCTGATCCAATCCGCTCCCACGTTCGGAGGTCGGCACTCCGCGCCATCCCGCAACGCTCTTCGTAGTTCTCGCCGATGTCCGAGGCTCCGTCGTAGAGGCCGAGCCATCCGTCGTCGCTGCGGAACGCGGTCGTGAGACGAGCGGTGGCCCTGTCCCAGCCCTTCGCCGCCGCCGCGAAGACTCTCCCCTCCCACTTCCAGCGAACGCCATCGACGCTCGTCGCGAGCCCGGTCTCCGATTTGACCGCACCGGTAGAGAGGGCGTCCCCGCTCCCGTGCAGCTTTCGCTCGTCGACGTCCAGCCCCGCGCCGTACGAGACGAACATCCACCAGCGGTCGCCGACCCGCCGGATCCACGGATCCTTCACCGCGATGGCTTTCGCCATATCGGGGCCGAGCGCCGGCCGCCGAGCGGCGGGGTCGAACGAATCGGGCGTTCCCGCCTCGATCACGTCGATGCGCCAGCGGTCGTCGATGCCGTCGACATAGCTGACGTAGAGGCGCCAGCGCCATCCATCGCGAAGGATCGCGCAGCGCTCGATCGACTGGCTGCCGAAGTCCTCACGGGTCGCGCGCCAGATCGTTTCGAAGTGCTCGCCGTCGCCGCGCGCGATCCGGAGCTCGCCGCCGCGCCGCGGTCGGGGCCACCGCAGGCGATAGACGAGGTAAACGTTGTCGCCGTCGCTAAACGCTCCGGGAGCGCCGGCCCAATGGCCCGCCCCGGAACCAGGCGGGTCTTCCACCAAGACCGCCGTCTCCGAGGGGAAGAGTGCGTTCACTTGGCGGCTAACTTTAGTTGACAGGCTTCGTCTGACGGCACGACTCCTGCAGCACGCCCAGGCGGGAGGTCAGGTGGGAACCGGTTACTAGTTGTTGAGCGGCGTCTTTCTAATGGAGCGCTCCGCGGTCGTACGGGATGAGCGACGCGCTAGCGAGAAAGCACCGCGACAACCCATCGCACGAGAGCCGGCTTACTGTGGCCGATCCCCGCTCTCATCGGGCAGCTTGTACTGACGACGTAGAACGGCCATCGCCGCTAGCGATGTCGAATCGCTGAGACGACGGTGGTGTCAAAACATTGGGGGGGCAACCATGCGTTACGTACGAATCCTCGCGCTCGTTGCGCTCTGTCTTGCTTACGCGCCGACGCCCGCTCTGGCCGTGACCGGTTACGACTCCGCCTACTCGGGCGAGTCGGCCTTCTTGACGATCAGTCCAGGACAGACACTGCAGTTCCAGGTGTTCTTCTCGAACACCGGCACGTTGACCTGGACCAAAGGTGGCGACACGCAAGTCGATCTCGCCGCGTGTCTCGCCGACAAAGTGACGTGCCCAGCGCAGGACCCGAGCGAATCGACGTGGAACAGCGGTTGGCTTTCCACGACCCGCTACACGACCACGACGCAGGCAACGGTCGCGCCGGGCACCCTCGCGACGTTCGCCTACAACATCAAAGCTCCGTCGAACGCGACCGCGGGGGTGTACCGATTCAACGGGGACCTCGTCGTCTCTGTATCGGGCGCGCGAATTCACCCTCAGGGCTACTACCAGGATGCTGAGGTTGCGGCGACCGGTAACGTCCCGGTCCCGACGCCGGCTCCGACGCCTGGAAGCACACCCTTTCCTTCAGCACCTCCGGCGCCACCTGCGCCCGCGCCGAACCCGAATCCGCTCCTCTGCTTTGACGGCGTGACGGACACTGCAAATGGTCAAACAGGCGGAGCTGTCTACGGCGGAATCTGCACCATGACTTCAGCTAACAGCGCGACGCTGAACAATGTCGCGGCTGGTCCTGACGGTACGTACTCGGGCGTCTACTACCAGACCTCGAGCCTCACGGGAAAGACGCTCGCACAAGTCATGTCTCTCGGCTTCGACTACACCGGCGAACCGACAGCGGGCTCGCCGCGAATCAGCCTCCCGATCAACGGGCCAGAAGGTGCCTCGACGTACGCGTTCATCTCGGCTCTCCACTGCAACAATGACGCAGGCCGAGTCGACGCGATCAACGACACGAGCTGCGCTATCTTCGTGACCGGAGGAGCCACGAGCGGCTATGCCAATTGGGCAGCGTTCGCCGCGGCGTATCCCGGCTGGACAGTCGGGACGACTCCGTTTGTTATTGCCGACGACGTCGGGGCCTGGATGGTCAGTAACGTTCACCTAGGCGGCTAACCCGACTTCTCTCGAACGTGAAAGGCCCCGGAGCAATCCGGGGCCTTTTTTTGTTTGGAGCTGACCGCAATTCGTCTGGCAAGCGTCGAGCCCACCGAGCAAGCCATGGGTGAGCCCTAATTGATCTAATCCCCGCGACCGGCCGTATGGAGACGGTTCACCACGCGTTGAAAGGGGTGGTTCTGGGAGCGCAGACAGATTCGATCAACGCGCGTAGGAAGGAGTAGCGCATGAAGCTTCGCACGCTCATCGCAACGCTCGCGATCCTCACGCTAGTGTCAGGGGTCGCTTACGCGGCCGGCAAGTTCTCCGTTAAGGCAAGCGAGTTCGACCCCGCGAACACCTTCCTCGTTCAGGCGCAGTGGTTGGATGGCATTGGCTGCCCGACGAACGCGAAGGTGTCCGCTGACGGGGCAACGACGACGTCGCATTACACCGACGCGGCGTGTGCAACGGGCGACTCGAGCGATAGCCACAACCAGGGTCTGCTTCTCGCGAAGACCGGCCCGACGGCGAACTTCGCCTCGGCCGGCGCTGACATCACCGGCGTCAAGGGAATCACCCTGACCGAGCTCGGCTACGACGTTCGCAAGCCTGGCGTCGACACGCGGGCTGGCGCCCGGGGCTCGCACTGTGGAGCCGGAGCGCCTCGGTTCAACGTCACGACAGCGGATGGCATCACCTACGACTTCATCGGCTGCAACTCGGGGGCTACTCCCGCCACAAGTGAAGTGGACGGGCAGGGCTGGATCCGACTGCGTTGGGGCGCCGGGTCGATCCTCGCCTTCGCGGCGAACGGCCCAGCGGCGGGAACCGTCGTGAACATCAGCGGCATGACGGTAAAGAGCATCCAGATCGTGTTCGATGAGGGTCAGGACACCGGTCCCGACAACTTCGGCCTCGCGGTCCTCGACAACGTCGACATCAACGGCACGCTCGTCGGCCAAGGCGACAACGCCGACAACAAGAAGGACAAGAACAAAGACAAGAACCACGGCGAGAACGGCGACGACAACAACGACCAGGGCGAAAACGACTAGTTGACGCGACGAGGGGCGGCCGCGAGGCCGCCCTTCTTCATTTCCTGCGCTTACGTGGTGCCGCGGACTTCTTCTTCTTCTTCTTCGCCGGCGTTTTCTTCTCAGGGGAGATGAGGAAGGCCGCCTCTGGCGTATCGGCAACGAGCGGCCTCATTTCCGCGATCAGCTTTGGGATGACCTTCTTGGCCATGGCCCAGAGCGAGTCCGGGGATTCGTCTGCTTCGGCCTCGACCTTGTCCCAGGGGACGTCGATCTTCTTCTTCTGCGCCGCGCTAAGCTGGCCCGCCGCCTTGCGCATCGCCTCGACGCGGTCGCGCAGCATCTTCACGTCGACGGGATCGTCGAGCACCTGCTTCTTGGGATAGCGGCCGAGGGTGAAGACCCACTGCGCGTTCTCGAGGATCGCGAGCGTTGCGGCGCGATCGCGGGCGGAGAGCGTTGGCACGGACGCAAGGTTAGCGGTCGCGCTGAAGCCACCGGCGGATCTGCTGGTGCAGGGCGACAGCACCCAACGGCGTCGCCTCGATCCCCCACTCCGCAGGGTGAAGGATGAACGCTTCGCTCTGGGTGCCGCCGAGCCCACCGTGCGAGCCGATCTGCTCCTCGAACGGGGCTACCTCGCCCGACACCTGATCGAACATGCTCACGATCAGGAGGTCGCCGCACTCCGCCATGGCGTCGACACGGCGGAGGCCGTCCGTGGCGGTCGTACCAAATCGCGCCAGTGGGTCGACCCCGTCGATGTGTCCATCTGTCAGGTCATGGGTGCCGCCCGCTCCAAGGATCACCGCGCCGCGCCCCTTGGGCCGCACCATGACCAGCCCGATCCCGGGGTGGCGGACCAGTCCATCGATGAGGCCTGGGTACGTCGCATCGATCGCCTCCCTCGCAGCTCGCGCGGGCATGCCCGGAAAGGAGACATGCGCGAGGTTCCCCGATGCGGCCACGACGATGTCCGCCGGCTTCTCTGCATCGTCCGTAGCCCCGGCGTGGCGCCGGAAAGGCGCGCTCGTCATCCTGCGGGTCATCCCGTTGATCCCCGACGCCTCGGTCAGGAGCGGGCTGATCCGGCCCCAATGCTCGACGTGAGCGGTCGCTCCCTGCACCGTCACATGCTCGCCGACGAGCTCCTGGACAAGCCCTGCGAGGGGTTTGCGATAGCGCTGCGCGAACATCGCGCCTGGACTCTGTCCGTGATCGGAGAGCACTACGAAGCGATATGGCCGCGGCGCATCCGCAGCCGCCTTCGCGATGATCCCGATGATCTTGTCGACTCCAGCGACGGAATCGCGCGCCGCCACGCGATCCGGTCCGGCGTGATGCGCGATCTCGTCGTAGTCGACGAAGTCCACGTAGATCGGCGACGAGCGGCGCCACATCTCCTCGATCACGAGCGAGGTGCTGAGGTGGCGCAGGAGCACGTTCGTCGCCGCTCGCGCGAGCGGATAGGGAAAGCCGCGCGGTCCACGAGGCTCGCTCTTCGCCGCGGCCCGCGCCTGTACGAGCTCTTTCACGATCTCGCCGATCGATAGCAGCGCCCACCGGATGTAGCTGTAGGGACTGATGAAGAACCAATCGACGACATGGCTGCGGCGGACCTCCCCCGCTGGATGGTCGATGGTCGCGGCGGTGAGGAAGCTTCGCGGCGCGTCGCCCGAAAGGAGATTGCCGATCGATGCGCCGCCCTTCGCGAGGAGGCCGTCGCCGTTCGAGACGCGCCGCATGATCTCGCGGGCATCCTTGGGGTGGTTCGACACGATCAGGCGCTGCGTCTTCTTGTCCCACCAGCGGAAGGCGGGGATGCCGTCGTTGTTCCCATGGAGGATGCCGGCTTGGCTCGCCGACGTCTGCGTCGGAAGCAGCGGTTCCCAGCGATCGAGCGTCATATCGCCCGAGCGGACCCATCGCGCGAGATTCGGCGCGCGACCGGCGCGAAGGTGGTCTTCGAGGAGCGAATGCGCGAGCCCATCGATCTGAATGAAGACGACTCCCGGCTTAGCGCCGACGTCGCTCGTGCGGCGGCGTGCCTCGAGCTGGCGAACGAGGGTGCCGAAGAACGAGTTGTCGTCGCCCGTCCAGAACACGGCCGTCACAAGCGCATTCCCGATCGAAAAGATAAGCGAGCCGACGAGCGCGTCCGCCGGACGCTCGACAGCGATCCATCCGATCTGCGAGACGAGCCAGAACGCGAGCGCCTGTGCGGCGATCGTGACGATGGTCGCGACAAGGATCGAGACCTGCGAGACATACGCGATGAGCACCGGACGCAAGAGGGTTCTCATCGCGGCGAGTGCGAGAGCGGCGACGACCGCGGACGGAACGTCACGGATCGTGATGCCGGGTAGGAGCCACGCAGTGACGAGGAGCGCGAGGATGGCAATGACGAGCGTCGCGACACTTCGGCCGACGACCCCGCCCGGGCCACCCGTCCATCTCGAAAAGAGACGGAATTGGGTCGCGTAGAAGCGGATCACTCGCGGATTAGGCTCGGTCCGTGAACTCGCATCTGCGGTACCTCGGGCACTCGACGGTTCTGTTCGACATCGATGGCGTCCGCATTCTCACCGACCCGCTGCTCGTAGATCGTTTGGGCTTCCTCCACCGGCATAGCGATGCCGTCGCGCACCTCATCGACGACGTGAAGATCGACGTGGTCCTCATCTCCCACGCCCATCACGACCACCTGCATTTGCCGTCCCTGCGGCGTTGCCGCGGTAAGCCGCGGATCGTCGTCCCGAGAGGCCTCGGAAGGCTCGCGAGCCGCACAGGCCACGATGTCACGGAGGTCGCGGCAGGCGAACGGTTCGACGTCGGCAGCGTCGGCATGGAAGTGATTCGCGCCGAGCACGACGGACGCCGACGGCCGTTCGGTCCCAGCGCCGAATCCGTCGGCTACCGGATCACCGGGTCCTCCAGCGCGTACTTCGCGGGTGACACGGACCTCTTCCCCGAGATGGCCGAACTGGCAGGCAGCGTTGACGTCGCGCTTCTGCCTGTCTGGGGCTGGGGGCCGCGTCTCGGGTCAGGGCACCTCGACCCCCGGCGCGCGGCGGAAGCAGTCGCGCGGATCCGGCCACGCATTGCGATCCCGATCCACTGGGGCACGTTCTATCCGTTGGCGTTCGCCCGGTTGTGGCCTCACCCGCTCAGCGACCCGCCGCACGACTTCGCGCGCGAAGCGGCCCGCGTCGCACCCGACACGCAGGTGCGGATCCTCGCGCCCGGTGAGGCGATGCCGCTAGGCGGCTAGTGTGTCGTCCTCCGTGGCCGCCGCGCTAGCTGGGGTCTCGCGTAGGAATGCCACGACGATCACCGCCACCACCGCGGCTGCGATGCCGAAGGTGAAGGTGCTCGCGGTCGCGATCGAGAAGGCGCGGTGGATGGCATCCACGATCGCCGGCACGAATGGCTCGAGCTGGGCTCGAGCGGCGACCGGCGCCGCGGCGAGGATCGCCTGTCCGAGATCTCCGACGCCAGAAAGCTGACTTATCGCGGCGCTGCCCGAGCCCGCGAAGCCTGCGGCCACCTGCGGGGGCACCGCCGAGGAGAGCTGGATTGGAATCTCCTCCGCCAAACGCGAACCGAAGACCGTGCCAGCGATCGCGAGGCCAACGCTGCCCCCGAGCTGCTGGAACAACGTGAGGCTGCTCGTCGCTGTACCGATCTGCTGCGAAGCGACGGCACCCTGCACCACGAGGGTGAAGACCGAGAACATCGGGCCGACCCCGAGTCCGGTGACGAACATCCACGCCCAGAGGACGGGCAGCGGTGTATCGGCTCGAAGGTTCGTGAGGAGGAACAGCCCTATGCCGAGCGTGACCGCTGCACCGAGCACGAGCAGCTTGTACCGGCCGGTGCGTGCCACGATCTGGCCCGAAGCCATTGCGCTGATGATCAGGCCCCCGAGGAGCGCGAGGATCTGATACCCGGATTGCGTCGCGCTCGCGCCGCCCACGACCTGAAACCACCGTGGAAGGAAGACGATCGGAGCGAAGAACGCCATCGAGGCGGCGAACATCGCGATCACCGAGATCGTGAACGACCGGATGCGGAACAGGCCGAGCGGGACGAGCGGCTCGGATGCGCGGGACTCGACCCATACGAAGATCGCCGCGATCGCGAGACCCAGGGCGATGAGACCGCCGACCGCGGGATCGGTCCAGTTGCCGCTCTGCTTATTGGTGAGTCCGACGAGTAGCGGCACGAGCGCGCCTGCGAGCACCGAGGCGCCCAGGTAATCGATCTTCGGCCTCGCCGCGCTGGGCCGGAACGTCGGCAGTGCGCGCCAGATCACCGCGAAGACGATCGCGCCGAGCGGAAGGTTGACGAAGAACACCCAGTGCCACCCGACCGTATCGGTGATGACCCCGCCGATCGCGGGCCCGATCACCGAGCTCAGCCCGAAGATCGCGCCCACGAGGCCTTGGTACTTGCCGCGCTCGCTCGCATCGAACATGTCGCCGATCACCGCGAGAGCGACCGGGAACAGCGCCCCGGCACCAAGACCCTGGATCCCACGGAACGCGACGAACTGCCACATCTCCTGAGAGAGGCCCGAGAGCAGCGACCCGATGAGGAACACCGCGACGGCGAACAGGAGAATGGGCCGCCGACCGAAGAGGTCCGACAGCTTTCCGTAGATCGGCCCGCTGATGGTGGACGTGAGGATGTAGGCGGTAAATGCCCACGTGTAGATGTCGTTCCCATGAAGGTCGGTGACGATCCGCGGCAGCGCCGTGCCGACGACGGTCTGATCCAGAGCCGCGAGGAACAAGCCAAGGAGGACCGCGGCGACGATCTGCGTGCGGGTGCGCGGGTCCACCCCGGCGGGCACAGCTGTGGCAACGGCCTGCGTCATACGGGTCGTACTCCTGTCAATGGGATCTGTTGATTGAACAGCCTTGGGCCGCGAAACATTCGTGACTTGAGACGCAATGTGTCATTCGTAACGGAACTGGGAGCGGCGACCGGCCGCGTGCCGATCGCCGCTCAGGCACCGTTATCGCGCTACCGCGTAGTTCTCCATGCCGCTGAAGTCGAGCAGCACGCATGACTCGTTGCCGACGGTCCACGCGTCGTGGCCGGGGGCAATCGTGAACGCGTCGCCGGGACCGACCGAGTCCTCGGTGCCGTCGTCCATCCGTACGGTCATGCGACCGGAAATGCAATAGCCGGTGTGCGCCGCCTCGCAGCTTTCGGTTCCTGCAATGGGCTTCACGTGCTCAGACCAACGCCATCCCGGCTCGAACGTGCCTCGGCCGACGTTGACCGAGCCGAGCTTCACGATCTGGACCTTCCCCTTCGCCTTGAACGGACGCGTCTCATCTGGCTGATCGAGACTCTTCTTCTGGAGCGTGGCTTGATCCGTGCGAACTGTGGACATCGTGTTCCTCCCCGAACGATTCTTCGCAACGCGATACTAGGCGCGGGGCAATCCAACCTGGGCGGCGCGAACGCCCGCGCTGAGCGCTACGCGATCGGTCCCTGCGTCCCGATGTTGCGAGCGGCGAACGCGATCTGAATCTCGACCTGGCGGAGTTGCTCGTCAACGACCAGCGATCCGTGGCCGGGCATCGAAGCGGTACTTCTCGAACTTCTTGCCGAGCTCGAGGAGGCGCTCGCGGTAGATGTCGACGCTCCGGGACGGGCATCTGCGCTTGAGCGAGGTCCCCCTGAGTCGGTCCCGTATCGTTGCGCTTTCATCCCGCGTTGGCGCGATCTGGCGACCGTTCTTGAGGAGTGAGTAGAGGGTTGCGAGCGCACGGGCATCTTCAATTAGCGCTGGGCATCGCGCTGGTGGTCGGGTCCATCGGCCATGCCGGCGCATCGGCGACTGCCGCGCCGCCGACGCCCCCCGCGAGCGGCGCACCCGGGCCAGTCGTCGACTACCCCGTCCACATGGATCTCTCCGCACCACTCGCCTCGATCGAGGGAGCGCAGAACCAGCAGGTTTCGGCGCGTGGGAACGACCGCGCCGCGAAGAAGTTCGGCCCCGACGGACAGTCTCCGGTGACCGGTGTGACTGGATCGGCACCCGCGCAACCGCCCGTCGTTAACGCGCCGGCGACGGCCACCTCATGGGACGGCGTCGGGCAGGGCTTCAGTGGGCCCGCCGGGACCTTCACCGTAGCCGGCGCACCGCCCGACCCGAACGGCGCAGTCGGCCCGAATCACTACGTTCAGACGGTGAACACGAGCTTCGCGATCTTCAACAAGACCGGCACCGTCCTCTACGGTCCGGTCGCGACCAACACGTTGTGGGCCGGCTTCGGCGGTGGCTGCCAGATCGACAACGATGGCGACGCGACCGTCGTCTACGACCCAATCGCCGACCGGTGGGTAATCAACCAGTTCGCGGTGACGACGACCCTGTACCTCAACTGCGTCGCTGTTTCGCAGACCTCCGATCCGACGGGCGCGTACTACCGGTATTCCTACCTCTACAGCAACTTCCCGGACTACCCCAAGTTGGGCATCTGGCCGGATGGGTACTACATCTCGTTCAACATGTTCGCGGGCGGCGCGACCTTCAACGGCGGGGCCGCCTGCAGCTACGACCGCGCGAAGATGCTCAGCGGGCTCACCGCCGCGCAGATCTGCTTCTTCACGAGCAACCTCTACGGCGGCCTGCTCCCAGCCACACTCGACGGTAGGCGTCTGCCGCCGGCCGGCGCGCCGAACTACTTCGTCGCCCTCACCTTGGGACTCACATCGACGCTCTTCTACTGGAAGTTCCACGCCGACTTCGCGACGCCGGCAAACTCGACCTTCAGTGGGCCGAACTCCCTCGGCGTTGCGGCTTACGCCAAGGCCTGTAACGGCGGGACTTGTATCCCGCAATCCGGTACCAACCAGAAGCTCGACTCGCTCGCCGACCGCCTGATGTACCGACTCGCGTATCGCAATTTCGGCGACCACGAATCCCTGGTGGTGAACCACAGCATCGTCGCGGGAAGCTCGGTGGGGGTGCGCTGGTACGAGTTACGTGTGAGCGGCGGCAACCTCAGCGTGTACCAGCAAGGGACTTATGCGCCGGACGCGATGTATCGGTGGATGGGCAGCGCCGCAATGGATCAGGCCGGCGACATCGCCCTCGGCTTCAGCGTGTCGAGCAGTTCGACGCACCCGGCCGTCGATTACACGGGCCGGCTCGCCGGCGACGCGCTGGGCACGATGACGCAAGGCGAGGGATCGGTCATCGCCGGCCTGGGCAGTCAGAACGGCGGCCTGAGCCGCTGGGGGGACTACAGCTCGCTATCGATCGACCCTGTTGACGACTGCACGTTCTGGTACACGAACGAGTACCTCAAGGCCAACGGAAGGTTCAACTGGAGCACGCGGATCGCGAGCTTCAAGTTCCCGAGCTGCGGCGTGACCGTGACTTCGGTCAACCCGTCGAGCGGCCCAGTCTCCGGTGGCACCGCCGTGACGATCACTGGCACCAACTTCTCGAGTGGCGCGACGGTGTCGTTCGGCGGGGTCGCGCCCACCACTCCGGTGGTCGTCGTGAATGCGACCACCATTACGACCACGACCCCGGCTCACGCGGCCGGCGCGGTGGACGTCACCGTGACCGCCGGCAGTCAGAGCGGGACGTGCAGCAGCTGCTTCACGTACATCCCACCGCCCACGGTTACCGCGATCAACCCGACGAGCGGCCCGGCGACTGGCGGGACTGTCGTCACGATCACCGGCACGGGTTTCGATCCCGCTGCCGGGGCGACAACTGTGCACTTCGGAGCGAGTACGGCGACGGGTGTGAGCTGTGCTTCGACGATCAACTGCACGGCGACGAGTCCCGCTGGGAGCGGGACGGTCGACGTCACCGTAGCGGTGGGGGGCCAGACAAGCGCCGCGAATGCGGCGGATGTTTTCACCTATCTATCTCTATCCGCGGCCGCCCTCGCCGCCAGTTATAGCTCGACCCCGCCGACGAGTTGGACGGCGGGGCAGACTCAGACATACACGATCTCCGTGACCAACACCGGCTCGCAGACCTGGAACGCAACCGGTGCCAACCCGGTCCGTCTCGGGGTGCACTTCGGAACCACCGATGACGGCTGGGGCGTCGGCTGGGCGACCGACCAGCGGTTCGGCCTGCCGGCCGATCTCGCCCCCGGCGCATCGGTCACGCTCACCGTCGCGGTCACCGCTCCGGGCACCTCGGGCAGTTATGTGCTACGCCACCGCATGGTGAAGGAGTACGTGGCCTGGTTCGATCAGATCCAGAAGACCAACGTCACGGT
>JBBPIQ010000005.1:0-191872 GCA_038040345.1 Chloroflexota bacterium
CGCAGTGAGGTCGTCGAGCTCGGCCGGCGTGAGGCTGCCCGCGAACGCGGGCATCCCGCCGCCGCCGGTCGCGATGCGCGCGGTGATCTGGTCGCGACTCATATGCGATGCGACGTGACTCAGATCCGGTCCGCGCCGGCCACCCGCGCCGTCGATCGCGTGACACGCGAAGCACGCCTTCGATACGAAGAGATCGGCGCCGCGGTGCTCCGCATCGCCCAGACCCTGTGTCACGTTCGCCGGGAGCGTCCCGCCATCGAGCTTCGGCACCCACGGCGATTCGACTCCCGCGACCGTGAGCGACACATACGCGATGAAAGGCAGCGCGACCGCCGCGATCGCGGCGGGCCTCCGCGACCAGTGCCGCTCGCCGTCGGGCCAGAGAAGCGGCACGAGGAAGAGGAACGTGAACGCGAGGAGCGGCAGTCCGACGATGACGAGGGCCTCGGTCGCGGGAGGGATGAGCGCGAGGATCGCGAAGTACCCGAGGAAGTACCAGTCCGGCCGCGGGTCGGCGACGACGTTCGTCGGATCCGCGGGCTTGCTCAGGCCGGGCGCACCGACGATCGCCGCGAGGAGCGCGACCGCGAGCACGACGACGGCCGCGGCGACGGCGTCGCGCCACGCGGAGTCCGGCCAGAACGGGATGCCGCGACGCAGCATCTCGGCGTAGCGCGCCCGGTACGACGGCCGATCGACTGGGAGACCCGCCACCGGCGGCTCCGAGATCCCGCGCTTCACGACGAGATAGAGGTGCAGGCCGATCAAGCCGAAGATCGCGGCGGGGATGAGGAACACGTGCGTCGCATAAAAGCGCGTGAGGGTCGCGCCGCCCACGTTGTTCCCGGCGACGATGAGCCGCGTCAACCACTCGCCGACGATCGGAGCGCGCGCGGCCTGCTCCGCGGCGACGACGACGGCCCAGAACGCGTCCTGATCCCATCGCAGGAGCTGGCCGGTGAACGCCATCGCGAGAGTCGCGAGTAGCAGGAGCGACCCCGTGAGCCAGTTCACCTCGCGCGGGAACTTGAACGCGCCGAACAGGTACACCTGCGTCATGTGCGCGAGGACGAGGATCACCATCGCGCCGGCGCCGAAGTAGTGCATGCCGCGCACGACCGCGCCGAGCGTCGCGTCGTGGCTGATGAACTGGAGCGAGTCGTACGCGCTGTTCGGCGCCGGCACGTACGTCATCGCGAGGCCGACGCCCGTGACGACCTGCATCACGAAGATCGCGAGGGTCGCACTCCCGAGCACGTACCACCACCCGATGGGCCGTTCGAGCTCGCGCGGCACCGGATGGCGCAGGACCGCCATCACGGAGTCCTCGAGCTCGAAGCGCTCGCCGAGCCAGCTCGCGATCATGCGGGGAATCCTTCCGATCCCGCGCAGCCAGCTCATCCCTGCTTCACGGTCGGAAGCGGCTGCTGGCGCACGAGGAGGCGATCGCCGTTCACCTGCCATTCGCGCTCGAAGAGCGGCCGCGGCGGTGGGCCGCCGGCCACCGTGCCGTCGCTGTAGTACACGCCCCCGTGACATGGGCAGAGAAAGAGCTTCGCTTCGGCCTGCCAGTTCACCGGACATCCCAGATGCGTGCAGTTCACGTTGAAGACCTGGAACATCGCCGGCCCGGTGGCCTCGCGGCGGCGGACCCAGAGCGCCGTGTCGGCGGTCTGCCCCGCCCACGCGAGCGGGCTTGGGTCGCGGATCGACACGAGCTTCGTCTCGCCGACCGGGAAGTCGGCGATCGCGCCGACCGGCACGAGCTCGTCCGTCGGCGCACGGAAGAGCGGAGCCAGAAGATAGCCGAGGATGGGGAGGCCAACGACCCCGCCGATGAGGACCGTGAGCGCCACGGTGACGCGCGAGAGAAACCGTCGTCGCGAGATCTCGTTCACGGGGCGGCCTCCTCGAGCGCCTGCCGGATCCAACCGACGAGCGCACCCGCGACGATGAGCGCGCCGGCGGCGATGACGATCGGGCTCGTCAACGCCCCCACCGCGGCGAGGCCGACGCCGGTCGCGAGGGTCACCGGCCAGATCGACGGCGCCGGCCCGTGGGTTGGGCGCTTCTCCTTCACAGGAGCGTCCCGAGATAGACGACGCTGAACACGACGACCCAGACCGCGTCGACGAAGTGCCAGTAGAAGCCCACCGCCTCCCACGCCACCTCGCGCACGGCGCGCGCGCGACCGAGATTCGCGGTGAACAGCGCCGCGAGCGCGACGAGACCGGCAAGGACGTGAATGCCGTGCAGACCCGTGAGCGTGAAGAAGGTCGTGCCGAAGAGCGCGCTGCCGGGCCCGATGCCCTCGCCCAGAAGCCGCGCGTACTCGCTGCCCTGTCCTAAAAGGAAGATCGCACCGAGGAGCATCGTGGCCGCGAGCCACGCGCCACTCCGTGCGCGCGTCGCGAGGGCCATCGTCCCGCTACTCGCGAAGAGGGCGATGGAAAAGATCGCGGTGCGGCCGACATCCAGGTTCGCCCGCGCGGTCGCGAGCCCGGAGTCGCGGTACGCGACGTACGCGAGCACGATCGCGAGAAAGAAGATCGATTCGGACGCTATGAAGATCACGACGCCCAGGAGCGTCCGATCCTGACCAATCTTTGGGCTACGCCCAAGAGACACGCTCAAGGCTGGTGGTTTTCGCTCGGCCGGGATGAACCCGGTCTCGCTCATTTCTTATCTCTCGATTCGGGGTGCTTGCGATCCCAGAGCGGGCGCCGCCCGGTGACCGCGGGGATCCGCGTGAAGTTCTCCGGAGGCGGCGGCGACGTCGTCGACCACTCGAGCGTGAACGCGTCCCACGGATCGTCGCCGGCGATCTCGCCGGACCGAAGGCTGCGCGCAAGATTTACGAAGAAGACGACCATCGCGACCGCAAGGATCGTCGCGCCGATCGTCGAGATGAGGTTGAGCGGACCCCAGCCGGTGCTCGCGGCGTACGTGAACACGCGCCGCGGCATCCCGACCGCGCCGAGCCAGTGCTGCGGCAGGAACGTCAGGTTGAAGCCTGCGAAGGTCAACCAGAAATGCCATCGGCCGAGTCCCTCGCTGAGGAGGCGCCCGGTCATCTTCGGGAACCAGTAATACGCGCCCGCGAAGATCCCGAGCATCGTGCCGCCGAAGAGAACGTAGTGAAGGTGGGCAACGACGAAGTAGCTGTCGGTGACGGCGAGGTCGATCGGCACCACCGCGAGCGCCACTCCCGAGAGGCCGCCGATCACGAACATCGCGATGAAGCCGACCGCGAACAGCATCGCGGTCGTCATCCGAAGCCGGCCGCCGATCATCGTCGCGATCCAGTTGAAGATCTTCACGCCCGTCGGTATCGCGATGAGCATGCTCGTCGCCGAGAAGATCGCGTTCTCGGTGTCGCCGAGTCCGACCGCGAACATGTGGTGCGCCCACACGCCGAACGACAGGAACGCGATCGCGACGCTCGAGCCGGCGACGAACCCGTACCCGAAGATCGGCTTGCGGCTGAAGACCGGGATGACCTCGGAGATCATCCCCATCGCGGGCAGCACCATGATGTAGACCTCGGGATGCCCGAAGAACCAGAAGAGGTGCTGCCACAGCACCGCCTGGCCTCCGCCGGCCGGATCGAAGAAGTGGCCTCCGAGCTGCCGGTCGACGAAGAGCATCACGAGCGCGGCGGTGAGCGCGGGGTAGGCGCCGAGGATCAGGACGCTCGTGACGAGGGTCATCCACACGAACAGCGGGACGCGTGAGATCGCCATGCCGGGGCAGCGCATCAACAGGATCGTCACCGTCAGGTTGATCGCGCCGATGATCGTGCCGGCGCCGTTCACTGCGAGACCGAGGATGTAGTAGTCCACGCCCGTACCCGGCGCGAACGCGCGCTCCGACAGCGGCGCGTACGAGAACCATCCGGTGTCCGGCGCGCCGCCGGCGAGGAAGCTGAAGTACAGGACGATGCCGCCGACGAGCGACAGCCAGAACGAAAGCGCGTTGAGACGCGGGAACGCGACGTCGCGCGCTCCGATCATCAGCGGGACCATGTAGTTGGCGAAGCCCACGAGGAGCGGGACGACCGCGAGCAGGATCATCGTGACGCCATGCACGGTGAACGCCTGGTTGAAGGTCTCCGGATCCACGAGGGTCGCCTCGGGCGTCGCGAGCTGCGCTCGCAGCAGCAACGCTTCGAGCCCTCCGATCGCGAAGAACGCGACGCCCATGCCGATGTAAAGCACGCCGATCTCCTTGTGATCGACGGTACGTAGCCACCCCACGCGTTCGCCGGCCGGCCGGCGGACCCAGAGAGGGATCGCCGTCATTTCAAGGCACCGAGGTACGCGGCGAGCGCGTCGAGGTCCGCGTCGGAGAGCGGGACGCGCGGCATGAGCGACCCCGGTTTGTAGCGCTGCGGGTCGGCGAGCCACGCGCGCATTCGAGCGACGTCATTCGGAAGCACCCCCGCGCCGATCGTCCCGCGTGACGCGACGTGCGTCAGGTCGGGCCCCGCCGTGCCTGACGCGGCGGTGCCCGCGATGGTGTGGCAGTTCACGCAGATGTTCGTAAGAAAAACGCGCTCGCCGTCGACGCCCTTGACGGCGGCGGGCAGCCGCTGCGCGCCGAGCCACGTATCGAACTCGGCCTGCGACTGCACGATCACGCGGATGCGCATCCACGCGTGCTCGACGCCGCAGAACTCGGCGCACTGCCCGTCGTACGAACCCGCGCGGCGCGCGAGGAGCCGAAGGTGATTGGTCGTACCGGGGAGCATGTCCATCTTCGGGCCGAGCTCGGGGACCCAGAAGCTGTGGATGACATCGACCGAGGTGAGATCGAGATCGATCGGCGTGGCGACGGGGATGTGAAGCTCGTTCGCGGTCTTTGTCCCGCCGTAGCTGAACTCCCACCACCACTGATGTCCGGTCGCCGCGATCCGCATCGCGGGCGCAACGCCCGCGCCGTTGATCTCAGCCATCGCGCCAAGCGTCAGAACGAAGATCACCGCAAGGATCAGAGCCGGCGCCGCGGTCCACGCGATCTCGAGCCGCCGGTTGCTCTCGAACCTCGCGGGCTCTCCGGCGAGGCGCGAGGCGCGATAACGCCAGATCGCGTAGACGAGCGCGGCTTCAACGCCGACGAAGATGAGGAACGCGATGACACCGACGATGAGAGAGAGCGTCCCGATCGCGTCAGCCGGTGGCCGCACGGTCGGAGGGTAGTTCGGGAACGCGCCGACGCAAAACGAAGCGCCCGCCTCTCACGAGCGGGCGCTTCGTCGATGTGCGAGGTGCCTGGTTAGGCGGTCGGTGCGGTAGGCGCCGCGGGCCGGCGCACCCGGGCCGCGAAGATCAGGACGGCGACGGCGAGGAGCGGGAGCCAACCGAAGACGACGAGCCAGATCACGACGTCGGCGAAGACCTGCATCATCGCCCCGAGCGCTGCGAGCGCGCGGCCGACGGTCTTGGCGGGATCCCAGACCTTGCTGGTCGTGTCGCCGGGCAAGGCAGACAGCGTCGAGATGGACATCGAGATCGTCGAGAAGTCGGTGCGCTGCTTGATGCTGTTGATCTGAGCGGTGAGCTGCTCGATCTGGGTGCGCACGCCGCCGAGCGACGCGTCGACTTTGAGGATCTCGTCGATGGTGTTGGCGCGGTTCAGGATCGCGATGTAGCGCTGCTCTTCCGCCTGCTTGGCAGTGAGCCTCGCCTGGAGGTCGATGAACTGGTCCGTGACGTCCTGCGCGCTGACTCCCGAGGTCTGGACCTCACCCTCGAGGCTCTTCAGCTGCTGCAGCGCGTCGCCAAACCGGCTCGACGGCACGCGGATGGTCAGGCTGGCGCTGCGCGTGTCGGCGGTGCCGCTTTGCGACAGGTTCAGGACATCGCCGCCGAGGCCGCTCGCGATGGCCTGAGCGCGATCGCTCGTGGCCCACGGGTCCTTAGACCGCATGTCGATCTTGGCGGTGAGGATCAGGTTGCGGTCGCCGCTGACGACGACCGTCGGGATGCCCTTGTCAGGAGCGCTCGCCGCATTTCCGCTGTAGCCCGAGACCGCGTCGACGGCGGCGGGCGCCGGAGCGCCGACCTCCGAGCCGCGTCCCTGGGTGCTCGTTGTGCTCGGCGCCGCGCTGCAGGCGGTCGCCAAGAGGAGTGGGGCCGCGATAAGAAGGGCGAGCTTGCGCATCGTTCTTCACCAGCTTTCGGCGGTCTTGTGTGCGTAGACGTCGGGCGGGCTAGCTAGGTTCCCCAGCGCTCCCCGAAGAGGGCCTGGGCGTTCCGGGCGATCTGGCCCGCGAGGTCGCCGATGTCGGCGCCGCGCTCCCGGGCCAGCGCGGCATGGGTCGCCGCGACGTAAAGCGGCTCGTTCCGCCGGCCACGGGCATTCTGCGGGGCGAGGTACGGAGCGTCGGTCTCAGCGAGGAGACGATCGGCCGGGACCAGCGCCGCGGCGGCGCGAAGACGGTCGCTGCCGGGATAGGTGAGCGTGCCTGCGAACGAGATATGGAGGCCGAGCTCGAGCCACCGCGCGAGCTCCTCCGGGCCTTCGCTGTAGCAGTGGACCATCCCGCGGACCTCGAGCCCCTCGCCGAGTATCGCCCGCACGCGCTCGCCGGCATCGC
Organism: Chloroflexota bacterium; assembly: GCA_038040345.1. GTDB lineage: Bacteria > Chloroflexota > Limnocylindria > P2-11E > P2-11E > 3-1-20CM-2-70-9. The sequence goes on from JBBPIQ010000005.1 coordinate 6,599, forward strand.
GCACGTGGATGACGACCGGAATGTTGAGCAGCGTCGCGAGCGCGAGCTGACCGCGGAAGGCGGCTTCCTGCAGGTCCGGCGGTGCGCTCCGTCCGGAGAAATCCATCCCGATCTCGCCGATCGCGACGACGCGCGGATCCCGCGCGAGCTCGGTGAGTCGATCGAGCGCACCCGGTCCCCACGACGCAGCGCGATGCGGGTGAACGCCGACGGCGACGCGAAGCTCGTCGTGATGTGCCGCGAGTACGAGGGCCTCCTCGCTCGACGCGACGTCCTCCCCCGCCGTCAGGACGCGTTCGATGCCCGCCTTTCGCGCGCGTTCGAGAACCTCGGCGACGTCGGCCGAGAAGCGCCGATCGGTGAGATGTGCATGCGCGTCGATCACGGCGGGAGGGTAACGTTCACTAATGGCGGAGCGCATCTTTGTCGCGGTAGCGTGGCCGTACACGAACGGCCCGCGTCATCTCGGGCATGTCGCCGGCTTTGGCGTGCCGTCCGACGTCTTCGCCCGCTACCACCGACTCAAGGGAAACGACGTGCTCATGGTGAGCGGCACGGACGAGCACGGAACTCCGAATCTCATCCAGGCCGACGCCGAGGGCCTCAGCGCGAAGGAAGCCGTCGACAAGTACAGCCGGATCATCAGCGAGGATCTGCGAGCGCTCGGACTGTCTTACGACCTCTTCACGCGGACCACGACGGACAACCATCGCGTCGTCGTCCAGGACGTCTTTAAGACGCTCTACGACAAGGGTTACCTCATCAAGAAGACCGCAATGGGAGCGTTCCAGGAAGCCACAGGCCGGACGCTACCCGACCGCTACATCGAGGGCACCTGCCCGATCTGCGGATTTCCGGAGGCGCGCGGCGACCAATGCGACAACTGCGGCAACCAGCTCGATCCCGAACAGCTCATTGACCCACACTCAAGGATCGACGGCTCGAAGCCGATCTTCAAGGAGACCGAGCACTTCTATCTGGATCTTCCAGCCTTCACGGAGCCGCTCACGAAGTGGATCTCGACGCAGTCGCACTGGCGGCCGAACGTGCGGAACTTCTCGCTCAACTACATCGGCAACCTGAAGCCGCGCGCGATCACGCGCGATATCGACTGGGGCGTGCCGATCCCCCTCCCCGATTGGCAGGACCGGCCCGACAAGCGGATGTACGTGTGGTTCGACGCGGTCATCGGTTACTTCTCGGCCGCGGTCGAGTGGGCGGGCATGGTCGGACGCCCCGACGCGTGGCGCGACTGGTGGCAGGACCCGAAGTCGCGTCACTTCTATTTCATGGGCAAGGACAACATCGTCTTCCACACGACGATCTGGCCCGCGATCCTGCTCGGCTACGGGAACGGCGGCGCCATCGCGGGCGGCAAGGGCGAGCCCCTGCAGCTCCCGTACAACGTCGTGTCGAGCGAGTTCCTGACGATGGAGGGCCGCAAGTTCTCGACGAGCCGCGGTGTGTCCATTTACGTGAACGACTTCCTTTCGCGCTACGACCCCGACGCGCTCCGCTTCTATCTGATGCTCGCCGGGCCGGAAACTCAGGACACCGATTTCACCTGGGCCGATTTCGTTCGCCGCAACAACGACGAGCTGGTCGCGACCTGGGGAAACCTCGCGCATCGAACGCTCGTCAACGCCCATCGCCGGTTCGGCGAGGTCCCGCGGCCGGGCGAGCTCACCGCGAGCGACAAGACGTTGATCGAGACAGTCGAGTCCGGATTCGAGACCGTCGGCGACCATCTCGAGGGCGCGCGCTTTCGCGCGGCGCTGCAGGAATTGCTTCACCTCTCGGCGCTCGTGAATCAATACCTCACCGAGACGGAGCCGTGGAAGCTCATCACAACCGATCGCGAGAGGGCGGGGACCGTCCTGTATGTCGCGCTCCGCAGCGTGGACGCGCTCAAGATGATGTTCGCGCCCTTTCTGCCGTTCTCGAGCCAGAAGCTCCACGAATATCTCGGCTACGAGGGCAAGATCGCGGGCGCTCCAGAGCGCCGCACGGTCCGTGAATCCGACGGCTCGACGCACGACGTCCTCACCGGCGACTACACGAAATGGACGGGCACGTGGAAACCACCGGGCCTGCCCGTCGGGCAGAAGCTCCGCGCACCCGAGCCTTTGTTCAAGAAGCTCGATCCCGACGTCGTCGTCGCCGAGGAGCTCCGGCGTATGGAGGAGCGCGGCGGGAAGTGAGGCGCCTCTGGGCGTTCACGGTCACCGTCGCGCTCGCGCTCGGTGCGTGCTTCTCGCCCGGTCCGGTTACGAGCTCGCCGACCGCATCCGCATCCGCCGTCGTCATCGCCCCCGCGACCGCGTTCGACGCGGCGAAGGCGAAGGCGCACATCGAATATCTCGCCGATCCGGCGCGGGGCGGGCGCTACTCGGGCTCCGCTGGGTACCGCGACGCGGCCACGTACGTCGCCGACCGCTTCCGCGAGATCGGCCTCGAGCCTCTGGGCGACAACGGCACGTTCTTCGAACACTTCACGATGCCTCTGGTCGACCTCACCGAGATGTCGACGCTGACCGGTCCCGGTGGCAAGACCTACCGGCCACGCGTCGATTTCACCGAAAGCGTCGGCGGGCGGTCGGGCTCGGGGAAAGCCGAGGCGGAGATCGCGGCCGTCGGAGGCGCGGCGCGCAGCGGCGGGCTGAACGACTTCGCCGGCGCGAACGTGCGCGGGAAGATCGCGCTCGTCACTGGGCCGGCGGCGCCTAACGGAGCGAGCTCAGTCGAGAACGCCTATCAAGAAGGAGCCGTCGGCGTGCTCATCGTTGGTGGCGCGACGCTCCGGTACTCGTACATCCCTCGGCTGCAGAGCGAGACCGTCCCGACTTTCGTGATCAGCCAGGAGGCCGCGGACCAGCTGCTCGCACCCACCGGAAAGACGGTGGCGACCGCGCAGGATCTCGTGCGCGCGCGCCGCGCCAATTCGAACGCGCCCGCGTCAGGGTTCGACGTGCCGACCAGCGTGCGTATGACTGTGTCGCTCACGCCGGTGCACGACGTCGACGCGATGAACGTCGTCGGCCTGCTTCGTTCGCCTGACCCGAACAATGCGCAGCGCGCGGTCCTCGTCGGCGGTCATCTCGACGGCGTCGGCACCGACCCCGACGGCTCGGTCTTCCAGGCCGCGAACGACAACGCGTCCGGGCCGGCGGTGACCATCGAGGTCGCGCGGGCGCTCGCCGCGTCGCGCGCGTCGCTCAGTCATTCGATCGTCTTTGTCGCGTTCGCCGGGGAGGAAGAGGGCTACTACGGCTCCGAGGCGTACGTCGCGCAGATGGCGGTCGCACCCGGCCGGGTCGAAAGCCTCGTGGCGGTATTGAACCTCGACGTGATCGGCTGCTGCAGCGACACGCTGCTCGTGTCGAATGAAGCGCCGGACCTGCAGCGCCGCGTTCGCGACGCCGCGACGAAGCTCGGAGTCCAAAGCGAAGCGACGGGTTCCGGCGGCAGCGACCAGACGAGCTTCGCGCGGCGACGCGTTCCCGCCGTGTTCATCGGCGCCGCCGATTTCATCCTGCACGTGTACGCGGACAAGCCCGCGGTGGTCCTCGAGCGCCGTCTCAAGAACGCGGGTGACGTCGTCGCCGCAGTGGCGAAGGACATCGCGACTGCGCCCTAAGGCTTCACGATCTCCGTCGCGCGCTCGTTGATCGTCTTCGCGACCTCGTCGCGCTCACGTTGGCCAAACCCGTCCAACGAGAGCATCTCGACCGCGGCGAGATCGCGGTAGAGGACGCGCACCAGGCGCCTCCCCTCGGTCGGTGCGCGACCGAGCCACTCCAGCGTCTTATCCACCTGGATCGTGTGCTGGATCATGTGCGCCTCGAACCGGTGCATTCGGAACCGGATGGGCTTTAGGCCGTCCCAGAAACCCGCCAGCTTTTCGAGATCCTGGTCGCGCAGGTCTCCGAGCTCGCGCAACACGCGGCGATGGATCTCGAACATCGCGTTGCGTACGTCGGCGATACCGCCCGGAAGCGAGCCTGGCGCGGCGTAACCGTGCTCCTTGCGCCACGTGGGCCAGCGGTCGCCGGCTTCAACCTCATCCGTCGGGCGGTCCGGATCTCGCGCGTACTGCACCGTGCCAAGGAAGCCGTACTCGGCGCCGAGCATGTGCTCGATGACCTCGCGGACCGGCCACTCGCCCTCCTTTGGGACGCGGTCGAGGTCCGCGTCGCGAACGCCGGCGAGCGCGCCGGTCAGATCGCGGTAGGCGTGGTGGTACTGGCCGAGGATGCGCTGAGCCTGCGACGGCGGCGCGGGCCGCATCGCGGCGAGACGCACCGCGAGATCGCGCAGCTCGTGCTGAGCCATGAGGAGCGCGAACCGAAGACCCTCCTCGTCGTACTCGCGCCAGACCCACGGCCGGTCCATTTCAGCATCTGGGAGATCGACCGTCGCGCGAACCAGGGTCTCGACGGCCTGCGTGACGGTCGGCACTAGAGCACGACGACGGGCACGCCCGCGATCGTCTCCGCCGCGACGCTGTCTACGACCGTGTGCAGGTGCCCGGTCTCCTTCCACACCCGGATCTGCCGGTCCGCGCTCGTCCCCTCGCGGATGATCGTCTCGAGGTACCCCACCTCCTTGCGCGAGCCGAGCGCGTCTACGACGTCGTCGACGAACTCGAGGAGCTCCACGGCCAGTTCCCTCATCGGCACCTCGGTCTGCTTGCCGAAGTCGATGAGCTTGGCATCCATCCCGCCCCGCATCGCGCGCCACTTGTTCTCCTGGATGAGGCTCGGCAGGTAGCGGCGGAACCCCTGGTTCTTCTCGCGAAGGACCAGAAGTTTCGCGCAAATGGCCTGGATGAGCCCTGCGAGGCACAGGGTCTCCTCAATGCGCGTGGCCGCATCGCAGATGCGGAACTCGATCGTGGGGAAGACCGCGTGCGGCCGCAGATCCCACCAGATCTTCCGGCCGTTGTCGATCGACCTCGTCTTCACGAGAAGCTCGACGAAGTTCTCGTATTCGTCGTAGCTCGAGAAGTGTGGCGGGATCCCGGTGCGCGGGAAGCGGCCCCAGATGACCTGGCGATAGGACTTCAGTCCTGTATTGCGCGCGAGCCAGAACGGCGATGACGTCGAGATCGCGAGCAGATGCGGAAGGAAATAGCGCGCTTCGTTCATCACTTCGACCCGCCCCTCACGGTCCGGAATGCCGACATGGACGTGCATGCCGAAGATGAGAAGCTCGCGTATGACGTCCTGCAGCTCGTCCTCAAGTATTTTGTAGCGCTCCTGCTCGGTGACTTGCTGGTCCTGCCAGTGAGAGAACGGGTGCGTACCCGCCGACGCGATCCGCAGGCCCGCGGGTGCGAGCAGCGCGGCGAGCGTGCCGCGTAGGGTCGTGATCTCGTCGCGCGCCTCGCTGATGTCGGCGCAGATCTTCGTGCCCGCCTCGATGACCGACTGCATCATCTCGGCCTTGATCTGCTCGCCAAGTCTCGGCGCGGCCTCCGCGAGCAGCGTCTCGCTGTGGCTTTTCAGCTGCCCGTCGCCGTCGACGATCTGAAACTCTTCCTCGATACCAATGGTGAGACGGGGGACGTTCGTCTGCCTCATCGGGTGGCGGTTCCTCGCAGACCCACCGCACCCTTGAGGGCCTCGATCATCCCGAGGTGCCGCGAGTCATGCCGGATGCCGCCCAGGATCCAGTTCGCAACGGTCCCGTAATCGGACGGCGACGCCCACGGGACCCTGGCGGGCTCGAACTCAGCAGCTCGCGTTAGATCCTCGTCTCGCACGTTCTTGATGGCGCGATCGGCCGCGTCGAACGCAGCCTTCGCGTACGCCACCAGTACGTCCTTTGGCGGGAGCGGCAGCTTGGCCGAGGCCTCCTCGTCCATGCCCATACCGGTCTCGACCGCGCCGAGCCCACGATCGGGAAGTCCCCACTTCGCAGAGAGCCCATCCCGCGTCCAGATCTCCGGAGACGAACCGATGCGCTCCCTGAGTCCAGGGGTCATGGTCGAAAGAACGGAGTGCATGTGGTCCGCCCAACGCGCGATGTGCCACAGGTTGAACGCGATCGAGTTGCTCCGTGGCGGCCGCCAGCGCATCTGATCTTCGCTGAGCTCGGCGATCGCGTGGAGAGCGTCGCGATGACCGAGCAAGTAAATGTCAGCCATCTCGTCGGCCACGGTCATGCGTCGCTCCGCGCGGCGCTTCGCTCCGGCGCACCTATCGGCCCGCCGGCGATGACGTAGGTCGGCACGACGCTCCCTGCGCCCGCGGTCACGTTCAGCAGCGCGCTCGAGGACACGCGGGCGAGGCAGCCCGAGACTCCGCCCCAGAACAGGTACGGGTTGTGGTCGATCGAAAGGTCGAGGAAGTGCATCCGTCCGAGGATCACCGGGAAGGGGTGGCGCGGGACGTCGACGCGCTCCTGCACCACATAGGAGCTCGCGAGCGCCGCGAGGAAGGACTGCTCCCACTCGTGCTGGTCGATCGTCCATCCGAGGATGACGCCCTTGCCGCCGTACTCGTCGTTCGGCTTAAGGACCAGCCGATCGCGGTGCGCGATGACGAAGTCACCAAGGTCGACGACCTTCCCGGCGTACGTCGTGTGCCCTTCGCGGATCTTGCGCGTCCACGGAATGTGCTTCGCGATCGCGGCGCGCTGCGGCACCGTGTAGAGCGCGGCGTAACGGTCGTCGGACAGGAGGGCGAAGCTCATCTTCTTGTGAAGGAGCTTCGCGCGGAAGCTGTTCACGACGGTCACGGCTCCCTCGAGGTACGCGCGGACGAGCGGCCGCGAGTCGTCGTCCTTCGCGAGGAGCTCGCTCGTGAGCACACGCCGGTAGACGAGGTTGATGGCCTTTCCCCGCGCGCGGAGCGTTCCCCGCGAGTACGTCAGATCGTCGGGTGCGCAGATCACCGTCGGGACCCCACGCGACTCGAAGTACCGCTGGAACATCTCGAACTCGGTGAGCGTCGGCAGACCGCGCCAATCGACGATCGCGATCGCGGGGGGGCGCTCCGACCGCGAGCGGTGCGCGCGCAGCATCGCCGCAAGCTGGCGCGCGCGTGTGGGGACCACGCTGCAGGGGAACTTCTCGCGGAACTTCTTCATGACCGGCAACGACGCGAAGACCTGCGCGAGCTCGTCGTTATAGGCCATGCCCGCGGGTGATTCAGCGTTGTACTCGACGAAGCGAATGACGCAGTCCGCCCCGATGAAGCCGTCGAGCCGCGCCGAAGGCGACGCCGCGCGGAAGCCGGGATCGCGCAGAGCGAGCGCCTCCTCTTGCGGGTCGAGGTCGAGCTCGCGCCGGAGGTCCTCGTCCGCGAGCAGCGCGCGCTCGAGCCTGCCGAGCGCCGCGTAGATCGTCCGGGAAGCCTCGTTGATGGTCGCGTACTGCCAATCGCTGATCAGATTAGGCCGCAACGAGACGCAAAGAGACCGATCGCCGAATACGAGCCGGCGTTTTCGCTGGCCTTCCGTGAGCATCGAAGCGCTCGCCTGGGCGAGCCTATGGTCCTCCAGGAGCTCGTGGTACGTGACCACCGGGTCGCGTACCGCCGACGTCGCCCGCCGTCGCGTTAACGCACGTGCCGCCACCACCGATGCTCCCCCTTCCACGGCGGCTCCGCCTGCCCCGTGGCGTACGCGATGACAAGATCGCTCATCTTCTCGAGCACCCATGCGAAGTTGTCCTCTTTGATCGAGAAGCTGTCGAAATCAGGTGCGGGATTGAGCCAATCGATCGCGTAGAGCTCGCCGTCGCGGACCGCGAACTCGACAGTGTCCATGTCGTAGCCCAGCGCGTCGGTGAGACGGATCGCGTTGAGGATGGCGCGGGTGCGCAGATCGCCTTCGACGGGACGGCTGATCACATAGCGCTCGTGGAACGGCGCCGTCGGGTCATAGCGGATCGGAAGGACATCCTTGCGTCCGATGGCGATGCAGCGGATGTAGTCCTCCCACTTGATGAACTCCTGAAGGATCATCGTCTTCGGCCGGTATCCAGGTGAAAGCCCGCCGGACTGGTCGTAGGCCCAGATGAGCTCCTCCTTCGTGTCGACGCGATAGACGTCCTTCCACCCGCCGCCGGTGTTCGGCTTGAGGATCGCGGGCAGCCCCGTGTACTCGATGAGCGAGTCCCAATCGAGCGGGTACTGCAGGTTGCGCAGCGACTGGTCGGAGATGTCCGGGATGTACGCCTTGTTCGGCAGGGCGACGGTCTTCGGCACCGAGACGCCGAGCATGCGCGCGAGCGTGCACTCGAAGAACTTCTCGTCGGCTTCCCACCAGAACGGGTCGTTGACCACGACGGTCCCCTGCAGCGCGGCGCTTTTCAGGTGAGCGCGGTAATACGGGACCTCGTGGCTGATCCGGTCGACGAGCACCGCGTAGCGCTGCGGCTCGATCTCGCGGGCGCCGCCCAGGATGGCCATCTCGGCGCGCACGCCCTTCGAGGCGCCCTCGCGGTTGACCGTTTCGATGAACGGGCCGGGAAACGTGTTCTCGCGGCCGATGAGCAGGCCGACGACTTTCTCGTTCATATGTACCTGTCCACCATGTCCTTCCAGTACGGCCAATCGTGCGCCCAGCCGTCCCATAAATCGAGTTCGGCGGGCACGCCCTTCTGCTGCAGCACGCCCGCGAGTCGCTTCGATTCATCGACGTTCGGATCGTCCCTGCCCGTCGCGATGATGATCTCCGTTTCGCGCAGCGGCGCGAGATAGCGATCGTCGTTGAGGTTCGGGAGGAACGCGAGAGGGTTCACGAAATAGGCTTCGCCGCTCCGGTCGCCATCCAGCCAGCGCGCCGTGTCGTACGCGCCGGACATGCCGACGGCTTTCTTCGCGATGCCCGGGCGCCGCGTGACGAACGCGAGCGCGTGAAATGCGCCGAACGAGCTTCCGGCAACGACCAGCTCGTCATCGGCGTTCGCGGACCGGATCGCCGGCAGGACCTCGTCGACGAGGTACCGCTCGTACGCGAGGTGCCGGCGAGCGCGCTCTTGCGGCGCCGCCGTCTTGTTGTAGAAGGACTCGCCGTCGATCGAGTCGACGCACCAGAGCTGAAGCCACCCCGCTTCGATCCGCGGAGCCATGTGCGACACGATGCCGAAGTCCTCCCACTGGTAGAAGCGACCCATCGAGGTCGGAAAAATAAGGACCGGCGCACCGCGATCGCCGAAGACGAGCAGTTCCATATCGCGTCCGAGCGCGGGACTCCACCATTTGCGGTACTCGCGGTTCACGACGTCCTCCGTGCGGAGCGCGAACCTCGAGGGATCTCTACGAGGACGTCAACGCTCTGATCCTGGCTCCCGCTCCTCACGCACCTGCTCCCCCGCGTTCTTGGCCGGCGCCACGACCACCGTGATCTCGCCTTTTGGGCGCTCGGAAGCATAGTGCGCGGCGAGTTCGGACGCCGACCCGCGGACGATCTCCTCGTGCAGCTTCGTCATCTCGCGCGCCACCGCGACCCGCGCATCGGGCGCGACCGCGGCGAGGTCGGCGAGCAGGTCGCCGACGCGAAACGGGCTCTCGTACAGGACGAGCGTGCGTCCCGCGGCGAGAAGCTCGGTGAACTCGCGCCGCCGCGCGCCGCTCTTCTTTTCGGGAAAACCAACGAACGTGAACTCGCGCGTCGGCAACCCGGACGCGACCAGCGCGGCGATCGCCGCCGCCGGCCCCGGGACCGGCACGACCTCGTGCCCGGCCGCGATCGCGGCGACGACGAGTTGCTCGCCGGGATCGGAAAGGCCGGGCGTCCCGGCATCGGTCACGAGCGCCACGTCCCACCCGCGGTCCATCTGCCCCACGAGCTCCGCGACCTTGCGACGATGGTTGAACTCGGTGTAACTCGTCAGATGCTTCGCGCGGATCTCGTGCTTGCGCAGAAGGATCTGCGTGTGCCGCGTGTCCTCACACGCGACCATGTGGACTTCCTGCAGGATCCGAAGTGCGCGCAACGAGACGTCCTCGAGGTTGCCGATCGGCGTCGCGACGAGATAGAGCTTGCCTATGCGACCGATACCTTCGGTGCGTATGGGATGGGCACGAGGACGCGATCCTGGATCTCGCCGACGAGATCGCCGTGTTCGGCGTTCGTGGCGCGCTTGATCTCTTTCCACTCCTCGTCCGCTCTGAACTCGGTCCACGCGGCTTCTTTGGTCGCGACGTCAGGCCAGCTGAGCAGGTAGATGAACTCGGTGCGTCGATCGGTCGTCGCTTCCCACATGGCGACGAATTCGAAGCCGTATGTCCGCATGATCCGCACCGCGTGGTCGCGGAAACGAGCGTGGAAGGCGGCCCTGTTACGTTCGAAGATCTCATAGATCCGAAGCTGGTGGATCAACCCGCACCTCCACGCTCGATTCTCGCAGGGACGGCTGCCATCATCCGCGCGTGAGCACGCAGCGGCGGATCCTTGTAGTCGACGACGACGCTCGTCTGGCGGCGTCGCTCCGGCGGGCGCTGGCGTACGAAGGCCACGCCGTCGAGGTCGCGGCCGACGGACCCGGAGCACTCGTCGCCGCGCGCGATCGACCGCCTGACCTCGTCGTCCTCGACGTCATGCTGCCAGGCCTGGACGGCGTCGAGGTCTGCCGACGCCTGCGCGCGGGATCGGACGTGCCGATCCTGATGCTCACCGCCCGCGACGCTATCTCGGATCGCGTCAACGGCCTCGACGCCGGTGCGGACGACTATCTCGTCAAACCATTCGCGTACGACGAGCTCCTGGCGAGGGTGCGGGCACTTCTTCGCCGCCGCGAGCCTGGCGGCCGCGAGCTCCTCCGCTGCGCCGACCTCGTCATGGACGTCTCGGCGCACGAGGTCCGGCGCGGTGATCGCGCCGTCGAGCTCACGGCCCTGCAATTCAATGTGCTCGAACATTTCCTGAGGCATCCGCGGAAGGTGATCGAACGCGATCAGCTCCTCGAGTCGGTCTGGGGAATCGACAGCGACGCCATCTCGAATGTCGTCGACGTGACGATCGCGGACCTGCGTGCCCGACTCGAAGCGGAAAGCCAGCCGCGGCTACTGCAGACCGTCCGTGGCGTCGGCTACGTGCTGCGAGAGCCTTAGATGCCGGTACGGCGAAGCCTCGCGCTCTACGGGACCAGCGTCGCCGCGGCCGGGATGATCGTCTTCATCGTGCTGCTGTCGGGCCTCGGGGCGAACGGCGTTCGCGATGACCAGGACCGCAACCTGACCGCGATCGCCGATGCCGCGGCGACAGCCCTGCAACGCGGCGAGGCGACGGCGACCGCGGCGCGACCGCTTGTCGTTGTCGATCTGACCATCAGCACCGAGCCGTTCCTGCTCGTGCTCGCCGCGGATGGAACGGTCCGCTACGCGTCAGGACTTCTCGGTGGGGTACCACCGCGTATTCCAGCCGCGGTCGTGGTCGAGGCGAACGAGCAGGGTCGATCGGTGGCCACGGTCGCCGCCGCGGGATCGGCCACGCGCGAGGGCCAACCGCCCGAGCTGCGTGTCGTCGCGCGGAAGTGGGCGAGTGCGTCCGACAGCGGCATCGTCGTGGCCGGACAATCGACGGCCTTCCCGATCAATCAGCTCGCGGGCTTACGGGCATTTCTGGTGATCGCAGCAATCGTCACGCTGATCGCGGTGGCGGTCGTGTCGTGGCTCGTGGCCGGACGCGCGGTGCGTCCGCTCGTCACGCTGGCCGCGACGACCGGGGCGATCGGCACCACCGGTGATCTGTCGAAACGCCTCGCACCGAGTCGAAGTCGTGACGAGGTCGGCCGGCTCACGACGAGCTTCAACGCGATGCTCGAGCGGCTTCAGTCTTCACAGGCGGATCTTGCCGCCGCGCTCGCCGCGCAACAGCGGTTCGTCGCGGATGCCTCTCACGAGCTGCGGACGCCGCTGTCGACGATCCGAACGAACGCCGAGTTCCTGCGCGAACGACCGGACGCCACGGCGGAGGACCGTGCAGAGGCGATCGCCGACGTCGTGAGCGAGGCGCAGCGGATGAGTGGGCTCGTCGACGGCCTCCTCGTCCTGGCGCGCGCCGACGCCGGCGTGGCGGTCCAGCGGCGACCCGTCGACCTTCGAGCGGTGGCTGCCGAGGAAGCGCGGCGTTTCCGCCCGCCCGGGCGGATGCGTGACGAAACGGAAGCCGTGCAGGTCACGGCTCACGGTGCGGCACTCGTGTCGGGCGACCCCGACGCGTTGGGCCGCTCGATCCGCGTTTTGCTCGACAACGCCTTCCGTCACGGCAAGCCGCCGGTCGTCATCGCGATCACGCAGCAGGACCGTCGGATCAGGCTTGAGGTCCGCGACGCCGGGCCGGGGCTGCCAAAGGGGAGCGAGGAACGGATCTTCGAGCGCTTTTACCGCGCCGATCCCGCGCGAAGCGGCGAGGGAACGGGCCTCGGCCTGTCGATCGCCCGCGCGATCGTCGAAACCCACGGCGGCACGATCCGGGCAACCAACGCCGATGCCGGCGGCGCCGCGGTGACCATCGAGTTACCCGCGCTCTAGGATCGGACGCTGGCTGCGGCGGGTCCTGTCCCGGGGTCGGGGTCGCGCGCTCGCCTACCGGTCCGCTTCCCACCACTTGGAACCGCTCGCGTCTGACGCGGCCGGCCAGACGGCTCGCGCACAACCCGCTCCCCCGTGCCACCCGCCGCACGTGGCCGTACTCCTGAGACGCATGCGAGACCCGACGGTCACGAAGCGCTCATGTTCGAGTCATGTCGCACTCATTTGTGGAGTCGAGGATCGACCTCATGGAAACGACTCGACGCCCGGCCGACGAACTGCTCGAGGTGGCGCGAGCGCTGCTGCTCCTGCAGGGCTCGATCCTCGTCGCGACGACCATCGAATCGCTCTTCTGGGGCTTTGTCTTCCCGGGAGCGGCTGGGGCGCTCTTGATGAGTGGAGCGTCGGCCGTGGTGATCCTCGTCGCACGCGCCCGTCTTCGCGCTGATCGCGGGTGGGCTCGCCGGCTCGTCTACGCCGTCGAGGTTCTGATGCTTGCCGCCATCGCCGTCGACATCGTCCTCGCCCTTGTGCTGACCCACGCGCTACCGCCCGTCGTCGCTCTTATCACACAGCTCGTGCTCCCGATATCGGTTGTCGCGATCCTTCGTCGCTCGGCTCGAGCGACCGCCGCGCCTGTCTCCAGCACGGTCGCCGTCGTCGGAGGTGCGTCGTGAACGGCAGTCCCCTCTACCAGATCGACCCCGAGCATCTGACAGGCGCGGTCGCGCTCGGCGTTGTGCCGATCGCGTTGTGGCTGCTGCATCGAAGGGGCGCATACAGACTGCGGCCGATCGAACGGCTGCTGGTCGGGCTGCTCCTTGCGTCTGCGGCAATCCACATCGGCCTGATCATTGGCAACGACCACGGCGCCGGCATCGGAACGCTGTTCGTCGCCGACGCGGCGCTCCTCGTCGTGATCGCCAGTCGCGTGCTGCGTGGGTCCGGTGCCGGTCGTCTCGGGATCGTGGTCCTCGTCGGGTCGATCGTCGCGTACTGGCTCGCCATGGTCGGCGAACCGCCCGACCAGCTCGGGCTCGCGACGAAGCTCGCCGAGATCCTCGCCCTGGCGATCATCGTTCGCCCCGCTCTAAGCGCCCGCCCGCGCAAGCTCGCGTCGTTCGCGCGTAGCCTCGCGATCTGCCTTCTCGTCGTCGGCACCGCGGCAAGCTCGTGGCTCGGCGCGTTTCACGCGTCGGCAGGCGGGCCCGGCGCGGTAGCCGGGCATCACGTCCACAGCGGCGGCGTGCCCCCGCCTGGCGTGATCTTGCCCGCCGTTCCGGAACGCGATGCCACGCCCGCCGAAAACGTCGCGGCAACGGGTCTGCTGATGGCGACGCGCGCCGCACTCGCCCGGTACGCCGACCCGGCTGTGGCGAAGGCCGATGGCTACGGCGTCGACGGCATGGCTGGCGTCGATTTCCACGCATCGAACCCGGCGAACGAGCACGACGGCCGGGTCCTCGATCCCGCGCACCCTGAGACGCTCGTGTACGCGGTCGCGCCAAACGGGCAGCCCGTCCTAATGGGCGCGATGTTCCTGATGCCGAACCTCGGTGAGGCCGGTCCCACGATCGGCGGACCGCTCACCGTCTGGCACGCGCACGAGGACGTCTGCATATCGCTCACGCCACTGGGACTGTCGGGGCTGCTGAGCCCGCTCGGCACCTGTCCGGTCGGCTCGATCCTCCTGCCTCGGACCGCCCAGATGATCCACATCTGGATCGTGCCAGGCGCGCCCGAGCCCTTCGGCGACCTCGACGACGCCTGGAAGCGAGCCTATTTGAGCGCGGTCGCTACGCGACCCTGACCGCGCGTTCCCTAGACGCTCCCTGCGGTCGGTCGGAGCGACTGCGCGATCGCGATACCGACCAATACGACGACGCCCCCGGCGATCTGCAGCGGGTCGAGATGCTCGCCGAGCGCGATCCACGCGGCGACCGCCGCGACGACCGGCTCGAACGTCGCCGCAAGGCCGACGCGCGCCGCCGGGATGAGCCGAACCGCGGCGAGCGTGAGGGCGAAGGGTATGAGCGTCGCGATCACCACGACCGCCGCGATCTGTACGTAGCCGTCCGTGCTGGTCTCGGCCCATGGCAAGAGCCACGGCGGGCGAACGACGCTCCACCCGACGAGCGCGAACCCGAAGCCCCACACGAGGAGCGTCGGCGTGCCGTACGTCTTGCCCAGGCGTTCGCCGAGCGCGAAGTACAGCGCGAAGATGAACGCGTCCATCGCGGCGAGCGCGAGACCGAGCGCGTTGAGCTCGCGCAGTCGCGCGTCGTACGCACCCGCCGCGAAGAAGCATCCGAGCACTGCGAGCGCCGCCGCGATCCAGAGGCGCCTTCCGACCGCGCGGCCGCGTAGCCGCGCGTAGATGAGGAGCAGGACCGGCCCGGTGTACTCGATGACGAGCGCGACGCCTACCGGAATGCGCTTGATCGCCTCGTAATAGATGAGCGAGACGCCCGCGAGGCCAATTACCCCGAAGACGGCGAAGAGGGGCAGGTCGGCACGGCGAATCCGTAAGTCGAATCGGAGCGCCGCAAAGATCGAGATGAACACCAGAAACGCGAACAGGACACGCCACTCGGCGAGGATGGACGGCTGCATACCGGAGTTGAATGCGGCCTTCGCGATGATCCCGCCGACACCGAAGAACGCGGCCGCTGTGAGCGCGAATGTGTAGCCCAGCCCGATTTGTAATGGAGCGACGGCGGGGTCGACCGAGGGCCCCCGCGCGCTGGGGCGCCGGCCGAGGCGTCCGAGGCCGGGGGGACCCCGGCGCGAAGAGAGGGTTTCGGTCGATCCCGCGCCGCCCGACGTATCGGTCAGTCGGCTTCCCAATCGCGCGGATAGAGGAAGTCGTGTCCGACGGTGCGGAGGCTGAGCTTCGCGATGAGCGGCATAACGCGCTTGTAGTGGTTGCGCCGGACCATCTCGCGGATGCGCGTGACCAGCTGAGCGTCGAAACCATGTTCGATGAGCTCTGCGGGCCGCAAGCGGCGATCGACCATGTGATAGAGGACGAGGTCGGCGTCCGCGTACGTGAAGCCGAGCTCGCCCTCGTCGGTCTGCCCCTCCCAGAGCTCCGCCGTCGGCGGCTTGCGGACGATCGCTTCGGGGATGCCGATGGAGAGCGCGAGCTCGCGGAGCTGAGTTTTGTATAGATCGCCGACCGGATTGATGCCGCAGGCCATGTCGCCGAACTGCGTCCCATAGCCGAGCAGAAGCTCGGTCTTGTTGCTCGTGCCGAGAACGATCCCGTCCGGCCAGGACCGGTCGTACTCGATGCTCTTCCGCTCGCGCGCCATCTTGTTCCCGATGCGCACCCTGTCGACCTTCTTGTTCAGGCCCGTGAAGTACGCGTCCACCTGCTTGGTGATCGGGACCTCCTCGAGCGCGAAGCCGAATTGTCGCGACAGCTCGCGCGCGTGGTCGCGTGACTCTGCAGAAGATGATCGATACGGCGTGAACAATCCGAGCACGTTCTCCGCACCGAGCGCCAGGGTCGCCAGCGCGACGGTCACCGCGCTATCGACACCACCGGAGACGCCGACGACCGCGCGCGCGAGGCGCGCTTTCGCGATCTCGTCGCGGATGAACAGAACGAGCATCTTTCGGACGAGCGCTTCGTCGATCCGGAGTGGCGACGGATCCTTCGGATCCGGCCGGATCACTCCCGTCCGCGCGAGCGCGCTAGTCACGGCGGTCGAACGGGAGACCGAGACGGCCCGCGATGTTTCGAAGAACGATGTCCTCGCGCTCGTCGCGCAGCAGCGGATTGCGCGCGCGCTCGCGAGCGACGAGCTCCGGATCGATCTCGCCGATGAGCAGCTCCTCGTCGAACTCGGGCGCCCGCGCGGCCACGGTCCCGTCGGGCGCCACGATCTCCGACCCGCCCCAGAATGCGATCCCATCCTCGTGGCCCACGCGGTTGACGTACACGACGTACACCGTGAGGTACGACGCATAAAAGCGATCCATGAGCCGGCACGACTCCGCGGTGCCGAGATCGCCGCCCTCGGCGATGCCGCGGCCCGGACTTGCCGAGGGAGCGAGCACGATCGTCGCGCCCGCTGACGCGTAGAGGTACGGCGTCGAGACATGCCACAGGTCCTCGCAGATAGCGACGCCGGTCGTCCCGCCGGCCCAGCGGTACGTCTCGAAACGATCGCCCGGCCCGAAGTAGCGCCCGTCATCGAAGATGCCATAGGTCGGCAGGTAGACCTTGCGGTGCACGTGCACGAGCTTCCCGCCCGACCAGTGCCCCTGCGCGATGTGCAGCTTCGCGTCGGCCGAGCGCTCGACGAATCCGGCGCTGATGTCTATGTCTCGCGAGGCCTCGGCGATGCGCGCGAGCTGGGGATCGTCGGCCGCGCACGCGACGTCGGCGGCGAGGTCCTTCAGGTAGTACCCGGTGACCGAAAGCTCCGGAAAGATCACCAGGCGCGCGCCGGCGGCTCTCGCGCGGGCGATCCACTTCTCGTGCATCTCCAGGTTTCGCTTAACCGCGCCGAGCGCCGGCGCGCACTGCGCGATGGCTATACGAATGCTCAAGGAGCGCGCATCCGCTCGAGCTTGTCCGCGTACTCGTGAGCGAGCATCCAGGCGCGGTCGTCGTCCTTCGCCTCGGCGTACACGTTGAAGAGGGGCCGGTCCGCGTCCGGCAACACGAGGACCCACTCGCCGTCTTTCTGATGCTTCACCCCGTCGACCTGCCGCGTGCGCTCGGTCTGCGGATCCTGCGCGAGCATCCGCATGACGCGGCCCTTCTCCTCCCACGGGCAGACCACCTGCAGGCGCGCGACGTGGACGGGTGGGGTCTCGTCGATGACCTGGCTGAGCGTCTGCTTTGCCGCGACGAGGAGCTCGATCAGCCGCACCGTCGCAAAAAGGCCGTCGAACGACGGGTGGAATCGCGGGAAGATGAACCCGCCGACTCCGTCGCCGACGAGGAGCGGATGCTCGCGTGCCGCGAGGCTCATCTGCGCCTCGGCTGACGCGCGCACCCGCTGAACGCGGCCGCCGTGAGCGGCCACGATCTCTTCGATCGACGACGGCGCGTAGACCGGCACCGCCACTACCCCTTGCGCGTGCCGCATCGTGAGCGAGACGAACGCGGCGAGGAAATGCATGTCGTTGATCACGCGTCCACGGTCATCGACCACGAAGATCTTCTCTCCGCCGGCGTCGATGATCACGCCGAGCGACGCGCCGAGCGCGGGCACGAGGACCGCGAGCTGTCGCTGCTCCTCCTGGAACTCCTCGAACGAACGCGATCCGATGTTCTCGGACACCACGCCGTTCACGGCGACGGCCTCGACGCCGATGGCGTTCAAGAGTTGCGGAAGGAACTGCGCGGGCGTGCCGTGCGAGTAGTTGACGACGATCTTCGGCTTCGCTTCGGCGATCTCCTTCCGGTGTGCGACCTCGGCCAGGAACGCCTCGCTGTACGCCTCACCGACGCGCTGCGACTCGAAAATGCGGCCGACGTCCTCGTACGAGACGCGGCGCAGGTCCTCGCGGAAGAAGATCGTCTCCACCTTCCGCTCCTGCGTCTTGTCCATGTCGAGCGCCTGACGATCGAAGAACTTCACGTCGCAGACGCGGACGTCGAAGGGCGAGACGCGCACGTGCACGCCGCCCGCCGCGCCCATGCGCCGCGTGTGATGGCGGCCGATCGGGAGCGGCACCTGGGAGAGATCGGCGACATCGATGCCGGCGCTCAAGATGCCGCTCATGAGCCCGCGTTTCAGCATCCGGCTCGAGCGATGCTGGTCGCGGTTCATGGTGATCGTCGCACCCTGCTTCAGCGTCGAGGCATAGGCCGCCCCGAGACGTGCAACGAACTCCGGTGTGAGGTCGATGTTGACGATGCCAGTGACCCCGAAGCGGCCAAAGAGAGCGCGCCGTCCCTGCGCTCCCCAGATCAGACTCGAGCCGATCACGGCGCCCGACTCGATCTGCTTGTCCGGCCAGACCTTCACCTGAGCCCGAACGCGGGCGTGATCGCCGACGATTGTGTGATCGCCGATGACGCTGCCTTCCTCGAGGATGACGTTCGACTTCAGCGCGCACTGCCGGCCCACGATCGCGCCGTGCAGCTCGGAGCGCTCGCCGATGTACGTGTTGCGCCAGACGATGGAGCTGGCGACGACGGCGCCGACGTCGACGGAGACGTAATCGCGCAGGACGGTCGGTCCGATGATCTCGGCGTGTGGCCCGATCTTCACGCCCTCGCCAAGGAAGATCGGGCCTGTGAGCTTGGCGGACTCGTTGATGTCGACGTCGCCGGCCGTCCAGACGCCCGGCATGAGCTCGTTCCGAAGATCGTCGCACTTGACCTTTCCGTTGAGGAGATCGGCGTTCGCCCGCGCGTACTCGGTGATGGAGCCCACGTCGGTCCAGTACCCCTCGGCTACGTACCCATAGAGAGGCTCGCCTTCCGAAAGCAGGCGCGGAAAGAGGTCCTTGCTGAAATCGAACACCTCGCCGACCGCGAAACGCTCGAGCACGCGTGGCTCGATCACGTAGATGCCCGTGTTGATCGTGTCGCTGAAGACCTCGCCCCACGACGGCTTCTCCAGGAACTTCGTGATCCGCCCGTCTGGCTCCGTGATCACCACCCCGTACTCGAGCGGGTTCGCAACGCGCACGAGAGTCAGCGTCACTGCCGCGTTGCGCTCGCGATGGAACGCGATGACCTTCGACAGATCGATGTCCGTGAGCGAGTCGCCCGAGATGACCAGGAAGGTGCCGTCGAGATCCGCGGCGAGCTGCCGCACCGAGCCGCCGGTGCCGAGCGGGGTCTCCTCGACGCTGTACCGGAGGCGCATCCCGATGCCCCCGCCGTCGCCGTAGCTGTCCTGGATGACCGACGCGAGGTACTGGAGGGTGACGAACGACTCCTCGATGCCGTGGCGCTTGAGGAGCTCGAAGATGTGGCCGAGGCAGGGCTTGTCGACGATGGGCACCATCGGCTTCGGACGATTGATCGTCAGAGGTCGAAGACGGCTTCCCTCGCCGCCCGCCATGACGACGGCCTGCATCAGCGCGATTCTAGTTCAGCCCTGCTCCGCGCCGATCGCGAACAAAGCCTCGAGGTCGTGGCGCGAATAGGCCTTGAAGGCCACATGGGTCTGCGTCCGCGCGACGCCGCCCACCTGCGCGATGCGTCGCGTCACGATGTCGGCGAGCTCTTCGTGCTCGCGCGCGCGGACCATGGCCACGAAGTCGAAATCACCGGTGACCGAGTAGACCTCGGACACGCCATCGACCGCGGCGAGCGCCTCGCCGAGCTTCGGCAGCGCACCCTTCTCAGCGGTGATGAGGACGATCGCGGTGATCACCGGCTACAAGCTTTTGACGTCGATGTCGTGCAGTGCCGACTTCACGTAGTGCGCGGCTTCTTGAAAGGCCATCGCCCTGCCGCGGTTGAGCGCCGCCTCGTAGGAGTCGAGGGAGTCCTCGCTCGACTTCTCGTCGAAGACGTGGAACTGCTCTTCGCATAGATCGATCGCGAGCTTGACGCGGTCACGCGCGGCCGTGCTGATCAAGAGATGTCCTCCGAACGCAAGTGTCTCTCGGCGTGAGAATAACGGCTACTCCATCGCCGCTGACGCGCGCGGCTACGAGTCGGATGCCGGCCGATCTCACCAGCTCGCGCCGCGGGTCCTGTCCCGGGGTCGCCTGCCAGCGGGCCGCTATCGGAGTCCGGTGTGACCGCCCCGAATCGGAGGGTACGTGCGGAGGTCATCGACGAGGGCCAGAAGAGCCTGACGAGTGCGCTCGCGATCGACGCTGAAGCTGGGACCCGCGGCCGGCTCGAGATCGCGCCCCTGGAGCGCGTACATACGAAGGGCGAAGCCGAGCGCCTCGCGATCCGACCCGCTCAACCGTGGTAGGTAATCGACCAGCGTCGGTAGCGCGCCGTCGCCGAGGGTCGCCAGGTACTGCGCGTCGAGCAGGCGGCTCGCATCTGCCGGCAGACCCCGCGGATCGACGACGCGCTCGAGGTTCTGGCGCGCGACGAAAGCGCTCGGGCCGATGAGGTTGACGACGATCGCGACGGCAAGAGCGATGAGACCGCCGGCGTGGAGGAGCCAGCGCGTCGCGTCACGCCACACGAGCACCGCCGCACACGCGCCGCCCGCACCGAGCCACGCGATACCGGCGAGCGCGTAGAACCGCTGCTCGGTCCACCCGTACGCGAGCTGGTAGAGCTGCATCCGGTACGCGGCCGACACGACGATGACGAGCGTCGCGAGGGCGAGCGTCAGCGCCGCGCCGACGTAGAGGCGAGTGCGTTTGGCCACGACGAGCTCGACGGCGAACAGCAGACCGCCCGCGAGCACGGCGACGGCGATCAGCTCGAAGAAGCCGCGGCGCGCGTACGTCGAGTACGTGAGACCCGTCGCGTTGAGCGTGTCGATCCCGCCGAACAGATACGCGATCTGCAGACCGACGAAGAACACGAAAAGGGCGTCGATGGCGAGGAGCGTCGTCGCGCCGGCGGTCGAGCTGAGGAAGCCACGCAGGCGGGGCAGGACGGCGGGCATCGTCGTATCCGTACGGCGTCCCGCGACGATAAAGAGGCCGCCCGCGACCCAGGCGAAGACGGCGGCGAGCAGGACCCGGCCGATGAGCTCGCCGATCGACCACTTGCGGAAGTCGAACACGTTGTTGACCGCGCTCGAGAAGACGGCATCCGCGCTCGCGAACAGAACAGCGAACACGACGAGGAACGGGAACGCGATCGCGATGCCGACCCCGACCGAAGCGATCCGTCCCCCACTCCGTCGTGCGAGCGGGCGCCCGAGATCGGGAAGCGCCGCGAGGAGGAGCGCCCCGCCTGCCACGATGCGTCCCACGACGACGAGGCCGAGGAAGACGAGGATGTCGACGGCGCGCCGCGTGAGCGGGACACCGGCGAACGAGACCGCGGCCATCGTGACGAGAACGAGCGTGGCGGGCACGTCGAACAGCAAGAGCATGAGATCGACGCGCAGGGCCGGAAGGAACGCGAAGACGATCGCGGCCGGAACGATCCAGCGATCGAGCCGGTCGACGCGCGCGCCGGTGGGCCGGAGGCGCCAGGCAACGCCGAGGATCGCGACAGACGCGATGCTGACGTTGATCCCGAGGGCCGATCGGTAGAAGAGGTACTGCGCCACGATCCCGAATGCGAACGCGAGGGACAGCAGGACCGCGGGCGAGTAACGGTCGATGGAGCCAACGTGTGGCGTCGTGTGTTCGATGACGTGATCGGCCATGCGCCGATCGTGTCATTCCCGCGGGCGGTTTTCGTATGAGTTAGAGGGCCTGCTAGTAGTTAGCGCGCCGCGATCAGCCGATCTCGAGCTCTTTGGTCGGTACGCCGACATCCACCTGTACGACACCGTCGACGACGCGCACCGGATACGCGTTCACCGGAAAGACCGCCGGCAACGCACGCACCTCGCCGGTCAAGAGGTCGAATCGCGCCCCGTGGCGCGGGCACTCGACCAAGCAGTCCTCGAGCTCGCCCTCGCCGAGCACGCCGCCGTCGTGCGTGCACACGTTGTCGATCGCGCCCCACGTACCGTCGTCGCAGTGGCCGAGGGCGAGACTCTTGTCGCCGGCGTGGACGACCTTCACCTCGCCGATAGGGACCTCGTCCGCACTCGCGACGCGGACGAACTCGCTCAAACGAGGACGCCCATCTCGGCGATGTTGCCGATGCGAGGCCGCAGCGCGTTCAGCACGCGCTGGCGGACGTGCTCGTCGTCGAGTTGATTGATCACGCGCCGGAAGAATCCGTGGACCATGAGCTGCTGCGCCTGATCACGGTCGAACCCGCGCGACATCGCGTAGAAGAGCTCCTCGTCCCCGAGCGCCCCGGCGGTGGCACCGTGGCCGCACCGAACGACGTCGTTCGTAAGGATCTCGAGCACGGGGATCGGGTCGGCGCCGGCGTGCTTCGACAGGAGCATGTTGCGGCACTCCTGGTAGCTTCCGGTGCCGCTCGAGGTCGCCTCGACCCGGATCTTGCCGTAGAAGATGGCCTTCGCGTGGTCGTACAGAGCCGAGAGGTACAGAAGATCGCTCTGCGAGCCCTTGCCGTCGACTTGCTGGAAGCTGTTCACGTCGATGCGCTGGTGGTCGCCCGCGGCCACGAGCCCGTAGAGCTTCACCGTCGCGCCGTTGCCTTCCATGTCCGACTGGATGCCGACCTTCGACTTGCCCTCACCGGCGAACACGTTGTGCACGGCGAGGTCGCTGTCGCTGGCGGAACGGAACCGCTGGAAGCCGAGATCGACGACGCCCGGGGCGAAGCGGCGGATCGCGACGTAGCGGACCCGCGCACCTTGACCGGCGTACACATCGACGTGAGGGATCGCGATCCGGGGGACGGTCCCCTCGGACGAGAGATCCTCGACGATCGTCACGGTCGACCCGCGCTCAGCGACCACGATCGTTCGCGAGAGCATCGCGTCGCCACCCGCGGGCCAGACCTTGTCGACGACGATCGGCATCTCGACGACCACGTCCGCGGGAACGTGCACGAAGGTGCTTCCGGCGGACCAGAGCGCGTCCGCGATCGCGCGGAAGGCGGCGTGGGACGGGATCCCCTGTCCAGGTGCGATGTGCGGACGGACGAGCTCGGGGTTGTCGAGCGAAGCGCGGAGCAGCCCCTTGAAGATCACGCCCTGGGCCGCGGCCTGCGGCTCGAGCTTGAACTGGATCCCGGGTAGATGGTCGAGACGCGAGACAAGCGAGCCTTCGGGGAGGTCCTTCAGCGGGAACCGCCGCCACTCCTCCTCCTGGCCAGTGGGCCAGCTCTCGGGCGTGAATCTGGTCAACGCAGCGAGCCTCGCGTCCCGCAGCCACTGGGGCTCCTCGCTCCGAAGACTGTGCTGCTCGACCGTGTTCCGGTCGAGCAGCAGCGGGACGGATACGAGCTCGGCTGTGCTAGCCAATGGCGCCTTGCATCTGGAGCGTGATGAGCCGGTTCATCTCGATGGCGTAATCCATCGGGAGCGTCTTCACGATCGGCTCGATGAAGCCGTTCACGACCATCGCGGTCCCTTCGGCCTCGGAAAGTCCGCGGCTCATGAGGTAGAAGAGCTGCTCCTCGCCGACCTTCGAGACGGACGCCTCGTGACCGATGGTCACGTCCTCCTCGTCGATCTCCATGTACGGGTAGGTGTCACTTCGCGCGGTCTTGTCGAGGATGAGCGCATCGCACCGGACAGTGCTTTTGGCGCCGTGCGCCCCGGGATAGATCTTCACCAGACCGCGGTAGGTCTGCTGCCCGGTTCCTTTGCTGATCCCCTTGCTCTGGATGATGCTCGTCGTGTTCGGCGCGGCGTGGATCATCTTGGCGCCCGCGTCCTGGTGCTGGTCGTTCCCCGCGAACGCCACCGAGAGCACTTCGCCGTGCGCGCGCTCGCCCACCAGGTACACGCTCGGGTACTTCATCGTGACCTTCGAACCGAGGTTCGCGTCGATCCAGGTCATGCGGGCGTCCTCGTGCACGACCGCGCGCTTCGTCACGAGGTTGTAGACGTTGTGGCTCCAGTTCTGGATCGTCGTGTAGCGCACGTCGGCGCCTTTCTTCACGATGATCTCGACGACCGCGCTGTGCAGCGTGTTCGTCGTGAACACCGGCGCCGTGCATCCCTCGACGTAGTGAACGCTCGAGCCTTCCTCGGCGATGATGAGCGTCCGCTCGAACTGCCCGGCGTTCTCGCTGTTGATGCGGAAGTACGCCTGCAGCGGGATCTCCACCTTGACTCCGGGCGGGACCCACACGAACGAGCCGCCCGACCACACCGCGGTGTTCAGCGCGGCGAGCTTGTTGTCGTTCGCCGGGATGACCGTGCCGAAGTACTGCTTGACGATGTCGGGGTGCTCCTTCAGCGCGGTGTCGGTGTCCATGAAGATGACGCCAAGCTTCTCGAGGTCCTTGCGGATGTTGTGGTACACGGACTCGCTGTCGTACTGCGCGCCGACACCGGCGAGGTACTTCTGCTCGGCCTGAGGGATGCCGAGCTGATCGAACGTGCGCTTCACGTAGTCAGGCACGTCCTCCCAACTCTTGGCGGACTTGTCGGACGCGCGCAGGTAGTAATAGATGTCCTCGAAGTCGATGCCCGAGAGGTCGGCGCCCCACGTCGGCATCGACCGAGTGCGGTAGTGCTTCAGCGCCTTGAGGCGCCGCTGGAGCATCCAGTCCGGCTCCTGCTTGTAGGTCTGGCTGATCTCGCGGACGACGTCCTCGGAGAGGCCTTTGTGCTTCTTGTTGCGGTAGATCGCGTCCTTGTCTTCCCAGCCGTACTGGTAGTCCTTGGGCAGATCTTGAACTTGAGTTGTCATTTCGCTTTCACCTCTTCGCCGGGCCACGCCGTGAGTCCCCACGCTGCGCCCTTCAGCGCTTTCAACCCGAGGAGCGCGCACTTAATGCGCGCCGGGCTGATCGGGATGCCGAGATTCGCGAGCACGTGATCGCGGTCGATCGCCCTGACCTCATCGAGCGTCTTGCCTTTCACCTCTTCGGTGAGGATGGACGCCGAGGCCTGGCTGATCGCGCAGCCCTTGCCGGTGAAATGCACGTCGTCGACGTGCCCGTCACCGATCTTGAGCTGCATCGTCATCTCGTCGCCGCAGAGCGGGTTCGAGTCGTGGTACGTGTGGGTCGCGCCCTCGAGCTCGCCGAAATTCCGCGGGTTCTTGTAGTGGTCGAGGATGTAGTCGCGGTACATGTCATCCATTCAATCTCTCGCCTTCGGCGAGGAGACCCGCTCAAGGCTGGTGGTCTCGCTCGTCGCGGACAGGGGCAGGGGCCCCTGGGCGCGAAGCACACCGCTCCTCGCTCGTATCAGCATGACTAGATCCCGAACACTTTCTTCGCGGCATGGATGGCACTCACCAGAGCATCCATCTCGCCCGTCGTGTTGTACAGATACATGCTCGCGCGCGTCGTCGCGGGCAGGCCGAGCCGCGTCATGAGCGGCTGGTTGCAGTGATGCCCAGCGCGCACGCACACGCCCTCGCGATCGAAGATCGTCGCGACGTCGTGCGGGTGGATCCCTTCGATGTTGAACGAAACAACGCCGACACGTGACTCGAGGTCCTTCGGCCCGTAGACCGTCACGCCAGGTATCTCCTGAAGGCGCGGCAGCAGGTACGCGACGAGCGAGAGCTCGTGCGCGTGGATCTTCGCGA
Source organism: Chloroflexota bacterium (assembly GCA_038040345.1). Classification (GTDB taxonomy): domain Bacteria; phylum Chloroflexota; class Limnocylindria; order P2-11E; family P2-11E; genus 3-1-20CM-2-70-9. The sequence continues at coordinate 32,293 of JBBPIQ010000005.1, forward strand.
CGCCGACGTCGTTCAGGTAGTCGACCGCGGCTCCGAGACCGATGGCGTCGACGTACGAGCTCGTGCCGGCCTCGAACTTCCACGGGAGCTCGTTCCACTCGGTCAGCTTCACGGTGACGCGGCTGATCATGTCGCCGCCGTACAGGAAGGGACGCATGTTCTCGAGTATTTCCGCGCGACCCCAGAGCCCGCCTGACCCGGGGGGCGCGAGCATCTTGTGGCCGCTGAACGCCACGAAGTCCGCGCCCAGATCTTGAACATCGACCGGCGTATGCGGTACAGCCTGCGCGACATCAACGAGGACGGTCGCGCCGGCGGCACGCGCCTCGGCCGCGATCTCCTTGATTGGGTTCACGGTGCCGAGGCCGTTCGAGGTGTGCGTGATCGCGAGAAGCTTGGCGCCCTTGCGCAGCTCGGCGGAAAGCTGATCGCGCCGCAGCCGGCCATCGTCGTCGATGTCGACCACAGCGATCTCCGCCCCGACCTCGGTCGCGAGCTGCTGCCACGGGACGAAGTCCGAGTGGTGCTCCAGGACCGTCGTCACGATGCGGTCGCCCCGCTTGATGTTGTCCCGGCCCCACGCGTAGGCGACGAGGTTCAGCGCTTCGGTGGCATTGCGCACGAAGATCACCTCGCGCTCGCTCGGGGCGTTGATGAACCGCGCGACCTTCGCGCGGGCCTCCTCGAACAGGGCGGTCGTACGCTCGCTGAACTCGTAGACACCGCGGTGGATGTTCGCGTTGTGCTCCTCGAACACGCGCGACATCGCGTCGATCACCTGCCTGGGTTTCTGGCTGGTCGCCGCGTTGTCGAGGTACACGAGCGGCTTTCCCCGCACGGTCTGCGCGAGGATCGGGAAGTCCTTGCGGATGCGCTCGACGTCGAGCGGCGACGCCTTGGTGGTCGGGGTCTTGACCGTCACAGCCACTGCTCTACGCCTTCCCTGCGTACAGGGCTTCGCGCACGAAGTCGTAGCCCTTCGACTCGAGCTCGGCCGCGAGCTCCGGGCCGCCGGTGCGGACGATGCGCCCGTCGACGAGGACGTGGACGAAGTCCGGGTGCACGTAGCGAAGGATCCGCTCGTAGTGCGTGATGAGGAGCATCCCCACCTCAGGCGAGCGCATCGCGTCGATGCCCTCGGCGACGACCTTGAGAGCGTCGATGTCGAGGCCCGAGTCCGTCTCGTCGAGGATCGCGAAGCGCGGCTGGAACATATGCATCTGCAGGATTTCGAGCCGCTTCTTCTCTCCACCTGAGAATCCGTCGTTCACAGACCGCGTGATGAACGAGTCGTCGACCCCGAGGAGCTTCATCTTCTCCGCGAGGAGCTTGCGGAACTGCGGAATGGGCATGTCGTTCTTCTTGACCTCGCCCGTGCCGTCGGCGTTTGGCGCGGCGCGCCGCGCATTGATCGCGGTACGCAGGAAGTTCGCGACCGAAACGCCGGGGATCGCGGATGGGTACTGGAACGCGAGGAAGACGCCGGCGCGAGCGCGCGCGTCGACCGGGATCTTCAGGAGGTCGATGCCGTCGAGGAGGACGTGCCCGCGCTCCACCTTGTACTTGGGGTGCCCCATGATCGCGAGCGAGAGCGTGCTCTTGCCGGAACCGTTCGGTCCCATGATCGCGTGCACCGAACCGCTCTCGACAACAAGATCGATCCCGTTGAGGATGGTCTTCCGTTCGACGCTCACGACGAGGTCCTTGATCTCGAGGCTAGACATTCACACGCTCCCGCGTCGTCGTCGTCGCGATCTCCGCGAGAGTCATGCCATCCAGTGCTTTCGCGATGCTGTCCTGAAGCTTGAGCCAGACAGCCCTCGTTCCGCAGTCGGGCTCGCGCACGCAGTTCACGACGGGCTCGCCCTCCGCGGTACAGATCTGCGGTTCGATCGGTCCCTCGAGCGCGCGCACGACGTCACCGGCCGTGATGTCGCGCGGCTCGCGCGCGAGCACGTAGCCGCCGCCCGCGCCGCGCTTGCCGTTCACGAGACCGGCCTTGCGGAGAGCGGCGACGAGCTGCTCGAGGTACGCCTCGGGCAGGTCCTCACGCACCGCAACGGCGTGCAGAGAGACGGTCCCCTGGCCCCAGTGCCTTGCGAGATCGACCATGAGACGCATCCCGTATTCGCCGCGCGTGGAAACGTGAAAGGCGGCGGGTGAATTTCCGAGCACTTCACTCGGAATTGTACGCGTTCGATACCGCCCCGGAAACCCCTCGAATCGGCCTCGATTAAGGTCCGCGCGTGCCCCTCTCCTTCCGCACGGCGGCCGTCGGATCGACCAATCCGGCGAAGGTCGAGGCGGTGCGGCGGATCCTCGGTCAGCTCGCGCCGGGGTGCGCTCTGGAGGCGATCGAGGTCCCGAGCGGCGTCGGCGCGATGCCGCTGGGCGAGGCGGCGGTACGGGCGGGGGCTCTCACGCGGGCTCGCGCGGCTCTCGAGCGAACGGGCGCTGAGGTCGCATTCGGACTCGAGGGCGGGGCGATCCTCGACGCTCAAGAAGCCTGGCTCACCGGTCACGTCGTCGCGGTCACACGCGACGGAAAGCTTGGCGAGGCGGCGTGGGGACGGATGCTGCTGCCGCGCGTCGCCTCGGAGCGGCTGCGCGGTGGCGAGGAGCTCGGCGACATCATCGACGATCTCTTCGCGCGCAAAGAGTCCAAGCGGCAGACCGGCGCGATCGGCATCCTCACCGATGGCGCGATGTCACGTACGGATGCGTTTGCCTATCTCGTCGCGATGGCCTGCGCGCCGTTCCTGCATCCCGAGCTCTACTGACTCGAAAGCGATGGGCCCGGCGTTACTCGCGCCAGGCCCCATCGCAGTCCGACTACGCGGTCGCCGGCACCGGAAGCGCGCCGATCTGCGCGAGCAGCGTCATCAGGTCGAAGAAATGTCTCGTCTCAACGACCTTGTCGCCCTTGAATCTGACAACCTGGACGGCCGGGATCTTCACGCGTTTCTGGCTAGGAGGGATGGCGCCCATTGAGCTGATGAGGTCACCCGTGTGCGTACCCTCCCATGTGATCTCGAGCACAACGGTGTCAGAGCCCTCAGTCACCTTTGTGATGGTCCCCTTCGCGTCGGGGAAAGCTTCCTTCCATCCTTTGGTCGCCTCGACGATCTCGTCCGGACCTTGGACCTTACGTTGCGTTGCGAGCTCTTCGTATACGGCGTCGGAGCTAAGCGGCGCCTTGAATCGCTCCCAATCTCCCGCGCTGAACGCGTCGATGCCCTCTTTGGCCAAGCGGACTTTGTCTGTTCCCATCTCGTGCCTCCCCTTTGATTACGAGCGACGACGGCGCGGCCAAGCTTCACTGGCGTCGCCGAGCCTACTCCGGGGTGCAAATGAGAGACCTGAGCTAGAGGTCGGGGGATCCGATGCGACGCGTTCGGATGGCCGCGCCGAGGAGGACAGGCACCGGCTGCTCGGTCGGCGGAGCGGCGCTCTCGTCGACGAACTTCCGGGTGTAGAGGCGGTGATAGAGGCCGCCGCGCGTGAGGAGCTCCGTGTGCGTTCCCTCTTCGACGATGCGGCCTTTGTCCAGCACGAGGATCCGGTCCGCGCTCTCGACCGTCGAGAGTCGGTGCGCGATGACGATCGTCGTGCGGCCGCGCATGAGTCGGTCGAGCGCCTGCTGCACCAGGAACTCGCTCTCGTTGTCGAGCGAGCTCGTGGCCTCGTCCAGGAGAAGGATGCGCGCGTCGCGCAGGATCGCTCGCGCGATCGCGATGCGCTGCCGCTGTCCGACCGAGAGCCGCACGCCGCGCTCGCCGACGATCGTCTCCATGCCTTTCGGCATTCGCGAGATGAACTCGGTCGCGTTCGCGGCTTTCGCCGCGTCCTCGATCTCCGCATGCGTCGCGTCGAGCCGGCCGTAGCGGATGTTCTCGCGGATCGTGTCGCCGAAGAGGATGGGCTCCTGGGGCACGACCGCGATCTGCTCGCGCAGGGACCGGAGCGTGACTTCGCGGATGTCTCGCCCGTCGACGCACACCCGACCACCGACCGGGTCGTAGAAGCGGCCGACGAGATTCACGAGGGTCGTCTTCCCCGCGCCCGAGGGCCCCACGAGCGCGGTCGTCTTGCCCTCGCCGAACACCGTTGACAGCGACTCGAAGATCAAGGGACCTTCGCCGTACTTGAAGGAGACGTGGTCGAACTCGATCTCGCCGCGCACCGCGCCGATCGGTACGGCGCCCGGCAGGTCGCGGACGTCGGGCTCCGTGTCGAGAAGCGCGAAGATTCGGTCGGCGGCGCCGAATGCCTGCTGGATCCCGGTCCACTGGCTGGCGAGACCGCCGACGGGCCCCGCGACCATCCCCATGTAGAGAAGGAACGCGACGAGCTGCCCCGGCGTGAGCTCGCCCGTGGCGACCTGGTGGCCGCCGTACCAGAGCACGACGATCGACGACGCGAAGCCGAGGAAGCTGATGGCCGGGAACATGATCGCGCTGATGCGCGACCGATCGATGCTCTTGTCGAACATGACGAGAAGCTTCTCGTGGAAGCGCTTGGCCTCGTAGTCCTCGCGCGTGAACGCCTGGACCACCCGCACCTCGGCGAGGGCCTCCTGCAAAACTCCGACGGCCTCGCCCTGCGCGTCCTGCGCCGCGCGCGAGATGTCGCGGATGCGGCGGCCGAGGTACTGACCGATGATGCCGATCGGCGGCGCGACGATGAGCGTGAGCAGCGCGAGCCGCCAGTTCATCAGGAAGATGATCGTGACGCCGCCCACGAGCGTGAGGACTTGACCGAGGACCTGGATGATCGTCTGCGTCACGACGCCGTGGACCAGGGTCGCGTCGCTCGTCACGTGTGACATGAGGTCGCCGGTCTTGCGAACGTTGAAGAACGAAAGCGACATCGACTGCAGATGGTTCACGATCGCCATGCGCAGATCGAAGATGACCTTCTCGCCCGTCCACGCCATCACGAACTGGCGGACGCCATCGACGACAGCTCGGACCAGCAGGACCGCGATGAGAACGACGACGAGCTCGTCGAGCAGATCCGGCTCTTTCAGGCCGAGGTCGAGCACGAGTTGGACGATTTTTGGCCACACGAGTCCGAGCGCGGTGGAGACGATGAGGAGCGCGACCGCGACCGCGAGGTTCCACCGATACGGACGGACGAATCGCAGGAGCCTGCGGTACATGGCGATCGAGGGTCGCTTCTTCGCGGCGTCGCCGCGCGAGCCCCACATGAACATGTGGACGCCACCGCCGCCGCCCGGAATCATCACTTCCTTACACGTTAGCCGACGCGGTCAGGGCCGCAGCCACACCGTGCCGAAATACTCGATCCCGGTGTACCCGACGAGGCGCGCGGTCGCGGCGTTGGGCCGGTCGGCGAACAGGAGCGGAACGCGGAGGGCGTCGGTCCGCGCGATCTTCGACACCTGCTTGTACAGCTCGGCGCGCTTGCTGGGATCCGCATCGGCGCGGGCTTTCCGGACCAGACCGACGATCAGCGACGCGCCGGACGGATCATTGAGGCCGTACAGCGGCCAGAACACGTCGTCGGGGTCGAGCCCGATCGACGTTGTGTCGAGCGTGAACGTGGCCTTCGCATCACGTAGTCCAATCGGGTCGACCGCGCGCAGCCGAGCCACGATGCCGATCTTGCCGAGGTCCGCGGCGATCGACTGGGCGATGCGCTGCGGGTCCGGGTATGCGGCAGTCGGGGCATTCGGGTAGGCAAGGTCGGCGGCGATCGGCGTCGCCACATGAGCGTCGGCGAGCGCTTTGCGGCCCGCGTCGGTGTCGAGCGGGGCGAACTCGACCACGCTCTCGTCATAACCCAGAACGCCAGGCGGCACGACCTGGGTCGCCGGACGCGAGGTGCCGGCGTAGACCGCCGACAGAGCGTTCCGGTTCACGGCCATGGCCACCGCGCGGCGGACCTCGGGACGGTCGAACGGGGCCGCGATCGCGTCGATGCCGAGAGAGGCGAGCGCCGCATCCTTTCGTGGACTGACCACGAGGCTCGGGTCGCTCCGCGCGCTCGAGGCCTGCGCGATGGGAAGGTCGAGCGCTACGTCGACCCGGCCGGCGCGCAGCTCCGCGAGGCGCGACGTGGCGTCGCGCACCGGCCGGAGGATGAGCCCGTCGAGATACGGAAGCTGCTTGCCCGTGGAGTCGCGACGCCAATAGAAGTCGTTGCGGCCAAGCGTGAGCGTCCCGTCCGGCGCCAGCGCGCTCGCGGCGGCCGTGAACGGACCGGTGCCCGCGCCGTTGGCGCGCCCGATCGCGGTCTGCGGTGCCGCTAGGTGCGCGAGGAACGGACCGAACGAAGCGCGGAGGTCGAAGCGAACCGTTCGCGGATCGACCGCGACCACGGTCGCGATCGCGGACGGATCGTCGAAGAGCGCCCGGTATGCCGACGCGCGCGTGGTCCGCCCGCGTTCGAAGCTCGCGATGACCGACGAGGCATCGAGAGGAGCGCCATCGTGGAAGAGGACACCCTCGCGAAGGGTGAACGTCCATGAGGCGCCGTCGTTCGTCATCTGCCACGACGAGGCGAGGCCGGGGGTTATTCGCGACGTCGCTGGATCGACTTCGACGAGCGTCTCGAAGATCTGCCGCGTCGCTATGAGGGAGGCGGGATCGGCGGTCCACGGGTCGAACGCCGTGACCTCGGCAGGGAGCGCGACCCGAAGCGTGCCGCCCTGCTGCGCCCCGGTCGGCGCCGGCGTGGCGCTCGCGGGCGGGACCTGGCAGGCGACGCCAAACAGGAGCGCGAGCGCTAGGACGGACGCGCGACGCATGACGCCTAGTGCGTCTTGAGGCGGGGGTCGAGCGCGTCGCGCAGGCCGTCGCCGATGAGGTAGAGGCAGAGCACGGTGAGGAAGATCATCGCGCCCGGCGACACCACCAGCCACCAGGCTCGGACGAAGTAGGACACGGCGTTCGTGAGCAGGTTCCCCCACGTGGGTGTCGGCGGAAGGATGCCGAGGCCGAGGAAGCTGAGGGCGGACTCGAGAAGGATGATCGCGCCGACATCGATCGCGGCGAGTACGAAGATGAGTGGCAGCACGTTCGGAAGGATGTGCTTGAACATGATCCGGCGATCTCGCGCACCGATGGTGCGCGCCGCGGTGACGAACTCGCGCTCGCGCAGCGCGAAGGTTTGGCCGCGCACGTAGAGCGAAATCCCGGTCCAGTTGAGCAGCCCGATGATCACGACCAGCGTGAACGGACCCGGAGTCCAGAGCGCCGCGATGATGAGGAGCAGGTAGATCTGAGGGATGCCGTTGAGCGTTGTGATCACCCAGGTCAGGACGTCGTCGAGGGGGCCACGGAAATATCCGGCGCTGAGACCCAACGCTATTCCGACTGTCAGATTGAAGAACGCGGCCGTGAAGCCGACGAAGAGCGAAATCTGACCGCCGTAGAGGAGTCGCACCACCTGGCTTCGTCCGATCTCGTCGGAGCCGAGCAAGTACGCGAGGTTGGCGAACTGGGGCTTCTCATACGTGTGCAGGAGATCCTGCTGCTCGAACTTGTAGTGGAAGACGTACTCCGAGAAGAGCGGCGCGGCGATGGAGAGCGCGGCGAGGACAGCGAGCACGAAGAACGCGCCGATCGTCAGCCTGTCACGCCTGAGCTTGTAGAACGCGTTGTCCCAGAGACTCCGCGAGGGCCGCGCTAGGACGGCAACAGGAACGACCCGCGCCGTGGCGGCGGTCGTCGCCACTTAGCCCACCTTGATCCGAGGATCGACGATCGCGTACGTCAGGTCGCGGAGCAGGTAACTGATGACAAGAATCGTGCTCGTGAACATCACGCCCGCTTGGACGATCGGATAATCCTTCGCGATCGCCGCCTGGAACGTGAACTGGCCGACGCCGGGCCAGCTGAAAACCTGCTCGATGACCAGCGCCCCGCCGACCAGCGCCGCGAGAATGCCGCCGAGTGCGGTTACGACCGGGATGAGCGCGTTCCGAAGCGCATGCGTGAATATCACGGTCCGCTCGCGCAAGCCCTTCGCGTGTGCGGTCCGGACGAAATCCTGGGCCAGGACGTCGAGGGTTTCGGTACGAAGGATCCGCGAGTAGTTCGCGATCCCCGTCAGCGCAAGGACGAACGAGGGAAGGATGAGGTGCTTGAGCCGGTCGAGGATGTCGAATTGGTCGTGCCCGACCGTCAGCACTCCGATGCTCGGCAGCCACCGGAGCTGAACGGCGAAGACGATGATCAGGATCAGCCCGAGCCAGAACGCCGGAACGGCGTGCCCGACGACTCCGAAGATACGGATCGCGCCGTCGACCCACTTTCCCCGCTTGAACGCGGCGAGCACGCCCAGGGGGACACCGATGACGAGCTGCAGCAACAGGGCCGTCACGGCGAGCATGAGGGTGTTCGGAACTCGCTCCATCACCATCCCGAACGACTCGCGGTGATAGATGAGCGACTCGCCAAAGTTTCCCTGAAGAGCCTTCGTGATCCAGTCGACGTATTGGAGCGGGATCGGCTTGTCGAGCCCGTAGGCGTGGAGCAGCCGGAGATAGTCCTCCTGGGTGAAGTCCCTGATGCCGAACGTGAACAGACGGACCGGATCGCCGGGCGACAGCCGCGCGATGAGGAACGTGATGATCGAGATCCCGATGAGGGTGGGGATCGCGTATAGGACTCGCCTGATGATGAAATTGCGCAACCGCTCCTCCGCCACTCTGGAGGAGCGCCCAGCGCGGGCGCTCCTCCGCGGGTCACGACGCTACTGCTTGATCCACCACGTTTGGACGTTCCAAATCTGGCTGAACGAGCCAGGGTCGAAGTTCTGGAGCGTCTTCTGCGAACCGACGAGGACGTTGTTCGCGTAGCCGAAGTTGTACGGCTGGTTGTCGTTCAGGATCTTGTTGAACGTCTCGTACTGCGCCTTGCGCGCCGCGGTCGAGCAATCGCCGTTCGTCGGGTTGCGTCCCTGCTCGATCGCCTTGTCCATCGCGGCGTCCTTGAAGCCGGTGAACCCGAAGCCCGTGGTTCCTTTCGCGCGGTCCGGGATCTGGCTCGAATGCCAGATCGCGTACGGGTCCGGGTCGCCGCCGAGCGACCAGCCGATGATGTTCGCCTCGATAGCCGGGTCGCCGGTGGTCAGCTTCGTGACGAGGCCCTGGAACGCTTCCGGCGCGGATTTCGCGTCGATCCCGAGCTGCTTGTACTGCTCGGCCGCGACCTGCGCGAGCGTCTCGCGCTCCTGGTTGCCGGAGTTCGTTGAGATGGTCATCGTGAACTTCTTGCCGTCCTTGGCGAGGATGCCGTCGGATCCCTTGACCCATCCGGCATCGGTGAGAAGCTGCTGCGCCTTGACCTTGTCGTACTTGTACTGCTCGAGCGCGGAGGTCGGGTACGCCCACTGGACCGGCACGTGGTGCGCGACCTGCTTGGTCGCCTCGCCGAACACGACCGCCTTGATGACCGCGTCCATGTCGATTCCGTACGCGAGGGCCTGACGGACGCGCTTGTCTGCGAGCGCAGGTGCGGTCGGAGCGAGCTCATTCCAGCTGATGAACGTGTAGCCGAGGTTCTGGTACTTCGTCATCTTCACGCTGTCGACGGTCTGCATGTCCGCGAGGTCCTTCGCCTGGATCCCGCCGTAGGTGATCTCGCCGGTCTTGAGACCGTTCGCGAGCGCTGTCAGGTTGGCGACGACCTTGACGATGTACTGATCGATGTTCGGCGCGCCTTGCCAGTAGTCCGGATTCTTGTTGAGGATGACCTGGTCACCCTTGCGCCACTCGCTGAACTTGAAGGCCCCGCTGAACACGGTCGGGTTGGTGTTCTCGGGCGCGGAGTCAATCTCGTCCTTCGAGCTATCGGTGACGTATTTCCCGAAGACCTGCGTCGGCAGCGTGTAGCCGCTCAGTTGCAGGATGGCCGGGCAGCTCACTTTGGTGAGCTTCACCGCGAACTTCTTCGGGTTCGAGCTGTCGATCGTGACGCCGGAAATCTCTTTCGCGGTGCCCTTGCACCCTGACGAGCTCGACCCGACGCAGTAGTCGAGGAATCCCTCGACATCCTGGAAGTTGGACTTTCGCACGGTCTTCTGGGACTTGCCGACTGCCTTCAATCCGGTGAGCCAGTCCTGGGCGATCACCGGTTTCCCGTCGGACCAGTTCGCCTTCGCGTTGATCTCGAACGAGTACGTGAGACCGTCGGCCGAGATGCTGTAGGTCGCCATAAGCGGTTTGGGCTCGCCGTTCTTGTAGTCCTGCTGAACGAGCTGGTCGTAGATGAGGTTGATGATCCGGCTCGAGGACGTGTCCGCCGACAGGATCGGTTGCATGGTGGCGATGTCAGCGATGTCCCCCTGAACGACCTTTCCACCCTGTTGTGGCTTGTCGGACGCCGCCGGTGTCGGACTCGATGCCGCCGGCCCTGCCGAGCAAGCGGTGGCAACGAGGAGGGCGGCGGCGGCGACCACGAAGAAGTTGCGGGTAGTGCGGTGATGCGTCATGCCCCTCTGTGGCTCCTTTCCCAATGCGAGAACTTCGCGAGTCTAGGCAAAGTGGCGCTGCCCGGTCCGGGCAAACGCTTCTGCCCGCTATACCGGCCTACGGGCAAGGACGTTCGCTCGATCAAAAGGCCCGTTGGGACCGGCGAAGCACGCATACTCGGCTCGGGGAAATGGCGACAAGATCAGTCCTGCTGACGCTCCTGGTCGTGTTCACTGCCTGTGGACCGAACGCGCCGTCAGGGTCTGCCGCCGCGAAGGTGAGCCCCGGCCACGAACACGCACTTTTGAGCGCGCTCCCATGCGCGGCCGGGGCGACTACGCCGTTGGGCGCGCTTCCGCCGGAGCTCCCGGTGTGGTGCTCGACTCTCTCCGAAGGGGTCGATACCGCCGTCAAAGGATCGAACACCTGGGTGGACCAGTTCGGCAGCCCCGAGCAGCACGCCCGGCTCGCGCCTTCGTACAAGGTCTTCGAGGCGCCCCGAGCTGATCACAGCTCGGTCTTCAGAACGCAGCATTTCGCTCACAACGGCCACTGGATGGTGGACGTCGCAGGCTACGGACAGCCGAACGGCGTCTACGAAGGATCGGCCGAAGATTTCTTCGTCGGCCCGAACAACGGCGGTGGGCTCATGCGCCCGGACGCCGGTTTCAGATTCGAGAACGGCGCCGTCGTAATCGAGTTCGACGTCGCGGCGGGGATGGTCGCCTACGGGGATCGCGCCTGGCCCGAGATCGTCGTCACGACCGCGAGCGCGCCGTCACCACACGAGACGAACGGGTGGTACGCCGCCGGACTCTTCGGAGGCGACGCGACGATCGGTTGCAGCTTTCCGTCCGATCGCCTGTCCGAGTGCCGCATCTACGACCGCGACAAGATCACCGCGAATCTGAGCGAGCACTTCAAGTCGGGCGCGACGACCACGTTCGGTGGAGCGCCGGTGGGGTCGCTCGCCACCGCGTGGCGTCAATGCAGCGCCGCCGATCTGGACGATGGTTGTCGCGATCGGTTCCGCCTCGTGCTCGAGCGTGATGCGGTCACGATCTTCGTGAACGGCGTCCGCTACATGGAGCACCGCGGGCTACCGGAGAGTGCGCGTCTCCCGGATGAGCTCCTTAGCTCGACTGTCTACGTGTATTTCGCGAGCTGGGGATATCTCGTCGACCCAACGGTCGCACGCCTCCACTGGGGCCGCATCGCGATCAATCCCTGATCACGCACCCGGGAAGTGGCACGCGGCCCAGTGACGCGTCTCGTGCTCTATGAACTCGGGGTCGACCTCGGAGCAGATCTGCTGCGCTTTCCAGCAGCGCGTGTGGAAGCGGCAGCCCGAGGGTGGGTTCACCGGCGACGGCACGTCGCCTGTCAGGATGATCCGCTTGCGCTTCGACTCGATCGCCGGGTCCGGGATCGGCACCGCGGAGAGCAGCGCCTGGCTGTAGGGATGCAGAGGATGTTCGTAGAGGTCGACCCGGTCGGCGAGCTCGACGATCTTTCCGAGATACATCACGGCGACGCGGTCGCTGATGTGCCGCACCACCGAAAGGTCGTGCGCGATGAACAGGTAGGTGAGCTTGAACCGGTCCTGCAGCTCCTCGAGAAGGTTGATGACCTGCGCCTGGATGGACACGTCGAGCGCGGAGATCGGCTCGTCGCAGACGATGAACTCAGGCTCGACGGCGAGCGCACGGGCGATCCCGATCCGCTGGCGCTGACCACCCGAGAACTCGTGCGGATAGCGGTTGGTGAAGTACGGGTTGAGACCGACGACGCGCAGGAGCTCCTGCACGCGCTCGGTCTTCTCCTTGCCCTTGGCGAGGTTATGGACCTCGAGCGGCTCGCCGATGATGTTGCCCACGGTCATTCGCGGATTCAGCGAGGCATACGGGTCCTGGAAGATCATCTGCATGCGGCGGCGCATCTTGCGCATCTGCTCGCCGCCGAGCTTGGTGAGCTCGACACCGTCGAACTTCACTTCACCGGCCGTCGGCTTGTAGAGCTGGAGGATCGCTCGTCCGGTCGTCGACTTGCCACATCCCGACTCGCCGACGAGGCCGAGCGTCTCGCTCTTCTCGACGAAGAAGTCGATCCCGTCGACCGCGCGTACGGCGCCCACCTGGCGCTGGAAGATGATCCCCTGCGTCAGCGGGAAGTGCATCTTCAGCGCTTTGACGTCGAGGAGGTTCTTGCCGCTGTCGATGGTGGCCGTGCTCCGGATCCGGACGTAGTCCGGATCCGCCGGCTTCGTCGGTGTGTTTACGGCCATCTCTGCACCTCTTAAATCGCACTCGGCGGGGGCTGCCCGTCGCCAGGCTTGGGCTCTGGCGGAAGCTGCGCGACTTCCTGCTTGATCTCCTCGATGACGCGCTCGTCGCCGACCTCTTTGTGCCAGTCCGTATCGACGAGCCACCCGCCTTCTTGCGTGCCCCAGCACCGAGCCTCGTGGTCAGGCTTGGAGTTCGGGATGTGCACGAGCTCCGGCTCCTTCTCCTTGCAGATGTCGTGTCGGTACTGGCAGCGCGGCTCGAATCGGCAACCGGGCGGCGGCGCGATCAGGTCGGGCGGGAGCCCCTCGATCGGCACGAGCTTCGCCTTGCGCCGCTCATCCAGTCGCGGGATCGAGCGGAGGAGGCCCCATGTGTATGGCATCTTCGGGTTCGCGAAGAGCTCCAGAGTGTCGGCCTTCTCGACGATCTTCCCGCCGTACATGACGTGAATGCGCTGCGTCATGCCGGCCACGACTCCGAGGTCGTGCGTGATGAGGATGAACGCGGTGCGGAACTCGCGCGCGAGGTTCTTGAGCAGATCGAGGATCTGGGCCTGGATGGTCACGTCGAGCGCGGTCGTGGGCTCGTCGGCGAGGATGAGCTTCGGGTTGCACGACAGCGCCATCGCGATCATCACACGCTGACGCATACCACCCGAGAACTGGTGGGGGTAGTCGTCGACGCGCTTCTTCGCGCTGGGGATCCCCACGAGGTCGAGGAGCTCGATGGTGCGCTTGCGCGCCTCGCTCTTGTCCATCTTGAGATGCAGCTCCAGCGCTTCCGATATCTGGCGACTGATCGTGAGCACGGGGTTCAGGCTCGTCATCGGGTCCTGGAAGATCATCGCGATATGGTTGCCGCGGATCCCGCGTACTTCGTCGTCGTCCATCTTGAGGACGTCCGCGCCGTCGAACATGATCGAGCCCTTCACGATCTTGCCCGGCGGCACCGGGATGAGACGCATGAGCGAGAGCGCGGTCACGGACTTGCCGCAGCCGGACTCGCCCACGATGCCGAGCGTTTCGCCCGCCGCGACCTCGAACGAAACACCGTCGACCGCGCGGACGACTCCGTCGCGCGTGAAGAACTGCGTGTGGAGGTCCGTGACCTCCAGAAGCTGCTGTGCCACCCGGTCTCCCCCTAGCCGCGCCTGAGTTCCGCGGAGTCTATCAACGGCTCGCCATTACATCTTCGACCGCGGGTCCAGCGCGTCCCGTAGCCCGTCGCCGACGAAGGTGAACGCCAGCAAGACGATGGAGATGCAGAGCGAGGGAAGGAGCACCGGCCACGGGGTCGTGGAAAAGACGATGAAACCCTCGTTGATCATCACACCCCAGGTGGGGGTGGGCGGCCGGATGCCGATACCCAGGAAGGAGAGCACAGCCTCGGTGAGCATCGCCCCGGGTATCGCGAAGGCCACGGTGACGATGACCGGCGCGAGGATGTTCGGAAAGACGTGCTTTCGCATGATCCGGCCTGGCCCGGCTCCGATCGCTCGAGCCGCCTCGACGAACTCGCGATTCTTCACGGACAGGACTTGCCCTCGGACCAGTCGGGCCACCCCGACCCAGTTCACGACGGCGATGCCGACGAAGATGACGAGGAGTCCGTCGTAGGCCTCTCCGAGCGCCGTTCCGCGGAGCGTCGCGACGATGATGATGACGAAGAGCAAGTCCGGGAACGCGTAAACGACGTCGGTCACGCGCATGAGGAAGTCATCGACGGCTCCGCCGACATACCCGGCCAGCATTCCGACGGTGAGTCCGATCGCCACCACGATCGAAACCGGGACGAAGCCGATGATGAGGCTGACCCGAGACGAATACATGAGCCGGCTGAGGATGTCTCGTCCGAGTGTGTCCGACCCAAGAAAGTACGCGGGGTTGGTGAACTGGCTGCCGAAGAACTTCGTCCAGATCGGCTCCATCAGTCCATCTTTACCGTGCTGTTCCAGAGGGTCGTACGGTGCGATCAGCGGGGCGAAGAGCGCCACGAGGGCCGCGAATCCGATAACGACAAGACCCACCAGGGCCGCGCGGTTTCGGATCAGCCGGTAGAACGCGTCGCCCCAGAGCGAGCGCTGCTTGCGGGATATGACGTTCAGCTCCGCTGCGCGCTGCTCCTGCGCCGTTACCGCTGTCGCCATCAGCGCACTTTGATCCGCGGATCGAGCACGCCGTACAGGATGTCGACGGTGAGGTTGGCCATCATGATGAGGAAGGCGTACAGAAGCGTGGTCCCCATGATGATCGGGTAATCCCGCGCGAGAATGCTGATCACGTAGAGCCGCCCCATCCCGGGGACGTTGAAGAGCGACTCGATGATGAAGGACCCGGTGATGAGGCCGGCCGTCGCCGGGCCGATGATCGTCGCGACAGGTATGAGCGCGTTCTTCAACGCATGCCCGACGATCACCGCGCGCTCGTGTAGCCCCTTACTCCGCGCTGTACGGACATAGTCCTGGCGGATGGCCTCGAGCATGCTCGCGCGGGTGATGCGGGTGAGGAAGCCACCAGCGCCGAGTCCCAGAACGAACATCGGCATCACCATGTGTTGCCAGCTTCCCCAGCCCACGAAGGGCAGCAAATGCAGCCCGACCCCGAAGATGTAGATGAGGAAGATGGCGATGACGAACCCCGGGATCGTCGTGCCTATCGTCGCAACGAGCATGCTCAGGTAATCGACGATGGTGTTCTGCTTCAGCGCGCTGACGATCCCGAGTGGGATCGAGAACGCGAGCGAAAAGACGAGCGCGCCGACGCCGAGCTGAAACGTCGTCCCGATCCCCTGGCCGATGACGTCCACGACCGGTCGCTGCTTGGTGAAGCTGAGGCCGAGGTCACCCTTCAGGAGATTGCCCATGTAGATCACGAATTGCTCGGGGATCGGCTTGTCGACCCCGTAATACCGGTTGATCCGATCGATCGTCTCCTGCGTCATCGGGCGGTTCGCGTTGCGGTCGAACGGACTGCCCGGCGCCATGTGCGCGAGCGTGAAGGTGATCAGCGCGACGAAAAACATCGTGGGGATGATCAAAAGGAGTCGGCGGATGACGTACTTAAGCACTGCGCACTGGCCTTGAAGCGAGTGTATAGCGCGACGCTTTCAGAATGCGTCGCCCGAAACAGAAGGGGCCGGCTCACGCCGGCCCCTTCGTCGCGACTCGCGTCGGATCGCTAGCTCTTCTTCGTCACGTAGGGATCGGTGAAGCGCGCTTCCTCGAAGCCAAGCGAGGTGAGGTAGTAGTTCTTCACGTAGGGCTTCTCGAGCACCGGGTTCGCGTCGTAGTAGATCCACGCGGCCGGCGCATCCTGTGAGAGAAGGCGAGACGCCTGCTGGTAGAGGTCATCACGCTTCTTCGGGTCGGGTTCCTTGTCGCCGTCGGTCACGAGCTTGTCGAATTGGGGATTGTTGTACCCAATCCTCGTCACCGTCGATTGTGAGTGGAACACGGTCGTCAGCCAGTCCTGCTGGTCGTAGTAGTCGGCGCACCAGCCGAGGAGGAACAGGGCAGGCGTCGTGTCCGGTTTCTTTACGAGCTGCGTGTATGTCGTGGAGTCGACCGGGTCGAGCGCCACGTTGAGGCCGAGGTTGGTCTTCCACTGGTTCTGGAACCACTCGAGACGCGTCTTGGCTCGCGCACTCGATGCGTACGTGATCTTCACGTTCGCGAGCGCGGCCTGCGCGGCCGGGGTGGCCTGCGCGAGCGCCGCCTTTGCCGCCGTCGCGTCGAACTTCTGGAAACTGTCGCCCGTGTCGTACCCAGGAATACCCGGCGTGATGAAGGCCAACGCCGGCTTCCCGATCTTTTGAACGTCGTTGATGTAGGCGTCACGATCGAACGATTTCGCGAAGGCGACCCGAACGTTCTTGTCAGTGAACGGGTCCTTCTTCGTGTTGTAGCCGATGTAGAAGGTGCATTGGCCCGGGCCGTCGACCCTCTGGGCCTTGAGGGCCGCGTCGGCGTCGATCGTGCGGAGGTCCTCAGCTGTGATGCCGTATATGTCGAGCTCGTTATTGCGGTACGCCGCGAAGGCGACGGCGCCTTCGTTGATCATGACCTGAGTCCACTTGGCGAGCTTGGTCGGCGTCCGGAAGTTGGGGTTCCGGGTGAACACCATCTTCTCGTTGTGCTTCCACTCGCTGAGGATGTACGGGCCATTCCCGATGAACGTCGCGGGCTCGGTCCACTTCTCGGCGCCCTTGGTGACCATGTCTTCACGGGCGGGAACGCCCACCCAGAGCGCGGCGATCGAGTTGAAGTAGGGAGCCTGGTCCGTAAGGGTGAACGAGATGTCGCTACCGGTGACCTTGATGTTGTTCAGGAAGTTGGTCTTAGCCGCCGCGAGCTTGGCGGGATCGTCGAGCTTCGGGTCCATGCCGTTCCACTCGCCGCAGCCAGCGACGATGTAGCCGGTGAATGCATACGAGCCGGCGGTGGCCGGGTCGCAGAGCCGCTGCCATCCATACTTGAAGTTGTCGGCTGTGAGGGGCTTGCCGTCCGAGTACTTAAGGCCATCACGAACGGTGTACGTGTAGGTCTTGCCGTCGGCGCTGACCTTGGGCTGGTCCTTCGCCGCCGCGGGGATCGGCTTACCGGTCTTGACGTCGAAGGTCATCAGGGCTTCGAAGACCTTCATGTTCACGCCGATCTCCTCGACGAACGACGACTGCTGGGGGTCGATGTTGTCGGGCTCGCTACCCATGTTGGTGACGAGCTCGCCGTTGGGGTCCGCCTGATCTCCTCCGCCGCTGGTGTTGGGTCCGCCCCCCTGCTGCGTGCAGGCACCGACGACCACTGCCAGGAGCGTCATGAGCGATAAGAGCGGCCAGATGCGACTGCGAGTTAGGGTCAAAATTCCGCCTCCCTGTCATTTTTATTGGGGTATGGCGCGATTCTGGGCCATTCTCAGTACCGTCGCTACCCCGCCACGGTTCAGCGGACCGAAAAACTCCACTCGTAGGCGTTCCAGGACAGGGCCGAACCTGATGGAGTGGGTTGAATTCCGGCGAGACTCTGCGGCGCGACGTCGACCCGTAGCTCCTGATAGAGCGGGAGCGCGGGAAGGGCCACGGTCCAGATCCGCTCCATCTCGGCATAGATCGCGCGCTTTTCGGTGCGGTCCCGCGCCTGAGCCGCGAGTCGCGCGAGCGCGTCGAACCAGGGGTCGACGAGGCCGGCCCATCGCTCTGAAGCAAGCTGTGGGTCGGCCGCTTCCTCCGACGTAAGCGCCAGATCGAAGTGGCCGCCGCGCACGTCGTTCAAGAGGTCCGGCAGCGCACGTTCGCGCACGTCGACAGCGATCCCGATGGCCGCGAGATCCCCAGCGACTCTTCGCGCGACGTCAATGCGAGCCTGCGAGCCTGCGGCGACGCCGAGGGTCGCGGTCATGCGCTCGTCCCCGCGTTCGACGATCCCGAACTCTCCTTTGCTGAATCCCGCTTCGGCTAGCAGCGCTCGCGCGCGATCGCGGTCGGGCAGCGCGGGAGGTACGTCCTCCGCCGCGGCCCACTGCGGCGGTAAGAGGTAGGTGCGCGGGACACGCGCCCGACCGACGAACACGTCGTTCACGATCGATTGGCGGTCGATGGTGAGCTCGATCGCCTTTCGCACGAGCGGATCTCCGAAACGCTTCGGATCGGATCCGAACCGCAGCAGCGTCCCCGTCTCGGTGGGGACGTAATGAGCGAGGAGGTTCGTGCCATCAGCGAAGCGGTCGAGGGTCTTCGCCAGGTCGGCCTCGAGCACGGGCCACGGCGCGATGTCGATGTCGCCGCGCAAGAGCGCCTGGAGCGCGGCGGCGCGGGTCGGGAAGAAGTGGATCTCGAGCCGGCCGAGCTTCGGCGCTCCGAGGACATAGCCCGGGTATGCCGAGAGCGTGATGCTCCCCGGAAGCCAGGCCGCGATCGCGAACGGGCCCGCGTGGACAGGCTCACGTCCGTACGCGGTGCGCTGTTCGGCGGTCGCCTGCGCAAGGCGGTGACTGGGCATCACGTGAGGGCCGAGCGCGTAGTCGTCCCAGCGCTCGCCGTTTCGGTAGAGAACGCGGAGGTCCCGCAGTCCGAGCACTTGTATGTCGGAGATCCGGTCCGCGGTCCAGCGTGCCACGGTGCCGAGCGCCACGGCCTCGTCCTGCTGCCACGCGAACCGGACGTCCGTCGCGGAGATGGGCACCCCGTCCTGCCACTTCGCGTCGCGCAATCGGAACGTCGCGACGAGGCGGCCGTCGGGTGCGTCGGCGTCGTCGGTCACGACGCGCAGGCCACCGTTCTCAAGGGTCGGAACGGATTCGGCGAGCCGCGGGACGAGCTCGTCGTGCGCGTCGCGTCGGACGAGCGTTTCGGTGACGGCGGCGGCGACGAACCGCGCGGACGGATCGTCGTCGAACACGGTGCGCGGCTCGCCGACCAGACCGACGACCACGTCACGTCGCGTCGGAGGTGCCGTCGAGCAAACGGTGGTGACGCTGACAACGACAAGGAGCGCGAGCGACATCGCGCGACGCGAGTTCAGATCAGCGCGGTGTCGCGCCCGGTCCCGTCGCGTATTCGACGGGGTCGTAGTCAAAGCGGCCGCCCATCGGAAGACGCGTCGAGTCCGAAACGGTCGAGGAAGCATCGGCCTTGACGAGTCTGAGCCAACGCACGTAATCGATGTCGCCGAGAGGAGGCTGGGCGCGGAAGTACTCCCGGACGACCGATTGCGTAGGCGTGAGCGAGCTCGGCTGCGGCGACGGATCGAGGGAGGTTGTCACCGCGAAGAGCGTCACCCCGACCATGACCGAGACTTCGGCCAAGCGACCGAAGAAACGCGGCGCGCGAAGCCACGAGTTCGTTGCCGCTGCGCTTCTCGGACCGACCGCAAGACGAACGCGGCCGGGGGCGATCATCGTCCGGCGCTCGCGGAGCGGCGCGAAGGCGCCGCGTAGTGCGACGTCGACGGGTCGGCCATTCCGCAGCGCGTCCGCGCATTCAGCGCAGGAGGCGGCGTGCGCCTCGAGCTCGATCCGCTCGCGCGCGCCGAGCCGGTCGGCTCCGACGAGGTACGCCGCCTGACGAGATTCGCAACCACGCGAGAAGAGTTTCATTCGCCCTCGAGGGGCACAGGTGCCGCGATCGGCTTGGGTGCCCGAAGTGCAGTAGCGATGAGGGGGCGGCTCGGTTCGATGCCCAGCTCCGGGTGTGCCGCAAGATGCGTTCGGAGACGGCGGAGCGCGTAGTGCAAACGGGATTTCACCGTGCCGACCGGGCAGTCGACCACCTCCGCGATCTCGGTGAGGTTCAAGCCGTTGAGGTAATGCAGCATCACCACGAGCCGGTGCTTGGGCCCGAGCTGGTCGACGGCGGCGAGCACGAATCTGCGGAGCTCCGCCTGTTCCGCGACGTGCGAGGGGGAGCCATCTTCGTTTGCGACTGCCTCGTCGACGGCGTCGTCGAGAGAAGAGAGGACGAGGCCCTTGCGAGGGCGCCGGTTGTACGAGAGGTTGACCGCGACTCGATACAGCCAGGGACGCAGCGATGCGTCCGGCTCGAGGCGGGCGAGCGCCCGGTGTGCTCGGGCGAACGTGTCGACGACGATCTCCTCCGCGGCGGACGGGTCCTTCGTGATCGCGAGACCCAGCCGGAAGATCCCATCGCGGTATCGGTAGAAGAGGGCGTCGAACGCGATCGTGTCGCCATCGCGCGCCGCGTAGACCAGGTCGTGGTCGTTGCGGGTATCCCCGGCCGCGGGGTCGCGCCGGGCATCGAGCTTCATGCGGTGGAAACGTCCGGAAGGTAGCGGCGGACCCCAAGCAGCTTGCGCTCGCCGCCAAGACGGCTGTGCTCGACAACGCCACCCTGCATCGGCGCATGGATGAACTCGGTCGCGCTCGTCGCGAGCGCGACGTGGGTCACCCTCTCGTCTCCAAAGAACATGAGGTCACCTGCTCGCGCCTCTTCCACCCTTCGGCCGAGCATGGCCTGTTGATCCGCGTCGCGCGGCAGGGCCACCCCGTTCAAACGGTACACCTGCTGAACGAGTCCAGAACAGTCCAGACCTAGTGCCGTCGTACCGCCCCATAAGTACGGAATTCCGATGAACGATTCCGCCGTTTTCAGGTAGTCGTCGGCGGTCGGGTAACGGTGCGGGAGCTGTCGAATATCGACGAGGTCGGTCCGAGCGACATATCCAGTGCGCCACCCCGGTCCGAGGTGGATCTCACGCCAGCCCTCCGGACTCGTCACGCTCGCCGGCACGCTCGTCCCAGCCGGCAGACGCGCGATCAGTTCGGAATCACCGCGGGGGGCGTCTCGAACGTCGGCCGAGAGCACTGCGACCACGTGCTTCTCGGTGTACCCCGTAAAGACGGCCAGGTCGTCGAGGTGGACCCAGCCGAAGTACTGATCCGCGCCCTGCACGTATCGCCAGGCGTCACTCTCGCCGAGCACCGCGACGTTGTCGCCGTAATGCGCCTGATCAACCAGCTCCGAACCGGCGGAAGGCATCGCGCGAAGGTCGGCAACGTCGCGTCGCACGATCCCGGTCTGGGGCCAGACCATCGTTACGCGAGTAGAGAGGCGGACTAGGTCGGTCGCTGCCACTTGAGCTTCGGGTTGCGTGCCGCGTGCACCTCGTCGAGTCGCGCGAGCGGGGCGTTCTTGGGTGCCGCCTTGACCGACGCGGGATCAGTCTTCGCCTTCTCCGCGATGCGAATCATCGCGGCGGCGAACGCGTCGAGCGTCTCGCGCGGCTCGGTCTCGGTGGGCTCGATCATCAACGCCTCGGAGACGACGAGCGGGAAGTACACCGTCGGCGGGTGGAAGCCTTCGTCGATCAGCGCTTTCGCGACGTCGAGCGCGGACGCACCCAGCTTCTTCTGCCGCGCCGCGGACAGAACGAACTCGTGCATGCACGGGCGATCGAACGCGACGTCATACGAGTCGCGAAGCTGGGCGAGGAGATAGTTCGCGGCGAGGATCGCGTCGTTCGATGCCTCGGCGAGGCCTTCTTCGCCAAGCGTTCGCATGTACGTGTACGCGCGGACGAGGACGCCGAAGTTCCCGAGAAAAGTTCGCACGCGTCCTATCGAATCGCCGAGGCCGGCCGGCTGCTGATCCTCGCGCGCCGTGTCGAGGTGATAGCGGCCCTGGTCGTCACGCACGATCCATGGTTTCGGGAGGAACGCGCGCAGGGGCTCCTTCACGCACAGCGGGCCCGCGCCGGGGCCCCCCGCGCCGTGTGGAGTCGAGAACGTCTTGTGCACGTTGATGTGGATACAGTCGAACCCGAGATCGCCGGGACGCGCGACGCCGAGCAGCGCATTCATGTTCGCGCCGTCTCCGTACACCAGACCGCCGACGGCGTGGACCGCGTCGCACACCTCGCGCAGACGCTCCTCGAAGAGGCCCAGTGTGTTGGGGTTCGTGAGCATGAGGCCGACCACGTCATCGCCCAGGGCGGTCTTGAGCGACGCGAGGTCGATGTTGCCGTGCGCGTCGCTCTTGACCGTCGTGACCTCGAACCCGCACATCGCGGCCGACGCCGGGTTTGTTCCGTGCGCGGTGTCGGGGACGATCACGCGGTGGCGCTTCGCTCCCTCACCGCGCTTTTGGTGATACGCCTTGAACATCAGGATCGCCGTGAACTCGGCCTGAGCGCCGGCTGCGGGTTGCAACGTGACCGCGTCCATGCCGGTGAGCTTCGCGAGCATCACCTCGAGATCCGCGAGCAACGTCAGCGCTCCCTGGACCGTGCTCTGCGGCTGCTGCGGATGCAGATCGGCGAAGAGCGATGCGACGCGGTCGTTGATCTTCGGGTTGTACTTCATCGTGCAGGAGCCCAGCGGATACATGCCCGTGTCGACGGAATAGTTCAGCTGGGCTAGGTGCGTGAAGTGGCGCACGACTTGCGGCTCGGTGAGCTCGGGCAGGCCGAGCGGCGCCTTCCGTGCGAACGCGGCAGGGATCTGCGCGTCGGCCTCTTCGCCACCGCGGACGTGTCTTCCGGCGCGGCCTTCCTGGTGGATCTCGATGAGCAGCGGCTCGAGCGCGGGCACCGCGGTCTTCACGCCGGAGTCGGGAATGACCTGAACGCGGATCGTCATCGGGCGGTGACGGTTTCGCGCACGCCCGCCGCGATGCTCTCGATCGCCGCGACGAGCGCGTCCATCTCGGCGTCGGTCGTCATCTCCGTGCATTGGATGATCAGATCGTCGCGATCGCCGTAGTGCGAGGCCGTCGCCTCGACCAGCACGTTGTCCACGAGGAGCGCGTTCCGCATCGCGTATCCGCTGCCCGCGCTTCCTGCCGCAAGCCGCGGGACGCGCAGCGCGAACCGATCGAAGAAATCGCCGTCGGTCGAGACCGAGCAGCCCGGCAGCGCTCCGAGGCGATGCGCGAGCGCGTGCGCCTTCGCGACGCCGAGTCGCGCGGCCGCGCTGAGCCCCTCCGGGCCCATGAGCGCGAGGTAGATCGCCGCCGTAATCGCGGCGATCGCCTCATTCGTGCAGATGTTGCTCGTCGCTTTCTCTCGGCGGATGTGCTGCTCGCGTGTCTGCAGCGTGTTGACGAAGCCGCGCATCCCGCGCGCGTCGTGCGTCTCGCCGACGACGCGGCCGGGCATCTGACGGACGAGTGCGGTGCGGCAGGCAAGGATGCCGAGGTACGGCCCGCCGAAGCTCATTGGGATGCCGAGTGGCTGGCCCTCCCCCACCGCGATGTCGACCCCGAGCGCTCCGGGCGGCTCGAGGAGCGCGTTCGCGTGCGGCTCGGTGACCTGGATGCAGAGCGCGCCCGCGGCATGCGCGGCGTCCGCGATCTCGCGCACGTCGACGAGGCCGCCGAACGAGTCGGGGTGCTGCACGATGAGGCAGGCAGCGCCTTCAGCGGCCAATGCGAGGTCGCGCGTCGGAACTTCCACGATCTCGAGGTCCGGGCCTCTGGCGTATGTACGCACGGTGCGGCGGAACTCGAAGTACACCTCGCTCGCCATCACGACCTTCTTGCGTCCGGTGGATCGAACCGCCATGAAGGCCGCCTCGGCGACCGCCGAGCCGCCCTCGTACATCGACGAGTTCGCGACGTCCATCGCGAGCAGCTCGCCGATGAGCGACTGGTACTCGAACATCGACTGCAACGTCCCCTGACTCACCTCGGGCTGGTAGGGCGTGTAGGCGGTCAGGAACTCGCCTCGCAGCGCGAGCACGGGGACAGCGGCGGGGATGTAGCGACGCTGCACCGGCCCGCCGACGAAGAACGGCCCAGATCCGGCCGTCCGGTTCTTCGCCGCGAGCGCCTCGAGGTGCGACTGGATCTCGAGCTCCGACATGCCCGCCGGAAGACCGAGCTTCGGGCGAAGCGCGTCCTTGGGGATCGCGGTCAGGAGCTCATCGACGCTCTTGATTCCGACGCGCTTGAGCATCGCCGCGCGGTCGGCCTCGGTGTGCGAGGAGTACGGGTTTTTGTTCAATCTCCGCCGGCGCCGGCGGTCTCGCCGATGTGAGAGCGGTAGTCCGCCGACGAGAGAAGCTGCGTGAGCTCTCCCTTATCGGCGAGCCGTACCTTTATCAACCAGCCGTCGCCATACGGCACGCTGTTGACGAGCTCGGGCTTCTCGATGACCTTCATGTTGCGTTCCACGACTTCGCCGGAGATCGGCGCGTAGATGTCGGACGCCGCTTTCACCGACTCGACGACGCCAAGGCTCGAGAACTGGCGCACCGTTGCGCCCTTCTCGGGTAGCTCGACGAAGACCACGTCGCCGAGCTGCTCCTGCGCGAAGTGCGTGATGCCGATAGTGGCCACGTCGCCGTCGGCGCGCACCCACTCGTGTTCTTTTGAGTACTTGAGATCGTCGGGGACAGTGCTCACTCGGGCCTCCGATAAAACGGTGTCTTCACTACCGTAGCGGGAACGTCCTTGCCACGAATGCGGACCCCGAGCGCCGTTCCGACCTTCGAAAGTGGCGTCGGGACGTAGGCGAGCGCGATGTTCTTTTCGACGGTCGGTCCGTAGGTGCCACTCGTGACATGGCCCACGACCGTCCCGTCCTGTGTGACCTCGTGGCCGTGGCGAGCCACGCCGCCCTGGACGACGAGACCGGCGATCTTCCGCTTCGGTCCCTCGGTCTTTTTCGCGGCGATCACGTCGCGCCCGGTGAACTCCTTGTCGAGCTTGCAGGTCCAGCCAAGGCCCGCCTCGATCGGGTCGGTGGTCTCGTCGATGTCGTTGCCGTAGAGGGAGAAACGCGCTTCGAGTCGAAGCGTGTCGCGCGCACCGAGGCCGATCGGCTTGATCCCCTCCGCGCGCCCAGCGGCGAGCAGAGCGTCCCAGACCTTGGCCGCGTCGGCGTTCGCCACGAATACCTCGAAGCCGTCCTCGCCGGTGTAGCCGGTCCGGGCCAGCGTCGCGCGGGCGCCGGCGACGCGGCCGTGCGTGACGCCGAAGGATGGGAGCTCTTTCACGTCGGCATCGGTCTGCGCCGCGAGGATGTCCGCGGCCCTCGGTCCCTGGATCGCGACCAGGGCCGTGGCGTACGAGCGATCGTCGAGCGCGACTTCGTCGCCCAGGTGCGCGAGGACGTGCGCCCGGTCCTTGGCGATGTTGGCGGCGTTTACGACCATCATGTATTCGCCGTCGCTGATCCGATAGACGATGACGTCATCGACGATCGTGCCCCGCTCGTTGGTGAGAAGGCCGTAGCGTGCCTGCCCAACGGCGAGACCCGCGATATCGCTTGAGACCAGGCGGTCGAGTGTGGCGCCGGCGCCACGACCTTTGAAGAAGAACTCGCCCATGTGGGAGAGGTCGAAGAGGCCGGCGTTGTTCCGAACGGCCCGATGCTCGGCGACGATGCCCTCGTATTGGATCGGCATCTCGTAGCCCGCGAACGGCACGATCTTCGCGCCGAGCTCGGCATGCTTGTCGAAGAGGGGAGTGCGCCGCATGGTCGGCGCCTCGGCCGCCATCAAGCGGCCTCGCCCGCGGCGGCGAGAGCACGATCGAGAATTTCCCGGTAGGTGTCGAACGAGAGGAGGCGGCGCGCTTCGTCCGCGGGGACCCAGCGGACCTCGTCGTACTCCTGATCGTGCGCGGAGGTGTCGCCTCCGGTGGGCTCCATCAAGAAAAAGTGCACGAACTTGTGGACGCGCTCGCCCGGTGCCGCGAACCAGTAATCGGTCGTGCCGATGTCGCGAAGAATGCGCACCTTGAGGCCGGTCTCTTCCTCGACCTCGCGCAACGCGGTGTCCTCGATCTCCTCGCCGTGGTCGGGCGTGCCCTTGGGAAACACCCAGGTGCCATCGGCGTGTCGGCCTGTGAGGACGACCTCGCGGGTACCGTCTCGGTCGCGAAAGACAACGCCGCCTGCGGCGATCGCGTCGCGGACGCGGGTAGGCCGGCGGGTACGGATCGTCGGCATGGGCGGATCCTCCCGGAACGTGAGAAGGCGAGTCTAGAAGAAAGGCGGCGACGAGCGCCTGAGCCCGTGGCGGTCGCTACGCGCCCAGGGGCCCCTGCCCCTGCGGAGGCGGAGCCGACGGGACGAGCTGCTTGATCAAAGCAAACGCGTGTTGTTGATGACGAGCGCGAAGTTGCAGTGGAGGAACTCGGCGGCGCGCCGCGACAGCATCATGCGCGGCAGGAAGATCTCGAAGTACTCCATGATCGGCGAGACCTCTGTGTCGACAGCGAGCTCGAGCGTGATGAGCTTCTCCTTGCGGCTGACCTTGATCTCAGAGGCTGTGACCGCGTAGTTCACGCGGTCGTGGATGTCGAACGACGTCGACTTCGGGTTTCGCACCCGGCTTCGGTGCACGTCGCTCTTGTCGGCGATGATGACCGCGGCGGACACGGCACTCACCGGTAGCCCGCCCTCGTCCTCTTCGTGATTGGCGATCGCGCCCATCATCGTCGCGACCTCCTCGAGCGGGAAACCGAGCTCCATCAGGATGTCCTTCGCGAGCAGGGCCCCCGTCTGCGCGTGTTTCTCTCTCGTCACCACGTTTCCCATGTCGTGCAGATAGGCAGCGACCGCGGCGATCTCGCAGCGTCGCGCGTCGTGGCCAAGCGACTTGAGGATGAACCGGGCTCCGTCCGCCGAGGTGTTTGCGTGACGTTCGCCGTGCTCGGTGTATCCGATCGCCCCGGTCTGCTGGTTAGCGGAGCGTATGAACACCTTCACGCGCTCGTCGGACTTGATGACGTCGAGGGTCGGGCCCTCGCGTTTCGCCTCGACGGGCGTGCGGGTCTTGGTCTCGGAGCGGTGCATCTTCTTCTGCTCGTCCGGGACGTTGGTGTCGTCGGGGCCCGGGCGTGGGGCCTGAATCGCGTCTGTCATCGACGTCACTTTAGCGTGGTGTGCTAGCGCTGAGTCGAAGACATCACCACATCGACGAGAAGCCCCGCATTGCAAACCAACTTCGCATTCCCGGACTGTGTTACGCCCGAGAAGGAACGCGTGAACTCGACCGTCGGGTTCGCGTTTGGGAACGCCAACCCTTCCGGGTAGGGGCCGACATTGGCTACGGAGAAACGGTCGTCGAGAGTCCAGCGTCCGCGCACATAGTTGGAGAGCGACGTGCGATCCGACAGCTGCTGCCCCTGGCCGGGGTTGTCGTAATAGCTTCCGAAGCCACCACCGGCGGCAGGCGACTCCCAATTGAACAGCGCAAGGAAACCATCGAGATCGCGCGCGTTGTACCGCGCGAAGAACTGATCGACTAGGAAGGTCAGTCGGGCGCTCGAGCATTTCGGGATATCGGTGGTCGACGTCGGTGTACTCCCTGGGCTCGATGGCGTAACCACAGCCGACGGAGCGCAGGCCGCAAGGGCAAGCGCGACGCAGACAGTCCAGACCTTAACCATCACCTCTCTGTACAGCAGGTCGCCGGAATCGTTCCGAGGACTACTCGGCGTACGCCTTTTGCAGTCGTTCCGCGACCTGCTGCAGCCAGCGAAGCTCGAGCAAGCCCGCGCGACAGATCACCATGCCGCGAGTGAACGCGAGCCACGGCTTGAGCGTCCCTCCGAGCAGCCCGAGCCAGGTCGCGCTCGTGGCATCGACCTTCGGTCCGGGTCCTTTCAGCTCGGCGAGCTCGGCGTGCAGCTCCCCCGCACCGGCCTTGAACTCGATCGCGCGGCCGATGTCGGTGAAACGCAGCAGTGCGCGACCGGCCTTCACGTCCTTCAACGCGTCGCGCACGGTATCGGTCTCGCTCGCCGCGGTGAGGATTCGCAGCACGAGCTCCGGCACGTCGTTGCCGGATCCGTCCGTCTTCGCGCGCGCCTTCGCCTCGGCGAGCGCGGCGGAAAGCTCCTCTTTGGTCACGTCAGGCGAGCTTGAGGTCGCTGCGCGCCGAGACCGGTATCTCGGTCCCGCGATGCCGCAGCACGAAGAACGCGGCAGCGCCGATCATCGCGCCGTTGTCGGTGCAGAGGCCCGGACGTGGCACCCGAAGCGGGTGGCCGATGCGCCGCGCGATCGCTTCGCGGAGCGCGAGATTCGCGGCGACGCCACCTCCGAGAAGGACGGTCTCGACCGCGTGCTCGGCCGCCGCGCGTGCCGTCTTCTCGGCGAGCATCTCGGTGATCGCTTTCTGGAACGAAGCGGCGACGTCCGCGACGGGGACGTCCCCTTTCTTCTCGAGGTCGCGCACGAGTCGCAACACGGCGGTCTTGAGGCCGCTGAACGAAAAGTCGAAACGATCCGCGGGCAGGGCGCGCGGGAGCGGGAACGCGTCGGGGTTGCCGTCCTTCGCGATCCGCTCGATCACCGGGCCGCCGGGGAATCCCAGATGGAGAAGTCGCGCGACCTTGTCGAACGCCTCGCCCGCGGCGTCGTCGATCGTGCGCCCGAGCGGCCGGAAGCGACGGTGCGCCTCCATGAGCACGAGGTCGCTGTGCGCGCCGCTCACCACGAGCACCACCGCGGGGAGCTCGGGCTCCGGCGGGATGTCCTCGGTCTCGTAGAGCCAGTTCGCGTACACGTGACCCTCGAGGTGATTCACGCCGACGAAGGGCAGACCCGCGGCGAGCGCGAGGCCGCGCGCGTAGTTCGCGCCGACGAGGAGACACCCGATGAGCCCGGGTCCGACGGTCGCGGCGACCGCATCGATCTCGGAGAGCTGGCGTCCCGCGTCGCGCAACGCTTTCTCGGTGATGACGTCGAGGGTGCGGAGGTGCTCCCGCGCCGCGACCTCGGGGACGATGCCGCCGGTGTCCTGGTGGACGAGCTGCGATGCGACGATGTTCGAACGGATCCGCCGGCCGTCCTCGACGATCGCGACGCCGGTCTCGTCGCAGGAGGTCTCGATCGCGAGGATCCTCATCCGGTTTCCTGCAGATCTGCCTTGAGCTTCGCGAGGCGCTCGCGCACTGGCCGCTCGCGAAGCCGCTCGGTCCACATGATGAGCGCGTCCTCGTTGTTGTCCGAGTAGTAGCGGCGGCGCACGCCGGCGCGGCGGAAGCCGTACTTCTCGTACAGCTTCTGCGCCGGAAGATTCGACGCACGGACCTCGAGCGTCAGCCACTCGGCGTTCAGCGCCGCGGCCATCTCGAAGACGCGCACGAGCAGTCGCTCGCCGATCCGTCGACGGCGCTGATCGGGGTGGACCGCGAACGTGGTGATGTGCGCTTCGTCGACCATGAGCCAAAGCCCCGCGTACCCCACGATGCGACCGCCGTCGCGGGCCACGAGGTAGCGCGCGTTCTTGTTCTGCGTGAGCTCGTGGCGGAACGCGTTCGCCGGCCACGGGACCGGGAACGACGCGCGCTCCACCTCTTGCACGCCGTCGATGTCGTCGAGGGTCATGTCCTCGATGACGATCGGAAATGTGGCGACCATCCTCTTGAAACTATCAGGAGCGCTTCGGAAGACCGAGCGCGCGCTCGTCCGACGGCGGAGCGGCGAAGGGCTGCTCGAAGGAAACGCGGATCGACGGCTGCCGCACGTACAGGGGCTCGATCTCGTTGATCTTCGTCTGCGTGCGTGTCTCGAGCTCGCGCCAGCCGAGCTCCGCGAGGTAGCCCGCGCGCCGCACGCGCGACGCCGGCGAGCCGAAGAGTGCCTTCGGGCCGAGCAGGTCACGGAGCGCCGCCTCGGTCTCGGAGTCGATCTCGCCGACGAAGAGGGTGTGCGTGCCGATCTGCCGGCAGATCTCGTCGAGCGTCGCGACGAGGAAAGGCGAGCGGCGCATCCACTTTCGATTTCGCTCCTGGTAGAAGGCGGCGTAGAAGGTGTCGCGTCCCGCGCGCAGCAATGGACACGTGCGCTGCTTCGAGGGTGCATGCGGGTAGGCGAGCACGTCGAGCGTGGAGATGCCCACGAGCGCGGCGCCGTTGCCGCGCGCGATGCCCTGCCCCGCCGCGATCGCGATGCGCAGGCCGGTGAACGACCCGGGCCCGACCGCGACGGCGACGCGATTGACGGACGAGAGCGCGGTCCGCGTCATCAAGAGCGCGCGCTCGATCGCCGGAAAGAGCTCGTCGCCCTGGCGCCGCTGTGCGTGCCACGTCTCCTCGGCGATGACATCGCGGCCGTCGAAGAGCGCGACCGACGCCCAGTCGGTCGACGTATCAAGCGCTAATAACACTCGCTCGCAGCTCCTCAACGAACTCGGCGGAACGTGGACCCGTCGCCGCGATGACGATGCGGCGCTTCGTGTCGGCGATGTGCTCGAGCTTCACCTCGAGCCGATCGTCGGGCAGGAGCGGACCCGCGCGGTCGGACCACTCGATCACGGTGACTCCGCCGGCATCGAGACATTCCTCCCACCCCGTGTTCGCGAGATCGACGCCCTCGAGACGGTAGAGGTCTATGTGAAAGAACGGGAGCCGGCCGCCGGCGTGCTCGCGCATGATGATGAACGTCGGGCTCGAGATGTCGCCGGCGTCGATGCCGAGGCCGATCGCGACACCGCGCGCGAGCACCGTCTTTCCCGTCCCGAGCTCGCCGGAGAGGGCGAAGACGTCGTTCGGGCGCGCCGCCCGGCCCAGACGCTCGCCGAGCCGTTCGGTGTGCAGCGACGAGTGGCTCACCAGATCGAGCGAGGCGACTTCCTTTTGTCGATCAGCCACTCGCGACTCCGCGGCGGAACCTGCGACGCTCGAGGAACATTCGAATCGTTATGCCGAGGAACGAGCCGAAGAGCGCCGCCCAGATCGCGAGCCACCATTCCTGCGGGATCTGACAGAGGAACTGCACCCCCGCGCCGCAGCCGAGCGCCCCACCCAGTGGGATGAAGGCAAGAGCGCCGATGAAGGTCCGGCGGCGGCGAAGGGACTTCTGACCGGCGTCGAACGCCTCCCGCCGCTTGTCTTCGGTCCGCTTGTCGCGCGTCTCGGGCTGGGCGGGACGATGCTCCCCCGCTTCGCGCCTGTCGCGGCGCCGTCGACGTCGTGCCACGGGGGGAGGCTAGCGCTCGCTAGAAGTGGGGTCGCTCGCGCTTGGCGTGAGCTCTTCGTCGTTCTGCGCCGGCTCCTCGTGATCGCCGTCCCCTTCATCGACATCAGCGTCCGCGCGGCCTGCGGGGGCGTAGGCCGCCGGCCCTTCACCCGTGACTACGACATCGGGTGGCGGCGTCTCGGGCCGACCGATGTCCGCCGTGCTGAATACGAAGAGTCGCGCGGATGCGGTATGGATCGCCGCGCGCGCGCCGGCGAGTACGGCGAACGGCTCAAATACCGCGCGCGGGAGGACCGCCGACCCAAAGCCCATGAGGCAAAGGACGGTCGGCCGGTCGTCGCGGCTCGGCGCCCCCGCCGCCGTCACGGTGTCGCCATAAACGACACGGAGGCCCGCCGGCGGGACACCGCCCGCGACGAGTCCAGCGACGCCGCACGCGTGCGCGCGCGTGATGACCTCCGCCGAAACCCGCGCGCCACCGACGATGATCCGGCCGGCCAGGCGCACGTCGATGCGCGTCGGGGCGAGATCCGCGTCCGGCCGGTCGACGCCGAGGGTGATCTCGCCGATCGCGTCGGGCCCAAACGCAGCGGCACCCTGAAGGCACCACGCCTCGCCTTCAATGTCCACGACCGCGTCGTCTGACCGCGTGACGACGCCGTCGAGGGTCGCGCGCACCGTCCAGCGATCGACAATGGGGGCGATGTAGAGGTCGCCATCGACCGTGATGTGCAGGAGGCGTCCATCGATCGGTGCGGTGACGCTACGCGCGAAGACGCGCCCGACGCGCGCGAGCACCGCTCCGGCGACCACGTCGCTGCCGACAGGCACCCGCAGCTCGCGATCGAGATCCGCAGGAGAAAGGCCGAGTTTTCGCGCGCCTGGTACGCGCAGCGCGCCTGCGAGGGTGGCGCCCGCGGCGACGATGTCGCCGGCCCGCACGAGCTCGCCGACCTGTGCGCGCTTAGTCACCCCGATGGGGAGCGAGTGATCGGCGCTCCAGCGCTCGCGGCGCCACGTCATGTCGAGCTCCCGTCTTCGGCGATCGCCTGCAGCGCCGCGTGCCATCGCGCCACCGCCGGGATGCGCTCGGCGTCGCGCTCGGGAAGCGAAAGGGGTCGGCCACGCGCATCGATGAGCACGCCGAGCTCACCCGACCGTCCGTGACCTCGCACGCCCGCACCGTTCACTGCGACCTCGACGTCGGCGCCCATCGCTACGAGGTCGAAGGAGCCGGGAACAACCCGTGCCACGCTCCGGCCGGTCGCGCGAACGATCCGTATCTTCGCGGACTTGCGCGTCGTCACGGAGACCACCATCCCGATGCGCTCGGCGCGTCCCTCGTCGGGCTCGCGGAAGACCGTCGAGACCCCAGTCGGCTCAAGGCCATCCACCAGAACGAGAAGGCTCTGCCCAGCCTTTGGGAGCGACGCCGCCTGGCCGGTGATGAGGATGGAAGGCGCGGAACGCATCGCGGCGACGTCGAGCCCCGCGTCGGCCGCGTCGCGCAGCGCGTGCGCGATCGCCTCGCGCGCCAGCGCCATCTCGAGGAGGACGGCGGCCTCGGTCGTCGCGGGACCTCCGGTGCGGCGCGTGCGATTGAAGACGCGCTCGAGCAGCGCCGGGGCGTCGATCGGCCAGGGCAGCCAGCGCCGCACGTTATCGAGGCTGGCGCGTACGACGACGTGATCGGCGCCCATGCCCAGTCCGAGAGGGACGAGGTGTGCGGCTTCGATTCGACCGTCGGGACGCGCGAGGACGAGTGAGGTCGAACGCTCGGTAACGTCGACCACAAGCGCGGTGGTCGCGTTCGTCGTGGCAAGAGCTCGCGCGCCGTCCTCGATGAGCGCGTCACGCAAAACGACATCCGCGTTCCCACCGCGGCGTAGCTGGCGAAGGGCCTCGACCATCTCGGACGCCGACGCGAAGCGCTCGAACTCGAACGGGCTCGCCCGCGTGCGAAGGGCCTGAGCTACGCGCGTGTCGACGAGGCCAAAGACGCGCGGCATCGGCCGCTGCGCGCCGCAGCCGAGACGCAGCGCCTCGAGAAGCTCGGCGAGCGCCCCCTCGTCCTTCGCTCCGCCCTGTATTACGACGACATCGGGCTTCGCGTCGCGCAGGGCTTGCGCAGCCTCGACGAACGAACGCGGATCGGTCGCTCGAACCCGCGTCACGATTTCGGCGCCTGACGCGAGCGCGAGATGGACGACCGCGCGACGCGACGCCTCTTCGCGGCCATGAACGAGGGCGACACGAAGCGCACGGGCAAGCGCGATGCGCGTCTCCTCGACCGGGGCGTCTATCCCGGTCGAGACCGTCATCGTGACGCCGTCGTGGTGCGCGCCGCCTCCTGGACGAAGGCGTCGAAGATCCGGCGCGCCTCGGGCGAGACCTCGCTGGTCCGCTCGGGATGCCACTGGATGCCCACCACCCACCGCCGGTCGTCAAGCTCGAAGGCTTCGATGAGATCGTCGACGACGACGGTCGCGACGAGACCACGGCCGAGCGTGTCTTTGGTCACCGCCTGGTGATGCCGCGAGTTGACCGTTAGCGGTGCGCCGCCCGTGGCTTTCGCGAGGCGCGAGCCGGGCCGCACGCTCACGTCGCGGTGCTCGACGATGCCCTCGCGCTCTTCGGGCCGGTGCCCCGGTACGTCCTGGACCAGGCTGCCTTCCTGTACGACGTTCAGGATCTGGAATCCGCGGCAGATGCCGAGGACCGGAAGGTCGCGCTCGATCGCCGCCTTTGCGATCGCGATCTCGAGCGCGTCGCGATCGGTATCGACCTCCGCGCAAGCCACGTCGACCTCGCCATATCGCGCCGACTCGATATCGCCACCACCCGACAGGCAGAGGCCGTCGAGATCGGTCGGCACCGGGTCGCCCGGGTGCAGCACGATGAGGTCTGCGCCGGCGCTCTCGAGCGCATCGCGGTACCGCTGATGCGATGCGCCGTGGAACGCGGACGGTCGTGCCAGCGTGAGCGCGATACGTGGACGCACCTTCGTCATGGTATGGAATCACGAAGGCTCGCGCGGTCGATGAGCTCGATGAGCACTCCGCCGGATGCTCGCGGGTGGATGAACGCGACCATGCCCTCGGCCCCTCGCCGCGGCGCGCGGTCGATGAGCTCGACCCCTTCGCGGTCGAGCTTCTCGAGCATCGCTGCCAGGTCGTCGACGACGTAGCAGACGTGATGGAGCGTCGGTTTCGGGTGCTCGGCGACGAACTTCGCAACTCCCGACTCGCCGTCGATGGGTTGGATCAGCTCGATCCGCCCCTTTGCGTCGCCGACGAAGACCATGCGAACGTGCTGGTCCGGAAGGTCCCGGATGCGATCGGCGGCAAGCCCGAGCGTGTCGCGGAAGAACGGGAGGGCGTCTTCGATGCGCGGGACCGCGATCGCGACGTGATGCAGCGGGCCGAGCTTCACAGACGTGGCGGGACGTACGTGCCGAAAACCTCGCGCAGGTCGGCGCAGATCTCGCCGAGCGTCACGTCGGCTTCGACGGCGGCGACGATCAGCGGCACCAGGTTCGCGGTGCCCCGCGCCGCCGCGACGAGGTCGGCCCGTGCTTTCTTCGCGCGGCCACCGTCGCGCCGCGTTCGCAGCTCCGCGAGACGCGCGCGCTGGCGCTCCAGTACGGCGGCATCGACCCGGGTGATCGGGACCTCGGGCTCGTCGCCCTCGGCGCGGTAAGCATTGACGCCGACGATGACCTTTTCTTTGCTCTCGATCGCACGCTGCTGCTTGTACGCGGAGTCCTCGATGGCGCGCTGCTGGTACCCCTTCTCGATCCCGGCGAGCGCGCCGCCCTGACCGTCGATCGACTTGATCTCGGCGAGCGTGCGACGCTCGATGTCGCTCGTCAGCGCCTCGATCGCGTGCGCGCCGCCGAGGGGGTCGATCGTCTCCGCGACGCCCGATTCCTCGGCGATGATCTGCTGCGTTCGGAGTGCGATACGCACGGACTCCTCCGTGGGGAGGCCGAGCGCCTCGTCGTAGGCGTTCGTGTGGAGCGACTGCGTCCCCCCGAGCACCGCGGCGAGCGCCTCGATCGCGGTGCGAACGATGTTGTTCTGCGGCTGCTGTGCGGTGAGGGTCGAGCCCATGGTCTGCGTGTGGAACCGGAGCGCGAGCGATGCCGGCGCCTTCGCGCCATAGCGATCGCGCATGACCGAGGCCCAGACGCGCCGCGCGGCGCGGAACTTCGCGACCTCCTCGAGCAGCGTCGAGTGCGCCGCGAAGAAGAACGAGAGCTGCGGCGCGAATCGGTCGACGTCGAGCCCGCGCTCGACCGCCGCGTCCACGTATGCGATGGCGTCGGCGAACGTGAACGCGAGCTCCTGGACGGCGTCCGCGCCGGCCTCGCGGATGTGATATCCGCTGATCGAGATCGCGTTCCACCGCGGGTGCCGCTCGGAGCAGTAGGCGATGAGGTCGGTCGCGAGGCGCATCGACGGTCGCGGCGGGAAGATGTACGTCCCGCGCGCGATGTACTCCTTGAGGATGTCGTTCTGCGTCGTGCCGGCGACGCGGTCGGCCGCGACCCCCTGTCGCTTCGCGATGGCGGCGTACATCGCGAGGAGGATCGCCGCGGTCGCGTTGATCGTCATCGACGTCGTCACGTCGCCCATCGGAATGCCCTCGAAGAGGCGAGCGAAATCGTCGAGCGAGCTGATCGAAACGCCGACCTTTCCCACCTCGGCGGCCACGCGTGGATCGTCCGCGTCGTAGCCCATCTGCGTCGGGAGGTCGAACGCGACGGAGAGCCCGGTCTGTCCCTGCTGGAGCAGGTAGCGGTATCGCGCGTTCGACTCCTCGGCCGTGCCGAACCCCGCGTACTGGCGCATCGTCCAGAGGCGTCCGCGATACATCGTCGGCTGGATGCCCCGGGTGTAGGGCGGCTCGCCTGGAAGGCCCGGATCCGCGCCGTCGGGATCGAAGATCGGCGGTAGCGGCGCAGCGTACGTGGTCTCGAATTTCGCACGCTCGGGAACGCGCTTGGTTGCTTGCGCGTACTTGGTTCGCTCCCATTCGGCGCGGTCGCGGCTGTTCCTTGGCACGAGGCGATGGTACCGACCTATCGGGGCCGTAAGACGAGCATTCCGCCACTGCGGCCGAGGCGATCCCTGGAGAAACGCATCGGCTTGTAGTCGCCCGCGTTCCAGAGCGGCGCCTGATCGCCCCAATAAGGCGATCCCGGCTGACCAGATTCGCCCTCCGGCGTCACCGAGAGCGAGTTATCGAGATCGGAGAGGTCCGCGATCATCCGCTCGGACGCGTTCGTCGACTGTTTGTACGGCTTCGCCGGATCGTAGGCGCCGTTGTTGACCGAGAAGCCATCGCCCGCGCGCGGCAGCGGACCGATGTTCAAAAGGAGCGCGAGCGGACCGATCGCGAGCGGATGCTCGAACGTGATCGTGTGCAGATCGCCCCAGCGCCATTTCGCGGTGTCGGTGCCGAACCGCGCAACGAGCTCGCGCGTCGCGTCCTCGAGCGCGAGGGTGGAGAGGCCGTCGCGTCCGCGGACCGAAGGGTCGCCGGCGTCACTGAACCACGGATCGTCCGGGCGGGCGAGAAGCTCGTACAACGCGAACACGGCGCGCCCGTGACCGAGGTAGTCGCCGTACAGTTTTTCGCCGAGCTTGTCCTCGAACGTCCGCGCGAGCATGCGCACGAGCCACGCCTCGGTGACGGCGGCGCCGCCGGACTGCGCGGAGAGCGTGCCGTCCCAGTCGCGCACCAGCGCCTGCGCGCGCCGCTGCAGGTCGGTCTTCGGGCTTGCCGCAAGGATCACTTCACGCCAGCGGCCGACCGGCGTCGACGCGTAGTCGGTCTGGATCGCGCGCATCGCGGGCAGGTCCGCCTTCGGGAGGCTCGCGAGGCGCTGCGCGATGTACATCGCCCGGAAACCGGGATCCCATTCGCCGACATAGGCGGCGCTGTGAGGATCCTGCGTGGGTCGGTCGTTCGCGTTGACGATCACCCCGCTCGGCGGATCGAGGAGCGTCGTATTCGCGTCGGAGGGCAGCACGCCGGTCCAGTCGTACTCGCCGGTCCATCCCGGCACCGGCATCTGGCCGTCGCCTTTGCGTGCGGGCAGCTGCCCGATGAGCTGATAGCCGATGTGCCCATCGACATCCGCATAGCACGCTGAGACCGCCGCACCGCTGAAGTCGGCGGCCGCCGCGCGGAAGTCCTGCCAGCTCCCTGCCCGCGCGAGCTCGAACACGAAGTCGACGAGGCGTCCGGGATCGAGCGCCGTCCAGCGGAGCGCAAGCGGAGCGGTTTGGTCTTTCAGGACCGGCGTGATGATCGGTCCGTGACGCGTGATCGCGACGTCGACGATCACGGGATCGGCGCGGCCCTTCACGTCGATCGTCTCGCGCACGAACGTTGCTGGCTCGAACTGTCCCTTGTACTCGTAGCGCCGCGGATCGGTGGGATCCTGCCGTTCGACGAAAAGATCCTGCGTGTCGGTGTACGCGTACGTGAAGCTCCACGCGATGCGGTCGTTGTGGCCGATGACGATCCCCGGAATGCCGGCGAAGGAAAAACCGACGAGCTTGTAGCCCGCGCCCTCGAGGCCGATCTCGTACCAGATCGACGGGTTGCGGACCGCGAGGTGCGGATCGCCCGCGAGGATCGGCTTGCCGGTCGCGGTCCTGGTCCCGGCGAGCGCCCAGCAGTTCGACCCGGTGCCGTCACCCGCGCCCGGCAGGAGTGACGAGAGCGCGACCGCGCCCGGTTCCGAGGTCGCGCCGGCCGAAAGGTAGGGCGCGATTGCCGCCCAAGAGCGCTCGTCGACCGAGGCCGCGTGGCCGGACGGATCGGGCATCAGCGTCGCGAGCACGCCGGTCCCAAAGCGCGATGCGAGTCCTGCGCGCAGCAGCTCTTGATCGAGGTTGTTCGCCGCGTCGTACGCCTGAAGCTTGGCGACGATCAGCGAGTCGAGCGTCGACCAACGTTCCGGACGGTATCCGAGGATGACGAACTCGAGCGGCAGCGAATCGCCGTGCCCCTCGAGGAATTTGTTCACGCCCTCGGCATAGGCGCTCAGGTTCTGACGGGTGTCGTCGCGAAGAAGCGGAAGCTCCTGCGCCGCGACCCGCGCGAGGCCGAACGTGCGGAACTGCTTGTCCGAGTCAAGCGCGGGCTCGCCGAGGACCTCGGCCAGACGGCCCGCGCCGGCCCGCCGGTAAAGGTCCATCTGGAACAGCCGGTCCTGCGCGGTGACGTATCCCTGGAGATAGAAAAGGTCGTGCGCCGTCTGCGCGTACACGTGCGGGACTCCGTAGCTGTCGCGGAGGACCTCGGCGCGCTGATCGAGCCCGAGCAGGCGGAACTCGCCCTCGATGGTCGCGAGCGGTCGATAGACGAGGATGAGCCCGGTCACCACGATGCTCACGACCAGCAGAAGGGCGATCGTTGCCGCGACGATGCCGGCAGTGCGCCGCCGGCTAGTCACTCGCGATCACGATCAACACGGCGCCGGCCTCGACTTTCGCCCCCGCGGTCGCGCGCACCTTCGCGATCCGCCCCGCGGACGGCGCCAGTAGCTCGTTCTCCATCTTCATCGCTTCGAGCGTCGCGAGCGGAGCGTCGGCGTCGACGCGGTCGCCCTCTTTCACATGCACGGCCTTGAGCAGACCGGGCATCGGCGCGCGGAGCTCGACCCGGCCCGTCCGCAACCCCACGGCTCCGCGGCTCGCGCGGAGGGCGCGCTCGTCGACGACGACGGCGCGGACGTCGCGGCCATCGAGGTCGAGACGGAGCGGGTCGTGCGTCACCACGGTGATCTCGTGACTGGAGCCCTCGAGCGTGATCGACCACTGCCGCCCGCGCACGGTCTCGCGGACGTCGGCCGCGACGACGCGATCTTCGACCGTGAAACGGCCGTTCTCGCCGAGCTCCACGCGGACGCGGCGATCGTCGAGCGTGACCTCGTACCGCATCAGCGAAGCGCGTCCTCGCGCGCCGCTCGAGCCCACGCCGGATCTGATTGCGGCAACGCGCGCCGCTCGCCGCGCGATCGCATTGCCAGGACGGCGGCGAGCGCACCTGCCGCGGCCGCCCCGTCGGACAGGTCCGGCACCTTCTTCGGGTCCCATCGCGCGACGAATCCCGTGTCGTAGCGCCCCGCGATGAAATCTTGCTCGTAGAGCGCGGCACGATGGAACGGGAGCGAGGTCGGGATCCCGGCTACGCGCATCTCCTCGAGTGCTCGCCTCATCCGGGCCATCGCCTCCTCGCGATCGCTCCCGTAGGCGATCACCTTCGCCAGCAGCGAGTCGTACTCGCTCGGCACAGTCATCCCCGAGAAGAGCGCGGAATCGACACGGATCCCGGCACCGGCGGGCTCGCGCACGAGCGCGACGCGTCCGCTCGCAGGCACGAATCCCGCGAACGGATCCTCGGCGGTGATGCGGCACTCGATGGCCGCGCCGCGGCGGACGATCTGGTCCTGCGTGAACGGGAGCGGCTCGCCCGCCGCGATGCGGAGCTGCAGCGCCACGAGGTCAAGGCTTGTGACCATCTCGGTCACGGGATGCTCGACCTGCAGACGCGTGTTCACCTCCAGGAAATTGAACTGCCCGTTCGTCTCGACGAGGAACTCGACCGTGCCGGCGTTCACATATCCCGCACGCTCGGCGATGCGAACCGCGGCCGCGCCGAGCTTCGCGCGTAGCCCTTCGGTGACGCTCGGCCCCGGAGACTCCTCGATCAGCTTTTGGTGGCGCCGTTGGATGGAGCAGTCGCGCTCCCCAAGCCACACGACCTTCCCGTGTCCGTCCGCCAGGATCTGCATCTCGACGTGGCGGGCGTTGTTGATCTGCCGCTCCAGATAGAGGGCGGGCGCTCCGAAAGCCGCGGTCGCCTCGCCCGTCGCGCCTCGCCAAGCGGCGTCGAAGTCCTCATCGCGGCCGACGACGCGCATGCCCTTGCCGCCGCCACCGCCGGCCGGCTTCAGCAACACCGGATAGCCGATCACCTTCGCGGCGTCGCGAGCCGCCGCCGCGTCGCGCAGCGGCTCCGTTCCCTCCGCGACCGGGACATCGACCGCGCGCGCGAGACGGCGCGCGGCGGTCTTCTCCCCGAGGAGGCGCTGGACCTTCGCAGGCGGACCGACGAAGACAAGGCCCGCATCGGCGACGGCCTGCGCGAAGTCCGCGTTCTCCGATAGGAACCCGTAGCCCGGATGGATCGCGTCGCAGCCCGAGCGTTTGGCGACCTCGATGATCCGCGCTGCGTTGAGGTAGCTCTCGCGGGGCGCTGCCGGGCCGATCGGGTAAGCCGCGTCGGCGGCGCGGACGTGCAGCGCGTCGCGGTCGACATCGCTGTAGACCGCGGTCGCGCGGATGCCGAGGTCGTGGCAGGCGCGAATGATGCGGAGCGCGATCTCGCCGCGATTGGCGACGAGGACGGAGGTGAGCGCCGTTCCCCCCTCTTAAAGCGGGATGTTGCCGTGCTTGCGACGCGGGTTCGTGTCCCGCTTGCTTGCCAGAGAGCGTAGCGCGGCGATGAGCCGCCGCCGCGTTTCGCGCGGCTCGATCACGTCGTCGATGTACCCGCGCGCAGCGGCGACGTACGGATTGGCGAACCGCGCGACGTACTCGGCGACGAGCTGCGTGCGCCGCTCCCCGGGGTCCTTGGCCTTCGCGATCTCCTCGCGATAGATGACGTTCACGGCGCCTTCCGGGCCCATGACCGCGATCTCCGCGCTCGGCCACGCGACGTTGTAGTCGCCGCGGAGATGCTTGCTCGACATGACGTCGTATGCGCCGCCGTAGGCCTTTCGTGTGATGACGGTGAGCTTCGGCACGGTCGCTTCCGCGTACGCGTAGAGGAGCTTCGCGCCGTTGCGGATGATCCCGGCATGCTCCTGGACGGTGCCCGGTAGGAACCCCGGCACGTCGACGAACGTGATGAGCGGGATGTTGAAGGCATCGCAGAAACGCACGAAGCGGGCGGCCTTGACCGACGCGTCGATGTCGAGGACGCCGGCAAGGATCATCGGCTGCTGCGCCACGACGCCGACGGATCGACCGTCGAGCCGCGCGAACGCGCAGATGATGTTCTGCGCCCAGCCTTCATGCACCTCGAGCACGTCCTCGTCATCGACCACGCGACGGATGACCTCTTTCATGTCGTACGCCTTGTTCGACGCCTCAGGGACGATGTCGTCGAGGGCCGGGTCCTCGCGGTCGGGCGGGTCCTCGGTGGCCACGATCGGCGCTGGATCGAGGTTGTTCGACGGCAGGAACCCGACGAGCCGGCGGAGCAGGGCCGCGCAGCTGACCTCGTCGTCCGCCTCGAAGTGCGCGACGCCGGACCGGTGCGCGTGCACGTCGGCCCCACCGAGCTCATCGAAGGTCACGTCCTCGTGCGTGACCGTCTTCACCACGTTCGGCCCGGTCACGAACATGTAGCTCGTATCGCGGACCATGACGACGAAGTCGGTGATCGCGGGCGAGTACACGGCGCCGCCCGCGCACGGGCCCATGATCGCGGAGATCTGCGGGACGACCCCTGACGCCAGGACGTTCCGCAGAAAGATGTCGGCGTATCCACCGAGAGATACGACGCCCTCCTGGATGCGTGCGCCACCCGAATCGTTGAGTCCGATGATCGGCGCGCCGGTCTTGACGGCGAGGTCCATCACTTTGCAGATCTTCTCGGCGTGCGCCTCGGCGAGCGATCCGCCGAAGACCGTGAAGTCCTGCGAAAAGATGTAGACGGAGCGACCATCGATCCGGCCGAACCCGGTCACGACACCGTCACCCATGACCCGCTCGTCGTCGGGGATGAGCTCGGTCGGACGCGCGAGCACGAACGCGTCGAGCTCTGTGAAGGAGCCTTCATCCAGAACGAGATCGATGCGCTCGCGGGCGGTGAGCTTGCCCTTGGCATGCTGCTGCGCAATGCGCTGCTCGCCGCCACCGATCGACGCCTTCGCTCGCATCTCCGCAAGCCGGTCAGTCGTTTTCATGCGCCGAGGATATGCGGGCCGGTGGCATGCGCCGCTCAGCCGACCGAGGGCCCCCAGGGGCAGGGGCCCCTGGGCGCGTAGCGACCGACGGGGAGCCGGCCGAGGCGTCCGAGGCCGGGGGGACCACGGCGCGAAGAGAGGGTATCGGTCGCCGAGCGGCCCGAAATAGCCGGTGGCATGACATTCGCTCTCGTCCTGGGCATGCAAGAAATGCAGGCGAGCGAAGCCGCGAGCCAGTTCGTCGAGGGCCTCGACTACCCGATCAGCAAAGACGCGATAGTCGCTGCCGCGCGCCAGGCGAGCGTTGGATCGGGCTTGCAGGAGGCGCTCGCGAAGCTTCCGGATCGCGAGTATTCAGAGCCGCAGGACCTCACGCAGGCACTGAACGCGGCCGCCTAGACGTCCTCGTAGATCCCTACACCAGAGCTCTTCGGCTGGAAGACGAAAAGCCGACGACTCACCGGATCCCACCCGATCGTGTGGGCGCCCTCCTCGGTCACGATCGTCTCAAGCTCTCGCCGGTGGCGCGTGTCAAAAACCGTAACGGTCCCCGGCGAGCCGACGGCGACGTACAGCCGACCGAGACCCTGGTCGTGCATCACGACGTCCGGGACGCCAGGCAACGGAAGGCTCGCCAAAGCCGCGCCGGATTTCGGATCGAGCACCACGAGCTGTCCGGCATCGGCCGCGCACCAAAGGGACGCCTTGCCTCGACCGCCGACGAGGGCGAGTCCGTGCGGCCCGGCCGCGGGCACCGAGATCGAGCGGGATATCGCCAGCGAGTCACCATCGATCACCACGATCAGTGCTGGGTCGCTGATGTTCGCGTACACGCAAAGGGTCCCGCGGTCGAACACCGCCCAACGCGGTCGGCCCGGCAGCGGGAGCGTCGCGACGACTCGCTGTGCGTCGACGGAAACAACGGAAGCGGTGCAATGAGTGCCGGCGGGCTCTCCAAGGTTGAAGCTGTAGAGATTTCGCGAATCTGGATCGAAGGCAAGGCCGTTCGGCCGGGGATCGACCGCGACCTGGCCGAGCATCGTTTCGTCTGACGCGCGGAGGATGCTCACGCGCGCAGCGGCGCGGTCCGACGTGAAGAGCAGGTCGTTCTCGCTATCGATAAGCACGCCCGCCACACCAGGAAGCCCCGCGATCGATCGGAGGTACGCCCCGTTATTGCAGGCCAACACGTCAATCCGGTCCGCGCCGGTGTGGGCCACGTAGAGTCGGCTGCCGCGCGGATCGAGGTAAGTGTCGGCGTGATCGAAGCCGGGCTTGGCACCCGGCGGCACGGCAGTGAAGCCGACATGCCGCAACGTCAAGCGGCCTTCGCTTCCACCTTCTTCTGGCAGTACGCGTAGAGCGCATCGAGCAGTGGACGAGAGGTCTC
Organism: Chloroflexota bacterium; assembly: GCA_038040345.1. Lineage (GTDB taxonomy): Bacteria > Chloroflexota > Limnocylindria > P2-11E > P2-11E > 3-1-20CM-2-70-9. The sequence continues at coordinate 75,784 of JBBPIQ010000005.1, forward strand.
ACGTTGCTTCTGGTCGTTGGGATAGTGAAGGTGCCTGATGCCGTCGAGGATCGCCTCGATCCCTTGCGACTCGGGGGTGATGGTCTTGTCGGCCGTGTCCGCGCCGCGGATGACCTTGGCCATGTAGACCATCGCGGGATCCTTATCGAGCCCGTACTTGTGCACGAACGCGTCGAAGCTGCATTCCGGTCCGTGATGTCCGAGCTCCACGTCCTTGATGTCGTAGGGAGTCGCATCTCGTTTCTGCGCCTCGGATGCAACTTGCTCTGATGGCACGTAGATGAACTCGGCGTCCTTGTCGACGAACTTTTCGATGAGCCACGGACACGCGACACGGTCCACGCGGGGATGTTCGCGGGTGATCCATTTCATGAGTACCGATGATGACGCTCCCCGGGCGATCACGCGCGGCGTGCGCGCGTGCTCGGCCGGCAGGCCGCGCTCCGTTGCCAGCGCGCCCGCGAGCGCGACGAGGCAGAGCCCCGCGCACGCGACCGGAAGGGCGAGCGGGCCGACCGTCAGGAGGCTCGCGCCGATGGCCGGCCCGACCATGAATCCGGCCTGCCAAGTGAAGCCCATCACCGCGAGATACCTGCCGCGAAGCGCGTCGGGTCCGATCGCGGCGACCGTCGGGACGACGATCGCGCTGTACATGCACTCGCCGACCCCGTAGACGACCACGGCGAAGGCGACGAGCACGGCCGCCCAGGCATGGGGGCCCACGGCGGCGGTCAGCATCACGGCCCACGCCACGATCCAAAGCGACGTCCCAAGTGCGAGGAGCGGCATCCGTCGACGGCCTTCCGCGCGTCGTGTGATCGGGATCTGGGCGAGGAGCACCGTCAAGGTGTTGACCGCGTAGATCACGCCGATGGCACTCTCGCCTACATCGCCATGCACCTTCGCGTACGCGGGCATGAGGACGAGCATCGGCGCGATCCCCGCACTCACCAGAACCAGATTCACGAGGCACAGCCGGACGAGGCTGCGATCGCGGAGGGCAGTGGCGTAACCGCCCGCAGAGGATCTGCCTTCGGCCCGGCGACGGACGACGGGGATCTGCGAGAGGACGGCAGCGAACACGAGGAACGTGATGACATCGAGCGTCAGGAGGGTCTCGTAATCCGAAGCTCGCTCGCCAGCGGCGATGAAGCCGCCGACGATGCCGCCGAGCCCGAGCCCGACGAGCGCGAACATCCGGTTCTGCGTGAACACCCGGTGCCTTTGCTCCGGCCGGACCAGATTCGCGACCAGGCTCTGTTGACTCGGGCCGTAGGCGCCGGTTCCCACGCCGACGAGCGCGGCGACCACGAAGGCGTGCAACGGCTCGGTTACTCGGAGGTAGAGCCCATACGCCAGGGCGTTCGAGAGCATCGCGCCGACGAGCGTGAACTTCGGACCGAACCGGTCCGCGCTCCAGCCCGCGAGAAACCCTGACGCGATGGCCGTGATGCCGCCCGTCGCGATGGCCGCGCCCGCGACCGCGATCGGAAGGCCGCGACCGAAATGCAGGTAGAGGACGAGGAACGGCGCGACGAGACCGTTTCCAAAGAAGTTCACCAGCATGCCGAGCTGGAGGACCCAGACGGCGACGGATTGCTCCCTCGCGAATGCCACAACTCGCCCTTGTGCGGACACGGCGTTCGACTGTAACATACGTTTCACATGAACAATTTGAGTCCGAAGTGGGTCGTCCTCACCTGGCGCCTACCATCGACATCGAGCACACCGCGCGTCACGACCTGGCGCACGCTGCAGCGAATGGGCGCGGCGCTGCTCACGCCGGGGGCGGTGGTGGTCCCCTACTCGGAGGATCTGTTGGAACAGACCGAGTGGCTCGCGGAGCGGATCGTCGAGAGCGGCGGCGAGGCCTGGGTACTACCGGTCTCTGAGCTCCGCGAACGCGATGAGGCCGAGATCCGCGCGCGGGTGCGGTCCGCTCGCGAGCTCGAGTACGACGCGCTGCGGACAAAGGCCGGACACCGTCTTTCTCATCGCGGCGTGGTCGCGCTCGAGCACGGATACCGCTCGGTCGTCGCGCGTGACCATTTCCATGCCGCTGGACGTAGCCGCGCGCGCCGCGCGATCGACAAAGCGCGGGCCCAGAAGACGGGCTAGGCCGTGCTGTTCGTAACGCGTGAGCGCCTGCATGTGGATCGCATCGCCACCGCCTGGGCTATACGCCGCTTCGTAGATCCGGACGCGACCTTCGCGTTCGTCCCGCGGACCAAAGACGTCGACTCCATTGCCGGAACGGCGTTCGACATTCGCGGAGCCGAGCTCAGCCACCGCGGAGCGCGCTGCACCTTCGAGGTCCTCATAGAGCGTCGCGCCTTGATCGATCCGGCCATCGATCGCATGGGTCTCATCATCCGCGGTGCTGACCTGCCCCACGAGGACGCGTCACCAGCCGAGTCCGGCGGCGTTCGGGCGGTCTTCGATGGACTGCGGGATGCGGATCTCTCCGACGACGAGCGTTTGCGGATCGGATCTGCCTTCTGCGACGCGCTCTACGCGTTCTGCTCCGGGAGCTAGATCTGTGCGCTGAAGATCACGAGCGCGCGTAGCGCGAGCACGCCGAGCAGAGCAAGGACCGGGGCCGCGACCGGCGGCCATCGGCGCGCGCGCGACGCGAGGAAGGGAGCGGCAAGCCCGAGGATCACGACGATCCAGAGCACGATCCAGACGCCGAGGACCTTGGTGATCGATCCGGCGATCGCGACGGACGCAAGGAAGAGCACGATCAGGATCGCCTCGAGGATGACGAAGTAGCGGTCGGCCGTCGCGAGCCGGAAGGTCGTATCGGCATCGACGTCGCGCCGGGACTGCGCGAAGAGAAGGAGAAGCGCGGCCGCGCCGGTAAGGGCCGAGGCGAGGAACATCCCGCCGAGCGCCCAGCCCGCGTCGCTCCACACCGGCTGGTTCGACACCGCGAGCAACACGCCGGTGTAGCCGCTGATGAAGAAACCGAGCCCCGTACCGATGACGCCCCAGATCGTCGCGGGCAGCCCCTGCACCGCACGCGCGAGCGGCGCCAACGCGCGGACCGTGCCGCGCTCGGCGAGCGCTCCGAGGAAGGAGACGAAGGAAAAGAGGCCGAAAAGGAGCAGAGCCCACGAGCCGAGGCTCATCGGCGACTCCGGTTTGAACGCGAGCCCGCCGCCGGGGCTCGCGTCGACGAGCATGTGCCAGAAGAAGAGCGGCTGGCCCAGGTCGGCCATGAGAAAGATCGGGCACGGAATGAGCGCGACAAAGCTCGCGATGTAGGCCAACTGCGAAGCGGAGCGGTCGCGCGGATCACCGACGAGGCGCAGCAGCGTCCCGAGCGCGTAGGACCCGCCGGAGAGGCCACCGAAGAAGAAGTACGCGAGGATCCACCACTCCCACTGCGGCGCCGATGCGAAGTGTTCGGCTGGCGGCATCAGCGGGGCGTCGTCGTCGTGTTGTTGTTGTTCCCGTTCATCCGGCCGCTGCGGAACGCGAGCAGGCCTGCGATGAGCCCGACGACCGCGGTCGCGACCCCACCGACATAACCCGGGAGGTTGTTGCGGCTGGGCAGCGTCGCGTTCGCTTCGTTCGGCAGCTTGTAGACCTCGGGCTTGTCCATCAACAGGAAGAACGCGTTGAGCCCGCCGTAGACCTTCTCGTCTCGGCCATAGAGCTGCGCCTTGGCGTAGCCCTGCTTCTGCAAGTTGGCGAGCCGATCGTCGGCCACCTTGTGTAGGTCGTCGACGTAGCCGAACTTGATCGACTCGGTCGGGCAGGCCTTCGCGCACGCCGGCTGCAGGCCGCCCTGCAAACGGTCGTAGCAGAGGGTGCATTTCTGTGCGATGCCCTTCTCCTCGTTGAACCCGATGACACCGTAGGGGCACGCGGAGATGCAGTTGCGGCAGCCGTTGCAAACGTCGTTCTGGATGTAGACGGTGTCGTACTCGGTGCGCATGAGGGCGTTCGTAGGACAGACTTCCATGCAGCTCGCGTTCTTACAGTGCTTACACACGTCGCTCATCATCAGCCAGGCCTGTCCCCCCGCGATGGGCGTCGGGTTGAAGACAACGCCGTTCTTGTCCGGCACCTGCTCGATGAACTGCACGTGCCGCCAGTTCTGCGCGTCGAGCTGGCCGGTGTTGTCGTACGAATCGGCCGTGAACTTCGCCGGGTCGCCCTGGAGCTGATTCCACTCCTTGCACGCGACCTCGCACGCCTTGCAGCCGATGCAGATCGACGTGTCCGTGAAGAATCCCATCGGGCGTTCCTGAAATGCAGCCATAGCTTTAGAACCCCATCAAATTGCGCGCGATCTTGGTGTAGCCGCGCTCGGCGGCGACCAGATCGAGCGGCAGCGCGACGAGCTCGTCGACGACTGGAACGGCGCGCGGGTCCTTGCGCTGATCGACGGTGATGAGGTAGCGGCGGCAGATCTCGCACGCGTCGATGCGCAGGTGCGGGAAGAGATCCACATCGGAGAGGATCGGCATCTTCGCGCCCGAGGTCTCACCGCACGACGCGCAGGTCATGCGGCTCAGCGTCCACTCGTTCGCGCAACGCGAGCACACGAGCGTGCGCTGCGCGGTGAGGAGAGCCTCGCCTGTCTCGGGGAACACCGCGACTTGCGGAAGACCGCCACACCGCGGGCAACAGCGGTCGTTCGCATCGGCCGAACGGAGCTGGGCCGCGAGCTCAGGGAGCGCCTCGAGCACCGGTTGGGTGCTCGCGCGAGCGAGGAAGGTGTCCGTGCCAGACGTCTCGTCGCCGTCGAGCCATGCCTCGATGAGACCTTCAAGGTCGGCCTCATGAAAACGAAGGAGGGTCGCCTCGCGCAGGGTCTCTGTGCCGGCGGCGACGGCGACTTCCATGATTCCCGGCAGGGCGGTGCGAACGACGTAGGCCGCGAGGTCCTCGCGGGGCGGCCGATCGGCACGCGCGCGCTCGAATACCCGTTCCTGCGCGTCCACGATGGCGAGATAGAGCGCGAGCGGCTGCTCTGCGAAGGCGAAGCGCACGCCGAGCTCGCGAGCGCGCTCGCGGCGCTGCGGGTAGGTCGTCGTCGGTTCGGCAAGGAGCGTCATCAGAGCTTTTCGATGTTCACGAGGAACGCCTTGAACTCGGGCGTCCGCGCGCCCACGTCGCCGACCATCGGCGTGAGCGCGTTCGCGAGCCAGTACTTCGAGTGATCGGGGTTCTGCTCCGCGGAGATGCCGACGAAGCCCCAATGGATCGGGATGCCGATGTGGTAGACCTTCTTGTTCCCGGCGAGCGTCACCGGGCCGAGCCGCTTGGTAACGAGTGCGGCGACTTCGAGCTTTCCTCTCCCGCTGGACACGCGGACGCGATCGCCGTTCTTGATGCCCTTCTCGTCCGCGAGCTCCTGCGGCACCTCGACGAACGCCTGAGGCTGCAGACCAACCAGCAGCGGCACGTGCTGGGTCACGTAGTGCTCGTGCTCGGTGAGCCGATAGCTCGTCGCGACGTACGGATAGTTGTCGACCTTTCCGAAGCGGCTCGGCCGGCCCGCCGCCTGGTCGTACAGGAAGGCGACAGGGTCTTCCGATTGATTCGGATGCAGCGGGTTCAGGATCGGCGCCTCGTACGGCTCGTAGTGCTCGGGGAACGGACCGTCGAGCATCGAGCTCGAGAAGAGCCGGCCGACGCCCTCTCCGTTCATGATGAACGGTAGCCACGCTGCGGGGTCCTTCGGGTTCATCGTCGCCGGATAGTCCGGCACATCGCCGATCCACGTCGTGCCGTTCCACTGGATGCCGGGGCGCTTCGGGTCCCACGGCTTCCCGTCGAGGTCCGCCGACGCCCGGTTGTAGAGGACGCGGCGGTTGAGCGGCCAGCTCCAGGCCCAGTTTGGATAGAAGCCCATACCCGTTGGATCGTTCTGCTGCGGATTCGAGATCCCGTTGCGCCGCTTGGAGAGGTTTCCGGCGTCCGGGTAGCTTCCGGTGTAGATCCAGTCGCCCGCGGTCGTCGTCCCATCGTCCTTGAGGAGGGCGAAGCTCGCCATCTGCCCGCCGGTCGCGAGGTTCTTTCCGTTGATCTCCTTCGCGATCTCATCGAGCTCAGGCTTCTTCGGATCCTTGTAGTCGAGCGTCGCCGCCATGATCGGATCGGGGAACTTGCCGCCCTGCTGCCTGTAGAGCGTCTTCACCCGGTCGTAGAGGTCGGCCATGATCCAGTGGTCGTGGCGTGCCTCGCCCTCGGGCGGGATGACCTGGTCCTTCCACTGGGACCAGCGTCCGCTGTTGACGAACGAGCCGTCCTTTTCGATCCAGTGGGTCGTCGGCAGCATGAAGACCTCTGTCTGGACCTTCGTCGGATCGACGTTGGGCGCGCGCCAGAACTCGGAGCTCGTCGTCGGGAGCGGATCCATGACCACGAGCCACTTCAGCTTTCCGAGGGCTTCCATGACCTGGTTCGAATCGGGGCCGATGGAGGTTGCGGTCATGCCGGAGAGCATCACGCCCTCCATCTTTCCTTTGAGCGCCTGGTCGTAGATCGACATCCACGAGGAGTTCACACCGGGCTTCGGGATGAAGTTGAACGCGTACTCGTTGTCCTTCGTGGCGGCGCTCCCGTACCAGGCCTTCAAAAGGCTGACCATGAAGTTCCGATAGTTCGTGCCGAAGAAGTTCCACGAGTTCGGATCGCTCTTCTTCGGCGCGTTGACGTTGACGTAATCCGTCAGGTTCTTTTGGCCCGGCCCGGGGATCCGCAGATAACCCGGGAGGATCTCCCAGCTGATCGCGTGATCGGTGTTGCCCTGGATGTTCGCGTGGCCGCGCTCGGCGTTCATGCCACCGCCGGGGCGACCCATGTTGCCGAGGATGAGCTGCAGCAGCGCACCCGATCGGATGAGCTGGCCACCGGTCGTGTGGTGCGTGAGGCCCACCGCGTACACGATGGTCATGACTTTGTCGGGCTTTCCCATCTCGCCGACGAGCTTCGCGACCTGGAGGTATTGCTCGACGGGGATGCCGGTGATGCTCGAGACCATCTCAGGCGTGTAGCGCGAGTAGTGCTTGCTGAGGAGCTGCCACACCGTTTGCGGGTCCTGCAGCGTCTTATCCCGCTTCGCAAAACCCGACTGGCTCGTCGGCGGGCCCTCGGTCGCCCCCGCGCCCCCGCCTCCGCCGGCCCCGCCCGCCTGCTCCGGCGGGGGCGTGGTCTGCTCGTAGGCCCAGGTCGAAATGTCGTACGAGCGCGTCGTAGGGTTGAATCCGGAGAACAACCCGTCCTTGAAGTCGAAGCCTTGCTTCACGACAAAAGAGGCGTTCGTGTAGTTCTTGACGTACTCCTCGTGGTAGAGCTTGTTCTGGATCACATAGTTGATGAGCCCACCGAAGTAGGCGACGTCGGTGCCGGTTCGAATACGCAGGTACATGTCGGCCATCGCCGAGGTTCGCGTGTAGCGCGGGTCGGCGTGGATGATCTTCGCGCCGCCGCCGGCACCGGGTCCCTTCGTCGGGTCGAGCTTCGCTTTCACGAACCACTGGAACCCCACGGGGTGCGCCTCGGCCGGGTTCGCCCCGTTGATGAGAATGAGATCGGCGTGCTTGATGTCACGCCAGTGGTTCGTCATCGCTCCCCGTCCGAATGAGGCGGCCAAACTGACCACCGTTGGACCGTGTCAGACCCGGGCTTGCTGCTCGATATGTACGATGCCCAAGCTCCGCATGAGCTTCGTGGCGAAGTACCCCTCCTCGGACGAGAACGCGGCGCCCCCGGCGAACGCGATTCCCTCCGTACGGTTGACGACGTTGCCGTTCGCGTCCTGCGCGACGAACGTGTTGTCGCGGGACGCTTTGATGTTCTGGGCGAGCTTGTCGAGCATGAAGTCCCAGCTCTTCTGTTCCCACTTCGTGCTGCCCGGCGCCCGGTACATCGGCGCTTCGACACGGCGCGCGCTCGTCGCGAGCTGCATGGCGGACGCGCCCTTTGGGCAGAGCCGGCCCTCGTTCACTGGGCTGTCCGGGTCGCCCTCGATCTGAAGGAGCTGGGTCTTGCCGTTGACTTCTTTCGTGTAGGCGATGAGCGAGCAGCCGACGGCGCAGTACGGGCAGAGTGAGTGGACTTCTTTCGCGCCCGAAATGCGCAGCTCGAGCGCCCGCTTCTTTGCTGCGGCTACATCGAAACCGAGCGGGTTGGCAAGAGGAACAAGGGCCATCCCGGCGGTGCCGGCGGCTCCGAGCTTCAGGAACTCACGACGAGTGATTTCCGTCACCGGATTTGGACTGTTCTACTCCCGGTGTTTTGCATCCGCAAGCGGGACGCTAGATTTCTCGCCTGATGAATGAGTTCTTCGAGTCCCTCGCCAGGCGCTGGACCAAAGCCGCCGAGCGCCGCGGCGTGAAGATTGAGGAGCCAAGGCTCGATCCGAAGGTGGCCGACGAGCTTCTCCAGTTAGCTCGAGTGGTCTCTCATACGAAGGAGCGCCGCTTCGCGCCGCTCGCTACATACATCGCGGGGATCGCTGTGGAACGTTTGCGAGAAGCGAAAGCAGAGGATGCCGATGCGATCGCTGCATTCATCCGCGAAGTGCGTGAAGAGTTGGAGCGCGAGGGGCCGAACCCGGGCTAGAAGGCAGCGGGTCCTGTCCCGGCTACGCGGGCCTCTTCCTCAGCGCACCCTCCCCGCCTTGCAGCTCACTGCCGTTCGCTGCGGGCGGGGCCCCGGGGCACCCGCGCTTCGTAAGAGACCCGCTGCGCCGTGCCACCCGCTGCGCCCGTGTTGCCTAGGTCAGCGCCTCCCGCAACGCCGATCCCGCGTCTTCGAATGCCTGCGCCGCTTCTGGCAGAACGCCCGGAAAGCTCATGAATCCGTGGAACATGCCCGGATAGCGCTTGTAACGCGCCGCGATTCCGAGCTCACGCAGGCGATCCGCATAGGCCTCGCCGTCATCCCGCAGCGGGTCGCATTCGGCGGTGATCACGAACGCCGGCGGGAGACCGTGAAGATCCGCGCGCAGTACCGACGCGCGCGGATCGTCCGCGTCGGCCGGCGTCCGAACGTAATGCAGACCGAACCACGTCATGTCGGCCGCGCTCAGTCCGTAGCCCTCGGCGAACTCACGGTGCGACTCGGCTTTCGAGCTGAGCTCGGCGACCGGCACGGTGAGCAGCTGGAACGCGATCTTCGGGCCGCCGCGCTCGCGCGCTACGAGCGCCACCGCGGCGGCGAGGTTGCCGCCGGCGCTCGCCCCACCCACCGCGATCCGCGCCGGATCGATCCGAAGGTCCGACGCGTTGTCGGCGATCCAGCGAGTCGCGGCATAGGCATCGTCGACGGCCGCCGGGAACTTGCTCTCCGGCGCGAGCCGGTAGTCGATCGAGATCACGACGCAGCGCGAGCGATTCGCCAGCGCGCGACAGGTTGCATCCGCGCTCTCGAGGGAACCGAGGACCCATCCGCCACCGTGGAAATAAACGAGCGCAGCGCGGAGCGCGTCCTTGGGGCGGTAGATGCGAATGGCCAGGGGACCTCCCGGACCGGGGATCGCCCGCGCGGTCACGCTCCCGACGGCCTCGGGCGCCGCCTCGAGCGGCACCGGTCGGCCGCGTGCCTCGACGGGGGTCAGCGCCGGAAGCTGTGGCAGCGCCGCGATCTGATCGACGATCGCGCGTGCCTTCGGGCTGAGCTTATCCGCAACGATCCTGGCCACGTCCTACCTCCCGATACGTTCCGGCGCCGTGTACACGTTGAAGCGGTCGTCGCGTAGGAAACCGACGAGCGTCATCCCGAACTGCTCGGCGGTCGCGACCGCGAGGCTCGATGGCGCACCGACCGCGGCGAGGATCGGAATTCCCGCCGCCACGGCCTTCTGCACCACTTCGTACCCGGCCCGTCCACTAACTGCGAGCACCGATCGCGCGAGCGGCAGCCGGCCGTCGAGCAGAGCGCGGCCGACGATCTTGTCGACCGCGTTGTGGCGGCCGATGTCCTCGCGGAGAAGCTCGAGGTCGCCTTTTTCGTCGAACAGCCCCGCCGCGTGCAGACCCCCCGTCGATTCGAAGATGCGCTGCTGCTCGCGGAGCCGATCCGAGAGCCCGGGCAGCATTGCGGCGCCGACCGTCGGACCCGGCGCGAGGTGCGGGAAGTCGAGCGCGAGCGACTCGACCGTCGTGGCGCCGCACACCCCGCAGGCTGACGTCGCGAGGAACGAGCGCTCGGGACGGCGGCCGCCCGCAGAGCGGAGATAGACATCGACCTGGTTCGATTCGACGAGATCGTTCGCAAGGGACACGCGCGGCTCGTTCTCCTGCGCCTCCGCGCTGATGCGCACCCGCGCGACGTCGTCGAGGGAACAAATGACCCGCTCCGCCCAGAGCAGTCCGAGCGCGAGCTCGAGGTCGTTACCCGGCGTCCGCATGACGATCGAGAGGGGCTTGCCATCGAGCGAGAGCTGGAGGGGCTCCTCGGCGGCGACCTGATCGCGATCGTCGCGCCAGTCGCCGGCGCGCCAGCGCGCGATCTGGACCGGAGGGGCCTGCGGACGCGGCACCGCTCGATGCTAGGCGGTCGCTAGCATCGCCTTGCGATGAAGATCGGGGCCGAATTGCGGCTGGGCGGCGACGTCGGCGAGCTCTTCGCTGACGCGCGCGCGCTCGAGGCCGCGGGGGCGGACTCCCTCTGGGTGCTCGGGCGCGACGATCAAGACCCCTGGATCCTCGCCGCCGCGCTCGCCGCGACGACGTGGCGCGCGCGCCTCGTGGTGGTCGGGGCGATCGATCGCCCGGAAACGCGCACGACCCTCGACCAACTGTCGCGAGGACGCCTCGTGATCGGGGAGCGGAGCGCCGACGCTGTCGCCGTACCGGACGTGGAAGGTGTCTCGGAGCGCTGGTCCCTATGCGAGTTGCCCGCCGGACGGGCCGAGTGGAAAACGCTCCGTGCGGATCGCGAGACGCAGGGTTTCGCGGGCATCGTCCTTCCGAATGACCCGCGGCTCTTAGATCTCGTCCGCAATCCCGACGTTGAAGACGACCGCCAGGATCTGAAGCTGGCCTTCGGCTAGCTCAGCGATACGTCTCGGGCGCGTGCCGCCAGCGCGGCCAGCTCGCGGCATCGTGGCTCGTGAACACGCGATCGAGATCGTCCTTCACGAGCGATCGGATCAGCTTGAGTGAGTCCCTGGCCGCCGCTTCGTCCGGGGCCCGGATCTCACCGCGCTCCAGGTTCTCCCGCGTGAACGCCGCGTCACCGCAGAGCACCACGCGACCGGTCTCCGGCAGATCGACGACGAGCGACTGATGACCTGGCGCGTGTCCCGGCGTCGGCACGACCTCCAGGCCTGAGGCCACGCGAACCCGTCCCGCTACAGGCATGTACGTGAGCTCCGGGATGTCCCAGTACACGCCCGGGAAGTTCGGCTTCCCTTTGGCGAACGCGAGGTGGTCGCCCTGGACGATGAAGGTCGCCTTCGGGAACGCGCCGTTGTTTCCGGCGTGATCGAAATGCAGGTGGCTGTTAACGACGACCGTCACCTCATCCGGACGAACGCCGAGCGACGCGAGCCGCGCGACGACCGCGTCCTCCTTCGTCATGACGACCTTGAGGCTGCCGGGCCCGAACGTCGCGTCGGGCCGCTCGACGTGCACCGGGTGAAGACCGGTGTCGAACAGCACGTTGCCCTCCGGCGTTCGGAGCAGAGCGCACCACACCGGCACGAAGGTCTTCTCGTCGGTCGCACCGGGAACGAATGCCGACGCGCCGATCTCGACTCCACCCGTGCGGAAGATCGTCAGCTCGATCACGAATGAAGGCCATGCATGACGGCGTGGCCGAGACCGCGGGAAATAAGCCATCGGTTGACCGGGAACGCCGCGACGAAGGCGAGAGCGAGCGACAGCGCGAGGCTTCCCCAGAGCTGGGCGTGATTCATCCCCGCAGGAGCTCCTCGACCGCGGCATACGGATCGATCGCGCGATCGGCAACGCGGGCGACCGCAGCGTCAAGACGGGATTCGCCGACGCGGCCCTCGAGCTCGCGGAGCAGAGCTTCCTGAAGGAGGGCCTCGACCTCGCTGCGCGCGGCCGCGCGCCGGCGCTCGATGTAATCGCCGGACTCGCGCGACCACGCGCGGTGCTTGTCGATCGCCTCGACAAGCTGCGGGAGGCCGTCGCCGGACTGCGCCGACGTGCGGACGATCGGGGTCTTCCACGGGCGATCCTTCGCGAGCGACAGCATGTGCGCCAGATCTCGCGCAGTCTCGTCGGCGCCGGGACGGTCGGCCTTGTTCACGACGAGCACGTCGGCGATCTCGATGATGCCGGCCTTGATCGCCTGGATGTCGTCGCCGAGGCCGGGGACGGTCACCAGGCAAACGGTATCGACGACGCGGATGACGTCCACCTCCTCCTGACCCACGCCAACGGTCTCGACCAGCACGATGTCCGTCCCGAGGGCGTCGAGCACGTTCACGACCCGCGCGGTCGCGCGCGCGAGACCGCCGGCGTGCCCGCGACTAGCCATCGACCGGATGAAGATGCCCTCATCGAGGAAACGCTCCCGCATTCGGATGCGGTCGCCGAGGATGGCGCCGCCGCTGAACGGGCTCGATGGATCGACCGCGACGATCGCGACCCTGGCCGCACGCTCTCGGTACAGACCGGCGAGTCGATTCACGAGCGTCGACTTGCCGCCGCCCGGCGGGCCCGTGATCCCGACCGTCTGCGCGTGACCGGTCTTCGGGTAGAGCTCGCGCATCGCCTCGGCGGCGCCGGGCTCGTCGTTCTCCACGACCGAAACGAGACGCGCGATCGATCGCTTGTCGCCCGATCGCGCGCGAGCGAGCAGATCGCCGGTCGCGGTCGCGGCCATCAGTCGACGCGAAGGAGCTGGCGCGCGATCACGATCCGCTGGACTTCGCTGGTGCCCTCGCCGATCTCCATGAGACGCACGTCCCGCAGATGCCGTTCGATCGGGAAGTCCTGAAGGTATCCGTAGCCGCCGAGGACCTGCAGCGACGAATCGGCGGCGCGTGTCGCAGCCTCAGACGCGTAGAGCTTTGCCTTCGACGCGGCGTCGGTGAAGCGCAGGCCCGAATCGGCGAGAGAGGCGGCGCGGTGCACGAGGAGACGGGCCGCGTCGAGCTCCGTGCGCGCGCGCGCGAGACGCCACTGGATCATCTCGAATTCGGCGATCGCTTTGCCGAACTGTTTGCGCTCCTTCGCGTATCCGATCGCGACCTCGAGCGACGCGCGGCCGAGGCCGATCGCGAGCGCGCCGATGCCAATGCGTCCCTTGTCGAGTACTTGCTTTACGTGATCGAACGCTTCGCCGTCGCGGCCGATGCGATCCGCGGCGGGCACGCGGCAGTCCTCGAGGACGAGCTGCGCGGTGTCGGACGCGTGGAGGCCCATCTTTTCTTCCCGCTTGCCCACACGAAGGCCGGGGGTCCCACGCGGTACGCCGAACGCCGAGAGCTTGCGCTCGCCGGCGCCGACGAGGATCACGCCGAAGCCCGCGATGGATCCGTTGGTGATGAATTGCTTCGTGCCTGTCAGGAGGTAGTCGTCGCCATCGCGGCGGGCGCGGCTTTGCGCGCTGATCGCGTCGGATCCCGAGGACGGCTCGGTCAGCGCCCAGCATCCGAGATGCTCCCCCCGGGCGAGCGGCGGCAACCACCGCGCCTTCTGCTCGTCGCTTGCGCCGACAAGAAGGTGGCCGATACAGAGCGAGTTGTGCGCCGCAAGCGTGAGGGCGACCGATCCGTCGCCCGCGCCGAGCTCCTCCATCACCAGGGCGATCGTCAGCACGTCGAGCTCGGCCCCGCCGTATTCGTGCGGGACGGCGAGGCCTGTCAAACCGAGCGCGGCGAGCTCGGGCACGAGCTCGAGCGGGAACTCCCCCTTATCGCTCCAGGCGCGCGCGTTTGGCACGATCCGCGACCGCACGAAGTCGCGGACGGTGTCGCGGACGAGGAGCTGATCGTCCCGGTACGAGAAGTTCAAAAGGAGCTCAGCGCGCCGCGGTGGGGTGGCGGTCCTGGTACGCCTTGGCCTCGGGAATCGTCGGGAGGAGCTCGTCGACCATGCGCTGGTCTTCCTCGAGTACGCCGCGGTCGATGTTGTACGCGGCTTCACGGGTTTTCATCATCTGCTGCTGCACGTCGCCGGGAAGCTGAACGAACGCCTTCATCCGTGCCGCGGTGAGCCGCTTGCGCTCCTCGCGATTCTCGATGCGCACGAGCTCCCGCAGCTGAGGCGTGAGCGCACCGACCCGCGCGGTGTCCATCGGTATTGCCGAGATCAGCCCGAACCGCTGCTTCCAGAAATCGATGAGCTCCTGCTCGCTCTTGCCGATTAGCGCCGCCAGCCCCGCATCGATCGGTCTGTCGTCCTTCTTTGCCATCTTGATCCCCCTTGCTTTCTTGACATCGTTCGCGATCTCGTTGTCACGCTGCTCGCCCACGCCCCGCTCCACAGGCTGTCGCGATGACGGGTTCTCGCCGATGCTCACGCGGGTGTACCTCGCTTCCGTGGCACGGCCTCGCGCACGTATTTGGTGATCTCCTCGAGTGACGCACCCGGAGGGAACACTTTCTCGACGCCCACCTTCGACAGTGCGGGCCAGTCGGCCTCCGGGATGATGCCCCCGCCGAAGAGGAGCACGTCGTCCAGGCCTTTTTCCTTCATCAGCTCGCTGACGCGCGGGAAGATGTAGTTGTGCGCGCCTGAGAGGAGCGACAGGCCAATCGCGTCGGCGTCCTCCTGCAGGGCGGTCTCGACGACCTGCTCTGGGGTCTGGTGCACGCCCGTGTAGATCACTTCCATCCCCGCGTCGCGCAACGCGCGTGCCACGACCTTCGCACCGCGGTCGTGCCCGTCGAGGCCGGCCTTCGCGACGACGACGCGGATCGGCCTTTTCAAAGAGGTATTCCGAGCTCCGCGTAGTGCTCCTCCCAGTGGAGGTACGTGTAGTAGGGCATCGATCCCGCGATCTTCTCGTCGACGTCGCCATCGCCTAGCGCGCGGAGGGTCTCAAGTAGACGCCGGTACACCGTGTCGAGCTCGTCGATCATCGCCTCCGGTCCAACGAGCTCGTGCGTCCGCACGGAGCGGTCGTTGAACTCCTGGATCGTCGTCGCGGTCCAGCCGGTGCCGAACTCCTTCGTCTGCATCTCGCGCACGGTCTGCTCCATCCAGCCGACCATGTGGGCGACGAGGTCCTTGTACGTCCAGCCGCTCGATGTCGGCTCGGCGAGACCGGCGCGACCGCGTTCGCGGATCGCCGCGCGAAATGGCTTCCAGACCTTCTCGATGCGACCCTGGAACGCCGCCGCGGTCCGCGGCACCGCGGCCTCGAGCTCGGCACCGTGCTCGATGAAGTGCCCGTACGTCTCACCGACCACCAGGCGCACCGCGAGGAAGTCGATGTCGCGGTCTGCGGGCAGCGCCGTCACGAGGTCGGCGACGTTCTTGTACGCCGTGTGCACCCGCTCCACGGTTTCGTGCGCTGAGCGCGATCTGCTCGCGTGCGCCTCGCGCGCGTTCTCTGCGTCCACGTCCGGGAAGGGGCCGCGGCGGCCAACGAGACGGTTCGGCATCTCGGCCTCGAGCTTTTCCATCCAGTTCGCGATGTGGGCGAGCATCGCCTTGTAGGTCCAGCCCGACGGCGTCGTGTCCGACAACGCCGAAAGGCCGACACGACTCAACGCGCGGCGGAAGGGCCGCCAACCTTCGCGCATCTTGCCGAGCAGCTCCGAAGGGCGCTTCGGAACGCTCGCGAAGATCTCGTCCAGGTGGTCCGCGTAATGGCCGTAGGTGTTCCCCGCGACGACCGCGATGACCCAGTCGTCGTTCGCATGGAGCTGGACTCGGGTGAGCTCCCCTATCTCCCCGACGATCCGGGCGTGCGTCGCGTCCAGCTCGCCGATGACCTCGCGCGCGTCGCGGCCGCGCGTCCGCTCGACGACCACGGCGTTGAAATCATCGGTGTCGTCGACGCCGGGATAGGTCTTCCCCCCGCTCTCGCGGAACGTCCGGAGGCGCGTCACCGTCCGGTCCTCCCACGCCGCCGCATGGGCGACGAGGTCTTTGTACGTCCAGCCAGTGGAGGTCTTTTCCTCGAGACCGGGAAGGCCGACGGCGCCAATCGCCAGACGGAAGGCGGTCCAGGACGTCCGCACAAGCGCGAGGAGGTCGTCCGTGTCCTTGATCGCGGCGCCGAGATCTGCGTAGTGGTCGGGGTAATGCCCGTAGGTCTCGCCCTCGAACTTCTGCATGAAGGAGGCGTCTTCGAGCTCGGCATCGGTCAGATTGCGCGCGACCTCGAGCATCTCGGAATGCGCATCGTCCCAGCGGAGGAGGACCTCCTCCCTCGAAAGGCCGCGCGCTTCGGCGGCCGCGCGGGCGTTCAGCTCGTCGACGTCGGCGCCGCCCTCGCGAGGCGTGCCAGTCCGGAGCGAATCGACGAACGCCGGAATGGTGCTTTCCCAGTACGCGAGGTGGCCAACCATCTCCTTCAGCGTCCAACCCGCCGGGAGCTTCTCGTCCCAGCGCGACGGCGGCAACGCCCCGATCGCCTCCCGCATCGAACGGTGCGCCTGCGAGATCCTCTTTCGGAGCTCGGCCCTAGAAGTACTCGCTACGCTCGTCTTCATCGCTCGTACGTCGGCGTCAGCTGCGGCTGCCGCCGCCGCCCTCGCTCAGAAATACCCGGGATCGTGGTATTCACCGAACACCTCCTTCAGGACTAATACCTGCTCGCCGACGCTTGCGTTTGCTCTCGCGCACTCCAGGAACCTGGGCATGAGCTCGCCGCCTGTCTTCGCCGCATGCCTCAATGCGTCAATTGATTCATTCCAGCGGCCTGGGTCGCGGGTCTTCCGCGTGTCGAGGAGTCGTGCGATCTGTTTGTTCTCGACGTCGGGGTCGATCGCCAGAGTCGGGATCGGCGCCTCCTCGCTTGTCGCGTACTTGTTGATCCCGACGACGACCTTCTCCCCCTCCTCGACCTGCTGCTGGAAGTGGAACGACGCTTCGGTGATCTCGCGCTGCGGGTAGCCGCGCTCGACCGCTTCGACCATCCCGCCCATCTTCTCGATCTCGCCGAGGTAGCGCTCGAAGCCTTGCTCCATGCGCTGGGTGAGCGATTCGACGTAGTACGACCCGGCGAGCGGGTCGATCGTGTCGGCGACGCCGGATTCGTGCGCGATGACCTGCTGCGTGCGCAGCGCGAGGGTCACCGCCTCCTGCGTCGGAAGCGCGTAGGTCTCGTCGAGCGAGTTCGTGTGCAGCGACTGCGTCCCGCCGAGCACCGCGGCCAGGGCTTGGAGCGTCACGCGGACGACGTTGTTGTAGGGCTGCTGCGCGGTGAGCGAAACGCCCGCGGTCTGCGCGTGCGTGCGCATCAGGAGGGCGCGCTCGTTCTTAGGGTGATAGCGCCGCTCGATCTCGCGCGCCCAGATGCGCCGCGCCGCGCGGAACTTCGCGATCTCCTCGAAGAAATCGTTGTGCACGTCGAAGAAGAACGAGAGGTGCGGCACGAAGTCGTCCACCTCGAGTCCGTCTTCGACGCCCCACTTCACGTACTCGAGTCCATCGATGAGCGTGAACGCGAGCTCTTGCAGCGCCGTCGCACCGGCCTCGCGGATGTGGTAGCCGGAAATCGAAATCGTGTTCCAGCGCGGCACGTCGCGGGAGCCGTAGCGGAAAGTGTCGACGACCAGATCCATGGCAGGCTTCACCGGAACGATCCACTCGCGTTGCGCGATGTACTCCTTGAGCGCGTCGTTCTGGATCGTTCCGCCGAGCCGATCAAGCGGGATGCCGCGCTTCTCGGCGGCCGCGAGGTACATCGCCCAGACGATCGACGCCGGTCCGTTGATGGTCATCGATGTCGTCACCTGGTCGAGCGGGATTCGGTCGAAGAGGATCTCCATGTCGCGCAGGGTGTCCACGGCAACGCCCTCGCGTCCAACTTCGCCGCGCGAGAGCGGATCGTCGGAGTCGCGGCCCATGAGCGTCGGCATGTCGAACGCGACGGAGAGACCGTCGACGCCGTGCTTCAGGAGGTAGTGGAACCGCTCGTTCGTGTCCTCCGCGGAGCCGAACCCCGCGAACTGACGCATCGTCCAGAGGCGCCCGCGGTACATCGATGGCTGAACGCCGCGCGTGTACGGGAACTCACCGGGGAAGCCGAGGTCGCGGTCGGGATCGAAGCCCTCGAGGTCCTCGGCCGTGTAGAGAGGCTCGATGACTTCGTCGGACAGCGTCGAGAAACGGCTTTTGCGCTCCGGGTGCTTCTTTGTCGCGGCCCCGTAGACGTCGTCGAGCCAGCGCTGCTTTTTTGTTGTCGTTTTCTGAGTGGTCATGCCGCGAGAAGCGAGCGCGCGATCACGATGCGCTGTATCTCGCTCGTCCCTTCATAGATCGTCGTTGCGCGACCGTCGCGCGCGTATCGCTCGACGGCGTAGTCCCGCATATAGCCGTTGCCCCCGAGGATCTGCACCGCGGCGTGCGTAGCGCGCTGCGCCATCTCGCTTGCGTAGAGCTTGGCCATCGCGGCCTCGCGAGTGAACGGCCGGCCGCGATCGCGGAGCCAGGCCGCGCGAAGCGCGAGAAGGCGGGCCGCGGAAAGATCGCTGTCGGCCTTGGCGAGCCTGAAGCGGAGTCCTTCGAAATCCGCGATTGGACGGCCGAACTGCTTCCGCTCCTTCGCGTACGCGCGCGCGATCTCGAGCGCGCGTCGCGCGATGCCAACGGACTGCGCTGCGATGCCGATGCGACCGCCATCGAGTCCGGACATCGCGATCGCGAAACCTTTGCCCTCCTCGCCGAGCAGGGCGTCGTGACCGACCTGTGCGTCTTCACAGATGAGCGCGCTCGTGTCCGAGGCGCGGAGCCCGTGCTTGCGCTCGGAGGGCCCGATCGAAACACCCGGTGTGTCGAGCGGCACGACGAAGGCCGTGATGCCGGCGCTCGTGCGCTTCGGATCAAGCGCGCCGACGCGCGCGAGCGCGATCGCGAACGGCGCGTAGCGCGCATTAGTGATGAACTGCTTTCGCCCGTCGATGCGCCAACGGTTTCCGTCGCGCCGCGCCGTCATGCGAAGCGAAGCCGCGTCGCTGCCGGACGTTGCCTCGGTCAGCGCGAAGGCTCCGAGACCGGCGCCGTCTATGAGCCTCGGAAGCCACTGCCTCCGCTGCTCCGGGGAACCGAACCGGACGATCGAGCCCGCCACGATGCCGCTGTTGACGGCGACGCCGACGGCAAGCGAAGGCCACGCGGCCGAGAGCTCCTCGAGCACGAGCGCGAACGCGACCGCGGACGCGCCGAGGCCGCCGTCGGCCTCCGGGATCGTCATTCCGAGCACGCCGAGACGCTTGATGCCCAGCTCCGCGATGACGTCAGGCGGGAGCGCTCCTTCTTTCTCCGCGGCGGGGATCCGCTCGGCGAGCCCCTGCGCCCAATCGGCCACCGCGCCGGAGAGCTCGCGCTCGGTCGCGCCGACGAACGGGTTCACGACGCTCGCGCCTTCTTGACCGCTTCCGTGAACGCCGGCACGAACTCGAACACGTCCGCGACAACGCCGTAGTCGGCGATCTTGAAGATGTCGGCGTCGGGATCCTTGTTCACGGCGACGATCACCTTGCTCGACGTCATGCCCGCGAGGTGCTGGATCGCGCCGGAGATGCCGAGCGCGACGTAGAGATCCGGCGTCACCGTTTTTCCGGTCTGTCCGACCTGCTCTTCATTCGGCCGCCATCCCGCGTCGGTGACCGCGCGCGACGCACCGACGGCGCCGCCGAGCGCGTCGGCGAGCTCCTCGACGAGATGCCAGTTCTCGGGTCCCTTGAGCCCCCGGCCGCCCGACACGACAACACGCGCCTCGGAGAGCGAGACGCGCTTCGCCGCCGTCGCCGTCGCGGCGAGCTTCACGAACGTGAGCTTCTCGGCAGATGCGTCCGCGTCGAGCTTCTGGACCTGCGGCGCCTCGGCGCCTTCTTTGATCGGCATCGCACCGGGTCGCACCGAAACGACCGCCGGAAGATCGATGCGTAGCTTCGCGCGAACCTTGCCCGCGTACATGGGCTTGTCGACCTCGAGCGCGTTCCCCGCCGCGCGCACATCGGTCACGTCGGCGGCGTAAACGCGACCGAGCCGCGCCGCGAGGCGCGCGCCGAGATCGCGCCCGTTGAGCGTCGCGCCGAGGAGCACGAGATCCGGCTTCTCCGACTCGACCTTCTTCGCGAGCGCCGACACGAACGGCAACGGCGAGTAACGCTCGCCGGCGATCTCCACGACGGTCGCATCGCCAAGCTCCCGTGCCTTCGCGGCAAGCTCGAGCGTCACGCGACGGAGATCGCTGCCTTTGCGCTCGGCGACGACGAGCGTCTTCACAGGACCTTAGCCTCGTCGCGGAGAGCGGTCGCGAGCTGCTGCGCGATCTGCTTGGCGTCGCCGTCCTTCAGGATCTTGCCACCGCCACGCACCGGTGGGGGCTCCATCGCGAGAACGGTCCAGATTGGGCCGGTCGCATCGACGCCGAGCGCGCTCAAAGCACGCTCGGGTATTTCCTTCTTTTTCGCCTTCATGATCCCGGGCAGGGACGGGTAGCGGGGCTCCTTCTCGCTCTTGTGCACGGTCGCGAGGGCGGGGAGCGGCGCCTTCCAGACCTCGTGACCCCCTTCGACCTCGCGCCAGAGCTCGACCCCGCCGTCTTGTGGGACGACCTTCGTGATCGTGGCCACGTGCGGCCAGCCGAGAAGCTCGGCGAGAGCCGGACCGACGAACCCCTGATCGTCGTCGGAGGCCTGCTTTCCGCAGAGCACAAGGTCGGGTTTCGCTTCCTCGACGACCTTCGCGAGAGCGCGAGCGATGGCGAGCGGCGCGGCGTTATCGGCCGTGATGAGCGACGCTTCGTCGCAGCCCATCGCGAGCGCCTGCCGCAGCGCGTCGCGCGAACGCGCCGGACCGACCGTCACGACGGCGACGACCGTCGACGGATCCGCGTCCTTCCGCTCGAGGGCCATCTCGATCGCGTACTCGTCGTACGGCGAGATCGACCAGGTGATGCCGTCGGTGACGACCGATTTTCCGTCGGGCGCCACCTTCACGCGGACGGTCGAGTCCGGCACCTGCTTCAGCGGAATGAGGATCTTCAAATTTCCTGCTGATCCCCCGTGTACCAGAGCGCGAACACGACGACCGCGAACGCGACGACGAGCATCACGAACGTCATGGCGATCGCGAAGATGGTCTGACCGTCTGTGAGGTCCATTTAGATTTCGAGCCTCCCCGCGACGAGCTCCAGGACATCGACTGGCTTTATGACATCCTGCACGCCCTTTGCCCCGACGCCCTCCTCCAGCATGATCAAGCAGAACGGGCACCCGCTCGCGACCTTCGTGGCGCCGCTGTTGAGCACGAGAAGCTGCTCGATCCGGCGGTGATTCACCCGCTGGCCGACCTTCTCCTCCATCCACATGCGTCCGCCGCCGGCGCCGCAGCAGAAGCCCCGTTCGCGATTGTGCGGCTCGATCTCCACGCGCTGGACGCCGGGCACGGCGTCCATCACCGCGCGCGGCGCGTCGTAGATGCCGTTGTGCCGTCCGAGGTAGCACGGGTCGTGATACGCGACGGCCTCCGCCATTCCGCGGCCGATCTTCAGCTTGCCGTCCGCGATCAGGCGGTCGACTAGCTGCAGCGCGTGGATGACCTCGTAGTTCCCGCCGAGCTGCGGGTACTCGTTCGCGATCGTGTTGAAGCAGTGCGGGCAGCTCGCGATGACCTTGCGGACGCCGTATTTCTTGAAGGTCTCGATGTTCTGCTGCGCCTGCGTCTGCCACAGATATTCGTTGCCGATGCGCCGCGCCGGGTCGCCGTTGCAGGTCTCTTCGGACGCGAGGATCGCGAACGAGACGTCAGCGGCGCGCAGGACCTGCACGAGAGCGCGCGCGACTTTCTGGTTGCGACGGTCGTACGACGCTGCGCACCCGACGAAGTAGAGGTATTCCGCATCTGGCCTCTCTGCGAACGTCGGCACGTCCAGATCTTTACTCGATGCCCAGTCCCCGCGTGTTTCGCGCGGCTCGCCCCATGGGTTCCCGGCGCGCTCGATGTTGGTCATCGCGCGCTGGGCCTCGGGTGGGGCCGATCCTTCCATGAGCGTGAGGTGACGGCGCATATCGACGATCTTGTCGATGTGCTCGATCGTGACAGGGCACGCTTCAACGCACGCCGCGCATGTGGTGCACGCCCAGAGCTCTTCCTGCTTTGACTCGACCCAGTGCGCCGGTGGCTTCGTTTCGGCCTTTGCGTCCTTGAGGAGAGCGGGCCCCTCGGCGAGCAGCTGATCGCGGATGTCGAGGACGATCTTCTGCGGGTCGAGCAGCTTTCCGGTCGCAAGCGCCGGGCAGTTGTCGGAGCAACGCCCGCACTCCGTGCAGGTGTAGCCGTCGAGAAGCTGCTTCCACGAGAAGTCGCGGATGGAGGCCGCGCCGAACGTCTCCTTGTTCTCGATGTCCTCGATGAGCGCCAGGGCGCCGCGCGGAGTCTGCTTGCGGAAGAAGACGTTCGGGAGCGTCGTGACGATGTGCAGGTGCTTCGACTGCGGGAGATACGCGGCGAAGGCGAGGACCGTCACGACGTGCATCCACCACGCGACGGGGAACACGACGCCCGCGACGTTGCGCGAGAAGATCGATCGGAGGATCGCGTTGGCGATAGGCGGCGAGGTGTAGCCCCTCTCGAGCAACCCCGCCGACAGGCCGGCGCCTTCGAACACCAGAAGAGTGAGCATGAGCACCGCGATCATCCCGAGGATCACGTAGCCGTCGAGCGCGACGTGCATGCGCGGGGGCGGAAGGAAGCGGCGACGGACGAGAGCGATCGCGATCGAGGCCAGCACCAGGACGGCGAAGATGTCGATCGTCCACGCGAACAGCCCGCTTCCCGTCCCGGGAAGGTGGAAGCCGACGATCCCGCTGACCAGGAGATCCACCGTCCCGACGGTGATCACGATGAATCCCCAGAAGATGAGCGCGTGCGCAACTCCGCGGACGTAATACGGCCGCTTCAGGAGCTTGCGCTGACCGAGGTACACGACGAGCTCGTCGCGCACCCGCCGCCATGGGTGGTCGATGCGCGCCTCGTCATGGCCGAGTCGCATGTACTGATACAAACGCCACGCGCGCCAGAAGAACGCCCCGAAGCCGAGCGCGGCAAGCACCAGCAGGACCGCGCCCCCGATCACGAACCCGCCGGTCGGCGCGATCACTGATTCATTCTTTGAGGATCTCTTCCGCGATGACGAGCTTCATGATCTCGCTGGTCCCTTCGTAGATCTCGGTGATCTTCGCGTCCCGGTAGTGCCGTTCGGCGGGGAAGTCTTTCAGGTATCCGTAGCCGCCGAAGATCTGCACGCAATCGCGGCTGGCCTTGACCGCGATGTCGCTCGCGAAAAGCTTCGCCTCGGCGGCGGCGAGGATGTAGTCCTCACCCGCGTCCTTCATGGCCGCAGCGCGCCACGTAAGCAGACGCGCCGCGTCGATCTCGGTGGCCATGTCGGCGAGCATCCACTGGATCGCCTGGAAGTCGGCGACCTTTTTTCCAAAGGCCTCGCGCTGCTTGGCGTACGCGACCGAATCCTCCAGGCACGCGCGCGCGATGCCGACCGCCTGCGCCGCGATCGAGATTCGGCCGCCGTCGAGGGTCGACAGCGCGATCTTGTATCCCTCGGTCACTTCGCCGAGGAGATTCGCGGCCGGCACACGCGCGTCCTGGAAGATGAGCTGCGCCGTGTCCGATCCGCGGATGCCGAGCTTTTTCTCGAGCTTGCCGACCGAGAAGCCCGGCGTGCCTTTCTCGACGATGAACGCCGCGATCCCCTTGCGCTTCTGCGCCGGATCCGTTTGCGCGAAAACAATCGCCACGTTGGAGAGCGATCCATTGGTGATGAAGTTCTTGGTCCCGTTGAGGACCCAGTGGTCGCCGTCGCGGCGAGCGGACGTTCGCATCGCCGCGGCATCGCTGCCGGACGCCGGCTCCGAAAGGGCGAAGCATCCGATCCACTCGCCCCGCGCGAGCTTCGGGAGGTACTTCTCTTTCTGCGCCTCGCTGCCGTGATGCAGGATCGGGTCGACGGCGAGCGACATGTGCGAGCAGAGCACGACCCCGGTCGACGCGCAGGCGCGGTTGATCTCCTCCGCGACGAGCGCGTACGAGACGGCATCGAGGCCCGGGCCGCCGTACCGCTCCGGCACATAGGTCCCCATGAAGCCGAGCGTCCCCAGCTCACGGAGGATCTCCGGCGGGATCTTCCCCTGGTCGTCGATCTCGGCCGCGCGCGGGAGGATTTTCTCGGTCGAGAAGTCGCGCGCCGCGCGCTGAGTCAGCTCCTGCTCTTCGGAAAGCGTGAGATCGAAGCCGGTCTCGGCTGTCGAAGTCGCCACTACACGAGCTCGACCGCGAGAGCGACGGCCTCGCCGCCGCCAAGGCAGAGCGACGCGACGCCGCGCTTCTTGGATCGAGCGCGGAGCGCGTAGAGCAGCGTCACAAGGAGACGCGCCCCGGACGCGCCGATAGGGTGACCGAGAGCCACCGCGCCGCCGTTCACGTTGAACTTCGCCTCGGGAATGTCCAACTCGCGCCGAACGCACTCGATGCCGCTGAACGCTTCGTTGACCTCGAACAGATCGACGTCGCCGATCGACCAGCCCGCCTTCGCGAGGCAGCGCTCGATCGCGCCCTTCGGTGCGGCGAGGAAGAGGTCGGGCTCGTGCGCGAACTGGGCCTGCGCGACGATCCGCGCGATGGGCTTCGCGCCGAGCTCCCGCGCCCGCTCTTCCGACGCGACGATCACGGCCGCGCCGCCGTCGTTGAGCTTCGACGCGTTGCCTGCCGTGATCGTGCCGCCGGACTTGAACGCGGGCTGAAGCTTGGCGAGCGCTTCGAGGGTCGTCTCGCGTGGCGTCTCATCCTTGGTGACGAGGGTGGCGGCGCCTTTGCGACCAGGGACCTCTACGGGCACGATCTCCTCGTCGAACGCGCCTTCGCGCTGCGCGCGGATCGCTTTCTCGTACGAGCCGAGCGCGAACCGATCCTGATCCTCGCGGCCGAGGCCGCATTGCTCCGCGACGAGCTCGCCCCCGAGACCCATGTGCCCGTGTCCGTACGCGTCCATGAGACCGTCGACGAGATTCGCATCTTCGAGCTTGTGCTCGCCGAGCGAAAGGCCGGCGCGGAGACCGCGAGCGAGATATGGCGCGTTCGACATGGACTCCATCCCGCCCGCCACGACGAGCCGCGCCTCGCCCGCCGCGATCTGCGATGCCGCGAGCATCACCGATTTCAGGCCCGAGCCGCAGACCTTGTTGATGGTCGTACACGGCACCGAGTTCGGGATGCCGGCGAAGAGAGAAGCCTGTCGCGCCGGCGCCTGGCCGACGCCCGCCTGCACGACGTTTCCCATAAACACTTCATCGACCTGATCGGCCTTCACACCGGCGCGCTCGAGCGCGCACTTGATCGCGATCGCGCCGAGCTTCGGCGCGGAGAGCGGCGCGAGGCCGCCGAGGAATGCGCCGATCGGAGTCCGCGCCGCGCCAAGGATGACCGCGCTCATTTCGCTTCCTCGAGTCGCTCGGTCACGTGATGGCGATACGAACGGATCTCATCGCGGAGCGCCGCGAGCTCGCCCAGGCGTTCGCTCACGGTGGCGAGATGGGAGTCGAGCAATTCGATCAGGCGCGGAAGCACTTTGGCATTGGTGTGATGGCGACCGTAGAGCGTTTCGAGCTCCTGCATCTCGGCGAGCGAGAGACCGAGCACTTTTAGCTTCTGGATGAACTTGAGCCTGCGGACGTCGTCGTCGGTGTACACGCGCTGGCCGCCATCGAGGCGCTTCACCGATTCGAGGAGGCCGCGCTCCTCGTAATACCGGATCGTCCGCTCGGTCACCCCGACCTTCGCGGCCAATTCGCCGATTCGATAGGTGGTTGGCGCCGCCGTCGCCACGTTCGCCAGTTTACGTCAACTGGCAGGCTGTGGGCCTGGGGGCGTCCCGAGGAGTACCTGCCAGGGTTCGATGCGCGCGATCGGGAGCAGCCGGAGGGGCGTCCAGGGATCTGCGTCGATGCGGCGGCGGATGGCCGCCTCGCTCTCGGCGCTGACCACCAGGAGCACGCGCTCGCCGTCGCCGAGCGGTCCTCCGAGTACGACGAAGCCTTCGTCGACAAGCTGGTTCAAGAAGGCTGCGTGCTCGGGCCACTGCACTTGATCCCGCATGGAGCGTGAGTGGTCCCACGCGGGTCCGCGCTCGCGCGTGACGACGAATGCGCTCAAGCCAAACGCTTGCGCAGGCGCGCGGCGATGTCGTCGAGCGTTTTGCGCTCGGCGGCGGCGCCGTAGTGCGGCGGGAACTTGATCCCGAAGCCATCGCCCTGCCAGCGCGGGATCACGTGCAGATGCGAATGAAACACTTCCTGGCCGGCGGCGGCGCCGTCCGCCAGGAAGAGGTTGACGGCCTCGCAGCGGAGTCCGGAGGCCCGCAAGCCGGTGGCGACGCGCCGCGCGAGCGACCACATCGCGACGGCCGCGATCTCGTCGACCTCGCCGATCGATGCCGCGTGCTTCCGCGGGACGACGAGCGTATGGCCCTCGGTTATCGGATGCAGGTCGAGGAACGCGACCGCGTTGCTTCCCTGTGCGACGAAGCTCGCCTTCTCCTTACCCTCGACGATGCGACAAAAGATGCAGGCCGCGTTCTCATTCATGTCGCAAGCTCCTTGATGGCGTTCGCGAGCGCCTGCGCGCCGAGAGCAGCGTCGTCGATGGACGCGAACTCACGGGGCGTATGCGAGCCGCCGGTCGAGCGCACGAAGATCATGCCCGTTGGCACGCCGGAGAGCGCTGGGTTCTGCGCGTCGTGGCCCGCACCGCTCACCAGCAGGGGCGCTTCGACACCGACGCTCTTCGTCGCACGCTTGAGGACATCCCGGATCTTCGGATCAAGGGGCGTCGCCGGCACGCGCGCGAGGTCGTCGACGGATGCCTCGACGCTGCGCGCGCCGGCGATGCTCGTCACGGCGTCCAGGACTTCGCGCACGAGATCATCGTGATCGCGCGCCGCCCGCAGGTCGAGCGAGAAGATGCACTCCCCCGGCACGACGTTCTTCGCGCCCGGACGGACCGCAATCTCCCCCACCGTCCCGACCGAGTCGGATCGGTCGCGGGCGATGCGTTCCACCGCCAGGACGATCTCTGACGCGGCGGCAAGCGCATCGGCCCGCGCGGTCATCACCGTCGCGCCGGCATGGTCGGCGCGGCCGCGGATCGCCACACGAGCGTGATAGATGCCCACGATGTCGCTGACTATGCCGAGCGGCAGGCCCGCCGTCTCGAGGCGCGGTCCCTGTTCGATGTGCAGCTCGAGATACGCCGCAAGCTCCTTCGGATCCCGTTGGGCGGCCGCGGGGTCACCTTGCTCGCCGATCGCGCGCAAGGCCTCGGCGATCGAAATGCCGTCGCGATCCCGCCGTTCGCCGACCCCGCGCGCGAGGCGGCCGAACGCCGCCGTGGAACCGAAGAGCCCCACACCGAAGCGCGCACCTTCCTCGTCCGCCCAGGCGACGACCTCGATCGGGCGGCGCGTTTTTACTTTCGCGTCGACGAGCGACTCGACGGCTTCGACGGCGCACAGCACGCCGAGCGCACCGTCGAAGCGGCCGCCCTCAGGCACCGAGTCGAGGTGAGATCCGACGAGGATCGTTTCGCCCTGGCCCGGGAATCGGGCGAAGAGGTTCGCCGCCGCGTCCCGTCTGACCTGCGCGCCCCGGGCCGCGAGCCAGCCGCCGACGAGCTCCCGGGCCTGCTGCTCGTCGGCCGAAAGCCCGAGGCGCGACACCGACGTACCGCGTCCGGCGATCCGCGAGAGGTCGGCGCTGCGGCGCTCCAGCCGGCCGGGATCGATCACCGCACCTTCTCCGCCAGCTCATCGGGTCCGAACGACACATCGGCGAACACCTCGCGCTCGATCGCCTTTGCGAGCGGGATCGCCCGATCGATCTCGGCCGTGTACTTCGGGTTGCGTCTCGCCGTGTCCCGAGCGCGTTCCTCGAGCGGCTCGATGGTCTGACCGCCGCGGCGATCGGCGACGTAGACGAGCTTCTCCTCAGCTGTGCGCGGCGCGAGCTCCGGGTCGAGGACGGTGTAGATGGCGTGCCGCCGCGCGAGCTCGACGCAGGGCTCGAGGCCCTCGGCCGCGAGGACGAGCCCCGAGAGAATGTTGTGGTCGCGCGGATCGCCGGCGAGGAGAGGACTCCGCCCGATGTCGTGTAGGTACGCGGCGAGGACGACAGCCTCGGCGTCGATCTTCGCGGCGCTCCCACGGCGAGCCGCGACCAACGCCTCGGCGATGGCCCCCACGACACGGCTATGTGTCTCGAGCCACTCCGGGTACCGGTAGCGCTTGAAAAAGTCTTCCGCTTTCGTGGACAACTTTGTCAATGTGCTATTGACACGCTAGGAGCGGCTGCGTACGGTCCGCGCCGCAGGGGAGGTGCGTCGTGGCCGATTCGGCAGTTTCTATCGGAGATGACCGCATCATCGCGCACCTTCAGTTCGCACAGCGCGACGCTTCAGCGGAGGGCCGACCAGCCAGCCGCGAGCAGACCGAGACGCGCGATCGCGATAAGCGGCGGGATCGGAACAGCAAACCCGGCCCAGAACACGACCTCGATAGGCACGAGCACAAGGGTCATCACCGCACCGAGCTCCTCGCCGTTCCAGAGCAGCCATCCGGCGTACGCCTCGAGTGCACAGAGGGCCGTGAACAGGCCGAGGAGTACGGTGAAAACCTCGGGCGAAAACCGGTCGAACAGCCCACCGCCATACATGGGAAAGAGGCCCATGAAGCTCGGGAGCGCGCGCTCGCGCAAGAAGTAAGAGGCCACAAACGGCGCCGGGATCCCAAAGCCGGCGGCGACAAGCCACATCAGGATCGACGAGGCTTGGAGCGCAAACCACGCGCCCGGAAGGTTAGCGCGGTGGAGTTAGCGCCTCGTGAGCTGAACACGCCGGGCACGGTCGAGTCGCGCATCGTCGCGCACCTTCAGTTCGCACGAGCGGTGGCTTCCCGATCCATCGATCCGCGCTGCCGCGGCGCGGACCGCGAGGACCTCATCGCCTGGGGTCTCGTCGGCTTAGTCCAAGCCGCGCACCGCTATCGCGGCGACCGCGGCGCCTCATTCGGGGCCTACGCCGCGCGGCGCGTGCGGGGTCAGATCCTCGACGCCCTCCGCGAGCGCGACCCACTCACTCGCAGCGCGCGCCGCGCGTTCCGGGCCGCCCAGCGCGCGAGCGAGGATCACGGAGCCGCCGTATCCGTGGCCCCGCCGTACGTCGAGATATCGCTCGATCGGATCGGCGACGTCGCCGAGGTGCATGCGGCGCCCGAGCATCGCGACGAACGCTGGCCTCTTGTCGCGAGTGCCCTTCGTGACCTCGCGCCGCTCGAACGTCGCGTCCTCGTGCTGTCGTACGGACGCGGACTGACCCTGCGCGAGATCGGCAGCGAGGTCGGCCTCTCCGAATCGGGCGTGTGCCGTTTGCGAGCGCGCGCGCTCGCGCGTGTGCGATCGGCGTGCGCCGCCTGAGCTTTACATTTCGCTCATGTCCGATCTGCGGCGTGCGCGCTTCGCGCGTCTCGTGCGCAACGCGTTAGACGAGCTGCCGGCGGAGTTCCGCGATCGCATCAGGAATCTGGAGATCGTGATCGAGGACGAGCCGCCGCCAGCGCGAATGCCGAAAGGCGGGACGCTGCTGGGTCTGTACGAAGGTGTTCCCCTCACCGAGCGCGGCGCGCAGGAGCCATATCTTCCCGACCGCATCTGCATTTTCCGCGGCCCTATCGAGCGGATGACCGTTTCGCCCAGACACCAGGCCGCCATCGTGCGTGACACCGTCGTGCATGAGATCGCGCACCACTTCGGAATCAGCGACGCGCGCCTCTCGGAGCTGGGCCTCGGTGACGCGAACTAGCTAGGCGACCCGACCGCCGTCAGAGATTCCGCGCCTCATGTCGACGACGGTCCGTCGTAGAAGGTCCACCTCGGCCCAGAGCTCATCTGGCGAATATCCATATGCATCCGCCTTCGCGCGTATCTCGGCCTCGATGACGCGATAGCCGATCGCGACGGTCCCGAGGAGGACGACCGGCGGGATGTGCTCCGCCGCCTCGGCATCCGTCTGGAGCAAACGACCGATCGCATCGAGACGCTGGCTGTGGTCGGCCTCGAGCGCCTCCACCCACGGGGGAATGCGCCGCTCGAGAAATGTCGTCAGGCGTCGCTGCAGGTCGAGCGTGTCGCGCTCGGACGCGTCGCCGGCTGCCGCGTCGGCGACCACGCGCGGCAGGATGGCTGGTGCGCGCTCGCGGATCAGCGCGGCCGCGGCCTCGCGGGGCGTTCTTCCCATCCGGGGGAATGAACGCACGAATCGGGTCGGCGCGCCGAATCTTGCGTCATCTAACCGCGTATGGCCTGCTTGAACTTTCGCAGCGCCGCACCGGGACCGTCCGGGTCCTCAAAGACCGCGGAACCCGCGACGAGCACCGTGGCCCCCGCGGCCACGACGCGCGCGGCGTTGTCGGGCTTGATCCCGCCATCCACCTCGAGCTCGGCGGCGAGGTGGCGCGCGTCGAGCGCCTCGCGGAGCGCTTTGACCTTGCCGAGCGCGCTCTCGATGAACTTCTGCCCACCGAATCCGGGGTGAACACTCATCACCAGGGCGAGATCGACGGAGCCCAGATGCGGGAGAACGGCGTCGACCGGCGTCTCGGGATTCAGGGTCAGCCCGGGCCGGACGCCCCGAGCGCGGATCGCCGCGAGGGTCCCCGGCACGTCACCCGACGCCTCGACGTGGATGGTGAGGTAGGTCGCGCCAGCCTCGGCATAGCGGTCCACCCAGTCCTCCGGCCGCTCGATCATCAGGTGGACGTCGAGCGGCAGGCGGGTCGCCTTGCGCAGGTCGGCGACCATCTTTGGGCCAAACGTGAGGTTCGGGACGAAATGACCGTCCATAACGTCGACGTGGATCCAGTCCGCACCGGCGCGCTCGACAGCGACAACGGCCTCGGCCAGCCGAGCGAAGTCCGCGGAGAGGATGGACGGAGCGAACTTCGGTTCAGTCATGCCTGACTTTCGCCTTGTGGCCGCGTTGACCGGCTGGCATCATCAACACCGGGAGGGCGCTCAATGTACCGTCCGCAGAACCTCCGCATTCCTGGTCCCACGTTCGTTCCTCAGGCGGTGCTCGCCGCGTCGGCGAGACCCCTGATAAATCACCGCGGTCCCGAGTTCGCAGCGCTGCTCGCGGCCCTGACCCGCGCGCTTCAGGATTTCCTCCGCACCGAGCACGACGTACTGCTCCTGACCGCGTCCGGCTCGGGTGGCCTCGAGGCTGCGATCGCGAACACGCTCTCGTCCGGCGACAAGGTGGTCGTGTTCAGCTGCGGCGCGTTCGGCGAGCGCTTCGCCGCGATCTGCAAGGCCTACGGAGTCGACGCACGGCGCGTCGACGTTCCGTACGGCCGTGCGGTCGAGCCTGACCTCGTTCGCGACGAGCTCGCGAAAGAGAAGGGCAAGGACGCCGCGAAGGCCGTACTCATCACGCACAACGAAACATCTACCGGGATCCTCAACCCGATCAAGGACATCGCGCCGGTCGTTCGCGAATCCGGAAAGCTTTTTCTCGTCGACAGCGTCTCGGGCGCGGGATGCACCGAGCTGGAGATCGACGAGTGGGGCATCGACGTCTGCGTCACCGCTTCGCAGAAGGCATGGGGCGCGCCTCCGGGCGTCGCCATGGTCACGATGAGCCCGCGCGCCTGGAAGGCCTACGAGAAGTCGAATCTGCCGAAGGCCTACTTCGATCTCGCAACGTACAAGGCCTCGCTCGAGAAGGCACAGACGCCGGCGACCCCCGCGGTGACCGTCTTCATCGCGCTGCAGGAGTCGCTTCGACTCATGGCCGAGGAAGGTCTCGAGGCGATCATCCGTCGCCACCGCGAACTCGCACGCGCGACACGGCGCGGTCTCCAGGCCGTGAACCTCCAGATGTTCGCCGACGAGCGATACGCGTCGCCTGCCGTGACCGCGTTCCGCCCGCCCGCCCGCGTCGACGCCCGGAATCTCATCCGCATCCTGCGCGACGACCACGACACGATCGTGGCCGGCGGCCAGGGGAAGATGGAAGGCCAGCTCGTTCGCGTGGCGCATCTCGGCTTCGTGACGCTGCAGGACATCGTCGCGTTCTTTAGCGCCCTCGAGCTCACGCTCCGTGATCTCAACCAAGCCGTCGAGCCTGGCGTCGCGATGACCGCGGCGCTCCGCGCGTACGCGGAGAGCCAGCAACAGCAGTCCTCACGTCCCGCGTCCCGCGCCTCGTCGACCGCACGGCCGGCGAACGACGCGGTCGCGACTCGTCGCTAGCCGCCGCAACATCGTTCACGTCGCGGACCCTCTTGCCGAAGAGGGTCTCGCGCTGCTCCGCGCGCGCTGCGAGGTCCGCCAGACCACCGGACTGAAAGAGGCCGACCTGTCCGCGCGCGTCGCGGACATCGACGCGCTCATCGTGCGCAGCGAGACCAAGGTCACGGTTCCGATCCTCGACGCCGCGAAGCGCCTGGTGGTCGTGGGTCGCGCCGGCGTCGGTGTGGACAACATCGACGTGCCCGCAGCGACCGCCCGCGGGGTCTACGTCGTGAACGCGCCGCTCGGCAATATCGTCGCCGCCGCCGAGCACACCATGGCGCTCGCGCTGGCCGTCCTCCGCCGTGTCGTCGACGCCGACCGGAGCGTACGCGCCGGCGAATGGACACGCTCGAAGTTCATTGGCCGGGAGCTCCGCGGAAAAACGCTCGGTCTCGTCGGCGTCGGCCGCGTCGGCGGCGAGGTCGCGCGCCGCGCGGCGGGCTTCGGAATGACCGTCATCGCGCACGATCCCTTCGCGACGGAGGCCTCCGCTCGTGCCGCCGGCGCACGGCTCGTGGAGCTCGACGAGCTGCTGCGGACGGCCGACGTCATCTCGCTTCACGTGCCGCTCACCGAGAAGACTCGCGGGCTCATCGGTGCTGAAGCGCTCGGTCGGATGAAGCCGACGGCGGTGGTGGTCAACGCGGCGCGCGGCGAGATCGTGGACCTCGACGCGCTCGCCGTCGCGCTCGAGAAGGGAACGATCGCCGGCGCGGGAATCGACGTGTTCGCGACGGAACCTCTCCCCGCCGATGCCGCGATCCGGACGGCGCCGCGCACGGTGCTCACGCCCCACATCGCGGGATCGACCGCCGAGGCCCAGACCAACGTCGCGGTGGACGTGGTCGAGCAGATCCTCGACGTCCTCGACGGCAAGCCGGCGCGCTATGCCGTAAACGCCCCGCGCCCGCCCGCGGAGGAAGCCGGCGGGATGGCCTGGCTCCGCCTCGCGGAGCGCCTCGGCTCGCTCACGGCGCAGCTCCTCGATGACCGCCCGGCGCAGCTCGCGCTCGGATACGGCGGCGCGGTCCTCGAGCTCGATCCGGAGCCGCTCCGAGCGGCCGCCGTCAAGGGCGTGCTCGAGACCTTCAGCGAGCAGCGCGTCAATCTCGTGAACGCCCTCGACCTCGCTCGCTCCCGCGGCCTCGCGATCGCCGAGCGTCGCGAGACGGAGCCGGCGCGCTACGCATCGCTTCTCTCGGTGAAGGTCGGATCGACGGAGGTCGCTGGAACGCTCGTGCAGGGAGACCCGCGGATCGTGTTCATCGACGGCTTCTGGGTCGATGTGCCGGTGGACGGGCATCTTCTTCTCACCAAGCATCAGGACAAGCCCGGTCTCGTCGGTCGCGTGGGCACGCTTCTCGGCGAGCACAACGTGAACATCTCGTCGATGCAGGTCGGGCGTCTTCACCCGAGGGGCGAGGCGCTCATGATCCTCACACTCGACGACGCGGTCCCCGATGAGGTACGCGCGCGCATCGGCGCGTTCGAAGACATCAACGCGGTACGCACGGCGCGGCTCGGGGTCTAGAGGTACCCTCGGGAGGGCCAGTGGAATCCTCACGCTTCGAGCGCACCGTCCGCACCGAATCGAGCGAGATCTTCGCGATCTATGGCGGCGCTCGTCGCATCGGCCGCATCGATCTGCACTACGGTCGCTTCGAGGTGCACGGCACGCTCCTTCTCGAGGTCGATCTCACGGACGACGAGCTGCAGCAGGTGATCGATCAGATCGACGAGGAGCTCGTGCAGACACACGATCCCGAGCGCGAGGATTTTCTCGTCACCGTATTTAAGTCCGAGGAGCTCGGGTTCTATTCGGATGAGTTCGAGGCGGACGACGCCGTTGACGACGACGAAGAGGAAGAGCGGTAGCGCAGGGGCAGGGGCCCCTGATGGGGCGGGGGCCCCACGGGCGACGCGCCCGCGGATGCCGAAGGGCTATGGCGTCCCCAAGACCCAGCGCGGGATGCTGCCGTGGGCCGCGACGCGGAAGATGCTCGAGGACGCGAAGGCGTACTGGCTCGTGACCATCGATCCCGATGGGAAGCCGCATCTCGTCGGCCAGTGGGGTGCGTGGATCGGCGACCGGTGGTACTTCGAGGGCGGCGAGGACACGAAATGGGCGCGGAACGTCGCGCGCGAGCCGCGGATCGCGATGAGCGCCGAATCCGGGACGAGCGCGGTCATGGTCGAGGGACGCGCGAGCCGCGTCCCGACGGTGGAGCGTCCGACGTCGGAGCGCATCACAAAGCAGTACGGCGCGAAGTACGGTCGCCTCTACAAGTACCGGCCGAAGCCGGAGCAGTGGGATAAGGGCGGCTACGTCCTCACGCCGACGAAGGTCCTGGCGTGGGATGTGCGCGGATTTCCGCGCACGGTGACGCGCTACCTCTTCTAGAACGCGATCCGGGCGACCTCGGCGTCGGCGATCCGGACGAGCTCGCGCGGCGCGATGGAGAACACGGCGTCGGGCAGCCCGGCCGCGGCCCAGACCTCATCGAATGCGAGCAGTCCCTCGTCCGCGATCACGCGGCACGGCCGCTCGTGCGCGAAGGGCGGGACGCCGCCGATCGCGTAGCCGGTGAATGTCTTGGCCTCGTCGGCGGTGGCGCGGCGGACGCTCGGCGCATCCAATACCGCGGCGAGGCGCTTCTCGTCGACGCGGGCGTGTCCCGAGCACAGCACGACCACGGGCTCGCCCGCGCTCACGAAAACGAGCGACTTCACGATCCGTTCGACCTGAGTGCCGATCACCCGCGCCGCGTCCTCGGCGGTACGCGTGGTCGCGGCGAAACGCTTCACCGGGAGGTCCGCGCCGCGCTCGGCGGCGTGCGCGCGGACACGCGCGACGTTCGGGTGGTCCGCGGTCAGCGCCAGAGGTGCGTGATGAAGCGGAGGATGCGCCCCGGCAGGAGCGTGAGCATCGCCGACGCGACCTGATGCCACGCGGTCTCTGCCGCGTCCCGCAGATCCTCATCGGCTCCGGTGGCGGAGTACTGCTCGAGCACACGCGCCCGCGCGAGACTTTGCACCGGATCGTGCGTCTCCGGTATGGCCGCGCCGAGCGAGCTCGCGAACTCATACGTCGTCTGCGAGGGATGCGCGGGATATCCAACGTAGCTCGCGAGGAGGCGCGTCTTTCCCCACGCCGACTCGATCGGACCGTAGCGCCGGAACCG
This sequence comes from Chloroflexota bacterium, assembly GCA_038040345.1. GTDB lineage: Bacteria > Chloroflexota > Limnocylindria > P2-11E > P2-11E > 3-1-20CM-2-70-9. Next base: position 111,445 of record JBBPIQ010000005.1, read on the forward strand.
CCAGTTGAATCTAAAGACCGCGAGCGCGAGCAGAACGAGCAGAAGGCCGAGGAGGACGAGCGCCGGCCGCGGGTCGATCGCGCGGACCGCGGCTACGACGGTGTCGCCCGTGAAGCCGCCGGAACCGTCGTCCCGGTTCAGTTGGTCCTCGGCGCGATTGAGTCGGTCGGGGTTATTCGGATCGGTGGACGTGTCGCCTGCGGCGGAACCGTCGCCCGAAGCAGAACCGGTGTTCAAAGAAGCGTCGGGCCGGGCGAACGGCGGCTGCGACGGGGTCGGCTCGAACTCGATCCAGCCGTACCCGGGGAAGTACGCCTCGACCCACGCGTGCGCGTCCTGTTCCTTGACCACCCACGCGTTGCTCGCATTGTCGAATGTGCCTGTGGTGAATCCTTCGACGAGCCGGGCCGGGATGCCCTCCTCGCGAAGCATGACGACCATCGCCGATGCGAAGTACTCGCAGAAGTCCTGCTTCAGATCGAAGAGGAAGTAATCCACGGGGTCCTTGCCCGGCGGCGTCGCCTTCACCTGTGGCGAATACGAATACGGCGGGCTGCGCAGGAAGCTCTCGAGCGCCTCGGCCCGGTCATACGCGTTCGGGAGGCCGTCCATGATCTGGTGCGCGAGCGTCTTCACCCGCTGAGGGAGCGTCGACGGAAGCTGCAGGTATTTCGACTTGATGTAGTCGGAGTAGGTCGGCCCTACCTTGCGCAGCGTCTGCTTGTCGGCGACCGAGACGAGGCTGGTCACCGTGTACGTGCCGGCGGCCTGCGAACGGTTCAGCGCGTGGAGAGACGTCGAATACGTTTTGTCTGCGCCCGTGTAGAACTGGTAGGGCACGTCCACTTTTTGCGGCTCGTTCGCCGCGAAGAGGATGTTCGAGTGCGGAACGATGATGTCGAAGCGAGCCTGGAACGTCTCGCGGTCGGTCGTGGAAAGCGTGATCTTGTCGGCCTTGTCGCTCTCGGTCGTGCGCCAACCCGCACCCGTGTAAAAGTCGTACGTCACCGCGCGCCAGAAGTGCCCTTCCGGCGCTTCGACGGTCATGATCACGCGGTCCCCGAGATTCGGCGCCTGCCCCAGGCGGATCGAGTCGGAGAACGAGACGCCCCGCAGGCGGCTCGGTCCCGATACGCCGGCGAAGAATCGCTGCCACTCGGCCTCAACGCTGTGATACGGACCCTCGAACGTGCTCCACGCGCCGTTCAGCACTTCCGCCGCGCCGACGCGCGGCGTGACGAGAGCCATGATCACGAGCACCGTCGTCCACGTCAGCCCACCGCGGAGAAGACGCCAGTCCATCTCGCCCGAGGGCACGATGTTCTGCTTCGTCCAGCGCTCCTGCAGATTCACGATGTGGATCCGCACAAGGAGTACGAGGACGGCGAGCGTGAACACGATGAGATCCGGGTACAGGTTCGTCAGCGCCACCGACACGTTGATGACGAGGCAGGCGCCGTTGAAGATGACGGCGTCCCAGATGCGGCCGTTTCGCGCGAGGATGAACGAGCCGACGAACGTCGAGCACCAAACCGACGCCCCGAGGAGAAGGACGAACACCGTGGGGTCGCTCGCGGCCTCGCCGGCCAGCACCTGCGTGATCCAGTTGTTCACCAGGACCGCAAGGTGCGTCAGCTTGTCGCTGAAGCTTGACCCGCCGGTGGCAGCGAACGTCGTCGAGAGAGTGACCATGAGCATCCCGAGCGTCGAGCCGACCAGGACCGCTCGCGGGAAGCGCATCCGTCCGTTGCCGATGAGCGTGCCAACGAGAACGCCGGTGATCGCGATCCACCAGAACTGCTCGCTGATCTCGACCCAGTTGGCGTGCTGCAGCGACAGCGGATACATCGAGACCACCACGATGTAGATCGGGAGCGCGAACCATCCCCCGCGGAAGCGCAGCTTCTTCCCGTCAATGGGCGGGAGCAGCGCGCGGAGGACCCTGCGCAACCGGTCTCTCACGCGATCGCCGCCGTCGACTCGTGGAAGAGCTCCTCGATCGGGGCGCCCGCCGCGAGGTGCGCGGCGGGAACGCCGGCGACGGCGAGCTCGCCGAGGATCGCCCTGCGGCGCGCCCGGTCGCGCTCGTCGAGGTCGAAGGGCGGGCTGACGATCACAGCCTGCGTCGCGATCGCCGTCTCCCGGAGCGTGCTCGCGGGCCGGACCCAGGCGCGATCGAGCGAGGGCGTGATCAGAAGACAGGACGCGCCGCGCCGCAGACGCGGGAGCGTTTCGACAAGAGTCTCCTGCAGCGTGCGGGTACCTCCGGCATGCACCTCTGCCAGGTACTGCATGAGCTTGCCGAATTGTTTCGTGCCGCGGTCCGGGTGCAGCACTTCCGCGCGATTGCCGTTCGTGACGAGGCCGACGTTGCGGTGGCCGTCGAGCGCCTTGCGCACCACCGAGGCTGCGACGGTCACCGCGCGCTCCTCGGTGGAGTCCTCGCCGTCGCCGTGATGCCAGCGCCCGTCGAGATCGAGGTAGATCCAGAGGTCCGCGGTCCGGTCGAGCTCGAATTCCTTCACGTGCAGCCGGCGGTGGCGCACCGACGAAGGCCAGTGGATCCGGTTCATGGCGTCGCCCGGGCGGTATTCGCGAATGCCCATGACCATCGATGTCGACTGCAGCGAGCGCTGCCCGGTGAGCACGTTGCCCTCGAGCAACGAGCCGGGGAGTGTCCAGAACGGGAGCTGCACCACACGTGGGTAGACGAGCAGAAGCGCCTCCGACGGAATGCGCGCCTCCGTCGCGAAGAGCCCGAACGGGTCGCCACTTCGGAGCACGATCGGACCGAGCCGGAAGCGGCCGCGACGGTGAGCCTTGGCGAGCACCTTCCACTTGCGCGTCTTGCGCCCGCCGATCGACAGCACGCGACCGGGCAGCGGCTCAGGCCAGTTCGACTTCTCGAAGACCTCGAGCCACAGCTTTCCGAGGGCATGGTCGTTGGTGAGCTCGTACGCGAGCTCGATCGTGTCGCCGAGGTGCGCGTACGACTGCCCCAGCGTTCGCTTCACCGAGAGGCCCTCGAGCGTGAGGCGCGAGAGGACCGACATCGCGATGAACACGAACAGCACCAGATACGAGAGGTACGAGAGGAGCTCGACCCCCGTCGAAACGGCGACAATGAAGAGGACGAGCCACAGGACCGCGAAGCGCCAGGGCTTCACCGCTCAATCTCCGGCTTCGCCGGGAGACGCGCCCCGGCGGGTGGAGTCGCTCCTCGTCGGCAGGGGCAGGGGCCCCTGAGCGCGAAGCGCGCCGTTCGTCGCTCCACCCTTCTTGGCCCTAAGCCCGCAGCGCTTGAGCGGAGGTCGACTCGACCGGGACGCTGGCCAGGATCTCGGCGACCACTGTCGTCGCCGCGAGGTCCTTCAGCCGCGCCTGCGGCTGAAGAATGAGCCGGTGGGCGAGCGTGGGCGCGGCGAGCGCCTTCACGTCGTCCGGCACGACGTAGTCGCGGCCGTTCATCGACGCGTAGGCCTGCGCCGCGCGCGAGAGCGCGAGCGATCCGCGAGGTGAGGCGCCGAGGTAGACGTCGGGGTGCGACCGCGTCGCGGTGACGACGTCGACCACGTACTTCTTCACCGATTCGGCAAGATGGATCTCACGCGAGGCCGACTGCGCGCGGAGGAGGTCTTCGGATGTCAGCACCTGATCGATCGTCTCGAGGGGGTGGATGATCCGCTGGGCGTCGAGGATGGCGATCTCCTCGCGGCTCGTTGGGTAGCCGAGCTGGATGCGCATGAAGAACCGGTCGAGCTGGGCTTCGGGAAGCGGGAAGGTGCCCTCGTACTCGATCGGGTTCTGCGTCGCCATGACGAGGAACGGCTCCGGCAGCATGTAGGTGGTGCCGTCAACCGTGACCTGGTGTTCGTCCATCGACTCGAGGAGCGCCGACTGGGTCTTCGGCGTCGCCCGGTTGATCTCGTCGGCGAGGACGACCTGGCTCATGACCGGGCCCGGCCGAAACTCGAACTTGTTGGTCTGCTGGTTGAAGATCGAGACGCCGGTCACGTCCGAGGGCAGGAGGTCCGGGGTGAACTGGATGCGGCGGAAGGAGCACCCGAGCGACCGCGCGAGAGCCTTCGCCAGCACGGTCTTCCCGGTGCCGGGGACGTCTTCCACGAGGATGTGGCCGCGGCACAGAAGTGCCACCAGCGCGAGCTCGATCTCGTGGTGCTTGCCGAAAATCACCCGCTCGACGTTCTCGACCACGCCGTTGACCTTCGCCGCGAGAGCTTTCTCCACCGTGCTACTTACCCCTCTTCGTTGAGTTTCCGCGGCCGCTATCAGAAGTATGGGAGTTGTCTACAGAACAACGTAGGAAGACCCTAAGTTCATATACGGGTCAGCGACCTCGGCAGTTCCCTTCAGGCGGAGGGTGGCGGCGGCGGGTGGCACGAGGGAATGGGTTGGGCAGCGTCGGGGTCTTCTGAGCGAGCGGCCCCTGACCGGCGGTCCATCGGGATCCCACGAGGGGCCGAGCGAAGAAGACCCCGGCGCTAACCCGCACCGACCCGCCGCCGGGCCGCTCCCGGAGCTGTGCTATTTGCCCAACGCCGCCCGCATGACTTGGGCTCCGAGTGGTGCCGCCGTAACTCCCCCATCGGCCGCGTTCTCAACGATGACGGCGACCACGATGGTCGGCGCTCCCGCGGGCGCGAAGCCAATGAACCAGCCGTGGGGAAGCTCGCCAGGGCGATTTTCGGCTGTGCCTGTTTTTCCCGCGACGTCCACTCCCGGGATCTTTGCTCCGAATGCAAATGCCCCTGGCCCAGCGACAGCGCCGACCAGCATGGTCGTCAGGGTCTTCGCGGTGGCGGGCGCGATGACCTGCCCGACTGGACCGGGCGCGATCTGACGGATGACGTGGCCGTCGGCGTCGCGAACCTCCGTCGCGTAGTGAGCGGTCGGCATGACGCCTCCATTCGCGATCGCGGCGTACACAAGCGCCATCTGGAGAGGCGAGACGAGGAGCTCACCCTGCCCGTATGACGTGTCGGCGAGGAGGGTCGGCCGGTCGATCGAGCCGGAGTCCGAGAGCTGGCCTTTCGTCGCGGCGAGATCGAGCGAGGGCGTCGAGCCGATCCCGAACCGCCTTGCGTAATCGGTGAGTTTTGTCGCACCAATCTGGAGGCCGACCTGGGCGAAGTAGATGTTCTCGGAGAGCCGGAAACCGTCGGACATGTCGAAGAGGCCGTGCGCGCGGGATGACGAGCGGACGAAGTAGTCGCCCCACGACTTGTCGGCCTGGTAAGGGTCGTCGACGCGCAGCTTCTTCGTGGGATCGAAGCCCGCTTCGAGCGCGGCTGCGCCGGTGATGACCTTGAAGACCGATCCGGGTGGGTACAGGCCCTGCGCCACGCGATTGAGTAGCGGCTTGCCCGCGTCGTGATTCAGCTGGTCGAAGGCCGCGTCCTGCTTCGACGGGTCGACGATCTGGTTCGCGTCGTAGCTCGGGACGCTGACGGACGCGAGGATCGTTCCGGTCCGCGGATCGAGCGCGACGATCGCGCCCTTGCGGTCACCGAGCGCGTCCGCGGCCGCCTTTTGGATCTTGAGGTCGATCCCCAGCACCACCTGCCCCGCGGGACTGCGATCGCCGAGGTAGCGCGCCCGCCAGATGGAGACGGGATCGGCCGGATCCTGGCCGATGAGCGACTCGGCGTACGCGGCCTCGATGCCCGAGAGCCCGAACTTCGACGACGCGTAGCCGACCACTTGCGCGAGCGTCCGATCCTTGTACGAGCGGGCGAAGCCGGTGTCGGTCTTTTCGCTCGTTGCGATCGGCGCGCCGTTGCGATCGACGATCGCGCCGCGCGGGCGGCCATTCGTCGCCGCAATGAGGCGCGGGTTGAACGGATCGTTCGCGAGCTGGTCCGATGCAAGGACGGTCCAGTACGCCGCGCCGATCGAGGTCACGAGGAACGCGAGAGCGAGGGTGAGCGTGAGGGATCGGATGTTGGAGCTGATCGGGGACGTCATGAGAGTCCCCCGCCCCGCATGCGGTTCGACACCTGCGAGACGCGCATCAAGAGCGCCACAAGCATCCAGTTCGTCACGAGCGACGAGCCGCCATACGCCACGAACGGAAGCGTGATGCCGGTGAGCGGTATGAGCCGGAGGTTCCCGCCGACAATGACGAGCGTCTGCAGGGCGATGATGAACGAGAGGCCCGCCGCGAGCAGCTGAAGGAACATCGTCGGCGCGCGGAGCGCGATCAGCATCCCCCGGTACAGGAACACGAGGTAGAGGGCGAGCAAGGCGAGCGCACCGGCGAGTCCGGCCTCCTCGGCGAACGCGTCGAAGACGAAGTCGCTCCACACCACCGGGATCCGATCGGGCATCCCGTTGCCGAGACCGGCCCCGAACAGCCCGCCGTTCGCCAACGCGTAGAGCCCCTGCACGAGCTGATAGCCGGTACCGAAGCGCAGGTCTTCATCGAACGGCCGGAGCCACGTATCGACGCGCGCCTGTACGTGGCCGAACAGCTGGTACGCGACGATGCCGCCGAGGACGAGCAGGACGAGACCGATCAGCGCGTAGAAGGCCTCGCCGGTCGCGAGGAAGAGCATCGCGAGGAAGATCCCGAAGAAGAGCACCGTCGCGCCCATGTCCTTCTCGAAGACCATGACGAGCATCGCGATGAGCCACATCGCGACGATCGGCACGAGGTACGGCACCGGCGGCACCGGGAATGGCCCGATGCGGCGCTGCGAGTGCGAGAGGACCTCGCGATATTCCTCGAGGTACGCGGCGAAGAAGATGACGAGCAGGATCTTCACGGCCTCCCACGGCTCGATGCTCCCCGGTCCGACCTTGATCCAGATCCGCGCGCCGTTGATCTCGCGGCCGATGACTGGAAGAAGTGGCGCGATGAGAAGCAGAATGCCGAGGAGCGCCCAGGTCCACTTGAATCGTGCGAGTGCGGTCAGATCCCGCGGCACGACGATCGTCGCGGCGAACGCGCCCGCGGCGATGATCGACCACGAGAGTTGCTGCAACAGCAGGTCCGACGCGAGCCGCTGGACCAGAACGAGTCCGATCGCGGTGAGGCCGGCGGCGATCGGCAGGAGTATCTGGTCGCCACGGAACCGGATGCTGACCAGGAAGATGTGCAGCGTCAGCATGAGCGCGAGGAAGACCACCGGCACGACGACCGCCGTTGGATTGAATGACGACGTTTCCGTCGCGAGCACCGCGACGAAGCCGGTGACTGCGAACGTCGCGACCCACACCAGGAGCGAGAGCTCGGTGAACCGCGCGCGCCCGAGGGGCACGGCCGCCTCGGCGCGCATCATTGCTCGAGCCTAAGCGCGACGCGGCCGATGGCGAGCTCGTCGCCGTAGTGCAAACGCTCGCGTGACCGCACGACCGCGCCGTTGACGACCGTCCCGTTCGTGCTGCCGGCGTCCTCGACCCACCACTCTCCGTCGGCGAACTCGACGAGAGCGTGGCGCGCGGACGCGGCCTCGTCGTTGATCACGATGTCGTTGCCCGCGTCTCGGCCGAGCGCGTTCACCGCGCGAAGCGGCAGGCGGTCGCCGACGCGGGGCGCGCCGCGCACTGTGCGCTGGACGACGAGGTGCGCGATGCCGCTGGGCCGGGCCGCCACCGCGTTCTCGGTCGCCAGCGAGCGCTGCAGCGAGCTGAAGACGCGGATCAGGAAGATATAGAGAAGGACGAGGAATGCGATGCGGACGCCCCACAGCAGGACCGCGAAGGTGATCTCCATCGGCTAGTCGCTTGCGCGGAACTCGAGCTCGACACCGCCGATCGAGAGACGGTCTCCGTCGGCGAGCACGACCTCGGCGACCCGCCGGCCATTCACGTACGTGCCGTTCGTGCTCTGGAGGTCATAGAGCGTGTAGCGGCCGAGGCGCAGGCGGATCTCGGCGTGCTTGCGCGACACGCGGCGGTCATCGAGCGTGATGTCGTTCTGCGGATCGCGCCCGATCGCGAGTGGGTCCGCACCGAGGACGATGTCGCGGCGCTCGTCGCCTTCGCGGACCGTGATCGCCGCCTTCGGCGCACGCGGCTTTTCGCGGAGCAGCTTCTCGCGGTCGAGAACCATCGTGTGACCAGCCTCGACGGCGCCGAGCGCCTTCGGGTCGGACGACACCTCGTCGCCGGACGCATCGACGAGCGCGCACGAGACCCGCATGTCGCCGGGCGGCAGATCCTCGTCGCGCTCTATCTCGACCGTCGGGTACGCGAGCAGCGTGTAGTTTCTGTCGCGCGCCGCACCGAGCACTGCCTCGGAGAGATCCTGCTCGAGGCTGCGGCGGTACTGCTCGAACCCCTCGAAGTCGGACGGCGACAGCGAGACGACATACGAGTTCGGAACGAAGGTCTTGCTGAGCGAGATCGTCTGGTGCGATTCCATCGCGCGGATCACGCGTTTGGCGATCTGCACGGGCTGGAGCTTTGCCCCGAAAAGGCGGGCGCTCCAACCTTCGATGAACCGGCTCGCGAACGCCTCAAGCCGCTCCACGCGTCTTCATGACCTCCGCACCGAACAAGATGATGAGTGCTGTGACGTAGATCCAGGTAAGAAGCCCCGCCGCGAACGCGAGCGCCCCGTATGCCGCGAACAGGGCGAGCGCTCGGGTGAAGTAGCCGAACGCCAGCTTGGCGACCTCCCACAGCACGGCGGATACCAGTGCGCCCTCCACTGCCGCCCGCTGCGACAAGCCGCGCCGCGGGATCGCCCGATACACGAGGAAAAAGAACACGAAGCCGATGGCCAGACCCGCGAATGGCGAGAGCACCTGCACCGCGACCGTCACCAACCCGCCAAAGCCAGCGGAGACGAGGAGATCCGAGGCCGCCGCGGTCCCGAAGGAAAAGCCGAACGAGGCGATCGCCACCACCGCGAGCGCGGCGACGAACCCGGCCGCCTCGAGGTGGCCGCGAACGAACGCCCGGCGGCCCTCCCGACCCAGGATCGGCGCGAGCGCTCGATCGAGCGCGCCGTGGATCGCCATCGTCGAAAAGAGCGTTCCGATCACGCCGACGGATAGGGAAAGGGCGCGTCCCTGCACGAGCTCGTGCGCGATGCGTGTCTCTTGCGAGGTGGCCGAAGGGTAGATGTCGCGAATGATCTGGACCAGGTCACGCTCGGCGCGATCCGGCCCGTAGACGAACGCGAGGATCCCGACGAGGAGCGCGAGAAGCGGGATGAGGGCGAAGAAGATCTGGTACGCGACGGCGCCGGCGAGGAAGGGACAGTCGTCGTCGGCGAAGCTCACGATGACCGCTCGGGCGCGCGCAACGTCGCGGGCTAGGATGACGCCTCGCTCTTCGGAGAGCTCTGATCCTTTGGCTTCGCCTTCGGATCGGGCTTGGCATCCGACTTCGTTTCGGACTTGCTATCGGACTTCGTCTCTGACTTCGTCTCTGACTTCGTCTCTGACTTCGTCTCGCTCTTCTCCGCGGGGCGGCTGTCCGTCTTGTACCAGCCCGACCCTTTGAAGACGACCGCGGACGGGGAGATCAGGCGTCGCGGTTTCTTCCCGCAGTTCGGGCACTTCTCCAGGGGCTGGTCCTTGTAGGACTGCACCTGGGAGAAGGAATGTCCGCAGTGGTCGCAGTGGTAGTCGTAGATCGGCACCGCTCGCCTATCATCGCAGCCGGTGGCGGCCGAGGTCATCCCCACGAACGTCCGCGCGTCGCCCCGTCGTCGGCTTCCGATCGAGGCGATGCAGGCGTGGCTCTTCCTCTTACCGGCCGTCGTGATCCTCGGCGTGTTCCAGATCTTCCCCGCGATCGCGGCCTTCTACATGTCGCTCTTCAAGTGGGACGTGGTCCAAGGCGCCTTTCGCGGGTTCGGCAATTACAGCGACTGGCTCTACGACAGCTCGATCCGCAGTCCTGATTTCTGGCGGTCGCTCTCGACCACGTTCACGTTCGTCATCTTCACGGTCCCTCTCGAGATAGCCCTCTCGCTGGTGCTCGCGTACCTGCTCTTCCAGAAAATGCGCGGCCGGGGCATTTACCGGACCATCTACTACCTGCCGTACGTCACGTCGTTTGTGGCGGCGGCGGCGATCTTCTTCTGGGTTTTCCACCCCACGTACGGACTCGTCAACGACCTTGTGGGGATCTTCGGGATCGGTCCGCAGCGATGGCTGGACGAGCCGAGCGGGATCTTCGAGCTCGCGGCCTCGGCGATAGGCGTGACGCTGCCGGGCTGGCTGGCTGGCCCGAGCCTCGCGCTCGTCGTGCTCTCGCTTGTGACGATCTGGCACTTCCTTGGCTACCAGATCGTCATCTTTCTCGCGGGTCTCTCGAACATCTCGCAGGAGTTCTACGAGGCGGCCCGCCTTGACGGCGCGAGCGAGCGGCAACTTTTCACCAAGATCACGTTGCCTCTCCTCTCGCCGACTACGTTCTTCGTCTTCACTGTCGCGTCGATCGGCGTGCTCCGCTCGTTCGACTCCGTTTATGTGCTGACGAGTGGGACCGGCGGCCCGCTCGATACGACGCGAACGGTGACGCTCCTCGTGTTCAAGACAGCTTTTCAACAAGCCCAGTTCGGCCTCGGTGCCGCGCTTGCGTTCATCCTGACGCTGGTCATCCTGCTGTTCACCCTTATCCAGTTCCGTGTGCTGGGAAGGCGCGTGAATTATGGCTAGGGCGGTTCCGATGGAGCGCGGTCTGCCGCGCTATTCCCTGCGGCCGCGATTCGGAACGATCGCAAAGCACGCCGTGCTGATCGTCGTCGCGGTCATCGTCGCTTATCCCTTCTATTTCATGGTCACGAGCTCGTTCAAAGACACGCTCGAGGCCATCCGCACACCACCGACGATCTTCCCCAACGAGTTTCACCCCGAGAACTACACCGACGCGTGGGGCCGCGCGCCGTGGGGGCGCTACTTCGTCAACACGATCTTCGTTTCGGTCTCGGTAACGATCCTCGAGCTCATCACGGCTTGTCTTGCCGCCTACGCGTTCGCGCGTTTGAAGTTTCGGGGCAAGGGGATCCTGTTCACGGTCTTTCTCGCGACTCTCATGATTCCCAGCGAGGCGACCCTGATCCCAAGGTACGTGCTCATGAGCCCGAGCCGCGTCGCGTGCGCCGGTTTGCCCTGCCTCGGGTGGTTCGACACGTACCAGGTGCAGATCGTGCCCTTCATCGCCAGCGCGTTCACGATCTTCCTCATGCGCCAGTTCTTCCTCTCGATCCCGAACGAGCTCGCGGACGCCGCCCGGATCGACGGCGCGGGACACCTGCGGTTCCTGTGGAGCATCGTCCTTCCGCTCTCGATCCCGGCTTTGATCACGGCCGGCCTGATCACCTTCCTCGGGTCGTGGGACGCCTTCCAGTGGCCGCTCATCGTCACATCGAAGCCCGATTTCCGACCGGTGCAGGTGGGCCTCTCGGCGTTCCGGCAGGAAGCGGGGTCGAGCTACCATCTGCTCATGGCGGCGTCCACGTTCGTGGTCGCTCCCATCGTGCTTCTTTTTCTGGTGGCCCAGCGCTATCTCGTGCAGGGCATCGCGCGCACAGGCATCCGGGGTTGAGGCAGGCGCGTATTAACTGAAGAGGGCCGGTGGAGGTCAGGAGGAAGCGTTATGCGCATGAAGGCGGGAATCCTCGCGACGCTCATGCTGGTGACGGCGGCCTGCAGTAGTCAGGCGCCGGCAGCGCAGCAATCCACAGAAGCCGACATCACTCTCTCGGGTCCGGTCAGCGTCACGCTCTGGCACGCGCTCAGCGGACCCCAGCAGGTGGCCCTCGACGCGATGGTGAAGAAGTTCAACGACACCAACGGCAAGGGCATCACCGTCACCGCCCTGAACCAGGGCAACTACACGCAGCTCTACCAGAAGACCCTCGGCGCGATCCAGGCGGGAGCCCTTCCCGAGCTGGCGCACGCGTACGAGAGCTTCGTGGCTGATTACATGAAGGCCGACGTGGTCGTCGACCTCGGCCCGTACAAGGACAGCGCGACGAACGGCCTCACCAAAGCGAGCCAGGACGACATCTACAAGGGTTACTACGACACGAACACGTTCCCGCAGTACGGGAATCGGCTCCTGTCGTGGCCGTTCACCAAATCGCTCGCCGTCATGTACGTGAACAACGACATCCTCAAGGAGATCGGCAAGCCGATCCCGAAGACGTGGGATGAGTTCGAGGCGACGTCGCTCGCGGCGACGAAGAAGGACGCCTCGGGCAAGGTCACGCGAATGGGCTTCGCGTTCAACACCGACGCCTCGTACTTCAACGCGCAGGTCTACGCGCGCGGCGGAAGTCTCATGGCCGCCGATAACAAGACGGTCGCGTGGAATGGCAAGGAAGGCCTCGCCGTGCTCCAGATGTACGACCGCATGAACAAGAACGGCTCGGGCTACAGCCCGAAGAGCTTCGACTACCAGAGCGACCTCGCCACGGGCAAGCTCGCGTTCTTCTTCTCCTCGACCTCGACCGTACCGTTCATGAAGGACCTCGCCACCGCGACGCCGTTCAGCTGGAGCATCGCGAACCTACCGCAGGCCGCGACGGACCCGGCGAAGGCGAAGACGGTGCAGTTCGGCGCGAACGTCGCCATCTTCAAGAGCACGCCCGAGAAACAGCTCGCGTCGTGGCTCTTCATCAAGTGGATGAGCGAAACCGACCAGTCGGCGCAATTCGCGTCGACGTCGTACTACATGCCGGTCCGCGCGACGGCGGCGAACTCGCAGACGCTCAAGGACTACTGGACGAAGGTCCCGCAGGGGAAGCAGGGCTTCGATCTGATCCAGTACAGCTCCCCTGAGCCGAACATCCGCGGGCAGCAGGACATCCGCGACGTCATCTTCAACATGATCACTGAGGTCATCACCGGCAAGTCCGCACCGGACGCCGCCATGACCACGGCGACGACCAAAGCGAACCAGATCATCAAAGACGCTCAATAACTCGCTAAGCCGCAACTGAAGAAGCGCCGGGGCTACTTGCTCCGGCGCTTCTGTCTTCCTGGCGAGGCGGATCCTGTCCCGGCTACGCGGGCCTCTTCCTCAGCGCACCCTCCCCGCCTTGCAGCTCACTGCCGTTCGCTGCGGGCGGGGCCCCGGGGAACCCGCGCTTCGTAAGAGACCCGCTCCGCCGTGCCACCCGCTCCAGCCCCAGCGCAGGCGCTCCTTCAGTTGGAGTCGCTCGTCTCAGCTGTGGGCGCGGTGGGGTGGGCCGACGACTTCGATTCCGTAGCGCTGCGCAACAGGCCCCAGAACATCAGGACCCGGCACTGCTAGTCCAGCCGGTGGCTTGTCGTTTGTCGCTGGTTCGCCGAGCTCGACGGCGAAGCGCTCGAAGCCCGCGGGCGAGGCGAAGACGAGAACGCGTGTCGGCTCGACATCCACCGTGAAGGTGTGAGCGATCCCGCTCGGAGCGAGCACGAAAGAACCCGCATCCGCCTCGAGCACCGCGTCGCCGACGTAGAAAGTCATGTGGCCATCGAGGACGTACCAGGCCTCGTCTTCTTTGTGATGGATGTGGAGAGGCGGCTCGGTGGCGCGGAAGGCGAGCGCCTCCACGAGAGCGAACCGGCCGCCCGCATCCGCTTCGGCCACCTTCATCGTGAAGCGCCCACCTAGCGACCAGACCGACTGTCCTTCGCCCTTCCTCAGTACGAACGGCGTGCGCCCATTCATCCGAGCTTCCTCCGTTCAGACTCGAGGAGTTTCATGCGCTCCTCGCGTTCTTTGAGCTTCGCCCGTTCTTTCTCCACCACGTCCTTTGGGGCCTTGTCGGCAAAGCCGGGTTTCGCGAGAAGCTCTCGCGAGCGTTTCAACATGTCCTGCGCTTCCGCGAGCTCTTGTTCGAGCCGCGCTCGTTCTTCGCCCGCGTCGCGTTCGACGACCAGCCGAATTTCGATCGCGCGCACGACGGTCGCGGCCCCTTCGCCGCCCGCGCCGATCGTCACCTCGCTGTGGGTCAGGTCACCGATCTGCTTCAGGAGATCGCGAACGGCCGCCGTCTCGCCCGCGAGAGACACCTTCACCCGCGCGGACGGATCGAGCCCGCCCTCCTGTCGTGTGTTGCGGATCGCGCGCACCACGTCGATGAACGCCCCAAAGCGTTCCTCGAGCGCGAGATCGCGCCCGCCGGCCTTCGGCCATGGCGACACGACGAGCGACGGCGCATCGTCGGATTTCCCGGCGCGCTTCCAAAGCTGCACCGCGATCGTCTCCGTGATGAACGGCATCGATGGATGCAGCAGCCGAAGCACGCGGTCGAGCACGTACGCGAGCGTGCGCACGGCCTCGACGGCCTCCGCGCCGCGAAGCGAAGGCTTCGCAAGCTCCACGTAGATGTCGGCGAGCTCGCCCCAGATGAAAGCCTCGAGCGCCACGAGGTACTCGCCGAAGAGATAACCGTCGATCAGGCGCGTCGCCTCGGCGACCGCGGCGTCGGTGCGCGAAAGGATCCAGCGGGCACCTTCGCCCTTCGCATCGGGCCGCTGGTCGGCGGTGTGGCCCTTGAACGCCTCGGGATGCTCGTCCACCTGCTTCAGAACGAAGCGGCTGATGTTCCAGAGCTTGTTCCCGAAGTTGCGCGCGTGGTCGAGCTTGTTCTGCGAGAGCTGCGAGTCGGCGCCCATCGCGATGCCGTGCACGAGCGCGTAGCGGAGCGCGTCGGCGCCGTAGTCCTCGACAAAGCCGATCGGGCTCACCACGTTCCCGAGCGACTTGCTCATCTTGACCGTGCCCGCCTTCACCAGGCCGTGGAGGTACACGGTGTCGAACGGGATCTCTCCCATGTGCTCGAGGCCGAGCATGATCATCCGAGCGACCCAGAAGAACAGGATGTCGTAGCCGGTCTCGAGGACGCTTCCCGGGTAGTAGCGCTTGAGGTCAGGCGTCTGGTCCGGCCACCCGAGCGTGCTGAAAGGCCACAGCCCCGACGAGAACCAGGTGTCGAGCACGTCCGGGTCCTGATAGATGTCGTCCGAGCGGCAGCGCGTGCACCGCGTCGGATCGGGCGCATTCTCGTCGGGCACGATCACGTTGTCGCAGTCGCGGCAGTACCACACCGGGATCGAGTGGCCCCACCAGATCTGGCGCGAGACCGGCCAGTCGCGGATGTTCTCCATCCAGTTGAAGTAGACCTTCTCCTGGTACTTCGGGAGGATCGCGATGCGGCCGTCGCGCACCGCGGCGATCGCCGGCGGCGCGAGCCGGTCCATGCGCACCCACCACTGTTTCAGCACGAGTGGCTCGTCCACAGTCCCGCACCGGTCGTGGACCGCGACCGCGTGGGTGATCGGTTCTTCTTTCACGAGAAGCCCCGAGGCGCGCAGTTTCTCGACCATCATCTTCCGGCCGGCCTCGCGATCCGGACCGGCCAGAGGGCCGGCGGCGGGCGTCATCATCCCGCGCTTGTCAATCACCGACAGCACCGGAAGCCCGTGGCGCTGTCCGATCTCGAAGTCGGTCTGATCGTGGCCGGGCGTGATCTTGAGCGCTCCCGTGCCGAAGTTCGGGTCCACCGCCTCGTCGGCGATGATCTTGATCCGCCGCTCGACACCCGGGACGAGCACCTCCTTGCCGATGAGCGCTTTCCAGCGCTCGTCGTCGGGATGCACGGCGATCGCGACATCGGCGACGATCGTCTCCGGCCGCGTCGTCGCGACGATGACGTCGGGAGTCCCTGCGAGCGTCTTCTCCGCCCACGGGTAGCGCACGTAATAGAGCGCGTCCGTGCGCGTGATGTGCTTGACCTCGAGGTCCGAATATGTCGTCTGGTCTTTGAGGCACCAATGCACGATCCGATCGCCTCGGTAGAGGTGGCCCTTCTTATGGAGTCGGATGAAGTGGGTTCGGACCGCGCGCTGCTTCGAGGGCTCCATCGTGAAATTCGGCCGCGACCAGTCGAGCGAACATCCGAGCATACGGAGCTGCTTTTCGATCCGCGGCCGGTAGTGGTCCATCCACTTCCACATCTCTTCGAGGAACTTCTCGCGGCCGAGCTGCTGCCGCGTGATGCCTTCTTTCGCGAGCTCGTTCTCCACCACGACCTGGGCGATGATCCCGGCGTGATCGGTGCCAGGCATCCACAGGGTCGGATCGCCGCGCATGCGGTGGTAGCGGGCCATGAGGTCCTCGTAGCCGCCGAAGCCGAGCGCGTGACCGAGGTGCAGGTCGCCCGTGATGTTCGGGAGCGGCAGCATCATCACGAACGGCTTCTTTGAATCTTTCTCGTTGGGCGTGAAGAAGCCGCTCTCCTCCCACCACCGGTAGAGGTCGGCCTCGACGGCGGCGGGCTGGAAGTTTTTCTCGGCAAGGTCGAGTGCCGACGCGGGTGGTCCCGGCATCGTGTTGGCCATCGGTCCGATCTCCTTTCGCCAAAACAAAAACGCCGCCTCGTCCAAGGACGAGCGGCGTCGTGGTACCACCCTGGCTTCGCACGGAATTCTCCGTGCCTCATATCCCCTGTAACGGGAGGACCCGATCCGGCTCGCGGGCGACCTTCCGAACCTCTCGCGCGGCGCCCTTTCACCAGCTGGGCGCCTTCTCTATCGGTGTGAGGCCCGTACTCCTCCCGGTCGCGGCCGGTAGCTGAACAGGATAACGAAGATCGCGAGCAATACGACGGTCGTCGCGAGAGCGACGAGGGTCGCGGCCTGCTGCGGCTGCTGTGCCGACGCGTTCGCCGCGGCGGCGCCTTCCGCCGTCAGGGGCGCGGCCTGGAAGCCGGCGACCACCGGCGCGACCGACGCGGCCGGAGTGGCCGAGGCCGCCTCGGGCCGAACGAAGCTGTTCGGAGCCGCGAACGTCATGCCGAGGGCCGCGAACACGATGGACAGGGCGAAGCCCACGCGGAGCAGGAGGTTCCCCATAGCGGCAATTGTGGGTGCAGAACCGGTGCCGTGCTTTTCGGGGAGCGAGCGAGCGCTAGGCCGGGGTGCGTTTCCGCATGAGCTGTTTCTGCCGGTACATGGCGCGATCGGCCGCCTCAACGAGGGCGTCGACGGTCGCCTCTCCGGTCGCGTCTGCCACGCCCCAGGCGATCGTGGGAAGCCGGCGGCCTACGCCGAGGGTGCTGTGCGCGATCCGCTCGGCCAGGCGCCGGACGATCCGTTCGGCAGTCAGGATCGGGGCTCCCGCGAAGAGCACCGCGAACTCGTCCCCGCCGATCCGGGCGACCAGATCCCCCTCCCGTACCCCGGCCTGGAGGATCGCGCCGACCCGCACGAGCGCTTCGTCGCCCGCCGCGTGGCCGAAGTCGTCGTTCAACGCTTTGAGGCCGTTCGCGTCCACCATCGCGACCGACAGCGCCGCGCCGTCGCGGCGCGCGAGCTCTTGCTCGAGACGCTCGAAGAAGCTCCGCCGGTTCGGCAACCCCGTGAGCGGGTCGGTGGCCGCCGCGATCTTCGCGGCCCGGTGCAGCTTGGCAACGCGAACAGCGGCCGCGACCTGGTGCGATACCGCGGTCAGCAGATCCTCGTCCTCGCGGCCGAAGGCGGCGAGCCGCGTGCTCTCGACGCCGAGCGCGCCAATGCGCTCCTCGCCGAGCTGGAGCGGGACGCAGAGCACCGAGCGAATCTCGCTCGGCCCGTAGAAGCGCGCGTCGAGGCGGCCGTCGGCGACGTTCTGGAGCTCCCCGCGCTCGACGACCCACCAGCTGATTCCCTGACCACGCGGAAGGCGCTGACCGACATACGACCCGGAGGGCCCGACCGCGGCACGGATCACGAGATAGTCCCCCGCGTCGTCGAGCGTGAGCAGGAAGCCGTTCTCGTAGCCCATCGCATCGCAAATGATCCGGAGAAGCCGCTCGGCGAGATCGTCGATGTCGAGCACGGCGCTGATCTCCGACGCGAGGCGCTGCAGGATCGCGAGCTGCCGCCCGTGGGTCTGCGCGCTGACTGCGAACTGCTCGAGGAGGACGCCCGGTCCCGGCACGTCCTCGATGTCCTCGTGGAGGATCCCGGCGATGCGGCGGAGCTTCGCAGCGCCCTGCGCCCGGTCGCGCTCGATGAGCCGCAGGAACGCGTCGACGACCGCGGGATGGAACTGCGTACCTCGGCAGCGGAGGAGCTCCGCGCACGCGTGCTCCACGGTCTGCGCGGGCTTGTAGGCGCGCCGGCTCACGATGACCTCGAACGCGTCGGCGGCGGCCACGACATATGCCTCGATCGGCACGAGGTCGCCGCCCAGCTCGTCCGGATAGCCGGCTCCGTCATATCGTTCGTGATGGCTTCGCACGATCGGCACGAGGTCGCGAAGCGGCTCGACCGCGTTGACGATCGACGCACCGAGCATCGAGTGGCTCCGCATCATCACCCACTCATCGGGCGTCAACGCGCCGGGCTTGTTGAGGATCGCGTCGGGCACACCGATCTTTCCGATGTCGTGAAGGAGAGCGCCGAGCTGGATGCGGCGAACCTGGTCCGCGCTGAGCTGCATCTCCTCGGCGATCCCGCGAGAGAGCGCGGCAACACGCGCCGAGTGGCTGCGCGTGTACGGGTCTCGCGCGTCGACCGCGGCGGCGAGCGCGCGCACCGACGCGAGGTAAAGCTCGCGCATGCGCGCGAGCGCGCCGGCGTTTTCGAACGCGGTCGCGACCAGGTTCGCGAGCGTCTGAAGCACGGCCACGTCCTCGTCGTCGAGCACGTTCGGCGCGTCCGTCCCGCACGCGAGCACTCCGACGAGCTGTCCGCGGCTCTTCATCGGCAGGTGCACTTCGCTCGGGGTGCGGAAGGGCTCGCCCGTGAGAACGACCTGGCTCGTCGGACTCGGTCCGACCGACTCGCGGGTCTCCCCCGCCACGGCTTCATCGCCGCGCCCTTCGATCACGAACTCGAGCTCGTTGCTTTTCTCGTCGTAGCGCGCGATCGAGAAGGAGTCGCGCCGCAGAAGCGTCGCAGCTGCGTCGAACGCGAGCTTCGCGATCCCGAACGGCTCGTGCACGGCGGCGAGCTGCCACGCCAGGACGTTCAGCGCCGACAGGCGCCCGATCCGCCGCTCGCGCTCGCTGCGCTCGTTCGCGGCGCGGAGCGCGCTCGCGGCCAGATCCGCGAACGCAAGCAGCTCCTGTCGCTCGATGGCGTCGAAGGACCGGTACGAGTCGGTCGTGCCGACGGTCAAGGCGGCGCGGATCTCACCGTCGAGGATGATCGGCGCGACCATCGTCGCGTGCACCCCCACGTCCCGCGCGAGCATGCTGATCGGCCGGTCCGGCTCGATGCCGCTGTCGTTTGCGTAGTCGCGCATGAGGACCAGCTCGCGGGCGGCGACCACCTTTCGGAGCAGGGGCCCGTGCGATATCCACCCATGTCCGAGCGCTGGAGCCGCCTTTCCGAGAGCGGCCATCGACCGGACGAGATCGCCCTTGACCTCGTTGATGATCACCCACTCGAGATCGAAGACCGCTTGCATGGCTTGCGCAATGCGATCGATGACATCCGCAGGCATCGCGCCCGACAGCTCACGGGATAGGCTCTCGAGGCGGCGGCCCTGCTCGATGATCCGTGCGTTCCGCAGCGCGATCGAGGCGTGGGACGCGAGGCCCTCGAGCGCGTCGCGGTCGTCCGCGTCGAAGGGTCGTGTCTCGAGACGACCGACCGTGATCGTGGCCGCGAACTCGCCGTGCAGAAAGATCGGGACGCCGATGAGGGCGCGCACTCCGATATCACGGACCGCCGGAACGGCGGTGGGATCCGCCGCGTAATCGTCGACGATCACCGTCGCGCGAGTACGTAGCACCGCGCCGACGATGCCCGCCTCGGCGGGAGCATGGACGCCGACGACCCGCTCCCCAGTACCGGCGCCTGCCGCGATGTAGAACTCGTCTCCGCGGCGCACGTTAATGGTGGCGTGCTGCGCGTTCGCGAGGAGGAGCGCGCTCCGGGCGATCGTGCGGAAGAGCGCCATCGGCTCGGTCTCGGACGCGATCTCGGTGGCGAGGCGCTTGAGGCTCTTGCCGAGACGGAGCGCTTTCTCGGCGCGCGCCCGCTCCTCCCGGTAGCTATCGACGGTCGCCGAGAGGATGAGGACCGCGATCGCCACGACGACGACCTCGGCGAAGAACTGCGGTACGGGAGTGGGCTCGTGCGTCGCCACGCGGACGAGCTCCATGCCGAGACGCGCGGCGAGGTACGTCCCCATCGTGGCAAGCAGTCCCGCGCGACCGAGCCGGTACATCGCGAACGCACCGACGGCCAGGACGATGACGAACGCGATGCTCCGCGGGTTGGTCGCGCTGCCGATCATCCAGACCCCAGCGGTCACGAGATCCGCGATGACGATGTCTACGGGGACCTCGTGCAGGCCGAGCGCGCGGCCCCGCCGTCGATCGAGCCACCAGACTCGTGCCGCCGTCGCGACGAGGAGGACGAGCGCGCCTCCGGCGATCGGGACCATCCCCTGCCCGCCGAGAGAGAGCCAGGCGACCGCGCCCAGGCACGCGCCGAGACGCCCTATCAGCAACGGGTCGCGTGGGAAAAGGCCCCGCATCCGGCCGGAACGATAGGTAGGCTGCTCCCCGGATAGGTATCAGGGACGGCGCTAGGGCTTAGCGGCTCCGTCCGAGCCCGGTTTCGGAAGGTCGGTGCGCGGCGGGGCGAAGACCTGGACCACCTGGGTGATCTCTTCGAACACGCGAGCACCGTGTGCGGTCCCCGCGGGAATGCGGAACGTGTCGCCCACCATGAGGATGCGCTGCTCGCCGGCGATGACCATAGCGAGCGATCCCTTCACGACGACGCCGAACTGCTCGACATCGTGCTTGTGAGTCTCGACGATCGTCCTCGGCGTGTAGTCGTAGACGATCATCGTCGCGTGCTGGGCATGCACGACGCGGCCCTTCACACCCGGATGCGGCTCAATGACGGGAAGATCTCTGGGGCTCGCGTAGTAGAGCTTAGGCACGGGGGACCGCGCTTAGGACGCGGTGGCCTCGTCTCCCTCGAGCGAGATCTGCTCGTTCTTTGAGAGGAGGAGGGGCTTCATGCGACCCTCGATCGAATCGCCGGTGACGACGACCTTGCGGATGTTCGTGCTCGACGGGATCTCGTACATCACGTCGAGGAGGACCTCTTCGATGATGGTGCGGAGTCCGCGGGCGCCGGTCTTCCGCTTCGCCGCGCCCTTTGCCGCCGCCTGGAGCGCATCCGGCGTCATCTGAAGCTCCACTTTGTCGAGCGCGAGGAACTTCTGGTACTGCTTCACGATCGCGTTCTTCGGCTCGGTGAGGATCCGCATGAGATCCTCCTCGTCGAGCGCCTTCAGCGGCACGACCACAGGAAGCCGGCCGACGAACTCGGGGATGAGTCCGTACTTCAGGAGATCGTCGGGCATGACCTGCTCGAGGATCGCCGAGGTCTCCTTCGTGTTGTCACGGAGCGTCGCGCCGAATCCCATCGTCTTCTTTCCGACACGCGCCTCGACGATCTTTTCGAGACCTTCGAACGCGCCGCCGCACACGAAGAGGATGTTCGTCGTGTCGATCTGAATGAAGTCCTGGTGGGGGTGCTTGCGGCCGCCCTGCGGCGGGACGTTCGCGACGGTGCCTTCCAGTATTTTCAGAAGCGCCTGCTGGACGCCCTCGCCGGAGACGTCGCGAGTGATCGAAGGGTTGTCGCCCTTGCGCGCGATCTTGTCGATCTCGTCGATGTAGATGATCCCGCGCTGCGCGCGGTTGAGGTCGAAGTCGGCGGCCTGGATGAGACGGAGGAGGATGTTCTCGACGTCTTCGCCGACGTAGCCGGCTTCGGTGAGGCTCGTCGCGTCGGCGATCGAGAACGGAACGTCGAGGATGCGCGCGAGCGTCTGGGCGAGGAGCGTCTTGCCGCATCCGGTCGGGCCGATGAGCAGGACGTTCGACTTGCCGAGCTCGACGTCGTCCACGCGGTGACCGGCGCCGACGCGCTTGTAGTGGTTGTAGACGGCGACCGAGAGAACGCGCTTCGCCTTGTCCTGGCCGATGACGTACTGGTCGAGGATCTCGTTGATGCGGCGAGGGCTTGGGACCTTCGCGCCGAGGGTCCGCGCCTTCGGCGTCTCCATGAACTCTTCGTCCACGATCTCGCGGCAGAGGGTGATGCACTCGTCGCAGATGTAGACGCCCTGACCGGCGATGAGCTTGCGGACCTGATCCTGGCTTTTGCCACAGAAGGAGCAGCGGTACGGCTTGCCGCCCTTCGCGGTGGTTGTCATGGCCTAGCGGGCCGCCACCGGCTCTCGAATTGCAGCCGGCTCGCGCGTGACTTCGTCGGCCTTGGCGATCGAGATGAGGGACTCCTTGCCGACGAAGATCTCGTCGATGAGTCCGTACTCCTTGGCCTCTTCGGCGCTCATGAAGCGATCGCGATCGACGTCGCGTCGTACTTTGTCGGCGGACTGGCCGGTGTGGTGCGCCAGGATCCGCATGAGCTTCTCGACGAGTGTCTCGAGCTCCTTCACCTGGATGAGGACGTCGGGGGTGTTGCCGCGGAATCCGCCCGAGCCCTGGTGGATCATGATCCGGGAGTTCGGGAGGGCGTAGCGCTTGCCCTTCGCGCCGGCGGCGAGGAGCACCGCGCCCATCGAGGCCGCCTGGCCGATGCAGATGGTGTTCACCGGGGCCTTCAGGTACTGCATGGTGTCGTAGATGGCGAGCCCGGCCGTGACAACGCCACCGGGCGAGTTGATATAGAGGTAGATGTCCCGCTCGGGGTCCTCGGACTCGAGGAAGAGGAGCTGGGCGATGATCAGGTTGGCCATCGAATCCTCGACGGCGTCGCCGATGAAGATGATCCGTTCCTTCAGCAGGCGGGAGAAGATGTCGTACGCGCGCTCGCCTCGCCCGGACTGCTCGATGACCATCGGCACGTAGTTCCGCGTCGTCAAGGGCCCCTCCTCGCACGTTGTGCCTGTTCAAAGAGTGTACGGCAGTCAATTGACGCCATCGCTCGAATTCGCGACATGGTCATGTAGCCATTCGGGATCAGGCGTCCGGGCATGTCCACCTGACAGGCGAGCCAGTACGATTCGCGCCGACGGCAGGAGAGAATGCGTAAGCTCCCGCGCTCGCTGCGCCTCTACGTGGCGGCGTCGACCCTCTATGCCGCTCTGATCTTCTTCGCGGTCCAGTTCATCTACACGATCGAGCTGGCCCAGAGCGGCATCTTCATAGCCCGTCGAGACAACGGCGACCTCCTGTCGTCGATCCAGATCGTGTCCTTCATCGTGTGGCTTGGCATCAGCCTCATCGCTGCCGTGGTCCTGCACCGCCTCGCGACCGCTCTCGCCGGGGCGAAATCGGCGGAGGCCGAGGCCAAGACGGCCGAGGAGCAGAAGGATCAGGAGCTCGGCTCGATCTTCGGTCTGTCATCCGCCCTCGCCGGCCCACTGGATCTCGAGCAGATCGGCGCGTTCTTCGTGGCCGCGGTCCGCGGCGCGCTCCCGCTCGACATGACGATCGCGCTCATCGTGTACGACGACGTACTCGAGGCCTTTCGCACGGTCGCGGCGGATGGGCCGCTAGCTGGGGACCTCAAGGACCGGAGCTACTCCGCGGTCGCTCTGCCGTCGATCGTTCGCGTTCGGGTCATCGACCACCGTCAGTCGCTCGTGATCGCCGACACGTCAGCCGATAAGGCCATGTGGACGAAGGTCTCCGACGAGATGCCGGCGTTCAAGAGCGCGCGATCCTTCGCCGCGCTGCCACTCGTCTCGCGCGAGCGCCTTGTGGGAGCGCTCCTTCTTCTCGGCGAGCGCGCGGGCGACCTCACCCCGGACAAAGCGCAGATGCCAGTGATCATGGGTCAGTACGTCGCCGGTTCGATCCACAGCGCTCTGTCGGTGAAGGAGGCGGAGGCTCGAGCCGAGCGTGAGACGCTCGTGAATCGCATCGCGCAGCGCGCTCGCGGCAGCCTCGACCCCGACGAGATCCTTCGCGGGACAGTGGACGAGCTCGCCAAGGTACTAGGTGTGTCACGCGCCGTCGTCGCGGTCGGCGATACGGAGGCGAAGCTAGAGGTGATGTACGAGTGGGCCGCAAAAGGCGTGACGTCCTTGGGAACAGGGCCTCGTGAGCTCCCGGTCTCGCGCCTCGCCGCTCGGCTAGGGCGAACTCTCGTCGCAAGCGACGTTCGTGCAGACGGCCGCTTCAGCGACCCGCAGATCGCGACGGCGCTCGCCCACCTTGGCGTCATCGCGATCGCTGCGACGCCGGTGCGTGTCGGCGGACGGCTCGCCGGGTCACTCGCCCTGGTGCACACCGATCGGCCGCGCGAATGGACCGCCGACGACGTTCGGCTCATCGAGTCGGTCGCCCGGGAACTCCGTGGGGCGATCGCCGCGGCCGAAGCGTTCGAGCAACAGCGCCTCGCCGTCGCCGAGCTCGAGCAGCTGAACCGTGCCAAGAGTGACTTCGTCTCGATCGTGAGCCACGAGTTCCGCACGCCGCTCACCGGCATCCAGGGATTCTCGGAGATGATGCAGAGCGAGGACCTCACACTTGAGGAGATGCGCGAGTACGCCGGTGACATCAACAAGGACGCGCACCGGCTCAATCGGATGATCACCGAGATGCTGGACCTCGACAAGATGGAGTCCGGGCGGATGGAAATTCATCACGAGCCGGTCGACCTGAACGCGATCGTGACCGAGGCCGCGGACCACATGCGCCCGAACGCGCCGCGCCATCCCCTCACGCTGCGGCTCGACCCGATGGTCGGAGAGATGAGCGGCGATCGGGACAAGCTGACGCAGGTGATGACGAACCTGCTCAGCAACGCGGTGAAGTACTCGCCGGGGGGCGGTGAGATCGTCGTGAGCACCCGCGTCGAGGGCAACGCCGCGCACGTCGTGGTGCGCGACCACGGGATGGGCATCCCGAAGGCCGCGCTCGAGACGATCTTCGAGCGGTACGGCCGGGTCGAATCCCTGGCGACGCGCCACATCCAGGGCACGGGCCTCGGACTCCCCATCGTCCGCCAGATCGTTCAGCTCCACGGCGGCTCGGTCTGGGTGGAGAGCACGGTCGGTGAGGGCTCGGTGTTCCATGTCACCCTGCCGCGCGGCGCGACCTCACGCGCCGAGGTCGCGGAGGCTGCGTCGTGAGCAAAGTCGTCTTTTGCGAGGACGATCCGATGATCCGGAAGCTCGTGCAGACGGCGCTCCGCTCGACGACCCACGACGTGCACATCGCGGAGGACGGGAAGCAGGGCCTCGACCTCATAGAGAGGGTCCGTCCTGACGTAGTCTTCAGCGACGTGGCGATGCCTGAGATGGACGGCTTCGAGCTGGCCGATGCGATGCACGCGAGACCCGGTCTCGCGCACATCCCGATCGTCTTCATGACCGCGTCGGTGCAGCGCGAGCAGATCGACGAGTGTTTCCGCCACGGTGCCGCGGGCCATCTCGCCAAGCCCTTCACCATGGCCGAGCTGCGCGCCCGCGTCGCGCAGTTCTCGAAGAACTAGTGGCGAACGAACGCATCCTCTTCGTCGACGACGAAGAGCAGATCCGAAAGCTCCTCTCGACCTGGCTGACGAGGCACGGGTACGAGGTCACCGTCGCCAACGATGGCTGGGAGGCCCTCAAGGCCATTCGCACAAAAGCGCCGGATCTCGTGATCACGGACGTGAACATGCCGAACATGAACGGCCTCGAGCTCACCCGGCGGCTGCGCGCCGACCATCGCACGGCGCGGATCCCGGTGATCATGCTGTCGGCGCGGAAGCAGGCCGACGACGTCCTCACCGGATATGCCGAGGGTGCTGACGAATACATTCCCAAGCCGGTCGAGATGGCCGTGCTCGCCGCGAAGGTCGAGGTCCTCATCAGACGGTTCGCCACGACGCGCGGCGAGGCCGTCGCAAAGCGAGGCGGCAACGTCGTCCTGTTCATCCACGGCAAGGGCGGCGTCGGCTGCACCACCCTCGCGGTGAATGCGGCAGTCGCGCTCGCGGCGACCACGATCTATCGCGTGACGCTGCTCGACCTGAACCTCGAATTCGGGAACGCTCCGATGCTGATGAACATGACCTCCAGCCGCACCCTCGCCGACCTGGCGGAGAACGCGCACGAGCAGCTCGACGAAGCGACTTTCTTGACGTACCTCGAGCAGGATCGAAGCGGCGTGCGCGTCCTCGCGGGATGCGACGTACCCGAGCGCGCCGAGCTAGTCACGGTCCCGGCGGTGCAGCAGGCCATCGATCATCTCCAGAAGCAATCGGACTACGTCGTCATCGACGCGCCCGCGAGCTTCTCCCAGCAGGTGCTCGCCGCGCTGGACGTCGCGGATGCGGCGGTGATCGTGACCGCCGCTCATCTGCCGGCGCTCAAGGCGACGAAACAGGCGCTCGAGGTCCTCGGAAAGCTCTCGTTCCCGGTCGAGCGCACGGTCCTCGTGGTGAATCGCACGAGCGCCGCCGGCGTGGAGATGGATCACGTCGCCCGCTTCTTCAACCGGAAGCCCGACATCGTCGTGCCCTACACGGAGGCGTGCGACGACGCCGCGGACCGGGGGCGGCCGCTCACGATTCTTCACCCAGACAGCGCGGCGTCGAAGGTCATACGCGACCTTGCGGCGCGGATCGCGGTCGCGGCTCCCGCCGGTCGGTAACGGCTCGGGAGGATGCAGTAGACGGACTGAACGACACGCAGCGCTACTTCGTCGAGGAGCACATCGAGGACTTCCGCGATGGACTCATCGGCCGGCGCGAGCTCATCCGGAGGGTCGCGATCGTCGTCGGAAGTGCCGCGGCCGCGACGACACTGCTCGCAGCATGCGATCTGAGCCCACGGGCGACCGGCACGGCGACCCCTACGGCGGACGCCGCCACGGCGTCATCGACGCCAGGCCTGGTCGCGCAGCCGTTCGCAACGCCGCCGCCCGCGGCGACCACGGACGGCGTCACCGTGAAGGAGAACGACCCGCGCATCGCAGTGTCGAAGCCCGAGATCAAAGGCACGGACGGCGTGTCGCTCATGGCGTACGTGGCCAAGCCGATCGTGAGCGGACGCGTGTCCGGCGTGATGGTCATCCACGAGAATCGCGGACAGACCGAGCACATCCGCGACGTCGTGCGCCGCGCCGCGACCGCGGGCTTCGTCGCCGTGAACATCGACCTCACGGCGCGACAGGGCGGCGGCGAGAAGCTCGGCGACGCGGTCACCGGCGCGATCGGCAATCTCCCGCTGCAGCAAAGGCTCGACGATCACACCGCGGCCCTCATTTATCTCAAGGCGAACACATCCGGTGCGGTCGGGGCCGTCGGTTTCTGTTTCGGCGGCGGCGAGGTGTGGAACCTGCTGGCTGCAGGCGTGGATGTGAGAGGCGCGGTGCCGTACTACGGGCCGCAGCCCTCCAACTATCAGGACATCGGCAGCAAGACGAAGGCAGCGACGCTCGCCGTGTACGCCGAGCAGGACACGCGTATCACCTCGACCGCGCCGCAGATGGAAGAGCAACTGAGGAAGGCGGGTGTGCCCAACCAGATCTTGGTCTTCCCGGGCGTCAATCACGCCTTCCATAACGACACCGGCGCGCGCTACGCGCCCGAGGCGGCGCAGAAGGCGTGGGTCGCGACGATCGACTGGTTCCGGAAATATCTCGTCTAGCGGCCTTCGCCCTCGCGGCGACCCTCGCAAGCGCATGCGTCTCGCCGGCCGCGGCGCCGTCGTCTTCGCCGACGCCGAGTCCGAGCCCGACCGAGTCACCGTCGCCAAGCGCGTCGCCGTCACCTTCGCCCACCACGACGGCCGGCGTCTTCACGAACTTCGTGCTCGGCTATCGCATCGACTCGCCCGCGCCATGGAGAAGGTCGTCGTGTCTCTCCTCCGAAGTACAAACGCAGCTCCCCGCGGGTGATGGGTTCGTCCGCGTGTCCGAGAAGGACGAGCGCGGGACCGACACGGGCTTTCCGTTCGATGTCCTGAACGTCCGCGTCGAGCCGAACCCGGATCGACTGACGGCCGAGCGCTGGGTCACCCCGGCAACGATGGGGTCGATGACGGGCCAGACGATCGAAGCCACGACGCTTGACGGGCGAAACGCATTGGCAGTCCGGCCAAGCCTCTACGGCGCCGTGACCTACGTGCTCGCGATCGCCGACCGCGTCTTCGTCGTGTCGTACCAAAGCGCCTACAACGACGCGTCGGGTCTGCCCGCGATGGAGCGGATGGCTCGATCGTTCCACCTCCTCACCGACCACGAACGCGCGTCCGCGCCGTCGTCAACGGCGGTCCCGCCGCGATCGGCCCAGACCGTCGCCGCCGCGCTCGTGGACGGGTTCACCCGTCTCGACGCCGATCTTCTCGCGACCGTGATGGCTCCCTGCATGGCCGCGGCTCTTGAGCAGGCCGGCGGCACGTTTACGCCGCGAGGCGCGTTCGCGACCCAGCTGCGCGAGTCATTCGCCAACGGGCTGCGCGTCGCGGTCGAGCGGGCGATCGAGAGCGACACCGGCGGAGCGTTCCTGAAGGCGACCTGGACACAGTCCGGCTCGCCAAGCCAGCGGCGCGATCTCTATATGCGCGCGAACGGCGAAGTCTGGAGCTGGTACCTCATATTGACGCGCCAGCCGGTGCGCTGAGCCAGGCTACTTCTTCTCGAGCAGAGCGCGGATCGCGTCGCGTCCCTCCGGTGTTGCGTCTGACTTCTCCGGCACGATGATCTTCGTCTCGGCGACTTGCGCGGCGGGCGCCGCACCGTGGAAATCGAAATCGTCGCCGCCCGCCTTCCTGATCGCTTCGCGCTCTGCGTCCGGCGAATCGAGACCGACGAGTTTGTCGACCGTCTTGCGATTGCGGATCGACCGCGCGAGGGACGCGAGGACCGCCGGCGAACGCAGCGCCTGAGGGTCGACCTGCGCGAGCGGGGACATCGATGCCTGAGCCGCGAGCTCGTCGCCGGAGACAGTGATGCCTTCCTTGCGCGCGATCGCATCCAGCACGAGCAGTGACTTCGCGCGCCTCTCGGCGACCGGACGCCACTCCTTGCGGATGTCCTCTTCGGTCTTCCGCGCCTGCAGCAGGAACTTCTCCCAGGTCACACCCTCCTGCTTCACGCGGGCCTTGAGATCGTTCACGAGGTGCTCGAGCTCGTCCTCGACGAGTAGTTCCGGGACCTCGACGGTGGACGTTTGCATCGCGTGCTCGACCGCTTTGTCCGCGGCTTCGTCGCGAGCTTCGTGGAACGCGGCGTGCGCGAGCTCGTTGCGAACGGCCTTCCGGAGCGCGGCGACGTCAGCCACGCCGACGGTCTTCGCGAACTCGTCGTCGAGGGCCGGCAGGGCCTTTTCGGCGACCTGCGACGGTCGGATGCTGAACGACCCCGTCTTGCCGGCGAGGTCGCTCTCACTCGCATCGTTCGGGAAAACGAGGTCGACCTTCTTTTCGTCGCTGACCTTCATGCCGACGAGCGCTTCGCCGAGACCGGCGATGCCGAGATCCTTCCCCGCCTCGATGTGCGCGTTGCGCGCGAACGGCGGGAGCGTCTTACCGGCGACGTCCGCGTCGATGTCGACGGTGAGGATGTCGCCGGGTCGCGCCTCGCGGTCCACCGGCCGGAGCTGGGCGTGCGTGTCGCGCATCGACGAGATCGTCTTGTCGACGTCCTCCTCGGTGGGCGGTCCGGCCTCGACCTTCGCGCCGTGCGCCAGGTAATCGCCGAGCGCGACCTCAGGCCGCACCACGACGGTCGCCGTGTACCGGAGGGGCTCGCCTTCCTTGAGCTGCGTCAGCTTCGCATCGGGCCGATCGATCGGCTCGATGCCCTCGGCGTCGACAATCTCGCGATACGTCTGATCCATCAGATCGTCCGCCGCGTCCTCCCAGAGATGCTCCTTGCCGTATGCACGCTCGTACATCCCGCGCGGCGCTTTGCCCGGACGGAAGCCGGGGATCTTCGCGCGCTGTACGTGTCGCTCGAACGCGGCATCGGCCGCGCGCTTGAGCCGGTCGGCATCGACCTCGACGTCGAGGGTGACCTTCGATCCGGTCTCTCGACGGAGCGTGTGCTTGACGGTTGGCGGCACGGTCTTCGGGGAGTTCTGCATGGAGATGCACCAATGGTAATCGGGTACGCTCGTCGTCAGCAGGTGTTCTTCTACGAGATCCATGAAGGCGACGAGGACCTCGGCGGTGCCGTGCTCCTCGCGCACGAACGCCGCTTCGAGCCGGTGGAGTTCTTCGCGCTCGTCAAGAAGGCTCGCGCGCTGCTCGTGGATTCGTACGAGGAAAACTCGCTCGCCGAAGCGATCGCGAACGAGCTCGCGCGGACGGCTGGATTCATCCACGTGACCGACGAGCTGCTCGTCGCTTCCGTCAACGTCGATGTCACCGAGGAAGGGACGTTCCTCGTCTCCGAGGAGGCCGGCGACCGCAGCGTGTTCCTCTCGCGCGACGACGACATCGAGAACTGACCAGTTGACGATGGAACGCGTGGGGTTCGTCGGGCTCGGGATCATGGGCTCGCCGATGGCGCGAAATGCCATCAAGGCTGGCTTTCCGGTCACCGTCACGAATCGCACGCTGGATCGCGCGAAGCCGCTCGAGGAGGCGGGCGCGACCGTGGTGCGTACCCCAAAAGAGGTGGCCGCGCGCTCGGACATCGTCGTCACGATGGTCACGAGCTCCCCCGACGTCGAGGCAGTGACGTTCGGCCCCGACGGCATCGCGGCCGGCGCTCACCCGGGCCTCCTGGCGATCGACATGAGCACGATCAGCCCCACGGCATCCCGCGAGATCGCGAAACGTGCCGCCGCGAGCCGGCCGCCGTTCCACACGCTCGACGCGCCGGTTTCGGGCGGCGAGCTCGGGGCGATCGAGGCGCGGCTCGCGATCATGGTCGGCGGAGACGAACCTGACGTGAAGCGCGCGATGCCGCTCTTCGAGGCGCTCGGAAAGACGATCGTCCACATCGGCGATCACGGCGCGGGTCAGGCCTGCAAGCTCGCGAACCAGATCGCGGTCGCGATCAACAACCTCGGCGTTTCGGAGGCCCTCGTCTTCGCGAAAGCGCAGGGCATCGATCTCGAGCGCACGCGGCAGGTGATCGCGGGTGGTGCGGGATCTTCGTGGGCCATGCAGAACTACGCGCCGAAGATGCTCGCCGGAGATTTCCGCCCGGGCTTCATGGTCGACCTGCAGCAGAAGGATTTGCGGCTCGTGCTCGACAACGCCTACGGCGACCATGTTTCCCTTCCCGGAACGGCGCTCGTGCATGCGCTGTACACGGCACTGCAGAAAGATGGCGGCGGGCGCGACGGAAACCACGCCCTCCTGAAAGTCATCGAGAGGCTTTCTGGTGTCGAAGCGCGACAAGGACGTTGACCGCCCGTTGACTTAGCGACCGGCAGACCAAGCTCATCCGGTACACCTGTCCTATTGAGAGTGACCGTCGGAGCGGCCGACTCTTCTTGCATGGCTGCACGCGTCCTGGTGGTGGAGGACGACGAGGCGACGCGCGGCGCGTTGCGCGCTCTTCTCGACGAAGCGGGCTACGTCTGCGACGAAGCCTCCGACGGCGAGCACGCGGTCGCGGCGATGCGCGACGCACTCTTTGATTTGGTCGTGCTCGATCTCGGCCTTCCCGGGATGTCCGGTGCTGACGTCCACCGTCATCTCCGCCGGGATCCGCGCACCCGCTTCCTGCCCATCGTCTTCCTTACCGCGCACTCGGACCGTCAGGTGAAGCTCGCCGAGCTGGAGGCGGGTGCGGAAGACTTCATCACGAAGCCGTACGACGCCGAGGAGCTCCTCGCGCGCGTCGGGGCGGCCGTCCGGCGCTGGAGCGGAATGCGCGCGGTGAATCCGCTCTCGGGCCTTCCCGGCAACCCGACCATCACCGAGGAGATCGAATCCCGGCTCGCGCGGCACGAAGACTTCGCGCTGCTCTACGTGGACATCGACCGTTTCAAGGAGTTCAACGATCACTACGGGTTCACGCGGGGCGACCGCGTGATCACGATGCTGTCCGAGATCCTCGTAGATGTCGCGGGCGCCGAAGAGCGGTTCGTGGGGCACGTCGGCGGAGACGATTTCGTCGTGCTCGCGCGGACCGACGAGGCGGAAGCGCTCGCGGAGGGGATCACGCGACGATTCGATGCCGCGATCCGCTCGCAGTACGACCCCGGGGACCGCGCGCGCGGGTGGATCGAAGCGCGCGACCGCGGCGGGAGGCTGCGGCACTTCCCATTCGCGACGGTCTCGATCGGGGTCGTGAACGTGCCGCCGGGCCGCTTCGACGACGCCAC
The DNA here is from genome assembly GCA_038040345.1 of Chloroflexota bacterium. Lineage (GTDB taxonomy): Bacteria > Chloroflexota > Limnocylindria > P2-11E > P2-11E > 3-1-20CM-2-70-9. The sequence goes on from JBBPIQ010000005.1 coordinate 143,622, forward strand.
CGCGGCGGCACGTGCCGCCGCTGAAGTGAAGGAAGTGGCGAAGCGCCACATCGGGTCAACGTGGGCGATCGATCGCCGGAAGAGCTAGCCGCGCCGCTACGCTAGACGGCGGGCGAGTGGCGAAATGGCAGACGCGTGAGCTTTAGGAGCTCATACTCGAAAGAGCGTGAGGGTTCGAGTCCCTCCTCGCCCACCGTTGCCACCCCAAGGCCCGCTCGACATAGGGACCCAATCCGGATGTGGGGTCGCACTCAGATGCAGATTGGGATAACGAATTCCAAAGACCGTCGATCGAACGATGGCCGCCGAAGCAATCCTCCGCGGCTACGTCCCGGACTCACACACACCGACGAGATCCTGCGCGAATCAGACACCGACAGGTCTAGCTCGGAGGCGTGACCGCAACCGGCGCTGCTTTTCTCCTGACCGCGCTCTCACGTCGCCAGAACACCACGAGCCATCCGTAGAACGGAATAAGCCAGAGCAGCCAGTCCGCCAGGGTGAAGCGATAACCCTCCCGTGCGATGAACAGGGTGACGAGGTAGCCAACAGCGAACGCGATCCCGAAAGGGGCTGTCACCGTCAAGAAATACGGCGGCGGAGTGATTGTCCCGACCACAAGCAATGGAGCAGTTCGGCCAAAGTCCAAAACGGCGATGAATCCACGGCTGACGACGATCGTATAACTCAGGTTCAAGCCCGCCGCGACGATGCCAACAACGAGCACCAGCCCCCACATTGAGGCCGCCCAGAGGCTCGCGACGACGCAACCCACGGCCGCGAACGATAGCCCCGACACCCAAGGAGGCCCGCATGGCTCGTCCATCAAGGACGCGGCGGGTGCGATCCTCGCCAACCCACAGCCGACGCGGAAAGAATTGCTCACCGGCAAGGTCGATTCGGCGCGGCGCGCAGCGGAGCTTGCTGGGTATTCAGAGAACGCCGGCAAGTTCCACACAACCTACGCGCGAACGAGTCATCGACCCCGCGAAACGACGACTACCGGCTCTACGTCAGCTAGGCCGCCCGACGGAGGACTCCGTCCACTAGGACGAGGGCGGGTGCCAACTGCGGGTTCGAGTCCCTCCTAGCCCACCGGAAAGCGCAGACACCTCATCGACACAAGACGAGGCCGCGCTTCAGGAGATCGGTCTGGTCCTAGATGTCACGACGCCGCCGGCGGGATGGAGTCCCGGGCCGGCGGCGCGTGCGCATTGGGGGAGGTGGGGTGGACTTTTTTAGAGGTCGTTTCTTACAACGTCACTAAATGCGACATGCGGCGGTCTATGTGTCGCAGCGACGTTTCAGTTAACGCGTGCTGAGCAAAAGACCGCGTTGGTATACCGGCAGGCGCGCACAACTTTGGGCGCGGTCCGACCGCGGCGACCGAGAAAGTGGGCCCGGCGCGGATTTTCTTCGGCTAGCGCCTCGCCTTAGCCAAGGTCTTCACGACCGAGCGTGTAACGAGCAGTGCGACGAGGGCGATCAGCTGTCCCATGAGGATGGTGCGATTCAGGTCGAACGCTGGCTTCCAGGTCGCCTCGCCGTCCTTGATCACCCACGCCCCGGCGGGCCGAGCGCGCACGCCAAAGCCGGCGCCGCCGTTCCCCACGGTGTCGCCACCGCCTCCCCCGCCTCCGATGACGTTCGCGGCGGGAATGATCGTTAACCCGTTCTCCTGATAGGGCTCGCCGTAGACCCGGCGAACGTTGATGACGTCCTTGGCCTGGCTGACGGCTTCCAATGCGTTCATCGATGGACCTCCCCTGCGTCGTGATCCGACGATACGCTCCGTCACTTCGTTACACGGGCGTCGGTTAGATCGCGAGCTCCATGCCTTCGCGCGCCACGACGACCTCGATGCCAGAGGCCTTCTCGTTCGTCTGTTCTTGCGCCTCGACGGCGATGCGATCGAGCGCGTCGTCGCTCCGGTCGGGGTCGTGGTGATAGAGCACGAGCCGCTTCACCTTTGATTTCACCGCGACGTCAATGGCGCTCGTGATCGTGGAGTGCCCCCACGTCGGCTTGAAGTCACTCTCGAGGAACTGCGCGTCATGGATGAGCGTGTCCGCGCCGGTCGCGAGCGCGACGACCGGATTGGGTTTTCCGGAGAACGGGTCCTCGGTGTCCGTCGCGTAGACGAGCGTGCGCTCGTCGGCCTCGATGCGGAACGCGAGTGCGGGCGCCGGATGGAAGATGCTCGCGGCACGAACGCGGAATCGTCCTATCTGCTCGTCGCTTCCATCCTGCAGCTCCCCGACGGATAGCTGCGCGGGCAGATCGTCGATGTCCACCGGAAAGAACGGGTCGTCCATTCCGAGACCGAGGAGCTCCCGCATCGTGCGGGACTGCTTGGGGCCGCGGATCCGGAGCGACGACTTCGGGTCGTACGCGGGCCGGAAGAACGGAATGCCCTGGATGTGGTCCCAGTGGAGGTGCGAGAGCAGGAGGTCGACGGAGAACGGCCGCGTGCCGCCGCCGTTCATGAGTGCGGTGCCGAGCTCACGCAGGCCGGTGCCCGCATCCAGGATGAGAAGCGATCCGGTGCTATCGCGAACCTCGACGCACGCGGTGTTGCCGCCGTAGCGCACCGTGAGGGGCCCGGGGGTCGGGATGGACCCGCGCGTGCCCCAGAAGCGTATCTTCACGAGCTCGCTGCCTGGTCGCGCTCCGAGAGACCGGTGTCCGGCGACTTGGACATTCCTTCGTCGCCGGGCTTCGGCCACGTGTGCTTCATCGAGTCGAGCGTCCATTCGAGGTCGTGCACGTTCCGGCGCACGGCCGCGACGACCACCGGGTCGAGGTGATCTCCGGCCATGCCGTCCATGATCTCGAGCGTCTTCTCGAGCGTGTACGCCGGCTTGTAGTAGCGCGGCGCCGTGAGCGCGTCGAAGACGTCGGCAGCCGCGACGATCCGCGCGCCGAGGAGGATGCGCTCCGCAGGCAGGCCGCGCGGGTAGCCCTTTCCGTCCATGCGCTCGTGGTGCTGGGCCGCGATCACCGGAACCTCGCGCATGTCCTGCGGGAACACGAGATGCGCCAGGAACTCCCCGGTCTTCTCGGCGTGAGCCTTCATGTATTCGAACTCGGCGTCGTCGAGCTTGCCGGGCTTCAGCAGGAACTGGTCGCGCACCGCGATCTTGCCGTAATCGTGGAGGAGCGCCGCGGCGCGCAGCTTCTCGAGCTCGATCCCCTCGAGGCCGAGCGCCCGTCCGATCACCTCGGCGTACCGCGTCACGCGCTGGCTGTGACCGGCGGTCTGCTGGTCGCGCGCGTCGATCGTCACCGCGAGGGTCTCGATGAGCGTCGTCCACAGGCGCCGCTGCTCGGCGACGAGCTGCGCGTTCTCGACCGCGACGGCCGCCGACGCGCCGAGCGAGCTCAACGTCTCCTCGTCGTCGGCGGTGAATTCGCCGCCGCCGTTCTTGTTGACGACCTGGAACACGCCGATGACTCGCTCGTTCTGTCCGGTCATCGGAAACGTGAGAAGGCTCTTCGTCCGATAGCCGCTGCGCTGGTCGGGCTCCGGGTTGAAGCGAGGATCGTCGTACGCGTCGGGGATGTTGACGGCCTCGCCCGTGGCCGCGACGAGGCCGGCGATGCCCACACCGATCGCTTGCCGGATCTCCCCGGCCCCGGTGCCGAGGGCGACCCTCGACCAGATCTCGCCCCGCTCGCGGTCCACGATGAAGATCGTGGCGCGATCCGCGTCGAGAAGCTGTGTCGTGACGGTCGCCATGTCGCGAAGCAGGGCGTCCAGGTCGGTGATCGACATCAGCCGGCGGGTGACGTCGAGAATGAGATCGAGCTTCGATCCCGCGGTCACTTTGCGATCGGTCTTGCGGCGCGCCTGGCGGCGGCGCTCCTCCGTCATCAGTTGTCGATGGGGATGTGTTCGAGCACCGGCCCGACGGTCTCCGCGATCTGCTCGAGCAGCATCTGGTCGCGCCGTTCGAACGCGCCGTTCCGCTTGTTCAGCGCCTGGATGACTCCGACGACGCTCTGGCCGTCGCTCCCCCAGACCGGGACGACGAGCATGTTGAGAGTTCGGAATCCGGTGCGCAGGTCGATGTTGCGATCGAAGCGCGCATCCGCGTACGCATCCGGAACGTTGATCGTCTCGCCGGTGAGCGCCGACTGTCCCGCGAGGCCCTGCCCAAGCGGCAGCCGGATCTCGGTCGCGGTGCGCTGGGCCACGCGCGCCCAGAGCTCGTGCTTCTTGCCGTTGACGATGTACACGGTGCAGCGCTCGGCGTCGACCGCTTGCGAGCAGAGATCCACGAGTCCACGCAGGTACGCCTCGCGGTCTTTCTGGACAGCGAGGTGCCCGAGCTTGACGAGGACGAGCGCGACCTTGTCGTCCAACACGGTCTAGTGATACCCCGCGATGGCCGCGCGACCAATGGGGACGTCCGGCGCCGGCGCGGGCTTGGGTGTCGCCACCTGGCCGAGCCGGTTGATCTGCCAGCACGGCACAGGCTCGGCTCGCCCCTTCACGTGCACGACACCGAGGTCGACCGCCTCGACGTCGTCGCCGATCTCGCCGAGAGTCTCGCCGGAAACGGCGACCTGGTCGCGCCGTGCGATGTCGGCCGACGTAAGGCGCGACGCGACGTTCGCCGTGTCGCCGATCACGGTGTATTCCATGCGTCCTTTCGCGCCGAGGAAGCCCGCGACGACCGGGCCGGTGTTGATGCCGAACCCGAACGACACGTCGGGACCGCCCTTCTCGCGCTCGGAAACGATCCAGCGCTGCATCTCGAGCGCGCACTCGACGGCCTTACGGGCCTGGTCCTTCACCTCGAGCGGCGCGCCCCAGAGGACCATGATGTTGTCGCCGTTGTACTTGTTCACGGTGCCTTCATAGCGGTTCACGATGTCCACCATACCGTCGAAGTAACGGTTCAGGTGGCCAAGGAGAATACCCGGCGTCAGTCCTTCGGAGATCGTGGTGAACCCGCGGATGTCTCCGAACAGCACTGTGACGCGCTTTTCCTCCCCGCCGAGCGCGAGCTTTCCGGCCTCCTCGCGATCGATGATCGTGCGCGCGACGGATGGTGTGACGAAGCGTCCGAACGTGTTCCGCGTCCGCGCCACCGTGATCTGCTCTTCGACCAGCATGTAGCCCTGCAGGATGATCCACCAGAACACGGCCGGGACGACGTAGGCGATCGAGGGCACCTCGACCGGACCCGCGCCAATGGTTCCCTGGGTCTGGAGCGAGAAGAGGACGTACGCGCCTACGACGTACGCGACGAGGAGCGCGAGCGCCCCGATGAAGCCGTACAGCCGCCAGCGAAGGACGAGAAGAAGTCCGGCGAGGGTGACGACGAGGAGCTGCGCGAGAGTCGCGACGTCGCTCTGCTTCAGCACGGGGTACCGGTTGGTGAGGATCGACTGCGCGGCGTTGGCCCAGATCTCGACGCCGTACATCTTGTCGCCGCCCGAGTTCGGAACCGGGTAGCTGTCAGGCACGGCCGAAAGGGAATGCGCTCCGATGAAGATCGCCCGCCCGGTGATGAGCTCGCGCGGAACCGTGCCGTTAATGACGTCCTTCATCGAGACGACGCAGAAGTACGACTTGTTCGTGCAGTCGGATGGCGACGGCGCCGGCGGCGCGGCGTAGTAGATGGACATCCCGCCGCGTCGGTCGATCGGCATCACACGGTCGCCGAGAGGAGCGGGGACGGTAAGGATGTCGCCGGTGCGCCGCGCGCTCGATAGGTCAGCCCGGACTTTCTTCGCCGCGGTGACGAACGGAAGCGAGTAATAGGTCATGCCATCCGGCCCCTCGATGAAGAGCTGGCTATACCTGACGCGCCCGTCTGGATCGGGGTGGATGTTCACGGCAGCCACGGCCGCGGCCGCGTCACGAAGCACGGGGATCGGAAGTAGGACGCTCGGATATCGCTCGACGTGGTCTCCGAGGGTCGCGTCGCCCGTGCCCTGCATCGCGAGGATGACGTTGCCGGCATCCCGCATCGCCGCCGCGAGCGCTCGGTCCTCCTCGGGATTCTGGGCGGCGTCGTAAAACGCTATGTCGAACGCGATGACGCTCGGGTTCTGCGGCTTGAGCGCTCGGAGCAGATCTGTGTAGGCCTGGTGCGGCAACGGATACCGGTACTGGTTCACCGTCTGGTCGTCGAGCGCGACGATCGTCACCTGGTTCGCGATGGGAGAGTTCCCGATGTCGATCGCCTTGTCGTAGACGACCGACTGAAGCGTCGTGTCGAGCCACTCGGTCCGCAGGAGGAGAGCGCCGATCAGCAGCGCGGCCAGGGTCAGGCCGGCGACGACGAGCCGTTGGCGCGTGTGGCGCTTCGTGAACACCGAGCGCGCCTCCTTCTGGCAGTCGGCGTCAGATTATGCGGTCGCTCGCTCGGCTGAGAACCCCCCTGAGGACGGCTATTGACCGTGCGAAGTCCGCGATCGACAGCCTTTCGATAGGTGTGTGGTCGTAGCGGCTGTCGCCGGGACCGTACGCGACCATCGGGCAACCCCATGCGGGAAAGAGGATGTTCATGTCGCTCGTCCCGCTCTTTTCCTTGAAGGTCGTCTGGCCGCCCGCGGCGGCGATCGCGCGCGCGAACGCGCGAGCGAGCGGACTCGTTCGCGGGGTGCGCACCGGCTCTTCCCTGCCCTGCGTGGTCACGACGACACGGCAATCCCCATCGCGCTCCGCGAGGCTTGCCGCGGCGGTCTCGAGCTCACCGGGGTCCATGCCCGGCGGCACGCGATAGCCGATGCGGAGCCGCGCGCGTTCGACAAGGCCGTCGCCGATGCCGGCATCCATGCCCTCGAGCCGGCAGTCGAGCCGTTCGAACGAGCGGGCCGCGCTCGCGCGGACGCCCGCTGAATCGCGCACGCGCTCCCACAGCGCGAGGGCTTCCTCCGCGACGGTCGGTCCGGGAGCTGCGCCGTGACGCGCCTCACGCGAAAGAGCGATGTCGAGCGTGAGCCGTCCCTTGTACGCGACCGTCACCGCGTCCCACCCCGAGGGCTCACCGATGACGCACCAGTCCGGCGCCGTCAGCGTCGCGCGATGGTGCGCACCCGCGCTCGTCGGGGATTCTTCCTCGACCGCCCCGACCACCGTGACGCGGACGCCGGCGACTCGCTCTGTCGCCGCCGCGACGAACGCGGCGAGCGGACCCTTCGCGTCGACCGCACCTCGACCGACAAGCTCGTCTCCTTCGATGCGCACCGCGATCTCACCCGGGACGGTGTCGATGTGGCCGAGGAGCACGACGTGGACAGGACCGTCCCCGATCTCGCCGACGGCGTTCCCGGCATCGTCCACGCTCGCGCGAAAGCCGCGCTCGGCCATCCGCGCGACGAGCCACTCGACCGCGTCGCCCTCGCGGCGGGAGACGCTTGGGATCTCGACGAGGCCGCGAACGAGCGCGAGGTCTGGTTCGCTCGGCCTCACCCGAGGGCCTTCGCCGATGCCGCGAGGACGCGATCGATCTCGTTCTCCGAGATGACGAGCGGGGGCAGGAAGCGCACGACGGTCGGACCAGCGCCGAGCGCGAGGACCCCCTCATCCTGCAGCGCGCGGAGCGCGCTCGCTGCGTTCTCTTTGAGCTCCACGCCGACGAGCAGGCCGAGGCCGCGCACCTCGCGGATACGGTCGCTTCGGATCGCGCGCAGGCCGTCCTGGAGCTGCGCGCCGCGCTCGCGCGCGTTCTCGGCGAGACCCTTCCGGCGGATCTCGCCGATCGCCGCGATCGCGGCGGCGCAGGCCAGAGGGTTTCCTCCGAACGTCGTCGAGTGCGATCGCTTTGCGAGGTCGCCGACCTTGCGCGAGAACGCGATGGCGCCCATCGGCATGCCGCCGGCTATCGACTTCGCGAGGCAGAGGATGTCGGGTGCGATCCCGTACTGCTCGATCGCGAAGAGCGTGCCGGTCCGTCCGAATCCGGTCTGGACCTCGTCGACGATGAGGAGCGCGCCGCGCTCCGCGCAAAGACGAGCGGCCTCCTGTGCGAACTCGCGGCTCGCCGGGCGTACCCCGCCTTCTCCCTGCACGAGCTCGAAGATGAATGCCGCGGTGTCTTTTGTGATCGCCGCGTCGAGCGCCTCGGGCTTGTTGAAGGGGACGTGCGAGAAACCGGGGACGAGCGGACCGAAGAGGTCGCGGTACTCGGGACCCCATGTTGCCGAGAGCGCGCCCATCGTCTTGCCGTGAAAGCCGCGCATCGTCGCCACGATCCCGGTGCGCTTCGTCGCGGCGCGCGCGAACTTGAGCGCACCCTCGACCGCCTCGGTCCCGCTGTTGCAGAGAAAGACCCGATCGAGCGTGGCAGGCAGGATCGCGGCGAGCACGTCGTAGAGCTCAGCCCGTCGATCGTTGTAGAAGAGCTCGGTGCACGACGCGAGGGTCCGCGCTTGCTGCGCGATCGCATCGGCGACGGCGGCGTTCCCATGTCCGAGGTTCGCTATGCCCTGGCCGCCGACGCAGTCGATATACGCACGTCCCTCGCTGTCGAATACGGTCGCGCCGTCGCCGCGTACCAGGACGAGGGCGCGCTTCGTGTAGAGGCCGGACGTATGCGCGTCCTCGGCCGCGATGAGATCGGCGGTCGACCGAAGGGTCGTGCTCACGATCGGATCACGGTACGAATGCTCGGATCTCCGCTCGCAGACCGGATCACGACCTCATCGATGCCGCCCTCGATCGCCTCGCGCGCCGCGAGGATCTTCACCTTCATGCGCCCGCGCGCCAGGGACTCGGCCTCGGCGATCGTCGTCTCGGCGACGAGCGTGCGCGGATCATCGGGGTCGCGCAGCAATCCCGGCACGCTCGTAAGGATGATGAGCGCGTCCGCGTCGATGGCCACGGCGATCGCGGCCGCGACGCGGTCGCCATCGACGTTAAGGGCCTGTTGCTCGGTCGAGAGCGCGAGCGGCGCGATGACCGGCACGCGCCCGGCGCCGATGAACTGCGTGAGCAGCGGGAGGTTCACGGCCTCGACCTTTCCCGTGTAGTCGTCGCGAAGAAGGATGGTCTTCCCGTCGCGCACCGAGCGCACGTCCTTCTTTCTCGCGACGAGGAGCCGGCCCGATATGCCCGAGAGCCCGACGGCATCGATCCCGCGTTGCTGGAGCTTCTCGACATAGAGGAAGTTCTCGACCCCGAGCGCGGCCATCGCGAAGATCTCGAGCGTTCGTCGATCGGTGCGACGGCTTTCATGTCCCGACGGCGAGACGACGGTCTCCTGAGGATGGTCGAGCGCAGCGGCGAGCTTGTTCGTCTCGGCGGATGCTCCGTGCACCAAGACGATCTCGTCCGAGCGTGCGATGTCGGCGACGAGGTCGGCGACCGCGTCGCGATCGACGCCCGCGCTGCCGCCCGCCTTCACGACCGCCCGGAGCGTCACGGATGCAGGCCCATGAAGGAGAGGCCGGCCTGCTCGTCGAGGCCGAGAGCGACGTTCATCGCCTGGACCCCATTGCCCGACGCCCCCTTCACGAGGTTGTCGATAGCGCACAGGGCGACGACGCGATCTCCCCGCGGATCGAGCGCGAATCCGACGTCCGCGAAGTTCGTTCCCGCGAGGAGCTTCGGCTCCGGATAACGCCAGATGCCGGTGCGTTCTTTGACGATGCGCACCATCGGCTCAGCGGCGTACGCGTCGCGGTAGATCTTCCAGAGCGCCTTCTCGTCCATCGGGGCGTTCGTGTAGACGTGTGCCGTCGCGAGGACCCCGCGAACGAGCTCGACCGACGTCACCGAGAGGTCGACTCGCGGTTTATCTCCGCCGAGGCGCAGCTCCTGCTCGATCTCCGGCGTGTGACGGTGCCCGACCGGCCGAAACGACCGAACGACACCCGAACGCTCCGGATGATGGCTGTCTTCGCTTGGCTCGCGACCGCCTTCGCTCGACCCGACCTTGCATTCGATGACGACGGGCCGCGTGCGGTCAACGACGCCGGCACGGTACAGAGGAAGCAGCGCCAGGATCGATGCGGTCGCGTTGCAGCCCGCGCCGGTGATTCGCTTCGCCGTGCGGATCTCGCCGCGGTGGAGCTCCGGGATGCCGTAGGTCCAGCGTTCGAGCAACGTCGGTCTCGGGTGTGGCGAGCCATACCAACGGTCGTAGTCAGCGGGGTCGCGCAGCCGGTGGTCGCTCGAGAGGTCGATGAGGATCGTGGCCCGGTCCTCGAACTCGTGCGCGCGGTGGGCTCCGTTCGGCAGCGCGAGAAACAGGACGTCGCACTTGCTCACGTCCTCGTAGTGCACGAAGGAAAGGCTCGTCCGCTTCCGGAGATTCGGGTGCGCCGCGCTCACCGGTTTCCCGGCAAGCGACTCGCTGCCGGCGACGATCTCGTCGACCTCCGGGTGGCCCAGCAGGAGACGCAGGAGCTCGCCGCCCGCGTACCCGGCGGCGCCGATAACCCCGACCTTCACGACGCGGCTCTCGCCACCTCGAGGACGTAGTCGACGACCTTCGCGGGGATGTTGACGCCGGTCGTGTCGATGGAATTGCGGAACTCCATCGTGTAGTTCACCTCGTTCACGAGCAGTCCCTCGGGCGCTTCAAGAAGGTCGATCGCGACGACCCCTCCTCCGACGGCGCGTGCCGCGCGCACGCAGAGCTCGTCGAGCTCCGGCGTGACCGGGCAGTTCGACGCCTGGCCGCCGCGGGCGGTGTTCGTGATCCAATGCGCGCTCGCACGGTAGATCGCGGCGATCGTCTCGCTTCCGACGACGAACGCGCGGATGTCGCGGCCAGGCTTCTGGATGTACTCCTGGATGTAATAGATCGAGTGAAGGTAGTTGCCGAGGACGTCCTTGTGCTCGACGATCGCCTCGGCCGCCTCGCGATCGTTCACCTTCGAGACCAGGCGGCCCCACGAGCCGATCAGAGGCTTGAGCACGACGGGATATCCGAGCTCCTCGATCGCCGCGAGGGCCGACTCGGGCGTGAACGCTACGCGCGTCCGCGGGCTCGGCACACCGTCGCGAATCAGCCGCATCGTCGTAAGCAGCTTGTTGCCGCAGATCTCCGCGACCTCGTAGCGGTTGACGGTCGGCACGCCCCAGGCGTCGAACACCGAGAGGGCGTAGAGAGCGGTGCCGTGCTGGATGCAGCGCTCGAGGATCACGTCGACGCCGAGCTCGGGGCGGTGCTCGACCGCGAGGACCAGCTCGCGGTCGTCGATGATCTTCGTCTCGACGCCCCGCGACTCGAGCTCGCCGAGCAGAAGCTTCTCCTCGACCCGCACCCTCGAGAGGAGCACGCCGACGCGAGGACTACTCACCCCAGTCCTCTTGCGCCTCCGGGGCGAGGGCGAGCGCGAGCGGCGCGGTCTCTTTCACTTCGAGCTCCGCGCCGCAATCGGGACAGGACACGATCTCGCCTTTGACTGCGTCGGAGCCGACGGTGACCTCGGCATCGCACTCGGGGCACTTCGCCACGGGTCCCCTCCTCCCAAGACGTGAGAAGAGAAGCCTAACGAATCAGTCAGCGTCCGCGGCGGCGAGACGCATCGTTCGCGCCCCCGCTTTGTCCTCGTACATGCGCGCGTCCGCGGTGCTGATGAGCGCATCTGCATCGCGGCCGTCGATCGGGAACCACGCGATTCCAAACGACGCGCGCGGCAGCTCGTTGGCCTGGCCGGCCCACATGTAGCGCTCCTCGCGGAGTCGTGCCGCGATCCGGCCGACCATCGCCTGCGCTGGGAGCGGACCCGTGCGAGGCAGGAGAAGCACGAACTCGTCGCCGCCGACGCGGGCGACAACGTCTTCCGAGCGCGTCGCCTGACGCATCGCGCGCGCGAGCGTCCGGAGGACTTCGTTTCCGACGAGATGACCGGCCGAGTCATTCACGGCCTTGAGGCCATCGACGTCGCACATCACCACGCCGAACGTCTCGCCGTGCCGCGTCGCATCGGCGATCTGGACCTCTAGCCGCTCCAGGAGGCTGCGGCGGTTGAGGACGCCGGTCAGGTCATCGTCGCGGGCGAGCCGCCGCGTCTCGGCCAGGAGTGCGGCGTTCGCGATCGCGATCGCGGCCTGCGCCGCGTACAGACGCACCAGGCGCCGCGTCTCTTCGGAGAAGGCACGTGGGCGAGAGACGTACGCGGTCAGCGTTCCGACGATCTCGCCGTGCGCGACGAGCGGGGCGGCGATCGCGGAAGAGATGAGCCCGTGGAGCGCCGGGTTGCTGTCAGGGTGGTCGCGATACTCGCTAGCGGCGACGATGTCGCGCGTGCGCAGGCACTCCAGGGCGATGCCCCGAAGGTCCTCGCCGACGGACGAGCGCAGGCCGAGCACCGGCGCGTTGTGGACCGCGCGGACGACGAACCCCTGACCCCTTTCGGCGAGCGCGACCATCGCGCCGTCCGTGCCCGTGAGCGCGGTCGCTTCGCGCGCGATCAGACTCGCGAGCTCCTCGAGCGAGAGCTCGCCGGCGGTCGCGAGACCGACGTCGTAAAGGATTGAGAGCTCCTCGGCGCGGCGACGCTCGCGCTCGCCGAGCTGCCAGTTCGTATAAAGGGCGAGGCCGGCGCGGGTCGCGAGGACCAGCACGGTCAGGGCGACCGCGCCGTCGATGAGGTCGGCGAAGCGTCCGGGCACCCTCTGGACATCGGTGTAGACGAGGAGGAACGAGCACGCCGCGGCGACCACGCCGGGCAAGACCATGCGCGACAAGTGAATGGCCGACCCGGACAGCCGGCTGTTTCGACCGTCCTCGCGTTCCTCGACCCACTGCGCACCGGCGATGCCGATGGCGCCGATACCGACCAGCCAGAGAGCGTCGACCGGCGTTCCGGCCTTGAACGTCCCCTCGACGTTCGCGGGTAGGTAGAGCACGAACGCAAGCGCGTTGAGGCCGAGCCCGACGAAGAGCGACGTCGCCGCGCCGCGCGGCTCGGGAAGCGGCATTCCCCACACGGCCGAGAGGGCGGCGGCTGTCGCCGCGACATAGAGCAGCGGGTACAGCACCGCGACCGCCGACGCCTGCGGATCCCGGGCGACATCGCTCGCAAGCGTCGTCGCCAGGAAGAGCGTCACCGCGGCGACCAACGTCAGGACGACCGCGCCGATATCGAGGACGAGGGCGTACAGCGAGAGCTTTTGACCGCGTCGGCGAAGCAGCAGCACGAGCGCGATGGTCCACACCGGCGCGGCGGTCATGAAACCGAGATCCGCGATGTGCGGCGAGGGCATCGGAAGGCCGCCGACCTCTGCGGCGTCGCGGAGGAGCTGACCAAACAGCCAGGACACGGAGCCGGCGCAAAAGAGCAGCCAAACCATGCGGTCGCTGCCACGGGAGCCGCGTACGGCGCGGGCGGTGCCGAAGATCGCACCGATCGCGGCCGCGGTCCACGCGAAGTCGGCGACGGCGCAGCGCGCGAAGTCGTCGGTAAGGAGCTGTTCGATCGCGTACACGACCGCCGCTCCAATGACCGCGGCGGCGTACCGCGGCATCGCGCCACGCGCGTGTGCGGAGAGCAGTTTTCGTATCACGGTGAAGACGCTAGGGACCGCGCGTGCGCGCGGGAACGCCCAGAACGTACCGATCGCGGCCTCTGCGGGGGACGCGAACGGGGGAATTCGAGAGATCACCTCCCCCATTGGTGTGAGTACTCCGACAGGTGGGCTAGCTTGAGATGGTGACTCCGCCGCTCGTGCTCACGATCTTCGACGCGCTCGTTTTCATCGCTGTCCTCGTGCCGTTCGTGCTGCTCATCCCCCATCGCAACGCGATACCGACGCTGCCGGCAATGCCGGAGACAGCGACGCTCCCGCGGCTCTCGGTCGTCGTCCCCGCGCGTGACGAAGGCTCGGCGATCGGGCGCGCGGTCGGATCGCTTCTCGCGCAGGACTACCCAGACCTCGAAGTCATCGTTGTTGACGATCGCTCGAGCGACGCCACGGGCGACGTGCTCCGCGAGCTCGCCGAGAAGGACCGGCGTCTTCTGGCGCTTCGCGTCGACGTGCTTCCGGCCGGATGGCTCGGCAAGAACCACGCGCTGTGGCGAGGCGCCGAGCGCGCGAACGGTGAATGGCTGCTCTTCACCGACGCGGACGTCGTGTTCGCGCCGGGCGCGCTGCGACAGACCGTCGCATACGCGGCGGCCGAGGGACTCGACCATCTCACGCTCGCGCCGCGCCTGGTCGCGCGCGGAGTTGCGCTTCGCGCGTTCGTCGCCTTCTTCGGCTACGCCTTCGTCGCGCTCTGGGGCGCATACCTCGCGAACGACCCGAAGAGCAAGCGCGGTGTGGGGATCGGCGCGTTCAATCTCCTGCGCAGGTCCGCTTACGAGCGGATCGGCACCATGCGCGCGCTCTCGCTGCGCCCCGACGATGACATCCGCCTCGGCCGGCGTCTCCGCGGGTTCGGCTTCCGGCAGCGCGTTCTGAACGGCAACGAGCTCTTGTCGATCGAGTGGTATCCCTCGCTCGGCGCCGCGATCTCCGGTCTGGAGAAAAGCATGTACTCGAGCTTGGAATACCGCGTCGTCGACGCGGCCGGGGTGCTCCTGTACCTCTGCGCCACGATGGTGTGGCCGTTCGTGGGCGTCCTGCTCCTGGGTGGAATCGACCGGGTGCTGCTCGCCATCGTCGTTATCTGTCTCGTGGCGGCGCTCCTCGAGACGTACCGCCAGTCGATGTCGCTCCGGCTCATGCCCGCCGCGCTGGTGGTCGCGGTGCTTCTGCCGTTCTCAGCCGCGTGTTTCGGGTGGGCCATCGTGCGGTCGGTGTATCTAGCCGAGACGCGCGGCGTGCGGTGGCGCGGGACGACGTATCCGCTCTCGCTTCTGCGGGGTCAGTCCGGGCTGGAGGGGATCGCGGCAAACCGCAGCAGGTAGGTCTCGAGGTCGGCGAGGTCGGCGTCGCTGATGACGTCCTTCCCGTACGCGGGCATCCCGCGGTCGTCGCCCTTGCGCACGATCTCCGTCTCGATGCGTCCGCGGAGCGCAAGATCGCCAGAGGCGTCGCCCTCGGGTCCGTGGCAGAGATGACAACCCAGCGCGAAGTAGATCGCGGCACCTCGCGTTTGGCGACTGACCGACGGGTCGGCCGCCGCGAGCTGCGCGTCACTCGGCTCGGGGATCGAGAGCGCGGTCGCGGTGCCGCGTTGCAACGCGCGGATGTACGCGACCATCGCCCAGATCTCAGCGTCCTTGTACTGGTCGGCGAATGCCGGCATCGCGGTGAAGCCGAGGCCGTTCTTTACGATCCAGAAGAGCTGCGCGTCGGTCTTGCCCTTCGCGGCATCGCTCGTGAAGTCGGTCGCGTCGGGATACGTGGTCCGGCCGAACGCGCCGCGCCCGTCGCCCTTGGCACCGTGGCAGACCGCGCACGAACCGGTGTAGGCCGTGCGGCCCGTGACGAGGGCGCGTGGATCGTTGGCCACGGGATTCGCCGCGTCGCCACCGAGGACCCGCGACACGAGGGACACCGCCGCGTCTCCGTACACGCGTTCGAGCGGCAGGTCCTGACGGTGCGTCAGGGCGAACGGCAGGGCAACCACGAGGACTAGGACGAGCGCGGCCACGGCACCGAACGCGGCGACCAAGAGGGACCTGCGCTTGCTCAACCTGCCAGAAAGTACGCGCCGCGAGGGCGCACGGATGCGCGATCTAGCCGGCGCGCTCCAGAACGATGACCGGGATCTCGCGCGACGTCTTCTTCTCGTACTCCTTGAACGCCGGCATACGCGACGCCTGCAGGTCGTAGAGACGGCGACGCTCGGCGCCCTTGGCCACGCTCGCCTTCGCCTCGAACCGCTCCGGCCCGACCTCGACGGTCACGCGGGGGTTCGCGAGGAGGTTCCGGTACCAATCGGGATTGGTCGGCGCACCGCCCTTGGAAGCGATCACGAAAATGCGGTCGCCGTCTCGCGTGAACGCCAGCGGATTCGTGCGTTCGCGCTCGGACTTCGCCCCGCGCGTCGTCAGAAGCAGAAGCGGCCGCCCGGTGAATGGTCCCTTCGTGATCTGGCCGTGATGCATGCGGAAGTCTTCGACGACGCCTTCGTTGAATGCGCCCCAGTTCCGGGGACGACGCTCGTCGGTCACTCCGCGACTCTGTCTTGGGCCGCCACTTCCTCAGCAAACGAATTACGCGGGGTCTGGTCGAGCGGGAGATGAACTGTCGCGAGCGAGCCGCGCATCGCACCGCGATTGACCAAGACGAGGCGGCCACCATTCCCTACCACGAGGAGTCGGGGTAGCTCAATGTCGGCCTCCTCAAGTTCGCGCGCTCGACAGCTGACCTCGACCGCCACGTCGTTTGCGGAGACGCGAGCGAGGACAGTGACATCGTCGTGCGGAGACAACTCCAAGGAGCGATCGATCAAGCATGCGAACGCCTGACGCAAACGGTCGGCGTCGGCGACCACGGTGATGGGTTGGTTGGTCAAGCTGAGCAGCACCCGGGCGCGTGCCGAGGAGCCGTCGGCGGCTTCAGTGACGACTTCCGCGAGGTTGATTCGTCGCCTCTCGAAGCGCAGCCCTCCGGTATCCATAACTCCCAGCGGGAGCAGATCCGTCCCGAGGAACGTCACTTCCTGGATGTGATGGCGTAATGCGCGGAACTGAGTGCGCATCGCCTCGGTCGAATTACGCAAAAGGGGCTCCTCAAAGGTTCGCGAGAACCATTCAAGCGCCCGAAGGGGCCGCGGGAATTCACGAACCAACAGCGTCTGCAGCGTGTTGCGCTTGGCGTCGACCGACTCCCAACGAGCGCGCTCATGATCATGCGCGGCCTTGTTGGCCATTCTCGCCAGATACAGCCGGTCGGTAATCGCGGCGAGAGCCAGCAATACCCCGAGGTCCGAAAGAGCGTTCCACAGGGTCACCGCCGGGAGAGTGCTGCGGAGCGCGTCGTCGGCGACCAGGCCGGCGGCTACTCCGATGAACGCGAAAGCGACGCCCGCCTTCCAACCCAGGACCCAGGCAGTGACCACAACCGCGAGCATGTAGAACTCGGTGAAGTCGGCATCGGCCGGCGTGAGATAGTCAAGCAGCCCGGTCGCCACGGTTAGTCCGCCGGCCACCAAAAGGACCCGTCTATCTCCGCGCTGCATGAGCCTGCGAGCCTAGTGGAACGCCCTGGCTCAGAACGAGCCGAGAGTTTCCGCTATCCGCCTCTGAGACTGGTTCGCTGCTGGGTCAGCGCTTCCTCGTTCTCGCGGAGCGCGTTGGCCGTGTGAGCCAGCAGGGATTCGAACCCTGGACCAAGAGATTAAGAGTCCGACCGGTGAGCATTCACGGGATGTCAGGAGCAATCATTTCGGGCGTTTCCTCGCTGTCGGTGTGCCTCGAAGTGTCAGCGAATGTCCGGGTGTTGCTACATCAGTTGCTACAGAAGGCCCTGAGGTGATGGCCCTCGAAGGTCAACGCTCAAAAGGCCGAGACAAAATCAATGCGATCGACGAGGTAACGCGGCGCGACTAGTTCATATCTCATTTCTGCGTCCTCGCCGTGGACTAATGAGTCTCTCCAGCCCCAGATCGCTCAGTTTCCGTTCTGACCCTCTCAAAGAAGTCAGTTGCCAACTCGCGAAATCGCTCCGGCATGGCACGCTCAAAGCCGCTGAGGATCTCTTCGACGAGGTCATCAACTGCGTCGAGCATTTCGTTTGCGAAACCGACGGCGTCGCGCTTCTGGTGAAACGTAAATTGTTCCCATAGGTCGACGGGCCCAGGCGGCGAGTCGGGGACCTGGAGCACGGGTTCGGTCCTGTCATCCGTGAGGGGCGTCGACCAGCCGCCGGGCCGAGGCGCCATCGACGCGTGCAGTCCGTAGTCGCAAGGAGTCGCGAGTCGCGACTGCGCGTCCTGTATCGCTGAAGGGCTTGACGAACATCGTCCCTCAACTGTGCCGGGGCGATACAAGCCACAAGCCCAGCCCTGAGCGGGCTACGAGGGATCGCACCATCTTGTGGGCAACCTAGTTCAGATCGACGCCGCGCCGGCCAGGGCAAAATACGCCAGCGGCCAGCGGATAACCGTCGAGGCCGTGGCCAGTAGATTCATGCTCCAGATCTACCTATCTACGCCCGGCCAGCAACTTCCGCCTGACGAACCGCGTGACCTCACTGCGTTCGGAGCCCTGTACTTCCGAATGACCGAACCGCGGAGATGGGGCGGCACTATGCGCGAACCATCGACCTAGCGGATCTCAAACGCCGGCAGACCGTAGCCATCCAGCCTGTTATTCGCCGTCGGATATAGGTGCGCGTCGCGTAAATCAAAAACCGCAAGGCCACACGGGTAACGCTTGTTGTGGACGGTCGGATAGACACTTCCGTTCCGAACCTCAAACACCGCAAGGCCATAGCCGTCGAGGCGGTTACTTGCCGTCGGATAAAGCTCGTCACCTCGCACGTCGTAGACGGCGAGACCATACGAGTGGTGCTTTGTTGTGAACCGTCGGGTAGACGCTGGCCACGGCGCTAGGTTAGGACGGTGAAGGAAGCCTCGCCAAAGACCAAGGGAGCTCGCCGCTGCACCAATCCAGAGTGCGAGTACGGCGGTCGGTGGATCGTCCGCGGGATGCGCTTGCTTAAGAACGGGAAGTTCAGTTGTCTAGGGAAGGGCTGCCACACCGTCTACGAGGCGCGGGAAGTGATCGACCCCGGACGCCGCTGCACGAATCCCGAATTCGCATTCGCTCGGTCCGACGGGGCTCGTCCCGGAGGTCGATCCCCAGCGCGAGCCCCGTGGAGCTCGCGCTGGGGAAGCAGCTAGCGACCCGGGATGAGCGTTATCTGGATCTCGCTCGCGATGGCGGGCGCCGGATGCATCGAGTAGTGACCCGGAGTCGCCGGCACGACGAGGGTGCCGATAGGACCAGCCGAGATGAACAACAGGCCGCCGGCGTAGAACCAGGTCCCGTCGAGGTTGAAGTGATCGGCCCCGCCATGCGGAGCGGTCGCCCGATCGTGGTCGCACCCGGTCACGACAATGTCGGCGTCGCCGCCAGTGGTCGCTCCGGGATGCGTCGTGCTGTCGAGTTCGATCCAGCCCCAGAACCCACCTGGCCCAAAGGGATTGTTCGGCCCGACCTGACACGCAGCCGCAGTCGGGCTGTCGCAGTTGAACGAGAACATGATCTGGTAGACCGCGTCGTTGCCGTACGCAGCAGCAGGCGTCGCAAGTGCTGAGAGTGAAAGCGCGAGGCTCACCAGAGCCGTCGCTAGTGCCCTTCTCATTGGACCCTCCCCCAGGCGCCCCTTTGGGTACGCCGTTTCGAAGGCTACCCCTTTAGTGCAGCCTCGGGCTGCGTTGAGTTCTACTGGAGAGGGAGCCTGCTACTGAGAAATCCGCGCGCAGTTGTTGGAACCCGTCGATCGCTTTCTTCTAGTCGGCTAGGGCTCGAGGAGGGTCGCATGTCGCGCCGATCGACAAAGATGCGGAGCGGCGCCACGGGCTCACTGGCGGTCAGTGAGACGCTGTGGCCGCGATCCGGGACGAGAGTGCAGCACGCCGCGTTGCTACAAACCTTGCTACAGAGGCGAATCGCCCAGAGAGGTCATACGACTAAACCGGGAGATTCTCTTAGCAATTTCCTGTGAGCCAGCAGGGATTCGAACCCTGGACCAAGAGATTAAGAGTCTCCTGCTCTACCGCTGAGCTACTGGCCCCTGCGAAATGGTACCGACGGGCCAGCAGCACCATCAACGGAGTTGTCCACCAATGCTATCCGCTCGCGTGCGAACCTCGGCCGCTTCTGGACGCGCTGATCTCTTTGAGCGTCTCGCCCACCTTGCGCTCGTTCCCGGCGCGCGCGATCTGCGCGGTCACGATGATCCCGACGAGCTTCCCGCCTTCAACCACCGGCAGTCGGCGGATCTGGCGGTCGGCCATTTTCTTTTCGGCATCCATGACGTCGTCATCCGGGCCGACGGTGACCGGGTCCGACGACATCACCTTGCTGACACGTTGCGTCTTCGGGTCCACGCCCGCCGCGACGCCGCGAACGACGATGTCGCGATCGGTGACGATGCCGACGAGCCGCCCGCCCTCGACGACCGGGATCGAGCCGCAGTCCTGCTGCTTCATAAGCGTCGCGACTTCACCGAGCGTCGCGTCCGGCTCGACGGTCGTCGGCTGTTTCGTCATGAGCTCGCGAACTTTCATGTCGCACCTCCGGGCGGGGGTGCGGCACGACGCATACCAGCGCTTACGTCGACGCGCCGATCTTGAAGATCTTGGTCCCGCAGACCGGGCAGGTCCCCTGAGTCGCGGGGCGCCCATTCTTCATCGTGATCTGCTGCGCATCCTTTATCTCGCGAGACGCCTTGCACTTGACGCAATACCCGCTAGCCAACGCAGCACCTCCAGATAGTCCGTCGCCGCAGCGTACCCTAGCCCCCTGGCTCGGCCGCGCGACCCCATACGACCACAAAACCCCGACCTTGCGGCCGGGGTTCGTGGTGAGGAAGGGAAGGGTTGGGATTTCTTGTTGTCGAATCCAACAGGCAGCAAGCGTCATGCCAACCGAACCGGCAGCCAAGCGACCCCGGCCCGATCTGACCCATGAAAGCCGAGCTTCTGTCGATCGGAACCGAGCTGCTGCTGGGCCAGATCGTCGATACGAACGCCAATTACCTCGCCGGCCGGCTCGCGCTTTTGGGCATTGATTGCCTCCATATGCAGACCGTCGGAGACAACCTCGGCCGCGCAAAGCAGGCGTTCGAGCGAGCCCTCTCCCGCAGCGACCTGGTGGTCGCCACAGGCGGTCTCGGGCCGACCGAGGATGACCTCACGCGCGAGGCGATCGCGGCCGCTCTCGGCGAGACACCCGCGGTCGACCCCGCTCTCGAGACCGATCTCGTCGCGTGGTTCTCGGGCCGCGGCATCGTCATGCCCGACCGAAACCGCAAGCAGGCGTGGCTCATCCCGTCCGCACGCGCGCTCCCGAATCCGAACGGGACCGCACCCGGCTGGGACGTTCACAAGGACGGCAAACGGATCATCGCGATGCCCGGCGTCCCGCGGGAGATGACGCCGATGTGGGAATCGGTCGAGCCGTCTCTGACAAGAGGCGGCGCGCTGCGTTGGCGAACTCTGAAGCTCCTCGGCATCGGCGAGAGCGCCGTCGAGGAGAAGCTCGCCGAGCTCGTGCGCTCGACGAGCCCGACGGTCGCCACCTACGCGAAGAACGACGGCGTGCACGTTCGCGTCGCGGACAAGGCCTCGACGCCGGAGGAGGCCGACGAGCGCGTCGCTCGAATGGAGCAGACGATCCGCGGGCGGCTCGGCGAGTACGTGTGGGGCACGGACGATGAGACGCTCCCCGGAGTCATCGGCCGCGGCCTCGAAGCGCGAAAGTGGCGCCTCGCGGTGGCGGAGTCACTCTCGGCCGGCGATATCGCGCGCGCGCTCGCGGACGCCCCCGGTGCGGAGCGCTGGTTCGTGGGTGCGATCGTGCGTCCCTCGGCCGATTCGGAAACTCTGGAGAGCGAGGGGCAGCGACTCGGCGGAGACGTCCTCCTGGTCACGCCTCACGGCGCCGAGACGAGCCAGCTGCGCGCGATCGTGCCCGGACGAACACGACGCCTCGACATTCGCTTCCGTTCGCCTGCGGATGGACGGCGGCGAGCTCTCCTAAGCGGGCTGGACCTGCTGCGCAGGGTGCTCGCGGACTAGCACCCCGCGTCGGTACGGCCAGAGGAGCCACGCGATCGCGATGAAGAACGCGACGGGCACCGCGATGCTGAATGTCTCGTCGTGGCGCAGAACACCGATCGCGTAGAAGACCGGCGAGACGACAAGGAACGTGAGGGCACCACCGATCGCCAGCCACTTCGCGGCCCTCTCGCGGCCCGCGGCAGCGAGAACGCCTGAAGCGATGACGAGCGGAACGAACAGCAGCACATGGTCGTACGACCAGCTGTAGATGGCGCCCGCGCTCGAGAGCGCGAGCCACATCGCGAGCCAGGGATCGCTTCCGGGGACGAACCGCGACGCGAGGACGAGACCCGCGCCGATCACGGCGATCGCGAGGATGCGGCCGGGCGTCCCCATGAGCTGGCCGAACGCGGAGAGGAGGACCGCCGACCGGCCCGTGCGCCGCGCTGGGATGTCCGAGATCCACGCGGGGAACCACTCCGGGTACGCGAGCCACGCCGAGACCACGAGCGTGCCCGCGAGCACGACCGCGAACGCGACGAACCGCCGGTAGCGGGAATCGAACAGTCCCGGGATCGCCAGTCCCAGCGCGGTCCACACGAAGAGCTGCGGTTTCGCGAGAAGGGCGAGCGCGGCGAATCCCGCGCGGCGCGCGTGACCAGCGCGCACAGCGAGGACGATCGCCGCGACGGCTGACATGAGCAGGAGCGCCCACTGCCCGAGCACGATCGTGAGGATGCTCGGCTGTCCGACGAAGAGCGCGAGCCCGAGGGAGCCGTGCACCCAGGCGCGGCCCGGCATGAACTCGCGCAGCAAGGCGCGGAGCGCGACGGCCGCGCAGATCATCGAGAGCGCCATCCAGATCCACGCAGCGACATCCAGCGACAACAACCCGAGCGGAAGAAGCGCGATCACGGTCCAGGGCATGTAGTTCAGGATCGAGGCGTCGTCGCGCTGAGTGTCGAACGCGATGCGCGCCTGGGGATAGTTCGCGGGATCCCATGGGCTCACGCCCGCGAGGACGGCTCGAGGCCCGGCCCAGAAACCGGAGAAGTCGTTGATGTGACGGATCTCGAGACGACGGTCGAGCGGTCCGAGGAGGACGATGATCAGGACCCCGAGGAGGATCGCCGCAAGGTACGCAAGGTCGGCGCGGCGTTGGGGGGTCACGTGGCGAGCGCGATGCTAGAGGTTAGCTAGTCGTCTCGGCTGTTGGAATCGTCTCGGTTGTTCGGCGCGGGCGTGCTGTGGTTTCCCTGCTTCGCCTGCTTCGCCTTTTTCGCTGCGGCCTTCGCCTCTTCAGCCGCCTTTCGCGCCGCCACGGATGCTCGTTCCTTCTTCGATGCGCGCTCGGTCTGGCTGCGAGCGCTCTCGTTGCTCGTGACCTCGCCGCCGCGGGGCGTGGAATTCTCGGTCTCGGATGCGACATTGCGGTCCGTCCCGGACGACGAGGCCGGCGAATCCGCCGCGCGCGTAGGGATCGCCATGCGCTCCGCGACAGAGGCGGCCTCGTCCGCGGTGTCCGCCGCGTCCTGAGCGATGGCCGCGGCCGGGCTCAGATCGGCCGCGCGGGCGCCGCGCACCGCGACCGCCGAGAGCGCCGCCGCCGCCGAAGCCCTGTTCGGATCGTCGGCCAGCCGCGCCACGACCGCTGCGGCGGTCGCGCGATGTTCGTCGATCCGCTGTTGGAGCTGGACGACGAGCATCGCCGTTTCCGGTTGAAGCGATTCCACCTGGGCGAGCTCGGCCGCTGCGTTCGCCATGTGCTCGCCGTACTCGCTCGTGGCCACGATCGCGTTGTCCTCGTCGCCGAGGGTCGCGAGCGCGGTGGCTTCGGCGAGACGGTGCTCGGCGATCGACAGCTCGACGACCGCGCGATCCTCCGGGGATGTCGCGAGCGCGAGCCGCATCTGCTCGGAGGTGGTCTTGACCGAGTACAGCGGGTCGTCAACTACCGTGCCGGCGCTCACGAGCGCCGTGCTCGCTCCGATGGCCACGACGACGAGACAGACGGCGAGCGCACGCATCGCGTACGGCGTCGGTCGGCCGAGCAATTCGAAAACGACCGCCAGACGATCGACGAGCGTGGCGTTGTGGGGGTGCAGCCCAAAAAGGACGCGCGACCGAATTCGAGAGCGGGTCCTCGCGTCGGGTCCGCTGAACGGATCCTTGTGGAGTCGGAGCGCAAGGCGCGCCGTCTCGCGCAGCTGCGGGTCCTTAATGTCCTCGAGGAGTCGGTCGCCGCGCGCGACTTCCTCGATCAGCTTCGCGGTGTCTTTCGCGCTACGCCGTCCCACCACGCGTCTAACGGCCTGCCTGCTAGGCCGTTATCCCGACCGCTTTCAGGCCGGTCTTGGGCCCCCGATCAGGGCTTCGGCGGGTCGGGCGCGACCAGCGGGCCTCCCCAAACCGGGGCGTAGTGGCTGGCGAAGAAGTCCTGGTGGAGCACCTTGCCGTTCTCGTAGACGGTGCGGGTCTTGAAGACGTCGCGGCCCGCGACCGTGAGACCCTTCGGGAACGCCGGGTCAGCCGGCTGATCTGCGGCAGGCTGCACGAAGTTCGTCTGCGTGGCGGCGCTCACCGCGACCGTGCGACCCGTCGGGATGCCCCAGACGTCGATGGTGAGTGAGGTCCAGTCGCTCCACGACCAGATGAACACGGGATTCGCTGTGTCGTTGCGCCACTTGAAGTCGACGCCCGGGTCGAACACCGCGGCGTCGTAGCCGATCGGGTAGCGATCGATGTAGTAGCCGTGCGCGTGCCGCTCGACGATCTCGTACCCCTGCGCGGCGACGGCGTTGAAGATCGTGGTCGACACCTGGCAGAGGCCGCCGCCGATGACGTTCTCGTCGGAGCGGTTGTTGATGATCGCGCCGGCGTAGGCGTAGCCGCGCGCGGTCGTCACCGGGCCGAGGAGCTCCCAGAACGAGAAGGTCTGGCCGGGCAGGATGACCACGCCGTCGAACTGCGACGCGCCGGTCGAGATATTCGCGTGACGTGACGCGCTCGGCGGGTAATACGTCGTGAACGTCGACGTCTGCACGAGGTTCGGAAGCAGCGCCTTCGCCTGTTCGGTGGTGAACGCGGACTTATCGACGACGGCCGGCGCCGCGAGGTCGCGTGTCGCACCGCTGGTCGGACGCACGAGCTCGTCGAGCACCATCGCGCGGAGCTTCTCCTGGTCGACCTTCACTCCGCTCTCGGAGGGGATGATCGACGGAACGTGGTCGGCGTTCAGGCTGAACTTCGCGCTCTTGCCCGGGTGATCGAGAACCACGCCGAGTGCGGTGGTCCAGCTCGCGACACGCTCGCTCACGAGCGAGACCTGGTAGCGGTAGCGAACCGCGGGCGCGATCGCGTCTTGCGGGATCGCGGGGAGCTCACCTGGTTTCGCGACGACGCGGTCGATCGCGAGAAGGCTCGCGAGATAGGTCGCGTTCTCGGTGAACGTTCGGTCTTCGACGTGGACGGTGACGGGGGTGACCGCCGCAGCAGCCCGCGCATACGCCTCGTCGAATCCGGACGCGTCGACGGCGGGATACGACGTGCGAACCCGAAGGACGACCTCGCGATCGCCGAGTGAGTCCGCGGAGAGAAGTGCGGCGACCGTTCCGATGCGATCGACCTCGCGGCCGAGCGCCGGTTGCGTCACCTCGAGACCGGACGGGCCGAAGCGAATCTCGCCTGAGACGGATGAGCGATCGGTGTCGCGAGCCGCGGCCGCCACCCAGCGATCGAGCGCGTCGCCCTGTGCGTGCATCGCGAACGGGACGTTCGCCTGGCCGCGGACCGCGTCGACCCACGCTCCGAGTCGATCGAGGGCGCTTCCGGACTTCCCGTACGCGAGCGCCGCGGTCACGGCCGCGTCGATGTCAGGTGCAATACCAAGATCGGCGTTGGTCGTCTGCCAGGTTCGCGAGCTATCCGCGAGCGCGACGGTGGATGACGCCCACGGCGCGGCAAGCTGAGCCGCGAGACGCTCGCGGATCGAGCTCGCCTCGAGCGAGCTGATGTCGACGCCGCCGACGGTCATGCCCGGGAGCGCACGGTGCGCGTAGGCCGCGTCCGCGGCGTAAGCGGCGCCGACCGCAAGCGCGATCGCGGCGATCGGGGCGATAGCCAGCATCCAGACGCCGCGACGCTGCGTCCGCGTTTGCTCGCCGCTTCGCGCGAATACCGCCATGTTCCGTGCCCTCTCCCCGAGCGCTCTAGTGCGCTCCCCTAAGCTGAGCAACTCGCGTGCCGTACAGCGCTCGCATGCTCGCTCGGCTCGAATCGTCCACTTACCTAGACGAACGAAGTGTCATCCCCGTTCCGGTCGCCGGGCGACTGATTTGAGACGTTAGCAACTACTACGTCTGTTTCTCAAACGACATAGGGAATAGCGGAGCTATTTCATTCGGATTAGTTCGCAAGGCGTAAAAGGACCGAAGAGCGCCTCGGATCGTCGGTTGTGTGCGGGTCCTGTCCAAGGGGCAGGGGCCCCTGTCGGCGTAGCCGCTCCGCGAGTCTCTCGCTCAGCGCACCCTCCCCGCCTTGCAGCTCACTGCCGTTCGCTGCGGTCGGGTCCCCGGGGGCACCAGCGCTTCGTGAGAGACCCGCTGCGCCGTGCCACCCGCACACCCGTGGTACACGACACACCGCGTCCTATTGCTCAGAAAAGAAAATATGGAGGCGCGACGGATCGCGGAGTACGCAGGGGCGGTGTGCGGGTGGCACGGGGGAAACGGTTGAGCAGCGTCGGGGTCTTCTGAGCGAGCGGCCCTGACCGGCGGTCCATCGCGATCCCACGAGGGGCCGAGCGAAGAAGACCCCGGGGCTGCTCACCGCCCGAGCCGGGCCAGGACCCGCACACCGCTCGCAGACGTCCGCGATCCAGATAAGAAAAAGCCCGGGCACCCCAGGGGAGCAGGGAGTGCCCGGGCAGTAGGCAGAACTGGCCAGCGGGCGGGCCGGCCAGGGCCTGACGGAGGAGATCAGCTACACCCGGTCGTCTCTCCACAGTTCTCGCATTTGTGGCAGGTGCCGCTACGAACGGTCAGCCAGCCGCAACGCGGACAGGGGGGCGCATCGGGTGTGGAATTGAGTCGTCGGTAGGTGGGTGCTTCCGCGATCGGAGCGGTCGCGTGGCCGTTCCCGTTCGATGCCGGCGCTTCGGGCATCGCGAGCTGCACGACGCGGTTCAGAAGCTCGAGCTGCGGCGTCGCGTCCGCGACCTCGGTGGTGCGAATGAGGCCGAGCGAAGCTCGCTCAGGCTCGGAGAGGAAGCGATTTCCCAACCAGCGGAAGACGTAGTCGACGATCGATTTCGCAAAACCGATCTCGGGATTGCCGGTCCAACCGGCGGGCTCGAAGCGCATGTGGCCGAACTTCTCGACGAGGTGCGAGAGCGGAACGCCGTACTGGAACAGCAGCGAAACGCTCGTGGCGAACGCGTCCATCATCCCGGAGAGCGTCGAGCCCTCCTTCGCCATGGTGACGAAAAGTTCGCCGGGCGTGTTGTCCTCGAAGAGGCCGACGGTGATGTAGCCCTCGTGCCCTTCGATCGAGAACTTGTGAGTCAGCGAGGCGCGCGTATCCGCGAGACGCCGGCGCTGTGGCCGCGTGACCTCGACGATCCGCTCGACGATCGTTTCGACCGTCTTGGTGTTGCTCTCTTTGTTGCTCGTGTTGACCGGCTGGACCTTCTTGCTGCCGTCGCGGTAGATCGCGATCGCCTTGAGGCCGTGCTTCCACGCCTCGACGTATGCCTCGCTGACGTCGTCGACGGTCGCGGTCTCCGGAAGATTCACGGTCTTTGAGATCGCGCCCGAGATGAACGGCTGGACCGCGCCCATCATCTTGATGTGGCCCATGTGGTGGATCGTGCGCACGCCGTTCTGGGGCTTGAATGCGCAATCGAAGACCGCGAGATCTTCGTCTTTGATGCCGGGCGCGCCCTCGATGGTGCCGGACTGCTCGATGTAGGTGGTGATCGCGCCCGACTCGGTCTGGCTGTATCCGAGGCGCCGTAGGGCTGACGGCACGCTGCCGTTGACGAGCTTCAGCATCCCGCCGCCGACGAGCTTCTTGTACTTCACGAGCGCGATGTCCGGCTCAACGCCGGTCGTGTCGCAATCCATCATGAAGCTGATCGTTCCCGTCGGAGCGAGGACCGACGCCTGCGCGTTGCGATATCCCGCCGGGCGTCCGAAGGCGACCGCGTCGTCCCACGCCTGACGCGCCGCAGAGAGAAGGCTTGCCGGGAGGAGCTCGTCGCGGATGCGGTACGCGTGGAGACGGTGCATCTGGATGACACGGTCGTGCGCGTCTTTGTTCTTCGGGTACGCCTCGTAGGGCCCCACCGCCTCCGCGATCCGGCCGGACTGCGAGTACGCGGCGCCCGTCATAAGCGCGGTCAACGCGGCGGCGTAGGCGCGTCCTTCGTTGGAGTCGTACGGGAGCCCGCGCTGCATCAGGAGCGCGCCCAGGTTCGCGTAGCCCAGACCGAGCTGGCGGTGCGAGCGCGCGTTCTCGGCGATCTTCGCCGTCGGGTAGTCGGAGTGGCCGACAAGTATTTCCTGCGCCGTGAAGACGACCTCGACCGCGGCGCGGAACCGGCCCACGTCGAACTCACCGTCGCTGTGCACGAAACGGAGCAGATTCAGCGACGCGAGGTTGCAGGCCGAGTCGTCGATGCTCATGTACTCGGAGCAGTTAGCGACAACGACGCCATCAACGATGTACGAGTGGTTCAGCGGTTCGGTCAGGTTGTAGACAACCGCCTGGCCATCGAACTCGCGGCTGGCCAAACGCGTCGTCCCTTTGGTGCGATACCGGGTGACCTCATCTATGAGCGTCTGCAGCTCGAGGCCCTTGCGCGGGCTCGAGAAGCCAATGAAATCCGCGAACCGCTCGGTGTCCGAACCAGTGACTCGCAGATCGAACGACGGGCCGGAGGCATAGTCGATCGTCTCGCCGGTCGAACGCGTGTAGCTGAATGCGGCCTCGGTGCCTTCACTCGTGTTGTAGATGCGCCCTCGGATGCCGAAAGCGCTGAGGAGCTTCTGCACGTCTTTGAGGAGCGCCTCGCTGTGGCTTCCGAGGCCCACATAACGGCTCGCTTTGCCTTCTTCCACCCGCGAAACGCATCCGTCCGCGCCATACAGCCCGCGAAGGAAAGCGGCCTGCACTTCCATCGGCGCCGTGAACACAGCGGTGGGAACGCGCTTGTATGGCGCCTTAGCGGAGGTTATCCCGAGAGCGAGGAAGAACTCGCGCACGGCTTGGCTACCGACGCGCAGCTGGACAGTGCCGTTCTGCATCTCTGCGCGGTTCGAGCCACCAAACGCCTCCGCGATCAGACCTTCGTGCGATTGGAGCAGGCCACTCGTCAAGTCGTCGCCGCCGTACACCCACTCTGTGCGGAGCGCGGTGAGGTCGCCGTCACCAACGAGGTGGCCCGTGAGCTCGGCAAGGCCTTCGCTCCAGCGGGTCGGGAGTTCGCGAGTGATCACGGACCCGCCGCGGTGCCACGACTTGGCAAGGGCTCCAGCCTTTACTGGGAGCTCCCAACGTGAATCCGTTGGCTCGGTGGCCGTGTCGTTCAGGAGGACTTCGTCGCGGTCGGTCAGCGCTTGTGCTTCGACCCAGCCTCGATTGGTGGTCCAAATCCGGTGGTTCGGGGTACAGCGCAACTCGCCGCCGTTCGTGAAGCGCATCCGAACGACATCCGACGTCCCGTTGCGCATGACCGCGATTGGCTGACTCGCGACGACACCCACGGCCGGTGAAGCCGCGGTCGCGAGGTTCGTGTACACGCGGATGTCCTCGCCTGCCTCCGCTCGCTCGAAGAGGTCGGCGATCGGCAAGAGCCCGACCGTGGTGTGGACCCTCGCGTCGCCGGGGAAGCACGGATTTGAACCGTTGATCCGGCCACTCGCTGGCGACGTGTGCCAGTCGTTGATCGTGGTGTCGAACTGCATGCCCGGGTCGCCGCACTGCCACGCGGCTTCGGCGATCTCGCTGAGGAGCGCACGCGCCTTCAATGTCTCGAGCACGGTGCCACCGACGCGCGCCGTAAGGCTCCAGTCCTCGTCGGTCTGCGCCTTCTTCATGAACTCGTCGGTCACACGCACGGAGTTGTTGGCGTTCTGGAACTGGATCGACTGCCAGGCCTCGCCATTCAGGCTCATGTCGTAGCCGGCCTCGCCGAGCGCCCAGGCCTTCTTCTCTTCCTTGGCCTTGCACCAGACGAACTCGTGGACGTCGGGGTGGTCCGCGTCGAGGATGACCATCTTCGCCGCGCGGCGCGTGGTGCCGCCGGATTTGATCGAGCCAGCAACCGAGTCGGCGCCCCGCATGAACGAAACGGGTCCAGAGGCGAAGCCGCCGCCGGAGAGGTTCTCCTTCTGCGAACGGATCCGTGAGACGTTCACCCCCGAGCCGGATCCGCCTTTGAAGATGATCCCTTCATCGCGAAACCAGTCGAGGATCGAGTGCATGTCGTCCTCGACCGAGAGGATGAAGCACGCGCTCGCCTGCTGGGGAACGCCGTCCACGCCGATGTTGAACCACACCGGCGAGTTGAAGGACGCGTGCTGCTGGACCATGAGGTACTTGAGCTCGTCCGCGAAGGCGTCGCGGTCAGCGGCGCTCGCGAAGTAGCCGCCCTCGAAGCCGGCGCGAGCGATGGTGTCGACGACGCGGTCGACCATCTGCCTGACACTCGACTCCCGCTCAGGCGCGCCGAGCTTGCCGCGGAAGTATTTGGAGGCGACGACGTTCGTCGCCGTCTGGGACCAGAACTTGGGGACCTCGACGCCCTTTTGCTCGAAGACGTTGCCGCTCTCGCCGGGAATGGCCGAGTCCCGGAGCTCCCACTCGACCTCGTCGTAGGGGTGGACGCCTTCGCGGGTGAAGCGGCGTTCGATCCGGAGCCCTTTGGGCTCGGCGCGGTAAACGGATTCCGGCGCGATGTCAGCGATTGCCATGTGCGTGCCCCCCTAGAAAGCCGCGAGGTTTGAGCCGCTCGTCAGAGCCCTTAGGAGAAGGAGAAGGAGCCTCTCGCCAACGGACGCGGAAGCGAACGACCGACGGGTCATCTGACTCTCCTTCTTACCTTGCCTACTGCTCATCTGTGCCACTACATCTGGGTCCAGCCGCCCGGTCGGGCCCAACATCTAGCGGCGCAGGCGGCGAAACGTAGACCCGCACTATGGCAATGTCAAGGGCTAGGGGTCATCAATACTGCCGGCACAAAATCTGGTAGCACCGCCCTCCGACAGGCACGCGCACGCGACCGAAAACGGCCGCTAGACGATCAGGCGGGCGAAGCTACCTGAGTGGACCGAGCGGCTTCGACGAAGGTGCGCATGCCCTTTCGAAGGTCGGCCTCGCCGATGTTCAGCGCGGGTATGAAGCGAACGACCTGGTCGTGAAAACCGCAGGTGATGAGCAGGACGTCGCGCTCGAGCGCGGCCGCGATCGCACCCTTCGCGACTGACTTGTCGTCGAACTCCGCCGCGACCATCGCCCCGAAGCGGCGAATCTCGCGAAGACGCGAGTGCGACCGCAGAGGCGCCAGCTCCTCGACCATGATCTCGCCGATGGTCTCGGCCCTCGCGACAAGATTTTCGTCGCGGATGACCTGCAAGGTCGCGAGTCCGGACGCGCACGAGACCGGATTGCCGCCGAAGGTGGAGCCGTGTGTGCCAGTGCGCCAACGCTCCATGCGCTCGCGGGTCGAGATGACCGCACCGAGGGGCATGCCGCCGCCGAGCGCCTTCGCCGCGGTGATGACGTCCGGGGTGACACCGAACTTCTGCGCCGCGAACCACGCGCCGGTGCGGCCCATTCCCGTTTGGACCTCGTCGAACACGAGGAGCGCGCCGATCTTCGTCGCGAGCCCTCGAAGCGATCGCAGGAACGATGCGGGGGCCGCGACGTAGCCGCCTTCGCCAAGTACCGGTTCGATCACGATCGCCGCAACGTGCTCGGGCGGCACTTCATGCTCGAGCATCGCCTCGAGCTCGGCGAAGCAATGTGTCGCGCACGCCTCCGCGTCGTGTTTGTCGGGAAGCGCGCACGCCAGCGGGTACGGATAGGGCGCGACGTACACCTCGGGAAGAAGCGCGCCGTAGCCGCGGCGGTACTGGGACTTCGACGTGGTGAGGCTCGCGGCACCGACCGTGCGCCCGTGGAATCCGCCGCGGAACGCGATGATCGCTTCGCGGCCCGTCGTCTGGCGCGACAGCTTGATCGCCCCTTCGACCGCTTCCGCCCCGCTGTTGCCGAAGAAGACCGAGTCGAGGCCCTTCGGTGTGATCGTGGCGAGCATCTCCGCGAGAGCGACGCTCGACTCGTATTTCGCGACCCCGGTGGAGATGTGCATGAGCCGCTGGGCCTGATCGACGACCGCCTTCACGACGCGCGGATGCGCGTGGCCCACGTTGGTCACGGCGATGCCGCAGGTCATGTCGAGCACGCGTCGACCGTCGGTGGTCACGAGCCAGCTCCCCTCCCCGCGCTCGATCGATAGCCACGTGTAGTGGCCGAGGACCGGCGGGAGGACCTTACGTGCGCGGGCTTCGAAATCGGACATCGCGTCCACTCTATCGGCTTGACGGCTCTACGCGCGCGTTTAGCCGGGCCTGCGCTCGTCTCCCTCGGATGTGACCAGGATCTGCAACGTCGCGCGATCCTCGCCGATCACCCGCACGCGATAACCGGGCACACCCGCGCGGAGCGCCGCGGCGAGACGATCGCCCCCCTGGTAGCTCACACGCACCTTTAAGACGCCGTGGCGGTAATACTCAGTCCGAAGCTGTCCGACGCCTCGCACTTTGCGGAGCGCGAGCTCGAAACGATGCCAGTCGTCCGGCGTCGGAAGCGGCGTGACGACGAGGTCGACCTCACCCGGCCCGGGCGCCGCGCGCGGCGATGGGATGGCCGGCTCGGGCTTTTGACTCTCTTCGACGAGCGCTTTGTGGATGATCGCGCTCTGCGCGCGGTCTTCCTTCGCCGGCACGAGGCGCGGCTTCGGCGCCGAAGGGATCGGTCCGTCGAGCCGCGTCGGCGCAGGAGGTGGCGGGGGTGGCTCGGCGGGTGGACCGGCCTCGGGCGGCGTCTGCTCCGATTGCGGAGGACGCGCGCCGATGCGCGCCGCCAGATCGACGACGTCCTCCTGTCCGTTTCCCTTCTTTTTCTTCTTGTCGTCCTTGGCCACTTCTACCCTCGCAGGCGGAGCAGGTACCACGCGATGGCGATCACTATCACCGCCAGCACAAGTACCGCCACGACGATGGCGGCCGACCAACGCCGCACGCCGGGGGCGAGCGCGCGATCGATCGCCGCGCGGATCTCCTCGGCGGTCGCGTCCTTCCGGAGCCAGCCCCGCCCTTGCGCGAAGCGCTCCGCGAGGCGGCGGCCGTCGTGTGGGTTGCCGGAAAGCACGATGGTCGGCATTGGAAGCACCTCCGTCCGTCCCCTTGGGACGAGCACGCCGTCGACGAGAGCGAGATCGGCGACCCAGCCATCCAGGCCGGACGCGACCTGTTCTAGCGACTGCGCGCGCCTCACCTCGTATCGATCCTCTATCCGCAGCAGCGCTTCGAGCGCCGCGCCGATGCTTGGGTGCCCCACGAGGAGCAGGACCTTCGGCCGCGTGATGCGGGGATGATGCCCTTCCTGGCCGCGGTCGTATACGCTCTGCGCCACACGCGGGGAAGTGGGCAGAGAAGCAAGCAACCCGGAGGGTGACCGCGTGTCCGAGGAGCCCAAAGGTCTAAGCGCGTCCGGCGACATCATCGGAGCGCTTTCTGACCGCGTCGGCGAGCTCACCAAACGAGTCGGCTCGCTCGAGTCGGAGCTTGACTCCGCGCGTAAGCGCGTCGCGGTCTATGAAGAGTTCGACGCCACCGTGCGCGACGCCCTGTCGGGTGCCCTACGGGCGGCGCACGAGATCCGCGCGCGCGCCGAGAACGCCGCGCAGCAGATCCTCGAGCAGGCCCGCGACGAGCGGAAGATCTTGATAAAGGAGATCGAGCGCCTCCGCGAGGAGCGCGACGGTCTCGTCGACGAGATCGCCTCGAACCGGCGGAGCGGCTTCTCCGCGCTTCGCGGTCCACGTCGCGAAGCGCAATCGCCGGCGGCACCTGAGAAGACGGTCGAGGAGACCACCCCGGACTCGCGAGCTCTCGCGGCGGAGGCGCTCCGCGGTGTGTTCACCGAGCTGCTCGAGGACATCCGCCGTCAAGCCGGGACCGTGGCCGACGCGGCACGCGAAGCCAACGCCGCGGCGGAGCAAGCGAAGACCGCGCAGGAGCAGGCGCGTGTCGCGCAGGGTGAGGCGCGGTCAGCGCAAGAAGAGGCGCGCCGGGCGCTCGAATCTCAGCGCGCGGCGGAAGTGGAGCGCGCATCGGACGCGGCCCGGGCTGCGGAGCAGGCGCAGCGCGCGACCGAAGAGGCCGCCCGCGCCGTCGAAGAAGCGCGCAAGGTCGCGGAAGCGCAGCGGCTCGCGCAGCAGCGCGCCGACGCGGACCGCGCCGCCGAAAGCGAGCGGGCGGCCGAAGCCACTCGGGCAGCGCAGGAAGCGATGCGCGCAGCTCAAGAAGTCGCGCGTGGAGCCGAGATCGATCGGGCCGCGGAAGCACAGCGCGCCGGCGACGCCGCGCGGGCGGCAGAGGAGGCGATGCGCGCAGCGCAGGAGGCAGCACGCGCCGCCGGAGCCGATCGGGCGGCCGATGCCGAACGCGCGGCTGCTGAGGCCGAGCGGGCCATCGCCGCGGCGCGCGCCGCCGAAGACGCGCGCCGCGCCGCCGACGAAGCGCGCACCGCCGACGCCGCGCGTCTCGAGCAGCAGCGTCGCGACGAAGAGGAGCGGCGCGCCGCGAAGTGGCGCGAGGAAGAGCAGCGGCGCGCGGCTCAGTGGCGCGAAGAAGAAGAGCGTCGCGACCAGCAGCGCCGTGACGAAGACGAACGGCTCGCGGCTATCCGTCAGGAAGACGAGCAGCGCCGCGCGGCGGAACGCCAGGTGGAGGACGAGCGCCGTGCGGTGGAGGCGCGACGCGCGGAGGACGCGCGTCTCGCGGCGGAGGAGGCGCGACGCGCCGCCGCCGCCGAAGCGCTCCGCATCGCGGACGCCGCGCGTATCGCCGAGGCTGCCGCGCGCGCCGCGCAGGAGGCGGCTCGTGCGGCGGAGGCGGCCCGAGCGGCGCAAACGCAGCCGGTCGTGGAGGAAGAGGAGCTCTTCGAACGACAGCCCCAAAACGCCGTCGAAACCCGTCCGATAGCCCCCGAACTGACCGTCGTCGAGCGCGAACCCGCCCCAACGGTGGCGGAATCGGAGCAACTCACTCCCGAGAGGGAGGAGCCGGCTGTTCCGACCAGCAA
Source organism: Chloroflexota bacterium (assembly GCA_038040345.1). Taxonomy (GTDB): domain Bacteria; phylum Chloroflexota; class Limnocylindria; order P2-11E; family P2-11E; genus 3-1-20CM-2-70-9. The sequence continues at coordinate 178,589 of JBBPIQ010000005.1, forward strand.
CATTGTGCTGATGCTTTCGCCCGTGCCGTCATTTGCACGTCTCGTCGATATCGAGCGACGCATTCAGTCGCTGGCGCAGGTCCGTACGCTCTACGTGCGTGACTTCAGGGGAGGCGTCGCGACGCTCGCGGTCGGACTCCGCGTACCCATGCTGGTGGACGAGCTCTGGTCCGCGATCGCGACCCTAGAACAGCCGCGCTTCGTGTTGCAGCGCAGCGGCGGCACATCCCTGGAGCTCCGCATCGAGGGCGAGGCCGGCGCCGGCGTGGCGTAGAGCCTCACCTTGACTCTCCGACTCGACGCTGACTTCTGGAACGCGCGCATGGCCTACCTCGCCAAGGTGGCGCGCGCCGACGCGATCGCCGTGATCCTGAACCTGAAAGGCGAGGGCTACGCGACGTACATCGCCCATAACCTCCCGACCGAGACCAAGTGGACCGACGGTCTGCCCTCGACGATGCTCACGAAAGCGATGACCGACCGCGCGTCCGATCAGCTGACGAGCGGTGTGACGATGATGCTTTCGGACGGCCGCGCCGCCGACACGCTCGCGGTCGCGCCCGTGGTGTGGAAGGACCAGGTCGTCGGCGGTCTTGCCGCGATGCTCGTCGGCCGCGCGTTCACGCCGGAAGATCTCACCGGCCTGAGCCGCGTCGGAGATCTCATCGGCCTCGAGCTCGCGGAGGCGAACGCGCTGTGGCGCGCGCAACGGCAAGGCCAGGACGCCGAGGCCAAGCTCAAAGCGTCGCGCGACCTTCACGCGATCATCCGCAAAGAGCGCGATCCCGACCAGCTCCTCGAGCGCGCGACCGCGCAGCTCGCCGATGTGTTCGGCGCCGACGGCGTCTCGATCATGCTCGCGGACGCGCAGGGCGAGCTCTCGGTGCGCACGTCGCGCGGTCTCTCGGAAGAGGCGAAGCTCGATCGGAAGCGCATCGGTGAGGGGATCTCTGGCACCGTCGCGCAGACCGGGCGGTCGATGCTCCTATCGGGCCAGGTGCAAGGCGGCTCCGACCCGACCGCGACCGAATCGATGATCGCTCCGCTGCGGTCCAACGGCCGCACGCTCGGCGTCGTCAACGTGAAGCATCGCGCCTCGCAGGAGCGCTACGGGCAGACCCAGGTGGACTCGCTCACGCAGGCGGCGTCCGAGATCGCGGCTGCGTACCTCACCGCTGGCGAGTTCCAGCGCGCCGAAGAGGATCGACGCCAGGCGCTCGTGCTCTACGAGCTCTCTCGTTTCGCGACGCTCGGGAACGATCCGCACAACGACCTCGAGAGCGCCGTCGCGATGCTGGCGGACAACCTGCGTCACGACGCCGTCGGCGTGTGGGCCGCGGAGGAGCATCACCTCCACCTTCGCGCCGCGACCGGCTACGGCGACGTCATCCCCTCCGACATCTCCACTTCCGGCACCGACACGGTGCTGGCGCAGGTGCTTCGCGAGCGACGCACCGCGACGGCGCAGTACGGCATGGCCGAGGACCGCCCGGACTGGGCCGCGCCTTCGTCGACGCACTTCCTGCTCGCGCCGATCGGCGGGTCGCAGACCAGCGTGGTGCTCGGTGTTCTCGTCCTCGGCCGTGCCACGACGCCGTACACGGCGGCGGAGGCCGACTTCGTCGCGACCCTCGGCGAGTACCTCTCGGGGATGCTGCAGAAATCCGCATCCACCGACCTCGTCCAGCGCGCGGCGTCGAACGAGCGGCGGCGGATCTCGCAGGAGCTGCACGACGGCGTGGCGCAGGAGCTCACCGGCGTGGTGCTCGCGCTCGAGGGTTGCCAGCGCGCACTCGACCGCGACCCGGGCGCGCTCGGACCGCAGCTCGCGAAGGCGGCCCGCGACGCGCGCGCGACCCTCTCGGACGTCCGCCAATACATGGCGGCGCTCCGGCAGACCGAAGAGTCCGGCGGCCTGAACCTGCCGGTCACCGTCGCGCGTCTTGCGGACGACCTGCGCAGGCAGAGTGGCGTGGCTGTGGATTTCGAGGAGACCGGCGCGGAACGGCAGCTCGAGCCGTTCGTCGAGCGCGCCGTGATCCGGATCATTGGCGAGGGCCTGCGGAATGTCGGACAGCACTCGGGCGCGTCGAACGCGAAGGTGATCCTGCGCTACGACGACGAGCAGGTCGTCGCGACGATCGAGGACGACGGCAAGGGGTTCGAGTCGAACGAGCTGCAGACCGCTGAAGAGCGCGGCCACTACGGCATCGTCGGGATGCGAGAGCGCGCCGAGGGCGTCGGCGGGCAACTCGTGGTCCGCAGCGAGCCCGGCCGCGGGACGATCGTCCGAGCGACGATCCCCTACCGTGTCACGGTCGATGGTGCGCCATCCAGCTGGACGGACACGGTCGAGGACACCGATCAGCGTGGGGCGATCGAGGATCTCGAGCGAACGGAAAAAGCGAGCTTCCTCGGTAGGCTCTTCGGCCGATGACCGAGGTCCGACGCATTCGCGTCCTCATCGCCGACGATCACGCGCTCGTTCGAAGTGGCCTGCGCTCGATTCTTGAGACAGAGCCCGAAATCGAGGTCGTGGGCGAGGCCGGCGACGGGCACGAGGCGCTGGCGGTGGCGCAGGAGCTTCTCCCCGACGTGATCCTGATGGACATCAAGATGGGCGACTGGGACGGAGTGACCGCCACGCGGCGTGTCCGCAACTCGGTCCCCTCGTCGCGCGTCATCGTCCTCACGAACTACGACGAGGACGAGCTCGTGTTTAGCTCCATCCGCGCCGGCGCATCGGGATATCTCCTCAAGGAGGTCACGGGCAGCCAGCTCACGAACGCGATCCGCACCGTGGCCGACGGCTTCTCGCTCATCTACCCATCGGTGGCGAAGCGCGTGCTCGACGAGTTCGGCCGGTTGCGCAGCGGCGACCGTCCGACCGGGGACGACGAGGGCTACAGCGATCTGACGGCTCGCGAGCGCGAGGTCCTGAAGCTCGTGGCGAGCGGCCGCGCGAATAAGGAAATCGCCGCGACCCTCGGGATCAGCGAGCGCACCGTGAAGACGCACATCTCGAACATCTTCAGCAAGCTCGAGCTCACCGACCGGACGCAGGCCGCGCTCTACCTCCACAACCGCGGCCTCATGGAGAAGGACCCGATCCGCTAGCGCGTGTTCGCGATCTCCGCGCTCGCGTGCAGCGCGCCGCTCGTCCCCGCGATCGTGTAAGCCCCGGCTGCCGCGGTGGACCCGAAGCTTCCGCGGAACATCCCCCGGTCATCGGCCGTCACCGTGAACACGAGGTCATACCCGTTGCTGAGCCCGCTGATGCGCACGCGCACCACTGAGTTCGGCGGGAACCCGTAGAGGGTCCAGCCGCGATCGCCGCTCGCGTTCGACGTCTCGGTCACCGCGATCTCGGCGCCGTCCTCTTTCACCGCGTCGAAGCTCGCCACGAACGTCGTCAGCGCGCCCGTCCCGAGCGCCGCGTACGCGTCCTCGAAGCTCGCACCAGCGCCGACCGCGACCAGCGCCGTGACGAGGCCCCCCTGCCCCACCCGCGCCTCCATCGCGCGCACCGCCAGCGCGGCGACCGCGTACTGCGGGCGTCCGACGCGTGCGAACGTGCGGTGCCAATCCGGAAGCGTCTCGAGCTGCTCGAGCGTGACGACGCCGTTGGCCCGGAGCGACCGCGCCATGAGCGCATCAGTGTCGGCGGCGAGGGCGTCCTCGCGCTGGATGACGGTCGCGAAGCCCTCCTCGAACCAAGCCGGCAGGCGCGCGTCGCGGCCAGTGATGTCGCGGACCATGACGTGGACGAGCTCGTGCGCGAGAAGACCGGAGAGGTCGCCGCCGACGGCGTGCCAGTCGACCGCGATGGTGAGGGTCGCCTGGTCGACGATGCCGCCGTACGAGTTCGCCGCGAGGAGGGCCTTTTCCGGCGAGTAGTCGAAGATCTCCTCGGCGCCCCTGGCGAAGCTTGCCGGAGTCGCGAAGAGCAGCACGCGCGGCCGCTGGCTGAACGGACGGCCGAAGACGCGCTCGACGCGCTGGGCCGCGTTATCCAATGCGTTCGCGACACGGACGATCTCGGATGCGGGGATTCCCGCCTCGACGCGGAGGTCGGTCCTCATGGAGGCGACGGCGTAGAGCGGGACCGTCGTGTCGCGGCGCACCGTCTGCCCGCTCGGGACGTTCACGCAGAACTGGACGACAAACCCGTTGGTCGGGGCGCAGCTCACGTCACTCGAAGCCGCGGCGCCACTTCGCCAGACGAAGACAAGGGCGAGGACAGCGAGAGCCAACGCCGCGACCACCTTCATCCAGACCTTCATGCGTCAACTCTGGGCTCGGCGCGGCCCCACAAGAAGAGGCTCGGTCGTTCACGGTTCGGCACAGGTGGGCCACTACGTTTGCGGTGTCGTTGTCTCTTAGAGTGCCGTCGTGGCCGATCTCGGGACCGTGGCGATGATCTTTCCGCTCTTCAACGAGCGGCGCGCCATCGCCGGACTCGTGCAGCGCGTGCCGCCGGGCATCGCGGAGACGATCGTGGTGGACGACGGATCCGATGATGGCGGGCCGGAGCTCGCGCGCGAGGCTGGCGCCAGAGTCATCACCCAGGGGCGCCGCCGGGGCGTCGGTGCTGCAATCAGAACCGGTATCGAGGCCGCCCGAGCGAACGGTCACGGCGTCGTGGTGGTGCTCGCCGCGAATGGCAAAGACGATCCGGCCGAGGCGCCGCGCCTCATCGACAAGCTCCGCGCGGGGTACGACTACGTGCAGGGGTCCCGGTTCCTCCGTGAGGGCGGCGCGAGCGTCCATCTGCCACGCGGTCGGGGTCTCATGATCCGCGGGTACACGTTCCTGTTCCGTGTCCTGTCCGGGTTCGCGGCGACGGACGTCACGAACGGATTTCGCGCGTACCGCCTGTCCCTGCTCGACGATCCGCGCATCCGCATCGATCAGCCATGGCTCGACCGGTATGAGCTCGAGTACTACCTGCAGTGGAAGGCGATCAAGCTCGGCTATCGCGTCGTCGAGGTTGGCGTCTCGAAGACCTACCCCAAAGGTGGCGGTAACTACTCCAAGATCCGCCGCGTGCGGGACTGGTGGAGCATCGTCAAGCCGACGCTTGTGCTCTGGCTCGGCGTGCGGGATTGAGCGCGGAGAGATCGATGCGGGCTATGGCGATGCCGGCGAGCCCGAGGACCGCGCAGAAGATGGTGAGCGCGATCATCCGATCCTGGCTCATCGCCGACACGGTGTACTGAAGGTATTCCGCCTCGCTCGTGCCGACCGGCCACAGGAAGCGAACGGCCGCGAGGTGCAACACCGTTAGCGCCCCGACCCGCCAGGCCGACCGCCAGAGCGATGAGGGTGCGAGATGGAACACGAAGACCGCGAGCGCTGGCACTAGGACGTATAGGTACCGATCGTCGTCGCGCCCACCGACGAGAGCGACCACGAACGACATCACCAGGTAGTACGCCCAGTGAAGCTCATTGCGGAGGAACCCAAACAGACGCCGCGGCCACGCGAACGGAAGCGCGAAGAACATCCCGAGGGTCAACGGCGCGGCGAGCACATACCGCCAGGCGTGCGCGTCGATGTTCTCGAAGACGAAGCGCAGGTTTACGTCGATCTGGTAGCGCTCCGCCCAGTTCGTGAACTCCGGCGGCGGCGGGACGACCGGGAAGAGGCGCACCGCGAGGTAGACGAGTACGGAGGGCGCGCCGACCGCGAGGCTCCGAAGCGTGACGCCGACGGGGTCGCGTCGGACGTGCACCAGCCAGAGGAAGGGACCGAGGGCGATGAGGTTCTCGCGAGTGAGCGCCGCCACGACCAGCACACCGCCGAACACGAGGAAACGGCCCTCGAGTGCGGACACCATGAGCGCGAGTAGGAGGAAGAAGCCGAGCGTGTCCGGAAGCACGGGGTAATACAGCGCCCAGCGCAGTCCGAGCGGCAGGACGGCCCACCAGGCGACCGCGAGCAGCGCCAAGGCCGGCGAGATGGCGAAGTGCCGAAGCAGTCGGTAGAGGAGCCACGCGCTTCCAAGCGCGGAGAGGAGGTCGAGCAGCAGGAAGCCGAGCTTCACCTCGAGACCGGTCGCGGCGACGATCGCGCTCGGAGCGAGGCGGTAGGACCACGGCGGTACGACCGTCACGCTGTGATCCCCGCGCAACGCCTGCGTCAGCCACGAGTAGACGCGACCGTCGAACCCGAGGCCGTCGTTGAATGCGATGCGCGGCGTGAATGGCGCGAGCACGAGAAAGGCGATGGCCGCGATCGCCACCGCGAGCCCGGGCCCGGCGAGGGGCTCGTTCGCGATGACGAAATCGCGGCAGCGCCCAAGGAGAAGGATCGGCTCGCGGAACGACGGGACCCGTACGCGCCAACCGCGTGGATCTCGAACGCGGAGACGGAGGCGGGATCCGATCGCGCCGAGCGCCACGGCGACACCGAGGAAGAAGAGCGGGTCTTTGAGCGGCGCCGATCGGTATTCCGCGCTGATGAAGTGCTGGCCGGCTGGGAGCGCGAACGCGAGGTAGCTGGGAGAGACCATGAAGGTCGGCACCTCCTGGCCGTCCACGGTGACGTGCCAGTTCGGGTGGTAGGTCACCTTCAGCACCATCGCCGAGTCGCTGGCGCAGCTCGCGAGGACGTCGAAGCGGCTCGGCTGCGCGCGCGCATAGGAGATGCCCGGACGCGGGCAGTCGGCGATCGGCACGGGGACGTCGACCGGAGCAGCCTGTCGGTAGACATATCGCGCGAACTGCCAGCTCGTCGCGGCACCTTCGCGGAGCCACGCCCGGGCGCGCTCGAAGAGATCGAGCTGGCTCGACGCGGTCTCGCTGCGGGTGACCGCGGCGTATTCCGCATAGCCGCCGCCCGGTGCGCGGTACAGGACATATTTCGGTGTCGAGACGATCGGCACCAGACCTGGGGCTAGCGTCACCGAGGGCGGCGCGATGACGTACCCGACATCGAAGAGGCGGTACTCGGCGGGGTCCTGATCGTTGAAGTCGAAGAGCAAGTCGGAGTTGAGTGAGGCGCCGCGGTACGGGGGCGCCACCGCATCGACGCGGTCGAAGGCGAGCATGTTGTAGAGGCGGACCGAGCGGAATGGGATCCCGAAGTCGAGTGTGTCGCCCCAATTGCTCCGCAGCCCCGCGTACACGCGGCCCGGCGGCTCAACCGCGAGCGCGTCGAGCACGGTCTTCGCGTCCGTGTCGGCGGCGAGCGCGGCCTGCGTGACGCGCATCCACGTGGTGTTGTCGCCGTAGTACGACCAGCGCTCGGCCAGGACGGGCAGGAACAGGATCGCGGTCGCGGCGGCCACCGCGGCCAGCCGCCTCGGCGTGACCTCTGCGCGAGCGAGCTCCCAGAGGTAGGCGCCGCCGGCACCGACGAGGAGGATCGCGAACAGATCGACCCCGCCGATGAAACGGTGGAAGAGAAGGCCATCGTGGAGCGGTAAGACGTCGGCGATCGGGCCGAGCGTCGCCCGGCCGAAATACAGCACGAGCCACAGCACGAAGAGGACGAGCGTGAGCACGAGAAGCCGCGCGCGCGTGACGACCGCCGCGACGATCCCGGCGGCGAGAAGCGCGGTCAGCACCGGGAGGCGGCCGTGATCGAGGAGATCGCCGGACACGAGCCAGCCGAGAATCGTCGGCGCACCGAAGGAGTCGTACTTCGCGCGATCGAGGTACGGGCTCGCGTTCAGGTAACCGGCCTGCGCGAAGAACGGCACCCACATGTACGCGCCGATCACGCCGGCAAGACCGCCGACCGCGGCGAAGCGCAGGACCCGGCCGGGCGCGTTCGCGCGGGTCATCCCGAAGAGGAGGAGCGCGACCGCGGTGATCGCGGTCATGTACGCGTAGATGAGGTGCGAGAGCGCGAGTGCCGCGCAGACCAGAGCCGCCGCGATGACCCCGGTGCCGCGGGTGGCCACCCGATGCAGCGCCGCGAGGGCGATGAATGACAAGTGCATGCCGAAGATCTGCGTGTACACGCCAAGGCCACGCCAGACGTAGCTGTCGTACTCGAAGCCGTAGCGGGTGTTTCCCGAGATCAGGGAGCCCGCGGCGGCTCCGATCGCGGCCGCTACGTCGGAGAAGCCGAGGCGCCGCATCGACCAGAACACGGTGAGCGGGAAAGCGACGAGAAGGATGTACCGAACCAGATCGAAGAGGGTCCGGAGCGAGATCAAACCGAACGTCACCCTGCCGAGCGCGACGACCACCAGGTGCGGGAGGTTCTGGTAGTAGAGGAATTGCGGAAAGCCGAGCTCGAGCTGCGGGACCCAGAAGTCGAGCGGGTCCTGGCCGCTCGCCCACGCGTCGGATGCTTGCTGGATGAAGAGCACGTGCTCGGCGTCGTCGTTCACGTTCGGCACCGCGGACGCGACCTCGGGAAGAAGCGCGAACGCGTTGAACAACATCGGGAGCGCGACGACGAGGAGGAGGACGATCCGGCGAAGACGCGGGAGGTCTAGCTGGGACGCGACGTGATCACCTCGTCGGTGTGGGGCTCGCTTGTCGGTTGGGGCTCGCGCTCGGACTCGGCGCGACCAGCTTCGGATCGAGCCGCTGTGCGGCCGCGAACTCGGCTTGCGCATCAGCGGTCTGCCCGAGCTGGCGATACAGAAGTCCCAGGTTGAAGTGGGCGGCTGCGTTGTTCGAGTCCACGTTGATCACCTGCTTGTAGAGCGCGACGGCGTCGGCGGCAAAGCCGACGTTCGTCCGCACGATCGCGAGGTTGAAGAGAGCGCTCTCCATCTTCGGGTCCTGATCGAGCGCCAAGCGGTAATAGGCCTCGGCGGCGACGAGCCGATTTTGGCGCTGCGCGATCTCGCCGAGGTTGTAGTACGCGTACTGGTTCTTGGGATCTTTCGCGAGCGTGGTGAAGTACGCGGCGACGGCCTCATCCAGCTTGCCGGCGGAGTGAGCCTGGAGGCCACGATTCAGCGCGTCCGCGGCGGTCTCGTTCGCACTGCCGCCCCCGGATCCGCCGCCGCACGCGGTGACGAGTGCGGTCAGGCCGATGAGGCACCCGAACAACAGACCCTTCACTCGCTGACGGATGTTAGCCCGGGTTCACGACCCCGAATCGATCCTTCGGGTGACATCAGGGTTTCGGTGACGCTGACGGCGACGGTGCGGGGGTCGCTCGTGGCTGCGTGAGCTGCTTCGCGGCAGCGTCGTTGACCTGAGCGTAGAGCTGCGTGGCGCGGTTCACGATCCCGTTCAGATCGGGTGCGAGGAGCACGCCGGAATCGCTCGCGAAGGTCTGACCTTCGAGCAGCGGGTCTGTCGCGCGCACGTAGTTATCCGCGTCCGCCGACGACAGACCCATTGCGGCCGCGATCGCCGCGAGCGCGTTGCGCCGGACGGTGCGGAGGTCAGTCAGCGCCTTCTCGGTGATCGTTTGCGCCTCAGTCTTGCTGATTGGCAGAACGAGGTCGTTCAACTTGGCGAGCTGGTCGGCCGCGGCGGACCAGCCGCGCTGGAGGCCATGCTCGGCGGCCGTGCGCTGCGCGGCGAGCGCGTTCGCGCCGGCGACCGTGACCTGATTCAACGCGACGGCCGGCGTTGAGCTGTGCGTTAGCTCGCGCTCGACCGCGATCGCCTGCGCCACCGACGAGGTCAGCCCAACGCGCTCGACGGCGAGGACTTTGTCCCTGTTGATCCGCATCCCGTCCGCGGGCTCGTGCGCCTCGCTCCCTCGACGAACAAGTCCGACGGGGAGTCCACTGGTCGCACCCTGGCTGTTCTGGAAGTAGTAGACGTCGCGAAGCACGAGCGTTCCGCTCTCGCCTGTGTCGTCGAGATGGCCGAAATACGCCTGACCGTCGAGGAAGAGCACGGCGCTCAGACGCTCGGCGCCAAAGAGCGGCAGCGAGCGGACGTCGACGTTCCCCGACACGAACACGCCGAGGGCCGCGGGAACGAGGATCCAGCGCGCCGACCAGCGGAGCCATCGGCCGGCGGTGCGGACGCGGTCGCGCTCGGGGTCGTACAGGCTCATCGGCTGTCCTGCGTCATGAACTGCGCGATCGGCGACGCGTTTGTCAGATCCTCGACGAACAGGATCGCCGTCTTCGGAACGAGCATCCGCGATGCCGGGCCGTGGAGCTCGCGGCCGCGGCGCACGATCTTCGTGTCGGGTGCGGCGTTCGGATCCGAGCTCGTCGTCTGCTGCAGGTAATAGACGTCCTCGATCTTGGCGTACGCGCCGATCCGATCGTAGTAGCGCCCGAAGTATGTCTGTCCGTTGGCTAGGAATATCGCCTGGTACTGCGCGCGCCCGAGCGTGGGGAGCGTGAAGTCCCACCACTGCGTCACGAGGACGGCGGCCACGAAGACCGCGGCCGCTATCGCGGCGTTGCGAAGAAGCCGCCGGTGATCGATCAACCAGCGGACCGCGCGACGGTAGGCGAGGCGGAGGGTGGTCAGCGCGTCGGGCTCGGGCGCGCCGTCGAGGGTGCCGCTGTCGGGGCGGTCGTTGGCGCAAGGGTGGCGGGCGGCGGGGTCGCGGCGGGGAGCTGGCCGGACTTGAACTTCTTGATAAGGGTGACGATGTCGCTGTCGTCACGGAGGTTCTCGATGAAGAGGACCTGCTCCTTCGGGATGATCATCGGCTCTCTTGGCCCCTGCGGCTCCGAACCCCGCTTGATCAGCTGCGTGCCGGTTTGGTCAGAAGCCGAGAGGTAGAAAACGTCGGAGAGCAGGAACCAGGAGTCACCCTGCTCCTCGAGCTTCCCGAAGTACGTGGCGCCGTTCGCGAGGAAGACCGCCTGATACGCATTCCGGTCGATGACCTCGGCCGCGCTCGGCGCGAAGAGCGTCGCGATCCCGGCCCGGAAGAGCTGCGTGCGCGCGACGAGGACGAGGAGGATCAGCAGGATGAGGACAAGCAGCATGACGAAGATGCGCCGTAGTGCGCTGATCGGAACGACGATCGAGCCGTCTCGCACCAGACGGGAGTCTACCGGCCGATGACGTGGTAGAACCACGTGTAGGTGCCGGCCGCGAGGCCGGTGGTGTTATTGGTGAGCACAAAGTTCCCCAGCGCGGTGGTGACGAACGGCGTCTGCGCTTGGGTGATGAGCCCCGCAGCAGAGTTCGACGGCTGGAGGACGACAGCGGGCGTGTTCGTGACGAAGGCCGAGTTGAACGTTATCGTGCAGAGCGCGGCGCTCGCCGTGCCGCCGGCGGACATCACGACTTGCAGCTGCCCGGCGGTGTCCGATGAGGTCCCCACCAAGGTGCAGGTGGCGTTCGTCCCGTTCGCGAGCGTCGGCGCGGTGGCCTGCCTCGCGACGATGTGAACCGTGCTCGTGCCGTTGCCCAGGTTCGCGTTACCGCCAGTGACTGTGAGGCCACCGTTCAGCGTGGATGCGCCGGTCACAGTGAGGGTGCTCGAGAGGGTCGTCGCGCCGGTGACACCGAGCGTGCCGGCCACGGTGGCGTTGCCGAGCAGGGCCTGGGTCTGGCCGGAGCGGCCGAGGTTGAGTGTCGTCGCGGTCGTGCCGCCGATGTTGATGGCGTTCGCGCCGCCCGAGTCGATGATGAAGGTGGCAGCGGCCGGGCCGGTGATCGTTCCGCCATGGGTCGTATTCCCGGTGAAGGTCGTCGCGCCGGTCACGGCGAGCGTGCTCGAGAGGGTCGTGGCGCCGGTGACACCGAGCGTGCCGGCGACGGTGGCGTTGCCGAGCAGGGCCTGGGTCTGGCCGGAGCGGCCGAGGTTGAGCGTCGTCGCGGTCGTGCCGCCGATGCTGATGGCGTTCGCGCCGCCCGAGTCGATGATGAAGGTGGCAGCGGCCGGGCCGGTGATCGTTCCGCCATGGGTCGTATTCCCGGTGAAGGTCGTCGCGCCCGTCACCGAGAGGGTGCCGGCGACGGTGGCGTTGCCGAGCAGCGCCTGGGTCTGACCGCTGCGGCCGAGGTTGAGTGTCGTCGCGGTCGTGCCGCCGATGTTGATGGCGTTCGCGCCGCCCGAGTCGATGATGAAGGTGGCAGCGGCCGGGCCGGTGATCGTTCCGCCATGGGTCGTATTCCCGGTGAAGGTCGTCGCGCCGGTCACGGCGAGCGTGCTCGAGAGGGTCGTGGCGCCGGTGACACCGAGCGTGCCGGCGACCGTGGCGTTGCCGAGCAGCGCCTGGGTCTGGCCAGAGCGGCCGAGGTTGAGTGTCGTCGCGGTGGTGCCGCCGATGCTGATCGCCGACGCGTTGCCGTTGTCGATCGAGAAGACGCCAGCCGCCGGGCCGGTGATCGACGCGCCGAGCACCGTCAGCGTGCCGCCCAGCGTGGTGTTTCCGGCCTGGTCGACCTTGAGACGGTCGGCGCCATTCATCTGCAACTGGATGAGGTTGCCGGTGTATGCCGCGCTCGTGTTCAGGTAGAAGCCCGTTCCCTGCGTGCCCAGGGTCACCGAGACGGCCTTGCCCGTCGTGAGCGCGGTCGCGTTGACATTCAGGACCTGACCCGCGAGCTGTGTGCTCTTGAAGTTGGCCAGAGTTGAGTTCACCGCGCTCGCGCCGTGCGCTTCGACATTGAAGATGTTGCCCGTGAAGGACTGCGCGCGAACGTTGACCGCACCGATCGAGTAGCCGGCGACGGTGTCAGTCGTACCCGAGTAGAGGGTGCCCAGCGACACATCGATCGCCTTCCCCGTGGTGAGGCTCTGCGCGCTGATGCCAAGCACCGTCCCCGCGGTGGTCTGGTCCGCGGTGAGCGCGACCAAAGTGCCGGTGAAGTTGCCGGTGCTCGAGAAGGTGTTCGCGCCCGCGTACGAGTTCGCCGCTCCGCCGTAGAAGAAGCCGCGGGTCGCGTTCGTGTTGTCCTGCGTGTTGCCCGTCGTGAACGCCGAGCTGCCGGTGCTCACGTTGAGCGCCTGACCCGACGTCAGCCCGTTGCCGGTGCTGATGGTCGACGCCGTTCCGGTCGTGGTCGCGTTGTTGACGGTCGTCGTTCCGGTGAAGGTCGTGTTGCCGCTCAATGTCTTGTCGCCAGCGATCGACTCGGTGCCGGTCGTGTGAACGAAACCGGATCCGTCGACAACGATCTTGCCGCCAGCGTTCGTCACGCCGAACCCGTTCGTGAAGTTCACGGTGCTCTGAGTGCCGACGGACGTGCCGCTCTGCTGGAAGTCGCCAACGGATCCGGTCGCGCCCGTGGCGCCGGTCGCGCCCGTGGCGCCGGTTGCGCCTGTGGCACCGTTCGTTCCGTTAGTTCCTGCCGCGCCGGTCGCACCCGTGGCACCCGTTGCGCCTGTGGCACCGTTCGTTCCGTTGGTTCCTGCCGCGCCGGTCGCACCCGTGGCACC
>JBBPIQ010000006.1:0-171787 GCA_038040345.1 Chloroflexota bacterium
CTGTGGCACCGTTCGTTCCGTTGGTTCCTGCCGCGCCGGTCGCACCCGTGGCACCGGTCGCGCCCGTCGGGCCCTGAGGACCGGTGGGGCCGACCGCACCTGCGGCACCCGTCGCACCAGTCGCCCCAGTTGCGCCGTTCGTTCCGTTCGCGCCAGCCGCACCAGTCGCACCCGTTGCGCCCGTCGCGCCGGTTGGACCCTGAGGACCTGTCGGGCCTACCGCACCTGCGGCGCCCGCGGCGCCAGTTGCACCTGTGGCCCCTGTCGCGCCGGTGGCACCATTCGATCCGTTTGCTCCAGCGGCCCCTGTTGCGCCGGTAGCACCAGTCGCTCCGGTCGGACCCTGAGGCCCTGTTGGGCCAACAGCACCGGCGGCGCCGGCGGCGCCCGTTGCGCCAGTCGCGCCGGTCGCGCCGGTCGCACCATTCGATCCGTTCGCGCCGGCAGCACCGGTTGCGCCGGTTGCACCTGTCGCGCCGGTCGCACCGTTCGTTCCATTCGCGCCCGCAGCCCCGGTCGCACCGTCGGCGCCAGTAGCGCCGGTCGCACCGTTCGAACCATTCGCGCCGGCGGCGCCGGTCGCACCAGTCGCGCCAGTCGCGCCATTCGTTCCGTTGGCACCAGCGGCACCAGTCGCACCAGTCGCGCCGGTCGCACCCGTTGCGCCAGTCGGACCCTGAGGACCTGTGGGGCCAACAGCACCGGCAGCGCCTGCAGCTCCGGTCGCGCCTGTGGCGCCGGTCGAGCCCGTCGCGCCGTTCGTCCCGTTAGCGCCAGCGGCACCTGTCGCACCTGTCGCACCAGTCGCGCCGTTCGATCCGTTTGCCCCTGCAGCTCCGGTCGCACCAGCGGCCCCAGTAGCGCCGTCAACACCATTGTTACCAGTAGCGCCTGTTGCGCCCGTGGCGCCGGTCGCGCCCGTCGGGCCCTGTGGACCGGTCGGTCCCACAGCGCCTACAGCGCCGGTCGCACCAGTCGCGCCGGTCGCACCGTTCGCACCAGTGGCACCAGTGGCGCCGTCAACACCATTGTTACCAGTAGCGCCTGTCGCGCCCGTGGCGCCGGTCGCGCCCGTCGGACCCTGAGGACCTATCGGACCCACAGCCCCTACAGCTCCAGTCGCACCAGTGCCACCGTCAGCGCCGGTCGCACCAGTGGCACCGTCCGCGCCGGTCGCACCAGCGGCCCCAGTGGCACCGGTCGCACCGTCCACGCCGGTCGCACCAGTGGCACCGTCCGCGCCGGTCGCACCAGTCGTGCCGTTCGCACCGGCAGCTCCAGTGGCACCGGTCGCACCAGTAACACCGTCCGCACCAGTCGCGCCGTTCGCACCGGTGGCACCCGTCGCGCCGTCAACACCATTGTTACCGGTCGCACCCGTCGCGCCGGTAGCGCCCGTCGGACCCTGAGGACCCGTCGGGCCCACAGCACCGTTGGCGCCAGCTGCGCCGGTTGCACCCGTGGCGCCGGTCGCACCATCGAGGCCGTTGTTGCCCGTCGCTCCGGTCGCACCAATTGCCCCCGTTGGGCCTGTCGCGCCGTCAACACCATTGTTACCGGTCGCTCCGGTTGCTCCGATCGCACCGGTCGCGCCGTCGAGGCCGTTCGTTCCGTCTACTCCGTTCGCGCCCGTCGGACCAGTGGGTCCGATCGGCCCGACACCCGCGGGACCAGCGGGACCCGCCGCGCCCGCGGGACCTGCAACACCGGCAGGACCCTGTGCGCCGGCAGCGCCGTCAACGCCCGCGAGACCGTCAGCACCGGCGGCACCCGTGGGTCCGACGCCAGCGGGGCCGGCAATGCCTGGAGCACCGGAGGGACCTGGCTCACCAGCGCCGGTCGCGCCGGTCGCGCCAGCTGGACCGACTGGGCCCGGAGGACCCTGCGCGCCCGGCTCGCCATTGAGGCCGACCGGACCCGCGGGACCAAGATCGCCTTGCGGACCGCGAGAAAAGATCGTGAGGGGATTGAAAGGAGTCGGCGACGGCGGCGTCGTTCCGAGGATCGGCGCCGGAGCCGCCTTCGCGGCTGCATCACTGAGGACTACGACAGTCGTCCCGGAGACGGTGACGCCACCTTTGGCTGTTCCGTTCTCGACCGGACGCGTCTCCGTGACCGCGGTTGACGTTCCTTCAGAAGACACAAGCTCGGTCGCGATCCGTACCTGCGCAACGTCGCTCTTCGGCGCGACCACAGCGGAGAGGCGACCGGCGTCGTCGCCGGGAATCGTGACCGCGACGGTGTTGTCACCGCGGGCCACCGTGGATCCGGGGATGTAGCGCACGACCTCGTTGCCTTGCACGCCGGCCGCCTGGCCCGCGGCATTCACGACGAAAGCCTGACCGGCATCGCCGAACGTGAAGGTGAGCGTCGACTCTTTGATCGGTTGAGCGGCCGAAGGGCCGGTCTCGCTGATGAAGCTCTGCAGTCCCGCGCTGACGAGGACCGGAGGAACCGCTGTATTGAGGCCGAAGGTGCGGACCGTCCCTTCGGCGGTGCTGACAGTGGTGTCGCCCTGTTCGTCGACGCGGACCTGGAAGGCGGTCCCCTGAACCGTGTTCGTCGAGGTCGGAGTCGCGACTTCGTAGCGGCCGCCTTCGCCGATGCTGTGCGCTACGACGTTCCACGTACCGCCCATCAGCTGGCGGAGGACGAGATCAATGTCACGGCCGCCCGCCACCGTGTGAAGCGTCTCGATGACGACCTCGGTGGTCGGCTCGAGGACGACGAGGGAGCGATCGAAGAACGTCAGCGCAGCGTGCCCACCCGCGGCGGTCCGGATCGTGTCGCCCTGCTGCAGGAGGTCGCCGGTCGATGCGGCTGCGTATCCACCCGACCCGTGGCGCACGTCGACGGAGCCCTGGAAGATCGTGAGGTTCGCACGCGCCGCGACGACCGTCGGCTGAGTCATCACAACGCCGGTCCCGGTCGCGACCAGCAAGAGTGCCGCCGCAAGAGCGGCCGCGAGAGCGAGCGGACGACGCGAACGTTTCGCCGGAAGCGTCGGCACCGCGACGAGCGGTACAAGTGCGGGCGCATGCGCGTGGTGGATCGCGTCACGAACTTCAGTGAGCGTCGCCGTGACCACCTTGAGCTCGACGCCTCCGAGCATGTCCTTGGCTTCGTGCACCGTCGTCTCGTCAAGCGGGTCAGCCATCGCGAGCGTGGCGCTCGCGCGTCCAAACTCGATGAGGCTGACAGCGCGGAGCTCGCAGAAGCGGCGAGGCAGTTGACGTACAACGGCGGCCTCGGGGGCGACGCGCAGCGAAGTCACTGGATGTCCGCTCACGCGAGCAAGTGCGCTCGCGAGCGTCTCCGGCGCCACGAGTCCTGACCGGAGGATCGCGTTCGACAGCGTCTGCTTGCCGTCGCGCGACTTGTCGAGGTCCTGGATCTGCCGTGAGGTGAGGGCTTTCTCGGAAATGAGGAGCTCGGCAAGCTTGGCCTGCGCGCTCGTCGGCTGGCCGCTCGTCGCCTTCGGCGCCGCGATGCCGGCGGCGGCGCGAACGACCCGCATGATCTCCTGCGGCGGCTGGTCCTTCGAGATGTGCGCGGCGGCGCCCGTAGCCAGGGCGAGGTCCCGGATACCCGGGTCCAGCGTGAGGAAGACGATCTTGGTGGCGGGGAGGTTGTCGCGGAGCATCCGGGCGACCTCGAGGCCCGTCATGCCGGGCATCGAGTTGTCGAGAAGGATCAGGTCGGGGCGCAGCTCGAGCGCCTTGCGCGCGGCCTCGCTCCCGTCCGCCGCTTCGCCCACGACCGTGAAGTCCGGGTCCGGATCGATGAGCGAGCGGAGGCCCTCGCGTACAGCGAGGTGGTCGTCCGCGATGAGGATTCGTTTCTGCACGAGTGAAAGAGTCGTTTCTTGGGTGTTACAAGGCATCCGACCGGAGGGGGAGGAACGGCGTAGGCCCCGTGTAGCGGAACCGGACAACGGTGTATCGTCCGGCCATCGGTCGACCGAGGGTCCTCCTGGTCGTCTCCCACCCGAGCGTCGGAGCAGGACTCGAGACGATCCTCCGCCTGGAACGCCGGTACGAGGTGCGCCGCGCGGACAAGCTCGCCGAAGCGGCGGACTGGGCCAGAAATTGGCCGGCGGACGTCGCTCTGGTCGATGCCCTTCTGCTACACGGTGGCGACCGCGCGACTCTTGGCGTGCCCTCGCTCGTCCTTGCCGCCGGCGCCACCGAGGCGGCCACCGCGGAGAAATACGTGGACAAACCCGGCGGCTGGATCGCCAAGGACGCGGCCTCGGCCGATCTGGTGGGCGCTGTAGAACGCTTGTTGACACGGCCCACCGAAATGGCGGCGGGCTCCTTGGCTCTCTTCGCGATCGGCGCGCTCCTCGTCGTGCTCGTGGGGCTCCTTCTCTATCTGATCTGGGCCGCCGTCGCGTGATCGACCCCTAGAATCTCCGCGATGCCGATCCGCGTACTTCTCGTCGATGACCACGAGCTCGTGCGACAGGGTGTTGCGTCGATGCTTGCCAAAGCCGAGGACCTCACCGTCGTCGGCGAGGCCAAGACCGGGCGCGAGGCGATCGAGACCGCTCGCAAGGAGCTGCCCGACGTCGTGCTGATGGACGTGCGCATGCCGGACATGGATGGACTCGAGGCCACCCGGCGCATCAAGGAAGAGCGCCCGCGGACCGCGGTGATCATGGTGACGATGCACGACAACCCGGCATACCTGCGAGAGGCGGTCCGCGCGGGGGCGGCCGGGTACCTCCTCAAGGACGTCTCGAAGGACGACCTCATCGACGCGATCCGCCAGGTGGCGACCGGCGGTGCGTTCATCGAGTCGCAGATGCTCAAGGGAATGCTGTCCGAGATGAAGCCCGGCTCGGCGACGCCGTCGGCTGCGCGGAATCTCACCAAGCGCGAGCGCGAGATCCTCGCGCTCGTTGCCGAAGGACTGAGCAACCGCGAGATCGCCGACAAGCTCGTGCTGTCCCCGGAGACAGTGAAGAGCCACGTCGCCGCGATCCTCGAGAAGCTGAACGTATCGGACCGCACGCAGGCCGCGATCTACGCGGTCCGGAACGGCCTGGTCGAGCAGCCCGCGACCTGACCCCCTCCACCCTGCTCCGCTCTCTCGAGCGCGCGACGGTGCGCATCGGAAATGCCGCGAGCGCGGACGAGCTCTTCGATCTTGTCCTCGAGGCCGCTCACGAGGCGGTCACGTACGAATCCGCGTCTCTCATGACGGTCGACGCGGCGGGCGATGCGCTCATCATCCGCGCGGCTCGGCCCGGTCGTTTGGTCGGAACACGCGTGCCGGTGGGGCCATCGATCTCGTGGCAGGCGCTCGAGCGGCGCGAGCCGCTCATCATCGAAGGGCCCGCCTCGAAGGAGCTCGGCACCGCCTATACAAAGGATGTCCCGTTCGCGATCTGCATCCCGCTGCTCGTGGCCGCCAAGACACAGGGCGTGTTGAACGTGAACCGCCAGGGCCACCCCGGCAACGACGCGATCGCATTTCTTCGGATCCTCGGCGATCAGGCCGCCTTTGCTATCGAGCGGATGGAGCTCTACGGCGACCTACAGCACTTCACAGGGCAGCTTCTCTCCCAGGAAGAAGAACATCGGCGTCGCCTTGCGCGCGACCTGCACGACGGGCTCGCCCCGATCCTCGTGTCCGCACACGCGCAGCTGCAAAGCGCCGGCGTCGACAACGTGCAGGTCGACAAAGCGACCGAGCTCTTGCGGCGCGCGATCCGCGAGACGCGCGAGATCCTGGGCACGGTCCGTCCGGCGACCCTCGACGACCTCGGCCTCGTCGCCGCCATCTCCGCGGCGGCACGTGAGATGGCCGGCGAAGCGGGATGGACCCTGGAGGAGGCGCTCGACGATCCGGGCCCGCTCTCACGCGAGGCCGAGTCGACGCTCTACCGCGTTGCCGTCGAAGCCCTGAATAACGTGAAGAAGCACGCGGCCGCGCACGAAGTTCGGCTGGCGCTTCTAAAGAATGAGGACACTCTGGAGATCGACGTTGCGGATGATGGCCATGGCTTCGAAACCGAGCAGTGGGGAGAAGCTGGGGTCCGCCCCGGACACTTCGGGCTCCTAGGGATGCGAGAACGGGTCGCCTTCTTGGGAGGCCTTTGCAAAGTGCAGAGCAAACCCGGTGAGGGCACGACCGTGAGGATCGTGGTCCCCCGCGAACGGCTGCGTTAGCGCGCGATCTACGCGCAGCGGGTGGCACGGCGCAGCGGGTCTCTTACGAAGCGCGGGTGCCCCGGGGCCCCGCCCGCAGCGAACGAGAGTGAGCTGCAAGGCGGGGAGGGTGCGCTGAGGGAGGGACCCGCGTAGCCGGGACAGGACCCGCCACGCTACCGCGAGCGGACTAACGCAGGCGCTAGTCCGCGGGCGGCAATGCCTCCTCGAGGAGCATCACTGGAATTCCATCACGCACGGGAAAGCGACGGCGGCATTCCGTGCAGACCAGATAGTCCCCCTCCTCTTTGAGAGGAGCGTGATGTGTGTCGGGACACGCGAGGAGCTCCAGAAGGCCGCGATCGATGGGCATTCCGGCATTGTCGGTCTTGACAGTGGTGTCAATATGCGATTGACATGCTTACGACGAGCGATCGGGGCGTTCCGACCGGGACTCGGACCCGTCTTCTAGTCGAGCCCGCGCGTCCTGTCAGCTTGTCAGTGCTCCCCTCCGAAGACCCCGCTCGCGCAGAAGAGGTATCCCTCGAGTCCGGCATACCCGAGCGTGTTCTCCGGCAGCACGATGCGGTCGTGCGGCAGACGCACCGCCGCGCGGGCGTCGTCGTGATCGATGTTCCCGAGGATCGTCAGGCCGCCCTGAGGCGCGATCTCGAGGCCGCGGGATTCGTCGCGCGTCCGCCCAAGCCCGTCTACGCGCTGCTGAACGAGAGCGTCCCCCTCCTGCACGTGCAGCCGGTGTGGAAAAGCGGCGTCGAGGGCGATGGGGTCCGCGTCGGGATCGTCGACACCGGCGCCGATCACCACCCGGACTTCGGCGATCGCATCCTCGCCTACCGTGACTTCACCGAAAGTGGCCCCTCCGACGAGGTCGGTCACGGGACGCACGTCGCAGGGATCGTCGCCGGCGCGGGGGCGCTCTACCGGGGCGTCGCTCCGAAAGCATCGCTCGTGATCGCGAAGGCTCTCTCCTTGAATGGCGGCACCGAGGACACGGTGCTGGCCGCGCTCTCGTGGCTGAGCCGCATGAAGGTCGACGTGGTGAACCTCTCGCTCGGCGGTTCGGGCGATCCGCGCGATCCGCTGTCGCGCGAGGTCGACGCGCTAAGCGCCGAGGGCATCCTCGTGTGCGTCGCGGCCGGCAACTCCGGCCCGGCACCGGGCACCATCGGCTCGCCCGGCTGCGCGGCGGGCGCGATCACGGTCGGCGCGATCGACAAACATCGCCGTGTCACCGACTACAGCTCTCGTGGTCCGGTCGTGGGTTTGCGCGCGCGTAAGCCCGATCTCGTCGCGGTCGGCGGCGGTACGACCCCGTCCGCCGGGTGCCACTACGGGGTCGGCGTCGCGAGCGCCCGGGCGGAGGCGCTGGACGGCGATCGCTGCACCGTCGCGGTGAGCTACGTGCGGATGAGCGGAACGTCGATGGCCACACCACATGTGACCGGGGTCTGTGCGCTCCTGCTCGAAGCATCGCGATCGATGAGGAAGTCCGAGTCTCGGGTCGCGCGCGCGCGCGCCGTCCGGCGCGCGCTCACTCAGAGCGCGGACGACCTCGGACTTGCTCCAGATGTCGCCGGCTCTGGCGTCGTCGATGCCGCGAAGGCGCTCACGGCGCTTGGTTCAGGGCGTTCGGCGGCCGTGCCGACGATGAGCTCGTCGTCGCCGGCCATCGCGAGGAGCGGGATCGACCCGAAGTAGTTCTGGAGCGAACGCCACGCGAGATAGAGGGGAACGAACGGGAAGATGAGCGCGCCGATCGGGACGCTGCGCCAGAAGCGCCAGAGGATGGCGAGCATCGTGACGAACGAAACGGCGGCGAGCAGTCCGTAGACCGCGCGCGGCAGGAGCGGGAACGGACCGTCGAGTCCAAGCCGCACGAAACCCACGCCGTACGGAGCGAGCGCGCCGAGCATGGGGCCGCCGACGCCGTCGAAGAACGCGGCGGGATTGTCGATCATGAACGGAAGGTTCGGCGCGAGCGCCGCCACGGCGACGATCGCCGCGCGGCGGATCGCTTCCGCGCGGCCGTTCCTCTTCCAGATGCCGACGACATAGAAAGGAGCGGCGAACCAGGCGGGTTGCCGCGAGGCCATGGCAAGCCCGACGGCGATCGGCGATAGCCATCGCGACTCGACGAAGATCCAGGCGATCGTGAGGAGCGCCCACCACGTGGGATCGACCCCCGCGAGGATGTTCTGGCGCACGATGACGGTATTGCCGACGACACCGGCGGACACGAGCGGACGCCACGGGATATGGACCTTCCGAAGCAGGATGAGGACCAGCGCGACGATCTCCACGAGATAGATCCAGCGGATGTCGGTCACGCCCAGCGCGATGAACGGCGTGACCAGGAGGAAGTTGAGCGCGGGATAGTTGAGCGAGCGCACGACGCTTCCGTCCTCATAGTGCGTGACCAGATCGGGGTTGATCCCGAATTGGGCCAACGCGGCGGGAAGGTCGAAGGTGGTGTAGGGGTCGTGGCCAGCGAGAAGCTGCTGAGCTGCGACGTGCGGCACCGTGACGGCGTCCACGTGATAGCCCTTGCCGAGGATGAGCGCCATCGCCGCGAGCACGAACGTGGCGAGCGCGAGCCCCGTAGCGATTGCATCGCGCGTCCATGGCCGTAGCCGAACGACGGCGAGCAGCGGGAGTACGCCGACGACGACCAGCGCCATCACATCGTCCGGTGCGACAACCAGCGTCTCGACAGCGAGGTGCCGCTCGACGACCGTCGCCACGGTGGCGACCGCGAGCAGGCCGAGCCCGATTCGGCGAAGCCGCTCGTCGGGATCGCGGGCGGTTCGATCGAGGAGCGCGGCGACGAGGTTGATGAGAGAGAGTACGGACGCGAATGCGAGAAGTGGTGGGAATTGTCCAGCGAGGGGGTCGGGGCCGAAGAACCGGATCGCCGGGGTCCACAGCGCGAAGGCGGCGACCGTCAATGGTCGAAACGTCGCAGGCGTGGCGAAGTAGCCAAGAAGCGCGACGAGGAGATAGAGGCCTACAGCGAGGGCGTTCCCGTTGAGCGTCATGATCGCGACGATGTAGGTGATCGCCGCGAAAGCGAATCCGAGCACGGGTGCCCAGCGCGGCGGATGGCGGAGTGTCGCGATCAGGATGAGTGAGAGATAGAACGCATACGCGACCGCGAACATGACATCGGCGCCGCTTTCCTCTTGGACGTGCCGGATGCTGGCGGCGGAGACGATCCCCGTTGCCGTCAGCGCGAGCGCGGCGCGGAGAAGCGTGCTGGAAGGCATGCGACCAAGGAGGGTAGCGGCGCGACGTGTCAGCGAGGGGTCAGCGCCACCTTGGTCTGACCGCTTCTCTCAACGAAGAAGGTGACGACCGCGACGGCCTGCGTCGCTAGCGCGACGATGAGGACGATGCGCGCGACCGAGACGGGGTCCGTTGCCGCGGTCAGCAGAAGAGCGATCTCGACGACGACGGCGAGCGCGAGGATCAAGCCGACACGCATCTCACCGCGCCCCACGAAGTAGCTGATCCACTGATTGAGGAGGGCGTTTGAGAGCGCGGCGATACCGTAAATGGGCGCCACCGCGACCGTCGCGGGGTACTGGCTCCCGACGACGAGGTTCACGAAGAACGCCGGCGCGATGACGTACGCGAGCGCGGCCACGCCGCTCGTCCCGAGGACGAGCCCGAGGGCGAGGAAGAGCGGGCGCTCGGTCGGCTCGCCCTGCGCGTGGGCGCGTGCGGTCCGCTCGAGAAGCAGGAAGCCGACGGCGATCGGCGCGAAGAGCACGATCTTCCCGAGCGTCACCGCCCCCGCGTAGGTGCCCGCGTCGGCGGGGCTCAGAATCGCCGGAGCGAGGACCGCATCGACGTTCGTGAGGGCCGCGTACGCGAGGAGCACCACGGCCGCGAACGCGAAGAACTTCGTCTCTTCGCCGCCGAGCTCGACGATCGCGGTCGACCGCCGCGCGGCGCGCAGGAGCGGCGCGAGCGGCAGCGCGGCCACGAGCACGCTCACCGCGATCGCCGCGCCCGCTCCAGCGAACGCACCATTCACGCCGAGGCCGAGCAGGACGAACGCGACGCCGAGCACGAGCCGGGAGCCCGCCTGGACGATGAGCACGCTTCCCATCCAGCCGAAGCGAGCGAGTCCCTGCAGGAGGCCGAGGGCGAACGTGAGCAGGCCGGCGAAAAAGAGGCTTACGCCCAGGAACACCACCGAGATGGCCGGAAGCGCGAGTCCGCCCGAGATCGGTCCGGCGAGGGCGACGATAAGGAGGGCGAGACCCGCCATCGCGATCGCGACGCGTATCGACCACCGTCGGACGAACTGATGCAGCGCGCCTTCGTCGTCGCGGGCGCGGTACTGGGCCGCGAGCTTCGCGGTCGCCGATTGGATGACCTGACTCGAGATCGACTCGAGGATCAGCACGCCGAAGAGCGCGATGAGGACCGCGTACTGCTCCGCGGTGAGGAGCCGCGCCATCACGAGCTGGTAGCCGAAGCCGAGCACGTTCGCCACCGTCGTCGCGGCGAGGAGCCAGAGCGCGCCGGCATTCGCGCGAGCTCTGGCGATCACCGCCGGGAGTATGACGAAGCGATGCCCTTCGGCCAGGCGACCTCACGGGCGCCCGCGAAGGCCGCGAGGTCGTCGACGGCGTCCTCGATGGCGCGGCGGGTGGCGCGGTCGCGCGGGGCGTCGCCTTCGAGGTGGAGACGCATAACGTCGAGCCGTCCGTGCTCGCGGTCCATCTTCGGATCGACCGTTCCGATGAGCTCCGCGTTGTGGACGATCGGCATCGCCCAGAAGCCACGAACGCGAAGGTGCTTGGGCACGTAGATCTCCATCCGATAGCGCATGCCGAAGAGGACCTCGGTGCGGGTGCGGTTGATGATCAGGTTGTCGAAAGGCGAGAGCAGCGTGGTCCGCTTCGGCGTCGCCTGCCGCCTCCTCAGATGGGACGTGAGCGCGAAGTACTGGTCGCGAAACCCCTCGATGCTGATGCGGCTCGCGATCCCGTCGCGCTCCAGGCCACCAAGCGCGTCGGCCGTCACGTACCAGCCGAGCGCGTACGCAAGCCGCAGGTCGCGGAGCGTGGCGACCCCAAGCGCGCCGAGCGCCCGTTCCGTCGCGGCGCGCGCCGCGGCCTTCGGCGTCATCGGACGGACGCTCGGCAGCCAGCCCTTCGCGAGGGTCCACATCTTCTTGCCGCCGGCGCGGCCGCCGATGGCCACCTCGCCAAGACGCAGGAGGGAGTTCAGCATCCGCGAGACGTTGCGGTCCGAATCCGAATCAGATGAATGCCACGAGTCGATTGCTCGACCCTCGAATGCGCTGAGGGGAAGCGCGCCGTATCGCCGAAGCCGCGTGATCACGTCGCGGCGCAGTCGGGCGTTCTTTTTCATCCAGGCATGCATTCGCACGAGCCTGGGCCAAGCTTCGCCGCGCCGGATGACGCGTGCGCGGACCTCGTGAAGTGATTGATCGGACGTCGGCAGGATCAAGGCTATGGAGGGGAGATTCTCGTAGAGGGCTTTCTCCTCCCACAGGAGGCGGTCGAGGTCTCCGGGATCGTATTGACCGAGCCGCGACCAGAGGACCAGCAGATGGTTGCGGGCCACGACGTTGGTCGGGTCGAGCTGGAGGTAGCCGAGATGCCGGACGGTCTCGAGTATGCCCGCGGTGGTCGGGCGCCGGGCTCGATCGAGGAGCTGTGCGTGAACCGCGAGGCGGCGCGCCTCGGCGAGTGTGAGGTCTATGCGACCGGGACCTGCGGGTGCTTCTCCGGGGCGCGCTCGAGGAAGTTCACGATGAGCTCTTCGGACTCGGGCGACTCATATGACTCGATGAGGCCCGCGTCGGAGAGCCTCGCGATCTCCGGATCGATCGGGAGTTTCGCGATGAGCGGCGCGTTCGACGCGATGACGAGCTTCAGTCCCTGCGACGGTCCGAACACCTCGATGGTCGAGCCATCGGGAACGCGAACGTACGACATGTTCTCGACGATCCCGAGGATGTCACCGCCCAGCTGCTTCACCAGCTTCACCGCTTTGGTCACGACCATCGTGGCGAGCGCTTGCGGCGTGGTGACGAGAACGACGCCGTCGACCGGCAGCGCCTGCATCACCGTGAGTGGCGCGTCGCTCGTTCCGGGCGGAAGGTCGACGATGAGGTAGTCGAGCTCGCCCCAGTTCACGTCGCTGAAGAACTGGCGGATCGCGCCGGACACCATCGGGCCGCGCCAGATCACCGCCTCGCCCTCGTCGGGCAGGAGCAGGTTCATGGACATGATCGGGATGCCACCGCGCGATTTCGGCGGATTGAGCGTCTTGCCGTCGGACGAGACCGGCTTCTCGCGCACGCCGAACATGCGTGGGATCGACGGGCCGGTGATGTCGCCGTCGAGCACGCCGACGCTAAAGCCGCGGCGCTTCAGCTCGACCGCAAGCAGGCCCGCTACGAGGGACTTCCCCACTCCGCCTTTGCCCGACATGACGGCGATGACGTGCTTGATGCCCTTCTGCTCGGCCATGCCCCGCATCTTCATGCCAGGCGCGCCCGCCGTGGCGTTCGCCGCGGGCAGGTTGTCCGGAAGCTTGCCGCTGTCGGCGTAGCTGTTCAGATCGCGCATGAGGTCTTCGACGTTGACGCGCCCGCCGCCGTGCCCCGTCGCGCCGGCCATGATCGTCTCGCTCTTGGAGATGGAGCAGGAGGCGCACGACAGGCCGTATCGCGCGAAGATCCGCGCGGCGTCGGGCCAACGCTCGACGACGCTGGAGATGGTCATGTCATGGGTGATCAGTGCCAAGGGAGCCTCCAAGGGCCGCGAGGACTGCGCACATGAATTGTACCGTTCATTCCGTGCATCACCGGACCAGGCAACGAACGCGTCTCCTCATCGCGCTGGCGCTCGCCATGGTCGTTTTCGCGGTCGAGGCGACCGCGTCCATCTTCGCGAACAGCCTCGCGCTGCTTGCGGAGGCGTTCCACGTCCTTATCGACGTGGTCGCGCTCGGCATCGCCTTCGTCGCGGTGTGGCTTGGGACCCGTCCGGTCACCGACCGCCGAACGTTCGGGCTGCTGCGGCTCGAAATCCTCGCGACGGTGCTCAACACGGTGCTCCTGCTGGTCGTCGCGGCCGTGGTCCTCGTCGAGGGCGTGCGGCGGTTCAGCGAACCCTCGGAGGTCCAGAGCGGCCTCGTCCTCACCGTCGCTGTCGTCGGTCTCCTCAGTAACGCCGTCTCCATCTTTCTGCTGCGCGATCCGCACGCCTCACTCGTGGTACGCGCCGCGTACCTCGACGTTCTCGCGGATGTCGCCTCCTCCGTCGCCGTGATCCTCTCGGCGCTCGCGAACATCGTCGCCGGCCGCCAGCTTGCGGACACCTTCGCGGCATTCCTCATCGTCGCGCTCATCGTGCCTCGATCGTTCGGCCTGCTACGCGAGGCGATCGACGTGCTCCTCGAAGCGACGCCGCGCGGCGTCAACGTTGACACCTTGCGCGAACACGTTCTCGCGTGCGGCGGCGTGCTCGACATCCACGATCTCCACGTGTGGACGATCACGAGCGGCATGAACGTGATCTCCGCGCACGTCGTCGTGCACACCGGCGCAGACCCAAGCGTGGTCCTCGACGATCTTGAGACGTGCCTTCGCGGCGACTTCGACATCGAGCACTCGACCTTCCAGCTCGAGACCGAGGATCGCAAGCGCCTCGAGAGCGGGACGCATCCGTGAAGGGTGGATAGTCGAGCGCGTCTAGATCGAAATGACCTGCGTCACGCCGAAAATGAAGATCGCGCCGAAGAGCGTCGCCGCGAGAACCATCCAGCCCGATTCCTTGCGATGCGCCTCTGGAAGCAGCTCCGCGCCGGCGACATAAAGGAAGAAGCCCATGAAGAGACCGAGCAGAGCCCCGAGCGCCGCGCCCTCGATGTTGATGGCGAAGGCCGCAAGAGCGCCGACCACCGGAGCAAGCGCATCGACCATGAGCCAGCGGAACGCCGTTCTCCGCGACGCGTCATTCGCGAGGAGCACGCTGACCGTACCGATCCCGTCGGAGAAATCGTGGAGAACTACGACAACCGCGACGATCAGGCCGAGCTCCACGCCCGCGTGAAACGCCGCGCCGATCGCGAGCCCGTCGAGGAAGCTGTGGACGCTCATCCCGCCCGCGCCGAGCGTTCCGACGTGCTCGTGGCGATCCACCGGCATCCCCGCCTCGTGGCCTACATGGATCAGCGTGATCCGCTCGAGCAGGTAGAAGATCAGAAAACCGATGGCCGCAAAAACCATCGCGTTCTCGACCGAGCCCATCTCCTTCGCGGCCTCGGGTCCAAGGTCGAAGAATGCGGCGCCCACCCGAACGCCGGCGCCGAGCGCGATGACCATGCCCACGTGGGCGCTCGTCCGAAGCGCTAAGAGGCCGCCGAGCATCGTCGACACGAACGTAGTCGCCGCGACCGCGAGGATGATCACGTGCGCGTCTCGCGGCAGTCCGCGCAGATCCCGGCCACTTCAAGCGTGTGACCAAGGGCGGCGTAGCCGCGCGCCCGGGCGATGCCAGCGAGCTTTGAATCGAGCCCCGCGAGGTCGATCTCTTCCACGCGCCCGCACGAGCGGCAAACGAGGTGGTGGTGATGCGCGGGAGCGCAGGGTGTGTAGCGGACGCAGCGGCCACCGTCCTCGATGCCGTGAACGCGCGATAACGCGCCGATCGAGACCAGGAGATCGAGCGTCCGGAACACCGTCGCGCGACCCACACCGCTGCGCGCTACCTCACGCACGACCTCTTCAGCCGTGAAGGGCGAATCCCGCCGAAGGGTTGCCGCGACGACACGGGCGCGGGCAGGCGTGCTCTTCCGCCCGGCATCGCCGAGCCGAGCCATCACCGACGCCGCAGCCGTGGTCGCCATTGAGACTAAGTATCACTGGGAGGCTGGCGGCGCGTCAAATCGCTGGAGTCGGCGTGCGCTCCCCTCCACGAGCGAGCACCACCGCGATCGCGGTGGTGAGCGGAACGCAGAGGACGAGCCCGATGCTCGCGATGAGCACGGCCATGACCGACTGCGTGATCTCCTCGCTGTTGATCGAAACGGAGAGCGGCTGGAAGCCGAGCGAGACCAGGACGATCAACGGCAACGCCCCGCCGAAGTACGCGAGCGCAAGCGTGTTCACGAGCGAGCCGATGTGGTCGCGGCCGACGTTCAACGCCGAGAGGTACAGGCGTCGACCGCGTAGCTCGCTCGTCGCGGACAGCTCCCACACGGTCGAGGCCTGGCCCACCGCCATGTCGACGAGCGCTCCGAGCGAGCCGACGACGACGCCGGCGAGCACGAGCCGCGGCATGTCGATCTTGCCGGCGCTGCCGACGAACACGAAGATCGCGTCCTCCGTCCCGAGACCGGTGATCCGCGCGATCGACACCGCGACGGCGGCGAGGACGAGGACGAAGACGAGCGCGCCGAGCGTGCCGAGCAACGCCGCCAGGCTCTTTCGGTTGAATCCGTGGACGACGAACACGGCCACGACGAGGACGCCGACCGAACCGAGAAGGGTCGCCAGAAGCGGATCATCCCCGCTTCGCACCGCCGGAAGGACGGCGAGGAGGAACACCGCGATGCTCGCGCCCAGGCCCGCGAGCGACGCGACGCCCTTCCAGCGTCCGACGACCACGAGCGCGACCGCGAGGAGCACGACGAGCGGCCAGAGCGACGGGAGCCGGACGACCTCGGAGATCGTGTACGTGCGGGTGTTCCCCTCGCGGCTGAGCGTGAGCAGGACGCGATCGCCCGGGGAGAGAAAACCGTTCTCGTTCAGGGCACGCCGGCCGTCCCACTCGAGCTCGACCACTTCACCTCGATAGAGGGACCCGTCGAGCTGCACGGAGAGACGCTGGTACTTGGCGCCCTCGTGGTCACCTGACGCGAGCACCTGCACGACGTGTCCGTCGATGACCTCGATCCCAACGCCCGTGTTCGGATCGCCGCATGCCGCGATCGCCGCCACGCACGCGACGACGAGGAAGATGCGACGAAGCATCCTCAACGGACCTGCAGGGTCGCGCCGACCGTAGTCGTTCGGCCGGCGTCGTCGATCACGTTGAAGACCAGGCTGTAGTCGTCGCTGCCGACGGCGGTGCCGCTGTCGTCGTGCATGTCCCACAGCACCACGACCTCGGCCGCTCCCGCGGAAACGCTGATCGGGTCGACGGCGAGATGCCTCACCGTCGCGGTCCCGTGAAACCCGCTCGCCTGAACGAACGGGTCGAGCGGCCCGCGGAGCGTTCCCGTCGTCGGGCTGAGCCGTATGGTCGCGCGGATCGTCTCGCCCACCGTATAGGTGGGTTTGACGATGATCTCGACCTTTCCGTTCGGCACCGTGGTCGGGATCACGAGATCGCTGACCGGAGCGGATGTCCTCGCCGGCGGCGCGGAGCCGCAGGAGACGAGAAGAAGCAATGCGAGGAGCGCCGCGAGACGCTTCACGACCTGAGGGTATTAGGTATGAGCGCCGAAGAGGACCTCCTGGAGGTCCGGGAGGGCGGTCCCGAGACCGCTGATGAAGAGGATGCCGATGAGCAGACTCCCCAGGCCGGCCACGAAACCGACCACGACGTAGACCGTCCGCAGGCGCTGCGCGCCGATGAATCCCGACGCGCTCACGACGGCGACGAGAGTGTTCGACGCGAGCAGGCCCACCACGAACGCGAGCAGGATCACGATCCCGGTGACGCCCGTGACCCCGGCGATGCCGGCGAGGAGCAGCGCCTGCGAGCCGGTTTCGGCCCCGACCCCGTGGATCATCCCGACGCCGAACGCCGTCTTCGGTCCGTACTGCGTCGCATGTACCGACGGCGTGTGCTCGTGACCGTGGATGCGCGCCTGCAGAGCACCCCAGCCGTACCGCACGAAATCGAAGACGAGCATCCAGCGGCTGCGCATGCGGAACTCGCCCTTGCCGCGCACGTACTGGTACACCGAGAAGAGCACCCACGCGCCGAGGAGCACGAGCGTCACCCCGACGACCTTCTCAAGGATCGGATCGACCCACGCGGGTAGGACGGCGCCGAGCAGCAGCGCGACGATGCCCAGGACCAGTACGACGAACGCGTGTCCTAGTGCGTAGAGCGTGGCGAGCCCGATGGCGTGTCGCTCCTCGTGCGCGAATCGCGACTCCGCAAGCGCATGCATCGCGCCGGGGCCTCGCGCTTCATGCTCGTGCTCGTGGCCACGCAGCTCAGCGGGCTCGTGGCCGTGGGACGGCATCGGCGCGCCGGCCGGGACGTTCGCCTCCGTGTGGCTCGCGCTCGTGGTGCTCGTGATGTCGGTGATCGCCGCGATGTGATCCCAGTCGAAGCCATGGCGGAACCCGAGCGCGGCCATTCCGAGAAGCAGGACGACGAGGCTGAGATCCACTCGCCGCAGGTTATCGCAAGTTGTCGCAATAGTGACTCTTGCAAGACGCTTGCGATTACCGCACTGTCGCAGATGTGCTCCAACCGAGCGACGAGCGATTCACTCGCGAGGAGCGAGTCCGCCAGCCTGAGCGCGTCTCGAGGCGCAGCCGAGAGATTGAGCAGGTAACGAAGTGAGTGTGGCGGACGAGATCCGCTCGAAGGGAAAGCGGATGACGGTGCAGCGCCGGCTGGTGCTCGATGCGCTCCAGCGCGCGCGTCACCACACGACAGCGGAAGAGATCGCGCGCGAGGTCCGCTCGCGGCATCCGCAGATCGATCCCTCGACCGTCTACCGCAATCTCGAGGCGCTCGAGGATCTGGGTTACGTGACCCACACCCATCTCGATGACCGCGTGACCCGTTGGCATCGCGCGGACGTCGAGCGACACGGCCACCTCGTGTGCCGCCGCTGCGGCTCCGAGCAAGAGATCCCGCTCCGCACGCTCGAGCCGCTCGGACGGCGTCTGCGAACCGAGCAGGGTTTCCGCGCCGACCTCGCTCACTCGGCCATCGTCGGGATCTGCCGCGAGTGCGCGCCCTAGTCCGCACGATCCCGCGCCGCGCGGCGCTCGCGGCGCTCGCCGGCCTTCTCGCGGGAATCGTTCTGCTCGCGATCGCGGCGCCCGGTCTGGCCGACCGTCATGACGCCGAGACCCTCGAGGCGTGGCTCGGCAGCGAAGCGCGGCTCGCGGGCGACCTCGCCCACGACGGCCTTCGGGCGCGCGATCCGAACGTGCTCGACCCACTCGCCCATCGCGTCGCCGTGAGCGCGGGCGTGCGCGTGACCTTTATCGACCCGACCGGCGTCGTGCTCGGCGAGTCCGATGAAGACCGCACCACGATGGACAATCACGCCACGCGGCCCGAGGTCGCCGCGGCGCTCGCCGGAAACGAGGGAAGCGCGATACGCGTCTCCGCGACCGTGAAGCGCGACCTTCTCTACGTCGCCGTCCCGGTCCGCGACGGGAGCCAGATCATCGGTGTCGCCCGCACCGCTCTGCCCGTGACGACGCTCGAGTCCTTCGCATCGCGACTCGGCGGCACGATCGCGCTCGCCGGCGCTCTCGCGACAGCGGTCGCGCTCGCGGTCGTGGTCCTCCTGTCGCGCGCGGTGACGGGCCCGATCGGCGCGTTGACGCGGAGCGCGGAGACCGTCGCTGGTGGCGGATCCGCGCGCTTCGAGGCCGGCGGTCCCGACGAAACGCGGCGTCTCGGCGATGCGCTCCGCACGATGTCCGACCGCATAACCGGCGAGCGACATCACGCCGAGTCCGAGCGCGATCGCCTGGCGGTGCTGATCAACGAGCTCGGTGACGCGATCGTCATTGCCGACGCCGACGGCGACATCGAGCGCGCGAACCGGGCGGCGACGGACCTCTTCGGCGCGCCGCTTCCCGGGCGACGTCTGATGGATGTCGTGCGCGACCACGAAACGATCGATGCGATCGCCAGCGCGGGCTCGGACGCCGACAGCGTCGCCCACATCGAGCGGACCGACCCGCCACGGTTTCAACGGGTCGTCGCTCGACGCCTCGCGGACGGCGAGCTCCTTCTCGTCATCCAGGACCTCACCAACCTGCGGCGCCTGCAGACGGTGCGTCGCGATTTCGTCGCGAACGTCTCGCACGAGCTGCGCACGCCGCTCGCGTCGTTGAAGGCGATGGCTGAGACGCTCGAGGCGGGCGCGATCGACGATCACGATGCCGCGCGAGACTTCGTGCGGCGCATGGGCACCGAGATCGACGACCTCGCGCGGCTCGTCGAGGAGCTCCTCTTGATCGGTCGGCTCGAGTCGGGACAGCCCGTCGTCGCGCCGACGGTCGTATCCGCCGCGGCGCTCCTCGACGGGGCGCGCGAGCGGCTCGGCCCGCTCGCCGAACGCGCGCAGGTGAGGCTCGTCGTCGACCGGCCCGAGCGCGTTCCGATGGTCGTCGCCGACCCCGAGCGGATCGGCCAGGTGTTCGCGAATCTCGTTCACAACGCGACGAAGCACACGCCGACCGGCGGAGAGATCCGTCTTTCGGCCGCGCCGGATGGCAAGGTCGTGGTCTTCACGGTCCGTGACACCGGCGACGGGATCGCGGCCGCCGATGTGGACCGGATCTTCGAGCGCTTTTACAAGAGCGACCGGTCGCGGGCCGACGGCGGCAGCGGTCTCGGACTTTCGATCGCGAAGCACATCGTCGAGGCACACGGCGGCGTGATCCGCGCGGCGAGCGCGGGACCGGGCCGCGGTGCGACGTTCACCTTCACGCTTCCCAAGTCCGAGTCTCGGCCGGCATGAGCCGCATCCTGCTCGTCGACGACGAGACGAACCTCCGTCATACCGTCGGCTACGCGCTGCGCCGCGAGGGCCACGAGGTGGCGACCGCTGAGGACGGCGAAAAGGGTCTCGAGATCTTCCGCGCGACGAAGCCCGATCTGGTGATCCTCGATCTGATGCTGCCGCGGATGGACGGTCTCGCGGTGTGCCGCGCGATCCGCCGCGAGAGCGATGTTCCCGTAATCATGCTGACGGCGCGCGACACCGAGCTCGACACGGTGGTCGGCCTCGAGGTCGGTGCGGACGACTACCTCACGAAGCCCTTTTCGATGGTCGAGCTCATCGCACGCATTCGCGCGATGCTCCGCCGCGCGGCTCCGCGTCACGGCACGCCGCCGGAACGCGTCGAGCTACGCGGTCTCGCGATCGACGTCGCGCGGCGGCGCGTCACGGTCGAAGGCGCCGAGGTCGAGCTCAAGCCCCGCG
The DNA here is from genome assembly GCA_038040345.1 of Chloroflexota bacterium. Lineage (GTDB taxonomy): Bacteria > Chloroflexota > Limnocylindria > P2-11E > P2-11E > 3-1-20CM-2-70-9. The sequence goes on from JBBPIQ010000006.1 coordinate 20,364, forward strand.
AGTTCGACCTCCTCGCGCATCTCGCGGGCTCGCCCGGCCGCGTCTTCACGCGCGAGCAGCTCCTCGCTTCGGTCTGGGGCCTCGATTACGCGGGCGATCCGCGCACGGTCGATACGCACGTGAAGACGCTCCGTGAACGACTGTCCGATGAAGCCGAGCGCCCGCGCTGGATCGAGACCGTGCGCGGAGTCGGCTACCGCTTCCGCGAAGAGACGAGCTGAGTCCGCTCCAGATCGCGTGCGAGGTCGGCGACGTGCGCCCAGAGCTCGTCGCGGGCCTCGCGGAACGCCTCGAGCCTCGTCTCCTCGTCGCCCTGGACCGCGGCCGGATCGGCGATGCCCCAGTGGAACACCTCGAACGCGCCGGGAAAGAGCGGGCATGCTTCCTTCGCTTCATCGCACGTGGTGACGACGACGTCGAAGTGCTCACCGGCGAGGTCATCGACCGACTTGCTCCGCTGAGCCGCGATGTCGAGCCCGAGCTCGGCCATCACCGCGACAGCCTCCGGGCGAAGCCGTCCAGCTTCAAGACCGGCGCTTCGCACGACGACTCGATCGCCGGCCATCGACCGAAGAAGCCCTTCGGCCATCTGCGAGCGCGCCGAGTTGTGCACGCAGAGGAAGAGGACGCGAGACCGTTCCACGCCATCGATGATGCGGTAGGGCACGTTGCAATGGACGCCTCCAACACGCTGTTCACCCTCCCAACACAAAGGCCTCACAGCCCGAACAACCTGGGCCGCGATGCTCGACGCAGGAATGTTGGGAGAAGAGAAAAAGATGAAGTTCCGTCTCGCGGCGAGTGCGCTCGCCATCGCCACGCTCATCGCAGCTTGCGGAGGGGCCTCGACCCCGAGTCCGTCCAGCAGTGCGAATCCGTGCTTCCCGGTGAAGGGCCAGTGCCCCGAGGAAGCGCAACAGCTCACCGCCTCCGGCGCGACCTTCCCGGCGGTCATCTACACGAAATGGGTCGACGAGTACTACAAGGCGACCGGCGTCCAGGTGAACTACCAGGCGATCGGATCGGGCGGCGGGATCAAGGCGATCACCGAGAAGACCGTCGACTTCGCTGGAAGCGACGCCCCGATGACCGACGCTCAGCTCGCCGCCGCAAGCAGCTCCATCCTGCACATCCCGACGGTGATGGGCGCGGTCGTGCCGACGTTCAACGTCCCCGGTGTGACCAAGCTCAACCTGACGCCCGAGACGCTCGCGGGTATCTACCTCGGCGCGATCAAGACGTGGAACGACCCGAAGCTCGCGGCGGATAACCCCGGTGTCTCGTTCCCGAGCACGAACATCACCCCGGTCTTCCGCTCGGATAGCTCCGGGACCACGTTCGCCTTCACCGACTACCTCGCCAAGGTCAGCCCGGAGTTCAAGTCGAAGGTCGGCGCCGGCACCGCCGTGACCTTCCCGACCGGCCTCGGCGGCAAGGGCAATGACGGCGTCGCGGGCGCGGTCAAGTCCACGCCCAACTCGATCGGCTACGTCGAGCTCATCTACGCGCTGCAGCAGAAGCTCGGCACCGCGTCGCTCAAGAACGCGAGCGGCAAGTTCGTCGACCCGACGCTCGACGCCGTGAGCAAGGCGGCGGTCGGCGTGACCTACCCCGATGACCTCCGCGTCTCGATCACCAACTCGCCGAACGCCGAGGCATGGCCGATCTCGACCTTCACGTTCCTTCTGACCTACAAGGACATCTCCGACCACGCCAAGGCTCTCGCGATGGCCCGCTACTTCTGGTGGGGCACCCACGACGGCCAGAACTTCGCGAAGGACCTCGGCTACGCGCCTCTGCCCGCCGACGTCCTGACCAAGGCCGAGGCGAAGATCCACGCGATCACGAGCGGCGGCACGCCGGTCCTTCCCGCGAAGTAGGCCGAATGCGCTCTGGCCGCGGCGACCGCTTATTCGCCGGCGGCGTGACGGGACTCGCGCTCATCGTCCCGCTCACTCTCGCCGGCATCACGCTGCTCATGGTCGAGGCGGCGTGGCCCTCGATCACCACCTACGGGCTCGGGTTCCTGACGAGCTCCACGTGGGACCCGGTCAAGGAGATCTTCGGAGCCGCCGCGTATCTGTACGGCACCCTGGTCACGACGGCGGTGGCCGTCGTCATCGCCGCACCGGTCGCGGTCGGGGCCGCGATCTTCCTCGTGGAGTACGCCCCGCAGCGCGTCGCTGGCACGCTCTCGTTCCTCATCGAGGTGCTCGCGTACATACCGAGCATCGTGTACGGGCTCTGGGGGCTCTTCGTCCTGGTGCCGCTCTTTCGCGAGAACGTCGAGCCGTTCCTCCAGTCGACCCTGGGCGTTCTGCCGCTCATCGGCGGACTGTTCAGTGGGCCGATCGGCGGCCGCGACCTTCTGGTCGGCGGAGTCATCCTCGCGATCATGATCCTGCCGCTTCTCGTCGCGGTGTCGCGCGAGGTGATCGCGGCCGTCCCGACCGCGCAACGCGAGGGCATGCTCGGCATCGGCGCGACGAAGTGGGAGATGGTGCGCGGCGCGGTCCTCCCCTACGCCCGCATCGGGATCGTCGGCGCGATCGTCCTGGGTGTCGCGCGCGCGTTCGGCGAGACCATGGCCGTCACGCTCGTCGTCGGCAACAGCTCGACGGCGATCACATCGTCGCTCTTTGTCCCCGGATACACGATGGCCTCGGCGATCGCCAACCAGTTCGTCGAGGCGAGCGGGCAGCTCTACTTCAGCGCGATCGTCGAGATCGCGGTGCTGCTTCTCCTGGTTGCCCTGATCGTGAACACGCTCGCGAGACTTCTCATCCGTCGCGTGGCGGGAACGCCGCAGGGCTTCGCGATATGAGCGCCGCGGCGATCGCGAGTCCGTCCTGGCGCGTACGCCGGCGCCGGCGCGTCGCGGACACCGTCATGGCCGTGCTGCTGACGGCGGCCACCGCGATCTCGGTCGGGCTTCTCCTCCTCATCCTTGGCTACCTGATCGTGAACGGGCTGCCGGCGCTGAACCTCGCGTTCTTCACCGAGCGACCGAAGCCGTTCGGCGTGGAGGGCGGTGGCGTCGGGCCGGCGATCGTAGGCACGCTCATCGTTTCGGCGGTCGCGGGCGTCATCGCGATCCCGATCGGGATCGCCGCCGCGATCTTCGTCACCGAGCTTCGTCCCGGCCGGTGGGCCGCGATCGTCCGCTTCGCGGCGGAGCTCATCGCTGGACTGCCCTCGATCGCGGTCGGCGTCTTCGTCTGGTCGTTCCTCGTGCGCGGACTGCTGGGCAAGTACAGCGCGATCGCGGGCGCCGTCGCGCTCGCCGTGATCATGATCCCGATCGTCGCCCGCACGACCGAGGAGGTGCTGCGGCTCGTTCCCGGTTCGCTGCGTGAGGCCGCGCTCGCGCTCGGGGCGCCGCGCTGGCGCGTCGTCATGCGCGTGGTCCTTCCGACGGCGCGCGCCGGCGTCGCGACCGCGGCGGTGCTCGCCCTCGCGCGCGCGGCCGGAGAGACCGCGCCCCTTCTGCTGACCGCGCTCGGGAACCTCTTTTTCAGCACCGACCTGCTGCGGCCGATCGCGGCGCTGCCGCTCCAGATCTACCAGTACGCCGCGTCGCCGTACGACGACTGGCACGCGAAAGCCTGGGGCGCGTCGCTCATCCTCGTGGCCGTGATCGCGCTGGCGAGCTTCGCGCTCCGCGCGTTCGCCCCGCGGGTCCCGCGATGACCATGACCGTCGCGCGCCCGACCGTCCCGACGCCGCAAGAGGCGGTGACTCCCGAGGCGGGATCCGCTGTAGGCACGGCGATCCGAACAGAGCGCCTGAACGCGTGGTACGGCACGACCCACGCCGTCGGCGACGTCACGCTCGAAATACCTGGCCGCTCGGTGACGGCGATCATCGGCCCATCCGGCTGCGGTAAGTCCACGCTCCTGCGCTGTCTCAACCGGATGCACGAGATAACGCCCGGCGCGCGCGTCGCGGGACAGGTCTTCCTCGGGAACGAGGACATCTACTGGCGGGGAACCGATGCCGTCGAGGTCCGGGGCCGGGTCGGCATGGTCTTCCAGCGTCCGAACCCGTTCCCGATGATGTCCGTCTACGAGAACGTCGCGGCCGGCCCGCGCCTGCGGGGCTGGAAGCGAACACGCGCGGAGATGGACGAGATGGTCGAGCGCAACCTGAGGCGCGCCGCGCTATGGGACGAGGTGAAGGACAAGCTTCGTCGCTCCGGTGCCGCGCTTTCGGGTGGACAGCAGCAGCGTCTCTGTATCGCGCGCGCGCTCGCGACGGATCCGGCGATCCTGTTGATGGACGAGCCCGCGTCGGCCCTCGACCCCATCGCGACGTACAAGATCGAGGAGCTGGTCCGCGAGCTTGCCGACGAGCTCACGATCGTGATCGTGACGCACAACATGCAGCAGGCCTCGCGCGTTTCGGCGCGCACCGCGTTCATGCTCGCCAGCGACGACGGGGTCGGGCGGCTCGTCGAGTACGGCCAGACGGACGAGCTCTTCACGACGCCGCGCGACGAGCGCACCGAGGCCTACATCACCGGGCGGTTCGGATGAGCGCCGTGCAGCACACCGGACGCTCGCGCGCGTCGCTCGACGAGAGCATCGAGCGGCTGCGCACCGATCTGCGGCGCCTCGCGAGCCTCGTCGACATGGCGATCGACCGGAGCGTCGCGTCCCTCGCGCGCCTCGACGAGCGGGCCGCCCGGCAGGTCATCGCCGACGACGCGGCCGTAAACCAGCTGCGCTACTCGATCGAGCAGGACGCGGTGCACCTCATCGCGACACAGCAGCCGATCGCATCGGACCTGCGCTTCATCATCGCGGTGCTTGCCGTCGTGAGCGAGCTCGAGCGCATCGGTGATTACTGCGTCGGCATCGGCAAGATCGTGCTGCTTCACGAGGGCCGACCGCTCCTCAAGCCGCTGGTCGACATCCCGCGCATGGCTACGCTCGTGCGTCAGGGTCTCCGAGCGAGCCTGGACGCGCTCATCACGAAGAACGAGTTCCTCGCGCGAGCCATCGCCTCGCAGGACGACGAGATCGACCGGCTCTACGACCAGATCTACCGCGAGCTCCTCACGTACATGCTGAACGACCCGAGCACGATCAACCGTGCGACCTGGCTTCTGTGGGCGGCGCACAACCTGGAGCGGATGGGCGACCGCATCCAGAACATCTGCGAGCGGGCGGTGTACGAGGTGACCGGCAAGGTGGTCGAGTTCAGCGGCATGCCGCCAACCAGCGAGGAAGACCGAAAGACCGCCACCGACTTCTAAGCCCCTGCCACCATCCGGACGCAAAGGCGAGCCGTATCCTCTTCATACGGTGCGCCGCATTCTCGCCATAGCGGTCTTTTCACTCGCCGCGTCCGGTGCGACCCTGGCGGGTGCCGGCCTCGTCGTCGCGCCGCACATCGACCCGCCGGGCACGCCCGCTTTCCACGACCACGTGCTCGCCGCGTACCGCTTCCCCATCTTCCTGATGCACCTCCAGCAGCTGTACGACCGCGGGCAGAAGCTCGTGATGGACTCGCCCCTCGCGACGAGCCTGGCCGCGGTCATGGGCCTCTTGATCTTCGCGTGGCCGCGTCTTCCGCGGCCGACGCGGCGGCCGACGGCCGACCTTCGGACACCGCTCATCTCGCGTGCGCTCTGGAGCGCGCCTCTTCTCCTCGGCCCGCCGCGCACCTAGACCCTCGTTCGTCGCGGCCCATATCGAATCAGACCAAGGAGGGTCGTATGTCGCGTTTGCTTGCGACGCTGGCAGCAGCGGCCGTCGTCGTGTCGAGTTTCGCAGTCAACATGAACGTCGCGCTCGGCCACGAACACCGGGCGGTGGGTCCCTATACGTTCATGGTCGGCTGGATCGCCGAGCCGGCGTACGTGAACGCCGCCAATGGTCTGAGCCTCGACGTGATAGAGACTGGGAACTCCAAGCCCGTCGAGGGCCTCGCAACGACACTTCAGGCGGAGGTCATCGTCGGCGGCGGCGCCAAGAAGCTGTCGCTCGCCCTGGCGACCGACAAAGAGGCGCCAGGTCACTACGCGGGCAGCTTCATTCCCACAAAGATCGGCGATTACATCTTTCACATTTTCGGCACGGCGGGCTCGACGAAGGTTGACGAGCGCTTCGAGTCGGGACCGAATGCGTTCGAAGGGGTGGTGTCAACCGACTCGCTGCAATTCCCGGATCGAATCGCCGCGAACGCGGAGCTCGCGGCACGGCTCGACTCACTGCAGACCCTGGTTATCGCGGCGATCATCATCGGTGTCCTCGCACTGCTCGCGTCCGTAGGCGGATTGGTCATGCGGCGCCGCTGATGCGTCCACTCGCGGTCATCGTCACCTGCGTCCTCAGCGGCGCCGTCCTCATGGGCGGCGCCGCGGAAGCGCACGCGAACTACGTCAGATCGAATCCGGCCTCCGACGCGCGTCTCGTCAAGCCGCCGACCGAGGTGCGGATCGAGTTCAGCGAGCCGCCCGATCCGAAGGGAAGCGACATCCAGGTCCTGGATACGACGGGGAAGCGGCACGACAAGGGAGACGTCGGACCGTCCGGCGATCCGAACGGCCTTCGCGTCTCGCTCGAGCCGATCCCGGACGGTGGGTACCTGGTCGCGTGGACGACCACGAGCGCGGTCGACGGCCACACGACCAAAGGAAGCTTCGCGTTCGTTGTGGGGAACGGCCCGCTTCCCCCACCGCCGCCCGTTCCTGAAACCGCGCCGCCGCCGAGTCCGCTTGAGATCGCCGGCCGCGCGCTCTCCTACGCCGGGATCGCGCTCGGCCTCGGCACCGCGTTCTTCGTTCTGTTCATCGCCCCGGCATCGACCGACCCGCGCCGCGAGTCGTCACTTCTCGGCGTCGCGGGCGCACTGATCGTCGCGGGGTCCCTCACCCTCATGGTCGACCAGGGCGCGAAGCTGCCGCTGCGTCTTGGCGTGATGCTCGGGGTGCGGGCGTTCGCGGGTCTGATGCTCACTGCGGTCTCGCTCACACCGCGCCTCGCCCTAATGCGCCCCGTCGGTGCGCTCGCGGGCGGCGGCGTCATGACGCTCGGTCCGTTCGCGACATTCCGACCCCGCCGGATGATCGCGCTCGCCGCGGGTATCGCCGCCGCGATGACCGCAACGCTCGTGTCGCATGCGACCGCGCTCGGAAGCCTGGGGAGCATGGCGCTCGATTTCGTTCACGTTCTTTCGGTCTCGGTGTGGACGGGCGGCGTCGTCGCGCTCCTGTGGTGCGTACTGCTCACGCGCCGGGACGAGACCGCGGAGGACGCGAGAGCGCTGGGCTCGACGGTGTGGCGCTTCTCGGTGACGGCGATGATCGCGGCGGCGCTGCTCATCACTGCGGGTGTGCTCCAGTCTTTCGACCGCCTGGTGCTCATCGACGACCTCTACGAGACGCCGTACGGGATCGCCCTCGCGGTGAAGATCGTCCTCGTGCTCGTGGCTCTCGCGATCGGCGGGTTCAATCTGCTGCGCTGGGGTCCGCGCCTTCGCGCGGGGATACGCACGCGAACTGCGCTCATACGGGACACGCTCGCCGAAACCGCGATCTTTGTCGTGATCATCGTCGCGGCGTCGTTCCTGACGGCGTTCGCGCCGCCGGCGCAGCCGTCGGCCGCCGCATACGACCAGACGCAGCATGTTTCCGGTCTTCGGCTCGAGATGCTCGTGGCAAGCGCCGGCGCCGGACGCAATACCTATGTCCTGCGCGTTCATCAAGGACTCGCACCGATCACGGGCGCCGAGAAGGTCGCGTTCCGGTTCACGATGGTCGAGCACGACATGGGCCAGCAGGAGCTCGTCGCGACCGAGCGCGCGGCGGGCGAGTACGTCGCGGATGGCAGTCCCACCGCGATGTACGGGACCTGGAAGATCCAAACGATCGTCCGGCTGGCGGGCCGCGAAGACATCAGCACTGTCTTCACCCTGCCGGTCGGCGCGCCCACCGGCGGAGGGACGACGACCTCGCAGGTGGTGACGATCGGCCCGTACACGGCCATCGTGTTCACCGATCCGGCCACGCCCCAGTCCGGCGCGCCGGTCACGATGTTTGCGGTCCTCATCGGGAAGGATGGCAACCCGGTCACCGGCAAGCAGGTCAGCGCCACGTTCTCGGGTCCGAGTAGCCAGGCGCCGATAAACGGGATCGAGGATGCCGCGACGCTCGGCCCGGGACGGTACAAGTTCCCGATCGCGGCGCTCGACGCCGGCAAATGGAGCATCACGATCGCCGTCGGGAACGAAGGCAGCGGGCCGTATAGCCTCGATGTATCGCGATGATCTTCGCGTCGGTATCGGCGCACGGCGCGACCGGCACCTGGCTCGACGAAGTACTCGAGCTGGGGGTGCCGCTCGTCCTATTTGTCGGGCTCTGGTGGTGGTCGACGCGGAAGGAAAAGAAGAAGGCCAAGACGACGCGTGGGGCCCCCGCCCCATCAGGGGCCCCTACCCCTGAGGCCGGCGCCAAGAAGTGACCTTCCCGATATCGCGGCAGGGCCTGGAGCAGATCGCGATCGCGCTCGCGGTCGGCGCGGCGGTCTTCGGTCTCTTCGCGCTGGTCCGGTGGCGACGGGGCGGCGACTGGCAGCGCTTTGCTCAGAGCGCCGGATTCCTTGGAGCGCTGATCGTCGTCTCGCTCGGGATCGGCTATACGATCGCGCCGAACATCCCCACGCCCGCGGTGCCATTCACGGCGCGGTTCGCGCAGAACCCGACACCGGACGATCCCGGCACCGTGGCCTTCGGCCGCGCGCTCTACCAGGCGAACTGCTCGGTCTGTCACGGCCAGCAGGGCAAGGGCGACGGGCCCGCCGCGTTCACCCTGCAGCCGCCGCCGTTCAACCTCCAGGTGCACGTGCCACAGCACGCACCCGGCGAGCTCTTCTACTGGATCAGCAACGGGATCCCATTCACGGCTATGCCGGCGTGGTCGGCGACCGACCCTGACACCGGGAAGCCGAAGCTCACCGATACCGAGCGATGGGAGATCATCCGCTTCCTCGAGGCGCTCGCAGCGGGAACAGCCAGCTAGCCTCTCGGTGTGTCCCGATCGATCGCGCTCGTGGCCGCGGCGCTCCTCGCGTGCGGCGCGCCGGCCCTCTCCCCCACGCCCACACCGCTAGCCAGCGGACCGCCCCGCGTGAGCTCGGTCGTCGCGGTCGGCGACAGCATCACGGTCACCTTCAGCCGGCCAATGCTCCAGATCGGCGAGGGCAGCGGCGTCGAGTTGAGCGGGAACTACCAGCTCGACTCGAGGGCCTTGCCACAGGGAGTGAAGACCGCCTGCCATACCCGCGATTGCTTCGACGTGGGGATCGCGCTCCTCACCGGCACGCTGGCGCCAGGGACCACCCACACGCTGCGCATCGCGAACGTGGTGGCGCAGAGCGGTCCGGGTATCGCGCCCGACCCGACCACAGTGCCTTTCACCGTCACCGTGCGGAAGGACTAGAGCGGGCTCGACCCCGTGATCGTGGCGCGGCGCACCTTGATAGGTGGCGCGAGGCAGATGACCGAGCCCATTCCGTTCGAGCTCCACCAGTCGCGCGCGAGTCGCTGCGGTCCGAGAAGGTCGATCCCGGAGAAGAGGTCGAGCGCGCTCATCGTGTAGCGAACGTTCGCGAGCGCGCGCGTGATCTTACCGTCCTCGATAAGGAACGTCCCGTCGCGGGTCGTTCCGGTCATCGTCGCGGCGCGCGGGTCAGGCGTGTTCGTGTAGTGGAATCGGGTGATGAGAATTCCGCGCCGCACCGCTCCGATCAGCTGCTCGCGCGTCGCGGGACCGCCCGCCATCGCGAGATGCCCCGCATGTCCGCCCGGCGGGTAGCGCGACGGGTCCGCCGCATGACCGGTCGACCGCGCGCCCATCGCCTTCGCCGAGGTGCGGTCGTAGACCGGGCCGCGCGCGACGCCTCGTTCCACGAGCGTGACCTTTTGCTTCGGAGTCCCCTCGACGTCGAAAGGCACCGCGATCGTGCGCGCGTCCGTCGCGTGATCGAGGAGAGTGAAGTTCTCACCGGTGACGCGCTCGCCGATGCGCCCGGCCATGAACGAGCGGCCTTCGCGCACAGACTGCGCGCCGAGACCGGTGAGCGACATGATGCGAAGGACTTCGGCAACGGCGAGCTCCTCGAACACGGCCTCGTAGTCACCCGGCGCGAGCTGGGTGCGATCGCGGTCCAGCGCGCACTTTTCCGCGGCGCGCGCCGCGATCGCCTTCGGATGCAGCGCGTCGGAGCGCATCGAAAGCTCCTCGGCGTATCCCGAGCCGACGTAGCTGTCGCTCAGGGCGAGAGCGCGGAGGTAGGCCATGGTCGCGGGCGCGTAGGCCGCGACGCCGCGCGTGTTCGCCACGGCGTCCTCGGTGACCTCGATCTGCGACGTGCCCGCGGCGCGCATGCCCTTCGGGACGGCCCCGCACACGGTGCCGATCCACTCGGCCTGCGCCTGCGCCGTCGTGGCGGCGGTCTCCTCGTGGAACGACGACGTCGCAGCGATCGGCTCGGGGTCGGCGACGCCGGGCCACTCGTCGTCTGGCCGGCTCGAGCGCGCGAGGGACGCGGCGTCGGCGAGCGCGCGGCGCAGGTCGGACGGCGCGAGCGAGTTCGTCGTCGCGATCCCGACCGCTTTTCCGACGATCGCCCGCACCGTCGCGTGCGTCTCGTCGGAGACCGCGTTCTGGTGGATCGAGCTGTGCGAATAGCGGGTGATCGCTGCGTGGCGGCGGTGGACGTGGATGTCCGCTTCGTCAGCGGGCGCGTCGCGGAGCGCTTCGCGGAGAGGCGCGAGCAAGCGGTCCGCGCCGAGGAGCGTCACTCGCTGACTTCGATCGGGACGTCGCGGAAACGCGCGTGGGCCGCGCCGTGACCGACGCGCATGAGCTGAAGCGGCTCGCCCTTCGCACACGAGAGGAAGCCGTGCAGCTCCCAGTCGTCGGCGACGAGATCGCAGCGACCCCAAAAGTCCGGCGTGAGCGACTGGAAGGCGACGCCGCGCACGTATCCGGAGAGCTGACCGTTGTGGATGACGCGGGCGGACTGCGTCGAGAAGTGGAAGTTCTGCCGTTTGTCGTCGAGCGAATACGAGGCCGGCGCCTCCATCAAGAGGCCGGATTCGACCCCGCGCAGCAGATCGGGGTACGGCGTCGTCCCCGCATCGAGGCTCACGTTGACCATGCGAACGATCGGGAAGTGCTGCCAGCCCTCGGCGCGCGCCGATCCGATCGCAACCGGCACCCCGAGCGCTCCCGCGGTCTCGCGCGACGTCAGATAGCCGACGAAGATCCCTTTGTCGACGAGCTTCGTGCGCATCGCTGGCACGCCGTCGTCGTCCCACCCGAACGTGCCCATGCCGCCCGGCACGGTCGCGTCCGCCGTCATCGAGACCTGGGGCGATCCGTAGCGGAGCTTCCCGCGGTCCCCCGGCCACATGAACGTCGTCCCGGCGAAAGCCACCTCGTGCTCGAGAAGCCGATCAGCCTCGGTCGGATGCCCGCACGATTCGTGAACGAGGAGCGCAAGGAATTCCGGCGCGAACACGAGCGTGGTCGGCCGCGCGTCCGCGAGCGGAGCGTCCAGCGTTGCTTCGGCATCGTCCCGATAGCGGCCGGCCCGCGCCACCAGATCGAGGTGCTCGACGTATTCCCACCCGCCCTGCCGCACGAGGCGCGAGTCGTACCGGCCAGCGGGCTTGCGTCCAGCTTTCACAGCGAGCACCGACAGCCCGGCGCCCGCTTCGACGATCTCCTGGGACACGTCGGTGCCTTCGCTCGTGACGAGATGCTTCCGCGTGCGGTACGCCGCGATGGAGGACCGCCGCGTCTTGATGTTCGGACCGACGGAGGCCGCGTCGATCGCGCGGAGGTGATCGATGCGTTCGGCGAGCGGAACAGCGAATGGATCGCGCCCCAGGCTCGTTCGGTATTCGCCTTTTTGTGCCGTGACGGGCGCGAGCGTCACTTTGCGCCGCTGGACCGAGGCCGATGCCTCCGCACGGCGGAACGCCTCGTCCACAAGCCCGCGGATCGCCGAATCATCCGTGCGATCCGTCGCCGCGAAGCCCCAGGCGCCCCGATGGATCACGCGGAATGCGAGACCGCGATCCGCGGTGCGCGTCACGGACTCGACCGCACCATCCTTGACGCTCACTGCCTCGTGCTCGCGCTCGACCGTCCGCGCGTCGGCATACGTCGCGCCGCGCGAGGAAGCAACGTGGACAAGATCGGCCATACCCGAACTGGTGATGGTCACCTGCGGCATTAGACGCTAGAGTTATTCAAAACGGCGCGCGCGACGACTGAAGTGTTCGTGAAGAACGCGCTCACGGCCGAGCCTCGAGTTTCGGGGTAGCGGACGAGGGAGAGCAAAAAGCGCGAGGCCGCGGTGGAATTCCGCGGTCCGCGGACAAGTCAGGCGGCGTGCGAAGCCCATACGGAGAAAATCTATTGCCTGACGTTGCTCTCCTAATCGACTGGGAGAACGTCTACTACACCCTTCGCCAGCACACGACGGGCCCGCTGCCGTCAACACTTTCGATCCTGCAGGCGATCCTGCAAAAAGCCGCTGAGTTCGGACCCGTCCGCGTGAAGCTCGCGATCTTCGGTCAGGAGGTCGCGACCCAGGACGACACACTCCTCATGGCGCTCGAGTTCACGGGAATGGAACCCATCGCCGTGGCGCAGCGCATGAGCGGCCGGATCCTCAAGGGTCGTTCCGACGCGGTTCTGATCACGCGAGCGTTGAAGCTCCTCTACAAGGAGCGCCAGGACATCGACTACTGGTTCATCGTCTCGGGCGACCGCGACCTCAACGCGCTTTGCAAGGCGATCAAGGACGAGGACAAACACGTCTACCTCATCGCCGGCGACAAGTCGCTCGCGAACGAGCTGCGGGACTCGCCGTACCTGCGCGACGACGTGTTCCTTCTCGAGGACCTGATCCCGCAAGCGCGCTGGACGCGCACCGCGCTGCGCGCCGACGACACGCAGGTCGACAAGCCACAACCTCCCGCGGAGGCGCTGCGCCGGACGCCGCAGAGAGGCGGTCGTCTTCCCGTCCGTGCGCGGACCGAGCCGCACGTTCCAGCCGTGGTTCCGACGGCTTCGCCGGAGTCCGACAAAGAGCAGCGGCGCCTCGCTGTGCTGCTCCTCGATCAATTGGTGGCACTGCACGCCCGCTCGATGTCGCGCGGCGACTTCGTCACGAGCGTGGTCCCGCTCTCGGAGAAGGAAGCATCGAGCGTGCTCGAGCAGCGGATCGATGCTGGCGTCGAGCAGGGCACCGTACTCGCCAAGCTCGAGGGACGCGCTCGCGCGAAGGCCAAGCAGATGCTCGCCCCGAACATGGCCGCGCCACTCGTCGCCGAGACCTTCTTCCACCTGGTCAGGGTGCTGCGCCGCATCGACACGGTGACGAGCAAAGACACGCGACGCATCCCCGCGGTCGAGGCAGTCCTCGATCCGCTCTCGCGCGCCGATCAACCCGGTGGCCTCGCCCGCGGTCGCTCGCAGCGCCGTCTTCTTCTCGAAACGCTCTTCAGCATCGCTGAGGAGCGAGGCGCGATACAGACGGAGCAGGTAGAGCGCGACGGCCGCCAGATCACGATGTGCTGGCTTGCCGAAGGCCACCCGCTCGTGGTGTACGCGCGCCAACCCGCGGCCTCGGTCGTCCACCTCTTCAACTTCGTCGCGTCGACGCGCGCGAAGGCCGAGCGGATCGACTGGGTGAACCAGGCGCTCTTCGCCGAACTGCTGTCGCGCGTCGAGGGGGACGCCCTCGAGTCCACGATGCGGCGCGCCGTCGAACGCGGCGTGATGCGCGCCGAGGAACACGGGAAGAAGCAGGGATTCGTGATCGACCAGACGCACGACGAGGTGCGCACCGTCCTCGGTGAATTCGACCGGCTCAACGGCGAGGTCCGCCCGACGCCTGCCCTACCTTCCGGCGAGCTCCCGGCGCTTCCCGCGCCCGCGGAGATCGCGCCGGCCGAGACCACGCCCGCGGCGCCCGCGTCCGAGGGCGCGGCCCTTCCTGACCCGGCCACCGTGGTCCCGCGCAAACGGACGCGCCGCGGACGACGCGGCGGGCGTGGCCGGCGGGGCAGCGGACACGGTCCGAAGAAGGCCACGACGGGAGAGGCTGCCGACTGAGCCGCGACTTCTGGAAGTACTGAGCGAGTTCCGCCGCCGAGGCATCGCGACCGATGTGAAGAAGCCGTTCGACCTGAACGTGATCGTCGGGTACGTGAAAACGCCTGGCGACCGCGCCTACCGCGGGCTTGCCGCCCGTGTCCGATCCGCCGCCACGCGCCTGACCTCGTCCTCCGTCGCCTGCGAGCTCTTTAAGAGCTTCGCGAACGCCTCGCGATCGAGCGCCATAAGCTCAAGCGAGGTCTTCGCGCGGATGGTCGCCCTTCGCGGCGCGTCGTTCAGGAGCCCGATCTCGCCGAAGTAATCGCCGGGCCCGAACTGATTTATCACGACCTGCGAGCCGTCCGATTCGGTGCGCCACGCCTCGGCCTCGCCCTTGATCACCATGTAGAAGCGGTCCGCCACGTCGCCCTCTCTGAGCACGACGTCGCCCGGCGCGAATTCGACGAGCTCGGCTTTGCTGGCGGTCTGCGCGACGATGTCCTTCGGCTCGGACGGAAACGCGCGCTCGAGATCCTTCAGCTCTTCGATGTACCGCTCCGCATGTAGTACAGCCGTCGTGGCGTCGCCCACCGCCGTCGTGATCTGTTTGGCGAGCTGGGCCCGCGTGTCGCCGGCGGCATAGACGCCGGGAATGTTCGTCCGCATGAACTGATCGGTGATGAGATAGCCGTTCTTGTCGTGATCGATGTGCTCTTTGAACAGGTGCCGGCCGACCGGCTTGAAACCGATGAAGACGAAGACGCCGTCGACCTTGACCCGTTCGGTCCTGCCGTCGCGGTCGACGTCCATCCACTTCACGTCGCCGTTGCCGCCGATCTCGGTGACCCTTGCGGGCGTGATGGGCTCGACCTTCTCCATCTTGAGCAGACGGTCCTGAAGGATGGCCTGGGCACGGAACTCATTGCGCCGGTGCACCACGTAGAGCTTCTTCGCGAATCGGGTGAGGAAAAGTCCCTCCTGGAACGCGGAGTCGCCCCCGCCGATGACCGCGAGATCGGCGCCCTTGAAGAAAGCGCCGTCGCAGACGGCGCAGTACGACACCCCGCGGCCGTGGTACTCCTTCTCGCCCACGACGCCGAGCTTCGTCGGCTCGCCGCCGACGGTGACGATGACGGCGTACGCCGAAAGCTCGGTCCCGTCCTCGAGAGTCACGATCTTGCGGTCGCCCTCGGAGCGGACTTCCTTCACCGGCTTGTAGGTGTCGATCTTGAGCCCGAATTTGAGCGCATGGTCGGCCATCTTCTTGGCGAGCTCGGCGCCGGTGACGGACTCGAAGCCGGGATAGTCCTCGATGACCTCGGTGTTGAGGATCTCGCCACCCGTGTCCTTGGAATCCAGGAGGACCGTCTTCATATTGGCGCGCGCAGCGTACAGACCCGCCGTGAGACCGGCCGGTCCACCGCCGATGATGATGAGATCGAGATCGGTCAGCTCACGGGTCCTTTCTGGAAAGCTCTCTCACACTAGAACAATTGACCATTCCCGAAAGATTCCTCGCGCTCGGTGACTCGTTCACGATCGGCACAGGCACGACACCGGATCGATCGTTCCCCGCGGTCCTTGCGCGCCTCTGGACGGAGTCCGGCCGCTCCGTCGTTCTCTCGAACCCAGCGGTGAACGGATACACGACCGACGACCTCATCGACGCAGAGTTGCCCTTCGTCGCGTCGTTTCGTCCGACGCTCGTCACCTTGCTCATCGGCGCGAACGACATCGTCCAGGGATCCAGCGACGATCGCTATCGTCGCCAGCTCCGATCGATCCACGAACGGGTCCGCGCCGACGCACCTGACGCGCGCGTGATCGCATTGCCACAGCCGGACTGGTCGCTGTCACCCGCTGGCTCCGGTTTTGGCGATCTCGCCGGCATCGCGCGCAAGATCGAGCGCTTCAACGAGATCGCCCGCGACGAGGCCGAGCGAGCTCGCGCGGTGTGGGTCGATCTGTTCCCGCTGATGCATGCCCAGGGCCGGAGAAAGATGTTCGCCTCCGATGGGTTGCATCCGTCGGCGGACGCGTACGCGGAGTGGGGGCGCGAGCTCGCTACGCGAGCGTCGGCTTCGTCACCATGAGAAAGACGATCACGACGACGATCACGGCGAGCAGGATGCCCATGAAGCGGGCATTCGAGGCGTACCGCCTGTAGTCGTCGCTCTCGGGGCCGGCGGTCTCGAGCGCTCGGATCTGGTTGCGAAGCATCGGCGTATAGACGAAGAACCCGAGCGCGACGGCGATCGCCCACAACACGATTCCGCCCGCGATCCAGAACGTCGTGAACCGCAGCTCGCCGACGAAGACCATGGTGACGCCCGTCACCGCGAGGAGCACATACGCCGGGTTCGCGAACCAATCGTCGAGGCGCTTGATGCCGTTCAACACGAACGACTGTGTCGGAACCGGCTCACGCGCGACTCGGGCGAGCCACACACCGTAGCTCGCGTTGAATCCCACCGCGATGATCGCGAGCAGCACGTGGAGAAACTTCACGATCACGAAGAGGGACATCGCGGGCGAGTTTACGCGGGTGCGCGCCGACCCCGACCTACTATCGGCGCGCGCAGCGATGCCGAAGAACGGCTCGACGCTGGAGGGACCGATGCTTAGCGATTGTCGCGTGTACACAACCCTGCCCGTCACCGATCCGGCCCGGGCGCGAGCGTTCTACGCGGAGAAGCTGGGGCTCCGGCCGACCGAGCCCGACGGGGACTTTTATGCGTGCGGTGGGGGCACGAGATTCGTCATCTCGCTCATGGGGTCGAGACCCGGCGGCCATACCCAGATGGGTTTCCTGGTGGATGACATCGCCGCAGAGGTGAAGGAACTGAAGTCCAACGGCGTGGTCTTCGAGGACTACGACCTCCCGTCGCTCAAGACGGTCGGGAGCATCGCGGACCGCGGAGACATGAAGGTCGCGTGGTTCAAAGACAGTGAGGGGAACATCCTCGGGATGGCGCAGCCAGTCGATGAATCGGTTCGCGCCGCTATGGGGGCCGCAGCCGCGCGCCGCTAGGTAACGCTACAAGTCCAGCCGAAACGCCTCGACCGTGAAATCTGGGGCCGGATGGAAATCGTATGCGGGAGCGCGCGCGAACCCGAGCCGCAAATACATCGCGCGGGCGACGTCCATCAACTTCGTCGTGTGCAATCCCATCGTCGTTGCTCCGTCGGCGCGCGCGCGGCGCAAGCACTCCTGCAAAAGTGCCCGCCCGATTCCAAGGCCACGCGCCTGCGGCGAGACCCCGAGAAGCCGAATCGACGCCCATCCGTCTGGCCACGCGCCGTCAAGAGAATCGGCCTGACCCGGTGCGTAGTAGTTCACGCTTCCGAGCAGCTTCCCGTCGCGTTCGGCGATGATCGTGGACGAGATCGGAGCGCGCGACCATACGTCGGCGATGTTCCGACGGTATCCGTCCCATCCGGCGCGCTCGTCCGCGGTGAGTTCGCGCGGCGGAGGCAGGTACTGCGCGTACGCGTCGACGAGCAGCGCGCTCACCGCGTCGAGGTCATCTTCCTTTGCGTCTCTGATCGTCAGCTCAGCGGCCATGCGCTATGTCCGCGCCGTGACGGGAAGGGCGGCGCCGGTTAGGCCACTCGCCTCATCGCTCGAGAGAAACACGACGACCGCGGCGATCTCGGCGGGGGTCGCCCATCGCGATGGATCAGCCTTGGGCATCGCGGCTCGATTCTCGGCGTTGTCGATGATGCGCGGCAGGACGCAGTTCGCGGTGATGCCTTCGCGCTTGGTTTCCTCGGCGAGGGATTCGGTCCAGCGGAGCAGTGCGGCGTTCGCCATCGCGTACCCGGCGGCGCTTTTCTCGCCCTTCAGCGCCGCGGTGGAAGCGACGTTCACCACACGGCCGTAGCCGCGCGCGCGCATCGGCCGGAGGCAGGCCGTCGTGGCCGTGACGATCGTCGCGACCTTCTGATCCCAGTACGTGCGGTAAGCAGCGACGTCGCCACTGCCAGCATCGGAGGCCGCATATCCGCCGATGAGATTCGCGACGACGTCGAGCCGGCCCCACGCGCGAAGCACCTGCTCGACGAAGCCGTCCATCGCGGCGCGATTGCCCGGGTCGGCGGCGCGAACGAGTACGCGCGGATCGTCCGCCGCACCGGCCAGGTCACCAAGCGAGTCGCGCACGGCGGCACCCTTGGCCTCGTCGCGGACAGGTATCGCGACGTGCGCGCCCTGCTCGAGATAGGCGCGCAGGACTGTCGGCCCGATGTTTCCGGTCGCCCCCGTAAGTACTACGACACGCTTAGAGAGATCGAACATCGCGGCTAGTATCGCGACATGACCGTGCTCGATCGCATACAGCAGCCGCGCGACCTTCGGCTGCTCCATCGCGACGAATTGCTCGAGCTCTGCCGCGAGATCCGCGAGTTCACCGTCGAGAGCGTGCAGAAAACCGGCGGGCATATCTCGTCGAGCCTTGGGACCGTCGAGCTCACGGTGGCGCTTCATCGGGTGTTCGACTCTCCCCACGACAAGCTCGTGTGGGACACCGGGCATCAGGCCTACGTGCACAAGATGCTCACCGGACGCCGCGGACGATTCGACACGCTCCGCCAGTTCGGCGGGATCTCGGGCTTCCTCGCGCGAAGCGAGTCGGAGCACGACCAGTTCGGCGCGGGACACGCAGGAACCTCGATCTCCGCGGCCCAGGGGATGGCCGTCGCGCGCGATCTGAAGGGCGATGACAACCACGTCGTCGCGATCATCGGGGACGGCGCGCTCACGGCGGGCATGGCATTCGAAGCCATGAACAGCATCGGCCACATGCGTACCCGCGTGATCGTCGTGCTGAACGACAACGGTATGAGCATCGCGCCGAACGTCGGCGCGGTCTCGCGCATGCTCGAATCGCTCCGCACCGCGCAGCCATATCGGGGCGCCAAGCACATCGCACGTCAGGTCCTCGAGCACATGCCTGGCGGCGAGCTTGCGGAAGAGGCGCGCCGGCGAATCTTCACCAGCCTCAAAGCACTCTTCATCCCGAACATCCTGTTCGAACAGCTCGGCTTCACGTACTTCGGCCCGGTGGACGGTCACGACCTCTTCGCGGTCGAAGGCGTGCTCGAAAAGGCCCGCGACTTCCGCGACGGTCCTGTCTTCGTTCACGTGCAAACGCAGAAAGGTCACGGCTACGTTCCGGCCGAGGTCGACAACGTGAAATGGCACGGGGTCTCGGCGAGCGGTTCCGCGAAAGCGACGGCCCCGCAGTACACGGCCGTCTTCGCCGACGCGGTTCGCGAAGTCCTGAACGCTGACGAGCGCGCGGTCGCGATCACCGCGGCGATGCCGGGAGGCACCGGCCTGCTGCCGCTCTTCAAGGAATTCCCCGAGCGGCTCTTCGACGTCGGTATTTGCGAGCAGCACGCGGTGACGTTCGCCGCGGGTCTCGCGACCCAGGGGATCGTGCCGATCGTCGCCGTGTACTCGACGTTCCTGCAGCGCGGTTTCGACCAGGTCGTCCACGACGTCGCCGTGCAGGATCTCTCCGTCGTGTTCGCGATGGACCGCGGCGGGATCGTCGGCGACGACGGCAGGACCCACCAGGGTCTGTACGACATCGCGTATCTGCGGATCCTCCCGGGCATGACCCTCATGGCCCCGAAGGACGAAGCCGAGCTACGCCAGATGGTCTGGACCGCGTACCGCCACGCGGCGGCCGGCCGCGGACCTGTGGGCCTGCGCTTTCCGCGAGGCACCGGCGTGGGCGCGGCGCTCAACACGCCGCTCGCGGAGATCCCGATCGGTCTGTCGGAGACCCTCCGCGAGGGCGACGGCGTCGCGATCCTTGCATACGGCCATCCGGTCGGCGCCGCGATGGAGGCCGCCGAAATCCTCGCGCGCGATGGACTCGAGGCGACCGTCGTCAACGCACGCTTCGCGAAACCGCTCGATGAGGAGCGGGTCCTCGCGCTCGCGGCCCGCATCCCGCGTTTCGTCACGGTCGAAGAGCACGTCGTCGCGGGCGGCTTCGGCTCGGCGGTCGGCGAGCTCCTCGCCGAGCGCGGCGCACGCGTCGATCTCGAAATCCTAGGAATACCTGATGAACACGTGGATCACGGTGCCCAGAAGCTGTGGCGTAAGCACTACGGCATTGACGCCGAGGGCATCGCCGCCGCGGTTCGCCGACGTTGGCCGCGTCTCGCTCAAGTGCGCTCCGATTCACAGGAGACGGCGGGCTAGCAGAGAGCAGCAGGCGGCGTGCGGATGGCACGGAGCGAGTTGAGTAGCGTCGGGGTCTTCTGAGCGAGCGGCCCCTGATCGGCGGTCCATCGCGATCCCACGAGGGGCCGAGCGAAGAAGACCGCGGCGCTGCTCTCCGCCTGACCCCGGGACAGGACCCGCAGCCCGTCGCTACTTGCCAGGACGCCGGAGCTAGGCGACCCTCGCGGCGCCCGCGAGCATGTCATCGACGCGCTGCACGAGTGCATCGCAATCGAACGGTTTCGCCATCACGTCGCTGATGCCGAAACGCGCGAAGGCTTGCTCGGCGCGATCGGGCATGGCGGTCAGGAACAGCACCGGAACATCGATGAATAACGAGCTTCCTCGCAGCAGGTCGAACACATCGATCCCGTTGAGGCCAGGCATCGACACATCCAGGATCACGAGATCGGGATGGGTGGCGAAGATCTGATCGAGGACGAGCGCTCCGTTCGTCACGTGATCGACGGTGATCGGGAGACGCTCTTCGAGCGTCGCCTTGATCGCCGTCGCCGTGTCAGGGTCGTCCTCGGCTAGGAGGACGCGCTTCACACGACGAAGAGAAGGGCGAGAACTCGAAGGAAGATCCGCTGGTTCGTACATCGCTTGCAACGGCACATGGCCGGGCTTCTATGCACCGGCCGTGCCAGTTGCAGCCGTTACCTCTTGGGAGTCGGCCTCGGCGAAGCGTTCGAGGGCCGCCCACCCGTGCTTCCCTGCCCGCCCCGGCCGGGGTCATGCGACGGCGAGGTGCGTTCCTGTTCGTCGTCGTTGACCTTCTGGACCTCAGGCTGAGCGTCGGCCGGGAGCTGCTCTTTCACCGCGTCGAGAACGGCCTTGTGCTTCGCGCGGGCCGCCTCAGCGAGAGTCTGGGCCGCGTTGCGCTTGTCCTCGCTGTCGGCGGCGCGCAACTCGTCCAAAGCGTTCGCGAAGTTGTTGACGGCGTCGGCGTACTCCTGCGTCGCGGTCGGCGCGGACGATGGCCGATGCTTGGCGATCTCGGCAAGCTCCTCAAGGCGGCGATCGGTCAGCTCTGAGAGAAGCTGGGTCCGCGCGACGTCGTCGAATGTCAGCGCGAGCCGCACGTCTTCGGTGGCGCGCTTCACTGCGTAGAGCGGATCGCCGGGAAGGCTCGATGCGGCGGCGCTCGTCGCGCCGGCCAAGACGAGCACGAGGATCGCAGCAGCAGCGAGCGCGGGACGGAGTATCGCGGGGAACGAGAAGCGGCTCGGACGAGGCGCGAGGACGACCACGGCCTCGGACATCAGGCGGCCTCGCAGCTCCTTGCGGAACTGGTCGCGCATAACCGGACGCTCGAGGAACGGCGGACGCTTCTCGGTCATGCCAGTGCCTCGCGCGATGGGATGAGGGTGCGAAGCGCCTCGAGCGCGCGGAACTGAATGCCTCGCACCGTTCCCTCGCGCTTGCCGACGAGGGTCGCGATCTCTTGCGTGCTGTATCCCTCAACGAAGCGGAGAACGATGACCTCTTGCTGCAGTGGCGTGAGCTTCGCGAGCGCCCCGCGCACGGCTTCCTTGTCGGAAAGCGCGAGGATCGTCGCGTCCGGCTCGACGACCTGGTCGACGTTCGGATGTGCGAGCGCGTCCTCGAACGAGATCTGAACTCGGGAGCGACGGGCGCGGTCGATCACGGCGTTCCGCGCGATGCGGTAGAGCCAGGCAAGGAAAGCCACCCGCGGCTCGTAGCGCGGGATCGCCCGGAGCGCGCGCATGAACACGTCGCTCACGAGATCCTCGGCATCTGCGTCGTTCCTTACCCGGTAGAACACGTATCGGTACACGGCCTCGACGTAGCGGTCGTAGAGCGCTCCGAAGGCGGCCGCGTCCCCCTTTCCGGCGCGTAGGGCGAGGTTTCGGTCCTCGTCGTCCGGTCCATCGGGGCTAACGGGGGCTGCCGCTTGGGTGTTAGGCGGGGGTTTCACTTGAGAGACAGAAGGTAGGCGACAAGGGCGTCCAGGTCGGTAGGCGAGAGGTCTCGGCCTAGATCCCTCGGCATCGAGTCCTGGTACCCCGGTACGACGTAGGCCCCCGGGTCAAGGATCGACTGGCGGATGTATTCCTCGGCCGAGAAGCCCGCCCGGCGCGTGGCCGCGATCGTTCCGATGTGGTCGAGGGGCGGTCCCAGACGCTGCCCGATCAGGTTCGGCTCGTGGCAGTTGGCGCACCCCATCGATTGGTACAGCTGACGACCGCGGGCGACGGGTTCCGTCGCCGGCGGCGCCGGAGCGCACGCCAGGACGAGCGCTGCGAGCGCGATGCATACGAGGACAACGCGTCCCATCATGCGAACGGTGCAGTCGAGTGCATCCCTCCACGATGCCACGGTCGTCCTGGACGATCGCGTGATCCTTCGCGCGGTCAACCTCGAGCTCGGCCCCGGCCTCACGCTCGTGCGCGGACCGAACGGCTCGGGGAAGACCACGCTTCTCCGCGCCCTCGCCGGCCTCATCCCGCTCGCGCGCGGCGATAGAAAGGTGTCGGGCGACGTCCTTTACATCGGCCATCGACCGATGCTGCTGCGCGGGCTCACCGCGCGGGAGAACCTGGAGTTCTTCGTGCGCTTCCGCGGCGGCGACACGCGAGGCATCGACGGCGCGCTTCGCGCGTGGGGCGTCGGGGAAGACATGGATCGTCCCGTCGAACGGCTGTCGGCGGGCGAGCGCAGGCGGGCCGCCCTGGCGCGCGTCGAAACCGAGCGTGTCCCTCTCCTGCTCCTCGACGAACCGTTCGCGGATCTCGACGAGGCGGGCGTGAACCGGTTGCGACAGACGATCGGGCGCGCTCGCGACGACGGGCGCTCGCTCGTGATCGCGACGCACGGGCATCCGGAGCTCGACGAGCTCGCGAAGGCGCAGGTCGCGATCGACGACGGCGCGGCCACGGCCGCATGATCGTGCGCATCGGGCTCGTCGCCGTTCGCGAGCTCCGCGCCGAGCGAAGACAGCCCGACGGCGTCGTCGCGGCGGTGACCTTCATCGCGGTGCTCGTGCTCCTCGAGAGTCTCGTGGTCGGACCCCAGATCGCGCGCGACGCCGACGTCGCCTCGGCCCTCTTCTGGCTCGCGCTCGCGTTCGCGACGATCCTCGCGACGATGCGCTCGTTCGATCGCGAGCTCGAGGACGATGCGCTCGAAGGGCTCGTCGCACTTCCCGGTGGCCGAGACGCGCTGTTCGGCGGAAAGGTCCTCTCGCTCGCGCTCGTCCTCCTCCTCGTTGCCGCGGTCGGCGGCATCCTGTCGATCGTGCTGCTCGATCTCCGGATCACGCTTCCGGTTCATCTCGTCGTGGTCGTGCTGCTCGGCGTTCTCGCGCTGCCCCCGATCGTCGTCGTCGATGTCGTGCTCGCGCTCCGTCTCCGTGCGCGCGCCGCGCTCGTACCGATCCTCGCGCTGCCGGTTCTCGTGCCGCAGCTCGTCGCGGCCACCCGCGGCACGAGCGCGGCACTTTCCGGCGACGCGGTCGGGGCTCTGTCGTGGGCCGGCTTGCTGTTCGCGTTCGCGGTTGTTTACACGGTCATCGGCCTTACCATCGTTCCAGCGGCCATCGAGTGACAGAGACCACCATCCCGCGCGGAAATACGTTGCCGCGCATCCGTCCATGGCTCGGCATCGCTGCCGCCGCGTCGTTCGTCGTGGCGAGCGTGATGGCGCTCTTCTGGGCGCCCACCGACGCGGTGCAGGGAAACGTCTACCGAATCCTGTACGTCCACGTGCCCCTGGCATGGCTCGCCTATCTCGCGTTCGTCGTCGTCTTCCTGGCGTCGGTCGGCTGGCTCTGGACGAAGAACCAGCTGTTCGATGCGATCGCCGTCTCCTCCGCGGAGATCGGGGTGCTCTTCACCGGACTGTTCCTCGTCGCGGGCTCGATCTGGGCGAAGCCAACGTGGGGTGTGTGGTGGACGTGGGAGCCGCGCCTGGTGACCACGGCGATCATGTTTGTGATGTACGTCGGCTATCTGCTCCTGCGGGGGCTGTCGACGGACTTCTCGCGGCGCGCCACACGCGCCGCGGTCTTCGGGATCATCGCGGTCATCGACGTCCCGATCGTTCACCTCTCAGTGCTCTGGGCAAATTCGCTTCACCAGCTCCCGACGGTCCTGCGGGCCGCGGGCGCGCCCGCGCTCGACTCGTCGATGCTGCTCACGCTCATGGTGTCGCTCGGCGCGTACACGCTCATCTACGCCTACTTCATGACGTCACGTGTCGCGCTCGAGCTCGCCCGGCAGGTGCGCATATGGACAACCTGATCTTCATCGTCGCCGCCTTCGCCATCGTCTGGGGCGCGCTGCTCGCCTACCTCATTTCATTGCGCGCACGCGGTGCTTGAGCGAATTGGAGCGCGGCGCGTTCTGCTGATCGCGGCCCTCGGCGTCGCGGTCCTAGTCGGCACCGTCGCCGCGACCAATCTGCAGAGTCAGGCCGTGTACTACCTGACCCCGTCGGAAGCGAAGGCGCAGGGTGTCGCGGTCGGTCAGACGGTGCGGCTCGGCGGCCTCGTGAAGACGGGGTCGATGTCGTCGGCCGACCTGCGCGGTGCGAACGACTTCCGGTTCGTGATCACCGACGGGACCGTCGACGTGCAGATCGTCGCCACCGGCGCGATCCCCGGCCTGCTGCGCGAGGACGCGGGTGCCGTCGTCGAAGGCGCGTTCGTCGCTGACGGGACGTTTCACGCGACGCAGGTGATCGCGAAGCACGACGAGGTGTACACCGCGCCGACCGCTGGAGCGACGCCGGCGCACCGGACCGCTCCGTGAGCGCGGGCGACCTCGGCGCGGCTGCGCTTCGCGCGGCGCTCTTCCTGTCGCTCTGGGGCACCGGCGCTTCGATCTACGCGGCATGGCGGCGCGACGCACGCGCGCTCGCGTCCGCGCGGATCGCGGCGGGCGTCGGGTTCGCGCTCGTCGTCATCGCCGCGCTGTCGATGATGTTCGCGCTCGCGACGCACGACTTCTCGATCCTCTACGTCGCCGAGAACAACGCGCGGGAGACCCCCACCTTCTATTCGATCATCAGCCTTTGGGCCGCGCTCGAAGGATCGATCCTGCTCTGGACGGGGATCCTCGCAGGTGCGACCGCGTTCATCGCGTTCCGCGGCACCATCGCGATCCCGCGCCTTGCGACGACCGCGCTCGCGGTGATGTTCGCGATGCTCACCTTCTTCCTGCTGCTGATCACGACACCGGCGGCCGACCCGTTCACGCGTCTCGCGCTCGCGCCCGACAACGGCAACGGACCCAACGCACTGCTGCAGAACCATCCGCTCATGGCGCTCCATCCGCCGCTCCTCTACCTCGGGTACGTGCTCACATCGGTGCCGTTCGCGTATGCGATCGCGTCGCTGATCCTCGGCGAGGGCGGCGATCGCTGGCTCGTCGCGACGCGGCGCTTCGCGCTCATCTCGTGGGCGCTCCTCGGCGTCGGCATCGTCGCCGGCGCGTGGTGGAGCTACGCGGTCCTGGGATGGGGCGGCTACTGGGCATGGGACCCGGTCGAGAACGCCGCGATCATGCCGTGGCTCACCTCGACCGCGTACCTGCACTCGGTCATGGTCGAAGAAAAGCGCAGCCTCCTCCGCACCTGGAATCTCGCGCTGGTGGTCGCGACGTTCGCGCTCACCATCCTCGGGACGTTCCTCACGCGAAGCGGAGTCGTGAACAGCGTGCATTCGTTCAGCCTCTCGGCGATCGGTCCGCTGCTCCTCGGATACCTCGTCGCGATCCTCGTGCTTTCGGTCGGTCTGCTGCTCTGGCGATCGGCGCGCCTGCGTGACGCCGGGCCGATCGGCGCTCCCCTCTCGCGCGAAGCGATCTTCCTTTTCCAGAACGTGCTCTTCATGGCCGCGACGCTCACCGTGCTCCTCGGAACCCTTTACCCGCTCGTTGCCGAAGCGGTCTCGGGCGCGCAGCTCTCGATCGGCGGTCCGTACTTCGACCGCGTCGAGATCCCACTTGCCCTCGCGCTCCTGTTCCTCATGGGCGTCGGGCCGCAGCTGCCGTGGAACGGTGCGTCGCGCGCAACGCTGGAGCGGCAGTTCACCGCGCCGATCGTCGCGGCAGCGGCCGGCGCGCTCGCGGCGCTCATCACCGGCACGACCGCGCTCGCGGCGGTGCTCACGTACGCACTCGGTGCGTTCGTCATCGCCACGGTCGTGCAGGAGTTCGCGCGCGGCGTGCGCGCGCGGGGCACGTTGCATGGCGAGAGCGGGCTCACGGCTTTCTTGAATCTCCTCCGCCGGAGCGGACGCCGGTACGGTGGCTACGTCGTGCACGTCGGGATCGTTCTCGTCGCGCTCGCGGTGGCGACGAGTCAAGCACGCACGGTCGACGCCGAGCAGACGCTCGCGCCCGGCGAGACGCTCGTCGTGGCGGGCTACACCGTGCGTCTCGATGCGATCCGGCCGGTGAGCGAACCGCAACGCGATTCGATCGTGGCCGACCTCATCATCACCGGGAACGGCGCGAGCGAGCATCTGCGCCCGGCCCTCGTGCAGTACCCGAATAGCTCGTCCGCGGTGGGGTCGCCGGGGATCGGCGCCGGCCTGCGGGACGACCTGTACACGATCCTCGCCGCGTACGACCAACGCACGTTTTCGTGGGCGACGATCCGAATGCGCGTGATCCCCGGCGTCTCGTGGCTGTGGCTCGGCGGCGCGGTCGTGGGTATCGGTGCGCTCATCGCGGCGCTCCCCGTCCCACGTCGCCGCACCGTGCGAATGCCGGTCGCCGAAGTTGCGGTGTCGGCAAAGTGATGCTCGCCCGGGTCGTCCGTATCGCCGTCGTCGTCGCGATGCTCGGTCTCGTCGTGACGCTGGCGCTGGCATTCCGCCGTGATCCGCACGACATCCGCACCGGTACGATCGGCAAGCCCGCGCCGGTATTCACGCTCGAGCGCCTCGACGGCTCCGGGAAAGTCGCGCTCGCGGATCTTTCGGGCAAGGTCGTCGTCGTGAATTTCTTCGCGTCCTGGTGCCTACCCTGCACCGAGGAGAACCCCGCGCTCGTCCGCGTGTACGAGCGCTATCGAGCGAGCGACGTGGTCATGCTCGGCGTGAACTACCAGGAGTCGCGCGACAACGGCCTCGCATATGTACAGCGCATGGGTATGGGATGGACGACCGTCGCCGACGATGATGGCCGCGTTGCTCTGTCGTACGGGGTCTTCGGCCCGCCGGAGACGTTCTTCATCGGGCCTGACGGCGTCATCGCGGGCCGGCACATCGGTCCGATCGACGAGGCAACGTTGGTCAACGCGATCGAAACGCTTCGCGCGCGGGCCGCGCGATGAACGGCCGCATCGTCATCGCGATCGCGCTTCTCGCCCTGGCCGCCGCGCTCGTGTTCGCTGCGCGGCCGCACGAGGTGACCGCGGACGAGCGCATCGATCAGATCACGACCGAGCTCCGTTGCCCGGTCTGTCAGGGCCTTTCGGTCAAGGACTCGACCTCCGAGACGGCGCGCCAGATGCGCGACCTTGTCACGCAGCGCGTGCGCGAGGGAAAGAGCAACGCGGAGATCCAGGCCGAGTTCCGCGCGGCGTACGGCGACTGGATCTTCCTCTCGCCGCCGGTCGCGTCGTGGAGCGGCCTCGTGTGGCTCGTTCCCATCGCCGCACTCGGCGCTGGTCTGGTGCTCGTCACCGGGCGGCTGCGCGGCGCCGACGCTCCCCCGCCGGCCGAGCCGAGCGCGACGCAGGTTGCCGCGTTGCGCGAGCGCGTCGCGCGTGAGGAGGCCGCCGAGGGATGACCATCGCGCTCTTCATCGTCCTGCTGCTCGCCGGGACGGCGGCCGTGATCGCGCCGCTCGCACGGCGTCCCGTCGCGTGGCCCGCGGATCCGCCGGATCACCGGGACGATGTGGCGCGCGCGGTGAGCTCGCTGCGGGATCTCGAGTTCGCGCGCGCAGCGGGGACGATCGCGCCCTCGGACTACACGCGGCTTCGATCATCGCTCGAACGCGACGCATTCGTACGGCGCGCGCCCGAGGCACGTGGCGCTGCGCCGGTGCGAACGCTGATCGCCGCAGCGCTGATCGCGGCAGTTGCCGTCGGCGTCGCGGTCTTCTACCTCCCGCCGTCGGCAGGCGATCGCGCGCCGGGGGAAACGGTGACGGGCACGGTGCCGCAGACCGACGCGCTGGCTGCGCTCGAGGCGCGCGCGAAACTGAACCCGGGCGATGTTCCGACACAGCTCGCGCTCGCAGACGCATATGTCCAGGCAGGTCGTCCGCAGGACGCGATCCCGCGCTATCAGGCGGTGCTCGCGAAGGACCAGAACAACGTCGCGGCGCTCGACGGACTCGCGCTGATCCTGGTCGCCTCGGGGAGCAACGACGGCGCGATCGTCGCCGCGGATCGCGTGCTGGCGCAGCGACCCAAGGACCCGGACGCGCTTTTCGTGAAGGGACTCGCGCTCTACGGCAAACAGGATTGGAACGGCGCGGTCGACGTGTGGACGGTCTACCTCGATGTCGGGCAGTACCACTTCGCTTCCGAGATGGTGCGCGGCCTGTATGCGGACGCGAGGGCGAAAGCGGGGCGTTAGTCCGATAGACTGAGCGTCGAACGCACTCGCGTTCGATCCACGGCGGCTATGGTGTAATGGCAGCACTAGAGGTTGTGGACCTCCCAGTCGGGGTTCGAAACCCCGTAGCCGCCCAGTTTTCCTAAGTCCAGGTCGTCACGACAACCTACCCGCGCACTGACGCGGTCGAGCTTGGGCCATGCATCTCGTAGCGAGAATTTCCGTTGATGAGCTTGGTGACGACGTGCCACGCGCGTTCAAGCGTCCGCACAGCTCCGCCGTCAGAAGTGCGCAGACTCGGGACGACGATCTCCGCGTTAGCTTCGATGCGAATGCTCGATCCTTCGAAGTACGTGATCTCCGCCGATGCGCCTGTGCCGGTGCGGATCGTGTCGCCCGTGGCGAGCACCTCGCCTTCGCGCGCCGGCGTGAACTCCGCACCACCGTGACTGATGAGGACCGCGCCGTCGGCGACGGTGAACGTGCTGACCGAAACGAGCGCGTCGGCCTCGGGAGCGAGCACAGCACTCGACCCGACACCGAACGCAAGCGTGACGATGAGGACGAGCGCCACGACATTGCACGAACGTGACAACGCCACGTTTGCCTCCCCAACTCGCGTTCAACCAAATTGGCTGAACGTTCGTTGCCCGGGGAACTAACGACCTCTCGATGGGTCCGTTCGGTCAGCCGAGTAGCAACGACATCGCGCGATCAGGGATTCGGGCGCCAATGCTGTCGCGCGGCGGACCAAACGAACGAGACCGTGACCTAGTCGCGCGGCGGCGAATACTCCGAGAGCGCAACGAGGAACGGACGTGTACGCCCAGGTTGCACCGTCAACGGCTCGCGGAGGCCGGCCTTCGCGAACACCGGAACACGAAGACCGTGTAGTCGCTGTGTTGTGTGCGCCCACTCCGTACCG
This sequence comes from Chloroflexota bacterium, assembly GCA_038040345.1. GTDB lineage: Bacteria > Chloroflexota > Limnocylindria > P2-11E > P2-11E > 3-1-20CM-2-70-9. Next base: position 50,185 of record JBBPIQ010000006.1, read on the forward strand.
CAGACCGGACAAACGAACGAGCCCTCGGCCATTCTCTCGCCATGCGCAAGAAGAATCTTCGCGCAGCACCGCTCGACATTCGGTTCGTGTCCGTCCGCGGCCGCAAGGTACGGGAATTCAGCATTCGGCCCAGAGCGCGCGCGGCGCACGAATGACCGTCCGTCGCCGCGGCGATAGGCATCGCCCTCGGTCTTCTTCCACTCGGTCGCGCATTCGGGACAGCGGAACTCGCGTCCGGCGGGATAGAAGCCGCCCCACTCGATGATCCAGTCCTCGCAGCAATCGGCCAGGATCGTGCGCTCGTCAGTCGCTTTCATCGATCTCCTCCGAGCAGCCAGCACAGGAGCGCCTTCTCCGTGTGCAGCCGGTTCTCCGCCTGATCGAACACCGCGCTCTGGGGACCGTCGATCACCTCGTCGGTGATCTCCTCGCCTCGGTGCGCCGGAAGGTCGTGCAGGACGATCGCGTCGCGCTTCGCGCGCGCGAGGAGCGCCGCGTTGAGCTGGAATCCCTGGAACGCGCGGCGGCGGCGCTCGTACTCCTGCTCCTGACCCATGCTCGTCCACACATCCGTGTACACGACGTCGGCGCCGGTCACCGCCGCGACCGGATCGTTTCCGATCGTGATCTGCGCGCCGCTCGATCTCGCGTCGGCTCCAGCGAGCTCCCGGTAGCGCGCAAGTGGCTCGTACCCGGCGGGCGTGGCGATGCGGAGTGACGCGCCTGTCTTCGCGACGCACAACATCAGCGAATGCGCGACGTTGTTGCCGTCGCCGATGTAGGCGATGGCGACGCCGCGAAGATCGGGGCCTTTCCGCTCGCGGATCGTGAAGATGTCGGCAAGGCCCTGGCACGGGTGCGACAGGTCGGAGAGGCCGTTGATCACCGGGACCTCGCTGTAGCGCGCGAACTCCTCGATCGTCTCGTGCGCATTGACTCGCAGCACCACTGCGTCCGCCATACGGCTCGTGACGCGAGCGACGTCGGAGACGCTCTCTCGGCGGCCGAGGCCGACCTCCGCGGGCGAGAGGTACACGCAGTGACCGCCGAGCTGCGCGATGCCGACGTCGAACGACAGCCGGGTGCGTAGGCTCGGCTTCTCAAAGATGAGGGCCACCGTGCGGCCCGCGAGGCCTCCCGTGGAAGGTCTCGCCTTCAGGCTTGCGCTCTGTTCCAACAGGAGCTCGAGCTCGTCCCGCTCCAGGTCGCCGATCGAAAGGAAGTGGCGCACTCGCGACGCGACGGCCATTACGGCAACGCGCGGAGGCGTGGCCGGCGCTCTTCGACGAGCCGAAGCAGAGCGGTCGCCACACGCGCCGCGTCGTGGCGGATCGTGTCCTGTTTCAGCCAGAGATCGCGCGGTCCGCTCCATTTGTCGATCACCGGCGCGGTCACCGCGCGAACGCCGAGGTCCTCGACCTTCGCGACCTCGACGGCGGTGGGCTCGAGGTAGGCGGCGCCGCGCTCGGCATAGTGCGCGCGGAGGTGATCCGGCGGCGCGTCGTCGTTGATGAGCACCGTGTCGAGGCCGGAGCCGCCGAGGTAATCGGAAACGACGCGCACGTGGTCGGCGAGGCTGAAGCCGTCGGTCTGGCCCGGTTGTGTCGTGGTGTTCGCGACGTAGACGACGAGACCCTGCGCGTCGGAGATCGCGCGCGCGATCTCCGGCACGAGGAGACACGCGCACACCGTAGTGAACAGGCTGCCCGGGCCGAGGGTGATGAGGTCTGCGGAGGCGATCGCCTCGACGCTTCCGTCGGTCGCACGGACGTCGTCGTCTTTGAGATAGATGCGCTCGATCGGCGCCTTCCCGATGGCGCGCACGTTGACCTCTTCTTCGACGACGCTTCCGTCGGCGAGCTTCGCGCAAAGATGCGTGTTGTAAAGCGTGACCGGGAGGACGCGGCCGCGGATCCGAAGGAGTCGCGACGCCTCCTCCACCGCACGCAGGAAGGAGCCCTCCTGCTGTGTGAGCGCGGCGAGGAAGAGGTTGCCGAAGGCCATTCCGTTCAGCTCTTCGCTTTTGTCGGTCTCGAAGCGATGCGAGAAGAGCCGCACCAAGGTGGGATCGCCCTCGGCGAGGACGGTCAGGGCGCTCCGGATGTCGCCCGGCGCCGGCACATCGAGCGCGATGCGCACCTTACCCGTCGATCGCCCGGAGTCCGTTACTGCGATAAGGCCGGTGATGTCCTCGGTGTAGCGCCGAAGCCCGGCCATGACCGTGGGAGCCCCGAGGCCGCCGCCGACGCACACCACCTTCAGCCCTGTCATGGGCAAATGGTCGCAGATAGGCGCTAGCGCTTGGCCTTCGTCTTCCGTCCCTTGGCGACGTTGTCGGCCCTCGCGACCTTGATACCCCGCCGTTTCGCCGCCTTCACGATCTTCTTGCGGGCGGTCTCCCTCTTCGTTGTGGACTCGAAGTCCGTCTGGTTGAACCGGGCCATGGCGTTACGGACGTGGGCGTCGTCGTTGATCGGCAGATGTTTCTCGCCCTCCTTGTCGACGTACGCGAACTTGCGTTTGTCCAACTTTTCCCGGTCCTTCGTGTCGAGCTCAGCCATTGGAACTCCTTTCTCTTTCCTTTCGGGGGAGTGCTGCACACACTGTTCCCGCTGAGTGTTTGGCTCGGCGGACCGAGGGCCTCCAGGGGCAGGGGCCCCTGGGCGCGAAGCGACCGATGGGGCACCGGCCGGAGGCCGGGGGGTCCACCGTCGCGTAAAGAGGGTTTCGGTCGGGTCGGCCGAGGGCGATTGATCGATCGGAGGGAACTGAGTGAAGCAACCCGTCAAGAGATTCGTCCCAATGTGGGCGCTCCAATTTGTGATCGGGGTATTCGTTGTACTCATCGCAATTGCCGTCGCCGTAGGCCTGCTCGGCCCTGTGATGCGCGGGCCCACTGCGTTCTTCGATGAGCTAGGGAAGACGATCAGCCGGATCGCGCCGCAGCCACAGGCGGACCTGCGGGCCGACGACCAGCTCAAGGCCGTGATCAAGGCGATGCCCGAGGGCAAGCTGCGCGTCGGCACGATCGTCGATGACCAGAACCGGGTCGTGTTCACGATCACGGCGGACCGCGCGGTGGTCAAGGCGGCGGTGCGGCCGGGGGACGAGCTGCGGATCGCCCGCGACGGGAGCGTCGAGATCGTCCCGACCGGCATCCCTGGAGTCATCGACTCCCTGCAGAGGGCGATCGAAGACCTCAAGCGGAAGTTCTTTGGGCCCTAGATAGACGAAAGGGCCGCCCTTCGGCGGCCCCTTTCGACCTGATTTGGGAGGGGTGCTAGCTCGCCCTGCGAGCCGAGACGAGCGCCCGCGTTCCGACGACGGTCCGTGCGACAAGCTCAGTCCGCCACGCCTTGCGGCGCTGGAGGGCTTCGCTGTACCCACGGTCGTACGCACCGATCGCGAGGAAGCCCACGATGATCATCCCGAGTGCGATGCCCGCCATGATCCCGATCGTGAAGAGCAACATCGTGTTTCCTCTTTCTTTCGCACTATGGCGACTCGTCTGGCGGGCTCTTGAGCAAACCTCATGCCACGGCGCTCGCTTCCTTGGCGACGTGGCACCATCACGCACGTGAGCCCGGCCGCCGCGGTCGAGGCGTCGGACGTCCGCAAGCGCTTCGCGCAGATCGAAGCGCTCGCGGGCCTGTCCCTTTCTATCTACGAGGGCGAGATCTACGGGCTGCTCGGACCGAACGGATCTGGGAAGACGACGTTCATCCGTTGCCTCGCGGGCCTGGTGCGGCCGGACGCGGGGCGGCTTGCCGTGTTCGGCGTTGCGCCACGCGTCGCGGTAAGCGCCGGGCGCGTCGGCTACATGACGCAGGCCCCCGCTCTCTACGCGGAGCTGACCGTCGACGAGAACCTCCGCTTCTTCGCGGCGCTCCAGGGCGTGGCCGACGTCGACCAGCGAATCGAGGAATCGTTACGCACCGTTGACCTTCTCGATCGGCGGCGTTCGGTCGTCGCGACGCTCTCCGGCGGGATGCGGACCCGGGTCTCGCTGGCTTCGACCCTCCTCCACGACCCGCGCCTGCTCCTTCTGGACGAGCCGACCGTCGGGGTCGACCCGGTCCTGCGGCGCGACTTCTGGTCCCACTTCCGTGGCTTGGCGGAGAAAGGCGTCACGATCCTGGTCTCGAGCCACGTCATGGACGAGGCGGCGCGATGCGACCGGCTAGGCCTCATCCGCGCGGGATCGTCCTCGCCGAGGGCAGCGCGAACGACCTCGTGGTCCGCGCCGGGACGAAGGATCTCGAGAGCGCTTTTCTCGCCCTGGCCGAGGCAAAAGCGTGAGCCCCCACCGGGTCGCCGCGGTCGCGCGCCGCATCGTCTCGCAGTTCCGGCACGACCGGCGGTCGATCGCGCTCCTGATCGTGGCCCCACTCGTGGTCCTTTCGCTTGTCGGCGCGCTGTGGGGCGGGTCGCAGGCGCAACAGGCTCCCCGCGTCATCCTCGCGACCGATCGATTCAGCGGGCCGCCGAACGTGATCGACGGCTTCCTCTCCTCGCCGGCCATCCGAGCGCGCGAAGCGACGTTCGACGAAGGTATGCGCGCGCTCCAGGACGGCCAGGCCGACGGGCTGGTATGGCTGGACTCCCCGACCGCGACGCTCCATGTGGTGATCGAGGGATCGGACCCGCTCGCCAGCGGCTCCGTCGCCACGTCGGTTCAGCGCGCCCTGCTCGATGGACTCTCGAGGCTCGGGCAGCTGCCCGGTCCAAAGATCGTGGCGGAGCGGCTGTACGGAGGCAGCGACTACACGCTGCTCGACTACCTCGCGCCGGTGCTCGTCGCCCTCTTCGCCTTTTTCTTCATCTTCCTGCTGTCCGCCGTGGCGTTCCTGCGCGAGCGGACCAGTGGAACGCTGGAACGTCTCCTCGCGACGCCGCTCCGGCGCGGCGAGCTCGTTCTCGGCTACCTCATCGGATTCAGCGTGTTCGCGCTCATCCAGGCGCTCGTGATCATCGCCTTCACGATCTTCGTGTTGAAGGTCCAGTACCGCGGGAACCTCGCCACGATCTTCCTCGTGGAGGCCGTCATGGTCGTGGGCGCGGTGTCGCTCGGCCTACTCGTTTCGGCGGCCGCGCGCAACGAGCTGCAGGCCGTCCAGTTCGTCCCACTCGTGCTCCTGCCGCAGGTCTTCCTCTCGGGATTCCTGGTCTCGCTCGATCAGCTGCCTTCCTTGCTTCGTCCTATCTCCTACGTGCTCCCGCTGACCTACGCCAACGAGGCGCTGCGGGCCGTGATGATCAAGGGGTACGCGCTCGGCGACCCGCTCGTCCTCCGGGACATCGGCATCCTCGCGCTCTTCGCCTTGGTCCTCTCGTTAGGCGCGGTCGCGTCGATCCGCCGAGAGGTCGCCTAAAAGAACTTCCCGCCCGCGGTCGCGGTGCCGCAGGATATGGCGCCAAAGGAGAACGCCCGTGCGTCTATCGCTCCTGCCAAAGAAGAGCGAGTTCTTCGTCCTCTTCGAACAGCACGCCCAGAACGCCCTCGAGGCGGCCGAGGCTCTCGCGAGGCTCTTCGGCGACTTCACCGATGTCGAGAACAAGGTCCGCGACATCCACGCGATCGAGCACCACGGCGACAAGCTCAACCACGAGATCGTCCGGCACCTGAACGAGACCTTCGTCACGCCGCTCGACCGCGAGGACATCGTCGGTCTCGCAAGCAAGATCGACGACGTCACCGACGTTTGCTACGACGTCTCCGAGCTCGTGCAGCTGTTCAAAGTGAAGACCATCCGGCCGCCAGCGGTACGCCAGGCAAAGGTTCTCGTGTCCGCGGCAAGCGAGATGCTTTCAATGCTGAAGAACCTTGAAGGCCTCAAGAACCTCGAGCCGCACTGGATCAAGATCCACACATTCGAGAACGAGGGCGATCAGGTCTGGCGCGAGGCGGTCGCCGAGCTCTTCGCCGGTTCCGACGATGCGATCGAGATCATCAAGTGGAAGGACATCTACTCATTGGTCGAGGTCGCGATCGACCGCTGCGAGGACGTCGCAAATATTGTCGAGACCATCATGGTGAAGCACAGCTAGTTGGACAACGCGGCCGTTCTACTGGTCCTCGTCGTCCTTCTCGGCATCGCGTTCGAGTTCGTCAATGGATTCCACGACGCGGCGAATGCTGTGGCCACGGTCATCGCCACCCGCGTGCTCACACCGATGCAGGCGATCCTCATGGCCGGCGTGCTGAACTTGGTCGGTGCCCTCTCTGGTGAAGCGGTCGCGAAGACCGTCGGTCAGGGCATCGTCGACAAGGCTGTCGTCACTCAGGACCTCGTCGTCGCGGCACTCATCGCCGCGATCGTCTGGGACCTCATCACGTTCATCGCCGCCCTTCCGACCTCATCGAGCCACGCGCTCATCTTCGGGATCATCGGTGCGGCGGTCTCGCAGCACGGTCTCGGGGTCATCATCCTTCCCGGCCTTCAGCTGACGACCTTCGGCATCGCGTACTCGCCGCTCGTGGCGTTCATCTTCGGGTACGCGCTCATGCTCGCGCTGTACTGGGCTCTGCGAAACGTCAGCTATCGATTGGTGACGCGATTCTTCGGACGGGCGCAGATCCTCTCGAGCGCGTATATGGCGTTCAGCCACGGCGGGAACGACGGGCAGAAGACGATGGGCATCATCGCGCTCTCCATCTACGCATTCCACGGAAATACGGGACCGTTCGTGATCGACACGTGGGTGAAAGTCGTCTGCGCCCTCGCGATCGGGCTCGGCACCGCCACCGGCGGCTGGCGGATCATCAGGACGATGGGCATGCGCATCACCGCACTCACGCCCGTCAGCGGTTTCGCGGCCGAGACATCCGCCGCGACGGTCATCGAGATAGCAACCCGGTTCGGCATTCCTATATCGACGACGCACGCGATCTCGGGAGCCATCCTCGGCGTCGGGTCGACGCGGCGCCTTTCGGCGGTTCGCTGGGGCATCGCCGGCCGGATCGTGACGGCCTGGGTGCTCACGATCCCCGGCTGTTTCATCCTTGGCTACGGGACCGCCACCCTCTTACGCGCGGTCGGAGTGCATCCTTAGCCCGCTTTGACCGTCACGCAGCGCGGGCCTGACCGCACCCGCTACGCGCCCCCGTCGCTACCGCTTCCGCTCCTCAGGCGGCAGCGGCTCCTCGATCGTTTGGAAGGCGCCGAGCGTCACCGGCTGACGCTCGTGCACGCGGCCGCCGGTTACGGCAAGACGACCGTCCTCGCGCAATACGCCGACCTCCTGCGCGCCTCCGGCAAGCGCACGGCGTGGCTCACCCTCCAGCGCGGCGACGAAGATCCGCTCGTTCTGTTCGCGGATTTGGTCGGTGCCCTTCGGCGCGATTCCGCGGAGTTCGGCGAGCAGCTCACGTCGTTCCTGGATCGGGGGAGCCGCCTCGAGCGGCGCCTCGCGCAGCTCGCGCAAGCGCTGGCGGACGAGCTGGCACCCTTGGGCGAGCTGACCTTCTTTATCGACGACCATCCGAGCGTTCGCGGTGGCGCTCCGCTTGCCTCGTTCGGCAACGAGCTTGTCGACCTTCTCCCGGACAACGCCCATTTGGTGATGGCAACGCGACGGACGCCGCAGTTCGGCGGCCTCCCGCGCTGGCGCCTCGCGGGATCGGTGCTCGACATCTCCGCGGCGGAGCTCGCGTTCACCCGCGCCGAGGCGGTCGAGCTCCTGCGCGGCGAGTTCGGCCTCGAGCTGCCCGAGCACGCCATCGACGCGATGTACTCGCGCACCGGCGGCTGGCCTGCGGGGCTGCGGCTCGCGGCGGCGTTCGTGAGCGAGCGCGGCTGGCAGCAGCTCGGCGAGTTTCAAGGTGGCGGAGCGGAGCTGTACGCCTACTTCAACAGCGAGGTCCTCCGGCGCGGGACGCGACGCGATCAGAACACGATCCTCCGCTGGTCGCTGCTCGAGCGCATCGAGGACGACGAAGAGGTAAGCGCCGGTGGCGCGTCACGGGAGCTCCTCGCTTCGCTCGAGCAGGCGGGTCTGGTCGTGCGCGAGGGTGCGGATGGACGCCATCGGTTCCAACCGCTCTTCGCCGAGTTCCTCCGCTCGAGAGCGCGAGAGCTGCTTCCCGCCGCCGAGATCGTCGAGCTGCACCGCGGACATGCGGAGCGCGCCGCGGCACGCGGCGACGTCGACCGCGCGATCCATCACTTCCAGCAAGCCGGAGATCACCGGCGCGCGGCGCAGCTCGTCCGCGATCATGGCGAGCGCGCACTTGCGGGGAGCGAGGTCGCGACACTGCAGCGGTGGCTCGACGGATTCCCACCCGGTGCCGAGCGGCGGCTGCCGTGGGTCATCCTCCTGCGCGGACTTCTGCATCGCGTCCGCGGCGACTACGAGCGCGCGCTCGCGAACTACCGCGACGCGGCAGGAGAGCTTCGCCGGGCACGGGACACCGATGGCCTCGCGCGCGCCCACACGTGGTCGGCGCAGGCGCTGCGATATCTCCGCCGTCCCCGCGAAGCGTTGGAGCAGGCGCACGAGGCGCTCGGCCTGGTCGGGGACGGCGCGTCTTCGCAGAGCGCGTGGCTCTGGCACGTCATCGGCGGTTCCCACGCCGATCTCGGCGAGATCGAAGAAGCGGCGCGCGCCCACCTCAAGGCCGAGGCGATGTTCGCGCTCCTCACCGATCGCTCCGGCGAGCTCGCCGAAGCGCTCGCCCTCGCGCAGCTGCATCACCTTCTCGGCGAGCTCGACGCGGCGCAGCGCACCTATCTGCGTGCGCTCGCGCTCCAGCAGAAGAGCGCCGACGTCACTGCACTGTGTTGGGCCGAAGGCGGACTGGTGGACGTGCGCACGCGCCGAGGCGACACGGCGGAGGCCCTCGACACGCTCCGCCAAACGCTCGAGATCGCGAGCGCGAACGATCTCCGTCTCGCGCAAGCGGCAATGTGCTCGACCCTCATGACGGTCCACGCGCTGACCGGCGAGCGAGGCGCGGTGGAGGAGGTCTACCGCGCGGGAGTCGAGCTCTGCCGGGAGCAAGGCGACGACCACGTGATCGCCGAGCTACATGCGACGGCCGCCGAGCTGCGCGCCCTGCGTGGCGATGCCGACTCCGCGCACGACGCGTTGCGGGCGGCCGAAGCGCTCGCCGGCTCCGCTGCGGGTCCGGTCCCCGCTATCCGCGCGGCAATCGCGCGCGGCGCGGTCGCCGAAGCCCAGGGCGATCGCGAAGGCGCGCTTCGCGCTTACCGCGAGGCGCGCGTGTCGGCGCACGCGATCCGCGCGCGATATTTCGAAGCGAAGGCGACGCTGCTCTCGGCGCCGATCGAGGACGACCCGGCTACGACGAGAGGCGCGCTTCGCGCCGTCGCCGCGGAACGCTATCGGGACTTCCTGCTGTTGCGTCCAGCGCTCGCGGACGCCCTGCGCCTGCGGCTCGGCGACCTCGAGCTGAACCCCGACGACATGCGCATCCTCGCGACGCTGTTGCAGCCCGCCGCGCCGACGCCGGCCCACGCGATCTCGTCGTCGGTGGCCGAAAGCATTCAGGCGTTCGTGCTCGGTCCGTTCGAGCTCCGCGCAGGCGGCACGCGCATCAGCGACCGCGGGTGGCGCACGAGCAAGGCGAAAGAGCTCTTCGCGTTGCTGCTGCTCGATCGGCAGCGCGCGGTCTCACGAGACGAGCTCGTCGCGCAGCTCTGGCCCGAGACCGACCCGGCGTCGGCGCTCTCGAACTTTCACTTCACCCTTCACGCGCTGCGCAAGGCGCTTGCGTCAGCGGGCGCGTCGGAAGCCACGAGCGTCGTGCGCACCGACACGGGATATCGACTCGCGCTTCCGATATCGATCCACGTGGATCTCGAAGTGTTCCGGCGGTCGCTGCGCCGCGGTCGTGAGGCGCAGGAGGCCGGACGATCGCGCGAGGCTATCCAGTACCTGCGCGCCGCGGTCGCGGTACATCGCGGAGAATTTCTCGCGGACCTGACCGCGCCGTGGATCGATCGGCAACGCGAAGAGACGGACCGACAGCTCGTCGCAGCGGCGAAGGAGCTCGCAACGCTCGAGCTCGAGTGGAAGGAGCCGAAGGCCGCGGTCCGGCCGCTCGAGAAGCTTCTCGAGCTCGAGCCCTACGACGAGGAAGCGCACCGCCTCCTGATGCGCGCGCATCACGAGTCCGGCGATCACGCACTCGCCGTCCGTCACTACCAGGCGCTCGAGGCGATGCTCCACCGCGATCTCGGCGCGGAGCCCGAGCCCGCGACGCGAGAGCTCTACCAGCGCATCCGCCGCGCCGGCTAATGTACCTGCACTAGATCTCTTCACGCGCCGCGGTCGCGCCTTCATGCATGTGATGGAGACGCCGCTAACGGACGTGTCGCCTCCGTGTCGACCGTCGCTCGAATGCCTCCCAGGCCATTGCGCGGTCGCTTGCTGCGGCGAACATCACCCACACAGGGGATGACCGTCCCCTGGTTGGGCAGGTACTACTCGGGCTGGGAGTAACGGGGGAATGCAGGGGCAGATGGGTGATACCGCGAGGCGCCATTTGGCGGCCTTCTTTGCGCTCGCGCTTCTCTTTACGGCCCTTTCGGGTACAAGTTGGACCGCTCCGATCGATCCGACCCTGGCGGCCGGCGACTACGCCCTCATCCAGGTCGCGCACGGGACCGCCGGCGCGGTAGCCGCCAAGGCCACGGCAGCCGGAGCGACCGATGTAGCGGCACTCGACAAACTCGACCTCGTCACCGCCCGGCTCTCCGCCGACGCCCTCGGCTCACTTCAGAGCGACGCGCGCGTCTCCTACCTCGCTGCGGATGCCGTCGTGACCGCGTCCGGCGAGGGGGATCACTTCGAGAAGGGCAGAGCAAAGCCGAGCCCCGCCATCCAGATCGTCGATGCGGACCAGGCGTGGAGTGGCGCGACCGGACGCGGCGTCACCGTCGCGGTCATGGACACCGGCATCGCTGAGCATCCCGACCTCGCTGGCTCCGTCATCGCGCGGCAGGACTTCGTGCACGACGGCGCCACGCTCTTCGATCCATCGGGACACGGGACCTTCATCGCCGGACTGATCGCCGCGCACGGCGAAACATTCAGGGGCGTCGCGCCGGAGGCAAAGCTCGTCTCGCTCCGCGTGCTCGATCAGAAGGGCAACGGGACGATGCACGCGGTCCTCGCCGCCTTCGACTGGCTCCTGCAGCACCGAGCGGCGATGCACATCAAAGTGTTGAACCTCTCGTTCGGCGCGCCACAGCGCTCGAGTTACCACCGCGAGCTTCTTGCCGGCGTCGTCGAGTCGGCGTGGTTCGCGGGCGTCACCGTCGTCGCCGCGGCGGGCAACGGCGGACCGGCCGCGGGCACCGTGGCGATGCCGGGCGCTGATCCGTTCGTCATCACCGTCGGCTCGTTCGCCGATCAGGGCACGGTCGCGCTGAACGACGATCGCGAGTCGCTCTTCAGCAGCCGCGGCCCGACACGCGACGGATTCGCCAAGCCCGACGTTCTCGCGCCCGGCGAGCACATCGTCTCGCTGCGCGTCCCGGGAACCGCAATGGATCGCGAGGACAGGAGCGTCCTCCCGAGCGGATCGTACGCGCGGTTGAGCGGCACCTCCGCATCGACGGCGATCGCCACTGGCGCCGCCGCGGACGTCCTCGAAGCGCACCGCGCGTACAGCGCGACGCAGGTCAAGGGCGCGCTCATCGCGGGCGGGCGAAAGGTCGTCGGAACTCGCACACCAGGCCTCGACGTCGACGACGCGTTGACCGTTCGGCCCGCGCGCGTGAACGAGTCTCTCGTGCCGTCGGCGGTGCTGCTGCGGCTTCTGGCGGCGAGCGGGAACGTGTTCGGTCCAGGCATGTCGTGGCAGGGGATCTCTTGGGAGGGCATCTCCTGGGAGTCCGTGAGTTGGGAGGGCGTGGCATGGGAGGCCGTGTCATGGGAGGGCGTGACGTGGGACAGCGTGGCGTGGGAGCAGCGCTGATGAAAGGGAGGATCGATCTCTACGTCGGCTCCGTAACCTTCGCGGGCTTCATCGCCCTCGTGGCCGCAACGACCACGATGCGCATCGATCTGCTCGATCCGATCATGTTGGTCGTCCTCGTCGGTCTCGCGTGTCTCGCGCAGCGTGTTCCGGTGTTCCTCTTCCGCTCCAGCGCGATCTCGGTCTCGTTCGCCGCGGTCATCGCCGCGTACGTCCTGTACGGCACCGGCGCGGCGGTGTGGGTCAGCCTCGCCCAGGCCCTCGTGAACTCGGTGACCCCGCGTCGCAAGCCGCTTCGGAAGGTGGCGTTCAACTTCGGGTCCTTCGCGCTCTCCGCGTTCGCCGCCGGCGAGCTCTACCGCCTCACGGGCGGGACGACACCGCCGGGCGCGATCGCGCCGACCCTCGTGTCGGTCGGGCTCTCGGCCGCCGTCTACTTCCTCGTGAACACCTCGCTCACCGCCGTCGCGATCGCGATGTCCGAGGCGCAGAACGTCGTCTCCGTCTGGCGCACCAACTACAGCTGGATGCCGGTGAACTTCGGCGCCACCGCCGTGCAGGGTGCGGCACTCGCCCTCGCGTACCAGGCGATCGGTCTCTTCGGGGTCTTCGTCTTCACTGTGCCGCTCGGCGTCGCGTGGTTCTCCTTCCGTTTGTACATGGCGAAGTCGACCGAGGTGCGCCAGCGGAACGAGGAGCTGAGCACGGTCAACGAGCTCCTGCGTCAGACGAACGATCGCCTCGAGCAGTCGCACGTATCCGTGATCGGCGCGCTCATCGGCGCCCTCGAGGCGAAGGAGTCGCACCTCTCCGGTCACGCCGCGACGACCATGCACTACTCGGTCGAGGTCGGCCGCAAGCTCGGCCTCGGCACGGAGGAGATCGCCGCGATCAAGCTGGGCGCGCTCTTCCACGACGTGGGCAAGATCGGGGTTCCTGAGGCGCTTCTCTCGAAATCCGCCGAGCTCACCGATGAAGAGTGGGTCGAGATGCGTGCCCACCCGACGATCGGCGCAAGTCTCCTCGGAAACGTACCGATGCTCGAACGGATCCGCCCGCTCGTCCTCGCGCACCACGAGAACTTCGACGGCACGGGATACCCGCACGGCCTCAAGGGGAACGAAATCCCCCTCGCTGCGCAGATCATCTCGGTCGCCGACGCCTACGACGCGATGACGAGCGCGCGTCCTTACCGAGTCGCGCTCCGGCCGAAGTACGCGCTCCGGGAGCTCCGCGCGAACGCCGGGACCCAGTTCAACCCGGTCGTCGTCGAGGCGTTCATCGAGGTGTGCATCGAGGAGCGTCGGCGCGTGGCGCGGGGCAAGGAAGCGATCCACACACACCAGCACGAGCGCATGTACCAGCAGGCGCTCGAGGCCGTGAAGGTCGCGAGCTAGCGGGAGCGGTGAACCAATGCGAAAGTTGAAGACGATTCTCGTCGCGAGTGTGGTGGTCGCGTCGCTGTACGCGGCGGCCGGCACCGCGTGGGCTCGGAGCGAGTGGGGCCAGCGCGGCACCGCCTGGACGGACACTGGCGGCCCGACGCTGTCGGGTGGACCGAGCGGTACCTCGTGGGAGGTCTTCGGTTTCGGCTTCGACTTCTAGGTCCCGGCGAACTCGGGGAGCGCGAACAGCTCTTCGAGTGAACCGATCACGCGGTCGGGGACCGCGTCGCCCAAGGCTTTCTCCAGCGCGTCCTTCTCAGTGAGACCCGTGGTGATGAGCACGCCCGTCGCGCCGACACGATGCGCCGCCACCATGTCGTAGTCGGTCGAGTCCCCTACCACCACGACTCGGCCGTCCTGCTTCCCCGCCCTCCGGATCGCCTCCTGAAAGAGAAAGGGTTCGGGCTTGCCGATGCAGAGCGCTTTCGCGCCGGTCGCGACCTCGATCGCCGCGACGATCGTTCCGGCGCCCGGGAGGAGCCGCCCCTCGACGGGGTAGGCCCGGTCGCGATTCGAGCAGACAAAGTCGGCGCCCGCGAGGATCACCCGTTGCGCCTCCGCGATCTTCGCGTACGTGAGATGAAGGTCGAGGCCGACGACGACGGTGTCGCATGCCGGCGGCAGGTGGAGCGACACGAGGTAGCGCCGCATCGCGCCCGGGTCGACGCCGTCCGCGGCCGCGTCGGGCGGCGGGTCGAAGCCCGGAAGCGCATCCGCGTCGCGCACCCCGATACCGACGGCGCGGATCTCCTCCCGCAGGCCGTCGGCTCCGATCACGAGAACGTCCTTCGGCTTCGGCACGCGGCGTTCGAGGTAGTGCGCGGTGGCGTAGCCGCTCGTCACGACATGGTCGAGGTCGCCACCGAGCCCGAGCTGCTGCAGACGCCGCACGTAGTCGAGGCGCGTCGCCGTCGAGTTGTTCGTCGCGAAGAAAACGTCCCACTCCGCGCGCCGGAGGCGGTCGAGCGCCTCGCGCGCGTACGGGAGGACCTGCGCGCCACGGTAGAGAACGCCATCCATATCGAAGATCGCGATCGGCATCGGCGAGAGCGTACCCGGGTGCTAGGGCACCCCGCGGTAGTACACGAGGTACATCACGCCACGCAGCGCGATCACCTTCCCGCGATACGTAAACGAGCCCGGCCTCACGACGACCGTCTCCACCCGGCCGCCGGCGAATCGGAACACGAGCGTCGCGGGAGGCTCGGCGTCGAGCTCGAGAGATCCCGCGGGGCCGGGTTCGGCGTTCAGTGCGCGAACGAGCGACGCCCTCCAGCGGCTGATGTCCTGGAGGTCGGAATAGCCGGGCTGCTCGAATGTCGCCTTGTCGGCGTAGAAGAGGGAGCGCGGATCGTCGACCGCGAGCGCCGGCACGGGAAGCCAGCGGCGTGCGAGATCGTCGAGCTTTCCGTCGTGGACGAACGCACCAGGTCGGAACTGCTGGCCGACCGAGCCGTAATCGTCGCCCCGAAGTCGAATGACGATATCTCCGAGGACGATCTCGTACAGGGGAAACGGAAGCTCCAGCACGCCGGGGAGCTCGCCTTCGGAGACGGCGAATCCGTTAGAGAGCGAGGCGCGGAGGTCGGCGATCTCTGGGGTCGTGAGGGCTCGCTGTACACCCTTCAGATCCGCTATGCGGACGGTGGCCCCGCGCGTGGCGATTTCGGCTAGACGCGCCGGTGATGCCAGTGCGTACGCGGCGAATTGTTCGTAGGTGGTTGCCGGACCCACGTACGTCTTCCCCTCCACGAGAAGGAGTCCGTCGCTGACGACAAGCTCGAGCTTCGATCCATCGTTCCACCGCGCCACAAGTAGCGGATCGTGTGGCGCCGCGGCGAGGTCGGGTCGCTCGTTCACGAGCGATGCGAGCCGCCACACCCACGTCCGCGACGGCGCGTCCAGATCGATGCTTCCCGCCCCCGGAAGAGTCGCCGTCAGCCGATCGGGTACGGCCCGCCCGAATGCAACAGGTGCGGTTGGTGACGCAGTGGGCCGAGCGGAGGGTCGTATCGACGAAGCCGGAGCGAGCAGTGCATACACGTAGACCGAGCCGACGCCGCCAGAGTCGGCGGCGAGCTCGTACAGCGCGCCGTCGGCGCGCGGATACGCATCGACCATTTCTTGTGGAAGTGGCTCCACCGCGTACGCCAGCGTGCGTAGACCAGAATCCATCCGCTCGTATCGGCTGATCGGGCCGCCGCTCAAAGTGACGTAGAGGTACTCGAGTCCAGCCGCGTCGGCGCCGAACGTGGAACGCACTCCTGCCGGCTGCGGACCGGCCCGGCGGCGTGGATAGATCGAGTCCAAAGACGACACCGCGCGGAGAAGCGCGCCGGTGGCGCCGTCGATCTCGTACTCAAGAACGCCGAACTGGCTGACCCCCCGGAGGTAGATGCGCCCGCCATCCACGAGGAGCGCGCCTGCCTCTCGTTCGACGTAGGGAAGTGGGATCGCGCGCTCGAACTTTCCGGCGCCGTAGACAACGACACGTAGGCGCGCCTGGTCCCATATGTAGACGCGCTCGTTCTCGTCGACCGCGAGCGAGCTCGGACCGCGCGGAGTGATGCCACCGACGCGGCCGGTCGTCGCCCCGAGCTTGTCGGCTGTCGGCGGCGCGTACGGGATCGAGAGCAGGAGCCGCGGCGTCTCTTCGCGCGCGACGATCGACGCGGGCGACGCAGTCGGCGAAGGCAAGGCAGTCATTGACGGCGACGGTAATGGGGTGACGACGGGTTCGCACCCTACGGCAACGACTGCGAGTACGACTCCGAGCCAGCGCATAGGCTCAGTCTGACAACCGCGATGTCGTCTCGCGTATGAGTTCGCAGCCACCGCGTACGAGTTGTCACCTCATCGCAGCCAAACGCGAGCTCCGATGACCGTGATCGCAGGCGGACGCCCGGCAAGCGCGTCCTCGATTCGTCTGATCGTGAAATCGCTGATTGGCCGGGGAAGCGCATCGCGCGAGAACCAACCGACCTCTGTGATCTCGTTCTTGTCGGCGACTCGCGGCCTTTCCGCGGCGCGCGCGCGAAAGACGAAGTGGTGCATATCGGCGGAGGGATCCCAATACACCGCGGTGAGGCGCATGTCATCGAGCTCGAGACCGACTTCCTCGCGTGCCTCGCGACGCGCGGTCTCCTCGGCAGACTCTCCTCTCTCACCACCTCCTCCTGGCAGCTCCCAGTTGCGCTCTCCGTAGGAGTGTTTGACGAGCAGCACGAGATCGGGATCGTCGACGATGACCGTCGCGGCGCCGATCACTAGATCACGATCCGGTCGAGGACGTCGTACGTCGACGCACCCACGATCCGGGAGACGATCAGCTCGTCCGCTGTGAAGAGCTCCACCGGATCGGGCCACTCCGCACGATCGAGAGAGCCTTGGTGCGCGACGCGCTCGAGGACGGTCACGCTCGTCGCCCGGGTCTCGCCGTACAACGAACGTAGCCCCGCGGTGCGGATCGCCGACCGAATCCCGTCGACCTCACGACCGAGCTCTTCGCTACGCGCGACGTGAAACTTCAACACGTTGCCGCCGCGGTAGGGCGAAGTCACCATGAAGAGCTTCTCGCCTCGGACCGTGACCGGCCGCGCGCGTGCCGCGTAGTCGCGCACGGCCGCTGTCAGTCCGCTCGCATCCTCTCCGTCGGTGCGCTCGAGCGTGAGATGGAGCGGCCGGACGATCCGCCCTCCGAACTCGGATCGGAGGCGCTCGAGCCGCTCCGCGACAACCGGCGCGATCAGTTGGGATGGCGCGAAGAGCACACAGATATCGCCTGGTTGGCCAGGTCGTTTGCTAGAAGGCGGCCCGATCTAGGTAATCCCGCGCCGTTAAGGTCGCGGCCGTCCGCTCGTGTCGATCGCGCCTCCGGCGTTCGGCGGTGTTCCGCGCTTCACGGTCTTCTTCCCGCGGCTGCGATAGGCCCGCCACGCTTTACCCGTCAGCGAATCGCTGTGCCGACCCTCGACGAACGTGTCGACACGCGTGAGCAGAACAGCGAGCAGCGCCGCAGCGATCGCGCGCCACAGCGTGAACACAAGCAGGCGGACGCAGCCGCCCAAACAGCAGCCCACGGCTTAGGCCACGACCCCGGATTGAACGACGGGTAACGTGTGCAACGCGCGAGGTACGAGCAAGACGGATGCCCTCGTCGGGCGGCCGATGTGCTCATAGGCGATATCGAGGCCCTCTTCCACGTCGACAGCAGCGCGCAATTTCGCGAGGCGAACCACTTCGGGTGCCTCGGACGCGGCGATGATGATCTGGCACCACTGCAGCGTGAGCGCGACCATCACAGCGCGTTGCTCGCCACCCGCGAAGTGCCGACGCGCTGCCTCGACGACCGCGGCGGGCGATTCGGCGCGCTCGAGGGCCGCGAGGAATCGCTGCTCACCCGCCCCTTCGCCCGCACCCTCCTCGAGGCGCGCCGGAATGATGATCGCCCCGCCTTCGCGGACGACCGGCGTCGGAGCGAATCGCAGATAGGTCGCGGCGCGAGAAGCCTGATAGAGATTCACGTCCTTCGGATGGCCGACGCCGGCGATGACGATGTCGTACTGCTTCGCGATCGGGCGCGTGTACAACGCCGCGGCCTTCGCCACGAGATCGGCCAGGACGAGGTCCGGATCGCCTGCCGCGACCGCGACGACGCGCTCGCGGTCATCCGTCACGACGTTCAGGCAGAAGCGAAGGCCCGCGCGACGCGCGATCTCGCGAACCGTTTCGTGGAAGGGATTCCCCTCGATCTTCGCGAGCCGCACTCCGGGGTCCTCGAGGAAGCGCATACCGTGTGTCGCGGTGATCACGGGCTCGCCGCTGCATCCGATCGCGACCGTCTTCCGCCCGCCCGAGTAGCCGGCGTACTGGTGCGGCTCGACGATCCCCGTGGCGACGACGAGGTCCGCCTCCTTTACGAGCTTCTGCGTGAAGCCCGGCACGTCGTACGGAGGGATCGTGCCGAGGTCTGCCCACATGGCGGGGTCGCGCCCGTTCGAATCGACGACCCGCACGCGATCCACGACCGAGCCGAGCTTCTCCCGTTTCTCGGCATCCGTCGTGTCGCGATGCAGCCCGACGGCGACGATGACGGTGATCCGCGTGTCGGGGATGCCTCCTGCGTTGAGCTCGTCGAGAAGCGGCGGGACCAGCACGCCGTCTGGCGACGCACGCGTGAGGTCGGTCACGGCGATGACCGCGCGCGCGGTAGGTGCGGTCCGAACCGCGTCCGCGGCCAGGTCCCGGAGGCGCTTGCCTCCAAGCGGCGCCTGAAGGCGACGAGCTGTCTCCGCCGCAAGGTCCTCGATAGGCGTGGCCGTGCCCGACTCGACGATGTCGAGGTCGAACCACGGCTGCAGCATGAACTCGAGCTCTTCCTCGCCGTACGGGACGGACAAGTAGCGGGGGCGGTCGGCCACGGCTAGAGACTAGCCGCGCACCGACCGACCCGAGACCGGGCTAGACGAGCTTGAGAAGTCGCAGGATCACGAGGATGACGACGATGACCAGAAGGATGTGGACCCAGTTCCCGCTCATCCCCGGAGCGCTGATGCGGCCTCGGCCGAAATAGCCGAGGAGCCAGAGAATGACGAGGATGACGATGATCAGCTCGATAAGTCCCAAATGAACACCTCCTTCGCCGCATGGGTTAGCACGGCGGACGCCGTGCGGGCAACCCCCAAAAAGCTCGAGAAGCACGCCGCCCTAGCGCGGTATCTGGGCGTCCTGGATGACTCGGACCTGCAGATCGCGGCCCGGCTCTTCGCCGGAGCGCCGTTCCCGCGGCGGGACGAGCGGGTCCTATCGATGGGCTGGAGCGCACTCTCCGACCTCCTGCTCGAGCGGTCTGGAAGGACCGGCGGCGACATGGCCGAGTCGTACCAGCGCCACGCCGACCTCGGCGACGTCGCGGCAGACCTGATCGCCGAACGCTCCGCGGCCGGAGACCGACTCACCCTCGCCGACGTCGCCCAGACATTCGACGCGATCGCGGCCGCGCGGGGAGTTGCTCCCAAGCGCGACCTTCTGCGCGCGACGCTCGCGCGCGCGACCGCGGACGAGGCGCGCTACCTCGTCAAGATCGTGAGCGGCGAGACACGCATCGGACTACGCGAAGGCCTGCTCGAGGAGGCGATCGCACGCGCCTTCGAGCGCGACCGCGAGGAGGTCGGACGCGCGAACATGCTGACCGGCGACGTCGGCGAGACCGCGCTGCGCGCGAAGCACGGGACGCTCGCCGAGCCGACCCTCGTTCATTTCCTGCCGATCGGGATGATGCTCGCCACGCCGGTCCTGCAGCTACAGGAGGTCGAAAAGCGCTTCCCGCCGCCGTACGTGGTCGAGGACAAATACGACGGCATCCGCGCCCAGGTCCATAAGGCCGGCGACCGCGTCGAGCTCTACTCGCGCACCTTCGACCGGATCACCAATCGGTACCCCGAGCTCGTGCAGCCACTCCTTGAGATTCCGGGTACCTACGTGATCGACGGCGAGGTGCTCGCCTTCGCGGAAGGCAAGGCGGTGCCATTCACCGATTTCCAGACACGCCTCGGACGAAAGAACGTCGCCGCCGAGCTTCGCACGAAGCTGCCGTCGACCCTCGTCGCCTTCGACATTCTCGAGCGCGATGGCCGCGCGCTGCTGGACGAGTCGTTCGACGAGCGGCAGACGATCCTGCGCGCGCTTCCGATCGTTCCGCCGGTGATCTTCGCGGAGCACCAGCGTGTCGACTCCTCGGGCGAGGCGCTCGTCGCCGTGCTCGAGCGCGAGTTCGCGGCGGCGCGGGAACGAGGCAACGAAGGCCTCATGGTCAAAGATCCACGCTCGCCGTATCGGCCAGGGCGTCGCGGCATGGAGTGGCTCAAGGTGAAGCGCCCGCTCCGAACGCTCGATGTGGTCGTGACCGCGGTCGAGTGGGGCCACGGAAAGCGCCGCGGCGTGCTCTCCGATTACACGTTCGCGATCCGCGACGGCGAGCGGCTTCTCAACATCGGCAAGGCTTACTCGGGGCTCACCGACAAAGAGATCGCGGAGATGACGGAATATTTTCTCGAGCACACCATCCAGGACTACGGGCGCGTGCGGACGGTCGTCCCCGATACCGTCATCGAAGTCGCTTTCGACCAGATCCAGCCGAGCGATCGGCACGAGTCGGGCTACGCGATGCGCTTCCCGCGGATCGCGCGGCTTCGGCCCGACAAGCCGGTGAGCGAAATCGACACCCTGGCGACAGTGCGACAAATCGCGGGCCGATAGATGATCGACGAATGTCAGGGGCGGTTCCGCCGGCCGCGTACGCCAGATTCGACGAGCGCTTTAGTGCCTATCAAATCGACGGCTTGATCATCGGCGTCCCGTCGCTCTTGATCTTCCTGCGCGTCTTGTTCAATGCGAACCTCGATGTTTTTGCGCTCGGCGCGGTGTGGGCCGTCATCTGGTACGTCTACTTCGCTGGGTTCTGGTGGCTTGGCCATGGACAGACACCCGGAATGCGTCTGCGCAGGATTCGCGTGGTCCGCCGCGACGACGGCGGCGATCCGGGTTTCGTCCGGTCGTTCTTGCGCCTTACCGGGCTGTTCTTCGGTTCCTTCTTCGGAATCGTCCAACTGAGCGTGATCTTGGATCGCGATGGAGTTGGCCTTCACGACCGAATCGCTGGAACCCGGATCGTGCGTTCCGATACGGCAAGGGCCTAGCGACTGTCCCAGCTGTTCTCACTGATAGGTCTCGCGGCGAGCGAGCAATTCGGCGAGAATCCCGGCGGTGGCACCGCTCAGCGAGGCCAGGCAGCTCGAGACGCTGCTCCAGCTCCAGCGCGATTTGGCGCTCGAGGCGAACATCGAGAAGGTCCTCCTGCGCATCACCCTCGCCGCGGCGTTCATGCTCGACGCCGACCGCGCGACGCTCTACGTGGTCGATCCGGCGCGGAACGAGCTCTGGTCGCGCGCGCTCACACAGGGCGGGGAGCGCGGTGAGAGCGTGCTCGCGATCAACGAGATCCGCCTGCCGCTCGACGGTCGGAGCCTCGCCGCGGAAGTGGCCCGAACGGGAACGCTTCTTCGTATAGATGATCCGTATGCGGATCCGCGTTTCGATCCGAGCGTCGACGCTCGCACCGGGTTCCGGACGCGCTCGATCCTCGTGGTTCCGATCGACGCCCGCGACCGCCGGCGCCTCGGCGCGCTCCAGGCCGTGAACCACGCGGACGGTCCCTTTCAATCGGACGAAGAGCGATACGCGGTCTCGCTCGCGACCTCGGCTGGCATCGCGCTCGAGTACGTCCAACTCTCCGCGGACCTCGCCGCCGAGCGGCTCCGCGTTGTGAAGGTGGCGGAAGAGGAGCGGCACCGCCTTGCTCGCGACCTCCACGACGGCGTCGCGCAGACGCTGGCCAACGCGGCTCTCGGCATCGAGCTCGCCCAGCGCCGAGCCAAGCAGGACGTGCCCGGCGCGATGGCCGACCTGGAACAGCTTCGTGGCCGGCTCCTCGAGTCGCAGAAGGGCCTGCGCGACATCCTCTTCGCCCTGCGGCCGCTTGTGCTGGAGGACGGCGGGCTCGCTGCTGCCGCTCGGGCCCTCGCCGAGCGCATCAACGGGCAGAATGGGGCACGCGTCGTGGCGCGGCGCGTCGACGCGGACCGCCGATTCGCCCCCGAGGTGGAGGCGGGCGCGTTCACCGTCATCCGCGAGGCGGCGAACAACGCGATCAAGACCGGCCGCGCGGCGGAGGTGTCGATCGACGTATATGAGGACGGCGGCGCGGTCGTGGCGATGGTCGAAGACAACGGGAAGGGATTCGATGTGGCAAGCACGCTTCAGGGCTACGCGTCACGCGGTAGCCTCGGCCTTCTGCAGATGCGCGAGTCCGCGCGCCTCATCGGCGCCCAGCTCTCGCTCGACTCGAGCCCGGGCCAGGGGACGCGCGTGCGCTTGAGGATCCCGATCGCATGACCGAAGAATCGTCGGCAGCCGCGGAACGACGGCGGGTCACCGGGCGGCGGCGCGAAGATGCCGCCCTCGATCAGGCGGCTTTCGCGGAAGCCTTTGTCGCGCTGAGCGACGGGATCATCCTCACCGATCCGGAAGGAGTGGTCATGAGCGCCAATCCCGCGGCGTTCATGATCCTCGGCGAGGATTCGCTCGTCGGAAATATCTTCGAAGAGCTCCTCCTCGTTTCCGGTGCGACCCGCATCCAGGAGACCGACGGCCATCTGGTCCGGCGAGCCTGGTTCCCGCGCGAGGAACGGATGGGCGTCCTCGAGATGATGTCGACCACCCTTCCCGGCGGGCGCGCCCTCCACACGGTGCGCGACGTCACCGCGCAGGCCGAGCTCCTCCGACTCAAGGAGGAGTTCCTCATGGAGGTCGCGCACGAGCTCCGGACGCCGATCTCCGGTCTGATCGCGTCGCTCGACCTCGTGGTCGACGATGCCCTCAACATGCCCCGAAACGAGCTGGCGTTGCTCGCGGGGGCGCTGCGGCGAAGCGCACTCCGGCTCGAGCACCTCGTCGAAAACCTCATGGACGCCGGGAGCATCGAGGCGGGGACCTTCCAGGTACGGGCCCAGACGGCGAGCCTCAAGCACTCGCTCTCCGAGGCCATGGCGTTCACCCAGCCGATGCTCGAATCGAAGAACCAGGAGCTCGTCAGGGCCTTCGAGGCGGACGCCGATCGGGTCCTCGCGGACGAGCGGCGGACGACACAGGTCTTCGCCAACCTCATCTCCAATGCGAGTAAGTACGCGCCGGAGGGCACGCGCGTCACCGTTGCCGCCAAGAGCGTCGACGGGTACGTGCGGATTACGGTCGCGGATGAGGGGCCTGGCATCCCGCTCGATGAGCAGAACCGCCTCTTCCAGCGCTTCTTCCGGTCCCGCACCGTCCGGGAGCAGGCGGGAGGGCTCGGCCTCGGACTTTCGATCTGCCGTGCCATCGTCCACGCGCAGGGCGGCGATATCTCGATCGAGAGCACCCCTGGACGCGGAACATCGGTACACTTCACACTCCCGAAGGCTCGCCACTTGGCTGAGGAGGCAGAGGACTAATAAAGCTTCTAGTCGTTGACGACGACCGCGACCTCGTGGAGCTTCTCGAGTACGCGCTTCGTCGTGAGGGCTACGACGTGTCCCGCGCCTACGACGGAGAGTCCGCGGTCGAGGCCGTCGGACGCGAAAAGCCCGACCTCGTAATCCTCGACATCAACCTGCCCAAGCTCGCCGGTTTCGTGGTGCTGGAGCGCATCCGGCACGTGGACGAGCACGTCGCCGTGCTCCTCCTTTCCGCCCGCCAGGACGAGAGCGACATCCTTCGCGGCCTGCAGCTCGGGGCCGACGACTACATCACCAAGCCGTTCCGGCCGAAGGAGCTCGTCGCCCGGGTCAAGGCGATCCTGCGCCGGTCGGTCCGCACACGCGGCCGTCCCGCGCCGGCGATCTACAAGACCGGCGACCTCATCCTCGACGAGGCGACCCACCAGGTGCGCGCGGACGGAGTGCCCGTGCATCTCTCGCCGACCGAGTTCAAGCTGCTCCGGCATTTCATGGCGAACCCTGGCCGCGTCCTCACGCAGGAGGAAATCCTCGAGGGCGTGTGGGGCTACGACGCGGACGTCGGCGGAGACCTCGTGAAGCTGAACGTGAGCCGTCTTCGGCGAAAGCTCGGAGCGGACGGCAAGCCGCGCGACGTGATCCAGACCGTGCCCGGGGTCGGCTACCTCTTCCGCGGTGCCGAGGGCGGCGTCACTCGCGAGGAGGCGCGTCCCCACTAGTTTTTCCGCCGTTGCTCGTCGTGAGCCGGCGACGCGTCGCTTCGAGATCCGCGGCATTGCTGAACACCGGATAGACGGCGAAGCCGGTCGCCTTCGAGATCGAGTCCACCGCGGCGGGGTTCGGCTGCGGCAGCGCCACCGTGAGGACCTGGCCCTCGTGGCCGACGACCACCGCATTCCACTCGGAGGCGAGCGCATGCGGGAGATGCCGCTGCAGCTCCGCCGTAGCAAGGCGCGCCGGATCCGCGAGATACGGCGCGGAAGGAAGGCTCATCGCGCGCGAGCGGATCGCGCCGTGCGGTCCCTCACCGAGCGAGTGCTCCCATACGCGGATGCCGCCGCCCGATTGCTTTGCGCGGTACATCGCGGCGTCCGCCGATTCGACGAGCGACGCCGCGTCGCCGGCCGGCCGCGGGAACGTCGCGATCCCGATCGAGAGCTGCAGGCGCTCGCGCGCCGCGACGAGCTCGGGAGGCAGCGTCGCCTCGGCGGCCTTCTCGACGATTCGCGTGGCGACCCTCGTCGCGGCCTCGGTGTCGGCGTCCGGCAGGATGATCGCGAACTCGTCGCCGCCGTAGCGTGTCGGCACGTCGTACAGGCGCACGGCCTGCTTCACCGCGGCCGCGACCGCCTTGAGGACTTCGTCTCCGACCGCATGGCCGTACCGGTCGTTGTAGAGCTTGAAGCGATCCACATCGATCATGAGGAGCGCGAGCAGGTGCTCCGCGCGGAGCGCGCGGTTCGTCTCGGCCTCGAGACGGCGGTCGAAGTGGCGGCGGTTGAAAAGCCAGGTGAGCGGGTCGGTCTCGGCTAAGCGTTGAAGGGCCTCGCCCTGCTCCTGCATCACGAGCACCTGCCCGATATGGCCGGCCAGCAGCTCGAGGGTCTCGAGATCGGCGTCGTCGAAGGGCTGGCCATCGTGGCGGTCGGTCACGCTCAGGACTCCGCGCGAGTCGTCGCCGACGAGGATGGGCACGCTCACGAACGAGTCGGAGCGGTACGTGCCCTCGCCCGATTGGATCGGCGCGCTCGACACGTGACGCACCAGGAGTGGGCGCTTGGACTGTGCGACCAGGCCCACGACACCCTCGCCCGTTTTGACGCGCACGCGGCGCATCACGTCGTCCGCGAGCCCGACGGCTCGCGCGATCACAAAGTCGGTGGAGTTGTCCTCGCGGAGGAGCAGGGACGCGCGCTCACCGCGGACAAGTTCCGTGGCGACCTTGAATATCGAGTCGAGCAGATCTTCTGCTCGTCTCTGGCTCTGACTGTCCACCAATCCCCCATCCTGTGTCCCGCCCGGGTCGCGATCGAAAGAGTGCCTGCTTGTTCGCTATGTCTTCGGCAGTCTCGTGCTCGGCTGATGCCGCGGCAAGTAACGGCTCGTATCGAGAACCCGTCAAAGATGTCGCAGGTGTGCACGTATCGTGCGCCGGCCGCGGTCAGGTCTTCTCGACGACAAGCACAGGTTGCGTTGTGGGTTGGGCCGACCCCGATGCTGGCTCCAGTGTGATGGCAACGCCGTCGCCTGCGCCAAGTGGCGCGGTCAGCGACAACGTGAACACATCTCCACGCTCGGCGGTACCCGCCGGGAGCGCGACAGGGCCTGATGTTCCCGCCTTCAGGACCCACGCTTCCCACGCTTTTCCGGCCGGGGGAGCCGGAAGACGCACGATCAGGTATGGCGACCCCTGACTGGGTATGACGACCGCAGCGCGCGCGTCCGGATTTGCGCCTGTTGGCGCGAGCGCGACCACTCGACCGTCCGCGACGCCGGCAAGTGCGCGCGCGTAGGTGTCGGCCTGCTGTCGACCGGCCCCGACGACGCCAAACGCCACGACAAGCAGGATCGCGAGCGCGATTGGAACCGCGGCGGGAACCGGGCTGCGGAGAAATTCGATGACGCGATCGCCCCAGCTGGTCGCGCTCGGCACGCTTGCGCCGCGATGGCGCAGCACGATCCGCGTCCGCAGATCAGTCGGCGGGTCAACGGTCGCTTCGCGCTCCGCTTCGCGTCCGGGGGCCCTGCCCCCTGGGCCCCTGCCCCTGTCGCCCCAATCGCGGCGACCTCGTATAGGGCCTCCTCGAACTCCGCAACGGTGGACGCGCACGTCGCGCATGTTTCGACGTGCGAGGCGATCACCTCGCGCTCGTCCTTGTCGAGCGCTCCGAGCGCGTAGGCCGGGAGATCTTCGGTGGGGTGACGGTCCTGGCTCATCGTTCGTCCTCGAGACTCGCGCGAAGCTTGTTCATCGCGAGACGCACGCGGCTCTTCACGGTCCCGAGCGGGGTGTCCGTGCGCGTCGCGATCTCGCTCTGCGAGTAGCCGCCCCAGAACGCGAGCGCGAGGACCTCGCGCTGCTCGGGCGGAAGCCGGCCGACGACGGCGCGCACATGCTCGGCTCTGAGCCTATCGACGACACGCTCGTCGACCTTCGAGTCGGACAACATTCCGCGGCCGCCTCGATGCTCACCTCGCGCTCGAGGCGCTTGCCCCGCGTGCGCCGCCAATCGATCGCCGCGTTCCGGCAGATGGCAAGCAGCCAGGTACGGACCGACCCACGCTCGGCACGGTACGACCGGGCTTGTCGCCAGACCGAGTGGAACGCATCCTGAGCCACCTCTTCGGCGGCCTCAGGGCCCGGGAGCATGCGATAGAGGACCCCGAAAGCCACCCTGCCGTAGCGGTCGTAGAGCTCGCCGAGCGCATCGGCGTCGCCGCCCGCGATCCGCTCGACGAGTTTCACATCGTCCGCCTTGTCGGGCATTACGACCTCGGGCCGCAACACGGATGACCCACCGGTATCGGCGAGGACTCTAGCGGGAAGTCACTGCCACTCCCGCGCGGCGATCTTGGCGAAGAGCGTCAGAGCATCGAGGCGCTGCGCGGTTACCGAAATCACGCCGTCCACGATCTGGAGGGTTCCTCCAACGACGACCGCGGCGTCGCTGTCGAGCACGCGTTTGTAGAGTGGGTACGTCGCCGGTCGAATGATGATGTTCGAGATCCCGGTCTCGTCCTCGAGCGAAAGGAAGACGTGGCCCTTCGCCGTCTCGGGATGTTGCTTCACGACGACGGCGCCGGCGATGAGGACGTAGCTCCCGTGACGCCGGCTCTCGAGATCGCAGGCGCGGAGCACGCCGCGCCGCGCGAGGTCCTCGCGGTAGAAGCTCATGATCTGCGGCCCGGTAGGAATTCCGGTGATGCGGTAATCGAGCGCGGTCCGCTCCTGCTCGCTGACCGACGGAAGCGCCGGCGCTGTGGTGGTGGGCAGAGAGAGCGCCCGCCGTACGAACGACGGCGAGGTGCGGTGCGCATCTCGCGCGCGCCACAAAAGAGCGCGGCGCGGCTCCCCGAACGAGTCGAACGCCCCGACGAGCGCGAGATTCCGAAGAGCCTCTTCCTTCAAGCCGACGCGTGTCGCGAACTCATCGAATGACGTGAACGCCCCGCCGAGTTCGCGCTCGCGCACGACCGCCTTGGCCTCCTCTTCGCCGAGCCCTTTGACAGAGCCGAAGCCAATGCGAACGTCATGGTCGCGGCACTTCCGATGAGAAGCGATGGTTCGAGAGCTGTCGATTGGGTGCACAGCGGAGGGGGCGGCGCCGAGGGCCCCCGCGCGATGGGGCACCGGCCGGAGGCCGGGGGGCCCACCGTCGCGTTGAGAGGGTTTCGGCGCCGCCACCTCCGAAGAGCGACCTTCGACGACAGCTTTCGCGAACGATCGGTTCACATCGACAGGGAGGATCGCGACTCCGTGGCGCTTCGCATCTCCGGCAATGACGGCGGGCGAGTAGAAGCCCATGGGCTGGTTGTTGAGGAGACCGACGTAGAACTCGGCGGGGTAATAGAGCTTCAGATGAGCGGTGTGATACGCGGTGAGCGCGAACGCGGCCGCGTGACTCTTGCAGAATCCGAACTCGGCGAAGGCGGCAATCTGTCGGAAGATCTCGTTCGCGGTCACGTCGTCGACGCCTTTCTCGCGCGCTCCACTGACGAACGGCTCGCGCAGCTTCTCCATGTCGGCCGAGCTACGAGCGCGGCTCATCGCGCGACGCAGCATGTCCGCGGCGGACGGTGAGAATCCCGCGGCGGCGATCGCGACACGAAGGATCTGCTCCTGGAAGAGGATCACGCCGAGCGTCTCCTTGAGGATCGGCTCGAGCAGCGGATGCGCGTACTGCACCGGCTCGCGGCCCTGTCGGCGGCGGATGTATGGATTGACCATGTTCCCCTGCAGAGGGCCCGGCCGGATGATCGCGACCTCAACGACGATGTCCGCGAAGTTCCGCGGCCGCACGCGCGGCAGCGCCTGCGCCTGCGCGCGGCTTTCGACCTGGAAGAGGCCGATCGTGTCGACCTCGCAGATGAGGTCGTAGACCGCCGGATCGTCGAGCGGCAGCGAGCCGAGCTCGAGCAGCTCGCCGTGGCGCGCCTCGATGTCGGCGACCGCGTCCTTGACCAGCGAGAGCGTCCGCAGTCCGAGCAGGTCCATCTTGACGAGGCCGAGGTCCTCGACGTCGCGTTTGTCGAACTGCACGACGTTGCGGTCGGGCATGGTCGCGCGCTCGATCGGCACCGTGTCGACGAGCGGCAGCGCGGTGATCAGCATCCCGCCGTTGTGGATCGATAGGTGCCGCGGGAAGTCGGCGATGGCGAGCGTGAGCTCGCGAAAGAGCGGGAAGCGCGCGCGTTCCTTCTCGTCGAAGATCTCGAGCAGGTCCGCGAGCGTGTCTGGCATGGCGCGCGGCTCTTCCCAGCCGTGCTCCGACGCGCGATCGGTGTGGTGATAGGCGGGGTGCTGCGCCGACGTCGGCATGTCGCGCGGATCGACGTGGTACTGGTCGATCGACTTCGCCATGCGATCGATCGTCTCTAGGCGGAAGCCGAGCGCCTTCGCAACCTCGCGTGAGGCCGAGCGCGCGCGATACGTGACCACGTTGCAGACCATCGCGGCGTAGCGCTCGCCGTACTTCTTGTAGACGTACTGGATGACCTCCTCGCGATCGTTCGTCGCGATGTCGAGGTCGATGTCCGGCATCGTGCGCGAGTCCTCGGTGAGAAAGCGCTCGAAGAGGAGGTCGTGCTGGATCGGGTCGACCTTCGTGATGTCGAGGACGTACGCGACGATCGAGTCCGCGGCCGATCCCCTGCCCTGGGCCGGGATGCGGTGCTCCTTGCAGAAGCGAACGATGTCCCAGTTGATGAGGAAGAACTCCGCGAGGCCACAGCGGTCGATAACGTCGAGCTCGTGCGCGAGCTGCTTCGCGACATCGCGCGTGATGCGCGGGTACTTGATCTTCGCGCCCTCGCCGCAGAGCGCGTAGAGAAAAGAGAACGCGGTGTGCCCCTCGGGCACCGGGAAGCCCGGAAGACGGTCCTTGCCGACGAACGAGGCTTCCGCGCGCGGAGTGTTCGTGTCGTACAGAAGGTCGAGGACGCAAGAGTCGGCGATCTCGCGCGCGTTGCGAAACGCCTCGTCGAAGCGGCCGAGGCGCTCGCGCAGCATGGCCTCGCCCTTGAGCCAGTACTCGCCGTTCGGCTTGAGCTTGTTTCCAGCTTCATCGAGCGTCACGCCGAGGTCGATGCAGCGGAGTACGTCGTGAAGGCGGCGGCCTTCGGCGCGCGCGTAGTGGACGTTGTTCGTGACGACGCACCCGAGGCCCATCTCCCCCGCGAGCGAGGCGAGGGTGTCGCAGAGCGCGGGCGCGTCGGGGTCGAGGTGGTCCGAGAGCTCGACGTAAAGACGTTCGCCGAATACCGCGGCGAGTCGCGCTAGCGCTTCCCGGGCCGCGTCGAGATCACCTGCCCGGACCGCCCGCGGCACCGCGCCATTGGCGCACCCGGTGAGCGCGAAGAGCCCCGCGGCGTTCTCGGCGAGAAGCTCGAACGTCGCCTTTGGCTTCGTCTTCTCCCCAGCGAGCTGGGCCGCGGAGATCGTCCGACAGAGGCTGGTCCAGCCCTGGCGGTCGCGAGCGATGAGGACGAGGTGACCCATGTCCTGGAGCCGAAGCTCGGCGCCGAAGATCGGACGGAGTCCCCGCTCTTTCGCGGCGTTGGCGAACCGCACAGCGCCGTACAGGCCATTCGTGTCGGTGAGGGCAAGCGCGTCGAGGCCCTGCTCGACCGCGGCGTCGGCGAGGTCGTCGACGTCCGAGGCGCCGTCAAGGAACGAGTAGTTCGAGTGCGTATGAAGCTCGACCCAGCCGGCCATGTGCGGGCTCCCCACCGCTCCCTGGCCGAGAGCGTATTAGAACGTCTGTTCTAGCCTAACTGAGCCCGCTTCTGGGAGCGACAACCCGCGCTTAACGACGGCTCCGGCTGATCGGAAGCTTCGCCGCGAGCGGATGGGCTGATCCGACGAAGAGCGCGACATCGTCCTCGTCCTTCGCGCGGCCGGGTCGAACGGATTCGAGAGCCGCCATCACGAGCACGGCGATAAGAACAGCGAGCATCTTGAAGACTCCCACTCACGCAAGGAAACAGGCTCGCGGACCTCATTGGTCTCCCCCACTTGAGCGATCTCCGTCGCTACGGCGATGCAATGCGCGGAGCTGCCGTGGAGCGGTGCTAGCGGATCGTCGCGGAGAGACTCGCGGCCGGCGACGTCAGCGTGCCGTCGGTTGCGGTGACCGTGACGGTCACCACGTCGCCCTTCTTCCCGTTGCCCTTGAGCGAGATGTCATAGCGGTCGGTCGTCGCCGTCGTCGTGACTGTTCTCTTGACGACCCCGTTGAGCTTCCACGTGTAGACGTAGGTCAGCCCGTCGCTGTCGGGGTCCTGACCCACCACCGTCGCTACGAGCACGGTTTTCGTCGTCGGCGTGGTCGTGCTCAGCGAGACCGCCACGGTCGGGGCGGAGTTGACGACGGTCGCGTTTGCGGTCGCGACCGCGCTATCGAGCGTACCGTCGGAGGCAACGAGTTCCACGACCACGACGTCACCGTGATCCCCGTTCCCCATAACGCCGAGGTCGAAGCTGTCCGAGGCAGCAGGCCCTGGCGTTATCTGGCGCACGACGCCATTCACTTTCCAGACGAATCGGTAGCTCAGCGGATCGTTGTCAGCATCGCTTGCCGTCGCGGTCGCGCTCACGACCGCGTTCGTCACGGGCGCCGTGTTGCTGAGGCTCACCGCCGCGCTTGGCGCGCGGTCGCTGATAACAACGGAGGTGCTCGCATCGCTGCTGAGCTGACCGTCGCTCGCCGTCACGCGCACGCTGATGGTGTCGCCACGATCGCCGTTGCCGGCCACCGAAAGGTCGAGCGTCGAGGTGGTCGCTCCCGCGATAGGCGCTCCGTTCCGAGACCACTCATACGTGTACGTGACTGGGTTACCCGCCAGCGATGCGCTGAAATCCGGGTCGGAGGCGAACGCGTCCGCGCGGAGGGTGTCCCCGGTGAACGCGGGCGACGGTGACAGAGTGAGGCTCTGGAAGACCGGAGCGTGATTGTTCAGATCGAGGGCGAAGAGGGTGCTGTCCTGCGGCGGGCTCCGCGCCGGATCGCCGAGATCGTTGTAGTTGCCGACGTAGAGGCGCCCATCCGGGTGCATGACGGCCTGGCCCGGCCGGAACTGCGTGATATGCATCGTCTCGGCGACATCGAAGCTCGCGTCGTCGATTCCGTAGATCGCGCCACTGGAGAAGCTTTCAGCGGTCGACACGTAGACGCGTCCTCTCGCTGGCGCGAGCGCGATGCCCAGAGGGAACCCCCCGATCGCGGTGGTGTGGACGATGGCGAACGTGTCCGCGTCGATGACGTACAGAGTCCCGGCCGAACCACCGCTCGGATCGAAGCCCGCGACGAAGACCAGATGACGGACCGGGTCCACAGCGAGCGCGTAGCGGACGGTGCTTCCGATGGCGACCTGTCCGACCGAGGAGAGATCACGTTCATCGAAGACAAAGAGCCGCGGATTCGTGTTCGAGCCGTCGGTCAGAAAGAGCCGGTTGCGTTGACCATCTACGGCGGCACCGAACCAGGCTCCGGCCGGCGCCGGCATCGACATGACCACGCTGTTGCTCGCCGTGTCGATCACCGTAAGGCCGACGCCGCCGACGAAGAGTCGGCCGGCCGAAGCGTCGAGTGCCGGCATCAAGCCGCCCACACCCGAGACGCTCGCGACCTGCGCGCCGCTGTCCAGATCGAAGACGTCGACGGAGGTTTGGCTTGCCGTGTATGTCGCGTTGGATGAGTAAAGCCGTCGGTTCGCCGAATCGGTAACAACGAAGTTCGAGGTCTGGGTCGTGAGGATTCTGCCAACCGAACCGGTCGTAGGGTCGACCACCGAAATGAGCCCACGCGGCGGAGCGGACGGGTTGTTGATGTCGTAGACCGCAGACGCGCTATTTCCCACGTAGACCTTGCCGGTCGGAGCGTCAACCGCGAGGCCGAAAGGCGCTGCACCGACTGGCCAGCTCGATGAGACCGTCGCGGCACGGCTCGTCGGATTTCCGACGAACGTGAAGGCGAGGGCGCAGATCAGGCCAACCGCTCCAAACCGACGCATGAGCCGCGTAAGGCTCGCTTGACCGGCCGCTCGGGGCAATTGACCGGTAGTCCTAGGACCTTCGACTAGTCCATGACGCGCTGTAACCACCAGGCACCCGAGCGCCTGTCTCCATACACATCGCACACCAGGCCGTCCGCCGTCCGCAGGGTCACGTAGTCGCGGGAAACGCTCTCCTTCCACCAATCGGCTTCCACGCGCCAACGACGCAGCTGCTCGACGACGGTATGGCGATGCCCCGCCACGACGAGCGCGACAAGCTCGCCTTCGTCCCAGACCAGCTTCGCGGGAAGCGGTTCGGCGAAGAGCCTAGGCATGTTCCACCAGCCTTGAGCGTGTCTCACGGCGAAGCCGTGAGATTGAGCAAAGCCTCATGCGATGACCTCGACCCATTCATTCGCCCGCTCGGGTAGGCGCGCTCCTGCGTCCGTGACTTTCGCGCGGAGCACCGCGCCTTTGCCAAGCTTCGCGCGGAGATAGCGCGCGGTCGCGATCGCTTCTTCTTTGCGCGCGCCGTCCGGAGCGAAGAGCCCGATCTGCCGGCCGCGCGCAGCCTCGACCTCGGGGACCTCGAGCGCGCATCCAGTCACCAGGCCGAGCTCGGCGCGTTCCTCGAGCGCCCAGCGAAGCGATCGCAGAAGCGCGGCCGCCTCGCGGGTCGGCGGAAGCACGGTGCGCTCGATGCGCAGCGGACCCTCATCCTCACGATCGAGGCGCAGGTCGAGCCGGAGCGCGGCGAAGCCTTCCCGCGCGAGCGCCGTGGATATCTCATCGACCACGACTCGGAGCGCGAACACGAGCTGCTCCCGCGAGCCGATCGCGTCGTCCCACGCGCGGCGCGCGCGGATCCGATGGGGCGGGGCCGACGCGCGGACCATGTCCCCGTACTCGCCGCGCGCGAGCGCGTGCGCGCGGGCCACGGCGCTCCCAAAACGATCGAAGACCGACCCGCGTGGCAGATCCGCGAACTCGCCGACGGTACGCAGGCCGAGCAGCCGCAGCTCGTCGTGCACCTTCGGGCCGACCGGCAAGACATCGAGGGGCAGCGGGGCGAGGAACGCGCGGCCATCGTCGACCGAACGCACCTCACCCGGCGGGGTTCGCTCCGCGACGACGCGCGCGACGAACGGGGTCGGCGCGATCCCCGCCGACGCGCGAGCGCCAACTCGCGTGCAGCGCGCCAACACGTTTCGCGCGACCCGAGCGGGCGCACCGAGGAGCTCTTCGGTGCCGGCGAGATCGCAGGCGAACGCGCCCGGGTCGAGCACGCCCACGCGCGGGAGAGCCGCGTGAAGCGTCGCGAGCAACCGGCCATGGAGCTCGGGCGCGTCGGTCACGACGATCGCGAGCGTGACTGGATCTCTCACACAGCGACCGTGGCGACCTCGGCACGCGTTCCGAGATCGGCGAGCGCACCGTCGAGCGACGTGACGGAGAAGAGCGCGCGGTCGCCCGTGTGCGCACGCCCTACCGTGAACGACCACCCGACGGTGCGATCGAACCGACGCTCCCACGCGACGCGCTCGAAGACGAAGGTTGGGATCGCGATGCGTCGCCGGCGTTCTCCCGCCACGACGAGGAGCGCGGCAGGCGATCCGCGGACCGCGGACAGCGCCGGCGCGATGTCATCGACATTCACTCCACCGAACGCAGAGTCGCCGACGTCGACGACGACGAGACGGAAGCCCTCGCTGCGCAGCGCCGCGGCCGTCGCGAGCGCGAGGCCGGCGCCGCGTGCACGCACGACGACGAGGCGCTCGAGATCCACGTTCGCACGCTGCGCGGCAAGCGGATCGAACGACGCCGTCGGATCTATCCAGGCGGCCATCCCACCCTGCGCCTGCGCGGAGGCGGTCGCACGAAGTGCGAGCTGGAGCTTGCCCACGCTTGGCGGACCGATGAACGCGACGGGCTCGCCGGCGACAAGGCCGCCCCCGATCACACGATCGAGTGACGATTTCGTTGCGATGACGAGCTCGCTGCGGTGGCGCTCGCTTGTACTGCCGCGCGCAAGCGCGTGTACGCCAAAGCGTCCTTCTATGCGCGCAATCGCACCGGCCAGTCCGTTCGCTGACACATCGCTCCCCTTGACCGTTCGCGAACCGTCCGTTTCAGCCTGCCGCTGGCCACTTCAGGCGGTAGAACGGATGTTCTAGAGACTACCCCGAGGCCGCTGGGTCTGTCAACGCAGCTTCTGAGCGAAATTTCTGGCCGTCATCGTGCACGCTCGTCTCTGATGATGAGTGGGCCCGCACCAGGACGTTGCGCCGACTGCGGCGCCGACGCGTACATCCAGCTCGCCGTCGGGGACGGAATGCTTTGCGCGCACTGCTACCAGGACCGCCGTGGACTCACCAAGAAGGCCTCCGGGCGCACGGGCGGCGATCGCGCGATCCCGAAGCCGATCTCGATCCAGCCCCGCCTGAGCTAGGACGTCGTCGCGGCCCGCGGCCGCGCTCTCGCGACCGCCGCACGTAAAGCAGGCACCCGAAGCGCGGCATAGCCAGCGAGCAGCGTCACGATCACACCCCCGATCAGGAACGCGATGTTGATCCCGACGAGCGTGCCGACCGATCCCAGGACCATCTGCCCGAGCGGCATGAACCCGATGAACACCATCGTGTGGACGCTCATAACCCGTCCCCGAAGCGCGTCGGGCGTCCGGGTCTGCGTGAGCGTATTCGCCATCCCGAGGTAGACCATCACCGCGAGGCTCGTCAGACCGACGAAGACCATCGCGCCGATCAGCGTGTGCTGCAGTCCAAAGAAGACGAGCAGCGTGCCGTGCGCGAATGCCGCGCCCACGAGAAGCGCGCCGCGATGCTTCCATCCGCCGAGCGATGCGGTGAGGAGCGCACCGACGAGCGCCCCGGCGCCCGACGCGGCGAGGAGCCACGAGAGCTCGATAGCGCCGACCCCCAGAAGCTGCGCCTCGGCCGGCAGGAGCTGGATGTACGGACGCGTGAACAGCGCGGTCGCGACGCTCAGCGCGACGACCCAGCGCAGGACCGGGTCGCCACGGATGAACGAGAGACCCTCGCGGATCGAATTGAGAAGCGAGAGTCGTGGGCCGTACTCGATGACCGGCTGCGGACGCATGAGGAGGAGAGCTATGACGATCGCGAGGTACGAGATCGCGTTGATCAGCATGAGACCGCCGACGCCGAAGGGAATGATCAGGACGCCGCCGATGAGGGGACCGACGAGGGTCGCGCCGTTGAAGGCCGCCGAGTTCAGGCCGATCGCGCTCATGAGCTGTTTTTCGGACACGAGCCGCGGGACCATCGCCTGGCGCGTCGGTGCGTCGAACGAGAAAATGATCGAGTTGAGTGCGCTGATGAGAACGATTTCGACGATGTTGATCTGATTCGAGATCGCGAGGAGCGCGAGGATTCCCGCGAAGACCGCCGCACACGATTGCGTGACGAGCAGGAGACGTCGGCGGTCGGCCCGGTCGGCGACGACGCCGCCGAAGAGACCGAAGGCCAGCCCCGGCAGCGCGCGCGAAAGCCCGACGAGGCCGAGATAGAACGGAGCGAGCTGCGGGACGCCGTCCTTGACCGCGAGCTGCACCACGAGCCAGCCCAGCCCGAACTGCTGCATCCACGTCCCGATATTCGAGACGACCAGGCCGGTCCAGAACAGGCGAAAGTCGCGATGCTCGAGCGCCGACCACGCGGAGGTGCGGCCGGGCTCGGCGGCCGCGGCCTCGTCGAGTCCTTCGGCCTCGAGTTCGGAGGCGACTTCCTCTCTGGTCATGTGCTGCGAGAGTGCATGGGAGTCGAACCCACCACGGAACGTTCTACGCCCCGTCAACGGTTTTGAAGACCGAGGGACTCACCGGAGCCCCCGCACTCTCAAACGAGCCTCCAAGGAAGCTCGAGATCGAGTCTACGTACCCGCCGCACCCGCGCGCCTAGCATCCCGTCGTGGCCGGCGAGCGTTTCTTCGTCAACGTTCACCGCGACCCGGGGTACGGTGGGAATCGCGCCGGCGGGATCCGGCCGAGCGCCTTTCATCGCACGATGCCCGACTACGCGGTCACTCCGGTCATCGATCTCGCGGATCTGGCCGCGAACTGCGGGGTCGCGCAGATCGCAGTCAAGAACGAGCAGCAACGCTTGGGACTTCCTTCGTTTAAGGGTCTCGGCAGCTCGTGGGCGCTCCATGAGCGCATGAGGTTGGCCAAGGGTCTTCCCGCGGATACGCTCCTGCCCTTCCCCGATCTGCGCGCGCTCGCAGCAGGCCTGGCCGCACCGACGCTCTGCACGGCGAGCGACGGTAACCACGGGCGCGCAGTAGCCGCGCTTGCTCAAGCTCTCGGATGCCGATGTGTTGTGTTTCTACCAGCCGACAGCGCCGCGAGCCGCGTTGACGCGATCGTTGGTCACGGCGCCGAGGTAGAGCTCATCGACGGTAGCTACGACGAAGCGGTCGCGGTTGCACGAGCGGCTGCGCGCGCACGAGGTCATTGGTATTGCCCGGACACGGTCGGGCCGGACGCGACAGAAGAGGAGCGGACGTTCGCGAAAAACGTGATGGCCGGCTATGGCACGCTCTTCGAGGAGCTCT
Source organism: Chloroflexota bacterium (assembly GCA_038040345.1). Lineage (GTDB taxonomy): Bacteria > Chloroflexota > Limnocylindria > P2-11E > P2-11E > 3-1-20CM-2-70-9. The sequence goes on from JBBPIQ010000006.1 coordinate 87,426, forward strand.
TCCGCCAGCTCGGCCGCGTGCCGGACTTCCTGTTCGTGCAGGCGGGGGTCGGAGGCCTATCGGCGGCCGGCGTCTCGGCGGTGCGGCAGCTCTCCACCATCAGCAGGGTCGTGGTCGTCGAGCCGCAGGGCTCCGCGGCGATCGCGCGTTCGCTCGCCGCTGGTTCACCGACCGCGGTGAGCGATGTGCCGACGGTCATGGCATGCCTCCGATGTCAGAGCGTGTCTGCGGTCGCGTGGCCCGTTCTCGTCGCGGGCGTCGACGCGGTCTTGCTGGTCACCGACGACGAAGCTGCGACCGCGGTGCGAGCTCTCGCGCGTGCGGGCATCGTCGCGGGCGCCTCAGGTGCAGCCGGTCTCGCTGGGGTCCTCGCGGCGTGTGCGGACAAGGCGCTTCGCTCGCGAGTCGGCATCAGGTCGGATTCGAGCATCGCGATCGTCAATACGGAAGGCGCGACGGATCCCGAAAGCTATGAAGCGATTCTCGCTCAAAGGAGCGTGCGGCAGGCTGCCGCACGCGGCTCTGAATTACTGCGCTGAGAGATCCGCTGGCTGTGACTCCACGACTTCGCGGTTCGGGCGGCGGTCCTGGTGCTTGTTGCCGCGGCCACCCTGCCACGACTTGCGGCGCTCGTCGCCGGTCGGGAGCGAGACGACGTCGCGCTTGTCCATCATGTTGCAGTAGCCGTCGAAGACGACGCCCTTGTCCATGACGAGCGACGGGGTCGTGATGTCGGACTTCACGCGGGCGTGGCCGCGGAGCTCGACCGAGTCGCGAGCCTTGATCTTGCCGTTGACCTCGCCGTTGATCACGACGGAGCCGCAGGTGATGTCAGCCGAGACCTTGGCGGTCTCGCCGATGATGAGGAGATCGTCGGTCGTGATCTCGCCGGTGAACGTGCCATCGAATCGGACCTGACCCTGGAAGCTCAGCTTTCCTTCGAAAACCAGCCCTGGCCCGAACGTGGCGTTTCCCGCGGCGTCAGCCGTCCCGCTTTGGTATTCACGCATATGTGGTCTTCCCTCCTGCCGCCGGCGGACGCCGGGGTCGCGTAACCATGAACGCCGCAGGGGGAGCACTGCAATGGCCTGGAGGGGGCAAACCCGTAACGATGGCGCCGGTTGCTCAAGCGCGACTAGTGCGGGTCTCCACCAGAAGGATCTCGCCCCCCTTTGGGCCGGCCTCCAGATCGAGCGCCGGCTCCTCCTGGATCTTGGCCGCACCGCCTTCGTCAAGCTCCGGTCGGACCAGAGAGCCGTGGACCACGAAGAGGTAGCCGCCGAATCCGTGGCGAAACGCGTGATGCACCTTCTTGTTCGGCTCGAGCAGCCCGGCATAGACCGAAGCGTCCTGGTGCACCGTGACGGCGTCGTCGGCCCGCGGCGCACCGTCCCCGCCGAATCCCTGCGCCGCCACGAGCACGGGCTTCAAGACGTTCCGTCGCGCGTCCGCAGCGAACTCGCGCTGCTCGATGCTCGGCTCGAGCCCGCGACGCGAGGGCATGATCCACATCTGGATGAAGCGCATCGGCTCGGTCTTCGAGCCGTTCCGCTCGGAGTGCTGCATCCCCGACCCGAGGGTCGCGCGCTGCACGGCGCCCGGGTGAAGGATCCCACCGTTGCCGCGCGAGTCCGCGTGTTCGAACGTTCCCTCGGCAACGTACGTGATGCCCTCGATGTCCCGGTGCGGATGCATCGGCCATGCCGCTCCCGGCACGAGCCGATCGTCGTTGAAGACGCGAAGATCGCCGATCCCCATGTTCGCCTCGTCCCAGTACTGGTCGAAGCTGAAGTGCCAGTTCGCGCTGAACCATCCACCTTCGGCGTGGAATAGCGAAGCGCGCGGCCGGAGGACGATCGTCATCGCGGCTTGCGAGCCCTGATCACGAAGCGGCCCTCGTCGAAACGCAAGGCGCCGGTCTCATCGAGACGCCGCTGCAGTCCGAGAAGCTCGGGTCTGAAGCGGTCGACCGAAAAGTCGGGAACTTCCCACGGGATCGCCCTGAGGTAATAGACAAGAGCGCCGACGTCGAGGAACGAGATCGTGCCCCATGACGATCGCGCGAGCTCGATGTCGAGACCCGCTCGCACGAGTGCCGCCGCGAGGCGATCCACGGTGACGTCGGGCCGGTGCGGCTCGGTGCCGAACCATGCCAAAAGGTCGGCGTGGCTTCGACCGTCCACCTGCTGGGTCAGAAAAACGCCGCCCGGCGCGAGCACTCTGGCGACCTCGCGTGCGTCGTACGCCTCATGGCGATCGAGAACGGCGTCGAAGCTGGCGTCGCGAAACGGCAGGGCGGCCGGAGGTCGGGCCTCCGTCGCGACTATGCGACCAGAAAAGGCATCGGACAGCTTCGCGAGGGCCTCGCCTCCGCCGGTTCCCAGGTCGACGGCGGTTCGCGCTCCGCGCAGGACGTCGCGCGCGAGCTCCTCGTACGACCAGGGAGGCTTCTCTTCGGAATATCGGCGGCGGAGATGCGTGAAATCCCAGCGGCTGAAAGGCTGGCATTCCTCGTTCGACCAGGCCGCGATCAACACAGCCTCATCCATCGGGATGAGGTTCGTCGCCCTTACGCGGCGGCGGTACCGGTGATGTGCGGCTGGAGCTTCTTGAGGAGCTGCTCTTTCGGGTGATACCCGACCACGCGATCGGCCTCGCGGCCGTTCTTGAACAGGATCATCGTCGGGATCGAACGGACCCCGAAGCGCCCTGCGGTGATCGGATTGGCGTCAACGTCGAGCTTGGCGATCTTCACCTTCTCGCCCTGCTCGTTCGCGATCTCTTCAAGGACCGGGGCAACCATGCGACAGGGGCCGCACCAGGTCGCCCAGAAGTCGACGAGCACCGGAGTCTCGGACTTGATCACTTCGGCCTCGAAGTTCTGGTCGTTGACCACTTGTGGCTTGCCCATGGACGGCCTCCTGTTACCACCTAAACGCCAACTGCTGGCCGGTTTGTTCCACCTCTGGAGATAGGCCCAGGACCGGCTCGAGCAAGTCCAGCGCCACATCCGGCTGCGTCGCCCACGATCGTAGCGGTCCCCACTTTACGAAGCGCCAGCCCCGCCGGCGAACCAGGTCGGCGGTGCCCGCGGCGCGCCGCAGCTTGAACTCCGCCAGGGCCCGCCGTTCGTCGGCGATGGCGAAGAAACGGAAGACGCGGTCCTCGTCCGGGACGGCCTCCCCGAGGGCGATCACGCTTCGATGAAGCCGCGCCGTCCACTCGAGCTGCCACAGAAAGACCATGCGTCCCTTGTCGTACCAAAGGCAGTCGAAATATTCGAGGGCGTCTGAGCGAATCCCGGATATGCGCGAGATGTCGGCCACGCGCTCAGCCTCGGTCATGAGATCCGCGAGCACCGCGCCGCGATGGGCATGCGCTTCGGGTAGCCCGCGGCGTTCGATGTCGCGGCCCACGTGCACCTTGAAGCCAAGACGGCGGCCCGCGTCGACGAGCTGGATCGCGAGGAGCGTCTGGTCCGCCTGCCGGCGCACCAACCCGTCCTCGTCCCGAAGGCGCCATCTCCCGTCATCTCCCTGATGCCCGTAGGCGGCGATGCAGCGCTCGACGAGCTCGCGGTCGGGCGTCTCGACGTCGCGAAAGAGGCCGTACGCGCGGCGAAGGAGCGTGCGCGTCTCGACGTCGCGCGACGCCGAGAGCAGACCCCACACGCCCCACTCCAGACGGTCGTCGAGCGGAGTCGTGTCGATCGGTTCGGCGAGCGAGTAGACCGTCGTGTCGTGCGCGTGCTCGGCCGCCGCGCCGTCGAGCTCGATCTTCACGATGCCGGAGCGCGACGCGTCGGCGAGCGCGGAACGGAAATGGTCGAGGAAGACCTCGAGCTCGGACACGCCGCCAGCTCGGGCGAGGCTGAGCGGGGCGAGCAGCTTACGGGCGGCCAGAGACTCGAGCGCCGCGACGGCGGCACGGTCGGTCGCCACGGGCTCGCCGCGCGAGCGGACGATCTCGCGGACGCCTTCGCGGATGGCGTCCTCGATCCCGGACGCGTCGGCCGCGCCCTGATCGCGAAGGAGCGGGACGTCGCGATCGAAATCGCAGACGGCTACCGCGCCGGAGCCGGTCGCGCCCGCGGTCGAAAGCGCGTCGCGCTGGTACGTGATCCCGCGCAGGCGATAGCCCGCGCCAGCGCCTGCGAGCGCGACCGCGGCGATCGTCGTGAGGTCGGCGTGCGGCACGTAGACCACGGCCGGCGCCTCCGGACGCGAGCCGCGATGAGCGTCGATGAGCGCGGCGCGCATCGTCCGCAGCAGGCGCTCGCGCCCCACGACGCGGCCCTCGCCGGCGTCGGTTGGTTTCGTCCCGCGGATGCCGAGGAGAGCGACCGCAGCGACGGCGCTCCAGCCGCCGAGGGCGTCCTCGACCGGGGCCTGGCACAAGACAAGATCCGCATCGCCGGTATCCAGCGCGAGCGTTGCGGACCGCGCGCGGGCCGGCGAGGGGTGCTGCGCGAGCCACGCGACGAGCTCGCGCACGGTCCGGTCGAACTCGAGCCAGACGTTCACCTCGCGCGATTGCGACGCGTGGGAGCGACGCGCCCGGCCCTTCTCGACTCGAAGCGGCGCGCCGCGGCCGGCGAGCGTGTTCAGGCGGCTGCCCGAGATGAGCACCTCGAGCAGACACAGGAGGAGGACGTCCCTGGCCGGCGACGCCGGAATGGCGGTCTCGACCGCGCGCAACGTCGCGACGAGCGCAGTCAGATTGCGCGGCGTGTACAGCGCCGCCGTGCTCTCGCCGAGCGCCTGCGCGTTCGGATCGGGGCCGAAACGCTCGACGAATTGCCAGTACGCCATGCCGCGCTGCTCGAGCCGCTGGCTCGACTGCTCGTCGTCCTCGGTTGCAGCCTCGATGAGAAGTGCGCGCCCCTCGCGGGCGCAGATCCCGCAACGGAAGGCCTTCTTCGTCGGGGTGGGCGCGTCGCGCTCCCAGAGGAACGCTTCCACGATCACCGGGCCGCGGCAGGTCGCGCACGTCGAGCCGTAGAGCTCGCGCATGGCGACGCGGTGCGGCGTGCCCACGAGCGCGCTCTCACCCACCCGATCGAGCGCCGCGAGTATTTCGTCGCCCGCGGGCGCGAGAGCGATCGCCCGGCGTGCCCACTCGCCGAGGGGCTCGCGCGATTTCGCGACGCCCCGTCGATCGGCGCGCTCCGCGGCATCCGCCGCAGACCAGGGATGCGCGAGCGGATCGAGGACGACGCCGCGGCGCGGCGTGTACGCGTTCGCGTAGAGATCGGCGAGCGCTGAAGGAAACGCGGTGCCGAAACGGTCGAGCGGACGGGGAAGAGGAAAGATCTCGAGCGGGACCATGGAGCGGACGCGCTCAGGTTGGCTCAAGGCAGGGTGAAGAGTACGGCCCTCCTCGCGTCCACGATCACTCCGACGACCCGGCCGTCGCGCGACATGGTGACGTCGTTGATCGTTCCGCCGGCGCCCAGCTCCTCGGCTGTGCCGTCTGCCGGATTGAAGACCAGCGCCTTGTCGGTGCCGTCCAGGACGACCGCGCGGCGTCCTGCGACGAGACGCCTCCCGTCCACGAGTGGGGCCGTCCATTTCGTCGCGCCGTCTGGACCGATCGCCAGCAGCGAGGTCTGATCGAAGGCGTACAGGGTGCCGTCCGGCGCGAAAGCGATGTCCCGAACCGGACCCGCGATACGCGTCAACGTCGCCTTCGGGTCGGCCACGGAGAAGCGGTACGTGCCCTGGTCGGTGACCGCAGCGGCGAACTTCGCGGAGCGGTCCACCGCGAGCGCGGTGCCGACGCCGGCGATGCGGGCCACCGGCTTGAGGTCGGAGTCGCGAGCGGGGCGAAAGACCTCGATATCGAAGGCGCCCGCGCTCGTGGTGCCGACGTACACGTCTCCAGCGTCGCTCGCCGCGATCCGCGCGCCGGCGGCCGGCGTCACGATCGGGAACGGATCGCCGATGAGGTCGCCATCAGCGGTCCGTCCGCCAATGAGCCCGGGACCACCGCCGGGAAGACCCGTCGAGCCGGTCGACGCCGCGACGAAGACGCGCGTCGACGGCACGAAGAGAATCTGCGTCGCGGCGCCGGTGAAGCGCATTCCTTCGCCCAGGTTCTGGCCGGAGGGGATGTCGAGGAAGGTCACGACCTGGCCGCCGACCGCGAAGGACTGATGGTCGCCGTCGACCGAGAATTGGAGGACGCTCATTCCGGCGTAGCTCTGCGGGAGAGCCGTCAGCTTGCCCACCGGGTTGAACAGCGCGGCATACCCGTCGTCGCTGCCGGTCACGACCCAGGAGCCATCCGAGCTCAGCCCGATCTTTCGAGAGGTGGCGCGCACCTCCAGGACGCGCGAGGGCTCGCGCCACAGCTCCGCGTCGGGAAGCGGGCCGCTTCGGGCGAACGCATAGGACTGGTCGTCGGTCACGACGTTGATGACGCCCTGCTTCAAGAGGCCCGCGCTCGCGGTGTCCGCGGAGGCCCGATCTTTGTAGGGCCCGATGCGCACCACATATGGCGCGCTCTGGGTGAAGGAGCCGTTCAGCGGTGCGCCCATCCGCTGGAGGGCCTGCTTGGCCTCGGTGGCGCTCACATACGGGCCGGTCGTGATCGTCGACTGCGTGGACGCGTTGCTCGTCACGACGAAGGACATGCCGCGCGCGATCGTGTTTTGGAGCGCGTCGTCCTTCGGCAGCGTCGTCGAAAGGTCACGCAGACGCTGCCAGCCCGCGGTCACATCGGTTAGGACACGCGCGAACGCGGCCGGGTCGCCGCCGTCCGCGTAGGTCACGCCGTCACGCGCGAGGTCGGAGAGGCCGTCGGCGAGCGGGACGAGCTTCTCGCGGATCGGCCCGGTGCGATCGAGCGACCCTGCTAATACGGTGGCGTTGAAGGCGGCGATCGTCTGCGCGGTCCCGCGCATGACCGCGCCGTATCGGGCGGCCGCGACGGTGCGCGTCTGCTCGCCGGCGAGAGCCCCGCCGAGACCGTAGTCGTAGGCCGAGACTTGTAGCAGGACAGCGCCGGCGTCGCGCGCAAGCTTCGGCGCGCCTTCTACGTCGTTGAGGGGCCCGTTCTTCGAAGGTTGTCCCGACTCGGTGCAGGACGCGAGGAACGCCAGGGCAAGGACGGATGCGAACGCGCGGCGCGTGTACGCCGCGCTCACTCTTCGGCTTCGTCCTCCGAATCGTCGTCGTCCTCGGTGTCGACGGCGAGCGGCTCTTCGGTGACCTCGGTCTCCTCGAGCACTTCCTCGGCGGCCGGAGTTTCCTCCTCGACCTCTTCGGCGTCTTCCTCGACCTCGTCCCCGCCGTCGCGGAAGAAGGTGCCGCGGACATACGCCCGCTCCTTCGTCTCCGCCGAGCGGTGGTGACCCGGGAACGAGATGCGGCTCGCGTTCTCAGCGCTCGAGAACACCTCGCGAATGGCAACTCGAGCGTTCGCCGGGTCGTTGCTCACGATCGCGGCGACGTACTGGTTGCCGGTGCGCAGCAGGTCGATCAAGCGGCGGCCGACCTTCGGCTCGAGGAACCCGATGAGCTCGCCATCGCGGGCGTGCACAGCCAGCAGGCCTTCCTGCTCGCGAAGCTCGCACTCGGCGCCGGGGCTGTACTTCGCGAGGACGTGCGTCGGAGCCGGGTTGATCAAACGGAGGATGCCCGTTTTGCCCATGTCCTCGATGAAGAGACGCGGCTGCGTCTTGGTCGTCGTGGTGAACGGCTTGGTCTTGTGCTCCTGCAGCGTCGAGACGCGCGAGTTGCCGCGCAGGGCGATCGAGTTGTACGGCTCGATCTTCAGGACCTCGGCGAAGGCGACCTTGGCCTCATCCAGCCGACCGAGCTCGAGGAGCGCCCGGCCAAGCCGGTTACGGGCCTCGAGATCTTCCGGTGAGACATCGATGAGCTTTTGGTTTAGCTCCGCGGCGCGCGGCCAGTCGGCCTCGAGTGCGGCCGCGGTGGCCTGATCGCCGAGTGCGCGCGCGCGAAGACCAGCGTCAGTTATCTGTGGCACGGGGTGTTCCTCCAACGCGTGAGGGTACGCCCGGTCGGGCGCTCTGGGATATACGAATTGTACCGGTTACGCTTCCGGCGTCGTGCCGTACCTGTCGGAAATACAACACCGCCGGGTTATCGAGCCGAACGGCAACGAGGTGGGTAAGCTCGCGGACATCGCGGTCGTGCCGCAGGGGCAGTTCCCGGCCGCGCAGTGGGCCATCCTCTCGACCCCGTCCGGTGAAAAGGTCGTGCGCTGGGGCGACCTCGCGCAGGAGATCGGACACTTCCGCCTTCGCAACCGCCTTGAGACGACCCCCGACGCACAGCTTCCGCCCGAGGCTCTTCGGCTCGCGCGGGATCTCCTCGACAAGCAGATCGTCGACACCCACGGCGCCAAGGTCGTGCGCGTGAACGATCTCCAGCTCTCCGACGTCGATGGGCAGCTTCGTCTGGTGGGCGCCGACGTGGGCCTTCGGGGCCTGCTCCGCCGGGTCGGCGCGGAGTCCATTGCCGAGCGCGTTGTCGGGCTCGCCGGCCGGCGGCTCCCCCGCGGGATCATCCCGTGGCACCTCGTGGAGCCGCTCGAGTCCAAGAACGACGCTCCAGCCAAGACCGCCGCGGTGCGTCTGACGATCCCGCACGCGAAGCTCGCGCTCCTTCATCCGGCGGACATCGCGGACATCGTCGAGGAGATGACCGCCGACGAGCGGATCGCGGTCTTCCAGCAGCTCGACATCGAGACCGCGGCCGAAGCGTTGCAGGAGGTCGAGCCCGAGATGCAGGCCGCGATCGTCAGCGATCTGCCCGAGGAGCGCGCGGCGGACATCCTCGAGGAGATGGATCCCGACGAAGCCGCGGACCTGTTGCAAGACCTCCCCGAGGAACGCCGCGAGGGGCTCGTCGAGCTCATGGACAAGGAAGAGGCTCAGGACGTCGAAGAGCTCCTCGCCCACCCCGAGGACTCGGCCGGCGGGATCATGACGACAGACTTTGTCGCGCTCCCGAGAGAACTCACCGCCGCGCAAGCCATCGATGAGCTCCGCGTGAAGAAGCCGGATCCCCAGCTCACCTATTACCTCTACGTCGTCGACGGCGACGGGAAGCTCGAGGGCGTCCTGTCACTTCGCGACCTCGTCGTCGCGTCGCCGGACACGAAGGTGAGCGAGATCATGGATCCGAACGTGTTGAAGGTGGACGCGGAGACGCCCAAGGAAGAGGTGGCTGCGCTCATCGCGAAGTACGACCTGCTGGCGATGCCGGTGGTCGACGCTCGCAAGAAGCTCCTCGGGACCGTCACCGTGGACGACGTGGTCGAGTTCATGCTCCCGCGCGGCTGGAAAAAGAGGTCGCTTCGGTCGATCGCTAGGTGATCAGGACCGCTGCCGCGGTCCGTCGCCGCACTCGCGTTCGCCGCGCTTCGATCGTCGCGTTCCTCGCAGTCATGGGCCCGGGGATCATCACCGGGTTCGCCGGAAACGACGCCGGTGGTGTCACGACCTACACGGCGGTCGGCGCGCACTACGGCTTCGCGATGCTGTGGCTCCTTCTTCTGTCCACGGCCGGCCTCCTGGTCATCCAGGAGATGTGCGCGCGCATGGGCGCGGTCACGGGAAAGGGACTGTCCGATCTCATCCGCGAGCGCTTCGGCGTCCGCTGGACGATCGTCGCCATGGTCGCGCTCCTCATCGCGAACGGTTCGAATGTCGTTGCCGAGTTTGCCGGAGTGGCGGCGAGCCTCGAGCTCCTCGGCGTCGAACGGATCGTGTCCGTGCCGGCCGCAGCGCTCGTCATCTGGGCGCTGGTGGTGTTCTTCAGCTACAAGGTCGTCGAGCGCACGCTCTTCGTTCTGGTCCTTGCGTTCATCGCCTACCCGGTGAGCGCGGTCATCGTGAAACCGGATTGGGCGGCGGTCGCGACGGGCTTCGCCATACCGACTCTGCCGACGGAGCAGGCGGCGCTCATCGCGGCGCTCGCACTCGTGGGCACGACGATCACCCCCTACATGATGTTTTACATACAGGCGTCGATCGTGGACAAGGGCATCGGACGGGAGCTCTACCGCTTCGCGCGCGTCGACGTCTCGCTTGGCGCGATCCTCACAGGACTGAATGGGTTCTTCATCGTCGTCGTCGCGGGCGCGGTTCTCTTCCCGCACCACTTACTCGTGAATTCAGCGGCCGACGCGGCCGAGGCGCTCGGACCGCTCGCGGGTGCGCAAGCGAAGCTGCTGTTCGGCATCGGCCTCTTCGGTGCCTCGCTACTCGCCGCGACGGTGATGCCGCTCTCGACGAGCTACGCGATCTGCGAGGCGTTCGGATGGGAGGCGGGGATCAGCAAGGACTTCCGCGAAGCGCCGGTGTTCATGGGACTGTTCACGGCACTCCTGGTGATCGGGTCGCTGGTCGTGCTTTCGCCGAGCGTTCCCCTTATCCCGCTCATCCTCGTGTCGCAGAACGTCAACGGCTTGCTGCTGCCGATCGTGCTCGTGTTCATCCTGAAGCTCGCGGGTGATCGAGGACTGATGGGCGATCAAGCCAACAGCCGCGTGTCTCAGGTGATCGGGGTCGGTACCGCCCTCGGGGCGTCCGCGCTTTCGATCGCTCTCGTGGCGGTGACGTTGCTCGGCGCGGGCTAGGTACAGCTGCCGGGCGACCCGCCGCGCCAGCAGAACCGCATGACCGTCTTGTTCGCGAGCATCTCCATGACGGTACCGGTCGAGTCATCCCCGCCGAGAATCCCGTAGAGCTTCGCTCCGTTGCCGCTTCCCGACCACCACATGTCGATCACGCTCCATTCGCCGAGCTTTCGGCTCGTGCCATCCTCGGCGATCGTGCGCAGAGTGAGAGGAGCTATCGCGCAGCAGATCGATCGCTCCGCGAGGGCAAAGCTGCGCGCGCCGGGGGCCCATGCGGCGTTCGCGATCGTCAGGTCGCCCTCGGCTCGATAAAGGTCCTTCCTCGTCTTCGCGGCGATCTGGTACGTGTACGCGACCGTCTCCCCTCCGACCAGCGTGCGCCAGCTCCAGACGAAGAGCTCGTCGTTCGAGATGAACTCGGCACCCGCCGAGGGCCCGAGGCAGGACGGCATCGCTGCCTTTGATCGCCCACGTGCCCGAGCTGTGGTCGGCACTTCCTGCCGCCGAGGAGAAGGACACGATGCCCGCGTGTGCGCCGCTCTCGCCTTTGAAAAGCCCGAACGCCAGGAGCTCGCCGCTCGGAGAGAACGCGTACGGCACGGGCGGGGAGCCCGCGTATTGCGGGTCGTCCGCGATCACGCGCCTCAACGAGGGGACCGCGGTCGTCCCCGACCCAGAGGCCAGTGAGGGCGGGGTCGGCGTCGTCGCGGGCGATAGCGAAGCGCGTCCCGTCGCGCGAAAGCGCGGCGCGGACGATCGCGCCGCGTAGGAAGACGCGGGCCTCACCCCTGTTGGGCGTGAGCGAGTACACCGTCGCATCCTGCTGGGTCGTGTAGACCGTCAAAAGGACCGACCCGCCATTCTCCGAGGCGACGACATCGGCCCGCGGAAATCCGGGCTCAGGCTGTGACACCGTGAACGAGGCGACCTCGCTCGCACCGTTGCCCGCGAGATCGAGCACGAGAAGCCTCGACGCCGTCGCGACATAGCGGAAGTCGCGGGGGACCGACACGACATGAGCCTTGAGATCGATCGCACTGATCAAAACCGGAGGTGACGGCGAGGGCGATGGCGACGATGCGACCGTCGGAGAAACAGTTAGCGAGGGTGGCGCTGTGATCGTTGGTGTCGGCGCTTCGGTGGTCGGTCTGACAATCGGTGCGGCGACGTACAACACGAGCCCACCGAGCACCGCGATAGTTGCCACGAGTGCGATCCGCGAGCGCACCTGCTCACCGTATCAGCCAGCTTGCGTCTAACGGGGGAGGCTGTTCCCCCGCCCGGGTGTTAGCAGCGATCCGTCGTTGGGCAACGCTCTTGTCAAATGGCTACGGCGCTCAACGTCGCGATCCCAGTCGTCGATCCGTACGGCAGTGTCTTCCGGCTTCTGCGGTCGGTGGAGCTGCCCTTCTCGCTGTTCCGCGTGGAGGACGCGTCGGAGATCGAGGCTGATGCGCCTTTCGCCATCCTGAGCTCGTACGGCAAAGTGGACGCGGCGGTGGTGGATGAGCTTTCCGACCGCGTCCCGACCGTCGTCTACGCGGTGCAGGTGCGCGCGAACGAGCCCGCGCCGCTCATGCGGGCTATGGCGTATGTCAGCGATCGGATGCCAGAAGGTCTCATTCGCGCGGTGATCACAGCCGCCGTGGAGCGCAACACCCGACGCTAGCGCGGCTCCTCGAGGACCTCCCCTGTCGCGTCCAGATAACGATCCGGATTCTCCTGGAAGATCCGCTTGCATTTGAGCGCGTCGAACGCGTAGATCCGGCCCTCGTAGCGCACCCGCAGCGCGCCATCGTCGAGCGGCGCGCCGCAGATCACGCAGCGGACCGTGCTCATGACGGCTCCACCTCGAGCAACGGCTGATGCGCGCGGACGAGCTGTCCGTTCTCAGCAAAGATTCGGCGCACCCGTCCCGACTCGGTGGAGCGGATCTCGTTGAAGAGCTTCATCGCCTCGATGAGGCCGATGACCTGTCCGGTTTCCACGCCCGAACCCACCTGCACGAAGGCCTCCGTCTGCGGCGACGAGGCCCGGTAGAAGATCCCGGTGAGCGGCGCGTTCACGGTCGGGAGCACCTTCACCGGCGCCGCCGGAACGGCCGGCGCCGCGTGAGGGGCGGCGACGATGCCGGGCGCGCTCGCCGCGACACGGCCGCCGTTCTTGGCGACGCGCACGCGCACTCCGCCGCGCTTCACCTCGAGCTCGCTCACTTCATCGTTCGCGAGTCTCTCGAGGAGCTCGGCGACGAGCGCATTCGCATCGGCGCGAACCTTCCGTGGATCGGGCATCAGGCCGCGTCCCGGCGAATCACGAGAGCGACGTTGTGGCCGCCGAAGCCCATCGAGTTCGAGAGCGAGAGGTCGACCTTCGCTTTGCGCGCGCGGTTCGGGATGTAGTCGAGGTCGCAGTCGGGATCGGGTGTCTCCTGATTGATCGTCGGTGGAAGGATCTCGTTCCGCATCCCGAGGATGCAGAGCGCCGCTTCGATCGCGCCGGCGGCACCGAGGGTGTGGCCGGTCATCGACTTCGTCGACGAGATCGCGAGCTTGCGGGCGTGGTCGCCGAAGACGGTCTTGAGCGCGGCGGTCTCGGCCACGTCATTGGCCTGCGTGGACGTGCCGTGAGCGTTCACGTAACCGATCGCCTCGGGCTTCACGCCCGCGTCGGCGATGGCCATGCGCATTGCGCGCACCGCGCCCTCGCCGCCGGGCGGCGGCGCCGTCACGTGGTACGCGTCGGCGGACATGCCGTATCCGATGAACTCCGCGAGGATCGTCGCGCCACGCGCCCGCGCAAGCTCGAGCTCCTCGAGCACGAGGCAGCCCGCGCCTTCGCTGAACACGAAGCCGTCGCGATCCTTGTCGAAGGGGCGCGACGCTTTCTCGGGCGCGTTGTTCCGCGTCGACAGCGCCCGAGCCTGGTTGAAAGCGCCGATCGCGATCTTGATGAGGCCGGCCTCGGACCCCCCGGCGAGCATCACGTCGGCCTGGCCGCGGCGGATGATCTCGGCCGCCTCGCCGATAGCGTTCGCGCTCGAGGCGCACGCCGAGACATGCCCCATGTTCGGGCCTTTGGCGCGGTATTTCATAGCGATCTCGCCAGCCGCCATGTCGATGATCATCATCGGGATGAGGAACGGCGAGACCCGCCGGGGGTCCTTGTCGTGGACGAGCACCTGCTCGACGAGAGTCTCAACGCCGCCGATGCCCGACCCGAAGGCAACGCCAATCCGCGGCGCGAGCTCCGGAGTGATCTCGAGACGGGCCGACTTCAGGGCCTGTCCGGCGGACGCGACCGCGAAATGCACGAACCGGTCGGAGCGGCGTATCTCCTTGCGGTCCATGTAGTCCTGCGGGTCGAAGTCGCGGACCTCGCCGGCGATGGTCGTCTCGAGGCCCGTCGCGTCAAAGCGGGTGATCGGACCGATCCCGCTCTTCCCGGCCAGGATGCCGTCCCAGGTCTTTTCCACCGTCGAGCCGAGGGGGGTGATCATGCCGATACCCGTCACCACGACACGGCGGCGCTCGCCGTTCTTCACGTGTCGAGTCTAGCGAGCGGGTCTTTCTAGAGGGCCTGGAGTCGGGCGATCTGCGTGGTCTCGATGAGGGCCGCGCCCGCGAGAAGAGCGAATGCCACGGCGACCAGAGACAGCTCGAGGCGCGTCAGCCGGATGTCCCGCAGATGCCGGATGCGAACCAGATTCCGGTCGGTAATGCGGCGCTGCGTCCAGAGCGAGGCGTTCGCGAGAACCGTCGCCAGGACGATGTATGCGATGAGCTCCGGTATTCCCGCATGCGAAATGATCGATCGCAGGTCCAGCGGCGGGATTCGCGCACCCGGGACGAACAACGCGAATGAGTTGGTGCCGAGCGCGATCCCGAATCGCACCAGCCACGTCCACGGCGCGAAGTAGGCGAGCGAGATCGGGCCGATGCTGTACAGGCTCGCGATCGCGATGACGCCGAAACCGAACGCCGCGTTCCAAATGAAGAGAGTGGTCGCCACCCCGGCGGAATCGGCACGCGCGTCGAGGCTTGGCAGAAGCCCGAGCGTGAAACGCATGGCCCCCTCGGGCAACACCTCATATGCGAAGGTCCAGGCGAGGACGAAGACGATGACACCGACGATGGCGGCGGTCGCGAGGCGCACAAGCGCGCTTCGATGCGAAAGAGCCCCGAGGAGAAGCGACCAGGTCAGCAAGCCACGACGAACGCTACCGAGCGGGATCGGACGAGCGCATAGCGGGCGGGTGTCAGATACGTATTGGGATGCTGTCGAAACGCGCGCCGTTCGCGTGCACTTCCTGACGGTCGAATGAGGTCATCGTTACGGCGCGGCCGCGACCGCGAACGGTCCATCCATTAGTACCTTCGACGACCGCCGTGTCCTCATCGATGCCGATGCCGCGAAGACCCTCCGGCCACACCGCGATCCACGCCTGAACACGCTCGGGCGGGAGCTGCGAGAGCAGATCGAAATGCGGGACGACGAAGTGGCCTCCGAGCACACCGAGTCCGTCGCGTATCGACACGCGCTGCGGCATGCCAGCCGCGTCGAAGTCGTCTGGCGCGTAGCTCTTCTCTCCGAGCATCATCGCGCCCGCGCTGGAGCCGGCGAGCACGGCACCCGATCGGTGCAGGCGGAGCACCTCGTCCCAGAACAGCGTTCCGGCGAGGACATTGATCGCGTGTTGCGGGCGGCCGCCGGAGAAGTAGACCCAGTCGACGCCGCGTAGCGCGTCAATCCACCTCCGCTCCCGGGCGTCGTCGCGGCGGAGGACCATCACCGGCACCACGTCGGCGCCAAGCGCCGCGAAATGCGTCTCTCCGAGCGCCACCCAGCTCGCCGGGGTGTCCTCGAGGCCCGATGCGGTCGGCACGATCGCGACGCGCGCGCGCGGCTTCCCGATGCCCGCGAGTATTTCGCGATCGAGGTCGTCCATCGCCGGGGTGAACTCACCCGATCCCGCGAGGATCAGCCGGCCGCGCTTCAATCGCGGCCCGCTATCACGACGCTCTTGCCGTGGAAGCGGCTGTACATGCGGTCGAAATTGCGGCGACTTCGCTTGAGGCGCTCCTCCGCGGAGAGCGACTCCCAAATACGATGCTCGTGCCGTCGCGCGCACTCCGCGCCGAGCGCGACGGCCCGGTACCCACGCTCACGGGCCGCGAGCGATACCGCGATGTCCAGGTTGCGATAAAAGCGGTAGCGCTCGTCGAAGCCGCCGATCTCGAGAAGGACCTCGCGTCGCGCGGCGGCGCAGTATCCCTGGATCGCCTCGGCCTCGCCGCTCGTGACCTCGTCGAAGTGTTTGAGGTCGGTCGTGCGGAGGCCCCAGGGTCCCGCGAGTCCGACGGTCGGGTCGGCGAGCGCGTGGGCCAGCGGACCAAAGAGATCGCCGGTGATCTCGACGGAGCAGTCCAGCATGAGGAGCAGGCGGCCTCGCGCGACGCGTACGAGCGCGTTGCGGGCCGCGCCCTCGCCCAGATCGCGATCGGCGAAGTAGGCCTCGACCCGACCGTCGCGTGCCGCGACGTCAGCGATGCCATGCTGCGATTCGTCGCCCGAGCCCGAATCGAGGACGAACACCTCCCCGTCGGACGGTAGAAAAGCGATCACGCCCGCAAGACATCGCGCGAAGTCGGCCGGGTATTCGCGCGTGACGATGCCGACCGTCCACGATCGCGCCCCGGGCTCGCTCCGGCGATCGGGAAGCTCCTTGGAGGACGAGATCGTCCGCCGCTCGCGCGCCGCGACCCGGCGATCGCCCCAGGAGACCACGGCGCGATCGGCGGCCTGATCGTCGACCCGATAGCCGGCGAAGGTCGCCCGCAGACCGTCGGCACGCTGGAAATCCTTTGAAGCGCGTGCCGCGCGGTGCTCCTCGACGGAAGCGATGACCTCGCGGGGCGCCTTCGAGTGCTCGGTCGCGACGGAGGCAAGATCGAGCCCGAGGACCCGGTCCGCTTCGAGGAACACCTTGAGGCGCTCAGTGTCGGAGATCGCGCGGTCGACCGCGCATCGCTGAAGCCACGCGACAGCGGCGGGGAGGTTCAGATCGTCGGCGAGCGCGCGAGCGAACGGCTCCATCCACCGTTCGCGGAGTGCGGTCTGGGTGGGCTCTCCTTGTGGGACCTGCGACCAGTGGCGTACGCGCTGACGAAGGTGATCGAGTGCTTCGGCCGCCTGCCGCAACGCGCCCATCGAAAATTGCATCCGCGTCCGGTAGTGCGTGAGGAGGCACTGATAACGGAAGGCGAGCGGATCGATGCCGAGCTCGCCGAGTTCGTCGACGGTGACAGTATTGCGCGCCGACTTCGCCATCTTCACGCCGTCCGCGAGGAGATGCTGGCCGTGCACCCAGTGCGCCACCGACGCGTGACCGTACGCGCCCTCGGACTGGGCGATCTCGTCCTCATGGTGCGGAAAGATGTTGTCGACGCCGCCGGTGTGCAGATCGAAACGCTCGCCGAGAAATTTCGTGCTCATCGCCGAACACTCGATGTGCCACCCCGGAAACCCCGCGCCCCACGGGGAATCCCAGGTGAGCGCGCGGCTGCGCTCCGCTTTCTTCCAGAGCGCGAAGTCGGCGGGATCGCGTTTGTTCGGATCGAGCTCTGCGCGCACGCCTTGCCGGAGCGCTTCGCCGACATTGCCCGAGAGCTTTCCGTAACCGGGGAAGCGCTTCACCGCGAAATAGACCGCGCCCTCGACCTCGTACGCGAGGCCGCGCGCGATGAGCCGCTCGATGATCGCGATCATTTCCGGGACGTGATCGGTCGCGCGCGGGAAGTAAGTCGCCGGAAGGATCCCGAGGCGCCGCTCGTCGTGGTGAAAACGCGTCTCGTAGAACTCGGCGATCTCCTTTGGGGTCTTGCCCTCGGCGAGAGCCGCCGCGATCACCTTGTCCTCGCCGCGCTCGACCGCGTCCTGCCGCATGTGCCCGACGTCAGTGATGTTCTTGACCGCGACGACGGTGTTGCCGAAGTGCTCGAGGGTCCGGCGGAGCCAGTCTGCGAGCAGATAGGAGCGCAGATTCCCGAGGTGCACCGGGCGGTAGACCGTCGGACCGCACGTGTACATGCGCACCTCGCCGGCCCGTTCCGTGGTGAGCGGGACAACGCGCCGCTGGAGCGTGTCGTAGATGTTGAGCTGCACGGCCTCCCCTTCTATGAGGGTAGTCCGGTCTCGATACGCTAACGACCACAACGGGGAGGGCGAGATGGCGACCGAGCTCTTCGCGGCGATCAAGCGCGGCGACAAGGCGGCAGTGGAGCGCCTTCTCGAGCGCGAGCGAACTCTGGTGGATGCGCGCGACGAGAAGGGCCTCTCCCCTCTCTTGGTGGCGCTTTACTACGGAGAGCCCGACATCGCGACGGCGATACTTGCTCGAAGGCCGAAAGTCACCGTGTTCGAGGCTGCCGCGGCCGGCGATGCGGCGCGCGTTCGCGAGATCGTCGGGCGGGATCGGACGCAGGCGAGCGCCGTCGCGCCGGACGGCTTCTCGCCTCTTGGGCTCGCTGCATTCTTCAAGCGACGAGAGGTCGTGCGCTACCTGCTCGAAGCGGGCGCCGATTTGCGGTTGGCGTCGCGCCAGGGCGGCTTTACGCCGCTGCATTCCGCCGTGGCGACCGACGCAGGGCCCGTCGACATCGAGATCGTGCGGCTGTTGCTGGACAAGGGCGCCGACCCGAACGCGAAGGGGCAGTCAGGATCGACCCCGCTGCATACGGTCGGGTTCACGGGCGACCGCGCGAGCCTCGACCTGTTGCTGAAGCATCGCGGCGACCCCGCGATCAAGAACAACGACGGAAAGACGCCGGCGGATCTCGCTCGAGAGCGCGGGCACCAGGAGATCTCTGACCTCCTGGTCACCCGCGCGAAGGCGTAGTTATCGGGCGAACTTGAAGGACTCGACGATGCCGCGCACGGCGGGTTCCGTCGCTCCGGCAGGAGTTTCGATGTCGGAAGGCGCGAGGGTGTAGCCGATGGCCCACATGTGGTCCCCCTCCTGGACGTACATCGTGTAGAAGCTCTGCCCGTTGTCGGTCGCGAACTTGAACGTCGTCTTTGCTGCCGCGTGACCGTCGACGGTCGTGGGGTCGACCGATAAAGCGACCAGTCCAGAGCCGCCTTTCACGCGCTGCGCGAAGGCCATCGCGGTCTCGTTGCGGCTGTTGCGATAGAGGGCGACGCCTGCTGTGTACACCTGAGCCGGACCGATACCCGTATCCGCCCGACGCATCGCCTCTGCCTCATCGGCCGGAGTCCGGGTGGTGAAAACCTCGACGCCGAGCAGATCAGGGTCCCCCTGCGGATTCGGTGACATGCGCGACTGCAGCTCCGAGCGTCGCCACCCGCTCGGCAGCAGCACGCTGTATCCGAGCTGGCTCTGGTATGTGGGGCCAGCCGTGGGTGGCGAGGACTTTACGGGCGAGCTCGATGTGGCCGACGGGATGACCGTTGCCGTGGCAGTCGCCGTCGGCGAGGCAGCCTGCTGTCCGCTGCGAAGTCCGAGGATCACCGCGACGAGCGCGATGCCGGCTATTGCGGCCACGCCCGCAAACGCGGCGACGCCGCGCCACGGGTTCGGGCGCTGTGGCATGTTCACCGATGTCACGCGTCGGTTGTTCGAATCGTTCATGAAAAGCTCCTCCAGGCGATCTTCAATTGCCATCGCTGTCCTCCAGCTCGCGCCGCAGCCGGCGCAAGGCCGCATTGAGTCGTGACTTCGCGGTGCCTTCGGGAATGTCCAGTTCGCGCGCGCACTCGGAGAGCGGCATCCGCTGCCAGTAGTGCAGAACGAGCAGTACCCGATCGCGCCGATCGAGCTTCCCGACCGCGTTGCGCACGTCGAGCTGCTCCGCGCTCGTGCCGAGTGGGGTCGCTATCTCGACGGTGTTGATCGAGACCTTGGGCCGACGCTGGAACCAGCGTCGCTGGTCGATGAACCTGCGAACCATCACGCGCCGGGACCAAGTTGTGATCGCCTCGGGCTCGCGAAGGTCGCGGATGTGCTCATACACGCGCGAGAGCGTGTCCCCGAGCAGGGCGTCGGCCTCGCCGGTGCCGCCGCAAAGCGCGGACGCGAGCGGCAGCAGGCGCTCTCCGAGCGATCGAAGGAGCACCGCGAGCGCCTCGTCGTCGCCACCCTGGGCGGCGAGCACGATCGAGCGCTCGTCGAGCTGCAGAGCGGTAGCCATGGCCAGACCCTTCACACAAACAAGACGCCTGCCAGCACGCAACTGTTCGCGAGCGGTGACTTGTTGTTACCGAAACGGTTGTCTAGAGAATCGTCTGTCCCAGCGCCGACGCGGCGAGCTCTACGGCGAGCGCCGCGGTGCGGTTCTCCTGATCGAGGATCGGGTTCACCTCGGCGATCTCGAGGGAGCGGAGCTTCCCCGACGCCGCGAGGATCTCCATGGCGAGCTGTGCCTCGCGGTAAGTAAGGCCGCCGCGTACGGGCGTGCCTACTCCGGGCGCTTCGTCGGGATCGATCGCATCCATGTCGAGCGACAGGTGGATTCCGTCACCCTTCGACGCGACGGCGATCGCCTTCTCCATCGCAGCGCTCATCCCCATGCGGTCGATGTCGGCCATCGTGATCGGCGTCACGCCCGCTGCCTTGATGTTCTCCTTCTCGCCGGCGTCGACGCTGCGCAGCGCGATGAGCACACCGTTGTGGCCGTCGATCGAGCCGCGGAGCTCCTTTGGAAACGGATCTCCCGCGAACCCGAAAGCGACCGCGAACGGCATCCCGTGCACGTTCCCGGACGGCGACGTCTTCGGCGTATTGCTATCGCCGTGCGCGTCCATCCAGATGACCCCAGGACGACGACCGCCGCGCGCGATCCCCGCGAGAGTCCCGATGGCCATCGAGTGATCCCCTCCAAGAACCACAGCGATGTTGCCGGCGCGCTCGATCTCCGCAACGACCTTCGCGAGGTCCAGAGCGACGCGGACGATCTCGTCGACGTGGTGCGCCCGACCGTCCATCTTCGCGAGCTCGTTCTTGTCCACCTCGCGAAAGTTCTTCGTCGCGCCCTCGTCACGATCGGCGACCCGGATATTTCCGCGATCGCGGACCGAGTAGCCGAGATTCGCGAGCCGGTCGCGCAGGCCCGCGTAGCGGATCGCCGACGGGCCCATGTCGACGCCGCGGCGATTGCCGCCGAGGTCCATCGGAACGCCGACGATCTCGACCGTCCTCGTCACGTCTTCGCTTTCGGTTGGAAGACAGCGAGGATGATGCCCTCCGCTGCGAGCTCGTCGCCGATCATCGTGCGGACCGCGACGCGCGCGAATCCGCGGCGCATCTTTTCGACGGTTGCCTCGAATCGCCCGGTGTCGCCCGGCTTGACCATTCGCTTGAACCGCATCTCCTCGATGCCCGCGAAGAGACCGAGCCCGTCGCGGTAATCGGGGTGCGCCATAGCCGCGACCGTGGCCGCCTGCGCCATCGATTCCACGAGGATGACCCCGGGAACGATCGGGTTACCCGGAAAGTGCCCCGCCTGGTACCACTCCTTGCCGGTAAATGTGTGCTCGGCGACCGCCCGCACGCCCGGTTCGAGCTCGACGACGCGATCGATCAATAGGAACGGGTCGCGGTGCGGGATGAGCGCTTCGATCGCGGCTTTGTCCAGCGTGGGCATCGCGGCGAGTTTAGAGATAAAGAAGGGGACCACCTTGCGGTGGTCCCCTTCGCGTTCAGCAACAGCGCGTGGTTACGGAGTCAGTTTGCTGATGCGGGTCGACCAGTTGCCTAGGGCAGCGCGCGCGCCCGGTCCGTGCGACGCTCCGCCGCACGTGCCAAGGAGGTTGTCACCGGTGCCGCCCGCGAAGAACGGGCCGCCCCAGTGTGTGTAGTCGCAGGTCTGCGCGATGTATTCGCTGGCGATCCAGATCGAGTTCCCGTCGACTGCGGCCGCGCCGTAGTCACCCCAACGGGTGCGCGGCGGATTCCCGACCTCCGCCTTGTAGCTCGTGAAGCCGTCATCGGTCGTTGCGCCGGTAGCGACGATCTGAACTTCACCCATGCCGGCAAGCGCGTCGATCCCGGCGTAGGCAGCGCTTGGGAAGTTCGCGGCGCCGACAAGGGTTACGGCGACGACGCCGCGACCGCTCGGCGTGACGCCGATCGCCGGATAGATGATGTTCTTTCCTTCGACCCCGTTCGTCCCGGTGAGTGCGACCTTACCGGAGACCGTGCCGGTCGACACGTCAGGCTTGACGATGTACCACGCGACGCCGGCTTTGTTGTTCGCCGGGATGTTGTCGAAGCTGACGGCGGTGTCGAGAGCGCCCCACACCTTGCCGTTCGCGTACATCACCTGCTGCATGCGCGTGTCGTTCGAGTCGAGCTTGGAGATCACCTCGTTGTGAGCCGGCGCGCTCCCGAACAGGAGTCGCCAGCAGCCCACACCCGCGATGGTGGCCGTGGTCGTGTCATTGATGCAGTGCCCGAGCGGCGTGTCGGTCCCGGGGGCAGTCCCCGAGCCGGGCTGGTTCGACTTTGGCGGGAGCGCGTACTGCCCCACGCCGAGGACGGTGTTCGAGAGGTTCACTGAAGGCGTCGCACTATCGAGCGACGCCGTGTTGGTGAGCGCCCATAGAACGATCTGGCTCGAGATGTAGTTGCCACCGGTGCCGGCGACGGGGTGCGTTGCCTCGTCGGCAGCGTTCGAGCTCAGGAAGTATTCGGTGCCTCCGGCGGCGAGTTCGTACGAAGCCGTGCCGGGCGATTGAGCCGGCCAGACGGTAAAGCCGGGCTGGGTAGACCCAGCGTCGCTCGGCGCGTTGACCATGCCGGACGTGTCGATGTGCTGCATCGTCGCGCTCGCGGCGCCTGCCGCGAGCTGTGCCTTCGAGAACGCGTAGATCTGGGCGCCGCTAAAGCCGTTGCAGCACCACGGATACGCGTTCGTGGTGATGTAGAAGCCGTTCGCGTCCGCTCCGATGTGCGGGTAGTCGCCGAGGTACGGGCCGGGGTTGGTCCCACCCGTGTTCGTTCCGTCATTCGTGACGTCGATCCGGTAGATGTTCCACATGCCTGTTGGGTTCGACGTTTGGCTGACCGCGAGATCGAGGTGGTTCACAAGCGTGAACGCGCCCGCGGGCGTCGTCTCAAGCGTCAGCACGACCATGAAGAACCGCTGCGTCGCTGCGTCGTAGTAGCAGCTCGGGTCTGTGACGAACTGCGCCCGAACTCCGGTCGTGCGGTTGATGGCCGGCGCGTAGCCGTAGAACGTGTTCAGGTCCACGGCGTGGTTCACGTTACGCGGGAAGCCACCAACGATGTTCGTGGCTGTGTTGTTGGGCAGCTGGGATACGCCGGAGTAATTGAAAACGTTCATGACGTCGTTGACGGCTTCGACGACGTAGCCGTTGCCGGCGCACATGCCCTGGTCGGGCGGTTCGACGGAGAACTGGTTCCCACCGCGCGAGTAGCGCTGCTGGTAGAAGTTCAGTCCCTCGAAGCTGGTATTCACTTGTGGGTTCGACTTTGCCTTCTTTGCGGTCGCGGCAACGATGGCGCTGCCATCACCGCGTGAGAGCGAACGGTCGATAGTCCCATCGAATGAGGCCGGGTTGGCCTCGTCCTCGATAGCGGGGAACTCCAATCCTGTTGTGAGATCCCCGGAGGGCGCGTCCGCCGTGATCGGTGATCCGGTACCTGCGAGAGGTATCTGACGTGTGATGCCGGAACCCGCGAGCGCGGGCGATGCGGCTGATGCTCCGATGAGTGAAACGAGCAATGCGAGCGCAGCAAGGTACGCAACGAATCTTGGCTTCAAGGAACCATCCCTCCTACTGATGCGCCGCAGACGTGGAGGGATGCGCTGCCGAACGCCCGGCCCTTCCCCTCGACCCCCGCGAACAGTAGTCAGAGTTATGAAGACCGGTTGGGTTGTCAAGCGAGGGTGCGAGCTCTTGTTGTTCGCGCGGTGAACCATCGGGCACGTCTTGTCGCGAAGTACGTCTCTTGGGTTGCGCCACGACGGCGGTAATTCGCGGCCGCGCTACTCCCGTCCGGGCGGCGGAGAGTAACCGGGCGAGCCAGGTTCGGGAGCGACGGCTGGAAGGTCGTGTCCCGGCGCCGCGGTGGTCGCAGGCCCGACGGGCACGGTCGGGCGAGGAACAATGGTCGCGGCAGGGGCGAGAGGCAGCGGCGCCGCGGGCGCCGGCGCCGCCGTTTGGGCCGCGGGGAAGGGGGACGCCCCGGTCTGGACGCCGGGCGCCGCGTTTTCGGCGGTCGGCATCGGGCCAAACGAAGCGTCGACGGCGGGGGCGATCGGCGCGAGATTCTCCACGGGGACGTAGGCCGGTGCCGCGGGCAGGATTGAGGTGCCCGCGAGCTCTCGCGCCGCTGCGATCCCGGCGACTGTCGCCAGAATCACGACGAGCAAGACGACGAGCGATCGGTTGAGCGGCAAAGTTGTCGGAGTCCGGCTGACCATCTTCATCGATCTAACGCACAGAACCCCGCAGCGGATATGCCAGCTGCCAAAAACGCACCGATTAACCCGCGAGCGCGTCCACTCCGACCGTGTCGATGAGGTGCGTCGTCACCTGGCCCGAGCGGAAGAGATCGCTCGCCAGGATCTTCTTGTGGGCAGGGATATTCGTCGTGACGCCGACGATCGTGAATTCATCCAAAGCGCGCTGCATCCGCGCGATGGCCTCGTGGCGGTCGCGGCCCCACGCGATCACCTTGGCCAGCAACGAGTCGTAATAAGGAGGGACCTCGTAGCCCTGGAAGCAGTGGGAGTCGAGGCGAATCCCCGGCCCGGCCGGGGGCAGCCAGCTTGTGAGCACGCCGGTCGAGGGAGCGAAGTTCGCCTCCGCGTCCTCGGCGTTGATGCGGCACTCGATGGCGTGCCCGCGCACCCAGATCTGCTCCTCGCTCATTGAAAGGAGCTCGCCGGAGGCGAGCGCGATCTGCTCCTTCACGAGGTCCATGCCTGTCGTCATCTCGGTGACGGTGTGCTCGACCTGGATGCGCGAGTTCACCTCGATGAAGTACGGCTTGTTCTGCGCGTCGACGAGGAACTCGAACGTGCCGACGTTGCGATAACCGGAGCGCACCGCCGCGTCGACCGCGAGCTTCGCGATGTCCTGACGCAGGCTCTCGCTGATCGACGCCGACGGCGCCTCCTCGATCATCTTCTGGTTACGCCGCTGGATCGAGCACTCGCGCTCGCCGAGGCAGATGCCTCGGCCCGATTCGTCCACCGCGATCTGCGCTTCGACGTGTCGCACGCCTTCGAGGCAGCGCTCGACATAGATGCCATCATCGCCGAACGATGCCCTCGCCTCGCTCGCGGCCTGCGGCCAGAGACGCTGGAGCTCGGAGGGCGAGGTGGCCTTGCGCATTCCGCGCCCGCCGCCGCCGGCCTTCGCCTTCAACATCACCGGGTAACCGATCGCCTCGGCGATCCGCAGCGCCTCGGCGACATTTCGCACTGGTCCATCGGAGCCGGCGATGACCGGCATGCCGGCGCGCTTCATATCGGCGCGCGTCTGCGCTTTGTCGTGAAAGACTCGGAGCACGTCGGGCGGCGGCCCGATGAAGACGAGACCGTGGTCCTTGCAGACTTCGGCGAAGTCGGCGTTCTCGGAGAGGAACCCGTACCCGGGGTGAATCGCCTGCGCGCCCGAGAGGAGCGCGGCCGACATGATCGCGGGGATGTTCATGTAGGACTCGCGCGCGTTCGCCGGGCCGATGCAGATCGCCTCGTCGGCAAGATGCACGGGAAGGCTGTGCGCGTCGGCTTCGCTGTACACCGCTACCGATTGGATGCCGAGCTCGCGGCACGCGCGGATGACGCGCACCGCGATCTCGCCGCGGTTCGCGATGAGGACTTTCTCGATCGGCGTCATGCGCGCCGCAATTCCTGCGCGATCGAGAAACGGTTCCCCTCGGTGTCCACCGCGGTCGCGAGCGTGATGCCCTCGTCGGTGCGGGCTTCGGGTGGCTTGACGATCTTTCCTCCCGCCGTCGCGACCGCTTTGCAGGCGGAATCGATGTCGTCGACATAAAAGCCAAGACCGGTGTCACGTTCGGTCGAGCTCCCGCCGCGGTGCAACGCGACGGTCGTGCCGTTCTGCACGAGCTCGGTCCACTCTGGCGACTCGTAGCCACCCGGCTTCAGGCCGAAGGCCTTCTTATAGAAGGACGCGCCGCGAATGACGTCCGCCGCCATCAGCATGAAATACGTCTTCGTAACTTTCATCGCGCGTCTCCCTTCAGCAGCGGAAGCGACTGCCGAAGCGTGCTCTCGTCCGAAACGTTCCCGGTCTTGATGTCGGGGAGGATCCGTTTCACGAGTCCGCTGAGTACGGTCCCAGGACCGAACTCGACGAACGCGGACGCGCCCGCCTCGTGCGCCCGCTTGACCGACGCAACCCACTGTACTGGAGACCACACCTGCTTCTCCAGCAATACGGGGATTTCGCGCGCGTGCTCGTGCACGGCAGCGTCGACGTTGGCGATGAGTCGATAGCGAAGGGCGCTGAAAGGAGTGACGTCGATCGCCTGTCGGAGCCGGGGCGCGGCACCCTGCATGGCCGGGGAATGGAACGCAGCTGAGACGCGGAGCGGTATGACGCGCTTCGCGCCGATGTTCTTGAGCTCGTCGGCGGCGTGAGCGAGCTCGATGCGCGGTCCGGAGATGACGACCTGACCCGGCGCGTTGTCGTTCGCGACGACGACGTGCGTTCCGATGAGCGCGCGCGCGACGACGTACGCGTCGAGGCCGATGACCGCGGCCATGGCGCCTGCGGGATCCGCAACCTGCATGAGCTCACCGCGCGTGCGGACCAACCGCACCGCATCCGCAAGCTTCAACGCACCGCCCGCGACGAGCGCGCTGAACTCACCGAGCGAGTGGCCGAGGACGACGACCGGCTCCGGCAGCGGAGCGCCCGTGGCTTCCTCGGCGGCGCGCAGCGCCGCGATCGACGTCGCCACCAACGCGGGCTGCGTGTTCGCGGTGCTATCGAGCTCGTCCTGCGGACCGTCGAAGCAGAGGGCTCGGAGGTCGATGCCGATCGCCTCGTTCGCCTCTTCGAACACGCGAGCCGCACTCTTGTAACGGTCGGCGAGGTCCTTCCCCATCCCGACAATCTGCGATCCCTGACCGGGAAACACCCAGGCGACCGATGTGCTGCTCATGAAGGCGCCGAGTCTACGTACTGCCGCTCGGTGAGACGTGACCGCTACCGGGTTGCACGCCGCGCGGGGCGCATCATCTCCCGCCATGGCACGTCTCGCGGAATGGACGGTCACGGAAGCGTCGGGCCGCCAGCATCGCGTTTGGGTCGAGCGCGCGCCGCTTCTGGGCACGCGCGTCCTCGTCGACCGGCGAAGGCTGGAGCGCTTCGACCAGACGCCCGAGTCCGACCGCTATGTCTCGAGCCTCGCGGGACACGTCCTGACGGTGAACACCGCGCGCGTCTCGAACGACCAGCCGACCCTGCACGTCGATGGCAAACCGGTGCTCGGTACGGAGACGACGCTCCCGGCGCCGGCGGCGGGCGCGCCGGATGCCACGGGCGCGACCGTGAGCAGCCGCGATCTACTTCGCTTCCAGCTCCTGCAGCGTCGCAATAGCGGTGGCGCGTGGTTCTACTGGATCGGCGGCGCGTCGATCTTGAACTCTGTCCTCAGCGCGGCCGGGACCCAGTGGGGTCTCGCGATCGGGCTCGGCGTGACGTACCTCATCGATGGTCTCGCCGAAGGCTTGAGCAACACGGTTCGCACGCCGATCTACGCGTTCATCATCGACATCGCGATCGCCGGCGGGTTCCTCCTCATCGGTCGCGCCGCGCGGCGTGGAAATCTCGGCTGGTACGCGGTCGGCATCGGCCTGTACCTCCTCGACGGCATCCTGTTCGTGGTCGTGCAGGACTTGCTTGGGATCGCCGTGCACGCGATCGGGATCTACGGACTCATCTCGGGCTGGCGCGCGACACGGTCGCTCAAGCAGCTCGACGCGCCGGTTCCAGCGCTGGTCGGCTAGCTCCGCCGGATCTCGCGCGCGAACCCCGGGTAGTACCGCTCGATCGTCGAGAGATCGAACTCGCGCAGGATCGACGTGTTGGGCTCGCGCGCAAGCAGGAATTCGAAGGAGCGCTTCACCAGATCTGCGACGTCCTCCGCGCCATAGCGCTCGCGCTCAGCACGCGAGACGCGCACCCGGTGCGTCGTTGTCTCGGGATCGTTGACGGTGACCTCGGCGACGTGGCCGTCACCGGACTCGCGCATTTTGACGGCGATCCGGTCAGCGGAGGGAAATGACGAAGAGGGCTTGTCCATACTCCACCGGCGCACCGCCGGTCACGAGGACCTCGCGGATCTCGCCGTCCGCGGGCGCGCTGATCTCGGCGACATGACCGAGTGACTGGATCCCGCCGAGTACGTCGCCGCGCGCCACGGCATCGCCGGTGCTCCACTCGCGCGCAGTGCTGAACAGGCCGACGGTCGTGGCGTGGACGCGTTGCGTCTTCTCGACGGAAGCTTGTTCGAGCGCGATGGCCGGCGTTGTCGTGCGCGCGGTCTGTCCCTGCCGCGACACCGAGACGGCGAACCCATCCGCTTCGACCTCGATCGTCACGGCGGAGAGCCCGTCGGGCAGCTCGAGCTTCAACAGGTCATCCATGAGCCCGAGGAGCGGATCGTTGTCGCTCATAGCCCGCCCTTCTCGAGCGGATTGCGAATGATCCGCCGCCACCAGGGCTCGGGCGCAGCCGGTGCCGCGCCGCCATTCGGCTCGACGAACGTGCCGAACGCGCGGAAGCGCTCGTAGCGGAGCGAGAGGAGATCGGCGACCGGAACGCGCGACAGCCGATCGAGCTGCGCGACGAGCGCGGTCTTGATCGCGGCAGCGGTCGCGTCGTGATCGGTGTGCGCGCCGCCCGCGGGCTCGCGGATGAGCGCGTCGGCCACGCCCGTTTCGAGTAGGTCGGGGCCGGCGAGCTTCATCGCGACGGCGGCGCGCTCGGCCTCACTCGCGCTCCGCCAGAGGATCGCCGCGCAACCCTCGGGCGAAATCACCGAGTACGTCGCGTTCTCGAGCGCGAGCACCACATCGCCGACGCCAAGTGCGAGCGCACCACCTGAGCCGCCCTCGCCGAGCACGACGACCACGACCGGGACGCCGAGGCGAGTCATGAGCTGGATGCTCGACGCGATCGCCTCGGCCTGCCCTCGTTCCTCGGCCTCGGGGCCGGGGTACGCGCCGGGTGTATCCACGAGAGTTACGAGCGGCAAATGGAATTTCTGCGCGAGCCGGTAGAGGCGTATCGCCTTCCGGTACCCCTCGGGGTAAGGCATTCCGAAGTTGCGCTGGATGTTCTCCTCGGTCGACGAGCCCTTCTGCTGGCCGACGATCATTACCGGCCGCCCGGCGAGCTCGGCGATGCCGCCGACGATCGCCGGGTCGTCGCGGAACGAGCGATCGCCATGGAGCTCGTGAAAGCGTTCGAAAACGCGGTTGATGATGTCGAGCGCGTGCGGCCGCGCGATGTTCCGCGCGAGCTGGACGGTCTGCCAGGGCGTCGGCCGCGCCGATGCGAGCTGCGTCGCGTCGGTGACAAGTCCCGCCTCGGCCGCGATATGGCCGTTGCCGTCCGTGGCGCGGCGCGTGCCGACGATGCGATCGAGCATGGACACGCTAGTGGCGCGTCCCGGAGGTCGTACGCATATCCGCGGTCCGGGCAGCCGAGGCCCAGGAGCCGAGGAGCACGTGAGGGAGCGTATCTGCAGATACGTGACCGAGCGCGCGGACGAAGGCGACACCGGCATCGGCGGTGCCGGACCGATGGAGATGAGTGCGAACTCCGGGACGCGGCACTACAGGCTCCAGCGCAGGTCTTGACCCGCGACACGGAACGCGTTCAGGAAGAAAGCGATCCGTTCCTTGAGCTGCGTGCGCGGGACGACCTGATCGACGAAGCCGTGCTCGAGCAGGAACTCGGCACGCTGGAATCCCTTCGGTAGCTTCTCGCCGATGGTCTCGCTCGTCACGCGCGCGCCGGAGAATCCGATGAGCGCACCGGGCTCGGCCAGCACGATGTCGCCGAGCGACGCGAACGATGCGAGAACCCCGCCTGTCGTGGGATCGGTGAGCACGCTGATGAACGGGATTGCCGCCTCGTCGAGTCGAGCGACCGCGGCGACGGTCTTGGCGAGCTGCATCAGCGCGATCGTCCCCTCCTGCATCCGCGCGCCACCCGACGCCGACACGATCACGAGCGGTTTGCGTTCGGAGAACGCGCGCTCGGCCGCGCGGGTGAGCTTCTCGCCGACGACGCTGCCCATCGAGCCGCCCATGAATTCGAAATCCATGACCGCGAGGACGACCGGGATCCCGGAGATCTGCGCGTCTCCCGTCAGAACCGCGTCCTTGTGCCCGCTCTTCGCGCGTGCGGCCGCGATGCGCTCGGGGTACGGCTTGCTGTCGACGAACCCGAGCGGATCGGACGACACCATGTCGGCGTCGGTCTCGCTGAACGACTTCGGATCTGCCAGAAGCTCGATGCGCGCGAGGGCTCCGAGCTTGAAATGGTGGCCGCATTTCTGGCACACGCTGTGATTCCGCTCGAGCTGCTTGTTGAACAGCATCTCGCCGCAGCTCGGGCACTGCGTCCAGAGATGCGTCGGGAACTCTTTCGTTTTTCGGCCGAACGGGTTGCGGAGCCTCACCCTCGAGCGTCCTCCTCGCGATACCAGCACAGCCCGGCGACGCCGGGACCGGTATGCGTCC
The DNA here is from genome assembly GCA_038040345.1 of Chloroflexota bacterium. Lineage (GTDB taxonomy): Bacteria > Chloroflexota > Limnocylindria > P2-11E > P2-11E > 3-1-20CM-2-70-9. The sequence goes on from JBBPIQ010000006.1 coordinate 117,809, forward strand.
CAATGATGGGGCCGGCCTCCGCCACCCAGTACTCCACGCAGTGGAATTGCTCCTGGACCCATTCGCCGAGGACGTGAGCGCGTTCGGGGTTATTGGTGTGCATAGCGCAGGCGTGAATGCGAGTCCCGGGGGGAACACGCTCCTCGATGAGCTGCTTGAGGCGCTCGACGCCGCGTTCGCGAGTACGGACCCTGTCGACGAGGACGCGGTCGCCGTCCTTTACCTCGACGATGGGCTTGATAGAAAGGAGCGCACCGAACGCGGCCTGCGCGCCGGAGACCCGGCCGCCGCGGCGGAGGTACTCGAGGGTGTCGATGAGCGCGAGGATCTGCACCCGCCCCGCGAGCCGGCGCGCCATGGCGACCGCCTCGTCGAAGCTGCGGCCGTCGCGCAGGATCCGAGCGCACGCGGTCGCGATGAGCGTGATGCCGCCCGCGGTCGTCCGCGAATCGACGACCTCGATCTTCGCCCCATCCACCTGCTGCGCCGCGGTCTTTGCGACGGTGTGTGTCACCGACGCCTCGTTGATGACCGTGATCACGAGGATCGAACGGAATCCTTCGGCGACCAGTGCGCGATAGATCTCAACGCACTCTCCGAGCGATGGTGCCGCCGTCGTCGGCGGCTTCTTCGACGACGCGAGCTTCTCGTAGTACTCGGCGGTCGTCATGTTGACGCCGGGCGTGAAGTCCTCGTCGCCGAAGAGCACGTGGATCGGGAGCAGGCGGAAGCGGAACTCCCGCTGTACCTCTTCGGACATCGCGGAGCTGCCGTCGATGACGATGACAGACCGATCGCTCATGCGAGCACGCGCACGTCGCCGACGACGACGCGCTCCGAGCCGACGAGCAGCGCGCCGTCTTCGGCGATGTCCCGCGCGACGCCGCGCACGACGGGTCTTCCTTCGCGCGTGACCTCGACCTCGCGCCCGAGCAAGGTGGAGCGCTTGCGCCACTCTTCGAGCGCGGCCTGCCGCTCGGCGGGCTTGGCGACGCGTTCCAGCTCGCGCGTGATATCGACGAACAACGACAGGCGGTCCACGGAGTGTGCGGCGAGAGCGAGGGAGGTCGCGGTCGCGCGCAGCTCGGGTGGAAAGTCGTCGAGACCCTGATGCACGTTCACGCCGATCCCCAGCACCAGCGAACCGCCTTCCCCATCCGTGGTCGCATGGGCCAGTGCGCCGGCGACCTTCTTATGGCCTGCCTCGACGTCGTTGGGCCATTTTAGGGAGGCGTCGCTCATCCCCAGGCGCGCGAGGGCTCGCGCCACCGCGACTCCCGCGAGGAGGGCGAACAGGCCGGGCTCGGCTGGCGCCGGGCGAAAAAGCCACGACGCAAGCAGGCTCGTCCCGGCCGAAGCGACCCACGACCGCCCGCGGGTGCCCTGTCCCGCCGTCTGGTGGTCCGCGACGACGACCGCGGGCCCGGATCCGGCGGCGGCGAGGGCTCGCGCGCGGTCCTGAGTGCTTGCGAGCGCGGGGTGATATTCGATGTCGCGGCCGATCTCGAGCGACAGCGCACTCCGCACCGCCGGGATCGCCAGGAGCGCGAGACGCATCAGCGAGCGGCGGCGAGAATCAGCGGGACGCGGACGATCTCGTCGATCTCCCCGTCCTTCGGGCTGCGCGTGTAGACCTCCGCGAATCCGATGATGTCGGACGGCGGGTCCTGGTACGTCGCCGTGATCGAGAACGTTCCTTTCGCGGGCGCGCCGGCGGTCGCCGTGGTGAACCCGCTCGCGAGCACTCGGCCCGCGGTGTCGGTCACCTGCCAGATCAGCGCGGCCTCGAACACGCTCGCCTCGCCGCTGATCGTGAGCGGGCTGCGGACGCGCGTGTTCGCGAGCGGCTCCTTCACGAGGATCCCGCCGCGGGCGGAGAGGAGCGGGGTCGGGACCGGAGTGGGCGTCGGCGAGGGGCTTGGTGTCGGGCTCGCGCTCGCCGTCGTCGCGGCCGGTCGAGGTGTAGTCACCGCGGGTCCCGGGGTCGGGGTCGTCACGACGATCCGGTTATCGGCGCATGCGGTCGAGAGAAGGACGCCCGCGAGAAGCAACGCGCCGAACTTCACGAGCGTTGGACCTGCGCGCCCGCTGCGCGCACGCGGACCACCCGACCGCGCCCGCTCGTGCCGACAGCGTGCGCCGACTCCTCCATCGCCGCGACCACCCGGGCGGCGAGCCGCGCCGGCGCGAACGCGACCACAGCCGGTCCCGCGCCAGAAAGCGCGGCGCCGAACGCGCCCGCACCCCGCGCGGCAGCCATGATGTCGGCGAGACCGGTCACGAGATGTGCTCGCGCCTGCTGATGCAGGCGGTCCGCCATGGCGATCGAGAGAAGGGCGCCGTCCGAGCGCAGCACCGCGGCGAGGAGCGCGGCGGCGTGGGCGATATTGAAGACGGCATCGGCTCGCGAGACGTTATCCGAAAGGACGGCCCGCGCGGTCTCAGTCGGGAGTGGCTCTCGCGGAATGAAGAGACAGATCCGCCATGCGCGCGGGAAGGCGATGCGCGTCGCGACCGGCCCGTCGTCGCTGGGCAGCGCGACGGTGAACGCGCCATACAGCGCCGCGGCCACGTTATCGGCATGCCCTTCCACCTCGCTCGCGACGCGGAGGAGCGTCCGCCGGTCGAGCGGGTCGCCCATGATCGCGTTCGCAGCCACCACGCCCCCCACGATGGCCGCGGCGCTCGAGCCGAGCCCGCGTCCGACGGGAATGGCCGAACGCTGTGTTACGTGGTACGAGCCCAGCGTTTCGGCCGCCGCCTCGGCGGCCGCGCGCGCGGAGACAACGAAGAGATTTTCGTCTCCGGTCGGGATGCCGTTCCCGTTCTCATGAGTGTTGCCGTCGTTTTCGACGTTCACGGACCAGGCGCGCGCTGGACGGAGCTCGAACTCGGCGAGGAGTGGAAGGGCGATCGCGAACGAATCGAAGCCGGGACCCAGATTCGCGCTCGATGCGGGCACCCGCACGCGAAGCTCCCCCACCTAGGAGCTCAACGCTGCGCGGACGGCGTCCGGTGTGGCCTCGACGACGGCGATGTCCCCGGCGAGAGAGCGGGCGCGGTCCGGGTCCTTCATCCCGTTGCCGGTGAGAACACAGACGACCCGCTGTGCGCCGCCGAGCGTCCCCGCCCGCACGCGCTTTCGCAGTCCGGCGATCGCCGCGGCCGACGCAGGTTCGGCGAAGACGCCCTCGCAACGGGCGAGGAAGCTGTACGCGTCCAGGATCTCGGCGTCGCTCACGGCGTCGATCGCCCCGCCCGATTCGTCCCGCGCGGCGACCGCGCCCTTCCACGACGCCGGATTCCCGACGCGGATCGCGGTCGCGACGGTCTCAGGCTCGGCAACGGGCTTTCCGCTGACGAGCGGGGCGGCCCCCTCCGCCTGATAGCCGTACATCCGCGGCCGCTGGCGCGCCATGCCGGCCCCCGCTGCCTCGACGAATCCTTTCCAGTAGGCGGTGATGTTCCCGGCGTTCCCAACCGGGATGAACAGGGCGTCCGGGGCATCGCCGAGGGCCTCGCAGATCTCGAACGCGGCCGTTTTCTGACCTTCGAGCCGGTCCGGATTCACGCTGTTCACGAGCGTCGCTTCGCCCTGCTCGGCGAGCGCCCGGACGACCGAAAGGGCGGCGTCGAACGACCCGCGGACGGCGACCACCTGCGCGCCGTGTGCGATCGCCTGCGCGAGCTTGCCGGCCGCGACCTGCCCCGCCGGGAGGATCACCGTGCACGACATCCCGGCGCGGGCGGCGTATGCGGCCGCCGACGCGGCGGTGTTGCCGGTCGACGCGCATAGCACCATCCTGGCGCCCTCTTCGAGCGCCTTCGCCACGGCGACCACCATGCCACGATCCTTGAACGAGCCGGTCGGGTTCTGTCCCTCGACCTTGAGCCATATCTCAGGAAGGCCCGTCTCCCGCTCGAGCGAACGAGCCCGCACGAGCGGCGTATTGCCCTCACCGAGGGTTAGCCGGGGTGTCCGGTCGGTGATTGGGAGATACGACGCGTAGCGATCCATGAGGGAACGCGCGTCTGGCACGGAGAAGCATGGTATTCCGTCGGTACCATTCGCCTGTGAATCTCTCGACGCGGGAGCGGCAGCTCATCACGACGCTCGTCGTGCTGCTGATCGTCCTCGCGACCTTCCAGATCCTGGCCGATCTTACCGAGGTCCTCTCGCGCGTGGCGGACGTGGTCATCATCTTCGTCGCGGCGTGGGCCGTGTCGTACCTGCTTTCGCCCCTGGTCAATCGGATCGACCAGCGCACCGTGCTCAATCGACCGCTCAGCGTTGTCGTGGTCTACATCGGGATCGCGTTCGTCCTCGCGGGCACCCTCGCCCTCGCGGTCCCCGGACTCGTCGGTCAGCTGAACGACCTCATCGTGCGCGCTCCGGAGTACGGCGACCGCGCTGCGCGAGAGGTGGTCGCGCTGCAGCAACGTCTAGAAGGAGCGGGTGTCCCGGTGAACGTGACCGATCTCTACGGCCAGGTCCCCGCGAAGATCTCCCAGATCGCCGGATCGGTCGCGGCCGACGCGCTCGGATTCGTATCGGCTACGGCGAACGTCCTCTTCAACTTCACGCTCGTTCTCATCATCGCGTTCATCATGCTGATCGACGGCGATCGCCTCTGGCAGCGGTTCATCGCCGCGCTGAGCCCCGAGCTTCGCAGCGAGGCCGAGCTCCTCCGTCAAAGCGCGGACCGCTCCTTCGGCGGATTCATCCGCGGTTCGCTCATTCTCGGCCTGATCTACGGCGTCGCGACCCTCGCGATCCTCGTCCCGCTTGGGGTGCCGTTCGCGGGTGTGCTCGCGGTGCTCTCGGGGCTCACGATGATCATCCCGTTCTTCGGCCCGATCATCGCCGAGGTCCCCGTTCTGGCGGTCACGCTTCTTGGAGCGCCCGACGTGTTCATCTGGGTGCTCGTGCTGACGATCGCGCTGCAGCAGGTCGTCCTGAACGTGATCGGGCCCCGCATCATGTCGAACGCGATCGGCATCCACCCGATCTTCGTGTTCCTCGCCCTCCTGCTCGGCTCTCGGATCGCCGGGTTCTGGGGCGTGCTCCTCGCGATGCCGGTCGCGGGGATCATCAACACCTTCGTGCGGTACGCGTTCCAGGTCGCGCAGGGACGACGCGGGCGGACCGAGGCGTCGACGCTCATCGAGGAGACGGACGCGGCCCACGCGGCGGCGGCGGCCGATCTGCGCGACGCCGAATCCGAGGCGAGGGAGGCATTGCGTCTGGCCCGCGAGGCGCGTCTCAGCGCGCGAGGCAAGTGAGCGGCGACAAGCACATCCTCGTCACCAACGACGATGGCGTCGAATCGGACGCGCTCGGCCCGCTCGCTGACGCGCTCGGCGCGATCGGGAGCGTCGACATCATCGTTCCGGAGCGCAACTGGAGCGGCGCGAGCCACAGCATCACGATCTACCGACCGTTGCGCGTGAAGGCGACCCAGCTCCGGACCGGACAGCGCGCGTTCATGAGCGACGGCTCGCCGACGGACTGCGTGCGGCTCGCGATGCTCGGGTTTCTTCCACACAAGCCCGACCTTCTCGTCTCCGGGATAAATCGCGGATCGAACATGGGCGACGACATCACGTACTCCGGGACCGTTGCCGCTGCGATGGAGGGCCTGCTGTCAGGAGTCCCGTCGATCGCCATATCGATCGGTGCATTCGGCGCGAACATCGACTTCGGCCCGTCCGCCTCGTTCGCGGCCCTGCTCGCGAAGAACATCCTGGCGAAAGGGTTCTCCTCCGACGCGCTTCTCAACGTGAACGTCCCGGCCCTGCCGCGCGATCGGATCGCCGGGGTCGAGGTCACGCGGCTCGGCAAGCGGACCTACCGCGATCAGCTGGTGGAGCGGCTCGACCCGTACGGCGAGCCCTATTACTGGGTCGGCGGCCCGGCGATCGCGGGCGAGGCCGACGACGGCACCGACGTCGCGGCGCTGCGCGACGGGAAGATCAGCGTGACCCCGATCTATCTCGACCTCACCAATCACAAGCTCATCGACGAGCTCGCGACCTGGGATTGGGGCTGGAGCGCGCCGGTCGAGGTCAGCGCGGACTAGCCAGCCTAGGCAGGACGGCTGGGTGGCCGTCCCGGGCGATCACTTCGAGACCATCGCCAAATACCGCTCTCACGAGATCCGGGTGAATGACCTCAAGTGGGGTGCCCTCGCGGACGATCCGGCCATCCGCGATCGCGACGATCCGCGAGGCGAAGGCCGACGCGAGGTTCAGATCGTGGAGCACCGCACAAACCGCCAATTGACGTCGCGTCCCGAGCTCGCGAAGCAGCTCGAGCGTCGCGAGCTGATGCCCGGGATCGAGGTGGACCGTCGGCTCGTCCAGAAGGAGAACGGCGGTCTCCTGCGCGAGCGCCATCGCGAGAACCGCGCGCTGACGTTCGCCGCCCGATAGGCGATCGATCCGCCGCGACGCGAGTAGACCGAGCTCGAGCTCTTCGATGGCGCGATCGACCGCGACGACATCGTCGGCTGACGCGCGACCGAACGCCCCGAGTCGCGCGGTCCGTCCGAGGGCAACGACCTCGCGCACCGTGAACGGGAAGAGCGTGTCAAAGATCTGCGGCACCACGGCGATCCGGCGGGCGACCCCTGCTCGAGAGAACGTCCTGAGATCCTGACCATCGAGCGCGACGGTTCCGGCTGCCGGTCGCAGCAGTCCCGCGAGGATCCGCAGCAGCGTCGACTTCCCCGCCCCGTTCGGTCCGACGACCGCGACGATCTCGCCCGAGCCGATCGCGAAGGAGCACTCGCGCAATACGACGCGTGGCCCATACGACGCGGTGACCGTGGTCGCCGCGAGATTCGTCATACGACGATCCGGCGCGAGCGGACGAGAAGCGCGAGGAAGAACGGCGCGCCGACGAGCCCGGTGATCACGCCGACCGGCAGCTCCGCGGGCGCGATGATGGTTCGCGATCCGAGGTCCGCGAGGACGAGCGCGGCGGCCCCCGCGAGAAAGCTCGCGGGTACGAGACGCCGGTGCGTCGCGCCGATCACGAAGCGCAGCGCATGCGGGATCACAAGACCGACGAACCCGACGAGGCCGGCGAGGGCGACGGCCGCGCCGGAGAGCAGCGCGGTCGCGCCGAGCACCGCGGTCGTCGTGCGATCGGGATCGACGCCGAGGGTCGCGGCCGTCTCTTCGCCGAACGCGTAGGCGTCGACGCGATGCGCGAGGACGAGCGCGAAGCCGAGCCCGACGGCCACGATCACCGCGGCCACGCCCAGCTCCGGCCAGCTGATCACGGAAACGCCGCCCTGCAGCCAACCCAGGACCGCGCGCAGCTGCAGCGCGAGGCGATCGCTCGAGACGAGAAGGAACGTGACCACCGCTCCCGCGAACGACGTGAGCACGACACCGGCAAGAAGAACCGTGAGCACGGTCGTGCCGCCGCCGAGGCGCGCGAGCCGCCACACCAGCGTGACCGTGACGAGAGCGCCGGCGAACGCGGCGAGCGGCACGAGCGGCGCGGCGAGGCCGAGAACGATCGCGGCCACCGCGGCGAGGGTCGCGCCGGCGGAGGTGCCGGTGACAAAGGGATCGGCGAGCGGATTGCGCAGAAGGCCCTGCAGCAGCGCGCCCGCGGTCGCGAGCGATCCGCCGACGAGCGCGGCACCGAGCACGCGCGGGAGCCGCAGCTCCCGGATGATCGTGCCGTTCACGTCATTCGAGCCGAAGAGGGCGGCGAGCACGTCGCCGGGTCCGATCGCGACCGCACCGACGAGGATTCCCGCGGCCGCGCTCACGACGAGCGCGGCCACGAGGAACGCGAGGATCGAAAGAGTCCGCACTACCTGAAGAGCTCCGGGTGGACGAGCTTCGCGTACGCCTCGGCCGCCTCGCCGACGCGCGGGCCCGGCCGGTTGATGAGGTTCGGATCGATCGTGAAGATGCGGTTGTTCTTGACCGCGGCGATGATCGACCAGCCCTGTCGCGCCGCGACATCCGCGGGCTTCGATGCGTACGCGTCGGCCGCGAGGACGATGATCTCGGGATCGCTTCGCAGGATCTCCTCAGCCGAGAGCTGCGGGTACGCGGACGCGGCGCGCGCCGCGATGTTCACTCCGCCGGCGATGTCGATGAGGTCGTTGATGTACGAGCCCGGGCCGACGGTGAAGATCTTCGCCGGGTCTGACGCGTCGATCTCGTGATAGACGCGCGGTCGCGTGGTCGTCGTCGCGATCTTCGTCTTGACGGCGTCGACCCGTTGCTGGATCGAGTGCGCGAGGGCCTCGCCGTCCGCGCCGACCGCTTTGCCGAGGAGCGTCGCTGTCTTCGCGACGTCGGACACGCTTTGCGGATCGACGACGAGCACGTTGAGCGACGCGGACTGGAGCTTCTCGATCGTCCCGTCGGAGAACTTCACGCTCAACACCAGGTCCGGCTTCAGCGCGACGACCTTTTCGAAGTTCACCTTGATGCCCCCGACGTGCTCCCGGGTCGCGGCTTCGGCGGGCTCGTCCGAGAAGTCGTCGACACCGACGACACGCGGGCCGGCGCCGAGAGCGAAGAGGAACGCGGTGATCGATGGCCCGATGGACACGAGACGCTCGGGGCGTGCAGGCACGGTCACCGTGTGGTTCTGGAAGTCGGTGAGCGTGGCCGGGAACGGAGACGCGGTGACGGAAGGCGAAGGCGAGACGGAGACGGCACCACCGCAGGAGGCGAGCGTGAGGAGGAGGACCGCGAGGAACGCGAACATTCGTGAGCGCATCTGGCGCACCCCTTTCTTGCGAAGGCGTGTATGCCGCGAGCGGATGCTCCAGGCGACCCGAGTTGAGGCGTTTGCCTTTCACGGTGGCGCGACCCTGCCGGAATCTCACCGGCTTCGCTGGAACCCCGCGTATTCAGTTGTTCGCGAGGCTCTTACGCCGGCACGTGCTCCTGTGTGAACCGCGCGTTGTCCGTGAGGTGCGACGCGAAGACGCGCTGTAGCGTCATGACGTGAGCGCAGAGGCCGCTCGTATGGAAGTGCTCGCACTCGCAGTTCCAGTCATCGCCCGTGAGCGAGACGGCGTGCGTGCCGTTTTCACCGCGGAACGCGACCTCGAAGCTCCGGAAACTGATGCGTTCGGGTTCTTCGGCGTAGCGCTTCGCCTTCTCGATCTTGGAGATGAGGCTCGAGTACATGATTTCCTCCACACTCCTTATTCAATTCGCCCTCGCCGGACATGCCGAGTTTAGACCCGCCTCGTATCCTTCGAAACCCTGTGAAAATGCGCCCATTTTCCAGCTGGGTTCGCATGACGATCCTCTTCGCGATCGCTGGATTCTTCGAGGTCGCCGCATACGGCCAGGTGACCGCGTTCACGCCGCTGTACCTGCCGCGTCTCGGCATCGAGCTCGTCGCGGTCGCCTTCTGGGTCGGCGCAATCACGTCGTTCTCGAGCGTCACGGGGCTGCCGTTCCTGCCGTTCTGGGGGGCCCTCGCCGACCGCCACGGGCGCAAGCCGCTCATCATCCGCTCGTTCGTTGCGGCGTTCGTCGCGCTGTCGCTCACCGCGCTCGCGCCGAACGTCTGGATCTTCGCGCTCGCGCGCGCCGTCCAATCGCTCGGCCTCGGTAACACCGGTCTCATCCTCGCGACGCTCGCCGAGCGGGCGCCGGCCGGACGAATCGCCTTCGCGTTCGGGATCGTGAACGGCGCGAACCCACTCGGCGGTTTCCTCGGACCCCTGATCGGCGGCCCCGTCGTCGACCGACTCGGCTTTCCGGTCCTGATGGCGGCCGACGCCGCGATCATGCTGGCGGTGGTCGCGATTTCTCGCCTTCGGCTATCGCGATGGATTCATCGCGAAAGGGACCGGCGGGTCACTCGTGCGGATGGCCGGTGACGGGATCCTGCTGATCGTCCGCTCGCCACGGCTCCGCGCGCTCTTTCCAGCGCTTTTCCTGCTGTTCGCGGGTTGGATGCTCGCGTTCATCTACGTTCCGCTCGTGGTGGCGCGCCTCTACACCGGGCCGGATCCGGCGAGCGCGGTCGGCATCGTGTTCGGCGCAGGTGGAATCGGCGTCTTCATTGCGTCCCCCGTGGTCGGGGCGATCGCCGATCGATATGGGAAAGCGAGAACCCTCTTCGTCGGATGCGCCGCGCTCGCCGCGATCTGGTCCGCACCGTTCTTCACCCGTGAGCTCGTCCCATTCACGATCGCGTGGACCGTTGTGAACGGCCTAGCGGCGGCCCTTTTCAGCGTCTCGTTCACGCTGCTCTCCGCGTCCGCGACCGACGAGACCAGAGGCCGCGTTATGACCTTCGCATATCTGCCGACGAATATCGGATTCGTCATCGGGCCTGGAATCGGCAGCGTGGTCGCCTCCATCGACGTGTTCCTGGTGTTCCCGGCGGCGGCCGTGCTGACGAGTCTCGGTCTGGTCGCCGTGATCTTCGCCTGGCGCCAGCCCGTTGCTGCGACCTAGACGGCGTGGGTGCGCGGGTGGGTGTGCGGTGCGTCGTCAGCGATCGAATCGAGACGCTCGACCGGCACGCCCACGAAGGCGTCGACGATCTCGGGGTCGAACTGTGTACCGCGGCAGCGGGCAACCTCGACGCGCGCGTCCTTGACGGACATCGCGCGACGGTACGGGCGATCGCTCGTCATCGCGTCGAAGCTGTCGGCGACGGCGAAGATCCGCGCGCCGAGCGGGATCGCCTCGCCCGCGATCCCGTCGGGGTAGCCCTTGCCGTCCCAGCGCTCGTGGTGGTGACGGACGATGCGCGACACGTCCTCGAGGAACGGGATCTGCGAGATGATCCGCGCCCCGTGTTCGGGGTGGCGCTTCATCACGACCCACTCCGCTTCGCTCAACGCGGCCGGCTTGCGGAGCACGTTGTCGGGCACGCCGATCTTGCCGATGTCGTGGAGGAGCGCGCCACGCCGTAGCGTCGCCAAGTGACCGGGAGCGACTGGCATCTGCGCGATGATGAGCTCCATGTATTCGACGACGCGCCGTGAGTGGCCTTCGGTCTCGCTGTCGCGGACGTCGAGCGCATTCGAGAGCGCCTGCAGCGTCGTGTCGTAGGTTCGCTCCGTTTCGGCGAGCGCGGCCCCGAGTGCGTGCGACTGCGACATGATCTGACGCGACGAGCGCACGTACACACCGCGGAGGACGAGCCACAAGAGAAGCGCGGCCAGCGCGATGATCGCCGAGGTCGACATCTGCATCTGGCGAAGCGCGGCGTCGATCGACGAGAGGTCGCGCCAGACGACCGCGGCGCCGATGAGGTTGCCACCTTCGCGCACCGGGACCCACATCTCGAGCGAATGCACCAGCGCGGGCGCCGGCGCACCGGCCGCGGTCGCGACATGGTCGTGCTCGTTTGCGGGACTTGCCGCCGGGATCGGGCCGTAGGACGCGCCGGCGGTCGCGGGATTCGCGTATCGCGTGTCGCCGACGATGTCCGCGCGCTCGGCATACGACCGGCCGGCTAAGGCCGTCGCGAGACCATCATTCGAAGCGGGATCGATGCGGCGGCCGATCTCCGTCTCGTCGTAGGAGAAGACGATCGTGCCGCTCGGATCGAAGAACTGGGTGGAGACGACGTTGTAGATCGAGAAGTGGAAGGCGACGATCGTCTCGAGCAGCTCGCGCTCGTCGTCGGCCAGCGGGCGCTTGAACACATCCTCTTTGAAGACGGGACCGAAATGGGATGCGACCGCGTCGGCGGTGAAGCGTGAGGTCTCGTCCTGCACGTAGCGGTCGAGGAGGACCGAGCTGACGCCGGCGACCACGAGGGCGGTGACGAAGAGAATGGCACCCAGAGCGATCGAGAACCGGCCGACCGGTCCCAGATCCCCCCGCCCGAAGATCTTCATCTAGCTCGCCATCCCGCGATACGGGAGGATGCGGCTCGCGGATGCTGCGGTGATGCCCGGCGGGTCCTGACGGCCTTAAGTGGTACCGGTCCGACGCTGTTGCTAGAGCATTTGGATGAATCCGGTGCTCCCGATTAGGGACGCGGCGGCTCGTACGCCCGCCAAGCGTCGAGCCCGTGGGCCGTCGAGGGCCAGGCGAGATCCTCCAGCGAGGGAAGCTTCTCCTTGGGGAAAAAGGCGGCCTCGGACGCTTCGTCGGGCGCGACGCGCAGCGCCCCGGAGACGATGTGCGCCCGGTAGATGACAACGAGGATCGGAAAGCCCGGGCGCATCCACGTCGCGAGGAGGCCGTCGAGCGTCACTTTGAAGCCGGTCTCCTCGGTCGTCTCGCGGCGCGCGGCGTCCTCCATGGTTTCGTCGTTCTCGACGAGGCCACCGGGTAGCGCCCAGCGACCGTCGCGCGGGCCGTAGTTCAAGCGGACGAGGAGCACGCCCCCGTCGCGCTCGACGAGCGTGTTCGCACCGACCTGCATGTACATGAATTCAGCGAAGCCGCAGACCGGGCACGTCGGCCGGTCGCGCCCGTCGATGCGTGTCTGCACGAGCGGCGTCCCGTCACGAGGGCAGAACGAAAAGCGAAACTGCGCGGGCTCCGCAACGATGGCAGGGGCAGGGGCCCCTGATGGGGCAGGGCCCCCAGGGTGTTTCAACCTTTCGCGAGACGATCCTTGAGGTAGTCGATCGACTTCACCGGAGACGGATCGGCGCCGTTCAGCAGCGCGATATAGAAGGACACGTAATCGGTGAAGAGGACCATCTGGAGGACCTCGGAAAGCATGTTCCGGCCCGCGAATTGAAGCGTCTTGTGAGGAATGCGCGCGCGATCGAGCAGCTCGCGAGTGACTTCGAACCGCAGCTTGTGCCGCGGGTTGTCCCGGTCACTTCGCAGGAGCAGCACGGTCAGGGCCTCTTTCGCGATCGGCGGGTGCTCGAAGCCGACGACGGCGTTGTGGTTGAGCTCGCTCATCACGTCGAAGGCCGACCAGTTCTTCGCGTTCTCGTTCCACTGGCCTTTCACGCGGCGGGCCATGACGCCCATGACTCCCGCGCCGTAGGCGAAGGGGATCCGTCCGTGGAGCTCGAGCGCCATCTTTTTCGCGTCGTTCGATCGCGCGCCTTCGTGCACGCGCTCCTCGAGCTTCGCGAGATCCGAAAGCGCCGCCTCGATGTCGTCGGAAAGATCGCGCGCGAAGCCAAGCTTGGTGAGCACACCGAGCACCAGGCCGAGCGAGTACCCGAGCGCGGCGCGCGGCTGGGCCTTGTAGCTGAACGTCACGACCGGATAGTTCGAGGCGCGCGCGAGCTCGGCGATCTTCCCGCCGGTCGTGAGCGCGAGCACCTTTGCGCCACGCTTGCGCGCCTCCTCGAAGCTCGAAAGCGTTTCCTCGGTGTTGCCCGAATAGCTCGACACGATGACGAGCGAGTCGCGGCCCACGTACGCCGGGAGTCCGTAGTCGCGGTGCACGCTCATCGGGACCTTGAGCTCGTCCGCGAGAAGCGCGGCCGCGAGATCGCCGCCTATGGCGGAACCGCCCATGCCGGCGACGACGATGTTCCGCACGTCGCTGTACGCGGGAGCGATCGTTGCCTTGCTCGCGATGGCCCACGCGTCGCGAACCTGCTTGGGCAGGTCCTTGATGCGGCTCAGCATGTCGTCGGGGTCGGCCGCGCGGATGCGCTCCACGCTCTCGATCACCGAGGTGTCGCGACCTTCTGCTATCGCCATGGCTAGGCCCCCTTCACGATCTTCACGCCGGCGTCGAGAAGCGGCGCGAGCTCGCGTTCTTCTTTTGTTTCGGCGTACACGCGGACGAGCGGCTCGGTGCCCGAAAGGCGGATGAGCAGCCACGAGCCGTCGTCGAGAAAGAACTTCGTTCCATCGTTCGTGTCCAAGTGCACGATCCGTGCGACGGCATGCCCGGCGAGCTTCTCGGGCGCGACGTCGTGGAGCGTCCGCATGGTCCGCTCCTTCACCGCAGCGTATTCGGCCGCACTGAAGTGGAGATCGCGGCGTAGATAGAAGGACGGACCCGCCATCTTCATGAGCTCGGCGATGAGCTCAGACGGCTTCTTCTTCGTCTTCAGCATGAAGTCGAGGAAGAAGAGGTCGGCCACGATGCCGTCGCGCTCGGGGAGGTGCATCGCAAAGCCGAATCCGCCGGATTCCTCGCCGCCCATCATCGCGCCGGTCTCCTGCATCTTCGGGCCGATGTATTTGAAGCCGACGGGGACCTCGTAGACCTTCACGCCGTAGCGCTCACCGAGGCGATCGACCATGGACGTCATGTTCACCGTCTTTACGACCGGCTGGCGAAGGCCGCGGACCTCGCAGAGGTACCACATGAGGAGCGCGTAGAGCGTGAGAGTCGTGACGAAGTTGCCCTGCTCGTCAGCGAGCCCGGCGCGGTCCGCGTCGCCGTCGACGGCGAGGCCCACATTCGCGCGCTCGGCGGGGATGCGCCGCAGGAACTCGTCGATGTTCGGCGGGATGGGCTCGGGGTTCACGCCGCCGAAGTAGGGATTGCGCTCGGCGTGGAGCTCGACGACCTTCGTCTTTCCGCCGCCGATGAGCTTCGGGAAATATCCGCTCGCGCTGCCGAACAGGGTCTCGCATACGACCGTGTACCCCGCCCCGCGAAACGCGTCGAGATCGAACAGCTCGGCGACGTGCGAGAGATAGTCGGGCGCCGGATCGAACTCTTCGATGCGGCCTTTCTTCTTCGCCTCGTCGAAAGGGATTCGACGCACCTTCTCTGGATGCGCCTGAAGCGGGTGGATGATCGCTTCGAGCTCCTTCAGCATCGCCGGTCCAGCCGCGGCTCCGGTCTCCGCCTTCACCTTGAAGCCGTTGTCGGTCCAGGGGTTGTGGCTCGCGGTGATCACGATCCCGGCCTTCGCCTTCCGGCGCATCGTCGCCCACGAAAAGGATTGCGTCGGCGCGGCCGCCGTAGCGAGGTGGACGTTCACGTCGTGCGCCGCCACCACCTCGGCAGCAGCCGCCGCGAAATGCTCGGAGGCGAACCGGCGATCGAAGCCGATCACTATGCCGCGATCGGCGCCGCCGTTCTTCACGACCCATTCCGCGACGGACTGCGCGCACACGCGCACCGCGTCGAAGGTGTACTCGTCGGCGATCCGCGCGCGCCAGCCGTCGGTGCCAAAGACGATGTTCACACTCGTGCTCCCTGCTGGATGGACGAACGCCAGTGTTCGAGCGTATCGCGGAGCGAGTCGGCGAGCGCGATACGGGGCGACCAATCGGTTTTTTGGCGAAAACGCGTGGCGTCCAGGGCGATCCGGGTGGGATCGCCGCCGCGGACACGCGAGGGGTCGAGCTCCGCGCGCACAGGGATGCGGGCGAGCGCGATGAGCGTGTCGAGTATTTCCGCGATCGCGACCGCCCGCCCCGTCCCGACGTTGAAGGTGCCACTCTCGGCGAGGCCGAGCGCGGCCGCATACGCGCGCGCCATGTCGCGGACGTCCAGGAAGTCGCGCTCGGCGTCGAGGCGACCGTGACGCACGACCGGCTCCGCGAGACCCGCCTCAGCCTCGGCGATCTGCTTCGCGAACGCTGACGCCGCGAGACCGGGGTGCTGTCGCGGGCCGTTCTGGTTCGCGGGCCTGAGGATCACGACCGGCGCGCCGTGACGAGCCGCGAGCTCGCGCGTCAGCGCTTCGGCCGCGACCTTCGTCGCGGCATAGACATTGGTGGGCCGCACCGGTGCGTCCTCATCCACCGGAACGCGCTCGGGCGCGCCGTACACGTCGGCACTGGACGCGAGCACCAGCCGCGTTTTCGGATGCTGCTCGAGCGCCGTGAGCACGGTCGCCGTGCCGAGCACGTTCACCCTGACCGCGGCGACCGGGTCCGCCGCGGCGAGCGTGGGCACTGCTATGCCCGCCAGATGGACGATCGCATCCGCTCGCGAGCCGGCGAGCGCACCCTGGACGTCCTCGAGATTGGTGATGTCACCTTCATGGATACGCACGCGATCCTCGACGGCCGCGAGGTTTCTGAACGGCGGCCGTTCGTGCGCGAGGCCGTGGACCTCGTCGCCGCGCGAGACGAGATGCTCGGCGAGGTGACTGCCTGCGAATCCGGTGATGCCGGTGATGAGCACGCGCAGCACGGCGGCATCGTGCCACTTATGGTTCGGGAATGCCCCGCTCGCTCTTGACCCCACTTGCCGCGTTCGTCACGGCGCTCGCGTGGAGCGGTTCCTGGATCACCGGCAAGCTCGCTATCGCAGGCGCACCGCCGCTCGAAATTTCGGCGGTCCGATTCATCATCGCGGCGATCGTTCTCGCGGCGATCACGCTCGCCACCCGAGCCGACCTCGGCCGAGGCAGTCTCTGGCCCGTTGCGCTCGCCGGATTCTTGGGGTATTGCGCGTACAACGCGTTCGTTTTCGTCGGTCTGACGATGGCCCCCGCTTCGGACGGCGCGCTCATCGTCCCGACGCTGATCCCGGTCCTCACCGCCCTCGCTGCCACGTTCATCGGTGAGCGCCTCACCGCAATGAAGATCGCTGGATTCGCACTCGCCTCTGCCGGCGTAGCTCTGGTCATCGCCGCGGGGCAGACCGCCGATGAGGTCTCGAGCCGCCGGCTTATCGGCGACGTCCTCATGGTCCTGGGTGCGATCTGCTGGGCGATCTACACGGTGCTCGGCACGATCGCCATGCGCACGCGCTCACCGCTCGCCGTCGTGACGATCGCCGCGCCGATCGGCGCGCTCTGCCTCGTCCCGCTCGGTTTCCTTGAAAACGGGTACGCCGACGTCGCCGGCTGGAGCGTGACCGTCTGGCTGAACGTTCTCTACCTCGCGCTCGTCGGCTCCGTAGCCAGCTTCATCCTCTTTTACTGGGTGGTGCGCCGGGTCGGCGCCGGTGTCGCCGCCATGACTTCGTATTTCGTGCCGGTGCTCACCCTCGGGATGGCGGTCGTGCTTTTGGGCGACCGGCCGCAGCCGCTCCAGCTCGTCGGAGGGGTCGTGATCCTCGCCGGCGTGCGTCTGGCGACGCTTCGCCTCACGCACGAGGGCCTGCCGATCCCCGAAGGGGCCGCCTGAGTCCCAGCGCAGGCCCCGCGTTTAGTGTCTGAGCGATGGCCGGCGTCGTCGTGCTCTGTGGCGGGGTGGGTGCCGCGCGCTTCCTCGAGGGCGTCGTCCGCGTGGTCGATGCGGCGGACGTTACGGCGATCGTGAACGTGGCGGACGATGCCGAGTTCCACTCGCTCCACGTGTCGCCCGATATCGACACCGTCCTCTACACGCTCGCGGGCATCGTCGATCCGGCGCAGGGCTGGGGCGTGCGCGGTGACACGCACGTGCTGCAGACGGCGCTCGCACAGCTCGGCCGCGACACCTGGTTCCAGCTCGGCGACCGCGACCTGGCGACGCACATCCACCGGACCGCGCTCCTGCGCGAGGGCGTGCCGCTCACGGA
Source organism: Chloroflexota bacterium (assembly GCA_038040345.1). Lineage (GTDB taxonomy): Bacteria > Chloroflexota > Limnocylindria > P2-11E > P2-11E > 3-1-20CM-2-70-9. The sequence goes on from JBBPIQ010000006.1 coordinate 135,171, forward strand.
GATCACCGCGCGGCTCGCGCGCAGCCTCGGCGTTCGCGCACGCGTCCTGCCGTCCTCCGACGAAAGGCAGGCGACGATGGTGCGGACGGACGATGGCTGGCTCGCGTTCCAGGAGTACTTCGTCCGTCGCAGACAGCAGGACATCGTGCGCGAGGTCCGCTTCGACGGCGCGGGCACGTCCGCGCCTGGCGTCATCGAGGCCATCGCCAGCGCGCGCGTCGTCCTTGTCGCGCCAAGCAACCCGATCGTGAGCATCGGTCCGATCCTGGCGCTCGCGGGCGTGCGATCCGCGCTCTCGCGCACTTCCGCGCCGATCGTCGCTATCTCGCCGATCGTCGGCGGCGAGGCGTTGAAGGGACCGGCCGCCGCGATGCTTGCGAGCCTCGGTCACGAGGTGTCGCCCGTCGGCGTTGCGCGCCTCTATGCCGACTTCCTCGACGCGATGGTGCTGGACGAGCGCGACGCCGCGCTCGCGTCGCGTGTCGAGTCGGCTGGACCGCGCGCGATCGTCGCGCCGACGATCATGCGCGACCTCGCCGCGAAGGAGCTGCTCGCGCGCGTCGCGATCGATGCAGCTGGAGCGCATGCCGATGCATGACACGTGGCTCTGCATCCTCGCGCGGGATCCCGCCGCGGCGAAGACACGACTCTCGGGCGTGCTCGGACCGGAAGCGCGCGCGGATCTCGCCGTCGCGATGCTCGAAGATGTTCTCGCCGCGACGAGTACGGTGCTGTTCGTGCGTCGGCTGGTGGTCACAGAGAGCGAGCTCGTCCGCGGCGTCGCCCGATCAGCGGGCGCCGAGTCGCTCGAGGTCGGCGCGTCGGGCACGAACGACGCCGCGCTCGCGGCATTGCGCGAGGCGACGCGCGCGGGAGCGGTGCGCGCGCTGCTGCTCGCTGCGGATCTGCCCTACCTGATCGCCTCGGATCTCGAGATGCTGCTCGCCGAGGAGACGGGCGTCGTCATCGCGCCCGATCGGCACCGGCGCGGGACCAATGCGCTGCTGCTCGCGCTGCCGTCCGTCATCGCGCCCGCTTTCGGGCCGGATAGCTTCCGGGCGCACCAGGAGCTGGCTCGGCGCGCGTCGTCGGAGGCGACCGTCGTGACCACCCCAGGCCTCGCCACCGATGTCGACGAGCCCGAAGATCTGCGTCTCCTGCTCCGCGCGCGAGGGGCCGGGCGACACACCAGCAAGCTCTTGGACTCGGCCGCTTTCTCTGCCGCCAGCCTTGGCTAAGCCAGCACCGCTCGGGCGATCAACAGGCCGTTCTCGCGGGAGACGGGCAGCGCGAAAGAAAAGCGATCGACCTGCAGCGCGAGCTCCGCGTCGCGTCGCGGGAACCAGTCCGCCCACCCCACCGCGGGGTCATCGCCGAGAAGGGTGACCTCCGTCGACGGGAGCGGTTCTCCCCGGAGAGCCGCGGCGAGATAGCGCGCGCACGCGAGGTCCTCGTCCGCGTCCTCGAGCGCGTTCTGCCCCATCGCCACGATCGTGACGTCGCGAGCGCGCTCGCGCAGATACCGCACGGTCGCGGCGGCGATCACGAAGCTGCCGAGCACGATGGCATCCGCGCCAGTCGCGGCGACGACGCCCTGCGTCCCCGAGCTCGTGCGTTGAACGACGCGCCGGCCTTGCAGGTTGAGGTGCTCGATCGCGGAGGGCGAATTGCCTACGTCGAAGCCAGCGATCGGGCGACCGTCGATCTCGCCGCTCAGGAACAGCCTGGGATCGGCTCGCTTCATCGCCAGCGCCTCCTCGTGATCGCTCACCAGCACGATCTCGCGCGCGCCTGCCGCGACGGCGAACGCCGCGGTCGTGAACGCGCGGAAGACATCGACGATCACGGCGTGGCCGGTCGCGGAGCGCGCTCCCTCGAGCAGCGACGTGACGCGGACGTTCAGAGAACGGCGGCCTTGAACGGGCGGCGGCCGGTCTGGAATCGCTCGAGCGAAAGGTCGCGGATGTCGATCGTGCGCGCGTGACCGTCGAGCATCTCTTCGACGATGAGCTGCGCCGTCGCGGGCGCGTGCATGAAGCCGTGGCCGCTGAACCCGGCCGCGATGTACAGGCCGGTCACACCGGGCACCGCGCCGAGGATGGGATGATCGTCGGGCGTCATCTCGTAGTAGCAGGACCACGAGTCGACGATGCGCACATTCGCGAACGCGGGATGCCGCCAGGCGGCGCGCGCCCGCACCCACGGCTCGAGCGACGCGGGAACCTCGAGCGGCGCAAACTCGCCTGGATACGCCGATGGCGCGTCGGCCGGCCCCTTCTCTTCCTTTCCATCGGCGGTGACGTTCGGCATCGCGAACCGCTGCAGTGCGCCCTTCGGCCGGAAGTGAAAGCCGGACTCCCATTCAATCGTGAGCGGCGCTTTCGCGAGCTGCGGTACCGGACCCGATTGCATGATCGAGCGGCGATATGGCCAGATCGGGACCGACACCGCTGCGGTCGCCGCGAGCGCGGCCGTCCAGCAACCGGTAGCGAGCAGGACACGATCCCCATAGACGTCACCCGTCGCGGTGCGCACCCCGGTGACGCGATCGCCTTGGCGCAGAAGCGACTCGACCGCGACGCCCTCGCGAAACGACGCACCGTCGAGCTGAGCCGAGGCGGCGAACCCGGCGAGGGCCATGAGCGGATCGCCGTAGCCGTCCCGCGCGCCGAACCGTCCGCCGAAAACGTCGTCGACGCGCATCCCCGCAACGAGCTCCGCGATCTCGATGCGGCTCACCATGCGCACGCCTGCGCGCATGCGCTCGTACAGCGGCATCGGCTGACGTAGCTCGGCGACCCCTACTTCCGTGTTCGCGATGAACAGGTAACCGCGCTCTTCAAAATCGTGCCGCGAGCCGGTCCGGTCCTCGAAGTTCCGCCAGAACGCGGTCGCCAGCTGCGACATGCGGATGTCGAGCTCGTCGACGAACTGATGGCGGATCCCGCCGAGCCCGCCTTTCGTCGTTCCCGAGCCGAGCTGATCGCGCTCGAGCACGAGCACGTCGCTCTCGCCGCGGTCGCAGAGGAAGAACGCGGCCGCCGCGCCCACGACGCCACCGCCGACGACGATCGTCGACGCGGTGCGAGGAAGGTCGGTCAGCCTTCCACCTCGTCGAAGCGGAACCTTCCCTCGGTCTCCGAGATCCGCCCGAATCGCGGGAGATCGTGCGTGAAGCCGACGATCCAGCGCTCATCGATCGCGCGCCGCAGGATCAGCTTCTTCGCGGCGAGCGTGTCGAGCGGGAAGAGGTCGAATGCCGAGATCCACGGCAGGGGCAGGTGGTGACGATCCGGCATGAAGTCGCTCGAGAAAAAGAGCGTCGTGTCGCGCTCGCTCACGCGCACGGTCTGCGTGCCGCGCGTGTGCCCCTGGACCCGGTCGAGGCGCACGCCCGGAAGTATCTCGACGGACTCGTCGATGAGCTCGAGCTTTCCGGCGGCCTCGAGCGGCGCGTAGTCGTCGGGCAAGTAGCTGCCGCGGGTTCGCTCGTTCGGCGCGATTGCGTCCTCCCATTCGCGGCGCTGGAACACGTAGCTCGCCCGCGGGAACGTGGGGACGATTCGCTCGCCGTCGCGGTAGGTGTTGCCCCCGGAGTGGTCAAAGTGAAGGTGCGTGTTGATCACGAGGGTCACCTCCTCGCGCCGCACGCCGAGCGTCTTCAGCTCGTCGAGAAGACGAGGCGGATCGTCGATGCCGAAGATTTCTCTTTGTCGATCGGTGAGCTTCGGACCCGCGCCGGTCTCCACGAGCACGACGTGATCCGCGTCGCGGATGAGCAGGCAGTTCATGTCCATCGACACGCGATTGCGCTCGTCCGCCTTCTTCTGCCGCTCCCAGAGCACCTTCGGGACGACGCCGAACATCGCGCCGCCATCGATGCGAAACACGCCATCGCTGAAGATCCGCACGTCGAAACGACCGATGCGCATGAGGCGTCAGTATGGGCGGCGGTGGAGATACGCGACCTGCGTCAAAGCGACGGCGACGCACTTCGCGCGCTCTGGCGCGCATGCGGCATCCGCGACCGGCCAGGCGACGACGATGCGTCCCTCGCCGCGATGGCCTCGCGCAACCCAGGCCTCTGCGTCGTCGGCTGTGAAGGCGATCGCATCGTGGCCTCCGCGCTCGCCGGATTCGACGGCCGCCGCGGTTGGCTGTATCACGTCGCCACGCATCCCGACGCACGGCGCCGCGGGATCGCGTCGCGGCTGGTGCGGACGATCGAGGACCGTCTCCGCGCGCTGGGCTGCCGGAAGCTCAACCTTATCGTCTGGGAGGGCGAGGACGACGCCATGGCGTTCTGGACCGGCATCGGCTACGACCGTGAGAAGACCGTCGAGTTCGCGAAGGAGCTGATCACGCAGTGAGCGGCATCCAGCCGGTCCAAAAGCAATTCGGCCGGACCGCGGCCGCGTACGTCGAGAGCCCGAACCACGCCAAAGGCGAGGACCTCGATCGCATCGTCGCCTTGGCGGCGGAGCACGGTGGCGAGCGCGTCGTCGACGTCGGCACCGGCGTCGGTCACACGCTCCGCCGAGTCGCGCCTAGCTTCCGAACCGCGATCGGGGTAGATGCGACCCGCGAGATGCTGGCAGCGGGCGTTGGCGTTCTCGCGGGCGCCGGAGTGAAGAACGCGCTGCTCGTTCAGGCCGACGCGACCGCGCTGCCGATCGCGTCGGGATCGGCGGACGTGGTCACGTCGCGTCTCGCCGCGCATCACTTCGCCGATGCCGCGGGCGCGTTTCGCGAGATCGCGCGGATCCTCCGACCGAGCGGGCTTTTCGTCCTCGTCGACAACTACGCGCCGGACGAACCAGAGCTCGCCCGCTTCATCAACGAGGTGGAGACGCTCCGCGACCCATCGCACGTTCGGAATCACACGGTCGCGGAATGGAGCGACCTTCTGAAGCAGGCCGGTCTGCGGACCACGGTCGACTCGGACACCGCCGTCACGAACCTGGTGACCGAGAACTGGCTCGAGCGCTCGCAGACTCCGCGGGACCGAGCGGACGAGGTGCGACGACGGCTGCGGACCGCGCCGCCTTCCGCGATCGCGACATTTCGGATCACTCCAGAAACGTTCGCGGTCCGCAAGCTCATACTTATTGGACGCAAATGACCACTCCAGACCAGGACGTCCGCCTCTCGAAGCTCAGCCCGATCCAGTACGCGGTGACCCAGAAGGCGAGCACCGAGCCGCCATTCACCGGTGCGTACTGGGATCACCACGGCGAGGGCACCTATCGCTGCGTCGTGTGCGGGGAGCCGCTCTTCGACTCGGGCACCAAGTTCGAGTCGGGCACCGGCTGGCCGAGCTTCTACGACGTCGCCGAGAAGGGGCACGTGACGACCAAGGAAGATCGCTCCCTTGGGATGCGCCGCATCGAGGTCGAGTGCAGCAGCTGCGGCGCGCATCTCGGCCACCTTTTCCCGGACGGTCCAGACCCGACGGGGATGCGGTACTGCATCAACTCCGCGGCGCTCGACTTCACGCCGCGGGACGAGCCCCTGGGTTAGTCCGAGCCGCCCGCTCGCTGACTCTCCGCATACTTCCCCCGTGACCCTCACCGGAAAGCGCCTGGCCTTCATCGGCGGCGGCACGATGGCCGAGGCCATGGTGCGCGGCCTCCTCGACCGGCACCTCGTCCCCCCGTCCCATGTGCTCGTCACTGGCCCGCGGCGCGAACGTCGCGCGGAGCTGACGAAGACGTACGGGGTGAAGGCGCTCGCGTCGAACGCCGAAGCCGCGGCCGATGCGCACGTCATCGTGCTCTCGGTCAAGCCGCAGGTCCTCGCGACGGTGATGCGCGAGCTTCGCGGCAAGCTCGATGAAGACAAGCTCGTGATCTCCATCGTCGCGGGCGCGACACTGCGGTCGCTGCGCGAGGGCCTCGACCACGCCGCGATCGTGCGCGCGATGCCGAACACGCCCGCGCAGGTAGGCATGGGCGTCACCGCGTGGACGTCGACGACCGCGGTGGATGCCGAGCAGCGGGACCGCGCGAAGGCGATCCTCGGCGCGCTCGGCGAGGAGCTCATGGTCGACGACGAGAATCTCGTCGACATGGCGACGGCGCTCTCGGGAACGGGACCGACCTACGTCTTCCTACTGATGGAGGCGCTCGTCGACGCGGGTGTGCACCTCGGCTTCTCGCGACGCGTCGCGGAGGAGCTCGTGCTCCGCACCGTCGAGGGCTCGGCCGTGTTCGCGCGCAAGAGCGGCCGACACCTCGCCGAGCTCCGCAACATGGTCACCTCGCCGGGCGGCACGAGCGCCGCCGCGATCTACCAGCTCGAGAAGGGCGCCCTCCGCACCGTTCTCTCGAAGGCCGTGTACGCCGCGTACCAGCGAACGCGCGAGCTCGGCGCCGAGGCCGAGCGGCGCAATGAAGAGCGTCCGTGAGGACGGTCGTCACCGCGATCGTCGTCGCCCTGGCGTGCGTCGCCGGTCTGTGGCTCGCTTCGGTCGACGCGCGAACAGACGACACGGGCATCGAGGCTGGCCTTCTCTTCCTGATCGCGGCTGCGCTCGCGGCGGTGCGACCGCGCGCCGCGATCGTCATCGCGTTCATCGTGGGAGCCCCGATCCCGATCGCCGAAGCTTTGCAGAGCGGCGGCTTTCCACCAGGCATCGTGGCTCTCGGATTCAGCGTTGCGGGAGCGCTCGCCGGAGCGCTGCTGGGGATCATGGTGCGGAGGAGCGCGACTTCGTCCAGCGCGTGAGGCCTAGCCCAGGACGGAGTGCACCTCGTAGACTTCGCCGCCCCGCTGGATCGTCGCGTGACCGTCGACCGTCTTGAGCCACGCGTTGGGCGCTCCGTTCAGGGCCTCGAACGTCTTCACTTCGGATGCGCGCGGCCAGAGGAGCACGGTGCGCTCGTGTGGCGCTCCTTCCGAGAGGAAGCGTTCGAGGTCCGTCCGGTTTGCGAGGATGACCGCGACGCCGGACGATGCACCGCCCGGCGCGAATCGGACTCCACGCGTCTTCCACGCCGTGAGCCAGCTCGGAGCGGCCTTGTCGACCCCGATCACCGCGATGAGCGGCTTCGGTCCGAAATCCCAGAGCCACGCGGCCGTCTCGGCAAGACACTCCGGGTCCGCGAGGGGACGCCACGTGGCGTCGGCGGGCGGGAGCTCGAGCACGAAGCGGTCGTATGCGACCTGGCTCACCTGCATGTTGGTTATGGACTAGCAGGCGGACGACCGAGCGGGCAGTCCCCGGACCAGGGGAGAGAGGCCTAGTACAGAAGTACCCCCGGGTCAGGCGGAGCGGCGCAGGCGCGGATCGAGGGCGTCGCGGAGGGCGTCGCCCAGGAAGTTGAAGGCAAAGACGGCGCTGAAGATGGCCAGACCGGGCCCCACGCTCATCCACCACTTCAGGTTCGCCAGGTAGCGCTGCGAGTAGTTGATGTCCTGCCCCCAGGACGGATCCGGTGGTTGTGCTCCAAGTCCCAGGAACGACAGTGCGGCCTCCGCGAGGATGGCGAACGCCGTCGATAGCGTGGCCTGGACGATGAGCGCGTTCATGATGTTGGGGAAAATGTGGCGCAGCACGATGCGTAACGGCGTTGCTCCGATCGTGCGCGCCGCGACGATGTACTCGCGTGCGCGCACCGCGAGCACCTGGCCGCGCGTGAGGCGCGCGTACGCGGGGATGGCAACGATGCCGATCGCGATCATCGCGTTCTCGATCCGCGGACCGAGCGCCGAGGTGATGCCGATCACCAGGATGAGCGCGGGGAACGCGAGCAGCGCATCGATGCCGCGCATGATCACGAGGTCGAACTTCCCGCCGAGGTAGCCGGCCGCGAGGCCGAGCGAGGTCCCGACGAGCAGGCCGATCGACACGCTGATGAGCCCGACGCGCAGGGAGACGCGAGAACCCCAGATCACGCGGGAAAGCACGTCGCGACCAAGGTCGTCGGTGCCGAGCCAATGCTGAGGGTTCGGCGGCTGCAGCGAATCGATCACGTTCACCTTGATCGGGTCGTAGGGCGCGACCCATGGCGCGAACGCCGCCGCGACCAGCCACCCGATGACGATGAGCCCGCCGATGATCATGCGCGGATTTCGGCGCAGGAAGTACGCGGCCGACCCCAGCCAGTCGCTCTGCTCTCGGCTCAGCACGATGGGGACCGTGGTACCCGCCATCTAGCCTGCCGCCGCCGATTCGTAGGAGATGCGCGGGTCGAGCGACGCGTACAGCACGTCGACGACCAGTGTGCTGAACATGAACGACAGCGCCGACACGAGCACGACGCCCTGTACGACGGGGTAGTCGTGCGACGGGATGGCCTGAACCGCGAGCCGTCCCACGCCCGGCCACGAGAAGATCGTCTCCGTGATCACGGCGCCCTCGATGATCGCCCCGACCTGGATCCCGACGAGCGTGACCACCGGGATCAGCGCGTTCTTCAGAGCGTGCTGGATGATCACCGCGCTCTCCCGCAGGCCCTTCGCGCGGGCGGTGCGCATGTAGTCGTGGCCGAAGACCTCGAGAAGGCTCGACCGGACCTGGCGGAGGTTGAGGGCGAGGCTGCCCGTGGCTAGCGTCACCGCGGGAAGAACGAGGCGCCGCAGGTTGTCGCCTACGTCGGTGGTGATGGGCACGTAACCGCCCGGCGGGAAGATCTGTCCGGGGATGACGTAGGCGAACAGCAGGATCAGAAGCACGCCGAGAAAGAAGGATGGAAAGGACACACCCATGAGGGTCACGCCCGTGGACAGGAGGTCGACCACCGAATTCCGCTTCACAGCGGAAACGATGCCGATCAGGAGCGCGAAGCTCACGGAGATGAGGAGCGCCGCCGCGCCGAGCTCGAGCGTCGCGGGCAATCGCTCGGTGATCGCTTCCGTCACACGCTGATGATTCTGGAAGGATCGGCCGAGATCACCCTGAAGCGCGTGCGTGAGCCACGCGACGTATTGAACGGGGAGCGGTTGGTCGAGGCCGAGCTGATGCCTGATCGCCTCGAGCTGCACGGGGTCGCGGTCCTCCCCCGCGAACACCAGCACCGGGTCGACGGGAGAGATGCGCGCGAGCGTGAAGACCCCGATGGTGACGAGGAACGCGACAGGGATCATGAGCAGGAGGCGACGGATGATGTATCGAATCACTCCGTCGCCTCCGCTCTCACCGGCTCAGATGGTCATTTCGCCAGCTGCGCCGTCTCGAAGCGTGGGATGCGGTCGGCGTACGACTGCATGCCGGTGACCGCTTTGACCGTGATGATCGGGGACACGCCGAACTGGAACCAGACGCGCGCGGGATCGTCCACCACGTAGATCTGCTGCGCCTGCTGCAGGAGCTGCGTTCTCTTCGCTGGGTCCGCCTCGACGCGCTGCTGGTTCATGAGATCGTCGACCTTCGAATTCGTGTACGACGAGTCATTGTTCGTCTTACCCGTCACGACGAAGTCGTAGCTGTTGCCATCAGGGTCGAGCCGGCCGCTCCATCCCACGAGCGTCATGCCCGGGTGCCTGTGCGACTGCTGCAGCGTCACGATGTCGTTGAAGAGCTGGGTCTTGATGTCGGCCGTGATGTCGGCCTTTGCAAGCTCGGCCTGGATGAGCTGCGCGAGCTGAAGGATCGCGGCGTCACCCGACGAGACGAGGAGCTCGAACTTCAGGGGGCCCTTGCCCACCTCGGTCACGAGCTTCTTCGCGCCTTCCGGATCCGCTTTCGGGAAGGGTTTGAAGTTCGCGTCGTATGCGAAGTGCGAAGGAGCGATCGGACCGTATCCAACGATGCCCACGCCCTGTGTCGGGCCCTTGTCCAGGATCTCTTGACGATCGATCGCCATAGAGACCGCCTTCACAAAGCGCTTCTCGTTGAAGAGGTAGGTCGCCGCCTCGTTCGGGATCATGCTGCTCCAGGCGAACGAACCCGCTTCAAGGTACGTGAGCGACGAGTCCGCCTTGACCGCCGCGACGTCCTTCCCGGCGAGGGCGTTCAAGACTTGTGCTTGGCCGGTTCGAAGATTTGTCAAGCGGACGTCACCGTCGAGGATCGGCTTCACGATGATCTTGTCGAGGTACGGCAGCTTGTTGCCCTGCGCGTCTTTGCCCCACCAGTCAGCGTTCTTCTCGAGGGTGTAGTGGTCGTTCTTAACGGCCTCCGTCAGGATGAAGGGGCCGGTGCCTGCCTTGAACGGTTTGAGGGTGAAGTCGGCGCCCATGGCGTCGACGACCTTCTGGCTCACCATCATTCCGGCGCGGTCGACGAGCGCCGCGAGCAGCGGCGCGAAGGCCGACTTCAGGTTGAACTTCGCGGTGTTTGCATCGACGGCGTCCACACTGGCGACGGACGCTAGGTCGCCCGTGCGCGACGAGCCTTTGGTGTTGATGTAACGCTCGATGTTCCACTTCACCGAGGCCGCGTCAAAGACGGAGCCGTCGTGGTACTTGACGCCCTGCCGGAGGTTGAACGTGACAGTCTTGCCGTCGCTGGACGTCGTCCACTTCTCCGCGAGCCACGGGATGATGTTCCCCTTCGCGTCGACACGGACGAGCGAGTCGTACATGGCGTAGTGGATGTTTCGGTCGACGAAGAGGCCGGAGAGCATCGGGTCCAGGTTGCTGACGTCGTTCTCGAGCGCAAACGTCACGGTACCGCCGTACGCCGGCTTGTTGGCCGCGGTCGTCGGCGAGGCGCCGCCACCGCCGGACGGTTGCTGGCCGCAAGCGGCGAGAAGGATCGCGAACGCGGAGAGAAACGCGACGAGATAGCGGGCGGAACGCATAGATACCCCCTCCCGAACCGACCGGGTTTCAGGGAGGATACGTCCGCCCGCTACCTCTGGTTCAGAGCGCTACGTGCCTTCGACGTCGGATTCGCGATGTTCCTGGGCGACGCGCTCTTCCTGGACCAACTCGCCGCCTTTTCTTCCGAAGGCCGGAATGAGCGGAGGCCGCCGGATCACGGCTTCCCGCTTCACGCTGCGGGAACCGACCGGGCCCACGCCGACGCTGCGGCCGGGCACGGGGCCGCCTTCGCGGGCGACGTACGGCCCCGCCACCGGCACCGCGTGCGACGGGGCGAGCACACCGCCGAGCCATCCGCCGAAGATCGCCGCAAGGAATCCGAGGAGCGCGCCGAACGTGAGCGCGTTGCCAAGGCTGTCGACGTTGAGTCCGGCCGCGCCGGGGACGAGGGTGGTGAGATCGTTCACGCCGATCCCGGTGAACGCGCCGTTCGCGGCGGCGTAGCTCAGAAGCACGAGGGCGAGCAGCACGAACAGGCTGAAGAAAGCGGTCAGCATGCCGTGCCAGCTGGTGCGGTATCCCGCCATCCGGCCCGCGACGTAGCCGCCGATCAGGTACGAGACGAAGATCCCGATAACGACGGGGACAGCGGCCGCGATGTCGTTGGTTCCAATACCGGGATTGGTGCCGACGAGGACGGCGGCGACCGCGGGCGCCACGAGCGCCATGGCACCGATTGTCGCGATCCACCCGCCGAGCACCGACATCCAAGAGGTGGCTGGGCGTACGAGGACTGCGTTCATCAAGACCCTCCTAGAAGAAAAGTTCGAGGGTCGTGGTGCAAAACGCTGGCCAACCCGTCGCCCGGCGGTCGGCTAGGCGAGCGCTGCCTTCGCGCCGGCCGCCTTCGCGAACGTCTCCGCGAGGTCGGTCTTTTCCCACGGCAGATCCGGTCGCCCGAAGTGGCCGTACGAGGCAGTCTGACGATAGATAGGACGGCGCAATCCGAACCGCTCGATGATCGCGCCGGGCCGAAAGTCGAAGTGCTCCTCGATGAGCTTGCGGATCGTTTCGTCGGAGACCTTACCGGTGCCGAACGTTTCGACGTTGAGCGAGATCGGCTGCGCGCCACCGATGACGTAGGCGAGCTGCAGCTCGAAGCGATCCGCGAGTCCCGCCTTGACGATGTTCTTAGCGATGTAGCGCGCCGCGTACGCCGCTGAACGGTCGACCTTGGTCGCGTCCTTTCCGCTGAACGCTCCGCCGCCGTGTCGCGCGTAGCCGCCGTACGTGTCGACGATGATCTTGCGCCCGGTGAGCCCGGCGTCCCCCATCGGCCCGCCGATCGTGAATGCCCCGGTCCCGTTCACGAGGTACTTCGTCTTCGAATCGAGCCACGTGCCGCCGATGGCCGGCCGGATCACCTGCTCGCGGATCTCGCTGCAGAGGCGCTGGTAGTCGATGCCCGGATCGTGCTGCGCCGCGACGACGACGGTGTGCACGCGCTTCGGCGCGCCCTTCTCGTACTCCACCGTGACCTGTGTCTTTCCGTCGGGCCGCAGGTACGGCAGCGTGCCGTCCTTTCTGCATTTCGCCAGCTGACGCGCGACGGCGTGCGCGAGCGTGATCGGAAGCGGCATGAGCTCGGGCGTTTCGCGGACGGCAAACCCGAACATCATTCCCTGGTCGCCCGCACCGAGCTCCATGGGGTCGATGCCTTCGCGCGCCTCGATCGACTCGTTGACGCCCTGCGCGATCTCGGGGGATTGCTCCTTGATCGCGGTCAGGACGCCACAGGTGCGGTAGTCGAAGCCGTAGTCGGCATTCGTGTAGCCGATGTCCTGCACGACACCCCGCACGAGGCGAGGGACATCGACGTAAGCGTGCGTCGTGACCTCTCCGGCGACGAGGATCACGCCCGTGGTGGTCGCGGTCTCGCACGCCACGCGCGAATTCGGATCCTGGCGGAGACACTCATCGAGCATCGCGTCGGACACCTGATCGCAGAGCTTGTCGGGGTGCCCTTCGGTGACGGACTCGCTCGTGAAGAGCACCTTGTCCGCCGACTTGAAAGACTCGGTCAATTAGGTTCCCGCCTTCCACGACCGCGCGTACTTGGCCTGCGCCTCGGACATGGTGTCGATATCCATGCCCATGGCCTCGAGCTTCCGACGCGCGATCTCTTCATCGAGCTCGCGCGGCACAGGGTAGACCCGCGGCTCGAGCTCCTTGCCGTGCTGCAACAGGTACTCGATCGAGAGGACCTGGTTCGCGAAGCTCATGTCCATGACCGCGGCCGGGTTCGCTTCGGCGGCGACGTGGTTCAGGAGCCGGCCCTCCGCGAGGACGAACACCTTCTTATCCGGCAGCTGGTACTCCTCGACGAAGCGCCGTATCTCGCGCCGGCCCTTCGCCATCTCGGCGAGCGCGCCGAGCTCGATCTCGTCGTTGAAGTGACCGACGTTCGCGAGGATGGCGCCATCCTTCAATAGCGCGAAGTGCGCCCGGCCGATGACGTTGAGATTACCGGTCGCGGTGAAGAACACGTCGCCACGCTTCGCTGCCTCGGCGACCGTCGCGACCTGGAAGCCGTCCATCGCGGCCTCGAGACCGCGGAGCGGGTCGACCTCGCAGATGGTCACGATCGCGCCCATTCCACGAAGGCGCTCGGCGACGCCGCGCCCGACCCAGCCGTAACCGCAGACCACCGCGCTCTTGCCGGCGAGGAGGAGGTTCGTCGCGCGGAGCAAGCCGTCGATCGCGGACTGCCCGGTGCCGTACTGGTTGTCGAACATGTGCTTGGTCTGCGCTTCGTTCACCGCGACGATCGGGTACTTGAGAACGCCCTCCTCGGACATCGCGCGCAGGCGGATGACGCCGGTGGTCGTCTCCTCGGTGCCCCCCTTCACGCCGGGCAGCAGCTCGCGGCGCTCGGTGTGAAGAAGCGTCACCACGTCGGCGCCGTCGTCCATCGTGATGTGCGGCTTGGTCTCGAGCACCGCGTTGATGTGCCTGAAATAGGTGTCGCGGTCCTCGCCCTTCCGCGCGAACACCGAGATCCCTTCGCGCGCGACGAGGGAGGCGGCGGCATCGTCCTGTGTGGAGAGCGGGTTCGACGCGCAAAGCGCGACCTCGGCGCCGCCGTCGCGCAGCGCGATTGCGAGGTTCGCCGTCTCGGTCGTGACGTGCAGGCACGCCGCGATGCGGATGCCCGCGAACGGGCGCTCCTTCGCGACGCGTGAGCGGATCTGGCCGAGGACGGGCATCTCGCGCGCGGCCCACTCGGTCCGCCGCACGCCAGCGTCGGCTAGGTCGAGGTCGGTGACGTCGTACTTCGGCGCCTTCGTCACGACCGCCATCTATTTCTTCTCCTTCAACGACCCGAAGAGCCGCTCCCAGCCCGGGCGCCGCACCGCCGGCCCTTCGATGAACTGACCGTGCGTCTGATAGCCGAGGCGCTCGTACACCGAGATCGCGGGCGCGTTGTCCTCGCGCACGTTGAGGACGACGTCGCGATGCTGCTCGAGCGCGGTCTCGGTGACCGCCGAGGTGACCGATCGCGCCATGCCGCGGCCGCGGTAGGCGAGACGCGTGAGCACGTTGCCGACCGCCGCGATGCCCGACTTCGTCGAACGCACGTGCGTGCCGGCCGCCGAGACGAGGATATCGGCCTGATAGATGCCGAAGTAGATCTCACGTCTCATGCGCTCGGGCGTGAAGTACGTACGCGACGCGTGTCCGTAGAGGTCGATCACCGCGTCGAGGTCGTCCGCACGAAGGCGCCTGACCTCCTGGTTGATACGCGGACGGAAGCGCTGGATGTTCACGTACATGCGCCGCATGTGGTCGACCCGTTCGAAGCGATACGTCATCTCGATCGCTCCGCGGGACCGCGGCGGCGTCGCGAGGAGCACGCGCGGCTCCCTGATCGCTTCACGGAAGATGGCCGCGAGACCGTCGGACGCGCCCGTCGCGAAGCACGGGCGGAACGGGAGGCCCTCCACCACCATGACGACCGCCGCGATCTCGCCTTCGCGGCGAGCGATCCACCAGCGCGCGCCCTCGACCTCGGGCTGGTCGATGTCGGCGAGGGCGTACGCCGCCATCAGGCGATCGCGCTCGAGGAAGGCGCGTGCCTCGTCGGCGGACGCGCGAGCATCGATCTTGATCTCGGGTAGCGACGGTGCCGCGGTCATCGGTCCTCCCCCATGGGCTTCGGACCAAGCGGGCCTCCGCCGGTCGCAGGTATTACGAGGATTCTAGCCCGTCAGTACTTGATAAGCGTCGCGATCTCATAGCCGGCAAGCTTGTCGCGTCCTTTGAGAGCCGCGAGCTCGATGAGGAACGCGAGGCCGACGATCTCGCCCTTGAGCTGCTTCACGAGCTCGATCGTGCCGGCCACGGTGCCGCCCGTCGCGAGGAGATCGTCGACGATCAGCACGCGCGCGCCAGGCTTGATCGCGTCCTTATGCATCTCGAGCGTCGCCGACCCATATTCAAGGTCGTACTCGACGCTGACCACGTCCCCCGGCAGCTTGCCGAGCTTGCGCACGGGAACGAAGCCGACGCCGAGCTTGTACGCGATGGGCGCCGCGAAGATGAACCCGCGCGACTCCATGCCGACGACCACGTCGATCTTCTTCTGGCCGATCTTCGCGAGCAGCCCGTCGATCGCGGCGGCGAACGAGTCGCCGTCCTTGAGGAGCGTGGTGATGTCTTTGAAGAGGATCCCGGGCTTCGGAAAGTCGGGGACGTCGCGGATGCGGCTCGCGAGGTCTTTCGTCGGCACCGGCACGGCGCACAGATTAGCGTCTCGCGTTACCGACGCGTGCACGGCGCGATAGCGCCGACCGCGCTGAGCGAGACACTCGATATGCGGGAAGAGATCACCTGCGCTTTCTGCGTCGCGGGAGCGGACGGCTCTTCTTTGGCGATCACTTGATCGGATCCGGCGAGGCTCCCGGCCACGTCAAAACCATTGCCGGTCGCGAGATCGAGGACGGTCGAGGACGTCCCTCCGTAGTACAGGAGGTAATGGTCCGCCAGCTGCATGAATTGGAACGAGTGGCTGAGGTCGGGCGAGCGGTACTTTGCGAACTCGCCCGAGTCGATCGCCCAAACGGTCGCTTCGAGCGAGTCGTCGCCGCTCCACGCCAGGTAGCGCGATGAGCCCGCCACATAGACGATCGGTCCGGGATCGCGGAGGCGCGCCGGAAGGTTGGCCGGCTGCAACGTGTCTGCGTCAACCGATTGGAACGAATAGCTGCCGGCAACATCACGTTGCGCCCAGATGAGATACCGCCCGGCGAAGATCGGCGCGCCAACTCGCCCAGTTGCGATGACCGTGTCCGCGCCTCGGGCGAGCTCCCGGACGTGGATCTCAGCCTCGTTGTGGTCAGAGCGCTTCGGCAGGGGCTGGGCCCACACGGCGATGCCGTGTCGAATCGCCGGCAGCGGCGGTTGTCCGAATAAGAACGACCCGTCCGGCAAGAGCGACGTCGCGATCGTTGTGGTGACACCCGTGTCCTTGTTCCAGGCGAGCACTGTCCAATCGGACGAATTCGCCGGCGAGTTCCCCTGTTCCCAAACGACCCAGGGCAACTCCACCGCCATCCAGCCCATCCCGCTCATCTGGGTGTCCCAGGTCGCTATTCGCGTCATCCGCCCGCTCGTCAGATCGACGCTTCCGATCCCGCTTCCGGATTGCGTGTCGAACTGCCCGAACGCGACCTGCCCACTGATGGTTGGCGCTCCGAGACCGAAGCGCGTGCCGGCCGGTAAGACGGTGCTGTGCGATTGGAATCCGGCAGTCCAGGTCTGCGGCGGCAGAGCGATACACACGTCGATGCTCTTCACCGCGGCGGTCGCGATAGGAACGTCGGTCGCATGCGGTACGGGCGACGCGAGAGAAGGCGGCGTGGAGCAGGACGTGCTCCACGCCGCGATCGCAAGGGTCAGTGCCAGGCGCTTACCAGGCATAGCCTCTCCCGCCGAGGATCGTGATCATCGTTTGCATGTCGAACCAGCTGTAACGAGGAACGGTGCTCCAGATCGTCGTCGCGGAGTCGGCGTAGTACACGCTGGCACCGCTCGAGCCGTAGCCACCGAGCTCGATGTAGTGGTAGATCGTTTGGTTGTAGGGGTGTCCCTTGAGGTGTGGCCCATACGCTTCCTCCCACGCGTCGCCACCCACGGGCCAACCATGCTGTACGTCGTACTCGAGCTCGCTTACGAAGGTCGAACGCTCCGATGCTGTGGGGCTGTACGAGAGCCAGACGAAGGCATACCAGTTCCAACCGGCGACGGGTCGTCCGACGTAGGCGTTGAGCCCGGCCACGAAGTTGTTGACGTTCGTGCCGCTGGTCGTGGTGCCCATGTAGCTGGCGGTGGTGTATTGGTCGGCCGGGATGGCTCCACGACCGTTGGTGTACATGGTGCGCGCGACCTCGGAGACCGTCGCCGGGCCGCAGTAGTACGACCTCACCTGACCCTGCTGGTTCAGGTTGTCGACCCAGCCGGAGCCCGAGCCGATCGTCGCGTCAGCGCGGCTCGTTAGAGCATCCGCGAGACCCGCGATGGTCGATGCCAGAGACGCGGATTGCGTCCCGCACGCCCGCACCGCCGCGGCGCGATCGGAGAAGACGCTGGCCGAGCCCTTCCCGCGACCGGAGCGGACGGACGCGTCCTTGAGCGCGAGCCTCGCGGCGATCGCCTCCGGGTTTCCGGTAGCGAGGTCACGATTGGCGCTCTCCGGGTCGTTCGCTTGCGCCTTGGCGAGGGCGACCTCGCTCAGCGCGAGCGATGTCATCGGTTGTGCGAACACTGCGTCGTCCGCGGGAAGGGTGGCGAACGGCGCCGCGTCGTTGCAGACATTGGCAGTCGAGCCGCCAGACGCCAGGGCGATCGCCGCAAAACGGTCCCCGATGGGAAGCTGTAGCACGAAGAGCGAGACGATGAGCGAGACGATGGTGCGTAGCCGCATTTCCTGTCTCCATTTCCGCTTCGATCGGTCGAGCGCGCTTCGACCATCCGAGCGCTCGGCGCACCGTAGCACCGCCATCCTCGAACTTATGGTCCGTAAGTTCTAGGATCTTTTCGCCATGCCCGAACTCGACGAAGTCAGCGCTCACGCTCGCCTCGCGACGACGATCGAGAAAGCCGTCTGCCTCGGCTCCTCGAACCTGGTGATGCTCGAGCACGCGGACTTGCGAGCGCGAAGCGACCTGCCGGCGACCGTGGCTTTCGCCCTCGGGCGCGCCGCGGAGGACGAGCAAGCATTCGTTGAGGCCCGCGAGCTCTTCGAGCATTCCGCACGTGTGGGCGATCCGGAGATCGCGGCGCGGGCCGAGGCTCACCTCGCCTATCTCGATTACTACGCAGGCCGCTGTGAGGCGGGCCTCGCGCGGGCGCAGGCGGCGGCGCGCTCGAGCCACGGCCTCGCGGCGAGCGAGGCTCACCTCTACGCGTCGGTCAACGCCGTCGCGCTGAACCGCGCGCTTGACGCGCTCGCTGAAGCGCACGCAGCGCGGAACTTTACCGTGCGAATCCGCGACCGCGACCTGCGACAGGATCTTCGCTTCCGGATCGCTCGGCAGCTCGTGCACGTCCTTGTGCAGCACGGCGACTACTCGTCCGCCGAGAGCGAGGCGGAGGCCGCTTCCGTGATCGCGAGAGCGACCGGAAGCGCGCGGCATCTCGGGCTCGCCGCGTACCTACGCGGCCACGTTTGCGCGGCGCGGGGCGATCCACTCGCGCTGACGTTCTTCCGTGAAGCGGATCGGCACTGGGGAGCGAGTAGTCGTTCCTTCGGACGCTGGTTGCAGTACGTGTGGGCGACAACGCTCCGCGACCTCGGCAACGTTGCGGGTGCGCACAACCTTCGACTCGCAAGCGGGATCCGTGTCCCGTGGGAAGAACCGCTCTTCGATCTCGCGGAGGGTCAGACGCCAACGCTCCCGGACGTCACGAACTGTCCGGCCGACGACCTCCCATTCCGGCAGGCGGCGCGTGGCGTCGTGTTCTTCGCGCAACGGCAGCTCGAAGATGCCCGGGAGGCGCTCGGCCTGGCGCTGCGTGAATTCGAGCGCTGCGAGTTCCATCACGAGCGGAGAGCTGTCGCGCTCAACCTCGCCGCGGTCGAGCTCGCGGCCGGCAGGACCGAGGAGGCCGACCGGCTCTTGCGGAATGAGGTGCCGAGTCTCGTTCGCCAGGAGGTTCGGACGTGGCCGTGGTGGTACCGGCCGGTCGCCCTGCGACTGGCAAAACGCTGTATCGAGATCGGCCTCGCACCCAGCTACTGGCGTCAGATCGTTCATGCGGTCGATAGCGCTCAGGGCGTCCTCGTGGATGTGCTGCATGCCCGCGATCTGACCGAACGTCAGATCGATATCGTGCGCGCGTGGCTTGCCGAGCCCGAACTCTCGCGTGCGGAGCTCGGCACGAAGCTCGGGATCGGCGACGCCTCCGTCCGCACCCACCTCAACATTGTTCGAAGGAAGCTCGGTTGCGACGGTCGACGGGGACCAGGCGCCATACGCGATCGAATCGCCACCCTCGCAGGAACCTACCGTGTGTGAGCGGAAGATGGCGAGGCGGTCGGTTTGTACCGGCACGACACAGAGGAGTAATCGAGGGGCGCGTACAAAGTGCTTCTGATGGCTGGACAGCGCCTTCGGCTGGCCCTTGTCGTCCTCGCGCTCGTGGCGCTCGCCGGATGCGACGTTCAGATCCCGCAGCCGGGCGGGAGCGTGTCGCTCCCGAAAGAATTCCCGGCGGATTTCCCCACCCCGCCGAGCTCGAAGCTCGTTATGGCGACCGGGCCGCTCCCCTTCGTACCCGCGGAGATGCGTGGCATGACCGCGCAGTGGTCGTCCACGCTCACTCGCGCCGAGCTCGAGAGCTTTTACGGGAAGCCCCATGCGGCGTGGCGGCTCAGCGGTGCGCCGATCACCGGACCCAGCGCCGGCCCCGTCTCCCTCGGCACGCTCTTCCTGTTGTTGCACGATGGCGACGGCATCGCGGCGACCGTCAGCGTCGGCGCGTCGAACATGATCGATAACGGAATCCTCGTTCAGGCGACGATCCTCCCGGCGCGTCCCTCGCCTTCACCGCCCTAGACACGCGGGTCTGCCAAACTGCGGCCGTGCGGTTCGACCTTCACACCCACTACTACCCGCCCGCCTATTTCGATCGCATCGAGCGAAGTGGAGGCGACTTCTCCTTCGGGACGAGCCCCACCGGCCAGCGGATCATCCGGTACAAGGGCGCGCGGTTCTTCGGCGTGACCGCGCCGATGACCGACGTCGCGAAGCGCCTCGAGGACATGGACCGCGTCGGCATCGACACGGAGGTGCTCTCGCTCTCGACTCCGAACGTCTATTTCGTCGAAGGCAAGGCCCAAGCGGACGTCGCGCGAGTGGTGAACGAGGCATACGCGGAGCTCGCGGAGAAACACCGCGGGAGATTTCTCGGCTTCGCTTCGATCCCGATGGACGATCCCGATGCGGCGCTCGAGGAGCTCCGCCGCGCGATGGACGAGCTCCACATGCAGGGCGTCGTGGTGCTTTCGAACATCCGCGGCCGCGCCCTCGCCGATCCCCTGTACCGACCGTTCTTCGAGGAAGCCGACCGCCGAAGGATCTGCGTGTTCATCCACCCGATGATCCCGGCCGCGGCCGACGCGTTCACCGAGTACGTCCTGGGTCCGATCATCGGTTTTCCCTTCGATACGACGGTCGCGATCGCGAAGCTCTGCTACGCGGGCGTTTTCAAGCAGCTTCCGAACATCCGCTGGCTGGTCGGCCACGCGGGTGGTGCGGTCCCCTATCTCATGGAGCGGATGGACTCGGGCTGGCGCGACTTCGCCGAGTGCCGCGTGAACATCGATCAGCCGCCGTCCTTCTATCTGAAGCAGCTCTATTACGACACGGTCACGTTCAGTCCGCACAATCTGCGCATGCTCCGCGACATCGTCGGCGCCGATCACATGGCCATGGGCAGCGACTATCCGCACCTGCTCGGATCGATCGAGAAATCGGTGAGCTCGATCGAGGCGATGGACTTCTCTGCGGCCGAGAAGGAGCAGATCTTCAGCGGAACCGCGGTGTCGCTGATCGACGCCGCCACTAAAGTCCCACTTGACCCAGGATTGGGCAGGGCTAACAGTGAGCCACTGATGTTACGCACAGGGCCGACCACATAAGCCTCCGCGCGCTCGGTGCTCGACGACGTGCCGACTCGCCGACCGTTCTCGTCGCGGACGATGACGCGGGACTGCGCTCGGTCACGCGAGTGGCGCTTTCGGCCCAGGGCTGGAACGTCCTCGAAGCCGCGAGCCCTGAAGAGTGTCTCGCGTTGGCCAGAGAGCATCGACCCGAGGTGCTCCTCCTCGACGTCAACTTCGAGGGCCACGACCGCGATGGGTTCGCGGTGTGTCGGGAGTTAACGGCCGATCGCGACACCAGATCCATCCGTGTGGTGTTGTTCACAGCCAACGACGATCCGGAGAACCGTGCGTTCGCCAGTGCCGTCGGGGCCACCGCCTTCATCGTCAAGCCTTTCGGCCCGGCCGATCTCGTCCGTCTCCTGCGCGTCGTTCGCGACCAGGGCAGTGGCGACCCCTGGGTCGGCCTTCGCCTCGTCGAGTCCGGGGTCATCACGCCGTCGCGGCTGGAAGATGCGCTGAGCGAACAGCGCGTCCGACGGGGCGAGAACACGCCCCTCGGCACCATCCTGGTTCAACTCGGATTCGCGACCCAGGACGATGTTCAGCGCGCGCTCGCGCGCGAACAACGGTCGTCCTCTCAAAGGGTTACGACCGCGCATTCGGGGGCAACGCTTCGTGTCGTCATCGCCGATGACAACGCGAGCGTGCGCGAAGGTCTGCGCGAGGTGATCTCCGCGGAGGACGATCTGGTCTTAGTGGGCGTCGCTGCCGACGGTGCCGAGGCGCTGCGTCTCATCACCGAACACCGGCCCGACCTCGCCGTCCTTGATAACGACATGCCGCAACTCACGGGTCTCGACGTGTTGCGGGCCGTGCACGGCTCGATCCCTCAAACAGCCGTCCTGATGTTCACGCTCGATGACAGCATTCACGAAACGGCATTGGGAGCCGGCGCGGCGGCCGTCCTGCCAAAGGACACGCCTATCGACACCCTGCTCGCCGAGATCCGGCGCCACGCGCGGCAGTCTCCGCAGGTGAAGGTGCCGAAGAGCGTCGTCCTGACGAGGCGCGGCGTGGGGCGAGCCTGGATGACGCTGGCGCAACGACGGCGGGCCGTCACCGCGATCGCAATCCTGTTGGTCGCCTACGTGGGCGCGTTTCTGCTTGCCGAACCCACGCTCGGTGCATCGGCCAGCCTGCTGGCGATACCGATCGTGGCGCTCGGCGGCGCCCTTCTCGGCCCGGAAGGAGGAGTCGCGCTGGCGTTGCTCTCTTCGATCGCGAGCGTCGCGTTGTGGCAGAGCACGGATCACCAGATCGGCGAACCAATCCTACGTATCGGTGGGAACGGGCTCGGCATCGTCGCCCTCGTCAGCGTCGGTGCGGGCTTCGGCGCCATGCGCCTGGTGCGCGGGCGGCTCGACACGCGCGCCCGCCGGGTCGGCGCCTTCGCGGAAGCGGCCGTTGCGTTGAGCTCTGGTTTGGACCCGAGCACGCTCGGGATGCTCGCCGAAGCCGTTTTGGAGCTCGTCCCTGGTGATGCGGCGCTCATCTACGTCTCGGTGCCCGGCGGCGGGCTCGAGCTGGTCGCTGCAGCGGGCGTCGACAAGAGCGTTCTCGGTCAGCGACGGACAGCCGGTGCGATCGCAAAGGCGTTCCGAGAGGCGCAGGCCACGCCTCTGACCGCTCTTGATGGGATGGCAATGGAGGATCTCGGAAATGCGCGCGCCGGGGTCGCCGTTCCGCTGAGCCGGCCTGGAGAATCACCGTGCGGGGTCCTCGCTGTCTTCGCGAATCGGCCCGTTGTCTACGGACCCGAACAGACCCAAAGCGTGACGAGTTATGGATCCTTTCTCGCGGCGTTACTGCGCGCCTCGCCCGCGGCGACCGCGGTCGGTGAGGGGCTGCCGGCTCGGTCGTAGTCGGGCGCGATGCGGCTGGTACTAGGACTTAAGCGCGCTCCTTCGACGGAGTCGTCGCAAGCTATCAGGTGGCTGTCAAACCTGACTGCCACAGCGAACTAACCCGCTTTTCCCGCCGCGTCATGTTTGAAGCCAGGTCAATATGACGAAACGGTCATGCCTCGACGCGACTGACGGCCCACCCTTGTTCGAGCCAGCCGTCGGCACGGTTGGTGGAGGCAACCTTGGCTCTACAGCAAACGACGGGGAAGGCGACGAGCGCCTTGAAGGCGAAGCCGTGTGTGTTGCTCGTCGAGGACGAACCATTACTTAAGAAACTGGTCGGCGGTCTTCTCGAAGAAGCCGGTTATGACCACGTCACGATCGCCAATCACAGTGAGATCGCGGCGACGATCGAGCGCTATGACCCCCAGTGCGTCATCCTCGACAGCGAGCCGCCGGCGAAGGGACGTGGGCGGTCGTGGGCGGATGCGGCCGCGATCCGGCGCGCCCACCCGGATCTGCCTGTGCTCATGTTCACCGCCGACCCCGACTCGATGGCGGAGGCACGCGCAAAAACGTCGCGCAGAAGTCGGGCCGCCGACTACTCCGGAGTGATCGACAAGCCCTTCTTGGTCCTCGAATTCCTGGCGACGCTGAAGCATGCAGTCGACAACCCGCCTCCCCCAGCGTGGATTTCGCGCAAGGGGCTCGCAACCGAGGCGATGACCGTGTTCCCGGAGTTGGCTGGCCCCGCTTCCGAGGCGTGGAGCCCTGCGGACTTCTTCAGCACCGCACTCCACGAGCTGCGCACGCCTCTCACTTCGATCATCGGCCAGGCCCAGCTCGCGCGGCGCTTCCTCGAGAAAGATCCGGTGCGCGCTGTCGAGGCGATCGACCGCACACTCGACCAGGCGAAACGCATGAACCGGTTGATGACCGAGCTGCTCAAGGAGACCCGCGTCGCAATGGGTGCGCTCAGCCTCGCGGTGGTGACGTTCGACCTCGGCATCGCGGTCGCCACCACGATCAGCCAACACGAGCACGAAGACCTCCCGCGCATCACGTTCCGTCCATCCGAGAAAGTGCGCGTGCGTGGCGATCCTGATCGCATCGCGCAAATCCTCGGCAACTTGCTGAACAACGCACTCAAGTACAGCGCACCCGGCTCACCGATTGACGTGTCCATGAGCGTCGTCGATGGCGAAGCGATCCTTCTCGTCAAGGACTACGGCATCGGCGTCCCGGCTGACGAGAGCGATCGGCTCTTCACCCCATTCTTCCGGACATCCAGAACTCAGGACCTGCCGGGCACGGGTCTCGGCCTGCACATCAGTAAACGGCTGGCCGAGCAGCACGGCGGGCGTGTGTGGCTGGAGTCAAGCACCGACGCCGGCAGCGTCTTTGCGTTGGCGTTGCCCGTCGCATCGCAGAGCTAATGGGCAGAGAGCCGTGCGACGGTCTGGACGAGCGCTTCGATCGTGAAGGGCTTGCGCAACACCGCCGCCGCTCCGAGTTCGTCGGACTCTTCGGCGGCCTGTTCGTACCCGGTGCACACGACGATCGGCGTGTCCGGATAGCGTTCCTGGACGCGACGCACCGACGAACGAGCGCGGGCGCTCTCGTATCTGTCGAGACCGACGAGGTCGGTCATGACAAGTTGCGGAACGACCTCCGCTGGGGCGTCCTCCAGCCGGTTGACCAACAGGAGCTCGTAGCCCTCATCGCTCAGCACCTGGCGAAGGAGGTCTCGAGTCGCGCCGTCGTCCTCTATGACCAAGATGGGAGCTACGCGCCGCAGGCTGGCTGCTTTGACACCGGAGCGCAATTTTGATGAGCGTCGAAATTACCGATTGCCTCACCTGTCGCGTTGGGAGGACACATGAACAACCACCAGATCATTGATCACGGTGCCGTCGAAGAGGCGCAGGCCCGCATGCTGTCGCCGCGGTCTGCTCGCGAGGCTCAACGCGTGATGATGTGTCTCTGCGATCCGACCCGCTTCAAGATCGTCCGCGCGCTCCAGGCGACGGAGCTCGCTGCCGGCGACCTCGCGATAGTCATCGAGCGGAGCCGTTCGGCGACGAGCCACCACCTTCGGGTGCTCCGCGAGGTCGACGCAGTGCGTGGGCGCCGCGACAAGAACGTCATCAACTACCGCCTATCGAGTGACCTCACCGGCGAAGTGCTCGACGCCGTCGGATCGGCCTTCGACCTGCTCGCGCCCGCTTAGCTCGCCAGGCGGCGGTACTCCGTCAGTCGAGCGTCGGTCCGCTTGAGCTCGTCGGCGATCAGCGCGTAGAAGCGGCCGTAAAAGATCCGGAAGTCGTCCGCGCCTTCGGTGCCGTTCAGAAGGCCGAGCTCGTCTTCCAGGCTCCGCTGATCCGCGAGCGTCTTCGCATAGCGCTCACGGTAGTGGGCGAGATTCGCGGGTAGATCGGTGACGATCGACGGCGCGTCGCGCGTCAGCATCTTGAACGTATCCGCTTTGTCCCAGAGCATCGGCACCGAGAAGAGGAACGGATCGCGTCCGGGCGTGAACATCTGGTTTCGGCTCGCGTCATGGATCGGATACGTGGCGATCAGCGCGCCCGGCCCGGTG
Organism: Chloroflexota bacterium; assembly: GCA_038040345.1. Taxonomy (GTDB): domain Bacteria; phylum Chloroflexota; class Limnocylindria; order P2-11E; family P2-11E; genus 3-1-20CM-2-70-9. The sequence continues at coordinate 160,546 of JBBPIQ010000006.1, forward strand.
GTCATCCAGCCGTCGTTCATGGTTCGCCGGACGTCGTGGTTCCTGAAGGCCGCTAGGGCATCGTTGATGGGACGCTCGTTGCCGGCCTCGTAGAGCCGGACGAAATTGTTCGCGGGAAACGAGAAGTCCGACATCTGACTCAGCGCGAGCGCTCTTGCGACGCTGATCACGTCTCTGGCGACGTTGATCGCGCCCGGTCCCCGAGCCACCTTCGGGTCCCAGACCCCCGCAGCTGCCAGCGCGTTGTGCGCGACGTGGCTGCAGTTGTTCGTGTACATGTTCCAGATGTAGCCGCTCTTCTGAGCGCTCTCGTTGGCGCTATTCAGGTAAGCGACCACGTTGCCTATCGCGTCGCGGCTCATCTGTAGCCGCGCGCAGTACGCGGTGCGCGCGAAGTTGAGCGCGAAGTCCGTCCCAATCGAATGCCGGACGACGAAGACCTCCGCGCGCATCGCCTGAGGTTTTTGCCGGATGACCGCGTCTTTGATGCGGATGCCTGCGAACCACCCGGCCCTCGTCGCCCTTTCGATCGCGGCCTCATAGAAATCCTTGTCCAGCGTCTGCTCGGGCGCGAGGCCACCCCGAAAGAACTCGTCGCGCCCCGGGATCGCGACCCACGTCACGTTGTCGAAGAACTTGTTGACGCTGATTCCCGTGCCGGAGTCGGGGTCTGAAAGGTCTGTCCCGGCCGCGACGAGACGCAACCGCGGGTGGCCCGCGCCGGGCTCGATCTCCGCGCCGTTGATGAAGAGGGTCGCGTGCCCGCCCCAGCCGCCAGGCTTCGCGCCGATCTGATGGAACTGGGTGACGGCGCAGACCTCGACCGAATAGGGAAAGAGCGAGTTGTAGATGCGCTGCGCGGGCGTCGTCCCCGGTGCTACGGCCCCAGCTGGATCAGTCCGATGGTGTTCCCCTCGGTGTCCTTGAACCAGGCCGCCCTCCCGCCGGGAGTGGTCGCGATCCCGTCGACTGTCTTGAGCCCGGGCATGTCGTACTCCTCGAAGGTGACGCCGCGACCGCGGAGCTCTCGTACGGCAGCGCCGACATCCTTGACCGATATCCCCATCTGCGTGTGGCCGCCGCGGTTCGGATTCGGCGTTGGATAGATAACGAAGCGCGACTCTCCAAACATGAAGAACGTCCCGCCGGGACTGGAGTCACCGGAGGTGGCCCCGACCTTCTTCGTGTAGAAGGCCTTCGCTCGTTCGATATCCATGGCCGGTAGCGTGGTGTGGACTCGAGCGCCTTCCAACATCGCGTCCCCCTGTCTCTGACTTGGGATGACAGTACGCCTCAGACCGGTCGACCAAGCTACCGCTCGCGAAGATGACGTGCTTCGCGAACAACATTGGACGCATTCGCGTCACCGACCGCGATCGCAGGGCTTCGAGGGGTCCTTACGCAAATGTGTGATGCAAGAGAGCGTTCATGTGTGAACGGTTCTCGCGTCCGACGATTTTCGGCTCAGTGTCCATCGCGTTTCAGTCGGCGTCGCGTTTACCGGCGATTGTCCGAATGACCCCTCGAGGTTCGTATGTTTGGATCGTGGGAGGTGAGCTTCGACCGCGATCCCGGCCGGGCCGGCACCTTCTGCGTAGCTAAGTCTCCCCACCCCCCCAACCGCGCGCGACGGACTCCTCTTCCCCATAGAAAGGAGTCCGTCGCCATGTGTGGGGCCGAGCGGTATCGCCGCGCTCAGGAGAGCCGGTTCCCGACTCAATACCGCGTCGCGGATGCCATTCGCAGCGGCGATCGATAGGAGCCAGGGCTCCTTGCTTCTGCCTAGAGCGCCTGTAAGAGGACGCCGAGCTGCTCTTTGTCGATCTCCCCGCGTGCGAAACGCTCTCTTACGATCCGCATCGCCGTGTCCTCAGTGGCCCGAGCCGATGACGCGACGAGCCATGCGAACAAGCCGAGCACCACGAGTGGCGCGGCCACCATAAGGACCACGACCAGGAACGAGCCGTCGTACATGTAGGGGTACATCACCAGCTATTCCTCAAGGCCGCCCATGAATCGGGTCATCGCGGCGAAGAAGAACGCCAGACCGCCCACGACGAGCAGTGCGAGTACGAGTGCATCCGACATCTGGCCACTCCTTTCCTTTTCGCGCACCACTAAGGGTGGCCGGGTGGTACGCGCGGGACGAGTGCCGAACGTCGCGCGATCCACGGACATACGGCTCTACCTCACGGCGCCGAGCGGCGGCATCGTGTCGCCGTACGCATGAACGCGACAGTGGCGTACCGGATGCTCCGCGGATGGTCCGTCCGCCGTATCGGCGCTCTCACCGTTCCGGTCGTGGTGCCGCCCTTCGCTGCAGCATGCCGTTGTGCGCCTAGGGCAGTACGGTTCTGCCCGACAGGGTCAGTACTTCGGTCTGCGCTCGGCCATGTAGGCGGCCGCTTGCGCACGCCGGGATAGCCCGAGCTTGTCGAGGATGCGGCTCACGTAGTTCTTCACGGTCTTCTCGGACAAGAAGAGCGCCGTGCCGATCTCCCGATTGGTCTTTCCCTCGGCAAGCTGTTCGAGCACCTTGCGTTCCTGGTCGGTGAGCGACGCGATCGCCGGGTCCTCCTGGTCGCGCCCGCGGCGTACCCGCTCGAGCACCTTTCCCGTCACGTCTGGGTCGAGGAGCGAACGTCCTTGCGCAACCGCCTGGATCGCGTCGACGACGGCCTGCCCTCGCGTCTGCTTCAAGAGGTATCCGGATGCGCCGGCGACGATCGAGGCGAAGAGCGCCTCGTCGTCCGCATACGACGTGAGCATGATCACGTGCGTCTCAGGCCGTGCTTCGCGGATGGCTCGGCACGCTTCGACGCCGCTTCCGTCCGGTAGGCGGACGTCCATGATCACGACATCCGGCTTGGCCTTCGCGGCGGCGTCGATCGCTTCCTGCATCGTGCCGGCCTCGCCGACGACGGCCATGTCCTGGCGACGGGAAAGCAGCGTGCGCAACCCCTCGCGAACGACCTCGTGATCGTCGCAGATAAGCACTCGCGTCGCGGCTGACACTGTCACTCCGTCGTCTCCTGCCGGACTGGCATCTCGAAGCGTACTCGTGATCCACCTCCGGGAGAGGTCTGCACGCTCAGCCGCCCCCCTGCCGAGAACGCGCGCTCGCGCATGTTGTGGAGGCCGTGACCGTCGACGGCACGCTCGTGATCGAAGCCGACGCCGTCGTCCGCGACCTCGAGCACAACAGAAGGCTCCTCGAGAAACAGTCGAACCGATGCGCGCCGCGCGCGAGCATGCCGCTGGACGTTCCCGAGCGCATCCGCCGCGATGAAAAAGATCGCCTCGCGGCCCACGCCGTCGAGCGCCGCGGCCGCCTCGGGAGAGACCAGCACATCCACATCGAGAAGGGCGTTCGTGCGAGCCTGCGCGGCGAGCGTAGGCAGCGATTCCGTGAGAGGGCGGTCGCTGCCGCGGACGGGGCCCAGGTCGAGAACGTAGTTCCTTAGATCCGCGATCGACGCATTCAGCCGATCGACCGCGCGGTCGAGGACCTTTCTCGCAGCGTCGGGTTCCGCGACGAGTCGCTCACCCGCGTCCTCGAGCTGCAGGCTCACACCGTAGAGCGATTGAATGACCCCATCATGCAGATCCATACCGATGCGGTGGCGCTCTTCCTTGACTGAAACCCGCTCGAGCTGCTCGTAGAGCCGCGCGTTCTCGATCGCGATGGCGGCCTGCGCCGCGAGGGTGCGGGCGGCCTTCTCGTCATCGACGTTGAATTCAAGGGCGCCTTGCTTCTCGGTGAGGTAGAGGTTCCCGAGTGACACTCCGCGATAGAGGATCGGGGTCCCGAGGAAGCTTCGCATCGGTGGATGGTGCCTCGGAAAACCGACCGAGCTCGGATGCTCGTGGAGGTCGCGCAGCCGCAGCGTTACCTGGTCTGTCTGCAGCAGGCCGAGAAGGCCAAGTCCGCGAGGTGGGGGGCCGATGCGCGCGCGCTCTTCGTCCGTGATCCCGGACGTTATGAATTGCTCGACCCGACCATCTCCGTCGAACACGGCCAGCGCGGCGTGCTTCGCCCTCGCGACCGCGCGGGCCTGCTCCACGACACGCTGCAGGACGGTCGCGCTGTCGAGCTCCGAAGAAAGGGACATCCCCGCGATGTTCAACGCCTGGAGCCGCGCAGCCTGCTCCTCATCGCGACGGTAGAGCTCGCTGAAGCGGCCGAAGATCGCGGACGAGAACGCGAGCACGCCGGCGATGCCGACGACCATCAGGACGAGATGCGAGAGCGGGCTCGGAAGCATCGGCTCGAGGACGAAGTCGAGCGCGACGAGGAGCGCGATGAGAATCGAGGGCAGCACGAAGGCCGCGATGCGGAGCCGCGTTGGCAGGATCGCTGGTGAGGCGCGATCGTTCAGACGAACGATTATCGCGAGACTGGGGCGCGGCGATCGGCCGGACGGACACGCTCCGTGACCGGGTACTGACGCCCATCTCGCATACGCATGGTGCTGGCGTATGCGATCGGGGTGGCGAGTGGAGTGAGGTCAAGCTGCTCCTCGAGGCGAGGGGTAACGCTCTCCTCGTCGTAGAAGATCAGGTCGGCTTCGTGGTGAAGCGGGCAGGTCGCGGGGATCTCGAGCGCGCATGTCGTCGCTTCTGGCCCGGCGCACCGGATCGTCCGCATGCCCTGCTCTTCGAAGAACTTCGCCCAGTCGCCGCGGCGCGTCGCGTCGGCGCTCATCACCAGGACCGACAAAGCGGGGGACGAGCGAGAGGAGCGGTCCGTACCGCTCCTCTCGTTACGTGGGGAAGAGGACTTGGTCATGCGAGCAGCGGCGCCCGTGTGGGAGCCTTGCTGACCTTGATCCGCGGCGTCTTCCATGGGGTCCCGAGGATCGGGAGAAGGTAGCGGTCGAGCCCGATGTATCCCGCGGTCTTCCACGCGAGGACCAGAAGGAAGCCCAGGAGGAGCAAGACCGGGTTCGTGCTGGCGCTGCCGGCGAGCATGAAGTTGAGGTTCATGAATGCGCCGCCGACCGCCGCGATGCCGACGAACGCACCGAGGATGAGGCCGATTCCGACAGCCGTCTCGCCGAACGCGATGAGCTTGCCGAAGAAGACCTCCCAGTGGCTGTCGATCATGAACTGGATGAAGCTTCGGTACCAGTCGTACGTGATCATTGGCTTGGCGGGCGCCGCGGGGACAGCCGCGATGCGCTGCCAGAATGCGAGAAGTCCGCCGCCATTGATGATGTAGTTCGTCGTTGCGCCGGTGTCGAGGATCTTGTGCAAGCCGGCCTCGAGCCAGCTGAAGCCCACGTAGAGACGGACGACCATCCAGACGACCGCCATGCGCGTGTCGGAGAAGAGGAATCTTGCGATGGGCGGGTCTGCGATTTCGGTGGTCTTGATCACTGCTTTCATTTTTCGTGACCTCCTTTGTAGATCACTTTGCGGTCGGGCTCGGTGCGTCAACAGGGCCGTCCGGCCTAACTCCTGGGGCCGCGGGTCACAGTCCGGCAGGACCCTACGGATACGGCGTGCGGATCGAGGATGACCCAGCCGTCCACCTTCGCGGCTTTCACGAAGCAGTCGTAATTGTTCAAATGTCCAGACGAGAGGCCGCATCCGCAGGAGCACGGGATGTAGCGGAGAGTCTCATAGTTCGCGGCCGCGTAGTGATACGCCGTCCGCACGAGCTCCGGTGCGGTGCGCTACGCCGCGGGCCATACGCCGGTCGCGGGGTTTGCGGCGAGCTCGGCCGGGTAGTTCGTCGATGAGGGCACCGTAGCGGCCGGCGTGGTGCATCCCGCGACCAGGGCGGCCGCGGCAGACAGAAGCAGCTGGCGGCGTCTCATTAGGAGGAGCGTCACCGAGGTTCAGCCTCGGTAGCAGAGGCGGGCGACCCCAGCGGCAAGGACGTTCGGCCCTACTCGACGCTGTCCTCCCGAGTGCACCATCGGTACATGTCCAGCGTCTTCGTGGAAATGCTCACCATCGTCGCGGTGCTCATCCTCGTGGCTGTTGCCGCGGGAACCTTGACCGCGCGCTTGTTCATCGCCGCCAGCCGGACACAGATGCGAGGCAGCGGATCGCAGAAGGAACCCTAGGGTCGCCTACGACGCCGCGCGGTCTACGAAGGCCGCACGGCGTCCGCCCTCACGCGTCGCCGCCGGACGTAGGTCCGGGTTCCGCTCGCCGAATTCGGGCGACCGGCACACGAGGTACGGCCGGCGCGTGTCGAGGTCGAAATCCTCAAGGCGGCGGCATCCCAGGCAGACCTCAAGGTCGACGTCCCGTCCCCGCATCTGGCAATAGACGCGGGCGGTTTCGTCGATGAAGCGGCCCTCGGCCGGCTACTCCATGAGGCCGTGCTGGAGCGCGTATTCCACGAGCTGTGAGCGCCGGTGTATGTCGAGCTTGGTCATGATCCGGGACCGGTATGTGTCGATCGTCTTCGGGCTCACGAAGAGCCGCTCGCCGATCTCCAGGTTGCTGAATCCCCGCGCCGTGAGGCGCAGGACCTCGCGCTCTCGCGGCGACAGCGCTGGGAACTCCGGCTCGGGCCGCTGCGTCGAGAGAAGGAGTCGCACGGCCGCGGGCGTGAGGTAGGCCTCCCCACGGGCCACAGTGCGGATGGCCTCGAGGAGATCTCGGTCGGCGGAGCGTTTCAGGACGTACCCCGCGGCGCCGAGGCGGACGGCTTCGAGAACGTAGCGGTCCTCCGCCCACATCGTGAGCACGACGATCTTCGTCGGAAGATCCATTTCCCGAATGCGCCGCGCGACCTCGAGCCCTCCGCCACCGGGCATCGAGAGATCCAGCACGAGCACGTCGGGCGACTCGCGTTGCACCGCGGCGATCGCCGAGGTGGCGTCGTTCGCGGTGGCGACGACGTGGATATCGGCGGTCGCGTCGATGAGGCGGCGAAGACCGTCGACGAGGATCTGGTGATCGTCCGCGAGCGCGACGCGGATCGGCATCACGCGCCGTCTCTGGCGAAAGGCACCAGGGCAACGATGGTCGTTCCGCGCCCGTGCTCCGATTCGATCGAGAGCTGGCCGGCGACGAGGACGATGCGCTCGGTCATTCCGACCAGGCCGACGCTTTCCTCGTAGCGGCACTCAGCGGCCTTCACGTCGAAACCGATGCCGTCGTCGGCGACGACGAGCCGGAGGTGTTCATCGTCGTGCGTCAACCGAATCGAGACGCACGACGCGCGCGCGTGGCGCAGTACGTTGGTAAGCGCCTCCTGCGTGACACGGAACATCGCGAGCGCGATCGGGCGCGGCGGCTCGCGGTCGACGTCCAGATGCAGATCGATCCGTACGGTGCCGTCGGCGCGCATCCGCTCCGCCAGCCACTCGACGGAGGAGGCGAGGCCGAGATCGTCGAGGACGGTCGGGCCGAGATCGAGGACGAGTCGGCGGACGCCATCCATCGTCTGCGCGACTAGGGCGCGCAGCTCAGCCAGTTCCTCCCGCGTTCTTGGGTCGGTGATCTGGTCGGCGAGCAGCTGCAGTCGCACGAGGAGAAGCGTGAGCGCCTGACCGGTGTCGTCGTGTAGCTCTCGCGCGACGCGAGCGCGCTCCTTCTCCTGCGCGTGCAGGATCATCGCGGCGGTTGACACGAGGTCGAGGCTAGGCGACCGAAGCGCTCAGGTCGTGAGTCGCAGGACCCCTGAGAAAAGGCCGATGGTCCCGTCCGGCCCACCCCTAGCCCGACGCGGTGCGGAGCCGGACAGACCGGGAGCCGCTCCGGGGCCCACGATCGGAAGCGTGCGGATCCCGCTCGCCACCGACGGGTCCCATAGAGCCGAAAAGGCGCTCCGATTCCTTCCGAAGGGATCACGCGTAACGCCAGCCTCGTGGCGATCCCACCTTCGCCACGAGGGCTCCGGCGGGACTTTCGTACCTTGGTTTTGGGTCTTTCCGCCCTCGTTTGCTTGCCGACCGGGACTAGCCTCCGCGTTGTGAACCCATTGCTCGCGGAACAGATCCGTCGGGTCTTCGCGACGATCCACGGGCCCGCGTTCGATGCGGACACCGAGCTCTCGACGGGGATCGAGGTCGACGTCATCGACGCCGGGATCGCCCTCGACACGCCGACGTTCATCCTGCTGACGCCGTGGACGATCAACGGCCTGGCGTTCCCACCGGACAAATCCTTTCCGGTTGGGATCGAGATCGACGGAGTGACCCACCCGATGTATTCGATCGAGCACTCGACGCTCGGCCGATACCAAGCCGTGAATCTCGCGCCGCTCGGGTCCCACTTCCCCAGCCCGGTCCACGCACGTCACTTCGCGGAGCGCGCGGCACCAAAGTTTCGCCGGGCAGTCGAAGAGGCTAGGTCGCTCCCAAAGCTCGTCTGACCAAGAGTGAGCCCCCGACCATGAGGGGGTCGTTCCTATCCGCCGCTGACGTCCGCGCGCGTCGCCGGGTGGTCGATCACGAGGCCCTCGCCGCCGATGATCGCGGTGCCCCCGCCGTTTTGCGTAATGAGGACTCGCATGGATCGGCGCACCGTCGATCGAACGAGCACGGATGTACTCGACGCAGAGATCCTGGTCGAGAACGGCATCGATCCCGTTTGCGAGAGCCCCGTCGACCCTGACCAAGCGTTGGAGCACGAGCTCTCGAGCACATTCGCGGACCGCGAATACTTCTTCGTGAACAAACACGACGACGCTCACGGTCGGGCCCGCGGAAGGAGTCGGTCTGTTGGTGATCGGCAAACAGGACGGGGCTCCGACGATCGATCTATACCTGGTCCTCCGCTGACAATCCGCATCCAATCCGTGCTTGAGCTCGTGGTCGACGCGCTCGCGGCCGGGATGACCATGAACGGTCGCGGTGCACGGAGAGGCCTTTCGTCACCTTGGTAGGTGACCTTTGGCCGTAGGAGCACGGTCGATCTCGCGGTAGGGTCGTCTCGTTACGGGGATCTGCAACAAGGAACCGATCGGAGACAACATCAAAGATCGGGAGAGCTCGAAGAAGCGGTCGAAGGACCGACGCAAGGACCGGAGATGACATCAAAGGTCCGGTTCGAGAACGGTGATGGAAAACATCACCGGGAGATGCAGATCCCCGCGACGATTATTCGGGCCCCGTCGATGACCCGCTATGTAGTCGGAGCGCCCCGGTATACGCCGGCCCTGACAGCTGGTCCGACCGCGCGCTGCTCAGGCGACTTGCGTGAAGTGGTGTCGGCGCTGCGACTCAGCGTCCCGTCCCCGGTCGTACGAGCCAAGCGCCAGGAAACCGATAACGACAAGTCCCAGCCCTAGACCCACCATCAGCCCGACTGCGAAAATGAACATGCAAGACAAAGTACGGACGCTGGTGTCAGAGACGTAGAGGCGAGCGTCACTATCGGGCGGTCCAAACGAGCCTCGACCGGACCCATCGGTCAAACCACCGACCGCCGGCGCAAGGCGCCGGCGGTCACGTGCCCGCGAGCCGAAGCTCAGGCTGGGCTGGTGGTCGGTTGCAGGTTGCGCGTCCCGAAGTACGCGGCGAGCGCGAGCACCGCGCCGGTCACGATGCCGGGAATGAGGTAGAAGCCGTCGATCGTCGGGCCGAAGTCCTTAATGGCCTGGAAGGTGGTGCTGCCGGGGAAGGTCTCGCTGGCGAAGTAGGCCCCGAAGGCCGCTGGCACCCCGATGATCAGCCAATCCCAGCCCATCTTCTTCTCGAGAAGCTGGACGGCGATCCCGATGGCGAGCGAGACGATGACGATTGCTGCGAACACTGGGAGTCCCATGTTCGTGTCCTCCTTTTCTCTGAACGTTCTGTCATGGCGAGGATGCCTTGTGGGAGAGGCCGGAAACAGGGTCGTTCGGACGGGACTGGGGGGCCCTTCGGCAGGGCCGCGGGTCCTGTTAGCTACCGAATGCGGTCGGTTCTCATCGCCCGACAGCAACCTGCCGTTGAACTCGATGAGGTGGCGGCATTCGCCCTTGGGTACGCGTCGTAGGGCAATCACCCACGCGCGAAGGTGACCTTCAGCCCTTTTGCTGCTCGAGCGCGCGGCAGATTGTCTTCATCGAGCCTTTGAGGCGCTGAGGAGGGTGTCATGTCCACGGCTGTCCATGAGGCGACGCGGCGCGTCGAAGCCCCCGGGCAAGAGCTGCACAGCGGATCGCTCGTTCTCTACTACTGCATCGCACATCGTGTCTGGGCAAAGGACCGCTCGCCGATAACTCGGTATCGGGACGCTTGGGCATTTTGTGTGAGCGGCTGCGGACCCGGCCACGAGTGGCGCCAAATCGAACCGATCAGCTACCCGAATCTGTGGAGCTTCGGCCCGACCTTCGTGAAGCAGGACGAGCTCGCACCCGCGTAGAGCGCTGACGGGCTCATCACGGGGGTGTCGGCCACGCCCACTCCGTGATCTCTGGCGCGTCCTCGCCGTGCTCGCGTGTGTACGCGCGGCACTCGCCCCGCTTCTCCTGCATCTGCTGACGCACGCCGCCCGCGCGCTCGCCCAGACCGGGCACCCGATCGATGACATCCATCACCAGATGGAACCGGTCGAGGTCGTTGAGCATGACCATGTCGAACGGAGTCGTCGTCGTGCCTTCCTCCTTGTACCCGCGCACGTGCAGGTTTGGATGGTTCGTCCGCCGGTACGCGAGGCGATGGATGAGCCAGGGGTACCCGTGGTAGGCGAAGATCACCGGCTTGTTCCTCGTGAAGAGCGCGTCGAACTCCCGGTCGGGCAGGCCGTGCGGGTGCTCGGTGTCCTGCTGGAGCCGCATGAGGTCGATGACGTTCACGACACGCACCCGCAGATCGGGCAGGTGCCGCCGCATGAGGTCCACCGCGGCGAGGGTCTCGAGCGTCGGCACGTCGCCTGAGCACGCGAGCACGACATCAGGCTCGCCGCCTTTGTCGTTGCTCGCCCACTCCCAAACGCCGATGCCGCGCGTGCAGTGGCGGATCGCTTCGTCCATCGAGAGCCAGTTCTGCTCCATCTGCTTCCCGGCGACGATCACGTTGACGTAATTGCGGCTGCGAAGGCAGTGGTCGGCCACCGATAGCAGCGTGTTCGCGTCCGGCGGCAGGTAGACGCGGATGATCTCCGCCTTCTTGTTTACGACGTGGTCGATGAATCCCGGGTCCTGGTGTGAGAAGCCGTTATGGTCCTGCCGCCATACGTGCGAGGAGAGGAGGTAGTTGAGCGACGCGATAGGCCGGCGCCAGGGAAGCGCCCGCGTGACCTTCAGCCACTTCGCGTGCTGGTTGAACATCGAGTCGATGATGTGGATGAA
>JBBPIQ010000007.1:0-52845 GCA_038040345.1 Chloroflexota bacterium
GGCCGGTTCCGTCAGAACCTCCTCGGCAAGCGCGTGGACTACTCGGGCCGCTCCGTCATCGTCGTCGGCAACGACCTCAAGCTCAACGAGTGCGGCCTGCCGAAGAAGATGGCGCTCGAGCTCTTCAAGCCGTTCGTGATGCGGCAGCTCGTCGAGCGCGGTCTCGCTCACAACATCAAAAGCGCGAAGCGATACGTCGAGCGCGTCTCTCCTGAGGTCTGGGATGTCCTCGAGGAAGTCATCAAGGACCACCCCGTCCTTCTGAACCGCGCGCCGACCCTTCACCGCCTCGGCATCCAGGCGTTCATGCCCAAGCTGATCGAAGGCAACGCGATTCAGATCCACCCGCTCGTGTGCGAAGCGTTCGGCGCCGACTTCGACGGCGACCAGATGGCCGTGCACGTCCCACTCTCGGCAGCGGCGCAGGCCGAGGCCAAGCACCTCATGCTCTCGACCCGCAACATCCTGAAGCCCGCCGACGGCCAGCCGGTCGTCACCCCGCGCCAGGACATGGTGCTCGGGACGTACTGGCTCACGCTCGAGGGCGACAAGAAAGAGGAGCCGCGCATCTTCGGCGACTACGCCGAGGTGCAGTCGGCTTACGACATGGGCATCGTGACCTATCACTCGCCGGTGAAGTTCCCGCAGAACGGCGGGGTCATCGACACCACGGTCGGCCGGGTAATGTTCAACGCGGTGCTCCCCGAGGAGCTCCGCTTCATCAACCAGGTGCTCGACCGCGGCAAGATCCGCGAGATCGTCACCGCGCTCTTCGACCGCTTCGGCGGTGAAGTCACCGCGGACGTCGTCGACAAGATCAAGACGATCGGCTTCGCGGCCGCGACGGTCGCCGGCATTTCCATCTCGATCAACGACGTCGCGGTCCCCGCGGAGAAGGCGGCAATGATCGCGGCGGCTGAAAAGAAGGTCGCCGAGATCGACCGTCAGTTCCAGCGCGGCCTCATCACCGAGCAGGAGCGCTACGAGGCGACGGTGAAGATCTGGACCGACACGACGAGGGAAGTCATCGAAGCCATGATGCGCACGCTCGATAAGCGTGGCTCCGTCTACATGATGGCCACGTCCGGCGCGCGTGGTAACACCCAGCAGATGGGCCAGATCGGTGGCATGCGTGGCCTCATCGCCGACCCGCAGGGCAGGATCATCGACCTGCCGATTCGTTCGAACTTCCGCGAAGGCCTCTCCGTCCTCGAGTACTTCATCTCGACGCACGGTGGCCGCAAGGGTCTCGCCGACACGGCCATCCGGACCGCTGACTCGGGCTACCTCACGCGGCGTCTCGTCGACGTCGCGCAGGACGTCATCGTCCGTCTCGAGGACTGCGGAGACGAGGATGGCATCTTCATCAACGCCGACGAGGTCGGCGCGGTCGAGCCGTTCGCCGACCGTCTCTTCGGCCGGCTCGTGGCCCAGGACATCAAGGACCAGAAGGACAAGCTGGTCGCCAAGCGGGGCGACCCGATCGACCTCGTGCTCGCCGCCACGATCGCCGACTCGGGCGCACGCCGCGTTCGCGTGCGGTCGCCGCTCGGATGCCACGCCAAGCACGGCATCTGCCGCGCTTGCTACGGTCGCAGCCTCGCGAGCGGGAAGCTCGTCGAGGTGGGCGAAGCGGTCGGCATCATCGCCGCGCAGTCCATCGGCGAGCCGGGCACACAGCTCACTATGCGTACGTTCCACACCGGTGGTATCGCCGGTAAGGACATCACCATGGGTCTCCCGCGTGTCGAGGAGCTCTTCGAGGCGCGCGTGCCAAAGGGTGTCGCATTCGTTTGCGAGATCGACGGGATCGTAGAGATCGTTCGCGATCCGGACGGGTCTCGCAAGATCGTCGTTCGCAACTCGCAGGACTACACGGTGCCCATCTCCGTTCCGTCGGGCTACGTGCTCGCCGTCGAGGACGGCGCCGACGTCACCGCCGGTCAGCCCATCGCCAAGCCGGAGCGCCGCACCAAGGGCAAGACCGACATGCCCGCGCCTGTCTCAGGCAAGGTCAGCGTTCACGGGTCGAAGATCACGATCGCCATGAAGGAAGTCGAGGAGCGCATCTACGAGGTGGAGCACACCGCTCGGCTTATCGTTGAGGAAGGGCAAGAGGTCTCGGCCGGCGACTTCCTTACCGATGGCTCGGCGAACCCGCAGGACATCCTGCGGATCTCAGGCCGCGAAGCGGTCCACCGCTACATGGTCAACGAGGTCCAGAAGGTCTACCGGTCCCAGGGTGTGACGATCAACGACAAGCACATCGAGATCATCGTCCGCCAGATGCTCCGCAAGGTCCGCATCGAGGAGGCCGGCGACACCGAGCTTCTTCCGATGGAGCTCTTCGACCGGTTCGAGTTCGAGGACATCAACGCGCGCACGATCGCCGCGGGCGGCGAGCCCGCGACGGCTCAGACGGTCCTGCTCGGCGTCACGAAGGCGTCGCTCTCGACCTCGAGCTTCCTCGCGGCGGCGTCTTTCCAGGAGACGACCCGCGTCCTCACCGAGGCCGCGGTCATGGGCCAGAAGGACCGGCTCCTTGGTCTCAAGGAGAACGTCATCATCGGCAAGCTCATCCCGGCGGGCACCGGTCTAGCGTCGCGTCGCGAGCAGCTCGACTGGATGCCGAAGGCCCGCGCTCTTGCGGGCCTGTTCGGGGCCGAAGAGGAAGAGCCGATCCCGGTGCTTCCAGCGGAGGAGCTCTCGCTCGAGGATCTGGACGACGACGACGACGAAGAAGGCGGCGAGGGCCTCGAGGAGCTCGCCGAGCCGACGGCCGCGGATCTGACCAAGACCGAGGACTAGTTCTCGCGCTACACACACGCACTACCGAGAGGCCGCCCGCACGGGGCGGCCTCTCTCGTTCCAGAATCGGCGCATGCCGACGTTGACGTTGAGGCATCTGGTAAGAGCGGCCGACGCGGATCTCCTGGACACGTTCCTGATCTCCGCCATTGCCGCCGTCGTCGTGATCCGCATCTTCCTCGAGGCGACGGGCTATCCGCAGCTTGGCGGCGGCGGGCTGCACATCGCCCACGTGCTCTGGGGCGGACTCGGAATGCTCGTCGCGATCGTCCTGCTGCTCCTCTACCTCTCGCCGACCACGCGTCTGATCGCAGCTCTCGTCGGTGGTGCCGGCTTCGGCGCGTTCGTCGACGAGCTCGGGAAGTTCGTGACGAGTGACAACGACTATTTCTTCAAGCCGACGGCCGCCATCCTCTACGCGCTCTTCGTGGTCCTCTTCCTGGCGACCCGCGAGGTCCGGCGATTTCGCGGCCTGAGCCCGGAGGAATCGCTCGTCAACGCCGTCGAGCTCGCGGAGAGGCTCGCGAGCGGCACGCTCACCGCAGACGATCGGGATCGCGCACTCCAATTGCTTGCGCGCGCGGACCAAGCCCATCCGCTCGTCGTCCCGCTGCGCGCCAGCTTTGTCGCGGCCGACCTGGCGCCGATGTCGTTCGCACGTCTCCGGTGGGTGGGCTCGGCGGGAGCCAGGACGTATGCCGCGATCGTGTCGAGCCGATGGTTTCGGCGGATCCTCGCGGCGATCTTCATCCTCGCCGGCGTCGGGTTCGTCCTGACCGCGATCGCCACGGTTGCCCTACTCGGTGGGGCGTTCCTCGGCGTCGTCGATGCGCAGATCGCGCTTGACGAAAAGACGAACGGCGGGACGATCGCCTCGGTGATCCAGGCGATCGCGGGGCTGGTGGCCGGCGTCCTGATCGTGAGAGGGGTGATCGTGCTCCGCCGGTCCCGGGCCAAGGCGTACCGCGCGTTCGAGCTCGCGATCCTGGTGGATCTTCTCCTGGCGCAGCCGTTCGCGTTCCTCGACGTCGGCTTCGGCGCGGCGATCGACGTCTTCATCGATCTGGCGCTCCTGGCCACGCTCCGATTCCTGCAGACCGAGGAGCGGAAGATGCTCGCCGCGGCGACTGCCTAGCGGGGGTAGACGTACACGACGAAGTCGACGACGCTGCCCGCCGCGCGAGCCTCGACCTCCCAGCATCCCGGCGCGGGGAAGGTCACTCCGCTCGCCTGGTAATCGGAGCCCTCGTAACCCTGCGCTCCGCCGATCGTGGGTACCCCGGCGGCCTTCGCATCACCGTCCAGGAGCTTGCCGCTGATGGCGACGACTGAGCCGGGACGCTCCCACAAGACCTTGTTCCCACCGACGAAGAAGGGCCCGCTCGCGCTCGCCCAGAGGAGCCGGTCGACGCTCACGTACCAGCCCTGGCTGAATGACGCGGTATTCGGATTCTTCGGATGCTCGTCGGTCACCGGTGTCGTGACCGGACAGCCGGCGGGCCCGTCCACGAAGTATGAAGCTCGGGATGCCGAGGCGGTGGGCGGAGGGCCACCGGCCGAGTCGGCGAGCGGCGTGCAGACCGTCAGAAGGAGCGTTAGCAGCGGGACAAGCCGGCGATCCATGGCCTGACGACCTCCAAAAGCCATACTCCGTGAGGCGAACGATGGTTCCCGGCGGTTGACCGTTCGTAGCCGGGACCGATAAACTCTTTATTCGGCCTGTCTTTCGAGACGGTGACCGCCCTCGGGGGCGGTCATTTCGCGCATCGGCCCTGTCGCGATCTTGTGACTGCGGCCGCGCTGCGCCCGGGGACCTAGCCCATGCCGGGCGGGCTCTCCGGTCGGGGAGAGAACCAAGGCAACACGCCAAGTACTCGTCTGCGCATTACGCGTGCGCGCGCGAGTGACTAATAAAGGAGTGAACGTGCCCACGATCTCGCAGCTCGTACGCAAGGGACGCAAGCCGCAAGGCAAGAAAGTCGACACACCGGCGCTCCGGACGACCTGGAACTCGAAAAAGGGTCGCCTCGTGGAGCTGCGCCGCGGCGCGCCCCAGAAGCGCGGCGTCTGCACGATCGTTCGCACGATGACCCCGAAGAAGCCGAACTCGGCCCTTCGGAAGATCGCCCGTGTCCGTCTCACGAACCACATGGAAGTCACCGCCTACATCCCGGGTATCGGCCACAACCTCCAGGAGCACTCCGTCGTGCTCGTGCGTGGCGGCCGCGTCCCGGACCTACCGTCGGTGAAGTACCACATCATCCGCGGGACGCTCGACACCGCGGGCGTCAAGGATCGGAAGCAGGGCCGCAGCCTCTACGGCGCGAAGAACCCGAATCCGAAAAAGAAGGCCGGTTAGTCCATGCCTCGTAGAGCACGACCAACCGACCGCAAGCGCCTGCCCGACCGCAAATACGGGAACCCGACGCTGCAGCAGTTCAACAACAACGTCATGCGCAACGGCAAGCGCGCGACCGCCGAGGGCATCGTCTACAGCGCGTTGACCCTCGCCGAGACCTCGACGCGCAAGCCGGGCATGGACGTGTTCGAGACCGCGATGCGCAACGCGATGCCCCTCATCGAGGTCAAGCCCCGCCGTGTCGGTGGCGCGACCTATCAGGTGCCGGTCGAGATCCGAGCGGACCGGCGCACGTCGCTCGCGATGCGCTGGATCATCCAGGCCGCGCGCAAGCGTCCCGGCAAGTCGATGGCCGAGCGCCTCGCTGGCGAGCTCATGGACGCGATGAACAACACCGGCGGCGCGGTGCGGCGCAAGGAAGAAACTCACAAGATGGCCGAGGCCAACAAGGCCTTCAGTCATTACAAGTGGTAGCGGCCATGATCGAAGCGAAAACTGTCAAGGGTCAGGCCCCCCGGCGCGAGTATCCCCTGGACCGATACCGGAACATCGGGATCATCGCGCATATCGACGCGGGCAAGACCACGGTGACCGAGCGGATCCTCTTCTTCACCAAGAAGATCTACAAGATCGGCGAGGTCCACGACGGCGCCGCGACGATGGACTGGATGCCGCAGGAGCAGGAGCGGGGCATCACGATCACCGCCGCCGCGACGACCTGCTTCTGGAACGACCACCGCATCAACATCATCGACACGCCGGGCCACGTTGACTTCACCGTCGAGGTGGAGCGCTCGCTCCGCGTGCTCGACGGCGCCGTCGTCGTGTTCGATGGGGTCGCCGGCGTCGAGCCGCAGTCCGAGACGGTGTGGCGCCAGGCTGACAAGTACGGCGTCCCGCGTATCTGCTTCATCAACAAGCAGGACCGCATGGGCGCCGACTTCCAGCGCTGCGTCGACATGATCGTCGACCGGCTCGGCGCGAAGCCCGTCGTCATCCAGCTTCCGATCGGGAGCGAGGACAAGTTCAAGGGTGTCATCGACCTCATCGAGATGAAGGCGCTCTACTGGGAGGGCGACGAGACCGTCGCGCCCGAGGCCCGAGACATCCCGGCCGACATGAAGGACGCCGCCGAGAAGGCGCACGAGGCGATGGTCGAGAAGGTCGTCGAGACCGACGACGCGCTCCTCCACCGCTATCTCGAAGAGCACCACATCACGCCCGACGAGCTTCGCAAGGCGCTGCGCGCCGCGACGATCGCGACGAAGGTCGTCCCGGTCCTCACCGGCGCCGCGCTTCGGAACAAGGGCGTGCAGCCGCTCCTCGACGCCGTCGTCCAGTACCTGCCCTCGCCGCTCGACGTTCCGCCGGTCACGGGTACGGACCCGAAGACGGGCGAGGAGCTCGTGCGGCGTCCGAACGACGACGACCCGTTCAGCGCGCTCGCCTTCAAGATCGCGAGCGACCCGTTCGTCGGCAAGCTCGCGTTCTTCCGCGTCTACTCGGGCATCCTGCGCTCGGGCGACACGGTCATGAACGCCACGAAGGACAAGAAAGAGCGGATCTCGCGCATCCTCCTGATGCACGCCAACCACCGCGAAGAAGTCGAAGAGGTCGCCGCCGGCGACATCGCCGCCGCGGTCGGTCTCAAGCAGACCTTCACCGGCGACACCCTCGCCGACCTGGAGAAGCCCGTGATCCTCGAATCGATCAAGTTCCCCGAGCCGGTCGTGCAGATCGCTGTCGAGCCCAAGACGAAGGCCGACGAAGAGAAGATGTCGCTCGCCCTCGCCCGCTTGGCCGAGGAGGATCCGACCTTCCGGGTCCACACGGACCAGGAGTCCGGTCAGACGCTGATCTCGGGCATGGGCGAGCTGCACCTCGAGGTCATCGTCGATCGCATGCTGCGCGAGTTCCGTGTCGCCGCGAACGTCGGCCGTCCGCAGGTCGCCTACCGCGAGGCCCTCACCAAGCCGGCGCAGGGCGAGGGCCGCTATGTCCGCCAGTCGGGCGGCAAGGGCCAGTACGGCCACGTGGTCGTCGACTTCGAACCGCTCGCGCGAGGCACCGGCTTCGAATACGAGTGGGGGATCCGCGGGGACCGCTTGTCGAAAGACTGGCAGAAGGCCGTCCAGCAGGGGATCAAAGAGGCAATGGAGAACGGCGTCATCGCGGGCTACCCGATGGTCGACCTGCGCGCCACCGTTGTGGACGGCTCGCAGCACGATGTCGACTCAAACGAGATGGCCTTCAAGATCGCGGGCTCGATGGCCCTCAAGGCCGCTGTGCCGAAGGCCGGCCCGGTGATCGTCGAGCCGATCATGAAGGTCGAGGTCATCGTCCCCGAGGAGTTCATGGGTGAGGTCATCGGCGACCTCAACAGCCGACGCGGCCACGTCCAGGGCACTGAAGACCGGGCGAACGCTCGCGTGATCGCGGCGATGGTGCCGCTCGCGCAGATGTTCGGCTACGTCACCGACCTGCGGTCCAAGACGCAGGGCCGCGGTTCGTACTCGATGGAATTCGATCACTACGAAATTCTGCCGCAGAACCTTGCGGAACAGATCATCAGCAAGAAGTAAGAGAGGCATAGGGGAGGGTCACATGGCAAAGAAGAAATTCGAGCGAACGAAGCCTCACGTGAACGTGGGGACGATCGGTCACATCGACCACGGCAAGACCACGCTCACCGCGGCGATCACGAAGACCCTCTCTCTCAAAGGTGGGGCGGAGTTCCGCGCCTTCGACACGATCGACAACGCGCCCGAAGAGCGCGAGCGCGGCATCACCATCTCGATCGCGCACGTCGAGTACGAGACCGAGAAGCGCCACTACGCCCACGTGGACTGCCCCGGCCACGCCGACTACATCAAGAACATGATCACCGGCGCGGCCCAGATGGACGGCGCGATCCTCGTGGTGAGCGCGGCCGACGGCCCGATGCCGCAGACGCGCGAGCACATCCTGCTCGCCCGCCAGGTGGAAGTGCCGCAGGTCGTGGTCTTCCTCAACAAGGTCGACATGGTCGACGACGAGGAGCTGCTCGAGCTGGTCGAGCTGGAAGTGCGCGAGCTTCTTACGAAGTATGGCTATAAGGGCGACGAGACCCCGATCATCCGCGGCTCCGCCCTGAAGGCCCTCGAGAGCACCTCGAAGGATGTCAACGCGCCGGAGTTCAAATCGATCCTCGACCTGATGAACGCCGTCGACACGTACATCCCGACGCCCGTCCGCGCCAAGGACAAGCCCTTCCTCATGCCGATCGAGGACGTCTTCGGGATCAAGGGCCGCGGCACCGTCGCGACCGGGCGCGTCGAGCGCGGCATCGTCAAGGTCGGCGAGGAGATCGAGATCGTCGGCATCCGCGACGCCAAGAAGTCGGTCGTCACCGGCGTCGAGATGTTCCGCAAGCTTTTGGACCAGGGCGAGGCCGGCGACAACATCGGACTGCTCTTGCGTGGCCTCGAGCGCGAGGACATCGAGCGCGGGCAGGTCATCGCCAAGCCCGGCTCGGTGAAGCCGCACACGACCTTCAACGCCGAGGTGTACGTGCTTTCGAAGGAAGAGGGCGGCCGTCACACGCCGTTCTTCTCCGGGTACCGCCCGCAGTTCTACCTGCGCACGACCGACGTGACCGGCGAGGCGAAGCTCGCCGCCGGCACCGAGATGATCATGCCGGGCGACAACTCGACGCTCGAGGTCACCCTCATCACGCCGATCGCCCTCGAGGAAGGTCTTCGTTTCGCCATCCGTGAAGGTGGCCACACCGTCGGCGCCGGTGTCGTCACGAAGGTCATCGCCTAATGGCAAAGCAGCGCATCCGGATACGCCTCAAGGCGTACGACCACAAGCTCATCGACCAGTCCGCGGCGCAGATCGTCGAGACCGCGCAGCGGACGGGGTCGACGGTCACCGGTCCGGTCCCGCTGCCGACACGCATCGAGAAGTTCACGGTCATCAAGAGCCCATTCATCTACAAGGACTCGCGCGAGCAGTTCGAGATCCGAACGCACAAGCGGCTCATCGACATCAACGACCCATCGCAGAAGACGGTCGACGCGCTCATGAAGCTCAACCTTCCGGCGGGCGTCGACATCGAGATCAAGCTCTAAGAAGAGGCCGCAAGGAAAAATGACCGACGAAACGAAAGTGGAAGAGAAGGACGAGCAGGCTGAGACGACCAACGCTGCGCCGGCCCTCAAGAGGCCGGTGCTCCTTGGCCGCAAGCTCGGCATGCTCCAGCACTTCAAGGACGACGGCTCGGTCGTCGGGGCGACGATCATCGTTGCCGAGGCGAACGTCGTGACGTACGTCCGCACGAAGGAGCGGGACGGCTACAGCGCCATCCAGCTCGGCTTCGGGCGCGCGAAGAAGCCCGAGCGCATGACGAAGGCGGAGCTGGGCCACCTCAAGGACCTCCCGCCGATGCGCGTTCTCCGCGAGGTCCGGCTCGACGACATCGACGGGTTCGCGACGGGGCAGGAGATCGGCGTCGACCGGTTCACGCCGGGCGACAAGGTGCACGTCAGCGGAGTGTCCAAGGGCAAGGGCTTCCAGGGCCCCGTTCACCTCCACCACTTCACGCGCGGGCCCAAGTCACACGGCTCCGACCACCTGCGCCGTCAGGGCTCGGTGGGCTCGGGGACGACTCCCGGGCGCGTGCTCAAGGGACTGCGGATGGCGGCGCATCAAGGTGCGGACAAGGTCACCGTTCGGAACCTCGAAATCCTCCGGAGCGACCCGGCGCGCTCGCTCCTGGTCATCGCGGGAGCGGTGCCGGGTGGGAAGAACGGCATCGTCATGGTGAGAAAGGCCTGATGGCAGACAAAGAGAAGGACAAGAAGGCCACGCCGGCGGCGAAGAAAGCCGCCCCGGCAAAGGCCGCGGCCGCGAAGACGACGACCGCGAAGGCGGCGGCCAAGCCGGCCGCGGCGAAGGCCAAGGCGCCCGCGAAGCGCGCGGTCGCCCGACCGGTCACGCGCGTCGTCCGCCCGGAGGCGCCGCGTGAAGAGCGTCGCGCGCGCGAAGAGGAACGGCCTGCGGCTCCGCGTGCGCGCGTCGAAGCGCGTCCGCTCCCGACGGCGCCGGCCGGCCACGCGCCGGTGATCAAAGCGGACGGCACCTCCGACGGCTCGGTCGAGCTGCCCGCTGCGATCACCTCGCCGGCGAAACGGCGCGGCGTGCTCTTCCAGGCGCTCCTCACCGCTCTCGCCAACAAGCGGCAGGGCACGAGCGCGACGAAGAACCGGTCGCGTGTCGCCGGCGGCGGCGCGAAGCCCTGGCGTCAGAAGGGCACCGGTCGCGCACGCCAGGGATCCACCCGCTCGCCCCAGTGGCGGCACGGCGGCGTGGTGTTCGGTCCGAACGGTCGTCGGTACAACCAGCGGATGCCGGCCAAGATGCGCCACGCCGCGTTCGCGGAGGCGCTTGCCGCACAGGCAGCGAACGGGCGGATCCTCGTCGTTGACGAGATTCGGTTCGACGGCGATCGGCCGCGCGCCCGCGACGTCATCGACTGGCTCGCGCGCGTGGGCGAGACGGGCCGCGCGGTGCTCGTGACGGCTGAGCCCGACGAGCGCGTGGGTCGCGCCACCGCGAATCTCAAGGAGTTCGACCTCCGCACGCCGGGAACGCTGCGTCTCGAGGATGTCCTCCGAGCGGAGACGGTCCTCGTCCTGCGACCCGCGCTCGATGGGCTAGCGGCACGCGCGACGGTCGGGAGCGCCGAATGAGCATCAAAGGGAACTCGATCCTCATCCGTCCTGTCATCACCGAGCGCTCGATGAGCCAGACCAACGCCGGCCGGTACACGTTCGCGGTCACGAAGACCGCGACGAAGCGTGACATCGCCGACGCGGTCAGGGATTCGTTCAAGGTCGACGTGATCGCCGTGAACGTCATTCACGTCCCCGGCAAGACGCGGCGGCTCGGACGGCGCATCGGTCGCCGGCCCGATTGGAAGAAGGCCATCGTCACGCTCGGTGAAGGCCAGCGCATCGAGAAGTACTTCGTGGAAGGGGTCTAGGCGTGAGTCAGGAGCGGCTTTGCCGCGACCAGCGAACACGACCAGCCCTGAGCGTGTCTGCGCGGCGAGGCCGCGAGATTGAGGAGGGCGTCTAGTGCCGCTGAAGCGATACAAGGCGACATCGCCGGTGCGGCGCTTCCGCCAATCCGCCTCGTTCGAGGAGCTGACCAAGGGCAAGAAGCCCGAGCGAAGCCTCACCGAGCGCAAGCTGAGCCACGCCGGCCGCAACGCGCAGGGCCGGATCACTACGCGCCACCGCGGCGGCGGCGAGAAGCGCAATTACCGGATCGTGGACTTCAAGCGCAACAAGGATGGGATTCCCGCCAAAGTGACGGCGATCGAGTACGACCCGAACCGCTCGGCGCGCCTCGCGCTCATCGTGTATCGCGATGGCGAGAAGCGCTACATCATCGCGCCGAACGATCTACGCGTTGGCGACCCGGTCATTTCCGGGCCGGACGCCGAGGCCCGCGTCGGCAACTGCCTGCCGCTCGAGCACATCCCGACCGGCACGCAGATCCACGGGATCGAGCTCCAGCCGGGTCGCGGTGCGCAGCTCGTGCGCGCCGCCGGCGGCGCGGCGCAGCTCGTCGCGAAGGAAGGCGAGTACGCCCAGATCCGCCTGCCCTCGGGCGGCATCCGCGTCGTCCACGTCCGCTGCCGCGCGACGATCGGGCAGATCGGCAACGTCGAGCACGAGAACCAGAAGGTCGGCGGCGCCGGCCACAAGCGCCACATGGGTTGGCGCCCGGCCGTTCGCGGCGTCGTGATGTCTCCGCGTGACCATCCCCACGGCGGTGGCGAGGCCAAGTCGCCCGTCGGTGGCCAGGCGCAGACCCCGTGGGGTAAGCCAGCCATGGGTCTCAAGACGCGCAATAACCCGCGTACCGATCGCTTCGTCACGGAGCGGCCGCCGAAGAGGAAGTCCAAATGAGCAGGTCAGTAAAGAAGGGCCCCTTCGTCGAGAAGTCCCTCAAAGAGAAGATCGAGATCCTGAACTCGCTCAACGAGAAAAAGGTCGTGAAGACCTGGTCGCGTCCGTCGACGATCCTGCCGATCATGGTCGGCCACACCATCGCGGTCCACGACGGCCGCCGTCACGTGCCGGTCTTCATCACCGAGAACATGGTCGGCCACCGGCTCGGCGAGTTCGCGGCGACCCGGAGCTTCCGTGGACACGGTCGCGCGATCGCGGCCGCAGAGGCGGCCAGCGCGACCGCGGCACCGGCCGCGGGTGCGCCCGCGGGCGGCGGCGCACCGGAGCGCTCGACGAACGTGCGGGCGGGTGCTTGAGGTGGAAGTGAAGGCGTCCGCCCGATATCTGCGGCTCTCCCCGAGGAAGGCGCGTCTGGTGACCGACCTCATCAAGGGAAAGAGCGCGGAGGAGGCCATCTCCATACTCGAGAACCTTCCGAAGTCGACAGCGCTGCCGCTCGGGCGCGTCGTGCGTTCGGCGATCGCCAACGCCGAGAACAACTTCAACTTGACGCTCGAGAACCTGTACGTGAAGAACGCCATCGCGAACGAGGGCCCACGCATGAAGCGCGTGTGGTACCGCGGTCGTGGTCGTCGCGACCTGAAGGTGCACCGTATGGCGCACCTTGAAGTCGTGCTCGACGAGAGGGGGAGCTAGCCGTGGGCCAGAAAACGCATCCGATCGGATTCCGCCTCGGTTTCACGAAGACGTGGAACGCGAAGTGGTTCGCGAACAAGAAGAACTACCCGGTCCTCCTCAAAGAGGACATCGGAATCCGCAACGCGATCCGCGGACGGCTCCGCGATGCCGCGATCGCCCGCATCGACATCGAGCGCTCGGCCAACCAGGTGACCGTCACGATCCAGACGGCCAAACCCGGCGTGGTCATCGGAAAAGGCGGCGCGAAGGTCGAGGAGCTCCGGCAGGTGCTCGGGAAGATGACCGGGAAGATGGTCAAGGTGAACATCTTCGAGGTCCGCTACCCGGAGCTCGACGCCTACCTCATCGCCGAGAACGTGGCACAGCAGCTCGAGCGGCGTGTGTCCTTCCGTAAGGTGCTGAAGCAGACCGTGCAGCGATCGATGAAGTCCGGCGCGAAGGGCGTTCGCGTCGCGGTCTCCGGCCGCCTCGGCGGCGCCGAGATGAGCCGCCGCGAGTGGGAGCGCGAGGGGCGCGTCCCCCTACACACGCTCCGCGGCGACATCGAGTTCGGACGCGCGACGGCGAAGACCACGTACGGGACCATCGGCGTCAAGGCGTGGGTCTACAAGGGCGAGATCGAGCCCGCGCCGCGTCAGGTCACGCAGACGAACGCGCCCGCCGCACTGGCGCAGCGGCCGCCCGCTCCTCCCGTACCCGCACCGGCACCCGTGCCTCAGCCGGCGAGGGCCACCTAGTGCTCCAGCCGAAGCGCCTCAAGCACCGCAAGTTCCAGCGTGGCCGGATGAAGGGCGCTGCCCAGCGTGGCAACCGGATCACGAAGGGCGACTTCGCGCTCAAGGCGATGGAGCCGTGCTGGATGACGGCGCGGCAGATCGAGGCCGCGCGTCGCGCGGTGACGCACCACTTCAAGCGAGGTGGCGCGGTCTGGATCAACGTGTTTCCGGACAAGCCCGTGACCAAGAAGCCCGCCGAAGTGCGGATGGGCTCCGGCAAGGGCGCGCCCGATCACTGGGTCGCCGTGGTCCGGCCAGGGCGAGTCATCCTCGAGGTTGGCGGTGTCAGCCGCGCGCTCGCAAAAGAGGCGCTGCGGCTCGCGGCCTACAAGCTTCCCATCAAGACGCAATTCATCGCGAGAGAGGAGGCTGGGGCGGATGAAGGACATGCGGCGGCTATCTGATAACGAGATCGCGGACCAGCTGCGCGGCGCGCGCGAGGAGCTCTTCGACGCGAAGTTCAAGCTCGCCACGCGCCAGCTGAAGAACTTCCGCACCATGCCGGAGACGCGACGCAAGATCGCACGCCTCCTCACGGTGATGCGTGAACGTACCGAGGAGACGCAGGCCAATGGCTGAGAAGACCGAGAAAGAGAAGAAGACGACGACCAAGACGACGACCAAGACGACGACGACGCGCGCGAAAGCGCCGGCGAAGGCCGCCGCTACGCGTGTGGCGGCAGCAGCGAAGGCGCCCGCGAAAGCCCCCGCGAAAGCGGCGGTGACTGCGCGCCCAGTCGGAAAGCGCACCGTCGCGCGGAAGCGCGCGGCGCCGGCCGCCGCGACCCCAGGTGAGAAAGAGCAGTTCACGTGGCGCCGTTTCCGTCGTAAGACAAAGGTCGGCGTCGTGGTCTCGGCGAAGATGGCAAAGACGATCATCGTCGAGGTCGGCCGCTTCCGAGAGCACCCGCTCTACAAGAAGATGATCCGGCTCCGCAAGCGCTTTGCGGCACACGACGAGGCTGGCGAGGCCAAGGCGGGCGACCTCGTGCGCATCCAGGAGAGCCGGCCCTTCAGCGCGACGAAGCGCTGGCGGCTGGTCGAGGTCATCTCGCGTGCCGGCGAAGCCGGTGCAGCCGCGCCGCGCGTCGCCGACATCTCAAAGGCGCTCGAGGAGCAGGAGGGCGTCACCGACATCCTTACCCCCGACCGTGAAGCGGACGAGCAAGAGACAGAGGAGAAGACGCGAGAGTGATCCGGCCGTACACGCGGGTCCGTTGCGCGGATAACACCGGAGCGCGCGAGCTCTCGGTGATCCGTGTCCTGGCGTCGTCCACCGGGACGACCGCCGAGATCGGCGACGTCTTCATCGCCGCCGTGAAGAACGCGATCCCGAACTCCGGTGTGAAGAAGGGCGAGGTCGTGCGCGCGGTCGTCGTGCGCCAGACCAAGGAGTACCGCCGTACGGACGGCTCGTACATCCGTTTCGACGACAACGCGGCCGTGCTTCTTACTCCGCAGAACCAGCCGCGCGGGACACGGATCTTCGGGCCGGTCGCGCGCGAGCTTCGCGAGCGCAACTTCATGAAGATCGTCTCGCTCGCGCCGGAGGTCCTCTAGATGGCAGGCATGCGCCTTCGCAAGGGCGACGAGGTCATGGTGATCGCGGGCAAGGACCGCGGGAAGCGCGGCCGGGTGCAGGAAGTACGCCCGCGCGACCTGACCGTGATCGTCGCTGGCTTGAACATCGCCAAGCATCACACCAAGGCGAACCCCGCGAAGAACCAGAAGGGCGGGATCATCGAACAGCCGATGCCGCTCGGGCTCGGCAAGGTCATGGTCATCTGCCCCCACTGCGGAAAGCCCACCCGCGTCGCGCACCGGACCGACGAGGATTCCAAGGAGCGCGTGTGCAAGCGGTGCGGCGAGGCGATCGTCGTGGAGGAGCCCAAATGACGACCTTCTTGAAGGAGCGCTACGACACGTCGGTTCGCGACGAGCTGCGCAAGCAGTTCAGCTACGGCAACGTCATGCAGATCCCGAAGGTCGAGAAGATCGTCCTGAACATCGGCATGGGCGAGGCCATCGGCAACGCGAAGGCGATGGACGCGGCGGCCGGCGATCTCGCGAAGATCACCGGGCAGCGGCCCATCGTGACGAAGTCAAAGAAAGCGATCTCGAACTTCCGGCTCCGCATCGGCATGCCGATCGGGCTGAAGGTCACGCTTCGCGGCGAGCGCATGTGGCACTTCCTCGAGAAGCTCGTCACGGTGGCGCTCCCGCGTATCCGCGACTTTCAGGGCGTACCTGACAAGAGCTTCGACGGACGCGGCAATTACTCGCTCGGTCTCAAGGAGCAGCTCGTCTTCCCGGAGATCGAGTACGACAAGATCGACCGACTGCGCGGCATGGAGATCACGATCTGCACGACGGCGAGGACGGACGAAGAGGCGCGCGCGCTACTGCGCAGCCTCGGGATGCCGTTCCGGACCGCGTCGTAGGAGGTGTAGAAGATGGCCAAGAAAAGCCTCATCCTGAGATCGCAGCGCCCGCCCAAGTTTTCGGTGCGGGTGCACCACCGCTGCACGGTGTGCGGCCGGTCGCGCGGCTTCATGCGTAAGTTCGGCCTCTGCCGGATCTGCTTCCGCGAGCGCGCTCTGATCGGCGAGCTGCCGGGCGTCACGAAGTCGAGCTGGTAACGGGAGGTTTGGTGTTGACCGAAGAAATGACGGCGTTGCGCGAACAGGCTCCGGAGACCGCGGATCGGTCCGAGCGGCCGGCGCGCAAGCCCGCTCCACCGAAGAAAGCGCGACCGAAGGGCATCGGGATGCCCAACGACCCGGTCGCCGACCTCCTCACGCGCGTCCGCAACGCTGCGGTCGCGCGCCACGAGACCGTGTCCATACCGACGAGCCGGATGAAGGCCGAGGTCGCGCGCATTCTGCGCGACGAGGGCTACATCTCGGGGTACGAACAGCCGAACGCGCGCGAGCTCGTGCTTCGCCTGAAGTACGTGGGCAAGCTCCCCGCGGTCGCCGGCCTGCGCCGAATCTCGAAGCCCGGCCTCCGCGTGTACGCGCGGAAGGACGAGATGCCACGCGTGCTCGGCGGTCTCGGCGTCGCCATCGTCTCGACCTCTTCCGGCCTCATGACCGGCCGCCAGGCGGAGCGCAAGGGCCTCGGTGGCGAGGTCCTGGCGTATGTCTGGTAGGTAGGACATGAGCAGGATCGGAAGACTTCCCGTCGCCATCCCGAGCGGGGTCGACATCAAGATCGACGGCCAGACCGTGAACGTGAAAGGCCCGAAGGGGCAGCTCACGCGCACGTTCCACGACAACATGAAGATCGAGCGCGAGGATGGAAAGATCGCCGTGCAGCGGGCGGACGACTCGCAGCAGAACCGCGCGCTCCACGGTCTCACCCGAACGCTGATCGCGAACATGGTCACCGGTGTCACGACCGGATTCGCGAAGGACCTCGAGATCAGCGGGACCGGGTACCGCGCGGTGCTCCAGGGAAAGAAGCTCACGCTGGCGCTCGGGTTCTCGCATCCGATCGAGATCGACCCGCCGGCCGGCGTCACGTTCACGGTCGAGACGCCGCAGAAGCTCAAGGTGTCCGGGATCGACAAAGAGGCGGTCGGCGAGGTCGCGGCGAAGATCCGCCGACTCCGCGAGCCCGACCCGTACAAGGCGAAGGGCGTGAAGTACGCGGGCGAGTACATCCGCCGCAAGGCGGGCAAGGCCGGCAAGGTCGGAGCGGCGAAGGCTTAAAAGATGGCAAAGCAGACAAGACTTCAGAGCAGAACTCGGCGCCACTCGCGCGTGCGCGAGAAGGTCCGCGGCAGCGCGGGTCGTCCGCGTCTCGCCGTGTTCCGCTCGATCACGCACATCTACGCGCAGCTCATCGACGACGATTCAGGAAAAACCCTCGTTGCCGCGTCGAGCGTCGAAGCTAAGGACAAAGGTAAGAAGAGCGAGCGGGCGAAGGCGGTCGGCGCGGCGCTCGGCGAGAAGGCGAAGGCCAAGGGCATCGCCGAGGCGGTCTTCGATCGCGGCGGCTACCGCTATCACGGGCGAGTCAAAGCGCTGGGCGACGCAGCCCGAAGCGCGGGGTTGAGGTTTTAGATGAAAGACGAACGAGGAGCGGGTTTCCCGCGACGACTGAGACAGCCCGCCGGGGCGTGTCTCCGGCGAAGCCGGAGATTGAACTAGATGGCGAAGATCGATGCAAACCGTCTCGAACTGACCGAGCGCGTGGTGCAGATAAACCGCGTGTCGAAGGTCGTGAAGGGCGGTCGGCGCTTCTCCTTCTCCGCGATCGTCGTCGTGGGCGACGGCCGCGGCCACGTCGGCGCGGGTCTGGGCAAGTCCGACGAGGTCCCGGGCGCCATCAACAAGGGGCGCGAGGACGCGAAGAAGCACGTGATGCTCGTGCCGCTCGTCGATCGCACGATCCCGCATCAGGTCGTCGCCGACTTCGGCGCGGCGCGGGTGGTCTTGCGTCCGGCCTCGAAGGGCACAGGCGTCATCGCCGGCGGTTCGGTCCGGGCCGTCGTTGAATCCGCCGGGATCAGCGACATCCTCTCGAAGTCGCTCGGAAGCACCAACCCGGTGAACGTCGTGAGGGCTACGATCAAGGCCCTCTCGATGCTGCGTTCCGCGGAGACCATTCGGCAGACGCGTGGCTTGCCGCCGCGCGAGCCCCGTCGGCATGCGGAGGCGGCGTCGTGACGCGTCTCGAGATCCGGCAGCACAAGAGCGCGATCGGCGAGAAGAAGGGCGCGAAGCAAACGCTCGCCGCGCTCGGCCTCCGCCGTCCCGGCCACGTCGTGTCGCACGACGACTCGCCTTCGCTTCGCGGAATGCTCCGCCGCGTCGCTCACCTCATCCACGTGAGCGATGAGAAGGAGGCGAGCTGATGCGCCAGCACGAGATCGCGAAGCCTCGCGGCTCGCGCAAGCTGCCGCGCCGTCTCGGTCGCGGCACCTCACAGGGCCAGGGCAAGACCGCGGGCCGCGGCACGAAGGGCCAGCTCGCTCGCACCGGTCCCGGTATTCCGGGCTGGTTCGAGGGCGGCCAGACGCCACTGCACATGCGCGTTCCGAAGCTCCGCGGCTTCAAGAACCGCTTCCGGAAGACCTTCGTCGCGGTGAACGTCGGGCGTCTCGGTGACTTCGCAGCTGACGGAAAGGTCTCGCCCGACACGCTCGCGGCGAAGGGCCTGATCGACAAGGACGCCCGCATCAAGGTGCTGGGCGACGGCGCCATCGACACGAAGCTCGAGGTCCACGCGCATTCGGTGTCCGCGACGGCGCGCCAGAAGATCGAGTCCGCCGGCGGCTCCATCGTCATCATCGTCCCGGGCGTCTAGCGCATATGGGCATGTTCCAAGCGCTCATCGACGCGCTCCGCACCCCGGACCTCCGGAACAAGATCCTCTTCACGCTCGGCATGATCCTGGTCTTCCGATTCCTCGCGCACGTCCCGCTGCCGGGTGTGAACCAGGACCAGCTGAACGCGCTCCTTCAGAACAACCAACTCATCAACCTGCTCGACCTCTTCTCGGGCGGTGGTCTCGCGCGGTTCTCGATCGTCGCGCTCGGCGTGAACCCTTACATCAACGCGTCGATCATCATGACGCTCCTCAACCAGACGATCCCGGCCCTCGAGCGCCTGTCCAAGGAAGGCGAGTACGGTCGCAACAAGATCAACCAGTACACCCGCGTCCTCACCGTCCCGCTCGCTCTTCTCCAGGGCATCGGCGTCGCGGTCTTCATGCAGCGCCAGGGCGTGCTCAGCGCGTTCGGGCCGAACGACCTCGCACCGACCCTCTCGATCCTCGCGTCGCTCATCGCGGGCACGATCATCCTGATGTGGCTCGGCGAGCTGATCAGCGAGCGCGGCATCGGGAACGGAATCAGCTTCATCATCTTCGCGGGCATCGTGGGCCGGCTCCCGAACACGGTCGAGCAGACCCTCCAGGTGCAGCAGAACGCGCTCGCGCTCGGCTCGATCGCCATCATCGCGGTCCTCGTAATCGCCGCGATCATCTTCATCCAGGAAGGTCAGCGGCGGATTCCGGTGCAGTACGCCAAGCGCGTCCGCGGCACGCGGATGTACTCGGGCGGCAGCACCTTCATCCCGCTGCGCGTCAACAGCGCAGGCGTGATCCCGATCATCTTCGCGATCTCGATACTGCTGCTGCCGAGCCAGATTGCGCAGTACTTCACGACGAGCGACACCGAGTGGCTGCGCAATCTCTCGACGGCCATCGTCGCCGGCTTCCAGAACCCCGTCATTTACAACCTGCTCTACTTCATCCTCGTCGTCATGTTCACGTTCTTCTACACGGCGTTCACGTTCGTGCCGAACGACGTCGCCGACAACATCAAGCGATACGGCGGGTTCATCCCGGGCATCCGGCCTGGCCGCCCGACGGCCGAGTTCCTGTCGCGAGTCGTGACGCGCATCACCATCGCGGGAGCGTTGTTCCTTGGCTTCGTCGCGGTCATGCCGACGCTCATCGGCGACATCACGTCGGTCCAGACCCTACGGCTCGGCGGCACGAGCATCCTCATCGTGGTCGGCGTCGTCGTCGAGACGATGAAGCAGCTCGAGGCGCAGCTGCTGCAGCGAAGCTATGAGGGATTCATCCGTTAGTGACGGAGAGCGTGTCCGCCGCTGACCTCACGGGCACCCGCGGCACCGGCGGTGATCTCATCATCATGGGTCCGCCGGGGGTGGGGAAGGGAACACAAGCGAAGGCCCTCGCTCTGCAGAACGGATGGGTGCAACTCTCGACCGGCGAAGTATTCCGCGATCACATCCGCCGGGGGACCGACCTCGGGCGTCGCGTGAAGGCGTATCTCGAGCGCGGAGAGTACGTTCCCGACGACGTCACGATTCGGATGGTGCGCGCCAAGCTCGAAGACATCTCGCCGTCGACGCGGGTTCTGTTCGATGGATTCCCCCGAACGGTCGCGCAGGCCGAGGCCCTTGACCGGCTTTCCGCTGAGATGGGCCGTCAGGTCGGCGCCGTGCTCCTGATCGATGCCCCACGCGAGGAGCTCGTCGCGCGCCTGAACGGTCGGGCCACTGCCGAGCACCGCGCCGACGACACTCCCGAGATCATCGCGAATCGCCTCGAGGTATACGAGGAGCAGACCCGTCCGGTGATCTCGTACTACGAGGACCGAGGGCTCGTGAAGCGCGTGAGCGGCGTCGGGACGGTCCCGGAAATCGCGGCGCGGCTTCGCGAGGCAGCCGAATGATCACGCTCAAGACCCCGGCGCAGATGGCGAAGATGCGCGAGGCCGGTCTCGTCGTGGCGGCGATGCTCGACGCCTGCCGCGCGTCGGTGCGCCCGGGGGTCACGACGGCGGAGCTCGATCGCGCGGCCGCCGAGGTCCTCCGGAAGGCCGGCGCCGAAAGCTCGTTCCTCGGCTACAGCACCCCGCCCTACCCCGCGACGATCTGCACGTCGGTGAACAACGAGATCGTCCACGGCATCCCCTCGCCCAAGCGCAAGCTCCGCGAGGGCGACATCGTCGGGATCGACGCGGGCGCGATCGTCGACGGGTGGCACGCCGACGCCGCGATCACCGTCCCGGTCGGAAAGGTCTCGGCCGATGCGGCGCGGCTCATCGAGGTCACCGAGGAGGCCCTCCGGATCGGCATCGCGTCCGCGAGGGTGGGCGGGCGCATCGGCGACATCGGCGCCGCTATCGAGGAGTTCGTCCGGGGTCAGGGATTCAGCGTCGTACACAACTACGTCGGGCACGGGATCGGTCGCGCCATGCACGAGGAGCCACAGGTCCCGAACTACCAGCCGACGAACGGCCAGCCCAACCCGCCGATCAGCGAGGGGCTCTGCATCGCGATCGAGCCCATGGTCAACATCGGGGGCCCAGGGACTCGGACGCTCGGCGACCAATGGACCGTGGTGACCGCAGACCGGAGCCTTTCGGCGCACTTCGAGCACACCCTGGCGTGCACCGAGGCCGGGCCGGTCGTGCTGACCCGCGCCGGCGAGGGCGCCGCGGTGGCGGCCTGACGATGAAGATTGGTAGGAACTGGCCGGTCTTGGTACACTGTTACCTCCCGTGGGCTGATGCCGCGGGTGAACCTGTGTCTGGAGAAGATGGCGAGTAAATCGAGCAACAAAGAGGTCATCGAGGTGGAAGGGACGGTCGCAGAGGCCCTTCCGAATGCGATGTTCAAGGTCGAGCTCCAGAACGGGCATGCGGTCTTGGCACACATCAGCGGCAAGATGCGGATGAACTTCATCCGGGTCGTGCCAGGCGACAAGGTCCTCGTGGAGCTGTCGCCATACGACCTAAAAAGGGGACGCATTACAAGGCGAGTGAGGTATTAGTGAAGGTCCGCGCGTCAGTCAAAAAGCGTTGCGACAAATGCAAGATCATCCGGCGCGAGCGGCAGATCCTCGTGATCTGCTCCGAGCCGAAACACAAGCAGCGGCAGGGCTAGGGCTTTGGCTCGAATCTCTGGCGTAGATATTCCGCGCGAGAAGCGCGTCGACGTGTCGCTCCGCTACATCTTCGGCATCGGCGCCACGACCGCGAAGGAAGTGCTCGAGCAGGCGCGGATCGATGGCGCGACGAGAGTGCGGGACCTCACCGAGCCTCAGGTCGCGAAGATCCGCGAGATCATCGATCGCGGCTTCACGGTGGAGGGAGACCTTCGCCGCGAGATCGCCCTGAACATCAAGCGCCTGCAGGAGATCGGCAGCTACCGCGGTCTTCGTCACCGGCGGAATCTGCCGGTTCGCGGGCAGCGCACGCGCACCAACGCGCGCACGCGCCGCGGAACGCGCAAGACGGTAGCCGGAAGGAAGAAGGCGGTGTCTAAGACCTAATGGCGCAAGAGCGAAAGCAGGAAAAGCAGGAGCGACCCGAGAAGGGCGCGGACAAGTCGGAGAAGCCCGGGGCGGAAGCCGCCGCGGCCGAGCCGAAACCGCGCCGCCGTCGCGAGAAGCGCGTCGTCCCACGCGGCGCCGCGCACGTGAAGGCCTCGTTCAACAACACGATCGTGTCGCTCACCGATCCCGCAGGGAACGTGATCGCGTGGTCCTCGGCCGGCGCCGCCGGCTGGAAGGGCTCACGCAAGAGCACCCCCTATGCGGCCCAGGTCGCGGCGGAGACCGCCGCGCGCAAGGCGCTCGATCTCGGCCTGAAAGTGGTCGAGGTATTCGTGCGCGGCCCCGGCGCGGGACGTGAAGCGGCGATCCGCGCGCTCGAGGCAACGGGCCTCGAGGTGACCGCGATCACCGACGTCACGCCTATCCCACACAACGGGTGCCGGCCACCGAAGCGGAGGCGCGTCTAATGGCCCGATACACCGGTCCGGTCTGCCGGATCTGCCGCCGCGAAAGCATGAAGCTCTTCCTCAAGGGAGAGAAGTGCTTCACCAAGTGCACCTTCGAGAAGCGCTCGTCTCCGCCCGGCATGCACCAGCAGCGCCGCCGCAAGGTCAGCGACTTCGCGCTCCAGCTTCGCGAGAAACAGAAGATGCGGCGCATGTACGGCGTGCTCGAGCGCCAGATGAAGAACACGTTCGACCGCGCCGCCGAAGTCACAGGCGCCACGGGCGAGACGCTCCTCATCAACCTCGAGACGCGTCTCGACAACACCGTCTATCGCTCCGGTTTCGCGAAGTCGCGCTCGCAGGCGCGGCAGCTCGTGACCCACGGCCACATCACCGTGAACGGCCGCGCGACGAAGACGCCGAGCTTCACCGTGAAGGCGGGCGACGCCATCGCCGTGACGGAGAAGAGCCGCGGCTCGAACTACTTCAAGGAAATGACGGCCTGGGCAAAGACGCAGACCCGCCCGGGCTGGCTTGAGGTCGACCCCGACGCGTACACCGCGAAGGTCCTCGCGGCGCCAAGCCGCGATCAGATCGAAGCGCAGCTCAACACCCAGCTCATCGTCGAGCATTACTCGCGCTAGCCCCGCAGGAAGGAACCGAAGCTATGACCCTAGTAGAGCTTGAGTACCCCAAGATCGAGCGGATCGAAGGCGACGAGCGTTACGCGAAATTCGCGTGCGAGCCGCTCCCGCCCGGATACGGCACGACGCTTGGAAACTCGCTGCGGCGCGTGCTCCTGAGCTCGCTGCCCGGCGCCGCGATCACTGCCGCGCGCGTGCGCGGCGTCGCCCACGAGTTCTCCACGATCCCCGGCGTGAAGGAAGACGTCGTCCAGCTCGTCCTCAACCTGAAGCAGATCCGCCTCCGTTCGTTCGCGAGCGAGCCGGTGACGCTCACCCTCGAGAAGGCCGGTCCCGGCGAGGCGACCGCCGCGGACATCATGACCACGAGCGAGATCGAGATCGTCAACCCCGAGGCCAAGATCGCGACCCTCGAGCCCGATTCATCCTTGTGGCTCGAGTTGACGGTCGAGACTGGACGGGGATTCCACTCGGCCGACCGTCGCGAGGGCCTGCCGATCGGAGTCATCCCGATCGACGCGCTCTACAGCCCCGTCAAGAAGGTGAACTTCGGCGTCGAGAGCACCCGCGTGGGCCAGGTCACGAACTACGACCGGCTCATCCTCGAGGTGTGGACCGATGGAACGACGACTCCTGACGACGCGGTCGCGCAGGGCTCGCAGATCCTCGTGCAGCAGTTCTCGCTTTTCGCCGGGCTCACGCGGTCGCAGACAGCGCTCGCGCAACCCGAGCGGACGAACGGATCGGCGCTGCCGGCCGCCATCGCGGACATGCCCATCGAGGACCTCGACCTGCCGCAGCGCGCCTTCAACTCGCTGAAGCGTCACGGCATCACCAAGGTCGGCCAGCTCCTGCAGACCCCCGATGACGAGCTGCTGCGCATGCGCAACTTCGGCAAGAAGTCGCTCGACGAGATCAAGGAGCGCCTCGCGGCGCGCGGTCTCATCGAGGCGCCGGTCCGCGACGAGTCGTCGATCGGCATCGACGAGCCGATCGCCGAGGACGAGACCGACGCCGACACGGGCGAGACGAACATGAGCGACGGCGACGACGGCGAGGAGCGATAGCTCGTGCCCCATCAAGTCCACGAACGCAAGTTCGGGCGACGCACCGGTGCGAGGCGGGGGATGCTCCGCAACCTGACCCTCTCGGTGCTTCGCTATGAGCGCGTGAAGACGACCGAGGCGAAGGCTAAAGAGGTTCGTCGCTTCGTGGACCGGATGATCAACCTCGGCAAGGACGGATCGCTCAGCGCCCGCCGAAGCGCGCTCGCCTGGCTTCCCGAGCCGGTGATCGTCGAGAAAGTCTTTACGGACCTCGCCGCCCGCTGGCCCGACCGCGGATCGGGATACGTCCGCATCACGCATATAGGTCGCCGTGTCGGCGATTCGGCGCCGCAGATGCTGCTCGAGCTCGTGCCGGCCCCGGAGAAGCCGACCGCTGCAGCGGCAGACGCGGCCGAGGAGCCGAAGCCACGTCGCAGGCTCGCACTCCCGCGCAGGCGCGCGGCCGCGAAGAAGGACGAGTTGAAAGCCGAGACGAACGCCAAGGCCGCGGCGAGGACGACCGCGACCAAGAAGAAGAAGACGGCGAAGGGAGCAGCGACCTAAAACGCCGCACTGGAAGGCGCGCGTGGCATATGACGGCACGGGCTACGCCGGGTTCCAGGTGCAACCGAATGCGCGCACTGTCCAGGGTGAGCTCGAGCGAGCGATCTCAAAGGTGTGCGACGAGGCTGTGAGGGTCACCGGTGCAGGACGGACCGACGCCGGGGTGCACGCGAGCGGACAGGTGATCGACTTCCGGACGGCGAGCGCGTTGGACGGAGTGACGATCGGCCGGGGGGTCAACGCCCTCCTGCCGGAGGACATAGCGGTCTCGGCGCTCGAGCCGGCGGCGGAGGACTTCCACGCCAGGTTCAGTGCGACGGGGCGGACATATGAATATCGGATCCGGCACGCGACCGAGCGCGATCCGCTCGAGCGGCGCCGCGAGCTCCACATCGCCGGTCCACTGGACCTCGCGGCACTGCGGGACGCGAGCGCACGCCTGGTGGGCCGCCAGGACTTCTCGTCGTTCGCGGCGGGTCCGGGCGGCGTTCGCTCGGTGCGGAGCGCGACGTGGTGCGAGCAGGGGCCGAGTCTGCGTTTCGAGATCACGGCGGATGCGTTCCTTCGTGGAATGGTCCGCGCGATCGTCGGGACGCTCCTCTGGGTGGGACGTGGGAAGATCGACGCGCTCACGTTCGAGAAGATCGTCGCGACGAACGATCGGGCGATGGCGGGTCCGAGCGCACCGGCGAACGGGTTGTGCCTGATCGCCGTCGACTACGGCGAGACACGGGAAAGACGAGAGCTTGACGAGGCGGATGAATAAGAAATGAAGACGTACGCAACGAAGCAGAGTGAGATCACGCGGAGCTGGCGCGTCGTCGACGCGGACGGCGCGACTTTGGGTCGTCTCGCGACCGAAGTGGCCGCGATCCTCCGCGGGAAGCACAAAACGATCTTCTCTCCGCACCTCGACACGGGCGATCCGGTCATCGTCGTGAACGCGGCGAAGGTGCGTGTCACCGGCAACAAGCTGAAGGCGAAGAACTACGTGCGGCACTCGGGATATCCCGGAGGCCTGCGGTCGGAGACGCTGGAGCAGCTCCTCGCCCGCCGACCCGAGGAGGTCGTCCGCCGCGCGGTGCGGGGCATGCTCCCTCGCAATCGGCTCGGCGAGCAGATGTCGCGCAAGCTTCACGTGTACGCCGGTGCCGAGCATCCGCACGCCGCCCAAAAACCCGAGCCGACGCGTAAGGAGTCCGAATCATGAAGGCGTTGCCATATTTCCAGGGCACGGGGCGTCGCAAGACGTCGGTCGCTCGCGTCCGGCTCGTTCCCGGTGAAGGCGCCGTCGTCGTGAACGGAAAACCGCTCGACGACTACTTCGCCCGCGATGGCGCGACCGACCAGGCCCTGCTTCCGTTCACCGTCACGAGCACCGCGCGTCGCTTCAACGCGATGATCAAGGTGCAAGGCGGCGGCGTGAGCGGCCAGATCGGCGCGATCGCGCACGGCATCTCTCGCGCGCTCCTCCAGGTGGACCGGGAGCACCTTCCGCTTCTGCGCAAGGCAGGTCTCCTGACGCGCGACCCGCGCGCCAAGGAGCGGAAGAAGCCCGGTCTCAAGCGCGCCCGAAAGGCGCCTCAGTTCACGAAGCGCTAGCCCCGAGGCGCGCCCGGAGCGCAAACTAGGGCCATGGCTTCGAAGGACTTCAACTACCAGGTCGCGCTCAAAGAAGGTCTCAAGAGCCTCGAGCAGGGGCGCCTGCGTCAGGCCGAGCAGAGCTTCAAGTACCTGGTCGATAAGTTCCCCGGCGCCGAGGGCGGTTATCGCGGACTCGCGAAGGTGTACTTCGAGCAGGAGGACCGTGCGGGTTCGCTCCGCGTCCTCCGCGAGGGCGCCGGCGCCCTCACCAAATCGGGCGAACGGTCCGCGGCGATCGGTCTTCTCCGGCAGGCGATCGCGCTCGATGCGCGCGACCTGGCCACGCACCGGCGTCTAGCCGCGGCGCTTGCGCTCGCCGGCGACACCGACGCTTCGGTAGAGGAGTACGCGCGCTTCATCCGCGACCTTCGCGACACCGGCGAGAGCGAACGCGCGAAGAACGAGCTCGCGTGGGCGAAGGGACAGCTGCGTGGCGTGACCGGCGTCTCGAAGCTCGATGCGATCGCGGACGGCGCGCCATCGAAACGCGATGAGCCGGCCGAGGCCGACGAGCCCGCCGAAGAGACGACGCGGTTCTCCGAGCGCGAGGGCGGCACCGCGCTCCGACCGCAGGCGTCAGATCAGTGGGCGGCGCCGCGTGCTGAGCCCGCTCGCACGTTCACACCACCACCGCCCGCGCCGTCGAGCGCTACGACGTCCGATGACCCATGGGCGGCCCCGCCCCCGGTCGCGCCCTCGCGGAGGAACACCTCCGAACAACAGGTGCGCGAGATCACGCTCGAGAACGACCCCTGGGCAACCATCCCAACGCCATCGATCCGCAGCTGGCCATCCGACCATCAAATGGCCGACGAGGCCGACGAGAAGGTCGAGGCGGTCGCGGAGCCCGACCTCGCGGAGACCGCGGTCGAGGAGACCACCGCTCCGGAGCTCGAGCCCGTTCCAGACACCTGGATGGCGGCGCCGGAGAACGGCGAACCGAAGACAGACGTCGACCCCGTGGCGGTCGAAAAGGCGGCGGCGGGCTATATCGCCACGCGGGACCCGCGTGCCGCAGGCATGGCCCTCGAGGCCGCTCGCCACTACATCAAAGAGGGCAACGTCGACGCGGCGTCCGACCTGCTCCTCCAGCTGATCGCGGCGGGGATCGCCAATCACGACGCGCAGCGTCTCCTCGTCGATGTTGTCCGCACCCTCGGCAAACGGGAGGTCGCGAAGACGAAGTGCCAGCTGCTCGCGCACGCGCTGCTGCTCGTCGGGCGAAACGACCTTGCCGCGGAGGTCGAGGCTCTGGCGCTTACTGACTGATGGAAGCCATCCAGAGGTGGGTCAGCGATTTCCTGAACATCCTCACCAGGGGCCAGCCTTTCGGTTGGAACAACGTCCTCGACGTCCTCATCGTCGCCGTTTTCATCTACTACGTGCTGCTCCTCATTCGCGGAACGAGAGCGGTCCAGCTTCTCATCGGTGTCATGGTCCTGGTGCTCATCTACTTCGTCGCGACATCGCTGCACCTCACCCTGACCACGCTCCTCCTCCAAGCGCTCTTCGCCGTCGCCCTTATCGCGCTCGTCGTGGTATTTCAGCCTGAGCTGCGACGTGCCCTCGGCCAGATCGGACAGCTCGGCCCTCTCAACCGGCTGCTCGCACCGGGTAGCGAGGAGGAGCTCGGGGGCATCGTCGACGAGCTGGTCCGCGCCGCGCTTCTCATCAGCGAGGCCAAGCACGGTGCCCTGATGGTCCTCGAACGAACGACGGGCCTTCAGGACTACAGCGAGACCGGCGTTCCGGTGAATGGCAAGCTCACCGCGGAGCTGCTCGCGTCGATCTTCATGACGCGTTCCCCGCTGCACGACGGCGCCGTGATCGTGCGCGGCGGACAGATCCTAGCGGCCGCGTGCCTTCTTCCCCTCGAAGAGAACACCGACCGCGGGGCGCACCGGTACGGGATGCGGCACCGTGCGGCGCTGTCGATCAGCGCGCAGACCGACGCGATCGTGGTGGTGGTGTCGGAGGAGACGCAGGCCATCTCGATCGCCGCGGGTGGCCGCATCATCGGCGCGCTCGACGAGGAGCGGTTGCGGCGCGTCCTCTCGTCGCTCCTACGGAGTCGGGTCCAGCCACTTCCGTTCCGCAGCAAGGCCTCCTAACCGTGGCGCGTGTTCCCGCGCCCGCGCGTCCGCTCCTGCGCCGCCGGCGGATCGACCTCCGGCGCATCGCGACCGCCGACCTTCCGCTGAAGCTCACCGCCGTTCTGATCGCACTCATCTTCTGGGTGGTCACGTTCGTGAGCGCTCCGCCGACCGAGATCGTCCAGGACTACGGCGGTCGCGTCGCCGTGGAGCGACCGGACTCCGTCCCAGCGGGCTACGTGCTTCAGGGGCAACTCGGAGACGTCGGCGTCCGACTTCGTGGCACGCCGGCCGCGCTCGCGAACGTCGTCGCGTCCGACCTTCACGCGACGCTTGACCTGCCGGACATACACAACGCCGACCCGCAGGACGTGCCGGTACGCGTCGTGGTCGCGACGGCTGACGTGAAGGTGGAGAGCATCGCGCCGGCCACAGTGACCGTGCGCATCGAGCCGATCACGTCGCGCGACATCGCGGTGCAAGCGCGCTTCGCGAACAATCCGCCGGCGGGCACGTTCGCGGGGGATCCGGCGATCACCCCGAGTCAGGTCCGAGTCAGCGGCGCCGCGAGTCAGGTCGCGCGCATCACGGCGCTGTACGCCACGGTCGGCTTCGGCGACGCCGTGACCGATCTCGTGCAGAGCGTGCAGCCGAGAGCCGTCGATGCGTCGGGCGCGACGATCGATGGGCTCACAGTGGATCCCGCGGTCGTTCAGCTGACCGTGCCGGTTCTTCCGACGGCGACGACGCGCACGGTTCCGGTCGTGCCCGCGGTGCGTGGCGCGGTCGCCCCCGGCTACTGGATCACGCGCGTGACGAGCGATCCGACCGTCGTCACGGTGCGCGGCGAAGGTGCCGCGCTGAGCACGATCGACCAGGTCACCACGGCGCCGATCGACGTGAGCGGGCTTGGCGCGGACAGGACGTTCCAGGTCACGCTCTTGTTGCCGGCCGAGGGCACCTCGATCGTGAAAGCCGCACAGGCGACCGTAACGGTCTCGATCGCGTCGCTCACCGGAAGCCGCTCGTTCCCCGTCGTCGCGGTGCAGGCCTCGGGCGTGGGTAGCGGTTTCGTCGCGGAGTTCGATCCGCCGACCATCAGCATCGTCGTTGCGGGTCCCGTACCGGCACTCTCGGGGATCACGGCGGGACAGGTCGTCGCGACGGTCGACGCGACGGGCAAAGGACCAGGCACATACCCGGTCGATGTGGTCGTTCGCACGCCCCCCGGGACCACGGCCCAAAGCGTGCAACCGACCCGAGTCACGCTCACGATACGAACGAGGTAGTCAGAAATCGCTTGACCAGGCTCTTCGGCACGGATGGCATTCGAGGCGTCGCGAATCTCGACCTCACGCCGGAGCTCGCGCTTCGACTCGGTCGGGCGGCCGGCCACGTCCTCGGCGGGCCGGGCCACTCGGTGGTCATCGGCCGCGACACACGCCGCAGCGGCCGCATGCTCGAGAGCGCCCTCGCTGCCGGGCTGTGCTCGGTCGGCATGGAGGTGCGCCTGGTCGGGCACGTTCCGACCCCCGGGCTGGCCTACCTCGCGAAGACCGATCAGTTCGTCGCCGGCGCCGTGATCAGCGCGTCGCATAACCCGGCGCCCGACAACGGCATCAAGTTCTTCGATCACCGCGCGCAGAAGCTCGCCGACGACGTCGAGGACCGGATCGAGGCGCTCATGACCGGGGACGACACGCTTCCTCGCCCGACCGAGGGCGGCATCGGTCTCGTCGGCGATTCGCGCGGGCTGGTGAAGGAGTACGAGGCCTTCCTGGTCTCGAAGGCGCCCCGCCTCGATGGCATGCGCATCGCGCTCGACAATGCAAACGGCGCGACGTATCGCGTTGCGCCCGCCGTGTTCTCGCGAACAGGCGCGGAGGTCCTCTCGTACTTCGACAAGCCCGACGGTCAGAACATCAACGACGGCTGCGGCGCGACCGCACCGGAGGCGCTGCAGCGTCTCGTCGTCGACAACAAAGCCGACGCTGGCTTCGCCTTCGATGGCGACGGCGACCGCGTGATCGTCGTCGACGAACGCGGTCGCGCGCACAACGGCGACTTCGTCCTCGCGCTCGTGGCGCGCCACTTCATCCGCCACGGCCAGCTGAACCCGAAGGTCGTGGTCGGCACCGTCATGACGAACGGCGGCCTCGAGTACATGCTCGCTCGTGACGGCGTCCGGCTCGAGCGCACGCAGGTCGGAGATCGCTACGTCTGGGAAGCAATGGAGCGGCTCGGGGCACAGTTCGGCGGGGAATCCTCGGGGCACGTGATCTTCCGTGAGTACTCGACGACCGGCGATGGCATTTTCACCGCGCTCGAGGTCTTGCATCTCATGCGCGCCGAGGGACGCACGCTCGCGGAGCTTGCCGACGAAATGTCGTTCTGGCCACAGGTCACGCGCAACGTGAAGGCCGCGCGCCGTCGCGAGTGGCAGGAGAACGATGCCTTCCGAGCCGCGAAGCAGAGCGCCGAAGCCACGCTGGGCTCGACGGGCCGTCTGCTGGTCCGGCCGTCCGGGACCGAGCCGGTCTTAAGGATCACGGTCGAGGCACAGAACTCCAGCGTTGCATCCAGCACCGCGGAGATGCTGGCTCGCGTCGCCGAGAAGGAGCTCGTCTAAATGTGCGGGATCGTCGGCTACGTCGGGCCGCGCGAGGCGCTACCGGTCCTCATGGGCGGTCTGCGGCGTCTCGAGTACCGCGGCTACGACTCGGCGGGCGTGGCCGTGCAGGAAAACGGGACGCTCGAGGTCCTCCGCGCCGAAGGGAAGCTCGACAACCTCGCCGCGATCGTGGCCACCCATCCGGCCCCGGGGCACACCGGGATCGGACACACCCGCTGGGCGACGCACGGGCGGCCGAACGAGCAGAACGCACACCCGCACGTCGACTGCGGGGGAGTGACCGCGGTGATCCACAACGGGATCATCGAGAACTTCGAAGCGCTCAAAGCCCTACTCGTGGCGAAAGGCCACCGCTTCACGAGCGAGACCGACACCGAGGTCGCGGTGCATCTTCTCGAAGACGAGCTCGCGCAGGGCCGCACGCTCGACCAGGCCGCGCTCGCGGTGCTCCCTCGGCTCGAAGGCGCGGCCGCGCTCGCGTTCATCTCGGCGAAGGACCCCGGGAAGATCGTGGCGGCACGGATCGCGAGTGCGGGCGGCGTCATCATCGGCTTCGGGAACGGCGAGAACTTCATCGCGTCCGACATGCCGGCGCTCCTCGAGCACACCCGCAAGGTCGTGTTCCTCGAAGCCGGCGACGTCGCGGTCGTGACGAAGGACAACGCGCGCTTCTTCCGGATCGACGGGACGCCGGTCAACAAGGAGCCGCAGACCGTCACGTGGGATGCCGTCGCCGCCGCGAAGTCGGGCTACAAGCACTTCATGCTCAAGGAGATCCACGAACAGCCTCGGGCCATCAACGACACGCTCCTCGGGCGCGTCGAGCGATCGTCGGGCCGGGTGATGTTCGACGAGAACCTCAAGCTCACCGACGATCAGGTCCGTGCGCTTCCCCGCATCACCCTCGTCGGTTGCGGCACCGCGGGCCACGCCGCGCTCGTCGGAAAGATCCTGATCGAGCGTCTGGCCGGGGTGCCGTGCGACATCGACATTCCGAGCGAGTACCGCTATCGCGAGCCGGTGGTGACCAAAGGCCAGCTCCTTCTCGCGATCACGCAGTCTGGGGAGACTGCCGACACCCTTGCCGCGATGGAGGAAGCCCGCAAGCGCGGCGCACGGCTTCTCAGCCTCGTGAACGTGATGGGCAGCGAGGCGAGCCGCGTCGCCGACGACGTCATCTACCTCCACACCGGCCCGGAGATAGCGGTGGCCTCGACGAAGGCGTACACGGCGATGCTCCTGGACCTCTACCTGTTCGCGATCTACCTCGCGCAGCGGCGCGGCACCATCGAGGCCGGTCGCGCGCGACGTCTACTGGCGGAAGCGTTCCATCTCCCGACCCTCGTCGATGCGGTGCTTCGCGAGGAGCCCAAGGTGCGCGCGCTCGCCTATCGGTACCACACCGCGCGCAACTTCCTGTTCCTCGGCCGCGGCGTGAACTACCCGACCGCGCTCGAGGGCGCACTCAAGCTGAAGGAGCTCTCGTACATCCACGCCGAGGGCACGGCCGCCGGTGAGATGAAGCACGGCACGAATGCGCTCATCGACGAGGACCTGCCGGTGGTCGCGATCGCGCTGAAGGA
This sequence comes from Chloroflexota bacterium, assembly GCA_038040345.1. GTDB lineage: Bacteria > Chloroflexota > Limnocylindria > P2-11E > P2-11E > 3-1-20CM-2-70-9. The sequence goes on from JBBPIQ010000007.1 coordinate 33,077, forward strand.
CAGCGTCTACAAGAAGATGCGTAGCAACATGGAAGAAGTGCGCGCGCGAGCGGGTGTCGTGATCGCGCTGGCCAACGATGGCGACGAGGAGGTCGTCGGCAAGGCGGACGAGATCATCTGGATCCCTCAAGTCGAAGAGCTGCTCTCACCTGTTCTTGCGGTCGTGCCGCTCCAGCTTCTCGCGTATCACATAGCGGATCGCCGCGGCAATGATGTCGATCAGCCGCGGAACCTCGCAAAAGCGGTCACGGTCGAGTGAACCGCACGTCTGCCGCACGGCGGGTCCTGTCCCCGGTTCGGGGGCGCGCGCTCGCCGCACCCTCCCCGCCTTGCGCGGCATTCGCTTCGCTCATTCCTCGCGGCGGGGCCCCGGGGCACCCGCGGCTCGCGCACACCCCGCTCACCGGTGCCACCCGCCATGCGACGTTCTGCGGATTCCTCTCGTGAGTTCAGAAGTTGGCATCGACATCATCGAGACCGCGCGGATCCGCAATGTGCTCGACAAGCACCCGCGTCGATTTCTCGATCGCGTTTATACGGAGTGGGAGCAGATGTATTGCCGGACTAACATTTTGCATCTCTCCGGTCGGTGGGCCGCGAAGGAAGCGGTCTCGAAGGTCCTCGGTCTCGGTGTGCGCGGCGTCGGATGGAGAGAGATCGAGATCCGTCGCACGCGGGCGGGTCAGCCGACCGTCACTCTTCACGGCCGAGCGGAAGAGCGGCGACAGGCAATCGGACTGAAGAGCCCCCTGTCGGTCTCCATCTCGCACATCCGCGATCTCGCGGTCGCGGTGGCCGTAGGGCTGCGCTGACCGAGCGCTCGGCGCCGAAAGCACTCGACGCTCGCGTCGTCCGCGCGGCGCTCAAGCCACTGCCGAAGGATGCGGGGAAAGAGGCGCGAGGACGCGTGCTCATCGTCGGGGGCTCGCTGCGCTACCCGGGCGCGATCCTTCTCGCGGCGCGCGCGGCCCTTCGCTGCGGCGCGGGCGTCGTCACCATCGCGGCGGCGCGCTCCGTCGTCGAGGCGATTGCCGGTGCCGATCCGAACGTAACGTTCTTTCCGCTCGCCGAAGCGCAGGCCGGGGTCGTCTCCGCGGCCGCCGCGGCTCAGGTCTCGACGATCACGAGCGAGCGGACGCGGGTGCTCCTCATGGGACCGGGCCTCGCGCACGCGGCGGGCACAGACGACTTCGTGATCGCGACGCTCCGAAACGCGCGCTCGGTCGCGACGGTGATCGACGCTGACGGTCTGAACGCGCTCGCTCGCACCGAGGCGTGGCGGGAGGCCCTCCCGGCGAAGACGATCCTCACGCCGCACGACGGCGAGGCCGCCCGCCTAGCCGGCCGGGTCGTGCCGTCCGGAGTCGCCCGCGTGGCCTTCGCGGAGCGACACGCTCGCGAGTGGAAAGCCGTGGTCGTCCTCAAGGGGCCGGTGACCATCGTCACCGATGGAAAGAAGACGTACGTGCACGATCATCCCAACCCGACGCTCGGCGTCGGCGGTTCGGGCGACGTCCTGGGCGGCGCGATCTCCGCACTGCTGGCGCGCGGACTCGCGCCGTTGGCCGCGGCGGCGTCGGGCGTCTGGGCGCACGGCCGTGTGGGCGCTCTCCTGGCCAGCGAGACCGGAGAGTCCGGGGCGCTCGCGACGGAGATCGCCGACGCGCTTCCGCGCGCACTCCGTGAAATAGTCGAGGGACGATGACCACCTCCGAGGCCATCCGCTCGACCGTCGCCGACATCGACCTGGACGCGATCGCATCGAACGTCGAGGCGATACGCGCGCGGGCGAAGGCCGACGTCATCGCCGTGGTGAAGGCTGATGGGTACGGGCACGGCGCCCAGGCGGTCGCCGAGACCTGCTTCGAAGCCGGCGCGGTCATGGTCGCTGTGGCCGAAGTCGAGGAGGGCCTCGCACTTCGCGAAGGCGGCGTGAATGGGCCGATCCTCGTGTTCCTCGGAGCGACCGACTCCTCAGAGGTCGCGCACGCGGTCGCTCAGGACCTCCTGATGGTCGTCTGGGATGTCGAGCGGGCCCGCGCCATCAGCGAGGCGGCGAGCGTGCTTCGCCGGACCGCCCGCGTGCACTTCAAGGTCGACACCGGACTCACCCGGCTGGGCGCGCCGATGAAGGAGGCCGCGACGCGGTATCGCGCGATCGCGTCGTTGCCCCATATCGAGATCGACGGGATCTTCACGCATTTCGCGACGGCGGACGAACCCGACGCGGCGAACGACCGCGCCCAGTTCGCGAGATTTCGAGAGGTCCTGAGCACCATCGCGGATCGTCCGCGCCTGGTGCACGCCGCCGCGAGCGCCGGCGTCGCGGCGTTCGGACCACTCGACGGCATGAACGCCGTGCGGACGGGTCTCTCCATCTACGGCCTGCACGCCGCGCCGCACCTCGCGAGCGCGCTCCCGCTCCGGCCGGCGCTGAGCTGGCGGTCGCGCATACACCGAATGGCGAGCGTTCCCGAGGGCACGGGCGTGTCATACGGTCACGAATATCACCTTCCGCGTGACGGGCGGATCGCCACGGTCCCCGTCGGGTACGGCGACGGGCTCCCGCGCATCGCCGGAAAACGCGGCGCCGTCCTGCTCCGCGGGCGCCGCGTCGGATTCGCGGGCCGCATCTGCATGGACCTGGTGATGCTCGACGTGACCGACATCCCCGACGCGCGCGAGGGCGACGAGATCGTGCTCATCGGCGAGCAGGCCGGCGCCAAGCAGACGGCGGAGGATCTGGCCGAAGCCTGCGGCACGATCAACTACGAGATCGTGACCGGCATCCGCCGGCGCGTTCCGCGTCGATATTTCCGCGGGGGCCAAGTCGTCGGCACGCGCACGCTCGCCGAGGGGTACCACGGAAGATGATCCGTCGCCGATGGTTGCCGCTCTTCGCGCTCGTCGTCCTTCTGGCCGGATGCATCCCGCCGGAAGCGACGCCGAGCGTCTCGCCGACCGGTTCGGTCGGCACACCGGTCCCGAGCACGCCGACGCCACTCGCGTCGTCGACGTTGACGTCACTCGACATGACGGCCGCGCTGCTGGCGAAGACGCTGCCCTATGCGAACGGGTTCGAGCTCACGCGAACGGTCAGAGGGCGATCTGGTCTGCCCGCGAACGGTTTCGAGCCGGTCCGGACGACGCCGCCGGTCGAGGTCGTCGGCAGCACGCACGACTTCTGGACGTACGACTTCGCCGCGAAGAAGAACGTGAAGACGACGGCGACGCTTCGACTTCTGACGGATCACGCGAAGTGGTGGGTGGCGAACGACGCGAGCGTCGATCTGAACGGCCTGCGCACGACCGCAACCAGCTTTGAGGGCAAGATCTATCCGACCGACCATCGGCTCTACGGCGAGGAGTGGTCGCCGGGGATCGACGCCGACCCGCGCATCAACCTCGTCTTCGCGCGCCTGCCCGGCTCGGCGGCCGGCTACTTCAGCGGCGCCGACGAAGAGCCCGCGTGGGTGAACGAGTTCTCGGCGGAGCGAGAGATGATCTACCTCAATACGCTCGGGGCGCGCGTGGGCTCGACGGAGATGGACCGGATCCTCGCTCACGAGTTCTGCCACATGATCCAGTTCAACACGCGGCGACGCTCGGCGGTGTGGTTCAACGAGGGCCATGCCGTCCTCTGCGAAAAAGGCAATGGGTTCACGCCGACGGACGGCGAGGCATACCTCCGGGTCCCCGACACGCAGCTGAACGATTGGGCGGACCTCGACACGGCGCGGCCGCATTACGGCCTTGCGTTCATGTTCCTCGACTTTCTCCGCCAGAACGCTGGTGGAGAGGACCTCATCCGCGCGTTCATGCAGAAAGGCATCGACACGCCCGCCGATTTCGACGCGGTACTCAAGCAACGCGGCCAACTCGGCGTGGAAGAGCAATGGCTGAACTTCGTCGCCGCGAACGAGTTCATCGGGGTCAACGCCGATGCGCCCTACAACTATCCGCAGGGTGCCCCGGCGCGCCAGCCGGCTGCCGTGGTCGTCGGCGACGCCGTCGCAGCGGGCGGCACGTTCCAATCCACAGTGCACGAGTACTCCGTGAAATACGTCGAGCTGCCGAAAGGGAAGCTCACGCTCCGGTTCGGCGGGCCCACGAGCAACCGGCTCATCCCGACCGATCCCCATTCCGGTCGCACCTTCTGGTGGTCGGATCGCGGCGACGGGATGGACGCCACGCTCACGAAGGCGATCGATCTGCGCTCGGTGACCGATCCCAAGCTCGCGTTCTGGACGTGGTACGGGATCGAAGTCGACTACGACTACGCCTACGTGACGGTCTCGACCGACGGAGGCTCGCACTGGACCCCACTCAAGACCGAGGCCTCGAGCGCGACAGATCCCAATGGACAGAATCTGGGGAACGGGATGAGCGGATCGTCGAGCGGCGAGACCGCGACCGGGTGGAAGCACCTCACTGCGGATCTCTCGCCGTACGCCGGCAAGCAGGTCCAGCTCCGGTTCGAATACGTCACCGACGGCAACTTGAACTTCGGCGGCTTCGCCGTCGATGACATCGAGATTCCCGGTCTGCCGCTCGACGAGGCCGAGGCGGACAACGGCTGGGTCACCTCGGGCTTCATCCGATCGACGAACCTCGTCTCGCAGCGCTTCGCCGTGCAGGTGCTCCACTTCGGCGATCGCGGGACGGTAGAGCGCCGGACGGTCGAGAACGGCGACCTCACCTTCGACGTCGACACGACGGGCGACCGCCGCGCGCTTCTCGCGGTCACCGGATTCGCGATTCGCACGACGGAGCCGGTCGCGTTCAGCCTCAGCGCCGAGACCCGCCCGTGACCGACGGCGCGCCGCGTCTAAAGCCGGTGCGGTACGGCGTGATCCCGGCCGCCGGCCTCGGCACGCGCTTCCTTCCGATCAGCCGGACGGTCCCGAAGGAGCTCCTCCCGATCATCGACACGCCGGTCATCGAGCTCGTCGTCGCGGAGATGGCCGCCGCGGGGATTACCCGGGTGGTGATCGTGAACGCGCCGGGAAAGGAGTCCCTCGACGCCTACTTCAGGCCCAATGAGAAGCTCGAGCGCCGCCTCGCCGTGGAGTTCCGCAAGGACGAGATCGAGCTTCTGAAGCGACCCGAGCGGCTCGCAACCGTCCGGGTGGTGATCCAGGAGGAGGCCAAAGGCAACGGCCACGCCGTCCTCCAGGCCCGCGGGCTTGTGGGCGCCGAGCCCTTCGCGATGCTCTGGGGAGACGACATCGTCGTCGGCGATACGCCCGCCATCGGCCAGCTTCTGGAGGCGCGTCAGCGTCTGGGCGGCGGCAGCGTCGTCGGGACGATCCGCGTGAGCAAGGAGAAGGCGTCGGCCTACGGCGTCGTCGCCGGGACACCCGTGGACGAGCGGACCCAACGCGTGCTCGCGATCGTCGAAAAGCCGAAACCCGAGGAGGCCCCGAGCGAGTTCGCGGCGGTGCACGGCTACGTTCTCGAGCCTGAGGTCTTCGACATCCTCGAGCGCGCCAAACCGGGTCGGAACGGCGAGATCTGGCTGACCGACGCGGTGAGCGAGCTGGCGCGCCAGGGGGCCCCGGTGTGGGCGGTCGAGCTCCAGGGGACCCGCTACGACACCGGAGACAAGCTCGGCTACGTCAAGGCGTTCATCGACGCGGCCCTGCGGCGCGACGACCTCGCTCCGCTGATCCGGGCGCACCTCAAAGAGAGCGGTTGGCGGGCCCCCGGGGAGCGTTAGGACAGGACCCTCCCGGCCCGGTAGACTTTCCCGGTCCCCTTGTTTCCAGTCCATGGCGTCGCCATGTCTGGAGCCGGGTGGACTGGGGAGGCGCGTTTGGTGGGGCGGCGGCACGTGCTTTCTGTTTTGCTGCGCCTTGGGCGGCTGGCCCTCGTGACGTACCTCGTCGGCATGGGCACGTGGACGCTTCTCGGTCCGAATCCGATCGCGCGGTCGACCGCGGTCGTCGCCAGTCGGGCCGCTGCGATCCCGCGCGGCGCCGTGCTTGGGATGGAAGCGGCACCGCTCACCGTGTCGGTCGACGGCCTCGTCGCGAACGTCCGCACGTCGTCCGAGACGGTGGCGGGAGCCCTTCGCGGGCTCGGGCTCGCGACCGGGGCGGGGGATCGGCTCTCGGCGCCGATCGAGGCGGCGGTCGTTCCGGGCCAGCGCCTGGCGCTCGATCGCGGGCTGCCGGTGACCCTCATCGACGGCGGTCAGGAAGTCGCGGCCCGGTCCGTCCGCGGAACTGTCGCCGACCTCCTCGTCGCCGCCGGCAGCGCCCTCGGGCCCCTCGACCAGGTCGACCGCCCGCTCGGCGCGCTGCTCTACCCGGGCGACGTCGTTCGGATCACCCGGATCGCCGACCAGCAGATGACCGTCCAGGAGGACGTCCCGTTCGCGGTGCGTCTCCAGCCGGACCCGAACCTCGACCGGCTGCACCAGGTCGTCGTCACGCCAGGCGTTCTGGGCCGCGTCGAGAACATCTACCTGATCCACGTCGTCGACGGGCGCGAGACCGCTCGCACCCTCCTTTCGTCCCAGGAGCTCGCGGCGCCGGCCACCGAGCTCCGCCGGGTCGGTACCCGCATCCCGCCAGGGGGCTCGGAGATCGAGGCGATCATCCGCGACGCCGCCGCCGCTCAGGGCGCCGACGCCGAGCAGCTGCTGCGGGTCGCCTACTGCGAGAGCCGGTACAACCCGGGCGCCTACAACGCCTCAGGCGCGTCGGGCCTCTTCCAGTTCCTGCCGAGCACCTGGGCGGCGAACAGCATCCGGGCGGGCTTCGCCGGCGCGAGCGTCTTCGACCCCGTCGCCGCGGCCAATGTCGCCGCGTGGATGTTCGCGCGCGGACAGGCGGGCCAGTGGGTGTGCAAGTGACCGTCTAGCCTCGCCCCCATGGATGTCGCGGACCCCCGCGCGCTCCGCGACGTACTGCGCCGGCACGGCGTCCGCGCCGCGAATTCCCTCGGACAGCGCTTTCTCGTCGATCGCGGGGTCCTCGCCGCGATCGTCGACGCCGCCGAGCTCTCTCCCGACGACGACGTGCTCGAGATCGGTCCAGGCCCGGGGGTCCTGACCGCCGCGCTCGCCTCGAAAGTGCGGTCGGTGACGGCGGTCGAGGTCGACCCGCGCATGGTCGCCTTGCTCGAAGAGACGTTAGCGGCTCACAAGAACGTCCAGGTCGTCCAGGCGGACGCGCTCAAGGTCGACCTGCTCGGGCTCGCGGTGCGGCCCATCACCCGCATCGTGGCGAACCTTCCGTATCAGATCACCACGCCCCTTCTCGAGCGCTTCCTCGCAGACGACCGGCGCCCGCCGCTCGTCGTCGTCCTCGTCCAGCAGGAGGTCGCGCGGCGGATGGCCGCGACCGGCCGCGCTGCGCGCGAGCGCGGCTATCTCTCGGTGTTCACGCAGTCGTTCGCGGAGCCGCGGATCGTGCGCCGAGTGCCCGCGCGCGCCTTCCGCCCGGCGCCGCGCGTCGACTCGGCGGTCGTGGCACTGCGCACGCGGCCGCGACCCGCCTTCGCGCCGCTCGCCCAGGAGCCGTTCCTGCGGCTCGTGTCCGACGCGTTCCGGCACCGTCGCAAGCAGCTCCGTTCCGCGCTCGGTCACGAAGCCGGACTTGATCGCGATCGCGCGACGACGGTCCTCGCGGCCGCCGGCATCGCGCCCGAGCGGCGACCGGAAACGCTATCGCTCGACGAGTGGGTCGCGCTCGCGCGCGCGATCGGCCTCCCCGGACAGTGAGCCGGGCCGTCGTCCTGATGACCCCTGCGAAAGTGAACCTCACGCTCGAGGTGCTCGGACCGCGGGCCGACGGCTATCACGAGCTCGCCTCCGTGTTCGCGACGATCGACCTCCGCGATCGAGTGCGCGTGGCTCCGTGGCGCGCGCTCGACGTGCGCATCGCGCCGGCGGTCGGGGCCGTCGCGGGCGACGACCTCGCATCGCGCGCCGTGCGCGCGCTCGCCGACGCGTCGAAGCGACCCGCGCTCGCGCACGTGCGCGTGCGCAAACGCATTCCCGTCGCGTCGGGGCTCGGCGGCGGATCGAGCGACGCGGGCGCGGTGCTGCGCGGTCTCGCCCGCGCGTGGCGGCTCGACGGCATCGACCTCACGCCCGTCGCGGCGCGCGTCGGCTCGGATGTCCCGTTCTTCGTGAGCGGCGCGGCGTACGCGCTCGTGCGCGGTCGCGGCGAATTGGTCGAGCCACTTCCGGCGCCCGAGCCATTCTGGATCGCGCTCGTGCAGCTTCGGGAACATGTGTCCACGGCGCTCGTGTTCGGCGCGCACCGCGCGAAACCGTCGAACGGAGAGCGGACCGCGAAACTTGCAAAAGCGTTACGCGATCGCAAGGTGACGGTCGCCGTCATTCGCGAGGCGATCCACAACGATCTCAGCGAAGCGGCCGACCGCGTCGCTCCCGCGATCGGCGAAGCGCGAAAGACCGCGGCCGGCCTGGGGATCGATCTCGCCATGTCGGGCAGCGGTCCCTCGCTTTTCACCCTGGGAGATGACCGGGCGCATGCGATCGGAATCGCGCGTCGGTTGCGTCGCGCAGGGCTTCGCGTGCGTGTGTTGCGCCTCGGTGTCGCTCCGTGAGTGACAAGCGAGCGAGGGCTGTCCCCCTACGTTGGACACATGGATCCACGAGGAGAGCTCACAGTTCGGCAAGCTGGTCAGCGCGGCGGCAGTTCGACCGCGGACAAGCACGGCTCGTCCTTCTATCGGGAGATCGGCCGTCGCGGTGGGCAGGCCCGTAAGGGACAGCTCGGTCCCGAGGGATACGCGAAGCTCGGGCGAAAGGGCGGCGAGGCGCGCAAGACGCAGCTCGGCTCGCGGGGCTACGCGGAGCTCGGCCGCAAGGGCGGCGAGGCGCGTAAGACGCAGCTCGGAAGCGAGGGCTACGCGCAGCTCGGCCGCAAAGGCGGACGCCGCGTGGCCGAATTGATCAAGCGGGGCAAGCAGCCCGAGAAATAACGGCCCCGCCCTATCCTTTTGGTCGTGTCCCTTGGGGCGTGGCCAAGCGGTAAGGCGGCGGACTTTGGATCCGCTATCCCAGGTTCGAATCCTGGCGCCCCAGCCTGAAGCAACACCCTATCGGCGACGCGCCGCTCGCCATCGTGCTTGCGGCGGGCCTCTCGACGCGGATGAAGTCCAAGACACCGAAGGTCCTCCATCCGGTCGCCGGGCGCCCGCTCCTCGAGCACATCCTGAAAACCGTCCGCGACGTCGGCGCCCGTCCGCTCGTCGTTCTGTCGCAGGAGAGCACGCCCGCGCGCGAGCTCCTCGATGAAGGAACGCGAGTCGCGATGCAGGACGTCCCGCGCGGCACCGGCGACGCGGTCCGCGTCGCGCTCGCGGCTGCCAACGGCGACCGCGGCATCGCCTACATCGTCTACGGCGATACGCCGCTTCTCCGCCCCGAGACGCTCACCCGCATGCGCGCGCTCCTCACCGAACGCGACGCGCCGCTCGCGCTTCTCGCCGGCGCGGTCGGGACCGACAACGCGTACGGGCGCGTCGTGCGCGACGAGCGCGGCGACGTCGCGCGCATCGTCGAAACCCGTCTCGCCACGGCGGCGGAGAAGCAGCTCCCCGAGTCGAATCTCGGCGCGTACGCGGCGGATCTCGATTGGCTCCGCGCCGCGGTGGGCCGCTTGCGCCCGAACGAAACAGGGGAGATCTTCCTCACCGATCTCGTGGCCGACGCCAGGCGTGAAGGGAAGCGGGTCGCGGTGCATCTCACCGACGATCCCGAGGAGGGCATCGGAGTGAATACCCGTGGCGAGCTCGCGATGGCGGAGGCGGCGATGCGAAAGCGCATCCGCGATCAGCACATGGCCGCCGGGGTGACGTTCCGCGATCCCGATTCCTGTCAGGTCGACAGCGACGTCCGCATCGCGGCGGATGTCGTCATCGAGCGCGGGACCATCCTCGAGGGCAAGACCTCCATCGGCGCGGGCTCGCGTGTCGGTCCGTACTCGGTGCTGCGCGACACAACGGTGGGGGAGCGCTGCAAGGTCGAGAACTCGACGCTCGAGGGCGCAACGCTCGAAGACGACGTGCGCATCGGTCCCTACTCGCACCTGCGCCCGGGCGCCTATCTCGAGCGCGGCGTGGAAATGGGCAACTTCGGCGAGGTCAAGAACGCGCGCCTCAAAACTGGGACGAAGATGCACCACTTCAGCTACATCGGCGACGCGGAGGTCGGCCAGCGCGTGAACATCGGCGCGGGGACCATCACGCTGAATTACGACGGCGTGAAGAAGAACCGCACGGTGATCGGCGACGACGCCTTCATCGGGTCGGACACGTTGCTCCGCGCGCCGGTCACGGTTGGCGCCGGCGCCACCACCGGTGCGGGTTCCGTCGTGACGAAGGACGTGCCCGAAGGCATGGTCGCGGTCGGAATGCCGGCGCGCGCGATCAAGAAGGCCGACCGCCGCCAGAAGAAGGCGACCTAGTGGACGCGATCATCGTGGAGCTGCTCCTGCTGGAGCTCCTGCTCGTTGCGGTGCTCGCCGTGCTCTCCGCGAGCGAGGCCGCGCTCCACACGATCCGGCGGCCACAGCTGATCGAGGAGCTCGCCGCGCGCGGCGGTCGCGGTCGCCGCGCCGGGACGATGGGCCGAAAGGCGGTCGAATACCTGGCGTCGATCCAGGTCGCGGAATTCCTCATCGTCTTCGCGTTCTCCGGGATCTCAGCGGCGTACATCGCACCGCGGCTGTCGGACCTACTCCGATTTGTCTTCGGTCCGGGCGCGCCGGTCGTCCGCGACGTCGCAGCCGTTGCCGTGACGGTGACAGCGTTGTGCCTCTTCGCCGTGCTGTTCGGCATCTTCGTCCCCCGGACCATCGGAGCCAGGCACGCGCAGACGGTCCTGCTGATCCTGGTGTGGCCGCTCGAGCTCTTCACCTGGGTCCTGCGACCGCTGGTCGGTGTCCTCTTTGCCCTGACGCGCCTGTTCACGAGACCATTCGGCGGCGGTAACCCGCAGTCGAGCGCGCTCGTGACCGAGGACGAGATCAAGTCGCTCGTGGAGGCGGGGCAGGCGCAAGGCGTGGTGCAAGAGCGCGAGCAGCGGATGATCGCGTCGATCTTCGCGATCGCCGAGAAGCCGGTCCACGAGGTCATGGTCCCGCGCACGGACATCGTCGCGATCGACGTGGAGACGCCGGCCGAGGAGATCCTCAAGATCATCACGACGATCGGGCACTCGCGGATCCCCGTTTACGAGGGCTCGCCGGACAACATCATCGGGATCCTCTACGTGAAGGACCTCTTCCGGCGCCTGGCGCGCGGTGAAAAGGACGTGCACATCAGACCGTATCTGCGGGCCGCCCAGTTCGTGCCCGAGTCGAAGACCATCGACCAGCTCCTTCGCGACATGCAGAAGGACAAGGTCCACATCGCGATCGTCGTCGACGAGTACGGCGGCACGAGCGGGCTTGTGACCATCGAGGATCTCGTCGAAGAGATCGTCGGCGAGATCCGCGACGAGTACGACGTCGAGCAGGAGATGGTCATTCCGGTGTCCGAGAGCGAGGCCTTGATGGACGCGCGCGTGCCGTTCGAGGACGTGCGCGAGACGTTCGACCTCGACCTCCCGCCCGCCGAGGCGGCTCCGAACTACGACACGCTCGGCGGATTCGTCGTCGCCCAGCTCGGCCGATTCCCGAAGTCGGGCGAGGCCGTCGAGGCGGGCGGCGCGAAGTTCGTCGTGGAGAGCGTCGAGGGCCGCCGCATCCGCCGTGTGCGCGTCATCAAGAAGATGCCCGCGGGCGAGAGAGTCTGAGTGGAGAAGCTCGGGCCTGGGGATGAGGACCTCATCCGGGTCGCGTCGCTCGCGCGCCGGCGCGCGCACGCGCCGTATTCGAAGTACAAGGTCGGTGCCGCCATCCGCACCAAGCGCAACAAGATCTACTCGGGCGCGAACGTGGAGAACGTCTCGTACGGTCTCACGGTCTGCGCGGAGCGCTGCGCGGTATTCGCCGCGGTCGCGGCGGGCGAGACGAAGGACTACGACGCGATCGCGATCGTGATCGATGACGACCAGCTGCCATCTCCGTGCGGCGCCTGTCGACAGGTGATCGCGGAGTTCGCGCCCGACCTGCGTGTAGTTCTCGCGACGGTGGGCGGGCTCAGAAAGACGACGACGATGACGGCGCTTCTACCGGAGCCGTTCCTCCCGGGGAATCTCGCCTAAACGGACGGAGGCGAGGCTCGGTCGTCGTGGACCGTTGCATGTGCGATTTCCTTGCCGGTCTCCTCGATAACATGGAGCTCACGCCGCCCACAGTGATCAGCGCACGGCGTTGGTCCGATCTCCTTCGCGAGCTGTGAAGGGGTCAGACGCTCAAGCCGTCGAAGGTCCGCTACGGCTGCGTCACTTGTGTCGTATCTCCGGAGCCACTCGGCGTGGAAGTCGTCCTCGAGCACATAGCGCCGCATTAAGTCACTAGTTCGGCGTTTGCGCGTCGGTGAGGGCCTGGTAAAACTTCGTCGATCCGGTCATCGCGAGCTCGTGCGTTCCGCCTTCGAGCCGCTCCTGGGCGTGCTCGCCGGCGGACTCGAGGTGGAGCACGCCGTAGTCGCGGATCATCGAGAGTGGGAACGGATGCGAGATGCTCGCGTCCTGCACACGCTCGAGGAGCAGCGCGGCCTGCGTGCGGTTGAGGACGCCGCGCCTGGTGATGATCCGGCGATCCGTGAGCACGAACCACCTCGCGCTCCAGGGGATCCATTGCACCACAAGCCAAAGGGTGAGCAACGCGAACACCGCGAGCGAGGCGACCATCAACGCCGGCTGTATCGGCGTGAAATACAGCGCGAGGATCAACAGAAGAATGTCGATGATCACGAGCGGCTCCCACAGGAAGAGCGGCCGCGTCGCCATGATCACTTTTTCGTTTGGCTCGAGGATGATGTCGCGAGGTGCCATCGCCGCCGGATTCTAGGTCGCGACGGCTCCCGCGGGCTCGGTCGTCGCGCCCGTCGCGGATGCGACGAGTCGTTCAAGGAGGTCGAGCGGTTCGCGCGCCGCGGCGATCGGAGCGATCCCGTGAAGCGCGTGGAGCGCGCGACCGCGCTGCGTTGTGATCTCTGCGTCGATGAGCGCGCGGACCCCGAGCTCGTCCAGGATCTCGCGTATCTGCTCGACGCTCTCGCTCGATAGCGGCGCCGCCGGCGCGAACAGCGCAGCGAGGCGCTCGCGGGTCTTGCCCTGGGCGCGCTCGAACCCGAGGACGACCGGGAGCGTCTTCTTGCGTTTGGTCAGGTCGTTCATCTCGACCTTTCCGGTCCGCTCCGTCGAAGCCCAGATCCCGAGCACGTCGTCGTGAGCCTGGAAGGCCTGGCCGAACGCGTCGCCGAACCGTGCGAGTGTCTCGCGCACCGAGACATCGTCGGTCGCGAGGAGCGCTGCGCCCTGCGCGGCCGCGGAGAAAAGCGCTCCGGTCTTCTTCGCGGCCATCGCCCGATAGCGCTCGGTGGTCACGTCGGTCCGTGTCTCGAACGAGATGTCCAGGAATTGGCCCTCGCAGACCCGAACGCACGCTTCGTCGACGAGCTTGGCGAACTCGAGGACGCGCTCGGCGGGGAAGCCGCGAAGGCGCTGGACCGCAAGTCGGGACACCGCGAACATCCCGTCTCCGGCATTGATCGCCTGCGGCACGCCCCACACGCTCCAGACGGTCGGCCGGTGGTGGCGCGCCGGATCCTGATCCTCGATGTCGTCGTGGATGAGGGTGAAGTTGTGGAGCAGCTCGATCGCGGCGGCCGCGGGCAGGGCGGCGCGCGCGTCGCCGGCCAGGGCTTCGTACACGAGGGTGCAGAGCACCGGACGAAGTCGTTTTCCTGAGGGTCCTCGCTCCGCGTCCAGGCCGAGGTGGTACAGCATCATCCCGTAGAAGGGCTGAAGAGAGGCGTCCGCGCCGGTCAGAAGAGCGCGGATCTCCTCATCGACGGCGGCGATATGTGCCTCGAGAGTGCGACCCACCGAAGACCGATCATATGCGCCCCGCGCCTCGTTGCGAGCGCCGTTTCGTACCATTGACGCGACGTGGCATCTCGCACGTACCGTGCCGAGGCGATCGTCCTCAAGACGAACGACTTCGCCGAGGCAGATCGGATTCTCGTCCTCTTCACGCGCCATTTCGGCAAAGTGCGTGTCGTCGCAAAAGGTATACGGAGAGCGACGAGCCGCATGGCCGGGCACGCGGAGCCGCTGACGCACGCCACCTATCAACTCGCGCGCGGGCGTGAGCTCGACGTCCTGACTGGCGCCGAAGCTCGCGCCATCTACCCCGACATGCGCGACGATCTCGCGCTCATCGCGGCCGGCTGGTACGTTGCCGAGCTCGTCGATCGCTTCACGGCCGACCGCGTTCCATCCGCACCGCTCTTCGACCTGCTCGAGACCTCGCTCCGCGCGCTCGACGCCGGCGTCAACGCGCCGACGGTCTGCCGCTGGTTCGACCTGCATCTGCTCGATCGTTCCGGCTTCCGACCCGAGCTCGGCGAATGCGCGCAGTGCCGCAGCGCGCTGGCCGAAGTGACGAACGCCTGGGAGCCTGCGGCCGGTGGTGCGATCTGCGCGGGCTGCGCGACGCCGCTGCCGTACGTGGCGCCACTCACGGTCCGCGCGCTGAAGTCGCTGCGCTATCTCCTGGCGAGCGACCTCGACTCGGCTTCGCGGCTGCGGCTCGACGCTGCGCTCACCCATGAGCTCGACCGGCACCTGCGCGGCTTCATGCGGTACGTGCTCGATCGCGACATCTCGACCACGCATCTCATAGACGAGCTGCGCACGCTCCCACACCCCGCGCCCGTTTCGTGAAGACGGCGCCCCGCGTGGAGGACATTTCCGAGAAGATCACGTCGCTCGCGAAGCGACGCGGCTTCGTCTTCCCTTCGAGCGAGATCTATGGCGGCGCGGGCGCGACGTGGGACTTCGGGCCGCTCGGCGTCGAGCTCAAGAACAACGTGAAGCGCTCGTGGTGGCGCGCGATGGTCCAGCTGCGCGAGGACATCGTCGGCCTGGATGGGGCGATCCTCATGCACCCACGTGTCTGGGAAGCCTCTGGCCACGTCGAGAACTTCACGGACCCGCTCGTCGAGTGCCGCAACTGCCGCAAGCGTTTCCGCCTCGATGACCTGCCGAAGGGTGACGAGCTCGCGAAGGCGTGGCGCGCGAAGAAGCTCGACCTCTCCGGTGTGTCCTGCCCGAACTGCGGCGAGAAGAAGCTGGCGGACCCGCGGCAGTTCAATCTCATGTTCAAGACCTTCGTGGGACCGGTCGAGGACACCGCGTCGATCGCGTGGCTTCGGCCGGAGACCGCGCAATCCATCTTTGTCGACTTCGAAAACGTGCAGCAGACGTCCCGGAAGAAGCTTCCGTTCGGGATCGCGCAGATCGGCAAAGCCTTCCGCAACGAGATCACGCCGGGCAACTTCATCTTCCGCTCGCGCGAGTTCGAGCAGATGGAGATGCAGTACTTCAGCCGCCCCGCCGATGCGCCGCGCTTCTACGACGAGTGGAAGGAAACGCGTCTCGCGTGGCACCTCGAGCAGGGCATCCCGAAGGACAAGCTGCGCTTCCGCGACCACGCGGCCGACGAGCGCGCGCACTACGCGGCCGCGGCCACCGACATCCAGTTCGCGTTTCCCTTTGGATGGAACGAGTTCGAGGGGATCCACTACCGCACCGACTACGACCTCCGCCGCCACTCCGAATTCTCCGGCAAGAAGCTCGAGTATTTCGACGACGTCGCGAACGAGCGGTTCATCCCTCACGTCGTCGAGACGTCGGTCGGCGCCGATCGCGCCACATACGCGATCATGTGCGCCGCATACGACGAGGAGCCCGACAAAGAGGGCACGCGCGTCGTGATGCGTTTCCGTCCGCACCTCGCGCCATATAAAGTCGCGGTGCTTCCGCTCTCGAAGAACGAACGCCTCAGCCCCATCGCGCGCGAGGTGTGGTCGAAGATCCGGCCGCATTTCATGTCGACGTACGACGAGACACAGGCCATCGGCCGGCGCTATCGCCGTCAGGACGAGATCGGAACGCCGCTCTGCGTCACGGTCGACTTCGAGTCGATCGATGATCACGCCGTGACGATCCGCGAGCGCGACTCGATGAGCCAGGTGCGTGTGGCGATCGACGAGCTCGTGCCAGCGCTCCGCGAGAAGCTCGGCGCCTGACCTTCAGAGCGCCGTGCAGTCGGCGCTCACCCTGTATTTCTTCACGACCGGCACGCGGACCCCGCTTCTCGCGCTGCTCTCGTTGCGCCGGCCGCGGAACCTCGCGCCGATCGTCCTCGCCTACGCCGGGCTCGGTCTCGTCGCCGTGGTCGTGGGCGATCCGGTCGTCGCGATCCTCGCGCTTTCGCCATCGCCGCTCATCGGACCGACGCTCGCGCGTCTCGTGGGCGCGCGCGAGGAGACGGTCGGGGCGCTCCTCACTGGGACCATCGTGCTGTCCTTCCCGCTCCTGCTCGCGGCGATCCCGGGCATCGGGCAGCAGGTCAACGTCGCGCTCTTCGCGTTCGTGATCGGCACCGCGCTCGCGAGTGCGGTGCCGCTCTTCCGTGATCTGATCCTGCCGATCGTCGATGGCGCCCGCTACGTCGCGCTCGCGATCATCCTCGGCGCGGCCGGCGTCGCGGCACTCTCGTTCGTCGACCCCCGAGCGGTCGGCGTAGCGGCCCTGGTGCTTGGGGTGGGCACCGTGGCCGCGGCGGTCGGCGCGACGCTGTTCAGGGGAGACGGAATCGCCGCGGCGATCGGCGCGGGACTCCGCGATCCGGCTGTGGCGGCCGGACTCGCGATCGCTTCCGGTCTGGCGGGCGGGGCTGCCGTGCCGCTCGCCTACGCCGCGCTGCTCGCGCTAAGCCTTGGAGTCGGGAAGCTCCTCGTCGCCCGTCAGGCGTGACACGAACCGCCGCGCGACGAGCGTCGCCGCGGCGGTGAGCGCGGCGGTCACCGATTCCCAGACCATCTGCTTCGCGCGCGGGCCGGTCTCGACCTCGGCGATCTCGTTCTTGAGCGTTTCGCGGAATCGCTTCCGCGTCCGCCCCTTGAGCCGGTCGAGGCGACCGCCGAGCCGCTGGACGATCTGGTCAAGCTCCGTCTCCGTGCGCGATCGACGGAAGCTCTTGACCCGCGAGGCGAACGCGATCCCCACGATCGCGGCCAGCGACCCGAGAGTCCCGAACACAGCGATCGGCTGACGCCGCGCGAGGTTTCGCGGGTCGGCGTCGTCGCGGATGCGCGCGAGCAGGTAATCGAGATCCGCGTTGATCTGGCCGCGGAGCTCGGCTAGCTCGCGCTCCGTCCGAGCAGACGCTGTTTCGCCCACTGCACCGTCTCCTTCATCGACTTGATCGTCCGGGTCGGTCCGTGGAGCTCGAGACGACTGTACCCGCCGTACCCCATCGCGCCGGCACCGATCGCGAGCGCGATCGTGAGGAGCATTGCCGCAAGGACAAGCTCCGGGAGCCACAGGAACGCGGCGACGCCGATGGCGATGAGGACAAGACCCCCGATGAACGCCGGAACGATCACTCTCGCGCGCACTCCCAGGACGAAGAGCGCAAAGGCCGCGCCGACCGAAAGCGCGAGCACGAGGATCCCGAGCCAGTTACGGGGCACCATCGCCACGAGGGCCACGAGAAGGACGACCAGTGTGATGAGCGTCATGAAGACCAAACCCACCGCCACGCCGAGCCACATCGCGGCGCGCTTGTTCGCCGCGAGGATCTCCGCGATCTCCTGCCGCGGGAGCTCGAGCTGTTTGCGAATGTAGGTGCGCACGTTCTCGCGGATTCGGCCGAGGAGCGTGCGGTAACCGGGTCTTTCGTACACGGGCCGCGACTGTACCGCAGGGCTACGCACTCGCGTCCGGCGGAGCAGGTTTTCTGCCACTCCCGCCCGAGGCCGAGCGGGACAGGCGGCGGCCTCAATGGCTGAAGCCGCACGCGCCAATAGGAAGTCTTCCTTACACGAAGGACCTCGTTTAGACGCCTCAGAGACCGCGCGAGACGGCCCAGAAACATCACTCTTGCAGGGCGCGAGTAGTGTTGCGCGCCAGTCGGGAGGAAGGGCGTGATTTCCGTGCGCAGCTCTGGTTCGATCCGCACAGCCTTGCTTCGACGGCTCGCGTCCGCCGGGCTGGCGGCCCTTCTCGTGAATCTCGCCGTGCCGAGCGGTTTCGTCATGGCTGCCGACGAGCCGAAGACGTACATCGTCGTCTTCCGCCCGGGCGTCGCGTCCGGCGCGAAGACGGATGACGTGGAACGTCGCAATGGCTTTGTCAGCGACTTCCGTTATGCAAGCGCGCTTCAGGGGTTCGCCGCTCGTCTGAGCTCGGTGCAGCTCGCACGCCTTCGCGCCGATCCGGACATCGCATTCGTGTCCGCGGATCGCGTCCTGCACGCGATCGGCACAGTCCCGATCAAGGCGGGCGACACCGCGCCGCCGGGTGTGCGGCGCATCGGCGCCGCGACGACGACGACTGTGCGCGAAGCGTCGACGGCCAACGTCGCGGTCATCGATTCGGGCGTGGACCTCACACATCCAGACCTGAACGCGGTGAACGGAAAGAACTGCATCGGCAGCGGCACCGCGCGGGACGACAACGGTCACGGCACGCATGTCGCGGGGACGATCGCCGCGAAGAACAACGGGTCAGGCGTCACAGGCGTCGCACCGGGTACGAAGATCTACGCGGTCAAGGTCATCAACGCGCAGGGCAGCGGCACCGACGCACAGGTCATCTGTGGCATCGATTGGGTCACCGCGAACGCGGCCGCGCTCGGCATCAAGGTCGCGAACATGAGTCTTGGTGGCCCGGGGACCGACGACGGCAACTGCGGCAACACCATCGGCGATGCGCTCCATCGGGCCATCTGCAACTCGGTCGCCGCCGGTGTCACCTATGTCGTTGCGGCCGGGAACAGCAGCGAGGACTTCGCCGCTGACGTGCCCGCGAACTACAACGAGGCCCTCACCGTGACCGCGATGGCCGACTTCGATGGGCTCCCCGGTGGTGGCGGTTCGCCGAGCTGCAACGACGGCTACTTCGAGCAAGACGATTCGGCCGCCGGCTTCAGCAACTTCACGACGGTCGGAAGCTCGGACGCCGCTCACACGATCGCGGCGCCGGGCGTGTGCATCCAATCGACCTGGCCGGGTAACCGCTACCAAACGATCTCGGGAACGAGCATGGCGTCGCCGCACATGGCGGGCGTCGTCGCGCTCTGCTTCGGCGAGAAGGGCGCGACCGGGCCGTGCACCGGTCTCACGCCGGCGCAGGTCATCGCGAAGATGCGTGCGAATGCGGCGGGACACGCGCAGAGCGATCCGGCCTCGGGCTTCGTCGGCGATCCCGACCACTCGATCGGCGCGTACTACGGCTACCTCGCCTGGGCCGGCGCCGTCGATACGACCGCCCCTGTCATCAGCTCGGTGAACGCAACAGGGATCACGCACGAAGCGGCGAAGATCACTTGGACGACGGACGAGAACGCGGACAGTCAGGTCGAATACGGCACCACGGCGGCGTACGGATCGACGACGCCGGTCACATCGAAGTTCGAGACGAGCCACGCGGTCGGCCTGAGCGGTCTCAGCCCGACCACTCTGTATCACTACCGCGTGAAGAGCCGCGACGGGTGGGGGAACCTCGCGGTCTCGGGCGACTTCACGTTCACGACCACGGTCCCGATGTCGGACCTCGCGCTCACGGGGTCCGTCTCACCGGAGCCCGCGAATGTCGGCGACAC
>JBBPIQ010000007.1:52945-157954 GCA_038040345.1 Chloroflexota bacterium
CAACGAGACCGATCCCGATCTCACGAACAACAGCCTCAACCTGGACAGCACGATCCGCTAGAGCCTCGCGTTATGCGCGCGAGGCGCTATATGAACGCTTCTGCCAGAATCGATCTCTCCGAAGGGGAGGTCCGCCATGGCCGTTCGTAGCCGCAGGCGCCAAGCTGCATCCCGCCGCGCCGCGCCGAAAGCGAAGAAATGGGTCTATCTCTTCGCCAACAAGAAGGCCGAAGGCAACGCGAAGATGCGCGAGCTCCTGGGTGGCAAGGGCGCGGGTCTCGCCGAAATGACGAACGCCGGACTTCCCGTCCCCGCCGGGTTCACGATCACGACCGCCGCGTGCAACGCGTACTTCGCGTCTGGCAAGAAGCTCCCGCCTGGGCTATGGGATCAGGTCGAGAAGGCTCTCGCAACCATCGAGCGCGCGACCAAGAAGAAGCTCGGCGATCCCAAGGACCCGCTCCTCGTCTCGGTGCGATCCGGCGCCGCGATGAGCATGCCCGGGATGATGGACACGGTCCTCAACCTCGGCCTGAACGACGAGAGCCGCAGCGGTCTCGCCAAGCTCACGAAGAAAGAGCGCTTCGCCTGGGACGCGTACCGCAGGTTCATCTCGATGTTCGGGAGGATCGTCCTCGGGATCGACCCCGCGAAGTTCGAGCACGCACTCGATGCAAAGAAGAAAGCGGCGCGCGTGAAGAGCGACCCCGAGCTCTCGCCGAAACAGCTCGAGGATCTCGTCAACGAGTACAAGGCGATCGTCCGCAAGGAGACCGGGAAGCCGTTCCCGACCGAGCCGCAGGATCAGTTGCGCCTGGCGATCGAGGCGGTCTTCGGCTCGTGGTTCGGCCAGCGCGCCAAGGACTACCGCAAGCAGTTCAAGATCTCGGACGATCTCGGGACCGCCTGCAGCATCGTCACGATGGTCTTCGGGAACATGGGTGAAGACTCCGGCACCGGCGTCGCGTTCACCCGCGATCCGAACACCGGCACGAAAGAGCTCTACGGCGAGTACTTGACGAACGCGCAGGGTGAGGACGTCGTCGCCGGCATTCGCACGCCGTCGAAGATCGCGCAGATGAAGAAGGACCTACCTGCGGCATACGCCGAGTTCGAGAAGATCGCGAAGCGCCTCGAGAAGCACTATCGCGACGCGCAGGACCTCGAGTTCACGATCGAGCGCGGCAAGCTGTACATGCTGCAGACGCGCTCCGCCAAGCGGACGGCGGCGGCCGCGATCAAGATCGCGACGGACATGGTGAAGGAAGGCCTCATCTCCAAGGACGAGGCCATCCAGCGCGTCGAGCCGGCTCAGGTCGAGCAGCTCCTCCTCCCGCGCTTCGATCAGAAAGAGGTGGAGAGCGCGCGCGCCGCGGGCCGCTTCCTCGCGAAAGGGCTCAACGCATCGCCCGGCGCCGCGACCGGGCGCGCCGTCTTCGACGCCGATCGCGCCGTGGTCCTGAAAGGGCAGAAGCAGCTCGTCGTTCTGGTGCGGCCCGAGACGAGCCCTGACGACTTCCACGGGATGGTGGCGGCGACCGGGATCCTCACCGCCCGTGGTGGTTCTACCTCGCACGCCGCCGTGGTCGCGCGCGGTCTCGGCTTGCCGTGCGTTGCCGGCGTCGCCGCGCTCGACATCGACCTGCAGAAACGCGAAATGCACGTCGACGGCAAGGTCATCAAGGAAGGTGACGCGATCTCCATCGACGGGACCACCGGCGAGGTCTTCGCGGGCGAGCTCCCGACGATCGCAGCGAACTTCCGCGAGGAGAAGGAGCTCATCGAGCTTCTCTCGTGGGCCGACAAGCGGCGGAAGCTCGGCGTGTGGGTCAACGCGGACACGCCGGGTGAGTGCCGTCTCGCACGCGAGCTGGGCGCCGAAGGCGTGGGTCTCGCGCGGACCGAGCACATGTTCCGCGAGGCCGAGCGTCTCCCGATCGTGCAGGACATGATCCTCGCGAGCGACACCGCCGGACGGAAGCGCGCGCTCGCGAAGCTCCTCCCATTCCAGCAGGGCGACTTCCGTGAAATGTACGAGGCGATGGACGGGCTGCCCGTTGTCATCCGCCTGATCGACCCGCCACTGCACGAATTCCTTCGCGAGTACGCGGACGTCGACATCGACATCGCCGTCGCGAAAGCCACCGGACAGAACGGCGCCGCCCTCGCCGACAAGGAGCGGATCTACCGTCGGCTCGAGCAGCTGCACGAGGACAACCCGATGCTCGGTCTGCGCGGATGCCGGCTGCTCCTCGTCTATCCCGAGATCCTCGAGATGCAGATACGCGCGATCCTCGGCGCCGCGATCGACTCGGCCGAGAAGGGCGTCAAGGCGAAGCCGGAGATCATGATGCCGCTCGTCGCCACGATGGGTGAGCTCGATCGCCTGGAAGCGCACGTCACCGAGGTCGCGGAGACGGTCTTCAAGGAGCGCGGAAAGCGAGTCGACTACAAGTTCGGCACGATGATCGAGATCCCGCGCGCGTGCATCATCGCGGACCAGATCGCGACGAAGACGGAGTTCTTCTCGTTCGGCACGAACGACCTCACGCAGACCGTGCTCGGGATCTCCCGCGACGACGCGCAGAAAAGCTTCCTCACACGGTACGTCGAGGAAAAGATCATCCCGGCGGATCCCTTCCAGGTCCTCGATCGCGACGGCGTCGGCGCGATGATGCGCATGGCGGTCGAGCGCGGTCGCAAGACCAAGCCCAATCTGAAGATCGGGATCTGCGGCGAGCACGCGGGTGAGCCTTCATCGGTCGCTCTCTGCCACGAGCTCGGGCTCACGTACGTGTCGCCCTCGACGTACCGCGTGCCGGTCGCGCGCCTCGCTGCTGCGCAGGCCGCGCTGGCAGGAGGCGCGGCGCGCGACCGTTAGTCACGAGGGCTTAGCTCTTCGCGGTTTCAGCGTGACGGATACACCCGCGACGTAGCGTTCTAAGACGCGTCCATTAGCCTTACGCGCAAATGGCCACGCAGACGCGCGGTGAGGCAAAGCTTTCCCGAGCGCGCTCGGTCGCCGCGCTCCGCGTTCGGGAGCACACCGAAGAGATCGAGAACGCCAACCTGGCTGAACACGCGGCCCGCTCCGCGAACGCCCATCGCGATCGCCCCGAAGAGCTGTCGCCGACGAGAGCCGCGTTCGCGGTCGACCGCGACCGCATCGTCCACAGCAAGGCGTTCCGCCGTCTCAAGCACAAGACCCAGGTCTTCCTCGCGCCGGTCGGCGACCACTACCGCACGCGCCTGACGCACACGCTCGAGGTCACGCAGATCGGGCGATCGATGGCGCGCGGCCTGCGCCTCAACGAGGACCTCGTCGAGGCCATGGCGATGGGGCACGACGTCGGTCACACCCCGTTCGGCCACATCGGCGAGGAGCTGCTCGGCAAGTTCCTGCCCGACGGCTTCCGGCACAACGAACAGAGCGTGCGCATCGTCGAGAAGATCGAAAAGAACGGCGCGGGCTTGAACATCACCAAAGAGGTCCGCGACGGGATCCAGAAGCACAGCTCGCCCACCGAAGGCGGCGTGGAGACGGCGGCGTGGGGGATACCCGAGACGCCGGAAGGGTGGGTCGTCCGCTACGCCGACAAGATCGCGTACCTCCACCACGACATCGACGACGCCATGCGCGCGGAGATCGTGCGTGAAGAGGACATCCCGCAGCAGATCCGCGCCTCGCTCGGCCGCGACCGCGCCGAGCGCCTCGACACGATGATCTACGACGTGATCGTCACCTCATATGGCAAGCCTCTGGTTACGATGAGCGACGAGGTCCTCGAGGCGACCAACGCCCTCCGGAAATTCATGTTCGAAAACGTCTATCTCGCCGGCCCGGCGAAGACCGAGGACCTCAAGGCGCAGGGCGTCCTCTGGGAGCTGCTTCAGCATTTCGAGAAGCACCCCGACCTCCTGCCGCCCGAGCACCAGCGGATCGCCGAGCGCGACGGTGTGCGGCGCGGCGTCGCGGACTACGTGGCCGGCATGACCGACCGCTATGCCCTGGATACGTACGCCTCGATCTTCATCCCGTCGGGCTGGAGCCACTTGTAACGGGGCCGAGGCCCCACCGAGTCACTTCTGGCACGAATTTGGCAATGCCCGACCCCGTGGCGACAAATGGTCTGTTCGCGCCCATGAACGACGGGCACCTCGTCCAGTACTACGAGAAGGAAGGGTTCCTTTATGACCGGGTCACGGACTTCATGTCCGACGGCCTGCGCGGGAGCGACGCCGCCGTTCTCATCGCCACGCGCGCCCACCGCGAGGGCGTCGAATCCCGGCTCGTTCGCA
Organism: Chloroflexota bacterium; assembly: GCA_038040345.1. Lineage (GTDB taxonomy): Bacteria > Chloroflexota > Limnocylindria > P2-11E > P2-11E > 3-1-20CM-2-70-9. The sequence continues at coordinate 57,245 of JBBPIQ010000007.1, forward strand.
GAGGCGTCGATCTTTCGCATTTGACCGCGGGCGGCCGCTACCACGCGCTTGATGCGCGGGAGACGCTCTCGCGGTTCATGGTCGACGGCACGCCGGACCCGGAGCGCTTCGCGACCACGATCGGACCGGTCATTCGGACCGCGCGCAGCGGCGATCGCCGGGTTTTCGCTTTTGGCGAGATGGTCGCGCTGCTCTGGGCCGAGGGACACCGTGACGCGGCGATCCGGCTCGAGGAGCTCTGGAACGATCTCGCCCGGCGCGAGACGTTCGCTCTTCTCTGCGCCTATCCGATCTCGCACTTCGACCACGCGGGGTACGCCAAGCCGTTCGCCGACATCAACGCGGCACACACCTGGGTGACCCCGGCCGAGAGCTACAGCGTCGTGGAGGCAGACGAGCGCAACCGCGCCATCGCCACCCTCCAGCAAAAAGCGGCCGCGCTCGAGGCGGAGAGCAAGCAACGTGCGGTCCTCGAGGTCGCGCTGCGAAGCAAGATCGACGAGCTCGCCGAGGTCGACCGCCGGAAGGATGAATTCCTCGCGATGCTCGGGCACGAGCTTCGGAATCCGCTCGCGCCGGTGACGACCGCATTACAGATCATGCGCATCCACGAGAGCGAGCCAAGCCGCGTCGCGCGGTCGCGCGAGATCGTAGAGCGCCAGATCGAGCACATGACCCGGCTGATCGACGACCTGCTCGACGTCTCGCGTATCACGCGCGGGAAGATCGAGCTTCGCGAGCAGCCGCTCCTTCTGAGCTCCGTGATCGAGCGCGCGATCGAGAGCGCACGCCCGCTGATCGACGAGCGTGGCCACCGGGTCGCGCTCGATCTGCCGACGGAGCCAGTCACGTTCCTCGCCGATCCGGCGCGGCTCGGCCAGGTCTTCGCGAACCTCCTGAACAACGCCGCGAAATACACCGACGTCGGCGGTCGGATCTGGGTGCGTGCGCGCGTCGAGGGAAACGAGCTCGTCGTCGGAGTGAGGGACGACGGCCCCGGCCTCACGAAGGAGCTGCGCGCGCAGGCGTTCGACCTGTTCATGCAGGGTCCGCAGACCCGCGCCCGGGCGCGCGGAGGCCTCGGGATCGGACTGACCCTGGTGCGGCGTCTGGTTGAGCTGCACGGTGGTTCGGTCGACGCGTTGAGCGAGGGTCCGGGAAGGGGCACCGAATTCGTTGTCCGCCTACCGCTGCGTCTCCCGCCGGTCGCTGACGGCGCTCCGCCGACGGCCGCGATCGCGTCGTCGGGTCCGAGGCGCCGGATCCTCGTCGTCGACGACAACGTCGATGCGGCCGAGGCGCTCGGGGAGCTTCTCCGCGACTACGGCCATGAGGTGGCCACGGCGCACGACGGCCCGCAGGCGCTCGACAACGTTCGGCTGCACCGCCCGGAGATCGTCCTGCTCGACATCAGCATGCCGGAGATGGATGGGTACGAGGTCGCCAGGAGGATCCGCGGCGAGCTCGGCCTGGGCGACGCGCTGCTCATCGCGCTCACCGGCTACGGCGAAGACCGCCACCGTCGCCTCGCGCGCGAGGCGGGTTTCGATCAGCACGTCACCAAGCCCGTGGACGCCTCGAAGCTCGAGGAGCTGTTGAAGCTTCAGCTTTAGAGCAAGCCGAGCGCGATACTTGGCTTGATGCCCGGAGACTTCGACACCGTCAAGGAACGCGTGGATATCGTCCAGCTGATCGGCGAGCACGGCGTCCTCCTGAAGAAATCGGGCCGCGGGTTCACTGGTCTCTGCCCGTTCCACAGCGAGAAGACGCCCTCCTTCCACGTCAACCCGGATACCCGCAGCTACAAATGTTTCGGATGTTCTGAGGGTGGAGATGCCTTCACCTTCGTCGAGAAGATCGATGGGCTTACGCCGGCGGAGGCGCTCAAGACGCTCGCCGAGCGAGCGGGCGTCGAGCTCACGAGCCGGCGCGACCCGGCGGAGCAGGAGCGCGAGAAGCGGCTCCTCGCGGCGAACGACACGGCGCATTTCTACTTCCGGCAGGCGCTCCGGGGCACGGAGCGAGGGAAAGAGGTTTCCAGCTACCTCGCGGAACGCGGAATCCTGCCGGAATCGGTCGACAAGTTCGGCCTCGGCTACGCCCCGGACAGCTGGGACGGCCTGCTCGGCTACCTCCGTAAGAAGGGGTACTCGGACGAGGAGGTCGTCGCGGCGGGCCTGGTCGGCCGGAGCGACCGGGGCCTCTTCGACTGGTTCCGGCACCGCCTGATCGTCCCCATAAGGGACGGCCGCGGGCGAATCATCGCCTTCGGCGGCCGGGCCATGCGCGCCGACCAGCGCGGGAAGTACGTCAACTCCCAGGGGACCGTGCTCTTCAACAAGAGCGCCACCCTCTACGCCCTCGATGCCGCCCGAGCGGCGATCCGGAAGCAGAACGCCGCCGTGATCGTCGAGGGGTACTTCGACGCCATCGCCCTGCACCAGGCCGGCTTCGAGAACACCGTCGCCTCGATGGGAACCGCGCTGACCGAGGACCAATACCACGCGCTGGATGCCATGCGGATCGAGCGCGCGATCGTCGCCTTCGACGGCGACGCGGCGGGGCAGAGCTCGGCCGAGCGGCGGGGGATCGACCTCGCGCAGCAGGTCCAGCGCGCCGTCCGGCGCGCGGGGCGAGGGTCCGTGACCGCCCGGACCGGCCTCTCGGTCTATGTCACGGTCCTTCCCACCGACACCGACCCTGACGTGCTCGCGCGACGGGATCCGGATGGCCTTCGCGCGCTCCTCGGGCAGGCCAAGCCCGTCCTCGAGTTTGTCCTCGACCGGATCGCGAAGCGGAGCGACCTGGAAAAAGCCGACGGCAGGCGGCGGTTTCTGGCCGAAGCGCTACCGCTGGTCGCTGGCGAGCCGGACCCGCTGACGCGCGAGCTCTACCTGGGGACGCTCTCGTCTTCGACCGGTCTCGACCAGGAGGCGCTCCGCCGCGAGGCCGCGGCCGCGCCGCCGCCGACTCAGCGCCCGGCGACGGCGGCCAATGAGACTCCGGCGAAACAAACCGGCCCTGTGGAGCGTTACCTAATGGCACTATTGATCCGATTTCCAGAAGAGGCAGCGGACGCACAACTCGCCCCCGGCGACCTCGACGACCCCGACAACCGAGCGATGTTCGAGTGGCTCAAAGCGGGGAACCATCCGACTTCTGACCTGCCGGCTCATCTGGCCGCCAAAGCCGCGGCCCTTGGCGCATTTGCGCCTGAGCTTGAAGGCGAAGTCGACGTCGCCCAGGCGATCGAAATCGCTGCGCTGGCTCTTCGGGAACGAAACGTGCGGCGTCGTATGAAGGTCGCGCAAGGTCAGCTTGCGCGGGCTAACGGCGGCGACGCTGGTGCGGTGGACGGAGAGGTCGCTCAGCTGGCGGACGAGCTCGCGGAGCTCATGCACCGCCGGGAGCGGCACACGGTCTTACACGCGGCGGACGCCGACGAGAGGGATGAATGAAGAGCACAACGAAGATCAAGGAAACCACCACGGCAACGGCGGCGGCGCCTGAGCAGCGCGGGATCCACCCGGAGCACCGCGAGGCAGCCGAGCGCCTGATCGCGCGCGGACGGCAACAGGGCTACGTCACACAGGAAGACATCGTTCGGGCAATCCCCGACGCCGAGCCCGGAGAGGTCGAAGAGCTTCTCACGACCCTCGACGACAACAACGTTGAGATCCTCGAGGCGGAGCGCTCGCCCACGTGGGCGCAGGTCAAGGAAGAGGAAGAGGAGACCGAGGAGCTCCAGCGCGAGGACTCGATCGCATCGGTCCTTGCTTCGGACCTCATCAGCGTCGACGACCCGGTCCGCATGTACCTCAAGGAGATCGGGAAGGTCCCGCTCCTCACAGCGGAGGAAGAGGTCAACCTCGCGAAGTCGATCGAGCTCGGCGAGCAGGCACTGGTGTCGCCGGCGCTGTCGGTGATCCACCTCTACGAGCTCGGCGTCGAAGTCAAGAAGCGAATGGCCCTCGGCCGTCCGAAGGAATTTGTCGACGAGGCGACTCGCTTCACGAACAAGTCGCTCCGCTTCACGCTCGGTGACGAGGAAGGCGGCAAGGAGCTGCGCCGGGTCGCGAACCGGCTCCTCAAGCTGCGCGATCCGCTGCAGGGCGAAGCGAATAGCAAAGAGATCAGTTACGAGGCGAAGGTGCTCATCGATGAGACCGTCGCTCTCATCGATGCTGCGCGCCGCGATCCCGAGCGCCTCGCGTTCCGGATCCTGCCGCAGTACGCGAAGATCCACGGGCCGGCCGAAGGCGCGGAGCGTCTCGGCGAGCTCGTGATGCTCGGCGCCGAGCTTCGCGACAGTCTCGTGAAGCACCTCGACAAGCTCGCGCAGCTCGACTCAGACGAGCAGCGCGCGCTGCGCCGTCTCGCCGACGAGCTCATTCAGAAAGGCGACGACGCACGTCACAACCTGACCGAGGCGAACCTTCGTCTCGTCGTGTCGATCGCGAAGAAGTACATCGGCCGCGGTATGAGCTTCCTCGACCTGATCCAGGAAGGGAACATCGGTCTCATCCGCGCCGTCGAGAAGTTCGACTACCGCAAGGGCTACAAGTTCTCGACATACGCGACGTGGTGGATCCGTCAGGCCATCACCCGCGCCATCGCGGACCAGGCGCGGACGATCCGCATTCCGGTCCACATGGTGGAGACGATCAACAAGCTCATCCGCGTCTCACGTGGACTTCTTCAGGAGCTCGGTCGCGAGCCGACCGCGGAAGAGATCGCGGAACGGATGCTCATCACGGCCGACAAGGTCCGCGAGATCGTGAAGGTCTCGCAAGAGCCCGTCTCGCTCGAGACACCGATCGGCGAGGAAGAGGATTCGCACCTCGGAGACTTCATCCCCGACAACCAGGCCCTCGCGCCGTCCGACGCGGCGAGTCACAAGCTCCTCAAGGAGCAGGTCGAAAGCGTCCTCGAAGGACTCACCGGCCGCGAGCGTCGCGTTCTGCAGCTGCGGTTCGGTCTCGAGGACGGACGAACCCGAACGCTCGAAGAGGTGGGCCGCGAGTTCAACGTGACTCGCGAGCGCATCCGTCAGATCGAGGCGAAGGCGCTCCGCAAGCTGCGTCACCCCTCGCGGAGCCGCAAGCTCAAGGACTACCTGGAGTAAGAAAGAAGGGGCGCCGAAAGGCGCCCCTTTTCATTTCTGCTTCGATGCGCCCCAGCGGTCGTAGCTGACGAGCTCGGACATCGGCTTGCGCCCGCGCATTGGTCCGGACGGACGCGGATCCTTATTCGATGTTGGGCGGCCGATCATCACGATCTGGCGCGCCGTCAGATCGTCCGGAATGCCGAGGATCCGCTTGGCCTCGGCGTCCTGTGTCGGGCCACCAAACCATGCGGTACCGCCTCCATACCCGAGCATGGTCGCGCCCGTTAGCAGACGTTCGGTGAGGCGACCTTCGTCGTACGCCCCGAACATCGGGTCCACGCCCTCCAGAACAATCGCGATCCCGAGCGGCGCGCCAGCGAGCCAGCCGATCTGCGGACGCAAGGACCCGAGCTTCTTGAGGCGATCCTTGTCGCGCACCACGATGAAGCGCCACGGCTGGCCGTTCTTCGCGCTTCCCGTCCAGCGCGCGAGCTCCAGGAGCTGATCGATGACGTCGTCGGGCACCGGCTCGGCTGAGTACTGACGGATCTGCGACACCCGACGGATGGGCTCGAGCTTCGAAGAGCGGTCGCGTTTCTGCGCCATGCAAGTGCAATGATGCCGCAATGAAGGAAGTCGATCCGGGCGAGCTCGAGCGTCTCGCGTCGGCGCTCCGGCTTGCCGAGTCCGCGCTCGAGGAAGCGCTCGAGGCCGCGGAGAATCTCGGGAGCTTCGATCGGCGCTTCGACGTGCCTCGGGCGGTCGGCGGCGCGCAACGCCTCGTCGGGAACGCGCTCGAAGCGGTGGACGCCGCCCGAAAGCCCTAGACCGAGATAGCATCGACCACATGCGTGGACTCATCGGCAAGCGCCTGGTCGACATCGACGTCGGTTAGACCGCTGCCGTAGCCGCCTCGTTCGGCCACGTTCTCGTGGACGTGGGCGCGGGCGACGGTGGCTACGTTCTGCACCGCGCGCGGACCGAGCCGACAACGTTCGCGATCGCCATCGATGCGAGCCCCGATGCCCTCGCGAGCGGCGCGTGGCGTGCGAAGCGAACGCGCGTCGCGAACGCCGCGGTCCTCATCGAAGGGATCGAGCGTCTTCCGTGTGAGCTGGCGTGCCTCGCCGACGAGGTGACCGTTCACTTTCCGTGGGGCTCTCTGCTGCGTGGGCTCCTCGATGGATCGAGTTCGGTCGTCGGACCGATCGCCGGCCTCATGAAGGCTGGAGCGGAGCTTCGTGTTCTGCTATCGACGGTCGACCGCGACGGATTCGCGGACGTGACACCTCAGGCCACCACGTCGCGATGCGCGGTCTATGCCGAGCACGGCCTCCACCTCATCGACGCCGAGTGGGCTTCGAACGCGATCGTCGCCGAGAGCCGATCGGCATGGGCAAAGAGGCTCGCCGTTGGTCGAGCGCGTCAGGCCGTCATCGCACGCTATCGTCGCGAAGCCACCTAGGAGGTCGCCCGTGTGTCATCCAGAGGTACCGGCCGGCGCGCCGATCCCCGATGTCCGCGTCGAGGAAGCGGCCATCCCGGTGGAAGGCGGGACCATGCCGGGACTCATCGCGTTTCCTGAGCGCCTGCCCGCGCCCGGGATCCTGGTCATCAACGACGTCTTCGGCCGGAGTCCCTTCTACGACCAGCTCGCGCGGCGCCTCGGGCAGGCCGGATTCGTCGCGGTGACTCCCGAGTATTTCTTTCGCGAGGGCTCGCTTCCCGAGCCGACGCGGGAAGCCGCGATGGCGCGCGCGAAGCAGCTCGACTTCAAGCGCTGGGGCCGCGACATGTCCGCGGCGATCGACTGGCTGCGCGCGCGAACGCCCGACGTGAATGGCACCGTCGGCACGATCGGCTTCTGCATGGGCGGAACGCAGGCCCTGCTGCTCGCGGCCCGACGCGACGACATCGCCGCGACCGTCTCGTACTACGGCTTTCCAGCCGACGCGCGCACCGACGCGTCCCCGATCGAGGTTGCGGCGAAGATCCATGGCCCCATCCTCGGCCACTGGGGCGATCAGGACGAGGGCGCGGGAATGGACAACGTGGAAAAGCTGCGCGCCGCGCTGCAAGCGGCCGGGGTGGAGCACGAGTTCCATATCTACCCCGGCCTAGGCCACGGCTTTCTCAAGGCGTCGCTCGAGAACGACAAGACACCGGGCTACGAGCAGGCGTGCACCTCGTGGAAGCGCACGCTCGAGTTCTATCGCCGGTGCTTCTCGCGCGAGAAGGTGCTGAGCTAGGCGGCTGGCTTCGTGATGACGAGAGTATTCGCCTGCTTGTCGTGAAAGCCCTGCTTTCGCGCGTCGGTCGCGGCCGTGTAGAGGAGATAGATGTAGTACACGAGGATGACGAGGCCGACGATCGCTCCGAGACCTCCGCCGACCGGGAACAGGGAATTCAAGACCGAGGGGCCGAATAGAAAAGCCCAGCGCATCGTGGCCTGGTTCCACGAGAGCGCGGCGCCGCTGGTGGCGTCGACCGTCATCAGGCCGAGGATCCGCTGACCGGGTGAGGCGCGCCATGCGGTCCAGGTGTAGCCGAAGTACAGGAAGCCGAGGACCGCGTAGATGATCGCGCGGGTGATGCCGCCTACGATCGTGGTGTCGCCCACGATGGCCCCGATCACGGCGGAGCAGAGTCCGAGGATGATGCCGTCAATGATGAACGCAATGACACGCGTCGCGACCGCGGCCGGCGCGAGCGCGGATGTTGTTGCTTGGACCGTCACAAAGCGTCTCCCTTCCTCGGCGGCGTCACCGCCGGGTACACGTCGGCGCGGAGCATAAGCGGTCGCGTCCTAGCGGCGCGGTCTCGGTTCGCTCCACGCGACGTCGGACGGCACTTCGACGCGCAGAAGGGGTTCGAGCGCGGTGACGTACGCGGCGATGCGGCCCCCGACCCGCTCGAGGAACGCTCGATCGAGCGTCGCGAGCGCGACGGACTCCCACACGCGCGCCCAACCCCTGTCCCATGTCTCGATGCGCACGTCCGCGCCGAGGGCCCGGTGGACAGCGCGCTCGCGCGCGCGGAACGCGGCGAGGAGACGAGCGTTCGTCAGGGGATCGGCTTCGAAGTGCAGCCCGAGCTCGATCACGCCCAGCCGGTCGCGTATCCATGCCTCGTAGTGCAGCTGCTTGTTGCCCGACCAGAGCTTTGCCATGTTCGAGTGGGCAGTCGAATGGATCGGTGAAAAGTCTGTGGGGACCTCCTCGTGGACGACGTCGACGACTCCGCGGAGGAAGGTGCGCGAATCGAGCCTACGGAGTGAGGATGTGGCGGCGCGCTGAGTGCCCACCGGGGCCAGCCTACCGATACCCTAAAATCAAGCGTACGGTCCCCGGTGGCGCAATGGCAGCGCGGCTGACTGTCGAAACGGAGGCAGCCTCTTGGGGAAACTCAAGAGTGAGAACTGGGTGAATTGCGGGAAACCTAAAGCGCGAAAGCGCCAGGGCAATCCGCAGCCAAGCCCGAGGGCACGCCTCGGGAAGGTTCAGAGACTAAGCGCCCAGTGCCTGTAGCGCGGAAACGCGCCAAGGCAATGAGATAGTCCACGTCCGAGGGAAACCTCGGGGAGCGGGTAATCAGTAGGTTGGAGGTTCGAATCCTCCCCGGGGAGCAGCGGTCGCGAACTAGCATTCCGCGCGTGACCGACGGCCCATTCTTGGAAGACTTCAAGGTCGGCGATGTCTCTCGCTCGTCGGCGGGTCGCACCATGACGCAGGCCGACAACATCTGGTTCTCGCTCCTCACCAATAACCAGAACCCGATCCACATCGATGCGCACTACGCGGCGACGACCGAATTCAAGCGTCCTCTCGTCAACAGCGTGTTCACGATCGGCGTCGTGACGGGGCTGATGGTCCCGCACACGAGCCAGAACGGATTCGCGCTCGGGTGGGACGAGGTCAAGCTGCCGAACCCGCTGTTCGAAGGCGACACCCTCTACGCGGACAGCGAGGTGCTCGAGACGCGCGAGTCCCGGTCGCGAAAAGGGTGGGGGATCGTGAAAGTGCGCCAGCGCGGGTTCAAGCCCGATGGCACCGTCGTCCTCGTGATGACCCGCAGCTTCATGGTGCCGACGCGCACGGCCGCTCCTCGCCATCCGCCGCCGTCGCCGCGAGACTGACCGATGGATTTCTCCAGCGATCCGGGTCGCGACGAGATCCGCGCCGCTGTTCGGAAGCTGTGTGCCGAGTTCGACGACACCTACTGGCGCGAGGTCGATCGGAAGAGCGAATACCCCGAGAAGTTCGTTGACGCGCTGACGAAGGCCGGCTGGCTCGGCGCGCTCATTCCCACGGAGTACGGGGGATCGGGACTGCACGTCGCCGACGCAGCGGCCATCCTCGAGGAGATCAACCACTCGGGAGGCAACGCCGCGAGCGCCCACGCTCAGATGTACACGATGGGCACGCTGCTAAAGCACGGGAGCGAGGAGCAGAAGCGCAAGTACCTCCCGGCCCTCGCGAAGGGCCAGACGCGGCTGCAGGCATTCGGGATCACCGAGCCCGAGGCCGGCTCGGAGACGACGCGGCTACGCACGACCGCAGTGAAGAAGAAGAGCGGCCGCTACGTCATCAACGGCAAGAAGGTCTTCATCTCGCGCGCCGAACACTCCGACCTGCTCCTGCTCCTCGCGCGGACGACGCCCTACGAAGAGCTCGAGGACAAGACCCAGGGCCTGTCGGTCTTCATCGTCCACCTGAAGCGCGCTCTCGCGGATGGCCGCATCAGCATCCGGCCGATCCGCACGATGATCAACCACCACACGACCGAGATCTTCATTCAAGACCTCGAGATCCCCGCGCGCGACCTCGTCGGGCAGGAGGGGGAGGGTTTCCGCCACATCATCGACAGCTGGAACGTCGAGCGGATCCTGATCGCCTCGGAGGCTATCGGCGACGGTCGGTGGTTCGTCGAGCGAGCGTCCAAGTACGCGACCGACCGCGTCGTGTTCGGGCGTCCGATCGGCGCGAACCAGGGGGTGCAGTTCCCGATTGCCCAGGCGCACGCGCGAATCGAAGCCGCGGCCCTCGTTCGCGACAAAGCGGCGTGGCTCTACGACAACGACAAGGCCTGCGGTCCCGAAGCGAACATGGCGAAGCTGCTCTCATCCCAAGCGTCGTGGGACGCGGCGAACGCGGCTCTCGACACGCACGGCGGGTACGGGTTCGCGTCCGAGTACGACGTCGAGCGCAAGTTCCGCGAGACACGCCTTCTGCTGGTGGCGCCCGTCAGCAACAACCTGGTCCTCGCGTACCTCGGGCAGAACGTGCTCGGCATGCCTCGGTCGTACTGATGGAGCTGCTGCGTTCCCTCATGTTCGTGCCGGGGCATCGTCCGCGGATGGTCCAGCGCGCGCTCGGCCTCGGCGAGTTCGCGGCGAGCGCGCTCGACGTGGCGATCCTCGATCTCGAGGACGGCGTGCCCCCCGATGAGAAGGATCGAGCGCGCGCGGCGATCGCGACAGTGCTTGGTCTTCCGTCGAACGGCGAAGGTCCCGCGCGCTACGTGCGCGTCAACCGGGAGGCCGGAGCGCGCGACGCCGATCTCGCCGTGGTCCTGCGTGCGGGCCTCGACGGGATCGTCGCACCAAAGATCGATCACCCAGACGAGGTCGCACGGCTCGCGCAGGATCTCGACGAACGAGAGGACGCCGCGGGGATCGCGCGTGGGTCAATCCGCCTCGTGCCCTCGATCGAGTCGGCGCTAGGCCTTCTCGAGGCGCACGCGATCGCGGCCCGAAGCGATCGCGTGATCGCTTTGCTCTTCGGCGCCGAGGACTTCGCGCGGGATCTGGGGCTTCCGGCCGAGCGCGAGGCCGAAGCCGCCGAGCTCCTGTACGCGCGCTCGGCGGTCGTCGTGGCTGCGGTGGCGGCGCGCCGTCAGGCGATCGACGGCATCTGGCCGGACGTCACCGACGGTGAGGGCCTTCGACGCGACGCAGTGCAGGCGAGGCGTCTCGGGTTCACAGGAAAGTCGCTCATCCACCCGGGACAGATCGAAGCGGTCAACGGCGTCTTCAGTCCGAGCGCCGCGGAGGTGTCCTACGCGCGCCGCGTGATCGATGCGTTCGAAAGGGCGCAACGGAATGGCCACGGCGCAGTCGCGCTCGACGGCAAGCTGCTGGACCGGCCAATCGTGGAGCGGGCCCGGCGGACCTTGATGCTGCACGACAGCGTGCCCTCTAAATAGAGAACGCCGCCGGTGGAGAGACCGGCGGCGTTGGAGGGGAAGCTGTTGAAGTGATTTCTCACACGGCCTAACGACCCGGCTGACGCGCAATTAGGGCGTTCGGTCTCAGCGCGGTAGCGCCTGAAAAAGGAGCGGCCCGCCTGGTGGGGCGGGCCGCTCGACGCAGGGGGTCGGATGGACTGATTTGTAGGGGTCGCACATTCAACGCGCTCGCCTGAGGCGCGTTACTCCGCGAGGGATACATTCGTTGCGCGTTGCGACAAGCACGGAAGTTGTGGCCGTATTTCCTCGCGATCGTCGTTGTGGCGGCGGCGGTCGTTTACTTCGCGATCTCGTTTGGGGTGGCGCAAACCGTGACACAGGTCGAGCGCCTCCCGCTGGATCCGCCGGCGAGCTCGATCGCGGCGACGCACGAGGATGTGACCTTCGACAGCCGGGATGGAATCGTCCTCAAGGGTTGGTGGTTCGCGGTCGATGGTGCGGATCGCGCGGTGGTCCTCGTCCACGGTCGCGGAAGGAATCGCGTCAACTCGGACTTCATGGAGGCCGCGATCGCGAGACTCCTGCTCGTACATGGCTACTCGGTCCTGCTCTTCGACCTTCGCGGTCATGGAGAGAGCGGCGGGACGAGATACACGCTCGGCATCGAAGAGCCGCGTGACATTCTCGCGGCGATCGATCTCGCGGCGTCGAAGGCCGACATCGAGAGATCGCGCGTTGCGATCATCGGCGAGTCGCTCGGCGGCGGCAGCCTGCTCATGACCCTGAAGGCCGATCCCTCGATCGGGCCGGTCGTAACAGACTCGGCGTTCGCCGATGCCAACACCGTCGTGAGCGAGTCGGCGACCAAGTACACGAACCTTCCGTCGTGGTTCACGCCTGGGATCGTCCTGATGTCGCGCCTCTTCCTCGGTCTCGATATCTCGCAGGTGACACCGTCGAAGGTCGTCGCCGCCCACCCCGAGCGCGCTTTCCTCTTCATCCAGTGCACCGACGACACGACGGTTCCGCTGCATCACGGACTGGATCTCAAGGCGGCGAGCCGGAATCCGCGCACGGAGCTCTGGGTCGTGCCGGGATGCGAGCACGTGAAGGCGTACGCCACCCATCCAGACGAGTGGGCGCAGCACGTCCTCGACTTCCTCGGTCGCGAACTCGGTACCGAGAAACCGGTGACCGTTCCGGCCGGTATCCTCGCGACACCACGACGGGGAGGATGACGTTGACGACAAAAGGACGCCGCGTTCGCTGGGAGGATTCGCCGCGCGAGGACTTGATGGCCGGCGTGCAGCGGAGGTTCCTCTACGGCGAGAAGGCGATGCTCGCCCAGATCTGGCTCAAAAAGGGAACGAGCGTTCCGAGACACGTGCACCCGGCCGAGCAGCTTTCGTTCATCGTCGAGGGCGCGTTACGTCTCCGCCTCGGCGACGATCTTTCCGAAGTCCACGACGTGCGTGCCGGCGAGGTGCTCGTGATCCCGGCGAACGTGCCGCACGAGGCCACCGCGCTCGAGGACACCTACGACCTCGACGTCTTCAGCCCGCCGCGCGAGGACTGGATAAAAGGACAGGACGCGTACCTCCGCGGCCGCTAGCCGAGAATGGGCATGGGCTGACCTGACCTTGTGCTGTCGTTTCTCGCGTACGTGCCGCTCATCGTCGCCCGTCTACTCTCATTCAGAAGTGAGAGGCGATGCCTAAAGAGGCGCGTCGGACGGACGCCGCGCAGGCCATTCGGGATCACCACAGAAAGATCAGCGAGGAGCTCGACGTACGCGTCCGTTCGGCGCTCGACCGCGGCACCAGCGAGGACCTCGCCGCTCTCGTCGCGCTTCTCGAAGGCGAACTGCTCGGACATGCGCGGGCTGAGCAGCGCCATCTCTACCCGGTAGTGGACGAGCTCGTCCGGCAACACGGACGCGCAACCGCGACGATGGACATCGACCACGAGACCATCGCGACGCTGGTCGAGCGCATCGCCGCCGAGGTCGAGCGTCTTCGCGCGGCACGCCAGCGGCAGGAGCGGATGGAGGCAAAGGCGCTTCTCCGCGAAGCGCTGCTGCGTCTCGAAACGCTCCTCCACGTCCATCTCGCGAAAGAGGAACGCGTCTACCTGCCCCTGATCGAGAGGTGCCTGTCAGCCGACGCGCAGGCTCTGCTGCTGGAGCGGATGGAGGGCAGGAGTGGGCCCGGGTCCCATCGTGCGAACGAGATCGACGTCCGCGACATCGCGCAGCGCGATCGCCATCGGCGCGTGTTCGAGGAGTTCGACCGCCTCGCTGTCGGCGAATCGCTGGATGTCGTAAGCGACCACGACCCCCGACCGCTCTCCTATCAGTTCGCCCGGAAGCGTCGCGGTGCCTACGCCTGGGCCTATGTCGAGCGCGGCCCCGTCTGGCGCGTGCGGATAACCCGAACGACGGTCGGCTAGAGGGCCGAGGCGTGTCCCGCGGTTGCGGGGCCTGCCGTGCCGTTCGTCACCCGAACTCGGGACCTTCGGGCCCTTCCTGCGCCGTGACAACGGCCGCACATTTTTCTTACGGAGCGCTCGGAAGCCAGAGCGGCGCGCCGCAGGAGGATCGGAATATGAGTGCTCTCACGAAAGCCGAGCGGTCCGACGTCGCCGCCGGCGCGATGATGGGCGGCCTGCTCGGGGCTCTCGGTATCGCCATGGTGCTGGCGCTCGCGACGGCGCTGTTGGCAATGAGCGGCACCCTCCGGCCGACGACGATTTCGGTACCCGCGCCCACGGCGATGCCCGCGAACGTGCCCGGCATAACTACGCCGACGCAGGGGACGAGCGCGTCGGCACAGACGGCGCTAGCTGCCGCCAAGGCGACGACCGCGAAGACGATCGCCCGACCGGCCACCGCCGTCGCCCCACCGATCACGCGGACATCGGTCGCGACGGTCCGGGTTGACCTCCAAACGGAAGAAGTCGTGGCCGAGATCGCGACGGGGCAGACCTACACGTACTGGACCTTCAACGGGTCGGTCCCGGGTCCGATGATCAGGGTTCGCGTCGGCGACACGGTCGAGCTGCATCTCAAGAACGTGGACAAGGCCTGGCCGCACTCGATCGACCTTCACGCGGTCAATGGTCCGGGCGGCGGTGCGACCGCGACGCAGACGACCTCCGGGCAGGAGACCACGGTCACGTTCAAGGCCCTCAATCCCGGCGTCTACATATACCATTGCGCGACCGCACCGATCCCAATGCACATCGCGAACGGGATGTACGGGATGATCGTCGTGGAGCCCGAGGGCGGGCTGCCCCCCGTGGACCGCGAGTTCTACGTGATGCAGGCCGAGCTCTACACGAATGGAGCGTTCGGGATCGCTGGGCATCACGACTTCAACCAGGCGAAGATGGACAACGAATCACCCGACTACATCGTCTTCAACGGCAAGGTCGGTTCGCTCACCGGCGAGAACGCTATGACCGCGAAGGTCGGAGAGACCGTCCGGATCTTCTTCGGCGTCGGCGGGTTCCTTCCTTCATCGTTTCACCTCATCGGCGAGATCTTCGACCGCGTGTACCCGGAGGGCGCGGTGGGCTCGGCACCCAACCGGAACGTCCAGACGACGCTCGTGCCTGCGGGCGGCGCGACGGTCGTCGAGTTCCACGTCGATGTCCCCGGCTCCTACACGCTCGTCGATCACGCGCTCCCACGCGCGCTCGACAAGGGCGCCGCGGCCCAGCTCACGGTGACGGGCGATCACGACACCTCGATCTACAGCGGGCCGCTAGGCGGAGGCGGGCACTAGCCCGTCGTGAGGAGGATCCCCGCCGTCGCGGTCTTCACCGGGACGGCGCTTCTGATCGCGCTGACCGCGGGGGCCGGGCTCGGCCTCTGGCTTCTCTTCGCGCGCCTGTACGAGATGCCACTCTTCGATATCAGCTGGGTCGTGCTCGTGCAGGTCCACGGAATGTTGCAGCTCTTCGGCTTCGCCGGGCTCTTCGTGATGGGCGTGGGGCTCCACGTCGTCCCGCGCTTCCGTGGCGCATCGGCGCACCCGGCGCCGCTCATCGCCGCCATATACGTCACGACGGTCTGCGGACTCGCACTACGCGCGGTCGCCCAGCCCGCGACGGCGCTGCCGGCACGCGAGCTCGTCCTCATCGCCGGCGCCGCGGCGCTCCTTACCGGGTCCGCGCTCTATGCGGCCGCCGCGCTGCGCACGCTCGCATCGGGGCGGAACGACCACCGGCCCGACGAGCTGGTGATCGGCATTGGGGCATGCGCGCTCCCCGCGGCGGCGCTCCTCGCCGCGACCGGAGTGTTCGGGGCGCCGCTGGTCGTGGACCGGGTGGCGGACGACCGCGCCGTCTGGCTCATGCTGCTCGGCGCGCTCTCGATCACGATCTTTGGGGTGTGGGCGCGGCTCGCACCGGCATTCGCCGCGAGCCTGCCGGTACGCTACCCGCCCCTCTTCGCTGGTCTGGCGTCCTGGATGGCGGGCATCGCGGGGCTGCTCCTCGGCCTTGGGCTAGCGCCGTGGGCGCTGCTCGCCGGGCTCGCGCTCATCGCGTGGGCGCTCGGTGTCTTCGGGCCAACGATCGCCCGTCAAGCCCTCGCCCAGCACGCTCGGCTCACGCGCCTCGCGGTCCAGTCAGCGTTCTTCTGGGCGTTCGTGGGAGTGCTCATCCTCGTGGCGAGCGGAGGCGCGGTCGTCGGTGACGGTTACCTGGTCATGTCGGCCGCGCGACACGCGTTCGCTCTCGGGTTCGTGACCCTCATGATCTTCGGCGTGGGCGCGCGCGCGATTCCGGCGTTCCTCGACCGCCCGCTCCGCAGCCCCGCGTTGCAGCTCGCGGCGATCGCTCTCACCAATGCCGGCGTGGCTCTCCGCGCCGTGCTACAGGCGCTCGGTGGGAGCGACCCCGCGACGTCCGCGCTCATCGGTCTTTCCGGCGCGCTCGCCTATGCCGGTCTGGTCGCCTTTGCTGTCAACGTGGCGCGAACACTCGCGAGCAGGCCCGCCGCGGCCGCGATCAAGGCCGGCTCGGTCCCCATCCAGGTCCGTTTCACGAGTTAGTCGTACCCGCACCCGTGTGAGCTGCAAGACAGTCGTGTCGTCTCAGGACTGGAGACGCACGAACACCGTCTTCGGGACCGTGTACTTGAGGTAGCCGGCCTCGCCGACTCCGCTCTGCTTGTGCCCGACCGCGGGCGACTCCGACATCGCGGGGCTGTAGTAGCCGTTCACGTAGACCTGCCCGGCGTCGATGCGACCGGCGACGCGCAGCGCTCGCTGGATGTCGCTCGTCCACACCGCGCCGGCGAGCCCGAACTCGACACCGTTCGCGAGGGCAAGCGCGTCGGCCTCGTCGTGGAACTCCATCACCGATAGCACCGGCCCGAAGATCTCCTCGCGCGCGATGCGCATGTCGGCGCGCACGCCGTCGAAGATCGCCGGGCGGACGAAGTTGCCTCGCGAGAGGGCCGGCTCCGTCGGGGCGTCGCCGCCGTAGACGAGGCGAGCGCCTTCCGCGACGCCGATGCGCACGTACTCGAGGACGCGGTCTCGCTGCTTGCGCGATACGAGCGGACCGAGCTGCGTGCTCTCCTCGAGCGGATCGCCCATCTTGAGCGCCTTCGCGTGCTCGACGACCCGCTTGACCAGGTCGTCGTGGACCTTCTCGTCGATGATCAGCCGCGAACCGGACACGCAGACCTGGCCCGCGTTGCTGAACGCCGCGATGCCCGCCCACATCGCCGCCGCGTCGAGGTCCGCGTCGCCGAACACGATGTTCGGGTTCTTCCCGCCCAGCTCGAGCGCCACGCGCTTGAGTCCCGCGGCCGCGAGCTCCATAACGTGACGTCCGGTCTCGACGCTGCCCGTGAGCGACACCATGTTCACGCCGTCGTGGCGGAGGAGTGCATCGCCGACGGTGGCGCCCGGTCCGCAAACGATGTTCACGACACCCTCGGGGATCCCCGCCTCCATGAGCAGCTCGCCGAGCACGAGGACACTCAGCGTCGATTCCACCGAGGGCTTGAGCACGACCGTGTTGCCGGTGCAGAGGATCGCCGAGAGCTTCTGGCTCGCCGACACGGCCGGTCCGTTCCAGGGGATGATCTCGGCGACGACGCCGACCGGCTCGTGCATCCGGTAGTTGAAGTGGCTTCCCGCGGCCACGCGCACGACTTCCTCGGCCTGGTCGCGCGCTTTTCCGGAGAAGTAGTCCCACGCGAAGATGCCCTGCCCCAGGTGCTGGTAGCCGCCCGCGATCGGCTTGCCCATGTCCGCCGCCTCGATGTACGCGAGGCGATCGCGCTCGCGCTCTATCAGACGCCCGACCTTCGCCATGATGTCGGCCCGCTGATTCGGCGACATACGCGGCCACGGACCGGAATCGAACGCCGTCCGCGCGGCGCGCACCGCCGCGTCGACGTCGGACGCCGAGGCCTCGGAGATGGACGTGAGCGGCTCGTTCGTGAATGGGCTGATCACCTTGAACGACTTGCCGCCCGCGCCGGTGCGCCACTTGCCCCCGATGAGCATCGGACGCGGTCCGGCCTCGATCCAGCGAGGATCGGTCTTCACCATCAGATCGATCCCTGGTAGAGGGCGGGGGCGCTTTTCACCGGCGGTGGCACGCGATAGGGATAACGCTCCGCGAGATCGGGACTCGGCTCGATGCCGATGCCCGGTCCGGCCGGTGGACGCAGTGTCCCGTCGACGATCATCTCTGTCGATACGTTAGCGCCGCCGATGAACGCGGGAGCGAACTCATCGATGCGCGCGCTCATCTCGAGCCACGCGAGGGCCGGCGCGCCGGATGCGGCGTGGAGGTTCGCCGCGAGACCGATCGGTGTGGCGGCCGAGTGCGGGCTGAGGCGGAAGCCCCGCGCAGCGGCGAGCGCGGCGATGCGCCGAAGCTCCGACATCCCACCGCAGATCGCCGCGTCGGGCTGCCAGATGTCGGCGAGCCGCCCTTCGGCGAGCTCGAGGAAACCGGCGAGACCGAAGACGTGTTCGCCGTACGCGATCGGAACGGGCGAGCCGGCGACCAGGCGCGCGAGGCCGACGGAATCGTCTCGTGGGCAGGGCTCCTCGAAGAAGCCGACGCCGCACTCGGCGAGCCGCGGCGCGATGCGCGCGGCCGTCTTCGGCGTGAATGCCTCGTTGCCGTCGATGAAGATCGTGATGCTTGGGCCGAACGCCTTATGCAGGGCGGCGAGCGTGACGAGCTCCTCTTCCCATTTCGCGCCGAGCCGCACTTTCGCGGCGCGCACGCCACGCGAAATGAAGCGCGCGAAGTGCTCGAGATGGACCTGGGCCGTGCCCTGAGAGATGAAGTTCCCACCCGCGTACACGGGCACGGGTGCGCCGCCTCCGCCGAGCAGCTCGTACGCCGGGCGGTCCGCGAGCTTCCCGGCGATGTCCCAGAGCGCGATCTCGACGCCGCTCATCGCCTGCGCCACGAGCCACGTCGTGCCCTGGCGCCGCCGCAGCCACGCCCACGCGCGCGCGAGGATCGGGTCAGGCTGCCGCGGATCGCACCCCACGACGAACCGCGCGAGCGCTTCGGTCACGATCGCGTCGGCGACGTGGGCGTACTCGCAGCCCCACCCGTCGCTGATCTCGCCGTACCCGGTCACGCCCGCGTCGGTCTCGACCTTCACGAGGCAGTGGGTGAGAAAAGTGGGGCCGAGCGGATGTCCGGTGCCGCCCTTCGGCGGCTCGAGCGGCACCGAGATCGGGATGGTGGAGAGCCGCGTGACCGCCGTCACGCTCGCTCCGTCTCGTGCCAGAAGAGAACCCGGCGCTGCGCGAACGTCACGAGCTCCGTGAGGATGACGCCGAGCGCGGTGAGCACGACGACGCCGCTGAAGACCTCGGTCGTGCGGAGCGTGACGGCGGCGGCCGTGATCATGTGCCCGACCCCATCGCGCGCACCGACGAGCTCGCCGACGATCGCGCCGATAAGCGAGAGGCTGACATTGAGCCTGAGCGCCGCGAAGAAGTACGGCATCGTGTTCGGTACGCGGAGACGCCAGAAGATCTCGCTTCGCGAAGCGTGGACGCTCTCGAAGAATTCGAGCGCCGCCGGGTCGACCGCGCGCATACCGGTGATGCAGTTCACGAGGACGGGGTAGAACGTCGCGAGCGCCGCGACGATCGCCTTCGGCATGATCGTGAAGCCGAACCAGATGATGAAGACCGGGGCGAGCGCGATGATCGGCGTCGAGCGGATCGAAATGATGATCGGGTAGAGCGCTTGCTCCGCGAAGCGCGAGTGCGTCATGACGACGGCGAAGAAGAGGCCGACGAACGTGCCGATCAGAAGGCCGACCATGGCCTCGGCGAGCGTGACGTATGTGTCGTACAGGATCCCCTCGGCCGGGGCGCCCACATACGTGGGGGGCACGAAGCCGGCGCTGATCAGCTTCCAGAGGGTGCCGGCGACGTCCGATGGCGCAGGCAGAAGGTAGATAGGTATGTTCAAGAGGCGCACCAACGCCTCCCACGCCGCGAGCGCGAGCGCGAGCGCGATGAGGGGCGGCAGGACGTTTTCGCCGACGCCACGCAGGCGCGAGCGGCGGACGAAGACAGCGGGGTGTAGGGCGGGGGTGGCTGTGGTCATCTCGTGGTGCGCACCGACTCGTGCCATGCGAGCACGCGGCGTTCGCCCCAGTTCATGAACAGCGTGAGCGCCACGCCGGTGATCGCGAGGAACAGGATCGCGGCGAACATGGCCGGGATATCCAGATTCAGCGCGGTTTCGTTGATCACCATGCCGATGCCGTTCTTTGACGAGAAGAGCTCTCCGACGATCGCGCCCGCGAGGGCAAGGTTCACGTTCACTTTGAGCGCCGCGAAGAGGTGGGGCTGCGAGGTCATCCAGCGGAGGCGCGTGAGGATCTCCCAGCGAGTGGCGCCGACGCTCCTGAAGAACTCGAGGGCGAGCGGGTCGACCGACCGAAACCCGGTGATGCAGTTCACGAGCACCGGGAAGAACGTGATCAGCGCGGCGAGGAGGATCTTGGGCTGGAGCTCGTAGCCCAGCCAGATGCGCAGGAGCGGCGCGATCGCCACGAAGGGAACGAGCTTGAGGATGACCGCGAGCGGGAAGAGGCTCTTCTCGAGGATTCGCCAGTTCGCCATGAGCACCGCGCCGACGATGCCCACGGTCGTGCCGATGGCCAGGCCGATCCCGGCGGCTGCGAGCGTGAACGAGAACTCGTACGCGTAAGAGGGGAACTCCTCCCACAGGCGCTTCACGACGAGCGACGGTGCCGGAACAACGAAGGCCGGGGTATGCGTGGCGCGAATGAGGACTTCCCAGATCACGAAGAAGGCCACCAGGCCGAAGACCGATGGCCAGGTGCCGCGCAGCCGGGCGAGCTGGCCGTCGCGCGTGCCCACCCGGGGGAGCGCTCGCGCGGCCGTGGTCGCGGTCATCGGCGACTCACGCCCGCAGGAGGTGCCGCAGATGGTCGGCCATACGCACGAACTCGGGTGCGGACTCGATCTCCTCGTTGCGCGGCCGAGGCAGCGTGATCTCGAGGATTTCGCGGATCTCGCCGGGCCGCGGGCTCATCACCACGACGCGGTCGGAGAGCGCGATCGCTTCGGCGATGCTGTGGGTGACGAAGAGAACGGTCTTCTGCGATTTGCCCCAGATGCGGAGCAGCTCATAGCGCATCCCGGCGCGGGTGATCTCATCGAGCGCACCGAAGGGCTCGTCCATGAGCAGGAGCGCGGGGTCGAAGATCAGCGCGCGGGCGATGGCCACGCGCTGCTGCATCCCGCCGGAGAGCTGGTACGGGTGGGCCGTGGCGAACTGGCTCAGGCCGACCAGCGCGAGGATCTCCTCGGTGCTGCAGAGTCGGTCGCTGCCCGCGCCCTTGTTGAGCTCGAAGGGCAGCTCGACGTTGTGCGCCACGGTGCGCCAGGGCAGCAGTGCGGGCTGCTGGAAGACAAAACCGATGTCCTTGGTCCGCTGTGCGTCTTGTGGCGAGCGGCCGCGAAGGGCGACGCTGCCGGCCGAGGCTTCGATGAGTCCGCCGATGATCCGCAGGAGCGTCGACTTACCGCAGCCGCTCGGTCCGATGAGCGTCACGAACTCGCGCTCGGCGATGTCGAGCGAGATTTCGCGCAATGCCTCGACCGAGCCGTCCTTGGCGAGAAACGTCTTCGCCACTTTGTCGACGACTACATGCCCTCTCGCCAAGCGGGACGACGTCCCGTGTTGCGGGACTGCGGTCACGACGTCACCCACGCTCGGTAGCGTAGAGTTAGTTCGGCGTCAGGGAAAGTCGCGCGCGCAAACGAACAGCCATCGAGAGATGAGGGAGAGTGCCGTCATGCATCAAAAGACCCACCGGATGCGGCGGATCTTCAGGGCCGATGGGCGCACGGTCATCGTTGCCATGGACCACGCCAGCTTCATGGGCCCCGTCCCGGGCCTCACCGATCCAGTCGCGACGGTCAGCGCGGTCGTCGCTGGCGGGGCAGACGCGGTGATGACGACGCTCGGCACCGCGAAGAAGATCGCGAAAGCGCTCGAGGGGCGTGGACTGATCCTGAGCGTCGACCTGCACGCGCCCGATCCGGCGGCCGTGGTCGAGAACGCAATGGCGCTCGGCGCGGACTCGTTGAAGACGCTCGCGTACTGGGGTGCCGACGATCCCATCGGCATGCGCAACCTCGGACGCTTCGGCGTCCTCTGCGAGCGGTGGGGCCTCCCGTTCCAGGCCGAGATGATCCCGTTCAGCTTTGCGGCCACCGACAAGCACACGCCGGAGAACATCGCGATCGCAGCTCGAGTCGGCGCCGAGTGCGGCGCGGACTACGTGAAGGTGCAGTACACCGGGGACGCCGAATCGTTCCGCCAGGTCGTCGAGGGCGCGGGCGTGCCGGTCATCATCCTCGGCGGCGCGCGGTCCGAGCGGCCCGTCGCGAGCCAGGTCGCGGACGCGATCCGCGCCGGCGGCGCGGGCATCGCGTTCGGCCGGAACATCTGGTCGGCGCCGGATCCCGAAGCCGCGGCGCGCTCGTTCGTCGAACTGATTCATGGGGCCGAAACGCGAATCTCGCGCGCGGCGCAGACGGTGCGCGCGTGACCATGACGGAAACGAAGACCAAGGCGGGACTGATGACGCGCGCGGTCATCACGGGTCCGAACCAGATCCGCATGGAGCGGATCGACGTGCCGACGCCCAGCCCGACCGAGGTCCTCGTCCGGGTCCGAGCCGCCGCGCTCTGCACGTGGGAGCAGCGGACGTTCGCGGGGATCGACACGTTCTCGTATCCGCTCGTCGGTGGGCACGAGAACTCGGGGATCGTCGCGGCGGTCGGCAAGGACGTCGAGCTCAAGGTGAGCGTCGGCGACCAGGTCGCGATCGCGGGCCTGAAACGATGCGGTCAGTGCTACAGCTGCCGCAGCGGCATCGACAACCTGTGCGACAACGCGCGCTCGAAGCGCGTGCCCGACGTCCCGTGGGGTCCCGGCGGCTTCGGCGACTACATGCTCGCCGAGGGGTACCAGGTCTTCCGGGTCGGTCCGGTCGCGACGCCGCTCGAGGCCGCGCTCACCGAGCCCACCGCCTGCGTCCTCCACGACATGAAGCGGCACCGCGTGCGTAACGGCGACGTCGTGGTGATCGTCGGCGCGGGGATCATGGGCCTGCTACATCTGGTCATCGCCCGACAGACTCCCTCGTTCATCATCGTGAGCGAGCCCGAGGCTCCCCGCCGCGAGAAAGCGCGCGAGCTCGGCGCCGACGCGGTCATCGACCCGACGACCGAGGACTACGCGGCCCGTGTGAACGAGCTCTCCGGAGGCCGCGGCGCGAACGTCACCTACATGAGCATCGGGATCCCCAAGGCGATCGAGGCCGCCCTCGGCGCGGCGGCGAAACGCGGCGTCGTGTCGGTCTACGCGTCAGTGCACCCGAAGACCTCGACGATCACGATCGACCCGAACGTCTTCCACTACCGCGAGGTGACGCTGAGCGGCTCGCTCGCGCAGAACGCCGACGACTTCCAGGCCGCCGCCGAGCTCATCGGCAATCGCAAGATCGACCTCCGCCCGCTGATCAGCGCCACGTTCCCGCTCTCGCGTCTCGCCGACGCGTTCGAAGCGGCCCTTCGGAAGGACACGTATCGCGTGCTGGTCCAGCCCGACGCGGAGTTCCGCTCCGAGCAGCAGCGAGGGAAGACCGCGCCCGAGCGCACGTAGTCATGGCCGACGGTCTCCTCGCGGTCGACGTCGGGACAGGCCGGGCCAAGGTCGGCGTCGTCGGCCTCGACGGAGAGCTCATCGCGTTCGCCGACCGCTCGTACGGTCTCATCGAGGGCGGTCAACCCGGATGGGTCGAGCAGGACGCCGCGGTCTGGTGGGCAGAAGCGCGCGACGCCATCCGCGCGGCAGTTGCAGCCTCGCGCGGGACGACCATCGTCGGCGCGTGCATCGGCGGGCAGGGACCGAGCATCGTCCCCGTCGACGAGCGCGGTGAGCCGCTCGCGCACGCGCTCATCTGGATGGACCGCCGTGCCGAGCCGGAGCGTCAACGGATCGCCACGCGCATCGGCCACGAGGTCTCTCCGTACTCCGCCGTTCCGAAAGTCGCGTGGATCCGCGAGCACCGACCGGAGGTCTACGCCCGCACGCGCTGGTTCCTGCAGTCGTGGGACTTCGTCGCGTTTCAGCTGACGGGTGTCGCGGTCGCGTCGAGCTTCCGGGGCAGCACCGTATTCCCGCCCGAGCTCCTCGCGGCGGCCGACCTCGATCCGGGGTGCTTTCCGCGCGAGATCGTGATGGGCGAGTGCGGCGGCACGCTGCGGGCCGATGTCGCCCGGGATCTCGGTCTTCCAGCCGGAATCCCCGTCGCCGGCGGCGTCAACGACGCGACCGCGACCGTTCTCGGCGCGGGCGTGCTCCGCAAGGGCTGCGCTCTCGATCTCGGCGGGACCTCGGGCGGGCTCGCGCTCTTCTGGGACGCGCCGCTCCGCGAGAACGGACTCACCTCTTGGCCGGCGCCCGCACCCGGGCTCTTCGTATGCGGCGGACCGCTCGCCGCCGCGGGCCGATCGCTGCCGTGGTTCATGTCCGTGGCGGGCTACGAGCCCGGCGAGTTTGCGACCGTCGAAAGCGACGCGGCCGCCACGTCGCCGGGCGCGGATGGCCTCGTGTTCCTTCCGTACCTCGCGGGCGAGCGCACGCCGGTCTGGGACGACCGAGCGCGCGGCGTCCTCTTCGGTCTCACCGAGCGTCACACGCGCGGGCACCTCGCGCGGGCCGTCTTCGAGGGCGTGGCCTTCTCGCTTCGGCACATCGCCGATCTCATGCGCGCGTCCGGTGCCGTGATCGACGAGCTCCGTGTCACCGGGGGACAGGCGAACGTGATGCTCTGGAACCGCATCAAGGCGGACGTCATCGGCGCGCCGGTCGTGGTCCCGACCGTGACGGAAGGCGCGTTACTCGGGGAGGCGATCCTCGCCGCGGCCGGCGCCGAACGCGGGCCGGATGCGCTCACCGCATCCGCATCCTTCGTGCGCGTGGCGGCGCGGCTCGAGCCCGATCCGGCGACGTCGCGCGCGTACGACGCCGCGTATGCAACGTACCGCGAGCTCTACCCGCGCCTTCGCGACCTCATGCGCGGCGCCGAGTAACGCCCGGCGGGAACGCACCCTTCGGCACGCCCACGTGGATCCCCATTCGCTGGTCGACGACCTGCGTGACGCCGAAATCGCCCGCGACGGAGAGCAGCGAGTACGCGTCGTCGCGCGAAAGGCCGTACCTGCGCCCGAGGAAGGCGATCATCCGAAGCGCCGCCTGGCGCATCGCTTCGTCGAGGTCGGCGCCGAATCCGTGCGTGAACCAGTGCGTCGCGTTCTCCAATAGGGGCGAGTCGGTCGGCAGATCGCGACGCACGCTGAGCTGCAGCCACCCATCGGCCGACGACTCGATCGCCGTGCCCGAGAGCTCGCCGTCGCCTTCGGCCATGTGCGGATCGCCGACGAAAAAGAGCGCGCCCTCGCACTGGACGGGGTAGTACATCGTCGCGCCGGGACCGAGCCGCCAGTTGTCGACGTTCCCGCCGAATTCTCGCGGCGGAATGCTGTTGACCTTGCCGCTCTCGGCCGGCGCGACGCCCATCACGCCGAAATGCGGGCGCAGCGGGACGAGGACGCCCTCGAGCGCGGGCGTCCGCTTCGTCTTGTCGGCGGGGATGATCGTTCCGGGCGCGTCGTAACGCGGGCTGTGTGCGTAGTCGAAGGCGAATGCCGCCTGGGCGAAACCGCTCGCCGCGTCGACGCGGTAGATGGTGATCCGTTCCTTGCGCATCTCGTCGTAGAGGTAACCCCACCACGCCGCGATGTTCGTGCCGTAGGGGAGCCGCGGCGACATCGCGAGCACCCGCACCTCGAGCGTGTCGCCCGGCCGCGCGCCCTCGATCGCGATCGGACCGGTCATGACGTGGACGCCGGGACCACGCTCGGAGGGCGGGATGCCGTCGTACACCGCACGCACTCCGTCGTCCATCAAAACATCGGGCGCGTCGCCCGCCTGATGCGTCAGCGTCTCGACGTGGACGACATCGCCCGAGCGGATCGTGAGGACGGGCGGCAGCGCTCGGTCGAAGAATCCCCAGAAGCAATTCTTCGGCGTCGCGCGAAGGACGTGCAGCGTGTTGTCGCTCACGCGACGCTCGGGGCGCGCTCTTTGTCGTACGCGCCGGGTCGCAGGATCTCGCCGCTGCCCTCGCGAAGCCGGACCTCTCCGTCAGCGAAGACGATCTCACCGCGCCGAAGCGTGAGGACCGGCCAGCCTCGAAGCGGAAGACCCTCGAAGGCGCTCGTGTAGCGGCTGTGCGTGATCTCGGGGGCGACACGGGCTTCGCGCTCCACGTCGACGATGACGGCGTCCGCGTCCGCGCCGACCGCGATCGTGCCCTTGCGCGGGTGTATCCCGAACGTACGCGCAGGGTTGAGCGAGGTGAGCTCCGCGAGCCGTTGCGGACTCAGGCGACCGCGCAGCAGGCCGAACGTGACGAGGACGGGCAGCATCGTGGCGAGGCCCGCGAAGCCTGGCCGCTCCTCCCACACCGTCGCACCGGTCTTGAGGATCGGCACGTGGTCGGTGCCGATGAGGTCCACTTCGCCGCGCGCGATCGCGTCCCAAAGGTGCTCCCGCTCGGCGGCGTTGCGGAGCGGCGGGCTCACCTTCCCGATGGCCGGTCCCTGGGAAGCGAGACGCTCGTCGTCGATCGTGAGCGCGAGATAGTGCGGGCACGTCTCGATCACGACGCGCGCGCCGCGCGCACGGGCGGCGGAAGCGGTACGAATCGCGGCGCCGGTCGTCGTGTGCACGATATAGACGGGGCAGCGCTGCAGCTCGCCAAGCCAGACGACACGAGCCACCGCTTCTTCTTCGATGAAGTCCGGGTGAGAAAGCGCGTACGCGCCGAGGTCGGTCCGTCCGGTGTGATGGGCGCGGTCATTCAGGAACATGTAGAGGCCCTGATTCTCAGCGTGGACCATGCAGTACGCGTACGGCCCGAGCTCGCGGATGAGCTCCATCGAGCGGAAGAACACACCGTCGTCGACGGCGACGAGACCGATCGGGTTACCTGGCGCGTACCCGCCCATGTAGAGCTTGTAGCTGCGCACGCCCCAGCGCTCGGCGTACTGCGGGATCTCCTCGGCCTGCGCGAGGCTCGAGATGATGAAGTGGAAGGCGGTGTCGAGCGCCATCGCTCGCTTCGCCGTCGCGAGGTCGGCCTCGAATGTCTCCAGGAACGTCGTCGCGCTGCGCCGGTATTGGAGGAGGGTCGTCACGCCGCCGGCAGCGGCGCTCATGCACTCGGTGACGAGGTTCTGCTCGTACGGGAATGCGCCTCCCAAATGCACGTGTGGGTCGACGAGACCCGGAAACACCAGCCGGCCACGCGCGTCGATCCGAGTCTCCGCATCCGGGAGCGTGTCCTCGGTTCCTATTGCGACGAACTTCCCATCGCGAACGGCGGCGCCGCCCTCGACGATCCCGGCCGGTGTGACGAGTCGCGCATTGGCGATGAGAAGATCCGACTTCCGCATGCGGCGAGTACGGTACGCGACTTGACCCCTCTTCCGCCCGTGCCTACTGTCTCGCATCTGGACATGCCACCTCGCGAAGCGAGACGGGACGAGGGCGCGAAACCGGCGTCAGGCATAGCCGCGACCGTCGCAACGGCGCGACAGGTCGTCGCCACCAGGTGGGACGACATACCTGACGAGTTCGTGCGCGACGGCGTGCGGCGCCGCGGCTTCGGAAATGACGGTGCACTGCTTGTGATGAACGAGCTCACGCCCGGGATGAAGGTCTTCCCGCACGTGCACGAGGACTTCGACCAGATCGCGACGATCCTCAAAGGCACGGCCATCTACTACGTGAACGGCGTCGGTCATGAGGTCGGACCCGGGTCGCTCATCCTCATTCCCGCGGGCCAGCCGCATTACATCGAGCCGACCGGCACCGAGAAGGTCCTCAACCTGGACGTGTTCGGACCCGCGCGGAAAGACTTGATCCACCTTCTCGACTGGATGAAGGCCCGCTGAGCCGGGGGACAGGCTAGCTGCTCACGCCTATCGACCTCTCGCGCATCCTGACCGTCGGAGAATTTCAGGCGATCGCCAAGCAGCGCCTCTCTCCGGGCGCGTACGTCTACGTCGCCGGCGGGTCGGGCGACGAGCGCACCATGCGCGAGAACATCGAGGCCTTCGCGCGGTGGCGCTTCGTGCCGCGGGTGCTCGTCGACACGAGCGCCCGAGATCTTTCGACGACCGTGCTGGGACGCCGCGTGACGATGCCGATCGGGATCGCGCCGTTCGCGCTGCAGGGCCTGCTCGATCCCGAGGGCGAGGTCGCGACCGCGCGCGCAGCGACGGCCGCGGGGGTCTTTATGGGCCTCAGCATGGGATCGAACCGCACGATCGAGGACGTCGCGGACGCGGCGAAGTGCCCATTGTGGTTCCAGCCGTACGTGACCGAGGACCACGCGCTGATGCGCGATCTCGCCGCTCGCGCGGAGGCCGCCGGATACGCGGCGCTCTGCGTTACCGTGGACTCGCCGGTGTCGGGCCGCCGCGACGGTGCGATGCGCGAGCCCGTCGAGCTGCCGGAGGGCGTCGTGTGGGCGAACATGCCCGCCGAGCTGCGGCGCCCCGGTCGTGGGAAGTGGCTCATCGGCGGCGACACCTTCGACTGGAGCGATCTCGATCGCCTCGCCGCGGCGACGTCGCTGCCGCTGGTGGTGAAGGGGATCCTCGCGCCCGCCGACGCGGTCCTCGCCCTCGAGCACGGGGCGCGCGCGATCGTCGTGTCGAACCACGGTGGGCGCCAACTCGACGATTCGATCGCGACCCTCGACGCTCTTCCGGACATCGTGGACGCGGTCGCCAATCGCGCCGAGGTGCTGCTCGACGGCGGGATCCAGCGCGGGATCGACGTACTGAAGGCGCTCGCGCTCGGCGCCCACGCGGTCCTCATCGGACGTGCCGCGGCGTGGGGGCTCGCGGCAGCCGGTCAGCCGGGTGTCGAGCGCATGCTCGAGGTGCTGCGCGTCGAGCTCTCGGTGGCGATGGCCATCGCGGGAGTCACGGATGTGACGCACGTCGACCGAGGGCTTCTCGTCGCGCGGATGTGATCAGTAGGTCGGCGTGAAGAAACGCGACAGCACGGGCTCCTCGCGCGTGATGAACTCGAGAACGGCGGGCCGGCCTTCCATCGTGATCGCGCTCGCACGCGCGATGGCTGCTCCGATATCGGCGCACCGTGTGATGCGCTCGGCATGCGCGCCGAGCCCGCGCGCAACCTGCGTGTAGTCGCCGGATAAGCGGGTCACGCCGTATCGCTCGGTAGCGACGGGCATGACCTTCGAGTACCCGCCCATCGCCGAATTGTTCAGCAGGATCGTGAGCACGCCGATGCGCTCGCGGACCGCGGTCTCCACGTCCATCCCGACCATGCCGAAGGCCGCGTCTCCCATGACGTTGACGACGAGGCGCTCCGGTGACGCGAGCTTCGCGCCGAGCGCGAGTCCGTACCCGTAGCCGAGCTGAGTGGATTTGCCCCATCCCAGATAGCCACGCGGGGTCGTGGCCTCGTAGAAGGGGAGCAGCTGATCGCGCGGATTTCCCGAGTCGTGCGTGACGATCGCCCGCGCGCGATCGATCGTGCGCCCGAGCTCCGAGACCACGCGGTACGGGCTCATCGGCTCATCCTCTGAGGCCAGGCGCGGGTTCCACTGCGCGAGCCACTCCTTCTTCGTCGCCGCGATCTTGTCCGTGATGTCCGCGTGCGGCGCTGGGGTCCGCTCGCCCCGTATAGCGGCGATGAGCTGCGCGAGCACGAGCTTCGCGTCGCCGACGAGCGCGGCGCGGACGGCGTAGTCCTTGTTGATGTCGCGCTCGTCCGACGTGAGCTGGATGATCGGCACGGTGCGAGGCAGCGGATGCGTGAACGGCGTGACCGAGAGGCTCGTTCCCGCGCCGAAGATGAGATCGGCGCCCTCGAGGAACTTCGCGGCGGCTGCGGTCCCTGTCGCCCCCGCCGCGCCGAGCGCGAGCGGATGATCC
This sequence comes from Chloroflexota bacterium, assembly GCA_038040345.1. Lineage (GTDB taxonomy): Bacteria > Chloroflexota > Limnocylindria > P2-11E > P2-11E > 3-1-20CM-2-70-9. The sequence continues at coordinate 87,131 of JBBPIQ010000007.1, forward strand.
TCGGGGAACGCGCTCTTGCCGTTCATCGTCGTCATCACCGGCGCTCCGAGGAGCTCCGCGAGCGAGCGCAGCTCGTCCGTCGCTTCAGCGAACAGGACGCCCTGCCCCGCGACGATCACCGGGCGCAGCGACCCGACGAGCGCGTCGGCGGCCGCTTTCACGTCGCTCGGGTCGGCGCACGATCGATACGAGCGCGGTGGCGCGTACGCGGCAACGGCGCCCGGGTCCACCTCGGCCGCGCCGACGTCGTTGGGGATTTCTAGGACGACCGGACCGCGGCGGCCGTTGCGGAGCGCGCTGAACGCGCGACGCATGAGGTCGGGGATGCGCTCCGGCAGGTTCACCTCGTCGGACCACTTGGCGACACCGCGGTACTGCTCCGCGGCCGAGAACGCGTAGGGCACCCCGCGGCGGTCGCGACGCGGTCCACCGGGGAGGACGAGGATCGGTATCCCGTCTGAGCCGGCCTGGGCGACGCCGGCGAAAGCGTTCTCCGCGCCTGGGCCGGCCTGCACCGCGCACACGCCGAACCGCCGCGCGTTGTGGACGCGCGTGTAGCCGTCGGCCATGTTCACGAGCGTGCGTTCGGTCCGCGTGATGATCGGACGGATACCCTCCGCCGCGCACGCGTCGATCACGCCGTGGGCAGGGAAGCAGAAGAGAAACTCGACGCCTTCCACGCGGAGGATCCGCGCGATGGCCTCGTTCACGCGCACCGCGAGCACGCTCGGGCTTGATGCCTCCGCCGTCAAGCGGCTTTGTACGTAGCCGGCCTCAGCATCCCGGTGTTGACGGGTCTATCCTCGACTGGCACTGTCCCGCATGGGAATATGGCGCCTCGCAAAGCGAGACGGCCCGTCGGCGTGGGCAGGTGGGCATCGCGAAAGGAAGAGAAGGAGACTCGAGCATGAGCCAACTACGACTCACTCGCCGTCAGGTACTGATGTCCGCCGCCGCAGCCGCGGTCGCGGCCTGCACTCCTGGGGCGACCTCGCCGTCCCCATCGGCCGGGCAGCGGGCCGTCGCGCCGTTCAAGTTCCTCTTCGGATTCACGGTGCAGGCGAACCCCTCGCTCCCGATCATCATCGCGAAGGAGCTCGGCTACTACAACCAAGAGGACATCAACATCAGCTGGGACTTCACGACCGACTCGACGAGCATCCGGCTGATCGGCACGAACCAGTACCAGGCGGGAAGCGTGAGCGACGTCGCGACGGTCGCGAACTTCGTCAGCCAGGGGATCCCGCTGAAGGCCGTCTGCCAGCAGGGCCAGGCGAGCGCACGCGCATTCGCGGTGAAGCAGGGCTCGCCGATCAAACGCCCGAAGGACTTCGAGGGCAAGAAGGTCGGCGTCAAGCCAGGCGCACCGTGGACCGAGTACCTCGCGATGCTCGCTTTCGACAAGGTGGATCGCACGAAGATCACCGAGGTCCCGGTCGGCTTCAGCTCGGTCGAGCTCAAGGACAACCTGGTCGACGTGCTTCCCGTCTTCACCGGCAACGAGCCGTTCGTCCTCAAGAATCAGCTCAATACGCCGGTGGAGCTCATCCTGCCGGCCAAGTACGGTTTCCCCTCCGTCGGCACGACGATGGTCGCGAACACCGACTTCATCAAGAACAACCGCGACGTATTCCTCCGCTTCCTGAAGGCCACGATGAAGGCGCAGGAGTACTTCATCGCGAATCGCGACCAGACCATCCAGATCGCCGTCCAGTACGGCGGCACGGCGACGTCGAAGGACCAGCACGCGTTCATCTACGACGTGTCCGCTCCGGACATGACGTCGCCGAAGGGCGTCGGCTTCATCGACAAGAGCGCGTGGCAGCAGAACATCGACCTCCTGTTGAGCCTGGGGGTCATCAAGACCAAGCCGAACATCGACGATCTCGTCGACACCTCGCTGATGGACGAGGTCCTCAAGGTCGGCAAGGTCGTCTTCCCGTAGCGTTTTGTGCGTGAGAGGCGTCGTGTGACGATCGCGACGCCTCTCGTGCGCTTTTCTGGGGAGTCGCGGTGAGAGCGGCGGTCATGCACACCCGCGGCGCGGACCTCGTCATCGAAGATCTCGAGATCGATGCGCCGCACGCCGGCGAGGTGGCCGTTCGCCTCGTGGCGACCGGCGTCTGCCACAGCGACCTGAACGGATTGCGCGGCTCACGCGAGCTCCCGCTTCCGATGGTGCTCGGGCACGAGGGCGGGGGTGTGGTCGAGGCGATCGGGGCGGGCGTGACGACCGTCGCGGTCGGCGATCACGTTGTACTCGCCGCCATCGCGCGGTGTGGGAAATGCCCCAAATGTGTCGCCGGCAAGCCGTGGCTCTGCTCGGTCGCGGGCGCGAACCTCTTCACCGGGACGCTGCTCGACGGCACGACCCGACTCAGCCGCGGTGGCCGCCCGGTCTACCACTGGTTCTCCCAGTCGTCCTTCGCGGAGCGCGCCGTGGTGCCGGAAGGCGCGGCGGTCAAGGTGCGCAAGGACGTTCCCCTCGAGAAGATCGCGACGCTCGCTTGCGGCATCTCGACAGGGCTCGGCGCGGTGTTCAACGCGGCCCGCGTCGAGCCGGGCGCGAGCGTGGTGGTGATCGGCTGCGGAGGCGTCGGCGTGAGCGCGATCGTCGGCGCCGATCTGGCACAGGCCGGCACGATCGTCGCAATCGACATCGCCGACGACAAGCTCGAGTTCGCGCGGTCGCTCGGCGCGACTGGGGCCGTGAACGCGAGAACGACCGATCCTGTGGAGGCGGTCCGCGCCCTGACCGGCGGCGGCGCCGACCACGTCTTCGACTGCGTCGGCAGCCCAGCGACGCTCACCCAGCTCGTGGAGATGATCCGCGTCGACGGGCACGGCTGGCTTATCGGGGCGCCGGCCCCCGGGACCAAATTCAGCTTTCCCACCGACGGTTTTCTGCGGAACAAGAACTTCCACGGAGTGACTCTCGGGAACGTGCGGCCGTCGATCGATATCCCGCGGTACGTGGAGCTGTACGCGAAAGGCCGCTTGCCGCTGGACAGGCTCGTCACGAGGACGTACCCGCTCGATGCCATCAATGACGCGATCGGCGCGTTGGAGCAGAGTGTGGGTCGAGGCGTGGTGGTGTTCGGATGAGCTTGCAGGGAGAGGATGGCCGGATGTACGAACCGCTCAAGCCCTACTGGTATCCACTCGCTCTCTCGAGCGACGTGGTCGACAAGCCCGTCGCCGCGACGCTGCTCGGCGAGCGGGTCGCCATCTACCGCGCGGGCGGGAAAGTGCGCGCGCTTCGGGATCTCTGCGTGCATCGCGGCACGCCGCTCTCGCTCGGGTGGATCGACGGCGAGACGTTGGTCTGCGCCTACCACGGGTGGGGCTACGCGCCGGACGGCGCATGCACGCGCATCCCTTCGCTGCCGCCGGGCCGTTCCGTCCCGCCGAAGGCGCGCGTGGACGCGTTCCACGCCGACGAGCGCTTCGGCCTTGTCTGGGTCGCGCTCGAAAAGCCGCGCGAGCCGATCCCCGAATGGCCCGAAGCCGAGCGCCCGGACTTCCGAACGATCTGGACCCAGTACCGCTGGAAGGCGAACGCCGCGCGCGCGATCGAGAACGTCATGGACTTCGCTCACTTCCCGTGGGTCCATCCCGGCGTGCTCGGCGACCGAGCCAAGCCGATCTATCCGGACATCGAGATACGCGCCGAGGGGAACCTCATCAAGTACGTCCTCGATGACGAAGCCACGAACGCGATCCGCAGCTATACGGTCACCCTTCCGCTCACGCTGTACATGCACGTGGCGCGGCGGACACCCGGCGTGGGCCAGGAGAACGTGACCTCGCTCTTTTTCATGGCGCGCCCGATCGCGGAGCGCGAAACGCATTTCTACTTCGGGCTCTCGCGGAACTTCGGGCTCGACCAGCCGGATCAGGTCTGGGCCGATCGAAACACCGCCGTGACCGAGCAGGATCGAGTCATCGTGGAAGCCCAGCGCCCCGAGCTCTTGCCCCTCGATCTCTCCGAGGAGCTCCATCTGCGCGGGACCGATGCGGCGGCGGTCGAATACCGGCGCGCGCTCAAGCGGCTCGGCGTCCAGTGGTGATCCAGCGCGCGGGAGGACCTGAGCCCACGAAGGCGAAGACGGGTCCGGCGATGCGGACCGATCCGATCACATTCGAGATCCTTCGGCATCGGCTCTGGAGCATCAACGAGGAAGCGGCGAACACTCTCGAGCGCGTCTCGGGTTCGCTCATCGCGAGCGAGGTCCACGACATGAACGCGTCGATCATGACCGCGCGCGGCGACTCCCTCGTGATCGCGCCGTACATGCTCGTTCACGCGATATCGATGGAGACGGTGGCGAAGGACGTCGTGGCCACGTGTGCCCAAAATCCCGGCATCCGGCCCGACGATATGTTCCTCTGCAACGACCCGTTCGCGGGCGCGCAGCACCAGATGGACGTCGTCGTACTCGGCGCGATCCACTTCGAGGGCGAGCTCATCGGCTGGGTCGGCTCGACCATCCACCAGATCGACATCGGCGGCCCGGTCCCGGGACAGGTCCAGGTCGGCGCGAAGGACATCTACGGCGAGCAGCCGCTCTTCCCGCCGATGAAGATCGTCGAGGGTGGCGAGCTGCGGAGCGATCTCGTGCGGCTGTACTTGAGAATGTCGCGCGTCGCCGAGATCGTCCGGCTCGACCTGACGGCGATGATCGCTGCGAACAACGTCGCGAAGGCCCGCGTGCAGGAGCTCTGCCGGCAGTACGGCGTCGAGACCGTGAAGCTGCTCATGCTCGACCTGCTCGACCACAGCGAGGCGCGCATGCGATCCCGGCTGCGCGAGCTTCCGGACGGGACGTGGCGCCACCGCTCGTACCTCGAGTACGAGGACAAGATCTACACGGCTGTCGTCGCGATGACCAAGAAGGACGATCACCTCACCTTCGACTTCCGTGGGTCGTCGCCGCAGGCCCCCGCCGTGATCAACAACCCCATCCATGCGACCGTCTCCGACGTCCTGTGCTGCGTCATGACCTACCTCTGTTGGGACATGCCGTGGGTACCCGCGGGGATCGCGCGCGCGGTCACCGTGGAGTCCGAGCCGGGCACGATCGTTCACGTGAAGTGGCCCGGCGGCGTGAGCAAGGCGACGACGAGCGCGACGCAGTCGGTGATCAACCTCGCCGACAACGCGCTCGGGAAGCTGCTCGCGGCTTCGGACACACACCGGGAGCACGCGATGGCGAACTGGGTCGGAAGCCTGACCACCGAGGAGCTCTTCGGGACCGACCAGCGCGGGCAGTGGTTCGGCGCGACGATGCTGGACACGTATTTCGGAGGCGGCGGAGCGCGCAGTCGCAAGGACGGCGTCGACACCGGCGGCTATGTCGGGAGCATCTACGAGCTCGCGCCGAACGCGGAGGCCTACGAGTTCCAGTACCCGATCCTGTATCTCTTTCGGCGGCACCAGGCCGACTCGGGCGGGTCGGGCATGTTCCGCGGGGGCACGGGCTGCACGCTCTGCTACATCGTCCACGACACCGAGCGGATCCCGACGAAGATCATGCACACCTCGGGTTCCGAGTGGCCCGAGTCCGCGGGCATCTCCGGCGGCGGCCCGAGCCAGACGAACCAATTCATCATCAAGCGCAAGACCGACGTGCGAAAGCGCCTGTCTGCGGGCGAGATGCCCGAGCGGCTCGAGGACCTCTCCGGCGAGCTGGACATCCAGAAGGTGATCTCGGTGTCCTACCTCGACCACGACGACGTCTTCCAGGTCCGGACCCAGTCGGGTGGGGGATACGGGGATCCTCTCGATCGCGAACCCGCGCGCGTGCTCGAGGACGTGCGCAGTGGCGTTGTCTCCCGCGACGCCGCGAGCTCGATGTACGGGGTCGTGATCGATCCGAAGAAGGACGCGGTGTCCATCGAAGAGACGGACCGCGCGCGTCGCAAGATCCGCGACCGGCGCCGCGAGCGATCGCGTCCGGTCGGGAAGACCGCGAAGAGCGCGAAGGGCGGCGGGACGACGACGGAGAGCGTTGCCGTGAACGAGTTCATGCATATCGTCCAGGAGGGCGGCTCGGCCGTGATCCAGTGCGTATGCGGCCAAATCCTTTGCGACGCCGCGCGCAACTTCAAGGAGGGCACCCTGATGGAGGAAGGCCTCGTGAAGGAGGCCGGGCCTCACGTGAACGAGTTCGACGTCGCACGGCGGTTCGTCTTCCGCCAGTTCTACTGCTCGGGCTGCCTGCGCCGTCTCGAGACGGAGGTCTGCCTCAAGGACGAGCCGATCCTCCACGACGTCGAGGTCGCCATCCCTTGACCACCTATCGGATCGGCGTCGACACCGGCGGCACCTTCACCGACTGCATCGTCGTCGACGATCAGGGCGCGGTCACCGCGGCGAAGGCCGCGTCGACGCCACAGGACTTCTCGATCGGTGTGATGGACAGCGTCGCGCGCGCGGCAAAGGAGCTGGGTATGTCCGCCGAGCAGCTCCTCGGGCAGACAACGCGCTTCGGCCACGGCACGACGGTCGCGACGAACGCGCTCCTCACCCACACCGGCGCGGTCACCGGGCTCATCACGACGCGCGGGCACGAGGACGCACTCTTCATGGGCCGGATCAAGCAGAAGATCGCCGGCCTCGACGAGGATCAGATCCACGACTTCCTGCTCCACGACAAGGCGATCCCCGGGATCGTCCCGCGCAAGCTCGTCCGCGGCATCAACGAGCGCGTGGACCACAAGGGCGCGGTCGTCGTCGCCATGAGTGACGACGAGGTGCGGCGCGTCGCGCGGGAGCTCGTCGACCTGGGCTGCGATGCGATCGGCGTCTCGCTGCTCTGGTCCTACATGCGGCCCGCGCACGAGCAGCGCGTGCGAGAGCTCATCCTCGCGCAACATCCGAATGTGGTCGTCAGCATCTCGAGCGAGATAGCCCCGGTCCTCGGCGAGTACGAGCGGACGGCGTCCACGGTCGTCAACGCCTATCTCACGAAGAAGGTCGACGGCTACATCGCGGCGCTCGCGGACCGCCTCCGCAAGGCCGGCTTCAAGCACCAGCTCATGGTCATGCTCTCGAACGGTGGTGTGGCGCCGGCCGACGACGCGCGCAAGCGTGCCGCGTACCTGCTCGCGTCCGGTCCGGCGGGCGGCGTGATCGGCGCGCGCAACCTTGGCCAGGTGCTCGGTCACGCGAACGTGCTCACGACCGACGTCGGCGGGACGAGCTTCGACGTGGGGCTCGTCGTCGATGGGCAACCGGAGTACGCGCGCGAGCCGCTGTTCGACAAGTACCACCTCAGCTTCCCGATGATCGATGTCGTCTCCATCGGCAGCGGGGGCGGCAGCATCGCGTGGATCGACCGCTCCGGCTTTCTGAAGGTCGGTCCGCAGAGCGCGGGCGCGGAGCCGGGGCCGGCCTGCTACGGGCGCGGCGGCACCGAACCGACCGTGACCGACGCGAACGTCGTTCTCGGCCGCATCGACCCCGAGTATTTTCTCGGCGGATCGTGGAAGCTCGACCGGCGCCTCGCGGAGAAGACCATCCGCGAGCGGATCGCCGAACCGCTCTCGCTCGGCCTGGAAGAGGCGGCGATCGGGATCATCGACATCCTCGATGCCCGCATGGCCGACCTCGTCCGCCGCGTGACCATCGGCCGCGGGCTCGACCCTCGGAACTTCGCGCTCTTCGCGATCGGCGGCGCCGGCCCGCTCCACGTCGGCGCCTACGCCCGCGACGTCGGCGTCAAAGCCGTGATCGTCCCGACCTACGCCTCGGAGTTCTCGGCGCTCGCGATCGCGACGTCGGAGATGCTCGTCGTGAACAAGGTCAGCTCGCCGATGGTGGGTCCGTTCAAGTCCGAGGCCGTCAGCGACGTCTTCATGCGGCTCGAGCGTGACGCGATCGATCAGCTCCGCCGCGCGGGTGCCGTCACGAACGGCGGCGGCGATCTGGTGACCCTGCGCGCCGCCGACATGAAGTACAAGGGACAGGTCCACGACGTGAGCGTCCCGGTGCCGACCGGCGCGTTCACCGACGCATCCGCGGTGGCCATGGCCGATCGCTTTCACGAGCGCTATGAGGCGCGCTACGGAAAAGGCACGACGAACAAGAACGCGCCGATCGAGGCGATGAGCTTCGAGGTGCGCGTCGCCGCAAAGGGTCAGCCGCTCCGGCTCGCGCGCGAGACCATGGCGAGCGGCGACGCGACGGCGACGCGCCCGATGCGCGCCGTCTACTTCCGCGAGACGAAGGGCTTCAACGACACGCCGGTCTACGACCGCGACAAGCTCCGGCCCGGCCAGCGGATCGCGGGTCCCGCCGTGATCGAGGCGCCGGACACGACGATGCTGGTCCGACCCGGGCAGAGCGTTCGCCTGGACGAGTTCCGGAACCTCACGCTGTCGTTCTGACGCGCATCCTCCGCTCCAGCTCCAGCGCGACCGAGATCGCGGTCGCCTCGTCGTTCGCGGCGATCTGAAGACCGATCGGCAGGCGCGTCCCGGGTATCGGGATAGGTATGGAGAAGGCGGGGCTGTCGGACACGTTGAACGGCCGGGTCCATTCGCTGAGCGCGCGCCGCAGCGCGAGCGGGTAGCGCCTGCGGCGAGGCGCGACGGATGGCGCCGTTGGGAGCAGCACCGCGTCGACCGTGGCAAGCGCGCGGCGCACGCGGCGCCGTAGTCGCGCCATGTCGCGTCGTGCCGCCTCGTATTGCGATCGGGTCGCGCGTGCGCTTTCCTCGAGAAGGGCTCGCACCTCGTCGCCGTAGAGGGCCGGGGCCGACCGCAGCCAGGCGCGGTGAAGCGCGTACGCCTCGTACTGCACGACGCCGAACGCCGCGGGACCAAACTCGGCGCGCGACGGCAACCCATCGATGTCGGGGAGCCCGCGCGCGACCGTGAGGAACGCGTCGCGCACCTCGTCGCTTACGCCGTCGAGCCACGACCACGGGACCGCGAGTCGCGGCGCGCGCGACGGTCGCCGCCGGCGGACCGGCTCTCGGCGCATGAGGTCCACGAGACGCGCGGCCGTCATCACATCGTTCGCGAGGGCCCCCACCGCGTCGAGCGACCGGGCGTTCGGGAAGACGCCCCGGCGCGGGATCGCCGCGCGCGGAGGCTTGTAGCCGACCACCCCGCAGAACGCGGCGGGAATTCGCACTGACCCGAGCGTGTCCGTCCCGAGGGCCGCGTCGCAGAGACCGGCCGCGACCGCGGCGGCGCTGCCGCTCGACGAACCGCCCGCGTCACGCGCGGGATCTTGAGGGTTCCGCACGTCGCCGTAGTGCTCGTTCCGCGACGTCGCCCCCATCGCGTATTCGTAGAGGTTCGTCTTGCCCACGATCGCGCATCCGGCCGCGCGAAGGCGCCGCACGCACTCCGCGTCGCGCTGCCGCGCCTCCATCGGAAGGTGGCGCCCGCCGGCGGTCGTCGGCATGCCGCGCACGTCGATGTTGTCCTTGACCGCGACGACGAGGCCGCTCCCCGATACGTTCTGGTCAACGAACACGAACGCGTTGATGGCGCGTCGCTCTAGGGTCCGTCGCAGCGCGCGCTCGATGCGCACGCGCTAGCCGGTCGCTCCGCGCGCCGTCGTCGGCATCGCGGGGCGCACGATCGCGTCCGCGATCTTCTCGGCGACCATCATCGTCGTCGCGTTGATGTTGACGCGCGGGCAGTCGGGCATGATCGACGCGTCGACGACGCGCAGTCCGTCGACCCCGTGGACCCTTCCGGTCGCGTCGACGACAGCGAGCGGATCCGCGGGGGCGCCCATGCGGCACGTGCCGCACGGGTGATGCGAGGTCAGCACGTTGCGCCGCAGCCACTCGTCCAGGGCCTGCGGGTTCTCGAGATCGGGCGCTTCCGGCTGGGCGAGCGGCCCACGCAGAGCGTCGAACGCGCGACTCGCGCCGAGCTCGAGCGCGAGATCGATCATCGCGCGCATGCGCGCGCGGTCCTCGGGCTCGTTCAGGAACCGGAGATCGATCTCCGGCTGCACGTTGGGGTCGGTACTGACGAGGGACAACGTTCCGGCGCTCGCCTCGTGCATGAGCAACGTGGAGATCCCGATGCGTGGATCTCCAGGCGTGCGGCGCGTCAGCACCGCGACCCCGAGGCACGCGTCGTTCGTATCGCTCGAGCCCGGCGCCGTGCAGCGGAGCTGCACCTGCCAGGGAATCGGCAGCTCCTCGGCCGAACGGTAGCGGTCGGCGACGTGCCAGCTGACGGCCGCGAGCGGATGATTTCGCAGGTTCTTGCCGACGCCGGCGAGATCGGCCACCGGCGTGATGCCGAGCGGTGCGAGCTCGGCTCGTGGTCCGATGCCGGAGAGCAACAGGAGGTGCGGCGAGCCGATCGCGCCTGCCGAGAGGATGATCTCGTCCGCGCGGAGCACGGCACGTTTGCCGTCGGTCTCAACGTCCACACCGGTCGCGCCGCCGTCCGCGACGAGGATGCGGCGGGCCGTCGTGCGGGCGCGGATCGAAAGGTTCGAGCGGCTCCTCGCCGGCCCCAGATACGCGACCGCGGCGCTCATGCGCTCGCCCGCGCGCACATTGAAGGGCACCGGCCCGCAGCCTGCCGCGTCGGGACGATTGTGGTCGGGGCAGGCGGCGTATCCCGCGAGTTCACAGGCGTCCTCGTACGCGAGGGCCGCGGGCGACCAGGTGGCGCGCGGCGGGCGCTCGACCGGGATCGGGCCATTCCGTCCGTGCGGAGGCGCGGGGAAATCGCGATCGGACTCGAGCCGCCGGAAGTAGGGGACGCAGGCCTCATATCGCCAGTCCGGCCCGGCGACCTCGGCCCACGCGTCCAGGTCCTGACGGAGTGCCCAGAGGAACACGGTCGTGTTGATCGCGGAGCTCCCACCGACGACGCGACCGCTCGGGATCGCGACGACCGGCCGCAGGTCCGTCGCGCGCGCGGTGTGATGCCAGAGATACCGCTCGTGTCGCGCGTCGATCATCGACGCAAGGCGCAGCTCGGGCGGAAGGGCACCAGGCGATGGATCGTCGCCGGCCTCGACGAGGCAGACCGAACGCAACGGATCCTCGGAAAGCCGCGCGGCGAGCACCGCACCGGCGCTTCCCGCTCCGACGATGATCGTGTCGAAGCGCGTGGGCGCGGTCATCCGGCCTTGCGTTTCGCCTCGCCCTCGCGCAGCTCGAGCCGGCGGATCTTGCCGCTGATCGTCTTCGGCAGCTCCTTCACGAACTCGATCTCGCGCGGGTACTTGTACGGCGCGGTCACGCGCTTGACGTGCTCCTGCAGCTCGGTGGCGAGCGCGTCCGAGCCGACGTGCCCGGGCGCGAGCACGACGAAGGCCTTCACGATCGCGCCGCGCAACGGATCGGGACTGGCGACGGCTGCCGCCTCGGCGACCGCGGGATGTTCGATGAGCGCGCTCTCGACCTCGAACGGTCCGATCCGATAGCCGGCCGAGATGATGACGTCGTCCGCGCGGCCCACGAACCAGAAGTACCCGTCGTCGTCGGTCGTGCCGCGATCGCCCGTCGTGTACCAGCCGTGATGGAACGAGGCCGCCATCGCTTCAGGGTTCTTCCAGTACTCCTTGAAGAGTCCGAGCGGCCGGTCAGGCTCCACGCGGATCGCGATGTCGCCTTCTTTCCCCGGCGGTAGGCGGTTGCCTTCGTCGTCGATGACGGCGAGGTCGAAGCCGGGAGTCGGCTTGCCCATCGAACCAGGGCGCACCTCGACCGGCGGGAAGTTCCCGCAGAGGATCACGGTCTCGGTCTGGCCGTAGCCGTCGCGGATCACCAGGCCCGTTGCCTCCTTCCACGTCTCGATCACTTCGGGGTTGAGAGGCTCGCCCGCGGCGACGCAGTGACGCAGCGTCGGAGACCGGAGTTGGCTCAGGTCTTCCTGCACGAGCATCCGGTACACGGTCGGCGGGCCGCACAGCGTCGTCACCGGGTAGGTCGCGAGGAAGCGAAGGATCTCGGGGGCGGCGAACTTCCCGGTGCTGTACTGGACGAGGAGCGTCGCGCCGCATTGCCACGGCCCGAAGAAGCTCGACCACGCGGCCTTGGCCCAGCCGTTGTCCGCGATATTCCAGTGGAGATCGCCCGGACGGAGATCCAGCCAGTAGCGGCCGGTGACCTCGTGGCCAAGGCCGATCGAAGCGTGCGTGTGCAGCACCATCTTCGGGTAGCCCGTCGTACCCGAGGTGAAGTACAGGAGCGACGGCTCGTTCGCGGGGGTGAGCGATCGCGCCCGCGTCGGCGCTCCACGGTCGACCAGGGCGTCGTAGCCGCTCCAGCCGGTGCGCGTGCCTCCGACGACGATCCTCGCCTTGAGCGCCGACGACAATGACGCCGCGTCCACCTTCTCGGCGTTCGCGGCGTCGGTGATCACCACGCTCGCCTCCGCCGCGTCCAGCCGGTAGTCGATGTCCTTCGGCGTGAGCAGGGTCGTCGCCGGCATGGCGACGAGTCGCGCCTTCTCGAGGCCGAGCATCGCCTCCCACCACTCGACGACGCGCGGGAGCATCAGCAGCACCCGGTCGCCGGGACGCAGGCCAAGGCTCTCGAGCGCGTTCGCGAGACGATCGGAGCGCTCGGCGAACTGGCGGAAGGTGATCGTGCGTTCCCCGCCGTCGCCGATCCAGCGCATCGCGACCGCCGCGCCATCCTTCGATGCCCATCGACCGACGATGTCGTCGGCGAAGTTGAAATGCTCCGGGGTGGGCCATCGAAAGTCACGGCGCGTCTCGTCATAGTTCCGCATGTCGATGGGGGTGGATACTATCGCGAGACGGCGTATCGCTTTGTGAGAAGGGGGTCGGCGGGGGATTTGAGGTTCACGTTCAGCAACCTGCCCGCTGTTGGCTGGAAGCTCCCAATGCGCGACATCGTGACGGTAGCCCAGCGTTGTGAGGACGTGGGGTTCGACCGGTTCGCCGTCGCGGACCTGCAGTTCCATTTCGACTGCGTCGCCGTGATGACGGCGTGCGCGACCGGCACGCGTCGCATCGGGATCGAGAGCCTCGTGACCAATCCGTTCACGCGCGACGCCGCGCTCATGGCCTGCGCCTGGGCAGCCGTCGCCGATGTCTCGGGCGGACGGGCGATCTTCGGCATCGGCGGGGGCGTCGAGGTCCCGAAGCGGGTGTGGGTCGCTCCGTTCGGTCACGATCGGCCACACGCGCTCGATGCCGTTCGCGAATGCATCGACGTCGTCCGCGCGATGTGGCGCGGGGAGCGCGTCACGTTCGACGGACGGGTCGTGCACGTGCACGACGTCGCGCTCGACTGTCCGCTTCCGCCGCCGATCCCGGTCCTCATCGCCGCGCGCGGGCCGCGCATGCTCGCCCTCGCCGGCGAGATCGCCGACATCGTTCATCTCGCGTCGCTGTTCCTCGGTCGCGATAACCGCGCCGACGAGCTGCGGCGCGTCGCGGAGGGCGCGCGAAGTGCCGGGCGTGCCGCTGGGAGCTATGAGATCGACATCTCCGTCACCGTGAGCGCCTCGCACGACCGCGAGCGCGCGCGGCGCGCGGCGCTTCGCAACGCCGCGCAGAGCATCCTCTGGTACGCCGGCGCCGATCAGTACGGGCGCCAGCGCGAATGGTCGGTGCCGCGTGGCTTCGCGGTCCCGGCGACGACCGTCGAGGCGCTCGCGCGGGGGTGGGACATGTGGAAGGACCCGGACCTGCCAGCGGATCTCGGCGCTCTCATCACGGACGACGTCCTCGACCAGTTCACGATCTGGGGCGAGCCGCTCGAGTGCGCGCGCCGTCTGCAGTCTCTAGCCGCGGACGCGCGCGGCGCGACGGGCTTCCGCGTGAAGCTCCCGCTGCCGCTCCGATCGCGGACCCTCTCGGATTACACGGGCGACGTCGAAGCCCTGGGCGAGGTCATCGCGGCCTACCGTCGTGCGTCGGAGCCCGTCGCGGTCGGCGCGAGCCGATAGCGATGCGCAGGAATCGAGTCAAACAGCTCCTCAAGGCCGGCGAGCCGGCGCTCGGGACGTTCATGGCCCTCGGAAGCACGCTCGGCGCGGAGCAGCTCGCTCAGGTCGGCTTCGACTGGCTCGTCATCGATCAGGAGCACGGCGCGATCGACGCGACGCTCACGCAGTCCCTCCTACAGGCGATCAGCACGACGGAGACCGTCCCGCTCGTGCGCGTTCCCGAGAACGGCGTCGACTGGATCAAGCGCGCGCTCGACGCGGGCGCATACGGGCTCGTCGTGCCGATGGTTAACAACAGGGCCGACGCCGAGGCGGCGGTCCGGGCCACGCGCTATCCGCCCCTCGGTGCGCGCAGCATCGGCGGCTCACGCACACGCCTGTACGGCGGCCCTGACTACGTCGAGCACGCCAACGAAGAAATACTTCTCATGGTGCAGATCGAGCACATCACCGCCGTTGGAAACGCTCGCGAAATCCTGTCCGTCCCCGGCATCGACGGCTACTTCATCGGGCCGGGGGACCTCTGCGCGAGCATGGGCCTGCCGAACACGTGGGATCCGGATTTCCCCGAGTACTGGGCCGCCCTCGAGAAGGTGCAGCGCGTCGCCAAGGAGCTCGGCGTCCCCGGCGGCATCCATTCGTCGCCCGGGCGGGTCACGGCGATGCTCGAGAAGGGCTACCAGTTCGTCGCGGTCGGATTCGACATCTCGTTCATGGCCTCGGCCGCCAGCGCCGCGTTGCAGGCGGCACGCCCCAAGACCGGTACACGCGCCTGACAGATCGATTGACAGCCCACCCGGCCCGGCGCAGTGTCTCGCTGCGAGAGACAGCGCCTCGCAAAGCGAGACATCGGTGCTTGGGGAAGCGATGAAGTTCACCTTCGGGAACCTGCCGTCCATCGGTTGGGTGGATCCGGTCGAGAAACTGGTCGAGCTGGCGCAGCTCTGCGAGCAGGAGGGCCTGGATCGCTTCGGGGTGAGCGACTGGCGCTTCTACCACGACTGTTTCGTCGTCATGACCGCATGCCTGCAGTCCACCACGAAGCTCGAGGTCGAGAGCCTGGTCACGGATCCGTACGTCCGGCATCCATCGCTCACGGCGCTCGCGCACGCGACGATGGACGACCTTTCGCGTGGTCGGGCGATCCTGGGCATCGGGGCCGGTGTCGAGCAGCCGACGTTCTGGGGGTACGAGCGCAAGCTGCCGATGACCGCGGTGCGCGAGGCCGTCGAGATATGCCGGCGCATGTTCGCCGGCGAGACGGTGACGCTCCACGGGCGTGAGATCAGCGTCGAGGGCGCGAAGCTCAACTTCACGCCATTTCGCCGCGACCTGCCGATCCTCATAGCGGCTCGCGGGAAACGCATGCTCGAGCTCGCAGGCGAGCTCGCCGACATCGTGCACCTGGCCTCGTTCTTCGTGAACGCGGGCCACCACCGCGAGAACCTCGCGCACGTGAAGCGGGGCGCTGAACGCGCCGGTCGTCGCATGGGTACCTTTGAGATCGACATCTCTATGCCCTGCTCCGTATCCGAGGACCGGAACGCCGCGCGGCGGGCGGCGAAGCGCCCGGCGGCGCAGGGGATCCTGTGGACGGCGGCTGCGGAGCGCTATTCGCGCGAGCGCAAGGACTGGGTGCGTCCGAAGCAGTTCAACGTGCCCGAGGATGTCATCGAGGCGCTCGCCTCATGGGATTTCTGGACGCAGGCGCACTTTCCGGACCGCCTCGCCGACCTCATCAACGACGACGTGCTCGACCAGTTCGCCCTTGCGGGGACGCCCGAGGAGTGCGCCGAACGCCTCCGCAAGCTCCAGCGGGAGTTGCCCGAGGTCACGGGAGTGCGAATCTACGCGGTGCCACCTGCCGGCAAGCCCCTCTTCGAGGGCTACGTCGACATGGTCAAAGGCTTTGGTCGCGTCGCGCGTCTCGTGAACGCGGGCGTGGCATCGGCTGGCGCATCCGCACGATCGGCGGTCGCCTAGGGAGGTCGGGAGGTAGATGACGGGCTTGAAAGATGACACTTTCGATGCGAACACAGTGAAGGAGGAGGCCATGACCTTCGGACGTATTCGACATTTCGCGCGACTGGTTGTCCTGCCCCTCGTGGTCTCGCTGGTGGCTGCTTGCACGCAGACCCCCAGCGCCTCGAGCGCGCCGTCGGTGGCGGCCACGCCGTCGGGTCCGGCGGGCACGCTCACCATCGCGATGCGGGGCGACATCCAGAGCTCGCACCCGTACCTGAGCTACGACATCGTCGGCATCTCATATCGCGAGAACGTCTTCGACAGCATCGTCGAGTGGAGCTATGACGGCAAGATCGTCCCCGGCCTCGCCGAGTCGTGGAAGATCGACGGCACGACGATCACCTTCAGCATCCGCAAGGGCGTGAAGTTCCACAACGGCGACCCGGTCACCGCCGACGACGTGAAGTTCTCGCTCGACACGATCAAGAGCAAGGACCTGAACTCCGGCTCGGCCTCGAACTTCGCGGCGGTCGATTCCGCGACCGTCGTCGACCCGAACACCGTGCAGTTCAAGCTCAGTCGGATCGACGCACGTATCTTCGACACCATCGCGAACAACCTGTCGATCCTTCCGATGAAGTACTACCAGAGTGTCGGCCAGGCGGGCTTCATCGCCAAGCCGATCGGCACCGGCCCGTTCAAGTTCGTGAGCTGGGCCAAGGACGACCGCGTCACGATGGAAGCGAACACGGACTACTGGGCCGGTAGCTACAAGGGCAAGCCGCTCGTGCAGACCCTCGTCTTCCGTGCGATCCCGACCGCGGCGACGCGCGTCGCCGAGCTGAAGGCCGGCTCCGCCGACATCGTCCAGGATTTGCCGACCGACCAGGTCGACCCGCTCAAGGCGGCTGGATTCAACGTCGTCGAGAGCAAGAGCCCCGTCTACAACTGGGCGTTCTTCAACACCGCCTCCACGGTTGACGCCGCGAAGCCCCTCAAGGACGCGAGGGTGCGTCAGGCGATGAACATGGCGGTCGACACCGCGACCATCATTAAGACCGTGCTCGGCGGGCACGCCCGCCAGCTCGCCGCCGGCATCACCGATCTCACCGACGGCTACACCGCGGACCTCAAGCCATTCGCGTTCGACCAGGCGAAAGCGAAGTCGCTGCTCTCCGACGCGGGCTACCCGAACGGCTTCTCGATCGACGCCGATATCTCGAACACCGCGAAGCCCGACGTCGCGCAGGCGGTCATCGCCCAGCTCGGGCAGGTGGGCATCAAGGTCAACCTGAATGCGCTCCCGACCGACGTCTTTAACGACCGCTGGATCAAGAAGGGCCTCGACCCGATGTACTTCGTGACCTGGAACACCTTCACGCATCCCGCGCTGCTCGACCTGCTCGCCGGTTGCAAGGGCTTCATCTCGAGCTTCTGCAACCAGGACGCGCAGAAGTTCCTCGATCAGGGTGGCGCGACGCTTGATCAGGCCGCGCAGACCACGGCGTACACGCAGGCCGCGAAGGTCCTGGCGACCGATCCGTTCGGCATCTACATCAGCGCGGACAACGCGATCTATGGCCTCAGCAGCAAGGTCACGGGCTGGAAGGCCCACGGCATCACTCCGATCCTCGGTACGAACACGACGGTGAACAAATAGCGAGATTCGGACGACCCCGCGCCGGCAGCGATGCCGGCGCGGGTCGACCCGCTCCTTTCATCCCATGAAGTTCACGTTCGATCTCCCGACATCGCTGTGGCGGGAGCCCTCGGCACGCTTCGTCGACCTCGCGGGACATCTAGAGGAGGCGGGCTTCGACCGCTTCGGCGTCGCCGACTGGCGCTATTACCCCGACCTGTACGTTCACATGACGGCGTGTCTGATCGCGACCGAGCGCCTCGCGCTCGAGAGCCTGGTGACCGATCCGTTCGTCCGCCATCCCGCGCTCACCGCGCTCGCGCACGCGACGATGGACGACCTGTCGCGCGGCCGCGTCGTGCTCGGACTGGGCGGCGGCCTCGAGCAGCCGGCGTTCTGGCCGGGCGAGCGGGTCCATCCGCTGGACGCGGTGCGCGATGCGGTCGAGATCTGCCGGCGCCTCTTCCGCGGCGAGGAGGTGAGCTACCAGGGGAAGGTCATCAGCGTCGAACGCGCGAAGCTCAACTTCCGGCCGTTCCGTGCGGACCTCCCCATCCTCGTCGCCGCTCGTGGCAGGCGGATGATCGAGCTCGCCGGTGAGGTTGCGGACATCGTCCACCTGGCGGCGTTCTTCGTGAACGTCACGCACCACCGCGAGCAGCTCGAGCACGTCCGGGCCGGTGCCGCACGTGGCGGGCGCACGATGGGCTCGTTCGAGATCGATATCTCTATGCCCTGCTCGGTGTCCGACGACCGCGCGGCGGCGCGGCGCGCCGCGAAGCGCCCGGCCGCGCAGGGCATCCTCTGGATGGCGGGCGCGGAGAAGTACTCGCGCCAGCGTGCCGACTGGCGCCGGCCCACCGAGTTCGACGTGCCCGATCACGTCATTACGGCTCTCGCGAACTGGGACTTCTGGACGCAGCCGTACCTGCCCGCGGAGCTGGCCGATCTCATCACCGACGACGTGCTCGATCAATTCGCGCTCGCCGGCACGCCCGAGGAATGCGCGGAGCGTCTCCGCGACCTCCACGCCGCGCTGCCCGATGTCACCGGCGTGCGCCTGTACGCGCTCCCGCCACCCTCGGACTCGTGGTACGGCGGCTACGTGGAGATGTCGAAGGCGATGGGCCGGATGATCTCGCTGGCGAACGCCGGCTAACGCCGCCGCTGGCGCGGGTCGAGCGCGTCGCGCAGCCAGTCGCCGACGAGGTTCGTCGCGAGCACGGTGAGCATCACGGCGAGGCCTGGGAAGAGCGCGATCCACCACGCGGTCGCGACGTATTCGATCCCGTCGAAGACCATCCGTCCCCACGTCGGCGTCGTGAGCGGGACACCCACGCCGAGGAACGACAGGCTCGCCTCGAACAGGATGAGGTTCCCGACCATGAGCGTCGCGATGACGATGATCGACGCCGCGGCGTTCGGGAGGATGTGCCGCCCGATGATGCGGGCATCGTCCGCACCGACCACGCGCGCGGACTCGACGAAGAGCATCTCGCGCAGGGACAGCACCTCGGAGCGCACCACGCGCGCGAAGGTGAACCACGTGGTGACCGCGAGGACGACGATCAGATTCGCGATGCTCGGCTTGAGCACCGCAGCGACCGCGACGGCGAGCACGAGGGCCGGGATCGCCTGCTGGACATCCGCGACGCGCATGATGATGCGGTCCCATCTCCGGCCGAGATATCCGGCGATGAGCCCGAGCGTGATGCCGACTCCGCCCGAGAGCGCGACGCCCACCAGACCCACGGTCAGCGACACGCGCGCTCCGTGGACGACGCGCGCGAGCAGGTCGCGCCCGAGGCTGTCCGTGCCGAGCAGATGGCCGTGCGCGCCGCCGGCCCAGGATGGCGCATCGAGACGGTCGAAGAGCTGCTGCGTGTCCGGGGCGGGCGCGATCAGGTCGGCGAAGAGCGCCGCGACCACGAGCGCTGTAAGGATCGCGATGCCGAACAGGGCAGGTCCGCTCGGCAGGCGCGAGCCGACTCGGCGCCTCAACTGAGTCGGATGCGCGGATCGATCCTCGTATAGAGGAGGTCAACGAAGAGGTTCGCGGCGATCACGATGACCGCGGCGATCGTGACGAACGATTGGATCACCGGGACGTCCTTCCTCGAGATCGCCTCCACCGCCAGCCTTCCCATCCCCGGATACGCGAAGATCGTCTCGGCGACGACCGCGCCGGAAAGCAGAAATCCGACCTGCAGCCCGAGCATCGTCACGAACGGGAGCGCCGCGTTCCGGAGCGCATGGCGGACGACGACGGTGCGGCCGCGCAGTCCCTTCGCGTATGCGGTGCGGATGTACTCCTGCGAGAGCACCTCGAGCAGGCTCGACCGCAGCAAGCGCGCGAGCACCGCCGCTGAGAACGCGCCGACCGAGATGGCCGGGAGGATGAGGCTCTTCCACGATTCACCACCGGAGGACGGCAGCCACCGCAGCCCCACCGCGAACACGAGGATGAGCACCATGCCGAGCAGGAACACGGGGATCGACTGGCCGAGGAACGCGAAGAAGCGTGCGGCGGAATCGATCCAGCGGTCGTGGTTCATCGCCGCGAGCAGTCCGAGCGGTATCGCGACGACGAGCGCGAAGAGAACGGCGGCGCCCGTGAGTCGAAGGGTCGCCGGAAGGCGTTCGAGGACGACGCCCATAGCGGGCTCGTGACTGCTGTACGACATTCCGAAGTCGCCGCGGACCGCGTGCGCGAGGAAATCGAGGTACTGCACCGGGACCGGCCGGTCGAGACCCATGTTGTGGCGGAATGCCTCGAGCTCGGCGGGCGTCGTGTCGAGCGGCGCGAGCGTCGAGGCGGGATCGCCGGCGACGAAGGTGAGCGCGAACACGATCGTCGTCACGCCGAGGAGCACGAGGACGCCTTGGACGAGACGCTGGAAGAGATACATCACGGCGACGTCAACACCACCATGCGGACTCCTCGACCCACGATATGCGGATGGTCCCGCACGGTGCGCCGAAGGTCCAGCGACGGCAGCGTTCTCCGACCCTCTCGCGAGTCGGCGCCATCCCGTATCGTGAGACGCGAGTTCACGGAACGAGCCAGGAAGGTGTGAATCCCTGACCGAGCTTCGCGTCGTCCAATACCTGAACCAGTTCTTCGGCCGTGTCGGAGGCGAGGAGGCCGGCGACTTCCCGTTCGCCGTGCGCGAGGGCCCCATCGGCCCCGGAATCGGTCTTCAGAAGGAGCTCGGCGACGCCGGCCGCGTCGTCGCGACCTTCATCTGCGGCGACAACCGCGCGGCGACCGATCTCGAGTCCTTCGGCGCCGAGGTGGAGTCCGCGCTTCGCGCGCAGAAGGCCGACGTGCTCGTCGCCGGTCCCGCCTTCAACGCGGGACGGTACGGGCTCGCGTGCGGCGAGGCCTGCGCCCGCGCCGCCGCGATGGGGATCCCGGCGGTCACGGCGATGAATCTCGAGAACCCCGGCGTCGAGCTGTACCGGCGGAGGACCTACATCCTTCCGGCGGGGGCGACGGCGCTCGGCATGCCCGAGACTTTGGGGCGGCTCGCGCGCTTCGCCCTTCGCCTGGCACGCAAGGAGACGATCGGATCGCCCGCCGTCGAGGGCTTCTACGGCCGAGGCGTTCGCAAGACCCAGCTGCTCGAACGGCCCGCCGCCGACCGCGCGCTGGACATGCTGAGCGCACGTCTCGCGGGGAAGCCGTTCACCAGCGAGCTCGTGCTGCCACCGGTGGAGCGCTCCACACCCGCACCGCCGGTGAAGGACATCGCGCATGCGCGCATCGCGATCATCACGACCGGCGGCATCGTCCCTAAAGGCAATCCCGACAAGCTCAAGCAGTCGAACTCGACGGAGTGGCGCACGTACCCGATCGAAGGCCTCGATTCGCTCGAGGCGGGGAGGTACGAATCGATCCACGCGGGCTACGACACGAGCGCCGCGAATGCGAATCCGAACTATGTCGTGCCCCTCGACGCACTGCGCGAGCTCGAGCGCGCGCACGCGTTCGGTTCGGTGTACTCGCGCTACTACGTCACCGTCGGCGTGGGTACGGCCGTGACGGAATCGCGGCGCATCGGACGCGAGATCGCGGCCGACCTGCGCGCGAACAAGGTGGATGCCGTCATCCTGACGGCGACCTGAGGGACCTGCAATCGCTGCGGTGCAGCGATAAGCGCGGAGCTCGAACGAGCGGGTCTGCCGACGGCGATGATCAGCGCGCTCGGGCCCGTCGCCTCCGACCTCGGCGCGAACCGCGTCGTGCGTGGCGTCAAGATCCCGCATCCGTGCGGCGACCCGAGCCTCGATCCGGCGGGCGATCACGATCTCCGCGTGCGGCTCGTGCGCGGATCGCTCAATGCTCTCTCGACCGCTCTCGAGCAGGCGGCGATCTTCGACGGAGTCGCGGCCTGATGTCGAAGCTCGAGCTTCGGACCTTCGACATCGACAGCGTCGCCTTCGGCGATCGCACCACGCTCTTGGGGCGCGCGCTCACCGTCTCGAAGGACGAGCTTCGCGCGCTCGTGCTCGCGGATCCGGCGTTCTCGGCAGTCGACATTCAGCTCGTCCGTCCGGGTGAAGCCGCGCGGATCACCCAGATCACCGACGTGGTCGAGCCGCGCGCCAAGTCGGGCGGCACGGGCGGCGTGTTTCCGGGGCTGGTCTCGCCGGTCGAGCCCGCGGGCGGCGGCCGCACGGATCGTCTGCGCGGCGTCGCAGTGGTGACGTCGGGCGAAGTCCCGTGGCTCGGCACGAAGGGGCTCTTCGTCGCGCACGACAGCGTCCTCGATACGGCGGGTCCCGGGGCGGACCTCCATCCGTACGCGGGACTCCACCTGCTCGTCTTCCGACTCTCGTTCGCGGACGGTGTGGACCACGAGGGCTTGGAGCGCGCGGTCCTCCTCGCCGGCGAGAAGGTCGCACGGACGCTCGCGCTCGAGGCGCACGACGCGGAGCCGTCGCTCGTCGAGACCCGCGAGCTCGCGCCGCCGGCGACGCCGCTGCCTCGCGTCGTCTACGCATATCAGGTGCAATCGCAGGGCGTCTTCATGAGGAGCCGTCTCTACGGCCGCATCCTCGACGAGCTCGTCCCGACGCTCGTGCATCCGAACGAGCTGGCCGAGGGCGCGCTCACGAGCGGCGGGCTTGGTGGCCACGGCGCGAAGATGCACACCTGGATGCACCAGAACAACGCGGTCGTCGAGGGGCTCATCGCGGGTCACGGGACGCGATGGGACTTCGCGGGCGTCATCCTCCACCGCGGCCACTTCTATCTCTACGAGGACAAGCAGCGCGTCGCGCTGCGCATCGCGGAGACGGCGAGCCTTCTGGGCGCGTCGGGCGCGATCTTCACGCTCGGCGGTGCGGGCAACAACACCACCGAGGCGATGCTCGCGATCCAGGAATGCGAGCGCCGGGGCATCAAGACCGTGCTTCTCACGTGGGAGCACGCCGGACCCGACGGCTCGGACTATCCGCTGCCGTTCGGCGTCGCGGAGGCCGTCGCGATCGTGAGCACGGGCAATCTCGACGAGCCCCTCGACCTACCGGCGATGGAGCGCGTCGTGGGCGATCCCGCGATCCGCGTCCGTCCTGAGATCGGCGGCGTGCCATTTCCCGTCGACGGCCCGATCCGGCTCGAGCGGCGAACGCTCTATGCGGGTTCGGCGAATCCGCTCGGGTTCGGGCGCACGGGGTCCGTCGAGACCTAATCGCACCGTCTCGATTCGCGTGACGTCACCTCACGATGCGATACTCGAATACGATGGTGGTGAAGGGAGGTGATGCACGTGGATCTCCAAGGCAAGAAGGTCATAGCGATCGGCGAGAGAGACGGAGTACAGGCGACGGCGATCGCGGCGGTGGCGCGGAGCGCCGGCGCCGAGGTGCTGCTCGAGCTGAATCAGTGCTTTGTCTGAACGTCGGCCGGTGCCACGGAGCTGGATGAGCAGACCGAGATCAAGCGCATCTACGACGAGCAGGGCAAAGAGGGGCTCGTAGTGATCCTCGGCGCCGCGGAGCCCGTCTACGTCGAGATGATGGCTGAGACGGTCACCGCGGGCGATCCCACTTACACAGGTCCGTTGGCCGGAGTCTCGTTGGGACTCCCCGTTTATCACGTCACCGAACCAGAGGTCCGGGAGATCACGGACGCCTCCGTCTACCAGGAGCAGATCGCGCTGTCTGAGATCGCGATGGAGACCGAGAAGATCTGGGAATCCATACGCGCGGTGCGCGCCAAGAACTCCGGCAGCACATGACGCTCGACCAGGTCGGCGCGCTTCCCACCATCCGTGGCGTGTCGTGCATCCTCGCCCACACCCCCGGCCTCCTGCGATACGGCTCGAAGCCGACGCGCGAGCTGGCGAAGAACGACAGCACTCTTCTCCCACGGATGCAGCAACACCTTCGAAGCTTTGGGGACGCGGTCGCCTATCCGCCGAACCAGGTGTTCATCGGCAATCGCACACCCGAGTCGCTCTGGGACGTGCCGGAACCGTGGTGGCGCTACCGCGAGGCCAACGCGAATCCGCGCGGTCCCTTCGGCCAGATCGTGTCCGAAGACGCCTTCTGGGGTCTCCTGCGCATGTCCGACGACTTCGGCCTCGTCGACATCGAGCGGTCGCGTCTCGATCGGTCGGCGAGGCAGCTGCGAGCCACCGAGCTCTGGACCGATGCGGAGCTCGAGCGCGTCGTCCGTCCGGCGACGGCCACGAGCAGCTCGGAGGCCCAGCTCACGCTTCATGCGGCCGACGGCTCGCAGGTGGGCCACGTCGCGCGCGGTTATCCGGACGACTCGAGCCAGACCGCCGACATCCTCCTCGAGAACCTCGCCTGCAAGGCCTCGGGCGCGCTCGCGATCAAGCAGCTCCTCTGTCAGGTGGGCATGGCCCCGAGCGAGGTCGAGTACCTCCTCGGCTGCGGTGAAGAGGCTGTCGGAGACCGCTATCAGCGCGGGGGTGGGAGCATCTCGAAAGCCATGGCCGAGATGGCGGGGTGCACCAACGCGACGGGCTCGGACGTCAAGGCGTTCTGCTGCGCTCCGGTCCACGCTCTCGTGCTCGCCGGCGCGCTCGTGCAGAGCGGGATCTACAAGAACGTCGTCGTGGTGGGCGGCGCGTCGCTCGCGAAGCTCGGCATGAAGATGCTCGGCCACCTCGCGAAGGACATGCCGCTGCTCGAGGACACACTCGCGGCGGTCGCGATCCTCGTCGGTCCCGCCAACAGGAGCGGCGTCCGGCTGCGGCTCGACGCCGTCGGCCGCCACACCGTGATGTCGGGCGGAGCGGCCGGCGCGATCTACGAAGCTCTCGTGACGAAGCCACTCGATCAGCTCGGCCTCCGGATCACCGACGTCGACAAATACGCCGTCGAGCTGCACAACCCCGAGATCACGTTCCCCGCCGGCGCCGGCAATGTGCCGCGCACGAACTATCGGATCATCGCCGGCCTCGCGGTGATGCGCGGCGAGATCCAGCGCGACCAGGTCGAGGCATTCGAGCGCACTCACGGAATGCCCGGGTTCGTTCCGACGCAGGGTCACATCCCCGCGGCGCTGCCGTACCTCGCGCACGCGTTGCCGCGGATCCGCGACGGCTCGCTGCGCAACGCGTTCTTCATCGCGAAGGGCAGCCTGTTCCTCGGGAAGATGACGAACATGTCCGACGGGATGTCCGTCCTCGTGGACCGCGCCGCCTGAGCGCCCCGGCCGTCCGCGCATCTTCGCGCGAGCGCGACGCGCTCATCGCGCGTCTCGTCCCCGTGCTCGACGTGCTGTTCCCCGGCGTGGCCGAGGCCGGCGCGTCCGGTTATGTGAGGCGGTGGTTCGCTCAGGCGTCACGCGAGGAGCGCGCGCGTCTCCGGAAGACCGTGGTCGCGCTGGCACGCGCTGCTCGCTCGCGTCACGGCCGGGCCCTCGCGCGCCTCGATCGCGCAGACATCGACGGGCTCATAGCGTCGCTCGTGGAGGGCGCCGATCCGCGCGCGTTCTGGTTCCTCCGGGCGATGGCGCTCGAGGCCGCGCTCGCGCATCCGGTTCACGGCGGCAACAAGAACGGTTGGGGCTGGCGCCTCGTCGGCGCGGTGGGGGATCCGCAGCCGCGTGGGTTCACCGCACTGGAGGTCGCGACGGCGGCGCCCGTGACGCGAAAGGCCGCGGCGCCGGTGCGATGGAACGCGGGGCTCGTGGCGAAAGGCAGCACGCGGACCGACGACGCGGATGTTTGTGTCGTGGGTCTCGGCGCGGCGGGCGGTGTTATCGCGGCCGAGCTCGCCGAGGCGGGTCTGCGCGTCATCGCGCTCGAGGCGGGCCCGTCGTCGGTGCGCGCGAGCACCGACGAGCGCGAGTTCAATGTCGGCCGCGCGCTCTTCTGGACGGAGCCGGAGACGCTTGTCGTCGACGACGGGCCGCCGAAGCGCGGCGCGTGGCTCGCCCGCAACATCGGCGTCGGCGGGCCGCTGCATTGGACGACGATCACGTACCGCCTCCATCCGTCGGACTTCCGCGTGCGGTCCGAGGTGGGCGCCGTTCCGGGGACGAGCGTCGCGGATTGGCCGATCAGCTACGCCGAGCTCGAGCCGTCCTACGCGCGCGCGGAGCGCGAGATCGGCGTCGCGGGGCGGGCGGGCGCCAATCCGTACGAGGGCGCGCGCAGCGGCCCCTATCCCTTCGCGCCCGTGCCCGCGTCGCGCGCGTCCACGCTCTTCGCCGACGCGGCGCGACGTCTCGGATACACGCCATACCCGACTCCGGCCGCGATCGCGACGGAGCGGCGCGGCTCGCGGAGCGCGTGTAACCTCTGCGGTCGCTGCTCCCACTACGACTGCCTGCGACGCGCGAAAGGGAACACGCGCGACACGGTCCTCGTTCGCGCGGCTCGCACCGGGCGGTTGGATATCCGCGCGCAGTGCCGCGCCGAGCGGGTGTCGGTGAACCCGCGAACCGGCGAAGCGACCGGCGTGCGCTACGTCGGCCCTCGAGGCCGGCGTGAGATCACCGCGCGCACCGTGGTCCTCGCGACCGGCGCCGCGTACCAGGCGCGTCTCCTCCTGCTTTCAACGTCGCGAGCGCATCCGCTGGGTCTCGCCAACTCGAGCGGCCTCGTGGGGCGCAATCTCATGTTCCACACGAATGTCATGGCGTGGGGTCTTTTCGGCGAGCCGATCTACGCCGACCGCGGCCCGCAGACCGGCGCCGCCTTCGACGATCTCGACGAGGATCGGCCGCGAACTCGACACGGCGCTTCGTTCGTGCGCGGCGCCGCGGTCGTCGGTGGACTCCCACTGACCTTCGCGGGCGGTCCGCTCGCGTTCGCGAACGCCGCCGGTCAGACCGCGCGGTTGCCTGAGGGGGTGCCCCCGTGGGGCGCCGCGTTCCGCGATTTCGTGGCCTCCGCGTACACGCGGCACTTCGGCGTGTTCGCGCTATGCGAAGACCTTCCAAGGGAAGAGAACCGCCTGGAGCTCGATCGGACGATCCGCCTCGCCGACGGCGGGCCCGGTCTGCGCATCCATTACCGGTATCACCCGAACACACTCGCGATGGAAGAGTTCATGCTGACGAAGGTCGCCGACGTCGTTCGCGAGGCGGGCGGGCGCGAGGTATTCGCGCAGCGCTCGACCGTGCCCGCGGGGATGTTCGCGGGCCATCACATGGGAACGGCGCGAATGGGGAAGGATCCGCTCACAAGCGTCGCGGACGCCGATGGGCGGTCTCACGACGTGCCGAACCTCTTCCTCCCCGGCAGCGGTCTCTTCGTCACCTCCGCCGGAGTGAACCCGACGGGCACGATCTTCGCGCTCGCGTACCGGACCGCCGCGGCAATCGCGCGGGAGCACGGCGTCGGCCGAGCCGCGCTGTCGGCATGAGGACGACGAATCTCGCGTACGCGCGTCAACGCACAATGGGGCGCCACCACGCGCCGAGAAGGAGCTAGGGCGATGCCAGAGGACAAGGTCCGTAAGATCGAGCTTCCGCGATTGGATCCGAAGGAGGTCGGTCTGCTCGTCGTCGACATGCAGAACGGCTTCTGCCATCCCGAGGGCGCGCGCGCGAAGGCGTTCGGCGTCGACGCGATCGCGATGCCGCGCGCGAGCATCCCGAACGTCGTCGAGATGATGCGTATGGCCCGTTCCGCGGGTGTGCGCATCACGCTCACGCGGCAGGTGCACTACCCCGACGACCAGGCGCGGAAGCGCCGCCGCATCCCATCGCATCTCGATCGCCGCGGCGTGAAGCTCGAGCTCTGCTGGCGCGGGACCTGGGACTCCGAGCTCATCGACGAGATCAAGGCCGAGGTGCGGCCCGAGGACGACGTCATCATCAAGCACCGCGCGAGCGCCTTCTACAACACGCCGCTCGAGGCGGAGCTGCGGATCAAGGGCATCCAGGTCCTGATCATCGCCGGCACGACGACGTCGTTTTGCATCGACTCGACGATCCGCGACGCGTACATGCGCGACTACGACGTGCTCGTCCCCGCCGAGTGCGTGTCGGACACGGATCAGGCCGCGCACGACGCCGTGCTCGCGAGCGTCGATCGCTTCCACGGCGTGGTGACGTCGACCGAGGACATCGCGAAGGCCCTCGGCGTCGCAGCGCCGGTGCCTGCGTGAGCACGAACGGCGCCCTCGACCGCATCCTCGAGGGTGCGGTCGACATGCATTGCCATTCGGGGCCGTCGCCGTTCCCCCGGAAGATGGACCACGTCGAAGCGGCGAAGCAGGCGGAGTCGGTCGGCATGCGCGCGATCGTCGTGAAGTCGCATCACCACCCGACGGTGATGGACGTTCGCGCGATGGCGCCACGCCTCGCCGGCGTGAAGACGCAGGTCTTCGGCAGCATCGCCCTGAACTCGATGGTCGGCGGGCTCAATCCGTCGGCCGTCGACGTCGCGCTGAAGATGGGCGGGCGGGTCGTCTGGTTTCCGACGATCTCCTCGCGCCAGCATCAGGAGCACCAAGCCGCGAATCCCGATCTGAAATTCCCGAAACCTTCGGTGCCGCTGCGCAAGCCCGACATCGTCGACATCGTCACGGAGTCGGGAGACCTGCGGCCCGAGGTGCCGGTGATCCTCGGTCAGATCGCAGAGGCAGGCGCCGTGCTCGCCGCGGGACACATGGCGCCCGATCGTATCCAGATGCTGCTCGACGCGGCCCGCAAGGCCGGCGTCACGCGCGTGATCGTGAACCATCCCGAATACGTCATCAAAGCGAGCCGCGAGCAGGTGGCGAAGTTCGCCGAGAGCGGCGCGATCATCGAGCACGAGTGCTGCATGTACGACGAGGACTCCGAGTTCCATCACTGGGACGTGAAAGCGCTCAAGGGGTGGATCGATCTTGTCGGGCCGGACCGAAGCAGCATCGGTAGCGATCTCGGCCAGGTCGACAACCCGTCGCCGATCGACTCGTTCAAGAAGATGCTCGGCCAGCTCCACGACTGCGGCGTCTCGGAGCGCGACCTGCGCAAGATGGTGCGCGACAATCCCGCGCGGCTCCTCGGTCTGAACTGAGGCCGGGCGTGCCTGCCGCGCCGACGCCCGCGTCCGCATCCCGGCTGCGAGAGCGTCTCCGAACGGGCGCGCCGATCGTCGGCACGTTCGTGAAGCTCGCGGCGCTGGAGACGATCGACATCGCATCCTCAGCGGGATCGGATCTCGTGATCGTCGACGGGGAGCACGCGCAGCTCGATCAATCGGAGTGTCTCGCGCTCGTGCGGCACGCGGCGGCCGTCGGCCTGCCCGCGATCGTGAGGATCCCGGCGGTCGACGCCGGATACGTCAATCGTCTCCTCGAGGCGGGCGCTGCCGGCATACAGCTCTCCTCACTGCGCGCGTGCAGCGAGCGCGACGCTCTCGTCGCCGCCTCGCGTTACCCGCCCGACGGCACGCGAAGCGTCAGCCTGGCGCACCCAGCGGCGGACTACGGCGCGGTGCCGCTCGGCGCGTATCTCGAGAGGAGCAAGGGCGGCCCTCTGCTCGTCGGCCAGATCGAGACGGCGACGACTGTCGATCCGCTCGACAAGCTCCTTCCGGGGCTGGACGTCGCTTTCATCGGGACGACCGACCTGAGCGTCGATCTCGGCCGGCCGGGCGTCCTCGACGACGAGCGAGTCCGCGCGCGCGTGATGGAGATCGCCGGCGCCGCCGAGCGTGCAACGGTCGCGCTCGGCGCATGGGTCGCGAGCGCAGAGGCCCTCGGTGCGCTCCCCGGGCTGCGGCTGCGCTATGTCATCGTCGGCTCGGATCTGCAGCTCCTTCGCGCCGGCGTCGCGAACACCCTCGCTGCGGCCCGCAGCGCGCTCGCTTGACCATGCGGTGACGGTCGACGCGCCCGCGCTCGTCGTGCTACACCACTGACCGACATGCGAGAACACATCTCTCAAGGCGGGACGCACCTGAACGGGTCGGAGTCCGCGATCCAGTCGGTCGCGCGGGCCGCCCACATCCTCGGCTTCTTCACGGTCGGCCGTCCGCGCCGTTCGCTCTCCGAGATCACCGCACGGCTCGGGGTGAGCCGCGCGACCGCCCATCGCTACACCGTGGCCCTGCGCCAGGCGAACCTCCTGCGCTTCGACCCGGCCACCAGCGAATACACGCTCGGACCGCAGGTGCTCACGCTCGCGGGCGCCGCCGGCGCCGGGCTGCCGGTCGTCGCGATCGCCGGGCCGCACATGGAAGCGCTCGTCCACAAAGTGAACGAGACCGTCGTGCTCAGCGTCTGGGACGGCGAGGCGCCCGTCGTGGTCCGCGCGGACGACAACCCGGATCGCCTCGTGCGCATCAGCATCCACACCGGCTCGCGACTCACGCTCTTCCGTTCGAGCCAGGGCCGGATTTTCTGCGCCTTCCTGCCCGACGGCGAGGTGAGCGGCCTGCGCCGTGCCCTCCGCCGGGATCCCGCACTGGCTGCCGAGCTGCAGCGGATCCGCCGTACCCGGATCGCGGTGGCCTCGGACGTCGAGCCGGGTATCCGCGCGATCGCGTCGCCCGTGTTCCAGGGCGATCGCGTGATGGCCACGGTCGCCATCGTCGGGACATCCGCGTCGGTCCCCGAATCGCGCACGTCGCCGATGGCACGGGCGCTTCTCGCGACCGCGGTCGAGCTCTCGCGCGAGTTCGGCACCGTGCACGAGCTGGATCGCGCGGATCTTTCCGGGCGGCGGCCCGCGTGAAGCAGGCGGTCGAAAAGCAGCGCGATTACGAGGGCCTCTTCGATCGCTGGGAGCAGCTCTACAACCGCGCGCACAAAGGGAAGATCCACATCCGCGGCAGCGAGGTGCCCGTCGTCGACAGCCGTCAGGGCACGAGCAAGTTCTACGTCATGCCGCAGTTTGAGGAGCTTTCCCTCACCCAGTGGGTCATCTTCGTGCGCGACCACACCGGCGTACCAAGCGGGCGGCACCAGCATCAAGGCGGCATCACGATCTTCGGCGTCGAAGGTGACGGCTACAGCGTGGTGAACGGCCATCGCTTCGACTGGAGCGCCGAGGACGCGGTGCTCCTGCCCATCGTTCCCGGCGGTCTCGACCATCAGCACTTCCGCGCCCGCGACGATCGCCCGTCGAAGTTCATGGGGATCATCTACGAGCCGCTCGTCGTCGCGCTCGGCGCGGAGATGGTCCAGCTCGAGCCGCAGACGCGCTCGTCGGAGTGGGCTCCCGCGAAGATCGGTAAGGCCTACGGCAACGGCGTGGCGGCCGCGCCCGCGGCGCCGACGCTCGCGGGCCTGCTGGAGCTGCGCGAGCGCCAGCGCGATGCGCTGCACCCGCCCGCTCTCATCCGCCGCGCCGACCTCGCGCTGGATCGGACCGGGTTCGGAGAGCTCAGGTGGTACGTCCATCCCGCAGCGCCCGGGTTCGCCGGCACCGCTCCGATGCTGATCTTCACGCAGCGCCTCGACCCGGGACAGAGCACGGACCTGCTGGCGACCCCGGGGAATGGCCTCATGTATGTCCTCGCGGGCGAGCCGACGATCGACGTGGACAACGAGTCGTTCGCCTGTGTGCGCGGCGACATCGCGTGTCTCCCGCCGCGGCGCAACGGCATAACGGTCGGCGTCCGCGCGGGCCGCGAGGAGACGCGCATCGTGATCGCGCTCGCGAATCTCTCCGGCCTCGTCGGCGTCGCGATGGGGGCGGAACTGGCCCTGCGACCGCGCGGCTGAGCATGTCGCCCTTCACGATGCGAGAGCCCGTATCGTATGACGAGACAGCGGGTCAGGGAGGGCGGCGACGATGACGCAGACCACCGCGGCACCGCGCACGAACCTCGTGGGCCGTCGGAGTCCCTACATCTTCGAGGACTGGGACGCGCGCATCTTCCGCGTGAACCGCGAAGTCTTCCGCTCGGACGAGATCTTCGCGCGCGAGCGGCGGCTCTGGGATCGCCTCTGGCTCTACCTGGGACATGAGACCGAGGTCCCGAACCCCGGTGATTTCAAGATCCGGACGCTCGCCGGCCGGCCGCTCATCTTCGCGCGCGATTCGAAGGGTCAGGTCCGCGCGTACCTGAACTCGTGCCCGCACCGCGGCACGATCCTCTGCCGGGAGACGGAGGGGAACGCCAAGACGTACCAGTGCTTCTATCACGCGTGGACGTTCGCCAACACCGGCGAGCTCGTCGGCATCCCCGATCCGGGTGCGTATCCGCCGGAGCGCGGCTTCGCCGCACAGATGGGCCTCCGGACCCTCCCGCGGTTCGAGAACTACCGCGGGTTCGTCTTCGTCTCGTTCGCGCAGACCGGCGAGAGTCTTCGGGACCACCTCGGCGACGCCCGCGATTACCTCGACCTCATGGCGGATCACTCGGCGGACGGACTCGAGGTAATACCTGGGACCCATCTCTACGGCATTCGCGGGAACTGGAAGCTCGCTGTCGAGAACGCGATGGACGGTTACCACTTCTCGCCGACCCATGTCACGTTCGTCGAGTACCTGAAGGCGACGGGCTACGTGACGTCGGACGAAGGCGGGCGAGCGATCACGCTGCAGAACGGCCATAGCGTGCTGCTGTTCGCGGGCCACGGCGGCCGGGTCGGTATGCAGTGGGAGCCGCGCTTCGGGGAAGCGGAGCGCGTCCGCGTCGAGGAGAACGTGCGGCGTCTCGCCGCGCGGATCGGCGAAGAGCGCGCCGCGCGCGTCAGCCGCACGAGCCGCATCCTCTACATCTTTCCGAATCTTCTGCTCTTCGACATCGAGGGGCTCGCGGCGCGCCAGCTCGAGCCCACGGCGCCGGGCTACACGGAGATCCGCGCGTGGGAGCTCGGGCCGGCGGGCGAATCGGCGGACGAGCGTGCCCTGCGCATCAGGATCCTCGGGAGCTTCATTGGTCCCGGCGGTCTCGCGACGCCCGACGACGTCGAGGCGTACGAGTGCGTCCAGCGCGGCGTCGTGGCGACCGCTCACGACCCGCGTCCCAACGTTGACTGGAGCGACATCTCGCGCGGCATGGAGGCCGAGTCCCGCGGCGAGCCCGCGCGCAACGTCGATGAGGCCGGCATCCGCGGCTTCTGGCGGCACTGGGACGACCTCGTCGGCGGAACGAACGCGTGACCGGTGCGATCACACGCCAGCAGGTCGAGGACTTCCTCTTCCAGGAAGCCGCGCTTCTCGACGAGTGGCGTCTCGACGAATGGCTCGCGCTCTTCGAGACGGGCGCGACGTACGAGGTGCCCACGACGGATCGGCCGAACGAGGATCCGCACCGCTCCCAGTACTACGTCTGGGACGACTACGAGCTTCTGACTGCGCGTGTGAAGCGCTTGAAGAGCAAACACGCCCACGCTGAGAATCCGCATTCGCGCACGAGGCGGCTCGTGACGAACGTCCGTCTTGCCGAGACGTCGGATTCGTCGCTGCAGGTCCGCGCCGCGTTCCTCATCTACAAGATCCGCGACGGGAACGTCGACCAGTTCGTCGGCCGTTACGAGCACACCCTTTCGGCGAACGGCGAGGGACTGAAGTTTCGAAAGCGCCGCGCGGTGCTCGAGCTCGAAGTACTGCGGCCGGGTGGCCGGCTGAGCTTCATCCTGTGACCATGAGCGAAACGAGGAGCGGGAGGTTCGCGACATGAACGTAAAGGGGCCCTATTCGTTCGAGTACGCGCGCATCGCGGTGCCGGACGTGAAGGAAACGAGGGAGTGGTACGAGAAGTACGTCGGCGTGGACTTCGCCGGTAACACCGACGGGCACACGTATCTGCGCGCCGGCCTTCCGCACCATTCTCTCGACCTGGTGGAGGACCGCTCGCTGAAGAAGCACGAGGTACGCGCCTTCGGCTTCTCGGTGGAGTCCGAGGAGGCCCTCGCCGGCCTGGGGAAGCGGGTCAAGGATTCGGGCGCGCCGGTGAAGGAGCTCGACGCGGGGCAGAAGAGCTGGTGCGCCGGCGGCTTCGCCACGCAGGATCCCGCGGGAAACACCCTTGAGTTCTTCACCGATTACCAGGAGTGGGCCGAGATGCCGTCGCGCTTCTACACCCCGGCCTACATCGTTCACCCGTTCATCGGCACGCCGAAGTTCGACGAGACGCTGAAGTTCTACCTCGAGGTCCTCGGCTTCAGGGCGTCCGACTACATAGCGAACGTCACCGCGTTCCTGCGCAGCGAGAACCGCCTCCACCATTCGTTCGCCATGCGGCGTTCGAAGGAGAAGGAGGTCGCGCACATCTGCTTCGCGATGAAGAGCCTCGATGACGTCATGCGCGGCCGCGCGCTCGCGGTGTACGACAAGATCAAGATCGCCGCCGACATGGCGAACCACTCCGCGTCGAAGTCGATCGCCTTCTACATCGAGGACGACAAGCACGGACCGCGGATCGAGCTGTGCGATGGACACCGCCGCCTCACCGAAGAGGAGCACGCCACCGCGAAGCCGCGACGGATGTCGGTCGACCCGCGGAACATCGACATCTGGCGTCCCGCCGCCGACGACTGGCACGACCTCTAGCCGGTGACCCCGGTGCGCAGGACTTTGATGGTCAACGGCCGGGCGGCCGAGGTCGACATCGAACCTGGCGACTCGCTGCTGGATGTCCTACGCGAGCGGCTCCGGCTCACCGGGGCGAAGGAGGCGTGCGGCCGCGGCGAGTGCGGCGCCTGCACGGTCCTGATCGACGGCACGCCGGTCATGTCCTGCGTGACGCTCGCCGCGCTCGTCCGCGGCGAGGTCACGACGATCGAGGGTCTCGCCCACGAAGCGCGCGATCTGCGCGAGGCGTTCGCCGACGCCGGCGCGTTCCAGTGCGGCTACTGCACGCCCGGCCAGATCGTCCGCGCGTCCGCGTTGCTGCGCCAGGGCACGCCACCGGGAGAGCAGGCCGTGCGGTTCGAGATGTCCGGCAACATCTGCCGCTGCACCGGGTACACCCAGATCGTCGACGCGGTCCTCAGCACGGCCCGGCGCCGCGCACTTCGTCGGCAGGGCGCGACGGTCATGAGTGCGGGGGACGTGGGCTGACCGTCCGCGTCGGACTGAAGCTCTCGCAACAGGTCCACCCGATCGCGGTGCAGCGCGAAGCCTGGAACATCGCCGATGCGGCCGGCTTCGACCATCTCTGGCTCTTCGACCATCTGCTCCCGATCCATCAGGAGCCGGTGCAGCCGATCTTCGACGGCTGGACGTTGCTGGGTGCGATGGCCGAAAGCACCAGACGCGCGCGCATCGGACTGAACGTGACCGGCAATCTCTACCGGCATCCCGGGCTGCTCGCGAAGATCGCGGTGACGGTGGACCACCTTTCGAGCGGACGCCTCGAGATGGGCCTCGGAGCGGGGTGGAACGAGCCCGAGTTCCACATGTACGGCATGAACTTCCCGGAGCGCCCGGCCGAGCGCATCGACAGGCTCGAGGAGGCCGTGCGCATCCTGAAGCTCCTTTGGACGGAGCCGCGCGCGACGTTCGACGGGCGTTACTACCAGCTCGCGGAGGCGGTCGCCGAGCCGAAGCCCGTGCAGAAGCCGCACCCGCCGATCTGGATCGGCGGCAACGGGCCCAAACGGACGCTCCGCATCGCAGCCGAGCACGCCGACGTCTGGAGCTGCGACGTGTGGCCCACGAGCGCGGCGGCGATGGAGCCGGCCTACGCCCTCGCGAAAACCCTGGATCAGCACTGCGCCGCGGTGGGCCGCGATCCAACGACGATCCGCCGCGCGCACGCACTCGTCGTCGATGACCCCGCGGCAGTCGACATCGCCCGCGCGTCGCTGCGCGCTGGCTTCAACGAGTTCCTCCTCGTACCGGTGAAGGGCCTCGGCCCGGGCGGCGACCTCCGCGCCGGAGTCGAGGCCGCAGCGGCGCTTCTGCCGCGGCTGCGCGCGCTTGCGTAAGTTCGTCTCGTTACGCGAGACGACGTCACGCATGCTGGCAATCACGCTCGCGGGACGACGCGCCGTCGAACCGCGCGGCGATACACTCGCCGAAAGATGACGGTCGTCGGGCAGCGCGTCCGACCCATCGGCTGGGAGGGGCGCACCAGCGGCACCGACGCGTACGCGGGCGATCTGCCGATGGAAGGCGTTCTCATCGGGCGGATCCTGCGGTCGCCCCACCCACATGCCCGGATCACGCATCTCGATGTTGCGAAGGCGAAAGCGATGCCGGGCGTGCGCGCCGTCATCACCGCCGCCGACTTCCCCAAGGGCGCGCGCTACATCCACAGCGGTGGCGAGAAGTCCGACCGCTCGCCGCTCGCGGAGCACCTGGTGCGTTACGTCGGCGAGGAGGTCGCGGCCGTCGCGGCCGACACAGAGGAACAGGCGGCCATCGCGCTCGCTGCGATCGACGTGACGTACCGCCGTCTGCCTGCGCCGCTCACGCTCGACCAGGCGCTCGCGCCCGGAGCGCCGCGCTTGCACGAACGCAAGCACGGCGAGCCAAACGTGTCGCTGCACGACCAGGGCTCGTGGGGAGACGTCGAGCTGGGTCGACGCGAGGGCACGCTTTCGGCGGGCGGGACCTACTGGTATCCGCGCGTCGCGCACGCGGTGATGGAGCAGAACATCTGCATCGCGCGCTGGGACCCGGAGCGGGAGCGCTTCGAGCTCTGGACCTCGACGCAGGCGCCGCACTTCGTGGTGAACGAGCTCGCGCACGTCTTCGGCCTCCGGCGCGAGCAGGTCATCTGCCGCGAGGTCGCGGTCGGCGGAGGGTTCGGCTCGAAGTCGAAAGTGTCCGAGCACGAGGCCCTCGCGGCGGCGCTGGCCCGCGCGAGCGGCCGGACGGTGAAGATCGCGCTCACGCGCGAGGAGGAGTTCGCCGACACGAAGCCGCGCCACGCGTTCCGGGTGCGGTTCGAGGCCCGCGGCGATCGTGCGGGCCGGATCCGCCTGTTCGAGGCGCGCATCGACGTCGACAACGGCGCGTACAACCACTTTGGTCCGTCGGTCATGTCCGTCGGCGTCAAGACGCTCGGCTCGATCTACATGCCGGACGGCGCGGCGTGGGACGCGCGCCTCGTCGACACGGCGCTCACGCCGGGCGGCCAGTTCCGCGGCTACGGCAGCCCGCAGACCTCGTTCGCGCAGGAGTGCGCGGTCGACGAGCTCGCCGAGAAGACCGGCATCGATCCGCTCGAGTTCCGCCTCCGCAACGCGAACAAACCCGGCACGACGGTGCTGTGCGGCGCGCGTCTCGTCACCGCGCGGCTCGACGATTGCCTCGTCGCGGTCCGGGATGCGATCGACTGGGACCAAAAGAAGCGGACCAAGAAGAAGGACCGCGGCGTCGGCGTCGCGGCCGCGATGCATGGCAGCGGCTCGTACGCAATACCCGGTTCCAACACGAGCATGGCCGCGATCGACCTCTACCCCGATGGGCACGCGCGGGTGCGCTTCGGGGGCGCCGACGCCGGCACCGGTCAGCGCACGATCCTCGCGCAGATCGCCGCGGAAGAGCTTGGCCTGGGGTACGAGCGCGTCGAGGTGCTCTCGATCGACAGCGAGCGGACGCCGATCGACCAGGGCGCGTGGTCGTCGCGCGGGACGCACATGACCGGGCACGCCGTGCGCAAGGCCGCGATGGGTCTCGCCGAGCGACTGCGAGGCGGCGAGGCGGCGCCGGTCGGAGGCGTCCTCACGCACGAGGCTTCGTACACCGACGCGATCATGGAAGCGCCCGGCTCGAGCAAGACGCCGAACTTCTCCGCGACCTACACGTTCGCCGCGCACGCGGTGGAGGTTGAGGTCGACCGCGAGACCGGCCGGGTGCGGATCCTCGACTACGTCGCCGCCCACGACATCGGGAAGGCGATCAACCCGACCCTGGTCGAAGGCCAGATCATCGGCGGCATCGCGATGGGTCTCGGCGCGGTGCTCGGCGAAGAGCTCATCTACGAGGGCGGACGCGCGGTGAACCCCGCGTATCTCAACTACGCGTTGCCCCGGGCCGCCGACCTCCCGCGCATCCGGCCCATCCTCATCGAGGAGGGCGATCCCGGCGGCCCGTACGGTGCGAAGAGCATCGGCGAGCTCAGCGTCATCCCCGCCGCGCCCGCGGTCGCGAACGCGATCTACGACGCGATCGGCGTGCGCATCCGCGAGCTCCCGATCACGCCCGACAAGATCCTTCGCGCGCTCGCCCTGCAGGAGGGGCGCAAGCCGCGACGTCATCGGATCTGGAAGCGGCCGGATCGTTGGCAGATCGAGCTCATCCGGCGCGCATACCCGCTCGGCCTGCACTGGGTCCTCGACCGGATCGGGACTCACTTCGCGAAACGGGTCGCACGGCGCCCGATCGCTTCCGTCGACGCGCCGGGCACGCTCGACGCCGCGTATGCCGCTCTCGGTCCCGACACGACCGTCGTCGGCGGCGGCACCGACGTTCTGCTCCAACGTCGGCAGAACCTCATCGCGCCGACGCGGATCGTCTCGCTCGCGGAGATCGAGGCGCTCGCGGTCCTTCGCACCGCGGCGGACGGGGCGATCGAGGTCGGCGCGGGCGTCACGCTCGCGCGCCTCGCGCGGGAAGTGGCGCAGAGCGTCCCGATGGTCGCCGAAGCCGTGGCTTCGATCGCATCCCCGCAGGTGCGCGCGGTCGCGACGGTCGGCGGGAATCTCGTTCAGGCGAAACGCTGCTGGTTCTTCCGCACCGGGTTCGATTGCTACAAGCGCGGCGGCGCCACGTGCCCCTGCTACGCGGTTCAGGGCGACCATCGCTTCTATCACGCCGCGGTCGGCGCGCACCGGTGCCAGGCCGTGACGCCCTCCGACCTCGCCACCGCGCTGCTCGCGCTCGACGCCGACGTCGTCATCGGCCGCGAGGGCGGCGAGCGCGTCGTCCCGATCTCCTCCTTCTATACGGGGCCGGGGGAGACCGTCCTCGAAGCGAACGAGCTCGTCCTCCGCGTACGTATCCCGAAGGCGGCCGCGGCGCGGCGCGCGGCGTTCGAAAAGCTCGGGCTCTGGCAGGGAGACTTCGCCGTGGCTTCCGCGGCCGTGGCGGCGTCTATCGACGGGGACGGCCGCTGGCGCGACGTCCGCGTCGTCCTCGGAGCGCTCGCCCCGACGCCCTGGCGCGCGACGGCGACCGAGGCGCGACTCGAGGGCCAGGCCGCCACACCGGATCTGCTCCGGCGCGCGCTCGACGATGAGCTCGATCGCGTCGGCCATCCGCTCGAGCGCAACGCGTGGAAGCTCGACGCCGCCGCCGGTCTCGCGGCGCACGCCGCCGCGCGACTCGCATGACGGGCGGAGCGCCCGACTTCGTGTGCCGATGACCGTCGTGGCTCGCGATCTCGAAACGCGGCTCGCTCGCGCGCGGTCCGAGGTGAGCGAGGACAAAGTTCTCGAGGTCCTCGCGATGCTAATGAAACGGCCAAGCCCCCCCGGCCGCGAGCGCGTGCTCGCCGAGGATGTCGCCAACTGGGGCGCGCGTGCCGGCGGCGACGTCGCGTGGGAGGTCGATCCGCTCGACGACGCGAGCGCGAACCTCGTCGCGCGCTCCGTCCTCGGTGACGCGCGCGAGCTCGCGATGTACGCCCACCTCGACACGAGCCTGGTCGGCGAGGCCAACGGAGACTTCGCGATCACCGGCGAGCTCGGCCCGAACGCGCCGTTCTCGTTCGGCGAAGACCGGATGCTGCGCGGGTTCGGGGTCGGCATCGCGAAGGCGCCTTCGGCGGCGGCGATCGTGTCCTTTCTTTCCGCGGCTCGTGCGTTGCGCGAGCTTGCCGTCCCGCATCGCCTCACCCTTGTGCTCGCGGCCGGTGGCACCCACCGCGCCACACCCTCGGACGCGCCGGCGCCCGCCGAGCGCTTC
The DNA here is from genome assembly GCA_038040345.1 of Chloroflexota bacterium. Taxonomy (GTDB): domain Bacteria; phylum Chloroflexota; class Limnocylindria; order P2-11E; family P2-11E; genus 3-1-20CM-2-70-9. Next base: position 126,883 of record JBBPIQ010000007.1, read on the forward strand.
GGTCGCGGTGTCGCCCACGCGCTCGCTGCCGGATGGCGGCCAAGCGCGGTGCTGAACGTAAAGGGCGGGCCGCGCGGTGTCCTGCACGAGGAGCCGGGGGCCGCGTACCTCCGCGTGCGCCTTCGCTCCCGCTGGACCGCCGCGCTCGTCCGCGCGTCCGTGGCCCCCGAGGGCGGGCTCGTCCGGCACGCGGGGGCCGTGCTCGATGCGATCGAGATGTGGCGCGCGTCATACCTGCGCGCGCACCCGCCCGTGGGCCAGCTCGCGAACGAGATCGTGATCGGCGCGATCCGCGGTGGGACGGCGGCGAAGGCGGATCTCATCCCCGGCCTGCTTGAGGTGTTCGTATACGCGATCCTCCTTCCCACCGAGGATCCGGCGCGTGTCGCGCGCGACCTCGAGGCTCACCTGCGCGGCCGCGTCGCGGAACTTCCGGAGCGCCCGAGCGTCGAGGTTGAGGTGTACGCGTCGGCACCGGGGGGCACCACCGACCCAGCGAGCGAGATCGTGCGTCTCGCGAACGACGCGTGGCTCGCGCACGTCGGTTCCGACCCCAGAACCGTGACCGGCTGGACCGGCGCGACCGACGGCGCGGTCTTCCGCGCCGCGGGGATCCCGACCGCACGCATCGGCGCCGCCGTGAAGCGCGACGGGAAGGATCCGCGGATCGAGATCGTCGCGATGGACGACCTCATCGCGCTCGCCCGCGCTCACGTCGACGTCGTCGTCCGCTACTTCGCGGCGGCGCCGAGCTCAACGTGAGCGACGACGGTCAGGCCAACGCCGAGCGCATCGTCGGCGCGCTCCTTCGCGCGGGCATCGAGATCGCGGCGAGCCTTCCCGACAGCTGGCTCTCCCCGCTCATCGAGCGCATCAGCAACGAGCCGAAGATCAGGCACATCCGCGTGACCAGGGAAGACGACGGCGCGGGCCTGTGCGCGGGCGCGTCGCTCGGTGGAAAGCGCGCGGTGCTTGTCTGTCAGAACGCCGGCCTGCTTCTGTCGGCGAACGCGCTCGCCGGCTACGCGCACCACCATCAGCTGCCGTTCCTCGTTCTCGCCGTGTACCGAGGCTCATACGAGGACCGCTTCTACTACCAGATGTACAAAGGGCTCGTCACCGAGCCCGTCCTCGCGGCGCTCGGGATCCCGTTTCACGTCGTCGACCGCATCGAGGACGTCGCGGTCGTCGAGGAAGCCGCACGCGAGGCGTCGCTCGCGCGCCGGCCGGTCGTCGTGCTGCTGCGGCGCGCCGCGCTGCTCGGCGACGCGAGGGCCTCCTGATGCGCCGCTCCGTCGCGGCCCGGCTCATGCGCGAGCGTCTCCATCCGGCAGACGTCGTGGTGTGCGGCCTGGGGTCGACCGCGCGCGCGTGGCGCGAGCAGAACGCGCCGCACGCCACCTATTACGCGTCCGACCCGATGGGCATGGCCCCGGGGCTCGCCCTTGGCCTGGCGCTCGCGCGTCCGGATCGGCGGATCGTGCTTCTCGAAGGCGATGGGGACCTCGCGATGAACCTGGGCGTGCTCATCACGATCGCGGGCGCGGTGCCAACGAACCTGCGCGTCGCGGTCTTCATCAACGACCGGTACGAGACCGGCGGCGGCCAGCCCGTCCCCAACGCCGGGCGCATCTCGTACGTGACCCTGGCGGCCGGCGCCGGCTGGCCGTGGACGGGGGAGGCGCACGACGAGACGCAAGCCGCGCGGCTTTTCGCGGCGCTGCTCGAGCTTCCAGGACTCGGGCTTGTCGCGGTGCACGTCGATCCCGAGGCGTCGCTGTATCCGCCGGATGCGGGACCGACCTCCCAGGCCGAAGACCGCGCGGTCTTTCAACGGAGGTTGTCCGGTGAGAGCTGAAGCGGAGTCCCGCACCCTCGTCCGCGGTGGCCATCTCTTCGACCTCGATCGCCCCTTCGAGGTCGGCGACCTGCTCATCGAAGACGGGGCGATCTCGCGGGTCGGCGGCACCATCGAAGCGGCGGGCGCGCGGGTGATCGACGCGACCGGGATGATCGTGATGCCGGGTCTCATCAACGCCCACACCCACTCGAACCAGTCGATCGAGAAAGGGCTGTGCGACGCGTTGCCGCTCGACGCCTGGATGGTCGTGGCGAGCTACGGTGGCGCGGGCGCGGCGCTCGGCCCGAAGGATCTCTACACCTCGACGATGATCGGCGCGCTCGAGATGCTGACGACCGGCACCACGTCCGTGCTTGACTGTCCGCGCAGCCCACAGGAGTGGTTCGACGAGGGCATGGATCAGATCATGTCCGCGTACGTCGACGTCGGCATGCGCGCGAACGTCGCCGCGCAGTACAGCGATCTCGACTTCTTCGACTCGCTCCCGATGGCGCTCATCGGCGAAGACCGCCCGCGCGCGCGCACCGGCACGGTCCCGGAGCTGCTCGGACGCGTCGAACCGTTCCTCGTGCGGTGGGGCGGACGGCACCCGCGCCTTCGCCCGATGCTCGGACCCTCGTCGCTTCCGCGCTGCTCCGTCGAGCTGTTCAAGGCCTCGCTCGACTTAGCGTCTCGCCACGGGGTCGGATTGCACACGCACCTCCTCTCGGCGAAGTCGCAGGTTCCCGTCGCCGGTGCGCGCTATGGCGGATCGACCGTCGAGTTCCTGCGCGAGATCGGCGGACTGCGGTCGTGGACGTCGTTCGCGCACGCGATCTGGCTCGACGAGAAGGAGATCGGCGTCCTCGCGGCCTCGGAAGCGGGGGTGGTTCACAACCCGGTGAGCAACCTGAAGCTCGGCGCGGGCGTCGCGCCAGTCCCCGCGATGCTGCGCGCCGGCGTCCCCGTCGCTCTCGGGACCGATGGCGCGAGCAGCAACGACAGCCAGAACATGTTCGAGACGCTGAAGGCCGCCGCGCTGGTGCAGCGATCGATCGTCCCTCAGGAGGAGTGGCCGACCGCGCTCGACAGCCTGCGCATGTGCTGGGACGGCGGCGCGCGGGCCCTCGGGCAGAAGATCGGCCGGCTTGCGTCCGGCTTCCGCGCGGACCTCGTCCTGCTGCGGACCGGCGACCTGCGGCTCGCCCCGAAGCAGCAGATCGCGAACCAGCTCGTGTACGCGGAGCTTGGACGGTCCGTCGACACAGTGCTCGTCGACGGAGACGTCGTCGTCCGTGGCGGGCGCGTCACCAGGGTGGACGCCGAAGCAATCCAAACGGAGGCGCAGCGTCTCATCGACGGTATATGGAGCAGCCTCCCGGCGCGGGACGCGCGCTTCGCGGAAGTGAGCCCGACGCTCGAGCGTCTCGAGCGAGAAGTGCGCTCGCTCGCGCTAGGGTTCAGTCGCTTCTGCGGTTAGCGGCCTTTGAAGTTCAGCGTCGCGTTGCCGACGTCCTACGAGGGACTCGGCTACCCAGTCGGGTTCGTCCGCGACGGATCGACCTTCGTGCGCCTCGCGCGTGCGGCCGAGGCCCTCGGGTATGACGGGGTGTGGGCGAACGATCATCTCCTGACGCCGCGCTTCCTCCGCGACTCGGGCGATGGCGCCCCTCGCTTCTACGAGCCGCTCCTCGTACTCGCCCAGATCGCCGGAGCCACGGAACGCATCCGCCTCGGTACGGCGGTCGTCGCTCTGCCCCTGCGCGATCCGCTCGCGCTCGCGAAGCAGGTGGCGACGCTCGACGTGCTCTCGGGCGGCCGTTTGACGCTCGGCGTCGGGGCCGGCGCGTACCCGGAGGAATTCGCTGCGGTGCATCCCGAACGGAGCGCGGCTGACCGACGCGCGACCTTCAACGAGAACCTCGCGGTGCTACGCCAGCTCCTGGACGAGGGAGGCGGCTCGTACGACGGGCGCTGGGTCCGCTTCGACGACGTCGAGGTCTCACCCGGGCCGACGCAGCGTCCCTTCCCGATCTACATCGGCGGACACACCGAGCGAGCGATCGAGCGCGCAGCGCGGTGGGGTCAGGGCTGGATGCCCGGTTGGCGACCCATCGGCGAGCTGCGCGAGTGGACCGCTCGCCTCCGTGCGCGCGTGGCCGAGCTTGGGCGCGCCCCTGGTTCGGTCGAGGTCGCGCCGGAGCTGAGCGCGACGGTCGCGAGTCGCCACGAAGAGGCCGTCCGCCGATACGACGCGAGCCGCTTCGCGCGTCACCGGCGCTCGCGCGATCCGGCGAAGCGCGACCCTGCGCTGGTGACCGCGTCGAATCTCGTGGGCAGCCCGGAGGCAATACGTGAGCGGCTCGCCGCGCTAGCCGACGCGGGCGTCGATCACTGCGCCGCCATCGCGTTCCCGGCGGAAACGGTCGACGAGCTGCTGGATCAATGGGGTCTGTTCTCCGCGGAGATCCTGTCGCGTGCGCGGACGTGAACTCAGTCCGGAACGAGGCGCAGCCGGTTGTAGATCTCCCGCGTCGCTTTGGAGAAGTTCAGCGTGTAGAAATGCAAACCCGGCACGCCCGCGGTCAGCAGCTCGCTGCAGAGCTCGACAGCCAATTCGATCCCGCGCTTGCGTATCTCCTGCGGATCGTCGCCGCCTGCCGTGATCCGCTTGACGATGTCGTCCGGGACGGCGTATCCGGACAGCTGCGCCATGTGCTGCACCGAGGTCAACGACGTGATCGGCATGACGCCGGCGATGATCGGCTTGGTCATCCGACGCGCGGCCAGCTCCTCCCGAAGGCGCTCGTATTCTTCGAGCTTGAAGAAGAACTGCGTGATCGCGAAGTCCGCCAGCTCGAGCTTGGACGCCAAACGATCGCGGTCGCTTTCGAGATCGGGCGAGCGCGGATGGCCGGCGGGATGAGCGGCGACGCCGATCGACTCGAACCCGGTGCGGCGTCCGAGCTCGACCAGCTCCGAGGCGTACTCGAGCTCCTTGTACGACTCTTCCGCCGGGAGCGGATCCCCGCCGAGGGCCAGGAGGTTCTCCACGCCGACGGCGCGGAACCCTCCCAGGATCTCGCCGAGCTCGAAGCGAGGATGCGCCACGCAGGTCAGGTGAGCCATCGGCGTGAGGTCGGTCTTCTTGATGAGGTCGACGACGACGCGCGTCGTGCGCTCGCGGGACACGCGGCCACCCCGGTACGTGACGGAGACGAAGGACGGATGGAGCGGCTGAAGGTCCGCGATCGTCCTCGTGAGCAGCCGCTGCTCCTCCTCGTTCTTCGGCGGGAAGAACTCGAACGAGAACGTTCTCCCCGCTGCCAGAAGCTCGGTGATCCGGTCCATGCGACCGAGTTTAGTGGCGGGGGTTCGGACCGGTGACGCGTCAACAGACCGCGGGCGTCGCCGTGGTGATGGTCGGGAGCTTCGTCGCAGCCCTCGACCAGACCGTCGTGGGCACGGCGATGCCGACGGTCATCGGGGAGCTCGGGGGCATCGATCGTTATGCCCTCGTGTTCTCGGCGTACCTCCTCGTCGCGACCGTCGCGACGCCGCTCTTCGGGCGCCTCGCCGATGTGTACGGACGCAAGCCGCTCTATCTCGGGGGAATGCTCGTCTTCATCCTCGGCTCGGTGCTCGCGGGCCTCTCACGCAACATGAACGAGCTCATCCTCTTCAGAGCGTTGCAGGGCCTCGGAGCGGGCGCGCTACTGCCCGTCGGTTTGACGATCATCGGCGACCTCTTCGAGGTGCGCGCCCGTGCGCGGATGCAGGCGCTCTTCAGCACGGTGTGGATCACCTCGGCCGTCGTCGGCCCGACGATCGGCGGGCTGCTCACGCAGTCGCTGTCGTGGCGCTGGGCGTTCTACGTGAACCTGCCGATCGGCGCGATCGCCGCCGCGGTGATGATCGTCTTCTTCCACGAGCGAGTTGTTCGTCATAGCACCGACATCGACTGGCTCGGGGCCGGCACGTTCGCCCTTGCCACGCTTGGCCTGCTGCTCGGGCTGAACGGCGTGGTCCCCGCCCTCACGCTCGGAGGCGCGACCGTCGCCGCGATCGCGTTCTTCCTTTTCGAACAACGCGCGTCGAGCCCGCTCATCGATCTCTCTCTCGTGCGTCTTCCCGCGGTGAGCAGCGGCATCGCCCTCAACGCGGTCGTCGGCGTCATGATCTTCGCGGTCACCACGTTCGTTCCGCCTTTCATGCAGGGCGTTCAAGGCCGTCTTCCGATCGAAGCGGGGCTCATCGTGTCCACTACGAGCCTCGGCTGGTCGGCAGGCTCGATATTCATGAGCGTGGCGATGATCCGCCTCGGACCTCGCCGTTCCGCTCTCATCGGCACCACCGCGTGGGGGATCGGCGCGGGTCTGCTCACCTTGCTCGAGCCGGCGAGTCCTCTGGCCCAGGCCGTTGCGGCCGTGGTGCTGATCGGCTTCGGCATGGGACTCACGCTCAATCCGATCCTCGTGTCCGTGCAGAGCGTGGTCGCCTGGTCGAGTCGCGGGATCGCCACGAGTCTCGTCCAATTCGCGCGCAGCCTTGGAGCCGCCGTCGGTGTGACCGCGCTGGGCGGCATTCTGGTCACGGCGATGGGTCCCGAGGCTGCGAGCCGTGCCGGTGCGTTACTGAGCCCGGGTGGTCGAAGCGAGATCAGCGCGGTCGAAGCGGCCCCGCTCGCCGCTGGCCTCCACGCGGTGTACGTCGTGATGCTCCTCGTGGCCATCGTTGGCGCGTTCCTCGCGAGCCGTCTTCCTGCGCGACTTGTCGAGCCAGAGACGGGAGAGGTCCCGCTCGGCGACGCCGCCGAGGCGAGGCTGACCTGAGTCGTGCGATAGTCGGTGCGACATGAGGCTCTGCACCTTCGAGCATCGTGGAGTCGCAGCGGCCGGTGTCGTCGCAACGGACGACACCATTCTTTCGACGGTCGACCTCGTGGGCGGCGCGACCGACGAGGATGACGTGCTCGACCTTTTGCTCTCCGGCGAGGAGTTCTTGACGGACCTTCGCCGCTCGGCGCGCAAGGCGCGAGGCGGCATTCCTTTGGCGGGCGCGAAGCTGTATGCGCCGATCCCGCGGCCGGCGCGCAACGTGTTCTGCGTCGGATGGAATTACAGCGAGCACTTCGAGGAGGGAAAGCAGGCGCGCGGGCAGTCCGGCCCGCAGCTCGCGCCGCCCGAGATCCCTCAATTCCCCGCGCTCTTCACGAAGAACCCGGCGACCGTGGTCGGCCCGGACGAGGCGGTCCTCTTCCCGTCCCCTCATTCGGAGCAGCTCGACTGGGAGGCCGAGCTGGCGGTCGTGATCGGCAAAGGCGGACGCGACATCGCCGAAGCGGACGCCATGAAATGCGTCTTCGGCTACACCTGCGCGAACGACGTCTCGGTCCGCGACGTACAGAAGCGGCACGGCGGGCAGTGGTTCAAAGGGAAGAACTTCGACACGCATCTGCCGATGGGACCGTGGATCGTGACCGCCGACGAGCTCGATCCATCGGATCTCGCGATCCGGTCGCGTGTCAACGGTGTCGGCAAGCAGGACTCGCGCACGAAGTTCATGGTCTTCAAGATCCCTCGTCTCATCGCCGAGATCTCGGCGGGCTGCACGCTCTGGCCGGGCGATCTGATCATCACCGGGACGCCGGCGGGCGTGGGGTTCGCGAGGACGCCGCCCGAGTACCTCAAGGTGGGCGACGTCGTCGAGATCGACATCGAGGGCATCGGGGTGCTGCGCAACACGATCAAAGGGGGGAGGACGTAGATGCTCGATGCATTCACCTGGTACAAGCAGTCGACCTTCCGTTGGAAGGGCGAGAAGCTCGTCGTCTACATCGATTCTTGGGGGCTGACCGACGACCTTCCCCCGGCCGACCTCATCCTCATCACGCACGCCCACGGGGACCACTACGCGCCCGACGACATCGCGCGCGTGAAGAGGGACAAGACCGTGATCGTCGCGCCGGCCGACGTCGCGAAGGAGCTCAGAGGTAACGTCAAGCCGGTCAAGCCCGGCGACCGCGTCGACGTAGCCGGCGTGAAAATCGAGGCCGTGCCTGCCTACAACATCGACCCCGCTCGCCTCGAGGCCCACCCCAAGCGAAACAACTGGGTCGGCTACGTCCTGCAGCTCGGTGGACACACCTATTACCACGCCGGCGACACCGACCACCTGCCCGAGCTCGACAAGATCCGCACCGACGTCGCATTCCTTCCCATCGGCGATGGCGGATACGTCATGACGGTCGACGAGGCGGCGGGCATGGCCAAAGCGCTCAAGCCGAAGATCGCAGTGCCGATGCACTTCGGCTTCTACCCAGGCGTCGGCGTCCCTGCTGACGGCGAGCGGTTCAAGAAGGCTGCATCGCCAATCGAGGTAAAGGTCTTCAGTCCGGTGCATCCGTTCGCGAACAAATAAGGGAATATCCTCGAGTCATATGGCGACCACTGTTAGCCAGATCGTCGCGGTGAATCCGGCGACCGAGGAGCCGATCGCGTCGTTCGACGCGTTCGGCCCCGAAGAGGTCGAGATGGCGCTGGCCGAGGCCCACGACGCGTACCTCATCTGGCGCCAGCGTCCGATCGCGGAGCGGGCCGTTCCGATGCGCGCGCTCGCGGCACTCCTGAGGGAGCGCGCGGAGCCGTACGCGCGCCTGGCCACGCTCGAGATGGGGAAGCCCATCGGCGAGGCGAAGGCCGAGATCGAAAAGTGCGCGTGGGCCTGCGAATACTTCGCGGAAGGCGCGGCCCGCTATCTCGCGGACGAAGTGATCCGTTCGAACGCGCGGCGGAGCCTCGTCGCGTTCCAGCCGCTCGGCGTGGTCCTCGCCGTGATGCCGTGGAACTTTCCGTTCTGGCAGGTCGTTCGGTTCGCGGCGCCGGCGCTCATGGCCGGGAACGCCGGTCTCCTCAAGCACGCTTCGAACGTCCCCCAATGCGCGCTCGCGATCGAAGAGGCCATCCGCGACGCCGGGTTCCCGCAGGGCCTGCTGCGCACCGTCCTGGTCAGCGGAGCCGCGATAGAGCCGATCATCGCCGACGACCGCATCCGCGCGGTCACGCTCACCGGAAGCTCCGACACCGGCTCCCGCATCGCCGAGCTTGCGGGCCACGCCCTCAAGAAGACCGTGCTCGAGCTCGGCGGATCCGATCCGTTCATCGTCCTCGCCGACGCCGACCTAGAGGCCGCGGCGGCGACCGGCGTCCGCGCGCGCAATCAGAACAACGGACAGTCGTGCATTGCCGCCAAACGGTTCATCGTCGTCGAGTCCATCGCGAGCGATTTCGAGCGGCGTTTCGCGAAGGGTGTCGAGGATCTCGTGGTCGGCGACCCGATGGATCCGAAAACCCAGATCGGTCCGCTCGCGCGGCGCGACCTCCTCGAGACGCTCGAGCGCCAGGTCGACGGTTCGGTGCGTGCCGGCGCGCGCGTCCTCACCGGCGGCGAGCGCGTGAGTGGAAAGGGCTACTTCTTCAGGCCGACCGTGCTCGGCGGCGTCACCCCCGACATGCCGGCGTTCAGGGAAGAGACGTTCGGCCCCGTCGCCGCCGTCGTGCGCGTGCGCGATGCGGACGAGGCGGTGCGCGTCGCGAATGACTCCGCTTACGGCCTCGGCGCGGCGATCTGGACACGCGACGCCGCGCTGGGCGAGCGTCTCGCTCGCCGCATCGAATCGGGGAGCGTGTTCGTGAACGGGATGGTCGCATCGGACCCGCGCCTTCCGTTCGGCGGCATCAAGCGTTCGGGATACGGGCGCGAGCTCTCGGCATTCGGTGCGCGCGAGTTCACGAACGTGCAGACGATCTGGATCGGGCCCGCGGAGGCGCCACAGCCGACGTCCCAGCCTGCCGAGTGATCATCGGCGAGGCCGCCCTTTGAACGTCGCGCAGCTGCTCGTGAAGTGCCTTGAGAACGAAGGTGTCCGGCACGTGTTCGGCATACCCGGCGAGGAAACGCTCGCGCTCAACGCCGCGCTTGCCGATAGCGACAAGATCAAGTTCGTCCTCACGCGGCACGAGCAGGGCGCTGCCTTCATGGCCGACGTCTACGGCCGTCTCTCGTCATATCCCGGCGTGTGCCTCGCTACGCTCGGCCCGGGCGCGACCAATCTCATCACCGGAGTGGCCGACGCGCACATCGACCGCGCGCCGCTCGTCGCGATCACGGGGCAGGTCGGTCTCGAGCGCTCGCATAAGGAGTCGCACCAGTACATCGACATCGTCCGGATGTTCGGCCCGGTCACGAAGTGGAGCACGCGGATCACCGTCGGCGAGTCGACGCCCGAGATCGTCCGCAAGGCCTTCCGCCTCGCGCGCCTCGAGAAACCAGGCGCAACGCACATCGAGCTTCCCGAGGACATCGCCGGCGAGGACATCGACATGAAGCCGCTCGAGGTCCGACGGACGTCGTATCCGAAAGCGCAGGAGGCGGTCATCCACCGCGCGCTCGAGCTCATCAAGCAGTCGAAGAATCCGATCATCCTCGCCGGCAACGGCGTCGCGCGACGCCAGGCCGCGGGTCACGCCAGCGTCGAAGCGCTCAGGCGCTTCGTCCGGCGGAGCGGCATATCCGCGACGCACACCTACATGGCGAAGGGCGTCCTCGACCCATTCAGCCCGCAGTCGCTTCCGGCGGCCGGCCTCCAGCGCCCGGGCGCGGAGCTCGCGAACATCCCGCAGCTCGCCGAAGCGGATCTGGTGATCGCGGTCGGGTACGACCTCGTCGAGTGGTCCCCTTCGCACTGGAATCCCAAGCGCGACAAGGTCGTCGTCCACGTCGATAGCACCGCGGCCGAGCTCGACGGTCACTATCAGCCGTCGGTCGAGGTCGTGGGCGAGCTCGACGAGTCGCTCGCGGAGCTCGCGGAACGGATCGAGGAGCGGAAGGACCGGCCGATCCGGGTCGTGAACAGGCCGCTCGGGACCACGACAAAAGACTCGCCCGCCCCGTTTGCGCCGCAGCAGGTCGTCGCCGCCGTCCGCGAGGCGCTCGCGCCCGAGGACATCGTGGTGAGCGACGTCGGCGCGCACAAGGTGTGGCTCTCGCGGTATTACCCGACTCCGGTGCCGAACACCGTCGTCGTCTCCAACGGCCTCGCTTCGATGGGCATCGCGCTCCCCGGCGCGATCGCGGCGAAGCTCGTCTTCCCCGAGCGAAAGGTCATCGCCTTCGCGGGCGACGGCGGCTTCCTCATGAACGTGCAGGAGCTCGAGACGGCGAAGCGGATGGGCACGGCGATCGTGTGCATGGTCCTCGTCGACGATCGCCTCGGGATCATCGAGGCGAACGAGAAGCGGCTCTTCGGGCGCGCGTTTGCAACCGAGTTCGGTAATCCCGGCTTCGTCGAGCTCGCGCGGGCCTTCGGCATCGCCGGGTTCGCGGTCCCGACGGCGCGCGAGCTTTTCCCGACGCTTCGCCGCGCGCTCGATCTCGGCGAACCCGCGCTCGTGGCCGTGCCGTGGGACCACCGCGCCAACGAGCGCATCGCAGACAAGATTCCCTAGGCCGGGACCAGCACCCTCCCGGGTCGAGCGCCAGTGTGCTCTCCCCGACGCAGCACCTGCTCGCCGTTTACGAACACGTCGACCATGCCGGTCGCGTAGCGATGTGGGTCGGCGTAGGTGGCGTGGTCGGCGATCCTCTCCGCGTCGAACGCCACGACGTCGGCGTGATATCCGCGCGCGATGCGCCCGCGCCGGTCGAGGCGAAGGTTCGTCGCCGGAAAGTTCGTGAGACGCCGGATCGCCTCCTCGAGCGGTACGAGCCCCTCGTCGCGAACGTAGTGCCCGAGCAGTCGCGCGAACGTGCCGTACGCGCGCGGGTGCGGATTCGACTTGAGGAACACGCCCTCGGGTGCGGGCGCGGCTTCGTCCGAGCCGAAGCTCATCCACTCGATCGCGACCTCGCGACGCAGGTTGTCCTCGGACGCGATGAAATAGCACGCGCCGACCCGGCTCTCGTCCTCGACCACGAGGTCCATCGCGGTCTCCTCCGGCGATCGGCCGCGCATCCTCGCGACCTCCGTCAGCGTCTTCCCGGTCAGCGGCTTGAGCGCGTCGTTCTTGAAGGACACGAGGAGGACGCCGTCGGGCCCGCCGGCGGCGAGGTACAGGTTCTCCCAGTCCTTTCCGGGCGCGCGCATCTCGCGCGCGATGCGCTCGCGCGCCGATGGATCGCGTAGCCGCGCGAGCCACGCGCGAAAGCCGCCCTCCTGGACCCATGGGGGCATCGACGCGTTGAGACCGGTCGCGCCCGCGGCATATGGATACATGTCGGCAGCGATGTCGAGCCCGTCGGCTCGTGCCTTCTCGACGCGTTCGATCACGGCCGAGAGCTTCGGCCAGTTCGCCTTGCCGGCCTGCTTCAGGTGATAGATCTCGCCGCGGACACCGGCTCGACGCGCGATCTCGATCAGCTCGTCGACCGCCTCGAGGAGGCGGTCCCCTTCATTGCGAAGATGCGAGATGTACGTGCCGCCCGCCGCCTCGGCGAGCGCGACGAGCTCGTCCGTCGACGCGAACGTGCCCGGTGTATAGATCAGCGCGGACCCGAGACCGAGCGCGCCGTCCGCCGCGGCGTCGCGCGCGAGGCGGCGCATGCGCTCCAGTTGATCGGGCGTCGCTGGCGTGTCGTCGTAGCCAACTTCGTGCACGCGGAGGGTCGTCGCGCCGACGAACGACGCGATGTTCACCGAGGCGCCGAGCCGCACCAGGTGATCGAGACCCTGCCGGAGGGTGGTCCACGGAATCTCGTACTTGATGTCCGCCTGACGTTCGATCTGGTCGTGGCGCATCGCATCGGTGAGCGGGCCCATCGAGGATCCTTCACCGAACACTTCGAGCGTCACGCCCTGTCGGACATCGCTTTGCGCGCGCCCGTCCGCGATGAGCGACGGGATCGCCCAGGAAAGCACGTTGATGAACCCGGGCGCGACGGCGAGACCGGTGGCGTCGATCTCGCGCCGGCCGCGATCGCCGATCGCTGGCATGACCGCTGAGATCAAATCGGCATCGATGGCCACATCGGCCGCGTATGGAGGACCGCCCTCGCCGTCATAAACGGTCCCCCCGCGGATGACGACGTCGTGCATTGGGCGGCCATACTACGGGGGTGATGATGCGGACGGTCGCTCGGGTCGAAGAACGACCCTGGCTCCTCCTGGGCCTGGTGTTCTTCGTGACCTGCTTCTTCGGTTTCTTGGTGCAGGCCGCGGGCAGTGCATGGCTGCGGTGGCACGACGACCCGATCGCGTCGAGCTATCGCACGACGCTCTCGTACACCTCGGCGCTCATCGGCGACGCCATCCTCATCCCGCTCGTCAATGTGTTCATCGTCGGCCAGCTCCTTGCGTGGCGCCGCCGCCCGCGCATTGCCGAGGTCGCCGGCCCGCTACTCGTGAGCGCGCTCATCACGATCTTTCTGCACCTCTACCAGGCGGCGAACGCGCTCCTTAACTGGACGATGATGCAGCCGTATCGCTGGACTGGGATCGGCTACGAGCACGCCGCGTTCATGTGGGCCGAGATCGGCCTCGTGCTCTTCTTCTGGGGTCAGGTCGCGATCGTCGCGAAGGAGAACCCGCGCGCGATCCTCTCGCATCGCATCCTGCTCGTCGCGCTGTGCGGACTCGCGTTCCTCCGGCTCGTCTTCACCGACTACGGCTATTTTGTCTAGGGTCCGTACAGCTTCCCAGGGTTCAGCAACCCTTTCGGGTCCATCACGTTCTTGATCCGCTTCATCACGTCGAGCGCGTCGCCATGCTCCGATCGCATGTAGCGCGCGCGCACCGCACCGGTGCCGTGCTCGCCGGTCACCGTGCCACCGACCTCGATCGCGAGCTTGTGCAGCCGGTCCGCCAGCTCGTCGGCGCGGCTGACCTCGTCGGGGTCGTCGGGGTTGACGAGGATCGCCGAGTGCACGTTGCCGTCGCCGAAGTGGCCGTAGAAGACGACCGCGATCCCGAGCTCCGCTCCCATCTCGCGCGCGCGGCGCACGGTCTGCGGGATCTCTGACAGCGGCACCGCGAGATCCTCGCCGGCGAAGATGCGGTGCTTCCCCGGATGCGCGAGTGCCGTGGCTGCGGCGAGCCCGCTGCGCCCGGCCCACAGGCGCGTGATCTCCTTCTCGTCCTCCGCGAAGCGCGTGACCGTGGCGCGTTTGCGGACGATGCCGTCGGTGTAGCGCACGTTCGCGGCGACCTGCTCGGGCGTGCCCTCCACCTCGATGAAGAGGACGGCCTCGCCCGCGGGTAGCTCGAGCTCGGGTCGCCAGAGCTGGAGCGCGTCGACCGCGCTCTTGTCGAGGAGCTCCGCGGTGGACGGAAGGATCCCCGCTTCGAAGAGATCGTCCAGCGACGCGACGGTGTCCTCCAGCGCCTTGTACCCGGCGAGGATCACAGCGCGTGCCGGTGGTCGCGGCTGCACGCGGAGACGAAGGCGCGTGAAGATGCCGAGCGTCCCCTCCGACCCGACGAAGAGCTTCGTGAGGTCGATGCCGCTCGACGATTTCAGCGCCTTCGAGTGAACGCCGCCCGTCGTGATGACCGAGCCGTCCGCGAGCACCACCTCGGCGCCAAGCACGTATGCGGACGTCGTGCCCCAGCGCACGGCGTGCGGCCCGCTCGCGTTGTTCGCGGCCATGCCGCCGAGCGTGCACGCCCGTCCGCTACCGGGATCCGGCGGAAAGAACAGGCCGTGATCGGCGAGCGCGTTCTGGAAGTCGAAATAGACGAGGCCCGGCTCGACCACAGCCTGCAGGTTCCGGCGGTCGATCTCGACGATCTTCCGCATTCGCGCGAAGGAGACGACGATGCCGCCTTCCGGCGCGATCGCGCCGCCGGTCTGCCCTGTGCCGGCGCCGCGCGGGACGATCGGGGTCTCGGTCTCGTTCGCGACGCGGACGGCCGCGACGACTTCGGCCGTGGACTCAGGGACGACGACGGCGCTCGGCGTGCGCTGCTGGCGGAGCGACCAGAACGACGCGTCGTATGAGTAGGGGAGCAACGTCGCTGGATCGTCGATGACGCGCTCAGCCGGAATGACCTCGCGCAGTCGCGACGCGATGCTCGCGGTGCCGATCGCCATCGTCCGTATGCTAGGGACATCGCTCTCTCTTCCACCCATGTCAGCTCCGAGGATCTCGCCACGTGCATCTCGTGCGGGCTCTGTCTCAACGATTGCCCCACCTATCGGGTTCTGGGGGACGAGGCAGATTCGCCGCGCGGGCGCATTCAGCTGATCCGCACGGTCATCGCGAGTCCGGCCGCGCCGAGCGAGACGACCGTCGGTCATCTGGAGGCGTGCCTCGTGTGCCGCGCCTGCGAGACCGCGTGCCCGTCCGGCGTGCCGTTCGGTCGGATCATGGAAGGCGCGCGCGAGGTCCTGCGTGAGCGCGAAGATGGCGGCGCATTCGCGCGAGCCGCGCTCGACACGGTCGCGCGTCCGCGGCGCCTCGCGATCGCGGCGCGTCTCGCCGATATCGGCGCGCGGCTCGGGCTCGCGCGCCTGGCGGCGAGGTTGCCCGGCCGCTTCGGCTGGGCCGCGTCCCTCGCGGCGCCGTCGGAGGGCGCTCCCTTCCGCGGCGTCGATCGTGAGGGCGCCGACGTGCACGTCTTCGCCGGCTGCATCATGCGCGAGGCGTTCGGCGACACCGAGCGCGCCACGGTGCGCCTTCTCGAGCGCGACGGACACGTCGTGAGCGTCCCCGAGGAGCAGACCTGCTGCGGCGCCCTGCACGCGCACGCCGGCGACGGCGAGCGCGCGCGACAGCTCGCTCGCCTTAACGTCGATGCCTTTTCCGGTAGCGAGGCGAAAGTGGTCGTGAACGCCGCGGGCTGCGGCGCGCACCTGAAGGACTACGGCCATGTCCTCGCCGGCGATCCCTTGTGGGCGGACCGCGCGAAGGCATTCGCGGCGCGGGTCCGCGATGTCAGCGAGGTCGTGAAGCCAGTCCCGGCGCGCACCCGGCGGGCGATCCGCGTCGTGTATCAGGACGCCTGTCACCTCGCCCACGGGCAGCGCGTCCGCGCTCAGCCCCGCGCGCTCCTGCGGGCGATCGAGGGCTTGATCCTCGTCGACATCGAGGATGCGGAGCGCTGTTGCGGCAGCGCCGGCATCTACAACCTGACCCACCCGGAGATATCGCGCGAGCTGCAGCAGGACAAGGTGCGCAAGATCCTCGACGCGTCTCCGGACGTGATCGTGAGCGCGAATCCGGGGTGCATGCTCCAGATCGCCGCCGGTCTGCGCTCCGCAGGATCGAGCGCGCGCGTCATGCATCTCGCGCGTTTTCTGGACGATCCGGACCTCGCCGTGGCGGGCGACCCCTAGCACGCGCGTCAAGCGGTCGAGCCTGCTTTGGTGCGAGCAGACGGGCGCGTTTCATGCGAAAATATGTGCAGAGATGAGTGTTTCAAGATCGACCTATCGACACCGGCTTAGTGGCGAGGACGTTCGAAAGACTCGCATCCTGATCACCAAGGACGCTTGGAAGCTGTTCCCAGGCCCCGGCGAACGCGTAGCGCTTCGCATCGGCGCCCGCCGTTTTGACGCGGAGATCAAGAGCGAGCGCTGCGAATGTGTGCCGCCCGAGCACGAGCACTACCACCTGATCTGCCCCGCTCTCAAGGGACAGACAGGCTTCAAGAACGGTGCTCTCGTCGTGATCGCCAAAGATTCCGACGGTGGCTACCGCTTCGTCGAGGAGCGCGGCTAAACTCCCGCACGTGGCGGCGTCGCCGACTTTTATCCTCATCCACGTTTTCGGAACGGTCCGCGACGAGCTCGATCGAGCCGATCGCGGCAAGCGCACGTATTCCGGATGGCTGCGGCAGTACGTGACCGAAACCCCGAAGCGCCTCACTGAGATCGCCTATCTACTCGACCAGCTCACGGAGAACGGCTGGAAGGTCGTCGGCTCGCCCTACGACTGCGACGTGATGCTCGAGCGCGACGTCAGCCGCGACCAGGCCGAGCAAGACATCCGGCGCGCCGAATTCTGGGACCGCCTTGTCCAGATCGCGTCTGCTGATGACGACGGCCACATCGTGTGGCGGGATCACCCTGAGGGTGCTCCGTCCCGTCCACGGCGCCGCCGCAGGGTCCGCCGTCCTCCGACTCGAGAGCAAGGAAGCTAGAGAGCCGCCGCGGGTCCTGTCCCCGGCTCGGGGCCGTGCTTTCGCCGCACCCTCCCGGCCTTTCGCGTCGTTCGCTCCGCTCACTCCGCGTGGCCGGTGCCCGGGGCACCCGCGGCTCGCGCACGACCCGCTTGCCGGTGCCACCCGCGGCGGCCGACCCCGCTCGGCCCTCGCGTCGCCTCCGGTAGCCTTCGGCGATGCCGCATCCGCTCGGAGACGAGCTAACGGAGTTACACGTCCACCTCGGTGGGGCCGTCGATCCAGCCGCGATGTGGGGCATTGCGCATGACCAGGGAATCCGCTTGCCGACCAAAGATTATTGGGAATTCGTCGATCTCATCACGGTGCGCAAGCAGTCGAAGAAATCCTTTGAGGATTTTCTCGCTCTGTATCAGTGGACGGAACTTGTTCAATCCAGCCCTCTGGCTGTCGAGCAGTCCGTGTATCACGTTGTCGGAGGCGCGTATCGCAAGGCAAACATCACGACACTCGAGCTCCGCTACAACCCGATGAAGCGGAACCGCGGAGGCGAGCGCGACCTCGACCACATCATCATGGCGTCGATCCGCGGCCTCGACCGCGCGCTCCTCGAGTACCCGGTGAAGGCAGGGCTCATCTTCTGCCTTGACCGCACCTTCGACCAGACGCTGAACTCGATCATCCTCGAGAAGGCGATCGCGTACCGCCACCGCGGCGTTGTCGGGATCGACATCGCCGGCGGCAAGAATCCGGATTTCCGCTATCGGGATTACGCGATGCTGTTCAAGAAGGCGCGCAAGGCGGGCCTCGGCGTCACCGTGCATGCCGGCGAAGATGAGGACTGGGAGAGCGTCGACGAAGTGCTGGAGTATCTCGAGCCCGATCGCATCGGCCACGGGATCCACGCGGCGCGGAACGCGGCCCTGTGCAAGCGGCTCGCCGAGCGCGGGGTGCTTCTCGAGATCTGTCCCTCATCGAATCTCGACTCCAAGATCGTGAAGGACGCCGACGAGCTCGGCGAGTACATCGCTATCTTCAAGAAGCACAAGGTGCGTTTCTCCTTCAACACCGACGGCCCGGAGATGCTCGAGACCACGCTGCGTGACGAGCTGCGTCTCGCGGTACGCAGCGGCTGGGTTACCAAGGATGAGCTCGCGGAGTGCGGCGCCTGGGCGAAAGAGGCATCGTTCCTGCCCCGGAACGGCCGTTCGTGACGTCTGCGCTCTGGCGGCTCCTCGTGATCTGCGTGGCCGCCGCCGCCGGCGAGACGATCGCTTATCAGCTCGAGTTGTACAACGAAGTGATGTGGGTCGGCCTGTTGTTCGGAGCGGCGACGTACATCCTTACGCAGGACCTCCTCGATCGTCCGCGTCCCGGAGGCGGACGGCGCGGCGAGATCAAGTACTGGCGCGGGCAGCGGATCGATGATGACGACGAACGTCCGCGTCGGTTGAACTAGCGCGAAGTACGCGTTCGTGCCGCTGCGCGAGGACGATCTCGCGCTCGTCCGGCGATGGCTCCTCGAGCCTCACGTCAAGCGGTGGTGGAACGATGGCGTGAAGACCCCGTATCCGGATGCGGCGATCGAGGAGTACCGCGAGGCCATCCAGGGGAAGGACCCGACGTATCACTACCTCGCGCTAATCGACAAAAGACCCGTCGGCATGTTCCAGCACTACAAAATCGCGGACGATCCGGAGTACGCCGCCGCTCTCGCGCTCCGCGAGGACGCAGTGGGGATCGATCTCTTCATCGGCGAGGTCGAGCTCATCGGTCTTGGTCACGGACCCGCGATGGTCTGTCAGTTCCTTCGCGACGTCGCGTTCCCGTTCCACCGGATGGACGTGTGCGTGATCGGCCCATCGGTGCATAACCTTGCGGCGATCCGGGCCTACGAGAAGGCGGGATTCCGCGCGCTGCGCGAGGTGCAGGTCCCGGACGAGCCAGATCCCGAACTCTTGATGCGAGTGACCGCGGCCGAGCTGAATTCGCTGCAGGCGTGATGCAGCAAACCGCGCTACGCAGCGACTGCACATCTGGGATGATTCAGAGCGATGGGTCTGCTCCAAGGTAAGAAAGCCCTCGTCATGGGCGTTGGGAACAAGCGCAGCATCGCGTGGGGTATCGCCACCGCGTTTCAGCGCGAGGGCGCGGACCTGGCGTTCAACTGGCCGAACGACCGCCTCAAGGAGAACGTGCTCGAGCTCGTCGCGACGCTCCCGGACCATGAGTCAATACCAGTCGGACCGTGCGACGTGTCGAAGCAGGAAGAGATCGACAAGTTCTTCGCCGAGATCGACCGGAGATGGGGCAAGCTCGACATCCTCGTCCACTCGATCGCGTTCGCGGCCATCGAGGACCTGAAGGGCCGGTTCCACGAGATCAGCCGCGAGGGTCTGAAGACCGCGATCGACATCAGCGCTTATTCGCTCGTCGCGCTCAGCCGCGCCGCGTTGCCACTGTTCGAAAAGGCCGGTGGCGGCTCGGTCATGAGCCTCACCTACAACGCCGTCGATCGCGTCGTGCCCAGCTACAACTCGATGGCCATGGCCAAGGCGGTGCTCGAGGCGGAGACGCGGTACCTCGCGGCGGACCTCGGGCCGCACAACGTTCGCGTGAACACGATCTCGGCCGGACCGCTGAAGACCCTCGCGGGCAGCGCGGTCAGAGGCGTCTCGCAGGCGCGCGACCTTATGGTCGAGAAGGCGCCGCTGCGCCGGAACATCACGCAGGAGGAGGTCGGCAACGTGGCGGTCTTCCTGGCGTCGGACTGGTCTCGCGCGGTGACGGGCGACACGATCTACGCGGACAACGGCTTCAACATCCTCGGGGTCACCGAATAGCGAGCTCGTAGCCTCCCCAGCTGCCGACGATCGCGTACCCGAGGGCCGTGTTGAGGGCGACCACCGCGATGTTCGCCGTGCTCGTGTGGATCTCGCGATAGCCATGCGCTCGCGCCCACGCGTGCACGCGGAGCTTCAGGACCCGCGCGATGCCCCGCCGCCGGTATTCCGGCAGGACCCCGGTGATCAGGATCCGGAGCACGTCTTCGCCAGATTCGTGCACGGCAGAGCATCCGACGAGTCGCTCGCCATCGCTCGCGACGAAATACGCGTCGGGTAGCCCGTGGAGCTCGTCGAAGACCTCGCGGCGCCAGTCCTCGAACGGGCGCGACGTCACCGTACCGAGGGTCGGCTGATCGACGCGCGACGCCGTGTAGAGCTCGTGGATCCACTTGAGGGACTCGTCGCCCTGGCGAGCGCGGAGCTCGGACAGCGTTTCGACGCGAATACCACGCGCCCTCACGGCCTCCTCCGCGGCGGCGAGCTGCAGCGGCGCCGTCGCGAGCGCGACGACCTGCTCGTACGAGCGGACGACCTCGATGAAGCCGCGGCGCACGATGAACTCGCGGCACGCCGTGCCGTCATCGGCCCAGAGGCACGCGATCCTCGCGGAACGCTCGTCGAGCTCGGCGCGGAGCTGCGTCCAGATCGCCGCGCCGATGCCCTGCCGGCGGAGCCGCGGATCCACGGCGAGCCGCACGAAATACCGGCGCGGATCGAAGCGGCTCGGCTCGTGGTGGATCTCGCCGTAGCCGACAGGTGCGTCCTCCTCGTCGACCGCGACGACGCGCACCTGCTCGTAGCGCGAGTGGTCCCAGTGGCCATCCTGCTCGCGCGCGAGAGCGACCGAGATGTCGCGCTGCTCGGCGAGTCTTCTGATCCTGACGAAGGCCGCGTAATCGTGGTCCGCGAAGAGCCGGACCCGCGGCGTCACACGCGAAGGCCAGGAAGAACGCCGGCCTCGCGCAGGGAGCGGAGCGTCGGGAGCTCGTCGGCGATCGTCGTCGATGCACCGTGGCCGGGATAGACCTTCGTCTCCGGGGGAAGGGTCATCACGCGCTCGAGGCTTCGCTCCATCTGCTCGCGGTCGCCACCCGGAAGATCCCAGCGGCCGGTGCTTCCCTGGAAGAGCACGTCGCCCGAGAAGAGGACGCGCTCGCTCTCGAGATAAAAGCAGGTCGAGCCTTCGGTGTGCCCCGGCGCATGCAGGGCGGTGAGCTTGAGATCGGCGATGTAGCCGAGCACGCCCTCGTCGAAGAGGTCGTCCGCATCGCACGGTGGGATCGGCAGCGTCGTGGGAGGACGCTTGGGGCCAAGGCGATACGCGTCGAGTCGATGGATGGCGAGCCGCGCTTTCGTCGCCTCTTTCACGGCGGCGTTCCCATAGATGTGGTCGGGATGGCCGTGCGTGTTCAGGATCTCGACAAGGTGCAGGCCGTGTTCCTTCACCGCGTCGATGGTCACCCGCTCGCCCATCGCCGGATCGATCAAAAGGGCGTTGCGACGATCGTCGACCACGATGTAGCTCCCGTTGTCGTAGGGCGGGACGCGCCACTGCATGATCCGCATCGTCCGAGCGTAGCCACTAAAGTTGGTCCGTGCGCGAGATCCCGATCGAGAACACCGCGCCGCCGATCGCCATCACGCAGGGCCGTCCGGCATTGCTCGCGTCGCGCCACATGGTGAGCTCGTGCCACTACCTCGCGACGTTCGCCGGAGCGCGCATGTTCGACCAGGGCGGAAACGCGATCGACGCCGGCGTCGCGGCGGGCATCGCCCTCAACGTTCTCGAGCGCCACCTCACCGATTTCGGCGGCGTCGCTCCGATCATCGTGTTCCGGCCGGGCATGGACGCGCCCGAGACGATCGATGGGCTCGGACACTGGCCGGCGTCGCTCGGCCTCGACGAATATCGCGCGCGGCACGGCGACGACATGCCGATCGGCGTCGCACGTTCCGTGACGCCGGCGGCGGCCGACGCGTGGCTGACCGCGCTCGCCAGGCACGGCCGTCTCTCGCTCGCGGAGGTCCTCGCGCCGTCGATCGAGCTCTGCGACGGCTTCCCGGTCTATCCCCGCCTTGCCACCGCGATCGAGCGCCTCGCCGAGCGCCTTCGGGAATGGCCGACGAGCGCGGAGGTCTTCCTTCCCAACGGGCGGCCACCGCGCGTCGGCGAGATCCTCGTGCAGGGCGACCTCGGCGCGCTCTTCCGCCGCCTCGTCGCGATCGAGCGCGCCCACCAGAGCGGTGGACGGGCGAACGCGATCATGGCGGCGCGCGACTCGATCTATCTCGGTGACATCGCCGACCAGATCGCGTCCTTTATGCGCGAGGCCGGCGGCGCGATCACGAAAGACGACCTTCGCGCACAACGTGTCCGCATCGAGAGCCCCGCGCACTCCACGTACCGCGGGATCGACGTCTACGCCTGCGGTCCGTGGTCGCAGGGTCCGCTCGTTCCGATGACGCTCAACATCCTCGAGGGCTACGACGTCGCCGCACTCGGGCCAGGCTCGCTCGAGTTTTTCCACCGCTACGTCGAGGCGTTCAAACTCGCGGCCGCGGACCGTGAAGGATTCTTCGGCGACCCCGAGCAGATCGACGTCCCGATCGGTGGCCTGCTGCAAAAGAGCTACGCCGAGGAACGTCGCGCCCTGATCGAAGGCGACCGCGCGTATCCGGAGCTGCCGGCACCGGGCGACCCGTGGCGCTTCGAGGGACGCGCCGGACACGCGGGTTATCGCCCGCGGATCGCGGAAGGCGTCGGCGCGCCGGATACGTCGTTCGCATGCGCGATGGACGCGGAAGGCAACGCCTTCGCCGCGACGCCATCGGACCCCGGGCTCGGCGCGCCCCTCATCCCCGGTCTGGGCATGATCGTGTCGACCCGAGGCGCGCAGCTCTGGACGACGCCCGGCCATCCGTCCGCGATCGCGCCCGGCAAGCGACCGCGCCTCACACCGAACCCCGCGCTCCTCATGAAGGACGGGCGTGCGCTCATGCCCTTCGGGTGCCCGGGCGAGGACGCGCAGTGCCAGGCGATGGTCCAGGTCGTCTGCAACATCGTGGACTTCGGGATGAACACGCAGGCCGCGATCGAGGCGCCGCGCGTGATCTCGCGGTCGTTCCCCTGGACGTTCCACCCGCACGCCTACGAGCCCGGCGTTCTGACGGTCGAAGCGCGCGTCGCACCCGACGTATGCGACGGTCTCGCGCGCCGCGGGCACGTCATCCGCATGCTTCCCGACTTCTCGCCGGCCGCGGCGGGCGTCTGTGCGGTACGGCGCCTCGACACCGGCACGCTCGAGGGCGGCGCCGATCCGCGGCGCGAGAGCTACGTGGCGGGCTGGTGATGGATCCGATCGAGAAAGCTTGGCGCGCGGAGTTCCCCATCACCGAGCGCCTGAACTATCTGAATAACTGCTCGCTGACGCCGCTGCACCGGCGCGGCCGCGAACGGGTCGAGAGGTATCTCGACGAGTGGACCGAGCAGGGCGGGCGCGCCTGGTACGACCACTGGATCGGCGAGTACGAAGCGTTCCGCGAGGAGCTCGCCGGCGTGCTCGGCGCATCGGTCGACGAGATCGCGATCGAGCCGAACGTTTCCGCCGGACTCGTGGGCATCGCGAGCACGTTCGACTATTCGAAGCGGCCGAAGGTTGTCGTGTCCGATCTCGATTTCCCGACCGACGGTCACGCGTTCCTCGCGGTCGCGGACCGCGGCGCTCGCGTCGAGTTCGTGCGCAGCCCCGACCGCGTGCGCGTCCCGCTCGAGCTGTTCGAGCGTGCCGTGGACGATCGCACCGCGGCCGTGTGCACCGGGCACGTGTATTTCACGACCGGCTGGATCCAGGACGTTCGCGCGCTCGCGCAGATCTGCCATCGCAAGGGCGCTCTGCTCGTCGTCGACGCGTACCAGTCCATCGGCGCGATCCCCTTCGACGTCGCCGCGAGCGGCGTCGATTACCTCGTCGGCGGCACGCTGAAGTGGCTGATGGGCGGGCCCGGGATCGCGTTCCTGTACGCGCGCGCCGGTGTCGCCGAGCGCGCGCGCCCGAGCGCGGTGGGCTGGTGGGGCGTGAAGGAGCCGTTCGCGTTCGACGTCGAGCACCTCGACTACGGCACGGGCGCGCGGCGCTTTGAATACGGCACGCCGGCGGTCGCCGCGATCTATGCGGCGCGCGCCGGCCTCGAGCTCCTCGCCGAGATCGGGATCGAAAAAGTGCGCGAACGGCACAAGCTTCTTTCGCAGCGTCTCGTCGATGGCGCTCTCGATCAGGGCTGGACCATCCGCTGTCCACGCGACGCCGACGAGCGGACGCCGATCGTGACGCTCGAGCATCCCGATGCCGCGTCGGCGGTCACGGCGCTCCGTGCCGCAGGTGTCATCTGCGACACCCGTCCTGGTCTGATACGTCTCTCGCCGCATTACTTCAATACGCTCGAGGAGATGGATCGCGCGCTCGCGCTGCTCGAACCGCTTCGCGCCGCGCACGCTGTCGCCTGACGAGGCCACCTCTCCACCGCGGCCGGATCCTGGCCTGGATCGTCGTGATCGCGTTCCTGGCTATTCCGACCTACGTGCTCCGCCTCGGGGGGACACCGGTGGGGCTGCATCCTGACGATTTCTTCAAATATTCGACCGCGATCCTCGTTGTTTCGTCCGACGCCGTCCTCCTGCTCATCGTGCTTTTGATCGCGCGCGGGCTTCCGCTCCGCGAGACATTCGCGCTTCGCGCGCCCACCTCGTGGGGGCGTGCGTTTCTCATCGGCGCCGCGACGGTCGTCGCCGCGTACACGATCTCGTTCATCGAGGCGTCCGTTGTCTCGGGCGCCGGCGGAGAGCAGGGCGTGCCGGAGTTCTGGGATCCGACGCGCGTCGAGGCATGGGCCGCGAACCTCTTCGCGATCGCGGTCTTCGTGCCGATCTTCGAGGAATCGCTCTGCCGCGGTCTCGGCTATGCGCTCTTCGAGCCTCTCGGCGCGCTCATCGCGGTCCTCGTCACGGCGGTCTCGTTCACGCTCGCGCACGGCGTGATCATCGACATCCCGGTGATCCTTGCGACGGGCATCGGTCTCGGCTACATGCGGGCCTCGACCGGAAGCATCTATCCGTGCATCGCCCTTCACGGCTTCTTCAACGGATTCGGTCTCATCGTCGCGGCGCTGGTGGCTAGCTGACCTCCACCGAGACCTTCGTCACAAATAGAAGCCCCCGACACAAATAGAAGCCCCCGACTGGGGTGCGCGGTGCTGAAACCAAACACGACTAGTCGGAGGGACTTCTTTGTACCAGAGCGATCGCCTGAACCCCAGGATGCGTGCGTTCGTCGTCGCCGAGGCCGAGCGGATCGGGGTGACCCGGGCTGCACGGAACATCGGCGTCAGTCGCAACACCGTGTACCGCCGGCGTCGGCGCAGCGGCCCGCTCTGCGGGCTGTCACGGCGCACCGCATACCGGATCCTCCGGCGGTACCGCATGCACCGGCTGCGGGAGCTCTTTCCCCCGGAGCGGATCGTGCGCGGCACGTTCCAGGCGAGCGTACCGGGCGAGGTGCTCCCGATCGACATCAAAAGTCTCGGCCGGCTCACACGCGGCGGCGGGCGCATGGGTCGGGCCGCAGAGGGCAACTAGGTACACCGACCAAAGGTCGGCTGGGAACACGCCCACGTCGCGATCGACGCCGCCAGCCGCAAGACCTTCGTCCAGTTGCGGTGGGGCTTTGGTCGGGACGACTGCGTGGCCTTCCTCGAGCGTGCCGTCGCGCAAGTCGACGCTCTCGGGGTCCGGGTCCGGCGGGTCCTCACCGATAACGGGGTGGGCGACCGCTCCGGATATGACCGGGCCTGCGCGAGGCTCGGCATTCGCCACACCCGCACCAAGCCGTACCACCCGTGGACAAACGGCCGCGCTGAACGCTTCATCCGCACGCTTCAGCGCGAACGCCTTTACGTCGGCCGCCACTTCGCAAGCGACGAGGAGCGTCGATACGCGATCGCCCTCTGGCTCGCTTCGTACAATGCCGCCCGCACACCGCACTCGGTGGCCTCAGTCCGGACCAGTGGCTCGCGCTCCGGATCGCGACGCGGGTCTAGGTGGAGCTCAGCTAGCGGCAACGAGAGTCATCGTTCGTGATCCTCGCGAATCGCAGCGAATTTGGGACCAAGAAGGCGCCATCCGCTCCCGCGGCGTCGCTCCAGGGTCGGCGGTTCCCCATCCACGTACCGGATTCCCGGAATATCCCCGGCGCGGAGGGTGATGCAGAGTGCCCCTGGAGACGCGGTCGTACCTAAAAGAGGGGGTGGGGTGGGCTTGTGAGCCGGTCCGCACGGTCGTTGCCGCTCACAACCAGTTCTCAACGTCGGCGATACCGCGAGCCGCGCTCCGAATCGCGAGGCTTTCCGAATTCTGGCGTAGGGCGCGCCGAGATCCGAGGTGGGGGGATCTCGGCCTGCCCTGGAAGAGGACAGGGGAGATGAAGCTCAGTCGTTTGGCGTCCGTCGCCTCCGCATATCGCGGCCGTCTCGCATTTGTGCCGATCGTCGCGGCACTCCTTGCCCTTTCGGCGAGCCTTGCGCTCTCGCCTCGCTATGCCGCGATGTCGACGGTGCAGCTTACGACCGCCGACGGCGAACCGTTCTCCGCGCAGGGGATCGCAGCGATGCTCCAGAGCCGTGAGGTCGCGGACATCATCGTCGACGATCTCAAGCTGGACGCTCGGCCCGCCCCCGCTGGGATCGACGCAATCCGTGGGTCGATCGCTGGCGGTGCCGAGAAGGCGTGGACACTGTTGCGATTCGGCTATGTGGCCGGCAAGGTTGGCCGCGACGCCTCGGTCGAGCTTGTCCGATCGAGCGTGACGATGACGGTGCTGCCGGACGGCTATCTGGCGATCGGGGCGTCTGCTGATGACCCACGGCTTGCCTCGGCACTCGCGAACGAAGCCGTCGAGGCCGTCGTGAAACGCTCAAACACGCTTACGTCGGCCGCAGCTGACCGACGCGCAAGCTTCTTGGGATCACAGGTGGTCGATGCCAAGCGTCGCGTGGACGGCGCACGCAGTGCCATGTTGAGTTATGCGGTCCTGAGCAACACGGTGGCCGGGGACTCAGTCCGGAATGGATTGGCAGCGCTCGATTCGGGCCGAGCGGCGCTCAGCGCGAGCGAGCTCGGTCTCGCCGACGCGAGAAGTCGCCTTTCGGCGGTCGAACAGGAGTTGTCCAGGACGCCGGCACAGACGGTGTCGGTCACGCAAGGCACAGATAGGACCATCACATCGACCGCTAGTCCCATCTATGTGTCGCTACAAGACCGTGCGAACGCGCTGCGGCAGGAGATCGCCGCGCTGGATGCACGCCGCGCGCAGGTGGAGGCGACAATCAAGGGGGACGACCAGGCGTTCAGCTCCCTTCTCACGCGTGACAGCCAGCTCGCAGCCCTGAATCAGGAGGTCGTGCTGGCGAATCAGCGTTACTCGCAGCTCTCGAACGATCTTGCGACCGCCCAGTTCGATCTGGCGCGACCCGCGACGCCGGTACGAGTCGTTCAGAGTGCGGTACCTCCGGACTATCCGATCTTCCCCGAAAGGACGACCTTCCTAGGTGCAGGGTTCGGTGCAGGAGCGCTCGCCGCAGTGGTGCTCTTGCTGATCCTCGCTGGTAGCGATCGATCCGTGCGATCGCGGCAGGAGATCGAGGCGATCCTGGGCGATGTACCGCTCCTTGCGGTCGTGCCCCCCCGCGGCAAGAAGGTGAGCAAGGGTGCGTAGGCTGATGAGCCGGCTGGGAAATCTGCGCTTCTGGCAGAAAGTCCTCGCCGCGCTGTTGGTGGTTGGCATCCTGCCTATCGCGTTGGTCGGCGTGGTCTCCGTTCAGCGGACGCGTGATCAGCTAACCAAACTCGGTGTCACCAACGTTCATGAGCGTTCGACCTCTACCGGAAACGGGATCGACGCGTACCTGGAAGCGCGGCTCGGCGACATCATCGTGGTGTCCCGGCTGCCCGACGTCATCCGATATGCGCTGACGCCGACGGATGCAACGGCGCGCAGCGCCGCGCGTGATGCGCTCCGTGCCGCGGCCGACCGCGCGCCAGAATACGAGTCCGTCGCCGTGGTGGACCTCGACGGCACGATCACGAACGCGTCCGCGCCAGGCGATGAGGGTACCAACGTCAAGTTCCGCGAGTACTTCCTCAAAGCGAGAGATGGGACCACCTACATCAGTGACCCAAGCTATTCGGTCATCACAAATCGGCCGGCGCTGTTCTTCTCCGCGCCGATCAAGAATGCTGCCGGCACGATCATCGCCGTCGCGCGGACGCGTGTGAACCTCGCCGCGATCTGGGATCTGGTCGAGGCGGACGCGGGATCCGTCGGAGAGGGTTCACACGGCTTTCTGGTCGATGACTACGGGATCCGCATCGCGGTCAGTGAAACGAAAGGTCAACGCGACAAGGCGGACTCGCTCATTTACAAGCCCATCGCGCGGATCGATCCGGATACGGTCAAGAAGCTGGCGGCGGACAAGCGCTTCGGGCAACTGACGCCGGATCGGCTGATCGTCGATCCGCTGCCCGCGCTTCGCACCGAGCTCGACACCTTACGCAACACCGGAGGGACGATCGGGGGCTTCGCTTCGGGGACGGGCAACGCGGAGCAGCGCGCCGTCGTGATCCGCCTGCAGCAAAAGCCCTGGGCCTATGTCCTCGCGGTGCCGATCTCGACATACACCAAGGCTGCCGACGACTCCACGGTCGATGCGTTAGCAGTCCTCCTCATCGCGATCGTCCTCTCGGTTGCGGCCGGGATCTGGCTCACCGGTTCGCTCGTTCGTCCGCTGCGTCGCCTCGTCGCACAAGCAACGCGGGTCTCGACCGGGAGCGTCGACTTTCACGTCGCTCATTTCGAGACCCACGTTGGCGACGACATCACGCGCGATGTCGCCGCCGCGTTCGATCGGCTGCTGAACGCGCTTCGGTTCTACGCTGCCAACCAATATTCAGAGCCCGAGCGGTACGCGCTGCCGCGTGAGGCCGACGCTCCGCCTGCCATCTTCAAGGTCAAGTAATTGAACGCACTGGCTCGTCAGATGAATGTCGTGAGCCGAAGGTTCCTCGGTCCAGCCGGTCCGGCATTCATGAGCCGTGAGCTGGGCGTCCTTGGCGTCAGCCCCGAATCGATTCAGCTTGGTCAGCTCGGCCGCATCGCAGCTCACGTCCAGCGCTCTGCCGAGCCTCTTATGCAGCCGGCCCAGGCGGATGAGTTCGCTGAGGCGCTGCTGGCCTGCGCCGAGATCGTGAAGCACGCGGATCTGCCGAGCGATCCGGAGGTTGGGGCGGACACAGCCGAACGGATCCTCGAAGTGACCACCGATTTCCTCGGACCGGCTGCACCGGCATTTCTCGCGCGCGAGCTTGCCGACCTCGGTATCGCTGAAACTATCCCGTCGCACCTCGTGCGGCCACTGGCGGAGCGGATTCGGCATGCGGCGCGGGCTTTCATGGACGCGGGCCGCGCGGACGAGTTCGCGACGCGCGTGATCGCCTGCGGCGCTGCCGGGTCCGACGGATCCGGTCGGCAAGCAGTCGTGGAGACCACCGCGCGGCCGGCGATGGAACGCGGAGCCTCAGCCGAAAGCAACGGTCACGGGCCTGCATTGCCTCCGGTCCTCGACACGCTGCTCATGGACGCGTGTCGCACCTTACGAGCGAATCTGTCGCGAGCTGAAACTGACAGCAAACAGCCCGGGATGATCGTGCTCGGTACGAATTCGCACGCTGATTGCGGACGGATCGCAGCTGGCCTCGCGATCGCGACCGCCGAGGAAGGAAGGTCCACGTTGCTGGTCGACACCGATATCGAGTCACCGTCGGTGCACGGCTTGTTCAAGGTGGACCTCGCCAACGGTCTCGGCGATGCGCTGAGGGCGGAAGTCCCGATCCTTATGCCGACCCCCATCGGTCAACGCTTGAGCCTACTTACCGCTGGCCGCCCGGGCGAGATCGGCTTCGAAGGTCAGGCGCGATTCGGGGTTGTCGCCCGAACCCTCGCGGTGCGGTTCGAGAGCATCGTCTACAGCGCGACGGCGGAAGCCGGACGGATGCTCCAGGTGCTGGCGCCGCATGTCCGCGGGGCCGTCTTGGTCGTTCGTCTAGGTGTCGACCAACCTGAGGCGGTTCGTGCCGCGAGGCTCAGCCTTGAACGGGCTGGCATCACGATCCTCGGCTTCGCGCCTCTCGATCCCGGCTCGCCGCGTAGGGCGCCGCGCTTCACGTGGGCCGGGAGATCGGCGACTCCCTAGGCATTCGCGAACGCTCAGACCGGCTCCCTGATGGATCGCTATCCGGGCTGGCCGATCTATTGATCCAAGGACGCGGACTCCGTTTGCCCCCAGATCTTGTGTCCCGAGGCCGTCACCCCCGGCTGCGTAGTGCGTTCTGACTACGGCGGCTACCGAAACCGGTTTTTCCGGTAGTCCATTTCGCGGAGTGAAAAACGGCCGAGCGGCTGAGTGTGTGGTAGGTGAAATTGTTGCCGCAGTTAGTCCGTTTGGGTCATTTCGGGGTCCACCAACCGATGGTCCGATAAGGGGCAGATGAGACAGCGCATTTCATGATGAAACGAGCGGCCGCTTTGGCGGCGGTCCTAATTGCGAGCACAGCGTGGCTCGGGTTGCTTCCAACGTCGCACGCCAGCGCTGCGGCATGCGCAAGTTTGGTTGGGCCGGGGATCCCGCCCCCGGCGGCGGTTCCGTCAGGCATCGATGGCTTCCACGCCTCGTGGTACGGCCAATCGGGTTATATGACGCTCTGTCCAGGAGAGACTCAGACAGCGACTGTCGCGTACTACAACAGTGGATCGCGGGGATGGGTCTCAGGAAGAATGGGCGAGGTCGCTTACCTTGGGACCTGGAATTCTGAGCCTGGGCAGGACCAGCCGAGCAGACTCGGTGGTGACGGCGCTCTTGGTTCACCGAACACGGGCTGGCCGAGATACAACCGGCTTGCCGTGCAGCCCAGCTCATATGTCGGTCCCGGGCAAATCGCTTGGTTCCAGTTCGCGGTGAGGGCTCCGATGGAACCGGGGACATATCGCATCGCCCTGCGCCCTTTGATCGAAGGTGCGCAATGGATGGAGGACTACGGCGTCTTCTGGATCGTCACGGTCCCGTCGAGCAGCGTCGCGGTGGCGCCGACGGTGAGTCCCGAATCGCCCTCGCCGACCGCTGCGTCACCTTCGCCCACGCCGACGGTCACGCCCAGCCCGGCCACTC
>JBBPIQ010000008.1:0-96161 GCA_038040345.1 Chloroflexota bacterium
AGCGTCCCGGGACGGACGATCACCATCCCGCGTTCGAGCTCGTCCTTTTCCACCCCCGACAGATTCAGAGCGACGCGGCTGCCGGGGCTCGCCGAGTCCAGGGCGCGCTTGTGGGTCTGGATTCCGCGGACGCGTGCGCGCTGAGCCGTGGGCAGGATCTCGATCTCGTCCCCCACCGCGAACGTGCCGTCGACGAGCGTGCCGGTGACGACGGTGCCGAAGCCGGTCAGCGTGAAGGCGCGATCGATCGCGAGGCGCGGCTTACCGAGGTCGCGCCGCGCAGGCGCGGTTCGCAGGACCGACTCGAGCGCAGCGACGAGCTCGGCGAGTCCGGTCTTCGCCGTAGCCGACACCTCGATCATCGGCGCGCCAGCGAGAGGCGTTCCCAGTAGCGCAGCGGCGACGTCGGCGCGCGCCAGCGATGCCCATTCGTCGTCAACGAGATCGCGTTTGGTCAATGCAACGACGCCGCGGTCGACGCCAAGCACTCCGAGGATCGCGAGATGCTCGCGCGTCTGCGGCATCACGCCCTCGTCGAGCGCGACGACGAGCAGCACCGCGTCGACCGGCCCGACGCCCGCGAGCATGTTGCGAATGAAGTCCTGATGGCCCGGCACATCGACGATGCCGACCTCGTCGCCTCCGGACAAGCGAAGCCACGCGAAACCGAGATCGATCGTCATGCCGCGCTCGCGCTCCTCGCGAAGGCGGTCGGGGTCGATGCCGGTCAGCGCGGTGATCAGCGTCGACTTGCCGTGATCGACATGGCCCGCGGTCGCGATGACCCGCGCGCTCGTGTCGGGGCTAGACGTTACGGCGCACTGCGATGCATTCGATCTCCACCTTCGCCCCACGCAGAAGGGGGGCCCCGACCGTGGAACGCGCCGGCTTGTGGGTACCGAAGCGCTCGGCGTAGACCTCGTTCATCGCCTGGAAGTCCGCGAGATCCGCGAGGAACACCGTCGTCTTCGTGACCCGGTCGAGCGACGATTCGGCCGAGACGAGAACCGCGGCGAGGTTGTCGAGGACGCGCCGCGTTTGGGCGCGGATGTCGTCGCCGCCGACGAGCTGCCCGGTCTGCGGGTCGAGCGCGAGCTGTCCGGCGCAGAACACGAGGTCGCCCGCGATGATCGCCTGGCTATACGGACCGACGGGCGCCGGCGCGCGGTCCGTTCTTGTGCTGCGAAGATCCATTTGCTCCCCCTTTCGCCAGCGCGCCGGTGACGGCGCGCGCGAGAACCTCATCATCCTCCGGCAGCACGCTCCGCAGGTCGAGTGCGACCCGTTCCTCAACGATCCGGCCGACCACCGGAGGGTCAGCGGACCGGAGAGCCTGGGCGATCTTTGTCGCGGGCCCCCCGCCGATCGCGACCGCGAATGACGGTTGCGTCTCCTCGGGCAGCGAGCCGCCGCCGACGGTCGACCGCACTTCCATCACCTCGGCGGACACGCCTGCCGCGGCGAGCTTCGCCGCAATCGAGCGCGCGCGGGTCGCGAGAGCCCTCGGCGGCGCCGCGATCATGCGCCAGACCGGAAGCTCGGTTTCGGCGGCGCCGTCGCGGTACGTCTCAAGGGTCGCGAGAAGCGCGGCGATGGTCAGCTTGTCGGGACGGAGCGCGCGCATAAGCGGGTGCGTGCGAAGCGCCGCGATGTGCTCGGCGCGTCCCACGGCGATGCCGGCTTGCGGCCCGCCGAGGAGCTTGTCGCCGCTGAAGGTGACGACGTCCGCGCCTTCGCGCACCGCCTCGCCGATGGTGAGCTCTTTGCCGAGACCGAAGCGCGACGTGTCCAGGAACGTGCCGCTGCCGAGGTCATGGATGAACCCGATGTTGTGCTCGCGCGCGAGCGCCGCGAGATCGCGGCCCTCGGCCCGTGCGACAAAGCCGCTGATCTTGAAGTTGCTCGCATGCACCCGGAGGATCGCGCCGGTCTTGTCGTTGATCGCCCCCGCGTAATCGCGCGTGTAGGTCCGGTTCGTGGTCCCGACCTCGACGAGCTTCGCGCCCGAGCGCCGCAGCACGTCCGGGATGCGGAAGCCGCCCCCGATCTCGACCAGCTCGCCGCGCGCGACGATGACCTCCTTGCGCGACGCGAGCGCCGCGAGAGCAAGGAGCACGGCGGCAGCGTTGTTGTTCACGACGACCGCGTCCTCCGCGGACGCGAGGTCGGCGAGAAGACGCGCTGCATGCCCGTGACGCTCGCCGCGCTTTCCGACGACGAGGTCGTATTCGACGCTCACGGCCCCGGCTGCGGCCGCGATCGCGGCGAGCGCGCGCGGCGAGAGCGGAGCGCGGCCGAGATTCGTCTGCAGGACGACGCCGGTCGCGTTGATGACGCTCCGCAGGGTGAGCCGCTCGCGCTCCACAAGAGCCGCGCGCGTTTCAGCGGCGAACGTCGCGGCATCCCCCGATGCGCGTGCGGCGCGCGCTCGAGCCAGCACCATCCGCGCGGTGCGTGTGAAACGCTCCCGCTCGACATCGGTCGGCCGTGCAGCACGGAGGATCGCGTCCACCGAGGGCAGAGCCCGTCGCGGATCCGCGCGCTTCACCGCGTGAGGACCTCGAGCGCTCCGGGGCGAACGCGTATGGAGAAGCGCTGGGCGCTGGTCGTCTCCCCGTCGAGCTGCGCCATCAAGGGTCGCTCCAGCTCGATCTCCACGACGCGCGCGCGCTTCATCAGGATCTTCTTTCCGTCGACGTGCGTCCCGCGATAGAGCTTGCCGAGCGCGACGAGCGACGACCATCGCGAGAGATCGCCCGCCAGAAGGACATCGAGCTGGCCATCGTCGAGTGCAGCATCGGGGGCGACGTGCATGCCAGAGCCGAAGTGCGTCCCGTTCGCGGCGACGACGGTGAGGAACTTGCCACTGTGCAGCTCACCGTCGACGAGCACGCGCATCGGCTGTGGGCGATACGTCGCGATCCCGACGAGGGAGCCCGCGAAGTAACCAAGTGTTTTACCGGCGACGCGCGACGTCGCCGCGATGCGTTGCGCGACGTGGCCATCGATGCCGATGCCGGCCGAGTTCACGAAAACCCGACCGTTGACCTCGCCGACGTCGATCGTCCGGCGGCGCGCGTCGCGGATGAAACGCGGCACGTCCCTCCGACGGCGCGGGTAGCCGAGCGCGCGCGCGAAGTCATTCCCTGCCCCGATCGGATAGAGGGCAAGCGCTGCGCCGCTGCCGGCGATCCCGTTCGCGATCTCGTTCGCCGTCCCGTCGCCACCGACCGCGATGATCACGCGGTACCCGTCCGCGGCGCCCTCGCGCGCGAGTCGCGCGGCTTCGTCGGGCGCCGGGGTCTGGATGACATCAACGCGCATGCCGTGATCCCGGAACTCCGCCGCGATCCGCGACGCGAGGCGCTCTCCCGCACCATTCCCGGCTGCCGGGTTCACGATGGCGAGGGCGCGCTCCTCCGGCTGCCTCGTCGCGCCGGTCACGCGCCTGCCGGCGAAAGGGCCTTGCGGATGGCGTCTTGCTCCTCGTCGGACAGCGCGTGCTTCGATCGTCCGGCCTGCACCTGTTTGGCGAAGATGCGGGTATCGGCCCGGCCGTGGAGGCTCGAGAGCACGACGCCGTTCCCCTGAGCGTCGAGGAGCGCGACGGCGAAGGACTGATCACCGCCGGTGTCGGCGAACGGGTTGAATCGGATGACGCCGACTTTCTGGATGCTCTGCTGGGAGAGCGCCTCAAGCTCGTGGTGCAGCCGGTTCAGGGCCTCCACTCGCTCAGCCACGGTGTCGAGGCGCCCGAACTGCCGGTCCAGGAGCTCGTCCAGGCCGAGGCCTGCGCCGTCCCCGATGAGTCGGCGCAGCCGCCGACGCAGCACGGCGTCGGAACGCTGGAGCCAGGCGACCCAAACGGCGAGGACCACGACGGCCACGGCGAGCACCAGAACAGCCGTGGAAAGGGACTGCGCATCGAGGGGCATTCGCGGCGGAGCATACGGGGTCGGGTATCCTCGTCCTCCCGTGGCAAAGAAGCACCGCGTACGCGCGCGCTCCCGCCGGGCAGTCGAGGCGTCCCGACGGGCATCGGCCCCGCGTCCCGCATCCGCCGAGCGCGAACAGCCATCGCGTCCGGCCGCCACCGCGCGGACGACGCGGTACGGATCGCGCAGCGGGACCTCGCGCGCGGTCGGCGCGCCGTCGCCGAGCCTCGAGCGCGCGGCGGCGTGGGAACGCGGCTACGTGACGAAGGATTTCCGGCGCATGGCCATCGTGGTCGTGATCGCGCTCGCGCTGCTCGTCGCCGCCGGCCTCTTCCTCAACGCTTTCGAACACTGAGCTGGCACGGCCCCTGCGGCTGGTGGCCGGCATTCGCGCCCTCGTCCTCATCGTCGTCCTGACCTCCGCCTGCGGCGCGATCGTCGCGGGCAACACGACGGTCGAGCGCGCCTTCGCGGATCACCGCTCCGGCATCCAGGTCACCGCGGACGGCGCGGTCACGCGCCTACTCTCCGATGACACCGGCCCGTCGGGCACGCATCAGCGCTTCATCGTGCAGGTCAAGGGTTCGACGCAGACGCTGCTCATCGACAACAACGTGGACATCGGCAAGCGCGTCCCGGTCGCGAATGGAGACGACGTCGTCGTGCATGGCGAATACGTTTGGAACGATCAGGGCGGACTGATCCACTTCACGCATCACGATCCGGCCCACACGCACGAGGATGGCTGGATCGAGCTGAAGGGCACTCGCTACAGCTAGCGTCGCGTCAGTCGCGACCGCCGATCACATTTGAGCAGCTCAACGAGGCGGCCCGACGCGCGAGTGCCCGCGCCTGGCCTCGCGACCGCGGGTCGATCCCTCTCAACATGGGACGCAGCGGCGCATGAAGACTCCGAACAGAGTACGCAGGACGCTTCTTCGCGAGGTTGCAGCCGTTGCGGTTCGGAAGGACGAGATATTCGTGACGATCGTCGACGACGAGCTATCTCAGGGCACCGCGCGATGGGCCGCGGCTCTCGCGGTCACGCGGAGGGATCAGAGCGCCGGCTGCGGGTATGGCATGGTGATGCGCGACGAGATCTCGACCGCCGACTAGCATCGGCGCGAGGCTTCTTAGGCTCGAGACGGCCGCCCACACCGGGCGGCCGTTCCGTTCACTAATCGTGTCAGCAATAGTGCGAGGCTTGCCGACCAGAGCGAATAGTCAAAGAACTGATGGCGGCCATCGATGTCGCCTCCATTCGCCCCAGTTCGCGAAGCCATCAGGCGGTTGGTCAACAGGCTCACTCCCGTCGAGCTCGGCCGCGCTAGGGATGTCGAACTTCACTGCGAACTCAGCGAGCTCCTCGCCGGACATAGGCCAAGTCTCATGAGGAGCCGCGGCCAAGCGCTGATCGAGACGGTTCCGTTGTTCGCCGGGAGCGAGTTCCAAGTAGCACATCACGACCGAGGCCCCGACGTCGGCAGCCGCTTGCCTGAGGGCTGATCGTTCGTCGCGACTCCATAGACCGAAATCGAGCACAACGTTGGTCCCGAGCTCCAGAGCACGCATGCCCAGCCGGACAAGGCGACCCTCGATCACGTCTGAAGCTGAGGGTGGATTCTCCGGGCCGAAGAGCGCCTTCATCCACTCGTCTTTGGTAAGCCGAAGAGCATGGTGCTCCGCTTCGATGAGGCGCGCGGCAGTCGTCTTGCCGGTGCCGGGCAACCCAACTGTCAGAAATAGGGTGGGTCGCTGCATTTGTCGTCAGATTGCCTCAAACCGTTGATCGCCGTTCGGAAACTCGACCTCGGTCCACATACCCATCGCGCCCTTCGCGACGCGCCGGACGATGCGTCCAGGCAAATGGCCTCCTCATTGGGGGTCAGATTGGGGGTCAAGCCCCGCACGCCGACGCCAAAAGCGCGGATTTCCTGTGGGCTGTGCTGGATTCGAACCAGCGACCTCTGCGATGTGAACGCAGCGCTCTAACCGGCTGAGCCAACAGCCCGCGACGAGAACTAAAGGATAACCGTCACCAGCTGCCTCCGCCGCCTCCACCACCACCGCCGCCGGCCCCGCCGCCTCCGGAGAATCCGCTTCCGCCGCTCGATCCGGGCGTCGACGAGATCGCCGAGCCGAGGTTCGATGAGAAGCCCATCAGCGACGACGAGAGGATGCCCGCGTTGAACGGCCCACTGCCACCCACGTACCACGACGATGTCTGGGCCGACATCTCGATGTCCTTGAAGGCGCGAGCCCACTTCTCGACACAGCCAAACACGATCGCGTACGGGAGGTACTCGGAAAAGATGTTCTCGCGCTCGGCGAAACGCTGACGCTCCTTTTCGGCGACCTCCATGTATTGGCGAAAGCCCAGCGAGCGGCGGAGGAGCTCCGCACCCGCGGCGGTCTTCGCGGGCATGACCCGAGCGACAGCCAGCGCGACCAAGCCGACGACGATGACGGCGACTCCGACGAGTCCGGCGCCGACGGTTCGACCAAGGAGCCACGCGATCCCGACGCCCGCGATGATCACGAGCACGCTGACTCCCGCGTATCCCTGCCGAACGCGATCGGGTCGTGTCGCGAACCATTTGCGGTCGGCCGAGTCCCGATAGAGCTCGCCTTCCGCGCTCCGAAGCGCCGATACGAAGTGCGTCCGCAGCTCCGAGATCTTCACGTCGGCGCCGTCCTTGAAGAGGCCCGTGAAGACGATCCTCTCGTATGGGAGAAGCTCAGCCGTGGCCTTGCCAGTGTCGTGTAGGGTCCAATCCTTTTTCGCGAACAACCATGGCTGCGGTTCCTCGGTGATCGTCAGGTATCCGCGAACGGCAAGATCGACGATCGTCGCAGTGACGTCTTTGGTGTCCGCGCTCTCGTCGAGGATGACGCCAAGCTGCGCAGGACGGACTTTGTCGGGCGGCTCGTACTCGGGAACGATGGTCACGCGCTCGCGCGCGTCGCGCCCGACCGTGTACCAGCGCCAGTAGAGGAACGCGAGTCCGCCAGCGAGCGCGAGGACGGCGAGGGCGAGCCAGAGCGGCTGCGGCTCGAAATAGGCGAGAAGGTTGCCGCCGTCGCGGGCGATGATCGGCGTGGGCTCGGCGACGACGCCCTTCGCGAGTGCCGCGACGATCGTCAGCTGGCCGTGCGGAGCCAACGGCCGCGTGGCCGCGAAGTCCGCGCCGGACGAGGTGATCGTGAGGCGGCAGGCCTCGTCGGAGCCGGCGGCGCCCTGGTAGCACGTCGCCTGCTGCGGCGCGCCGGGCGCGTGAACCGTAGCGGTCACAGCCTGCGCGCGAACATCCCAGAGGCCACCGTTCACGTTCCAGAAAAGCTCGTCGTGGTCGGGGAAGGCGTTCATCGCGCCGGAGACGTCGTACGTGATGCGGTATGTCTGACGCCCGCTCACCGTCCGATTTGGATCCCCGATCTTGATCACTTTGGAAGCGCCCTGGTCGCTCGTCTCGTAAGGGACGCTCTTCGCGCTCCCGTCGGTCACTGAGCGCACCTGGAGCTGGTAGACGCGGACGTGCGTGTCGTCCCATTGGTACCGCACGGGGATCGTCCGGAGGATCCCGTGCTTCTGGAGGCTGCCGAAATTCGCATCGATCGCCTCGACGATGTGAAGCGACCCGTCCCTTCCGATCGTGATGTCGGCGGCGAAGCGCTCGATCACCCAACCCTCGTCAGCCAGAGCAGGCGTGGCGAAGGAGAACGCGAACAGGACGATCCCGACCGCGACCGTGAGGACGCGAGACACGTGACTTACAGGAATCGCAGAAGTATGGTGGCGAGGCCGAGGAACGAAAGGAAGCTGCTGCAGTCGGTGATCGTGGTCAGCACGATCGACGACGATTGCGCGGGATCCTGGCCGGCCGCCTTCAGGACGAGCGGGATCGCCGCGCCGGAGACGCCGGCCATGACCATGGCAAGGATCATCGCCGTGCCGATGACGACCGTGAGCCCGATCGATTGGCTCCAGATGAACACGCCAAGCATGGTGGTCGCAGCCACCGCGAGGCCATTGACGATGCCGACGCCCGCCTCCTTCATGATGAGCCGTGGCCAGTGCGAAAGGCGGACCTCGCGGAGGGCGAGTCCCCGCATCGTCACCGCGAGGGCCTGCATGCCGCTGTTGCCGGATTGACCCGCTACCACGGGCAACAGAACGGCGAGCGCCGTGAATTTGGCGATCGTGCCCTCGAAGAGACCTACCGTGAATGCGGCGAGGAACGCGGTTGCGAGGTTGATCTCAAGCCAGGGCAGCCGCTGACGCACCGCGAAGGACACGCGCGAGAGTGCGCGCTCCTCTTTGCTCACACCGACCATCGTCTGCATGCTCATCGACGCCTCGGCCTCTGCGGCCGCGACGAGCGCGCGATAGCGGATGACCCCGACGAGCCGGCGGTCGCTGTCGACGACCGGCAGCGTCGCGACGCGCTGCTCGGTGAGGTAGTTGACGATCTCCTCGCGCGTGGCGGTCGCGTGCACGCCGACAGGAGTCCCGTTGACGAGGTCCTTGAGCTTTGTCTCCGGCGTTGCCGTCGCGATCTCGCCGAGCGGCACGGTGCCGACGAGGCGGCCGGATGCGTCGGTGAGGTAGATCGCGCCGAGCTCCTTCTCCTTGAACGTGCGCATCTTGCGGAGCGCGTCGTCGACCGTCGTCTCCGGCGCGAAGGCGGTGATGCGCGGGTCCATGAGCGCGCCTGCCGTGTCGAAGGGATACGTGAGGAGCTCCCGCACCTCCGACGCGAATCGCCTCGGCAGACGGCTGAGCACACCTTCGCGCTCGTTGGCGTCGAAGCTCGCCACGATCGGCGCGGCTCGCGACGGGTGCATCTGTCGGAGCGCGATCTTCGCCGCCTCCGCCGGAAGGTTGCGCACCACGTCTGCCGCGACGCGCGGATTCAGAAGTTCGAGTAGATGGACCGCCGCTTCCGGACCCGCGTCGTGGACGATGAGCGCGGTCTCTCGCGGCATGCGCTCGTCGAGGAAACGCGCCACCTCGTCGGGGTGGTGGCGCAGGTACTCCGCGTTCAGGGCGCGGCGGGCCTCGAGCTCGGTGGGCGCAGGCGCTTCGGCGAGAAGGAGAGCCGCCTCGAGCGGGACCGACGCGATCGCTTCGCTCACGCCCGCAGTATCACGAAGAAAGGACGGCCAGAAGGCTTCTAACGGGTGTCCGTGCGGCGGACCTCGAACTTTCCTTCGGCTTCGCGAACCTCGAAATGGGGCTGGTCGAAGACCGCGGGCCCGCGCACGACGAGCCCGTCGCTAAGCCGGTACCGCGAGCCGTGGCACTGGCACTCGATCGTTTCGCCCACGATCTTCCCCTCCGAGAGGCTGCAGCCCTGGTGGGCGCAGACGTCGTGAAGCGCGTTCAGGCCGGTTCCGCGGCGGACCACGACGAGCGTCTGAGCGCCTGCCTTCGCCTTCACCGGTTTGTCGGGCGGGATGTCCGTGACGTCGAGCGCTGTCCACTTGGTCCCGCCGCCTCGCCATGCGTGCCGGTCGACCTGCGTCCCGAGGTTGTAGACGAGCTCGCCTCCGACGTACGCGCTGGTGATCACGATGAGGAACCCGATCACGGCGAGCCAGACCTCCGCGGGCGATGGCACCGCACCGAGGCGCATGACGAACGACACCAGATACAAGACGAGCGCGACGAGCATGAGCGAGGAGTGGACCGTGCCGAACCGTCGAGACTTTCCTTCGAGATCGATGTAGTCGGCGTACCCGGCGAGCGCGGCGAGCAGCATGAACACGATCCCGACGCCGATCGCCGCGGTCGCGGCGGCGCGCTGTCCCGAGAAGTCCAAGACGATCGCGACGACGTACGCGCCGATCGGCACGTCGGTGATCGCGGGATGCAGCGGGTGGCCGAGCCACACGCCGTTGAGGAGATCCTTGAGGATCGGCACAGGCTTGTAGAGCGCGGCGAAGATCGCGATGAACAGCTTTCCGAGTGGATCGGCCCAGACGGCCTGCGCTTCCAGGATCCGCTCGATCGCGTTGTGAAGCACGGCCGGAGTCTACGCGCGGGCTAACGAACGACGATCGAGCTCGCTCCCGCGCTGATCGTAAGGGTCACACGATCGTGCGCCGCGCCGTAGCCGCTCGTTTCCACCGAGGTCCCGCCGGCAAAGACGCCGCTAGCGCTGCCGGCCGTCCCGAGCCGCGGGTTGTCGCTGCGGAGCGACAGCAGGCCGCCGGTCGTCACGATCCGCGCCTCCACGCCATCGGGGACGACGATCGTGATGTTCGATGCCCCGCCGTTCATGCGGATCGCGACGTCGCCGCTGGGCGTCGGCATGACGAACCGCATCGACGACGCCCCTACGTTGACGCGGGCATCCGTCACGCGCACGTCGGAGAGGTCGACGTCGAACTCGCCCGCGCCCACGTTGACGGTCAGCGATGCCGGAACGTCGCTCGCGACACGGATCTGGACGTCGCCGGCGGCTACGGGATGGAAGAATCCGCTCGAGGTTTGGTCCAGCCGTATATCGGGGCGCGCCTTTGTCCCCGAAACGCGCAACCCCAGGTCGGCGTTGGCGCTGTGCGCCTCGACGAGCTGACTTGAGCCGCCACTGACGTGGTAGACATGGGTCGCGCCCCCATTGAGCGTGAGAAGGAGCTGGGTCGCGTCGCCGCGCGGCACGGTGACGTCGGTCTCACCGCCGCCATCACCGTCGCCGAAGACGAAAACACCCGGCGATAGGTTCGGCGAATAGGCGACGAGCGCGAGGCCGGCCGCGATCACGGCGACCTCGACCGCGAGTGTGGGAACCGGCCATCGGCGCGCGAACGCGATATCCAGGCCGATGAGGACCAGGAGCAGCGGCCAGAGGCTCGCGACCGCGCGCCAGGACACGCCCGAGATGAACCCGAAGTTCTGCAGCAGAAATATGAGTCCGAGGGCGATAAGCAGAAGCGGCCAGAAGACGCCGCGACGGGCGTTCACGACCGCACTCGCTGCACAAGGAAGAGAGCGCCGATGCCGATAAGGACGAGGGGCCAGAGGAACTGCCACTGCACGAACCGGAAGGCCCCCGCGTTGCTCAGAAAGAACACGACGCCAAGCGCGATCAGGATGTAGCCGAACGCCATGCGGCGGCGCTCTGCTTCGGCCGCGTGCACTGCGGGATCGACCGGGGTGACGGTCGCGGGTGCGGTCGGCGAGGAGTCGGCATCCATGCGCGCGGTCGTATCGGCGGATGCGGCGGGTGGCGGAGTCGATGTGAACGGTGCGGGCTGCCCCGGCTGCGGCATCAAGACCAGCAGGACGATGTACCCGAGGACAAAGAGTCCCGCGGTGATGAACGCGGTGAACACGAACACCACGCGCACGAGGGTCGCGTCGACGGCCAGGTATTCGGCGATGCCCCCGCAGACCCCACCGATGACTCGGTTGGTGTTGCTGCGTTCAAGACGTGACTTCACGGACAGGCTCCCTTCGCTGCGCGTACTCGTAAGCGATCGCGACCGCCAGAGCGGCGATGGCCGCGACCGGAACGGTGGGTTGCTCGGCAAGTGACAGGAGACGGCTCGCGGGGATCGCGACGCGGGTCAGCGTTTCGATCGCGGCGGTGAAGACGTCCGACGCCACCGCGGGGCCGACAGCGCGGAATGCCGCTGCAATCAAGCCGACGAGTCCTGCCGCCGCGACGACCGCGACCAGTGCCGAGCCGAGTGACGCCGCGGCGAGTGCCGGCCGGTCGGCGCGAGCGCGTGCGGCGATCGCCACGAGATCGATCCGAGGCGGAAGCTCGGCCGCTTCGAGTCGGAGCGCGCGGCGCAGCCGCGTCTCGTCGAACAGATCTTCGTGACGGCGGTCGCTTCTCATCGCACTGCTCCCTCGAGAGAACTGCGGAGCAGCGCACGCCCGCGAAGGAGCTGCACCCCGACCGTGGACGCGGGGCGTCCGGTGACCTGCGCGATCTCGTCGACGCTCAGCTCGTTGAAATAGCGGAGCACGATCACGACGCGATAGAGCTCGGGAAGCACGCTCACCGCCGCGCGGATCCGCGCGCGATCCTCGCGCGCGACGGATTCGGTGTCGGGCGAAGCCGTCGGGTCGGCGATCGAGCTCGCGTGCTCCACCTCGACGCGACGGCGCAGCTCGCGTCCGCGCTTGCGCACGTACGTGATCGCCTCGTTGGTGGCGATCCGCAGGAGCCAGTGCCGAAGCGGCCGCGTCTGGTCGTAGCGGTCGAACGCCCGGTACGCCTTGAGGAAGGTCGAGCTCGAGACGTCGAGGGCCGCCTCGCGGTCGCCCGTGATGCGGAGCGCGACGCCGTACACCTCGTCCTGGTACTCGCGCACACCGTCAGCGAACGTCACCGACGGCACGGTCGCGGTCACTGGAAAGGCGAAGCGCAAGGCGACACTCGTGGCCATTCCCCCTCTGTACGTCCGAGCGTGGGCTCCTATTTCAACAGCCTCCCAAACGCCGCGGGTCCTGTCACGGCTCTGGGCCCGCTCGCTCAGCGCACCCTCCCCGTACGCGACCGCTGACGCGGTCGCACGGGGCCCCGGGGCACCCGCGCTTCGCGAGCAGGCCCTGCCGCCGTGCCACCCGCGGCTGTTCCGCCAGACAAGTTCTCGTAGGCGGCTCGGGCGTTCGCAGGAATGCTGAACGTCTTGTCCCGGGATGTACTTCCGTGCTCCAGCTGGATGTCACCCACCCGCAGGCCGAGCGCCGTCGCGAGCACCGTCTGAGCCGCGCGGGTGGCGGCACCGGATTCGGGCGCGGCCGCGACGCGGACGACCAGCCGCCCAGCCCGCATGGCGTCCACCCGATCGGTTTTGGAGCGAGGGATGACGCGCATCGCGACGTTAATGCGCTCGCCCATCGCGCTAGATGGCGGGCGGAAGGACGCGGAGGACAAGGCCCGACACGATCTGGATCGCGATCAGCGCGATGAACGGCGAGAAGTCGACGCCGCCGAAAAAGGGCATCGCGCGCCGGATCGGGGAGAGGATCGGTTCGCTGACGCCGAAGACGAAGTCGCCAAGGCCGAACGGCAAGCGCGCGTTCGGGATCCACGAAAGGATCACGCGCACGAAGATCGCTAGCGTCAGCGCTCCGGCGAGCACGTTGATGAACGCCTCGGCGAAGACGATCAAGAGGCACGTGGCGCACACGGCCGCTACACGTCCAGCCGGTACCGCGACGGCGTCGGCCCGGTCTGCCCCTGATAGGACGAGCCGAGCTCGGGCGAGCCATACGGACGCTCCGCTGGGCTCGAGAGCGGGAAGAACGAGAGCTGGCCGATCCGCATACCCGCGTAGAGGGTGATCGGGATCGTGTTCACGTTCGAGAGCTCGAGCGTGATGTGGCCGTCCCATGCCGGGTCGATGAATCCCGCGGTGCTGTGGATGAGCAGGCCGAGCCGTCCGAGAGAGCT
Organism: Chloroflexota bacterium; assembly: GCA_038040345.1. Lineage (GTDB taxonomy): Bacteria > Chloroflexota > Limnocylindria > P2-11E > P2-11E > 3-1-20CM-2-70-9. Next base: position 13,349 of record JBBPIQ010000008.1, read on the forward strand.
CTTTCCTTCTACCCGCGAGACCATGTCGTCAGGGAGGCGAATGCGCTCTCGCGTCGAGCCGAGCACGAACTCGCCCGGATGGAGGATGAACGGCGTCTTCGAGGGGATCTCGACGAGCTCGGTGATGTCGTCGAGCGGCCGCGCGAGATCGATGAACGCGTGCCGGCTCGAGCGGAACACGCGAAAGCGGTAATCGAGGCGGATGTCTACCGAGGCGGGCTGAACGCATTTCGGGTCGAACGGATCGATCCCGATGCGGCCGGCGTCGATCGCCGCGCGGATGTCACGATCGGATAGGACCACGACGACCGAGTATGCCGGGCTTCGGTTCACCAAGCGCGAACACCGCATGGCGCAGCTCGCGCCACGTGCGCACGCTCCATTCGGCGTCCGAGATTGTGGACTTCGAAAAGCCCCAGAGCACCTGGATCGTGTGCGCGCCCGCCGCCTTACCCATCGCTATGTCCGCCGCGCTGTCGCCGATCACGACGGATTCCGTGGGCGAGACGCCGAGGCGATTCATCGCGTACTGGGCGAGGTCGGGCGCGGGCTTGGGCCGCAGTGTCGAATCGCCGCCGAGGTACACGTCGATGTCCTTCTTGATGCCGAGCCCGCGCAGGATCCGCTCGCAATCGGCCGCCCGCTTACCGGTGACCGTCGCCTGGAGCAGCCCGGCGGCGTGGAAATCACGCAACGTCTTGCGCGCGCCGCGGAACAGGCGCGTCGCCGGGATCGCTACCGCGTCGTACCGGGCGCGGTACTCGACCCGATAGCGCTCCAGGTCTTCGGAGCCGATGTCCGGCCACGCCAGACGGAACATCGCGTCGAGCGGATGGCCGATAAGCTCTCCGACCTTCTCGAAAGCGAGCGGTGGACCGCCATGTGCCGCGACGACGGCGCTCATCGTCTCGGCGACTAAACGCACGCTGTCGGTCAGCGTGCCGTCGAGATCCCAGAGGACCGCGCGGAGGTGCGGGGGCTTCTTAGCGGCGACGGCGGCGCGTTGGGCCGGCGACAACAGGCTCGCCGATGGGCAGAGCGATCTGCTCGGCGACGCGGCGATCGCGCGCCTCCTGGCGGATGCGCACGAGCGATGCGAGCTCGTCGTAGAGCGCGTCAATGTCCTCGATGCGCGAGTAGACGATCTTGAAGCGGAGATACGACAGCGGGTCGCGCTCGGCGAGGCGCTCGAGCACCATCTCGCCGATCCGCCCCGACGCGATCTCGGACGCGCCGCTCTGCCTCACGCTCGCTTCGAGCTCGTTGATGAGCCGGTCGATCTCGTCGGCGGTCAACCCCTTCGACGCAGCCTTGCCGATCGCGCTGGCGAGCTTCCGCCGGTCGAACTCCTGGCGGCTGCCGTCGCGCTTCAGGACCTGGATGCGAGCGGACTCGCTCCGTTCAAAGGTGGTGAAGCGCTCCTCGCAGCGGTCGCAGGCGCGGCGCCGGCGGATCGAGTCGCCGTCCTCCGCCTCGCGCGAGTCGATGACGCGGGTGTCGAGGTTGCCGCATCCGGGGCACTTCACAGACACAAGATATGGGACAGGGTGCCACCAAATCTAGTGTCCAGGACAAAATAGAAAGGCCCCGGCACGAGGCCGGAGCCTTTCATTACCTATGCGGAAGCCGGTTATCGGCGGCGCAGGAAGCTAGGAACTTCCAGATCGTTGGCGTCGTACTTCTTGGACTCCTCGGCTCGCGGATGTGAAGGAGTGACCGGAGCGGGCGCGACGCCGGAAGCCGGCATAGCGCGCTGCTCGACCGAGGGCGCCTGCCGCTTGTACATCGGTCCTTCGAGCCGACGGATCGCGCGAGCTGCCTCGAACGCGGTCGCGATGACCGAGATCTTGACCTCGCCGCCCATGCGCTCGTCGATGACCGCGCCGAAGATGATGTTGGCCTCGGGATCGGCCGCCGCGTGGATGATCTCCGCCGCCTCGTTGACCTCGAAGAGCGTGAGGTCCGGGCCGCCGGTGATCGTGAAGAGCACGCCGCGCGCGCCATCGATGCTCTGCTCGAGGAGCGGCGACATGATCGCCTGGCGCGCCGCGTCCGCGGCACGCGACTCGCCGGAACCGTGCCCGATGCCCATGAGGGCCGAGCCAGCGTTGGTCATGATCGTTTTCACGTCGGCGAAGTCGAGGTTGATCAGGCCGGGCACCGTGATCAGGTCGCTGATGCCCTGGACGCCCTGCCGCAGGACGTCGTCGACGATGCGGAACGCGTCGACCATGCTCGTCTTCTTTTCGACGACCTGGAGCAGACGGTCGTTCGGGATCGTGATGAGCGTGTCGACCTTGTCGACGAGCTCGGCGATGCCCTGCTCGGCGAGGAGCCGGCGCTTCGCGCCCTCAAAGCTGAAGGGCTTCGTGACGACGGCGACGGTGAGCGCGCCGACGTCCTTGGCGATCTCGGCGATGATCGGGGCGGCTCCGGTGCCGGTCCCGCCACCCATGCCGGCGGTCACGAACACCATGTCCGCTTCCTTCAGGGCCTCGTAGAGCTTTTCGCTGTCGTCCTCGGCGGCCTTGCGTCCGACGACCGGGTCAGCGCCCGAACCAAGGCCTTTTGTGACCTTGTCGCCGATACGGAGCTTGTGCGGGGCGTCGGAAAGGAGGAGTGCTTGAGCGTCCGTGTTCACCGCGATGAACTCGACGCCGAGGAGCTCGGCGCGGATCATCCGATTCACGGCGTTGGAACCGCCGCCGCCGACGCCGACGACCTTAATGAGCGCGAAGTTCTCGATATCGCTTCGGAGGGGCATGGGTAAGCCTCCATGATGTCCATGCCGCTGCCCCTCCCCTAGCGGTGCGCTCATGGCTATTCAGTTCGCGCGCTGACTATAGTCCGCAAACTCAACGCTTGGCTACCGCGATTTGTGATTCGTGTTGGCAACTTGCGCGGAGCGCGGGGGTCTTCTTCGCTCGGCCCCTCGTGGGATCGCGATGAACCGCCATCCAGGGCCCGCTCGCTCAGAAGACCCCCACGCTCCGTCATCACTGGAAACCACGCGCCCACCCTCGTCACGAGTGCTGTCCCTAGTCAGCGGCTCCTCGAAGGGATTTCCTAGGGCATGAGTCCTTTGAAGATCCGTCCGATCCGCGAGGAGACGCCGTCGAAGGGTGTGCGCGGACCGTGACCGTTCCCGCGGTCGTCGTCCGAGGCCCAGTTGTGCGCGCCCCAGAGCAGCAGTCCGCTCGCGGCTGAATAGGGCGGCGTCGCGATCTGGTCGGTCAACCCGCCGAGACCCTTCGGCCCGACCACGCGGGCGCTCATGCCGAGCTGATCCCGGGCGGCCTTGGTGACGCCCTCCAGTAGGGACCCGCCGCCGGTCAGGACGAGGCCCGCCTGCAGTCGATTTGTCGCGCCCGCGGCCTCGATCTCGGCGCCGATGAACTTGAGGATCTCGGTCACCCGCGACTCCACGATCTCGGCGATGTGCCGTCGCGTCACGCCGTGCGAGGTCTCCTCACCGATGGAGGTGACCTGAAGGACCTCGTCCGGGTCGACGTCCATCGGCATGGCCGACCCGTAGCGGAACTTGACGCTCTCGGCCACGTCAGGCGTCACGCGGAGCACGATGCCGAGGTCGGCGGTGACGCTCCGGCCACCCATCGGGATGGTCGCGCAGTGGGAGATCGAGCCGTCCTGGAAGATCGCGACGTCGGTGGTGTCGCCACCGATGTCCGCCAGGCACACACCCAGCTCGCGGTCCTCGTCGTTCAGGGTCGCCTCAGCGGTCGCGAGGGGCGCGAGCACGAGCTCGTCGATCTCGACCCCCGCCCGCTGGACGCACTTCGTGAGGTTCTGAACGCTCGTCGATGACGCGGTCACGATGTGCGTCTCCACCTCGAGGCGGACGGCGGTCATCCCGATCGGGTCCCGAACCCCTTCCTGACCGTCGACCACGTACCCGCGCGGGACGACGTGAAGGATTTCCCGCGTATTGGGGATCGAAACGGCCCGTGCGGCCTCGATCGCGCGAACCGTGTCGCCGCGGTCGACGTCGTGCCGCGAGGACCCGGAGACCGCCACCATGCCACGGGAGTTCTGAGAGGCGATGTGGCTGCCGGAGATGCCGACGAACGCCGATCTGACTTTCAGCCCGGAGATGCGCTCAGCCGCCTCCACGGCGCTCGCGACCGACTGCACCGTCCGGTCGATGTCGATGACGACGCCCTTACGGAGCCCGTCCGACGCGGCCAGGCCGATCCCGATGACATCCACGCCGCCGCGCGCGGCCATCTCTCCGATGAGGACGCACACCTTCGTCGTGCCGATGTCGATGGCGACGAGCACGGTTTGCTCAGCCATCACTCACTCCGATCATTGCAGGGGAAGTATCCCCTTCAACCCCTCTTCGCCTGCCGCGATAGCGGCAAGCTAACCGATTGGGCCACCGCATTAGAGGAAGTGGCGGCGGATGACCGCCACGTTCTGAAAGATCCGCCACCCGAAGGCGAACAGGGCCACGAGATAGAGGTCGATCCCGAGGCGGTCGCCGAGGAATGTCAGGCCCGCCGCAAGGAGGGCGTTGGTGTAAAAGCCGGAAAGGAAGATGCGCGTGTCGAAGTGGCCCTCGAGCTCGGCGCGCCCCGCACCGAGCAGCGAGTCGAGCGCCGCTAGGATGCCGACCGCGGTGTATCGCGCCCACTCGATCGGAAGGTTGAACCGAAGCGCGAGACCCAAAAGCACCCCGGCGACGAGGCCGAGGAGCGGAAGCAGCACCTAGCTTGGGCTGAAGACGATCTGATCCGGGCTGCGCACGTCGACGTAGTCTAGCTTTCGCTGCGGATTGTCCCGCAGAAATCTGCGCACGTTCGCGATCTTGTCGTCGATACGCTCCGCGCCGCCGAAGCGGATCTCCCACCCTGCGGCGAAGCGAAGGACGAGGCCGTTCGCACCCGCCGCGAGCACGACGCGCGGCGACGTCGCGTCGGCCCGCAGGTCCCCCGGTCCGAGCCGCGCGAGCTTCGTCGCGGCGTCGACGAGTGCCGGATCGAGCCGATCCCCGGCCTGCCGCGGCTTCTGCTCGTCGGTCACCCGGATCTCGGGCGCACCACGGGGGTCGAGCGACGAGAAGAGAACGCCGTCGGCGTCGACGAACCACTCGGTGCCACCGGATATCCACCGCGCGATCGCGACGCGCTCGCTCAGGATCACGCGCGCGTGGTCGGGAATCCTTATCTCGACCCGCGCGTCGCGCACCGCCGGCAGCTTGACCAGCCGGTCGCGTGCGCGCGCGGCGCTTGCCGTGAACGCCTGCGCTCCGAGGAGCTCGCTCGCCGCGACGACGGTGTCGACCGTGACGTGATGCGCGCCCTCGATCGCGACGTCGCGGATCCGCCAGAAAGGTCCGATCGATGCGGCGACGATCGCGGCGGCGCACATGAAGGCGGTGACACCCGCGACCGCGCGGTCCACGTCGGCGGGGCGTCGTGGCGGCCGCAGCCGCCGCGGACGCGTTCGGGGTCGGGAGGTCAGCGCGCCCGCCGGCGCGCGTCCTCGAGGGCCCAGTCGACGAAGCGCGCAAGAAGATCGCCGAACTCGATACCGGCAGCGCGCGCGGCCTTGGGTAGGAGGCTGTTCGCGGTCATGCCCGGGATCGTGTTCACCTCGAGCGCGACCATGCGGTCCTTGGACCAGATGAAGTCCGTTCGCGACATGCCGCGGCAATGGAGGGCGCGGTGCGCCCGGAGCGCGAGGTCCTGCGCGCGTTTGGCGACGTCCGGTGGAATCTCGGCCGGGCAGACCTCCTCGCTCTCACCGGCGTCGTACTTCGCGCTGTAATCGAAGAACGCGCGCTTCGTGAGTATCTCGATGACCGGGAGCGCGGTGAGGTCATCGTTCCCGATGACGGGGACGGTGAGCTCGCGGCCGCGGATCTGTTCTTCGACGAGCACGCGCTCGTCGAACTGGAGGGCGGCCTCGATCGCGGACGCCAGCTCGCCGTCGGTCTTCACGATCGATGCGCCGACGCTCGATCCGCTTCCGACCGGCTTCACGAACGCGGGAAGCCCGACCGATCGCGCCGAGTCGAGGTCGGCCTTGGCCGTACCGCGGACGACGACGCCGCGCGGCACGTCGAGGCCCGACGCCGCGAGGACCTGTTTCGCGACCTCTTTATCCATCGCCAGCGCCGACGCGAGCACGCCCGATCCCGTGTAGGGGACGCCGATCGTGTCGAGCAGTCCCTGGATGCGTCCGTCCTCGCCCCACGTCCCGTGGAGGGCGATGAGCACAACGTCGATGGGATCCCCGTTCGCCATGACCCGCGTCGCCGGGACGAGCGCGCGCGACGCGCTCTCGATCTGCTTTTCGAGACCGCGCGGGAGCTGATGGTCCGGATCGAGGCGCGCGCCGCCCTGGATCAGGCGCTGGGCCTGCTCGCGCTGCGCCGGCGTGATCTCGGGATTGCGGGCCATGAAGGCGAGCGGATCGAGCAGCACGACCTCGAAGCGGCTCGGGTCGAGGCTCGCCGCGATCTGCGCGCCGGTCGCAAGCGAGATGTCGCGCTCGGCCGACGCGCCTCCGGTGAGCACGCCGACGCGGATCTTGCCTGCCTTCACCATTCCCCCACCAGCTCGACCTCGGGAACGAGCTTCACGTCGAAACGCCTGGCGACCTCTTGCTGGACGAGGGTCATGAGCGCGCGGACGTCGCTCGCCGTCGCGCCGTTCGCGTTCACGATGAAGTTCGCGTGCTTCTCGCTGACCATCGCGCCGCCGATGGCGCGCCCCTTGAGACCGGCGGCCTCGATGAGCCGCCCGGCGAAGTCGCCCGGCGGGTTGCGGAAGATCGACCCCGTGTTCGGCTGCGCGAGCGGCTGCTTCTTGATGCGCTCGTTCGCCATCTCCTTGATCCGCTTTACCGCGTTCGCGCGGTCGCCGCCCCTTCCACGAAAGCGAGCGCGGACGCAGACGATCGGCGTCCCCTGGAGCGAGCTCGTGCGGTACGAGTAGCCGAGCTCGTCGACCTTCGCGGTCCACGTGTCGCCGTTCATGTCGACGAGCTCCGCGTCGACGATGACGTCGGCCGTTTCGCTGCCGAAGGCGCCAGCGTTGCCGTGCACGGCGCCACCGACGGTGCCGGGTACGGTCGCCATCCACTCCAGGCCCTCGATGCCCGAGCGCGCCGCGACGGCGGCGACGTGCGCGAGCTCGGTGCCGGAGGACGCGGTCACGACTTCTCCGTCGACGCCCGACTCGCGCCACGCGTTCTGGAGCACGACCCCGCGGACGCCGCGGTCGGCGACGAGCAAGTTCGTCCCACCCCCGAGCACGAACACCGGCAGCTCGTTCTCACGAGCGACCTGGATCGCTCCCAGGAGATCCTTCTCGCTCGCGAGGCGGAGGAAGAAATCGGCGGGCCCGCCGATGCGGAGCGAAGTGTGCGGCGCGAGCGGCTGGTCGCGCACGCCGAACGCCGCCATGGTCATACCGTCGCGCGCTCGCGAAGGAGCTCGAGCAGCCGGACGCCGGCGGGTCGGATGTCGCCCGCGCCAAGCACGAGCACGAGGTCGCCGGGTCGTGCGCGCTCGGCGAGCACGCGCGCCGCGGCCTCCGCGTCGACGACGTACGTGCCACCAGCCCGCGAGGCGAGCTCCTTGGCGCCAGCGCCGCTGTCCGCGGCCTCACGCGCCGAAGCGAACGTTTCGGCGACGACGCGATCGTCGGCGGTGCGGAGGGCGGAGGCGAAGTCGTCGAAGAACGCGCGCAGCCGGCTTGGTGTGTGCGGCTGGAACAAAACGATCACGCGGCCCTTCGTGCGCGCGCGCACCGCGTCGATGGACGCGCGGATCTCGGTCGGGTGATGCGCGTAGTCGTCAACGACGGTGATGCCGCGGGCCGAGCCGAGCTCCTCGAGGCGCCGCTCCGTTCCGTTGAACGTCGCGAACGACTTCGCCGCGGCTGCCGCGGGAATCCCGAGTGCATCGGCTGCCGCAAGGACCCCGGCGGCGTTCCGCGCGTTGTGAGCGCCCGCGAGGCGGAGCGACACCGGAATGGGTGATTGGAAGGGCCCGACGAGATCGAACGACACGCCATCCGCACGTTGCACGAGCTCGACCACGCGATATCCCGCCTCGGGAGCCGTTCCGTAGGTCGCGACCTGACGCCCGGCGAGGTCGTCATTGCCGCGCGCGGCGAGCGCGGCGGCGCCCGGATCGTCAGCGCAGGCCACGAGCCATCCCCCGCGTACGATCCCCGACGCGAAGCGCGCGAACGCCTGCTTCACGTCGTCGTGCGTCGGAAACACGTCGATGTGGTCGTGCTCGATGTTCGTCACGATCGCGACCTCCGGCTCGAGCGAGAGGAACGCGCGGTCGTACTCGTCGGCCTCGATGACGAGGACGTCGCCCTTGCCGGCGTACGCGTTCGTCCCGAGGTCGCGAAGCACCGCACCGCAGATCAGCGAGGGGTCCAGCCCGCCGGCGCGAAGCGCGGTCCAGGCGAGCGCGGTGGTCGTGCTCTTTCCATGCGTGCCCGCGACGGCGAGGACGCGCTTGCCGCGACCGAGTTCGCGCCAGGCGTCCTCGCGCTTCCACACCGGGATCCCCGCCGCGCGTGCGGCCGCGATCTCGGGGTTGGTGTCCCCGTACGCGCTCGAGCGCACGACGACATCGGCGCCCACGACGTTCTTCGCTGCGAATGCGGTCGCCACGGTCGCGCCGTCCGCCGCGAGGGCCGCCGCCAAAGGCCACGCGCCCTTGTCGGACCCGCTCACGGTGTCGCCGCGCGCCATGAGCAGCCGCGCGACGGCGGACATGCCCATGCCCCCGATCCCGACGATGTGGAAGCGCGTCTTAGTCAATCTCTCTGGCCTCCGGCCAGGAGACACGCTGAAGGCTGAGCACGCCTCGCTTCGCTCGGCTAACGGGGGCCCCTGCCCCCTCACTCCTCACGGCGGAGCCGCTCGTCGCTCGGATTTTCATGAACAGCGGCCGAGCTTGCGCAGCTCGCCCGCGATCGCCGTCGCCGCGTCGGGACGTCCCGCGGCGCGCGCGGCCTTCCCCATGCGGGCGAGGCGAGCGGGGTCGTCGAGCAGGCCGGTGACCTGCGCCACGAGCCGGTCGGCATCGAGCTGGCTTTCGCGAATGATGATGGCGGCGCCGCGCTCGGCGATGTCCTGGGCGTTCGCCATCTGATGCGCTTCGGCCGACGCCGCGAACGGCACGAGGATGAGCGGCACGCCGAACGCGAGCGGCTCCGCGATCGACGAGGAGCTCGCGCGTCCGACGATAAGGTCCGACGCCGCGAGCGCCGCGCCCATCTCTTCGTGGAGGAACCCGTACACGTGATAGCGCTCGCGAAGGTCTGGCGGAAGCGTGTCGCGCTTGGCCGAGACCTGCGCGAGGTGTGCCGTGCCGGTGTGATGGATCACGGTCGCGCGGCGAAGGAGCCGGGTGACCGCGCCCGAGACGGCGTGATTGATGGCGGCCGAGCCCTGGCTGCCTCCGGTGACAAAGAGGACCGGGCCCTCGGCCGGTATGCCGAGCTTTTCGCGACCCGACTCCCGCGTCCATTTGAGGAGCGAGCGGCGGATCGGATTGCCGTCGACGAATGTGCGGCCGCGCGGCAGCACGCGCAAGGATGCCTCGAACGTCGCGCCGATCCGCTGCGACCATCCGGCGAGAAGCCGGTTCACACGTCCCGGGACCGCGTTGCCTTCCCAGATGTACACGGGCACGCGCGCGACGCGCGCCGCGAGCGCCGCCGGCAACGACGCGAGTCCGCCCGTCGTGCAGCACACGTCCGGGTGGAATCGGAGGATCTGCATGAACGCGTCGACGCTCGCGATGGGCATCAGTGCGGCGCGCGTGACCAGCGAGAAGCGCGAGTCGGGATCGCGCAGGGACGGCATGACGGTCGCGTGGAAGGGAATCCCCGAGCCGGACACGAGCTCAGCCTCGTGGCCGCGACGACCACCGATGAAGAGGAACCTCGTGTCGGGGTCCGTTTCTCGGAGCGCTTCCGCGACCGCGAGGAGCGGGCTCACGTGTCCGCCCGTCCCGCCACCGACGAGAAGCACGCGACACGCTCGTCCGCTGCGTGGTTCGGGCTCGACCAACGTTCAGGAGGATACCCACGGCGATGAGTCCGACACAGAGCGAGCTGCCTCCGTAGGAGATGAAGGGGAGGGTGATGCCCGTCATAGGCACGAGGCTCGCGACGACGGCCATGTTCACCCAGGCCTGGAAGCAGAGCCAGATCGTCACCCCGGTCGCGAGGAGCGCGCCCGTCGCGTCCTCCGCGCGGAGCGCGATGCGCACGCCGCGGAACGCGAGCGCCAGGAAGAGCAGGACGATGACGAGCGCTCCCGCCAGACCGAGCTCGTCGCCGAGCACCGCGAAGATCGAGTCCGTGTACGGGTGCGGCAGGTAACCGAACTTCTCCTTCCCCGCCCCCAGGCCCTCGCCGAACGGGCCCCCGAGGCCCAGGGCATAGAGCATCTGGATCGTCTGGAAGCCGTACTTCTGCGGGTCGGACCACGGGTCGAGGAACGTCACGAGCCTCTGGAGGCGGTACGGCTGCGCGACCGCGAGCGCAAGGACGACCACCGCGGTGAGGCCGCCGAGCGCCGCAAATTCGCGGATGCGCGCGCCCGCCGCGAAGTACATGGCGAGGCCGACGACCACGACGACGATCGCCGTCCCCAGATCCGGCTCGGCCACGACGAGGCCGACGACGAGCGCGGTCACGAGGATGAACGGCACGGTGACCCGCCACGAGCCGATCTGCCGGCGCTTCCCGCCGAGCCACATCGCGAGATAGACGATGAGCGCGAGCTTCGCGAGCTCCGCGGGCTGCAGGCCGAAGCTGCCGCCGAAGCGCAGCCAGCGGGTCGCGCCGCCGGCGCTCACGCCGATCCCCGGTATGAGGACCGCGCCAAGCAGGACGAGGGCGAGGAGGAGAAGCGGCACCGCGACAAAACGCAGCAGGCGGTAATCGACCCGGGACGCGATGAACATCGCCGCGATGCCGAGCGCAGCCCACGCCGATTGCTGCGCGAGGAACGTACTCGGATCGTCGTTCGCGTCCAGCGCCGTGATGCCGCTCGCGCTGTACACCATCGCGAGCCCGATAAAGAGGAGCACGAGAACGATGGCGACGAGCGGAAGGTCGTACGTCGTGGTGCGTGATAGGCCGAGCTTCACGAGGTGAACGACCGCACGATCGCCGTGAACTTCTCGCCGCGCTCGTCCGCGGACGAAAACATGTCGAACGACGCGCACGCGGGCGAGAGCAGGACGACGTCGCCGGGACGCGCCATCTCGCGGGCGTCGGCCACCGCTTCGTCGAGTGTGGCCGCGCGGCGCACCTCGACGACGCCGTCGGGGTCGGCCGTCGCGATGGCCGACGCGATCTCGTCCGCGGCGCGGCCGATCAACACGGCGCCGTGCGCCCGGCGCGCGAGCACGCGCGCGAGCTCCGAGAAATCCGCGCCCTTGGAGACGCCGCCGAGAATCGCGATCGCCGGGCGCTCGTAGGCGGCGAGCGCCGACATCGTCGCGGCCGGTGTGGTCGCGGCGGAGTCGTTCACCCACAGCACGCCGTCCTTGTCGGCGATCGTTTCCAGGCGCCGCGGGACGCCCTCGAACTCGCGTAGGACGCGACCGATCGCGTCGGCCGGGATGTCGAACGCGTCACCGACGATCGCCGCGGCGAGCGCGTTCGCGACGTTGTGCCGTCCGGGGACGCGGAGCTCGGTCGCCTTGCACAGGACGGTGCGGCGGTCACCGGACACGAGCACGAGGTCGCCGTTCTGGTCGAGGTGCGCGCCACGCTTCGGTCGCAGCGAGAGCGAAAAGCCGCGCACCTCCGAGGCCGCCCCGGTGTGCAGCGCAACGGTGGCCGGATCGTCGAGGTTCAGAACGGCGATGTCGCGCGGACCCTGCCAGGCGACGATGTTCTTCTTCGCGGCGATGTAGGCGTCGCGAGTCCCGTGATGATCGATGTGGTCCTCGAGGACGTTCGTGACCACCGCGACGTGGGGGCTGTGGCCGAGCGTTTCGAGCTGGAAGCTCGAGAGCTCGAGAACGACGATGTCCTCGCGGCGAAGGTTGTCGACCTCCTGGATGACCGCGGTCCCGATATTCCCCCCGACCACGACGCGCCGCGAGCCCTGCGCGAGGACACGTTCGACGATCGTCGTCGTGGTCGTCTTGCCCTTCGTGCCGGTGATGCCCACGATCGGTGCGGGGCAGAGGCGGAAGAAGAGCGCCATCTCGGTCAGCACCGGGACGCCGCGGTTCAGGGCGCGGAGGATCGTCGGCGAACGCGGTCGTATGCCCGGGATCACGAATACGAAATCGGGTTCCGCGAGCGCCGTTTCGTCGGTCGACGGGCCGAGGATCAGCCTGACCTTTTCGGCGACGTCGCCGAGGCGCGCGATCCCGTCGACGAGCTCTTCGCGCGGCTTCGGGTCCGCGATCGTGACGTTCGCGCCCTTGCCGACGAGGAAGCGCGCGAGGCCCGCGGTCGTTCGACCCTTGCCGAGGCCGATGATCGTCACGCGCCGTCCTCGGAATTCGTCGGCGGTCACCTCGGGATCGAACGTGACCGTCATAACGGCCGACCGATGAAGCCGAGCTGAGTGCCGTAACGCCCGTCTTTGTCACGGCCGCGGTACGACCACAAATCGTGCTCCATCCCGGCGGAGAGCGTGCAAATCCTCGATACCTCGATCGATTCGACGCCCAGATCGCGGAGCTGTGCGACGTTGGCGGACCAGAGGTCGAATGCGACCGTGCCATCGGGGCCGCGGCGCAGGTGCGCGCCCTGACCGCTGGCACCGACGAGGTCGGCGCGCGCTTCGTCGATCGAATAGCAGCACGGACCGATCGAGGGACCGATCGACGCCACGAGCGCCGACGCGCGGGAACCCGCGCCCACGAGGGCGCGGACGAGCGCCTGCGCGACTCGGAGCCGCGTGCCCTGCCAGCCGGCGTGTGCCGCTCCGATTCGGCCGGATGCCGGGTCGACGACGAGGATCGGCACGCAGTCGGCGGCGGCGACGCCAAGCAGCACGCCCGCGCGATCCGTCCACACAGCGTCGCCTTCCGGCCAGGGCTCGACGGCGCGATCGAGGCGCACCACGGTATTGCCGTGCACCTGGCGGACGCGCGCGACCTCGTCGAAGCCGAGCCGACGAGCGAGCGCGCTTCGATTCCGCTCCTGATCGTCTAGCGGAAACACCGAGCCAGCCATGCTCCCCTGCGCGCGGGTGCTGAACCCGGCGTGGACGCGATAGCGCTCGAGGAGCGGCGACCAGAGGAGCCCATCGCGCTCGACCCACGTCGAGGTGATCACGCTCATCGGGTGGGCGTGGCCAATGCGAGGATCGCGGCGACGATCCCGGCGAGCGCACCGATGAGCCAGAAACGGATCGTCACCTTCACCTCGGGCCACTCGAACTGGTTGTGCAGTGGCGCCATCCGGAAGATGCGCTTGCCGCGGAGCTTGAAGCTGCCTACCTGAAGGATCACCGAGAGTGTCTCGGCGACGAAGATGACCCCGGCCACCGGCAGAAGGAGCACGAACCCCGTCGTCAGAGCGCACGCCGCGAGCGTCGCGCCGATCGCGAGCGCGCCGGTGTCGCCCATGATCACCTCGGCCGGGTGCACGTTGAACCAGAGGAACGCGAGGAGCGCCCCGACCATCGCGGCGCAAAACACCACCAGCCAGTCGTAGTGGACCGCCGCGGCGATGAACGCGAACGCGAGGAACGCGAAGACGCTCGTGCCGCCGGCGAGTCCGTCCATGCCGTCGGTCAGGTTCACACCGTTCGACGTTCCGACGATCGCGATGACTGCGATGATCCCGAAGACGACCGCGCCGACAACCCATTCGCCGACGAGCGGAACGAAGATGCCGTTCACCGCGAAGTGCTTCTGGATGTAGATCGCGGCGGCAAGAGCGACGATCGTTTGCCACACGAGCTTGTGGCGGCCGCGAATGCCGAAGCCGTACTGGACGTTGACGAAATCGTCGATCGCGCCGAGCGCGCCGACGCCGACGAGCGCGCCGACGGGAACGATCGTCTGCGGGATGTAATTGTCGCGCTCGTTCTGCGGGAGAAGGAACCATACGAACGCCCAGAGGACCGCGACCACGATGATGAAGAGCGCGCCGCCCATCGTCGGTATGCCCTGCTTGGCGAAGTCTCGGGTCGGTCCCTCGCGCCGGATGTTCTGCCCGATGCCGAAGCGCCGCAGCAGGCGGATGTAGGGACCGCCGAAGATGAGGCCGAGGAGGAACGCGGAGAGCATCACGCCGAGGGCGAGGACCGCGGTAGGCATCAGGCTTTGGCCCCCGTCTGGACGAGCGCATCGGCGAGCTGGTCGAGCGCGAGGGAATGCGAACCCTTCACAAGGATCGTGTCGCCGCGCCGCACGATGCGTCGGACGAGGATGAGCGCTTCGGCGCGGTCGGCCACCTGATAGGTCTCGCGAAGTCCGGCGGCGCGTGCCGCGCTCACCATCGTCCGCGCGAGCTCGCCGACGCCGACGAGGACGTCGGTCTGTTTCGCGGCTTCGCGCCCGGCCGCCTCGTGCGCGTCCGCGGAGAGCGTCCCGAGCTCGAGCATGTCGCCGATCACGGCGACGCGGCGCGTCTGCACCGATCCGAGGACCGCGAGCGCGGCCATGACCGCGGCGGGGCTCGCGTTATACGAATCGTCGATGACGACGAACTCCGGCGTGCGGCGGACGTTCATGCGGTGCGCCGGCGCGTCCATCGCGGACAGCGCGGTCGCCGCCTCGTCGAGGGGCACACCGAGAGCGGTGGCCGCACCGAGTGCGGCGAGCGCCGACGCGACGAGATGCCGACCGGGGAGCGGAAGGCGCACCTCCACGCTGCGCGCGCCGTCGTGGGCCACGAAGCGCAGACCGTCGATGCCGCGCGCGATCACGTCGGTGGCCCGAAGCGTGGCGTCCGCTGACTCGCCAAACAGCACGACGCGCGCTTTCGTACGCGGCGCGAGCGCGCGGACCCGCGCATCGTCCGCGTTGAGGAGCGCGACGCCGTCCTCAGGTAGCGACTCGATGAGCTCGGCCTTTCCCATTGCGATCGCGTCCACGCTCGGCGTCCGCGAGTAGTGGACCGGGACGTCGGGTATGCGCGTGATGATGCCGACTCGCGGACGGACGAGGAGGCAGAGGTCGGCGATCTCGCCCGGCACGTAGAAGCCCATCTCGATCACCGCGACCTCATGGCTCGGCTCGATCCCGAGAAAGGTGAGCGGAACGCCGATCTCGTTGTTGAACGACGACACGGTGCGCAGAACGCGGTAGCGGGCGCCGAGCGCCGCGGCGGTCGCCTCTTTCGTGGTCGTCTTGCCGACATTTCCCGTGATACCAACGGCCGGGATGGGGTGCGCGTCGCGCAGGGCCTCGGCGAGACGCCGGAGGGCGTGCTGGGTGTTTGCGACCTCCACGACGAGCGCGCCGTCAGGGAGACCCTGGACGGGATGCTCCACGACCGCCGCGCGGGCGCCGTGCGCGAACGCGTCCGCCACGAACTCGTGGCCGTCACGCTGGTCGCGCAGGGCGAAGAAGACGCTGCCCGGTTCGGCGATGCGGGAGTCGAACGCGCCGCCGACGAACCGCTCGTCTCCGTTCGGAGCACCGTGGATGACCCGTCCACCCGTCGCGCGAAGCATCTGGTCGAGGGTGAACACGTTTGGTCGAATGGTACCGAGCGTCAGGGCCGATCCGGCTGAACGCGCGCGTACCGAAGCGCGTCGGTCGCGATCGCTTTGAAGGTGTTCATCGCGGGCACCGTGCCGAGCAGCTTTGACTGCGGCTTCTCGAGGACCACGACGACCACCATACGGGGGTCGATCGCGGGGACGAAGCCGGCGAACGACGAGATGTACGCGTCGTCGACGTAGCTTCCGTCGTCACTCGGGATCTGCGCGGTGCCGGTCTTGCCGGCGACGCTGTAGCCCTTGAGCGCCGCCGCGTTGGCGATCCCGTTGTCGACCGTGATGGTGAGCATCGTGACCAGCGTTCGGGAGGTCTCCTCCGAGATGACCCGTCGGACCGCGACCGGCGCGGTGCGGTGCTCCCCATCCGCATCGCGCCGGCTCGCCACGACGTATGGCCGGTAGAGGGTTCCTCCGTTCGCGATGGCCGCGTATGCCGACGCGAGCTGGAGTGGCGTGACCGAGAGGCCCTGACCGAAGCTGATCGTGCCGAGGTCGACGGGGTACCACTCGGCGAGGGGGCGCACGATCCCCCCTGTCTCCGCGGAGAGGTCGACGCCGGTGCGCTGGCCGAACCCGAATGCCTGCAAGTACGCGTTCAGATCCGCCGCGCCGAGCTTGCTGGCGACGAAGACGGCGCCCGCGTTCTGCGAACGCGCGAGGATCTGCGTGACCGTCGTCGGCCCGTAGACCTTGCATAGCGCGTTGCAGAGCTTGCGTCCGCCGATGACGGCATAGCCGACGTCCTGATAACTCGTGCTCGGTGTGACGACGCCCTTGTCGAGCGCCGCGGCGACGGTGATCGCTTTCATCGTCGACCCCGGCTCGTAGGTCCACGAGATCGCGCGATTGCGAAGGGCCTCCGCGTCGGCGCTTCCAACGCGCGCGGGGTCGTAGGTCGGCGACGACGCGATCGCAAGGACGGCACCGTCCTTCGGATCGAGCACCACGATCGCGCCGCCGGTGGCTTTCTCGCGGTCGACGACCGCCGCGAGCTCGCGCTCTACGGCGTTTTGCACGGCCAGGTCGATCGTGAGCGAAAGGTCGTCGCCGTTCCTCGCGGGCACCGCGGTGCGAAGGCCGAGCGCGAGCTCGCGGTTCGCGGGATCGCGCGCCACGACGAGACGGCCCGGCGTGCCGCGCAGCTCTTCGGCGTAGCGGCCTTCAACGCCGTACTGCCCGACCCCATCGTCGTTGACGAACCCCAGGACCTGAGCGCCGACCGCGCCGTTCGGGTACAGCCGCTTCGGCTCCATCTCGAAGCCGAGGCCAGCGAGATGGAGCGCTGCGATCCGCACCGCCGTGTCCTCGGGAAGTCGGCGGCGCACGAAAAGCCATTCGGCACCGCTGTCGAATGCGGCGCGCAGGACCTCGGGCCGTTCGCCAAGGAGTGGGGCGAGCGCCGCGGCGACGGCCGGTCTCGTGTCCTTGCCGTCGCGATCGGTCATCAGCCCCGGGATCGCGTAGAGCGAGCGGAGCTCGACGGTCGTCGCGAGGATCGCGCCATTTCGATCGCGAATGACGCCGCGCTGCGCGGCGACGACGAGGTCGCTATGAACCTGGTCGGTCGCGCGGCTCAGAAGGTCGGCACGCCCGGCGGTCTGCCAGTACGCGAGCCGGGCCGAGAGAAGGAGCGACGCGACGGCGAAGAATGCGAAGAGGACGCGAAGACGCGTGTGCGAGATCGTCGCAGTCATCCTTCACCTCTGCCGATCCTCGAGGGTGCCCGCTCCCCGCCGACAACCCCGCCGCCCGTTATCGCGTCGCTGCGGCGGCCTCCGTTACGACGACGCGGATCGTCGCGGCGCGGACGAGCCCGAGGCGCTGCGCTTCCGTTTCGACGCGTGCCGGCGAATCGAGGCGAGCGCTCTCGATCATGAGGAGCGCGTTCTGGCGGCGGAGCTCATCGCGTTGCGCGGCGAGGCGCTGTGCTTCGTAACCCGCGGCCGACACCGCCGTCGCCTGCGCGAGATAGAGCAGAACGAGGAGAAAGCACGAGACGATGACGCCGCTCGCGAGCAGGAATGAGCGGATCTCCCAGCTCGTCGTGCGGACGCGAGTGGCGGCGGCCTGCCGCGACGCCGCCCGATGGTGCGGGACGGCCTGGCGATGGAGGCGATGCTGCACGCGCCGCGCTTGCGGCGCGCGCACTGCCTGCGCGAACGTCAAGGCAGGCGCTCGGCGGCGCGAAGAGCTGCGCTGCGGGCGCGCGGGTTGCGGTCTACCTCCGCCGAGGCCGCACGTAACGGCCGCCGGGTAACGACACGCAAGCCCGCGCGGTGCCCGCAGACGCAGGTGGGGAGGTGGGGAGGACAAATGCAGTCGCGCGATTCACGCGCGAAGAACTGTTTGACGATCCGATCCTCGAGCGACTGGAACGAGATCACCACGATTCGTCCACCGGGGCGGAGGACGCGCATGGCCGCCGCGAGTCCCTGCTCGAGGTTCGCGAGCTCGTCGTTGACCGCGATGCGGAGAGCCTGGAAGACGCGCGTCGCGGGGTCGATGCCGCGAGGCCTCCGCGTCTTCACGCCGGCGACGAAACGGCCGAGATCGTCAGCCGCCTCGAACGGCGTTTTGACGCGGCGACGGACGATCGCTCCCGCGACGCGCGCCGCCTCCGGCTCCTCGCCGTACTCGGCGAAGACGCGTCGAAGGTCCTTCTCAGCCCAGCTGTTCACGACGTCGGCCGCCGTCTGGCGAAGATCCGGATCGGCACGCATGTCCAAATGGCCTGGGGACCGGAAGCTGAAGCCGCGACCTTCATCGGCAAGCTGGATGGACGAGAGGCCGAGGTCGAGGATGATGCCGTCGAGCGGAGCGAAGCCGTGCTCGCCGGCCACGTCGTCGAGAACCGCGAAGTTTCCACGAGCGAGGACCGCGCGATCGCCGAAGCGCGCGAGGTCTCGCGCGGCGATGGCGAGCGCTGCGGGATCGCGATCGATTCCGAGGAGCTTTCCGTCGGGCCCGCTTGCGTCGAGGATGGCGGCGGCGTGCCCGCCCCCGCCGACCGTTCCATCGAGATAGCGCGCACCTTCGCGGGGATCAAGCTGGGCGAGTACCTCGGCCACGAGAACCGGCTCATGAGCCCTCTGGTTTTCATCGCTAAATCCCGAGGTCCCTGAGATCGGGCTCGACCTTGGTCTGTACGTTCGCGAGCTCGGCACGCCAGCGTCCGGGCTCCCAGACCTCGAGGTGGTCGAGGTTTCCGATGACGACGGCTTCGCCTTCGAGCGACGCGTACTCCCGTAGGTGGACCGGGATGACGACGCGCCCCTGCCCGTCCGGGTCCGCTTCATGCGCGCCCGCCAGCACGAAGTGGCGGAAACGCGAGACGGCCGGGTCGGTACGAGGGCGCTTGGCGATCTCCGAGTTGAGGTCTGCCCACTGGTCGGAAGGAAAAATGGCGAGACATTCGCCTATCCACCGTGTCACGACCGCTCCTTCTTTGAAGCGGCCGCGGAACTTGGCTGGGATCGCGAGCCGACCCTTCTCGTCCAGCGAGTGGGCGAATTCCCCTGCGAAATAGCCTTCCAGGTTCCCTTCCGTATCCGGGAGACGGTTCCCCACCGTCCCCCACTACTCACCACGCGAGGGGCAAGTTACACCCCGGAAGGCCACTGTCAATAGGTGTCGTCGATCGATTCCCGGCGGAGTCCTCGCGCGAGTGCGGGTCCTGTCACGGGCTCGGGGCCGCTCAGCTCGCTTCGCCCCCGGCCTTCCTCTTTGTCCGTACCCCGTCTCGTCCGGGCCGGGTCCCCATGCTCGCGCTCGCCGAGCAACCCCTACGCCCGTGCCACCCGCAACGCGGAGGCGCTCGTTAGATCGGTCTGACTCTTTCGACTACTTCTTCCAGCGCCCTACCAGCCCGTTCGAGTGGTGAGAGCGGGCGGACTCCGTCATGAGCGCCGAACCACTCCAATACGGAAGCTCCCCACGTAAACCCACCACCGAAGGCCACTAGGAGAACTTTGTCTCCCTTGCGCAGGCGGCCCGTGGATTCGGCTTCGCAGAGCGCGATCGGGATCGAGGCGGCGGAGGTGTTTCCGTAGCGCTGGATGTTGATGAACACTTTCTCGGACGGGAAGTGGAGGCGCTTGGCTACGCCTTCAATGATGCGCAGGTTCGCCTGATGCGGAATCATGATGTCGATTTCGTCGAGAGTCAGGCCGGCCTCGGCAATGGCTTCCTCAGCCGCGTCGGCCATCGACTTCACGGCGAGCTTGAAGACCTCGCCGCCCGACATCGTGATGAAATGCTGTCCCCGTTCGATCGTGTCGGCCGACGCCGGCCGCTTGGACCCGCCGGCCTGGACCATCAACATCTCGCCCTTCGAGCCGTCCCCGTGCAACACGGTGGACTCGATGCCGACCGACGCGTTCGAAGCCTCAAGCACGACCGCCCCCGCGCCGTCTCCGAACAGCACGCAGGTCGTCCGGTCCTTCCAGTTGAGAAGGCGCGACAGCCTCTCCGCTCCGATGACGAGCGCGTTCTGGATCGCGCCCGAGACGATCATCCCTCGCGCGATCGCGAGCGCGGTGATGAAGCTCGTGCACGCGGCCTCGACGTCGAACGCACCGGCCCTCGTCGCGCCGAGCTCCGTCTGCACGAGACAGGCGGTCGCCGGAAAGAGGTAGTCCGGCGAGCACGTGCCGACGATCACGAGCTGCACGTCCTGGGCACGGAGGTGCGCCTTCTCGAGCGCGGCGCGCCCCGCTCGTGCGGACATGAACGAGTTCGTTTCCTCGTCCGAGGCGATGCGGCGCTCCTTGATCCCGGTGCGACTGACGATCCATTCGTCGGAGGTGTCCACAATCCGCTCGAGCTCGGCGTTGGTCATGACGCGCGAAGGCGCATAGAAACCCCAGCCGGTGATGAGCGCGTTCTTCGCCATTACGAGCGGTCGGGCTCGGTCTTCACCTTGTCACGACGGGCGAAGAGCGTGCGCACGTCGCCCTGATAGGTCTCGAGGAACTCATGCGCATCGATGACCTCGTCGGCGCTGACGGCGGGCCGACGCGGGCGCTCGGGCTCTTCCTTGACCGGGCTGACGGCCGCGCGCTGCTCGTCGACGACCACGAGGAGCTTGAACGCGGTCTGGCATTTCGCGCAGGTGACGCGGACGATCCATGCGGACTCGAGCTTGCCGAGCACGCGGATGTCGGAGCCCGAGTGATTGGCTCCGCACACGCTGCACTTGTATTCCTTCGCCTGGTCGCGGAGGAATCTCAGGATGTTCACCGCGGTCCGAGCATACCCGGTCCGTTCAAGTGCAGACCGGTCCGCCAGGCGATGAACGCGTACTGGTCGGCGAAGTCGTCAACTTGCTTGTCGAGCGGCTTGCCGATTCCATGGCCGGCGTCGCGATCGACCCGCAACAGGACGACGGACTCGGGATCCTCGCTCTGCGCTTGCAGCAGGGCCGCCATCTTTCGGGCGTGCATCGGATCCACGCGGCTATCTCCATCGGCGCTGGTGAAAAGGACCGGCGGATAACGCACGCCCGCCCGCACGTTGTGATACGGCGAGTACTTGCGAAGCCACTCCGCCTGCTCGGGATCCTCGGCGGAGCCGTACTCGGCGATCCAGAAGCGCGCGATGCGGAAGTTCTGGTAGCGGAGCATGTCCAGGAGCGGCACGGCGCAGTAGACCGCGGCAAACAGGTCGGGCCGCTGTGTCAGCGCGGCGCCGACGAGGAGGCCGCCGTTCGAGCCTCCCACGATCGCCATATGCCGAGCATCGGTCCAGCCGCGCGCGATCAGCGCCTCGGCGGCCGCGTGAAAATCGTCGAAGACGTTCTGCTTGTTCGCGAGCATGCCGGCACGGTGCCACGTCTCGCCGTACTCGCCGCCGCCGCGAAGGTTCGGCATCGCGAAGAGTCCTCCGGCCTCGACCCATGCGGCGGCGCCCGCCGAGTAGAGCGGTGTGCGCGAGATGTTGAATCCGCCGTAGCCCGTCAACACGGTCGGTACCTGTCCGGTCGGACGGACGTCCTTCCGATGGACGAGGAACATCGTGACGTCGGTGCCGTCCAGCGACGCGTATGCGATCTGCTCGACGACGATGCTCGCGACGTCGAGGCGGTCCGGCGTGCGGAGACGCACGACCTCATCCGCGGTGCCTGCTCGCGTATTCGCGACGAAGGCGATCGGCGGTTGCGTGAACGACTGGAACGTGTATCCGACGCGATCCCCGTCGTGCTCGCCCTCCACGATCTCGATCGCGCCGAGCGACGGCAACGGGATCTCGCGCTCGTCCTTGCCGCGAACGTCATACGTCGCCAGTCGCGACGTGGCGCGAACGAGTCGGAGCACAGCGATACGGTCGCGCGTGCGATCGAAGCTCTCGATCACATCCTTGCCTTCAGCGATCACCGTCTCCCACCGCGAGACGTCGGGCGATTCGCACGCGACCGAGACCACGCGATAGTTCGGCGAGTCGAGGTTCGTGCGGAGCCAGATCCGGCCGTCGAGCACGAATCCTTCGGCGATCGCGTCCTCTCCCTCGATCACTGTCACGAGCCCTCGTTCCGGATGACTCCGATCGAGGAGATAGAGATCGCTCTTGGCCCAGCCCTTGAACGCGGTGAAGAGGACCCAACGCCCGTCGGCGGAGGCTGAGACGCCGAGGATGTCCTCTTTCGGGCGATCCTCGCCAAACATGAGCTCGTCCTTCGCGGGGTCGTCGCCGAGGCGGTGGTAGCGAACCCGGCGGTAATAGTTCTCGTCGCCCGGCGCGACAGACCCCGGCGCCGGATGGACCGTGTAGTAGAACCCGCCGTCGCTGGATACCCACGCGACGGTGCTCCGCTGCGTGTGGGGGATCCGGTCCGCGAGGTCCGTCCCGGTCGCGGTCTCGACGACGTGCAGCGTCGACATCTCGTCACCGCCGCGCGAAAGACCGTACGCGACGTAGCGCGCGTCCGGGGACGGGTAGTACCAGTCGAGCGTTACGAGGCCTTCGCGATCGAGCGTGTTCGGATCGATGAGCGCGCGGTCCGCGCCGCGGACCGCGTCGCGAACGTAGAGCACGGCCTGCTTCTGCTCCCCCTGCCGGCGAGTGTGGAAGATGCGCCCGGCGATCGGGCGCGGCGTGGAGAGGAGTCCGACCGAGAGAAGCTCGCGGAGCCGGCGCGCGAATGCGGCGCGCTGCGGCAATGGATCGAGAACGGCCCGCGTTCGCGCGTTCTGCCGGTCCGTCCAGTCGCGAACGCGCTCGGTCGCGTCCGCCTCGAGCCAGCGATACGGGTCGGTGACCTTGGTCCCGTGCACGTCGTCGACAACGTTCTCGCGGGCGGTGTGCGGTGCGGGCGGGAGCGGCACGCGTCTAGCGTATCGAGAAGTCAGACGGGTCGAAGGAAGTTGATGCCCCCGGCTATCAGCGTGTAGCCCATCGTCTCGTTGATGTGGAGAATTGGATCGTTGGCCGCGTCGTTCCCGGTCCGGACCCGGTCGACTCCAAGCGCGATCGCCTGCGCCACGGTCTCGCATTTGAGCGCACGCGCGACGCCGCGCCCCCGCACCGATCGTGCCGTCGCGGTCCACTCGGTGTTGACCACGCCCCGCACCGGCGGATAGCCGAGGACCGACACGCCGACCACGTCGTCGCCGAGGCGCGCGATCCAGAAACGGTCGCGGTGGATCTCGGGTGCGTTCACCCAACGGGTGTACGCCGCCATCTCTTCGGGGACGCGCGGCTCGGTCGTGGGCACGTCGTCGCCGGCCTCTTCCGACAGCCGCCATATCTTCTCGATGACCTTCGGGTCGTCGTTGGCCGCCAGCGTGAGAATGCGCACGCCCTCCTTCCCCATGCGCGCTCGGCTCTCGTCGGTCATCGCGAGAAGCTTCTCCCGGTTCGCGACGAGATCGAGCTCCCACCGGCGAGAGCGGCGGTCTTCCCTGTAGCCGCGCGCGAGGAGCGTCTCGATCCGTAGTGGATCGTCCTCGTTGCCCCACGCGGCCAGGATCTTCGCCCCCTCCGCGATGACGCGGTCCTCCATCGCCGCGTAGATGGCGTCGAGGTTTGAGGCGTTCCGCTCCGCCGGAAGGAGATTGCCGCCGACGTTCCCGTAGCGGTCGGGCTGCACCTCCCAGCGCGGGTGTTCCGCGGTCGCATAGCCGACGCGAACGCCGCCTCGTGTCACGACGAATCGCGCGAAGGTCCAGTTCTCGTCGGGCTGCGACCACCAGTACTCATAGGTCAGTGGATCGCGCGGCGCGGAGGGCCGCACCGCGGTGTCGACGTCGGCGGCGAACGCGGCGTCGCCTGGCTTCGCCGGCGCGAACGCGAGTTCGTTCTTCGTCGGTGCGTTTTTCATCAACCGCTCCGCTTCAGCCGGCCGGTGCGCTTCGCGTATCGCTCAGCCCAGAGGAAGAGGCGCAGGCCGATAGGTATTGAAACCGCGCCCACGAGGAGCGCCGGCCAGAGGTTCGGCCAGATGCGCGCGAAGTCCGCACCGTCCAGGAGCGCGTCGCGCATCCCCCGGATGACATACGTTGCTGGCGAGATCACGGAGAGGGCCTGCATCCACCCCGGCAGCACCGTCGTCGGGTAATACACGCCCGAGACGAGCAGCACGACGGCCTGGACGATGTACGCCATCTGAAGTCCCTTTTCGGTCCACAGGAGCGGGAACACCGAGGAGCCGATAGCGAGTCCGATGAAAGCGACCGCACCCGTCGCGAGCAGCACGAGCGCGGACGCGACGTTCGCGTGCGACAGATCGACCGGCACGAATAGCGCGACTGCCGCGAGGATCGCCACGCTGAATCCCAGAGCGCGGACGAGAGTGGCGGCGCACATACCCATGAGATGCGTCAGGCGCGGGACCGGCGCCATGAACGTGGACTCGATGGTCCCTTCCCAGCGTTCCCACGCGATCGTCTCCCCCATCTGCTCGAAGATGAGGCCGAGGAACCGCCAGGTGATCGTTCCGACAAGCAGGTACAGAACGAATCGCGATACCGCCGCGGGATCGGACTCGCCGCCTGTGATCGCGGGCGCGGCGAGTCCGATATACGCGACGGAGAGACTCGTGACGACTCCGTAGACGAGCCACACGAGCTCCCATGCCCAGTAACGCTTCGACAGCGCGATCTCGCGTTCGACGAACGCGTATGCGAGGCTGACCTGCGCGCTTGCGCTTGCGATCACGTCGATCGCCCCGCGTCCGTCGCGTCCGCGTCGTCGAGACGACGTCCCGTGAGCGTCATGAAGACGTCCTCGAGCGTTCCGCCTCCGTGGCGCGCCGCGAGCTCTTCGGGGGTGCCCTCGGCGACGAGGCGACCCTGGTGCAAGATGCCGATGCGATCCGCGAGCCTTGCGGCCTCATCGAGGTCGTGCGTCGTCAGCAGGATGGTCGCGTCGTGCTCGTCACGCAGATCGCGGACGAAGGTCTGCACCTCACGCTTGCTCCGGATGTCGAGCCCGGTCGTCGGCTCGTCGAGGAGCAGCAGCATCGGCGTCGACAGGAACGCGCGAGCGATCGCGACCTTCTGCTGCATACCGCGCGAGAGCTTCTCGAGCGGCTCCGTCATCCGCGCGTCCTCGATGCCGAGCCGGCGGAGGATGGAGACGATCTTCGGACGTGATTCGTCCGGCGAGACGCCGTAGAGGCGGCCTGCGTACACGAGGTTCTCCATCGCCGAAAGCTTCTTGAAGAACGAAGCCTCCACCGAGACGCGGTTGATCAGACGCTTGACGGCGAGCTCGTCGCGATCGATGTCCAGGCCGAAGACCCGCACATCGCCGGCGTCGGGCGTCAGCAGGGTCGAGAAGAGGCGGATGAGCGTCGACTTGCCGGAGCCGTTGGCGCCGAGCAGGCCATAGATCTCACCGCGCCAGACCGAAAGGCTGACGTCGTCGACGGCGCGCACCGTCGTGCCTCCACCCGGGACGACCCGGGCGGGACGGAAGGTCTTGCAGACCCGGCTCGCCGCGAGGGCCGCTGTTTTCTTTTCGGTTCGTACGCCTTCACGTAGTTGGACGGCCATTTCTTCACCTACTTCAAACAAAACAAAAGACCGTGGGCCTCTGCCCACGGTCCGAGCGGCCTCGCGAAAAGCTGGGTTCTAGGCCATCCGGTAAGTGGGCAGGCTGCGCCGACGACCGGCGAGCGGGCCGGAGCCGGTGCGATTGCGAATGAAGCTCAGCACTGCGCCACTTCCTTTCGTGAAGTCCACGCGGTCGGCGTGACCAAGGGACGATATCAAGCGCACGCTCGCCACGTCAATGACTACCGCCACCGAGCGACGAGCGTGCGCGAACCGCCAGAGGTGCTTAGAGAGCGACTTTGCGACCTGAGATGAGCTGAACGAGCAGCACGATGACCGCGATCACCAGGAGCACGTGGACGAGGGCACCGAGGTTCAGCACGAACCCACCGAGCAGCCAGAGGATGAGCAGGATGACGATGATCGTCCAGAGCATTTGCACGTACCTCCTTCCGATGGTCTTGCAAGAAGGCACGCAAGCACCGTGCCACTGCCGTCCGCTCGACTGACCGCCATAGAAAACGAAGGACGCCCCACTGGAGGGCGTCCTTCTGCTGCGGTGAGGAAAAGTCGTTAGGCCTTGACGAGCTGGCCTCGGATAACTCCGCCGCCGTGCGCGGTCGAGTGGAAGTTCACGTAATAACCGGCAGGGTTAGCCATGATCGCCGTGATCAGCGCTGCATCCCACGCCGGTGGGCCGGCGGGCGTGGCCGTCTTCGAGAACGTGACGCCGCCGCCAGTGAGCGTGAGCTCTCCCGCCGTAAGGCCGGTACTGATAATCACGCCACCGTTGACGCCCGTGGCGCCCGTGTGGATGTGACCGATGTTGATCGCGGTCGTCGCCGGGCAACCGGTGATGACTACGTCGAACTTCACGGACGTGGGATTCAAAGTGACGGTCGCGGTACCGGCGCAGGTCGCCTCAGCGTCGGCGATCGGCGGGTTCTCGTTCGCCGCTTTCAGATCCGCCTTGAAGACGTTCGCCACCGTCGGTACCGGGGTCGGCGCGACGGTCGGAGCGGTGGTCGGGGCAGCTGCCGTTCCCCCGCAGGCAGCAATCAAGATCGCCGCGGCCGCGATGCCAGCGAATACGCGCATATTCGATCCTCCTTGTGGGTTCATTCCGTTATACGGCCCGCCGGACCGTTCGGATGACGACATCCTCGCATCGGGCAAGGCCGAGCAGGCCTATAAGCACGGATTCTGTCGAGGACGGTCATCCCTCTCGAGCGGAGGTCACCCTCCGCCTCTAGCGGCCTACCCGGGGACGGCGCGGGCGACGCCATAGTCCCCTTACGCGGCCTTGCTCCAGGTAGCGCTTGCCCGTTTCACCCCGCTTGCGCGGGTTCGTCACTGTGGCGCTGGCCTCGCCTCACGGCGGAGGGGCGTTACCCCTTACCTTGCCCTGCGGAGTCCGGACTTTCCTCGGCGGCTTTCGCCGACGCGAACGTCCAGCCTGCTCGGCTTGTTTATTTTAACGCCCTTCGGGCGCGGTTTTGGTCCGTGTCACGGTGCGCGTTACCTGGTTGACGAGCCGGCTTGCTCGTGCCATCTCCTTGGTGATTGTGTTCCCTGTGAGTTCCCCGTAGAAGTCGAAGAGCTTCTCCCCTGGATCGTCACCGCTGAAGACCCGCACGTCATCAGTGAGCTGCGCGATGTCGAGCAGTCCGCACCCGAGATACGCGCGCCGCCACTCGACGATGATCACCCCGCGCGCGGTCAGGCGCGCGTGCGTGCACGCGAGCTCTCCGTGACACAGCACCATCGAAAGATGCGAGAGGGCAGTCGCGGCGGCGCGCGCCTCAATATCGACGGGGCGATCGGTGGCGGCGCGCTCCGCGGCGCGTTCCACGAGCTGGACCGGTGTCATCGTCCTCACGCCGAGCGCGTTGAGCGCGGGACCATCCGCCGCCACCGCGCGCTCGATCGCGACCTTCGTCAACACGATCGCGCGCGGATCCTCGTGACACGCGCTCGTGGTGTCGAGAACGTCCTCGGTCATCACCCATGGCCACGCCGGCACCGCAGCCGGAGGAATGCCACGCGAGAGCACCCGCGGGACCCGGTCCGTCTTCCGCGCGAGGAATGGCAGGAGCTGGACCTCGAGCGAGTCCTCAGGAGGCACGCGTTTCAGCGCGAGGGAACGCTCGACCCCCTCCTGGCTGAAGCGGATGCGCTCGACTTCCATGAGCGCGTTCTTCGCGACGAGCTCGCTCCGTACGTCGTTCACGTCCGCGCGAAGGCTGCGCGCGACGAACGCGGTGAGCGGGTCCTGGCTCACGCCGTGATCTCGCCTTCGTCGATCGCGCGATTCGAGAGCTCGTCAGCCGCGCCGTTCTCCTCGCGCGGGATATGACCGATCTCGCGCTCGGGAAAGGACGCGAGGAGCGCGCCGGCGCGGAGTGCGAGAGGTGTGAGGCCGGGGTGCTTGATGCGCCACAGTCCCCGCATCTGCTGCACCACGAGGAGCGAATCCATTCGTACGTCGATCGCCGTCGCTCCGCGCCGCTTCGCCTCCTCGAGTCCCAGGATCAGCGCGCTGTACTCGGCAACGTTGTTCGTCGCATGACCGAGCGGACGGGCGAGCTCCGCGACGACTTTGCCCTTCTCGTCGTAGAGGACGGCGCCGGCGCCCGCCGGGCCGGGGTTCCCGCGTGCGGCGCCGTCCGCGTACAGCACGAACTTCACCCTCCGAAGATCTGCGCCATCCGCGTGAGGTCGACGTTGCCTCCCGACACGATCGAGACGACGCGTTCGCCGGGTCGCACCGGAATCTTCCCCGCGAGCAGTGCTCCGGTCGCGGCGGCGCCCGCCGGCTCCGCGACGAGCTTCGCGCGCTGCGCGAGGAAGCGCATTCCTTCGGCGATGACGTCGTCGTCGATGACGACGACGTCTGCAACCAGGCGCCGGACGATGTCGAGCGTGTTCGTCCCGGCTACAGGTGCGGCGAGTCCATCGGCGATGGTGTCGATGCGCTCCAGGCGTACCGGCTGGCCCGCGTCGAGCGCGCGCCGCATCCCGGCGGCGCCGGTGGGTTCGACGCCGATGACCCGCGCGCCCGGTCGTTTGGCCGCGACCGCGACGGCGACGCCGGCGATAAGGCCGCCACCGCCGACGCCAACGACGAACAGGTCCGCGTCCGGCAGGTCGTCGAGAGCCTCGAGCGCGCAGGTTCCGTGGCCGGCCATCATCGCGGGGTCGTCATAGGGGTGAAGGAAGTAGGCGCCGGACCGATCCTTGAGCTCCTCGACGAGCGCGATCAGCTTCGTCATGTCTGGCGCGAACACGATCTCGGCGCCGTAGCCCCGCGTCGCGTCGACCTTTGACTGAGGCGCGGTCTGCGGCATCGCGACCGTGACCCGGACGCCCGCGGTGCGGGCGGCGAACGCGATCGCCTGGGCCGCGTTGCCGGCGCTCATGGTGACGATCCCGCGCTCCCGCTGCTCCTTCGAGAGCTTCGAGATGGCGTTGACGGCGCCGCGGGGCTTGAAAGAGCCGGTCCGCTGGAGGTTCTCTGCTTTGAGGTACGCATGCGCGCCGATGCGCTCCGACAGGGAACGGCTCGACAAGAGTGGAGTGCGGTGAAGGATGGGACCGACGATCTCGCGGGCGCGCTCGACGTCGGCGAGCGTGACCGAGGCGGCCTTCTCGCTAGCTTTCAAGGAGCCAGGCCCTCGCTCGCGCGCGGTCGTTGAAGACGCTCACCCGCTCTGCTCCGTCCGCGAGACCCTGAAACATTCGGTTGGCCGTAGATCACGGGGTTGGACGCGAATGCCGCGATCCGGACCGAGCGGAGCGCGCCGGCTTTCCGCCACGCCTGGGCGATCCGGCCGATATCGCTCGGGCCGACGAGGCCAGCGCCGAGCTCGGTCTCGTCGATGAGCACCCGCACCGCTGGCTCGCGCTCGGCGAGCGCGTTGAGTTCGTCGAGCAGCTTGACGATGGTTTCGGCCTGAGCCCGACCTGAGAGCTTCACGAGGACGATCCCATCGTCTTTCGAATCTTCGAGATCGATGCGGTACATCGACATCCGAGCAACGGTAGTCCTAGAGATCGCGCCAAACGTGTCGAACCCTCTCCTAGAACGCGAAGGACGGCTGAACGGCAATATCCGAGGACTCGGTGGGCCCGCCAGGGATCGAACCTGGGACCAGCAGATTATGAGTCCGCCGCTCTACCACTGAGCTACGGGCCCGACGAGCTACGCGCGGGAGCTTGCTCACGCAGCGTAGCGAGGATGGGCCCGTGAGCGCAGCGATACGGGCCCGAGGAGGCAACATGGCGGCCGCGCGCGACGCGAGACGAGCCCGACCGCACTGGGATCTTGTCGCGTACCCGCACAAAAACCGCGCGAGAGCCGTTATAGTCCGTGCGGGGCTGGTGGCGCGTACGTTTCCGCGCGCTGTGGGGAGCACAGCAACTCGAAGCGGGCCCGGGCAAGGGGGTTCGCAAAGAGGAGAGCGCGGTTGGGCAACGTTATCGCGATCGCGAACCAAAAAGGCGGCGTTGGAAAGACCACGTGCGCCATCAATCTCGGCGGCGCGCTCGCGTCGCTCGGTCACGAAGTCCTCTGCATCGACCTCGATCCTCAGGCCAACCTCACCGTCGGGCTCGGCATTGACCTAAACACGGTCGAGCGCAGCATCGCGGATGTCCTCATCGACTCGAACGTCACTCTCGGGTCGATCATCCGGCCGACAAAAACGAAGAAGGTCGACGTCGCACCGGCGACGCTCGAGCTCTCGGCCGCGGAAGTCGAGCTCTTCAACGCGATCGGCCGCGAGATGGCGCTGCGCGACAAGCTCGCGCGCGATGTGATCGACCGGTACGACTACGTTCTCATCGACTGCCCACCGACTCTCGGCCTGCTCACGCTGAACGCGCTGGTCGCGGCGACCGGCGTGATCATTCCCGTGCAGACGCAGTACTACGCGCTCAAAGGTGTCGCAGCACTTCTCAAGATCATCAAGACCGTGCAGACGCGTTTGAATCCGAACCTCAAGGTGTACGGCCTGCTTCCGACCTTCTACGACAGCCGAACGATCCTCGCGCGCGACATGCTCGACTCATTGAAAGATCTCGGAGATCACCAGGTGTTCGCCACGGTGATCCGGCAATCCGTAAAGATCGGCGAGGCGCCCACCGCGGGCGTTCCGATCACCGTGTACGAGCCCCGAAGCGATGCGGCAAAGAGCTTCGTGGACCTGGCGAAGGAGGTGATCGGTGCTCACAAGTAATCGTCCAAGGAAATCGTTCCGCGATGCAGGTGAGCGGATCTTCCGGCAGGAGGCCGATGTGCAGCCCGGCATCATCAGCCTGCTTTCCGCGCGAACGCCCACCGCCGTCCGCGATATCCCGCTCGAGAAGGTGATCCCGAATCCCGGGCAGCCGCGCATGACGTGGCACGAAGACACGCTCGCCGAGCTCGCCGCTTCGATCCGCGAGCACGGCGTGCTGCAGCCAATCCTCGTCCGCCCGGCCGGTGATGAGTACGAGATCATCGCGGGAGAGCGCCGCTGGCGCGCATCCAAGCTCGCCGGCAAGGAGACGATCCCCGCGATCGTCGAACGCTTCGACGATGCGACCGCGCTCGAGATCGCGCTCATCGAGAACCTGCAGCGCGAGGACCTCTCGCCGCTCGACGAGGCCGTCATCTACAAGAAGATGACCGACGAGCTCGGCTATTCGATCCGCAATCTCGCGACGAAGCTGAGCAAGGACAAGGGCTACGTCGAGAACCGTCTGCGCTTGGCATCAGCCCCGGACGACGTTCGCGAAATGGTCGCGCAGCGCTACGACACGCTGTCCGCCGCATACGAGCTCATGAAGCTCGAGAACAAGCGGCGCCGCCAGTCGCTCGCTAAGCAGATCATCGCCGGCAAGCTCACGCTCCTTCGCCTCCACGATCAGGTCGAGCGGATCCTTCACCCCGGCGAGAAGACGCACCGAGCCGCGCCGGAGATCCCGCCGCTCCGCGATGACGCCCTCATCACGGCTACCCGCAAGCTGAACGAAGCGCTGTCGGAGCTCGCGCGGGCGATCGGCGAGGACGGCCACGGCAGCATCGCCGAGGCCGACCGGCAGAACCTCGCGAAGTTCCTGACGATCTCGCGAGCGCGCCTCGACAACCTCGTGGCGCGGTTGCGCAGCGGGGCGCGCGCCTAGCGCGACGGGACTCTAAAGTTGGCGGATGCGAGTCGGCTTCCGTAGCAGCGCCGTCGGGTTCGCCATCATGACCGGCGCGGTCACGCTCGCGGCAATGGGGCTCTTCGTGCTCATGGATCCGCGCGCGCAGGCGTTCTGGGGTGCGCGGATCGGGGACGCCGTCAGCTTCGTTCGGTCGCTCTTCCCGCGTTAGGCGGCGCGGCTGAGGTCGAGGTCGACGGGGGCCTCTTCGATCACCGTCAGCAGCCGAGCCTTCTGGACTCTGGCGTCGCGCACGATCGAGACGGTGGTCATCGCGATACCCAAGGCCGCGAAGATCGCCAGTCCAGCGTCACCGGTGAGAAGGTCCATCATGCGGAATAGATAAGCACCTCTCGTGCCAGCGCACCTGGCAAACCGGCCGTTACTTCGACGTCACATTCGCCCTGATCAGGCGGCCTTTCTGGGCGGTTTTGCGCGGACGACCCGGACCTGCGCGACTCGGCGACCGTCCACCGCCGTGACCTGGAACCTGAAGCCCTCGATCTCGATCGTGTCTCCCACCGCCGCGAGACGGCCGAGGCGCCCGAACACGAGCCCGCCGACGGTGTCGTAGGGCTCGTCGGTAAGCTCGACACCGAGCCGCTCGCGTAAGGCGTCGAGCGATGTCAGCCCGTCGACCACGAACGTCCCGGGTGCTTCTTCCTTGAAAGCCGGCGCCTCGCGATCGAACTCGTCGTGGACCTCGCCGACCAGCTGCTCGATCACGTCCTCCAGGGTCACGAGGCCCGCCGTGCCGCCGAACTCGTCGAGGACGATCGCAAGCTGGACGCGCTGACGCCGGAACTCCGCAAGTGCCTGGTCGAGGCGCATGGTCTCGGGCATCACCGGCACCTTTCGCATCACGTCGCGCGCGCGCGTCCGGTTCTCCTTGTCGACCCCGACGAGATCCTTCACATGCACGATGCCGATGATGTGATCGAGGTCCTCCTGATAGACGGGAAAGCGCGAGAAGCGATTCTGCCGAGCGGTGATCAGGATCTCGGCGACGGGCGTGTCGTCCGAGACCGCGACGATCTCGGTCCGGGGCACCATCACCTGCCGGACGATGCGGTCGGCGAACTCCATGGCGCGGCCCACGATCACCCGCTCGCTCTCCTGGAGGACGCCTTTCCGAGTCGACACGGCGACAAGCATCTTGAGCTCTTCCTCGCTGTGGACATTGAGCTCGTCGCCGGGGCGGATACCGGCGACGCGGAGGATCGCGTTCGCGCTCGCGTTCACGAGCGCGATGAACGGGTACATCACGCGGTAGAAGAGGTGGAGCGGGTACGCGCACCAGAGCGCCAGAGCGAGCGCGCGCTGGATCGCGAGGTACTTGGGCGCCAGCTCCCCGACCACGATGTGCAGATAGGTGATGACCCCGAATGCGACCGCGAACGCGAGCACCTCCAGCAATGGGTCCGGCAGCCATCCGAAGAAGGGGCGCAGAAGCGCAGCGACCGCGGGCTCACCGATCCAGCCGATGGCTAGCGAGCAAAGCGTGATGCCGAGCTGTGACGCGGAGATGTACTGGTCAAGCCGCTCGACGACGCTTGCCGCCAGCCGTGCGCGAGCGCTCCCCTGCTGCACGAGCTCGTCGAGCTGTGTTTTCCTGATGCGGACGAACGCGTACTCCGCCGCCACGAAGAACCCGTTTGCCAGGACGAGGGCCAGGGTGACGCCGAATGCGACCAGCGCGCTCGTGTCCATGAGCGTGCGATTCTCGCACCTCCGCTAGGCTCGTAGCGTGCGCGTGCTCGTTCGTTTGTTCGCTTCATATCGCGAGGCGGCGGGCCGAGGACACTTCGACATGGAGCTGCCTCCGGGAGCGACCGTGCGTGATGCCATCGCACGCATAACCAAAGAACACCCGCTCATCGCCGAGGGACGCCAGGTGGTGATCGCGCGCAACCGCGAATACGTGGGCGTCGACGAGCCGCTAGCCGACGGAGACGAGCTGGCTCTCATACCGCCGGTCTCGGGGGGAGACGCGCGCACGTTGGCGCCGATCGCGGTGAGCGACGCTCCGCTCTCGGTCGACGACGCACTCGCGCTCGTCCGCGACGACGAGTTCGGCGGTGTCGTCGTTTTCCTCGGAACGGTCCGCAGCCGAAGCCGGGGCAAGCGCATCCTCCATCTCGAATACGAGGCGTACGCCGAGATGGCCGAGGCGAAGATGCGCGAGATCTCCGAACGTCTGGTGCGTGAGCACGGTCCCCTTCGGATCGCCATGCACCACCGGGTCGGCGATCTCCGGATCGGCGATATCGCCGTCGTCGTAGCCGCGGCCGCTCCGCACCGCGACGCCGCGTTCGCCGCCGCGCGTAGCGCGATCGATGAGCTCAAATCGATCGTGCCGATCTGGAAGAAGGAACACGCCGAGGACGGCGCGATCTGGATCGAGGAGCACGCGTAGCCGGGACCCGGTAAAGCCGAAACGAGTACGCACGTACTCGCCGGTCCAAGGTTCGCGTAGTTCCCACCCGGTCGGCGTCGTCCGGCGCCCATAAGTTCAGGTCATCTCAGCAAGGAGGAAAGAGATGGCCACCAGGGAACGAACCAAGACGACGAACGGAGTGCTCAGGAAGCTTGGGATCCTCGCGCTCGGTGCGAGCCTGACGCTTGCCGCCTGCGGAACGAGCGAGGTCCTCTCCGGCACGGCACAGACCTCGAGCGACCGTCAGTCGGTACTCCGCGACTCGGAGAACCCGTACTGGTCCCACAACACCACAACGCCCGCAGCGAACGACGCCGTCGACCAGCCTCACCCACGTCCGTATTAGGCGCTGGCGCCGCGCTCCCGAAGTCTCACCAGCGAGACCGGGAGCGCGGCGCCGACCGCGGACCATCGCGTGACAGAATCCAGTCCGGAGGGCGCGTGACAACAGACACTCGGCCCATATCGGATCGACGGATCCTTTGTCCCGTCCTCATCGGACGTAACGCCGAACTGGGACAGCTCGAGTCCCTTCTGCGGGAATGCCTGGGCGGACGGGGCCGGACCGCCGTCGTGTCCGGCGAGGCCGGTGTCGGCAAGACTGTCCTGATTCGAGACTTCGTTAAAAGGGCACACACGCTCGGTGCCCGCGTTCTTGTGAGCGAGTGCACAGAGATCGATGCGCGTCGCCCGTTCGGTCCGTTCATGGACATCGCTCACGCGGCGAACCGCGTGGACACCCTTCCGGTCGCTCCGCGCGACGCCGTGATGGCTGGAACCGATCGCTATCGGCTTCATTCGGCCTTCGCCGCTCTGCTGGCCGACCTGGCGCGCGAGCGACCGATCGTGATCGTTATCGAAGATCTGCACTGGGCAGATGAGGCTTCACTCGAGCTTTTCCCGCATCTCGCACGCAAGCTCCGCGATGTGCCCCTTCTGCTCGTCGGCACATACCGCACCGACGAACTTCATCGGCGGCATCCGCTCCGGCCCGTACTGGCGGAGCTAAGCCGGAATCGCGTCGCCGACGAGATCGCGGTCCGCCGGCTGAGCGAGGATGAGGTCGCCGACTTCCTGCGCGAGGCCATGAAACTGGACCGGCCACCGACCGTCGAGTTCCGCCAGGCCATATTCGAGACCTGCGAGGGCAATCCACTCTTTATGGAAGAGGTCCTGCGCGCGCTCGTCGAGCGTGGGGACATCGAGCTCCGCGAAGGGTCGTGGCGGCGGACGAAGGAGGTCGCCCAGATCGTGATCCCCGACACGCTACGAGACGCGGTCCTCGAACGGTTCGAAACGTTGTCGGCGGACGCTCAGAATGTCGTGCTGCATGCCGCGGTCATCGGGCAGCGATTCGACTTCGATCTGCTGCTTCGCGTAACCAGTTCGGAGGAGGCGATCCTCGTGAGCGCCCTCCGAGCGGCGATCGACGCGCAGCTCCTGCTGGAAATTACGGACGCCGAGGGGGCCGAACTCTACGCCTTCCGCCATGCGCTCACGCGCGAGAGCGTTCTACTCGAGCTCCTCCAGCCAGAACGACGTCGGATGCATGCCACTGTCGGGGAGGCGATCGAGTCACGCGCCGGCGACGACGCGACGGCGCAGGCCGAGGAGCTCGCCTATCACTTCGACGAGGCCCGCGACAATGGCCGCGCCTTCCGGTACCACGACCTCGCAGCTCGGGAGGCGCACCGCGTATTCGCGTTCGCGCGCGCAGCGCGGCACCTCGAGCGAGCAGTCGAGCTGGCAAGGGACGACGAGCCCACGCTCGGCGCTCTCCAGCTGCGGCTTGCGGACGCCGCGAACCTCGCGGCGACGCATCGGCGCGCGCTCCGTGCGGCCGAAGAGGCCCGGAGGTGGTTCGAGGAAGCGGGCGACACCCGAGGCGCGGGCCTGGCGCTCACCCGGATATCCAACTACCGGTGGGTCCTCGGCGAAGCGCGCGTTGCCAGATCTGCGGCCGAGGATGCGGTGCGGCTCCTCGAGCCCCTCGGAAAGAGCCAGGAGCTCGCCGGCGCTTACGCGCAGGTCGCGAGGCTTGCCTACCTGGATCTCGACTTCTCCACGGCGGCTGAATGGGGCCAGCGCGCCGTTGACATGGCGCGGGAACAAGTGGCGCTCAGCATCGAAGTGGACGCTCTCGTCACGCTCGGCTCCGCGGATGGACTCCAAGGCCGCACCGAGGGCCTCGCAGCCCTGCGCGAAGCGATCGACCTGGCATCGGCGCACGACCTGGTCGACGCCGCTATGAGAGGCCTGTACAACCTCAGCAGGGTGATGCCGATGACCGGATCCACGGGGGCGGAGGTGCGCCGTGTGCAGGAGGAGATGTTCACCTTCGGTCGCCGTCACGGCTACCGTAACGACGTCGTCATCAGCGCGGAGGCGTCTTGTGCGTTCGCGGACGGCGGCTGGGACTCCGCGCTCAAGCTCATACAGGAAGCCGGCGGGGGGTCGTTCATTACAGCTGAGCTTCAGCTGCTGGGGGTCTTCATTCACGCAGGCCGCGAGGGCCCGGAGCGCGCGCTCCCCCTTCTCGACGCGCCGCGTCGCCGGCTTCGTGAAGCGAGCGCAGTCCACAAGGTCATCGGAGCGAGCCTCCTGGGCCGAACTGAGTTCCTCGCAGGCAACGCTCGCGCGACGCTCCAGAACCTCGAAGCCATCGCCGGCGACGTCTGGCCGATTTCGGAGCCGGAGGTCGACGAGGCCGGTGTTTGTGCCCTGTTAGCGGCGACCACCCTCGAAGACACCACGGCGCTCGGTCGCTGGATCGAGTTCGCCCTCACGGATGAGGCCGGTCTTCTACGCGTGTCGGGGCGTGCGAAGCGCGCCTTCGCGCAGGCGGAGCGCGCGGCGAATGAACGGGATCTCGAGTCCGCTGTTCGGGTTCTTAGCGAGAGCGCCGAGCTTTTCAAGCTGTCGGCAATGCCATTCGGGGAGACCCTTGCGCGGCGCCGACGAGTTGAGCTCTTGGTCCGGCGAAACGCGGCCGGCGATCGCGACGCCGCCCAGGCTGAGCTCACGGCGATCCTTCCCTACTGGCGCAAGGCGAAGGCCACGTGGTACCTAGGGCAGCTCGAACGATGGGCGACTGATCGCGGCCTGGACTTTCCGGTCGAGGCGCCTGCGGCGACAGCATCGCCCGCGCGCGGAGCGCGTCTGCAGTTGACCGCGCGCGAGCGCGAGGTGGCTGCGCTCGTCGCCAGTGGACTCTCCAACAAGGAGATCGCCGAGAAGCTCGTGATCAGCGAGCGCACGGCCGAGGGCCATGTCGAGCGAATCTTGGGGAAGCTCCAATTCCGTTCGCGAAGCCAGATCGCATCCTGGCACGTAGGAGGCGACCCGACCCGAGGGTCATCGTGATGGCGACGGTGGCTCGGTCGGGGGCGGAGCGTCGGATCCTGTGTCCGGTCCTCATCGGCCGCGAGGCTGAAGTAGGTCAGCTCGACGCGCTGCTGCGCGAGAGCCTCGAGGGGCACGGTCACACCGTGCTGGTCTCAGGAGAGGCCGGAGTCGGTAAGACGGCGATGCTTCATCGCTTCCTTCAACAGGCACGCACAGAGGGCGCGCGCGTTCTTTCCGGCGAGTGCACGGAGATCGATGCGCGTCGCCCATTCGGTCCGTTCATGGACGTCGCTCGCGCGGCAAACCGCGTCGCCTCGTTGCCGACCGCCGACAAGGAAACCGCGGGGGCCGATCGGTACCGGCTGTACTCGGCCTTCACCAGTCTGCTGGGTGACCTGGCGCGAGAGCGGCCGACCGTGATCGTCATCGAGGATCTGCACTGGGCGGACGAGGCTTCACTCGAGCTCTTCCCGCATCTGGCACGCAAGCTCCGCGACGTGCCGCTGCTGCTCGTCGGCACATACCGCAGCGACGAGCTTCACCGACGGCACCCCCTCCGGCCCGTGCTCGCGGAGCTGGGCCGGAGTCGCGTCGCCGACGACATCGCGCTCCGCCGTCTAAGCGAAGACGGGGTCGCCGACTTCCTGCGCGAAGCGATGCGCCTCGAGCGACCGCCAACGCCCGAGTTTCGCCGCGCGATCTTCGAGACCTGCGAGGGCAACCCGCTGTTCATGGAGGAGGTGCTGCGAGCGCTCGTCGAGCGCGGCGACGTCGAGTACCGCGAAGGTTCGTGGCGACGAACCAAGGAGGTTGCGGACATCGCCATCCCCGACACGCTGCGCGATGCGGTCCTAGAGCGCTTCACGACGTTGCCGGCGGAGACCCAGAGCGTCCTTCGGTATGCCGCGGTCATCGGGCAGGACTTCGACTTCGATCTTTTGCTCCGCGTGACCGGCTCGGAAGATGCGGACCTCGTTGGCGCTTTGCGAGCGTCGATCGACGCGCAGCTCATCGTCGAGCGCGCGGATGAAGAAGGTACCGACCGCTATTCCTTCCGTCACGCGCTCACGCGCGAGAGCATCTTGCTCGACCTCCTCAAGCGCGAACGGCGGCGCGTGCACGCCATCGTCGGCGAGGCGATCGAGTCACGCGCCGGCGATGACGCCGCGGCGCATGCCGAGGAGCTCGCGTACCACTTCGATGAGGCGGGCGATCGCGAACGCGCCTTCCGGTATCACGATCTCGCCGCGCGAGAGTCATACCGTCTGTTCGCGTTCGCGCGCGCGGCCCGCCACTTCGAGCGCACCGTCGAGCTGGCCGGAGACGATGAACCCGCGCTCGGCGATCTTCAGCTGCGTCTTGCCGATTCCGCTCACCTCGCCGCGATGGCACGCCACGCACTCCGCGCGGCCGAAGAGGCCCGGAGATGGTTCGAGGAAGCGGGCGATACCCGAGGTGCGGGCCTGGCGCTCACCGGGATTGCCACCTACCGGTGGAACATCGGCGAAACGCGCGGTGCCAGATCTGCCGCCGAGGATGCGGTGCGGCTCCTCAAGCCCCTCGGAAAGAGTCAGGAGCTCGCCGGCGCGTACGCGCAGGTCGCGAGGCTTGCCTACCTGGACCTCGACTTCTCCACGGCGGTTGAATGGGGCCAGCCCGCCGTCGACATGGCGCGGGAACAACTGGCCCTGAGCATCGAGGCCGACTCTCTTATCACGCTCGGCTCCGCTGATGGACAGCTGGGTCGTATCCAGGGCGTCGCGCGGCTGCGCGAAGGCATCGACCTGGCGTCGGCGCACGACATGGTCGGGGTCGCCATGCGCGGCTACCACAATCTCTGGATATCGCTGTATGCGACCGGATCGTCTGGGGTCGAAGTGCGCCCGCTGTACGAGGAGATGTTCGCCTACGCGCGCCGTCACGGTTACCGCACGGACATACTCCTCGGCGACGAGGCGTCCTACGTATTCGCCAGTGGCGACTGGGACGCAGCGCTCAGGCTCGTACAGGAAACACGCGGGGAGTCGGTCTGGACCGCTCAGCTTCAGGTCCTGGAGTCATTCATTGTGGCAGGCCGCGAGGGCCCGGAGCGGTCGGTGCCGCTCCTCGATGTGCCGCGCCGCGTGTTCCGTGACGCGAGCGCAAGTCACAGGATCTTCGGAACCAGCATCCTCGGTCGGGTCACGCTCCTGGCCGGCGACGCTCGCGCGACGCTCGAGTATCTCGACGGGATCGCGGCCGACGTCGGGCGGGGTCTCTTTCCGGCTCCGGAGATCGACGAAGCCGCGGTCTGCGCCCTCGCGGCGGCCATCGCGCAGGAGGACAGCGTCGCCCTCGATCGCTGGCTCGAGGTCGCACTCGCGGACGAGGCCGGTGCTCGACGCGTGACGGTGCGTGCCAGCCGAGCCTTTGCTCAGGCCGAGCGCGACGCGAAGGAAGGATCTCTCGACCCCTCGATCACGCTCCTTGGGGAAAGCGCCGAGTTCTTTCGGCAGTCGTTGCTGCAATTCGGGGAAACTCTTGCGCGGCGTCGGCGCATTGAGCTCTTGCTCCGGCGAAATGCCCTCGGCGATCGCGACGCCGCCCAAGCAGAGCTCGGTGCGATCCTTCCGTACTGGCGGAAGGCGAAGGCCACGTGGTATCTCGGGCAGCTCGAACGATGGGCGGCCGATCTCGGGCTCGTCTTCCCCGTGGAGGCGCCCGCAGCGGCGGTGTCGCCGACGCGCACGCGCACCCAGTTGACCGCGAGAGAACGCGAAGTTGCCGCGCTGGTCGCGTCCGGCCTCTCCAATAAGGAGATCGCCGAGAAGCTCGTCATTAGCGAGCGCACGGCCGAGGGTCACGTCGAGCGGATCTTGGGCAAACTGGAATTTCGCTCGAGAAGTCAGATCGCATCGTGGCAGGCAGGAGGGGATCCGAGCCGGTCGTCATCCTGAAACGACACGTGCGCATGACAGAATCCGAAGGTGGACCGAAGATCGCCGAGCGCTCTCGTCCTGCGACTGCAGGAGATTTGCGGGGAGGAGAACGTGTTCTGGCGGCCCGAGGATCTCCTCGTGTGGGAATACGACGCCGGGTTCGATCGGCGCCCGCCGACGGCCGTCGCTCTGCCCGGTACGACCGAGGAGGTCGCGGCGGTCGTGCGTGCCGCTCGCGACGCCGGCGCGAGCATCGTGCCACGCGGTGCCGGGACCGGTCTCTCTGGCGGGACGATCGCCTGTGCCGA
The DNA here is from genome assembly GCA_038040345.1 of Chloroflexota bacterium. GTDB lineage: Bacteria > Chloroflexota > Limnocylindria > P2-11E > P2-11E > 3-1-20CM-2-70-9. The sequence goes on from JBBPIQ010000008.1 coordinate 54,240, forward strand.
CGCGATCGTCGTATCGACGGCACGAATGCGCCGGATCGTTTCGATCGACGCCGTGGCGAGGATCGCGGTGGTCGAGCCGGGCGTTCCGAACCTCGCGGTGACCACAGCCGCGCGTGAGAAGGGCCTCTTCTTCGCCCCGGATCCGGCGAGCCAACGCATCTCGACAATCGGCGGCAACGTCGCGACGAACGCGGGCGGGCCGCACGCACTGCGGTACGGGTCGATGACCAATCACGTGCTCGGCGTCGAGCTCGTGCTCCCGACGGGCGAAACCATGCGCTTCGGCGGCGAGGTCGCAGATCCGCCGGGGTACGACTGCGTCCCGTTCATCGTCGGCAGCGAGGGCACGGTTGGGATCATTACGAAGGTCTGGCTACGCCTCCTTCCCCTCCCCGAGGACGTGCGCACCTTCGTCGCGGTCTTCGCGGATATCGAGCACGGTGCGCGCGCGGCGAGCGCCATCATCGCGAGCGGCGTGGTCCCGGCCGCGATGGAGATGCTGGACCAGGTGACGATCGGCGCGCTGAACGCCGCCTTCGAGGTGCACCTGCCGGCCGACGCGGGCTCGCTCCTTCTCGTCGAGGTCGAGGGCCTGCGCGAGGAGACCGAGGACTGGGCCGGCACGATCGAGCGCATCCTCCGAAAGAACGGCGCGACCGATGTGCGATCGGCGGAAACGGTCGCCGAGCGCGAGCTCCTCTGGAAGGCGCGCAAGCTCGGATACGCGGCGCTCGCGCGCATACGCCCGAACAACTATCTCCACGACGCGGTCGTGCCGCGCACCAAGGTGCCCGAGGTCCTCCGGGAAGTGAACGCGATCGCCGAGCGCTACGGATACGTAATCGCGAACATGTTCCACATCGGCGACGGGAACCTGCATCCAGTGCTGCTGTTCGACGCGCGCACCCAGCCGATCGACCGCGTGATGGAAGCGAGCGCCGAGATCTTGAAGGTCGCGATCGACGCGGGCGGCACGCTTTCGGGCGAGCACGGCATCGGCCTCGAGAAGAACCATTTCATGTTCTGGGTGTTCGGTCCCGAGGATCTCGACGCGCAACGGCGGGCGCGCGACGCGTTCGATCCGGACGGGATGATGAACCCGGGGAAGATCTTTCCTGGAGGCGATGCCTGCGCCGACATTCCGACGGAGCGCACGAAGCGCGCGCTCGCGGAGGGCATGTGGGTATAGCGGTCCGCCCCGACGCCCACGTCATCGACGGGATGACGCCGCGCAGCGTCGTCCGCGCGACCAGCGAGGCCGAGGTCGTCGACGCGATACGTGGGGCGAACGAGCGCGGCGAGGCGATCGTCGTCGGTGGGGGCGCGACGCGCCTCGGCGTCGGCGATCCGCCGGCACGCTACGACGTCGCCCTGGATATCTCGGCGCTGCGCGGGATCGTCGAATACGAGCCGGGCGATCTCGTCGCCACGGTCCGCGCCGGGACGACACTCGCGGAGCTCGCCGAAGCGCTCGCTCCCAAAGGACAGCGCTGGCCGGTCGAGCCGGGCTTGCCCGAACGCGGCACCGTCGGCGGCACGCTCGCGAGCGCAGCCGGGGGTCCATCGCGCCTGCGGTATTTCCACCCACGCGACTGGGTCATCGGCGCGCGGGTCGTCCTCGGCGACGGGACACCGGTGCGCTCCGGCGGCAAGGTAGTGAAAAACGTCACGGGCTTCGATCTGACCCGCCTCTGGAGCGGGACGTTCGGGACCCTCGTCGCCATCGTCGAGCTGACGCTGAAGCTCACCGCGATATCGGAGCGCACGGTCTCGCTCGTCGCGGACCTCGACGTACCCACGGCATTCGAGGCGGCGAGCGAGCTTCAGGCGAGTGGTCTTCCGCTCGACGCTCTCGCGATCGTCACCGGCGAAGCGATCGGCGCGCTCGGCGCGCGCGGCGACGCGGCCCTGCTCGTCCGCCTGACGGGTCCGGCAGCTGCGGTGCGGCGCCTCGGGCGCGAGATCCGCGATCGCATGCGGTGCCGCGACGTCGCCAACGACGCGTGGGATCGCGTCGCGGCGCTCCCGCTTGAGGCGAAGTGGACCACGCGTGTCGCGTGGCCCGCGGCAACGCGACCGGCGATTCAATTCGCCGGGTACCCCGCGGTGATCTATCCCGGGAATTCGACCGCGTACCTCCTGCGGTCAATCGATCGCGCGGCTTTCGGAAAAGTCCGAACCTCGCTGGAGGCGGTCGGCGGGATCGCCGTGCTCGAGCGGGCGAGCGCCGAATACAAACGCGAGGCGGGCGGAGCCTGGGGCACGCCGCGCGTCCCACTCGGCATCGCGCACGCGCTCAAGGAGCGCTTCGACCCGCGAGGCGTGCTCGCTCCGGGACGGATGCCCGCGTGAGCGCTACGTTCGACACGACCGGGCTCGAGCGCTGCATCCACTGCGGACTCTGCCTCGAGGCCTGCCCGACCTATCGGATCACGCTCTTGGAGACGGAGTCGCCTCGCGGGCGTCTCCATCTCATGGGTGCGATCGCGGACGGGCGCATCGATGCACGCTCGAGCGACGCCACGGTGCTGCATCTCGACCGTTGCCTCGCGTGCCGGGCCTGTGAAGCCGTGTGTCCCTCGGGTGTTCCCTACGGTCGCCTCATCGAGGAGACGCGCGCCGGCATCGCGGAGGTGCGCGGCATCTCGCCGCTCGGCCAGCTGCTGCTCTGGTCGGTGTCGCGGCCGTGGGTCCTTCGCGCGATCGGCGGACTCCTTCATCTCGCCGAGCGGACCGGGCTGCGACGGCTGGTCCGTCGATTCCTCTCCCCACGATTGCGGCGGCTCGATGCTCTTGCGCCACCGGTCGGTCGTCCTTCCTATCGGCGCGTATCGGTGGAATCGCCACGTTCGTCCGTCGCCTTGCTTCTTGGGTGTGTCATGCGCGCGTCCTACGGGGACGTGCACACCGCGACCGCGCGCGTCCTCGCACATCTCGGCGCCGAGGTCATCGATGCGCCCGGACAGACCTGCTGCGGCGCGCTCCACGCACACGCCGGCGACAAGGCCGAGGCGGTGCGGCTCGCGAAGGTGAACATCGCCGCGTTCGAGCGAGCCGACGTCATCCTCGTGAACGCGGCGGGGTGCGGCGCGCATCTCAAGAGCTACGCACATCTCCTCGAGGACCGGCCGAACTGGGCCGAGCGCGCCGCCGCTCTGGCGTCGCGCGTTCGCGACGTGAGCGAGTACATGCACACGATCGTCGGCGAGCAGACCTTCGGCGACCTCGGGATGCGGGTCACGTACCAGGACCCCTGCCATCTCGCGCACGCGCAGGGAATCCGGGCGGAGCCGCGCGCGCTGCTCTCGAAGGTGCGCGGACTAGAGCTCGTGGAGATGGCCGGCGCCGACGTCTGCTGCGGAAGCGCCGGTTACTACAACCTCGCTCAGCCGGAGTACGCGGACCGGCTCCTCGAGCCGAAGATCGACGCGATACTCGCGACGCGGCCAGACGCGGTCGTCACCGGAAACCCCGGGTGCATGCTCCAGCTCGCCGCGGGGCTGCGGTCGCGCGGGCGCGCCGACATTCCGGTGCTGCACGTGGTCGAGGTCCTCGATCGCGCTCTCTCGGCTCGATGAGCGGCCGTCGCGCTCTCACGATCTTCCTTGCCACGGTGGCGACCATCGTCGCGGTCCTCGCGCTGTTGCTGATCCCCGTCTCGATCTCTCTCGGTCGGTACGCCAACGTTCTCGGCGAGGCGATCGTCCTCGTGGCTTGCGTCGGGTATGTCGCGCGCGTGATGCGCGCCGACCGGCGAAAACGCCGCGAGGCCGAGGCCGCGCTTCCACCGGAGCGGCGCCCCGAGCGACGCGTGCCGAGGCGGCCGATCACGTTCCAGCTGCGCGAGACGTTGTTCGCCTTCCTCGTGTGGTTCGTGCTGGTAGTCGCGTTCAACGCTTTCGTCGTCGGGATCGGCCCGGTCCCGAACGTGGGCATCGCGGTATTCGCCGCCTTCATGCTCGCGACTCTCACGATCACAGGCCGGCACATGATGTTCCGGCTCACCGCGGAGGAGGACACGCCCTCGGAGCGTTGAGCGTGGCGCGCCGTTAGAGTCCGGCGGATGGATCTCGGCGTTCAAATCGAGCCGCAGTTCGGCTTCAAGTTCGAGGACGTCCTGGCGATCGCGCTCGATGCCGAGCGCGCCGGCTTCTCCCGGCTCTGGATCTCCGACCATCTCTTTCTGGACCCGAACGCCGTGAACACCGACTGTCTCGAGGCCTGGACGCTCCTCGCGGCGCTCGCGGTGCGGACCGAGCGCATCCGCATCGGGCCGATGGTCACGGCGCAGTCGTATCGGAACCCGGCGCTGCTCGCGAAGATCGCGGCCGGCGTCGACGTAATGAGCAAGGGACGCCTCGACTTCGGACTCGGCGCCGGTTGGAAGGACATCGAGTACCGCGCATACAACTACGAGTTCCCGGATGCGCCGACTCGCGTGACGCAGATGATCGAGACACTCGAGATCTGCACGCGCATGTGGAAGGACGAGCGAGCGACGTATCAGGGCAAGTACTACCGCATCGAGAATGCGCTCTGCTCGCCAAAGCCGGCGCAGAAGCCTCTTCCGATCTGGATCGGTGGATCCAAGCCGCGAGTCATGCGCGCCGCCGCGAAATACGGTCACGCCTTCAACATCACGGTGAGCGCGTCGGCGCCGAACGATCTACCCGACCGGCTTCGCGACCTCGACGAGGCCTGTCGTCTCGAGAAGCGCGACCCGAAGACCCTGCTGCGAAGCGCGTTCCTTGTCGCTTGCGTCGGCAAGACGCGCGCTGAAGCGGACGCTCGTCTCGACGAGCTCGCGAAGCGGCAGAAGACCGATCGCAAGGGCTTTCTCGCGGCGCGGCCCGGTCTGGTGTTCGGAGCGCCCGAGGACGCCGCCGAGATGCTGCGGAGCTACGCCGACAAGGGCATCGGCCACGCGAACATCATGTTCCAGCCACTTGGGAGCGAGCGAGAGCAGATCGCCGCGCTCTCGGGGATCACCGCGAAGCTCGCGTAGCCGTGGGCGCGAAAGCGGTCTGGATCGTCACTGGTGCGCCTGGCGCCGGAAAAAGCACGGTCTCGGATGCGCTGTGCAGAAGGTTCCCTCTAGCCGTCCACGTCCCTGTCGACGACATTCGAGATTGGGTACGGTCTGGATTCTCTAGTCCGCTCGAGTGGACCGCCGAGACTGACCGACAGTTCGCTCTGGCGAGACGTGGTGCAGCGAGAATTGCCTCCGATTACGCGGAGTCTGGATTCGTTGCGGTACTGGACGACGTCGTTCGCGAGTCGCATCTCAACCAGTACACGGATTACCTGGGAAATACCGAGCTTCGGAAGGTGCTCCTCCATCCGAGCCTCGAGACCGTCCTGGCGCGGAACGCAGCACCTCGGCGAAAGCCATTCGACGCGAGCGTTCTTGAAGCTGCGTGCCGCGGCTTGCACCCACTTCTCGCCGCGGAGAACACGGCCGAGCATGGCTGGATCGTTGTGGATTCGACCAAGCTGAGTCTCGACCAGACCGTCGACGCGATCGTACGAGCTGTCTAGTCCTTCGGCCGCTTCGTGTGGTGGTCGGTCTCGCGCTGATAGGCGGACGCGAGCGCGACGAGGAGCGGCTCACTGAAGGGCGGTCCGACGAGCTGAAGCCCGACCGGCAGTCCGTCGGTCCCGAAGCCGCAAGGAAAGAAGATCGCGGGCACGCCCGCAAGATTGCCGGCGGCGATAAGCCCGATGTTCCCGGTGCGGCGGTTCGCCGGGGGCGTCGCGCTCGCGGTCGTCGGCGGGATGTCGAGCGGCTGGGTGAGCGGCGTGGCGGTGATCGCGCGCCCGACCGAGAGGATCACGTCGACGTCGTGGAACATCGAGTCGAGCGCGTCCTGCAAACGCGTCCGCATCCGCATCGCGTGCAGGTAGTCGCGGGCCTTCGTTTCCAGCGCGGCGCGAAGCCCGGCCTTCTGACGTGCGTCGATGAGCTGCTCGAATCGCTTGCCCTCGATGAGCTCGGCGAAGATCTCGGCGCCCTCGGAGCCGTACACGGTCTGGACCATCGGCCCGTACGGCATCACTGGAAGCGTGGCCCGGACGAAGTTCGGCGCGACGCGTTTGAACTCGGCCACGCCCTTCTCGAGCGCGCGCTTGGCCTCGGGCGAGGCGTGGTCGACGATGTCCTCATCGGCGAACGCGATCCGTGCCCGGCGCGCGGCGGCTGCCGCGGAGCGCGCGGCCATGGGCTTAAAGCGTTTCCCGCTCGTCGTCCGATCGGCGGCGTCGGCTCCCGCGATCGCCTCCAGCACCGCGGCGCAATCGTCCGCCGTGCGGGCCATCGGTCCGAGCTTGTCGAGCGTCCAGGAGAGAGCCATCGCCCCTTTGCGCGAGACGAGGCCGTAGGTCGGACGTAAGCCGGTGACGCCGCAGTACGCCGACGGCGTCCCGATCGAGCCAGAGGTCTCGGAGCCGATCGCAAAGGGCACGAGCCCGGCGCCGACCGCGGAGCCGGACCCGCTCGACGATCCGCCCGACCAGTGCTCCTTGTTCCACGGGTTGCGGCCCGGACCCTGGAGCGACGCGCTCGGGTAGCGATACCCGCCGCCGCCCGCGAGCTCGACCATAGCGAGCTTCGCGGCGAGGACGGCACCGCTCTTCTTGAGCTTCGCGACCACGGTCGCGTCTTCACCGATGATCTGATCGCGGTACGGCGGCGCGCCCCACGTCGTCGGCGCACCGCGCGCCGCGAGCAGGTCCTTGGCGCCGTAGGGGATCCCGGTGAGCGGCCCGCCTTGCTTTTTCGCGAGAGTGCTATCGGCCCGCTTCGCCTCGTCGAGCGCGCGCTCGGTTGTGAGCGCGGCGACCGCGTTGTACTTGGGTCCGATCTTTCCGAGGAGATCGAGGGACGCGCGCGCGAGCTCGACCGCGGAAACGCGACGCTTGCGGAGCGCAGCGGCGAGCTCCGCCGCGGTCGCGAAGCGGATTTCGGCGAAGCTCAATCCGCTTTGAAGGTCGTCGGAGGCTCGGTCTCGATCGGAATGCGTTGCGCGCGCAGCTCCGTCGCCGCCTTCTGCACGATCTCGCGCGCTTCATCGGCGAGCCGCGCGGGATCATCGATGCTCCGCTCGTCCTCAGCCACCGGAGTGCGCAGGATAGCGTGCTAGGCTCGGCCAAGGAGAGGAAGGCCGTGCAATACCGTCGTCAGAGCCTCGTCGAGCGTCCGTTGTCCCCGCGCGACTACGACATGCCGGTGGGTTGGTGGGGCTGGAACTGGGAACCGCCGATCCCGATGTCTGTCACCGAGCTTCTCGAGGCACGGAACATGGATGCGCGGACCGCCGCCCTGTGCGGGATGGTCCTCGAGGCGCACGGGTCGATCCTCATCGCGGCGGAGCAGCCGCATTCGGGCAAGACGACGACGCTCACGGCATTCCTCGACTTCCTGCCGAATGACGTCCGGCGAATATTCATCCGCGGATGGGTCGAGACGTTCGATTACCTGAAGCAGACGGCGCCCGACGGGACGATCCTTCTCGGGAACGAGCTCTCATCGCACCTGCCGGTCTATCTCTGGGGGCCGAAGGCCGTCCGCGTCTTCGAGACGCTCCGCAAGGGATACGCGCTCGGCTCGACGCTGCACGCCGACACCGCTGACGAAGCGGTCGCGCAGTTGACCGGCGAGCTCGGCGTCGCCCCTGGGGATCTCGCGCGGGTCGACCTGCTCATGGTGATGCGCGTCTATGCGACGATCGGAGGGCAGTACGCCCGCCGGGTCGTCACCCTGCACCGGCTTACGCCGCGCGAAGGGACGGGCCTCAGGCTCTTGCCGCTCGTCCAACACAGCGAGGCTGGGGACGAGCACGAGCACGACGAGGACGCGGAGCTCGAGCTCGTCGCGAAGCGACGGGGCGAGGACATCGACACCGCCGCGGCGGAGCTCGAGCGGCGCACGGAATTCCTATGCGACCTGCTCCAGCAGCGCCGCCGAGAGATCCCGGACGTCCGCGCGGCTCTGGCCGAGTACCGTGGAGAGAGAACACCGATCGATATGCGAGGAGATCCGACCGTATGACACAAGCGACGACCATCGGCGCGCTTCGCGAGACCGGCTACCGGCCGAAGAGCGTCAAGGCAGAGCTCCGCGGAAACCTCATCGCCGCGATCGCCGGGAAGCGCGAGATGTTCAAGGGCATCGTCGGCTATGAGTCGACGGTGATCCCGCAGATCGAGAACGCGATCCTCTCCGGCCAGGACATCATCTTTCTGGGCGAGCGCGGCCAGGCGAAGACGCGTATCGCGCGACAGCTCATCGAGCTGCTCGACGCGTCGGTTCCGGCGATCGCGGGATGCGAGATCAACGACGATCCGTTCGCGCCGATCTGCGCCGCCTGCAAGTACCGCGTGGCGAACGACGGAGACTCGGTCGAGATCGTGTGGCTCACGCCGGACCAGCGCTACAGCGAGAAGCTCGCGACACCGGATATCTCGATCGCCGACCTCATCGGCGAGGTCGACCCCATCAAGGTAGCCGAGGGACGCTACCTCTCGGACGAGATGACGATCCACTACGGACTCGTGCCGCGCACGCACCGCGGCATCTTCACCCTGAACGAGCTCCCCGACCTCGCCGAGCGCGTGCAGGTCGGCCTCCTCAACGTCATGGAAGAGCGCGACGTGCAGATCCGCGGATACAAGGTGCGGCTGCCGCTCGATCTCTTCGTGGTCGCATCGGCGAACCCCGAGGACTACACGAACCGCGGCCGCATCATCACCCCGCTCAAGGACCGCTTCGGCTCGCAGATCCGGACGCACTACCCGAAGGAGATCTCGACCGAGGTCGGGATCATGGAGCAGGAGCGGCAGGTCTTCGTCGACGAGGGGATCACGACCATCATGCCTGCGTACATGAAGGAGGTCCTCGCCGAGATCTCGCAGCTCGCGCGGCGTTCGCCAGAGATCTCGCAGCGGTCCGGCGTGTCGGTCCGGGTGACGGTCGCGAACTACGAGAACCTCGCGTCGGCCGCGCTCAAGCGCGCGCTGCGGACCGGCGAGACGAGCGTCGTGCCGCGCATCAGCGACATGCCCGCGGTCGTCGCATCGACGGCAGGCAAGATCGAGCTCGAGTCCGTCGGCGAGGTCTCGGAGGAGCGCGTGATCGACCGGCTCGTCCAGCGCGCGGTGCTGAACGTCTTCAACCGGACGTTCTCGCTCGTCGAGTTCGACTCGCTCCTCGCCGCGTTCCAGCGAGGCGCGACGATGCACGTCTCCCCCACGCTCTCGAGCCAGGAGTACGTGAAGCAGGCGCTCCAGATCCCAGGAATGAAGGGCGCCGTGGCCAAGGTCGGCGCGACCGGAAACCCGGCCGCGATCGCCGCCGCGGTGGAATTCGTCCTCGAGGGCCTGCACCTGAACCGCAAGCTCAACAAGGAGCGTGGCGAGTCGCGCTCGACCTTCCGCGCGTGATGGACGAGCCCACTCCGCAGGAGCCGCGCAATGACCCCCCGGGTCTCGCGCAGCCTTTCAGAGATGTCCGTTACTCGCGCTGGGACGGCACGCAGCGGCTCGACGCGCTCGAGGCGGAGGAGCTTCTCGGCGCGATGGCGGACGAGCTTCTATCCGGCGGGGACCTCGAAGATGCGATGGCGCGCCTGTCTCGCTGGGGCATCCCCGGCCGCATGGAGGGGCTGAAGGACCTGCTCGAGCGTCTGCGGACCGCAAAGCAGAAGCGAGCGCAGCGACACGATCTCTCGAAGACATTCGATGAGCTCAAGGAGAAGCTCGAGGAGGTCAAGAAGCTCGAGCGCGACGGTCTCGATCGTCGGCGCAACGCGCCGGCCCCGAACGAGCAGCTGAAGGCGACGATGGAGAAGCTCGCCTCCGAGCGCATGGCCCAGCTCGACGCTCTCCCGGACGACTTCGGACGCGCGGTGCGCGCGCTAAAGGACTACGAGTTCATCGAGCCGAAGGCCGCCGAGAAGTACCAGGAGCTCCTGAAGGAGCTGCAACAGCAGGTCCTCGGCTCGTACTTCAAGAACATGCGCGAGTCGCTGCAGAACCTCACTCCGGAGCAGCTCGAGCGAACGCGTCAGATGATCCGCGACCTGAATCGCGCGTTGAAGGAACGGATGGACGGCGGCGAGCCGGACTTCGAGGCGTTCCAGCGCCAGTACCCGGAGCTCGCCGGCAACGCGAAGGATTGGGACGACCTTCTCCGCCAGCTCGCGCAGGGCATGGCGGCGATGCGATCGCTCTGGCAGTCGATGTCAGCGGATATGCGCGACCAGCTCGAAGGCCTGCTCGGCGCAGCGTTCAACGATCCCGGGCTTCAGCAAGCGATGAACGACCTCGCCGAGACGCTCGGCCAGCTCATGCCCATGGATGGCTACGACCACTCGATGTCCGGCGACGAGCCGCTGACGCTCGCCGAGGCGCTCGGCCTCATGGACGAGATGAACCAGCTCTCGGACATGGAGGACACGGTCCGCGGCGCACGCAACTCCGATGACCTCGAGTCGCTGGACCGCGACCAGGTCGAGAAGTTGGCTGGCCCATCGGCCCGACAGGCGCTCGACGAGCTGCGCCGCATGACCGAGCTCCTCGAGGAGGCGGGCCTCATCCGCAAGGACGGCGAGCGCTACGAGCTCACGCCGCGGGGCATCCGGAAGATCGGCCAGAAGTCGCTCGAGGAGATCTTTTCGACGCTCAAGAAGGACGCTTTCGGTGGGCACCGCTCGAAGTCGCGTGGCCGCGGCGGCGATCCGACCGATGAGCTGAAGACCTACGAATTCGGCGATCCCTTCCTGCTCGACCTCCCGGGCACGGTCCGCAACGCGGTCATCCGCCAGGGCGCGAAGGTTCCGGTGAAGCTCACCGCGGATGACTTCGACGTCTACCGCACCGAGCTCGTCACGCAATCGGCGACCGCGATCCTCGTCGACGTGAGCCGCTCGATGCTCTTCCGCGGGTGCTTCCTCGCCGCGAAGAAGGTCACGCTCGCGCTCGACTCACTGATCCGCTCGACCTTCCCCAAGGACGACCTCTATATCGTCGGCTTCTCGGCGTACGCGACGCAGCTCAAGCCAGCGGACCTCCCGCGGCTAACGTGGAACGAGTATGTCTACGGCACGAACATGCAGCACGCGTTCGAGGTCGCGCGGACGCTCCTCTCGCGCTCGCGCGGCAAGAACAAGCAGATCATCATGATCACCGACGGCGAGCCGACGGCGTACTTCGAGCCGGGCAGCACCTATCCGCAGTTCAACTACCCGCCGACGAAGCGCACGTTCGAAGCGACGCTCCGCGAAGTGGTCCGCTGTACTCGCGAGAGCATCACCATCAACACCTTCATGCTCGCCCGCGGGCACTACCTCGTCGACTTCGTCAATCAGATGTCGAAAATAAACAATGGGCGGGCCTTCTACGTTGAACCGGAGCATCTCGGTGAATACGTTCTCGTCGACTACGTTTCTCACAAACGTCGGCGCGTCGCCTAACGCGGCCCTTCCTCGATCACGAAACCGCGGGTCCTGTCCCTGGCTCGGGGCCGCGCGCTCGCCGCACCCTCCCGGCCTTTCGCGTCGTTCGCTCCGCTCACTCCGCGGGGCCGGTGCCCGGGGCACCCGCGGCTCGCGCACAACCCGCTCGCCAGTGCCACCCGCGGTTTCGCCTCTCTGTCGGTAGCCCTACGCCAGTCGGCGTCCTAGCGAGAAGAACGCCGCCGCGAAACATATCGCTGCTCCGATCAACGGCCAGTAGATCAGCCCGAGAGTTGCGCCGATGAATCCGAAGCCGGCTCCGACACGATCGAGGCCCGGGGTGGAGAGCCCGAAGAGATTGCCCGTTTGGAATGCCCAGGCGCTGAAGGCGCCAACGAAGCCGGTCCAGGCTCCGAGGATGCCGGACGTGACCGTCGCCGACGCGCCATCCCGTGCGAGCGCGCGACCGAGCGTGACCCAGGCCACCACGGAGACAACGGCCCCGAGCCATCCGAGCACGGGAACCTGCTCGAAATAGCTGATCAAGACGAAGCCGACCGTGCCGACGACGAAGAGCCAGAAAAGACGCATCGCTAGGAGGCTAGCGGAGGCCGACGCCCGCGGTCCGTATCGCTCGAAACGTTCACCGTCGCTCGAAGGCCAGGCGTACGCCGAGACCGATGAGCGCCGCGCCGGAGAGACGCTCGAGCCAGCGTCGCGCCCCGCGGACCACCGCACCGACGCGATCGATCGCGTAGGCGTACAGCGGAAGCCAGACGAGTCCCAACACGGCATGGATCGCCGCCAGGAGCAGCGACTTGGCCAGCACGTTGTCGCCAGGCGAGATGAACTGCGGCAGGAATGTCAGATAGAACAGCGCGACCTTCGGATTGAGCACGTTCGACAGCCAGCCCTGGGCGAAGGCAGCACGGTCGCTGCGCGCTCGACCTCCGGCGACCGCGACGTCCGCGACCGGCCGCAGCGAGTCCCGGATCGTGCGGATGCCGAGATATGCGAGGTAGCCAGCGCCCGCGAACTTCACGACCGTGAACGCCTCCGCGCTCGTCGCGAGGATGAGCGAGAGGCCGAGCGCGGAAGCGGTCGCGTGCACCGGCAGGCCTGCACAGATACCGAGGCTCGTGAAAAACGCGGCGCGCCGTCCATCGAGCAACGTGACCTTGGCGACGAGCGCCATGTCGGCGCCCGGCAGGATCGTGAGGAGTGCGGCGATCCCCGTGAATGCGAGGATCGAGCCGTCGAGCGTCACGCCGATTTCGTCGGGTCGCCGGTCTTCATGAACGCGAGCACGCGGCGCCAGGCATCGTCGCACTCCGCCTTGTGCTCGTTGAAGGTGCGGTCGAAGAACGAGTGCGGGGCGCCCGGATACGTTTCGATATGGTGCGGTCCCGCGTGCAGTGCGCTGTCAAACGCGGCGATGTCCGTGGGTGGGATCCCCGGATCGTCGCCTCCAAAGAGGCCCAGAAGAGGCGCGCCCATTCGCGCGGCCTCCTCCGCAGGGACGGGCCAGGGATCGTTCTCGCGCTTGCCAAGCCTGCCGTAGAAGCCCACGACGCCAGCGAGACCCGGCTGTTCGGCAGCGGAGAGGAACGCGATCCGACCGCCGAAGCAGAAGCCAAGCACAAATGTGCGGCGAGCCTTGGTCTCCGTCTCGAGATGCGCCCGGCTAGCGGTGATGGCAGCGAAGACGCCCTGGGGAGTCGTCTGCCGGACGTGCGGCATGAAGTCGAAGGCATCCGCGCGCCTCTCGGTCCCCGCCGTGCGTCCGAAGTAGTCGAACGCGATCGCGTTGACGCCGGCAGATGCGAACCGCTCGGCGAGCTCCTCGTAGAAAGGATGCAGGCCGCGCACGTCCGGCGCGATGACGACCCCCGCGTCGCCGGCCGTCGCGCTTGCGAGGTATGTGCGGAACTTCGTCCCGTCGGCGCTGGTCAGGATCGCGTCCTGGCCACCAGCACCGCCGGTCATCGGTGGAAGTAGATCGACTGGAACGTCAGGCGGGCGCGCACTCGGCGGGTAGCACATTCGCGGACCTCCTCGAAAGGTTTCCGTATGCTCGCTCAATATGGCTGACCTCGCCGAGCGCGTGGCCGCGAAGATCGCCGAGATGGAGCGCTACCTCGCGCGGACCGGAGGCCACGTCGAGCTCGTCGACGTGGAAGACGCCATCGCGCGGATCCGCGTCTCGGTCACGCGCCCGCGGATGGGACGACTCGTGGCGACGCTGCAGCTGAAGAGTGGGATCGAGCGGGCGCTGCTCGACGACATCCCGGAGCTTCGGGGCGTCGAGGCGGTAAACCTCCCGCCCTACACCGTGTTGGGCTGGGACCAGCCCGGGTTCACCGCGGTCGAGCTGCCGGAGAAGGACGGAAGCTAGAACACCGCCTTCGCGATCCGCTCGAGGTCGGCGGTCGCCGACCCGGCCGGGTCGGAACGGAGCACCTGGAGGCAAACGTGGTCGGCGCCGCGCTTGCTGTGTTCGTCGATCCGAGCCTTGATCGCGGCGGTGCCGCCCCAGGCGACGATCGCGTCCACGAGCTTGTCGCTGCCGCCCTCGGCCAAGTCGCGGTCCGTCCAGCCCAGGCGCCGAAGATTGTTCACGTAGTTGTCGAGGTCGAGGTATCGCTTCATGTGTCGCCGCGCGGTCGCGCGTGCGGCCGCTGGATCTTCGCTCAGGACCGCGGCCTGCTCGACCGCGAGGAGCGGACCGGCACCAAGCTCTTTCCGGGCGATGGTCGTGTGCTCGACCGGAACGAAGTACGGAAGCGCGCCGAGTGCGCGTTCGGCGGAGAGACGAAGCATCTGCGGCCCGAGCGCCGCGAGAACCCGAGGCACCTCGACCTTGGGTCCGACGTAGGGCCCGGCGTCCATCGCCTCGAGGTACCTGCGCATGTACTCGAGCGGGCGCGCGTAGCTCTGCCCACGGGTCTTCACGATCGGCGCGTGACTGACGCCCAGCCCGAGGAGGAAGCGGTCTGGGTATGCATCGACCAGCGTTCGCGCGCCGTTCGCCATCGCCACCGCGTCGCGCGCCCAGATGTTTGCGATCCCGGTCGCTACGACGAGCGTCTTGGTCGCGGAGAGCAGCAGACTCGCGTGCGCGAAGGCTTCCTTGCTACCGAGGCTCTCCGGTATCCACAACACTTTGAAGCCGAGCGATTCGATGGCGCGCGCGTAATCCCGCTCGTCGGCCGCGGGCATTCGCTCGGCCTCGAACGTGTACACCCCAACGGTGCCGAGTCGCTTGGCCCACGCGCGCGCTGCTTCGGTCACCGCGCGAAGCGTACCCGCGGCGCTTTCGTGAGGTCGAACTCGCTCATCCGCTCGGGACCGAGGGCGATGAGTCGGTCGCGCGCCGCGGTCGCGTCGGCGATGAGCCCGGCGACGTCGACCGTCTGGCATGTCGGCGCAAACGGGCGCAGACGTTCGATGCCTTCCTCGAGAAGGACCGAGGCACCGTGAAAGTTGCCGCGGCGCCAGTGGTGGAAGCCGACGCCGACTTGCAGGATCCCGTGATACAGACCGCGCACCGGTGCGGCCGTGTCACGCCACAGCAGCTCGAGCGTCTCGTGTTGCTCGAAGAACTCGTCCGCATTGAACTGCTCGATGCCACGCCGAAGCGCTTCAGGCGGCGGCTCGGAGCAGCGGGCGCGAGCGGGCTCGCTTGGTGCGCCTGGAGGCTCCCGCTTCGGCGGGCGCGCGGACTTGCGCGAGCGGCTACTGGGCTCTGGCGTGCTCGGATCCGATGATCTTGCGGTAACGGAGCTCGTCTTCCACGAACTCGCGGACGAGGTCGTTGTCGAAGGCTTTGGGGAGATCCTCCGCCGTCTCGGCGTATGCGACCTTGATCCCCTGGTGGAGGTCGTGGGCGGCGACAAGGTAGCCCTTGGGGAGCGCGTACAGCCGTGTGTACTGGAAATGCCATACGGGCCCCGTCTGACCGATCGTTCTACCGGCGAAACGGATGACGCGCGGTTCCTCGCCGATGATCTTCGTGTACTTGCCGATCTCGCGCTTGGCTGTGGCGCGTTCTTCGTCGGTCACATCGGCTGGGAGTGGGAACTCCGCGATTTCACTACTCACGTCGCGCGATGATAGGCTGAGAAATCAGCGCGCGATTTTCCATGGACGGAACGGGAGAACGAATCACAGATGGCCTACGTGATCACGGAACCCTGCATAGACGTGAAGGACGCGAGCTGCATTGACGTTTGCCCTGTGGACTGCATTTATACAACGGATGCAGACAACATGTACTACATCCATCCCGATGAATGCATCGACTGCGGGGCGTGCGAATCGGTATGTCCCGTAAGCGCGATCTTTCCCGAGGATGCGGTGCCCGATAAGTGGAAGAACTACATCGAGATCAATAAGGTCTATTTCAACAAGTAACTTGGTAGGAGACATTGCAAAGCGACGGCCTCAGGGCCGTCGCTCTTTTTTTCTCCGCACCTTGGCGTCCTCGCGGACGCACGCCAGACATTGCCTCAGGTGATTCAAGGGATCCTGTTCGTTCTTGCCGCGTCCCTTGAAGGGCCGGACACGGGCGTTCCATTTGTCGTGTCCTCGGAGGCAATATCGCGCGCCGGCGACGCCGAACGCCGGGTTGCCACGGGGCAGGCGCGCTTGCGAATGGATTAGAAGCATCACGGCTAAGGCCTGCTGCCGCTTCACTTGCCCGATGAATGGCAGCAGCAGATGTATGCCGAGCTGGACTTCATTCTCCGCGTACGCTCGCCAGCGCCGATACGGCTTGTGGTCTCGTTTGTTTTTGGAAGCACCCGAGATCCTGCCAATGTCGCCGATTGCGGATTTGAACCGAAGCAGTTCCGGCGCTACGCCGCCCCATCCGGATTGAGTTACGTGGAGTCGCGGCGCGAAATACCCGCGATGGCTCCGGTGCTTTTCGAGATAAGTGGACCCCTCCCCGTCAAAGAAGCCGCCAGCCCAGGCGAGTTCTTCGCTCATCGAACCAGGCCAAACCAGCGGCGGCAGCGTTCCACCCAAGGTCCGCTCGAACTGGGCTCGTTTGACTTGGCAGAGCCAGGACGCGATCAGCTCAGCTACTCGGGTCAGGTCAGGTCGGGATGTGGCTTCCCAGTAATACAAGGGCTGCCTCCCCTCGGCGACAACCGGCCCTTTGATCCGGCCGACGCCGACGATCCGCTGGAATTTGGTGAGCACCTCGGGGACGCCGTCCAAACCAGCCTGGTTTATCCGCGACTGGACACCGCGGCCACTCCGGTTCGCCCAGCCCTCGCCGTCAAAGAATCCCGCGGCCCAGGCAAAGTCGTGGCTCTCCAACCACGAGATTTAGACAGAAACATGCGTGCGTGTATGTCCCCTAAACGTGCGCAGACGTCGTCAAAATGTGCGCGCGCTGTCGCACAAATGTGCGGGGCTAGTCTTCGATGAGCTTCCGGCCCGCGTATCCCGACTCGATGGAGTGCCAGTAGCTGATCCGGTCGCCCTCCCCGAGCTTCCAGCAGAGCAGGACCTCGCGGCCCCGGCGCATCGCGGGGAAGTCGATGAGTCCCTGGTCCGGATCCTTCACGTCGACGCCGAAGTGCGCGATCTCGAGGAGCAGCGCGTTGATCTCTTTCGCGACCGGGTCGGTGGGACGCCGGTCGTATGACGCCTTCCGCCGCTGGAGGTCTTCGAGGAGCGGGCGCACTTTAGGAAGAACCGCTTCGGCCTGAGTCCGCGTGAACGTCGGCATATGCTCGCGTTCGAGTATGGGGCTGGAGGGAGCACCGTGGCGACATATGTCCTCCTCACGAAGGTGACCGCGGCTGGCGTCAAGACCCTGCAATCCAACCCGCGCCGGATCAAGAAGGTCAACGAAGAGATCGAAGCCATGGGCGCCCGCGTCGTCGCGCAATACGCGACGCTCGGTCGTTACGACTTCGTCAACATCGTCGAAGCGAAGGACAACGAGACGATCGCGCGCGTCTCGGTCGGCCTCGGCGCTCGCGGCACCGTCCAGATCGAGACACTCACGGCCATCCCGATCGAGACGTTCATCCGCACCATCGGGAAGAAGACCAAATAGCGCCCGCGGCGGTCCTCCTTCGCGGCGCCGCCTTCGCCGACGGTCGTTCGCCGACCCTGCGGCGTGGGGTCTCCGTCCTCATGCGCGACGGCCGCGTCCAGTACGTCGGTCCCGACGATGGAGCCCCCGATCCGACCGGCGCGGACATCGTCGACGCGTCCGGCGCGACCGTCATCCCGGGTCTCGTGGACTGCCACGCGCACTTCACCGGACTCGGCGGAGCGAACTGGATCGCGCGCTTCGGCGATCCCGAGGCCGACCTCCTCGCCCGCGGCGCGGAGGCGGCACGCGACCTCGCGCGCATGGGCATCCTGACGGCGCGCGACGTCGGGGCGCCGCGCCGGCTCAACCTGCGCATCCGCGACACGCACCGCGGACGCGTGGACGCTCCGACGATCATCGCCGCCGGGACGTGGCTCGCGCGGCGCGATAAGTTCCCGCCGTTCGTCGTCTTCGTCGACTCTGGCGAAGAGCTGCGGAAGGCGGCGATCGCGGAGATGGACGCGGGCGCCGACTTCGTCAAGATCGCGGTCGACACCGGACGCACCGGCGAAGAGGTCACGTTCACGGTCGACGAGCTCAAGCCGACCGTCACCGCGGTGCACGAACGCGGTAAGCGCATCACCGCGCACGCGCAGGGCCTCGGCGCCGCGGTCGCGGTCCAGGCAGGTGTCGATTCGATCGAACACGGATTCGGCGTCGACGCCGCGACGGCGGCGAAGATGGCCGGGCACGCGACACTCGTGCCGACCCTCAGCGTGCTCGAGAGCTTCGTCGGCTTCGCGGCGACGGACGGTGGTCGGTTCGCGGAGGGGAAAGGTGCGAGCGCCGCCCTTCTCGAGCAGGCACTCGCGGTAGTGCGCATGGCGAAGAAGGCCGGGGTGCGCATCGCGACCGGCAGCGACTTCGGCGGTGGCTCCGTCCGGCCCGGTCATCTCGCGTGGGAAGTCGAGATGCTCGTGCGCGCTGGGCTCGAGCCGCATGAGGCGCTCGCGTCAGCGACGTGGATCGGCGGCGAGCTCCTCGCGATCAAGGACGCTGGGACGATCCACGAAGGCGGACCGGCGGACGTCGTGCTCGTTCACGGAGATCCGCTGACCGACCCCGCGGTGCTCTGGCGCGTGTGGCGCGTCTACCACCGGGGCGAGCGCGTCAGCTAGCGAGGCCTGAGCGCCCTCCGCCACTTTGCTTCGTAGGGCTGCTGACGGCTGGTCAGCGACTGGTAGATCGGTGAGGTCGCCGGCTTCTCGACGTGCGAGATGCTCCCGATGCGCTGGGTGAGCGCCGACGCGTCCAACGTCACCATCGGCTCGTCACCGAGGCTTCGCGTGATCGCCGGCTTGCTGAACTTCATTCCCATCGCAGGCTCAACGTTATGTCCGACTTAATCGTGCCTCCATAGGGCGTTCGGTCACCCGACTGGGTGGGGCCGCTCCCAGGACCATACGGGCGCATCGGGTGCGCCTACAGCAAACGCATGAGTGCCTATCCGCAACGCGTGAAAGCTAGGCGGGAAGTGGCTCCGCGAGAAGGTCGAGCGCCGCGCGAACCGGTGCGTCCATGGGGATTTCCGCATCACGTGGCGCTTCGACCGACGCATCCACGACGAGCTCGCGCCCGAGCCGCGCAGCCAGCGTGCGCGCGCAGCGCTCGCCTACCTCGGAGACGTCCGCCGCCACGCCGAGTCGCTCGAGGGACGCCACCTCGTGCTGGAAACCGCAGGGCAGCACGCGCTCGAATGCCGCCAGATTGGTCGAGACGTTCAGTGCGAATCCGTGCGTCGTGACGCCGCGCGATATGCGCACGCCGATCGCCGCAATCTTGGCCGGTCGGCCATCGGGAAGATCTACCCAGACCCCGGTCTTCCCCCGCTCGGTGCGTGACGCCACGCCGTAGCTTCCTAGCGCATCGCGGAGCGCGTCCTCGATCGCACGGACATACGAGACGAGATCCGCGCCCTCGGCGAATGCCGTGATCGGATAACCGACGAGCTGACCGGGGCCGTGGTACGTGATGTCGCCGCCGCGATCGACGCGATAGACCGATGCGCCGTCGGCGCGCAGAACGTCCGGGCCGACGAGAAGATGATCCGTAGTTCCCCGCCGTCCGATCGTGTAGACGGGATCATGCTCGAGGAGAAGAAGGCGTTCCGCGTCGCCGTCGCGCACGCGCGTGGCGATCGCCTCCTGCATCCGCCACGCGTCGACGTAGGGAACGCGCCCCAGCCATGTGGCGTGGAGCGCCTTACCCAAGGCTGACGTGCCGCTCGGCGTGATATGAGGAGCGGACGAGCGGGCCAGACTCGACGTGGCGGAAGCCCATCGTCATTCCCTCGTCGCGCAGCGACGCGAACTCCGCAGGCGTCCAGTAGCGCTCGATCGGCAGATGCATCGGCGACGGCCGGAGATACTGACCGACTGTCAGGACATCGGTCCCCTGCGCCGCGATGTCACGCATGGTCGCGATCACTTCTGCGTGGGTCTCACCGAGCCCGACCATGATCCCGCTCTTGCAGACGAGCTCGGGCGCGCGCTCCTTCGTACGACGGAGAACTTCGAGTGAACGCGGATACCGGGCCTGCGGCCGGACGCGCGAGTAGAGGCGCTCGACCGTCTCGACGTTGTGATTCAAGATCTCTGGCCGCTCAGCGAGAACAGCATCGAGGGCCGCGGGGTCGCCGGTGAAATCGGGGATCAGGACCTCCACGGTCGTCTGCGGAGACTGCGCCCGGATCTCGCGGATCGTCGCGGCGAAGAGCGAGGCGCCGCCGTCAGGGAGCTCGTCCCGGTTCACGCTCGTGACCACGGCGTGGCCGAGCGCCATCTGAGCGACCGCCGCGCCGACGCGAGCCGGCTCGTCGAGATCGACGATCCCCGGGCGGCCGGTCTTCACGGCGCAGAAGCCGCACGAGCGTGTACAGGTGTCGCCGAGGATCATGAACGTCGCGGTGCCGGCGCCCCAGCATTCCGCCATATTCGGGCAGTGGGCTTCCTCGCAGACGGTGTGAAGAGATTTCGAGCGCATCAGGCGTCGCAGGTTTTCGTACTCCGGTCCCATCGGGAGACGGACCTTGAGCCATTCTGGCCGCGCGCGATCGATCGGCACGACGGTGTTCGCCGCGCTTCGACCCCGCGAGCGCGGTCGTTCCACTTCGCCGGGCATCTCGAACTTGATCGGCGCGAGCTCGGCCATTAGCTCAATCTCCCGGCTTTGCCGGGGAGACACGCTCAAGGCTGGTGGTCTCGCTCCTCACGGCAAAGCCGCTCGTCGCTCGTCTCATCTCAATACACCGTGACCGACGTGCCGGTCGTCTGAAGCCAGTCGCGCACGGCCGTAAGGAAGCGGGCCGCCGTGGACCCATCGACAACGCGGTGATCAAAGCCGATGACGATGTTCATCATCTGGCGGATCGCGATCGCGTCCTCGTCAGTCACGACGAGACGCTTGCGGATCGATTCCGATGAAAGGATCGCGGCCTGCCCGGGCGGCACGATCGGACTCGACACGATCGTCCCGAGCGGACCGGTGTTGTTCAGCGTGAATGTGCCGCCCGAGAGATCGTCGAGCGTGAGCCGCCGCGCCTTGGCGCGGTCGACGAGGTCGCGGATGGACCTCATAAGCCCTGCGAGGCTCTTGCCGTCGGCGTCCTTGATGACCGGCACGATGAGGCCGTCGTCGCCGAGCGCGACGGCGTAGCCGAGGTTGAGCTCGCGGTGGCGGATCAGTCCCTGGTCCGTCCAGCTCGAGTTGACCGACGGGACGGTGCGCAGCGCCTCGACTACGGCCTTCGCGATGAAAGCCGCCGGCGACAGATCGAACCCTTCACGCTCCTGGAACTCCGCCTTCACCCGGTCGCGGTATCGCATGAGGTCGGTCATATCGACTTCCATGACCGCGTGCGCGTGGGGAGCGGTCCACGCCTGGACCATGTTGTTCGCGATGGCGCGCCGCATCTGCGACAGCGGGACGAGCTCATCTCCGGCGAGCGAAGGCACCGAAACCTGTCGCGCCGGTGCCGCCTGCGACGGCGGCTGTGGTTGTGCTGGAACGACGCGCGCCGCGGCCTGCTGCTGCGACGACTGGCGCTGCGCGATGAAGTCCTCGACATCTTTTCTCGAGACGCGCCCTCCGAGCCCGGTGCCTTCGATCTGCGAGATGTCGATGCCCTGCTCGCTCGCGAGCTTTCTCACCGCGGGTGTGGCCCTTATATCGGAGAGATCGGGACGCTCCGCCGTTGCTGTGGCAGCCGCCGCAGGAGCGGGACGCGGGGACGAACTTTGAGGTGGCGGAGGGGCGGCGGCCTGCGCAGTCGCGGGCTCGCGCTGCGGAGGCGGCGGCACCGAGGGCCCCCGCTCGCTGGGGGCCCGGCCGGAGGCCGGGGGGACCCCGGCGGGTTGAGAGGGTTTCGGTGCCGCCGCCGGTGCTTGAGATGCGGAGGCGGGCTGCTGTTGCGCCGCGGGCTGTGCCGCGGGCGCCTGAGGGGCCGTCGCCGCTGCCTCACCGTCGGCGGTGTCGAAGATGGCGAGGAGCGTCCCGATCGGGACGGTCTGGCCCTCCTCGACCTTGACCTCTTTGAGGGTGCCCGCGACTGGCGACGGGATCTCGGTGTTCACCTTGTCCGTCTGCACCTCTACGAGCAGGTCGTACTTGTTCACTTTGTCGCCCGGCTGCTTCAACCACTTTCCGATCGTGCCTTCGGTGACGGATTCGCCGAGCTTGGGCATCTTCAGCTCGAAAGCCATGACACTCCCCTAGTACGCGGCCAGCTCGCGCATCTTGGCCGCGATCTTCGCCGGATCGGGCATGAACCAGTCTTCCTGTGGTTTGTTGTAAGGCATCGCGGGCACTTCGGGGCCGCCGATGCGCATTACCGGGGCGTCCAGATCGCTGAAGGCCTCCTCCGCGATCAGCGCGGCGATCTCCGCACCCGCGCCGAACATGCGGTTGTCCTCATAAACGACCAAACACTTACCGGTCTTCCGCGCTTCCCGGAGCACCGTCGCGACGTCAAGCGGACGAAGGCTGCGGATGTCGACGACGTTCACCGAGATGCCCTCGCCAGCCAGTGTCTCGGCTGCGGCGAGCGAGTGATGAAGCATCAGGCCGTAGGCGTAGACGCTGATGTCGGTGCCCTCGCGTTTCACGTCGGCGGGCCCAAGGGGCACGGTGTAATCGCCATCGGGCACCTCGCCCTTCACCGTGCGGTACGTCGCCTTGTGCTCGAGGAAGATCACCGGATCGGGATCGCGGATCGCGCTCCGGAGCATGCCGGTGATGTCGTACGGAGTTGACGGTACGACCACCTTCAGCCCGGGGACGTGCGCATAGAACGCCTCGACCGATTGCGAGTGATAGAGCGCCCCATGGATCCCGCCGCCCCACGGCATGCGGATCACCATCGGCACGCCCCACGCGCCATTCGAGCGGTAGCGCATCCGAGCGGCCTCGTCGATGATCTGCTCGAAGGCGGGCGCGCTGAAGTCCGCGAACTGCATCTCGGCGATCGGCACGAGTCCACCGAGCGCCGCGCCGATGGCGACGCCGACGATGCTCGATTCCGCGACGGGCGTGTCGATGATCCGATCGGCGCCGAACTCTTCGATGAAGCCGTCCGACACGCGGAACACCCCGCCCCGCACACCGACGTCTTCGCCGAGGAGGATGAGCCGCTCGTCCCGCCGGAACTCGCTCTGGAGCGTGTCGTGAACGGCTTGGACGTTCGTCTTTATCACGAGCGGCGCTCTGGGGTGATCGGCGGGAAATCGTCGGGGCGTCGCTCGCGCATGATCGCGTAGACGGCCTCGAAGATATCCTCGCGATTCGGCTTCGAGAAATAGTCGCCGTCGTTGCCGACCGCGACGCGGTTCGGCATCCCGGTGAGCGTCCGGGGCCCGACGTCGAGGTCGTCGATCGCGCCCTGCGTCTCGACGACCTCGCGAACGATGTACGCGGACGCGCCGCCGGGTACGTCCTCGTCGACGACGAGGAGCGCGCCGGTCTTCTCTACGGATTCGGCGATCGCGTGATCGCGGTCGAACGGCAGGAGCGTCTGCACGTCGACGATCTCGGTTTCGATGCCGACGCTCGCGAGATCGGCGGCGGCGTCCATAGCGATCCGACAGAGCGCGCCGTACGTCACGAGCGTGACGTCCGAACCCTCGCGGATCGTTTCGGTCACGCCGAGCGGGATGGTGAACTCCCCGATGTTCTTCGGCAGTCGTTCCTTGAGCCGATAGCCCGAGAGCACCTCGATGAGAAGCGCGGGGTCGTCGCCGCGCAGCAGCGTGTTGTAGAGACCGGCCGCACGCGTCATGTCGCGCGGCACCGCGACGTGGAGCCCGCGCAACGACGAGACGATCGTCGCCATCGGCGATCCGGTGTGCCAGATGCCCTGCAACCGGTGACCCTTCGTGCGGATGAGGACCGGCGCCTTCTGGCCGCCGCCGGTGCGCCAATGGAGCGTCGCGAGGTCGTCGGACGCGAGCTCGAGCGCGTACAGGAGGTAATCGACGTACTGGATGTCGACGATCGGGCGCAGGCCGCGCAGCGCCGCGCCGATGCCCTGCCCGAGGATCGTCGCCTCGCGTATGCCGGTGTCGATGACGCGCTGCTCGCCGTGCTTGGCCTGGAGCCCTTCGAACACGAGGTTAACGTCGCCGAGCTTCCCGACGTCCTCGCCGAGAATGAGGAGGCGCGGGTCGCGCGCGAGGTTCTCGTCGAAGCACCGCAACAGCACCATCCGGCCGTCCACCGACTCGGCGTCCTCGGCGTAGACCGGGGCGACGGCGCCGATGCGGAGTGGCGACTCGTCCGATCTGCTGTACAGGTGCGAGTTGAAGAGCTCGTCGTTCTGTTTGCGGTACGACTCGACGAACGTGGCGAGCTCCCGTGAGCCCCGACCGCGAAGCGCGACAAGCGCGCGCCGTCCGGTCGAGGCGACGAGCCGTCGCGTCGGCGGCTCGGTCGACCGCAGCTCGGCCGCAACCCCGTCGAGGTCGACGCCGCTCTCAGCGGCGGCCTCTTCGATCATCTCGAGGGCGTGCTCGCGATCGGCGTGGATCGGGGCGACGTAGGCGTCCCAGGCCGCTTCGCGGGTGCGCTCGACCTCGATGCGGGCTTCACGCTCGAGCGTGTCGAGCGTCGCCGCATCGGCGATCTCTTCTGCGATGATCCACTCGCGCATCCGGCGGATCGGGTCGAACTCGATCTCGAAGCGCAGGCGGTCCTTCGACTTGTAGCGCTCGTGCGAGCCGCTCGTCGAGTGGCCTTGCGGTTGCGTCATCTCGGTCACGTGGACGACCGACGGGATGTGATCGCGGCGCGCGCGCTCGACCGCGACTTGATAGACGTCGCAACACGCGACGTAGTCGTGGCCCTTCACGGTGTAGAGGTCGAGGCCGCTTCCACTCTTATCGCGCCGGAACCCTTCGAGCACGGCCGAGATCGACCCCTTCGTCGTCTGGAACTCGTTCGGTACGGAGATCCCGTAGCCGTCGTCCCACACCGAGATCAGCAGCGGGATCCGCAAGACCCCCGCGGCGTTGAGGCTCTCCCAGAAAACGCCCTCGCTCGTTCCAGCGTTACCGATGGTCGCGAAGCACACTTCCTCTCCGTTATGGGAGAAGCCGCGTGAGACGCTGCGCGGCGCCGGGGATTCGCGGTACAGCTTTGACGCCCAGGCAAGACCGACCGACCGGGGCATCTGCGCCGCGACGGGCGAGAGCTCTGAGGCCGACTGGCCCGACGCGAGCAGGTCCTTCCATCGGCCGCGTTCGTCGAGGATTCGCGTGGCGAAGTGGCTGAGCATCTGGCGGCCCGCCGAGTTGGGGTCGCGGATCACGTCGGGATCGGCGTAGAGCTGCGCGAAATACTGGGACAGATCGGCCAGGCCGACCGCGAACATGAACGTCTGGTCGCGGTAGTAGCCGGAGCGCCAGTCTCCCGCGCGGAAGGCGCGGGCCATCCCGAGCTGGGCGACCTCCTTGCCCTCGCCGGAGATGCCAAAAGGCGCATTCCCGACGAGAACCTCGCGGCGCGACAGCTCGCTCGCCGCCCGGCTGCGCACGGCGAGCCGGTAGTCGGCGATGACGTCCTGAGCGCTGAGACGGAGCTTCGCGTTAGGGGTCGTGACCGCGATGTCGGGGCGTGTGCCCGTCTTCATCAACCTTCAATGGTGCCAGTTCCGGGCCACTAGGCCGCTACGGCTTGCTCCGCCCGCTCGAGGAACGGGAGCGTCATGGCGAGAAACTCATCGGGGCACTCGAACATGGCCAGATGGCCACAATGCTCGATCACGTGAGCCTGGGCCTGCGGGAGAATCCGCTGCACGTCGCGCAGGTGCCTCACTGGCAGAACGTAGTCCTCGCGGCCCCAGACGGCGAGGGCCGGACCGCTGTATTGCGACGCACGCGCGACCCAGGCTTCCCGGAGTGGCCGCCGAACGCCGCGGATGTTTACTCCCGCCGAGATCGCCCGGATGAATTCCGAGAACGACGCGTTCCCGTAGCGGACCGCCTCCTCGTATAACTCTTCGGGAATGCGCCTCGCGTCGTAGAAGCAAGGGCGTAGCGCGTCGCGAGCCGCGTTCTTCGGACGCGGGAGTCGCGCGAGGAGGCCCATCCCCGGAAGCGTGCACGCCCGCAGATAGAGCGCGACTTCTTGTCCCAGTCCGCCCGCGGCGACGAGCACGAGCGACCGCGTTCGCTCCGGAGCGGTGACCGCGACCATGTACGCGACGGCCCCGCCCATCGACTGGCCGACGATGTGCGCGCGCGGGATGCCCAGCACTTCCATCGCGGCGAGAACGAAGCGCGGATAGAAGGCGTCTTTCGGACCGAAGTAGGAGACGCGACCCGGAGCTTGGCTCTCTCCGAAACCTGGCAGATCGAGCGCCACCACGAGATGTCCCGCGGACGCGAGTGGCGCGACCACCGGCCGCCACGTTTCAGCCCATCCGCCGACACCGTGGATCAGCATGATCGGATCCCCGGCGTGCCCGCCGTCCTCGACGACAACACGCGTGCGAAGGCCTTCGACCGTGATCGTGCGTGACTCCATCTCTGGCTATCCTGCTTCCCACATGCTTTTTTACTACCTCTGCACGGTCGGCGAAAAGCTACACCGGGAAGCGTATCCCCAGGGCGCCCAGTCGAAGGACGCGGACGTCTACAAGTGGGTGACGCTCCACTCGGGCTCGCCCGCCGTCTGTCAGCGAGAACACCCCGCGATGCATCGCTGGCGTCCCGACGAGGGCGGCGACGAGGAACGCGTTGTGCGGAGCTACGCCGTCCTGCAGTGGGACAAGGAGGGCTTCGACCTCGCCAAGACGAAGCCTGAGATCGGCGAGCGCTTCGACTCGCGATGGGGTCCGTCGCTCGTCGTCGAGCGCTCGGACGATCCCACCACCGGGACCTATTTCCTGCTGCGGATCTTCCCGCACGGGTACGAGGGCAAGCCCGGCGAGATCGGCATCGAACGAAGCGACACTCCGCGGGAGCTCGTCGGCAAGGTCTGACTAGCTCGCGTGCTGGCGATGCTGCACGTGATGCACGTGCTCGTGCGCATCCTCCGTCACCTTCGGCGGATAGAACAGCCCGGCGACGTAGAGCTTCGTCGGCGCTTGGGCGTACGCGGAGAGCAGCAGATGCACGTCGTAGCGTTCGGTTAAGCCGGCACCCCACGTCTCGCGGAACTTCGTGGCCCACGAAGGTCCGTACTTCGCGCGCGTCGCCTGCGCGAGCGAGTGGAGTTCCCAATCGAGCACCGGGAGCTCGTGCATCGTGTCGCAGTCGTCGCTCGCGCAGCGGAACCGCAGCCGAAGCGGAAGCTGCACGATGTCGATATCCGGTCGGGGCCGGACGAATCCCAACGTCGTGGCGCGCGCGCGCGAGAGCTCGACGAGCGCCTCGACGGATCCGCGCAGATGGGGCCGCACGAACGGCCAGCGCAGACGCCAGCCATCCTTGGCCTCGACGTAACCGGTGGAAAGGATGTCTCCCTGAACGGTGTGGGTCTCGGCCCGCGGGTCCCGCTCGTCGGGCGATGCGCCGAGCTGCAGCCACGCCCAGCGCTGGACCGGCGGATCCGTATCGGCGCCCTTCCAGGGGAACGGCGCGAGGCGCAGGAGAGCTCCGCTCGCACGGTCCTGCGCGATGACGCCCGGACGCTCGACGGGAAACTCGTTCGCGGCGATCGTCTTCGCCAGAACCAGGACGTCGCGCTCGCTACCGGTCTGCAATGTCACTTGGCCAGAATAGGCGGGCGATGATCGACGGACTGCGAGGCGAACTCCCGCAAGTGTTCGCGTTCGCACGCCGCATCCCAAATCCGCGATTCGCGCCCGCATCGCCGATGTGGGCCGTGCTCGCCGCCTTCGGCGCGGGGTTCTTCGTGTCAGCTGTGCTCTTCGTCGTCTTCAACTGGACAGCCCGTTTTCTCGGCGCCCCCGTGGAATGGGTCGGCGGTGTCGCGACGGTCGGCGCCACGGCGACGGCGCTCTCGGTCGCGTTCACGGTCGGAGGCCGTAGCGCGGTTATCGTCTACGCGGGGATCGTCGTGATCGAGCGCCTGCTCGGGCTCCCCAGCCTCATGCGTTTCTGTCTCGCGATCGTTTCCGAGTCTCCGGTCTGCTCGCCTTTCTCCTACATCCTCGGTCTGTGGCCTGAAGTACTAGGCGTCGCGCTCGCGTACTGGCTCGTGCGTTGGATGCGCGCGGCGGAGGGAAACGGCAATACGCTCCTCGAAGCGGCGGGAGCGCTTGCGCTCACGCAGGGGATCGCCGCCGCGATCCTGGGAGCGCTGCTTCTCTCGGCAAGCGCGTTCGGGGCGGGCATGCTCCTGCTCGTCTCGGCGGTCGCGGGCGGGGTCGCGTGCGGGCTCGTGCTTCTCCGGCGCGTCGCGGAGTCACGTCAATGGCGGTCGCTCGGCATCATCGCGATCGTGGTAGTCGGAGTCTGGCTTCTTGTTGGCTTGCCGACCTTTGTGGGGCAGGTCGGGATCGGCGGCGCGATCGCGATCGGTGGACTGAACCTCATCGGCTTCGTTTCGCCTCTGGTCGAGATAGGCGTCGCGGCGCTCGTCCTCTATATGTCAGCGGCCCGGAAGGTGAGCTCGAGGCAGCCGGGGGCTCCCGAGTGAGATCGGGTACGTTCGGTCTGGCGTCGCAGAGGCCAGGCGCGTCGCAGGCGCAACGCGGGCGCGCCTCCTACGTCAGGTTGTTACCGATGTTGCTGAAGACGTTCGTGAGCTGATCACGCAAGAAAAGCATCGCCACGATGACCGCGACCGCGATCACCGCGATGATGAGTGCGTACTCCACAAGCCCCTGGCCACCCTCGTCGTGCATGAAACTACGCAGGCTCACCCTTACCACCCCTATCGTCGGTCTACTCCGTGATTCTTCCCGCGCTTGAGCAACCGGACAATTCCCGGAAACCGGTACTCGCGTCTTCACAGGTAACCGCCGGATCTGGCAGCGAGGTCGCAGCCCGATCGGACGCCGGACCACCTCTTCACGAGCGTGACGAGGCGGCCCCGAAATGTCTTTCCGCCATGGCGGGTAATCAACGCGACGACATGCGGCCAATTGGCGTACTCAATTTGGTGAAGTCCTAAACCGGCGCGATAAAACTGTTCGCCATTCCGACCCGGTTCTACTGGATATTCGGTATCCGAAGGTGGGGTGCGACTGCTAAATTTCCGAGCGGTGGACTGGGCCATTTGGCCCATAGGCGGGATGGGGAGTAAAGGGTATGGACCTCGCTTCCGGTACGACCCCCGGCGTGCTTGTCGTCGATCGTTCGGGTGCCGTCTTCAGTCTTCTGCGATCGCTCAATCTCGGCGTCCCGCTGTGGCGCATCACGACCGCAGCGGAAGCCGACCACGCGGACATAAGTCTGACGGTCGTCGCGACCTATGAGCAAACTGATTGGGAGCTCATCGGCGAACTTGCCGATAACATGACGACTGTGATCCTCACGACGAACCCGAGTCCGAGCGATGCGGCGCACGCGGTCGCGATGGGCGTGTTCGGATACGTCGATACGCACCTTCCGAGCGAGGCCCTCCGTCGCTCCATCCTCGGGGCGCTGCGCGGCGAGCATGCGTACTCGCGGCGCATCCTGTCGACGCTGATCAAGAACGGCCGCTGGCTCCGCGCGTCGAACGCGTTGCCCCTAACGCCACGGCAGCGCGAGGTCGTCATGCTCATCGCGCGCGGCGCCGCGGATAAGGAGATCGCGCGGTCGCTCGGCATCACGACCGCGACGGCACAGAAGCACGTGACCAACCTCTTGCGTAGGTTGAATGTGCCTAACCGCGCGGCGGCCGTCGCGGTGATGTCCTCGGCTTACCCGCAGTAGCAGGTCGGGGCACCACCAATACTGCGTACGACCATTGACATCGGCGCTCCCTGCTTTGATTGTTCGGGTCGGCACAGGCAAGGGGAAGGACCCGTCCGCTCGGGCGGCCGTCGACTGGGGAGATGTGAGCGACCAAGAGCCACACAAGAGGCATGCCGGTTCCGCGCGCCCGCGGGTCTGCGTCATCGACTCGAAAGAGGTCGGACTCGCCTACGCGCGCCTCGATGAGTGCCGGCTCGAGGTTATGGGTTCCCTGCCGACGCTGACTCAGCTCAGCGTTCGCGCGGCGAGCGCGTATGACGCCATCCTCGTCGGTTGCACCGAGCGGCTTCTGCTGAGTCCCCCATTCCGGACGAGGGCGCACCAGCTCAGCCGAGCAGCCCGCCTCATCGCGCTGATGTCATCGCCGACGCCCGAAGCGGGCGCTCAAGCGGCGAGCCTCGGCTTCGTGGGCCTCGTCTCCCGCGACGTAACGCCAAGAGCGCTCGAGCGCACCATCGCGGCGACGGTCCAGGGTGAGAGCGCGTTCCCGCGGACCGTTTTGAACGGCCTCGCGCAGATGGTCTCGAGGCTTTCGTCCACACAGCTCGGCGAGCAAAGCGACGCGCTGCTGACGCCGCGCCAGGAGCAGATCGTGGAGCTCATCGCGCAGGGCGCGACGGATCGCGAGATCGCCGGTGTTCTACAGATCAGTCAATCGACCGCTCACAAGCACGTCCAAAACGCGCTACGGCGCCTCAACGC
This sequence comes from Chloroflexota bacterium, assembly GCA_038040345.1. Classification (GTDB taxonomy): domain Bacteria; phylum Chloroflexota; class Limnocylindria; order P2-11E; family P2-11E; genus 3-1-20CM-2-70-9. The sequence continues at coordinate 84,866 of JBBPIQ010000008.1, forward strand.
GAAGACGCGGAGCCAGCTCGTCGCGTCCGTCCGCCAAGCGGCCTTCAGGGGAAGCTTCGCCGAGTAGGGCGCCTGCTGGCGGGTCACTTTTCGGTATTGCCGGTCGTTCGGACTACTGCCTCAATTGACCATGCGGATGACCGGCCTACCGGTCACGTGGGGCGTGGGATTTGGCGTGGGTAAGAGGATCAAGGTGGCTTGGGCCGACCAGGCTGGTCAGAGCCTAATCGAGGTCGCGTTCGCGTTGCCGCTGCTCCTTGTGCTCTTTCTGGGGCTCGTCGACGGGGCGCGCGCGTACTACTACGCCGGCGTCGTCGCGAACGCAGCGCGCGAAGGCGTGAACTACGCCGCGCGCAACGCTTCCGCAACGCGGGCGCAGGTGACGCAGCGCGCATGCGATGCGACCGGGCTCGCTGCGTTCGGATCGCCCTGCCCGGGTCTCACCGTGACCTGCACGGTCTCGGGCGGCGACGCGATCGTCGAGGCTCGCTACAACTTCGCACTGATAACCGCCTCCATCGTCGAGGGGGCGTTCAAGCTCAATCCGATCCCGATCCGCGCCGACTCGCGCTTCCCGCTCCTGACCGTTGGGACGCCATGCGCCAGCTAGCCAGAGATGGGCGTGCCGTGAGCACGATCGAGTTCGCGCTGATCCTGCCGCTGCTGATCCTACTGACGGTCGGCTTCCTCGACGTCGCCCGCGCCCTGAACGCCGAGATCGTTCTCGCGAGCGCAAGTCAGGAGGGTGCCCATTACGCAATCCTGAATCCGGCGGCTGCACCGTCGGCGATCGCGAGCGCCGCACGGGCCCGCACGGAGCCCCTCAGTCCGAGTTCGATTGTGGTGACCGCCGAGTACTACGACAACGCTGCCGCAACTTTCCGTCCCTGGCCGAGCGGCGGCATCCCAACGAGCAGCCCGGCAACGACTGGAGTGCTGGTCCGTGTGGGCGTCAGCTATCCGTGGTCGGCCGTCTCCGCCATCGCGGGAAATCTGCTCTCGAGTACAGGCTCGAACACGCTGACCGCGAGCTCGCTCATGGAGACGCGGCGATGAGGCTCTCCCGGCGGTGGGGTGCGTCCGACGACGGTCAGGCGATTATTGTCGTCGCGCTCGCCGCGACGGTCCTCGTCGCCTCGCTGGCATTCGGAATCGACTGGGGCTACGCGATGGCGGAACGGCGAGCCATCCAAAATCTCGCGGACACCGCCGCGCTCGGTGCAGGCAAGTACCTGGCGAGCTCGGTCATCAAAGTAAACGGCTCGGTAGCCTTCAGCGTTTCGCAGGAGCAAACCTGGTGCACCGCGAGCGGCTACATCAATCCCGTGAGCCAGAAGAGCTCCTTCGCGCCTCGGAGTACCTCGAACCAGTTCAATCTGTACTACGGTGACGGCGGCAGTCCAACCGTCTGGACGACCAGCGCGAACACCTGCACCGCCAACACTGACGTTCCGCCGACCACGATTTACGTGCGAGTCGTCGCCAGCGTCACATTCTCGTCGCTGGTCGCCGCGATTGTCGGCCACACCTCGAGTACAGCGGGGGCGTCCGCACGCGTGCGCCTTTCAGGAACGTCGATATCTCTCACCGGGGGGCCGATGTGGGCGATGGTGCGTCACTACAACGCGTCCGACTTCAACAACACATGCACCACGTCCCCGTGCGACCCAACGGATCCCACGCAAGTTGTGCCGAAGACGTTCTGGGATCCCAATGACTCGAATGTCGCTTACGGAACCTTCAAGGGACTCATCGACTTCTCCCACTACTCGCCGAGCTTCAACACCCAACTGTCCATCCAGACACAGCAGCTCATTACACAGGGCGATTCATGGGCTCACTCGCCGAACCCGCTCGCGCTCGACCAGAGCGGCGGGTGCACCGTGTGGGGTCAGGACGCGCAAGGCAACAAGCTTTGGGACTCGTGGGGCGAGGCGGACGCGAACAAGGACAAGCAGTGCAGCATCGACAACTGGGTCTACTACGGGTACCGGGGGACCCTTGCGCTGGACAGTCAGTGGAACCCCGTGCCCGCGGGATGGGCTGGACAGGAGGTGCCCTCGACCCTAACGGATCGCTCGATCTGTCACCCGGCGCCGGACCCGGCACCGTCCTGCGCCAATCGAACAATCGGCGACTGGGTGGAAACCGCCGGCGGCCAGGTCGCGAACTTGTCGACCGTTCTGAGCGCAGCCGTCGCTTTTCGGGGAAGCGCATTGATGCCTTTCTCGAACAAGCTCGTCCCCGGAACAAGCACGTACTTCGGGAAGGGGATGGTGATCCTCGTTTACCTATGGGACTGCGGCGAGAAGTTCAATAAGAACGGGGCCGCGGGCGACCGCTGGTCGCTCATCGTTCCCGGTGGCAGCAATCCGGATTGCTCTCAGCTGAACTCGGCTCCGGACCGCGTGCATCTGTTTACTGTCGCGCCGTTCACGGTGTACGAAGGCACCATCTCCAGTAACTCGGTCAAAGGCTATTGGGGTGGCCTCTTCGGCAGCCCCGACTCGTGCCAGTCATGCACCCTCAACGCCCTCGCGAACACGGCCGTGCTGGTCCCGGATAACTAGGAGGCGATCGAGATGCGACGACGTTCGTGGTTCTTTCTCTTCCTGGGTCTGGTCCTCGCGATCCTGACCGGGGTCGCGCTCAACGGGGTCGCGCAGCAGAACGCCGGCCCGGCTGCGGCCGCACCCGCCGAGACGGTAAGCCTGGTCGTCGCGAAGACGGACCTCCCCGCGCGGACTGTGCTGACCGCGGCGATGCTGACGGCGCGCGACTATCCAAAGGAACTCGTGCCGAGCGGTGCGCTCGCAGATCCGGACGAGGCTGTCGGCCAGACGACGCTCGCGATGGTCCCGAACGGGGCGCCCCTGCTGCGCGGCCAGCTCGTCGCCGCCGATGGTAAGAAGGGATCGTCGCTCACGATCGATCCAGGCAAGGTGTTGATCTCGTTCCCGACGAGCGATCCGCTGACCGTTGGTGGATTCGTCGAGGTCGGCGACCACGTCGACATCCTCGCCACCGTCACAACGGGTGTCGGTGAGAACCCTAAGCGCACGCAAACGACGATCCAAAACCTCGAGGTGCTGCAGGTGATCGGACCGACAAAGGACCAGCCCCAGCGGGCGACGGCACTCACGTTCGTGGTTGACCATCAGACCGCGCTCGTTCTCAAGTACCTCCGCGACAGCCAGGCCACGATCGACGTCGCGGTCCGCTCGCAGAGTGAGAGCCAGGCCGTGACGACGCGCAGCGTCGACATCACGTACCTCGTGCAGTCGTTTGGGATCGCTCGATGATGGATCCGATTGGTCCGATTCGCGTCCTGGTCCTGGAGACCGAGCCGCAGTTCATCGCCAACGCCCGAGCCGCGCTCGAAGGTGACACGCGGATGGTCCTTGTGGGGAGCGTGACCGATCACGCCTCGCTCCTCGACAAGGTCGGGAGCACCTATGCGAACGTCGCGGTCGTCGATATCGCCGGATTGCGCGGCGACGTCGGCCCGGCCGTGCACGAGATCCTGGCCCAGGCGCCCGAGTGCTGTGTGATCGTGACGGGGTCCAACGTCGCGCCCGGTGTCGTCTCACGCGCGGTCACAGCGGGGGCCCGCGGCTTTCTGCTCAAGCCATATCAGCCCGAAGACTTCGTCGGCACGATCCGCGACGCCTACCTCAATTTCCAGGAGCTCCGCAGGCTGCAGCGGATCGAGCGAACCCCCGGAACGACCTCGCGCCCCGGCGCGGTGATCGCGGTATACAGTCCGAAGGGCGGCGTCGGCTGCACGACCATCGCGACGAACCTCGCTGTTTGCCTCGCGCGACGAAGCGGAAAGTCCACGGTCGCGCTCGTCGATCTGGATCTGCAGTTCGGGGACATCGGCATCGCACTCGACCTCAAGAGCGCCAACAGCGTCGCGGACCTCCTGGCTCACGTCGACTCCATCGACCAGCAGCTCGTCGACGAGGTCTTCGTCAGGCACACGTCAGGCGTCCGGGCGCTCCTGGCGCCGGACAATCTCGCGAGCGTCCCGACCATCGATCCCGACCGCGTCGCGCGCGTCGTCGACCAGCTGCGTCCGCATTTCCAGTACATCGTGTGCGACCTCTGGTCGAGCCTCGAGGAGCTGACGCTCGCGACCCTCCGCATGGCCGACCGGATCATCCTCGTGACGACTCCCGAGCTGCCGGCCCTCCGCAACCTACGCCGCGTGATGAGCGCGACGGGTCTCTTGCTCCAGGACGATCGCACGATCCTCGTCGCGAACCGCGTACCCGGAAAGGCCGGGGTCAGCCTGAGCGAGATCGAGCGCGGACTGGGCCGGTCGATCGCGGCGACGATCCCGAGCGAAGGGGTCGGGATCACCGAGGCAATCAATCGCGGCATGTCGATGCTCGACGACCGCGCCCGGGCGAAGGCCGGCGCTAGCTACAAGAGGCTCGCCGACCTGATCGCGGTCGGTCTCGAGCCCGCGGCGGTCGGACGGGCCCACCGGTCCGTGCCGGCGGCAGCCAACCAATGACCATCCTTCGTCCCGCGGTCACGCGGCTTCAGCCTCCTGACCTCAAGATGGTCAAACACGTCACTCCGTCCATCGCATCCGAGGCCGACTGGCGTCCTGACATCCTGAAGCTCAGCCGGTTCCGCGACGATGCCGAAGTGCAGCTGGTCAACCGCATTCACGCCCGCGTCGCGGCGCTGCTCGGTCGGAACGTCGAGGCAGCGGGCGCCGACCAGATGCGTGCGATGGTGGCGGAGCACTTCTCGACAGCGCTGGACGACGAGCGTGTCGCCGTCAACCGCACCGACCGACTGCGCCTGCAGGACGCCGTTTTCTCCGAGATCGTCGGCTACGGACCGATCCAGGACCTCCTCCACGACGACGGAATCTCCGAGATCATGGTGAACGGCGCGCATCAGGTCTGGATCGAGCGCGAAGGCAAGCTCTACCTCACCGATATCACGTTCGCCGACACCGAGCACGTGATCAGGGTCATCCAACGGATCATCGCGCCGCTTGGCCGGCGCTGCGACGAGGCGTCGCCGATGGTCGACGCGCGTCTTCCGGACGGATCGCGCGTGAACGCGATCATCCCGCCGCTGTCGCTCGTGGGGCCGGTTCTCACGGTTCGGAAGTTTCGCCGCGAGCCACTTTCGCCGGACGAGCTTCTTCGGCATTCGTCCGTCACGCCCGAGGCCCTGCAATTCCTACGCGCCTGCGTACGCGGCCGCCTCAACATCATCGTGGCGGGCGGCAGTGGCGCCGGAAAGACGACCCTCATGAACGCGCTCTCGTCGTACATCTCGACGCGCGAGCGGATCGTCACCATCGAGGATGCCGCGGAGCTCCGGCTGCAGCAGATCCACGTCATCACGCTGGAGGCTCGGCCGGCGAACGTCGAGGGCCACGGCGAGGTGAGCATCCGCGATCTCCTCCGGAACGCGCTGCGGATGCGGCCCGACCGCATCGTCGTCGGCGAGTGCCGCGGTCCCGAGGCGCTCGACATGCTCCAAGCGATGAACACGGGCCACGACGGTTCCCTCACGACGATTCACTCGAACGGACCGCGCGACGCGCTCGCGCGGATCGAGACGATGGTGCTCATGTCCGGCGCCGATCTGCCCTTGCGCGCCATCCGCGAGCAGGTTGCTGCCGCAATCGACCTCGTGGTGTACGTCGATCGGATGCAGGACGGAACGCGGAAGATCACGCAGATCAGCGAGGTCCGCGGGTACGAAGGAGATCTCATCACGATGCAGGACCTCTTCGTGTTCCAGCGCGAGGGGTTCGACGGACAGCGCGTGCTTGGCTCGCTCCGCCCGACGGGCATCCGTCCGGCTTTCAGTGAGCAGCTCACGTCGCGCGGGCTCGAGCTCCCGCTGAACTGGTTCGGATACGACGGCGACGGGACGTTCGAAGGACAGCGCGGCTAGTGCTCCCGCAGCCAGTCATCGTGAGCGTCCTCGGCGCGGCCGCCGTGACGTGTCTCGTGCTCGGCCTATGGCTTCCGCTCATCGACGCCGAGCGCAGCATCGCGCGGCGCCTCCGAGGTTTCGTGCAGGCTCCCATCGCGGCCGGCGATACGCACCTCGCCCTCCTCCGCCCACGCGGCCAGACGACCCGTCTGGCGGCCCATCGATCCACGCCCCTTCGTTTCCTCGAGCGAATCCTCGAGGAAGCCGAGAGCACGATGTCGCCGGGAGGGCTCCTCCTAGCCATCGGGATCGCCGGCCTCGTCGGTCTGGGCGGAGGCGCGCTCCTTCTGCGTGAGGCCCTGCTCGCGGTGCCTCCCGGTCTGATCGGAGCGTTCCTCCCGCTCTGGTGGATCCGCCGCGGACACAAGGGAAAACTGGCGCGCTTCAAGAAACAGCTCCCGGACACGATCGGACTCCTGGCGAGCTCGGTCCGCTCGGGTCACAGCCTCCCGCAGGCTCTCGAGCACGTCGCCGCCGACGCGCCCGAGCCCACCAAGAGCGCGTTCCTTCTCGTCGGCCGCGAGATCGCCCTTGGTGCGTCGCAGGAGGACGCTCTCGAACGGCTCGCCGCGCGCTATCCCTCCGACGACCTCAAGCTGATCGTCGCGGCGATCAATGTGCAGCACCAGATCGGCGGCAGCCTCGCCAAGATCCTGGACAGCATCTCGGAGACGATCCGCGAGCGGATCCGGATCGAGGGGGACATCAAAGCCCTTACGGCGCCGCAACGCGTTAGCGCGTACGTGCTGTGCGGTCTCCCGATCTTCGTCACGATCGGCCTGCTGCTCATCGGCCCGGATTATGTCGGCGTGCTCTTTCAGCCCGGTCCGCTCAGGTACGCGCTCTTCTCGGCGATCGCACTCGTCGTGCTTGGGTTCCTCGTCATGCGCGGGATGACGAAGATCGATGTTTAGACGCACGTCGTTCGTCCTCGGGTTGGCGATCGCACAGTTGCTCGGTGGAGGGGTCGCAAGCGCAGACGATCCGTACCACATCGTGCTGAGCCGCGTGGACCCGAGCGACTTCCCGACTGTGCGCCTTGTCGCTTCGGTCGTCGACTCGAGCGGGAAGGCCGTCCCGGGCCTACGGCCGCAGGACCTGCAGATCCGCGAAGGCACCGTCACGCCAGAGTCGACTGTCACGCTCGCGTCGATGGTCTCGCCCGTCGCGCTGGCGCTCGTCGTCGACACGAGCGGGAGCATGAGCGGACAGCCAATAGCCGATGCGAAGGCTGCCGTCACCACGATGGTCGGGTCGCTCGGCGCTATCGACCAGGTGGCGATCCTTTCGTTCAACTCAACTGTGCGCGTCATCCAGCCGCTCACCTCAGACAAATCGCGGGCGCTCGCGGGCGTCAGTTCGATCACGGCCGGTGGGGACACGGCGATCTTCGATGGGGTCCAGAGTGCGGTCGACCTTCTCGACGGCGCCAACCCGAAGGCGCGACGAGCGATCATCCTGCTGACTGACGGACTCGACACCTCGAGTCGCAGCTCACCGCAGTCGGCCGCGGCCCGGCTCGAGATCGCCGGCTTCCCGCTCTACGCGATCGGCCTCGGGAAAGGGATCGACCGCGGGACGCTTGATGCGCTCTCGGCCGCGGCGGCTGGCGGGGCGACCTACTTCGCGCCGAGCTCCGCAGACCTCGCCGGCATCTACGCGCGGCTCAGCGAGCAGCTCTTGACGGAATACTCCGTCGAGTACCGATCCGGCGCGACCGATCTCGCCGGGGGCAGCACCGCGACCTTCGAGGTCATCATCAGCCGCGCGGGAGCGACCCTGGCTCGCGCTACCAGCACCTTCACGGTGCCGGCGGGTCGTGGAAAGGCCAAGCCGCCGATCGCGACAGCGGTCCCCCCGCCCCAATCCGTTGCTGTCCTACCGATACCCTCACGAGCGCAGAACAGCTGGATCGTCAGTCTTCTGGGAGCGATGACGGCGCTTGTGCTGGTGCTCTGGCTGAACGAGCTGACTCTCAACATGGGGTCGCATACGCGTCGGCGGCTGCGCGCGCTGATCAGCGGCACCGATCCCGCGACGGAAGGTCGCGAAAGTCATCGTCTCATCAGTCGACTCGCCGGTCCGCTGCGTTCGATTGGCCGCACCGTGCTGCGCGTCCTCCCGGCGAGGTACCTCGAGCAGACCCGCGACCGTCTCGAGCGCGCCGGCGATCCTATGGATGTCCATGAATTCGTGGGCCTTCGTCTGGTGTCGACTGTGATCTCGTGCACGCTGCTGACAGCGATCGTCGTTCTCATGAATCGAGGCCTCGTGGCGACGGCGATCGCGTTCCTCGTAGGCGCCGCGGCCGGTTTCGTGATCCCGGGCATCGCGATAACGATGATCACTCGAAGCCGACGGAGCGCAATGCAGCGCGCGCTCATCCCCTCGCTCGACATGCTCGCGCTATCGGCCGAGGCTGGCCTCGCGTTCGACGGAGCGATCGCTCAGGTCGTGCTGCGCTGGAAGAACCCGCTCTCCGACGAGCTACGCCGACTGCTGCTCGAGTTCCAGATGGGCCGCGAGCGAAAGCAAGCGCTCCGCGGGCTCGCGCGGCGGACCGGCCTTCCGGACCTCATGAAGTTCGTAAACGCCGTCATTCAGGCCGACACGCTCGGGGTCGGACTCGCGAAAGTGCTCGCGGATCAGGCGCTCGAGCTTCGTACGAAGCGGCGGCAACGTGCCGAAGAGCAGGCGCGCATCGCGCCGGTCAAGATGATGTTCCCCATGGTCCTGCTCATCTTCCCTGCCCTCTTCGTCGTCATCCTCGGCCCAGCCGTCCCGAAGCTGACGGCGATCTTCACCGTCGGCCAGTAGCCGCGGCTAACGCTTGCGATCGGGCCGCGAGATGTAGATGTTGGGAGCGACCTTCGCGCGATCCACCCAGACGGACGGCTCCGCGTCGTCCGCGGCCGGCGCGGGTTCGGGCTGCGATGGGCGAGGCTCGGGCTTCGCGGCGATCTCTCGCGGCTGACTCGAGGCAGACCGCTCGGTGGCGACGAAAACGAGCGCCTCCTTTATCGCGCCCTGGAACCCCGCGCCAGCCTGGTCGGTGAGCTGCCAGGGCGAGATCCGGGACACGCGGACGGCGAGGGTTTGCTCATCGCCGCGCAGTTCGTGCGTGCCAACGAGGACCGCGGCGAACGGGCCGCGGTCGGGGACGGAAGGATGACCGGCGACCTCGTCGTCAGAGAACCGCAGGATGACCCCGCCATCTCCCGCGCTGATGCGAAGGTCTCCGCGTCCGCCTTCGACCTGGTCCGATCCGCTCAACGACGATTCCGCGTCACGCCAGCTGCCGGCGGCGCTTCGAAGGGCGATCACCTTGCCGAAACCGGCGCGCTCACCGACTGCACGGGCGCCACGGAGGACGATCTCGTCGTAGGGTCCGATTCCCGCCCCCCCGGCACCGGACGCGTCAGGTCCGCCGTCGAAAGCGAGGTAGACGCCGGCCGCCATGACTGTCACGAAACAACGGTAGCAGCCGATTACGGCGGTTCATCTCCTTCCGGCTGAGGTGCCCCGGACCTGATCCCGGTTCGTACGATGGAAAGGTGATCGGCGCGAAGGAACTTGCACTCGCGCGCGAGCATCCGCGCGGAACGGAGAGGCGGCGGCTTCTCCCCTACCGCGATGCCTTGAACGACGTCGCCGTTTATGCGGCTCTGGCCGAGTCAGAACGCGATGCGATCGTTCGGTGGGTCGAGACGCGCCGCCGGATTAAAGAGGAGTACGGCATCGACCACGACCCCACGAACCTTGCGGACCCGCTCATTCCGGCCAGCACCCTCCGCGCACACGTCCTTGCTGGTGAGGCCTTACGGGCAGGGAACTCTTTCGTCGATCCGGATGGTGACCTTATCGTCGCCGTTTCGTCGCTGCGCCGCGGTGCGGACCAATAGAAAGGTGCCGAGGCACTGCATGATCGTGCCGCCCGTTGCGCCACCTCGCATGGCGGATCGGCGATGTCGGGCCGGTACGCGCATTCCCGAAATCAAACTGCGGGTTGTGCATCGGCCGCCCGTCTTGAATTCGTAACTGGTTCGCGGGTCAGCGTCGCGAGTCGTGCACATCGCGCTCCCACTTGACCATTGCGCGCGAACTAACGTCTGTGGCTGAGCCACGGCGAGAAGCGAACGCGCGACGAAAGTTTTCTTAGGTCATGGTCCTGCTGTCAGGAACCGTCCGCAACGTGCACGTCCGCCAATCGATCGGCACCACCTCTACCCAGACGCGCTGTGCCGCGGCGCGTCGCGTCGGTGGCTACACGTGTGCCTGCACGGGGCGACGTGCGGAGGCGGCATCCGACGTTACGTTCGGAAACGCTCGACCCGCTGAGTCTCAGTGAGGCGAGGGCGGCCTAAAAACCCGGGGCAAAGCCACCAGAACGCGATGAGATGGCGTGCGACTAGCCCGTTAGTACTGCGCGACATGCACGGGAGGGACCCCTTCCTCCCCCAGCGCCAGGACGAACGTCCCTTGGCCCGCACCAATCACACCACGGGATAGTTCAACTTCGCAGCGGTCCCTCGTGCGAACGGGGGATACGGCCACGAAAGAGCACACCCGTTGTGAGACGGGGCCGCAAAGCCAACAGAGCTCGAGCAGAGCTGGCTGGGCTACCGAATGGAGCGAAAAGTGCCGGCAGCAGGAAGTTCGTACCGACGCTACGCCCCTCCTTCGACCCCGCTCCCGGAAACGAAGCCGCCTCGCAAGAATCAGAGCGACCCGCCGAACCCTAAGTCGCGCTTCGGGGCACTCGGTCGTCTCCTCGGTCTCCTAGCCCTCGCGCTTATCGTTTCCCGTGTTGCTGCTGCAGCCGTCTTCGACGAGGTGGCAGCAGCCGGCTCGGAACCAGTGAGCCTGACCTTGCTCCCCACTTCCGGAATTGCGGGTACGAGCGTCCACGTGAGAGGCAGTGGCTTTTCGAAGGGCACTGTTCAGCTCATTTGGGACGGCGGCAGCGCCGGCATGCCGTCCATGAAAGTGACCGGAAAGGGTGCCTTCGACACATCATTCATCGTTCCCGTAGCGGTTTCAGGCACGCACGTCGTCGGAGCCAGTAGTACCGCAAGTACCGGCGCACCCTCAGGTCGTGGCAGTACTGTGCTGGTCACAGCGGGGTTCGACGTGTTGCCCACCTCGAGCACGGCGACGCCGACACCGGCACCTTCCACAAGCGTGATTCCGAGCCCAACCGTGAATCCAACTCCAACATCGAGCCCGCCGCCGCCCATCACTGCGACCCCGAGCCCAACACCCGCCCCGACCGCTGCGTCACCTTCGCCCACGCCGACGGTCACGCCCAGCCCGGCCACTC
>JBBPIQ010000009.1:0-68110 GCA_038040345.1 Chloroflexota bacterium
CCGCCGGACGCGGGCCCTGCAGCGGGGCGCCTAGGTCGCCGCGATTCGCTCCCGTAGGACCTCGTCGATCCCGTGGCGCTGCAAGACTGGCGCGCCGCGGCAATTCGCGGTATCTACGCGAGCGTGGCCACGATGTTTCCCGAGTCGCCCTCGCCAGGGACGGAGAGTCGGGCCGAGATCCGCCTCTTCGATGCCCTGCGCGACGGGCTGGATCGCGACTACCTCGCATTTCACCATGTCGCGTGGCTGTTTCCCGGGAACGAGGGAGCGCGCGTCGGCGAGGCGGATTTCGTCATCGCGCATCCGACGCTAGGGACCGTCGTCGTCGAGGCGAAGGGCGGAGGTATCCGTTACGACGCCGAGCGCGGGCAGTTCTTCTCCGTTGGTCGTGCCGGCGAGTTTGAAATCAAGGATCCATTCGAACAGGCGCGTCGGTCGGCTTATGCGCTGGCGGATGCGCTCCGTACTCGGAGTGAACCACGCCCTGAGATCGGATACGGCGTCGCGTTCCCGGACGCCGTCGTCGGCCAAGCGCCGATGCGACCGGATGCCCCGCGCGCAGTCATCATCGGTGGCGAAGACCTCACCAGCGTCGCGCAGTCCGTCCAGGGGCTCCTGGAGTTCTGGCACCGGAGGGCCGGCGGCTTCATCGATATCGCTGCTCTGCGGCGGCTGCTCGCGAAGTCATTCGAGATCCGCGTGCCGCTCTCGCTCGAGCTCGATGAAAACGAGCGCGAACTCATTCGCCTCACGGAGTCGCAGTACCGAGTGCTCGACGTCCTCGCACGGCAGACGCGCGTCGCGATCGGAGGGTGCGCTGGCTCTGGTAAGACGTTCATCGCCGCAGAGAAGGCCCGACGGCTCAGCGCGCAGGGGTTCCGGGTGCTCCTCACATGCTTCAACCGGCTCCTCGCCGAGTTCTTGCGCCGCCATCTCGCGGACGCTCCCGGCATCGACGTTCTCGCTTACGACGAGCTCTGCGAGCGGGTCGTGCGCGAGCGGGACCTTGACCTCTCCGGCGTGCAGCGGCCCAACGGCGAGACAGATTGGAACGCGCTTCGTTCGCGCTTTGCGGAGCTAGCCTCCGACTCCCCGGTCCGCTACGGGGCCGCAATCGTCGACGAGGCGCAGGATTTCCAGGACGACTGGTGGCTTCCCCTCCAGCTCGTCCTGGATGATCCCGACCGAAGTCCGTTCTATGTCCTCTACGACAGCAATCAGCGCCTATTCCCTCGCGCCCGACGACTTCCAATCTCGGGCGAACCGATGCTTCTCACGGTGAATTGCCGGAATACCAAAGCGATCAACGAGCTCGTCCGCCACTATTACGACGGCCCGCCGGCAGAGGCGCTCGGCCCGCTGGGCCTCCCCATCGAATGGCACGTCTACCACTCGCGCGACGAGCTGCGCTCGCAGCTCGACGAGACTGTTCGTCGCCTGCGCGAAGTAGCGAAGCTGTCGGCTGGCGACATTGCTTTGCTGACCGCGCATGGGCAGAACGAGAGCGTTCTCTGGCGGGACGACCGGGTCGGTGGATTGGCGCTCACAGATGACCCATGGGACGAGAAGCGCGTCCTGCGCGCGTCGGTCTACAAGTTCAAGGGACTCGAGCGCCGTGTCGTGCTCGCGCTCGAGCTCGACTCCGCGACGAAAGACGCCCTCTATGTTCTGTTCTCTCGTCCGAAGGTCTACCTGGGCGTCTTCGTCAGCCCCTCGATGTTCCGGCAGCTCCCTTGGAAGGTGCAGCGCAAACTAGGCAAGGTCGCATCGACGGCGTAGTCAGCGTTTCCCGGGGCGGGCGCTCCTCTAACCCTGAGCGGCGAGACAAATCCCGAGCGGCGAGCTGCAAAACCGAGACAATCTGTCGCTCATTCGCGGCGCCGCCCCTTTGGGCTGGGTGCCACGTGTTGTGAGTGACTGGGTGCCGGTGCCTGGGTTCAGAAGCGATCTTTGACCACCCTTTCTCTGCTTTCGTTCCCATGGTCACGACCACCCGTAGCAAGGGAGCGCATCGAGAACCTGGAAGTGATGCGATGCCAGCGTCGATCTCCGCAAGAGGAGTCAGGGTCGGCCACGGGACCACTCGTTCGACGGCCCCGCGTATGTTCGTGGGGCGTCTGCAGCGTCGATCGGCGCCGGCCCGCGGTCAACAGTAGGGCGCCGCTGAACACCTGGGCGGCGATTATCCTGCAGGGCCGGAGGAGGACTCATGGCTGGCCCCGATCTCTCAGAGTTGCACGACGATATCCGCGCGCTAGGCGTACCGCATTTGAATCCCGACGAGCGGTTCTTGGTCTGGTTCTTGCGCGCGTACTTTCAGCTTGATCTCCAAACCGCAGAACATTCGCTGTTAGGCCAAAGTCATGACAAGGGCGTCGATGCTCTGCACATCGACGAGCAAGAAAAGACAGTTCACGTGATCCAGGCGAAGTACCACCTTAGGGGTGCCGCGGAAGAACGGGATGGGGTGATCTCATTTGCGGCGCTTGGTCAGATCTTGACGTCCAAATCCGATAAGCGCGCAGAGACACTGGCTGCAACAGCGCATCCCGCTCTAATCGACAAGGTTAGGGTGATTCGCGATCGAGTACGCCAACGGGGTTATGCCCTTCGCCTCCTGTTCGTGACCACAGGACGCGTCTCATCAGCGACGGCGGCGGATGCGAACCTGCAGATAGAAGGTCGATCGCATGTTCAGCTCGAACCATTCGGCGGCCGCGAGCTGATGAGTCTCTGGCAGGATTACAAGGAGGGCGCAGCCCCTCCCGTACCGAAGGTTCGACTCGCCGTACGCGACAAGGAAGAATTCACGTTCATAGATCGAAGGACCGGCTTTCGGTCCCATTTAGCGAGTATCGCCACTGAGAGCATCGCTGGTCTCTACGCCAAGTACGGGGTGAGAATCTTCGCGCGAAACATCCGTGGATATCTCGGCAGACCGACGTCGACAATGTCGACAAGAGCGAAGGAAGTGAACGGCCAAATCGCGCAGACACTGAAGAGCCAACCCGCATATTTCTGGTACTACAACAACGGAATCACCATGGTCGCCGACGCAGCCGACGCGACCGCGACCTACGTTGACGTAACCAACGCCCAGGTGATCAACGGTCAGCAGACGACACGCGTAATCGCGGAGTCGAAGGGCAAATCTTCTCCGGCGGCCGTCCTCGTCAAGGTCATCGTGATTCCCAAGGCGACGGCGGTTCAACGTAAGCGGTATGGACAGGTGATCAACCAAATCGTCAAGGCAACTAACTGGCAGAACCAGATCACGCTCTCCGATTTGCAAACCAATGACGACGAGCAAATTCGGCTCGAGCGAATCCTGTTGGAACACGACTACAACTACATTCGCCGTCGTCAGTCGAGTACCGAGACGCAGCGCTTGCTACCGAGGAAGAGACGACCGAAGGTCGCCAAAGAGAAGTTGGCGCAGTACATCGCTGCATGCGAGTTAGATCATGTGATCGCTCAGGCGAAGAATCGTCTATTTGACGCAGACCACTACTCGCAAATTTTCAAACGGACACGAACCGCGGAGGAATACATCCTTTTCTATTGGCTCGGCACCGCGGTTGAGTCGGCCGCGCGAAGGGTTCGCGAACGGCGATACGCAAAGTGGCTCGTGCTCGCGACGCTCTGGCGAAGGACCCCGATCCTCCGACGCAGCGCGTTTCGTGAAGCATTCATACACCTGGCCGAGGCTGACAGGCGATTCCAGTCCGACCTCCTCCCGTTGCGCCGCGTCCTCGATGAGTATTTCGAACTCGCGGCTGACGCGTTTCGGCGGACACAAAAACGCGAACCTGACCTGGATTTGCCGACATTCTTCAAGCGGGCGAACGCGGCCGCGGCTATCGACAAAGCGATTCAAGCGCGAGCAAATTCAGCCCGCAGATCCCGCCTCAGTCGATACCTCGCTGAGCTCGAACGGGGGCTGCGAGTAGAAGAGAAAGCTGCATGAGCGCTCCAGCGCGCAAGCGCACCCGTGTAGATTCATCAGGCGGTAAAGCCTCTCGAAGCCACCGACTCGAGGAACCCACCGCCTTACTCAATCGCAAACACGCGCGGTTATGCGAGGGAACCGCGCGAAGAGTACTGGGCTCGAGGCGACTCTTCATTCGGAGCTGACCGCGGCGAGATTGGGGCTAGTCGCAACGCCCTAACCGCTCCGGGCGAGCTGACTTTCTGTTCCGCCGTGAGGGCGTGGCGGTTTTCGTCCACGGTTGTTTCTGACATCGGTGCCCTGTTTGTTTGTCGCCGACCCCTTCCGGGTCGCCGTCGCTACTTCTGGCGTGGGAACAGAGCCAACCGCGCTCGCGATTGGCGAATCCGAGGGCGGTTGCGAGATTTGCGCGGGCGCACACTGGAGGTTTGAGGACACGATCCTCGACGGAGAAGCCCGCACGCACTGCGAGGCGCGTTGCGCGGACCAGTCGAGGTAGGGGTAACTACGCGCGGTTGGACAGCTGATCGGATGCGGTCAGAGGAACCGCGCGCTGCACGATTCTCTTGAGGAAAGCCCGATTCAGCCAGAAACTCTTTCGGGTCACGGGCGTGATGCCAGGAGTCGGGTCGACGTCGTCTTTGCCGCGGCCGTGCGGACGGACGTGGATGTAGCGCGTTTCGCTTTCGGCGGGAAGTTTGTTGGCCCCGCGTCGTTTGATGAGTGATCGGTACATCTCCCACTCGCCCTTCATTCCGGCCAGCTCGGCCCGGGTGGGGGTCCAGAAAAACGCTCCGGCAACCGTGTAGCGAGGAATCGGGGCGTCCCGGCCAGCGGCGCGGAGAACGACGAGAAACATGCGCTCTGTCTCCTTGCGGAATGAGCTCGTTCTCCAGGTTTCCCGAACCAGGCGATCACGGCGAAAAGCCCGGAAGGACATCTTTTCGAAAGGATGCAAGTCCGCAGATACGCGAACGGTCTTTACGGGAATCTGCCGAAGTTTGAACTGACGCATCGCGGATGAAGCTCCCCCGGCGTTAAGCAACCTCCTGATGACCGCCGCACCGAAGTTCTTGGAAACCGCACCACCCTTTGGCACTCGCAACCCCTGTTCTCGGCCAATCGACCCGACCGTCCGCCCGAGATGTGGAGCGATATACCTGACGACACCCCTCTCAAAAAACTCTGCTGCCCAAGCGTCAGCACTCTTCTTTGAACTGTTCTCTCGCCTGCTATCAGTCTTGCTCATCACACTCGGCACGGGTGAGACGCCTTATCCGGGTCATCGCCTCTGCGCTACCTACCGAAATCAGACAGTATCAGCTGGATTTCGGCACACACGCTGTGCTCGCGCTTCCCGCGATCAAGCTGTGTCTCGGCCGCGAGAAAAAGCTCGAGCGCCTAAGGGCACACCTAGTGGAGCGCTGGAAGTCGGTAGCAGTCGCGAGTTTGTTGGAAAACTCGCCAGCCGAGAGGATTGGGATTCTTCAGGTCATGTTCCTAGCAGTCTGCGAATTCGCGCCTGAACGCAATCACGACGACACATGGTTATGACCAACGACAAATGGTTCACAAAGAAGGACGGCGAGCGGGCGTTTCCGTCCTCGCGGTGACGATCAGAGGAATCCCAGCGAAGCGATAGACCGCTGATCTCCAGGCATCCGCCGTACAAAGCCCAGTCCCGGTGTGCACTGCGCTTTTCTCCGGAACTCAGCACGCGGGATGCCGCTCCGGGCTGGGGGCGGCCATCTCCTGGAAGAGACATAGAGCATTCGCCAGCCGCATCTGCTCAGGCGTCTTGCAGCGCACACGAAAGAGCGCAGGGCTAGCGACGACGATGGCCAATCCCTGCGCCCGGGAGATCGCGACATTCAGCCGATTGCGGCTGTAAAGGAAGTCCATCCCGCGGGGCGCGTCCTCGGGCGCCGAGCTGGCCATCGAATAGATCGCGACTGGTGCTTGCTGCCCCTGGAACTTGTCGACGGTCCCGACCATCGCGCCGTCCGGCAGGCGTCGCTTCAGTAGCTCGACCTGCGCGTTGTACGGGGCGACGACCAGGATGTCGCCGAGTGCAATACCGCGCGTACCCCGTTCGTCGGTCCACCGAGTGCCTAGGAGCTCGTCGATCAACGCGCGCACGCGGGTAGCCTCCTCCTCAGACTCGATCTTGTTTCCAGTGTGCTCGACAGCCTCGAACCGCAAGCCGTTCGTCCCGCTGGTGAACGTGCGGGCGCGTGCTGCGTCCACCGGTTCGAGTCGCGACTCATAGAACGCCTGGGACACGAAGTCGCAGATCTCAGGCCGCAACCGCTGCGTGCGGTCGAGGAATAGGCCAGCCTCCGTCGGAATCGTGACATGGTCACCCAGCATGTGCTCGAGCACCGATACGTCGGAGCCCGGCGGATGCGCGCCCTGCGACGGCTGCGCGAGCTGGTTCGGGTCACCGAGGAGGACGATGTTCTGAGCGCACGGGGCGACCGCGAGCGCGTTCGCGAGGGCGAACTGTCCGGCCTCGTCGATGAAGAGCACATCAATCGTGTCTTGCAGCTCCGCGCGGGCAAAGAGCCAAGCCGTCCCGCCGATTACATCCAGCCCTGACCCAAGCGCGCCATGCACCGCCTTCGACTCGACGCGTTCGATCCGCCGGTCATGCGCCCCTTCATCTTCGTTGGCCCTCTGGGCGACGCGGACCGACGCTCCACGCGCATCCGCGCGTCGACAGATCTCGTCGAGGAAGTTGCCGATGACCGCGTGGCTCTGGGCAACCAACCCGACCTTCTTGCCGGCCGCGACGAGGTCGAGCGCGATCTCTGCGCCGGCGAACGTCTTGCCGGTCCCCGGTGGCCCTTGGATCGGCAGGCACCCGCCGTCCAGGCGAGGCACGAGCCGCCGAGCCGCTTCGATGGCGCTCTCGCCGGTCGATCGCAGCGGACCGGTGGACGAACGATCGAGCCGGGGCGGACGACGGAGCAGGATGTCGCGCGCGGCGCGCGCGTAGCCGGGTGCGTCGATCCCGTTCGCCACGACCCAGCGGGCCAGGCGCAGAAGCGACTCCTTCTGATCCTTCTCGAAGAACTCGACCGACGGCACCAGCGCGGCCGGCTGGGTCGGGGTGCGTCCGTGATTCAGCCGCAAGGTCCCGTGCCCAAGCTCGAGTATGGTGCCGGCCTTTTTCTGCGTGGCCGGATCGTGCGGGCCGTCCCCGACCTTGAGCCGATGATCCTGGTCAGCCGGGAAGCGATAGCTCTGGTGCCAGGACTGCACGACCTTTTGCGCTGGACCAACCGGCACGAGTCCGCCGATGGCTTGGCCGTCCTCGAACAGCTCGATCTCGTTCATGTCGCACCGGTCGAAGTACGCCCACCACTGCGACTTCTTCTCCCGCCGGTGATAGCCGAGGACCTGCGCCAGCAGCCAGCGCGCCTGCTGATCCGGTGTGCGGTCTTCCGCAGGGACCCCCGCGCAGAGCTCGGCGATGAGCCCAGCATTCTCATCTTCGGGCGCAAGCTCGCTGTCCTTCGGACGCGCCGGCACCGGCGGTCGCGGGACCTCGCCGAAACGCCCGATAGCCTCGGCGCGGCAGCCCTCGAGCCAGTCCCGCAGCTTCAGCGTCGAGACGCAGTCATCACGGTTGTAAGCCTCGATGTCGTCGAGGATCCGTTGGTCGTGCGTCTCCAGCCACGTTTCGTACGCGACGATGCTCCCGCCGGCATCCGCGATCGCGCCGGCCCGCGGCTCCATGTAGAGGGGCTCGAGCTTCTTGATCGAGTACGACTCCTGGGACACGGCGATGCCTTGACGAACGACGCGATACAGATCCACGAGCACGCCCTCCCGCAAGAGCGTGTCGATGGCGTCCTCGCGGGTCGCGTGGGTGCCCATGAGCCGCTTGAGAGCGGTCTCTTCGTAGGCGGCGTAGTGGTAGACGTGCAGGTCCGGGTAACGCAGCCGGAACTCGGTGACGAAGTCGATGAAGTCCTCGAACGCGCGCTTCTCGCCGGCGCGGTCGTGCCCCCAGAACGAGCGAAAGCGGATCTCGCCGCCTTCGCGCCAGGCAACACCAAAAAGGTATTCAAGGCCGTCATCGATGAGGGGGTCGCCTTCCATGTCGAAGAACAAGTCGCCATCGGAAGGCTCGGGGAGGCGGGCGAGGCCGCGCTCCGGGCCCTCGGGCGGGAGCAGCTCGGATGTAACCCTGCCCGTCGTGCGCTGTTGGACTTGCAGCCGGGCCTGACGCTCGAGCCGGGCAAGGGTGGGATCACCGATGCCAGTAACGTGTGTCTCGGCCGACTCGGCGAGAGCCGTGAGCGTGGGAATTCCGGCCACGCCGAGCTTGAGCACCTGTGCGCGCCCCAGGCCGGCGACGAAGATGAGATGGTCGTCGGCGCGCCACTGCGCGGTACAGCGGTCGGCCCAGCGGCAGACGTCGCAATGCTCGACTCGGTCGGGGTATGTGGTCGGTCCAGCCGCGATAGCCTCATCGAACTGTCGCTTTACGGCCCGGTAGTAGGCGGCGTAGTCCTCGAAGCGGAACGTCGCCGTCGATCGGTCGCCGAGCACCACGTGGATGTGCTCGGGGGCCCTCCCTTGAACTGCCGCGAGCTGCGACGAGTACGCGCACGTCTGGAGCAGGGCAGCGGCCTTCGCGTGCCGTGCGAGCTTGGTGTCCGCGACCTCGTAGCTGAATGGGCCGAGGTCGCTGGGAATGTTGACTCGCAGGAGAAAGTCGGCGAAGCCCTGCCAGCGGCCGTCAAAGAACGCGCCTTGGTAGATGACGTCGGGCCCTGCTCGCAGGGCGGTGACGGTCCGTGCGTGGAGCTCTCTGAGACCCTCGAGGCCTGAGCTCTCTAAGGCGTCACGGTCTGCGCCGATGACGGTGATGGACCGGCCCTCGGCGCGCAGCTGATCGAGGTAGCGGGTCTCGTGCTCCATCCCCCGGCGGGCAAGGAGCGCGAGCTCGGGGTCGTCGCGCTCGGGCCGCACGAGCTCCCCCGCCATCGCTTTTCGCTCGAGCGTGAGTAAGTGATCACAACTGAGGTAGCCCGTCAGGTCGCTTGGGCTGAAGACTGGCACTCCTTCGACGATGCGCACGCGCCAACGTTACGGCTTCATGTGCCGCGGACGCTCCGCGTACGACGGCCGCTGCCGTGGCTACTTCTTTGCGAGCACCTTGAACGCGTCGGCCATCCTCCGCCATAGGGAAGTAGCCAAGCCGCAGGGTTGGATTCCGGAAAACTCAACCACTGCGTATCGCGGGCAGCGGCTCCCCCGTGCTATCCGAACCTCGTGAAGACGCTATACGGGATCTGTGGCATGTAAGGAGGCCCTTCGGGACGCTCGGGTCGTTCAGGGCCACTCGCCGTCCGGGTTCTTGGACGGAAGGCCCGGAAGGACATCTTCTCGAAGGGTCTGAGGTCAGGCGCGACCCGGACCGTCTTGACCGGTATCCGCCGAAGATCGAATTGGTAGATGTCAGACCGTGCGCCTCCAGCGTTAAGAAGCCTTCGGACTACCACGGCCGCATAGTTCTTTGGAACCTTGCCATGGCTAGGGAATCGAGCTCCTTCCGGGCCGACGTCCTCCGGCTGTTCATGGTTGTTCTCCGAGCCGGCAGCGAAACGATGCCGATGCCGCAGTACACACTTTCGCGCGCTTTCTTCTGGTCGCCAACCGATGGGCAGCTGCTCGACATCGGGCGCGAATGGAAGATGTACCAGGCTCACATCCGCCGTCGAGGAGCCGTAGCCCTACCTCGCGAGAGCGAGACTAATTACATACATATTCGACCGCACGGACGAGACAGCAAGGATTTGGATCCGACGGCGAAAATCTTGCCGACTACCCGCAAGAGCTTCTGGCTGAATCGGGAGTTTCTGGCGATTATCGTCCGCCGACGTAGATAGGGGTCCGAACCAGGTTCATCTCCCGTCGCTGTGAGCCGAAGGCTATGCGGCCGGTCATGCCGGCCGGAGATTTCGTCGAACGATTGCGCGTTTGACGACGCCGACCGTCTTCCTTGCGTCGGCGATCTCGTGATCCAGATCTCTAACACGAAGCAACCGAGTGCGTTTGAGCGCCGTCCAAGATTGAACTGAGGCAACATCTCGCAGATGGCGTCGCCTAAGGGAGTCGACGGAACCCGGCTCCTTTATCCCTACCTCCAGAAGGACTTGCTATCGAGCGATGTGTGGCTGTTCCAGATGCTTACCGCCCGTCTTGTCGTGGATCTGGGAATTTGGTTGCCTCCGATCGTCTATCAACGGCTGCCAGTCCTTCTTCCCTACGCTGTCCGGGATCCTGACTGCCGCGGCGATCCGAAGAACGGAATACCCGATCAGTGGGGGTCACCCAACAGCGCCGGCTTCTTTCGTGACGACAACAGTCTGGTGAAGGTCATGCCGCGGAGCCTGTCAATCGAAAGCGAGAGGAGCGTCTACCGCTCTGCCCGGATGGACAAAGGCTTCGTTGCCGCTCACGTCTGGAGACGCCTTACTGGCGGCGCTTCGGCCGCCCGCGATAGGCTCACATACTCCTTCGTCCCGAACCTCGTGTGGTTGCCGAGCGACGTCGCGAGACTTACCGACCGAGAGGGCTCCTTCGTGCAGGCCTTCGTACAAGCACTTGCGGTCAAGACCTACCGCGGGTTGCCCGTCGTGCCTTCGATGAAGCGATTCGTAGATCAGATTTGGGAAATGCTCCCGCAACCCCTAGGCATCCCCCAGCAGGCTCTACCGGGGGTCGAGGATTTGAATTTCTTCTCAGTGACCCCAGCGTGGCTCGCTCGACGGCTCCAGAAGATCGTCGGTGTCCATGAAGCGTTCAAAGACCTACGGGCCGGGGCGCTCCATCGACCAAAAGTCATCTCCAGCCGATACACCACCGGATTGATCTCGATGAAGCCCGAGAGCGCACGGGTGCTGTACGAGGAACTCGACCTATACCGAAACTGTTGCGAGGACGCGGCCCGGGGATAAGAACGATTCGCATTAGCGTGGCGAGAAGAAATTTTCGGGCTTGGCAGGCTATCCCGCTGCAGGACGGAGGTCGTTCACCAGAGATGCGAGGGCGAGAATCGTCGCGTCGCGGTCGTGTCGCTCGTACTCCAATACGAAGTCGATGCCTCCATTGGCGTACTCCTCGAGGATCCGAAGCATCTCATTTTGATTCGCGACCACCGCTGGCTCACCAGTCTCGGCGATGGAAATGGCTTGGACGAGCGGAACATCCTCCTGGGCACTGAACGAATGCCAGAACCCGACGTGTTGTCTGGGCCCCTTGGTTGCCAGCCGCCGCTTCTTCGCCCAGCCGACCGCGGCCGCGAAAAGAAAGGCGTCCTTCAACGTTGGAAACGGGGAGGTTTCGTCATCCTTGCCGAGGGCCTGAAAGAGATGATGTTTGTCTCTTTGGACGTAGATGCGGCCGCCGCCCTGCTCACGCGGAGACTCGTCCGTCATTGAACAACCTCCACCGAGGTCTGGCTCGTATTGTCATTGAACCTCAATACGTATTCCCGGCCGATGTGCGGCTCGAGGAGCTTACGCGCGTCATCGTCGATTTCCCGGTCCGTCACCAACAACACGAGCTGCTTGGCGATCTTCGGGAGGGCCTCAACGATGTTGTCAACAACCTCCTCCGACAACCGACCGAAAGGCGTGTCGATGACAAGCGGCGCCTCCTCGCCCGTCACTCTTGTGATTCCGGCGATGAATGAAAGGCTCAACACCTGGCGCTCACCTGCTGAAAGACTCACCAGCGAACCGGGGCCAAAACGATCTTCGACCTCGAGGCGGTAGTCCGGGGTGACCGTCACGCCGACGAACGTCTTTTGTTTCAATGTCAGCTCACGGAAGATCTGGTCGGTACTCTGCTCGATACGTCCGCGCATATCCGTGCTGAACGCTTCCAAAACTCCCCGGGCCGCATCCCCTGTCTTGACAGCAAGCTCATACGCACGCTTGAGCTTTTGAGCCTCGCCCGTGCGGGCTTCGTGTGATTCGAGCTTGCTCAGGATATCTAGCAACTTACGTTTCGACTCCTCAATTTCCAGCTCGACTCGGCGAGTCTCGACACGAGTGTCAATCAGTCGGTTGTCGAACAGCTGGCGAGTACGCTCGAGTCCAGCGACGTCTTCGGAGAAGTCGCTGAGGAGCTTGAGGTGAAGCTCTTCTTCTCGGCGCTGGGTGTCAGCGATCTGCTCGCGGAGCGTTTCTCGCCTGGTAACAGCCTCGCTCAGCTCCCGACCGACTATCGCGGCCCGCACCTCAAGCCCGCGTACCTCTGTCGCAGCGGCGAGGACGGCATCGGCAACATCGCTCGGAACGACCGATTTGTGGCGGTTCTCTAAAGCAGACCGCGCGGCGTCGTCCAGGTGACGCCCGCAAATGCACAATCCCTCGCGGAGCAAGTCTTCGATCAACTGCTGGCGCATTCCTGCGGGAATCTCGCCGCGCGCTCGCTTCTCTTCAAGAATCTCCTTCGCTCTCTTGACCGCACCCTGAGCTACGAGAGGACCCGCACCTGAAACAGCTCGCCGGAGCACGACCGCCGCCTGCTCGTATTCTGCTTCGAACATCGAGAGGCTCTGGTGTACCAGCTTCTCCTCTGCCTGGACCGTACGGAGTTCGGCCATCTGATCGAGCTTGGATCTGGTGGCCGATAGTTCATGCTCGAGCTGACTCGCTGCGTCACGGAGATCCTTGAGCCTTTCCTGGGCGGTGGTCATCTCGGTATTGACCGCCTCCCGCTCGGCAATGAGCGTTTCCTGCTCCTGGGTAAGGTGCCCGGTCTCCCTGAGCGCTTTCGCGGATTCACGCGAAACTTCGTCCAGGTGCAAGGCTGCGCGCTCGAGGACCTTCAACTTGAGCACGCTCCTAACAGCCTCTCGGACGTCGGCTTCATGCCCTACCCGCGATAGCTCATCGATCCTCTCGCCATCAAAGAAGAAATACCTGCGCGCATCCGCGGGAAGAATCACGTTCACACTCCGCGATGGGTCTGGAATCCGTACGACCCTGCCGCCAGTCTCGAGGCGGTCGAGCGTGAACTCCTCCTCCCGCTCGGTCCCTGACGGAGTCCGGACTTGAATCCGTCGCGCCACGTAGCGAGTGCCCTCGTGCTGGAAATGGAGTTCTACGCTCGCTTTTGCCAGCCGCTCCTCGCCAGCTACCGCTTTGTTTACTAGCTCGCCCTTTACAGCAGCGGCATCCCCATATAGCACCCAGTTGAGTGCACCAAAGATTCCGGTCTTGCCCGCACCGTTCAGGCCTGTGATGACAGTGACGTTCTTATCGGTACCGAAAGCAAAAGTAAGCTCGTTATCGCCTCGGTACTGGCGGAAGTCCCTCAACTTCAGCCGTTGAAGAATCACACACGCTGTCCGCGACGGACTTGGGCGTCGATGATCTCCCGAATCTTCTCCTTGACACGTGGCCGGTCCATGTCAATGACCGCCTGTTCGGCCAATATCACGTCGGCGAGAATCTCGCGCACGTCGGGCTCCAGCTTTTTGAGGTAACCAGACAGAAGATCTTGCACGCCCATGTTCAGATGTACTCCCCCACCAGGTGAATAAGGTTATACGCGTCAAGTATCGGCCAAATGACCGCCCTGGCGGCGTCGGGATTCATCGAGGATGCGGCGAAGTCAAGCACCCGGCGCAATTCCTTCTCGACGAGCTGCCGTTCGTATTCCCCGCGCAACTTCGGCACGACGACATAGTCAACTATCCGGGCCCGGTTCTTTCCAGGGGCGAGCCGAAGCACTCTTCCGCGCCGCTGGATGAATTCCCTCGGATTGCCGCTGCTCGCCAAAATGTACGCTTCGCGGGTCTCGGGGATGTCGACACCTTCATCAAGCGCCTTCATCGCAACAAGTGCAGGTATTCGCGCCGCGGCGAACCCCGAGAGCAGTTCTTGCCTCGTTGCGCTGGGTTCCTCCGCCGTGAAAGCCCGAGGGAGATAACCTGCCGCACGCAGAGTTTCGGAGACAGCATCGAGCTGTCGGCGGGACGCGCAATAGAACAGCGTCCGGCTTGGAGGATCGAGAGCGATTGCCTCGCGGACCTTTTCTAACTTCCCCATTGCGCCGTTAAGGACGCGGACTCGCTCTTCTTCTAGGTGTCCCAGCCGAACTATGTCCCTTTCGCGAACGGCATGTTCGATTTCCTCGACCGTGTGGTCGTAGGTCTCGAGTTCGGACTTGTCGAGATCTACCAGCACGGGTTCGTATCGGTACGGTGAGAGGCATCTAGCTGCGATTGCCGCCCGTACTCCGAATTCGTAGACAACTGGACCGAAGTACCTGAATAGTCGCGCCGTACCGGCCTCGTCCTCCCACCTAGCGGGGGTCGCGGACAGACCGAGACGGTAGGAGAATTTCTCATCCATAAGCGACTCGTGGTGCTCTGCGCCGAGGTGATGAACCTCGTCTGCAATCAACAATGCCCGGCGCCCGTCGATTCGCCTGAGTACGCTCTGGAACTCCGACACGCCTGCGGTGCTGATCGTCGAAACGAGGCAAATGCTCCGGCTCCCGCCTGCAGCCTGCGTGTCGACGGCGTCCCACGCTTCGCGGCGCCAATCGCTTGTTCCGTAACAACGAACCGGACGCAAACCCCACGCTGACGCACGGTCGACCCATTGATCAACGAGATGAATGAACGGGGTCACGACGACGAGCGCAAGTTCTCTTTTGACCTGGTCGCGGAGCCGGACAGCGCAGGCCAAGGACGTCTCTGTCTTGCCGGTGCCTGTGGCCATCGAAAGGATCCCGCGGCCACCGGCCGCCATCCAAGCGTTTACGGCGTCGTCCTGATAGGGGCGAAGTGTGAATTCGGCAGGCTGGTTAAAGCGACGCGTTAGGCGAACGGCTTCGCGGGCTACAACGGGTACCGATCGACGTGAGGAATTCGCGATCGAAACGAGCTCGGCGCGCACCGCTTGGGGGAGGGA
The DNA here is from genome assembly GCA_038040345.1 of Chloroflexota bacterium. GTDB lineage: Bacteria > Chloroflexota > Limnocylindria > P2-11E > P2-11E > 3-1-20CM-2-70-9. Next base: position 14,899 of record JBBPIQ010000009.1, read on the forward strand.
TATGACATCAAGGAGTGGGGTCTCATTGCGCCAAAGCGCTTCGAAGTTCCTGGTCTTTTGTTCGACGCGGTCGGAGGAGTCATCCCAGGAGAAGAACACATCGATCGATTCAAAATTGCTCACGAGCCCGCCCACGGTCTCATTCGCGGACCCTGAGAATGCGACGGCGGAATCGACGTCGTCTCGGAATATTCCGACCTTCTCGTGGAATATCCCTGACCCCTTTCTGGGCACAGCAATTCTGATTTCCAGCCGATCGGCGGCCACGAGCCAAGCCAAACGCAAGGCGCTGTCCTTCTTTCCTGCGCTCTCCCAGAGCGCCTCGAGAAGTCGCATCTCGACGATGTCGCTCTTGGCGGCCTCTCCCCGCTCGATCGCCGTCAAGTCGTCTTCTCTTAGCTGCGGACTCGCAACGAGACGCATCCGACCTTCGTGACGTTCGAAGACGTCAAGACCCTGGGCCGCCAAGGTCAACCCATCACCGGTGAAGTAGCCGACGGCGCGGTCATAACGGGTTGCTCGGGCCAGACAGGGAACATAGAAGTCGTCGACGATGTCGGACGAACCCGAGCGGTACTCCTTCTTGAGCGACAAATCTCGCAAAGCTGAGGCGCCGGCCATCTGACTAGTCAAAATTCTCCGGCTCGATTCCGATCAGCATCATCGGCCCCGGCACCATCCGCGGGAGACTGGAGACGAGCCGGACCATCTCGGCAGCAACCTGCTCAAAGCTCACCACGTTAGAGTCGATCGCGTTCGCGAACTTCTGGGTTGGAAGAACAAAGACAGCAAGCCGAACGATTCCCGTCGCGTATCCAAAAGCAACGCGAGTGACAAGGTTATAGGCGTAATACGACCGATTCCCGAATTCGAATATTGCGTGGACGCCCGTGCGCAACGTATCGGCGGTGACGCGCCTTATACGTATGTCATTTGTGGCTGACTCGGCTGCGAACAAGACGTCCCTCTTCCATTCCCGCTTCTGCAATTCCGCCCTCAGACTTCGAATCAAACCGGTCTGGTCGAAAACGTATTGCGGCTTTGCCTTGTGGCGCACCTGGCGTGGAGCTTGTGTGTTGCGGAGGACCTCGACAAGTTCCGAATACGTGCCGAAGATTTCGTTGTCCAAACGGAGCAAGTCAACGGCTCCAGCTAGCGGAGCATCCCTAATGATCATTGCGATCAGAACGAATCCGCGTTGCTCAGAATCGCTCCATGGGTCGAATGCGAAAGTCTCCTCGACGTCGAGCGATCACTCGGCCGACCGTCCGTGCAACGCGTGGCGCATCGGTCAATTCGTGATCCCAAATCTCAACGACGACCCACCCTAACGTCCGCAGCTGCGAGCGCACACGAGCGTCGCGAAGCCGATTGCGGCGAAACTTCGACGACCAAAACTCACGATGGGATTTAGGAAGAGGCAGACGACACGTGGGACATCTGTGCCAAAAGCAGCCATGGACGAAGATGGCTACGCGCTCGGCACGAAAAGTCAGATCGGCACGGCCCGCGGGGGTGACGGCGTTTCGTCGATAGCCGGTCACATGCGCCTGGCGAAGGGCTCGTCCCAATCTGATCTCCGGGCCTGTGTGCGCGGGGCGGTTCGCTCGCATGACCGCGCGCGCAGCCAGCGACGATGGCGGCGGATTCCGGGGGTCTGTCGGGATTAGCGGTCTAGGCACCTGTGAGAGTGAGCTGCTCGACCCCCGCTCTACGCGTACGCTCTCGATCATCCTTCGGCCCATACCTCTTAAGAGCGGCTTCGAAGAGTCGCGAGGGGTCGGCACCAGAATTCGAGCGGAGTTTTCGGACAGGTCGAGCTCGTAGGTTCGGTTGCCAAATCGCGGGAAGGTTCACCGCGCCCCATGTGGTGCCGCTGTTCGCCAACGAGCATACGTAAGCAACTCCTACAAGAAGCGCCGCTGTGCTTGGGGCAGTCCACTTTGCCGAACGCGCGGAGTCTATGTAGACGACTGTTTGGGTGCTCGTGTATCGGCGACCAACGATTTCGGCGACGGCGTCAAGGATTCTGTAAGGAGTCGAACCGACTGCGACCTTTCCGGACCACGCCGCTTGAAGCGTCGATGCATCCGGGACGATTGGGGGGAGGGTCTCTTGGAAATCAGCGATGAGTCGGCGGGCACGATCGAGTGACCGCGCGTCCGAGATCGTCAAAGCGAGTCTCTCGAGGGCGCCGCGCAAAGAGACCGACTCTGCCCGGACACGCTTTCCGGAGCCCCTGTAGAGGAGGGCCCGCCACTCGACCAGATGGGCCGGGTGCCGCCGTCCTTCCATCCAGAGAAGATTCGGTGAAGCCAACTTGCCCTGATTGTCGAAATCGATCCGGGAACTGCCGTGCTTTGATCCTCTGACGTGATCGCGGAACTTTCGAAGGAGCGAGTGAGACCTTCGGCGCTGACCTGTGAGTTCGATGTCCGGTGACGGCAGGATTCCCGTTGTTATGACGTGCGGCTGCTCAGGTGAGGCTTCGCCAGCGAGAGCAAGGATTTCCTTGGCGATTGCGAAGGGCACCAGGGGCGGAACCGCGTTGCCAACCAGTTTGTAGCGCAGGCTCTCCGTCTTCGCCCACCATTGATACGTGATGGGGAATGACTGGACCGATGACGCTTCTCGCACCGTGAGCCGGCGATAGCCATCTTCGGTCGCGACGATGATGGCCTCGCGATTCGGCCGAAGCTGTGTCGCGACGACCGTCCGAGCCGGCCTATCAAGGGCATCTGGGAAGAGCATCTTTCCGTACCAAGAATGCCCGGTCTTCGTTCGCCGGATTTCATCGACTTCGTCGTCAGTGAGACGCAGGGCAGTCGAGAAGTGGTCAGTAAGTTCGTGAGCGGGCACGCCAAAATCGTAAATCGGATCCGTAATCACTTCGCCAAGCTGCGGCCGGCGCTCCGGAGCTGGAAGACCACCAATCACATCGCCGAGACTGCGCGATTCGGGCAACAGTCCCGGTCTCTGCGCATGCGTCGCTTCGGGTAGTGGAAAGTCACCCGAGAAGAGTCGCGCACGTCTCTGCGGAACGCCGTAGTCGGATGCGAGAAGTATTTGTCTTCGTGGGATGCTCAGGGTGCCCTTTCCGCGGACTCCGAGCTTAGAAAGCGGCACTTCCTCAGGAAGAAACTCCAGAGTCCGCGGGACATTTTCCATGATCCACCACTTTGGCTTCAGTTCATAAACGAATCGAAGAAACCGGTATACGAGTCGGAGCCCTGCCTCGATATCGCCACTCCCGCCCCGCTTCGCAAACGAAAACTCAGTGCAGGGAGGACTTCCGATCAGGACGTCGACGTGACCGACCCGTTCGGGAGCATATGACAAGAGGTCCGCCTGTTCGACGGTCGTATCTGGATGGTTTACCCGGTGCGTTTCGACGGCCGCACGCCAGAAATCAACCGCGTGAACGACGCGAAATCCGGCTTGCCGGAAGCCTTCCGAGAATCCCCCTGCCCCGCAAAACAAATCCGCGCACGTGAGGCTCATCGGTACGACAGTACCGAACGAGGCCGACTCGCCGGTTCGTCGTCGTCGAACGAGCACCCTGAGGAGGGCGCCAGCGGACGTGGAAGCGGCCGCTCAAGCACACCGGCGACGGTCGTCGCCAACGACATCAATGATAGTGGGTCGATCGGCTCCGACGCAGTGGCCTATTTGGTTGTGAAAAGATCGGGAGCCAAGGTGCCTCTCTTTCTCCGGGCCCGCACTTGGCCTAGGTCCATCCCTTTCTTGGGATGGGTGGCTGCTAGCGCCCGAGTTCTACGCCGCGGCGAAGCGGTGTAAACGGTCCGAAGCACGACTTGCGGAGCCTCGCGCAATACCGTGCTCACACCCCTACCCGCCTGCGCACCGAGGGACGTGCACGCTCTCCTGAGTCGGAGCGACCTGCTATCGAACTCTTCCGGCTAGTGCCAATCCTGGTCATCGAGCCGCATGACGCCGCACACTGCTTAGGACTCTCCGTCCACTTCGGGTCTCGAGACCGGGCAAACGCCGAAGTAGGCCTCCCCCGAAGATATCGTCATCCTCGGTATAGAGGTACCGGCGTCCGACAGTCACCTGGCCGACTACGGTTGTCTTTGGGTCCTGCCGCAATTCAGCGACCTCGAATCGAACTGGCGACACATGGTTCTTCGGACCATTGCTCGTTCAACCGATCTCGAGGTGCCCAACGTAAGGGCATCACCGGCACTGGGTCAGTCGGGCAGGGTTGACGATTCGGAGGTACTCCTCATAGCGGTGCCGCGCGTCGGCGAGCAGATCGGCGAACGTGCGGATCACGACCGCGGTCCGGTACTTCACGGTGCGCCGCACGTCCTCATTCATCGCCTGTCCGACGAGCGCGGCAGTCCAGCTGATGCCGCGGGTGTGCTCCTCTGCCAGCACGAGGTAGCGCTCGGCCTGATTCAGGTCCGCGAGCGTGAGGCGATGCGCAGGCCGCTTGATCTCGATGATGACGCCCTGGAGGCCGAGCTGGACACACGCGAAGTCCGGTCGCCGCGCCGCCTCGGCGCGGCGCTCCTTCTGGATCGCCCGGCCGATGAGCGTCCGGAGGGTGCGGTTGCTGCTCATGAGCCAGTACCGCTCGTCCACCAGCCACATCGCGCTCTCGAGCACGCGGTGGATCGAGCGGTCCCCTTTGAGCTCGTACGTCTTGTCGTCGAGGACGAGTTTCTCGAAGAGGTCGATCGTCTCGAGGCGCTGGCGGATCTGGCCCACGAGCTGGATGATCTGATGGAGCGACCAGGACTCAAGAAGGCCCTCCAGCTTCGCAAGCGCCTCGCCGCCCTCGGCCGGGAGGCGCTCGATGAGTGCCCGGTAGGCCGCGAGAAAAGGCCGGCCGAGCTTGGCCTCCTGACGACTGATCCGTTCCACAAGCGCGACCGCCTCCGGCGACCAGGCTTCTACGGCTCCTTCGGCGGGATCCGAAGCTAAAACTTCGCGCGCGAGTTCCGGGTTTTGACGGACGAGCTCGCGCAGCTCGTTCTTTCCAAGCGCCGCTGCCGGGAGCGCGCTGCGGGTCGCGAGGGTTTTCCACCCAAGACTCGGGCCGAAGTCGCGCTCGACGATCTCGCGCACGCGGGTCCATTGCTCGGGCGTGGAGATGTGCAAGCTCGGGCTTCGTCCGGCGCTGCCCGGCCACCATTTCGAAAGCGTGATCCGCGGGTGGGGCTCGCCGAAGCGCTCATTCGACTTCGTGATCTGGACCTCGAACTGCTTTGTAACCTCGCGGCGCGCGAGCACCCAGGGCGGAGCGAGGCGCGCGCTGCCGCACGTCGCGCAGATCTTGGCATCGGGCTTGTTCGGGGCGCCGCACTTCTTGCAGATCCGCGCGCCCTGAACCGGAGCTGCGGCAGGGTCTTCGGTCTTCCGCACCGGCATTGGCGCTCGCTTTAAATCTCGCGCCGAAGAACGAGTGGAGGCAGAGGCCGTGGCCCGGCGGCGCTTTGATCCCGGGCTCTTCCCTCGTTTCACGCGCCGCTGCTCTCTCGACGCTCGACTGGGACGTCCACCACGGTCACGGGGACGTCGATGAGCGGGAAACGCCCGGTTCGACCGGCGACCTGCCAGATCTCGCCGAAAGGTCCGACGCTCCCACGAAGCGCATCGAGAGATGTAAACCGGAACGCCCTGCTTATCCGTGAGGCCTCCGTTCGGCCGCTGAAGATGGCTTCGGTCGCTCCGCGGAGCGCGCTCGAGCGCCGCTCGGTCCGCGTCACCGTGAGGATGAGCGGCCAGACCGGAAGGCGCACGCGCCACGAACCGCCGCGATAGAGGTCCAGATACCGCTCGATCTTGCGTCCGAAAAAGCGGCTTCTCTCGCTTCCGCGATCGGCCTCGATGAACGCATGGATGCGGCGCTGTGCGGTCTCATAGATAAAGCGTGCGTCCGGAGCGACCGGCTGGCGTCCAAGGCTCTCGGCCACCTGCCAATCGCACTCCCAGATGAGCGCGTCACCGTCGCGATGAGCGCGAGCCTGGCGGAGGAAGGCGAGCGCGATCTCCGCGACCATGAGGGCGTGCGCCAAGAGAAAGGTCCCTTCGACGCGCGGACGCCGCAGCGGGAGGCCAGGCTCGAGCGCTCCGAAGACCCTCCGGCCTGAAGCTGTGAGGAAGTACGCGATACGGGTGGGCATGCCGTCGGGATCGCCCGCGAGTAGCGCGTTGGTCGTGATGAGCTGGCGTTGTCGTAGGCGCCGGAGGATTCGCCAGGTGCCGACCTCGCGGGAGTGAGCGCTAAGCGGGGACTCGCCGAGGACGAACTCCTCGATCTGGGCGCGGCTCAGAAAACGATACATCCCGAGGTACCGGAGCGCGTCCATCTCGCGGGAAGATCCTTCGATCATCTGCGAATAACATGACGCGGAAAAACTCCCGCCAGCCGGCGGCTGGTTTCCCGCACGAATCGGGGCTCTTGAGTGTGGTGGCCGACCACCGCGTGACCCACACACCGCACAACACTTCGCGCGGGCCTCGACTCGGAATGGATCCGCCCTCTGGCCGCCGCCCGGAAGACCACGCTCACGGCTGGACCACCCCGACCTGTTCCTCCGTCTTCGCGGTGCTGCCCTTGCCCAGTGCCGCCTCGAGCGCAGCGTCGATCTCGGCGACGGGTTTCCCGTGGCGCTCGCGTGAGGCAGCCACGATCTCGTCGCGAAGCGAAGGTTCCTCGACCACGGCCGCTGGCAGGGTGCGCAAGGTGAAGGGCGCGGAGGTGTGTCCGCCGATCGAAAGACGCGCCGCCGCCTCGAAACGCCCTAAGGAAAGGAGCGCGGTCGCATCGAGCGGCGCGAACTCCCGGGCAAGTGTCGCGGCATCGTCGTGGCCGCACTGGAACACCAATCTGCTGCGGGCGTTGGCGCGCACCGCCTCGCGCAGCTCCCGCGGCAGCTGGCCCAGATGCTGGTTGGCGATGATCAGCGAAAGGCGCAGGCTCCGGGCCTGAGCCAAGGCATCCCCGAACGGACCCGCGATACCCAGGAAGTTCTGGAACTCGTCGATATAAAGGAAGAAGTCGCGACGGTCGGCTTCTGGAATGCGCGAGCGTCCGAGCACCGCCTGCCAGAGCCGGGCGACGAGGAAGCTGCCGACAAGCGCGGCCGCGGTCTGGCCCCAGCGGCCGACGTTGAGATCGGCGAGCAGGATCTGCCCTGTGTCGACGACGGTGCGCAGATCGACCTTCGAGTGTGGCTGACAGAGCAGATGCCGCAGCCGCGGACGGATCAAAAAGTCGCGGAGCTTATTGAGCACCGGTCCGATGGCTTCGCCGCGCTGACCCTCGCTGAGCCCTTCGAACCATATCCAGAACCCCTCGAGGCCTAGGGGGTCGTGGAGCCCTTGAGTGATCCTCCGGCGAAAGCCCGGATCTGTGAGCAGCACCGGGATGTGGGCGAGGGTCGGCTCCGGGGTGCGGAGGAGGGTGAGCAGCGAAGACTTGAGGATGTCGTCGGTGCGCATGCCCCAGAAGCGCTCGTAGATGCGTTTGAAGATGGTGAGCGTGTTTTCGGCGACGAGCTCCTGGTCGTCGCCCGGTGCGAGCTCGAGCGGGTTGAGTCCGACCGAGGTATCCAGATCGTCCGGGGTGATGAGAACCACGTCCTTGACCCGTGCGGCCGGGATGCGCGCGAGGACGCCTTCCACGAGATCGCCCTTGGGATCAAGCACCGCGACCCCGCGACCCGCCGCGATGTCCGCGACCGCGAGGTTGAGCATGGCCGTGGACTTCCCGGTGCCGGTCGCACCCAGAAGATGCAGGTGCTGACGCGAGTCCGGAATCGAAAGACCGACCGGCACGTTCTCGCCGGCCCAGGTCGAGACTCCAAGTCGTCGCTCGCCCTGCTGCACCCCGGCTGGCGGCGGAACCTTCGGCGAGCGGATGAGCGCAAGCGACGGCAGCGCGGCGTGCGGCGGATGCCAGAGACCCGCGAGCTCGTCGGCGCAGAGGATGAAACTGCCGAAAAGCGGGAACCGCCGGGCGCGCGAAGGATCGCGAGGGCGCGCGGCGCCGGCCGGGCCGAAGGCGAACTTGTTGTCGCCGGCGTAGACACCGAAGCCCGCAGCGACTCCGCGGAGGAGCTCAGCCGAGCGCGCGCGGCTCGCGCTCGCCGCGTGCACCTGGAGCACGCAGTCGAACCCCGGGCTCGCCGCCTTCCCCTCGATCGACGCGGCGTGCCGGCGCTCGAACTCCCAGGTGCGCCCCCCGATCACACCCGGCAGCGGAAGTGCCGTGCCGGCGCGGCCATCGCGCAGGCGCTGCGCTCGGGCGATCGCGCGGCGCTCCCAGTGCTCGCTCTTGGGACGGACCAAGAAATCCAGCGAGAGCTCCTCACCCTCGCCGGCGCGCGCGGCCGCCGCGATGAGCGCGGCCAGCGGCTCGTCGGCGAAGCGCGTCTTGATCGGAAGGAGGTCGCCGCGCGCGAGGCGCGCCCGCATCACGGCGTGATTGCGGGTGGCGAGCGCGGGCTCGCCGAGCGTGGTGAGCTCGACGCCGGGGTACGCCCCGCGCAGCACTCCCAGGACGAAGTCCGCGTGCCCCTGCGGGATCCAGATGCGCAAACCGACCTGCCGCGCGCGGCTCGTGAGGCCGAGCGCGATGAAGGGCTGACCCGCGATCAGTCGCTCGAGCTCGGGACGCAAGAGGCCGTGGAGACCGATGAGCAGCTGCCCCGGTGAACCGCTCGCCGCGGGCGCGGTCACCTCGTAGGTCTGCCCCGCGAAGCGACGGAGCCGGCCGCGAAACGCAAGCATGAGCACGACGAGGACGAGCGGCACGATGATCGAAGCGGCGGTCGCGGCGATCTCCATGAGGTGATCGAGGACGGCGAGCGCGGCTGACGTCAGCCCGTCTCCGCGTCGCTCCGCGGGATGAACCCCTGCACATCCGGATCGGGCCAGCCGATTACCCGCGTGCTCACCCGCCCCCAACCGGCGGCGGCGTTCATCTCGCTCACGGTGTACTGAGAAGGCGTGACCGCGACCACGATGGCGACGTGCCCGAGCGGGCTGTACCGTCCGCCGGGCCAATAGACGACGATCGCGCCGAGCGAGGGCTCCGCGCTCGTGGGCACGCCCATCGCGCTCGCGTTTGTGAGCCAGTCCCCCGCGTTGCCGCCCCAGGTGACGCGACGGTTGTATGCCGCCCACCAGGTGCACTGACCGAAGGGAAAGCGGTTCGGGAAGCCGCCCGAGGGGACCCATGAAAACGGCGGCTCGACGGGCGCGGCTCGCGGCGCGACCGCCACGGCGGCGACCGGCGCTCCGATGACCGCAGGGACGATGAGCAGAAGAAGCAACGGCGCGGCGAGCGCGAGCTTCATGTCGCGCGCCCGCCCGCGATGAGGCGCGCCTCCTCGGCCGTGGCCACAACTTGAAAGGGGACGCGCTTCCCTTGCGCGACGAGGAGCCCTTCGCCACGCGCCGCGCCGAGCAGCCAGCTCTGCTCCGCGCGGGTCAGCCGGAAGAGCTCGGCCAGACGCGGCATGGCCTGCGGCGCCTGCTTCATCAGCACCTGGAGCGCGGCGTTGGCGATGACCGCCTCGCCGTCGGGACTCGCGAGCACATCGCCGACGTCCTGCGTCACGAGGGTGAGTCCCGCGCGGCGCTTGCGCGCGGTCTTGACCAGCCGGAAGAGATACGCCGCGGTGTCCGCGTGACGCATGAGCCACCAGGCTTCGTCGACCACGACGAGGGTCGGGCGGCTCGAGTCGGCGAGGCTCGACCAGATCGCATCGAGCACTAGGAACATCGCGGCGGCGCGCTCTTCCTCCGGCAATCCCGCGAGCACGTACACGACGCCGAGCCCATTCGTCGTCCCCGGTGGCGAAGTGTTCTCGTCTCGAGAGAAGAGCCATCCGCTCGCACCGCTCACGTACGGGGAGAGCCGCCGCGCCAGGTCCTCGAGCGTGGCCGTACCCACCAGACACGCGCGAAGGTCCGCGAGGTTCGGTGCGCGCAGGGCGGTCGTGGCTCGGCCGTCGGCGAAGCCGGCACGCGCGTATATAAAGGAGAGCGCGCTCGCGATCGCGGCGCGCTCGCCCGGAGCGAAGCCGCCGACGAGCAGCGCGACGAGCGTCTCGAGCACGGCGATGCGACTGGTCAGCGCACCCGGCGAAGCGTCGGCGACCGCGAACGGGTCGAGACCCATCGCGGCGCCGGGCCGCAGCGCGACGAGCGAGACCCCGAGCTGCGTGAGCAGCGGCGCGTATTCGCCCTCGGGATCGATGACCAAGGCGCGGTGCCCCGCGAGTAGCGCGCGGGCGAGTTCCACTTTGACCAGATACGACTTCCCCGCGCCGCTCGTCGCGAAGACGACGGCGTTGTGATTCTCCAGGGCGAAGCGATCGAGGAACACCGGACTGCGCGTCGCGGCGTTCACTCCGTAGAGCAGACCGGCCCGCGCAGCGAGGTCCGTGCCGGTGAAGGGAAAGCTCGCCGAGAGCGCGCCCGTCGAGAGGACACGGCGCACGGCGACCGGCTCGATCCCGAGGGGGAGCGATGAGAGGAGCCCGCCGCGCATCTGAAAGAGGAGCCGGTGGGTCTGCATGATTCGCGTGCCGAGGAGCGCCTCCAGACGCAGCGTCGCCGCGTCGAGCTCGCCCGGGCTCCGCGCCCAGAGCGTGAAGTACAGGCCGACGTCGAAGAGCCGCTCCGTCCCCTGCGCCACACGATCCTGCAGCTCGAGCGCATCCTGAAGCGCGGCGCGCCGATAGGGATCGCCGCGTCCGCCGGATTGCTCGATCAGGCGGACCGTCGAGGAGAGCTCGGCGACCCGCCGCTCCAGGAACGCCATCACCGCGGGGCCCGCGCTCGGACGAAGGTGCAGCGCGACATCGAGGTCGCCGTCGAACGCTTGAAGGTCGCCGAGCCAGCCCGGCTCAAGGCGCGCGGGATACCGAGTGAGCGCGACGGTCCGCGCGAAGCGCTCGCTGACCCCAACCCATGCGGCGTGCTCAACGAACCCGGCGGGGGCCACGAGGTCGGCGGCATCGAGGACGCTCGCGCCGGGCGCGAGCGGCTGCTCGAGCGCAACCGGATCGAGGCTACGGCGGAGGAGGTCCGCGAGCTCCGGATCCGGAAGGCGGCGCGGCTGGAGATCGAGGCGGCGGAGGGATCCCTCGATCCAGCGCACACGCTGTTCCAGTGCGGCGAGACCCTCCGCCGCATTCGACCCGCGGTGACGAGAAGCGTCGTCCCAGGGGACGACGACGTAGAAGCGGCGGTCCACGATGCGCCGCTCGCTCGCGAGCTCGCCGAGGAGCCTCGCGTAGGACGCACTGAATGGCGCGCGCCGCTCATCACTGGGTGCGGAGAGCGGCGGCAGCGCCCGTGTGTCGAGCGCTCGCGTGCGGATGACGATCTGGAGCGGGTGCGCGAGCGAGTTGAGGAGAGCGGCCCAGCCGTCAACGATCGCGCGCTGCTCGGCCTCGCCCTTGATGCCGAAGGCGAGCGTCGGGCATTCGAGGATCGCGCGCAGGCCGCCGTCTCGCAGACACAACGCGTCGGCGGCGATCGCGGCGAGCGGCACGAGCTCGCGCGTCGGCCGCCGCCGGTGCGGGAGCCTCACCCGAGATCTCCGGTCACGAGGACCCGCGCGCGGAGAACGTAGGCCCCAACGAGCCAGACCCATTCGCGCAGGGCCCGCTCGCGAAGGCGCGGGATCCCGAACGCGAACCCAAGGGCCGCCGCAGGTACGGCTGTGACGACGCGCAGCGCGAACGGGTCCGGCACCGCCAGATACAGCCACCATCCGAGCGCGACCCCGGTGACCACGCACACGAGATCAGACGCGCCCAGGCCGAAGGCCACGACATCGTTCAGATCCAGGTGCTGCGGAACCTTCACCGCTTTCATGGCGCCAACGCTCCTTTAGAAGAGCGCGCGCGTGGCGCGCGCGGCGATCGCGACCGGCTGTGCGAGCGGCCCCTGGCGGATCGTCTGCCGGAAGGCCCAGTGGTACGCGACGAAGGGCAGCTTCACGAGTAGATAAAGGAGCGCGATGAGCATGAGCCCCGAGACCAGATCCGACGCGGCGCCGCCCAGCCAATCGCTGCGGCGCAGGAGCTGCAGCGCGACCAGGACCAGCACAGCCTGCACGACCTGGACGAAGAGCAGCCCGACGAACGCGCGCACCCAGAGGCGCGCGATCTCGTCGGTCTGCGGCAGCGCGTATGTCGCGAGCGCGAGCGGCGCGGCGACGGTCGCAAGGAGCAGCGCGAGATCCCGTCCGATGTACAGCGCGACGAGGAACATGGCGAGGACCGCCGCCCAGAGCGCGACCATGACCGACACGTACTGGTTCACCGGCTCCGCGCCGTGCATGGCGGCGGAGAGGTCGGCCACCGTGCGTGCGGCGGGATCCGCTCCCAGGAGTCCGGCGACGAGCGCGTTGTCGAGCTGGATCAAGGCACCGGTGAGCGCCAGGCTCGCGTTCGCCGCGACCGCGGCGAGGGCGAGCCGGCTGACAAGGAGCTTCGCGGAGTAGCGCGACTCGATCGTTCCCGAGGCCATCACCATGATCCCGGCGGCGAGGATCGCCAGGACGAAGAGCGAGTCGGCGATGCCGAGGACGAGCGACCAGGTCGCTCGCACCTCGGGGATCTGATCGAGTGCCGGGGTGGAGAAGAGCAGCGCGCCGACCGCCGCGAACGCCGCGCTGGTGAGCGCGGTCGCGACCGTCTGGAGGAATGCGGTGATCGCGTCGATGATCTGCGCGGTGAGGTCCATCTATGTACCGAGGACCCGGCGCAGGATGTCCACGAGCAGCGGCGAAAGCGCCGCGAGGGCGTAGCCGATGAGCGCCGACTTGATGGCTTCCTTTCCTTCTTCGGCGGTGCGCTGGTTCCCGCCGGCGGTGAGGTAGCGGACCCCGCCGATCGTGAGGAAGAGCGTGGCGAGCGCAGCGAGCAGGCCCGCGACCCAGTTGCGGATGCTGTCTATCACCCCGTTCAGATCGCCCAGTGCGTACACCGGAAGGGCGAGCGTGACCGTGAAGGCGATAGCCGTCGCGGTCGCGGCCAGGAGCGACCGGCCGAAACGGGGTCTACGGACCTGCATAACTTCTCAATCGGCGATGGCTTGCGCCCCGCTCACCGCTCGATGCGAGTGCGCATGTCAGGGGATCTGGTTCGGCGGCAGCGGAAGGCATCGCAGCGCGGTCACACAATCTCAACCAAGGACCGCGGCTCCCGGTGACGGTTCCGTCCGAGACCGTGAGGCATAGAGAGCGTCCTCCGCAGATTCGGGCGGGCATCGACAAAATCGGTCGCGCAAGGCGTGTCGCGCGCCCGGTCTGGCGCCGCTTTTAGTGCCCGAGCTGGCGATACGGCAAAATGAAGTCAAGCGATGACCCCGTCAGAAACCCCACTACGCGGCACGACCTTCCGTTACGTCTCAGTCGGAGAAGGTGGCGACGCCACAAAGCTGCCGGTCACACTCAAGATCCTGCTCGAAGGTGTTCTCCGCGTAGGCGGTGACGCTGGACGGCGCGCAGCTGAAGCCTTGGTTCGCTATCCGGCGGCGACGGACCTGACGGTGCCCTTCCGGCCAACGCGCATTCTTCTCCAGGACTACACCGGCGTACCGGCGGCGGTTGACCTCGCCGCGATGCGCGCAGCGATGCAGCGCGCGGGCAAGGACCCGGCCAAAATCGAGCCGCTCATCCCGGTCGATCTCATCATCGACCATTCCGTACAGGCCGACTTCTTCGGCGCGAAAGACGTCTACGAGCGCAACCTTGAGCGCGAGTACGAGCGCAACCGCGAGCGCTACGCGCTCCTCCGCTGGGCCGGTCAGGCCTTCAAGACCTTCCGCGTCGTCCCGCCGGGCGCCGGCATCTGCCACCAGGTGAATCTCGAGCGGCTCGCGCAGGTCGTCGTCGTGCGCGACGGCGTCGCTATGCCGGACACGCTCTTCGGCGCCGACTCGCACACCACGATGATCAATGGCCTCGGCGTGCTCGGCTGGGGCGTCGGCGGCATCGAGGCCGAGGCCGCGATGCTCGGCCAGCCGACGTTCCTCCCGTGGCCCGTCGTCGTCGGCGTCAAGCTCAAGGGACAGCTCCCCGTCGGCACGACCGCGACCGACCTAGTGCTCACGCTCACCGAGCTCTTCCGTAAGAAGGGCGTCGTGAACAAGTTCATCGAATTCACGGGCGACGGCCTCTCGTCCCTCGCCGTCGCCGAGCGCGCCACCGTCTCGAACATGTGCCCTGAGTACGGGGCGACGAGCGCGCTCTTCCCCGTCGACCGCCAGACGCTCCGCTACCTCGAGCAGACCGGGCGGCCGAAGGAGCTCATCGAGCTCGTCGAGCGCTACACGAAGGCCCAGGGCATGTTCCGCTCGGACGGCGATCCGACGCCGACGTTCGACGAGCTCATCGAGGTCGACCTCGGCTCGGTGCATCCGTCGGTATCCGGACCGAAGCGGCCGCAGGACCGCGTCGATCTTCCGATGATCTGGGACTCGTTCACCGGTCCGAACCCCACGCATGGAATCACGGTGCCCGGCCACACTGAAGGCCCGAAGCCCGTGAACGACGCGGCGCCAACGATGGTCCGGCCGGCGACCGCCGCGACCGCCGCCGTCGCTGACAAGCCGCGCGATCTCGTGGTGACCGACGGATCCGTCGTCATCGCCGCGATCACGAGCTGCACGAACACGTCGAACCCGTCGGTGATGATCGCCGCCGGACTTCTTGCGAAGAAGGCCGTCGAGAAGGGCCTCGCGGTGAAGCCACACGTGAAGACGACCTTCGCGCCCGGCTCGCGCGTCGTGACGCGCTACCTCGAGGCGGCGGGGCTCACGCCGTATCTCGAGCAACTAGGATTTTATCTAGTTGGATTTGGTTGTACCGTATGTATTGGTAATAGCGGTCCCCTTGCGACGCCGGAGATCGAGCAGGAAGTGAAAGACCACGACCTGAACGTCGTCTCGGTCCTTTCGGGCAACCGCAACTTCGAGGGGCGCATCCATCCGCTTATCAAGTCGAGCTACCTCGCGTCTCCCCCACTCGTCGTGGCGTACGCGCTCGCCGGCACCGTGCACATCGACCTTCAGGACCAGCCGATCGGCAACGGCAAGGACGGCAAGCCTGTCTTCCTCAAGGACTTGTGGCCCTCGCCCGAGGAAGTGAACGAAGTCGTCGGCAAGGCGATCACCAAAGAGATGTACGCGACCGAGTACGGCAAGATCTTCGACGGCGACCGCTTCTGGAAGACCATGCCGTCACCGACCGGTCTCTCCTATCTATGGGACCCGAACTCGACGTATGTACAGGAGCCGTCCTTCTTTCAGAACTTCTCGGCGGAACGGCCGGCGGCGATCGCTGACATCGTCGACGCGCGGGTGCTCGTGTCGGTCGGCGACTCGGTAACGACCGACCACATCTCCCCCGCCGGGGCGATCCCCACGGCGAGCCCGGCCGGCCAGTACCTCATCGCGAAGGGCGTGAAGCCGGTCGACTTCAACCAGTACGGCACGCGCCGCGGGAACCACGAGGTGCTGATCCGCGGGACGTTCGCGAATATTCGCCTACGCAACAAGCTCGCCGAGAAGGAAGGCTGGTGGACGCGCCATTTCCCGTCGGGCGAGGAGATGACGATCTACGACGCGTCGGTGCGCTATCAGACGGATGGCGTGCCGCTCGTCGTGTTCGCGGGCAAGGAGTACGGCTCAGGGAGCTCGCGGGACTGGGCGGCGAAGGGGCCGAACCTCATGGGCGTGCGCGCGGCGATCGCGGAGTCGTTCGAGCGGATCCACCGCTCGAACCTCGTGATGATGGGAGTCATCCCGCTCGAGTTCATGACCGGCGAGACGATGGCATCCCTCGGCCTCACCGGGCAGGAGACGTTCACGATCCGCGGACTTGCGAATCTGTCGCCGAGGGCGAAGCTCACCGTCGAGGCGACGTCATCCGACGGCAAGAAGAAGACGTTCACGGTCCTGTCCCGTGTCGACGATCCGACAGATCTCGAGTACGTCAGGCAGGGTGGGATCCTTCACCAGATGCTCCGGGAGCGGATCGCCGCGACTACTTAGGGCTACGCGCCAACCGATGTGGCGAGTGAATTTAGATCGGGGCAACTTCGGGTAGGGCCATGCGAGCGCTCTCTATCCACTTTCGAACCCGGTCCTCCGTCGGTGGCGCCTCGACGAGTTGACGCACGCGGTTCATGTCACGGAGATCCTCGGTGAGAACTTTCGCGTCTTTGTTCACAAGTGCGTCACGGTTTTGGACTCCAACCTCGTAGAGAAGCTCTGCAACGCCGATATCGACCTGGTCGCCGTAGAGCTGGCGTAGCCGAAGGAGAATCGCCCAGCGTTCGACCAGATGAGGAGCGATGTTGAGATGCGCGGCGAGGATCTCACGCTCCGCCGCAGTTCGAGTCCGCAAATGCAGCTTTTCGACAGAGTCGATGCCGCGCGCGCTGAGCGCGTCGGCCAATTTCGCCCCGACCAAACCAATGCGCGCGAGCGGACTACCCAAAGCACCAGGCGCTTCGGCTTTTCCGCCCTCCCTGCCCAGCGAATGAGGACCGCCCTGAAGTCATCGGGTCTTGCGCGTTCCAGGGCGACAAGGGCCGGATCGCTCGTTGCTTCTTCGGCTTCTTCCGCCGTTCTGACGCCGTAGCTGAGTTCGGTCAGCGCGCGGTCAAAGTCGCCCGCCAATGAGAAGTAGCTCGCAAGGTCGTAACGCACGTTCGGGGGCAAAGCCTCGAAACCTCCCCGCTCCTCGACGAGTTTGTCGATTAGGACATTTGCCGCTCGGGTCCCAGAGACCGCACGGGCGAACGGTTCAGGCAGCGGAGTGCAGTCGGGCGGGATCGCGGTGCCCGGCCCCATCAATTGCCACGTGCCAGCAAGCAATGCGACCGCCGAGTCCCGGATCGTGCGCAGGAATGTTCGTAAGCCGGCGGCGTCCGCACGAGGAGAATCAGAGTCGCTTCGGGAGACCACCGCGATAGCGCAGCGCTCGGCATCAGCAAGCCAGGCGGCGCGATCAATCACGCTCGGATGATCGCGGAGGGTCGCCTCGACGAGAAAGAGCCCGAGGTTGAAGCGGATGCGGTACCAGGACCTATCCGCTACGTCCCGATCCGGCTGCGTCTCGGTGAGTCTCTTTCCTTCCCGGAGGAGCTCGACGGCTCGCTTTCGCCGCTCCTTGGCAGTCTCCCGATCGGTCTCTTGATTGGTCTTCTGCAGGCAGGCGAGATTTAGGAGAGACGCGAAGTTCGCTGGATCGCGATCCAGCGCCTGCTGATACAGCCTCGTCGCACGCCCTTCATCGTCCGCGTCCTGCCAACTCACCGCGACCCGATGTAGCGCGTAGCTGCGCCAGACGGCCGAGACGTAACCGGATGGAGGATCTCCCTCGGGCACCAGGGGCGGCTGGTAGATCGCCCAAGAAGCCGCGGCCAACGCGAGTCGTCGGTACGCCGCAACAACAGGTACCTCCGGCAACTCCACTTTCGCGCCGAAATCTGGGTCGTAATCGCTCTCCCAGAATGACTCGCTGGCCGTAATCGTGCCGCTCGGATCTGCGATCGCGACGGTCAAACCGACGCCACGTTCGCCTTTTGGATGCAGGGTTCCGGAGATAACGAAAAGGCGGTTAGGAACGAGCCCAAGGAGCGTCAACACAAGGCCCGCCTGACCAGGAAGCTCTTTCACCGCATCTGGTAGGGGAAGGGCGGCATCGGGCGTCCTCGTCACCGAAAGACTCGAGCTTCCGCCTTCCGATTTGAGCCGACGGAGCTCGTCCTCCACGATCACCGCCAACGTTTTACCGAGCTCCTGGCCGTCGGTGACCTTCTCCTCGTCGAAACTCTTAACTTGCACGCGTGTCGTGAAAACTCTGCCGAAGATCGGTACAAGGATCAGAAAGATCACGAGCAACGCCACAGCCACCAGCAACACGTCCTGGAAGGCGATGGCGCTCCGGGTTTGAACGTTTTGGACTGGTTGCGCGTCGCGGAGAAGCTGCCCATTGAGGTAAGTCAGCTGCGGCGGCAGCGTGCGGTACGGGTGCTGCTGCAGCTGCTGCTTAGCCAGAGTTGCCGCCTGCTCATCGAAACCGGCCGCGGCAAGGGCTAACGCTTCGCCAAATACGTCGTCGACGATCGCCCGTACCGACGCCCCGGGACTGTGCGCTGGATCGGCCAAGATCGCTTTCTTCACAGCATCGATTGCGTCGCTCCGCAGACCTAGCTCGGCGAAGCGCTCCGCAGCCTGGAACAAGTCGGGTGTTGAGCTCGGGGCTGGCGTGGGCGTCGGGGACGAAGACGCGATCGCCGACAGCGTTGCCGGTCCGAGCGTGCGTGCGGGGTCAGCCTGAATCGCGGCCTTCGCAGCTGCCACGGCATCCGTACGTAGGCCCACCTCGGCCAACTTTTCAGCGACAAGGAATGGATCAGGGGTTCGGCTCGCGCTGGGAGTTGGCTCCTCAGCCCCCACCTGTGGGGTTGAGTCAACTACGGAGGTGCCTAACGCTACGAGGGCAAGACTGATCGACAGCCCAAGGATCGAGGCCCTCCCCAGCACCGCCGCAGTCTGCGCGCACCGTCAAGCCCACCGCCCGCCAACACGTCCGATGACACGGTCGCCGTATCTCGCGTCGCGCGCCAGCCGGTAACGCCGCGACGCCCATGGCATGAGCCTCGTTTTGGGGAGGAGCGGCTTGGGCGACTGCGGACACGCAGTTCACCGCGAGCACCGCGACCGAGAGCACACGCGCAACCGCGTAACCAACGCCCAAGCCGCTTCAGCCTCACCCCTTACCGACAACAGGGCAAAGGCTTGGCGCCCACTCAAAGAGCCGCTATTCGAAGATGAATTCGGAATCGGCGAAGGCCAATTACCGCGCGTAATGTGCGACCGCTGGGTGGGTGCCTTCCGCCTCCCGGAGTGGCGACCCGGCTACCCGTCCCCCCACCGCACGAGGAGCCCCGCCCACGCCCATGGCGCGGGGCTCCTCAAACCAACACCAAGCCGCGCAGATAACGCGACGCAGCGTCGACAGCATCGACGGATTTCGTCTCGATGTCCGGCTTCACGCCAACGCCGTTGTAGATTTCTCCGTTCGGTCCAGTGATCACCGCCACGTTCACACCAACTCTTGCCTCGTCCGAGAGCTCGATCACGTCGATCCTGCCCACGAAACCCGCGGTGCGCTCGCCGATCACGGTGGCGCGGCCATGCTGTCGTAGCCCGAACACGAAGATCTCTGACGCGGACCAAGTACCGGAGTCGACGGCGATCGCGATGGGCAGCTGGTATTCCGTGGGTAGACGAAGTGATCGATCCGGCTGCGTGACTTCGACCCGCCCGTCCCGATAGGTCGCACGAAATACCGGGTCTCCATCAAGGAACATCGCCGCCGCCAGAGCCCCGCCCCCACCGCCGTGATTGCCGCGCACATCGAACAGCCACGCCTTTGCCCCGTCGCCCAGAAGTGCATCCAGTCGCGCGCGGAGCTCCGTCACGATGTCGAACTTATCGGTGCGTACCCAGCCGCTCCAATAGACGTAGCCAATCGCGCCGGGGAGGAGCTCGGAGCGGACCTCGCACCGACCTTCGGCAAGGTCGCGTATCGGCGCGTCCGCCCAGACCGGCCAGTACCGGGTGTGGCCGTCCGGATGGATATTGACCATCGCATCGATAGCCGCGTCGCGGAGCTCGTTCGTCGCCACGTCTGGCCGCGCGCTGACGATCTCGTCGACCGCCGCGTTGAAACGCGCCTGATCGTCCGCGACGACGTCAGCAACGTCGGAGAACACCGGCATGGGAACCGACGATCCGGCTCGCGATCGCATCGCTTCGAACGCCGCCTCGAGTATTTGCCGACTGGTCAGGTTGTCGACGTGTTTCGTCGCGAAGAGCCGGTACGCGTCCTCGATGTCGCGGCGCCACGCAGCCTCGACGGTCTCCCCCACGGCCGGGAGGATAGTCGCGTCCAGGAACCGCGCGCGCGTCGGCGAGGCGGTGAGGAGACGGAACAGGTTGGCCCAGCGCGCCCACCCCAACCCTGCCGACGCACGCGGTCATGACTTCTTACCGCGTGCGCTCGCTGGTGGTTCAGGTCGGTCGAGAAGTGTTGCGCGGTTGACTTTCGCCGACGCCCGCCGGGCGTGCCAGTGAAGATCATGTCGCCGGGGTAGAGTCTTCGACCTGGGCGCGGTGCGGGCGTGAGCAGCGTGATCGTCACGGGCGCGGCAAAGGGCATCGGAGCCGGCATCGCGGAAGCGTTCGCGCGCGCGGGCTGGTCCGTCGTGGCCGTCGACCGCGACAAGGCACCGCTCGAGCAGACCGCGAAGCGCATCGGAGGCACGGTCGTCACCCTCGCCGGCGACGTGACGGACCGGGCCACGAACGACGCGGCCGTGAAGCTGGCCGTCGATCGCTTCGGCGGTCTCGACGCGGCGGTCGGCAACGCCGGCGTGGTACTGGCGAAGCTCATCGACGACAGCACGCCCGAAGAGTTCGATCGGATCTTCGCCGTCAACGTGAAAGCGCTCATGTACCTCGCGCAGGCCGCGCACCAGGCCCTCGCGAAGAGCAAGGGCAGCCTGACCGTGATCGCGTCGAAGACCGGCCTCGTGGCGCAGCGCAATTCGCCCCTCTACTGCGCAACGAAAGGCGCCGCCATCCAGCTCGCGCGCGCGCTCGCGCTCGATTGGGCGCCGGAGTGGATCCGGGTGAACGCCGTCTGTCCCGGGATCGTGGACACGCCGATGCTGCAGCAGTTCTACGACGCGATGCCCGACCCTGCGGCCTTCCGCCGCCATGACGAGCTTGCGCAGCCGCTGGGGCGCCTCGCGTTGCCGGCGGAGATCGCCTCTGTGGTGCTCTTCCTCGCAACGCCGGCCGCGGGCTTCATCACCGGGGTCGCGCTTCCGGTCGACGGCGGGTTCACCGCGGAATGAGCAAGGGACGTCTCGATAACAAGGTCTCCGTTATCACGGGCGCCGGCTCGGGCATCGGCCGCGCGAGCGCGCTGCTCTTCGCGCGCGAGGGCGCGTGTGTTGTCGTCGCGGACGTCGATCGGGCCGGCGCCGACGAGACGGTGAAGCAGATCCGGGCCGAAGGTGGCACGGCGACGACCGTGATCGCCGATGTCGCGGACCCTGACGGCGCGAAGCACATCGCCGAAGAGGCGATCAAGGCCGAGGGCCGCATCGACGTGCTCTTCAACAACGCCGGGATCAGCGGCGTGGGCACGGCGCACGAGACCTCGGTCGAGCTATGGGACAAGGTCATGTCGGTGAACGTGCGCGGCGTGTTCCTGGTGAGCAAGTTCGCGGTGCCGTACATGATCGAAAAGAAGAAGGGCTCGATCATCAACATGTCGTCGACGATCGCCGAGATCGGCCTCGCGCAGCGCGCGAGCTACGCCGCGTCGAAGGGCGCGGTCCTGGCGCTCACGCGCGCGATGCAGGTGGACTACGCGCCGTTCGGCATCCGCGTCAACGCGCTCCTGCCCGGCACGATCCACACTCCGTTCGTGGAGAAATACCTGCGCGAGTCGTACCCGAATCGTGAGGAAGGCCTGAACCAGATCCGCAAGCGCCAGCTGACGCGCGAGCTTGGACAGCCAGAGGACGTGGCGTCCGCGGCGCTCTTCCTCGCGTCGGACGAATCGAGCTTCGTGATGGGGACGGGCCTCTTCGTCGACGGCGGCGTTCGCGGGGGGAAGTGAAGCCGCTCGACATCGCGACCCCCGCGCTTCTGCGCGTCCGCGGCGAGGGTCGGACGTTTCTCGCGCTCTGGCGCGATGAGCGTCTCTGGGACCTGAACCCGCTCACGCTCGACGCGCTTCTTCGACTGCCGCTCGACGGGATCCGCGCCGGTCTGGGCGCCATCATCGGCCCCGAGCTCGATCTGGCCCAGGTCGAGCTCGCCGCGCCGGCCGAATCGCAGGAAGTCTGGGCCGCGGGCGTCACCTACCTGCGAAGCCGGGAGGCGCGCCTGGAGGAAGCGAGCCAGAAGACGATCTACGAGCACGTCTATGAAAGCGATCGGCCGGAGCTCTTCTTCAAGGCCGCGGGCTGGCGTGTGGTGCCGGACGGCGGCGAGGTCGGCGTGCGCGAGGATTCCACATGGGACGTGCCCGAGCCGGAGCTCGCCGTCCTCTCGAACTCGCGCGGCGAGGTCGTCGCGTTCGCGTGCGGCAACGACATGAGCTCGCGGAGCATCGAGGGCGAAAACCCGCTCTTCCTCCCGCAGGCGAAGGTCTACGACCGGAGCTGCGCGATCGGTCCGGCCGCCGTGCTCGCGTGGGACGTCGACGTCGCGCGCGCCGGGATCCGAATGACGATCGAGCGCGACGGGAAGTCCGTCTTCGACGGCACCGCCACGGTCACCGACATGACGCGCGAGCCGGCGAAGCTCGCCGCGGTGCTGTCTTCCTCGTACACGCTTCCGGTCGGGGCGTGGCTCCTCACCGGAGCGTCGCTCGTACCGCCGGAGCCGTACACGGCGAAGCCCGGGGACGTCGTGCGGATCGCGATCGACGGGCTCGGGGAACTGAAAAACACCGTGTCGCTCGTGAAGCACAGCGGCGCGGAAGCGAAACCGACACGTCTCGCGAAGCGCTAGCGTCAGCCGCGGTGGCCGACACGCAGCTCTTTCCGCCGGAGCAGCTAATCGAATTCTCGGTGCGCGTCTTCCGTTATCTCGGCGTCCCCGAGGACGACGCGAGGACCGCCGCCACCGTCCTGCAGGCGGCCGACCTGCGCGGCATCGACTCGCACGGCGTCGCGCGGCTGCACTCCTACTTCGACATGCTCAAGCTCGGCCGCATCGATCCGAAAGCGAACGTCACCATCGTCAGGGAGTCGCCGAGCACCGCGACTGTCGACGGCGGCAACGGCCTCGGCCTGGTCGTCGGTCCGAAGGCGAACGCGATCGCGATGGAGAAGGCGCTCGCCGTCGGAAGCGGCTGGGTGAGTGTCCGCAACACGAACCACTACGGCATCGCGGGCTACTACGTGCTCGAGGCGCTCAAGCGCGATCTGATCGGCTGGTCCATGACGAACGCGACGAAGACCGTGGCGCCGCTCTGGGGCGCGGAGCGGATGCTCGGCACGAATCCGATCGCAATCGCGTTCCCGGGGCTCGAGGAGCCTCCGATCGTCATCGACATGGCGACCTCAGCGGCCGCGTACGGAAAGATCGAGATCGCGAGACGCGTTGGGAAATCGATCCCGTTGGGATGGGCCGTCGACCGGGACGGCGCTCCGACCACCGACCCGAACGCGATGATCGACGGCGGAGCGCAGCTGCCGCTCGGATCGGATCGCGACGGCGGGGGTCACAAGGGCTACGGCCTGGCGGTGATGGTCGACGTGCTGTCCGCAGTGCTTTCCGGCGCGAACTGGGGACCGTTCACGCCGCCGTTCGCCCTTCAGCAAGAGATGCCGGCGCGCTCGGTCGGCAAGGGCATCGGGCATTTCTTCGGCGCGCTGCGGATCGACGCGTTCATCGACAAGGACGAGTTCAAGCGGCAGATCGACGACTTCGTCCGGACGCTGCGGAAGACTCGCCCGGCGCCGGGTACCACGGGGCCACTCATCCCGGGCGATCCGGAGCGCGAGGCCGAGGCGATCCGCCGTCGTGAGGGCATTCCGCTCGTGACAGCCGTGGTAGAGGAGCTGCGCGACATTTCGCGAGAGACAGGGATTCCCCTCTAGACCTGCGGCCCTCGTCTCCTCCTCATACGAACGAGATTTCCGTCCCAGCCGGCGCTCTTGAGATCGAGCATGTCTCGACGCGACCGGGCTCCGACCAGCGCGCGCAGCGCGAAATCGGATCGTTGTGTAGTCCGCGCTCGTCCCAGTCCCGGAACTGTTCGCGGCAGCTCGCGCATTGCCATCGACCGACCGCGGGCCGACGGCCCACCGTAAGCATGTGTCCGACGCGCTGCTGGCACGGCGAGGAGGGTCCCGGTATCGATGGAACACTATACCTCTTCAGGTATATTGGCAGCATGAATGTAGGCGAGCTGATCCGAGATGCCCGCATCGGGGCGAAGCTCTCGCAGGTCGCACTTGCCGGCCGAGCCAAGACTTCACAGCCCGCCATAGCGCGCTACGAAGCGGAAGCGGCATCGCCTTCCCTGGGGACGCTCGAGCGGATCCTCGCGGCGTGCGGTAGGTCACTTCAGTTAACGGCTCCCCCACGGCGACGCCCCACGCCACCTTCTCCGGGCCCGCGCCTAGCGCTTGTTCGCCGGCGACGGAGCCGACTCAACGAGGCGGCACGGCGTGCGGGACCTTCGCGTATTCGGCTCTGTCGCTCGCGGAGACGAGACTCCCGAGAGCGACATCGACCTTCTGGTCGAGCTCGACCCTCGACGGACGCTCCTGGATGTGACCGGATTTCAGCAGGAGGCAGAAGACATTCTCGGCGTCGGCGTCCACGTGGCCGTGCCTCGGATGATTAAGGGGCGGGTTCGCGCTCGCGCATTCCGCGAGGCTCGCCCCGTTTGATCCTGCACCCCCGGTTTGCGGGTGCGGGTGCCCTTGCGTAGTTAACCAGATTGATACAGAATATCTGTCATGAATCGGTCAGGTAGTCAGCAACGCTATCTCGGAGAGCGGTTGTTCCTGGTCTTGGTTGGGGCAGATCGTCCGCTCTCATTGCGTGAGCTAGCCCACGCGGCCGCGTTGTATGACAGCTCGGCGCGTTACGCGCTTCGACGTCAAGTCGAGCGCGCCCTCGTGCGCCACACCGAAGAGGGGTACGCACTCGCCATCAGTGGAGAGGTTCTCGACCACGAGATTCGGCAGGCTGTTCGGGTCCTCGGGATCGTCGAGGCCCTGCGTCTGATCGCGGCGCCGAACAGGTCGATCGCTTTTCTCTCAGCACGCGCTCGCGGAGAGGTCGCCGAGGCTGTGCTCTCCGAAGTCATCGATACGCATGAGGTGCTACGGCTACGCGATCTTGCGAAGCGCTATCTCAACCTTGCGCTGAACGAGCATGAGTATCGCGCGCTTCTCGGTACGACCGTTGACGATCAGGCCGCGTTGACGCGGTTGCGTCAGGTGCTGGCTGCGGGGCGGCCTGTGAAGGGCGATCTTGGCCAGTTGCCGCGGCCGGGCGTGCGCGGTGACTTCACGCGAGCGCGGCCGCTACACCGGCCCCATCCACAACTGCCGCGTTTGTCGCGGCGGTTCCTGCAGCGCCTCGCCCGTCGGTACGAATTCGCCGAGCTGGCGGTCTTCGGGTCAGCCGTGAGACGTGACTTTCGGCCGGACAGCGATGTTGACGTGCTGGTGCGCTATCGACCTGGAGTGCCGCGCACGATCGCGTCGAGCAGTGGCTTGCGCCAGGAGCTGAGCGCGCGTCTCGGTCGCAGAGTCGACCTCGTTGATGAGCGCGCCCTCTATCCCGAGCTTCGCACAAACATCGACCGCGATATCGTCAGGCTCTATGGCCGATCGCGAGCGAGTTCGTTGGCATCTCGAGCAAGCAAAGAAGAACGCGCACGAGGCGATCGAAGGGCGCGCACGACTCGGCAAGGACTGGGCTGCTGATCCTGTCACCAAGGCCGGACTGACGAAACTTGTCGAGACCACGGCGGAGTACATGGGGAATGTGCCGCTCGAGATTCGGGAAAAGTTCCCGGGAGTCCCGTGGACCCTGATGGCCGGCATGCGTAACCTCACCTCGCACGAATACCACCGGCTGGATGTGGAGATTGTCGAGAACACCGTGCAGGTCGATCTTCCGAAACTCATCGGACAAATCGACCAGATGCTTGCGGGTATCTAGCGCGGGGAGGCTACGAGGCCCGCTCTAGCGCGCGGCGGCGGCGCCCACTCCGAGCGCCATGCACCGCGCGCAGCGGACCGAGCACGAAATAGAACAGGCCGGCGACGAGCGGCGGGGCGCCAAGCAGCGCGAGCGCGATGCTCCCAAGGCCGGTCCCGATGTTGATGACGTCCGCTTCGATCGCGTAGCGCGCATCGAACAGGTCGAGTCGCGTCAGGTGCAGCACATGCCGCTTCCGAAGGGCGTAGAGGTACATGAGGAGGAAGACGACGAACACAGCGACGTAGCCGAGGCCGTAGATGACGATGAGCTGCGAAAGCTGGCCGGGCTCGATCGCAGCGAGGTTCGTTGGATCGACGAGCGAGCCGAGCACGAGCGTCGCAAGGAACTTCAGCGGATACACATAGAGGAGTACGACGAAAAGAAGGAGCGCGTTCAGGACGACCATTGGTCCATCGCCGAGGCCGTACCGACGGAAGAACTCCCGGTGCAGGTACCAGATCCAGATGAGCGCCGCGAACGACGGCGCGAACGCGACGAAGCTGCGCAGCGTGTGAACGAGCTCGTCGTACGAGCTCGGAACCTGGAGCGAGACGACGAGCAGCGTGAGCGCGAATGCGAAGACCGCGTCGGAGAAGCCCTCGAGACGCGACGTTTCGGCGCGCCGCTCGCTGGCCACTCGGCCGGGATGCTAGTCCCCGGGCGCCTGAGCCCCGCCAAGAAACGGATCGGTGTGCTCTTTCGGGATGAGCGCGAACGACAGGACCGCGGCGATCGCCTCGAGCCCGACGGCGCCGAGAAACGCCAGCTCGAGCGAGACCGGCGCGACGGCGCCGCCGAGCGCTGAGCCGACCGGGAAACCGATGAAGTTGAGTGACATCGAGACCGCGAACGCGCGGCCCAGCCACGCGGGGTCGGTGCGGCGCTGTCGCAAGGTGAAGAGGACGACGTCGAACGGGCCGGTCGACAGTCCGATGAGCGCCATCGCGAGCGCCGCGAACAACAGGTTCGGCGAGAGCACCACGAGGCCGTAGCCAAGTCCGGTCAGGAGCATGGCGCCGGCGAGGAGCGGCCGCTCGCGACCCTCGGTCCGCACGCGCCCCACGAAGATGACAGAGACCGCGGCGGTGACGCCCATGAGGGCGAACATCTGGCCAACCTGCGCCGCGCTGCCGCCGAAGCGCGAGAGCACGAGGACGGGCAGCCCGATGAAGAACAACCCATTTGCGATGTTCGCGGTCGACACCGAGATGCCGAGCCCGCGCAGCGACGCGTTGCGCCACGTGTAGACAAGCCCCGCCCAGGCGTCGGCGAGCAACGCGCCATGTGGAACGCGACCGAGCGGATCGCGCAGCCGGACCGTGACGATCGCCGCGATGACGTACATCGCGGACGTCAGCGCGAGCGCCCAGAGACTGCCCACAGTCGCGACGAGAGCACCAGCGATCGCGGGACCGAAGATGCTTGACACGACATACCCGTTGCTGTCGATCGCGTTCGCTCGCTCCCAGAGCGGCCGCGGGACGATCAGCGGGAACATCGTGCGAACGCCGGTCGTGGACAGCGGGAACGTGAGCGACATGACCGTGACGATCGCGAGCAGCGGCGCCTCCGAGAGCAGATCCGTCGCACCGAGCCCGACGATGAGCGCGAGCGCCGCTGCGGCCACGATGTAGTCGACGACCATGAGCTTCACGCGGCCATGCCGGTCGAGGAGCGCGCCGGCGATCGGACTCATGAGCAGACCGGGTGCGAGCGCGAGGAACGTCACCGCACCTGCGAGTCCCGCCGAGTGGAATCGCTCGAGCGCGAACAGGACGAGGACGAGCTCGACCATCGTCGTCGCGGTCCGCGCGAGCAGCATGCTCCCGACGAGACGCGGGAGGCCCGGTATTTGGAGGAGCTGCCGATAGCTCGGTGGCGCCTTGGTGACGAGTTCGGTTATCGAGCGACTCTACCGAACGAAGCGGAACGTAGCTCTCAGCACATTCGGGCTACGGGGTCAGCGCGTCCTCTATCCCTCGCGCGATGGCTGCGGGATCGTACGAATGCCGTACCCACTGCCGGTACACGCCGAGACCCATCGTTCGGAAGATGCCGTCGACGAACTTATCGCGATAGCGGCGGTCTGCGCGCAAATGTGACCGGTCGTCAAGTTCAACGGCGAGCACCGGACGAAACGTCGTGGCGTCGCAGAGCACGAAGTCGACATGCTTGGACGAGACCTTGTTGAATGCGCGTGTATCCGCCCAACGGTCCAAGTCCTGACAAAGGTCCGCGAGCCGGACCTTCGCGAACACGACATACCGCCGGCCTGCCGCGAGCAGAAGGGCGCCGTAGAAGGCCGCTTCGGAGGCGGTGAGCAGCGACTGGGTGAGCTTATATGGATAGAGTTCGAGGTCCTCTGCCTTCGTGAGAGCCATGGTGCGACTTTACGAAACGCTCAAGCGGCGGCGGGAGCATTCGGAGAGAGTTCAGGCGTCGAGCCGAGATCAATCCGCCGGGCCATCATCGATTATTCGACGACTGATTTGATTCCGAACAACCGCTCCCAGTCTTCGCGCAGGACCTCGGACATCCAGACGTCGTGCCAGCGGCCGTCGCGATAGAACTCTTCGCGGAGGATCCCAGCCTCGCGGTAGCCGGCCTTCTGAAGCGCGCGCTTCGACGCCTCGTTGTCCATGAACGCGCGTGAACGGACCTTGTGAAGGTTTAGCTCGCGAAATGCGAAGCGCGTGCGCAGGGCCATCGCTTCGCTGGCGACGCCCTTCCCCCACATCGATTTGTCACCGATCGTGATGCCGCTCTCCCCGGTGCCGTGGCGGTGATCGATGCCGCCGATGCCGGTCATTCCGACAACCTTGCCGTCCACCTCGATCGCCCACGTGACGCCTTTCGGATCCTCACCGACGCGCTTGAACCACTCCTCCTCTTGCGAGTCCGACAACGGGCCGATCCCCGGCATGAAGCGGAGCACATCGACATCTTCGAACCATCGTTGGTAGGTCGTCAGCTCTTCCTTTCGCGGCGGCCGCAGCGTGCATTTCTCGCCGCGAAGGACGGGACCGAACATCAAGGGATCGCGAGGTATCCGGGCCCTGGGCGCTGCAACCGACGCGTCGCGATGAGATCCGCCAGCAATGGCCATTCGACCGGCCAGCTGAACCACTTCGCCACTTCATCCTGGTGCGCGAGCACCGCGGCGCGGACGCCGATGAGCACGAGCTCTGCGAGCGCCTGCTCGTGATTCGCCTTCCAGGGTTTGTTCCAGACCTGGTCCCATCGCGCGAGCTCGCTCGTGTGACGATGCGCGCCCTTCGCGTCCTCGACCACGGTGTCACGCGAGACCACCGCGCCGACCGCCTCGAGCTTCTCGCGCACCTTCCGCATCGCGGGCGCCGCTAGCCCGAGCTCTTCCTTGACGTCGTCGAGCTTCGACGGGCCGGCGGAACGGAGATGCCTAAGCAGACGCGAGCCGTCGTCGCCCGCGGCGTCGGCTTCGGCGAGCGCCGCACGGGCGAGTGGATCGATCGCGCGCATCGCGGCCTGGTGAGAGAGGAGGACCTTCCCGCGATGCACCTTGAGGGAGTGCACGCCGGGCCGTGACGCAAGCTCGCCGCCCCACGGCCACTTCGTCTTCGGCCACGACCCGAATCCCGCGGCGCCAGCCTTGTACGCCTGTTCATGAGTGGCGGCGAACAGACTCGGGAGCGCGGAATCCTGCGTCAGCGTGAGGACGCCGCGGTCGACGAGAAAGGCCTCGGCCTCGTCGAGCGTCTCGAGCTTGCGATCCGCCGTAAGACGGCAGTCGTGCAGCCGCTTCTGGCGCAGCTCCGCCACGGAGTTCATGGGCGCGAGCGGAGCCATCGCTCAATCACTCGGCGTCAAAGCCCACGAAACCGTGCAATAACCGCGCAACTGCCCTTAGTCTCAACTCGTGCATTCCCCCACGCGGACGCTCGCACGAGAGCGCCTGCGGGTTATCGCTGTCATCGCTCTCGCGTTCCTCCCTCTCGTGCTCATCGAGACCGCAATCATCGGCCAACAGGCGCAAGCCGGCCGCGAGAGTATCGAAGCTGGGCGTTTGGCATTGGTCCGCTCCGCCGCGGGCGCGGCCGACGGCTTCGTGGCGGGCAACCTCGCGACCCTCCACGCCCTCACCCAGACCCGCTCCATCCGCGCGGCCGACGCCGATACGGTGAACGCCGTCCTCCGGCCGATCATCCAGAACGACCCGAACTGGCTCACGATCGCGCTGTCCACAACGGATGGCTGGAACCTCTCGAGCCTCACGACGGCCGCGCATAGCGTGAACATCGCCGACCGCGACTACTTTCAGGCCGCGGTCGCGGGCAATGACGGCGTCGGCTCCGTGCTGGTCGCGCGCGGCACATTGAAGGCGAAAACGATCGTCCTCGCTGTCCCGGTCGCGTTCGACAACGGAACGAAGGGCGTGCTCTCGGGTGCCCTATCGCTCGGAAACATCGAGAAGCAGCTGAGCGACCTGGTGCCGGGCACCGCGATCGACCTGCGGGTCATCGACCGCCTCGGCCACCAGTTCATCGGTCCAGGCAGCGAGGGCGACACGCTTCCCGATCAAAACGCGCTCCCCGAGGTCCAAGCCGGCCTCGCGGGGACGTCGAACGCGATCGTGTCGAACGACACGGCCGGCCGCGAGAGCCTCATCGCCGGCGCGCCCGCGACGCAAGCGGGCTGGGTCGTCGTCCTCTCGGAGCCCACGTCTTCCGCATTCGCTCTGCCCGATGGGCTGACCCGCGCGGCGGTCCTGCTCACGCTCGTCGGGCTTCTCGCCGCGCTCGGCATCGCGTGGTACTTCGGCGGGCGCGTCGCGCGCTCGTACGTCGCGCTCGACGGGGCGCGCGCGGAGACTGAAACCGAGCGGTTCCGCCTCTACGAGGCGCTGCGGCACGCGCCAGCGCGCGTGGGCATGCTGCTCGGTCCCGATCTGCGCTTCGCGATGGTGAGTCCGGCGCAGCTCTCCGAGATGGGACTTGCGGAGAAGGACGTCATCGGCCGTCCCTTCCGCGACCTCGACCCCGACCCGAGCCATCGCGCCGTGCTCGAGCAGGTCTATCGCACCGGTGAGCCGCACGTCTCCCGGGAGTCGCCTACGCGAGCCCGCCTGTCGACGGGTGCGACCGTCGATGGCTACTTCAACAGCACGATCGTTGCGACGCGCGACGCGTCGGGCGCGATCGACGGGGTCATCTACTTCGCGGCGGATGTGACCGATCTGGTTGTGGGTCGCAAGCGCGTGGAAGAGCTCGCCGCGGCTGTCTCGGGAGAGCGCGATGAGCTCCAGCACATCCTCAACGAGCTCCCCGAAGGCGTCGTCGTCATGCGTCGCGACGGGGCGGTCACACGAAACCGCGTCGCCGATCAGCTTCTCGGCACGCGATACGACGTCCGCGACTTCCCGATCATGCGCGCGCTCGAGGGTGAGGACGTGCGCGGCGAGGAGACGGTGATCCACAACCCAGCGCGCGGCGAGGATCTGAACGTGCTCGTGAGCGCCGCGCCGGTGCGTCGCGATGGCGAGATCGTCGCGGCCGTCTCGGTGTTCCAGGACATCACCCAGCTGCGCGCGTTCGAACGTCAGCGCACCGAGTTCTTCAGCATGGCGAGCCACGAGATCCGGACGCCGGTCACCGCGATCCTGCTGCAATTGGACCTCGCGCTCCGGCAGATCTCGCGCGGCGACAGCTCGAACACTGAGGAGATGCTCCGCAAGGCGAGGCAACGGACCAAAGGGCTGACCGCCCTCATCAACGACCTGCTAGACGTCTCGCGCCTCGACGTCGGCAAGTTCGCACTCGAGCTTGAGGATCTCGATATCGCGGCGGTCGTGCGACAGGCGGTCGATGACTACCCCACCGACGAGAACCACACGATCCGGGTCATTTCGAGCGGCGGGTCGTTGCCGGTCCGCGGAGATGGGCGCCGCGTCGTGGAAGTGCTCGAGAACCTGCTGAGCAACGCGGTGAAGTACAGCCCGAATGGCGGTGCCGTCACGGTCGAGATCGGACGCGACAAGGACGACGCGGTCATCCGCATCCGCGACGAGGGCCTCGGCGTTCCGAAGGCCGAGCGCGGTCAGATCTTCGAGCGGTTCTTCCGAACGAGCGTCGCGAAGCCATACGGCGGGGTCGGGCTCGGCTTGTACATCAGCCGCGAGATCGTCACGCGTATGGGCGGGGACGTACAGCTCGAGGCAGGCGGCGATAAGGGCAGCGTGTTCCGCGTGACCCTGCCGCTCCAGCGAATGCCCGCGACCTCAGCGAAGTAGTGCGTACTGTTTCCGGCGTGCCTCGACCCGGTGGCTGGGCGCCCGAATACCTTGCGGCGATCATCGACTCGACCGACGACGCGGTGATCGGAAAGACGCTCAACGGCACGATCATCAGCTGGAACAGGGGCGCCGAGCGGATCTACGGGTATTCCGCGGATGAGGTCAACGGACAGCCGATCTCGATTCTCATCCCGCCGGACCGGGCCGACGAGCTGCCGGCGATCCTCGCCCGCGTCGCTCGGGGGGAACGCATCGACCACTACCTGACGAAGCGCGCTCGGAAGTCTGGGGATGTGATCGACGTCTCGGTCACGATCTCGCCGGTCCAGGACGAGACCGGGAGGATCGTCGGCGCGTCCGCGATCGCGCGAGACGTCACGGCACAACAGGACGCGGTAAAGGAAGCTCTTCGCATCCGCGAAGAATTCATCTCGGTCGCCGCCCACGAGCTGCGTACGCCGCTGACGACCTTGTACGCGCGGCTTCAGCTCATCGAACGCCGCCTCGCGCGGCAGGACCTCGACCCCGCGATCGTCCTGCGCGACGTCACGCTGGTGCGTCAGGCCGCGGACCGCCTCAAGACCCTCATCGACCGACTGCTCGACGTCTCGCGCATCAAGTCCGGACAGCTTCAGCTCGAGCGTGAGACGACCGACGTCGCTGCCATGGTCGAGTCAGTCGCGTCGATGCTGGCCGAGACGTCCGGCCGCGAGATAACGATCGGGGCGTCGGACGCACCGGAGAGCTATCGCATCGCCGTGGACGCCGTGCGAATGGAAGAAGTCGTCGTGAACCTGATCGACAACGCGGTGAAATACAGCCCGCGCGGGACGAGGATCGATGTCGAGCTCACCTCAACTCTCGAGGCGATCCGGATCGCGGTGCGCGACCACGGGCCGGGCATCCGCGATGAGGAACGCACGCGCATCTTCGAACCGTTCCACCGCTCGTCGGCCACCGCGCCGGGTGTCGGGCTCGGCCTTCACATCGCGATGGAGATCGTCGAGCTGCACGGAGGAACGCTCATCCTTGAGGCGCCCGTCGACGGCGGAAGCCGCTTCGTCGTGACGATTCCGCGAAACTCGGGCAACGGATCTGGTGACGCGACCTCGCGCGGCTCGTTTGGCACGAGGGAATAGAGTGCGCACCGGCCACGGGAAGGGCCGCTCATGCACCGGCACGGTCTATCGCGACGAGGGGCGTCGTCAACGTCCGCCGCAGCCAAGTCCGGCACGCCGACACCGGTACCCGCAAATTCTGAGTGCGGCCGGCTCCACATCTAGAGAGTCGATCCTTCGATGGAGCCTTCCGCGATCGGCGTCCCGGCGGCGAGCGGTCAGATCTTGAGCAGTTTTTCCGAACAACTGTCGCGAAACCATACGGCGAAGTCCGCCTGGGTCTTTACATCAGTCGGGAGATCGTTACGAAGATGGGCGGAGACATCGTGCTCGAGTCGAGCGCCGCGGGTGGCAGCGTCTTCCGCATGAGCCTCCCGCTCCAGCGAGTGCCTGTGACCTCTGCGAAATAGCTCGCTCGCTTCGCAACGGCCCGTTGCGCCGAGTGCTATACCCCCCGCGGGTTATCAGCGCTGAAAGAGGGGGGTGGTCATGAAGCAATTGTGTAGTCGCGCGGTCATCGTCGCCGCTTTCGCAATCAGCACACTTCTCGCGTCGCAATCAGCCGCGTACGCATCAGGTCCGAGAGTGAGCGGGGGTGGAATCGTCGACGGCGCCCTCGGGACGACATCGCAGCTCGGATTCACCGCATCGTCGTCGGGCGGAGAGTTCCTCTGCGTGATGGCGGGTCGCTCAGGCGGATTCCCGTTTGGGCCGTGGGCCAGCGTCCAGCAGATGCAGGTAAAGGGATCGGTCACCAGCCCGGTCACGCTGTCCGGCGGGGTCGCGAGCTTTAGCGGAACGGCGACGATCCACGTCGTGGGAAAGACCTCCACGGGTGACGTCATGACCGCCACTGTTCCGAACGTCCCGTATACGTCGCGGCAGACGGCCGGCGGAGCCGGCGTCGCAACCCATCGGCTCGAAGTGGTCCTGCCGGGCTTCGGAGCGATGTCGTTCCCGAGCGGTCTCGGCACGATGGCGACACTCCGATCGGGCCACATCACGATCAGGCAATAGCGAAAGACACTTTGGGAGGTCTCTCATGAAGAGATTCGCAGCGATCCTCGCGGTCCTCGCGCTCGTACCGGCGCTCGGCGGCGGGGCGCAAGCATCTAGCGACAACCAGTCGGCGATGTTCGATTACCACATCTCGGATGCGTTCATCCAGTCAATCGGTGAGCCGGCGCAGACCGGCGCCAAGGCAACAGCAACGATAGGAGGCGATCAGGTTCGCGTGGTCGGCACGGGGACGTTCAACACCGCCGCGGGGAGGGCGACGGGTGGCGGCACGTTCGTCCATACCAACGCGGGCGACGTGATCGTCGGCTTTGGAACCTGGACGGCGACGAGCCTCGTTAGCTTCACCTCGTACGGCTGTGGAGTCCGCGGCGGGGAGCCGGTACCGGCGAACTTCTGCGGCGGATTGGCCACGATGACAGTCCACATCAGCGCCACGCTGGTAAATCCTGCGGCTGGCCACGTGGAGACCGACGCGATCCTCGTCGTGGACTGCAAGCTAGGCACACCACCGCCTACTGCTCACGAGGGGATCAAGCTCGACGCCAGGCCCTTGGCGCCGAACTTCGACATCACCAACGACAGCGGGCACGGTGAAACGCTCTTCCTTTCGCGGAGTCACTCGGGCGGATAGTCGCGACCTCGCAACGTCGCATCAAGGAAGACCCCCGGTGATCCGGGGGTCTTCTCTATGCGGCGGTGCCGTTGAAGTACGACTGTGCCTTCACCCACGCCGCTCGCGCGGCGAGTCGTCCGGTCGCCCGCGCGTCGAGATCGCCTTGCTCGAAATGGATCCCGCCGTAGCGCCGCGATAGGCCCGCCTGGTCAGCCGCGTCGGAGAAGGTGTCCCACGAGAGCGTGATGTCGCGCGCCGGCGCGAGACCCGGCTCGACCGCCGAGCTCCCCGCCGCGAACGTGACCGATGCCCCGAAGCGATCGCTTCCCGTGAAGAGCCGGAGGATCTCCGCGCCTGCGGCGCTGAAGTTGCTGTGCCCGGACGAGTATTCCGGGAAGGGCGGCGTCGGGAATGTCCGCGTCTGGTACGGGAACCAATCGTCGCCTCGAATCATCCGCGTTCCCTGGCCTGGGCCACCCCACGCACGGACCTGTTTGCCGTGGAAGAGATAGCGGATCGCAGTGATCGGGCGCACCGACGCGAACGCGCACTTGTTGTCCCAACCGCAAATGCCCGCGTCGAAGATCGCGTTGGTCAGCGTGAAGAACAGCTTCGCCGCTTGATCGAGATCCCGCTCGCTGTCGCCGAAGTGGTCACGATGCGCGACCAGCTGTGCGAACAGGTTCCAGTGGCCGGGCGGAAGCTCGGACCGCGGCCCGTCGGCCCAGTAGAGCGCGATCACCTTCTGCTCGTCGGTGAGGCTCGCGCTCAGGTCGAGGAGCGCCTCAGCCTGGCCGACGAATTCGGTCGAGCCGTACCGCGCGGGACCAGTCGGCGAGCGCTGCTGTGCGCTCGAGGTGAGGGCAAAGGGGGCGACACGCTGCCATTGCGCGCCGACAAAGCGCGGCGTGACCACCGCGCCGCTCCCGTCGACGTAGCGCAGGGGCTGCCACAAGTTCGGGTGGCTCACCGTTGAGAGATCGAATGGGAACCGGATGTCCATCGGCGCGTTCAGGGGAACGAATCCGGTGTAGTCGGAGTACGCGACGCCCAGTATCCCGCCCGGCTCGTCGCCGAGCTGATTCGCGCCGTCGTGATGCCGGAACGCCAACACGGCCTGCGAGGTGAGGTTGCCAATACCGGTAGGAGTCCTCGGGTTCAGGGAGTTGTCGGCCGCATCGAACCCCAGGCTCGTCATCAGCGGACCGAAGACGGTCGCTACGCTGGCCGGAAAGAGATCGGCTGCCGCGCGGTAGGCAGCGAAGCTGATCGCTTGCTCCTTGTTCGAGAGCGATCGCTCCCGGGCTGGACGTCGCAGCGCCCCGCCCAAGCGCGTGCCGACGGCGAGGCGGTCGTACGCAGCCCACGCGTCGAAGATGCAGGTATGCCCGATGGCGAGCGCCCGTGAGACCATCGGGGGACCCAGCTTCGAGTCACGCACGCCTTGCAGGAACGCGTCGTTCCATCGCAAGAGCACGTTCCCGCGTTCCGTCTTCGAGGCCGCCGCTTGGAACGGGTTGAGGAGAACGAGGCCGCCCGCCCCGACGGTCCCCAAGAATTCACGGCGCGAGATTGCGTAGCGCAACCCTTCCCCTCCCCCTCGGTCCCGCGCGCATCCTACTCGCCGCCAGGACCGGGATTCGGAGCGCGAGTCGTCGCGCCGCGCCTCTGTCGATCGCCCAATCAAAGGTGCTGCGTCGGAACACTGATCGTTGGTTAGACCTGGGAGGAAGCGACTACGGCCGGGGTTTGTCCTCCAGCCACTGACAGCCCATCGAGCGGCAATCGTGCGCCTGGTACGTCGAGTGGCGCGGGTGCCACAACATCATGAGCAGCCCGACGGCGGTCAGCACCACGAAGGCGAGGACAAAAGCGATCTGACCTTCAACGGTGAGCATGTCGAGAAGAGCGTTTCCCATTCCCTGAACCCCTTGCGTCTTAGAGCGGCACTCGCTTGCGCCGGACTTCCTCGCCGAAACTTTACCGCGCTCCGCGGCGAGCTTTGGTGTCAGGCGGCGGTCAGCGACCCACGCGTTTGCGTGCGTAGGCTCGTGTGTCTGCGTTCTCGACGAGCGCTTCGGCAGTGCGGCCGTCCATCGGATACGAGGACACGCCCCACGAGCGCGCCGGCATCTTTATCGCGCCGCCGCCGGGCAGCTTTACGTCGGTTGCGTCGAGGATCTCCATCAAACGGATGACCACTTTCTCGGCCTCTTCGCGCGCCGTGTCGGGCATCACGATCGCGAACTCGTCGCCGCCATACCGGGCCGGCACGTCCTCGGTCCGCACCCGCTCCGTGATGGTCTGCCCGAGCATCCGCAGCACCTCGTTGCCGGCGAGGTGGCCGTAGGTGTCGTTCACCTTCTTGAGCTCGTCGATGTCGAAGAAGGCCACGGCCAGGGCCGACTGGCGCCGCTCGGCGCGCGCGACCTCCTCCTCGAGGCGGTCGTAGAAGTAGCGGTAGTTGTGGATTCCGGTGAGCGCGTCGGTGTTCGCCGCCCGCTTGAGCCGCTCGTGCAGCTCCGCAACCTCGATCTGGGCCGCGATCTGGGCTCCGACCGTCTCCATGAGCGTCAGGTCCCGCTTGCTGAAGGCGGCGACGGCGGGGTGGCTCAGCACGAGTACACCCACGGCCTGCCCGCGCGAGACGAGCGGGACGATGAGCTCGCTTCGGACCCGCGGGTCGCCGATGTAACGAGGGTCGGCACGAACGTCGTCGACGATCTGGCCCTCGCGGTGGGTGAAGACCCAGCCGGAGATGCCGCGGTCGCTCGCCATGCGCGCGGGCGAATCGATGGTGGTCCACGCGCCGGCGACCGCACGTGAGACGAGCTCGTCGGACTGCTGGTCGTGCAGCAGGATCGTGAGCGACGCGCCAGGCACGGCGCGCAGGAGCACGACCAGCGTGCGGTCGAGGAGCTGCTGCAGGTCGAGGATCGTGTGGAACTCCGGCGTGAGCTCGGACAGGATCGAGAGCTCGCGGCTCGTCGAGGCGACGTCCTCTTCCGCGGCGTGGATGATCCCGCGCGCCTCGACCATCGAGACGAACGCGTTCAC
This sequence comes from Chloroflexota bacterium, assembly GCA_038040345.1. Classification (GTDB taxonomy): domain Bacteria; phylum Chloroflexota; class Limnocylindria; order P2-11E; family P2-11E; genus 3-1-20CM-2-70-9. The sequence continues at coordinate 52,799 of JBBPIQ010000009.1, forward strand.
GACTGTCGGGTCGTAGTACGTGCCGGCGAAGCCCTTGATCTCGGCGAGCGCCTGATCCTCTCGCCGCGCGGGCCGGTACGGTCGCTCGGCGAGCATCGACTCGAACGCGATCGCGACGGCGAGGATGCGCGCCGTGAGCGGGATCTGGTCGCCGATGAGCGCATCCGGGTAGCCAGTGCCGTCCCAGCGCTCGTAGGCGTGGCGGACGATCGGCACGACCCCGCGCAGGAAGCGGATCGACTCGAGGATGCGCGCACCGAGGATCGGGTGCTCCTGCATGATCTTTTTCTCTTCGGGCGTGAGCGGGCCGGCCTTCGACAGGATCGCGGCGGGCACACCGATCTTGCCGAGCGAGTGGAACAGCGACGCGTAGCGCAGGTCGCGGAGCTCGTGCTCGCTCATCTCGAGACGCTCGCCCACGGCGACCGCGTCCGCTGCGATCTTCCGCTGGTGGTCCTCGCGGTAGTGGTCCCGCGCGACGATCGTGGACATGAGCGTCGAGACTGTCGATAGGTAGGCCTCATCGAGCTCGCGATACAGGCGAATCGACCGCATCGTCGAGGCGCCGACGCCCGCCAGGATGCCGATGAGCTCGCGCTCCTCGTCCGTGAACACATGCGGCTCGTGCCAGGTGACGAAGAGGACGCCGATGGTCTGGTCCGCCGAGCGCAGCGGGTGGACCAGAAGCGCATCGTGCCCGAAGCGCTCGAGAAGCTTGCGGGTCGACTCGGGAGAGTCCACCCGGCGAGAGAACGCGACGGGCTGGCCCGTCTCGAGCACCCGCGAGATCACCGGCGAGGTCTTCGGCAGCGAAAGGACGTCGCTCGTCGCCTTTCCGGTGGTGAACGCGAAGTCGAGCGTATCGCCGCCCTTGTCGACGTACACGGCGGAGACGGCGGGCTTCAGCAGGTCAACGACCGATTCCGCGAGGAGCTTCGTGACCTCGACGAGCTCGGTCTTCTCCGAGATCGCGAGGCCGATGCGATGCAGCTCGAAGAGCCGACGGGATAGCGTCGCGGTGCGGTCGTACAGGGTGGCGCGCTCCAGAGCGATCGACGCCTCGTTCGCGATCGCGGCGAGAAGCTGCAGGTCGCCCTCGTCGTAGGCGCTGGGCCGGCGGCTCTGCGCGGAGATCGCGCCCACGAACGTGTCGCGCTGCTTGAGCGGCGCGACGATGATCGACTGCTCGACGATGGCGCCCCAGGACTCGAGATCGGGCATTCCGAGCCGTCGCGCGTCGCGCTCGACCTCCTTTAATAGGAGTGGTCCGCGTTCGATGGTCGCGCCAACGAGCGTGCCCTCCTTCGGACGCTCGACCGGCTCGAGCTCCTTGCCGCCGTCCATGAGGAACCGGTAGCGCACGGTCGCTCCGTCGGGGCTCAGCGTGGCGACGAAGAAGTTGTCGGCGTCCATGACCGCGGCGACCTGGCGATAGACGTTTCGGAAGACCTCCTGCGGATCGAGCGACGCGCCGACGGCGTGGCTCACCTCGACGAGCGTGGCGAGGAGACGCGCGCGGCGCTCCGCGACGAATCGCGCACGGATGTCGAGGTACCCCAGAAGGAACAGCGGCACCGCGGGGAGCAGGAACCACGGCTGGATGAGGACGATCTCGATCGTGATGACCGCGGCAAGTCCCCAGAGGAGCTGCGCTCGTCCGGTACGGCCGATCCAACTCAAGGTCGATCTGGTGAGGCGCTCCGTGCCGAGGATGAGCTGCAGCGCGATGATCTGTCCGAGGTCGAGCAGGACGAGGGCGATCGCGGCGATCGCGCCTGCGACGATGACCTCGCCGATCGTCCCGGTGACCCGGTCGACCATCGACATGATCACGAGCTGGAAGGACATCGCGGCGACGCCCGCGCTGATCGCCTGCGCGGCGGAGTTGCGGAGGATGCGGATGGGCGACTTCCGCGTCACGAGGTCGTTGACGAAGCGGGCGGATCCCGCGACGAGCGCGAGCGTGCCCGGCGGGAGGAGCACGACGCCGGCGAGGACGGCGACTTCGGACGCGGAGAGCTCGACGTTCGTCGCGATGCGGATCGGCCGGAGCGAAAGCAGAACGCAGAGAGCCCAGATGTAGAAGGCGACGGTCGGCGGCTCGTCCCCGAGCACGTCCTGGACCCCGAGCGCGACGAACGGAACCGCGACAAGGCAGGTGATCGCGATGAACACGTATGCGCGGGCGGGGATCGGTCTCATCGTCGCCCTTCCAGCACTCCGAACCGTATTACCGGGCGATTTCGGCCAGGAATCAGGCGGCTATCAGTCGACTAGGAAATCAGGATTGGCCTTCGGCAGCGGGCTCCCGGAACCATCGCACGACGATCTTCTCGGGCCGATCGACCTGTTGGTCGATCTCCCACCCTGCTCTTACTAAACGTTCCACGTCGTTCTGGTATTTACGGACGTCGGCGTACTCGCGGACCATCGTCTCGCGCTGGCCGGAACGACCGGGTCGCAGCTCGCTCGGCGCGAGCGCGCCGCCGATCTTCGCCCAAAGCGACGGTCGCCGCTTCGGGTCGACGGGCGTCGTCGTTCGCTTGAGCCGCTCGTCGATCGAGTAGCGCTGCATCGGTATGCGCGGCTTCGGCGCGGTCACCGTGAACGGTTGACTCGTGTTTCTGGGCACGTCCCTCCCGCAAAAGCGGCAGAGGATCGCGGCATCCTGGATCTGTTCGGCGCAGTAGGGACAAGCACGCACGGCCGTAAGGCTAGCGCTCATCGCGTTAGCGCGAGCGGAGCCACCTCTCGCCGAGAAGGATAGCGATGAACAACGCGGCGATACCGAGGAATTCGCCGAGGCCGCCGCGGTCGATGGCCGGGCGGATCACCGCGACGAAAAGGAGGAGCGTCAGGACCGCAGCCGCGGTCGCCATGAACACCACACGCACGGTCACGCGGACGGCGGCTCCGGCTCGGGTGGCGCGAACTCGTCCTTCTTCCCGCGGATGCGGCGTAGCGCCCAGGCGATCGGGTCGTAGTGCGCGCTCACGACGCGCTCCTTCAGCGGGATGATCGCGTTATCGGTGATGTGGATGTCCTCGGGGCACACCTCGGTGCAGCACTTGGTGATGTTGCAGAAGCCGAGGCCGTGCTTCGCGCGGATGAGATCGATGCGCTCGTTCGCGTCGAGCGGATGCATCTCCAGCGCGGCGAGCCGCACGAAGAACCGCGGGCCGGAGAAGCTCTGCTTATTCTCCTCGTGATCGCGGATGACGTGGCAGACGTCCTGGCAGAGGAAGCATTCGATGCACTTGTGGAATTCCTGCACTCGCTCGATGTCTTCCTGGTACATGCGCCGCTTGCCGTCGGGGTCCTTTGGCTTCGGCTTGAACGGCGGGACGGTCTTCGCCTTCTCGTAGTTGAACGAGACATCGGTGACGAGATCTTTGATCACCGGGAACGTCTTCACCGGCGAGATCGTGATGTGCTCGTCCGGCGCGAACTCATTCATACGCGTCATGCACATGAGCTTCGGATGGCCGTTGATCTCGGCGCTGCACGAACCGCATTTTCCCGCCTTGCAGTTCCAGCGCACCGCCAGATCCGGCGCCTTCTCCGCCTGGATACGGTGCACGACATCGAGCACCACCATGCCCTCGTCGGCCGCGACCTTGTAGGGCATGAAGTCGCCGCCCGAAGCGTCGCCCCGCCACACCCAGACCTTGACGTCGGGCATCAGTCGTCCCCTGCCGCGACAGCAGTCTTCACACCCGTCGCGGCCTCGCCGGAAGGCTTGTCCTCGCCGAGGAGCGCGCTGAGCTCGGCGGGTACCTTCGGGATCGGCTCGGTGCTGATCACGAGGCGGCCGTCGCGCTTTCGGGTGACGACGTTCTTGGTGCCCCACTCCGGATCGGTCTTCGGAAAGTCCTCGCGGGTGTGGCCGCCGCGGCTCTCCTCGCGGATCAGGGCGCTCCGGGTCACCGCCTCCGAGACGCCGACGAGGTTCTCGAGATCGAGCGCGAGGTGCCAGCCCGGGTTGTAGATGCGAGAGCCCGTCACGCGGGCCCGAGCCGCTCGGGCGCGGAGCCGCTCGAGTCCAGCGAGCGCCTCCTCGAGCTCGTCTCGGCGCCGGATGATCCCGACGAGCGACTGCATCATGTCCTGCAGCTCGGAGTGGATCGCGTACGGGTTTTCATCGCCGCCTTTTTCGAACGGCGCTTCCATTCGCTGCGCGAACGCGCTCATCTGCGTGTCGTCGACCTTCGTCGCGCGCGCACGTTTGCTGTACTCGGCCGCGGCCTCGCCGGCGCGGCGTCCGAAGACGAGCAGGTCCGAGAGCGAGTTGCCGCCGAGACGGTTCGCCCCGTGCATGCCGGCCGCTACCTCGCCCGCCGCGTAGAGCCCCGGCACGGTCGCGGCCGCCGTGTCCGGGTCGACGCGAATGCCGCCCATGATGTAGTGGAGCGTCGGGCCGATCTCCATCTGCTGCTTCGTGATGTCTACGTCGGCCAGCTCCTTGAACTGGTGGTACATCGAGGGAAGGCGGCGCTTGATGTAATCGGCGGACCGTCGCGTCGCGATGTCGAGGAACACGCCGCCGTGCTCGGTGCCGCGTCCCGCCTTGACCTCGGTGTTGATTGCGCGCGCGACCTCGTCGCGCGGGAGGAGGTCGGGCGTTCGGCGGTTGTTCTTCTTGTCCTCGAACCACGCGTCCGCCTCCTTCTCGGTGTCGGCGGTCTCGGCGCGGAAGAACGCGGGGACGTAGTTGAACATGAAGCGCTCGCCCGATTTGTTGCGAAGCGTCCCGCCGTCGCCGCGCACCCCCTCCGTGACGAGAAGTCCGCGGACCGACGGCGGCCAGATCATGCCGGTCGGGTGGAACTGGGTCATCTCCATGTCGATGAGGTCGGCGCCGGCCTCGAGCGCCATCGCGATCCCATCGCCCGTGTACTCCCACGAGTTCGAGGTGACCCGCCACGCTCTACCGACCCCGCCCGTCGCGAGGACGACGGCCTTCGCGCCGAACGCGACGAGCTTGCCGGACTGACGCCAGTAGCCGATCGCGCCCGTCACGCGCTCGCCGTCGGTGAGGAGATTGCGCAGCGTGCACTCCATGAAGACGTCGATGCCCTCAGCGACGGCCGCGTCCTGGAGCGTGCGGATCATCTCGAGGCCGGTGCGGTCACCCACGTGGGCGAGCCGTGCGTATCTATGTCCACCGAAGTCGCGCTGCAGGATGAGACCGTCCTTCGTGCGATCGAAGAGCGCGCCCCACTCCTCGAGCTCGAGCACGCGGTCCGGCGCTTCCTGCGCGTGCAGCTGCGCCATGCGCCAGTTGTTCAGGAGCTTCCCGCCCCGCATGGTGTCGCGGAAGTGGACTTTCCAGTTGTCCTCGGGCCACACATTGCCGAGCGCCGCCGCGATGCCGCCCTCGGCCATCACCGTGTGCGCTTTGCCGAGGAGCGACTTGCAGACGATCGCGGTCTTCGCGCCGCGCGCGTGCGCCTCGATCGCGGCGCGCAGCCCCGCGCCTCCCGCGCCGACGATCACGACATCGTACTCGTGACGCTCGACATCGGCCACTAGAACACGATCCTTGGGTCCTGCAGCACGCCCATCGCGAGGAGTCGGATATAGGCATCGGTGCTGCCGACGACGAGGAGACTCGCCCACGCCCATCGCGCGTGGCGTGCGTTCAGCCAGTTCGCCCAGCTCCAGAGGCGGAACCGCAGCGATTTGCCGTGGAAGCTGTCGAGGTAGCCGCCGACGAGGTAGCGCAAGGAATGGCAGCTCGCCGAGTAGCCCGAGAGAAGGATCACGTTGACGAGCATGAGGATCGATCCGAGCCCGACGCCGAAGTGGCCGTTGAAGTTGAACGCGAGGAATACGTCCCACCACAGGAAGATGAGAAGCGCCGTCGCGAAGATGAGCGCGTAGCGATGCAGGTTCTGGATGAGGAACGGGAAGCGCGTCTCGCCGGCGTAGCTCTTGCGCGCGTCAGGGACCACGCATGCCGGCGGCGACCAGAAGAACGCGCGGTAATACGAGCGGCGGTAGTAGTAACAGGTGGCGCGAAAGGCGAGCGGGAACGCCACGATGAGGATCGCGGGCGAGAGATTCCAGTACGAGCCGATGATCGGGAGCGTCGGATGCACGCAGTTCGCGGTGAGGCAGGGGGAGTAGAGCGGGGAGAGGTACGGCTCGAAGAAATAATTCGTACCCACCAGCCCCGCGTACGCCGAGTACACGACGAACGCGCCGAGAACGGCGACGATGACGACGGGTTCGACCCACCAGAAATCCGTTCGCTCGTGCGCGCGATCGCGGACCTTGACCGCCGACGCTTGTGCCACCGCTTTGGATGGTGGGCGTGCTAGGGTCAGAACGCAAAGGTCTCAAGGCGCTCGCCCTGATAGCGGTAGGCTATGTGGCATCGAGCTCCACCAGCTCCGCTATTTCGTTGCCGTGGCCGAGGAGCGGCACTTCACCAAAGCCGCGCGCGGCCTGCGCGTCGCGCAGCCTTCGGTGTCCCGCGCGATCCGCGTGCTCGAAGAGGAGCTCGGCACTCCCCTGTTCCACCGCATGAAGGGCAACGTCGCGCTGACTCCGGCGGGCGAGATCTTGCTGCCCTGGGCTCGTCGCGTCCTCGTCGACGTCGACGGCGCCACCGGAGAGGTCCGCGAGCTCGCCGATCTCCGGCGCGGACGGCTCGCTGTGGGCGCGACGCCGTCGCTCACCATCACGCTTCTCCCGCCGGCGCTCGCGAAGTTTCACGCGGCGTTCCCCGGTATCCACCTCGTCGTGCACGAAGCCGGATCGCGCGACCTCGTCGCGGAGCTCGAGCAGGGCGCTCTGGACGTCGCGCTCGTGATCATGCCGCTGCGCCATGAGGCGCTCGAAACCGCACCGCTGCTGCGCGAGGAGCTCGTCGTCGCCGTCCCGCACGACCATCCGCTCGCGTCGCGGAAGACGGTGCCGATCGCCGAGCTCAAGGGCGTGCCGCTCGTGATGTTCCGCGACGGGTACGACCTGCGGGCGGCGACGGTCGCCGCGTGCCGGCGAGCCGGGTTCGATCCCATCTTCGCGCTCGAGGGCGGCGAGATGGACGGCGTGCTGCGTTTCGCGGCGGCAGGCCTCGGCGTTGCCGTCGTCCCGAGCCTGGTGATCGATCCAGCCGGACCGTTGCGTGCGGTCCGCCTCGCCGAGCCGCTGACGCGCACCATCGGTTTCGCGAACCGCCGCGACCGCCACCTGTCGCGCGCGGGGCGCGAGTTCGTTGAGACAGTCCGCGGACTCGTGCGGGGGCGCGATTGGCTGCGCGCGCGGCCGCCGGGGCTGACCGTGCTCGACGCGAAAGGGATGAAGCCGTTCTAGGCGGCTTGTTCGGGCAAGAGACACGCGATCCAAGCAGCCACTCGCTTCGTAAGGTCGATAGACTTCGCGCGCTCGCACACGCCGTCGCGATCTTCAGGGGGAGGTCCCAGTTGAGGCCAGCTTTCATTGCGGCCGCGGTACTCGCGATCACGCTCGTCGCGCCCAGCTTCTCCGCAGCCCAGCCGGCGAACGTTCGGCTCACCAACGACAGTCCCACCGCGAGTGGTTACGTGAGTGCGTACACGATCGCCACCGGCAACGCATACACCGACGACGTTCTCAAGGAGTGCAGCATCGCGCGCGGACGGCAGAACGAGCCCTCCGTCGCGGTCGACCCACGCAACACGCAAGTCATCCTTGGCAGCTCGAACGACTACTGCGGTGTCTATCAGCCGTTTGGCGCCACGGTCCAGTCGGCCGTAGGCCCCATCTGGATGGGTTACTACCGCTCTGAGAACCAGGGCGCGAGCTTCGTGAGCTCGCTCATTCCGGGCTATCCCGGGGACACCTCACCGTACGCGGCGAACGTGCATATCCGCACGGCAAGCTCCGGCGATCCCGTGATCGCCTGGGACAGCCACGGCCGCGCCTTTTTCGGATCCGAGAGCTCCGACGATCCCGCCGGAACGAAGAAGACCTTCGGCGACGTGTGGGTCGCGGTGTTTGACAACCCGAACGGGCCGAACAGCACGATCCTCGCGGACGATGGAAAGCGCTTCGTCCGATCCGAGGTCGTCGCAAAAGGCACGTCCGCCCCGAACCTCCTCGGCAAGTTCAACGACAAGACGGCAATCGAAGCCGACCGCAGCGGGTCGAGCTGCGACGGCAACGTGTACTTCGCGTATTCGCGGTTCACCGGCAACGGTGGCGTCGCGATCTACTTGTCGCGCTCGACCGACCACGGTGCGACATGGTCGTCACCCAAGAAGCTATCGAGTGCCAGTGACGTCCAGTTCCCGGACATTTCCGTGACTGGAAACGGCCACGTGTACGTGACGTGGCGCACGTTCATGGCGAAGAAGCACGACGCCGACTCGATCCAGATCGCGAAGTCCACGGACTGCGGCGCAACCTTCGCGCCGCCGAACACGATCGGCACGTTCATCCCGAACGACGCGGTCGACCGGGCCGATCCGCAGCCGACGCCGACGCAGAGCGCCGCCGACGATCCGGTGTCCGCGGAAGGTGCGGTTGCATCCGGGTCACTGGCGCGCGACTGCGGTGACTTCGCGAACGCATGCCAGTCGGGCTACACGTTCTTCCGCCGCGACACACAAGTCCGCTCGACGGCAGATCAGAACGACAAAGTCCGCGAGACCATCTACCTCGTGTACGACGCGACCAAGGCTGGGACCGAGACCGCAACCGGCACCACCTACGGGACGAACGGGCCGGGTACCGCGGGCGTCGCGCGCACGTTCTTCTTCACGTACAACGGCGCGACCGGCGCGACCACGACCCCGGTGATGCTCGATGACCCGGCGACGGGCCACCAGGTCTTCCCGGACATCTCGGTCGATCAGGGCTTCGCCTACGCGATCTGGTGGGACAGCCGCAACGACGCGGCATATTCGGTGATGCGGCCGATCGGCAACATGGCGAACGGGACCGTCACCGCCTCGCTGGACGTGTACGCGCGACGCTCCGCGGACAGCGGCGCGACGTGGGGCACGACCGAGCCGCTCACAGACTTCACCTCGAATCCGAACTACGAACAGTTCTCGAACCGCACCGTTCCGTTCGCGGGCGACTACCTCTGGGTGAGCAACGTCGCCGGCTTCGCATACGCGACGTGGACGGACTGGCGGAACACGGTGGCCGGCACGGATCCGCGCGAACGGACCGCCGAAGACAACGACGGCGCGGACGTCGTGCAGTGCCGCACCGTCAGCAGCACAGGCGTATGGAGCGGGGACCTCTGCCCGCACGCGGGCGGCCTCGACCAGGACATCTACGGAGCCAACGTTCCCTAGTAATCCCGACGCGATCGTCAAAGAGAGGGGCCGCGAAAGCGGCCCCTCTCGTTATCTAGGCCGTCGGTGTAGGAAGCGGCGCGAAGAGATCGACGGCGTTGTCGTCGGGGTCGATGACCTGCGCGTAGCGCTGGCCCCAGAAGGCGTCGAATGGTTCCTTTTTCGAGCGAAAGCCCGCCGTGACCACGCGCGCGTGCGTCGCATCGACGTCGCCGGTCGAGGAGCACTGAAAGGCGAGGCCCATGCGGTGCCCCGCCGGTTCGGTCCAGTCGGGGTCGAGCTGCTGGATCAGCTCGAGCGTGTCCCACATGAGCGCGATGCCGCCGGGCAATGTGACGTCGAGATGGTCGCCGCTCGGGTCGGGCACGTCGATGCCGAGCAGCCGGTAGAAGCGGACGGACTCCTTCATGTCCTTCGTGACGATGCCGATCGCGGCGAGAGCGGGCACGATCGAAGCCTAGCTAGAGATGCCGTCGGCGAGCGCGTCATCCCAAGCGCTCAGATCGGGATCCGCCTTTGGTCCGGCGCGACGATAGGCAACGTCGGCAGCCTCGAATACCTGCTCGAGCCGGTAGCGCTCGGCGGCCTCGGCGAGAAGATCCGGGATCGGTCTGCGCTTCTGCTTCGCCATCTGCCTTCAGAAGCCTAGCTGAGCGTGAACACCTGGATCGCGTTCGCCTTGCCCTTCACGTGCGCTTCGCCGAGCGGCCGCAGGCCTATGCCGTCGTAACGGAGCCGCGAGGCCGTGTCGCTCGACACGATGGAGTCGACCTTGAACTCTTTCGTGAGCGTCTCCATCCGCGAGGCCGTGTTCACAGCGTCGCCGATCGCGTCGTACTGCGAGCGCTCGGGTAGACCGATCGCGCCGACGACCACGTCACCGGTGTGCAAACCCATGCCGAACTGGACGACGACCTCGCCGCGCGCGGCTCGCTCGACGTTGAGCTCGCCGATGCTTCGGCGCATCGCGAGCGCGGCACGCGCCGCGGCGAGAGCGCCATTCGTCGGATCGCTCATCGCACCGAAGATGGCCATGACGCCGTCCCCGGTGAACTTGTCGAGGATGCCGCCGTTGTCGAGGACGGACCGCGCCATCGCGCGGAGGTAGGTGTTCACCGCGGCGATCGTCTGCTCGGGCGTGAGCCGCTCCGCGAGCGACGTCGAGTCGCGGAGATCCGTGAACATGATCGTGACGGTCTGGCGCTCGCCTTCGAGCCGAAGCGGATCGCCTTGGATGACGCGCTCGACGACCGTCGCCGGAAGAAAGCGCTCGAGCCCGCGGCGCCGGTCGAGCTCGAGGACGAGCGCGCCCATCGCCAGAACGACCGCGCCGAGCATGAGCCCGTGGTACTCCCACCACGATGGCGTCCAGATCGGCCCGAGGAACTGCGAGATCTGCGCTTGCGCGAGCAGGACATACGCGACGGCGAGCGCGCCCTGGAGCGGCAACCCCGTTCGAACGAAGTCGCGGCCCTGCGCGACGGCGGAGTAGCCGTAGAGCACGATGACCGCGGCGACGATCACGAAGGGCACCCAGCCCGAGCCGCCGGTGATGTCGCCGGTGGCAGAGGTGCCGTAGCCGTAAGCCGACGGCTGGTACCCCGCGGCGGCTCCCCCCGACGACAGGACCCAGCGCGCGATCCCGCCGAACTCGTTCGGCCATCCCAGTCCGACGACGGCGTAGAGGCCGAGCAGCGCGACTACCGCGCTCGTGAGGATGCCCGGCCGCAGTCGCCGCTCGAGCCATGCCGCGAGTGAGGTGTACCGGACCGCGAAGAACACAGCGGCCACGGCGAGCGCGAGCTCCGCGGACACGCCGAGAACGAGCTGCGCCGGCGCCTCGCGGTCGCCCTGCTGCAGGACCCCGGGCGTAGAAAGGCCGTGCACCGCGAAGATCGCGGCCATACATGCAAAGCCGAGCGCGACGAGAAGTGCGCGGTAGTGGCCGACACCGAGCGCCGCGCGCGCGACGAGAAATGCCACGAGCGCCGCGACGACGGAAACGTTCGAGGTGATGACGAAGTGCTCGAGCCGAATGTCGATCGGCTGGTTGCGGGCTGGATCGCTGAGATACCACGCGAGCAGGGCCGTGGGCAGGAGCGCCGCGACCATCACCGCGAGCGGCCGGACGGGCCACGCCCTCACGGCCGTGATGCTAGTAGCGCGGCGGGTTTAAGCGGCGGAACAGACGCGCGCGATCTTCGGGAGGAGGTCCGCGAGGTCGAATGGTTTTTCGATGATCTCAGCGGCGGAGAGCGCCTTGGCGTGGGTCGGAAGATCGCGTGCCGCGGAGAGAAGAACGAGCGGGATGTCCTCGTCGCGCGCGCGCAGCTCCTGCGCGAACTGCCATCCGTCCATCACCGGCATCATGAGATCGAGCACGATCACATCGGGTCGGAACGTCTGGATGATCGCCAGCGCCTCCTGGCCGTTCCCAGCGGGAACGACCTCGAAGCCCTCGTCCTCTAACGCCGTGAACAGGAGCTCCCGGATGTCGGGATCGTCGTCCACGACCAGCACACGTTTCCCAGCCACTCGCGCCGTAGATTGCCACACGTTCACGGGTCGGCGTTCAAGCGAGCCTAGTGCGAGCTGCGTAGTGAGAATGCGAAGACGGCCGGAATGAGTACGAAGCCGACCGCAAACAGTGCGACCCATAACAAAAGCGCGTCAAGGTGGCACGAGACTCCGGGTGCACAGCCTTCAAGGGACCGGGCGCGCTCGACGAGCAGTAGCGGCAGGCTTCCTGGAGACGCGACGACGGAAGCGGCCGCGAATGTCGTTGCGATCGTCGCGAATCCGCGTTCAATTCCCCCAGCGCGACGGTCGATGACACGCGCCTGCCACCTGGCCCATACGAGCGCGACAAGAGTTGTGACCGCCGCGAGCGCGAGAGAGAACGGAAACCGCTCGTCAAAGGGGCGGTCTACGAATCGTGGCAATGCGAGCTCGATCAGAGTTAAGGCGGCCCAGTAAGCCAACTTGATCGTGGTGATGCGACCGACGAGGAGCGCGAGGGTCTTGTGCCGAGGGAGCGGGCGCCGCTCACCCTCCCTCAGCGATAACTGGTCCACCACTTCTGCAGGAAGTACATGGCGGCGATCAGGATGAACACGGTCACGAGGACCATGTAGAACTCGTTGGCTTCGCTGACCTCTGTGATCACTTCAGGCTCTGAAGATACTCGATGATGGCGCGGATCTGCGCGTCGCTCAGGGAACCACCGGCGGCGGTTCCGAACGCGGGCATCACCACGCCGGGCTTGACTGAAGCCGGGTTCTGGATCCAGTGGAGCAGGTAATCGGCGTCTCCGCCGGCCTGCTTCGCCTTGTTCTCGTTGTTCAGAGGCCCCTGCGTACCGTAGTGGCCGAGGTTCGGTGCCGTCGGCAGCGCGCTCGGCGTGTTCGGGTCGAAGCTGTGGCAGCTCACGCACGCCGCCTGCGGGTTGCTCAAGGTGAGCTGCTTACCGAGGTCGATGCCCGAGAGCACTTGGGGCTTCGGCGGATTGGGCTCGAGCGGGAGATGCCCGTCCTCGGCGCCGGAGCTGTGCAGCCGGACGGTCACGACGTCGGCCCAGTCCTGATCGGTGCCGAACATGATGAAGTTCACGAGCTGCGCGACCTGCTCGTCGTTCAGCGATCCGCCCTCGTGGTCGCTCCAGGCCGGCATCGAGATGCTCCCCGGAGGCTTCGCGCGGCCGCGCTCGATCGTGAGGGTGATGAGGTCCTCGGTCGCCTTGAGCTTCACCGGATCGTTTTTGATGTTGTCGTACTTGAACGCCGGCTTGTTCAACGGAAGCCCCGGCAGGTCCTGGCGGGTCGGGTCGGTGCTGCCGAGTCCGGTCTTGCCGTGGCAGTCGAAGCAGAAGTTCGCGTAGAGGTTGCGGCCGCGCTCGATCGACTTCTCGAGCTGCTGCTCCGTGGCGACCTTGTCGCGCCACCGCTCGCTGCTCGCGTCCGCGCGGACGACGAAGATCGTGAAGAAGTAGCCGCCGACAAGCGCGAAGACCGCGAAGAGCATTCCGGCGCCGACGAGAATTTTCCGGTCGAGGTTCGCGCTGATCTCGAGCGGGTCCGGTGCCGCCGGGATCGGCGCGACGTAGTACGGCGTCGGCTGCTCGATCGTCTCGCCGGCCGCGTAGTGCTGCTCGATGAGCTCGGCCCCGGTCTTCTCCTTGGGCTCCATCGACTGCTGGTGGAAGATCAGGTAGCCGAAGAACGCGAGGAACCCGACGAACATGAGGATGCTGACCGCGGCGAGGACGAAGTTGAGGTCGAGCTGCATTACTCGGTGATCTCCAGGACTTTCGAGTCCCAGACGTTCGCCTGGCGGTCGATCACGTTAAGCGGGTTGGTGTCGACGACGAGCGTGCCGCTCGCATCCGCGACGATGTGGAAGAGCTGCAGCGGCTTGGGCGCCGGCCCGCCCTTTACAACCGCGGTGTGCTTGTCATAGAGCGAGCCGTGGCAAGGGCAGTGGAACTGGTCCTCAGCCGCGTTCCACGGAACGCTGCACCCGAGATGCGTGCACTTTCGGTACGCGGCGACTATGCCGCCCGGTGGATGAATGAGGAAGAACTTCCCCTCGAGGTTGAGGATCGGCACGTCGTTCGTTGTCTTGAACGTGGCCAGGACGCTGTCCTTCGTGCCCACCGCGATCTTTGCCCCGAGGCCGAGGATCTTGTTCGGCTTGTAGAAGGGGACCACCAGGGCGGTGATCTCGGTCACCGCGAGGAGCGTGCCTGCGAGAAATCCGAGCCGGAACAGATGCCGGCGCTTGATGCGGCCGATGAGCCCCAGCGGGGTCGAGTCAGTGTGCGGCCGGATCACGACGACGGCTCGAAGCACTGATGCGTCGCCGGGACTGCCCACGGCGCGAAGAGATCCATCCCGGGCCCGCGCATGGAGGTACCCACGACGACAAGGACCAGATAGACGGCGACGAATCCGGTGTAGACCGCGATCATCCACTCACGCGTGTTCGCGCCCCAGAGCCGTTTCACGAGGAACACGAGCAGGAACGTGAGGCCCAGCATGGTCGCGGTCGGGATCACGTAGTTCGGCAGCAGCTGCTTGCCGCCGGGGAAGTGCTCGGTCGCGAACTCGATATATCCATGCGCTTTGAGGAACGCGTCGAGGAGGATGAGCGAGAAGGTAAGCACCGTCGTGTACACCGCCGAGAAGATCGCGATGCGCTTGCCGTTCGCGCTGGTGAAGTAAATGCCGACCCCTTCGCGGCTTCGGTCGATGTACGGGATAAAGGCCATGAACGTGAGCCAGATGGTCGGCACGATGACCCCGGCGAGACCCTTGTCCATGTGCAGCAGGAGCTCCTGCAGCTGGAGGAGGTACCACGGTGCTTTGGACGGGTTCGGCGTGCAGTCGGGGGTCGCGTGGTCCTGCAGCGGCGCGTTGAAGGCGGCGGCGATGACGAAGAGGCCGATCGACCAGAGCATCGCCGCGATGAACTCGATCACCAGTAGGTGCGGCCAGACCATGGCGGTGTCCTCGACGCGCTTGTCGACGCGCACGATCGAGTCCTGCCGCACGAAGGCGAGCAGCCGGAGCCGCTTCTCCTGCCCCGCGAACGGTTGGGGGCCGCGCGGCGTGGTCATGGACTAAAGCGGCCCAGTGATGCCGCCGTCTTTCCTGATCCGCCAGAAGTGGATGGCGATCAGGAAGCCCACAGCGAGCGGCAGGCCGACGACGTGGAGCACATAGAACCGGAGGAGCGCATTCGGACCGAGCTGGAAGCCGCCGAAGAAGATGAAGGCGAACTCGTCGCCGATGGCCGGCGTCGCGCGCGCGATCTCGTAGCCCACGGTGACGGCCCAGAACGAGAGCTGGTCCCACGGCAGCAGGTAGCCGGTATACGAGAGCAAGATCGTGAAGAAGAAGAGCAACGTGCCAATGACCCAGTTGAACTCGCGCGGCGGCTTGTACGAGCCGGTGTAGAAGACCCGGATCATGTGCAGGAACACGGTGATGACCATGCCGTGCGCGGCCCAGCGGTGCATGTT
>JBBPIQ010000010.1:0-62234 GCA_038040345.1 Chloroflexota bacterium
TGGTGAAGGAGTACGTGGCCTGGTTCGATCAGATCCAGAAGACCAACGTCACGGTCCTGTAAGTAGGCTCGAATCTCCTGTGGAGCGGAGTTACTACGGGCGTCTTGCGGAAGCGATCCGCGGCTCGCGAGCCAGAGAGCTAACTGGAAACGAACCCGTACACTGACCGCTTGAAGCACCTTCCGACCGAGCTCGAACGGTTCGGTCGCGAGCGTCTGATACACGCGCTCCGGCGGTGGGCGGTCCTTTTTGTCGCCTCCGTGCTCATTGCTGGCCTTGCAGCACTCGCCGTCAGCCTCGCGCTGCCGAAGCAGTACCGCGCGACGGCGCAGTTGTTTGTTGCTCCAGCTTCGAATCCCAGCGTCGCTCTCCAACAAGTCGTGCTCGGCCAAAACCTAGCCACCAGTTATGTACAACTCGCGAAGGCGGAGGTCGTTCTGCGGCCAGCGATGGCCAAAGTCAATTGGACGGACCTCAAGACGTTCCGTGACAGAACAAACGTGTCCCAGGTCCCGAATACGTTCGTCATCCTGGTAAGTTTTGACTCGGACGACCCAGGCCGAGCCGCCGACACATCGAACGCGATAGCGGACTCGTTCGTTTCTCAGAGCGCTACGGTTCAGTCTGCGCTTCAAGGCTCCGTGAGCGTCTGGCAGCCGGCAACGCCCCCCACCGAGCCCGAGGCGCCTCGGATCGTTCTTAACACCGCTTTGGGTGCAGTTGGCGGCGGCCTTATCGCATTTGTGTTGATTGGACTTCTTACATACTTGGACGACCGGATTAAAGACTTCGATCAGGTTCGGGCCCGTTTGGGGGTCACGCCGCTTGGCGAGGTCGATCGCGTCACCGGCGTGGGGAGCCTTTCCGGGAAATTGTTCGTGCAGGATTCGCCGAATTCTCTCGAGGCGGAAGCGTTCCGCTCACTACGTACAAACATCACGTTCGCGAAGGTAGACAAGCCGCCGCGCTCGATTCTCATCACGTCTGCTCTGCCATTCGAAGGCAAGTCCGTTCTTAGCGCGAATCTGGCTCTTGCCTTCGCTCAGGCCGGAACGCCGACTATCCTGCTAGATGCCGACCTCCGTCGCCCATCGCAGCACAAGCTATTCAAACTGAACACAGTCGAAGGATTGACGAGTCTCATTACCGGGAGGCTCGCCGTAGATGCGATAGGCCAGTTTCGGGTCGGTCCGAACCTCTTGGTAATTCCCTGTGGGTCTATCCCACCCGACCCGGCGGAGCTCCTAGCGTCGACCAAAATGACGCAGCTAATCCAGCGGCTCTTAGGCATCGCCGAGGGGTGCACCGTCATCATTGACACAAGTCCCGTGCTCGCGGTTGCTGACCCAATGGCGCTCGCGACGAAGGTGGACGGGTGTCTTCTCGTCGTCGACGCCGAACGCACCAGCGGTCGCGCGTGCCGCCGCGCGATCGAGCGGCTCGAAACGGTAAACGCCACGCTACTGGGCGTCGTTCTGAATAAGGTGTCCAGGGCCCAGGGCTACTACGCCTACAACTACGATGGGCCGGCAGGCCCTCTCGACGCGACCCCAACTCCGACCTCAGCTAACGCACCGACCGACGCCGAAGCCGCACATCCTTCCTCACCTGCTCGGACAGCCGACGGGGGCAACTGAGGCTGGGGTTCCCAGAGCTCGGTCATGCACATCCAAAGGAAACCTCAGACGCAACCTAGCGAATCCTCTTTTCAAGATGGCGCGGTCGGCCTCCGATCCCGGCCTCTACGCGTACTTCTCGTCTCCAGTTTGTTTCCCCCAACGGTGGTCGGCGGAGCCGAGACAGTCGTTAGCGACTTGGCGATCGAACTAAGAACACTCGGATTCACTGTCACAGTGCTGACCACTCAACCAACTGGGGGCATCTCACGCGAAGTGCTCCCACATGGCATCGAGGTGATACGTGTGTCCCCCTACCAGTTTTACTGGCCCTGGGGCGACGCCCGGCCGTCGCTGCCCGCGCGCGTCGCGTGGCATGTACTGGACACCTGGAACATCTTGAACCTTCATCGGCTTCGGTTTCTTTCAACTTTCGATGTCATACACACACATAACCTCAGTGCGCTATCGCCGGCGGTCTGGATGAAGGCCCGCAGGAAGGCGAATGTCGTAATTCACACCGCGCATGACTACTACCTCCTTTGTCCCCGTGCGACATTGTTGCGGTCAAGCGATCGGGTCTGTACCGACGCTCCAGTCCCTTGTCGGATCTATCGCTCAGCACATCTTCTGCAACTGCGACAAATAGACGCGCTCACTGCTCCCACGATGCATGTACTTCAACGCCACGAACTGGAGGGAGCGTCGGTGCGGGTGAAGCGCGTCATCCACAATGGAGTGGCCCTGCCGCCATTGACGGCAGCGCGAAAAAGCAATCACGAGGGGTTCAACCTCCTATTCCTTGGGCAAGTCTCCAGACACAAGGGAGTTCTTACCGCGATTGACGCCGTCCGCTTCTCGCGAGCGGATGACGTTCAACTGGACATCGCTGGCCGAGGCGAGCTCGAAGAGAGCGTGCGGGAGATCGCAGCATCAGACAGCCGGATCCGGTATCACGGTTTTGTCGACGGACGCGAAAAAGAGAAACTTCTCTCCCATGCGGACGCTTTGATCGTCCCATCGATATGGGAGGAACCGGCGCCGCTATCTATCCTGGAAGCCCTCGTTCGCGGTCTACCGGTGATCGCCTCGCGCATCGGCGGCATCCCCGAGCTCGTCAGGCATGACGTGGATGGATTTCTGGCAACCCCCGGCTCCAGCGACGAGTTCGCCCAGGCGATCGGATGGGTTCGCCTCCATCAGGATCGAATGCGTACGTCCGTCGCGTCGAGACGGCATGGTTTCTCCAAACAGAGGATGGCGAACGACTTCGCTCGGCTCTATCTGGAACTCCTGGGGACCACTCGACGCGGCCTTTAGCGGCCACAATCCCGACCCAATGGCCTAGAAACAGCTAACGCTCACTCCAGGATCCGATCGACAGGCTAGTCAAGAGCCAGAGTCGGTGTTGCCGGTCCGGCGTTTGTGATCCGGCGCGTCGCGCGGCGAGCGCCCGGGGGTTGAACCGCCAGGCCAGTGCCCAGATACGCTCGAGGACGCTGCCGAAACCGCCACCCCAGCCATAAACCAGGCGAGCGCATTAAAGGGGAACTGGTATATGGCGGGATTTACGAGGTTCGACAAGAGAAAACCGGTGATAACAGCGCCGCAGAAAGCTGTGAATGAACTTCGGTGCGCGAAGGCAGCTTCGGCACAGCGAACGAGGACAGCCAGAAAGAACGCGCCGAGGAGGAGGGGTGGGAGCAACCCAATCTCGAGTGCGAGGGACAAGAAGCCGCTGTCGAAGAAGACGCGGGCAGAATCACCGGAGGTCAGTTCCTTAAAGGTGAACGTGGCTTGCGTACCTGCGACAGTGCCGGCGCCCGTGCCGAAAGGAGAACTCAGGAGAGCTGGGATCAGATTCTCAAAGAGATCGTCTACGCGCACGCGCAGCGTTATCAACTGAAGCGGCGCTCCCGGCTCAAAGACACCAACTGCTGCGCCTGACATGACGAACAGAACAAAGACAGTCAGCAGCAAAATAGACCAGAAAGCGCGTGCATTGCGGGTGCTGGAGCGACTCAGGATGATGTAGACGAGCCCGCTGCCAGCAACTACGAGGGCGGTTCTGTTCTGAGCGAACAGCATGAGATAGCCGCAAAGGGTGACGAGAGCCCAGCCGACGGGCGACACAATCCGCCGGAAAAGGAGACTCCAAGCTCCAAACAGGAAACCGAGGGCTACTGGCTGCATCCCGTCCGAAAAGTGGACGCGGGTCGGGGGATCCCATAGAGGTCGCCCCGACGCCGACAACAGGGGCAGGCGATCAAAGAGGATCGTCGCCGACATGATTTCCCAAACCGCGAAGAGAACGAATGCGATAGACAGGGTGAGTTCTAACGCGCGAAGCGACAGATTCGGGGCGTGGAGACGCGCGAGAACATAGAACGACGCGTACCAGACTGTGACTTTGAACCCAAAAAGGCCCTGCAGTGCTGACGGAGCGAACGGCAGGTAAAGGACGTAAGTGGATATCAGGAGAAGCATCGCACTATCGGCGACGTTCCATGAAGCGACCGCGCGCGCGACTGCGCGCGGTTCGGCGATCGACACGAGGAGCGCGACCCCGATCAGGACATCTTTCAGTGGCGACAGCTCATTCGTCGGGACTATTTCTGAGTACGCGCCGAAGATTGGCAAGGCTATGACGGCTACAACCGTGAGCCACCTGCCCAAGCGGAGTGCGATCCCGATCGCCACTGTCGCGGCGACACCGAGCGCCGCCGGCACTGCGAACGGTATGGGAAGAAGCGGCACGGCGACTCCGCTCAGCAGGGCGAACAGGACGACCGCGACGGCGCGACGATCAAGGCTCGGTGAGGGGAAGCCGCGTTTCAGTCCAACCCGAAGGCCGCCGATCACTGACGTGGCCTCACGATCCGAAGAGAGTTGGATCGCCCCGTATCCGACCGGTCGGCAGTGACGCCTTGTCTGCGTCCAAGTTGACTGCCACGCCCTAGACCTTTACAGCCGCCGCCGGCAGCTCTGTCTGGACGTGGTCTCGATACCAGCCGATCCGCACGAGATCTGTCAGGGCCATTGAAACGACCAAGCCAATCGCCGCGCCCGGCAGACCAAAAGCAATGATCATCGGCACGGCGACCAGGGGTGTGACTATGGCTCCGACTAGGGCGCCTTCAAATGAGGCCCGGGTCAGCCCAAGGGCCCGGAGTGCGATCGCCAGGATGTGGCCTCCATAGCGGAGTAGGTAGTACAGAGCTAGCAAAGCGAGAACGCCCGTCTGGGCGGTGTAGAGATCGCTGTCGTACAAGAAGTCGAGGATCGGCTTCGCAAGTAAGCTCACGCCGAGGCAGTACAGCACAGCGACGGGCGTGGTGAGCCGGTAGAAGTAACCGACAAGTGAGCGAAGCGTGCGAATCGTGTCAAACCGCCCGAAGCGAACCAGAAGGACGCTATCTAACAACGTCAGGATGACGTTCAGTGGCCGCATCGGAATCTCCACCGCTTTTAAGACTCCAGCCTCGGCCGAGCCGAGAAGGATTGCTACGAGAAATAAATATGACTGGGTTCCGATCCACGTCGCGGTTGCGCCGGCAAGGAGCCATCTGCCAAATGTCCAATGCAACCGAAATGCGCTGGGGTCGATCCGGCCGGCGAAGCTTCGTCGTAGCTGGTAGACGGCAAGGAGGATCCCAACGGTTGAGGAAATCCCTATGGCGGCGATGCCGCCTGCTGCAGATGGCGCTATCGCGGCGATTAGAGCAATGAGGAGAACCTGTCCGCCGTAGCTGAACACGTCGTTTATGAAAGTCGCTTTGAGCCTCAACTCAGAATAGAGGACGCGCCGAACGAACTCCTGTCCCTGAAAGGCCACGACTACGAGGCCCAGAACCAGAGCAATGTTGGTTCCGTCAGCGGTGTCGAGGCCTAGCACCTCCGCAGCCCCCACCGTCAGTAGCGCGCTGATCCCGATAACTGCGGTTTGAATGATCAAAGCAGTGGACGTGTAGGCGCGGTAGTCCGGTTGGCGGCTGCTCAAGACGTTGTGCGGTTGGGTGACCAGCGCAGATTGGACATCCCAGCCCAGCAACAGCAGCGCATACCCAAGAGCGAAGACGCCAAACTCATGGGGATCAAGAACCCGCGCGAGTAAGACAGCCGTTAGAAAACTTGACGCGGAGACGAGAAGCTGGTCGAGAAGGCCCCAGGACATACTCCGGATCGACCATGACGACGAGCCGTTTGTCGAACGATTTTCCGCGGGCGCCGTCGCGTCAAAGTGACGCGTAAGCAGCGCAACGCTCATCAATACCTGGCCAGAGCCCACAGCTAGCGGAACGAGCGCGAGAAGGATGAGCCCTGGGCTGCCCAGTAACGGAGCCGCGACGAACACCAGAACCTCCGCCTCAACAGTGCCGACATCTGGGAGGAGACGAAAACGCGCGAGTTGTACAGACATACGTTCGCGGATCCCGGCAAGGGCTTGGAGCCCAAATCGGCTCACTTGATTCTTCATCGCGAGCCTTGATGCAGCGGGGCCTCCGGCTTGCGCAATCAATCTCAACCTCGTGCTGGTCAGAGCAAGCTGCACATAGGACAGTGCGAGCCAAACCACGACGGCTAGTGATGGCAAAACTGAGGCGTCGTCTCGAAAGGCGATGAATAAGCCGATCGCCATGAGCGCTAAGCCAACCTGGTCGAGTAAGAAGTCGGATGTTCCCCGCCACTCGGGGTCTTTGCCATAGCGAAACCGCGAGACCTTGCCATCAACACCGTCGAGAAGGAAACCCGCGAGTGCGAGGCCCGCGCCCACCACTAATTCGCTCGAACCGAAGGCGAAGGCTGCGACGGCTCTGCAGAGAAATGCGGCCGCCGTGATGTGAAGCGGATCCAGCTGCGGGATACGCGCAAGCCAATAAGCCATAGGAGTGCTGATGGGGTCGTTGAGGAAGACCTCGCCAAGCGTGTCGGCCGGTTTGAGGGCTCGCTTCTTGAAGTCGCGGTAGCTAGTCAATTTTGGCAGCCGGCCGACGCCTGTTCGTTATCGCGCTCAGTACCACTTCCCGCGTCTGCAGGGCCGTCGTCGACCAAGTAAGCGCCTGCGCCCTCCGGAGACCATTACTAACAAGCCTCCCCCGGTATGCATCGTCAAGAAAGACTCGAGCACACGCCTCCGCGATTGCGTCCCCTGACACCTCGGCAGCAAACGCGGCACCGTCGCCGGCCGCCTCCTCAAGCCCCGCCCCGCGAACACCCACAACCGGCACAGAGAGCCGGTACGCTTCCACGATCGGCAAGCAAAACCCTTCGATCGACGAAGTCACAACCAAGAGCCCGGCCGTCGAGAACAACTGCAAGAATTCGGCGCGGGGCAGATACGAGTGCACGAACAACAGATCTCCGATTCCGAGCTGGCGCGCCCTCGCGCGCAACCGGCTAGCGAGCTCTTCCGGCGCACCAGTGATGTGAAGCGGGCGCCGTAAGTCCCACCTGTTGGCGAGCGCCCCCCATGCCTCGACCGCCAGTCCGGGCCTCTTGTTGCTCCAATGAGCCATGACAATGCCATGCCCCAGGGACATGACGGGCTTGCACTTGATGTGATCACTCCCAAGCAGAACCGTCGTCGACTTGCTCTCGAAAGATGATTCCATCGACAGCAAACGCGTGCGGGTCGCGTCCGAACTACAAATGACAGCGTCGGCGTTTCGCAGGCTAGATTCGTAGACCACTTGCCGATAGCGAAGCTGCAACCTCGAGAACTCCCTCGGAGTCGCCAGGTGCCTCAGGTCATGAAGCACAAGAACCGAGGGCGTTGGGCGCGCTACCAACGACAAAACGGGGGTTGGGGCAAGCAATGCGTCCGCCTGCCAGCGCAGTGCGAGTGCGGGCAGGAAGAGTTGCTGCACGAAGAGCCTGCTGACCGGCCCAGATGGCACAGTCGCTGCCGGTTCCCCGAATCCGTGCGTCCCTCCACGCCCCCCGGTAGCGACGATTCCAAGAGTGTCGGCGGGTGCCGCTTCGGACCAGCCTGCAATTAGCCCCTCGATGTAGGTCGAGATGCCGCCGCGTTCGATCGAAGCCGTCGCGTCGAGTAGGACGCGAAGACCGCGCGTACTTCTCAGTTCGATTCCGCCACGAGGGAGCGCGCTCGCTTATCAACGATTTCGGTCTGGCTGAGGTGGCTATGTACAGTGCGAACGGAGAGCGAGATCGCGGCACTCACGACGTCTCAGGCGATTCGTTCAAGGTCAGGGTATGCACAACCTCTACAGAGCAACCCGCGCCTGACCGCCACTCGCCCCAATTTGGCGCCGTCCGCTGCAAGACCGACGGACTCCCACACAGCGGGCGCGCACCGTTGCGGACATTGATTTGGGCCGTCCGATCTGAACTCACCGCTGCGCCACGAGAGCGAGCTTATTGCCGACGCCGGCGGCAACCGCATTTAACCCGTGCCACAGAGCCTGGGTAGTCTGCAGCAGTGGAGTCCGACTAAGAATGCGGGACGGCGGTCCGGGCTTGTGGCTGTAATAGAGAAAATACCGGCCACCGGACACCCTTGAAAAGCCGGACTCAATGACCGCTCGGCGAACGTCCTGATAACTAAGTCGCGCAACCAGATTGCCCGCTGGTTCTCGGGCTTTGGCGGCGCCGACCCGCATGGCGAGCCTCGTCGCGACCGCATCTGCCGGCTCGGTCACCGATACCGCGTTTCTGCTAACCCGCAGCATCTCTTTGAGCCCGACGGTGGGGGCGACAAGGTGATGAAGGCCATCGTGCACATAGACGAGGTCGATCGACCGATCGGCAAACGGCAGGTTTTCAACGTCCGCCACGAGAGGGTTCAAGTCAACACCGTGTCGCCTTGCGCGCTCCAGCGCCCGCCTGGCGGCGCCGAGCGAAAGATCACTGGTTATCACGCGCGCGCCTGCTGCTGCTAGAAGCTCTCCGTCCATTCCGGAACCGCCGCAGACAGTGAGTGCCGTCACTCGCGTCAGCGGGCTGTCGAGACCTGAGACGCTCCTACGGAATTTTTCTTGCATGACCCACTTGTAGAGCGCAGTTGTTCCGTCTGGTCTTTCAATTTCGAACTCCGCGTCCGCTGGGTCATCGTGGAACGCGACCTGCGCCCGGTTGTCCGAGCCACGTCGCTCGTCAGCCCCGTGTGCGCCCTCCGAGTGGTGGGCGTCCTCCGCCGCATGTGGATCGACCAACAACACTGGAATGGAATCGACGATCGGATATGACTGTGAGCACGCGCGGCATGCGGCCGCCACCGACGACCACTCGAATGAACCGCGGCAGCGGGGACACACCAGGGTAGCCAGGACCCATGCTGCGATTCCAGAGGTCATCGTGTCCGCCCTTAACGACAGAAAAGCGACCGGTCGCGATTCTTCCGAGTGGCGAGGGTGTGGGCCCGCGTTTCCGGTAGCCGCACTTCGCTCCCGAGCGCTAACCGCCGGCTGGGACGGCCGCTGATCCATCGAGCACGCGCTCGTACCATTGGACAGTTCGAGCCAGCCCAGCCTCGAATGGCGTGCGCGCGGAAAATCCAAATTGCGTCGCGCGGGTTGTATCGAGGCTCCGACGCGGTTGACCGTCCGGCTTCGACGTGTCCCACTTAACGGCGCCAGAGTAGCCGGTCGACTCGACCACCAGCTCGACGAGCCGGCGGATCGAGATCTCACGACCTGCGCCCAAGTTCACTGGCTCCGGAAGGTCATACCGCTCGGCGGCCAGCACAATTCCTTCGGCCGCGTCCTCGACGAAGAGAAACTCGCGCGAGGCGGCTCCTGTCCCCCATACCTCGATAAATGGGAGGCCCTGACCGCGAGCTTCGATGCACTTCGCGATCAGCGCCGGGATTACGTGAGAGTTCGCCGAATCGAATTTGTCGCCAGGACCATAAAGGTTCACAGGCAGCAGATAAATCGCGTTAAAACCGTATTGCTGTCTGTAGGCCTGCGCCTGGACAAGCAGCATCTTCTTCGCAAGGCCGTACGGCGCATTTGTTTCTTCGGGATAGCCGTCCCACAAATCGGTCTCTCGGAATGGAACCGGCGTGAATTTTGGGTACGCGCAGACCGTCCCTACCGCGACGAATTTCTCAACGCCGAAGCGCCGCGCTTGCTCCATCAGCTCGATGCCCATGATCGCGTTGTCGTAAAAGAACCTACCTGGGTTCTCTCGGTTTGCGCCAATGCCTCCGACGACAGCAGCGAGATGGATTACCAGCTCGGGTCGTCCGTCGCGAAACGCGCGCTTAACCGCTACCTGATCTCGCAGGTCGTACTCGCCGCTCCGCGGCACGAAGATCTCGCGCGCCCCTTCGGCGACGAGCCGGGACACCACGTGACGACCAAGGAAGCCTGCGCCTCCGGTGACCATCACGCGTCGATTTCGCCAGAAATTCACGAGCAGTCCTTTCTAGCGGCAGTAACGGGCGCCGAGAATGCGCCTGACGCGACTCATTGCGAAGATCTGCCTCACGCTGTCTTCATTCCGGTCGCAACGACTGGAAGAGCATCCGCGCGCACCCTTTCCACGAAGCCATCGATCCGGCGGAAGGCACCTTCCCGGCCTAACACGCCCTCCGCATATGCCCGGCCTGTCTCGCCGAGCCGGATCGCGACGGCCGGCTCTGACCTGAGTCGTTGAAGGGCGCCAAGTAATTCGTCGGGGTATCCAGCCGCGACGACGAGCCCGCCACCTGATCGAGTTACCTCGCGTGCAGTCGCGCCTGAGGGCAACACGGCTGCCACCACGGGGCGTCCGGCCGCGAAATATGACGTCAGCTTGCTTGGGAGTGACATGTCAACGACCGAAGCACGTTCGCTGAGTAGGAGCACGTCAGCGGAGGCAAGAGTGTCCGCAAACACATCGTCTGGCTGGACCGGCAGGAACGAGACATTCGCCAACCCCCGCGCTCGTTCCGTGAGTAAGCTCCGCTGACTCCCGTCTCCCATCAAGACGAACCGGATCGGATCACCCCGATGCGCCGCGATCTGAGCGGCGTCGACAACCTGTTCGAGACCCTGTTTCAGTCCCATGTTGCCGCTGTGGAGGACGATTTGGCTCTCGTCTGCCCAACCGAGTCGGCGGCGCGTGTCACCTCGATCTCGGATTGATGGACTCAAGTGTGTCCAGTTCGGTAGGTGTACGAGGCGACCACGCGATATGCCGAGTGCCAGGAGATATGGCATGAACGATTCGCTGACCGCCGCGATCGCGTTTGCCGGAGCGAGGACCAATCGCTCTGCCACATGTGCCATACCGCGAACTGCCTTGCCGACTCTAAGACCGCTTTGGGCCGCCGCCGGTCCCATCAGGTCCTGCACGACCACTCCGTACGGGACTCTGAAATGCCACGCGAAGTACCGTGCCAGGGCGGCACCGCTCAAGCTCGGCGTTACCCCGATCACGAAAGCGGGCGTTACCCGCGACCGCGCAACGAGACCCCCAGCGAAAAAGGTCGCTTCGTAGAACATCCGGCGCGACGCGGATTGACGCCGCGGGATGTAGTGCGACCGCCGGATGATGCGCACCCCCGCGCGAGTTTCGTCGCGCGGGCCCTTTGAATAACGCGGATCGACCGCCCACTGAGGGTAGTGCGGTACCCCGGTGATAACTGTGACGCTATGCCCGACGTCCGCGAGATGTTCAGCAAGTTGCGTCGTGTATGGACCTATCCCAGTCTGCTCCGGCCAATAGTTGATGCCGGTGATGAGGACGTTGGACATCGCCAGCGCTACTGGCCGGTCATTTTGGCCGCGGCGTGCAGCGTCCTGAGCACGAGGACGACATCGCGCCGGAGATTCCAGTTCTCCATATACGCAAGATCCTTGCGCACCCATTCATCAAAACCCATGCGGATCGAATGCCGATTCTCGACCTGCCACGTGCAAGTGATACCGGGACGGGCTGTGAGGCGGTACATCGCGATGGGGTCGTAATGGCGAACCTCCTCGGGGAGTGGAGGCCGCGGGCCGACAAGGCTCATCTCGCCGATCAGGACGTTCCAGAGCTGGGGCAGCTCGTCGAGGCTCGAACGACGGAGCAAACGCCCCAGACGGGTCATGCGCGGGTCGCGCCGGATCTTGAATGCGGGAAAGGAGCTCTCGTTGAACGGGAGCAGATCCTCACGCATCGCGTGGGCGCGCCGAACCATTGTCCGGAACTTCCAGAGCGTGAATGGGCGGCCCCCGAGGCCAATTCGTTTCTGCGGATAAAGAGGTGGCCATCCGCCGTCCATGACCACGGCTAGGCCAATCGATGCCAATACGGGTGCCAGAACGAGAAGGCCTGTTGCCGCGATCACAACATCGAAGATTCGCTTCCGCTTCGACCGGACCAATGCGAGGCCCAGCCGCTCATCCACGCCTTGAAGTCGCTGACTTGAAAGCGGAGCAACTTGTACGTCGGCGACCGCTGCCATGCGCCCTCCCCGTCAGGAAACCGGCCCGTAAGTTGGGCTCAACTCCCCCTTCGGCAACGTCAGTAGCTCGAGAGCGTACCGCCCCAATAAGGAAATAGAAAGGATGTGTCTTAGTAATCTGCCCGTCTCTTTTCCAGCTGCCGGCGCTCCATCGGTAGCCGATCCGGCTACGACGGTCAAAGGTGATTGCAGTTCTCGGAGCGAGTTGTCGCGCATTGGTACAGATTCCCGATTGGCGACCAGGGCTCAAGCCAGTGGCGAACGATCAAGGGCCGGCTCAACAACCGACGAACGGTGTCCCAGTCCCATTGCGCGTATGAAGGTCCGCCGCGCCGGTGAAATAGGGGCTACCTCGCCTTGCCGTTGACGCGCTTGGTCGTGGGAGTAGGCTAATAGCTCACGGGAGGACCACGCATGAAAACGCTGCTAGGAAGCCTTATCGCGGCTGTGACCCTTGCGCTCGCGCTCGCTCTGCCCGCGTTGGCAGCACCACATGGAAACCAGGCGTTGTGCCCCAACGGGCCACCTGGTGTGAACGAGCACCGGTCCGCAACAGGCCAGGCGAACGCCTGCGGGCCTAAGGGGTAGCCCGCACCCACTTAAGCTAGCCGCCAGTCATACGCAGGATTTGTTGCGCTTCGGGGTTCGCCGGAACAAGTTCTAAGGCACGCCGCGCGTGTACCCGCGCGGTGCTGAGATCTCCAAGCCTGAGCGCGACCTCAGCGAACGTCAGATGCAGTCTGGCCGTGTCTCGAAGCCTAACCATTTCCTCGAGCAGTTCCTTCGCCCGGGGAAGATCCGTCGCCCGTGCGGCAACGAATGCAACGAGCTCGTCGACGTTCTGTCGCGGATCGAGCGAGATCGCGGTCGCTGCGCTCGAGAGCGCCAGGTCGTACGACGCCGCGGCGGACGCGGTCTGCGCGAGGACAATATGCACCCTCGGTTCGTACGGATCGACCTCGACGGCATGGCGCGCGGCCGCCAAACCGTCACGCAATAACTGATCGTCGCCCTCGGCGGTCGCTCCACGGACATAGCTCGTTGCCAGATTCGCCCAGTAGACCCAGTCGTGCGGAGCGCGAGCAGCGGCCTCCGCCTCGGCCGCCGCGGCCTCGCGCCATCGTCCGCTCGCCCCGTAGGCCGCGCCGAGCCAATCCCAATATTCGGCACGGCCGCCGTCTTGTCGGACCGCCGATTCACCAGCAGCGATCGCGGTCTGCGGTCGCGTCGCCGCCTCTTGACGGGCGACGCCAGCTGCACGGTTTGCGGCGAGCGCCGGCCATCCGCTCATAGCGCCGAGGATCGCCCCAACAGCGAGCGCGACGCCCGCGAACGCGACGAGCGGGCCACGACGAGCCGTCGACGCCACGGATCGCGGTGCAACACTCGCTATCCCGCCTAAGGCGACCCACGGGAGCCAATCCACGCTGATCGATCCAACGGTGACCGACGCGTGCGCCCAGTAGCCCACCGAAGCGAGGAGCAGCGGCCAAGCGATCACGCCGCGCCCAGGGGCCGCGGCCTTCCACAATCCGACGATGGAGCTCGCAGCCAATGCCACCGCCGCGAGAACACCCGCGAGGCCCGTCGTTGCTGCGGCCTGCAGAAGCCAGTCATGCGCGCTGTTCTGGTACGCGTCACCGAGGACGCGCGCGTTTTCGGGCTCGCGGTAACGCGGGAACGCGATGCCGAATTCATCCGGGCCGTAGCCGAGCAAGGGACGGTCGAGGAACATGCGAGCGGCCGCGCCGAAGACTACGAGCCTTGACGCGACCGAATTGGCTCCTTCAACTGCTTGAGTTCGCTCGCCCAACGGCGTGAATGCCACGAGCCCGGCGAGGATCGAGATCGAAGCGACGACCGCCAGAGCCGCGGCCGCGACGGTCCGGTTGCCGGCCGCCCGAGCTCGGAGTTGCGCGAAGGGAAGCACCGCGACCGTTGCGGCGATCCCTAACAACGTCCCGCGCGTCGCAATGACGGCGGCCGTGGCAAGAACTCCCAGGCAGAGCAGCCCGGCGACCGCACGAGCGGAGATAGGAGTTTTTCCGCCTACGACGGCGACCCCGACCGCGGCCCCGAAAAGAAGGCTGAGGTAATGCCCTAGATGGTCCGGGTGACCAAGCGTGCTGAACGGCCGAAACCCCGGATCAGCGCTCCAGGCGATGGGGTCAAGACCGAAGTACTGAATCCACGCGTAGCCGATGACGAGAACGCTCGCGACGCCTACGCCGGCAGCGAATACGCCCCAGTCGGCGAGCCTCCGGAAGCCGACAGCGATCGCGAGGTATAGGACGGCCATGTCGACGACGAACGTGAGTCCGAGGTATCGATCGCGGTCGCCGTAGAGCGCGATGTATCGGTTCTCCGCGAAGAGAGCCGAGAGCGCGTACGCGAGGACGAACGCCGCCGCTACAAGATGGAGACGCGTACGGGGCAGGATCCCAAATCCGAATCGGACGATCGCCACGGCGAGCACGCCGAGAATGAGCCATTCCATCGATCGACTGAAGAGTGATTTTGGAAAGTCGAAAGCTTGCAGCCCGCCAATGTCGAAGATAAGGATGATCCCGACGATCTTGATCGTGATGAGCATCACGAGAAGTTGACGTAGCCAGGACCTGTCGAAAGTGGTTTCGAGCTCAAGCTTGTCAATCACGGCAACAATGTGTATCTCCAACGTCGCTCGCGCACGCGCAAATTTTCAAATCGACTCGGTCGTCGCGGACTCCTTCTAGGGACCCCGCTCCGGCCGTCGGCCGACTGCGTCTCGAGGACGGCGAGCCCTGCCGCGATTGCGGGTGGGCGCTATGCAATCGGCTCCTGTGTTCCCAGATTCCGCGCAGCGAAGGCGATCTGCGTCTCGACCTGGCTGATCTGCTCGTCGACGACGAGCGAGCCGTGGCCCGCGTCGAAGCGGTACTCCTCGAACTTCTTGCCGAGCTCAAGGAGGCGCTCGCGGTAGATGTCGACGCTCCGGGACGGGCACCGCGGATCGTTCTGCCCGACGAGGAGGAGCATCGGCGCCTTCACGCTGTGCAAGTAAGTGATGGGATTGCTGCGTCGGTAGATCTCGGGCACCTCCACCGGTGTGCCGCCGAAGAGGTCCGCGTCGTATTTCTTGAGCGGTTCCATCTCATCCTCGAACGCCGCGACGTAGTCCCCGATCGGGACGATCCCGATGCCGAGGGCCCATCGTTCGGGCTGCACACCGAGGCCGAGGAGCGTGAGGTAGCCGCCCCATGATCCACCGGAGAGAACCGTGCGCTTCGGATCGGCGATGCCGAGCTGCACGACCCAGTCGTGCACCTTCGCGATGTCCTCGAGCTCGGTGAGGCCCGGCTTCCCGACGATCGCGTCGCACCAGAGCTTTCCGTATCCACTCGAGCCTCGGTAATTGACGAGCACCACGGCGAACCCGTGGTCGACCCACGCCTGGTTCCGCGCCGAGAACTCGTCGCGGTCGTGCGACTCGGGACCGCCGTGGATGATGAAGATCGTCGGATGCGGCCGGCGGCCCTTCGGCTCGGCGACGAACACGTGGATGCCGTCGACGTCGATGTCCTGGTAGGGCGTCCCGGCGGGCGCCGCCTCTCCGGGCGCGCGCATGACGATGCCGTCGCGCCCGCGGATCACGGGCGGCTCGGCCGCGTTCTGCCACATGTACCAGACGTCGCCGTCGGGCCGCACGCGCGCCTCGCTCACGCTGCCGGGCGCGGTCTCTAGTCGCTCGAGCTGCTTCGTGGCGAGGTCGAGCCGGTACAGCTCCCCTCGCCCGCGGTGGTCGTGCGTGATGAGGAGCGCACGCGCGTCCGGATACCAGTCCGCGGAGACCTCGCCCGGGAGATCGATCGCGATCTCCTCCTCGCCTCCGGTCGCCGCATTAAAGATGAGCGGGCGCTTCAGACCCTGGCGCTCGTGCAGCACGATGAGGCGCTGATCCCCGGCGACGGGTGACCAGCGCGACGGTTCGAGTCCCTTGCCGGAGCCGTCCCAGAGCTCGGCGACCTTCTGACCTTCTAGGTCTAGGACGCGCAGGGCGCGATTGCGGCTATCGCCGTGCTCGCTGTGCGCGATTGCGAACAGCAACTCGTCGCGCGAGATCCCGACCACCGCGGCGCTCTGCGGGTGCGAATACACGAGCTTCGGCTCGGCGTCGTCACGAACGAGATAGATCGTCGTGCCCTCGTCGCTCCGCGATCGGCCGACGATCTCGAACGACGAGGCGATCGCGATGCGCGCGCTGTACGCGGGCGCAAGCTCCTCGAGGATCGGCTCGGATCCGCCGCGGCCGAATAGCTCCACGCGGAAGTGGCCCAGCTCGTTGCCCTTGGCGTCGTCGAACCAGTAGATGCGCTTGCCGGCGGGATCGAGGCGCGGCGGGACCATATACCCGGTGCCGGCGGGACGGTCCGTGACCTGCCGGTGCTCGTTCGTGGCGCGGTCCCACGCGTAGACCTCGTACTTCCCGCTCGCGTTCGACGTGTAGACGAGGCGATCGGGGTTGTCGCGCGCCCACGTCGGAAGCGAAAGACGCGCGGCGCGGTAGCGGCGCTTCCAGTCGGTTTCCGTGGCGGTGATCGTGGAGGCGGTCAAGAAGTCCGAGTGTACGGGCGCGTGCCGTGGGAGAGTTTGCGCGCCTCACGTGTGTGGTGTATACATACACCAGATGGATGAACTTGAACGGACTCAGGTCTATTTGACGCGATCCGAGCGGTCGGCGCTTGCGCGCGTCCACAAGAAAACTGGCGTAACGCAGTCCGAACTCGTGCGCCGCGCGATCGACCGCGTCTATCTGGGGCGAGAACACCTGACGCGTGACGAGCGGCTGAAGATCGCAAACGCGGCCGCGGGCGCTTGGACCGGCCGGTCCGAAACTGGGGCTGAGTACGTCGAGCGTCTCCGCTCCGGCCGGCTCTCACGTCTTCGCACGCGCACCAAGTGAAGTACGCCGTCGACACGTCGATCCTGGTGGATCACCTTCGCAACTACCGGCCAGCGGTCGAGCTTATCAACAGGCTCCTTGCCGAGGACGCACAGCTCGTCAGCTCCTTCGTCATTCGCACCGAAGTGCTCGCTGGAATGCGTCGGGGCGAGGAGAATTCGACGCTCAGACTGCTCGGCCTCGTCGAATGGGACCCAGTCGGGGAGCGCGAGTCGGATGCCGCTGGCGCGCTCGGGCGGCGTCATCTGCCAGCGAATTCGGGCATCGACACGCCCGATCTGGTGCTCGCCGAGGTCGCACAGCGTCAGGGAGCGGAACTGCTGACCTTGAACGTGAAGCACTTCAAAGAGATGTTCCCCGGTCTCGAAGCGCCTTACGCCGACTAGTTCGACGATGTCTCGCTTTCGCCGTTAGATCTGAGCAGCAACATTCCTGTGCCTGGCTGCTTGCCCTCGGGACTAGGCTACGAGCGCGACTACGGGGGAGGAAACCCACATGGGTAGGTTCGAGGAGACCTCGCGAAAGCTCGCCGACGCACAGAACAACCACGATTCGGAGGCGGTGGCACGTCTCTACGCTCCGGATGCCGTCGCGTACGACCCCATGTATCCGGAGCCCTTGCGGGGTCGTGAAGCTATCGGCAAGGACAACGATGGATTCTTCAGCGCGTTCCCAGATCTGCGCTTCGAGATAGTCAGTCTGATCGAGA
Organism: Chloroflexota bacterium; assembly: GCA_038040345.1. GTDB lineage: Bacteria > Chloroflexota > Limnocylindria > P2-11E > P2-11E > 3-1-20CM-2-70-9. The sequence continues at coordinate 17,667 of JBBPIQ010000010.1, forward strand.
AAGACGACCGAAGCGGCGCGGGCGAGCTCCGCCTCACCGGCACGCACACCGGTCCGCTCGAGTCGCCGACCGGGCAGAAGATTCCGCCGACAAACAAACGGGTCGACCTCAAGGGCGCCGCGTTCGTGAAGCTAAACGAGCGCGGTGAGATCGTCGAGGAGCGCCGCTACTACGACGTCGGAACGTTCCTGCGACAGCTCGGACTCATGCCCGAGCAGGCGGAGGAGCCGGCCGGCGCGAAGCGCTAGCTGACCTGATTCCACGGGTTGAGGGGCGCACGCTGCGCCCCTCGCCACCAGTGGGCTCAGAGCCTCAGGCGAGCGGCTGGGTCACCTGCTCGAAAATCTCATCGTGCACAGATCCCTGCACCACGAGGCCCGCAGTTCCGCGATAGATCTTCATCGACTCGGGGTCGGCTTGAAAAGCGCGATTGAGTTTCTCGAAGGTCGCGAGATCCGCGTACTCCGTTTCCAACACTGCGTCGTTCCCGGTCCCCACGACGGGCGTCCAGATCGTTGATTCCGGCCAGCCCTTCTTGCGCGCGACCGCGTTGAGCTCTTCCATGGCCTTCAAGAATTCGTTGAAGTGCCCGTAGATGACCTGCTGATAAGCACGATGCCGATACATTCTGTCCCCCCTAACTCGCCTGCTCGGTGTCCAAGCGCGGCGGCGGGGATGATCCTAGCGGCCGTCGCGATGGACGCTGAAGACGTCGCGCACACCCTCGAGCTTGGCGAGCACGCGCGAGAGCTGCTCGACGCTCGTCACCTGCAACGTCGCGTTCACGGTGGCGGTCTTGTCGGGATTCGCCTGCGCCGACAGCGCGAGGAGCTGTACCTGGTTCTCGCTGATCACGGAGGCGACGTCACGGAGGAACCCGTCGCGGTCCCAGCCTTCGATGCGGATCGCCACCGGATACGTCCGCGTGGTCGACCGCTCCCACTCCACGTCGACGAAGCGCTCCTTGTCGGCGCTGCCCTTCACGTTCGAGCAGTCGGCGCGGTGAACGGTGACGCCTCGGCCGCGGGTGATGTACCCGACGATCTTGTCGCCCGGGACCGGATTGCAGCACACCCCGAAGCGGATCAGAAGATCGCCGACGCCTTTCACGTTCACGCCGCCGCGTGACGTGTCCGGCGGCAGCGGCGGCGCGACCTCGGGGATCGCGAGCTGCGTGTCGTCGGTGATGCCGAGGCGCGTGACCACCTGCGCGGCGGTGAGCGCGCCGTAGCCCAGCGACGCGAACATCGTGTCCACGTCGTGGAGGTTCAGCGCCTCGGTCACGCGGCGGAGGTCGTCGTCGGAGATGTCGCCGAGCTCGCGCTGCGAGATCCGCTTGAGCTCCTTGTCGAGAAGCTCCTTGCCGTGTGTGACGTTCTCATCGCGCTGCGCGCGCTTGAACCACGCGCGGATCTTTTCGCGCGCGCCGGGGGTACGGACCATCCCGAGCCAGTCACGCGACGGTCCGCGCGCGGCCTTGCTCGTGACGATCTCGACGATGTCGCCGGACGCAAGCTTGTGATCGAGCGGCACGATGCGGCCATTGACCTTGGCGCCGATCGTGCGATGCCCGACGTCGGTGTGGATCCGGTACGCGAAATCGATCGGTGTCGCACCGGCGGGAAGGCCCTTGACCTCGCCCTTCGGCGTGAACACGAAGACCTGGTCCTGGAAGACGTCGACCTTGAGAGACTCGACGAACTCCTGCGCGTCAGCGACATCGTGTTGCCATTCGAGGAGCTGCCGCACCCAGGCGAGCTTGGACTCGTAGTCGCGGTCGCCCTTGCCGCCTTCCTTGTATCGCCAGTGCGCCGCAATGCCGTACTCGGCGAGGTCGTGCATGTCCTTCGTGCGCACCTGGATCTCGACCGGCTGGCCACCCGTGCCGATCACCGCTGTATGGAGCGACTGGTACATGTTCGCCTTGGGCACGGCGATGTAGTCGTCGAACTGCCCCGGGATGGGCGGCCAGAGCGTATGCACGACGCCGAGCGCGGCGTAGCACGACGGGACGTCGTCCACGATGGTGCGAATCGCGAGGACGTCGTAGACCTCCTCGAAGCCGACGCCCTTGCGGCGCATCTTCTCCGAGATGGACCAGAGGTGCTTGGCGCGGCCCGAGAGCTCCGCGCGGATGCCGGCTTTCTCGAGCTCCTGCCCGAGCGTCTTCATCGTCTCGTTGATGTAGCGCTCGCGGACCTGACGGCGCGCGGCGAGCTGTTCGGCGACCTCGCGGTAGTGCTCGGGCTCGAGGTATTTGAACGCGAGGTCCTCGAGCTCCCACTTGATCTGCCAGATGCCGAGGCGGTGCGCGAGCGGCGCGTAGATGTCCATCGTCTGTCTCGCGATGCGCTTCTGCTTCTCCAGCGGGAGCGGCGCGAGCGTCCGCATGTTGTGCAGGCGGTCGCAGAGCTTGATGATCACGACGCGCAGGTCGTCCGCCATCGCGAGGAGCATCTTTCGGATGTTCTCGGCCTGGTGCTCGTCGCGTGACTGTCCCGAGAGACGCGACAGCTTGGTGACGCCGTCGACGAGTCGGCCGATCTCCTCGCCGAATTCGCGCCGCACGTCTTCGACCGTCTTCTTCGTGTCCTCGGGCACGTCGTGGAGCAGCGCCGCGGCGACGGTCGCCGGATCCATCCCGAGCTCGGCGACGAGCATCGCGACGGCGGCCGGGTGCGTGATGTACGGCTCCCCCGACACGCGCTTCTGGCCTTCGTGCGCTTCGGCCGCGTAGGCGTACGCGCGTCGCACGAGCTCCGCGTCGCCCTCGGGGTAGTGGCGGAGTATTTCCTTCGCGAGGACGTTCTCGTCGACGTGGCCGGAGCGCTGCGGCCGCAGACGATCGGTGATGCCGATGATCCGCGAGGTGAACGTGGGCGCGCGCTCTGCCATCTAGCTCACCAACACGGGCGCGGCCCCGCTCGCCAGACGCTCCATCTCGGCGGCCGTGCCGACCGGACCGAAGTCGCGCAGCTCGAGCTCGACGAATCCGCGTAGGCCGGTGCCGATGCTCACGACAGCGTCCACGCGGCCGGCTTCGGTCATCCCCTCGGCGTGATCACCGCGTCGGAAGGCCATGGCGTCGAACGTGAAGCGCCCGACCGTCACCTTGCAGCGAAGATGGTCGGCATCCGCGCCCACCTGCCGGATGTCGTAGACGCGCACGTCGCGGATGAGGAGATACGGTCTCGGATTCTCGGCGCCGCACGGCTCGAGCATCGCGAGCTCGAGGGCGAGCTTGCTCGAGAGTAGCTCGGGCGCTATCTCCGCGTCCACCCTGATGGTGGGCACGGGTCGCTTCCCGCGAAGCCTCTCGCGCACGATCCCGTCGAGCCTCTCGATTAGGTCGGGAATGCGATCGACCGAGACGGAGAATCCCGCCGCCATCGCGTGGCCGCCGTGCTTGATGAGGATGTCGTCGCAATCGTCGAGCGCCTCGGCGATGTGAACCCCGGCGATCGAGCGGCACGAGCCCTTCCCTTCGTTGCCGTCGATCGCGATGACGATCGCGGGCCGGCCGTAATCCTCGACGAGCCGCGACGCGCCAAGGCCGACGATGCCGGCGGGCCACTGCGTGTCCGCCACGACCGTGATCCACGCGTCAGGACGCTCCGCCGCGCGCTCGCGCGCGCCCGCGACCACCTGGCGGGTGAGCTCCTGCCGCTCGGTGTTGCGCTGCTCGAGGCGCTCGGCGAGGGTCTTCGCCTCTTCGGCATCTTCGGTCAGCAGCAGCCGCAGCGCATCCTCGGCGTCGTTGATCCGGCCGGCCGCGTTCAGGCGCGGACCGAGCACGAAGCCGATATCGCCCGCGCCGACACGCCCAAGCTTGAGACCGGCGCGCTCGACGAGGGCACGCACGCCGAGGATGGGCGCGCGGTTCAGTGCCTCGAGACCGAGTTTCGTGAGCACGCGGTTGCCGCCGCGAAGTGGCACGACGTCGGCGACCGTCGCGAGCGCGCAGAGCTGCAAGAGCTCGTCCTGCCGCAGGCTGTACGCGAGATCGCCGAGGAGGCGCCTAGCGAGTACGAGCGCCACGCCGGCGCCCGCGAGCTCCTTGTCGGTCGACGGATCGCCGGGGCGACGCGGGTTGACGAGCGCATACGCCTCAGGGAGCTCGGCCGGCGGGTGGTGGTGGTCGGTCACGATGAGATCGACGCCGAGCTCGCGCGCGAGCGCCGCCTCCTTCACCGCCGTGACGCCGCAGTCGACGCTCATGATGACCTTGGCGCCGTCCTGCGCGAGCTGGCGCAGCGCCGCCGAGTTCAGCCCGTAGCCCTCCTCGTAGCGATTCGGGATGTATGCGCCGACCACGACGCCGAACTGCCGGAACGCGCGTACGAGAATGGCCGACCCGGCGATCCCGTCGACGTCGTAGTCGCCGTAGACGACGATGCGCTCGCGAGCCGCGAGCGCACGACGGAGCCGCTCGACCGCGCGATCCAGATCGAGCATCGGCGGACCCTCTTCGGTCGGCCGCGCCGCCAGGAAAGCGGCCATGTCGCCGGCCGCGAGGCCGCGGCATGCGAGCACCTGAGCGACGAGCGCGGGGATACCATCCGGGACATCCCGGGCCTTTTTGGGCATGATCCAGCGCCGCTGCGCCGCGAGGGCCATCTGCCCTTCAAGTATCTCGCACAGGTGTTCGCCCTCGCGCTTGCGGCGACCTCGTGCACGCCTGCGGCGAGCCCTTCACCCGCGCCGCCGATCTCGAGCGCGACGACCACCCCGCCGGCCGGCTTGCCGACTCCGATCAGCGCCCGGCTCATCCTCAAGCGCAACCACTACGTCCTTCCGGATGGGCTTTTCGGTGAACCCGCGGCCGTCGTCGCCGAGTTCGGCGCGGATCCGACCGAAGGTTCGCCACTGGCGCGGCTTCGGCCGAGTGGCCGCGAAAAGGCATTCCTGACGACAGTCGCGCCCAATGCCCTCGGCGCCACGATCGACCTCACCGGGCTCGTACCCGGTATCTACTCGATCGATCTGATCGAGAACGTGCGTGGTCAGCCGACCGTCGTGGCTACGACCGAAATCTCGGTTTCTGCGCCGGAGTACGTCGTCTGGACGCTCGACTTCGAGGGGGACGCCTCGAGTGACCAGGCGATGGCGAACACGGCCGCCATCGCTGACGAGAAAAAGATCCCCATGACGATCATGTGGAACCCACGCGTGTGGACGACGACGCAGGTCCCGCCGGCCCGGGCCGACGAGATGCTCGCGTGGACGAAAGCGCGCGTCGCGAAGGGCGACGAGCTCTCGCTGCATCTGCACATGTGGACCGACTTCGTTCGCGCCGCCGGACTCGTACCCCGGACGACACCGAGCTGGGCTAGCCGCGGCGACGGGTACGACGTTCCGATCACCGCCTATCCCGAGAACGACCAGAGCGCCCTCATCGAGTATTCGTTGCGGCTCATGTCTGAGCACGGCCTCGCCCGACCGACGACTTTCCGAGCGGGTGGCCAGTTCGCGAACGAGGCGACGCTGCGCGCGCTGGCGGCGCTCGGATTTGTCGCGGACGCGAGCGCCGTGCCCGCGGGCGGGTTCGGTCGGCTCCCCTACCCCTGGACGCTCACAGCCGACGCGCAGCCGTACCGCCCGTCAGCCACGGACGCGAACAAAGCCGGCGACCTCGCGCTGCTGGAAGCGCCAACCATCGGCGGGAACACCTACGGCTACGACGTGCGGACGATCGAGCCGATCATTCGCGCGGATCTCTCATACCTCGCGCCGGCGGGAGAGGTCGCGACGGCGCGTCGTGCGATCACGATCGTGAGCCACCCGGGCACGATCGACGCGACCGAACGCGCCGCGATCACCGCGCTGTTCAGCGCGTTCGCGTCCCTCCGCTACGACCTCGACGCCGGGCCTGTCCGGTTCGTCACGCTCGCGCAGCTCGCGCAGGCCTGGCGTTAGCTCCCGGCCTCCGGATGCGGAGGAACCGGCACCGGTGGAAACGGCCCAGGGACCGGCTGTCCCGGAACAGGCTCCGCCGGAATTCCCGGCATGGCGAGCACAGCCACGTGGCCGTTGCTCCCGTTTTGCCTCATGAGCTCGTCCATTGTCGGAAGAACAAGGGGCTTCCGTATGAACGGCGTGGCCTTCTCCGGATGAGCCTCGTCGGCGTACGCGAAGATCTCATCCAGCTCTGAACCGATCAGCTCCTTCCGTTCGATGAGAGCGGCCGCCACCGCGTGCACTGCGTACTCCTTCTCACGGATGAGCCGCTTGGTCTCTTGGTAGAGCTCTTGGAGCATCCGGTCGGCGAGCATGATCACGTGCGGAGGGAATCCCGCCATGCTCGTCGGCGCCACGAGAAGGGTCGAGCCCATACCGAGCATCGCGACGTAGGTGAACGCCCGATTTGTCGCGTTCTGGAGATCCGAGCTCGCACCGGCGAGCTTAGTGCCGAGAATGAGCTCTTCCACGGCGCGCGACCCGAGCGAGATCATGATGTCTGCTTCGATCTGACGCGCGTGCAGCTGGTGACGCTCCTCGCGTTCCGACCGGGAGACGACACCGAGGGTCTCGCCCCGTCGCACGATCGAGGCCTTCTGCATCCGGTCCTCGGGTTTGAGGTATCGAGTGACCACCGCGTGGCCAGCCTCGTGGTAGGCGATAGCGCGCTTGTCATCCTCACTCATCTTTGAGATCGGCTGCTTGAGGCCGAGGAAGCGCATGTCAGCCGCGGCGAGCCAATCCTTGTAGCTCAGCTGGTCGCGGCCTTCTTCGTTGGCGATGATGAGCGCCTCATTGATGATGGTCTTTAAGTGGATCGGGGTCCACCCGATCGAGTCCTGGGCCATCATCTCCACGTTGCAGGTGTCGTCGTGCGCTTTCTTGCTCAGGTAGTGCTGGATGATGTCTTTCCGCCCCTCGCCGTCCGGCGGGTACACGATGAGCGACCGGTCGAGCCGGCCGGGTCGGGTGAGCGCCGTGTCGAGGACGTCGGGGCGGTTCGTTGCGCCCATGACGAAGACGAGCGGCTTCGGCGGAACCGGCCCGCGGACTAGCCCAAGCCACCGCGCGATCCTGACCTTGAGACGGTCTTCGACATGCTGCCCGAGAGAGTCCATCTGATTGAGGAGCGTGTTCAGGCCCATGCCGCCCTGGCCGCCGAACATGCCCATCCCGCCCATTCCGCCCTGCATCTGTCCGGCGCCCTGCACGCCGCCGCGCGAGAGGCCGATGGAGTCGAGCTCGTCCATGAACAGGATGCACGCGCCGGGCGTGCCCGGCTTCGCATACTTGCGCGCGAGTCCTCGACCCTTCCGGAAGAGCGAAATGATGATCAGCGCGTCGACGCCCATCCACATGCTTCGAAGGCTCGAGGCGTCGATGTAAATGAACGGTAGCTTCGCCTCAGCGGCGATGACGCCCGCAAGGAAGGTCTTGCCCGTCCCGGGTTGACCCGAGAGGAGCATTCCCTTCGGCATCTCGCCGCCGGCAAGCTTGAAGCGCTCGACACCACCGAGGATCCGGACGAGCGTCTTCGCGTGATCGACGAGGTCCGGCTGTCCGCGGTAGTCGTTGAAGCTGAGTCCGAGCTGGGGGTCGTCCGGTGTCACCGTGTAGGTGCGCGGGCGCGACAGGAACCACATGAGCAGACCGAACTGCGCGATGAACGCGAACGCGTAGAAGATCAGCGTGACGAGAAGGCCCGGCATCGAGCCGATGAGGGCCGCCAGGCCTTCGAAGACGCTGCGGATGCCGTAGAAGAAGAGGATCAGCGCGAGGATCCCCAGAAGGATCAGCAGGCGCCGCTTGTTGTGTTCGAGCACATACGCGCTCGTCGTCACTATTCCTCGAGGGGTCAATTCACACCTACCACCTGATCATTCGTCACTCGGAGTACGAAGCCCACGACGAAATCGATCCCATCGGTTGTCTTTCCCGTGACCACGTACGCAGAGAGCAGCCGGCCTTCGCTTTCGACCGCCCCGACGAACTTCGTGCTGCGCACGTCAGTGATCGGCTGAATGGCCGTGTCCAGGTCGGTGAGCATCGTCGAATCGACGAGCCTCGAGAGCGCCTGGGCATCGTCCGCGCCGATCGCGGCTATCACGTCGTGCGCGGCACGCGGCTCTTCGACCTTGGGGAGCGCCGGATACGGGTTCTCCGCCGGACCCTTGTCGACGAACGCATGCACGACGACCCCTGCGAGGATCCCGAACGCGAAGAGCGAGAGCGTCGCGACGGCCCGGGCCTCATTCACTGCGGACCACCTTTCCGCCGGACACGGTCAGCGCCAGCGGAAAGAACTGGTCGACGCCCTGGGCGTTCCGAAGGTCGACGGCGTAGATGTGCACCGAGTAGCCGCCGACGCTCGCGCCACCGATGTAGGTGAGCGAGAGCGGTGTGATCGAGGTCGTCGTGCGACTGGTGTCAGCGCCCTGCAGCTCGGCGGCGCGCTGGGCGATGCTCTGATTCGGACGAATACCGACTATCGAGTTCGGGTCGCGTTGGAGAAGACCGAGCATGTACGCCCGCGCGATGGGCGATTCGCCGCTCGCGCCGAAGAGACCGCTGTCCTGGATGAATACGCCGACGGCAGACGCGATGACGAAGCCGGCAAACATGCCGACCAGCAACGTCCCCGCCGAACCGGCGATGAGCCGTCTGATCCCCACCATTGGCAGTCTACGCGCGAGAATCGCCTCATTCGCCCGCTCCGAGCGCACCGGCCGCGAAAAGTAAGAGCCCGCCAAGCTCGGACGCCCAGAAGTCGAGACCCTTTTCCTTCGCGCCGGCTCCCAGAGCCGCCGCGTGCGAGAGAAGCGCGGTCCGTTGGAAGCGCGTCGGCCCGGCGTGCGCGGTCGCGGCAGCTGTCTCCGCCTCGCTCACGGGCTCAAAACGATCGCCCACGTCGTGCAGCCAGAACACCGGAGGGCCGGAGAGACGACCACGTCGTCCGCGGAGAAAGCGAATCGAACACTTCACGTAGGGAGGCCGGTAATAGATGAAGGCGTTCGAGGGCGATGTCGTAATCGGTCGCAGTTAGGGATCGCCAGAGCGCCGCGCCCTCCGCTCCCAGCCCGCTCGGCGGCTCCCCGCTCAGGCGGCCTGCGCTGGTCCGAAGCTCCGCGGTGATCCGCTCGCGGTCGTTGGCGTCGGCGATCGCCTCCGCCGCGGCGACGGGCAGCCGTAACCGCACTTCCGCATCGGCATCCCAGGGCTCGAGCGCGCCGCGCCGCCGCTGCGTCAAAGACAGGACGCTCGCGAGGTAGGTGTCCAGGTCGAAGTACGCGCCAAGCGCTCCGATATAGGACGCGCCCGAGAGCGCTCCGGGCCGCGATGCCGCGGCGAGCAGCATGCCGCCTCCGACCGAAAAGCCGAACGCGCCCACCGCCATGCCCCTTGTCTCCGGCCGAGCCACGGCGCGGGCGAAGGCCGCGTCGAGTATTGAGGTCGCGTCGCGCTCGAGCCTCCCCGCTTTGATGAACGGGAACTCCGGGAGCATGACCATGTACCCGGCCCGCGCGAGCGCCTCGCCGAGCCGACGCGTTTCGGGATCGTCGTTCCCTTTGTCGGTCGCGCCGTTCACGAGCATCACCGCGGGATGAAGGCTTCCCCACCCGGGGATCCACCACGTGACGCGCATCTCCAGCCCGCCGATCGGCTCGACCCCATCCTCGACGCGCGGCGGCGGCGTCACGTACGCGGCGACGTTCCGATCCCAGAGCGCGCTCGAGTAGATGTCCGCGACGAGGATCGCGCCCGCGCCGAGCGGTCGAAGGAACGGACGCCAGAGGATCCCGATCGCGACGACGAGGAGGACGAGGAACAGCCGTCGCCGCATTCGCGGCGACTCTAGCTAGGTCGCGGCTGCGAGGCGACGGTGCCGGACGCGGTCTTCGACCTCTTGCCAGAGCGAGACGATCTGGCTCGCGTTGAAGATCGACGAATACGTCCCCGAGATGATCCCGATGAGCAGCGCGAGGGCGAAGTTGCGGACGGAGAACCCGCCGAAGAGGAACAGCGCGAGGAGCGTGAACACGACGGTCATTGAGGTGATCACCGACCGCGCCAACGTCTGCATGATCGAATAGTTGATCACCGGGTTGAGCGCCTCGCCGGGGTTGAGCCGCAGGTTCTCGCGGATACGGTCGAAGACGACGATCGTGTCGTGAACGGAGAAGCCGATGATCGTCAGGACCGCCGTGACGAAGAGGCTGTCCACTTCGATCCTGAAGAAGTAGCCGAGGATCGCGAAGATACCGAGAACGATCAGGGCGTCATGCAGCAGTGCGACGATCGCCGCGATGCCGTAGCGGAACGCGGCCCACCCGAAGTTCCGGAACGCCCACGCGATCAGCAGCACGATCAACAGACTCGCGAGAGCGATCGACTTGGCCGCGTTCTGGATGAGCTCCGCCGAGAACGACGGACTCACGACCGAAGAGTTCGTGATCCTCGTATCCGGACCGAAGGTCTCCTTCAATCCCGCCTCGGTGCTCACGAGCTCGGCAGGAAGCATTTCGGTCGTACGGACCTCGACCCCACCGCCGGCCACGCCCTGGATCGTCGCCTCGTCATGGCCGTGCGTGGTGAAGTAGTTCTTGACGAGCGTGTCGTCGGGTCGCGTCGCGAAGGTGACCTCGAGGAGCGTGCCACCCTTGAACTCGATGCCCGGCCGCAGTCCGCCGATCGCGAGGAAGAACACACCCGGCACGATGAGCAAGGCGGAGAACAGGAAGTACCACCACTTGCGCTCGACGAAGTGGAAAAGCACCTCTAGAGCGCCGGCGCCGGGCGCGGAGCGTGACGGTCAGGTGGGGGCTCTGCGGTTCGCTCCTCGACGCCGTATAGCCAGCGCCGCCGGAGCGATGAGAACTCGATGACACCGTGCAGCAGCATCTGCGTCACGACGACCGCGGTGAAGAAGCTCACCGCGACACCGATCCCGAGCGTGAGCGCGAAGCCCTTCACCGTGCCCGTGCCGAACATGAACAAGATCCCGGCCGTCAGCACCGTGGCAAGGTTCGAGTAGAAGATCGACGGGAACGCGCGCTTGCGGCCTTCCTCGACGGCGACGCGGAGCGACTTGCCCGAGCGCAGCTCTTCCTTGAGTCGCTCAAACGTGAGCACGTTCGCGTCAACGGCCATACCGATCGACAGGATGAAACCAGCGATGCCAGCGAGCGTGAGCGTCACCGGGATGAGCCGGAAGACCGCGTACGTCAGCGCCGTGTAATAGAGGAGCGCCATGACCGCGAGGATTCCCGGCACGCGGTAGTACGCGACCATGAAGAAGGCGACGAGCAGGAGGCCCATCGCGCCCGCGAGGAGGCTCCGGTCGACAGATTGCCTGCCGAGGGTCGGCTCGACGCGCTGCGACTGGATGACCGTCAAGGAAACGGGCAGCGCACCGGAGTTGATTAGATTCGAGAGCTGCTTCGCCGACGCCACCGTGAAGTTCCCCGAGATGATGCCGCGGCCAGAGGTGAAAACCACCTGGATCACAGGGGCTGAGATCTGTGAGCCGTCGAGCGTGATCTGCACGGGCTGCTGGAGGAAATCCTTCGAGAGCTGGATCCACCGGTCGGCATCAGCCCCGGTGAACTCGAAGTTCACGACCGGCTGGTTCGAGCTGTCGAACGAGACAAACGTCGGATTGAGGTGCTCGCCGGTGAGCGGCGGCGTCAATGACTTGTACTGTCCGGCGTTCGCCGTATCGGGGATCTTGATCTCCAGCTTCGCCTGCTTCGTGGCGATGTCGTTGGCTTGCTGGAGGTCGTCGATCCCCGGCAGCTGCAGAAGGATCTTGTCGTCGCCGACGGCCTGGATGACGGGTTCCGAAACACCGAGGCCGTTGATGCGACGGTCGATGACCCGTCGCGCGCGGTCGTTGTAGTCGGCCACGCTCTGGCCGGCGGGGATGTCGGCAACGTTCATCTGGAGCAGGAGTTGCGTCCCGCCCTGCAGGTCAAGGCCGAGGTGGGTCTTGATCTCCTGGTTTACCTGGATCGGGCCGAGGTTGAGGCAGATGCCGGGGCAGCTCGCCGGGAAGGGGAACGAGATCTGATGCTTCGGGATGTCGACAAAGGCCGACAGCACGAAGACAAGGAGGACGAGCCAGGGGAACGCGCGGTTCACAAAGAAATTCTAGAGGGTGATCACGTCTCGCGCCGGGCATCGGGTTTAAGCCGCTCGCGTGCCTCGCGCATCTCCCGATCGAAGGCGTTCTCGCCAGGGATCGGGGGCACCGTCTCGTTCGTTTGTGCGGTGGCAGGGAGCGACGGTACGGGCGTTGCCGGCCCGGCGGCATCCGCGGCCTTGTCTAAGAGCTTGTCGGCATTGAGGAACTCTTCGCGGAGCTGGTCCGACGTCCGTCGCAGATCGCCGACCACGCGGCCGATGTCACGCGCGACCTTCGGCATGCGCTCAGGCCCGAGGACGATGAGCGCGATGATCAGGATGAGGACGAGCTCTTCGGGTCCGACTCCGAACATCAGCGGCCCCGCGCCGTCGCCGCGGCGCGCGCCGCGTTCGCGGCCTCGCGCAGCGTTCGCGCCGCTTCCCCGGCGGCCTTTTCGAAGTCATCGCCACGGCTCGCATACAGGACGGAGCGCGACGCCGACGGCAGGACCCCGGCGCCGTCCGCGTCCATCCCTGCGCGGAGCGCGATGCCAATGTCGCCACCCTGCGAGCCGATGCCGGGCATCAGGAACAGGCTGTCGGGCGCCAGCGCGCGGAGGCGTCGCGCCTCGTCCGGGTACGTGGCGCCGACGACGAACCCACACCGGTCCGTCGTGAAGCGCTCGACGCAGCGCTCGACGACGCGCTCGTACAACGGACGCCCTGCCACCTCGAGGTCCTGGAAGTCGCCGGCGCCCGGATTGCTCGTCCGCGCCAGCACGAGCGCGTAGCGGCTACCTGTCGTGAACGGTTCGATGGAATCGAGCCCGACGTATGGGGCGACGGTCGCCGCGTCAGCGTGAAACGAGTCAAAGAGCGCGTCCGCGTACGCGGCGGAGGTGTTCGGAACGTCGCCGCGCTTCGCGTCGAGGATCACGGGAATGTCCGCCGGGATGGCCTGCAGCGTGAGCGCAAGGACATCCATCGCGGCGCTCCCGTACCGCTCGAAGAAGGCGAGGTTCGGCTTATACGCACATACGTGCGGAGAGGTCGCACGGACGATTCGTCGAAGAAAACGGACAGCCGCCTGCGGACCGCGGCCGAGCGACTCAGGGATCGACGCGGCTTCGGGATCGAGGCCAACACAGAGGATGCTTTCATGCGCGCGCTGCGCCGCGCTGAGCTTTGCGAGGAAGGACAACTCAGCCGAATATGATAGGGACGCTTCCGCAAACAAGGAGGGGACTCAATGCGTAGCACCTTGCGCGGCCCGTTGGGGTGGGCGCTGGCCGCGGGTCTCGTGCTCGCTACGGCTTGCAACACTGCCGCGACGCCTGGCGCCGCAACGGGTACACCGACCAAGACGGCTCGGGTCGGTGGACTCGATCGACCGATCCAACTCGCGTTCACGCCGTCGACGCAGGCGGCAACGATCGCTACGAACGGCGCGGCGATCAAGAGCGCTCTGGAACGATCGACCGGACTGCGATTCAACGTGACGGTCATGACGAGCTACGCGGCTCAAGTCGAAGCCATGTGCTCCGGCAGCGTGGACATGGGCTTCTTCGCGCCGCTCCAAATGACATTGCTGCTCAGCAAGGGCTGCGGCACTCCGGTCCTCGCCGCGCTTCGCAAGGACGACACCGGAGCGCTCGCCACAACGTACAAGTCGCAGATCCTCGTAAGCGTCGCGAGCGGCATCACGGACATCAACGGCCTCAAGGGCAAGAAGTTCGCGTTCGTTGACCCGCTCTCGGCCTCGGGCTACGTCTACCCGACGCTCGCGATCAAGACCAAGACCGGCCAGGACCCGAAGACGTTCTTCTCGAGCACGATCTTCGCCGGTGGTCACCCGCAGGCGGCGCTCGCCGTGTACCTGGGCACCGTCGACGGCGCGGCGACGTTCATCGACGCGCGTGACAGCCTCGTCGCGACGACGCCCGACATCAAGACGAAGACGAAAGTCATAGACACCGCCGGTCCCATTCCGAACGACGGCGTAGCCGTCGGTAAGGACTTCCCGGCCGACGTCGCAACGCAAGTAAAGGCGGCGCTCATCGACTACAGCAAGACCGACGACGGGAAGAAGGTCTTCACCACGCTGTTCTCGTGGGACGGCATCCAGGAGGTCACTGCGAGCTTCTACGACGACATGAAGACGGCCGCGGCGCTCGCGGGTATCGACGTGCAAGGACTCGCGAATGCGACCCCCAAGCCCGCTCCGACTACGGCGGCACCCTCGAAGAGCCCGTAGTCACTTCGCTCACTTAGACGCCGAGGCCGCCGGACGCTCCGGCGGCCTTCTTCTTTCATAGACTCCGCGCGTGGGGGCGGTGCTGGAGATCCGGAACCTCGTGAAGGTCTATCCGAGCGGTACCCGCGCGGTCGACGGAGTCTCACTCGACATTCAACGCGGAGAGTTCGTCGTCCTTATCGGCTTGTCAGGCTCGGGGAAGTCGTCGCTCCTCCGATGCATCAACCGCCTCGTCGAGCCGACGAGCGGAACCATCGTCTTCGACGGCGCGGACGTGACGCGCGCCAGCGGTCCGGAGCTGCGGCGGATCCGCCGACGGATCGGGATGATCTTCCAGTCGTTCAACCTCGTGCGCCGCACCTCGGTCTTGAGCAATACGCTCTCGGGCCGCCTGGGCTACCGCTCGACGTGGCGGACGATCGCGTCGCAGCCGTCGCACGACGACATCGCCGCGGCGTTCGAAAACCTTGGCCGCGTCGGCATCGCCGACAAGGCGTACGCCCGCGCGGACGCGCTCTCGGGTGGACAGCAGCAGCGCGTCGGCATCGCTCGCGCGCTCATGCAACACCCCGACATCATGCTGGCCGACGAGCCTGTGGCCAGCCTCGACCCCGCGACAAGCCACTCCGTCATGAAGTACCTCGAGGAGATCAACAAGAAGGACGGGATCACGGTCATCTGCTCGTTGCATTTTCTGTCGCTCGCGCGCCGATACGGGACCCGCGTCATCGCGCTGAAGGGCGGCAAGGTCGCGTTCGACGGCCGGCCGAGCGAGATCGACGAACGGCGCTTCAAGGAGATCTACGGCGAGGAAGCGATCGAGGTCGAGATCGGGCCCGGACGCGACAACGATCCAGCGCGAATCGAAGCGAAGACGCGTGAGCTCGCGGCAGATTCCACGATCGCCGCGGCGAAGCTCAATATCCCGGACCGCTGATGGCCGAATACTTCGTCTCACGCGGACTCCCGGTGCCCCGAGAGCTCGAACGGAATCCTTTCACGGATTGGCGCCGGCTGTCGATCATCGCGGGCGCGATCCTCATCTTTTATATCGGTCTGCGGATAGTTAACCCGGATCTGTCACGCGCGAATCCCAACTACGCGGCGAACGTTATCGCTGCGCTCTTCAAGTGGGACACACGAATCCTGACGCCACAGGACGAGTTCGAGACGTTCTGGAACACGGCCGAAGGACTCATGGTCGCGACGATCTTTCTCGGCATCGTGGCGACCGGTTTCTCTCTAGTCGTCGCGCTGCCGCTCTCGTTCCTCGGTGCGCGGAACATCATGGGCGGTCACCCGGTGACCGCGGGTGTCTACGTCGTCGTGCGGCTCATTTTCACGATCATTCGCTCGATCGACGTGCTCATCGTCGTCATCATCTGCGCCGTTCTGTTGGGCATCGGCAGCGCCGCCGGGGTCGTCGGCCTGGCGTTCCACAACGTCGGCGTGCTCGGCAAGCTCTACTCGGAGGCGATCGAGGGGATCGACCCAGGCCCGCTCGAGGCGATCACAGCCACTGGCGCCAACCGGCTCCAGGTGATCTGGACCGCGGTCATTCCGCAGGTCGTGAACCCGTACATCTCATTCACGATCTATAGGCTCGACGCGAACGTGCGGCTCGCTCCGATTCTCGGGCTGGTCGGGGGAGGCGGCATCGGAATCCTGCTCTTCCAGTCGATCAATCTGCTTCAGTACGGCGCCGCGGGCTTGATCATCTTCATGATCGTTATCACCGTGGCCGCAATGGACTTCGCCTCAGCTCAAATCAGGAAGCGGTTGCTTTAGGCACGGCGACCCGCGCGGGTGGCACGGGGGAGTGGGTTGCGCGCGAGCCGTTGACCGGCCGCGTCACGCGCGAATGGTTCCAAGTGGTGGGGAGCGGACCGGTAGGCGAGCGCGCGACCCCGACCCCGAGACAGGACCCGCGCGGGTATTACGCACCCCAAGCTGGACGACTCGCCCCGTCGATGCCCTCGCCGCGAGTCAGTTTGATCGCACTCTTCGCCGATCCGCCCGTGAGTGCATCTCCGAGATCCATTGAATACAGATCGATCGCGCCGTCTTTTTCTCTCAAGAACGCCATCTGTTTTCCATCGGGTGAGAACACGCCGTTCCAGCTCGCGCCATCGTCGGTGAGTGCGATGTCCTTCTTGGCTCCGCTCATTTGGATCGCGTGGAGGTCGTTCCGATTGTCGTGGCGAAGCGTGTACACGAGCCACGCGCCGTCGGGCGAGTACGAAGCGCGATAGGGCTCGCCGTCCGCGGTCGTCACCGGGATCGATGCGCGGCCGTCGACGGGCACGAGGAGCAGTCGCGGATTCCCAAGCGTGTACGAGGTGACCACGACCGTCTTTCCGTCGGGCGACCACGACGGATCGGCCAGGTTCGAGCCCTGCGAAAGAACGACCGGCTGCTTTCCGGTCTGCGCGTCATAGAGCACGAGGTCCGAGTACCCGTTGCCGTCGTCGGCGACCACCGCGACGCGCTTGCCGTCTGGCGACACCGTCGGGCTGTCGAACCACGTCACGACGTGAAAGCCGTCGGCGGATTTGATGAGACCGTTCACCAGGACCGTCTCGTTAGCACCGTCGCTGCTTCGCGACACGACGTTCGAGAAGCGCAGATGAGCCGGAACGACCTGTCCGTCGACCATCCGCTTTCCGTCGATCTCCTCGACCCGCGCGAAGAACACGGTCCGGCCGTCGGTCGAGATGCTCGGCTGATGCGAGCGGCCGTCAGAGGTGAGCGGAACGTACCCCTTCCCTGAGAGGACATACACGTCACCTCTGAGCGCGAACGCGATCGTTCCGCTCACGCTCGCGTCGGCCCCTGGCGGAAGCGTGACGAGCGAGACCGGCTTCGTCGGCGTCGGCGTCGGACTCGACTGCGGGAGGAATGCCGGACCGACCCGCATGCCGATCCCGACATAGAGCACGATGAGCACGGCGGCCACCCCCGCGAAAACGAGCTCGCGCCACCGAGCCATCACGAGGCCGCCTCGACGGCGGCGACGATCCGATCGATCTCCGATGGGAGATCCGGGCCGTTGGCGAGCTCGAGGAAGCCCTCCGCGGGCGGCTCGAACCGCTGCGCTCGCATGCGCTCGTAGATGGGTTCGTCTGCTTCCGAGTGATCGTGAGGCGCGCGGGCGGCGCGACGCGACGCGAGCCGCCCGCGGGTGTCGTCGTCCGACGCGGTAACTCGCACGTAGCGCACCGGGATGCCGCGGCGCCTCGCCGCCTCGACCGTTCCCGCACGGTTTCTCGCGACGAGGTTCGTGGCGTCGACGACCACCCGATGCCCTTCCCCGAGCAGAGAATCCACGAGCGCCCTGGCGGCAGCGAAGACGGCGCGGTTCTCCTCGTCCGCGTACGAGGCCGCGATGAAGAGCCGGCTGCGCAGCTCGTCGCTCGCGACATGTGCTGCGCCGAGCCGACCGCAGAGAAGTCGCGCGCAGTGCGATTTGCCGACGCCCGGAAGACCCATGAGCACGACGAGCGCCGGCTTTCCGTGAGGCGTCGCCGGGACCGTCGCTATCTCGGCGCGGAGCTGTGTCGAGAGCACATCGGGTCGGGCGGCGTACGCGCGGGTCTGCGCCGCGGTGGCTCCGGAGCGGCGCTTCATACGCCGAACCCGAGCGTTTTCAGAGCGTCCCGCGCCGCCGTGGCCTCGTCGTACGGACGCTTCTCCTCGCCGACGATGATCGACTCCTCGTGACCCTTCCCGGCGAGGAGGACGGTGTCGTCGGGAGCAGCGCGGCGGATCGCCTCGGCCACTGCCTCGCTGCGGTCGTCGATGACGAGGTAGTCGGTGCCTTTCCGCTTGCCCGCGTCGATCGCGCCCTTCTCGATCTCATCAAGGATCTTCGCCGGATCCTCGAGGCGCGGATCCTCCTGCGTGATAACGAAGAGGTCCGCGTACTTCGCGGCGATCACCGCGAGCGCCGGCCGTTTCGCGCGGTCGCGCTCCCCCGCGCTTCCGAAGACGGCGATGAGCTTTCCTTTGGTCAGCGGACGAAGAAGGCCGAGCACCTTGTCGAGCGACTCGGGAGTGTGCGCGTAGTCGACGATCACGCTGAAGGGCTGGCCGCTCTCGACGCGTTCCATGCGCCCACGGACCGCACGCGCTCGCGAGAGCGCGTCGCGCGCGTGTTGCAGCGTCCCGCCCGCGGCCAGTCCGGCGGCCGCGGCCGCGAGAGCGTTGTGGACGTTGAATCTGCCGACGAGAGGAAGCGTGAGCTCGACGGACTGGCCCGACGCCGTGATCCGCATCCGCGACCCGGACGCGTCGGACGAGAGGACCGCCCCCTGGACATCACAGAGCGCCTCGATCCCGTACGTGACGACCTTCGCACCCTCGGCGCGGTCGGCGAGGTAGCGCCAATGGCTGTCGTCGCCGTTCAGGACCGCGGTCTTGGCAATGCCCTTGTCGGTCGAGGTCGCCAGCATCGCGAAGAGCTCGCCCTTCGCCTCGAGATACTTCTGAAGGCTGCCGTGAAAGTCGAGATGCTCCGGCGAGAGATTGGTAAAGACGGCGACGTCGACCTCATTACCGCGTAGCTTGCGCAGTGCGAGCGCGTGGCTCGTTGCTTCGAGAACGCCCCACGTTCCGCCGGCGACGAGAAGCTCGGCGAAGAACTCCTGCACCTCGACGGCTTCCTGGGTGCTCTGACGTGTCTCGTTCTTCCACTCGTGGTCCGCGACCTTGAAATCCACCGTGGTCGCGAAGCCGGTCTTCGCACCCGATGCCTCGAGGACGTCCGACACCAGGTGGACCGTCGTGGTCTTCCCGTCGGTCCCGGTGACCGCGGCGAGCTTCAGCTTGCGTGTTGGGTGGTCGAAGAACTCCGCCGCGACGTCGGCGAGCGCCGCGCGCGCGTCGGGCACGAGCGCGACCGGGACGCCGACGTCGATCGGATGCTCGGCCACCACCGCGACCGCCCCGCGTCCGACCGCGTCCTTCGCGAAGACGTGTCCGTCACGGTGGAAGCCGGGGACCGCAACGAAGAGCGCGCCTTCTTTCGCTTTACGCGAGTCGTACGCGATCTGGCGAATGTCGAGCGCGGCGGCGCCTTCGGGCACCGCGATCTTCGTCGCTTCGAGAAGCGCGCCGAGCTTCAACGGCGGACCCTGCCCACGAGACGGAGCGCGGCCGTGTACATCGGCTCGGCGACCGCATACGCGCGGTACAAGAGGTCGTTTGGGACGGCATCGTGCGCGCCGACGAACCGTCGCGGCGTTCCGCCGAATCCCTTCTTGAACACGTACGGCCCGTACATGGGGTCGTCCTTTCGTGTGACGTCTGCGGGAATGCCGCCGAAATCGAATCGGCGCGCGCCCCCCTTGCGTGCTTCGATGATGCACCGCCACAGGAGCCCGTATGCGGCGTAGGCCGAGCGCCCGGCGTCGTTCGTCGCCGCGCTCTGGTAGACCTCGCGCTCGCCGCAACGCCAGGTCAGCGCTCCGGCGACGGGCTTGCCGTCCTTCTCGGCAAGACGGACCTTCGCGTGTCCTCCCGTGACCAGAGCTCCCCACATGCGGCGGTAGTAGTCCCAGGTACGCGTGATGAAGCCGGCGCGATGCCCCGTCTCGGCGTAGAGGTCGTACAGCGCGCGGAGGTCGTCGTCGCCACTCGCGTCGCGAATGCTGACGCCACGCTTCTCCGCTTGACGGACGCTCCAGCGCGTGTCCTTCTCGAGCGCGGCGAAGAGGGCGTCCTCCTCCGGACCGAGGTCGAGCTCGAGCGTGGCGATCACCGGTTGGATGTCCGGCGCGCGCCTGAATCCGGCGGCGCTGAGGGGACCCGCACCGCGATCGGCGTCGATCTCGGGATCGACCTTGAGAAAGATCGCGCGGCGTTCGCGAGCGAGGGCGGCGAGCTTTGCGAGCGCCGCCTGAAGTTGGGACTCGTCGCCCGCGATCGGCCCGCGGGGAACGTACGCGAGGCTCTGGCCGGCGGGAAGCGTGCGCCACAGGACGAGCGCGACCGGGAGCGGCGCGCCGAACTGGTGGAACTCGGCGCGCCAGCCCTGCGCTTCGCGGATCTTCGCCCACGCCGCCGACTGCAGGACGTGACCGTTCGGCGAGCGGACCGCGGCGTCGTCCCAACCCGGCGGCGCCTCGGTCACGCGCTCGCGGCGGCGAGACGCCGGCGCGCGCCGAACCTCCAGAGCGGGAAGAGGAACCCCGTGACCGGCGTCTCGAGCGCGCCGATCCACGGCGTGACCTCGCCGCCGAATCCGAGCTTGAAGTTCTCGACACCCGCGAGCTCGTCGCCTTCGGCAAGGCCCCACATGTCGTAACGGCGCACGCCGATCTCCTTCATCTGCATCAGCGAGTGCCACTTGAGCAGATAGAACGGGCGCTTCTCGCTGTGGGCACCGCTCCATCCGCCGAAGAGCTCCCACGCGCGATCGCCGATCCGGATGACGAGGAGCGCACCGACGTCCTCTCCGTCGACGCGCGCCATCCGCAGATGAAGCCCATCGCCGAAGGCCTCGACGAGCGACGCGAAATATTCGAGGGAGTGGATCCCGAACTGGTCGCGCTCGGCCACCGTGCGAAGCACGCGATGAAAGCGCGCCAGGTCCGTCGTCTTCTCCGTCACGACGCCTTCGCGCTCCGCCTTGTGGATGTACTGCCGGGTCTTCTTGCGCATCGCGCCGAGCATCGCGTCAGCGTCAAGCGTGAGATCCATGAGGAGAGTTCGACGCGGCTGCACGTATACGGGGGAGCGGCGCACGCCTTGCGCTTCCAGCGCTTTCGCGAGCGCGTCGCTTTCGGCGGCTTCCGGATCGCACAGCAGGCTCACGGTGAAGCCGCGGCTCAGCGCCTTGCGCAGCGCGACGATCGCATCGGGGAGCTTGTCGTCGTCGACGAGCGGACCGCGCGGCGCGTATGCCACATCGAGTCCCCGTACGAGTCGCTTGCGGAGCACCTGAACGCAGCCGACGCGTGCGTCTCCTTCTTCGAAAACGTAGCGCTCCGCCCGCCAGCCCGTGGCGGCCTTGACCTCGGCCCACCCTGTTGACTGGAGAAGATGCGGATGCGTGGTCTCGTGCATCAGCCGGCCCCAGTCACGCGTCTCGTCCGCAGTTGCCGGCCGTGCCCTCACTAGGGGCAAAGCCTATGCGGCGTCTTTACCCGGGGTCGCGGCGGCTCCTGGAAGCTCGCGCGCTGTAAACGTGCACTCGGGGTAGCGCTCGCAGCCGTAGAACATCGACCGGCCCCTGCCGCGGCGGCGGACGAGCTCGCCCTTGCCACAGTCGGGACAGGTCACGCCCGTCTTCTGCTGCGTCTTCTTGATGTACTTGCAGTCCGGGTAGCCGGTGCAGCCGACGAACGGGCCGAATCGCCCGCGTCGTCTCGCGAGCTGCTTGCCGCACTCCGGGCACATCTCGCCTTCGAGGAGCTCGAGCTGCGGCTCCTTCTGTCCCTCAAGCGGCTCGGAGTAATCGCACGCGCCCTCAGCGAGCGGCTCGCCCTTCTTGCCCTTCTTGAAGCCGGTGCACGAGTAGAAGCGGCCGTAGCGCCCGAGCTTGATCATGACCGGCCGCCCGCACTTCGGGCAGATGCGGTCGGTGGCCTCCTCGGTCACGTCCGACTTCTTCACGCTCTTGTTCTTCTCTTCCACGAGCTTGGCGAACGGCTCGAAGAACTCGCGAACGACCGGCACCCACTCGACCTCGCCTGCGGCGATACGGTCGAGGTCCTCCTCCATCCGCACGGTGAAGCCGGTGTCGACGATGTCGGGGAAGTGCTCGCTCAGGAAATCCGTGACAACGAAGCCGACGTCCTCCGGCGTGAGCGCGCGCCCTTCCTTGCGCACGTACCTGCGATCCACGAGGGTCGAGATCGTCGGCGCGTATGTCGACGGCCGGCCGATGCCGAACTCCTCGAGCGTCTTCACGAGCGACGCTTCCGTGAACCGCGGGGGCGGCTGCGTGAAGTGCTGCGAGGCATCGAGGCCGAGCAGCTTCAGGGCCTCGCCCTGCTGCACTTCTGGGAGCGGCGAGATCTCCTTCTCGGGCTCGTCGCTCGACTCGAAGTACACGCGGAGGAACCCGTCGAAGAGGACGCGCCGTCCGTTCGCGCGCAGCGTGTACTGACCCGCCTCGATGTCGAGGCGCGTGTTCTCGAAGCGCGCCGCCGCCATCTGAGACGCGATCGTCCGCTGCCAGATGATCGTGTACAGCTTCAGCTGGTCGGGCTTGAGGAACCGCTTCACGCGATCCGGCGTGCGCGAAAGATCCGTGGGCCGGATGGCCTCATGCGCTTCCTGCGCGCCCTTCGACCGCGTCTTGTAGTGGCGCGGCTTCTCGATCGCGTACGGCGCGCCGAATTCCTTCGTGATGACGTCGCGCGCCTGATGGAGCGCGCTTTCGGCGACGTGCAGCGAGTCGGTACGCATATAGGTGATGAGACCCACCGGCGCGCCGTCACCGACCGCGATACCTTCGTAGAGTTGCTGAGCGAGGACCATCGTCTTCTTCACCGAGTAGCCGAGCTTGCGCGACGCCTCCTGCTGGAGCGTCGAGGTCGTGTACGGCGGCGCGGCGTTGCGGCCGCTCTCCCGCTTTTCGACGCTCTTGACCGCGTAGCTGGCTTCGGCGAGCGCGGCGCGATGCTTGTCCGCGGTCTCGCCCTCATGAATCTCGAGCTTGTGGCCCTTCTGCTGGATGACCTCGGCCGAGAACGTCTCGCCCGCGAGGTTCGCGAGCGCGGCCTCGAGCGTCCAGTACTCCTGCGGCTTGAACGCCTGGATCTCGCGCTCGCGGTCGACGATGAGCCTGAGCGCAACTGATTGGACCCGGCCGGCGGAGAGGCCGTAGCGGATCTTCTTCCAGAGGAGCGGCGACATCGTGTAGCCGACGAGCCGGTCGACGACCCGCCGCGCCTGCTGGGCATTCACGAGGTCCTGATCGATGTCGCGAGGGTGCTTGAACGCCTCAGCTATGGCGTCCGGGGTGATCTCGTGGAACGTGACGCGCCGGAGCTTCGACTTCGGGACCTTGATGATGTCTGCGAGGTGCCACGCGATCGCCTCACCTTCGCGGTCGAGGTCGGTGGCGAGCCAGACGTGCTCGGCGGCCTTCGCCTCGCGGCGCAGCGTGCGGGCGTGCTTCTCCGAGTCGTCCGGGACGATGTACTCCGGAACGAATGTCTTGAGGTTCACGCCCATCTTTGACTTGGGGAGGTCCCGGATATGACCGAACGAGGCCTCGACCTTGTAGTCCGGACCGAGCATCCGTTCTAGAGTTCGCGCCTTCGTCGGGCTCTCCACCACGACCAAATTCCGTGCTGCTACCGCCAATTGGTTCCTTTCGTCTAACAAAAGAGCGCCCCACCGGGCGCCCTCCCGTATCCACTCTAACGGCGTCGTCCACCAAGGAGCAGGCAGACAAGCGTCGCCGACCGCCTCAGGTGCGGAAAAACGGCCCGGGAATAGCGAGCCGCCCAGCCAGCCCGACCGAAACCCTCTTTACGCGGCGGCGGACCCCCCGGCCTCGGACGCCTCGGCCGGTGCCCCACCGCGCGGGGGCCCTCGGTCGGGCTGGCTTCGGCGCTAGAGCAGGTCTTCTCTCTCTTCCCGCTTGAGACGGTCGACGATTGTTTTCACGTCCTCTGATCGGTCCTTCGTAGTAATGAGGAGGGCGTCCGGGGTGTCGACAACGACAAGACTCTCCACCCCTATCAACGCCACGAGCTTCCCGGGCGCCCAGACGTAGTTGCCGTGCGCGTCCTCGGCGACGAGGTCGCCGGATGCCCAGTTGTCCGCCTTGGAAACGATCTCCGCGAGGCGCGCCCAGGAGCCGACGTCCTGCCAGCCGATGTCGGCCGGCACCACGGCAACGTTCTCGGCCTTCTCGGCGATGCCGTAGTCCACCGTTGTGCGGTCGGTCTCCTCCCACACCTCGGCGAGGACGGACTCGTAGCGGGGCGAGCCGATGGCCTCGCGGAGCGCGTCGAGCGCCTTCGCCGTCCGCGGGAGGTGCTTCTCGTACGCGCGCAGGATCTCGTCCACGCGCCATACGAACATTCCGGCGTTCCAGTAGTGCCCCCCCGCGGCGACCATGCGCTCCGCGGCGTCGCGCTTGGGCTTCTCGACGAACCGTTTCACGGCGCGCACCTCGACGGGCGCCTCGACCTCGAGCTTGTCCCCTGCCTCGATGTACCCGAACCCGGTGTCCGCGCTCTCCGGCGTGATCCCGAGCGTCACGAGGTGACCTCGGTCGGCCGCCGCTGTCGCGGCGATGAGCACCTTGCGGAACTGGCCGCGATCGGCGACGACATGGTCCGAAGGGAGCACAGCGACGACCGCTTCCGGGTCGAAGGCCGCCAGCGCCGCCATGGCGAGCCCGATCGCGGCCGCGTTGCCGCGCGGGTACGGCTCGACGACGAGATGGTCGACCGGCAAGTCGGGCAGCTGCTCGTGGATGAGCGCGCGGTGCTCGGGCGGCGCGACGACGAAGATGCGCTCGCTCGGGACGAACTCCGCGACGCGGTCCACCGTGTCTTGCAGGAGGCTGCGATCGCCGATCAGGTTGAGGAACTGCTTTGGTCGGTCGCGACGCGAGAGTGGCCAGAGACGCGTTCCGGCGCCACCGGAAAGCACGAGGACATAAAGCCTTGGCACGGTCTCCTGAGGTTAGAGGCCGAAATAGTTGAGGTGCATCGCCTCGCGCACCTCGTGGAGCGTCTTTTGCGCTTCTGTGCGTGCTCGCGCGCTGCCTTCCTCGATGATTCGGTCCACCGCTTTCGGGTCGGCCGCGTACTGGGCACGGCGCTCGCGGATCGGCCCGAGGAACTCCTCGAGCGCGACGATGAGCTTCTCCTTCACCTCGACGTCACGGACCGAGCCCTCGCGGTAGCGGCGCTTCAGATCCTCGACCTCCGCCTTGTTGGAGTTGAAGGTGTCGTGGTAGGCGAAGACGGGATTTCCCTCGACCCGGCCGGGTGTCGTCGCAGTCACGCGGTTCGGATCGGTATACATGCCACGGACCTTCTTCTCGACCGCCTTCGAATCGTCGGTCAAGAAGATTGCGTTACCGAGGCTCTTCCCCATCTTGCCGGCCCCGTCGGTGCCCGGCAGCAGCCCGCCTTCGGGGATAAGTGCCTCCGGCACCGGGAAGACCGGCCCGAAGAGCTCGTTGAAGCGTCGCGCGATTTCGCGCGTGAGCTCGACGTGGGACTCCTGATCGCGGCCGACTGGGACGAGGTCTCCCTTGACCATGAGGATGTCGGCAGCTTGAAGGATCGGATAGCCGAGCAGCCCATAAGAGGGGACGGCCAGGTTGTGATCGCGCATCTGATCCTTCAGCGTCGGGATCCGCTGCGCTCGCGGCACGCTCACGAGCATGGCGAAATAGAGGAAGAGCTCCGTGACCTCAGGGATGAGCGATTGCAGGTAGATCGTGGTCTTCTTGGGATCGATTCCGACCGCAAGGTAGTCGGTCACTAGCTCGCGGATGTTCGGGCCGATCTCCTGGAGGTCCGCCACGCGGGTCGTGAGCATGTGGTAGTCCGCGATCAGGAAGAAGCTCTCGTACTCGTCTTGGAGCTTCACCCGATTGGCGAGCGTTCCGTAGTAGTTGCCGATGTGAAAGCTCTTCGCAGTAGGGCGATCGCCCGTGAGGATGCGCTTCCGCGTCTTCTTCGCGGAAAGCGACGGCTGCCCGACAGCAGTGGCCTGAGCGCTCATGGGAGATGCGATGGTACAGGCAGCACGCGCGCAAGCTCCTCCGCGATGAGAGCGCCGACCTCGTCACGTTTGCCGACGAAGAAGTGATCGACGCCGCTCACGGTCGCGATGCGCGCGTGCGGGACCGCCGCATGGAGCTCGTCGGCGGTGCCGAACTGGTCGTTCTCCGCCGCGACGATGAAGGTGCCCTCGGGGATCGTTGGGATTGCGCGCGGCGCGAAGCTCACGTCCTTCGTGCCGACGCCCACCAGGGCGACGGCATCGGCGCGGCCGCCGCGCCCGAGGTACGCGAGGATCTGGAACGCGCCGAAGCTGTACCCGACGAGGCCGACCGGGAGGCCGGGCGCGATCGTGTGCGCGTACTCGACCGCGGCGGCGACGTCGTCGGTCTCGTGCCGGCCACCGCTCCACTCGCCCGCGCTCGCGCCGACGCCGCGGAAGTTGAAGCGCAACGCGTACCACCCCCGCTCCGCGCAGGCGCGCGCGATCGCGGCCATGATCGGGGTCCGCATCGTGCCGCCGTGCGTCGGCAAGGCGTGCGCGATGACCACGATCGCGGTGGGCTCGACGTCAGGTATGCGCAGCGTCGCCTCGAGCCGCTCGTCGATGCGCCGCGCTTCCTCGCGCATGGACGAAGTCTGCGGGAACCGACGACGCTCGGCCGCTGTATAGGCTTCCGACATGCGGCCGCTCGTCGCTCGACTCGGCGTGCTCGCTCTGGCCGCCGCGGTCGCTTGCCAGGCCGCTCAGACACCCGGGCCGCAGCCTTCGTCGAGCCCAGGTGCGAGCTCCGTCGCGGCGGGTGCCTCGGCCACCCCGGCATCTTCGCCGACACAGACCTTTCCGACGCGCGAAGGCACGTGTGCGATGCGGGTGAGCGAGAGCTTCACCCTCGCGAACGACATGACCTGCACCGGAGACGGAATGGTCATCGTCTCCGACAACATCACGGTCGATCTCGGCGGGCACACGCTCACCGGCCCCGGGATGGGCCCGCAGACCTGGCCGCTCCCCCAGCTCGACAGCGTCGGCGTGCGGGTCGGTGGCCACACCGGCGTGACCATCCGCAACGGCAAGACGACCGCGTTCTCGACCGGGATCTATTTCATCGACATGATGTCGAGCTCCATCGAGAGCGTGACCACGCTGCGAAACCGCTTCGGCTTTTACATCCACGCGTCGCAGAAGATCACCGTCAAGGACTCGGACGTCGAGTTCAACATCTACGGGCTGCATCTCCAGAACTCCGACGACTGCATCCTGGTGAACAACCTGCTCGCGCGCCAGACCTACAACAGCCCCGGCGGCTACGGTCTCTACCTGTACGCGAGCTCGCGCAATCGCGTGACCGACAACACCATCGACTCGAACATCAACTGGGGCATCTGGTTCAGCGATGCGAAAGAGAACGTGATCTTCCACAACAACGTCGTCGGCAACAACCCGCCTGTGAGCGACAACACCGAGGGCTCCAACGTTTGGTACGACAAGCAGTCGAAGGAAGGCAACTGGTGGGCCGACTACAAAGGAAAGGACGCCGACAACGACAGCATCGGCGACTCGCCCTATCCGATCCTCGGGCCCGGCGGGATGGTGGACCCATATCCGTTCGTCGCGAAGGACGGCTGGAAGACCAAGCGACGGTCGACGATCGACCACTATGAGCCTGCCGCGGCGCGGCCGCCGCGCGCCGTTACCGTCATCGCGCTCGCGGGGGGCAGCGCGTACACCGCCCGCCCGAGCGATGACCGCGCGACGCTGCGAATACCTGACGTGTCGCAGATCGCGATGGGCACCGACGAGCGGACTCTCTACGCGGCGTCGGGCAAGACCGTGATGGCGCAGGACATCGTCACCGGGGAGACGCGTGACCGGTCGTCCTATTCGGTCGACGGCATCGTCGCCGCCAATCGCGATGGCCACTCAGTGCTGGTCGTCGGACCGCAGGGCGCCGAGCAGCGCGACCTCACCACAGGTCAGAGCGAGTTCTTCGCCTACCACGGCAGCCCCGAGGTCCTGGCGCCGAGCTACAAGCACAACCACGTGTTCGTGGCGACGCCGCGAGGCATCGACCTCCTGTACCTGAACCTCGGCGGACGCACGCCGTACACGATCCCGCTCGACGGCGCGCCGAGCGCGATGGTCATGGCCGGTTCGGGCACGCGCATTTACGCCGCGATCGCGGGCCAGCCTCTCGTCGACGTCGTGGACACCGAGCAGTACGCGGTCGTGGACCGCATCGCCACCGACGTGGTCCCGACGTCGCTCGCGATCTCGCCGCGCGAGGACATCCTCTACGTCGGGTCCGCGAACGGCGTCGAGGCGGTGACCATCCGCGACCGCTCGCTGGTCTCGTCCGCGGCATTCCTGGGCTCGGTCGTCGACCTCGCCGTCTCGCCGAACGGCGACCAGCTCTTCGTCGCGCTCGCCGGACTTTCTCACGCGATCGCCGTGCTTGACGCGCCGCAGCTCCGTGTCGCCCATGTCATAGAGCTCGACAACGACCCGAGTCGCATCCTGGTGGCGAGCTATTAGATAGCCCGTTTCGCAAATCGCCTCGCGCACGTTAGAAAGGGGCAGTGGGGCGTACGGCCGCAGCCATCGAAGCGCGCGAGCGCGCCCACCTGCTCATTCGGCTCGCAGCCATCGCCCTGGGCGGAACCCTCGTTCTCCTCGCCGGCGTCGGCGCGACCTCACTCGCCGCCCTGATCCTTGTGATCTATCTCGCGGCCGCGGTGAGCGTGCGGTACTACCCCCCACTGCAAAAGGTCCCATTCGTCCTGCCGATCCTCGACGTTGCCGCGGTCACGGGGCTCGTGTTCGCCTTACCGCTCGAGCTCGGCCCGTGGATCCTCTACGCGTTCGCGATCGGCGTTGCGGCGCTGCGGTCGGGTCCCGTTGGCGCGGTCGCCGCGACGGCCCTCGCCGTCGTCGGGTATGACGGCGCCCTGGTCGCGCGCGGCGAGCAGGCCCGAGCGACCGACCTCTGGCCGGTGCAAGCCCTCATCGCGATCGGTCTCGTGATCGCCGAGATCGTGTGGGCCCTCGGGCGCCAGGACCTGGACACGCTCTGGTCCCGCATCCACGCGCGCGCGCTCAGCGGCCTCACGCGACAGCGCGAGCCCGAGGAGCTGCTTCGCGCGCTCGTCCCTGAGCTCGCACGCCTCCAGAGCGTCCGCGGCGCGTGGGTGTGGGCGCTCGCATCCGATCAGCGCGTGCGCACGACGATCACCGCCGGCGCCGCTCCACCCGCCGAGATGATCGTTTCGGCCGACGCGGTGCGCGCGCTCCGAGCTCCGTCGCCGCTCGAGCGCATCGTGCCGGACATGGCTGGCCTGTCGATCCCGATCTCGATCGACCCGCCGCTCACGATCGGAGTCGCGCTCGAGCCGATCAAGGAGGAGGACCGCGCCGCCACGATCGGTGCGATCCACGACCTCGTCGGCGACGCCGCGTCGCTTCTCGGGGCGGCGTTCGAACGCACACGCCGCGAGGCCGAGATCCTCGCCCTGGAAGCGACGGTGGGAGCGATCGCGGAGATCGACGGCGAGCGCACGCAAGCCGGTGTCCTCGCTTCGACCGTCGTCGAGGCCGGCCGCATCGTGACCGGACAGGCCGCGATCGTTCGTCCGTCGGAAGAGACCGTGATCGTCGGCGATCTTCCGGGCGGCGCGCTCGCCGAGCTGGCCCGCGATCGGCGTCTTCCGGCTGTCGTCGGCACGCACGAGGCGCCCCTCGCCGCACAGACGCTTGGCGCGGACACGACGGTCGCCCTCGTCGGCATCTCCGAGGGACGCGTGCTCGCCGCGGTGGGTCCGGCGGAGGTCCTCACCGCGCGGCTGCTTCTGCTCGAACGGGTCGCACAGGCGGCGCGCGACCGGCTCGCCATCCTTTCGGAGCGCGACGCGATGCAGCTCGCCGCGAACGAGCTCGGCCGCGACGTCGAGACCCTCGGCGGCGCGCTACGGGCGAAGGAAGACGCGCTCGCGACGGCTGTGCACGAGCTCCGCAACCCGCTCACGGCCGTCCACGGCTACGCGACGCTCATGTCGCGGAACCTGCAGGCCGTGCAGGGCCAGCTCACCCAGCTCGAGCGCCTCATGGCGGATCTGCTGAGCGCCGGGCAGCGGACCGAGGGTGGCGACGTGCCGGTCGATGCCGTAGGCGCCGCGCGCGCGGCGATCGGGCGGGCGCGAATTCGCGGTGCGAAGATCGACATCGAGGCTCCGGCCGTGCCCGTGCGCGTCGCGATCGGCGAGGCGAGGTTCGCGCAGCTCCTCGACAACCTGATCTCGAACGCGATGAAGTACTCCCGGCCCGCGACCCCGATCCTCGTCACGATCACCGTCGAGGACGCAGGGGCAGGGGCTCCTGGGCGCGAAGCGACGGGAACGGTCAGCGTGGCCGATCAGGGGATCGGGATTCCGCCGGACCACCTCTCCCGCGTCTTCGATCGTTTCTATCGCGTCGGCGGAGCGAGCGATGCCGTCGCGGGGCAGGGCCTCGGCCTGTCGATCTGCAAGGAGATCGTGACGGCGCACGGCGGAAGGATCTGGGCCGAGAGCGAAGGGCCAGGTCGCGGCAGCACGTTCTCGTTCACGCTGCCGCTTGCAGTCGGAGCCGCGACGACCTAGCCGCGGGTGGCGAGCAGCGCCGGGGCACGAGGGCGCGGGCTGAGCAGCGTCGGGGTCTTCTGAGCGAGCGGCCCCTGTCCGGCGGTCCATAGCGATCCCACGAGGGGCCGAGCGAAGAACACCCCGGCGCTGCTCAGTCGCTCCGCGTTAGGCCGCGGGTCCCATGTGCTTCTCGAAAAAACGCACAACTTTGGGCCACGCGTCGGCGCGGTTCTTCGCCTTCGCGAGGCCGTGGCCCTCGTCCTCGTACCGCAGGTAGTCCACCTCACGTCCGCGTGAGCGGAGCGTCGAGACGATCTGCTCGGCCTCTTCCACCGGCACGCGAGGATCGTTCGCGCCGTGGATGACCATGAGCGGCGCCTCGATGCGATCGATGAAGTTGAGTGGTGAGATCGATTCGAGGAAGTCGGCGTCCTTCTCGGGGTCGCCGTACTCCGCGGCGCGGAGCGGTCGGCGCCACGGGGCGGTCCGCGCGAAGAAGGTCACAAAGCTCGCGATGCCGACGATGTCAATGGCCGCGGCCCACTTTCGGTCCGCGCAGAACGTGATCGCCGCGAGCGTCATGAATCCACCGTACGAACCGCCGATGACGCCGACGCGATCAGCGGGCGCGACGCCCGATGCCGCGAGCCACGCCGCGGCGGCGTCGAGGTCCCTGACCGAATCCATGCGGAGGCGCACGTCGTCGAGCGACATGTACGCGCGGCCGTAGCCGCTCGAACCGCGGACGTTCGGCTGAAGCACGTTGAATCCCGCGGCGACGAGGGCGACCGTGAGCGGATTCCAGAGTGGCCGTGCCTGCCCCTCGGGACCGCCGTGGACCTGCACCACGGTCGGGCGTGGACCTTTCGTCGCGCCGCGCGGCCGCAGGAGGAAACCTGGGATCGTGCGTCCGTCGAACGACCTCCAGGAGACGAGCTCGTCCTCCGGAAGGCCATCCGGCGAAAGCCCGGCCATCTGCGGCGGGACCACGAGCTTCGCTGCGCGGCCAGGCGCCGCGACGTACACGGCGGACGGCGCGTCGAACCGCGCCCACGCCACCGCGACCGTCCCGTCGCGCGCGACCGCGAGGCTGTCGCCGATGAGGTCGGTCGCTAGGTCACCGGGCGGAAGGCCGGCGATCGGCGTGTCTTTTCCGCCAGAAAGGAGCCGGGCCTCGGCACGCCCGTCGACGTTCACCGCATACGCGACCTGCGCGCCGGCGACCGCGAGATCGTCGACGACCCGGTTGGGGGCGACGACGAACCGGAACGATCCGTCCAAGTCCAGGCGCGCGATCGCCGCGAAGTCCCGACCGCGATCCGAGAGAACGAGGATCCCATCTTCGAACGCGTGCGCCACCTGATGCAGCGCACTCGGCGCGTCCGGGGTCAGCAGCTTGACCGAACCGTCGCGCTCGACGAGCGAAAGATGGTTCTGATCGCCGCGCGCGCGGTTAGTCGTGACGACGATCCGGCCGTCGGCGAGCACGGCCGCTCCGAACCCGGTGCCGTCATGACGGAAACGCAGTTTCGGCGTGCCACCTTGAGTGGAGAACTCGTGAAGATCGAAGAACCGCTCGTCTCTGAGATTGGCGAACGCCAGCAGGGCACGGCCGTCAGGTGTCCAGTCAACGACGTGGTGGATCCGATCGGCGCGCGTCGAGACGCGGCGCGCCTCGGTGCCGTCCGCGTTCATCACCCAGAGCGCCCACCGCTCGTCGCCGCCTTCGTCGGCGCCGTACGCGATCTGGGTCCCGTCGTGCGAGAGGCGGTACGCGCCGACGCGATCGGCCTCGTATGAGAGACGCCGCGGCACGCCGCCGGCGACCGGCACGCTCCACAGCTGCACCGTGCCGGTCAGGTCGCTCACGAAGTAGAGGATCCCCGCATCGGGGGAGAGCGCGACGCGTGTCGCGCCGCGCGCGTCGAGGATCCGTATCAGAGATGGGGGCACCGCCCGAGTCTGGCATGCCGAGGTGGAGAATGGGCCGCGGTGGGTGGTCGTGGCCTCGCGGTCGGGGTGGTCCTCGCGTCCCTTGCGATCGCCTGCGCACCCGGTGGCGGCATCGCTGCGCCATCGACGGGCCCATCGACGTCAGGCCCCGCGATCACCGAGAACGTGATCCAGTCCGGGCTGATCGTCCCGTGGGAAGTCGCCGTCGCGCCGGACGGACGCATGTTCGTCACCGAGCGGCCCGGAACGATCAGCGTCTTCGAGAGCACGGCGCCGATGGCCAAGCGGGTCACATCGACGCAGGTCTCGGGGGTGAAAGCGATGGGCGAGGCCGGCCTGCTCGGTCTGGCGCTCGATCCGGATTTCCCGCGCAACCAGTTCTTCTACGTCTGCGCGTCGCGCCTCGACCAGGGCGAGTGGCGTAACGAAGTCCTTCGCTACCGCGCCTCGCCGAGCGCCTTGATGGTCGACACCACCATCCTGCGCGCCGGGATCGTCGCGACCGGGCTGCACGACGGCTGTCGCATGCACTTCGGGCCCGACGGCAAGCTGTGGATAGCCACCGGCGACGGAGGCGTGCCGGCACGCGCCCAGGATGCGACCTCGCTCAACGGCAAGGTGCTCAGAGTCAACGCCGACGGCACCATCCCGGGCGACAACCCGACCCTGAAGGGACAGTCGGCCCCGTCATTGGTCTACGCGCTTGGGCTGCGCAATCCGGGTGGCCTCACGTTCGATCCGAAGACGGGCACCTGCTTCGTCGTCGACGCCGGCGACCAGATGCAGGACGAAATCGACGAGGTCTCCGCTGGCGCGAACTTCGGCTGGCCCAACGCGCTCGGGCCGAATGGTTCGAGCCGCGGCTTCGTAGATCCGGTCTGGAGCTCCGGCACGTCGACGCTCGCGGTCGCGGGCGCGGCGTTCCTTTCGGGTCCGGACTGGGGCGCGTGGTCCGGCTCGCTCGTCGTCGCGACGCTGAAGGAGCAGGACCTCCGCCGGTTCACCCTCGGCGAAGCGCACGCGACCGAGCGGGACGTCCTGGTCGACCAGAAATATGGGCGCCTCCGTTCCGTGACCGCGGCGCCCGATGGTTCGTTGCTCGTGACGACAAGCACGGGAAGCGGAGACCGGATCATCAGGATCGCGCCCACGCGTTAGCGGCGACGAATCCGACGAGGACGAATCCGACGAGTAGGAAACCCTCTGGCTGCGGCGCTGAGCTCCGTCTTGGTCGTGAATGCGATGACGTACGCGGCAACCCATCCCAAGTACGGGATCAGTCCGATGAGGAAGGTGGCCGCGATTCGACCCCCGAACCCGCCGCGCTGCCAGGTGATCAGCGCAGCCACGACCGCGAAGGGAGATGCAATCAGCAAGATGAGAAGAAGTTCCGGACCACCGATGGACGGCATCGCGGTGCGAACTCTAGCTCTGGCCTACGCGCTAGCGGCGAACGAACCGCCCGTCGGGCGCGGCTGCGATCGCGCCTCGGATGACGAGACGCGCAAGGCGCGATGAGAGATCGCTCGCGTTCGTGCCGACGCGATGCGCGAGGGAATCAAGATCGGCGGGCGAGCTCGCGAGCGCGTCGAGGATCCGCTCGTCGAGGTCGTCGACATCCTTTGCGCGCGGTCGGGCAGAAGAGCCGAGCGCGTCGAGCAGCATTCCCGGACTCGTGAGCGCCTTCGCCGCGCCGGTCGCGATGAGAGCGTTTGCTCCCGCCGAGGCGGCGACGCCGATCGGACCCGGCACCGCGTAGACCGGACGTCCGAGCCGACGCGCTTCGTCGGCGGTGATGAGAGCGCCGGAACCGACCGGCGCCTCGACGACCACCGTGACCGCGCCGAGCGCCGCGATCGTCGTGTTGCGCTGCGCGAAGGTCCACTTCTGCGGCGGCGCGTCCGGAGGGAACTCCGACATCAGCGTTCCGCTCGCGCGGATCGCGTGAGCGAGCCTGCGTCGCCGGCCGCGCGCGTCCTCGAGGTACGACGCGATCCCGGCGCCAAGCACCGCCACGGTATCTCCGTGCGCGTCGAGCGCGCCCTCGTGCGCCGCACGATCGACACCTTGCGCGAGACCGGAGACAACGACGATCCCGACCTCGGCACATGCGGCCGCGAGCTCTCGAGCAACGCGCGCTCCGTACGGCGTCATCCGACGCGTGCCGACGATGCTCACCGCGCGTGTCGCGAACGCGAGCAGATCGCCGTCCAGCCATAGCGGATCCGGCGGACAACGCAGATCTAGGAGACGCACCGGGTACCGCTGATCGGCCGGACCAATGCAGATCACGGGTCCGAGCGAAGGAGCAGCGCGAATGCCACGTCCTCGGTCCGCACGCCGTCGCTGCCCGCCAGGTCCGCGGCGGTCCGCGCGACGCGCAGCACACGGTGGTAGCCCCGCGCGGAGAGCCGCCGCGCCTGGACCGCCTCGGCCAGGAGGCTCTCCGTTTCCGAGTCGACCGCGCAGAAGCGCTTCACCTCGGCGACAGTGAGATCGGCATTCACGCGACGGCCGGTGGCAGCGAGACGGGCGCGCATGCGCTCGCGCGCGGCGAGGACGCGGTCACGCACGTCCGCGGAGGGCTCGCGGCCTTCGCCGCGCAGGCGCTCGAAGGGGACGCGCGGAACGTGAACGCGCAGGTCGATGCGGTCGAGCAACGGACCCGAAAGCTTGCCCCGATAGCGCTCGACCTGCTCGGGAAGGCAAGTGCATTCGCGCTCGGCGTCGCCCCAGAAACCACACGGGCACGGATTCATCGCCGCGACCAGCACGAATCGCGCGGGATACGTCGCGGCGCCGCCGGCGCGCGAGATCGTTATGGCGTGTTCCTCGAGCGGCTCGCGAAGCGTATCGAGGACTCCTCGCGAGAACTCGGCGACCTCGTCTAAGAACAACGCGCCGCAATGCGGGAGATTACGTCAATGTTCCTTGAACGTTCTTCTTGTCAGATCACCAGCCAAACTCGATCGAGCCGGAAGGCCGTCTGATCTACAGGCAGACGATCGTGACAGACGCCTTGCGGCAACGAATTCGCGGAATTCCGAAGAAATTCGCACAGCGAATCCACGAAAAGTCAGGGGAGTCAGACGACCTACAAAGTCAGGGTCGGAGGAACGACCCCTCCCCGATCAGATCGGAGCAATAAGGTCTATCGCCGTGGCGCTCAGGGGCGCGTCCCCAACTGACGACGCATGGTTCTTCAGACTCATTGCTCTACCAACTGAGCTACCTCGGCGAGAGGCTCGTTTTACTCGGAAGTCCGCGAGTGAATCGAATGGTGTGCGGCCCCATGGCTTAGACCACTATGTGTCGCAACTGGCGCAATGTTTGCGCGACCAAGCACAGGTGGCCGGAGACCATTGCTCTGAAGCGCTGACTACCCGTGTCAGTGGAACCGCGATTGGTCTACAAATCATTCGGGAATCCGCAGCGCGAATTCAACGAGGGCCGTCAGCGCTGCGACGGATCCCGCAATCGCCAGGAAGCGATAGCCGATCTTCGGGAAGAGCGGCCGTCGGGGCAGCTCGTTCGCGAGCCGCTCGAGCAGCACGCCATCGACCGCCACTGTGACACCGATAAGGAGGAGGCCGAGTACTCGCTGACCGGTGAGCCAGAGATTGACGCCGAAGAGCGTGACAAGTCCAAGCAGAGCCACTACCTGGGCCAGGATGAGCGCGCGCGGCGTCAATCGTCGGCGCTGCACAGGAGTCGGAGTCTAGCCCTGATTGTCCGCATCTCCGATGCGTGTCGACATCGTCCTGCAAACCATGCTTCTGATTGAGAACCTCGTCGAGCCGTCAGCTTGCGGAAGGACGACACGCTGCGGATGGGCAGGGCCGAGGCTCCGAGCGATGCCTATTCGTGGCTCAGGACCCCCGCGAGGACGCTATGACGTACGTTATGATTCGCATAACGCGATTCCATATCGAGGTGGGGACATGGCCAAGGCTCGCATCGTGACGCTCGATGGCGCGAAGGTCGACATTGACGGCACGCCCGCAGAGATTGCCGCCCTGCTTAGGACGTTAAAGGTTGGAACGGCTACTTCGGCACATTCGATGACCTCGACGAGGGCCGCGGCCGCTCCGCGACGGAGGACAACGCGTCCCACGCTGCCGGGCCTTATCGCGGAGTTGATCGAGGCCAAGTTCTTCTCGAAACCGAAGGGAATCGCTGATATCCGCGCGCGGCTGGCGGACCTCGGCCATCACTACCCCGTAACGTCCATGTCGGGTCCGCTTCAGGATCTTGCGCGAGAGCGAAAGTTGCGGCGCTTCAAGAAGGATGGGAAGTACATCTACGCGCGCTAGTGGAGGTGTAGAGGCATGAAGGCGGCGATCGTTTTCACGGACGATAACGGGCGCACCTGGGAATACGAGCTTCGACTCGTCGCGCAGGGCCGCGGATCCAAGCGGCCGGCTAAGGCTTCGCCGCGGCGCACTCCCGCGCGCTCTAGTTCCCGGCCGGAGCCGCAGTCGGCCTCGAAACCGAACCCGGTTTTCAGTCTGCCCGTGCGCCCGTTCATGAAGCGGTACGGCGGTGGCACCTCCGGGCCACGGCGATTCGCGATCCTGGTCGCGCGCATGGCTAAGGGCAACCTGACGACCCAGGTGAAGTCGGCGGATGTCGAGAAGCAGTGGAACAAGATGAAGCCCATCATGGGAGGCACTTACAACGGAGCCTATCCGACCAGGGCGAAGGACTGCGGCTGGGTGGATAGTCCCAAGGCGGGCTCATATGTACTTCTTAGTGAGTGGAAAGAAGCCCTGCCGAATGGCTAAACGCGACGTGAACACCATGCTCAAGGATCGCTTCAGGGCGACCAAGAGCATCGACGCGATGGTCAAGCACTTTCAGGAGGCCGTAGACGAGTACCACAAAGGGGAGTGGGAAAAGTCGCTAGCGAAGATGGGCAAATGCCTCGAGGCCGCCCTCAAGGCGCTTCTTGTCGAGGCGGGGCTGGCCGTGCCGACTGGCCGCAACTTCGCGGTAGGTGTAGCCATCGATCGGCTCGGATCGAGTAGCACGAAAGGCACGGTGGACGACACCGTGCGCCTGACGATCCCTCGCTGCTGTCGGTTCATGTACGAGGTGACCAGCAATCGCGGCGGACGCCACGATGCGAATGAAGTCGATGCGAACGAGATGGACGCGACTGTGGTGCTCAGCAACTGCTCGTGGCTCGTGGCGGAGATGGTTCGGTATGCACAGAACAGCCAGGACTTGGTCGAGGCGAAAGAGGCGGTCGACGCCCTGATGACTCGGCGCTATCCGTTCTTCGAGGACATCGAGGGTCGTGTCTATTTCGATGTGAAGAGTGCTAAGAGTGCCCGAGACTTGGGACTACTACTCCTGTGGCAGCGGGGCAACAAGCGAATCCACAAGGAGCAGTTGATCGAGGCCATTCGACGGCAGAGGAGAGGCGTGACAAGGAAGAACGCGCAGATGGCCGTCGGTCGATTGACGAACGTGGTGGACGACGATGGCAGCGGCAACCTTCGGATGCGGTCGCCCGGCTTTCGCGAGGCCGAGGTACTCCTCGCAAAGGTCTCTAGCTAACAGCTAGAGCGCGAACAGCCCTCCCTAATCCGAACGGCGATCGACCGGCTGCTTGAGCTGGCCAACGGCCGGAATTACTCACGGCGGCGCGTCAAGGGCACTCGCGGCGTGCCCGTCCTGCAATCCGGTAGGCGAAATCGTCGTGAGACCGCGAAGGACGCGTGCGGGAGATCCCGTCAATGTTCCTTGAGCCTGATGGCATCAGAAGCAACCGAGCGAATCAAGGCCGGGAAACGGCGTTGCGGCGAGGTTGCCGTTGCGAATCGTCGGATCCGGTTCGCGGCCGGCGATGTCGGGCGCTCGAGGAGGGCCACGAGAGCTTCGCCTTTCCTGAACGTCCGATCCGAACGCCGCGGGGGCGTCAGGCACCAAACGCGCCGCGTAGCCGTCATCGCGTCGTTTTCAGCCACAGCGTGCGCGCCCGCTCGAAGACACCTGCGGTAAGGCCAGTGTCTTGACGACAAGGTCGCAAAACCTCATAGAGGTGGAGCATGAGCACCACGCAGGACAGTGACATCGGCATCTGGGTCTGCCCCCACGGCTATAGCGCCGATGTGATCGAATACGCCATCGGCGGGCCGGAGCCCAACGCCGCCGGCTGTCCGACGCACGGTGAGGAATACATCAAGCGGTGCACTCAAGCGGACTGCCCAAGCCCGGTCTATCACCCGAGCGATCTCGATGCGAGCTATCACACTCCGTGCCGCGCCACGATCCCCTGGGCTGAGACGCGAGGGGCAGCGGCTCGAGCGCTCATGGAGCACGACCCGTTCAACTCGAAACTGTTAGGGACGAAGAAGAGAGACTTCGGGCTCGAGCATCTGGTACGCAAGAGGTACTTCGGAGGCCGCAGCCCCGGAGAATCGACACCGGCACCGCGGGACCTGACGCCTGAGGAGCGCCAGGACTTGATCACCCCGCCGAGTGAACGACTGCCAGCCGAGTCGGTCCGCACGCCTGAGCCAAAGGAGAAGGCGCCGCCGAGGATCACGGGTTTTCGCGGGACAGGCTCGAAGTTGTCCGAGCCCGATCTCGTGCCCGAGGACGTCGACGCGCCGAAGCCAGTACGCAAGTCTCAGCAAGTGTGGAAGCCAGGACCCTTGCCCCGAGTCGTTGGGCCGAAGCAACCGGGCTGGGTTCGATTGTGGTCCGGCATTAGCGGGTTTTTGTCCCAGAGCTTTGCCAATGCGCTCGGAACGATCATCGCTGCGGCGGTGATTGTTCTCCTCGCCGTGTATTGCGGAGTGAAGCTCTCTCAGTAGCCGGTCTTCGGCACTGGATCACCGGACGGTCTCGCTTATTTCGCTGGCTTGAGGTACGTCGTCAGCCTACGGAGTCGAGGCACGCGTCGTCTCACGTTGACGGTTTTCAGACTCACAGTCGAGAGCCGATCGCTTCGCATGTTGAATGAGCGATATCCAGACCCTGTAGGTCGCCTGCTATCACTCGGGCAGTCCGATCGCCGCGGCGATTTTGCGCGCCAAGTTTTGTTGACTCCATCGCGTCACGCAGCGGCGCGTCTTATCGACAACCGGGGTTTGGTCGTGTCGGGTCACCACCCCATGGCGGTGCATCAGCCGGCGACGCTGCGGCCTAGGGTGGCCGATCGGGGAAGGCGTCTGTCGACGCTCGCCGAAATCAGACTGGGCGAGGCGGAAACCGCCATCGGCTACCTCCTGAGCGCAGTCGGGCCTGACAAAGCGCCCGGAGAGACGCTCCACGCGGACCTGATCAGAAGACTGCGAAACGCGCTGGAAGGAGTCACGACGGACGATCTATTCGAAGCGCAACGGGCGCTACTCGTCGAGTATGGGGCACGACAAAAAGTCGAGGCGACTTTGCTTCCGCAGCGGAAAGAGTGGGCTCGTCCGGGAAAAGCGCCTGCTGTTCCTACTACCCGAGCCCAACTTGTCACTGCGATCCGAGTGCCCCCGCTGCCGCGCGCCGCGCTTCTAGCTCGGGGAGCGCGTTAATTAGGAAACCATTCTCCGCGACTCTTCGAGTGTGCCTCGGCGACCTCTTCCACCCACCCAACATATGCGCGCGACTGATCTTCGAGCACCGCGCGGCTCGCGCGTTGGGCGGACTCGATCGCGAATTCGAGTCCTTGACCGCTGAGCGGATCCGAGGCGTGTGCGCTATCGCCGACCGCAATCCATCTGCGTCCGGCCGCGCGCGCCGGACCAACCCGACTGCTAGACCGGCCCCGGACGCGACCGAGTGGCGCGGCAGGGAGGATCTGCGAGATCAATCGTGTCCCACCCAAGTGATCGTGGAACAGGGCCGCGAGAGGTATTCGTCGTCGTCTTAGCATCTGTCTCGGCACGCAATAACCGATAAACGTCCCGCCAGCCGGATGCGGAAGCGCGTACCACCACCCGGTCTGCGTCCGCTCGACCACAAGCATCGGTGCCCAGGCGTCTGCCGCGTTTCCATACCGCGCGAGCAGGCCGACAAATTCGTCCGCTCTTGCGCGCGATCGCCGCCTGATGCTTCCGCTTGCGAAGATCACGAGCTCGGCCGAGTCCTGACGGAAGCGGCCATGCGAGTCCACGATCCCGACTGACCAGGCCCCACCCGGAGGGCCGCCGGCGACCCCGACAACACGTGACCTCTCGCAGACCCGCACACCGGCAGCGCGAGCCGCCGCGCGAAGCGCCCCATCGAACGACCCGCGCACGACGGACACTGCCGCCCCCCACGGATTGGCGATCGCATCACGTACGAGCAGCCGCTCTCCCCACAGCGCGAGCGTCTGCGCCACTTCAACGCCATCGATCGCATTCGGTTGAAGCTTCAGTGCTTCGAACGTGAGCCGACGCGCGCGTCCCGACAACAGTTCCACCAGCTCATCATTGGGACCGCCGCGATCGTGCAGCGCGACGGTGGCGCCTGCCCGCGCGAGCAACAGGCCGCAGGCGGCACCAGCGGGCCCCCCGCCGATGATTAGTGCGTCAAACTCCGTCAGGGAACATCCGGCGGACGGCCGCTTGCGCCTTCGAACTCGATTGGCCCGGCCTCGACGACGAATGCGAAGCTTCGCCAGTTCGCGAGCATTTCCTTGTACGAGGGCGTGGTGTGGTCGACGGCGACACCCCCCGGATCCTTGAAGCCTTCCGCCCAAAGCGCCGGTGCTCCCGATACGGTCGCGCGATGCCAATCGACCATCGGGTTCTGGGCGGTCGCGTCGGACCGGCTGGCGTAAACGTGATCAGGTCGCTGGCCGGGCCACCAACCCCACTGATTTGGAATGGCGCCCTCGTGCTTGCACTGAAGGAAGTCGGCTTGCCATGGCACAGCCATCTGTCGAGTGAAGTGACCAGCACTGATGATTCCGGACGAGTCCGCGAGATACTTACTCGTCGCCCCGTGGTCGATTCGAAAAGGCTCGCCAAACAAACTCGGGTTACGGATTTGCCATCCGACCTCGATGCCGGGGTAGAAGGCGCCGCCGGCACACGCTTCAAGCGCCGCCCGCGTTAGTCCCGCTGGCGAAATGGAAACTGGCGGGTATGCCGCTGGCGGCGAGGGCGGCCCAGCGACGAACTTTCCTTTTGACCACTGCTCGAGCACCGCGTACTGCGTCCGCGTTAGGGTCAAGCGCGCTAGCTCCGGTCGGGTAAAAGGCGGATAAGGGTCATCGCCGAGCAATTTGGGCATGTCCTGGGTCGTGCCACTTACCATCGCCGTACCTGGCTTATGTAATTTGTTGAAGACGACCTGCCGAATGGCCGGGTTCTGCAGCGGATCGGCCAAGAAGGGCCATACCGCCGAGAGGTTCCCCGGCCCGGCTCCGAGTGTCGCATGCTCCTTCTGAGCCGGCTTGAACAGGAAGACCGCAGCGATTGCACGTCGGAGGATTGGCCATATCTCGTCGGTGAACGACGGCTTGTAGGTGGCGAGGCTAGTGCGGCCGGCGACCTTCATCTCGCGATTCAATTCGCGTAATGCCGTAAGCGGAGTGTCGTACTCGACCTCGGCCGCTGGCAACACCAAGAGCCGCGCGGCCATGTCGTACAGGACGTCATAGAGCGTAACAATGTGCTGCGCGTAGGGCGCGAAGTCCGGGGGACCGCAGAGGACCCACGCTGGAGACGCTTCCAGAGGCGTGGGTTTGCCCTTGAACGTGATCTTCGCGGTGACGGGGCCGTCCGACGCGTCGTCGAACCAGCCATCGTTGTTTGCGTAGTCGTCGATGTCTTTTGACCCGGGCGGCGGGACGCGTGATGTGTCACCTTTGCCCCCGATCACTAGCAGCCGTCCGGCGTCGTCGGTCCGGAGCTCGCCCAGATATTCAATGGGCGGACTCGGTGGAGGCACCGGCCAGAACTCGTGCACCCCGCTCGGCGCGGTGCCCTTCCGGAACTCCACCCCCTTCGTGTTGCGTCCGCTGATCTTCCTTTCGCCCGGATCAAGCCAAAGCGTCTTGCGTGTCGCGGCAATCGGTCCGGGGACCGCGACGTTGCGGCGCTTTGGCGGAAGACCGCTCGGGCCGAGAAGTACATCACCGACCAGGCCGTCGAAAGTGAAGAACGACGCCTTTTTGTTCGCGAGGTGCACACTCCATTCGATCGAGACCACCCCGGATGTGTCGGCGTTGATCTCACGCTTGGGCTCGTACTTGCCCTTGCCGTTGTCGAGGTACTCCCAGATCCGGAAGCGGGCGGCCTGCGGCTTGATGCGCCCGGCGCCGTCTTTGAAAGGAGGCACAGTCGTGCCCGCCTTCGGCTCGCCTTCTGGAGGACGACCGGGCGTTTCGGGCCCAACGAAGAATTCATCCGCGGGCGCGTTTCCGAGACGCGCGACTCCGATCGTCGGGACGATCCGGTACTTGGCAGGCAGGGCCACCTCTTTTCTAAGCCTCTTTGCTCGCTACACCGGGACCCACTCTCCTTGGGCGTTCTTTTGCCACGCCGGGAGGGAGGCCTCGGGGCGGAGCTTGATGAGGGTGGTCGGCAGGCGCACATCCCATGGGTCGCCTTGGGCGACCTCGGTCCCCGGCGCCGCATCGCGCTCGCGGATCTCCTCGATGATGCTGACGTAGAGCGGACTCGTTATCGGCGGGAGATCGCCGCCATCCCAAATCTCGCCGGTATCGAGGAAGTGTGCGATCGCGTGCTCGAAGCCCGGCCGAACGGCGAGGACCACGCGCGCTGAGCCGGCGCGAATGAAATCGGCGAAGAGCGGATCGACATCCTGGAGCAGCGCACGATTCGGCCAGTTGTATTTGCGTCCCCAGAAGTACGGGTAGAAGAAGAACATCATCTGCTCCCAGTCGAGGGCCTGCTCAAAGAACCGGATGTACCTACCCTGGTCGGCCAGAACGGTCAGATCGGGCTGCGGATAGCCCTGTGTGCTTGTAGTGATAGCGCCGAAGGCGTCGAACTGCTGGGCCGTGAACACGCTAGTCGCGCCCTTCTTGATCTCAACGCGGATAAGCCGTGCGTTCTCGTCGGGGTTGCGTCCCTGGACTTCCTGCGCGGCTTGGACCTGCAGAGCCGCCAGTTGCTCCTCGTAGTCGCGCAGCATCTTGAGATAGGCCTGCATGATGGCGGCATGCGTCTTGAGCTTCCAATCGTCAAGCGCTCCCTGCGTCCGCTGGCACTGCACCTCAACGCCGATGATGAAATCGGCCGCTTTCCACGTCTTGGCCTCGAACGCGACGGTTCCCTCCTCGTTGCCGAGGGCGACGTACCAGAAGTCGTTATCGCTGCTGCGGTGCATGTTGCCGCCAAAGCCCATGTCCACCGACCCGCCCGACCAGCGGGCGTACCAGAGGGTGACAGTTCCGGCGATTGCCCGATACCCCGTACTAACGGGGATCTCTGCAGTCTTGGTGACACCGTTGTCCTGAGTGCCCCGGCCGTCGAAGGTCTTTGCGACAGTGATGTAAGGGTCAGGTGGCGGCGTGACTCCAGAGACCTGGTATTTAGCGACGTAGGGCATGTAGTTCCATTCGTTGAGGTCGGCGGGCGTAAGCGTGAAAGGCGGCGGCTTGACCAGATTGTTGCCCGGTGGGGGCGCGCTGCTGACGGCGTAGAGCCAGAACGCGGCTGGCTCGGGCAGCATGATGTCGAAAAGCATCCGCTTTCCATAATTGAAAATCTGCGCCTCGTAGACCTTCTCGAGCCATTGGTACTGGCCGATCACGTTGTCCGCGCCAGCTTTGTTGTCGACCCCGTGCGTGTTC
The DNA here is from genome assembly GCA_038040345.1 of Chloroflexota bacterium. Classification (GTDB taxonomy): domain Bacteria; phylum Chloroflexota; class Limnocylindria; order P2-11E; family P2-11E; genus 3-1-20CM-2-70-9. The sequence goes on from JBBPIQ010000010.1 coordinate 62,023, forward strand.
TTCTCCTCGAAAACTTCGATGGTCTTGAGAATTCGCTCTTCCCGGCGTCGTTCAAAGACTCGGCTGGTTGCGCGGTTCGTTACTTCCTTGCTGTAGTCCGTCGCGACTTTCGTGGCTTGCTCGATCGACGTGTTGAGCGCGAAGTCGGCGGAGGCTGTGAATTCGATCGACGGTCCGTATGAGCCGGACACGGTGAGACCAGCCTTGAGACT
>JBBPIQ010000011.1:0-50015 GCA_038040345.1 Chloroflexota bacterium
ACGGGAGCGAATCGCGGCGACCTAGGCGCCCCGCTGCAGGGCCCGCGTCCGGCGGCGCTCGCCCGCGGGCTCGCGCGGCTTGTCATGAGTGTCGAGGTACGGCGGGTGCGGGGACGGGCGGTTCGCGCCGCTAGACGGCGTCAGGGGCAACGCTATCTGGACGTAGCAGATCCCATCTGTTCTTGAAATGGCGTACCGGCCACTTCATCAACCGCCTCATTGAGTTGCCCTCTAGGTCTCTCGATTCGCCAGGTCCTCGCGTCTCGTACCAGGTGTGGTGTCCGGCCTCAACGGCGCCGCGGACGTAGTCGCTCGGCACGATGTAGAAGTCGTCTGCCACGTTCACGTCGACGAGCAGGTAGAAGTCTTCGCGAACCGGTACGGCGCCACCGAGGTCCCAGACCCAGTCGCCCTTCGCGGTCCCCGTGCCCTTAGGCCGGACCGTGTATCGACCCACGACGAACAGCTCGTCGGCAATCTCATGGAACCGGCCGACGTACTTGCGGAGAGCGTCTCGACAGAGGGTGAGGGTTCTCTTGCGAGTCTCCAGGGAGTCGCTATCGGGCGGCTCGAATGCCATCACATGGCTCCTTCCGGCCATAACCCTGGCCGTTTGGATTTAGCGACAGGTCCCCAAACCGGAGAGCGCCGTCGCAGGGGAGATGGTACTCACCCCAGGTCGCCCGAGAGCTTCGGTGTGTCGGAAGCATGGTTCGGAGGGAGCTCCTCGCAGCTACCCAGGCTGGACACGACGAAGCCGAAGCCGTAGAGACAGTTGCCACTACGCAGGCCTTATCAGCGCGAAGCGCGGGCGGGATCAGAACGGCAAATGTGAGACCGAGTCGCCACCGTAAGGAGCCTACTCGGGGGTTCCGGTCTGTCGGCGCGAGAGGAACTGTTGGTTGGGTGGGCGATAACAGGACCTCAGCGGCGCGGTACCCAGAAAGCCGGACGCTGAACAGCACCGAGACGCTGGCGATGTTCTCGCGGGCGCATGAGTACATCAGCGAGGCCGCCAATCAGCTTGTGTCCGCCATGAAGGGGTTGGGTGATACGAGCGAGGGCCGGGATTTCGCGACAGGCATTGCTGCGGTCCCTGAATCGCTTAGGGCGACGCTCATCGCGGTGAACGTCCCCGACAGCGCCGCTGAGGCACTCGGCTACCTCGTCCGGGCGGTGATCGCTCGCGCGTTCTTCGACTTTGCAACATTGCTGGACGGGCTCGACGCACCGGAAGGGTTCGAGGACACATGGGGCCGGGTTGAGCTCGCGCGTGCTCGTGAGGACAGAGATGCGCCCCTTCTTCACGACGCCTTCTGTGCGGCGGCGGGTGGTGGGTGGCAGCACAAACGAGAGCGGACTAACTAGGTGTGCAACCGACGATGTCCGCTGACGCTGGAGCCGACCCTCTGACGTAGCCGCTCGTACGGGGTTTGGCTGCCGAGCGACCCGTGCGGGCGATGGTAGTTGTAGAAGTCCTCCCACTCCAGGAATCGCATCGCTGCTGTCTGAACTGCCGCCTACTCGCGGATAGGTCGAGAAGCGCTGCTGCGCTCCATCGCTTCGATCACGCGCGCCTTCTCCTCAGGGTGTGCTTCGAGATGAGCGACCCACGCACGGTATTCGTCCTTCTTCATCGGATGCGGCATCCATGGTTGGAAAACTGGCGCGTCCTCGGAAGCCTTTCGCCGACGTAGCCCGTTCTGCTTGTTTCCGCCGCTCGTAGTTGGATGCGTCCGAGTCACCGTTCGAATTCTTGTGGGGAGTCGGTTCGCCGATGAGTCCGCAGGGACTTGGGCTATTGAGGCCACCTGTTCGTCGACCCATGTACGTAGCGCGACGAGCGGGATCCGGCGGCTACGGCCCAGATGCAGGCTCGGAATTTGCCCCGAGGCCACGAGTTCGTAGACCTTCGTCCGGCTGATGCTCAAGAGTTCGGCGACCTCACCGACGCGCAGCAGAAGCCGACGATCCGAAACGGATCCTTCGTCGGAGACCGTCCTAGGCGATTCGGCGTGTGTTTGGACCTCTTCGAGAACGATTCGAAGTCTCACGCGAGACAGAAGGTTGGCCATCGCGCCGAAGTCCGCTGACAAGCCGGATCGATCATCGTTTCGCATCATCTCCTCCATGGGTCATCGCTGGGAGCACCGGAGGTATTAGCCGAAGTGGTGCCACGCCCAGGCACCGCGGGTGGCCTAGGTAGGTTCAGAATGACTGATGCGCGCCTTACAATCGCGCGAACGGGCGAAGGTGGTGGAAGTCGCTGTGGATGAGACCCTCGCCGCGCAAATCAGGAAGATCGCGGCATTCGTAGGTGAACTGCCTGAAGCGCTGCAGCTTCGAGCATTTGAGCTACTTGTATCTGAGCTTCTGGCCGAGCGTCGCGATCGGACGGCGCAGCGGATTCCAGCAAAAGCGGAAGACACCGTCCTACACAAGGAGCCGGAAGAGACGGAGCCCGACATCGAAACGAAAACCGGTGAAGACCTCGTGCCCGCGGACGTACATCTGAAGGTCAAGAAGTTTCTGGAGAAGTACGCGCTCAGCATGGATGACTTGAACCAGGTCTTCTACAAAGAGTCGGGACAAGTCACGCCTCTCTACGAGGATCTGAAGACGACAAAGCTGAGTACGATGCAGGTGCGACTCGCGCTGCTAATGGCTCTGCAGGACGCAATCGGCGACGGCGACTTTTCCGTCAGCGGGGAAGATGTGCGGGAGGCGTGTAAGACTCGAAAGTGCTACGACGTAGCCAATTACTCGAAGAACTTCACGGCGAGCGCGAACTTCTTCGACGGGCTTGAACGGTACGACAAAGACAACCCGATCTTGCGGCTCTCGGAGCAAGGGAAGGCGGCGCTCGCGGACTTGGTGAAGGAGCTTCGCTAGCCCGCGCGTGGCGGATCTCCTTGTAGAAAGGCTTAAGGGCTTCGAGTCCGCACTGAAGGACCTCAGACGGGACATCAGAGCGGAGCGAGTACCGGCAATTGCGAAGGTAGGTCTTCGGACGAGGGCCGAAGGGCTCGGTAGTGAGTGGTTTAGCGAGGTCTGTCCGGCGCTCGCAAGTCGACTCCCAGAGGAGTTGATCGAAAAGTATTCAGCGCAGTTCCGTCGCCTCGTTCGTCTCTCGGCGCCCAACAACAAGCGGACAAGCTATCTCGAGGTGTTGGGTGAGTTAACGCTCCGGTTTCGGTCGGAGCTGACAATTCCGATCCAAACGGCGCTCCACGCGCCGGAATCAGTAAATCAGCTGGAGGCCTTGCTGGCTAAGGTCGCCGATCCTACCGAGAGTGCCTATCTGGCCGAGGCGGTCGCGTGCGCAAAGGGCGGCTTGTTTCGGGCAACGACTGTACTGGGGTGGTGCGCGGCGATCGACCAGATACATCGTGCAATCGAGCGGACCGGCTTCGACGTCTTCAACGCCGTGTCGCAGAAGATGGCAGCGCAGACTCAGGGTCGCTACAAAAAGTTCACGAAAGCGCAGAGCGTGTCGTCGATGAGTGACCTCAGGACAGTGTTCGACTCGGATGTGCTTTGGATTCTCGAGGGGATGAACCTGATCGACATCAATCAACATACGCGGCTTCAAAGCTGCTTCGAGCTCCGAAATCAATGTGCCCATCCTGGCGCCGCTCCCATAACCGAATACAACTTGCTTTCGTTTTTCAGCGATCTTGACCTGATCGTTTTCCGAAGTACGACGCTGGCACCGTAAGGCGGCGCATACGCTCGGTGTAGCAGCCGCTTCGCAGTCCGATGTGTCAACTGGCCTTTCCGGTGCCCGTATCTCCTATCCGTCTGATCACGTGAGAGAGGAGATAGAGGTCCGAACCCCAGGACGCGGTCGGGTGGTCACGGGCGCGAATTTGTGAGAGCTCGGAGCGCTGCCTACGAGACGGCGTCCTGTGCGAGCCTTTCAGGACTCCAGATCTGCTCGGCCAGTCGCTGGTACAGCTCCTGACGTAGGTCAATGTCGATCTTCTTGAACGCAGGATGCGGCCGGAACGGCACTGCGCTTTCGTCGATGAACCGCTTGAACCCTGGGTTGTGATCGTACGCGCGCTCATGGAGGCTCTGCGCGAGCAGGTTCTGGCTGACGTACTGCTCTCGCTTCTTCTCATACGGCAGGTCCCCGAAGCTTGCGTTGAAGCTCTTGGGCAAGAGCAAGAGACCGCCGATGCGGTTTCGGTACTCCTGGAAATCACTCGGATGAGCAAATTCATCGGTGTGCAGCTCGGGATGGTCCGCCCAGACGTGCTCAATTTCATAGCTGTTCTTTCCGCGCTGCGCGTATTCGGCATATCGCGAAGCCTGTCCTGAGCGGGTCTCGACGAAGTCCGTGATTCGACGAAGAATTCGGCGGATCTGGCGGCCGTTCGTTCCGTGAAGCCGGAATCGGTCGTTGCTCGCGAACGTCACGGGATCGGCATCAAGGCGCTCGCGGAGGATTCTCGCAAGTTCCTCGGGAGGCTTCGCGCGAATGTCTTTCATCACCAAGAACATCGCGTATTGCATCGTTGAGTAATCGATAGCCTTCCAGTTCCAAATGCGCCGTTGGATCAGGATGTCGATGTAGGACGCGACGACGCGAATCTTGCGCAGGGATGTCGGCTCGGGATCGTCAACACGCAGTGGTGCGAGCAGCACGGGGTACTGCAAGGTGAACTGCTGTTGAGCGTTGTGGTACACGCACTCCAGCCCAGGCGTGAGGCTCTCCGCTGCCCGCCGGAGCCGCGCATACCAGCGCGCGTAGAACGCGAAGTCGCGCTCGATAAACCGCGCAAATTCAGTACTGTTGGTTACCCCGAGCTGCTCCTTGTGATCGCCGACCCAACGGTGGAACTCGGTGGCGATGAGGTCGAAATCCTGGGGCGAAGCTCCACGTTTGCGGTCCCGAATGCTCTCGGCGTACTGGCCGCGGAGCCATGATTTGATGCCGTCGGCATCCTCGTCTTTGCCAATCTCGAGCAGTTCGGCGATGCGCTCCTTCCAGACTTTGCTCGCGCGGGTTCGCTGTTCGTTGTCGCTGATGTTCGTGAGGAGATACCCCTTGAGCATGTCGGCGGGTGTAAGAGAGAGTCCGCGGTCGTTCATGGTCTCGAAGATCCGGTAGGCGTCGTCATCGGAGTACGCGGTGATCTCGACGAGATGTACGTTCTCGATCAACCAGTCCTTGAAGTAGGGCAGCGTGGCGCCTCTCAGCTGCTCCGGGAGAAGTTCCTCGATATCGGCGTACCGCGCCAGGATGTTGACAACGGACTCCGACCCGTCCGCGTCTTGGGGCTCCTCGCCGTTATAGAGGGCTTCCATGCAGACGGTTCTGTCGGCAATGTCGAGATTGAAGGATTTCTTGCCGTACTGCTGAGAAAAGACCAGTTCGGTGACCTGCCTCTTCTCGTCCGCGTCGTGCAGCTGGTGGTGCACGTAGATTAGCAACAGGGTAAGCGTGGTCAGCCGCTGCTGGCCGTCGATGATGAACTTCTGGCCGTCCTTATCGCTTATGACAATCGAACCCAGGAAATAGTGGCCGTACTCGGCAACGATGCCGCGCTCGTGACCAGCCTCGTAGCTCCCCAGAAACTTGTCGGCGAGATCATCAATTAGCTCGGCGACATGCTTCCGCTGCCACTTGTACTCGCGCTGGTAGTAGTCGACCGCGTACTTCCGGTTCGCAAGGAGCTCACGCACGGTGCGACCTTTGCCGTCGATCTCGCGCGGACGACGCCGAGCACCTTCCACCACGACCAAGTATCCGGCACGAGGTGTTTGCTCAGGTTTGTACCGGTACGTCAACTGGCTCATTTCGCGGGCCTCTATCTCCTATCCCGTCGAGTCGAACTGGGGAGAACAGACAACGGGGCCCTCTAAGACGCGCCCACATCTGTGTCGTTACCACCCGCGATGAGGCCAACCGGCATTACGGCGCGGCGAATCCCTCGTAGATCATTGCGTTCTCGCCTCCTGAGGCGAGCTCCTCAACGATCGCGACGACTGAGCCGCCGATCGAAGTGACCGTCACGGCGTACTGCGTGTCGTTGGATAGACCGCCCACCGCGAGCGGATCGATGCGCAGGCCCGCTCCCGGAGTCAAGGTCAGGTTCTGTGTGGTCACGAGAGCACCGTCCGCGAAGCGCCTCCACTCGACAGATGCCCCGGTCGCCGTAACGCTCTGCAGGAGGATCGGCGTTGTCCATCCGCCCGAACCACCTAGCGTTCGCGTCACGTTTGGCAAGAAGAACTTCGCAGCCGGAGAGCCGGTCGCGGTGTAGCCCATCGCACTGTCGGGACTGATCACGTTTACCGCCGCCGCGATCGTTCCCGTGGCGGAGGCCTTGAAGGTGAACTCGCCGTCGGCGAGGCAGCCCGCGGATGCGCCATTGCCGCAGAGGGTCGTGCCCGCCAGACCGTTGACGAAGCGCGGGTCGAAGGCCCAGGCGGCACCCGCGGCTGTTGAGGGACCGGTGAACGTAGTCGTCGCGCCTCCGCCGCCCTCCGGCGTGAACTCGAGCGTGGGCGTGGTCGCGGACGCGCCGAGGTTCTGCACCACGATTGTCGACATCGTTCCCGTGCGCCCGTAGTCATCCGCGTTCTTCGCCGCGTAGGCGCCGTACACGGTCCCGAAGCCGCCGGTGATCCCATCGGTCGAGTAGGCAACCGGATGCGTCACCGAAGGGTCGTCGTTGTGCGTGTTCACCACGACCGCCAGCGGCTGGTCCGCGCGAACGGTCACGGCATAGGCGCCGCCATCGACAAGACTCCCCTCAATGTTCGGCTCGATGAACTGCGACTGACCCGCAGCGATCGTCCGAGTGATCGTCGCCCCGGGCTCACTTCCGCGGCCAACGAACGTCGCGGTCGCCACCGTCGTCGCGGTGCCGAGGTTCTGCATGATGAACGGCGTGTGATAACCGAAGAACTTGCGCACGATGTTCGGTAGCGACACCGTCGTGGCGCCGGCGGCAAAGCCGTCGTAGCTCAGCGCCTCGGCGCGATCACCCGAACCCGCGTGCTCGTTCACGACAGCGACGACCTGCGAGCCATAGCTGCGTACGACCACCGAGAACTGCGTGTTACCGGGAAGATCCCCGTCGTTGTTGGGAACGTCCGCGAACGAAGTTCCGGGACCGACGCCGGTGATCTTCCGGCACGTCACCAAACTGCCGTCGCTGAATCTGTAGAACGAGACCTGAAGAGCTGTCGTGGTCGTTCCGACGTTCTGGACGATGAACGGCGTGTAGAAGCCACTCGGGCCACCGAGGGTCTTCGTGATGTTCGGCAGGTAGGCGCTGCTCGTCGGCGTTCCGGCGAGATCGCAGGTGGCTGGCGCCGGAGTGAATGAGATGTCCAGCAGCGGGTGGAGCTCGATGCCGTTCGGCGCGACGCCCGTCTGGCCGTGGAGGAAGTCGAAGAACCCGACCCCCGTGACGGTCACCGGGACGTTTGCGGTCTTGAACGATGTCGTCGCGGTGTACGCCGCATCGAACTTCGCTCGCGTCGCCGTGATCGCGTTTTTGAACGGGCTCGTATCGCCGACACAAGCTGGGTGCGGGATCTCCACGATCATCGTGTTCGCCACGCTGTCGGTGAGCACGAGGTGGTAGTCAGAGTCGTCTTCGAGCTTGTAGACAGTCAGAGTGGCGGTGATCGAATAAACGGTCGTTTCGGTCGGCGTGATGCGGGCGTTTGCGGGTAAGGAGCTGGGCTTTGGCTCTGCGTCCATTGCTGCGATCGAGCTCTTCGTGGCGGATGTGGTGTTAACCAGACCGGCGTCTGGATCGGTACCCGTCTTCACCGACCAACGCTCCACGCCGCAGCTTGCTGCGCTGGCGTGGTTAGACCAAACAACCGAAATGGAAACGAGGACCGCCAGTAGCGAGAGACGTAACCACCGGGAACCCATCATGCGGGGCTAAGTCTGCACGGCGCCCTCAACCCCCTATTTGGCCGTACCCAGCGGGCCGACAAAGAGAACAAGGACGGGCAGGGTCCTTTCGCATCTCGCTCTGGAGAAGACTCGGACCCTTCGACGGACCGGACGGTCGCTCAACTACGAAACGGACGTTTCGTGTACGTGGCGTACGCGCGGCGAGATCCAGGTCTCGCCGCGGATCCGGATGGCGAGTTAGTTGGTCGCGCTAGAGCAGTTGAGCGAGGCGGCTCAGTAGGGCGGCGAGATCGGCGGCGATCGACTCGCCGCTCTGCGCGGCGAGGAAGTTGTCGAAGGCTTCGAGCTTGCCGGCCTTCGCAGAGGCGTTCGGTGCAGTGGCGATCGACTTGACGTGCGCGCAGATGGCGTCGGCTGTGCTGAGGGAGGCGGCGAGGCGGCAGATCCCGTCCGACGTAACCGCAAGCGAGAACTCCTCAGCTGATGACAAATAATTGAAGCTGAGACCGCCTGAAACGAGAACGTGATTTCCTATCAGCGCCGCCGCGAAGTGGTACCTGGGTGTGCTCATGTCACCGGCGTTGACCCACGTTTCTGTCGAAGGATCAAACATCTCGGTGGAGGCGAGAGATCCGCTGCCAGGTACATGGGGACTGCCGTCGCTGCCTCCGGCAACCAAAACCATGCCAAGGACGAGCGTCGCCGTATGGCCATTCCGCCCTGACTGCATTGGACCGGTGTCCGCCCAGCTGCCGCTTGACGGGTCGTACAGCTCAGCGGAACTAAGCGCCACTGGATCTAGGCCGCCGCCCGCAACTAGGACCTTGCCAGACGGAAGCAGAGTCGCGGTGTGAAGTGCACGGGCCGTTCTCATGTTCTGGGTGGAAGTCCATGTCCCAGTCACGGGATCGAAAATTTCGGCCGAGGCTAGGAGGACTCCGCCCGGGCCGTAGCCCCCTGTCACGAGGACGCGCCCGTTCGGCAGCAGCGTCAGCGCGGCCGCGACCCGCGCCGCAGCCATTGGCTGTGTCAGAGTCCAGAGATCGGCGACGGGATCGTAGAGTTCGGACGAGCTCAAATAGACCGCGCCAGCTCCACCGGTGACAAGCACGCGACCATCCGTGAGGACCGCTGCGGTTGCATAAGTTCGCCCCTGGTTCATGGGGGAAACGAGAGACCACATCTCCGTCGCCGGGTTGTAGGTCTCAGCGGTTCGGGTAAGGCTTGCTCCGTTGTCTTGTCCGCCGGCGAGCAGGACGCGACCGTCGGCAAGAAGGGCGTCGACGTGAAAGACACGGCCGACATTCAGGCTTCCCGTCGAACTCCAGGCTCTGGTAGTTGGGTCGTACAGTTCGGCGGTCGTTAGTGCCTGTCCTTGGTAGCCACCCGCCGCCACAAGTACTCGCCCGTTGCGCAAGGTGAGCATGGAGTGATAGCCCCGAGGTTGGAGCATGTTGCCGGTCAAAGTCCACGTTCCTAGGGGTGCTCCTATCGCGTCCGCGGTCCACGCCAGGGAGCTAAGGATTACCGCGAAGGTCACGACGAAACCAATGCCAAAGCGAATTCTCATACCCACCGTCCTTTTGAATGCCGGACGCCCCAATCTCTCACTCGAGAGTCGCCGCCCGCATGACGGACTCGTAATGTTCGATCGGCCGCAGATGGGCCTTGCGACGGGGCCCAATAGCTACGGACCCACGGTGAATCTGACCGCCCGAGAACATGCGTTCGCGCAGCGGGCAAGGGCCGGCATGGCGGGTCATGGCGGCCGAAAGCGACTCGGTGGGATCGACGCTACCGGGACGGATCCCGTCCGCGGCCGCGTCGCCGGAATCCTTTCGCGGTGGCGAAAAGCTCCGCCGCCGGGACTTTGAGGGCCTCGCCTCGCCCGGAACAACGGCGCGCATGTAACGCTTCCACGGCTCCCTCGGCAAGAAGTCCTCGATCCCGGCGCTCGCCAGCGGTTATTTGCTCGAAGACGTCCGTAACGAGGAACGCACGAGTCTTTGCAAGCCCAAGTTCCTCCAGCGTGAACGTCGCCGCGACGGTCAGATTGGGCGTCGGCCAATTCCCGGCGCCATTGATCGCGCCTCCGCCGATGAGCGTTCCCAAAAAGGGATCCGTGCAGTCAGCGAATTGTGCAGCGCCCCTCGCCGAACGTGAAAGGGGCGGTAGTCCCAAAGACGATCTGGTTCAGTTCGAGTCTGGAACCGTCCGTGCCGGTTGCGTTGATATGCAGCAGGACGCGCCCGTCTGCATTCTGACCCGACCTGTACTCGGCAGCAGAGACCAGGTTGAAGAGCCCGTCATAACTCGGCTGAGAAGGATCGTCGGGCGTAAATGAATAGGAGCCGTGAATCGCAAGTGTGTACCCGAACGTTGGGTCGAACCTATACACGCCGTCTATCAACAACACGCCCGAACCCGGCGCCCCAGTGCATGGATTCCCGTTCAGAGGCGAGGTGCCGTCAATCGGAGTTACCTGTGGCGCGTCCGCCATAGCAGCCGAGGTCAGGAATCCGGTCAGTAGCAGGACAGCAAACCCACTGAGTATCTGACCGTAGCCAGTTCTAAGCATTTAGCAGTCTCCCCTCATCAATCAATACCACTTATGAAGTCATACAGTGGACGTTCTCGTCCGAGGAATCGTGTATGTGTTCGAGGATGCATGAAGGCACGCCTCCTTAAGCCTTCGCGCACCGTCAGCAAGGACGCGAAGGCTACGTGCCGCCCCTTGAGAATTTGTTGAGACTCGCGCTCAGACTCCGACGCGGTTAGCTTCCGTATTCAGTTGACGTCTGTCCTGGTACAAGTCTGCGCTCGCTCGGACGCCGACTCCACGTGAACGGGTTGGACTTCGGCCTGATCCGCGGCCCATGCTCGAACGCATTACGCACACGGACACGCGACCGTCGCCAGTCGTGACCCAGCGCCATCAGATCGCCGACATCTTCGCGCGGGAGAGCGCCGAAACGCTCGTGGGCCGTCCGGCGGGCTTCCGCGTCGAGCTCGTGCGTCGGCTCATCGGACCGGTCGCGAACCATGTCGCCGGCCGCTTCGTCACGTACGACCGCGCGCTTGGCGAGGCCGGAATGCTCCACGGTTCGACGTGGATCGTCGACGACGCGACCGGCGGGCTCGCCGTCGAGGGTCGCGAGCGCGTACCCGCTCGAGGTCCACTCCTCGTCGTCGCGAACCATCCGGGGCTCTCCGATGCGGTGGCCCTCCTCGCGGCGCTCGGGCGCGACGACGCCTGGATCGTCACCGCGAACTATCCGTTCCTGCGCGCGATGCGACTCGCGAGCCGGCGTTTCCTGTTCGTGTCGGACGATCGTAGCGATCGCCTGTCCGCCTTCCGCCGCATCGTCTCGCGGCTTCGCGCCGGCGAGACCGTCATCGTGTTTCCCGCAGGTGGCCTCGAGCTCGATCCCGCGCTTTCCCGCGACGCTGCGCTCGCGTCCCTCGCGTCTTGGTCGCGCAGCCTTGAGCTGCTCGGGCGTCTGGCCTCCGGCACGGTCGTCGTCCCCGCGGCCGTCAGCGGCGTTGTGTCGCAATCCGCATTCGACCATCCGTTGTCGAAGCGCCGCGGCGTGCCTAAAGAGCGTCAGCGCATGGCGACGCTGCTGCAGTTCGCACTTCCCGGGTACCGCTCGAACCGCGTGAGCATCAGCTTCGGTGCGCCGATCGCCGGCGACACGTGTGATTTGCACGCGGCCGCCATCGATGCCATGCGCTCGCTAATCGACGCGCCGTGAGGATCGTCGTCGCGACCGCGATCGCGCTGATCGTTGCGATACCGCTGGATCTCGCCATCGAAGCGTTCGCGCGGCAGGGGTTCGCGGTGTCGCCAGAGTTCGAGCCGTTCCGGGGGACCGTCGCGCCATACACGGCAGGCGGCGTGGTACTCGCCGGCGCCGCGTTCGCCGTCCTGCAGCGCTTCGTGCGCGACGCCGCTCCCGTGTACGTCCGCATAGCGATCGTGGTCCTCGTGCTCTCGTGGATCCCTGACGTGGCGCTGCTCTTCATCAACGAGCCCGGAGCGACCCTGGCCGCGGTGGGGTCGCTCATGGTCGTTCACGCCGTCGCTGCCGCGATCGCGGTTACGTCGCTCGTGCGGATCGCGTCCCGCGCGCCATCGTAAGCTCCACCGCTTCGGCCGCCGCTTCGAGACCATTCGGCTCGGGCTTCTCGACCTTCACCTGGACCTCAGTCACACGGTCGAACCGCGCGAGGAGGGCGCGCGCGACATCGGCCGTCACGCGTTCCAGGAGCATCCGCGGGCGGCGCCCGACCTCCTCGCGCACGCACGAGGCGACCTCGGAGATGTCGAGGGCGGCCGCGAGGTCGTCTTTGGCGACGGCGTCCGCGATGTCGACCGACAGCGCGACATCGACCAGGTAGTCGTGCGCTTGCTGCTGATCGGCAGCCGTGGGGCCCTGCCGGCCGCGACACCGCAGGCCGCGGATGAGGATGCGACTGGGTAGTGGCATACAAGTGGCACCGTATCTGTTGAATGGATGACGTGCTAGTCGCTTCTCCGGCCGATGCCTCCCGCGCCGACGCCTCGTTGCCGACGCGCTGGGGTGAATTCCGCATCAGCGTCTTCCGTTTCGACGGCAGTGAGGTCGTCGCGCTCAGCCGAGGCGAGATCGACGGCGCGGAACCGGTCCTCGTTCGCCTCCACTCCGAATGCCTGACCGGGGACGTGCTCGGCTCGCTGCGCTGCGACTGCGGCGACCAGCTGCGCTCGGCGCTCGCAATGATCGGAAGCGCGGAGCGCGGTGTCCTTCTTTATCTCGACCACGAGGGGCGGGGCATCGGGCTCTTCGACAAGGTCCGCGCGTACGGCCTCCAGGACGGCGGGCTCGACACAGTCGACGCGAACCTCGAGCTCGGCCTTCCGGTCGATGCCCGCGATTACTCCGCCGCGGCATCCGTGCTCCAGGAGCTGGGCATCCGGTCGGTGCGCCTCATCACCAACAACCCCGCGAAAATACGTGGGCTCGAGATGCACGGCATCGAAGTGATCGAGCGCGTTCCGCTCGAGACATTGCCGAACGAGGTGAACGCTTCCTACCTGCGCGCGAAGGCATCCCGGATGGGCCACCTGCTCGACGCGCTCCCGGATCCGCGTCACGTGGACGCGGCCGCGATCCCGGCGGGCCGTCCGCTGGTCACGGTGCATTACGCCCAGACGATCGACGGCCGCATTGCGTCGCGCACCGGTGACGCACGGTGGGTGAGTGGCGCGCAATCGCTTCGCCTCGCGCACGAGCTGCGCGCCGCGCACGACGCCGTGCTCGTCGGGATTGGCACGGTCCTCGCCGACGACCCGAAGCTCACAGTGCGTCTGGTTCCAGGTGACTCGCCGGTGCGCGTCATTGTCGACAGCCGGCTGCGCATCCCGCTGGAGGCGAACGTCCTCGATACGGTTGACGCTCGTACGATCGTCGCGACGACGCCGCTCGCCTCCGAGGAGCGCGCCGCGGCGATCCGCGCGCGCGGCGCCGAGGTGCTACGCGTGAATGCCGATGCTGACGGCCACGTGGACCTACGCGACCTGCTCGCGCGTCTGCGCGGCGACGGCATCCGCAGCCTGCTCATCGAGGGCGGACGCGGCATGATCACAGCGGCGCTGCGCGAACGTCTTGTCGACCGGCTCACCGTCTGCATCGCGCCGAAGGTGATCGGAGAGGGGATCGCCGCGGTCGGCGATCTGCACATCGATCGGCTGCGTGATGCAATGACCTTCGAGCGGGCCGGTTTCACCGCTTACGGCGGCGACGTCGTCTTCTACGGCGAGCCCGCGGTCCGAACGGAGTGAGCGCGGCCGCGGCGGTCTGGTTCCCGCGCGCGCGATCCGTCGAGCTGCGGACCGAGGACATCAACGAGCCCGGACCGGACGAGGTGCGCGTGCGGGCGGCGCTGTCCGCGATCTCGCACGGCACCGAGATGCTCGTCTATCGCGGCGAGGTTGAAGCCGACCTCGCGCTCGATCTGCCGACGCTCGTCGGCGGCTACGGCTTTCCGCTGAAGTACGGGTACGCGAGCGTCGGCCGCGCGGTCGCGGTGGGGCGCGACGTGCGCGGCGTGCGTGAGGGCGACCTCGTTTTCGCGCTCCACCCGCATCAGGACGAGTACGTCGTCTCGGAGTCGCTCGTGCGCCGGCTGCCGGATCGCACCGCGCCCGAGCAGGGTGTGTTCCTCGCGAATCTCGAGACCGCGATCAACGTGGTCCTCGACGCCAAGCCCCGTCTCGGCGAGGTCGTCGCGGTCTTCGGGCAGGGGGTCGTCGGGCTTCTCGTGACGCAGCTGTTGCGCCGCTCGGGCGCGCGCGTTCTCGCGGTCGAGCCGTCGGCCTTGCGGCGCTCGTTCGCCGAGCGCTGCGGGGCGGATACCGCGATCGTGCCCGGCGACGGGGATCACCTGCGTTCGCTCACCTCAGGGCGCGGCGCCGACATCGCAATCGACGCGAGCGGCAGTCCTTCCGCTCTTCAGGAGGCGATCGACTGTGTCGCGGCCGAGGGCACCGTGGTCGTGTGCTCGTGGTACGGCGAGAAGCCGGTGCCACTCGACCTCGGCGGCCACTTCCACCGCGGTCGCGTGCGCCTGGTCAGCTCGCAGGTCGGGCGCATCGATCCATCGCTCGCTCCGCGCTGGGACCGCGATCGGCGGCTCGAGCTTGCGACGGAGCTGCTTGGAGAGCTTGTCCTCGCGGACCTCATCACGCATCGCATCCCGTTCGCGCGCGCGGCGGAGGCGTACGCGCTCCTCGACGACCGCGGCGCCGAGACGGTCCAGGTGGTGCTCGACTACGCCTGAGGTCGCGCTCGTCACGGCCGGCAATCCCGCACGGCGAACCGGAGGCAACCTCTACAACCGGCACATGCTCGCGGCCCTGCGGCGCGACGGCGTTCGCGTGACGACCGTCGTGCTCGGCGACCGGCACGATGCGGCGCGGCTTTCCGACCTTCGCGCGCGGGTCGTGCTCGTCGACACGATCGCCGCCTCGCAGGCCGCGCCGTACCTCGCCCGTCTGCGCGCGCGGGGATCCGAGGTTGTGACGCTCGCGCTCATGTCGCAGGGCGCGCTGGTCCTCGCCCGACGGTCGGATCGGGTCATCGCGCTGAGTCGCGCGCTCGCGGACGAGCTCGTCGCCGGCGGGATCGACCGCCGGCGGATCGTCGTCATCTCGCCGGGCCGCGACAACCTCGCCGCGCCTTCGCACGCGCAACGCGCCGGAAGGGTCCTCTGTGTCGGGAACTGGACCCCCGGGAAAGGCATACACACCCTCGTCGCGGCGGCTGCTCGTGTGCTCGACGTTTCTCTGGATCTCGTCGGCGACACGCCGGACGCGGCGTATGCCGCGCGCGTGCGCCGGGCGATCGCCACGCGCGGGCTTGGGTCACGCGTCCGCGTGTACGGCTCGCTCGGCCGGACCGCATTGGAGCGCCGCTACGCGGCCGCATCCATCTTCGCGTTGCCCACGATCCGCGAGGGGTATCCGATCGTGTTCGTCGAGGCCCTCGCGCACGGTCTGCCCATCGTCGGGTGCGACATCCCCGCGATACGCGAGGTCACGGGCGGCGCCGCCATCCTCGTCGCGCCCGGGCGCGTCGCGCCGCTTGCGGCCGCGCTGAAGACGCTCGCCACCGACGAGCGCTCGCGCCGCTCGCTGGCGCACCGATCACTGCGCCGCGCGCGCCAATTGCCGACGTGGGCCGAGAGCGAGGCGTGGTTCGTTCGTGCGGTCAGAAACAGGCGCGCTATCATCTGACCAGAATTCTGGTCAGGAGATTTCTGGTGAAGACGCTGCCGCTGTCCGAAGTTAAGGCGAAGCTCAGCGAGCTCATCGACGAGGTCGAGAGCCGCGACGAGCGCGTTGTCATCACACGGAACGGCCGGCCGGCGGCCGTTCTCGTGAGCCAGGACGACCTCGACAGCTGGCAGGAGACGCTCGAGATCACCTCAGATCGTGCGCTCATGGCGGAGCTTCGGCGCGCAGTCCGGCAGGTGGAAGCGGGTCGCTTCGTCACGTACGAGGAGGTCTTCGGGACAAGGGCCCGCGGGAAGAGACGATCGGCGCGCCGCTCAAAGTAGTCCTGAGCCTCCCAGCTGCGGCCGCGATCCGAACCGCACATCCTGAGCAGCGACGAAAGATCCGGGCGATGATCGACGCCCTCGGCGACCGTCCTGATCTCGGCAAGGCGCTGCGACACGAGCTCGCAGGTTACTGGTCGGCGCGCGTCGGTCGACACCGCGTGATCTATCGCTGGTCGCGCAGTCGCCTTGACGTCCTGCTCATCGGACCGCGGACGACTATCTACGAAGAGGCGTCTCGCCTCCGCCGGCGAGCTGGCCCGTGAGAGCGCCGGAGTCGTAGTAGATGCGCTCGCCGGCGAACCGCTCCGCCCGCGGATCCCAGGGAAAGTGGATGACGATGTCGAGCTCAGCCTTCCTCCCAGTCGCGGCTTGGCCCTGCCACGCTCCGCGCTGGGTGCCACGCATTGTCGCGATCTCGATGACACCCTGCGGGCCGATCACGATGTCCTTGAGGTCGAACCGCACGTCCGGAAACGCGCTGAGGAAGCTCGTATAGAAGGACCGCGCCCCGGCGTGCCCTTCCCAGCGCTCGCCGGTGGGGACGATCTCGTATACGCAGTCCTCGGACAGCGTGGCGATGAGACCGTCGAGGTCGCGGCCATCCTCCGCCTTCGAGTGCGCGATCCAGAGATGCCGGATCTTCGCATAGAGCTCCGGCGTGACGTCCCAGCCCAAGCGGTCGCGAATCGTCGTCGCCACCGTATGACGTTACCGCGAACGCGACCGCCGAGCCTCGCCTCCTAGACTGCGTGCGCGATGGCCATGAACGCGCTGATCACCGGGTGGGGCTACTACGTCCCGCCGAAGGTCCTCACAAACGCGGATCTCGAGGCGATGGTCAACACGAGCGATGCGTGGATCTACGAGCGCACCGGCATCCGGGAGCGCCACATCGTCGAGGGCGACGAGGTCACATCCGGGATGGCCGCGAAGGCCGCGAAACAGGCCCTCGCCAAGGCGCAGGTACGGGCGGAGGACCTCGACGCGATCATCATCGCGACCACGTCGCCGGACTACTTCCTGCCCACCGCGGCGTGCCTCGTGCAAGAAAGCCTCGGCGCGCGCAAGGCAGCGGTGTTTGACCTCGGCGCTGCGTGCGCCGGCTTTGTCTACGGGCTCGCCGTCGCGCGCGGGCTCGTGATCTCGGGGGCGGCGCGGAAGATCCTGCTCGTCGGCGCGGAGACGATCTCCCGATTCATCGATTGGACCGATCGCGCGACCTGCGTGCTCTTTGGGGACGGGGCGGGCGCCGTGGTCATCGAAGCATCGACGGCCGGATCCGGCATCCGAAGCGCCGCTCTGCACGGGGATGGACGCGAAAAGAAGCACCTGCGCCTCGAGGGCGGCGGGGCGTTACATCCGGCAGCGCGCCGGGGCAACGACGGCGCTTCCGATTACATCCAGATGGATGGATCCCAGGTGTTCAAGCTCGCTGTGCCGGCGATGGCCGATGCCGCAAAGGAGGCGCTCGCGGCGGCGGGGCTGAGCCTCCAGGATGTCGACCTCTTCGTTCCGCATCAGGCGAACGCCCGCATCATCGAAGCCGTCGCGAAGCGGCTCGGACTCGATCGTTCAAAGGTCTTCATCGACATCGACCGCTTCGGTAATACCTCGGCGGCCTCGATCCCTATCGCCCTATGCGATGCCGTGGCCCAGGGTCGGGTACGGCAGGGCGACACGCTCGTGTTCGCGGCGTTCGGCGGTGGTATGACCTGGGGCGCGGCTGTCGTGGAGTGGTCCGGTGGTTTACTAGCCCAAAAGCCTTTGGGCTAGGGAGAAACTGGGCCGCGTGACTGCTGCGATGCGCGGAATCCTATTGTGGATGGCGGCGAACCGCTGGCTCCGGTACCACTTGCCGCGCCTCGGATTCGCGCGGCGCGCCGTACTTCGTTTCATGCCCGGTGAGGATCCCGAGTCCGCCCTTCATGCTGGTCGGGACTTCAAGAAGGACGGGATCTCGGTCGTCCTCACGCGTTTGGGCGAAAACATCACCCGGCTCGAGGAGGCCGACGAGGTCGCCGAGCACTACCTCGGGCTCATCCAACGGATGAGCGAAGAAGGCCTCGACGGCGAGATCTCGGTGAAGCTCACGCAGCTCGGTCTAGACCTGGATGTCGATCGGGCCGCGGCGCACGTTGAGCGACTAGCCGACCGCGCCGCGTCCTTCGGGAAGACCGTCTGGATCGACATGGAGGGAAGCGCCTATGCCGAGAAGACGATCGCGCTCTACGAGCGGGTGAAGGCGCGGCATCCGAATACGGGGCTGTGCCTGCAGGCGTACCTCCACCGCACCGCCGCGGACACCCAGCGCCTGCTGCCGCTCGAGCCGGCGATTCGCCTGGTCAAGGGCGCGTACGCGGAACCGGCGCCGATCGCGTACCAGACCCGGCATGAGGTCGACGCGAACTTTGTCGCGCTCTCCGTCGCGATGCTCGACGCCGCCCGCGGCGGCCGGCGGATCAGGATCGCGCTCGGCACGCACGACGTGAAGCTCATCGACCAGATCACGCGGCACGCGGAGGCGCTCGGGCTCACCAAGACGGCGTTCGAGGTGCAAATGCTCTACGGCATCCGGACCGACGAGCAGCGCCGTCTCGCGCGCGAGGGCTTCGTGGTCCGCGATCTCGTCTGCTACGGCTCAGCCTGGTACCCGTGGTACATGCGGCGTCTGGCCGAACGCCCCGCGAACGTGCTCTTCGCGCTTCGGCAGCTTCTTCCGTAGCGCTCGGCGCCAGTAGGGCCTAGCCCTTGACCGCGCTGCTCGCCGCGCTCCGGATGAAGTACTTCTGGAAGAAGATCACGAGCAGGATGATCGGCACGGCGTTGAACATCGCGCCGGCGAGCACCCAGTTCCAGTTCACGCCGAACAGTCCCTGAAACGACGCGAGCCCGAGCGGCAGCGTCAGGTGCTCCGGAGAGCGCAGCACGATGAGCGGCCACTGGAACTCGTTCCATGACCCCTGAAACCGCAGGATCGCGAGTGCGGCAAGGGCGGGGTAGGCGTTCGGCAGGATGATCTGCCGGAACGTGCGGAATGTGCTCGCGCCGTCGATCGACGCCGCTTCCTCGAGCTCCTTCGGCAACGACTTGAAGAACTGCGTCATGAAGAACACGCCGAAGACCTCGGCGAGATTCGGCAACGCAACGCCCGCCAAGCTATCGACAAGACCGAGCTGATTGATGAGCAGGAACTTCGGCACCCAGAGGACCTGGCCGGGGATCATGATGCTGCCGAGGATCGCGATAAATAGGACGCTCGAGCCGGGGAAGTTCAGCCGCGCGAAGGCGTATCCCGCAAGCGAGGCGATCGCGATGTAAACGATCAGGTGGAAGCCCGCGAGGAAGATGCTGTTGAGAATCCACTGCGGGAAGAAGTGCGAGTTGGTCCAGACCTCGACGTAGTTCTGCCACTGCAGGACCGTCGGGATGATCGTCGGCGGCCAGTCGAGGATCTCGCTCTTTGTCTTGAACGACCCCGAGACCGTCAGGATGAACGGAGCGAGCGCGAGAGCCGTGAAGATGACCGCGATCGCGAGGAACAAGACGCGTGAGAGCCGGAAGGGGAAGCGCGGGCGTTGGGCTGAGACAGTCGTGATGGCGGCGGTCCGAGTGGCCATTAGTAGTCCGGCCTCACGTCGAGCAAGCGCCGCTGAATCAGCGAGATCGCGAAGATGCCGACGAAGAGGATCACGCCGAGGGCGCTCGCGTAGCCCATGTTCAGGTCGCGGAACCCTTGTTTCCAGATCAGGTACGTCACAGTGAGCGTCGACTCGTTGGGTCCGCCGTTCGTCGCGATCTTTACCTGGTCGTAAAGCTGGAAGCAGCCGATGGTGCCGAGCAGCACGACAAGGAAGATCGCGGGCCGCAGCAGTGGGATCGTGATCTGGAAGAACTGCCGGATGGGTCCCGCGCCGTCGAGGTGAGCAGCCTCGTAGATCGGCCCCGGGACGTCCTGGATCGCCGCGAGGAAGATGAGCATCATCGTCGCGGCCGTCGCCCAGATGTTCATGAACATGATCGACGGCAGCGCCGTAGCCTCGTCGCCCAGCCAGTTCATTCGGATCGGGATGCCGATGAAGTTCAGCGCCGCGTTGATGAAGCCATCGGGCAGGAAGAGCCACATGAAGATGAGCGTCGTGACGACGCTCGACGCGACGCAGGGGAGATACCACGCGATGCGGAAGAAGCGCCGGAACGGCAGCTTCTGGTCAAGCACCGCCGCCATCACCAGAGCGATGAATGTCTGCGAGGGGACGACGACCGCCGTGTACGTCGCCACGTTGCGGATCGCGTGGATGAAGCTCTCATCCTGGAACGCCTTCTGATAGTTCTTGAAGCCGACGAAGACGGGATCGGAGAGCAGGTCGTAGTCGGTGAACGAGAACCAGACCGCGAGCACGACGGCGCCCGCGATGAAGACGAAGAGGAAGATCAGGAACGGCGATAGGAATAAGTAGGCCGTCAGCCACTGGCGCCAGTAACGGAAACGGGAGGGGCGGCGAACCGCCCCTCCCGCTAGTACCGCCATGAGTTACGGGGTCAGAAGTGGCTTGATCGTTGTCGCGAGCTTGTCGAGTGCGTCCTTGACGCTCGACTTCTTGAGCATGATCGACTCGAGCGCCTTGGCTATTTCGTCGTTCACTTTGCCCGTGTTCGCGCTGGCGTAGTTGAACGGCTTGCCGTACGGGGCGCCGTCGAAGATCGCCTTGGAGTTGACGTTCGTGATCGAGCTCGCGAGCGCCGTCCGTGTCGGCAGCGCGAACCCGGCCTTCAGGACCTTGGTCTGGTTGTCGGTACCGGTGAGGTAGTTGGTGAGCGCCCAGGCGGCGCTGGGGTTCTTGGTCTTCGCGGAGATCGAGTAGGACACCGTGAAGATCAGGTTCGACTTCGCGGACGAGCCCTTGGGCATCTGCACGACGCCGTAGTTCACGGTCTTGAAGTTGTTGTTGAGGTCGGCCGGAAGCCAGCCACCCTCGAAGACCATCGCGGCCTTGCCCTTCTCGAACGCCTCGCCGGCCCAGCCCATGCCGAGCTCGGACGGGAGCTTGGAGAGGCTGTCCTTGGCCTCGAAGCCCGTGTAGAAGTCGGTGGCGGCAACACCTGCGGCGTTGTTGATGTTCGCGAGGTCACCGCCGGCCTGCCACAGGAACGGCATGAAGCGCGCGGCGTCCGCGGGAAGGCTCAGCCCGACGACGCTGCCGGAGGTGAGCTTCTTCGCGGCGGCCGAAAGGTCGGTCCAAGTCCAGTCGTTGGTGGGCTCCGCCACGCCAGCGGCCTTGAAGAGATCCTTGTTGTAGACGAGACCGAGCGTGTTGAAGTCCTTCGGGATCCCGTAGATCTTGCCGTTGTAGGTGAACGCGTTGATGAGCGAGGGCACGAAGTCGCTCTTGTTCACGCCGCTCTTCGCCATGAGGTCGTCGAGTGCGAGCAGCTTGCCCGTCTTCATGACGCTGTCAACCCAGAAAATGTCGGCGTAGAAGACGTCGGCCTCGGTGCCGGCTGCGAGGTTGGTCTTCAGGACCGTTTCGTAGTCCTGCGCGATCGGCTCCCACTTCACTTTGACGCCGGGATTCGCTGCCATGAACGCGTTGATCGAGTCCGTAAGCAGCGCGTCCTCGGTCGGTGACGACGACCATCCGGATATCCGGATGTCGCCCGAGAGCGCGGCGGCGGTTGCGCTCGCGCCGGTGCTGGCGCTCGGTGTCGTCGCGGCTGGGGTGCCGCTGCATGCGGCGACCAGGATCGCGCCCAGCGCCAAGAAAGCGAGTACTGACTTCTTATTCATTGGGTTCTCCTCCCCGTGCGTGTATTTGAATCGTACTGCGGGGAAGCTAGACAGCGGTCGCTGAGACACCGGTCGCTCGCAGGTCAGTCACGCGCGCACGACCGCTCTTTCGCTCGATGCGAATATCGATCGAGCCCGTGCCCACGCGGAGACCAGACGCCTCGAAGCGATTGACGCCCGGAGGAAGCAGGGGATCGAGCGTGACGGTGCCGCCATCGGCTCCGACCGAGAGACCGAGCATCGCTCGGATGCAAAGAAATGTCGCGGCCGCCGACCAGGCCTGTGGGACGCACGCGACCGGGTATGTCGTCGGCGCTACATCGCGCTGTTTGGCTTGTCCCCCGAAAAGCTCGGGGATGCGCCAATCCGGAAAAGCCTTCGCCGTCGCGATCATCTCGGCAATCGTCCTCGCCGCGCGCGCCTTGTCTCCGTAGCGAGCCATTCCCGCCGCCGCGATCGCGGTGTCGTGCGGCCACACCGCGCCGTTCTGGTAGCTCACGGGGTCGTAGTGCTTCGACCGCGAGCTCCGCGTGCGGATGCCCCAGCCGGTCGCGAAGTCCGGGTCGCGAAGCCGCCGCGCCGTTGCGCGGCCGTGCGCCGGCGTCGCGGCACCGGCCCATAGGACGTGCCCGGGATTCGAAACGATGTCCGCGACGAGGCGCTTGCGGCGGTCCAGCGCCTGCGCATAGAAGGAGCGCCCCGGCATCCAGAACGCGCGCTCGAACTTGGCGTGTAGCGCTTTGCTCCGCGCGTTGAGCTCAGCGCTCCATGCCGGATCGCGCTTCCCGACAACCTCGGCGAGCGAGCGCATCGCGGCGATCGCGTACGCCTGCACCTCGACCGCCGCGATCGGGCCCTCGGGTCGCTTGCCCTTCGCGTTCAGATAGCTGTCGCCGGAATCCTTCCAGACCTGATTTGTGATCCCGGTCGGACGCTTGCGCTCGAACTCGATGAACAGGTCGCCGTCCATATCGCCGCGCTTTTCCATCCACTCGAGCGCCGCGCGAATGTTCGGCTCGAACTCGCCGATGAGATCGCGCTCCGGCATCCATCGCGCGGCCTCGGCCGCGAGCCACACAAAGAGCGGCGTCGCATCGACCGATCCGTAGTACGGCGAGCCAAACGAGCCGCCCGTGCGCACGATCTCGCCCTGCCGTATCTCATGCGCGATGCGGCCCGGCTCTTCGTCGCGCTCGGGGACGTCGCGCGTGCCCTGGTTATCGGCAAGAAGACGGAGGACGCCCGGCGCGAGATCGCGGCGCAGCGGCAGCGTCATGAGCGCGGTGGTGATCGAATCGCGGCCGAACGCCGCCACGAACCAGGGGATGCCCGCGGCGGGGAAGAACCCGTCCGGGGTCAGATCCGAGAGCAGGAACAGATCGAGCGAGCTGCGCGAGATCCACGCGTCGAGGTCGGGCGAGTCGCTCGCGAATTTCGTCGACGTTCTCTGCCACGCGACCCAGTCGCGATCCGCGACGACGGGGGAGGGGAGCGTCGAGTGGACATGGATGTCGATCTCGATCGAGCGCCGATCGCCGGGCGAGATCCGCACCGCGACCCGCCCGCGCGCGGGTCCATCCCCGGTCTGCCATGCGTCGACGGGCGCCAGGACATCTGTCGACTGCTTTACGCCGTCGACCGCGGTGTAGCGAAAGACGAGGCGATGACCGTTTGCGGCCGCCGGCTCGCGCTGTCCCTTTGTCGTGCGCTTGATTTGCCGCACTTCGAAGAGATCGCGGAAGTCGGCATCGACGGTGACATCGGCTTCGAAGGTTGCCGAGCCAGGACCGGGGTTCTCGATCGTCCACTGGTCGGCGATTGCGTTATCGACGCGGATCCGGCGCGCGATGCGCATCGCCCCCAGCTGGTAATGAAGGAGCGCTCCGTCGGGAAGGATCTCAGCCGAAAGCAAGCGAAGTCGCCCTGCGCCAGGCCGCACCTCGTACGTCGAAATGTGGCGCGTATCCCATGCGTACACGCCCGCGCCGCGGCGAGATGGACCGCGGATCTCTGCGCCGTGGGTGGCGACGAAGACGATGCCGGTTCCCTTGAGAGAAAGAGCAGGCTCTACAGGCACGGTGGGTGACGATAGGTCGTCGGTGACTCACGGCGATTCCGTTGTATCGCTTGACCCCACGCCTACCCTTGAGCCCGCTCCGTCGGGAGCTAGGGGAGGACAGCGGTGAAACGCTTGATCGCAGCGATCGTGCTCGCACTCGTGTATGTGGCGAGTGCCTCGGCGCCCGCGAGCGCGGACCCCGTCCGACACTTCTCGACCTTCACGATCACGTGCGCCGGAACCGTCTTCGAGCTCGTCTCCAAGCCTGGCTCGAGCACCGTCGTGACGGTGAATGGGGTGCCCAGCAACAGCGTGTCGGTCCTGATGGGACTGACGATCACGGTCGACGGGGTAGTCGTCTTCGAATTCCATAAGCCATACACGTTGAACCAGAGTGACCGGATCGCGGTCTGCACGGAGAACGGTGACCCGCCCGGCGTCGTCGTTGTCGCAGAGGTGAAGTTCACACCCGGACCATGAGGCGCTCCCCGCGCCGTAAGCGACACGCCGAAAGATTTCGGGCCTGCCGGGCGTATGTCCCCATGGCCCAGCGATTGCACGTCGTCTAGGCAGGCGAGCGGGCTACTCTCTTATCTTCACGGTCTACTTTCGGCGAAGGAGACATGGCGAAGGGAATGCGGCTACGCCTAACTCTCGCGCTACCGCTCGTCGCGGCGCTTGTCGCCGTGGCCTGCGGCGGCCTCGGCTCGTCCGGCGGGGTGGTCTGCCCCGGGGCGCCCACCGTCGAGGCGCTGTGGAGTCCGGCCGGAGCGGCAGACCCGATCACGTACGGGTTCCTGATCGACCGCGCCTACACCGGCGACGCGAAACGCTCTCCTTCTTATCCGTGGCCGCAGCTCCCCATGACCGCGCTTAACACCGTCGCCGGCGCCCTCACGAACCTCGACCTGCGCCCGGGCGATTCAGTGTTTGGCACATGGATCAGCCACAACTCGAACGACACGCGCGAGATCTTCCTGCCGCTCAGCCAGGTGCCGAAGTCCACGGCTGCCGAGTACCCAGCCGCGCCCACGCTGCCGAAGGCGCCGCTCAACCAGCTCGAGTGCAACGACTACACGGCCAGGGTGCGCGCGTACAACGCGGCGGCGAACGAGTACAAGACCAAGATGGAGGACATCACGCAGCGCGCCGCCGCTCAGGATGCGCAAATGGTCGCGACGTTCATCGAGCGCACACAGGGGGCGATCCGCGGCGCATCGCCGGTGCAGGATCCGGTCGGGACCGACATCTACGGCGGCCTCGCGGTGGCGGGCGGTGTGTTCGGCGCGAACCCTGGCAAGCACAAGCTCGTGCTCTTCTCCGATATGACGGACACGGTCGGCAACCCGGTCCGGCCCGACCTCGCGAAGAGCGACATCGTCGTCGGTCTCTATCACCGCGACGACCCGAGCGATCAGGGCAAGGGCCAGCGCGATTGGGAGACCACGTTCAGAACGCTGAACGCACAAACGCCGGTCTTCCTCCCGTGGGCGGCGACGACCGTTGACAAGATCGTCGAGCAGCTAAAGGCGACGGGCCGATGAACGAGATCGTCGCCCTTCTCGAGGCGCTCCGGCCGATCCTCGAGCGGTGGTACCTGCTGCTCTTTGCGATCGTCCTCGTTACGCTCCTCGGCATACCCGCGCGAGTCCTGGTGAGCTCGCTCGCCGCGTTGCTTCGCGTCCCCGCCCTGTTCACGCGGACGGAGATCGATCCGGCGCTGCGCCGCGCCACGCCGACCGCGCCTTTCCGACTGCTGCGTAACCTCCGTGATTACTTCCGGCCGGTGCTTGATCGTCCCGCTCGCAATCTTGCCGGCGCGGCCGCCGCGCTCTTCTCCACGGCGCGCGACGCCGCGAACTGGCCCGTGGCCGCGATCACGGGAGCGATCGTCGGTTTGTTCAGCCCGCTTGTCGATCAGGCCGCGACACACGCCGAGAACGGCAGCGATCGTCTCGGCGCGCAGGCGCGCTCCGCCGCGATCGCGCTACGCGGCAACTCCGAGCGCTGGGCCGGCTGGCGCGTGATCGGCGGATTCCTCTTCTTCGGCGGGCTCGTGCTGTTCCTCTACGCGGATGCGGCGCTCTCGATCGCCAGCCACGAGAAGGCGATCGGCGCGTCGGTGACGTTCTTGCCCGAGTGGTTCCGCGAGATCACCGTCGCCTACGCGATCGCGTCGTTCGTAGGCGCGCTCATGCTCGGCCTGGTGTTCTTCGACCTCATCGGGATGACGCACCTCGGTCCATGGGACGACCTCGCGCCCACGCCGCGGAAATGGCTCACGCGAACGGCGCTCGTTCTCGCCGCGTGTTTCCTGCTGCTCTCGCTGTTCCTCGCGTTCTGGCGCGCGTCGATCGTCGTAACTGACTTCATTCCGGCGGATCTCGCCAACAAGTTCGAGGGCATCGCGCTGACGTTCCCGATCCCGCTCATGCTCGTCGCGACCGCGCTGATCGCGTGGGGCGCGATCGCGATGCCGTGGCTCGCGTGGATCCTCATCGTCGGCGCGCTCGCAATCGTGATGTTGCTCGCGGCGCTCGTGCTTCGCGCGGTCAGCCGCGCGCTCCCGCCGCTCGCGGTGCTCCTGGGCGGCGTGCTCCGCGTGCTCGGGATCGCGGGCATCGTCCTATTAATAGGAGTGATCGCCCTTGCGACGGGCGCCTACTTCGTCCTGAGCGTCGTCGCCGTGGGCGTCGTGTTCCTCGGCGCGTTCGCTGCATTACTGCTGTGGGCGGTTGCCTGGCTCGCCGCGGAGGCGGTGGTCTACGTATTCCGTCTTCTCGCGAAGGTCTCGGATGCGCTCGAGGTCGTGCTCCAACGCCTGATCGACGCGGTCATGTATCCCGGCCGCGTGCTTTGGAACTGGATCGCGAGCTTTGACCGCTCCCGCGCGATCCACTTGCAGCCGATCCGACCGATCGAGACGCGTCCAGTGCGTCTCGCGCCCGGCGAGCAGCCGCCCGCACTCGAAGAGGCTGCCCGCTAGGGATAACAAAGGCCCCGTGGCGTCTCACCACGGGGCCCCTTTCGATAGGGTGCGATCGCTCAGGGCAAGCTTTGGCAGTACGCGGAGAATCCGGAGTTCGTCGGTCCCGTGTCGTGGCCGAGGCCACCGTCTTCCCTCGCGTCCACGGATCGCCAGTTGATTCCACCGTCGAACGCGTCGTGATGCGCGAACGCGCCGAAGGCACCGTGGCCCGCATCGCATGAGTTTCCGTTCGCGTGATACCCCGTGTCGTCTGCGAGCGCGACGCTCCCACCGAGCAGCGCGCTGACCGTGATCGCGATAGCGAATACGGTTTTACGCATTCTGCTACCCCCTTTTCCCGACTCCGGTGAACGGAGCCTTAACTCGGAGTATCCCCGTCGCAGCTGATCAGCGCTACCGATTTAGTCGGACGAAGTTTCGAACAAGAGGCCCCTGGTGCAACACGGTCGACAGACCGAGCGATCGTCAGCGCTGTGCAGCTCCTCATCGACGCGGTCATGTATCCGGGTCGCGTGCTCTGGAATTGGATCGCGAGCTTCGACGGCTCTCGGGCGATCCACCTGCAGCCGATCCGCCTGATCGAGACACGCGCGTTCCGTCTCGCGCCGGGGAAGCAACCCCGGCGCTCGAGGAAGCCGCCCGCTGTGCGCCGGGGTGCTTTGAAAAGGGGACGAGGCTATGGAGTCGGGTGCGCGGGCGGGGTCGGAGCCGTCGCGGGCTTGCCAGCGTCCGCCGGCTTCCCTGCGTCGGCGGGCTTACCGGCGTCCTCCGGTTTGCCAGGAGTAAACGTCGGGAGCGCGGCGATCGCGGTCTTCACGATGTCGTCGACTTTCGACTGGTTGTCCGCCGTGAACGGGATCTTGATTTCGGGCGAGCCCGTCGGCGTTGGCGACTCGAGATCTCGAACCGGGCCAGTTGACCGGCCAGCGCGACTGTCGTCTGATGTTCGGATGCAGCCATCATCCACGGGGTACGTCGCCGTCGTCACCGGCGCAACCGGAGGCATAGGCAAGGAAATCGCGCGCGGGCTCGCCCGGGCCGGGATGACGGTGGTGATCGGTGCTCGGTCGATCGAACGGGGCGAGGTGGCCGCCGCGGAGATCGCAGCCACATCCAATGAAGCCGCACCCGCGCCGTTCGTGATGCAGGTCGACATGGCCGACCTGGCCTCGGTTCGGACCTTCGCATCCTCGGTTGGCGCGCGCTTTAGCGCGCTCAACGTGCTCGTCAACAACGCTGGAGCGTGGTTCACCGACCGGCGGGTGAGCAGCGACGGTATCGAGCTCACCTTCGCGACGAACGTCCTCGGACCGCACCTGTTGACGGAGCTGCTCTTGCCGCGTCTGAGCGCGGCGAGTCGCGCGCGGGTAGTCAACCTCGTCTCGTCGTTCGCTGGTAGCTACGACGGGTCGGACCTTCAGTCCACTCGGAGTCCGTACGACGGCGCCAAGGCATACGCGCAGTCAAAGCAGGCGCTCGAAATGCTGACCTGGGGCTTCGCCGCGAGGACGACAGGTTCGGGTGTGACCGCGAACTGCGCTGAGCCAGGTTTCGTGCGCACCGACCTCAACCGTCATGCCACTGGGTTCCGGACGACCATGATCAACATCTCGGCGCGGCTCTTCGGGGTACCGCCAGCCAAGGGCGCGGACACTCCGTTGTGGGTCGCCACGGCACCCGAACTGGCAAGTGTCACCGGCAAGTGCTTTGCGAAGCGCAAAGCGAAAGCCGACGAGTTCCGGGAGCCGGCAGCCATCGCCGATCTCGAGCGCGCGTGCCGGGAGTTTGAACGCGACCCCGGAACGTAAGTGAAGCTCGACTTCCTCTACGTGCCGAGCGCAGACGTGGCAGCCGACGCAACCTACTGGGTGAACGTGCTGGGAGCGCGTCTTCTCTTCGCAGTTGAAGGCATGGGAGCGCGGGTCGCGATGCTCGAACTAGGTTCGAGCGGGCCGCGCGTCCTGCTCACCGACCATCTTGAAGACAAGCGGACGGTGCTCATCTACCGCGTGGAGGATCTCGACCGGACAATGAAGGAGCTTCACGCGAAAGGGTGGAAGCGGGGTCGATCGGTCGAGATCCCGCACGGACCTTGCGTTTCTTTCGCCACGCCTGGAGGCCAGCGCGTGGCCATCTATCAGCTCACGCGACCCGAGGCGGCGAAGCATTTTGTGGGTCGGAGGGATTTTGAAGTAGGAGAGGCCGCCAAGAAGAGGGCTGACGAAAACCGGAGCTAGTCCTTGTCGTCCTCGCCTTTGCCAGCTTTGCCGTTGGCCTTGGCCTGAGCAGCGTGCGCCTTGCCGTTGGCGCTCGCTGCCGCGCTCACGGCTTTGCCGTGACCTTTCGCGGCGGCGCTGATGATTGCGCCCTTGCCCTTGCCACCGGGAGTCGAACGGGCGAGAGCCGAGATCTTGTCGCCTTGACCTTTGCCCTTGCCGTCCTTGTCGGCGGGGCCGTTCTGAGTGGACGCCGCGACCGTCGCCTGCGCGGCGGACCTGTGGTTTTCGGACACGGTGTTGGCAACTGCGGCAGCGCCGCTTGTCGCCATCGCAGCGCTCGCGATGACCGCTGCGGCCACCTTCGCGGTGATGATCTGACCAAGCATCCCAAACACCCCCAAGTGATCTACCGGTATATCGGCCTTCGGTGCCTGAACGTTGACCGCGGGCGGGGGAGGACCTTCGTACCAAAAAAAAACCCCGGCGGTTTGCCGGGGTGTTTTGAGAAAAGGGGACGAGGTCTATGGAGTCGGGTGCGCTGGCGGGGTCGGAACGGTCGCGGGCTTACCCGCGTCGGCCGGCTTGCCTGCGTCCGCTGGCTTACCAGCGTCGTCGGGCTTGCCAGGGGTCAACGTCGGGAGCGCGGCGACCGCAGCCTCCGCGTCGCTGGCGAGCTTGTCCATGTCGGCGATCGCCGTCTTCACGATGTCGTCGATCTTCGCCTGCATGTCGGCCGTGAACGCGATTTTGATGTCAGGCGAGCCTGTCGGCTTCGGCGACTCAAGGCCTTCGCGACCGAGGGTCAATGTGGCGACGTCGTTGAGCGCCTGCGTCAGACGCGCGCGCAGCGCGGCGTCCGCGGTGTTGATCGTGTCGTCGAGCTTCGCGCGGTCCGTGCTGTCGACGTGCGTGCTGTGCATCTTCGCAAGCTTCTGCTGGTCGTCCTGAAACGCGTCCCGAAGCTTCTTGTCGGCATCATTGCGGGCGGCGACAACCGCGGGCTGAGCCGATGCCTTACCGGTGACGGTCTCGACAGCGGTGTTCACCGCGTTGTGGACGTCCTCGTTAGTTGCGACGACGCCGGTGCCGACCACAGCTGCAGCGACCACGGTGGCGGCAGCCGCTCCCTTGAGGGTGCTGAGGATCGCGAGGGCTTTGCCAAGCAACATGAGCGGTCCCGTCCTTTCTTCTGTGCCTGTTTCCTGCCTATCGCGCAGCCGGCCTCCAGCGTTGAATGCGGATGGGGTAGGACCTTGGTACCCCGCGGGCGCCTAATACCTCGGCGTTTTGTACGTTTCGCAGGAAAAACCACGCCATTTGAATCGAGGCCCTCACGAAAGACCTCAACGATTCCGCCCCGCCGAGCGATAAACAGGTAGATGAACGGGATCTGCTACTTCAGGCGTCCGCCGGCGACCGTCGGGCGTTCGCGTCGCTTTACGACCGCCACGTCGACGCGGTCTACCGCTACGCGTTCTTCCGGCTGCGAATCGAAGCGGAGGCGGAAGACGTGACCAGCGAAGTGTTCCACCGGGCGCTCGTCGCGATGCCACGCTTCGAGCCGCGCCGTCCATTCCTTGCGTTCCTGTACACGATCGCGCGCAACCTGCTCGCGGACCGGATGCGACACGAGCGTCCGTTAGCCAGCTACGAGGACGCGCTCGCGCACGCGACCGACGCGCCCGGCCCCGACGAGCTCGCAACTACCGGCGACGACGTGCGCCGGCTGCGCTCGGCGATCGCACAACTCACTTCGCTTCAGCAGGAAGTGATCGTGTTGCGCTTTATCGAAGGCCGGTCGACGAAGGAGACCGCGGTAGTCACTGGAAAGCGCGAGAGCACCATCCGCGGCATCCAGATGCGCGCCCTCACCGCGCTGAGAGAGCTGCTAGGAGACAAGGCGCTATGAGCGGTCAGGACGAGCGCGAGCTGCTCGAGTTCGGGGAGCGTCTTTCTCGCCATGCCAAGGTCTCTCCGCGCCCGGAGTTCCGTGCGCAGCTGCGGTCGTCGCTTCTTAGCGCGCCGGTAGCTCTCGAGCCCCGTAGGGTGCCTCTCGGATGGCCGCGCATCCTCGCGCTCCGTCCGGCCCTCGCAGCCATTCTCGTGCTCGCGCTGCTCGCCGCGGCCGGTGGTGGGGCGGCGGCAGCTACGAGCCTTCCTGGCGATCCTGCGTTCGCTGTCAAGCGCGCGGTCGAAGACGTTCAGGTCGCGCTCGCGTCCGACGACGTGGCGCGCCTGAACACGCTCGTGACGCAGTCGGATCGTCGGCTCGTGGATCTCGAAACGCTTGTCGGGCGTCGCTCGGCTGCGGTCGGCACCGGAACCGATGAGTACGCCTCCGCGGTCGCCCGCGTCGAGGCTGCGGTGAGCCGAGTCGCGGCATCGCCCGTGAGGTCAGAACGCGAGGCCGCGCTCGCTCGCGTTTCGGCAACCAGCGCCGATCACTTGGCGCGGCTGCAAGCACTCGCAGCGCGTTTGCCAGATGCGGCGCAGCGCGGGATTCAGCGCGCCATCGAGGTACAGCAGCGTGTGCATGGGAAATCAGACGTCGCACCAGGCCGAAGCGGAACCCCGATCACGCCGACGCCCGGTCGAGGCGGGCCGCCCACTGGAGTCCCAGGCCGACCCTGACCCTCGACTGTCCTAGCCGGGCGAGCGCGCGAGTTGGGGCGCCGCCCCGAGGATCGCCCGATCGAGCGTGATGAGCGGAATACCCAACTGCTCCGCGAGCGCGACATAGCTGGCGTCATATGCCGTGAGTCCGCGTCCAACCCAATTAGCGACACGACCAAGATCAGGGTCGAGGAGCTCGAACTTCGTACTGTCCAGTTCTTCAGCGAACTCGAGAAGCTTCTCCTCTCGCCACCGCCATTGACGTCCTGCGACGTTAAGGAGTTCCAAAAAAAGCAGACGGGGGATCGTCACTGCGATGCGGCCCGACTCGAACTCGGATCGCAACGCTGTGCCGGTGGGCTCGGCCGGTGTTCGAAACCAGCGCACCACGACTGATGCGTCGAGGACGAGGTGCCTCAACGGGAATCGCGCATCTTGCGGATGATCTTCGTCGGATCACCGGGCGTCGGGTTCTCCGCGAAGAGCCGGTCGATGTTCGCCAAGGCTCTGCGCACGGCGGGATCGCTCCCCGGACCCGCCTCGGTCCCGAGATCGCGCTCGACCAGTCGCGCGAGGTAGGCGCTTCGGCTCAGCCCGAGGCGGCGCGCAGCACGGTCGACTCGGCCGAGCAGTTTGTCATCCATGGACACCAAGACCTTCGTCATCAGCTTGCAGGATATCCGGATATCCTTATCGAGTACAGGCGACGCGAGTCCTTACTGGACGACGAAGGTTGCGTGTCCGCGCGCGCCGCCACAGGTCACGTCGATCGGCCATGTCCCAGTCGTCGTGTTCCCGCCGATCGTCCAGATCCAGGTCACAGCGCCGGCGCCGTCCGATGTCTTATCGGTCAAACCTTGCGCCTTGCTCGCGCCGGTCTTGTACGTGACGACGATGCTGCATGAGATGTTTGGTGCGGTCGCGACAACCACCAAACCGGTCCCGTTCGGAGACACAGGCGATCGGACCGAGGTGAAGACGACACCCAACGGCTTCGCGGTCGGAGCCGCCGTTACGGGCGCGCGCGTTGGAGGCGCTTGCGTGGCTCGCGCGGCCGTGGCAGGCGCCTGTGTTGGCGCCGCGCTTTTAGCAGCCACGGATCCGGTCGGCGCAGCGGGCGCGACAGTCGTGGAGGCCAGGCTCAGAGCTGACGGCACGGGCGTTACGGCTGCCTGCGCTGCCGGAACGATCCCAGCCTCGCGCGCCGCGGGACTACCGCATCCCGCAAGCGCGAATAGAGCAATACAGATAGCCACCGAGAATCGCTTTCCCAAATCCCACCCCTCGCTGAATCCACTTTAGGTGCGGCTCCTACAAGCGAGGGCTGATCGCGCGCCGAGCGGATTGCAAGAGGCCGCGCTCTTTCCGAAACCACTGCGAAACGTTGAGTCAGAGACCGTGGCGTAACGCGGTTGGGACATGAGTACCTGTGACCTTGTCGCAACCAACAGCCGCTAACTAACTTGCAGTCTCCTGCAGATGCGTTGGGCCGCTGTCATTCCGATGGTTCTCGCGTTCGCGCTTTTGGCGCCTTCGCCTGCGCTTGCCGCGCCTCCGCCCTACTACCCGCCTATCGAGTACGTCCCGGCGTCGCGCAGCAATTACGACATCGGGCGCACCGCCGCGATCACTACGATCGTCATCCACGAGACCGACGGGACTTGGCTCTCGGCCACGAACTGGTTCCAGAACCGGTACTCGAAGGTCAGCGCGCACTACCTCGTCCGCGCCTGGGACGGCGGCATCATGCAGTTCGTCGCCGAAGGCGACACGGCCTACCACGCTCGCAACGCGAACCCCTATTCGATCGGCATCGAGCATGAGTACGACCCGCGGCACGCCATCCCGCACACCACGGCGCAATACCGGAGCTCAGCGCTCCTCGTGTGCGCGATCGCGAAGCGCTACGGCATCCCGACCGACCGCAGGCACATCATCGGCCACAACGAGGTGCCGGGCACCGACCACAGCGACCCGGGTCCGACGTGGAACTGGAACTACTACATGTCGCTCGTGAACGCGTGCTCGTGGCAGCGTGCGCAACCGGTCGCGCGCGCCAGGCTTCGGACGGTCGCCGACCAGGGCTACGTTCCAACGGCTGGCCTCGAGTTCGACAACATGAGCGACGAGGTCCTGCTCCTCCAGTGGGATCTCGCATACCTCGGCTTCATGGACCCCGATGAGGTCGCCGGCGGCGGCAGCAGGTTCGGCCCGCTCACCGAAGAGGCCGTGACCAAATTCCAGCAATCGAGGGTCCTACCGGCGACCGGTTCGTACGATGACCTGACCGCGTCAGCGCTGGTCCAGGCGCTACTTGCCGCGCCCGCGGACGTGCCGGTCAAGGACCTGAATATGGAAGCCGAGTCCGACGAGGTCGCGCGGCTCCAGACCGTGCTCCAGCAGCTCGGCTACATGGACATGGTGACCGGCTACTACGGTGAGATCACGATGGATGCCGTGACGAGCTTCCAGCAGGACAGCGGCATCTTCGCGACGGGCACCTATGGAGCGATCACCCGGATGGCGCTCGCCGCGCGGATGCGCCCGCCGGTCGCTCGCGACGAGGTCGTTGTCGAAGAGTTCGACATGCGAGTTGGCTTCGTCGCGTTCGGGATCCTGCCCTACTAGTTCCCGAGCAAGTCCTTCACGAGATCGCGTTCCTTATCGAGCTCGGCGATGGTCGCGGCGATCTTCCCCTTCGCGAACTCGTCGAGCGGCACGTTCGGGACGATCTCGAAGGCGCCGTCGCCTTTGGAATGCAGCGGGAAGCTCGAGATGAGTCCCTTCGGCACGCCGTAAGTACCGTCGCTCACGACCGCGGCCGAAAAGCAGTCGCCCTTCGGCGTTAGCGTGACGAGCGAGCGCACGTGATCGATCAGCGCCTGCGCAGCTGAGAACGCGCTCGATGCCCCGCGCGCCGCGATAACGGCCGCGCCGCGCTGCTGTACCTGCGGGATGTAATCCGTCTCGAGCCACTTGCGGTCCACGACCTGATCCGCGGGCTTGCCGCCCACCTCGGCGTTCGTGAAGTCCGGGTACAGCGTCGCGGAGTGATTGCCCCAGATGGCGAGCTTCTTCACGTCGCGAACGCGCGCGCCGGCCTTCGCGGCGAGCAGCGAGCGCGCGCGGTTTTGATCGAGGCGGGTCATCGCGCTCCACCGATCGTCGGGGATCGTGTGCGCGTTCCCGCGCGCGATGAGGCAGTTGGTATTGCAGGGATTCCCGACGACAACGACGCGCGCCGACGAGGACGCGTACCGCTGGATCGCCTTGCCCTCCTCGACGAAGATCGGGCCGTTCTTCCGAATGAGGTCGCCGCGCTCCATCCCCGGACCGCGCGGCACCGAACCGACGAGCAGGATCCAGTCCGCGCGGTTGTGGGACTCCGCGCGATCCGACGACGCTATGACCCTCTCGAGCAAGGGGTACGCGCCGTCCTCGAGCTCCATGAGAACGCCCTTGGCTTTGTCGATCATCGGCGGTATGTCCGAAAGCCGCAGGTCGATCTCGACATCGGGTCCGAACATCTCGCCCGCTGCGATCCGCGGAAGCAAGGCGTACGCGACCTGCCCAGTCGCTCCCGTGACGACGACCCTCACCGTTGTCATCGCTTCTTGTCCGCCTTCCCGTCAGCCAGTTCGTCCGCTCCGCCGTAGACGGCCTCGGCCTCGATCTCGACGAGGATGTGCGCGTCGATGAAATCCACCTTCACGATCGTCATCGCCGGTCGGATATCGCGGAACACCTCGCCATGCACGACGGCGACGTTCTGAATGTCGGCGGCGTTGCGCACGTAGACCCGGGTCATGACCACATCGTCGAGGGTGCAGCCCAAGTCCGCCAGCGAGGCCTTCACTGTCCCGATCGCGGAGCGCATCTGGTCGACCACGTCGTCTGACACAACGCTGCCGTCCTCGCCGATCCCCGCCGTTCCGGCAACGCGGACGACGGTACCGTGCCGGATCGCGCGCGAAAACCCGAACTGGAACTCTCCGCGGCTGCCTGTTGTGTACAGGCGGCGGTTGGGGTTGTTGGAATCTTTGGTTGCCATCAATTGCGCATCCTTCTTATCACCGCGTCGGCGAATTCCTTCGTACCGACGGCTGTTGGATCGTCGCGGTCCGCTTTGAGGTCGTACGTGACTTCCTTGCCCTCCGCTACGACCGAGGCGATGGCCTTCTCGAGCCGGTCGCCGGCCTGGCGCTCGCCGATGTGCCGGAGCATGAGGACGCCCGCGAGCATCAGCGCCATCGGGTTGACCTTGTTCTGGCCCGCGTATTTCGGTGCGCTGCCGTGGATCGCCTCGAACATCGCGATCCCGTTCTCGCCGATGTTCGCGCCGGGCGCGACTCCGAGGCCCCCGACGAGACCGGCGACGAGGTCGCTGATGATGTCCCCGTACAGGTTGGGCGCGACCAATACGTCGTAGAGATCAGGCTTCACGACGAGCTGCATGCACATGTTGTCGACGATGCGGTCCTCGAACTGGATCTCGGGATAGTCCTTCGCGACTTCGCCGGCGACGCGAAGGAAGAGACCGTCGGCAAATTTCATGATGTTCGCTTTGTGGATCGCGGTCACCTTCTTGCGCTTGTTCGTGCGCGCGTACTCGAAGGCGAACTTCACGATGCGACGCGAGCCTTCGACGCTGATCGCCTTGATTGCGAGCGCTGAATGCTCCCGGATCTTCGCCTTGCCGACTCGCTCGATGACCGCCTGGACCTCGCGCTCCTCCGGCGAGTCGACGTCGAACTCGATGCCCGCGTAGAGATCCTCGATGTTCTCGCGGACCACCACGAGGTCGACGTCGCCGCGGGGAGCAGGCACGCCGGGGTATGTCTTCGCTGGGCGGAGGTTCGCATAGAGGTCGAACTCCTTGCGGAGCGCGACGTTCACCGAGCGGAAGCCGGTCCCGAGCTCGGTCGTAAGCGGACCCTTCAGAGCGACGCGGTTGCGCCGTACCGAGTCGAGGGCGTCTTTCGGAAATGGCGTGCCGTGCTTTGCCATCGCGGGCATGCCGACGTCGTGGACGTCCCACTCGATCTTCACGCCGGTCGCTTCGATGGCACGGCGGGTCGCCTCGACGATCTCCGGGCCCGTGCCGTCACCCGGGATCAGCGTGATCGTGTGGGTCAGGACGCCCTCCCCAAGACCTCTGCGCGACAGAAATCGTACAGGCGGGGGGCCGCTCGCGCAGAGCTTGAATCGCGACTACCGTTCCGCCCGTTGGGGGAGCGCCGATGATCAAGACACGACTAACTGACCTGCTCGGTATCCGGCATCCGATCGTTCTCGGCGGTATGTCGCGCGCTACCGCGGCGGAGGTGGTCGGCGCAGTGAGCCAGGCCGGTGGTCTCGGGACGCTGGGCATCTCTTCGATGACGCCCGAGGAGATCCGCACGGGCTGCGAGCGCATCCGCTCGTTGACGAAAGCCCCGTTCGGACTGAACGCGCTGCTCTTCGGCGTGTCGGCGGAGCAGATCGAGGCGATCTTCGCGTGCCGCCCGCGCGTCATCGCGACCGCCTGGCGGCGTCCCGAGTACGACCTGCGCGCCCTCGCCGAGCGCATCCATGCGAGCGGCGCCCTTCACATGCACCAGGCCGACACGCTCGACGAGGCGAAGCGCGGGGCCGAGGCAGGCGCGGATGTCATCGTCGCGCAGGGGACCGAGGGCGGCGGGCATGTTGGGGTCATGGCGACATTGCCCCTCGCGCGAATGGTCATTCGCGCGCTCCCGAAAATCCCGGTCGTCGTCGCGGGCGGGATCGCCGATGGTCCTGGGATCGCTGCGGCGCTCGTGCTGGGTGCGGACGGCGTCCTGCTCGGGACGCGCTTCCTCGCGACCGACGAGGCGCCACTTCCCGATGGGTACAAGCGCGCGATCGTCGAGAGCGATGGGCACGACACGCTCATCACCGAGATCCCCGACATCGTGAACGGACAGGTCTGGCCGGGCGCGTACGCGCGCGTTCGCCGGAACGGCTTCATAAAGGAGTGGCTCGGCCGCGAAGGTGAGCTCCGTCGCCGGTGGCGCGAAGTGTTGCCGCAGCTGCAGGCCGCGCGCGCAGCGGGCGACGCGGACCGCGGCACGCTGCTCATGGGTGAGGACGCCGGACTCATCGATTCGATCGAGCCGGCCGGGGCGCTCGTCGCACGACTCGCAGCGGACGCCGAGACCGCGCTCCGAGAACGAGGGCGTCTCCTCAGCAGGTAGGCGTTAGTGGGACGCCGCGGGTGCGTGCGCGGGGATCTGCGATTCGAGGAACGCGTGGAGATGAGCCTCGTACGCGGTTGGGTACGTGTTGAAAGCCCATGAGTGCTGGCAGGCGGCCGCCATCCAGAGGTCACTCGCCGGATTTGTGCTCGCGGCGCGAAGCTCGTAGGCGTGGTGCGGGTCGATCAGCTTGTCGCCGGCGCAGTGAATAAATAGGAATGCGCGCTCGGGATGCGCTCGCACGACCTCGACAGGCCGTACCTGCTCACCTTTGAGACCGAAGGCAAGGTCCGACATCAGCATCACGCCTGGGGTGAACCATGACGGCACCCCGGCGACGAGCTGGAGATCCTCGGTCACGATCGTGCGCGCGTCCACATACGAGGAGTCAGCGACGACGGCCCCCACGTTCGGGTGGAGGGGGAGAGATTGCAGGACCGTACCCGCGCCCATCGAAATCCCGATGAGGGCGATCCGATCCTCGCGGAACCCGCGGCCGGTCAGGTGCTCGATCGCGGCCGCGACGTCGCGCCGCTCGAGGTACCCGAGCGAGAACCGGTCGCCGTCGCTATCGCCGTTTCCGCGAAGGTCGAAGATCAGGACGCTGTATCCGTCGGCAACGAGGAAGTCCGCT
This sequence comes from Chloroflexota bacterium, assembly GCA_038040345.1. Taxonomy (GTDB): domain Bacteria; phylum Chloroflexota; class Limnocylindria; order P2-11E; family P2-11E; genus 3-1-20CM-2-70-9. The sequence continues at coordinate 38,506 of JBBPIQ010000011.1, forward strand.
AGCTTCTCGATCGTGTGGTGCTCGCCCCCGATGCGGTTGCCGTCCTTTCCGTGGACGATGATCGCGGCGCGGTCAGTGCGGGTGGGGAAGTACCAGCCGCGCAGTGTCAGGCCGTCGCCCGTTCGGAATGTGACGTCTTCGTACGTCGACGTAGCGACCGTCGGCGCGTGTCCGACGGGGAAGCGGATCGCATGTGTGAAACGCTCAGCGATCACGTACGAGAACGAGAGATAGGCGCCGCCCCCCAGGAGGAGGACGGCGAGAAGCGCCGAGGCGGTCCGCCTTAGCTTTTGTCTCCGCGATAGAGGCTGCTTTCGGTCCACGAGGCAGCCAAGCTATGGCGCCGAAGACCCCCCGTCTGAGCGACGGGACGCGATCCGAGTGTCGCCGCGGACACGTAGACGACCGTGATCCTCGGGCGTGTCGACATCGTCGAGCGCGCCGAGATTGGGCGTGACCTCGACCTCGACGACGTCGTTCCGGCCAGCCAGGACCTCGCGCATTCCGATGTCTCCGTCGAGCGCCAGCGCGGCCGGCCAAATGCTCTTGTGAAGGACCACCGGAGGGGACCGGCGACCGCGCCAGACCGAGACGACCGCCGATGCGCGCGTCTCCCGGCCGCGTGCAACGAGCTCGTCGATCAGCGCCGTGGTCACGCCCGGCATGTCCCCGAGGAGCACGAGCGCGGCGTGGAGGCTTTGGTCCAGGCTGCGGAGGCCTGACTGGAGCGAGCTCGCGAGGCCTCGCGCGGGGTCCGGGTTCTGGACGACGCGTGTGCGACCGATTTCCAGTTGGGCCACGAGATCGTTCGCGTTCGTGCCGACCACGAGCACGATGTCTTCAAGGCACGAAGCGTTCGCGGCGTCGATCACGTGCTGGACGAGTGGTCGACCGCCTAGTGGGGCAAGCAGTTTCTGGGCTCCGAAACGCCGTGCGGCCCCGGCGGCAAGGATCACGCCGGCGATCTGGGGCGGATCAGCGTCAGTGCGTGGTCGCAAGCGACTCCGCTGACAGGCTTCGACCGCTGCGGTGGCGGCGGACCGCGACGACTTCGGCGAGGATCGCGAGCGCGATCTCCTCGGCGGTGCCGGCGCCGATGTCGAGACCAATGGGCGCGTGGACGCGCGCGAGGTCGTCCTCTCCGAAGCCCTGCTCGCGCAGCCACGCGAATCGTTCCTCATTGGTTGTTCGGCTTCCGATCGCGCCGATGTATCCGGACTCGGTCCGGAGTGCCGCAACAAGCGCTGGGTGATCGAACTTTGGATCGTGCGTGAGGACCACGATGGCCGAACTCGCGCCGAAGAGCAGCTTCGCGAGCGCGACATCGGGCCATGCGAGCAGGAGTTCATCAGCGAGAGGAAAGCGCTCGCGGTTCGCCAGCGCCTCACGCGGATCGGCGACGACCACGCGATAGCCGACCGCCTTCGCGAGCGATGCCAGCGCCTGGGCCGTGTGCGTCGCCCCGACGATCGCGAGGAGCGGAGGGGTGGCGAGCGCCTCGAGGAAGATCGTGGCCTCGCGTCCGCCGAGTGTCGCCGGAACAGAGCGAGGTCTGCCCTCGGCGAGTGCCGCGAGCGCCTGGACCTTGCTGGCCGCGAGCTCGGGGGGCCAGCCGTCGACGCGATCCTCCCGGAGGATCGCGACCGTGCCAGCGCGGTCGGCAGGCGCGACGACCCGCACCAGCACGGCTGCGCGCTCGGCGCGCACGGCTTCGAGCGCCGCCCGGTGCAGCGCGCCGACCGGCTCGACGAGCACGTCGATCTCACCGCCGCACGAAAGGCCGACCGTGAACGCGAACTCGTCGCTGATCCCGTAGGTCACGACCCGCGGCTGGCCATCCTTCAGTACGGCCATCGCCTCCTCGTAAACCGCGGACTCAACGCATCCGTTGCTGACTGAGCCCGCGAGCCGGTCGCCGGAGCGCGCGATAAGCGTGGCGCCGAGCTGCCGCGGGGCTGATCCCGCGATGCGCACGACAGTCGCGATCGCCACCGGCTCGCCCGTGGCGAGCCATTGCTCGAGCTCGGCCGCGACCTCTTTCATCGCGTCGCCGCGAGTGCGGCGGCGGGATCCTTCAGGAATCGGCGGCGGCACCCCTCGCCGCAGAAGTAATAGGTGGTGCCCTCGAAGTCGGCGCGGAGCGCGGTCGGCGTGATCGCGACGACCATGTCGCAGATCGGGTCGACCGCCTCGGCTGGTTTGGCCATCGGCTGGAAGTTACGGTGGGTCTCGGGCAGAGATGCGGCGACGCTCTCTCGCGCGTGCCGGTGCATCAGGATCTGCGCGAGGATCGAAAGCGCGATCTCCTCGTCGCTGGCGTGACCCATGTCGAGCCCGGCGGGGTAGACGAGCCGCTTGACCTGCGCCTCGGTCAATCCGCGCCGCATGAGCGTGTCGCGGATCACGTCGCCCCTGGTCTGGCTTGCGACGAGGCCGATGTAGCTCGCCGGAGTCCGGAGCGCCTCCTCGGCGGGGTCCTCGTCCGCGTCGCCGCGCATCGCGATGACGATCGACGTGCGCGCGTCGACGTTGACGTCCGCAAGCTCGGTCGTGATTCGGTCCGCGGTGGGGAAGTCGACGGCGTTGACGTTCGGTTCGGCCACGACCACGTATCGGCCGAGCGCCGACCCGAGCGCCGCGAGCGCGCGCGCGACCGGCGTCTTGCCCAGGATCACGAGCTGCTCGGTCGGAAGAAGCGGTTCGATATGGATCTCCAGCGTGCCGCCGGAGTGGCACGTCATAGGAAAGTGTCGCACTCCGGGTCGCGGCGCCGCGGAAGTCTTGGAGATCTCGATCAGCCGAGTCTCGCCGTCGGCGATCGCGGCTACGGCCTCGCGGATCACGACCGGCGCCGCACAGCTCCCGCCGATCCACCCGGTGAGCTTGCCGTCGGGCGTGATGATGGCCTTCGCCCCGGGCTTCGCGGACGTCGGCCGATCCGCGCGAACGACGGTCGCCGTCGCGAAAGGCTCACGTCGTGCCAGCAGCTCCGCGGCGAGCTCGAAGAACGAAGCGCTCATGCAGCCTCGGCGCGGCGCACCGGCCGGCCGCGGCCGACGCGCCCGAGAAGCTCCGCGATCCGTGCCAGTCCGTCGAGCGTGTTCGCGGCGAGGTGATCGTCGGAGTGACCGCTCAACGCGCGTGCGCCGCGCGCCTCGGGGGAGTAATCGCGCGTGCCCGAGAGCGGATCGAGCCAGATGAGGCGGTAGGCCGCGCGCTGCAAGCGGGCCGCTTCGCGCTCGAGCAGCCCGGGATCACCGCGCTCCCAGCCGTCGGTGACGAGCAGGACGATCGCACCGCGGCCGAGGACGCGCCGCGACCAGCGGAGGTTGAACTCGTGAAGCGCTTCGCCGATGCGGGTCCCACCAGACCAGTCGGACACCGCGCGTGAGACGTGCGACAGAGCGGCATCGGGACGGCGCTCGCGCAGCTGTCGCGTGATGCGGGTCAGGCGCGTGCCGAAGGTGAACGTCTCGACGCGGCCCCAGCCACGCGCAAGCGCGTGCGACATGTGCAGCAGGAGGCGGGTGTACGCCTCCATCGATCCGGAGACGTCGCACAGGATCACGAGCGGCCTGCGCTTCGCGCGGCGGGCGCGGCGGACGAGTACGGCCGGCTCGCCGTGCGTGGCGAGCGATTTCCTCATGGTCGCGCGCGCATCCAGGCGCGACCCGTTTCGCGAGGAACGGAAGCGCCTGCTCGGGCGCTGGCCCGGCGACCACTGCAAACGCTCGAGGAAGCGCGCGGCGGCGGCGCGCTCGGCGGCGGTCATGGCCGAGAAGTCGGTGCTGCGCAGGAGCTCGGTCGGACTTGCCGTGACCCTGACGGTGCGCTGGACGAGCGATGTCATGCGGCTCGGCATCTGTCCGAGCGGGACTTCGATCTGTCCCTCATCGGCATCTGGCCGACGAGCGGTGGGGATCGGCGACGACAGGCGTCCCCCGCGGAGGAGCGACCAGAAGAGGTTGAAGGTCATCTCGAACGCGGCGAGGTCGGCCTGGCGGGATACGAGGGCGGTGCGGCTCGCGGCGCGCACGTCGTCGGGAAGCTCGAGGTCGATCTCCGTGATCGCCTGCAAATAGACGCGGCCACGCTCGGCGTTGACGTGGACGCCGGCCCGTCGAAGGAGCCGCGGGAGCAGCAGGAGGTTGCGCGCGACGCGGTCGTCGCTCACGCCGTGACCGGCGCTTCGAGCTTCTCCTTCATACAAGAGAAGACCTGCTGCGTGATCTTGTCGGCCGCGCCCTGCATCAGCCGCGCGCCGACCTGCTGGATCATTCCCGAGACGGTGACGTCGCTCGACCATTTCATGGTCGTGCGAGTCCCGTCGATCGCCGTGAGATCCATCTCGCTCCGCATTTCGACGGCGCTGCCGGGCGCCTGCCCGCGTGCCACAACGGACGCGTGATCCGGCTCCTGCAGGTCGGTGAACTCCACGTTCATCGAGAACGTTCCCTTGATCGGACCGACACCGGCCCGCACCACGACCTTGAAGTGGCGCGGGTCGGTGACGTCGAGGCTTTGCACGTCGGGCGCGCACGTGGTGACCTGCTTCGGATCGGTCAGGAAGGACCACACCCGATCGCGCGGTGCAGCTATGTCGAGCGTGCCTTCGAATCGCATGTTTTCCCTACTTCACTCCGCCACGCCATTGTCTTTGAGGATCTTTTGCACCTTCCACGGTGTGATCGGGATGTCGATGTGCCTGACGCCGAGGTGCGCGAGCGCGTCGACGACCGCATTCGCGATCGCGGCGGGCGCGCCCACCGTCGCTGACTCGCCGACGCCCTTCGCACCGATGGGGTGGTGCGGCGACGGTGTCACGGTTTTGCCCAGCTCCCAGTTTGGGGTTTCCATCGCCGTCGGCAGGAGGTAGTCCATGAAGTTGCCGCCCTGGATGTTCCCGTCGTCGTCGTAGTTGATCTGCTCGTAGAGCGCGGGCGCGAGGCCCATGGTGAGGCCGCCGTGGATTTGCCCCTCGACGATCATCGGGTTGATGATGGTCCCGCAGTCGTCCACCGCGACGAAGCGGCGGATCTTCACCTCGCCGGTGCCCTTGTCGATGTCGACGACGCAGATGTACGAGCCGAAGGGGTAGGTGAGGTTCGGCGGGTCGTAGTAGTCGACGGCCTCGAGCCCAGGCTCCATGCCCTGCGGGTGGTTCGTGTACGCGGCGAATGCGATCTCCTGCATCGTCTTCGACTTGGTCGGGACGCCCTTGACCTGGAACTTGTAGTCCTTCCACTCGATGTCGTCGGGGTTCGCTTCAAGCAGATGCGCGGCGATGAGCTTCGCCTTCTCGCGGATCTTCCGCGCCGCCAGCGCTGTGGCCGCGCCCGCGACCGGCGTGCTCCGGCTCGCATAGGTGCCGAGGCCGTAGGGCGCGGTGTCGGTGTCGCCCTCCTCGACGGCGATGTCGCCGACCGGTAGCCCGAGCTCCTCGGCGACGATCTGCGCGAACGTCGTCTCGTGACCCTGACCCTGTGACTTCACACCGAGGCGAACCATCGCCTTGCCCGTCGGGTGCACGCGGATCTCGGCGGAGTCGAACATCTTGATGCCAAGGATGTCGAAGTGCTTCGACGGCCCTGCGCCGACGATCTCCGTGAAGCTCGAGATGCCGATGCCCATGAGCTCGCCCTTGGCACGCTTCGCGGCCTGCTCCTTACGGAGCTCGGCGTAGCCGATCTTGTCCATCGCCAGCTTGAGCGCGCGGCCGTAGTTACCGCTGTCGTATTCCCACCCGAGGACGGACTTGTACGGGAATGCCTCGGGCGGAATGAAGTTCTGCATCCGTAGCTCAGCGGGGTCCTTCTTCAGCTCGAGAGCGAGCACGTCGACGAGCCGCTCGATCGTGAAGGCGGCCTCGGTGACGCGGAACGAGCAGCGGTACGCGATGCCCCCCGGAGGCTTGTTCGTGTACGCGCCGTCGACCTCGACGAACGACTTCTCGAACGGGTAGCTGCCGGTGACGACGTGGAAGAGCCCTGCCGGGAACTTGGACGGGTTCGCCGCGGCGTCGAACGCGCCGTGATCGGCGATCGTCTTCACGCGGAGGGCCTGCATCGTGCCGTCCTTCTTCGCGGCGAGCTCGGCGGTGATGTGGTAGTCACGCGCGAACGAGTCGGCCTGGATGTTCTCGGAACGGTCTTCGATCCACTTGACCGGATGCCCGGTGAGGACCGACGCGCCGATCGCGAGCACGTAGCCCGGGTACACCGGCACCTTGCCGCCGAAGCCGCCGCCGATGTCGGGCGAGATGACGCGAATCCGCTCCTCGGAAAGGCCTAGGTGACCGGCGACGAGTGCGATGACCGTGCGGATCGCATGCGGCGCTTGCGTCGTCATCCAGACGGTGAGCTTGCCATTGATCTTGTCGAAGCTCGCCACCATGCCACACGTCTCGATCGAGGCGACGTGGATTCGCGGGATGTAGATGTCCTGCTTGACGACGACCTCGGCGTCGGCGAAGGCCTTGTCGGTGCCGGCCTTGTCGCCGACCTCCCAATGCCAGATGAGGTTGTTCTTCTGCGCGCGGTCCTCGCGCACGATCGTCGCGCCCGGTAAGAGCGCTTTGATCGGGTCCACCACGACGGGGAGCGGCTCGTAATCGACCTCGATCGCCGCGACTCCGTCGGCCGCGATGTAGCGCTCGGTCGCGACGACCGCCGCGACCTCCTGCGCCTGGTAGAGCACGGTGTCCGTCGGCAGCACCATCTGCTTGTCCGACATGAGCGTCGGCATCCACTCGAGCTTGAGCGGGACGAGGTCCTTGCCGGTGATCACGGCGAGCACGCCGGGGATGGCGAGCGCCTTCGAGGTGTCGATGCTCTTGATGCGCGCGTGCGCGTAGGGGCTGCGGGCGATGTCCATGTAGAGCATGCCCGGCAGCTTCACGTCGTCGACGTAGTTGCCGCGGCCGCGGATGAAGCGCGCGTCTTCCTTGCGCTTGACGCTCACGCCGATGCCGCCGATCTCTGTAGCCACCGAACTACGCCTCCTTCCGCGTCTCGCGCGTCTTGCGTGCCGCGTACTGGATCGACTTCACGATGTTCACGTAGCCGGTGCAGCGGCAGAGATTGCCGGAGATGGCCTGGCGAATCTGGAGCTCGCTCGGATCCGGATTCGCGGTGAGGAGCGCCGCCGCGGTGATCATCATCCCGGGCGTGCAGAACCCGCACTGGAGGCCGTGCTCCTCGTGGAAGCCCTCCTGGATCGGGTCGAGCTTGCCCTCCTTCTCGAGACCTTCGACCGTCGCGACGCTCATCTGATCGGCCTGCACCGCGAACACGGTGCACGATTTCACCGGCCGCCCGTTGAGCAGCACCGTGCACGCGCCGCAGTTGGTGGTATCGCAGCCGATGTGCGTGCCGGTCATGCCGAGGTTTTCACGGAGCAAGTGGACGAGGAGGATGCGAGCCTCGACCTCAAGGTCGTGGGCCTCACCGTTCACGGTTACGTGGATCTTCATGCGCGTCGTGCCGGACGTCTTGGCCGGCGCCGTTTGGACCGCCACTAGGCACCTCCCTTCGCGCGAGCGACCGCTTTGACGATCGCCCGCTGCGTGAGCACGCGGACGACGTCCTTCTTGTACTCGGCGGGCCCGCGCAGGTCGGAGACCGGCTCGGCCGCCGCCGCCGCCCTGGAGGCCGCCTCAGCGATCGTCTTGTCGTCGGGAGTCTGGCCGGTGAGGACATCCTCGGCCCGGCCCGCGCGGATGGCTGTCGGTCCCACATTGGTGAGGCCGATGCCTGCCCGGGCGACCTTTCCGTTTGCGTCGAGCGTGAGCATGACGGCGACGCCCGCGATCGCGAAGTCGCCGACCTTGCGCTCGAACTTGAGGTACGCGCCGCCGCTCTTGGGAGCCGGCTTTGGGATGCGGATCTGGGTGAGGATCTCGTCCGGCGCGAGCGAGGTGGTGAACGTGTCGACAAAGAGCTCGTCGATCGGTATCACCCGCTCGCCCTTCGGGCCCTGCACCACGACCGACGCGCGGACCGCGAGCATCGTGGCCGGATGGTCGTTCGCGGGATCGGCATGCGCGAGGTTGCCACCGATGGTCGCGAGGTTGCGCACGAGCGGATCTGCGACAACCGCGGCTGTGTCGACGAGGATCGGATACCGCTGCCGGACGATGGGATTCGCTTCGAGGTCGTTCTCGCGGACGAGCGCGCCGATCTGGAGCTCGCCGTTCTCGCGGATCTCACCGAGACCCGCGACTCTGTTGATGTCGATGAGAAGGGCAGGCTGCGCCAGGCGGAACTTCATGAGTGGGATCAGGCTTTGGCCTCCCGCGAGCACCTTGCCTTCCCCGCCGGAGCTCGCCAGGAGCTGAATCGCGTCGGCGATATCGCGCGCGACCGCGTACTCGAAGGACGCAGGGATCATGACCGCCTCCCCTTGTGGCCACCCCGCGATAGCGGGCCCCCGTGTGGCCAAAGACCGGCTCGAATGTACACCGCATACGGCCCAACGCCGCCCGCGGATGCCTGCCGCTTTCCGCTGAACGTCTGCTCGGCGACGCTCAGTCCAGAGGTCGTGGGCCCATCATCTCCATTCGTGCACCCCGTCGACCGCCCGCTCCCCGCCGTCCAGCGCGCGTATTTCTATCTGGTCGCGCTCGTCGCAATCCATATGGTCGTTCTGGCGGTCGCGAACCTACTGCGCGTCGGTGCCGAGCTCGCGCTGGGCGCGCCATCGGGGGGATTTACCGGCCTTCCGTTGGTCTTCAACGATTTCAGCCAGCCGCGCGAGCTCTACCGGGAACAGGCCAGCCTTGCGATCGCCCTCCTCGTCGTCGGGCTTCCCGCGTGGATCATCCACTTCCGCATCGCGCAGCGTGCGGCACTTCGCTCCGTCGAGGAGCGCGGCTCCGCGCTCCGCAGCTTCTACCTGCACCTGGTCGTCTTCGTCAGCGCTCTCTTGGTCTTCGGTTACGGGCAACGGGCGCTCCGACTCGTGCTCCAGGGCACGTATCTCGGCGACGGCTCGCAGTTCAGCCAGTTCGGGCCGGGGGCGTTCGGGCTCGAGGCTGACTGGCCGGCCCGCGCCGCCGGCGCGGCGGCGATGGCGCTCACGGCCGCCGGCGCGCTCGCGTATCACCTCTGGCTTTCGAATCAGGATCGGCGCGCGGTGACGATCGCGGGCCGCGCTGCCGCCCTGCGGCATCTCGCGCTGTACGGCCTCGCCACCATCGGTCTCTTCTGGGCCGCCTCCACCACCGTGAGCACGCTCGCCGGCATCTGGGGGCGCATCGCCGATGCGGTCGCGCCCATCCCCGGGTTCAGCAACCAGTTCGTTCCGCCACCGGGCGTGCAGGTGCCGCCTCGCCCAAGTCAGGACGATCAACTTCGTTTTCAACTCATCGGCGCGGTGCCGGCCATCCTCGCGGGCCTGGCTGTCTGGCTCGGCACCTGGATCCCGCTTCAGCGTGGGCTGCGAGCCGCGGCCCCTGACGGTGAGGTCGAGCGGGCCTCCGTCGTGCGCAAGCTCGCCATCTATCTGATCGTCCTCGTCTCCGCTCTCGCCGTGTTGCTCAGTGCGACCGTGGCCGTCTCGAACGTCGTCGAGCGGATTCTCGGAACGCCCGGCCGCGAGGAGTTCCGGAACATCGAGCACGATCTCGGCGCCCCGGTGACCAACCTCATCGTCTTCGCGACGGTCTGGCTATTCCACCGGCGGGTGGTGCAGTCCGAGGCCGCGCGCGAGACGGCGCTCGAGCGCGCCGCGACGATCCGCCGTCTCTACACGTATCTCATCGCGGCGATCGGGCTCGCCATGCTCGCGATCGGCGCCGCGGGCGCGATCGGCGTGTTCGGCAGCCAGCTTATGGGCCTGAACACGCACAGCAATGGCGAAACTGCCGCGTACATCGCACTCGTGCTCGTCGGCGCGCCGGCGTGGGCGCTCGCATGGTGGCCGGCGCAGCGCAGGCTGACCGAGGACGAGCGCCGCTCGCTTCCGCGCCGCGGTTACCTTTATCTCGCGATCCTCGGCGGCGTCCTCGGCGTGCTCGTGTTCGGATCCGCCGCGCTCTACCGATTGCTCAACGCCGTGCTCGCCGGCGACTTCCCGCTCGCGACGTGGCACGACATCTGGCACTTCACGGTCGATGGCACCGTGAGCGCGGCGGCGTTCCTCTTCCATCTCGCGGCGGTCCGAGCCGACCGCAGCGCGCAGTTCCCGACGGTCGCACAACACTCGGTGACCGTGCTCGTGCGCGCGTCGGATGCGGCCGCGGCACGCGCGCGACTCGCGACCGTACTCGAAGGTCAGCCGGACATCGCCATCCGCTAACAGCGGATCTCTAGCGGACGGTCACCTCGGTGTACACGCCCTGATCGCGCATCGGGCCGACGGCCACGACGACGGGCCGCACGTCGATGCGATACGTGCCGACGGTGACGCCCTTGACCTTGAAGGTGAACGTCGCGATCTCGTTCGGTGGGACGACGTCCTCACTCTGGACCGCGGGCCTACCCGGTTGCGGCCAGTTGACCGCCATCTTCGGATCGAAGTTCGCGTTGCTGCCGACGAACGCCAGACTCGCCTCGGACCCGGTACCACGCGCCCAGGCGACCTTTCCGGTGTTTCGGAATTTGAACGTGATCGTCGCCTCGGCGCCGACCGCAAGCTGCGCCGGCGCGGTCTGGTCGATCCACGCGCTGTCGAGCTCGGACAGCTTGGGAAGCGGCGCGGTCGCCGTAGGGGTCGGGGTCGCCTGCGCCTTCGGTGTGGAGCTGCCGCCGCCGCACACGCCGAAGACGACGACAAGGACGAGGCCGATCGCTCCGGCGAACACGATGGCGCCGACGTGGGAGCCCTCGCGCGGCGTCGTCGGATACATGCGTTAAGTGTGGAAAGTGCGCGCCGCAGCGGTACAACAGCGGCGTATCAATGGCCGACCGCGGCCCGCACGCGTTCGGGCGTAACACCGAGCCGTGCAAGGAGTTGCGCTCCGAAGCTTTGCTCATCGCGAACGATGGCGAGCAGAAGATCCTCGGCCTCGACGGGTTTCTCCTCGGCGGATCCGTGGACGATCTGAAGGACTTCCTTGGTCTCTGGGCTGAGCGTCACTGCCCACTGGCTGTCTCGGTCGGTTGTCGGAATGACCGTTCCGAGCTCCGCGCGGAGCTGCTCGAGCGTGACCCCGAGCGTCTCGAAGATCCGCTTCATCGCAGCATCTGGCGCACTGAGCTCGGCCAGCCGCGCCAGGCCAAGAAGCAGATGCTCAGGGCCGATGTAGTCGTGACCCATGTGCACGGCCTCGTCTTGAGCGAGCGCGAGGACACGCTTGGCTCGGTCGGTGAATCGACTGAACGGTCCATACCCGTGTGTGCGTGTCGGCGGCGGTGCCGCGTAGCCCGTGGGTGGGGGAGCGCCGGACTCGGCAAGGAGCTCGAGCAGCCTGGTGCGGACGGCGGACAGGTTGACCCCGAGAGATTCGATCACTCCCGAGGCGATGCCCTCTCCTTCGCGTATTACGCCGAGAAGGATGTGCTCAGGACCGA
>JBBPIQ010000012.1:0-43545 GCA_038040345.1 Chloroflexota bacterium
CCAAGGGTTGGGCTGTTCGCCCATTAAAGCGGTACGCGAGCTGGGTTCAGAACGTTGTGAAACAGTTCGGTCTCTATCCAGTGTGCGCGCAGGTGAGTTGAGAGGAGTTGCCCCCAGTACGAGAGGACCGGGGTGAGCGGACCGATGGTGTACGAGTTGTCCTGCCAAGGGCACCGCTCGGTAGCTATGTCCGTTCCGGATAACCGCTGAAAGCATCTAAGTGGGAAGCCGACCTTGAGATGAGCTCACCCTCTGGGTAACCAGGTAAGACCGCACGTAGAGAACGTGTTTGATAGGCGGCGGGTGGAAGGATCGCAAGATCTGGAGCTGAGCCGTACTAACGGTCGAGGGCTTGACCTAATTTCAGCACCCAGCCGGGCCAACGACGGTCCCGGCGCGGTACGAACAATTCGTTCGTCTTCCTCGTCACGATCACCGTGAAGCTCGATAGAGGCCTCCGCTTTTTGTGGAGGCCTCTTTTCTTTATTAAGGTTGGTGACACAGGAGGTGCCGAGATGACGCTTGGAATTCAGGTCAACGAAATCAAGCACGTTCTGCTCGCGGACCGCTGGCACGAGGTCGAGCCTGAGTCTTTTGCGCTCGACGCATATGAATTCATGGAGGGGAGTCAGGCCGTCGCGCGCGGGGACGGTCAACTCATTACGACAGTTGGCTTCATGTTCCGCGAGCCCGGTGGGCAGATCGTCGCCGGCCCTCTTTCATCGATCCTCGCTGTGCAGCTTCCACGGACGAGGAGCTAGACGGCCTCTCCAGCCTTTTGCCAGACTCACGGTCGGATCGCGCGATCTACGGTGATGCGAAAACGGCCGCCTACGGAATCTCAAACCGACGCACGACCCGGACAACGTGTTCCGGATGAATCAGAACATCCGCCCATAGAGCGCGCGTTCCGGCTTTTTCGCCAGGCGTACGCTGCTGCTTAGTGGCACCCGCGAGCGACGGGTGCCATGCACGGGGAGGAAACAAGATGGCAGACAACCGCAAGACCGTCGAGCAGTTCATAGAGGCGATGGCCGCGAACGACATCGAAGCCCAGGAGCGGTTGCTCTCCGACGACTTCGTCGAGGAGTACCCGCAGTCTGGTGAGCGCATCCGCGGGAAAGACAATCGACGCGGGATCATCGAGAACTACCCCGGTGGGACACCGCGGGAGACCACCACGAGCAGCCCAAGCCCCTGGACGCCGGAAATCATCGGCGCTGGGGATCGGTTCGCGGTAGCTGGTCAGATCACCTATCCGAATGGTGAGACGTGGCACGCCGTCTCCTTGATCGAGCTGCGTGACGGAAAGATCAACAAGATCACCGATTACTTCGGGGCGCCGTTCGAGGCGCCGGCGTGGCGCGCACCCTACGTCGAGAAGGGGGCCGCCGCGACAAAGTCGCGTTGACGCCCCGCGCCAGCGCGGTAAAATTGAATCCTCGGTCCTTGGAGCGGTGGGGTCATACCTGTTCCCATCCCGAACACAGCAGTCAAGCCCACCAGCGCCGAAGATACTCGGGACGTCGGTCCCCGGGAAAATAGGTCAGGGCCGGGATCTAAAGACCCCGACGCGAAAGCGCCAGGGTCTTTTGTTTTTCCGTAGTTGGTGATGCGCGCACCAGCGCCGCCCTACCGGGGCGAAGGGCCACGGGCGCTGTGGCACGTCAGTGAGGACCCGACGATCACGCGGTTCGCGCCTCATCGCGCGCGGACCGCGCTCACGGACGAGGCCCTCGTGTGGGCCGTCGACACCCGGCACCTGCCGCTCTACTGGTTCCCGCGCGACTGCCCGCGGTGCACGTTCTGGGCAGGGTCTCGCACCAGCGATGCCGACCTTTTGCGGTTCCTCGACGGGCAGCGCGAGCTTCGCGTTCACGTGATCGAGGAAGGGTGGGTCCCGCGAGTCCGTGACGCGCGGTTGTATCTGTACCGTCTGCCCATGGAGTCATTCACGGAGGATCGCGAGACTGCGGGGTACTGGCTGAGTCGAGCCACCGTCGATCCGCTCGAGCTCGTCGGAATCGACGATCTGGTCGGCCGCCATGCGGCGGCCGGGATCGCTCTCCGCCCCGTCGCGAATGTCTGGCCGCTCTGGGACGCTGTCATCGGGTCGACGCTCGAATTCAGCGGCATCCGGCTACACAACGCACTCGGTCGGCCGCAGCCGAGCACGAGCTGATCGGATGGCACGAGGTGATCGCCTTCGGCTCGCTCTCGCCCGCGGGCAGATCGCGCTCGGAGCATTGGCCCTTCGCGCTGGAGTCGACGTCGGGATGGTCGAGGGTCCGCCCTATGCGCTTGGCGCAGGGCCGCGCGCCGAGTTCGACGAGACGCTGCAGAGGACGCGCAACGGCCTCATCGACTACCCCCTCGACGTACCCAAGCACGAGTTCTTGTCGTACCTCGTGCACCAGCGTGGCTGTCTCCTCCACGGGACCGCCTCCGCGGACCTCGACGAGGTCAGGCCAATGGTCGCGATCGATTACAACGCTCGCACGCTCGAGGCGGTCTTTGCGACGTCGGATGGGATCTGGCCGCTCTTCTTCGCGACGCTCGACCGCAGCCGCGCCGGTTCGCTCTGGAACGGCTGCTATCAGATTCGCCGCGGGTCGGTCATCCACCGCTACTACTTCTTTTTCACGGAGGCCGACCCTCGCGACGGAGCGATCTGGCGGGACGGCGCCGTCTACGTGTTGCCGAGGGAGCCGTTCGGGCGGACGTGGATCCCGAACGAATGGGTGTCCCCGCAGCCCGTCCGTGCGGTGGGGAAGCTCTCGGTTTCGCCGTCCGACTTCCCCTTCAAGGACCGCGTGAAGCGATTCGACCGGACGCTCTCGCTCATGGGGAATCTTCGCCGCTTCTCGACGTAGCGGTCGCGGGTCCGTGATCGACGCAAGCGCGGGTCGAAGTCATGGATGTGGTCGAACATCCCCGCACGGCGCTCCGCCGGCTGTCGCCTGACCCCGTCCAGTTTCAGGTGATCCTCGGCTCAATGCTCGGCGACGGCCGCCTGATCGGCCTACCCCGCGAGCGACGGCTGCGGATCGCTCACCGCGCCCAGCGGCGCGACTACGTCCTGTGGAAATACGAGCGGCTCGGTCCGTTCGCGGCCGAGACTCCGACGGACTCCGCGGGCGGCCTCGTCGGCTTCGAGACCGTGCGCCATCCGCTCTTCGACGATCTCGCGCGCCTCTTCGCGAATCGCTTCGCCAGGAATGACGTGATCGACCGTCTTCTGCGACCGCTGGGCCTGGCGGTGTGGTTATCGGATGTCGGTCGACTCGAGCTGAACGCGAGCACGTTCCTGCCGGCGCAGCGCGAGCTTGCGCTCGCGGGCTGACCTTAGGCGGCGACGGGAACGCGCGGCGCGGCGATACGGTGGGGGAGGATGACCGACAGCTGGCGACGAAGGTTCTGAATCGCGCGGCCGTGCAGCTGGCACGCGCGCGCCTCGCTGATGCCCATCCGGAGGCCGGCTTCACGAAGGGTCAGCGACTGGCCGTAGTACCGCTCCAAGACCTCGCTCTGGCGAGGTGGCAAGCAGTTCATCGCGGAGCGCACACGCATGCGGAGATCCTCCGCCTCGTAGCGCTCCGCGAGTTCGTCCTGCTCCGCTCCCCCGTGGTACCCGCGCTCGATCAGCTCATCGAGCGACACGGTCCCGTGGTAGGAGCCCGCCTCCCCCTGCGCCGCGGCCGCGCGCTGGCGCTGACGGTCCGCCCGTCCGAGCTCGTCCACGCGGCGCACCTCGTCGAGGACCGCGCCGCGGATCCGCAAGCTTGCATAGCCCTCGAAAGGGACACCACGATCCGGCTCGAAACGGTCGACGGCGTCGATCAGGCCGATCAGGGCGGCAGACTCAAGATCGTCCGGGCCGGCGACCGCGCCGACGGGAACGTTCATGCCGCGTGCGATCCGGGTGGCCAGCGGCGCATAGCGCTCGATGAGCGCACATCGCGCCGCCGCGTCGCCCTCCCGACACCGTGCCCAAAGCAGGGCCCAGTCTGCCAAGGTCCCCCTCCGCCCCGCCGCACGCCCACCAAAGACCTGGTCTAGGTCTCGCCCCTCTTCGCACGACGGCGCGCGAACTGTGCGCGCGCCGCATCTGCTGGTTAATCCCCGATCAGGTCCATTTGGGATACCCACTCGGCGACCAGCCATTCCGGCCCTCGGCGGGCATGCGGGCGAACCGCGTCAGGGCCGGTACCCGAACGGATAAGGGCCGCGGTCGCGAGGCCCACGAGCGAGATGCCTACCTACAAAACGCCCTACTCCGCCATGCCGAACCCGTCGAACCGGGTACTACAGAGCTAGCGCTATTCGATGAGGTGGCGCCGTAACGCGAGGACCACCGCGTGGGTCCGATCGGTGGCCCCGAGCTTGGCGATGAGGGTCTGGACACCTTTCTTGACCGTGTCCTCGGCGAGGACCATCGCGCGCGCGATCTCCTTGTTGGTGTAACCCTCCGCCAGGTAACGAAGGAGCTCGAGCTCCCGCGGTGTCAGCGGCTCGCGCACGGGGACGGGGGCGCCGGGCTCGGAGTCATCGGCCTCCACATCGGGCGCGTCCTCGGCTGCTTCGGCCACCGGGATGGCTTCGGTCGATCGACTGAGCGCCCGAGCCTCGGCGGGGCCGAGGGCAGTGAGCCCCTGGACCGCCGCCTCGAGCGCCGCTATCACCTGGCTCGACGGCGCGTCCTTTGAGACATACCCATTTGCGCCGGCGCGAAGGACGGCGCGGATCACCTCAGGGGTGCGCTCGACGCTGAACGCGATGATCGGCAGGGAGCTGGAGACCTCGCGGATCCGGGTCACCGCTTCCGGTCCGGTCGCGTCGGGGAGGCCGAGGTCCAGGAGGACGACGTCGGGTTCGTTCTCAGCGAGGAGGTCCAGCGCCTCGGCGCACGTCGCGGTGATGCCGGCGACCACGAGTCCCTCTCGCTCGAGCAGCGCCCGCACGCCGAGTCGCATGACCGGGTGATCCTCCACCGCAAGGACTCGAACCCCCGAGTGGCGCTTCGGTGCGGACTCCATTTGGGTGTGGGCAAGCAGCCCCAGGGCATCCGCGGCGCGGCCCGCGAGCTGCTCCTCGCTCGGCTCGTACGGTCGTCCGTGCCGCGCCACTCCCACTCGGACGCTCGATCCATGTGGGGCCTCGACCTTCGCGCTCGCCTCAAGCGCGGCCTCGCGGCACTCCTTGTCTTCCGCGTGGAGCGCGAGGATGCGTCCGTCCGGGGCGCGCACCGCGACGGCGTGATGTCCGAACGAGGTCGCGGCTGCCCGTGCCGCCGCTTCGCCGTCGCTCGCGGCTGCGTGACGCATCACTTCCTCGAGGGCAACCTCGGAACGAAACTCGCGTTCCAGGTCGTCGATCCGATTGATGGCGACGAGCGCGCGAGCCACGTCGCCGGCTATGGCGTCGAGGACGTCGAGCTTCTGACCGAAACCTTCGGCGCCCGTCGGCCGCTTCACGTTGAGGACGCCGATGATCTCGTCGCCGGCGCGCATCGGCGTGATCACCGACTCGCCGGCAAGTGGATCGCTGCCTTGGAAACGTTCGTCGTCCACCGGCCCCAAGAGGACAACCTTCTCGCCCCGACTGGCGACCCATCCGGCGATCCCCTCATCGACCCGTTGCTCGTGACCGAGGGGCACGCCGATCCCGACCGACGCACGCACGCGGAGGCGGTTGCCTTCGATGAGCATGATCGACGTCCCGCCCGCACCCATCCGTGCGGCGATGTCCTCCGCCGCGCGGGCGAGGAGTGCGGACGCGTCGAGGGTCTCCTCGAGACCGGTGAGCAGGTGCTCGAGGAGCGCGACACGGTCGTTGTTCTGCGCGCTTTCGTGTTTGGCGTCCGCCATCGCGCGACCTTCTCCGACGCTCATCGCGAGCATCTCGCCAGCCGCGCTCGCGGTGGAAAGCTCGATCGCGTCGAAGGGCACGCCGTGGCGCAACCCGCAGAGAAGCGCTTCGCCGTCGGGCAGATCGATACGCGTGAGGAGGGCGAACGCTGCCTCTTCAACCCAACGACCAGCGGCGACCGCTGTGCCGACCGTCGTGCCGCCGAGGGCGCGCACGACGACGTCGGCGTCAAAGATGCCGCGCCATTTGGTGTCCGGCGA
Source organism: Chloroflexota bacterium (assembly GCA_038040345.1). Lineage (GTDB taxonomy): Bacteria > Chloroflexota > Limnocylindria > P2-11E > P2-11E > 3-1-20CM-2-70-9. Next base: position 6,129 of record JBBPIQ010000012.1, read on the forward strand.
AACGTCATGCGCAAACACGGTTCGAAGATCGTCGCCGGAGGTCGCAAGGACTGCCGTTCCCTCGGCGCGCAGAAGGACGGCGATATGAGCCAGCCGCTCGGGCCAACGTGCCGTCGGGTTGACGGATTCCTCCCTCGCTCCCCCGCGTGTGGCGAATCATACCGATGGCACGTTGTTTGCCCGCTCGCCCGGTCGTGGCGGAGACGATGGAAGAGCTCCTCGCCGGCACCGACAAGGACGAGCGCGCGCTCCGACCGCTTCGACAAGGCGAGGTGGTGGAAGGCGTCGTCGCCTCAGTGAGCGGCGATGAGGCGCTCGTCGATCTCGGCGGACGCTCCGCGCGCGTGCTTTCTCTTCGTGAGGCGAGCGGAGACGGAACGGATGTCGCAGTCGGCGACAGAGTTGTCGCCGCGGTGGTCCAACCTGAAGGTCCGGACGGCCGCGTAGTCCTCTCCACGCGCCGCGCCCGGAGCCGGCGGCAGTGGGCGCGCATGAGCGAACTCGCGCAGAGCGGCGAGGTCGTCGAGGCGGAGGTCGTGGAAGCGAACCGCGGCGGCCTCGTGGTCGACCTTGGGCTCCGGGGCTTCGTGCCGCTCTCGCAACTCGCCTCCGTGGGAAATCTCGGGAGGACCGAGCGCACCGCGGTTCCCGACGCGCTTCGCGACTATGTCGGCAAGCGGCTTCCGCTGAAGGTCATCGAGGCGGACCAGCGTCGCGACCGCCTGGTCCTGTCGGAGAAGGCAGCGGCGCAACTGCTGCGTCGCCGGCGGAAGGAGGAGGCGTCGTCCCACCTCGAACCCACCACTCTTTTATCGCCCCGGCGACAGCGTGCGTGTGCTCGTCACCGGCGTCGACGCGACGGTGACCCGCGTGATGCCATACGGAGCGTTCGCCCGCGTAACGACGGGCATCGAGGGTCTGATCCATATCAGTGAGATCGCTCCACGGCGGATCGCGAGCCCGACCGAGGTAGTTCACCCGGGTGATCTTGTCCGTGTCCGAGTGGTTGCGATCGACCCCGAGCGACGTCGGCCGTGCCTATCGGTGCGTCAAGCGGCAGGAAATGTCGTGTACGCAACTCGGACAGAGCAAGACGCGAACGTATAATCGGAACCAGATGCAAGACGCTGCGATATACCTTTAGAAGACGCAACAAATGGGACCGTTCGACCGCTTTAACGACCGCGCCAAGCGAGTCCTCGCGCTTGCCCAGGACGAGGCCATCCGTTTCAACCACAACTACATAGGAACGGAGCATCTCCTCCTCGGTCTGGTGCGCGAAGGCGAGGGTGTCGCCGCGCGCGTCCTCGACTCCCTCGGGGTCGAGCTCTCCAAGGTTCGCACCGCAGTTGAGTTCATCATCGGTCGCGGTGATTCGACGACGTCCCCCAGCGAGATCACGCTTTCGCCGCGAACCAAGAAGGTCATCGAGCTCGCGATCGACGAGGCTCGGAAGCTCGGCCACAGCCACGTCGGCACCGAGCACCTGCTCCTCGGTCTCGTGCGCGAGGGCGAGGGGATCGCGTCCGGCGTCCTCGAATCGCTCGGCGTCTCGCTCGAGAAGGTCCGGCACCAGGTCATAGCCACGCTCGGACAGCAGCACCCTCAGGCCACGGAAACGACGGCGGCAGGCGGGAAGTCGGCAAGCTCGAAGACGCCGACGCTCGACCAGCTCGGCGTCAACCTCACGGCGATGGCGAAGGCGGGCCAGCTCGATCCGGTCATCGGCCGCGAGAAGGAGATCGAGCGAGTCATCCAGATCCTGTCGCGCCGGACGAAGAACAACCCTGCGCTGATCGGTGAGCCTGGCGTCGGAAAGACCGCGATCGCCGAGGGGCTCGCGCACCGGATCGTGAAGGGCGACGTGCCCGAGACGCTCCAGGGGAAACGCGTCCTCACGCTCGACATCGGGTCGCTCGTCGCCGGCACGAAGTACCGCGGCGAGTTCGAAGAGCGCCTCAAGAAGATCATCGAAGAGCTGCGCCACGCGCACGACGTCATCCTCTTCATCGACGAGCTGCACACGCTCGTCGGCGCCGGCGCCGCCGAAGGGGCCGTCGACGCCGCGAACATCCTGAAGCCGTCGCTCGCCCGCGGCGAGCTGCAGTGCATCGGCGCCACGACGCTCGACGAGTTCCGCAAGTACATCGAGCGCGACGCCGCTCTCGAGCGCCGGTTCCAGCCGGTCATGGTCGAGGAGCCCTCGATCGAGGAAACACAGGCGATCCTCATGGGCATCCGCTCGCGGTACGAGGACCACCACAAGGTCTCGATCACCGACGAGGCCGTGAAGGCGTCGGCCGAGCTCTCCTCTCGATACATCACCGACCGGTTCCTGCCCGACAAGGCAATCGATCTGATGGACGAGGCCGCGAGCCGCGTCCGCCTGCGCTATTCGACCGTCCCGACCGACGTGAAGGACGCGCAGCGCGAGCTCGACCGGGTCGTCACCGAGAAGGAACAGGCCATGGAGGCGCAGCAGTACGAGCTCGCCTCGACCCTTCGCCAGCAGGAGCGTGCCCAGCAGGACAAGCTGCAGCAGGCCAAGGCCGACTGGCTGCTCGCGCAGTCCCAGAAGCGCCCGGAGGTCACCGACGAGGACATCGCCGAGGTCGTCTCCATGTGGACGGGGATCCCGGTCAGGAAGCTCGCCGAAGAGGAGACGCAGAAGCTCCTGAAGATGGAAGAGGCCCTCCACGGCCGCGTCATCGGACAGGACATCGCGGTCACGACGATCGCGCGCGCGGTCCGTCGCGCTCGCGCTGGCCTCAAGGACCCCCGCCGGCCGATCGGCGTCTTCTTCTTCGTGGGACCGACCGGCACCGGCAAGACCCATCTCGCGCGGGTGCTCGCCGAGTTCATGTTCGGCAGCGAAGAGAACATGGTCAAGATCGATATGTCCGACTACATGGAGCGGCACAACGTGTCGCGCCTGGTCGGCTCGCCGCCCGGTTATGTCGGGTACGAAGAGGGCGGCCAGCTCACGGAAACGGTCCGCCGCAAATCGTACTGCGTGATCCTCCTCGACGAGATCGAGAAGGCGCACCCCGAGGTCTTCAACATGCTGCTGCAGGTCTTTGACGAGGGTCGGCTCTCGGATGCGAAGGGCCGCAGCGTCGACTTCCGCAACACGATCGTGATCATGACGAGCAACCTCGCGCAAAAGCTGCTGAAGAGCGAATCCGCGCTCGGCTTCCGCGCGAAGGTCGAGGGCGGGGACGACCCAAACATCACGGCGGCGTACGAGCGCATGAAGGAACGCGTCATGGAAGAGATGAAGCGCTTCTTCCGGCCGGAGTTCCTGAACCGGATCGACGCGACCGTGGTCTTCCAGCCGCTCAACAAGCAAGAGATCCGCAAGATCGTCGAGCTCGAGCTGGTCGGGGTGCGCAAGCAGCTCGCCTCACAGGAGATAACGCTCGTCGTCACCGATGAGACCAAGGACCACATCGCGTCGGTCGGCTATGACTCCAACTTCGGTGCACGCCCGCTCGCGCGCGCGATCCAGAACGAGATCGCGGACCCGCTCGCGGAGATGCTCCTCCAGGGCAAGTTCCACGCAGGCGACACGGTGAGGATCACGCCGGTCGAAGGCAAGCTCGTCATCGAGAAGACCGAGGCCGAGGAGCGCAAGCCGGAGCCCGTCGCTCCCTAGAGGGCGATCCTCCGCGCAAGCCCGATCAACACGAGGTCGAGCGCGCTCAGCGTCAACCCCGAAAGCGCGCCGATCACGGAGGCGACCGACAGCGCGAAGGGCGCTGCGATCGTCGCAATCCCGACGACAGCGAGCGGATTGCCGCCCGGCGGCGTGGCCGCGATCGATCCGATGATCAGCGGTATCGCGATGAGCAAGAGGAACGCGAGACCGTTCGCCGCGCCCCACCGGATCGCCTGACGCGAGAGCCGTCTCCCGTCGACGCTGCCGCCGGTCGGATCGACGCCGCGGAGCGCGCGGCGCGTCGTGACGAGCGTTGTGCCCCAGAGCGCGACGAACAGCCCGAGGCCGACCAGGGTGTTGAGCGAGGCGAGCGTTGCGCCGAACCCGCCGCGTGAGTACAGCAGCAGGACGAACACGAGGACGAAGAAGGTCGCGTGGAACGTCGCGAGCGCCCACGCGGCCAGCGCGCGGTCGTTGCTCATCCGTGTGCCAACGTGACCGCGAGCGCAAGGATCAGCGCGAACGCTCCGCTCGTGCCGCCGTACAGGCGGCGCATCGTTCGGACGCTCCGCTCCGCGGACGTCGTGGTAGCGAGCATCCCGAGCGCGAGCGTTCGCGGGACCGAGATGAGCACGAGCGCGAGGACGACCATGAGCTTGAGCTCGAATGTCCCACCCCAGTCAGTCCCTGGCGCCGGAAGCGAGATCCCGAACGCGCCGAGATTGCCGATCCCGGTCATCGCGAGGACCCCCACGGCGGCCCAGAACGCCCACTCGTAGGTCGCCGCGACCTGCACGACCGTCGCCGATTCGGCCGTGCGCCGCATCGAGACCGCGAGGACGAGGACCGACCCGCCGAACGCGACGGCCATCGCGGCGACATGGAGCCACCGGATGGCCACATGCACGACGTTTGGATCGAGCTCCATGGCGCCAGTCCAGCGCACGATCCGCCCAAGTCAAGTTCGGGCCGATACTTGGTTGGATGCCCCCTCGTCCTAAGTCGGCGTTCCTCTGCCAGCAGTGCGGGTACCAGTCACCAAAGTGGATCGGGCGCTGTCCGTCCTGCGATGGCTGGAACACGTTCATCGAGGAGCGCGTCGTCGCAGCGCCCAAGGGTCGCGGCCTGGCGCGCACGCCGCGAGCGCCGATCGCGCTCGGCGACGTCCCAGCGGACGCCGAAGAGCGGATGGTCACGGGCATCGGTGAGTTCGACCGCGTCCTCGGCGGGGGCATCGTGCAGGGTTCGTGCGTCCTGCTCGGCGGCGACCCAGGCATCGGGAAGAGCTCCCTGCTGATGCAGGCCTCAGCCGCGCTGGCGACGAAGGGCACCATCCTGTATGTCTCGGGCGAGGAGTCGGCGGCCCAGATCAAGATGCGCGCACGCAGATTCGGCATCGCGAGCGACGGCATCCTCGTTCTCGCGGAGACCGACCTCGGCTCGGTCATCGAAGCGATCCGTAAGGTCAGGCCGATCTTCGCCGTCGTCGACTCGATCCAGACGATGAACTCGGACGAGATCGCTTCGGCGGCCGGCGGGGTCTCGCAGCTGCGCGAGTGCACGGCGCGCTTCCTCGAGCTCTCGAAGGGGGAGGACGTCCCGATCTTCCTCGTCGGTCACGTCACGAAGGAAGGCGCGGTCGCCGGGCCGCGCGTCCTCGAGCACATCGTCGACGCCGTCCTGTATCTCGAGGGCGAGCGCTTCCACGCGTTCCGCATCCTGCGCGCGACGAAGAATCGTTTTGGCTCGACCGACGAGGTCGGAGTCTTCGAGATGGCCGAGAACGGCCTTCGCGAGGTCGCCAATCCGTCGGAGGTCTTCCTCGAGGAGCGAAGCCGCGGCGTCGCCGGCAGCGTCATCGTGCCGACCGTCGAGGGGACGCGGCCTCTTCTCGTCGAGGTGCAGGCGCTCGTGACGCCGACGAGCTTCGGGCTGCCGCGTCGCACGGTGAACGGCGCCGATCCCCAGCGCGTGCTCCTGCTTCTCGCGGTACTCGCCAAGCGCGCGGGGCTCTCGGCGGGCAACCACGACGTCTACGTCAACCTCGTCGGTGGTCTTCGGATCCGCGAGCCCGCGGCGGACCTCGGTCTGGCCGTCGCGGTCGCATCGGCGCTCCGCGACCGGCCGGCCGATCCGCGCACCGTATTCGTGGGCGAGCTTGGCCTCGGCGGTGAGCTGCGCCGCGTCCAGCGGATCGCCGCGCGGCTCAAGGAGGCGGAGCGACTCGGATTCGAGCGCGCCGTCGTGCCGTCGGCCAACATGTCGGACCTCAACGGCACCGGGCTCGAGGTGAGCGGCGTGGCGTCCTTACGCGAAGCGCTCGAACGCGCCGGAGTAGCCGACCGCTAGCGCGTGAAAGGCACGAGCGCGGGGACACGCCCGGCGAACGTGCGGAACTCGTCGCCGAACCCGGCCGCGAGCACGTTGTCCTCCGCTCGGATCCGCAGGGCGGTGAACGGGATCACGTAGACGAGGGTGATGACCAGAAGCGCGAGGCTCTCCATCGCGATCGTCGCGCCGACGTGGAACGAGACGATCCCGAGGTACATCGGATGCCGCGTGAGGTGGTACGGCCCGCCGGTGACGAGGCGGTGGCCGTCGAACAGATCCATGCGAATGCCGTAGCTCTTGCCGAGCGACCACATCGCCCACGCGGCGAATATCGCGGATGCGATGGCGATCGCAAGGCCGGCGAGGCGCACCGGCATGGGGAGATCGACGGGCACGGGAAAGAAGTACGCGACGACGAACGGGACCCACACGAGAGGGGGGTAGTACTGGAGCCACCACGCGTCCCGGGAACGGAGAAGGTGTCCCCGCTGGCCGCGGATGATCCGAAGTGCGCCCGCGGAGAGGAAAATGACGTGGGCGGCGAGCAGCACACTGATGCGCAGCGCGCGGTCATCCATCGCCAGAACGCTAACAGCGCGGTCTTAGACTCGTCCGCATGTTCTTCCATCCATCCCGGCGTGCGCTCGCGCGTTCGCCGCATCAACAGGGAAAGGAGTCATCGTGGCCTTCATCCGTCTGGTCGCAGCACTCATTGGCTTCGTTTTCGGATTCTTCCTCGGCGCCAATCTCCTCCAGGTCACCCAGGTCACGCCCGCCAACAACCAGGTCCTCGTCGTTCTTCTTCTCGCGACGGCCTGCGCGATCCTGGGATGGCTCGGCGCGCCGTACGTCACGGTCATGCCCGCCGCCATCGTCGTCGAACGGATTCGCGCGGCTTCGGCGGGCGACCTCATCGGCGGTGCGTTCGGCGCAACCATCGGGCTCATGCTCGCGCTCTTTCTCGCCTTCCCACTCTCGTTCCTTCCTGGTGAGATAGGGCGCTACGCACCGCTGGTTACGGCGGTCGTGCTCGGTGTCATGGGGGCGACGGCCGGGGCCGTCAAGCGGAACGAGCTGGCCGCGTTTGCGCAAGGCGTGCGCGGCAGTCGCCGCGGCAGCACCGCGGATGCGCGCGTCCTTCTCGACACGTCGATCATCATCGACGGCCGCATCGCGGACGTCGTCCGAAGTGGCTTCGTCCGGGGCACGCTCATCGTGCCGAAATTCGTGCTCGCGGAGCTCCAGTACTTCAACGACTCGCCGGACGGTTCGCGTCGTGAGCGCGGTCGCCGCGGTCTCGAGATGCTCGCGAAGATGCAGAAAGAGGAGACCGTCAAGGTCGAGCTGTCGGAAGAGGATCCCGCGGGGGCGGGCGCCGACGGGAAGCTCGTCACGCTCGCGAAGACCCTTGGCGTCTCGATCATGACCAATGATTACGGCCTCAATCGCGTGGCCGAACTCCAGGGCATAACGGTGCTCAACATGAACGATCTCGCGAAAGCCGTTCGTACGGTCGTCCTGCCGGGCGAGGAGATCACGGTGCGCGTGATCCAGGAAGGCAAGGAGGCCGCCCAGGCGGTCGGCTATCTCGAGGACGGCACGATGGTCGTCGTCGAGAACGGCGCGAGGCACATTGGCTCCGAGCTTTCGGTCACCGTGATGCGAGTCCTTCAGACGGTCGGTGGCCGGATGATCTTCGGCCACCCGAAGGGTGAGGTCACCGAGACTCGCCGGCCGCGTGCCATCGATCGCTAAGACGGGCGCGGTCTGCGCCATCCTTGCGGCAGGCAGCTCGACGCGTGCCGGGACCGACAAGATCACGGCTGACCTCGGCGGTCAGCCTGTGCTCGCGTGGTCCCTCGTGTCCGCCATCGCCTCAGGTGCGTTCCGCCGGATCGTGGTCGTCGTGCGGCCGGATGTACCGAGCGGCCCAATCGAAGCGATCGTCCGGTCGCGCGCACCGGACGCCAGCGTCGTACCCGGCGGAGATACGAGAACGCAGTCGAGCTGGGCGGCGCTCGCCGCGGCGCACGACGCCGACGTGATCGCGATCCACGATTCCGCGCGGCCCTTCGTGCCGCCGTCGCTCTTCGCGCGCTGCGTCGAGATCGCGCGTGCCGAAGGGACCGCCGTCGCCGGGCTGCCGCTCGCGGACACCGTGCGGCGCGCTGACGAAGCCGGCGTCGCAATAGAAGAGGTGTCGCGCGAAGGCCTTTGGTCGGCGCAGACCCCGCAGGCGTTCCGGCGCGAGGTTCTTGAGCGGGCGCGGGTCGCAGTGGCGGATCGGTCTTTCGGCGACGACGCCGCCGCCGTGCGCGCGGCCGGACTCCCGGTTCGCATGGTGCTCGGCGAGCGACGAAATCTGAAGATCACGACCATGGAAGACCTCGCGTATGCCCGAGAGCTCGTCGCAAAGGGCCTCGTCGGCATGCCCGCTTTGCAGATCCGCTAGCCATGCCGCAGCGCGCCGGCCTCGGTTACGATATTCACCGTCTCGTGGCGGGCCGCCGCCTGGTCTTAGGCGGTGTCGCGATCGAGCACCCGACGGGGCTCGTTGGCCACTCCGATGGTGACGTCCTTCTTCACGCGGTCATGGACGCGGTCCTCGGAGCGGCGAACCTCGGCGATCTCGGATCGCACTTCCCGAGCGACGATCCGCGTTTCGCTGGCGCGGACAGCCAGGAGCTGTTGCGCCAGGTCGGATCGAAGGTCCGTGAGGCGGGCTACGCCGTCGTCTCGATCGACGCGACGGTCATCGCGGAGGCGCCCCGCTTAGGCGCGCACGTCGCCGCGATGCGTCAGGCGATCGCACGCGGCCTCGGCGTCACGCCGGAAAGCGTGAGCGTCAAGGCGAAGACGAATGACGGCGTGGGCGAGATCGGCGCGGGCGAGGCGATCGCCGCGCTGGCGGTGGCTCTGGCGACGAACTAGCGCCAAGGAGAAGAACTGATTCAGCGGCCCGAATCCGGAAACCTCCGCATCTACGACAGCGCGTCGCGATCGGTGAAGCCGCTCGTGCCGCTGCATCCCGGTGAAATCGGCATGTACAACTGCGGCCCGACGGTCTACGACCGTCAGCACATCGGGAACCTCTACAGCTATCTCGTCGCCGACGTCGTTCGTCGAACGTTCGAGTACTTCGGCCTCCGCGTGAAGCAGGTCATGAACATCACGGACGTCGGCCACATCGTTGGCGACGCCGATGCCGGCGTCGACAAGATGGCGGTCGGCGCCGAGCGCGCCGGCAAGACCCCGCTCCAGATCGCGGATGAGTACACGCGCCTCTTCATGGCGGACCGTCACCGTTTGAACATCCTCGACCCGCAGGTGATCCCGAAGGCGACGGATCACATCCCCGAGATGATCGCGCTCATCGAGCGGCTCATCGCGAAGGGCAACGCGTACGTCGCAGCGGACGGGGTGTATTTCGAGGTGACGACCTTTCCCGGTTACGGCACACGCCTCAACGCCGAGTCGCCGGAGCAGCGCATCGCGGGCGCCCGCGTCGAGGTGAACGAGAACAAGCGGCATCCGTCGGACTTCGCGTTGTGGCGTCGCGCGAAGGCCGGCGACCTCCAGCAATGGGATTCGCCGTGGGGCCGCGGCAATCCGGGATGGCACATCGAGTGCTCTGCCATGTCAATGAAGTACCTCGGCGAGACATTCGACCTTCATTCAGGTGGCGAAGATCACCTCTTCCCGCACCACGAGTGCGAGATCGCGCAATCCGAAGCGGCAACGGGAAAGCCATTCGTTCACTACTGGGTGCATGTACGCTTTCTTCGCGTCGACAGCGAGAAGATGGCGAAGTCGAAGGGCGGCTTCCTCACGCTCGACGATGTCGCCGAATGGGGCTATGACCCCCTTGCGTTCAGGCTGCTCGCGCTCGGCGCGGGATACCGCAACGGTCTCGACTTCACCCGGGACGGCATGAACGCTGCACAATCGAGGCTCGAGCGTTGGCGCAGGACCATCCGAGCGGCGTATGCGGCGACGCAGGGCCACGTCGCGGAGCCCGAGGGCGAACACGCGATCACTCGCGAGTTCCGTGAAGCGCTCGCGGAAGATCTGAACACGCCGAAGGCGCTCGCCGCGGCGGAAAAGGCTCTCGCGCTGGCGGCGACGGTCGACACTGACGAGCAGGAGCGCGCCCTCTGGATGCTCTTCGACATGGACCGCGTGCTGGGTCTGTCGCTCCAAAGCGGGGCGGCGTCACAGGACGAACTGAACATCGACGAGCGCGCGGTCTTCGACCAGCGCGAGGCCGCGCGGAAGAGCGGCGACTACGCGAAGAGCGATGCACTCCGCAAGGAGTTACTCGAGCGATTCGGCATTCAAGTGAAAGACACGAAGGACGGGACGCGCTGGGAGCGCGTCGGTCGCAAAGGAGCATGACCATGGACGAATCAGAGCGCACCGACAACGAGGCAACGGGCGGGGGTGGGCACGAGCCCGCGAGCGAGCCCGCAAGCAGCGCCGCCCCAAGCCCCGCGTCCGGGCCGAGTGAGTCGGGAGCGACGCCGGCCCCACAGTTTGGCGATCAGGACGGCGCGCGTCGCCGGCGCCGCGGACGCCGCGGCCGAGGCGGCGGCGGCGGCGGCGGGCCTGGCTTCGGTGCACCCCGGCCGCCCTACAACGGTCCCCGTCCGCAGTTCGCACCGCGCCCGCAGTTCGGTGCGCCGCAGTTCCGTCCCCAGCCCTTCCCCCCGCGCGAAGAGAGCGAGCAGGCGCGCGAGCTCGCGGGTTACGAGCGCCGACAGGCGCAGCGCCAGCGCGGTCCGATGGGCTGGCGCGGTGGCGCTGGCGGGCCTGCTCGCGCGCCGCAGGGCGGTGGACAGTGGCGTCAGCGCCCGGGCGGCGAGCAGCGATACAGCGAGGCGATCCGCCGCGTTACCTCAGGCCCGCACAAAGCCGCGCCGTCGCACGAGCCGGTGGGCGAGCCGATCGCCGGTCCGCACGCGATCCTCGAAGCGATCCGCGCGGGGCGCAACATCCGGCGGCTCTACGTGTCGCAGGACCGCAACGTGCGTACCGGCCCCGTGAACGAGCTCATCGCCGAGGCGCAACAGCGTCGCATCTTCGTTCGCTTCACCGACAAGATGGAGATCGCGCAACTCTCGCCGGTGGAGAACCATCAAGGCGTCGTCGCCATCGTCGAAGGTAAGACGGGCGTGGAGCTCGACGAGCTCCTCCTCCATCTCGGTACGCTCTCAGATCCGGCACTCGTGCTCGTCGTCGACTCGCTCCAGGATCCGCAGAACTTCGGAGTGCTCCTACGATCCGCGGAGGGCGCGGGCGTCGACGGTGTCGTCATCCCGCATCACCGCGCCGTCGGGCTCACCCCCGCGGTGACGAAGACGAGCGCGGGCGCGAGCGAGCACCTGCTCATCGCCGACGTCGCGAATCTTCGGCAGGCGATCGATGCGCTCAAGGAGAAGGGCATCTGGGTCGTCGCAGCCGATGAGTCGGGCGATCTTCTCTACGACGAGGTCGACTACCGCGGACCCACCGCGATCATCATCGGCGGCGAGGGCGAGGGCATTCGTCGCCTCGTGCTCGAAGGCGCGGACCAGGCGGTCCGTCTTCCGATGGAAGGAATGGTGAGCTCGCTCAACGCGGCCGCCGCTGGGACGGTGATGCTGTACGAGGCGCTCCGGCAGCGCCGACGCGACGTTCCGCCCTCGCAGACGCGTACGCCGCGACCGGAAGAGCCAGCCGACACACAGGACAACGGCGGATGGGAGAACGAGCCCCAGCAGACTCCTGAGGATCGTTCCGAAGCGGACCGCTCCGAACCAGCGGAGGCGCCTGAAGGCGGAACCGACGAGACCGATCAGATCGCACCGGCCGCCGAGATCGAAAGCGCGCCTGAGGCACCCGAGGCGGAGGAGAAGCCGAAGAAGAAAGCGCCGGCGAAGAGACGGTCGACGAAGAAGTCAGCCGACTAGCATTTAGGGCACCGCCGACCTAGCTCAACGGTAGAGCAGTGGTTTTGTAAACCACCGGTTCCGGGTTCGAGCCCCGGGGTCGGCTCAGGAATTCGCTAACCGAAGGCGTGCCTTTTCGCGGCGCGCCGCCGGGAGTCGTTCGACAAACGTGGAGCGCGACCGTCAAAGGCCGCGGCGCTTGGCGCTTAGTCAGGGACAGGAACAAGTGGCGTCCTGGTAGTAGCCCTCTGGGTGGATCTGGATCCCCGTCGTCGCCTGGGCCAGGTCGCCGTGGAAGCGGTAATTGCCCGACACCACCGTGGGTGGCGGCTTGACGCCGTACACGAATGTCGCCAATTGGCCAGGGGCGATCTCCGCCTGGATGTGCGTGCTGTAGGCGCGGTTCGATAGCCAGCTGCCGTCGTTCCAACTCGCGAGCGGCGAGTCGACGTTGCAGGTCGTCTTGTTGTCGAGGCAAACGGTGAGATTCACCTGGCTCGTGGTCCCCTTACGCCAGGTTACGGTTCCGGTATTCAAGAAGAAAACTTGGAATTGTCCGCCCTGAGATCCGATGGTCAGGAACGCGGATTCGCCGCCATACGCTGAATCGAAGCCCGGAACGGCCGCGCGCGCAGGTGCAGCCAGAAGGACCGGGCCGATAAGGATCAGCAGCGCGAGACATGTCACACCGATCCTCACGGGATCTATCGCCGCAAGCGACATGCCACCTCAGACCCCACCGACCCCAAACGCTGCTACACGGGTCCGTCGCCATCGCGAGCGCACTGTCCATCGCGGCGGCTGCCTCGCGTTGCATCGTGAGCGTGTCGGATTATCCGTCCGCGCTGACCGAACCGACGAAGTGAGGCAAGGGCGTGACGCTTGCGTCATGACCGACTCGTTATGTGCCTTGCCGGGCGCGTGCCTACGATCCGGAGCATGAAAAAAATATCGGCAGCCGCCTGCGTCGTGACGTCGGCGCTTTTCCTTGTTGGCTGCGGAACGCCAGCGTCATCGCTGGCCTCGCCCTTCGACCGTCGCCACAGTTAGCTCAACCCCGAGCGCCTCGCCGGCGCCGCTCGGCGCGATCACGGGCCAGCTTGGGTATCCGTCCGAATTCATCCCTCCGGTGACGGTCTATGCAGTCAACGTGGCCGATCCCCGCATCTTCTTCTCGGTCGAGACACTGCGCTATCCGCCCGCAGTGATCGCGCCCGGGCCCCAAGCGATCTACACGATTACTGGCATCGTGCCCGGCACATACAACGTGTTCGCATATCGCAATGACGATGTCTCCAACGACCGCGGTGGCCCCGGCCTGCACTCGCGGTACCTCCTGCTGTGCGTTCCACCCCCCGCCGTGGCGTCGTGCATCGACCACTCACTTCTGCCGGTTGTGGTCACGAGCGGACAAACGGTGGCCGGAATCGACGTTAAGGACTGGGCCTACGACGCCCTGAAGACGAGCTAGCCGCCGCGACCTTGATCGCGGGCGCACTGCGCGCATTCACGCAACGACGGTGCTCCACGTGAGATTGCGAGAAGTCTTTGGTCCGGATGATGGACGTGCTGCTTTGGGCGATTCACCCGGCAGCCGGGCTTGCCCCAGCGCTTCGAGGCTGGCAGCACGTGATCCGCCGAGAGAATGAGGTTGAGTGATCCGCCGTTACCCCGCGATCTGATGCCAACCCAGTTGCGCATCGCTCCTACGTCGGCGTGGCCCCGTGCCAGCACCGAACCGCCGGAGGCGATACTTCGGAAGTTCGTTCATGTCGCAAGAAGGAGTCCGAGTGGCGCGCGCAGTCAAGTGGGCGATCATGTCGACCGCCAACATCAACCGGAAGGTGATCCCGGGAGCACACGCGTCGCCGAAGGTCGAGCTCGTCGCAGTGGCGAGCCGCGATCAAGCGCGCGCCGAGGAATACGCGAAGACGTGGGAGATCCAACGCGCGTACGGCTCCTATGACGCGCTGCTCGCGGACCCAGAGGTCGAGGCGGTCTATGTCTCGCTCCCGAACTCGATGCACTGCGAGTGGGCGATCAAAGCTCTCGAAGCAGGCAAGCACGTGCTGTGCGAGAAGCCGCTCTCGCGCCACGCGAGCGAGGTTGAAGCAGCATTCGACACTGCCGACCGCACGGGTCGGCTACTGAGCGAGGCGTTCATGTACCGCCACAACCCGCAGACAAAGCGCGCAAAGCAACTCGTCGACGAAGGGGCAATCGGTGAGCTACGGCTCATCCGCTCCGCATTCAGCTACTCGCTCTACGACGACGACAACATCCGCCTGCGTCCGGCACTCGATGGCGGCGCGTTGATGGATGTCGGTTGTTATGCCGTCAGCGGGTCGCGCCTCTTCGGCGGCGAGCCCGAGAAGGTGTACGGGGAGGCTTGGTTCGGACCGTCGGGGACCGACTGGGTCTTCGCCGGCATGCTCCGTTTCCCTCGCAACGTGGTGGCCCTATTCGACTCCGGCACCGCGATGACGGAGCGCGACGAGCTGGAGGCAATCGGCAGCGAGGGCTCACTGTTCCTCGATGATCCGTGGCACTGCAAGGTGCCAGGCATAGAGCTCCGCCGTGAGGGAAGTGTCGAGCGGATCGAGCTCGATCTGGTCGACTCTTACCGGCTCGAGCTCGAAAACCTCAGCGACGCGATCCGTGGCGATGGCGAGCTGCTCCTCGGCCGCGACGACGCAGTCGCACAGGCCCGGGTGCTTGAAGCGCTGCATGATTCGGCAATGCACGGCGCACCTGTCTCGCTCTGACGTATTTCCGATAGGCTCGCGCGCATGGACGCCTTTGCCGTCTTCGGGATCCAGACCTTTTTCTCCTTCGTCGTCTTCGGCCTCCTCGCGTGGTGGTTCGTCTGGCCCTAGCTTCGGTCGGTGGATCGCGCCGCCGCGTTCACGGCGCTCACCTTTGTCCACGCGCTTCGGCCGATCGGAGCGACGGTTCTTGTGGCATCCGTCGCCGGGACCGCGCTACCGCGCAACTTCGCCGAAGGCGTCGCCTATGGTGACCTCGCAACCAGCGCGCTCGCGATCGTCACGCTGCTCGCGCTACGCGCTCGGCTTGGGTTCGCGATCGCGCTCGTGTGGCTGACGAACATCGTTGGCTTCGCGGACCTTGCGAACGCGCTTGTCGGCGGCATTCGGTATGACATCGCGCGTCTGGGGATGGGTTCCTTCTGGTATGTCGTGACGATCCTCGTACCCATCCTGTGGATCGCGCATGTTCTCGCCTTCGCGCTCCTCTTCCGCCGCCGTAGCTGAAGTGCGCTACTCCCCTTCAGGCGTGGGGAACATCGGGCGGTATCCCGCCTGACCCTTCGCGATGCTCTGGCGCGCATACCAGCCCTGGGCGGCGAGCCCTAAGAGGAACCCGACCGCTCCAGCGACAAGGATCCCGGAAGGTGACGCTCGGAAACGGAGCGCGGCGATTGCGGCGATGGCGCCCGCGAGCGCCGAGTTGATGATCATCACCACCGTCGGGGTACCCGCGATGATCTGCCCGATCCAGGAAATCGCTCCGCCCGGCTGCACGCCCATCGTGATGCCGATCCCGCGCGGATCGTCGTGGGCGCTCATCACGAAATACCGCGCGAGATCCGGCGCCAGCTCGAGATAGGCGGCACGGATGCGGTTCATCCCGATGACGCACATCGCCTCGTGGTAGTTCGCGACGCCGAGGCGCGTGACGGTCGCCACGCCGATGAACAGCACAATCGGCAAGATGACGAGCGCAAAGAGCGTGAATCCTTCACCGAACGCCGATGCTTGCGCCACGAGCGCCAATGCCACGATCGCGCCCGAGAGCGTTGAGAGGAACATGCCCGCGCGGCTGAAGGACTCGTTCCAGGCCAGCGAGCGTGACGCGAGCAGGCTCCAGTGCTCGGTTGAAAGGATCTGGAGTCGCATCGCCGGAGATACCTCGGCGGTCGATATGGACTCGCCCGGGCGTGTGGCCGGTCCGGGCTCCGCCGCGATCCCGGTGCCCGCGGTTACACGCTCGAAAGTCATTCGGTACGGACCTCGTTCCAAAACTGCACGCCGAGGCCGTAGTCTACCGACGTGGCCCTACGCACTTCGCTGTTGGCCGTGCTTCTCACGCTCATTCCGTACTCGCTTGCCAATGCGGAGCCGGCCGCAGCGACCTGCGATATGACGGGAACGCCGACAAGCAGCGCGTTCCTACCGAACATCACCAAAAGCCTCGGGGGACCGTCCGGCTGGGTGACGCCATTCATCGTGCAGAACGTCGGAACAGCGGCGACCGACCTGCAAGTCTCGTTCTACCGATTCAGCGACGGCAGCCTCGTGACGTGCCGGAAGATCGCCGGCCTGGGGGCAGGGACCTCGTTCGCTGAGATTCCCAACAACGACACGGACCTCCCCGCGAATACGCAGTTCTCGGTCGTCGTCCGCAGCTACGGTGCGCAGATCGTCGCGGTCGTCAACGAGCATTCTGGCTCGGGGGATCGCGCGGAGGCCCTGAGCTACGACGGCTTCGCCGCGGGCTCGACGACCGTGTCGCTACCGAACATCGTCCGCAGGTTCTTCGGCTACCACACGCCGTTCATCATCCAGAACCTCGGCACCGGACCGACCGTCGCGACCGCGACATTTGTCGGCCGTGGAACCGAGCCTGGCGCGACGATCACGCGGACGATCGCCGCGGGTCAGTCCCAGTTCATCGAGCCGAATGTCGAGTCGAGCCTCGTGGACGGCGGCGCGTACGCGGTGACCGTCCGCGCGGATCAGCCATTGGCCGTCGTCGTGAACACGCACAACGACGATTTCTCGGTGGCTCATCCCGTTGCCTACGCGACCGATGGGATCACCGGCGGTTCCGGAACGGTGTACGGCGCGTACGCGGCGAAGAACGCGAATGACTACGGACGCACCGGAACGATGTCGACGATCGTGGTGCAGAACCTCGGCACGAGCGCGACAACGCCCACGCTCGAGTTCACGCCTCTCGGTGGCGGCGCGACGACCACGTTCACCGGCCCCTCGACCGGAGCGGGCGCGGCGTGGGCATTCGATCCGCGTTACATAAATGGCGTTGCAGGCACGACGCTCTGTGGCGCCGGCGCGTCGCCGGGATGCCTTGCCGACGGCGAGTTCACATTCAAGGCGTCCGCAGCCGGAACGATCGCGGCCGCGGTCAACGTCATCAGTCCAACAAGCGCGATGGGGTACACCGCGACGGGCTCACCCGCGGCGAAGTTCTATCTGCCGAACGTGACGAGAACGCTCGGCGGATCTACCGGTTGGACGACGCCGATCCTCCTGCAGAGCGTCACGGCCACCGGTGCCTCGGTTGAGTGGCGACGCTTCTCCGACGGTGCCCTCGTCACCACTCAGAACCTGGCCCTCACGCCGGGATCTGGAACGCGCATCGACCCGCTCGCGGTGACGAGCCTCACCGACGACACTCAGTACGCGGTCACCGTCACGTCAATAGGCGGGATCGTTGTCGCGATCGTCGAGGAGCACGCCTCAGGCGGCGAGAACTCGATGATCTATGAGGGCTTCGCCGCTCCCTAGGGCGCCGCGGGCATGAGCGATACGAACCACGCCTTCATGGCCACGGGGTTGATCGTCCGTCCGTAGTCGAGCGTCTTCTCTCGCCCGCCGCCGACCATCGCGACGCTGAACGCCTCCGCCCAGGACTCGCCGGGCAGGTGGATCCACTGCGCCATCCCCACCGGCTGCGCGTTCGCCTCCTTCAAGGCGTCCTGCCACGTCGCGGGAAAACCGCGATAGGTCCAGTACTTCGCCATGACGTCGGTCCCCGCGGTCTTCCGTTGAACCAGGTCCTGATAGGCGTGACCGAGCTCGTGGAACGCGGTGCTCGGGGTCATCACGTAGTCCTCGCGCACGGCGAAGATCGGCTGCCCCGCGGCGTTGACGCCGCGGTACCAGGCGTCGCCGTTCTCACCGGCGGGCTCGTCGAAGTCGAGCTGCGGCGTGGGCGGAAAGATCGGGAACGCCGCACGGATCTGGAAGTAATAGGTCATGAGCTGCTGCCCCGCGATGTTCGTTGTCGGGCGAGGCCGCGGGGTCGGTGCGACCGTGACGGCCACCGTCGGCGTCGGACTTGACGACGGGGTAGGCGAGGGGGTCGGCGACGGCGTCTCAGGCGCGATCGTCGCCGTTGGCGTTGGGCTCGGCAGGGCGACCGGCTGTTCTCGGCTCGTGAGCGCGAAGGCTGCGCCGACCACGAGCACGAGTGCGATGGCGGCGCCGCCGGCGACCCTCACACGAGATTGCACATCAATAGGGTAGGGCGCTGCCCTTGTCGTCCCGGTGTCGCGCAGGTCCTAGTACTGGCGGGTGATGGATGGACGCTTGACGGGGGTTACCGCGCGGCGTTCCGGGGTGACAAGGTGACCCCGTGGGAAACGAAGGAGAGTCGGTTCCGACCCGGACGCGCAGGCAACGGCTTGGTGCCATGGTCCCGTGGCTCGTGTCCCTCGCGGTATTCGGAGCCGGCGCGATGGCGCTGGACGGCGTGGAGCGAGCGATGGCGGTCGGTGCCTTCGCCGCGTCGTGCTTCGGCGCGATGCTCTCTGTCGCGCAGCTTCGCCGAGCGCTTTCGTCGATGCGCGGATGGATGGGCGAGCGCGAAAGCGCGCTCAGCACATTCGCAGATGACCGCGCCGCAGCGGTCGCACGGCAATTCCAGTGGGCGGTCGAGGAGCTGGTGAGCGTGCGCGCCGAGCTGCGGAAGGTGGAAGGCCTGCGTGTCGAGGCGGAAGAACGCGCCGCGAGCGCCGTGGAGGAAGCGCGTCGGGATGCCGAAGACCTGCGGGTCGCGCGCGAGAACCTCGGCGCGCTGGATGCGAGCGAGGTCGATCTCCTGCGCGCGAAGCTCCAGCAGGCGGAGCAAGCCTTCCAGGAGGAGGAGCGCGATCGGCGAAACACGGAGCGTCGCGCTCGCGCGGCCGAGCAGCGCGTCACCGATCTCACGCGAACGCTGCGCCTCGTAGCGAACACCGTCTCGTCGGGCGGCGAGGCGATCGCGTCCCGCGCGACCCCGAGTGGACCGCTCACTCTGGATTGGACCCTCGAGTACGACGGAAGCGCGCATTCGCTTCGCCTCCGTTCGACTTCACCAGAGACGCGACCGAGCAAAGCGCGGATCCTCGACGCGACCGGACGACCGGTCGCCGAGTCCGTGAGTGCCCGGC
The DNA here is from genome assembly GCA_038040345.1 of Chloroflexota bacterium. Lineage (GTDB taxonomy): Bacteria > Chloroflexota > Limnocylindria > P2-11E > P2-11E > 3-1-20CM-2-70-9. The sequence continues at coordinate 25,240 of JBBPIQ010000012.1, forward strand.
AGCGCCGTCCCGCACAGGTCGTGCTGCGTATTCCGCAGTCGGTCGCGGCGGCTGTCGAATCAGGTGACTGGTCCGCGTTCCGGCTCGAGGTGGAGGTCGATGAGGTCTGGCACGGTGCGGTCCTCGTGGATCGCGGTCAGCCCGTAATCGACACCGACGTCATGCAGCCGCGCGCATTTCGCGTCGTGAGCTGATCGCCCGCACACGTTGTTGGGGCCGGTAGAATCGAACGCAGCGCACCCATCGCGGGCAGATTGAGCAGTGTGGTGAGCTCCGCTGACTGTAGATCAGCCGCCTTTGGCTGTGGGGGTTCGATTCCCTCTCTGCCCACAGTGTGATGTCTCAGGACATCGAGGACACCTGTCTCACGACATTGTGGACAGGTGTCCGCGCGCCGAAATAGCGGCGGCTCGGATCGAGGGTGAGCTCGCGTAGCAGCTGACCGTCGTCGCGGACGATCCGGACGTTCGCGCCGGCGATGAGCAGACGGATCCGCTCACCCTTGTGCGCGCGTCCGACGTAGATGTGCCGCAGCTGGCTCAGGTAGCGCAGCGTGACTCGACCGCAGCTATCCACCTTGTCATGGCGGACCCGGAAGTCGGTGACCGTCTCCGGCAGCTCGGGCGGCTTGGCTTTGAGGCGCGCGTTGAAGGCGACGAGCGGCGTGCGCCCTGCGAGCGCGCGGTGCGGCCGCCGCTGGTTGTAATAGGCGCGGAAGCCGTCGAGCTGCAGCTGCAGGTGCGCGACCGAGCGCGGCACCGGCTGTTTGGCGAGGAAGCGCTTCACGGTCTGATGAAAGCGCTCCACCTTGCCGCAGGTCTGGGGGTGATAGGGCGTCGAGTGCACGCAGCGGATCCCCAGACGCGCGAGCTCGGTCTCAAGGAGGACCGTTCCGCCGCGCGAGCGGCCGCTGAAGACCGCGCCGTTGTCGCTCAAAAGCGCGGCGGGCAGGCCGTGCGCGCTGGCCGCGGCGAAGAACACCTGCACCACGTCGGCGGCCTTGACCGTGGCGAAGGCGACCGCGGCGAGCGCGAAGCGCGAATGATCGTCGATGAGGTTGAGGATCTCGGCCGTGGTCCCGTCCCCGAGCGTCCAGTGCGTGGCGTCGGTCTGCCAGAGCTCATTGGGGAGCTGCGCCTCGAAGCGGGTGAACGAGGAGCGCGGCCGCTTGTGCGGCTGGGGCGTGATGAGGCCGTGACGCGAAAGGATCCGCCAGATCGTCGTGACCGAGGGGACCCGCTTCAGGCGGCGCGCGAGGTGATGGGCGATGGTCTGAGCACCGGCATCGTGGCCCGCGCGGACCAGGTCGCGGCGCATCTGGAGGACCAGGGCCTGCGCCTTCGGCCCGACCTCGTGCGCGCAGGAGCGCGGCCGGCGAGAGCGCGGCTCGAGCGCCGCGTACCCGCCCTGGCGGTACCGGGCGACAAGCTCATAGATCCAGCTCCGGGAGACCTGATGCGTCCGCGCGAGCTCGCTTGGACTGCGCCCCTCGAGCACGACCGCGTCCACCACGTACCGTCCCAGGCCCATCGCAACACCCCCTCGCCAGCTTGGGTGTCCACGATGTCCTGAGACATCTGTCCGCTATGTGGTGAACTCACACACCTCTCTGCCCACAGTTGGCACTCGCGATCGCCTCCTCGACATAGAGGGCCCAGTCGGGATGAGGCGTCGCGGTGGCCAGGGCTCGGTCGTGCATCGTGATCTCGGTGAAGACCGTGGACACGAGGCGCTTCTTTTGGGCTGGCGTCATCTCGTCCCATTGGTCGACAAGAGAATTCAAAGTCTTGGCTTGCTGCCGGAGTTTCGGCCCAGGTGACTGGAAGCATTTCTTCCGATACGAAGCCGGCGTGCGACAGTGTTCGCCTGAACGACTGGCTCGCGCTCGGCCTCGCGATCGGCGTGTGCTTCGGCGCGGCCGCGGTCGGAAGCTGGGCGACCGTCCGAGGACTGCGCGAGTGGTATCCGTCGCTGCGCAAGCCGAGCTGGAACCCGCCGAATGGGATCTTCGGCCCGGTTTGGACCGCGTTGTATCTCGCGATGGCCATCGCGGTGTGGCTGGTGTGGCGCTCGGGGAGCGATGTCGCGTTGGCTTTGGGTCTCTTCGCTGCGCAGCTCGTGCTGAACGTCGCATGGTCGGTCGTGTTCTTCGGCCGGCGGCAGGTTCGGGGCGCGCTCGCCGTGATCGTCGGCCTCTGGATATCGATCGCGGCGACCCTCGTCGCTTTCGCATCGGTCGATGCTTTGGCGGCCGCGCTCTTCGTGCCGTATCTCGCGTGGGTCACGTTCGCGTCGTTCCTGAACGGTGCGATCGCGAGGCTGAATCCCGCGTCCTGAGATCCTCCTGACCGGCGCGTCGGGCTACGTCGGTGGCCGCCTGCTGCATGCCCTCTCCGCGCGCGGCACCGCGACGCGGTGCCTCACGCGCCGGCCCGACGCGCTCGCCGGCAAGCTCGGCCGGGGAGCCGAGGTCATACGCGGAGACTGCCTGGACGCCGCCTCGCTCGGCCCCGCGCTCGAAGGGATCCGGTGCGCGTTCTACCTCGTGCACTCGATGGGCCAGGGCGGTGACTTCGCCGCGCGGGATCGTCGCGCGGCGCTCAACTTCGGACGCGCGGCTGAGGAGGCCCGCGTTGCCCGCATCGTGTACCTCGGAGCCTTGGGCCGGCAGGACCGAGCTATATCGCGACACCTGCGCAGCCGACACGAGACGGGCGAGATACTGCGCGAGAGCGCCGTCCCGGTCATCGAGTTCCGCGCGTCGATCATCATCGGAGCGGGGAGCACCTCGTTCGAGCTCGTGCGCAGCCTTACCGAGCGGCTCCCCGTCCTGATCTGTCCGCGCTGGGTGACCACCCTGGCGCAACCGATAGCGATCGACGAAGTGATCCTCTATCTCCTGGCCGCGATCGATCTTCCAGAAGGGACAGGTTCTCGGACGTTCGAGATTGGTGGGGCGGACCAGGTCTCCTATCTCGACCTGATGCGCGAGTACGCGCGTGCGCGCGGGCTCCGCCGCCTTTTCATCCCGGTCCCCGTGCTCACGCCCTGGCTCTCGAGTCTGTGGCTCGGACTCGTCACCCCGATCTTGGCCGAGGTCGGCCGCGAGCTCATCGAGGGTGTGCGCACGCCAACCGTGGTCCAGGATGACGCGGCCCTTCGGACGTTCGCGGTACGGCCGCGTCCCATGCGCGATTCCATGGCCGCGGCTGTCGCGGCAGAGGCTCCGCCTTCGGGGTGACCCGCATCAGACTAGGCAGATGCGGACGAGCCGGCTCGAGGCATTCAGCGCCGGCGTTTCGCGATCGCCGCGACGCTCCTCATGCTGGAGCTGCGCGTCCCGTCCGTTGAGGACGTAAGGGTGGTAGTCCGCGTTCGCCGGGTCGTGGCCGTGGTCGATGCGGCTTCGCGCTTGGTCGTCTCGCTCATCGTCTGACCTCCCAACGGCCGCGTAACCTTGGACCATGACGCTGATCCTCGGAATGAGCAAGGCCGACGGGGTCTACATGAGCACGGATTACCGCGTCACGAACGCGGTCACCGGCAAACTCATCGACGACGACTCGGTCAAGTTCCTCACGATCCATTACCCCCCGGACGAGGGCGGGCCGACGGTGCTGATGGCCTACACCGGTTTGGCGCGGCTCCGCGATCGCGAGAAGACACCGATGGCGACGTGGATCCGCTCAACGCTTCGCGGCGAGACCGATGTGATCGACCCGTCGATGGCTCATCTCAAGACGCGCCTCGACAGGGACATCGCGCCGTACGGCGTTGGCTTGATCATCAATATGTTCGTCGTTGAACCCGCGCGCCGGCTGTTCGGCGCCTTCACCAACGTGAAGGCCGACTGGAGTGTGAGGGCTGACTTCCTTTACCACATGGCCCCGCTCGGGAGTCCGTTCTGCTTCGCGAACGGAGCGGGCGCGCGGACAGTTCTTCGCGATCCGAAGCTGTTCGGCTTGATGAAGTCGCAGCTGGAAGTGACGCCAAGAGAGCCGAAGGACCACATGAAGCTTCTCAGCTCGATCAACCGTCGCGCCGCCGCTCTGGACGCAACGGTCAGTCCGGTCTGTCAGGTCTCCTTCATTCCGGCGAACGCGAAGGAAGGCGTGGCGACGACGGTCTTCCGAGAAAAAGGCGAATCAGCACCTATCACGAACCCGTCTCTGCTTTTCGGGATCGACCTGACCGACATCATGGAGCAGATGGGAGAAGAGATTCTCGCGCAGCAAGAGGGGAGGGAGGTCGACACCGACGCGGTTGCGCGCTCCGAGGTGTACAAGCGGAGCACCGAGCGACGGCCGTAGACGGCGGCCAATGCAGACCGTCGGAACGCCTGTCCTACCGTCCGCAATTGAACGGCGGCCTTTTGCTACGCCGCGCGGCGCAGCAGGTCGAGCCCACCGTCGCGAACGCGGAGGCTGCGCACCGAACGGGGCTGCCGATAACGGGTTCGAGTCCGGTCTTCCGCTCCAATCGGGGTCATCCTCGTTCAGGCCGCGCGACGTAGAACTCCATCGACCAAAACGAGCGGGATCGGCGGGTGCCCACTACGTGCTGGATTCCCTCTCTGCCCACTTGATTCACCAGCACGGCGGGCCACGCGGCTCGTCGTTCTGTTTTGAGCTCCCGACGAAAGGCGGCTGACGTGGGAGATTTCAAGATCTCGCGCAAGAACCTAGACAAATCGATCACCGATCTCGTTCGCAAGGCCGACCGCAAGACATCAGCGACATGGGCTCTCGATTGTGCCGAGCACGTACTTCCATACTTCGAGAACGAATACCCGGACGATGACCGTCCTCGGCTGGCTATCGAAGCGGGCCGAACGTGGGTCAAGACGAATGTGTTCAAGATGGCCGACATACGCAGGGCTGCGCTTGCGGCTCACGCTGCTGCTCGTGATGTAAAAGAAGACGATGCCCCTCGCGCTGCCGCCCGCGCTGCGGGTCAGGCCGTAGGGACCGCACACGTTGCGACCCATGCTGTCGGTGCCGCGCTCTACGCACTCAAGGCTGTTCACGATGGAAATGATTCACACGACGATGCGGTCGCGAAGGAACGTGAGTGGCAATACTCACGACTGCTCAGCCTGTTGAGTTAGGACCTTCAGCTCTACGGGAAGCTGTTGAGTGAGCCTGTGATGGATCAGCCTTATTGACGTCGGCTGGAGAGTCGGGGATCAAGACATCGGTCTGGATCCGAATGGCCACGCGCAGGGCATGACCGGGGCGGTCGCCTTCTGGCACATCGACGACATGGAGAAAAGACGCCGGTGGGGGCAAGCTCGTCGCGATGGTGAAAGACGCGGACCGCAACCTGATCGGACTCGTTCAAGCGCCCTCTTGAGCCGCTAACCCGCGGGTCGCTCCTTTTACCCGTTATGAGGGGCGTTCGACACCACTTCTGACGTCGCCGGAGCAGGCTGAGTCGGTGAAGCGCGCGCCCGTCAGTCCGGATGAAGCGACCCAACGCGACCAGGTGCGGCGACTCCTCAATGTCCTGACCGCGCTGGGGGTGGTCTCGGGCGCGCTGTTGGCTGGACAGGCCCTCGCTGGGGCCGGAGATTACTGGGCGCTCGCGATGATGGTCTGGGGTTTCGCCGGGGTCCTGCAGTTTGTGGCGCGCCCCCTCCTCGCCAAAGGTCGTGTCGAGTCGGCCGTGACCGTGATGGCCCTCGCCGCGATCATTCTCATCCTGGCCAGTGCCATCATCCGGCCGTCCGGCGCAGTGACCGTCGCGGCCCTCCTCGTCCCCGTCACTGCCGCGGTGCCGTATCTCGAGGCCAAGTCCCTTCGCCGGCTGATGATCCTCGCCTGGATAGGGACCATCGCCGCCGCGGTGGCAAGCCTGCTCCGCGGTACATCGGGGCCGAGCGCCGATGGCGGACTCGGTGAGTTCTGGTCTTCCGCGCTCGTCTCAGCACTGGTGCTGTTCCTTCTTTATCAATCGAGCCAGAACCTGAAGGCCTCGAACCGAGAGTTCCGCCGGCTCTTCAGTCTTTCGTCGGACCTCGCCGAAACGACCGAGGCGGGAGTCCTAGGCGATCTCGTCGCTCGTCACCTCGCCGAGGCGCGGGCATGGAGGACTGCGTGATTTACGCGCTCTCCGCGGAGACAGGCCGGGTCACACCATTCGGGTCACATCCGGCGGACCGATCGTTGTCGTCGGAGCCGGAGTCCCTGAGGGACCGGCCGATGCTCGGACAGGTGATTCGCGATCGTGTGCGGATGATCGTCGATGTCTCCAGCGGCCAAGGCGATGCCGCGGAACGCGCTCGTCTGAACGGTCTTGGCCGGAAGGTGATGCTGTTGCTTCCGCTCGTCGCTCACTCGGAGCCGGTCGGGGTCGCGGAGCTCACGTCCACTCAACACCGCTCGATCGACGAGCGCCGACTCGCCCTCGCGCGAACGCTCGCGTTCGAGGCGGCCATGGCGATCGAGAACGGGCGTCTGTACCAGGAGCTCCATCAACGCTCGCTTCACGACGCACTGACCGGTCTGGCGAATCGCGGCCTCTTCTTCGATCGTGTCAGCCACGCCATCGCGAGGCTCGGGCGCCGGCCGGGCCCGCTCCTCGCTGTGCTCTTCATCGACCTCGACAACTTCAAGACCGTGAATGACACCCTCGGCCATGCCCGAGGCGACCGCCTGCTCGCGCTCGTCGCGGAGCGGCTTCTCATGACTGTGCGCGAGGTGGACACGGTCGCTCGCCTCGGCGGCGACGAGTTCGCGGTGCTGCTGGAGGACGTGGCCAGCGAGGACGAGGCGATTCTCGTTGGGGAGCGTGCGGTGAACCTTCTCAAGGCGCCGTTCGATCTCGCGGGCAAGTCCGTGAACGTGAGCGCATCGATCGGCGTTGCCGTGCGAGCCGATGACAGCACCGGCACCGATACCTTGCTCGCGGAAGCTGACGCGGCGATGTACGAGGCGAAACGCGCCGGGAAGGGCCGGGTGGTCCGCTCTCGGCCGGCTGTCCTGACGGCGTAGTCGGAGATTCGTGGCGGCGAGCGGCCGGACGTGCCTATAATTGGTGCAGTTCAGGCGCCAGAGGGGTTGCGGAGAGCAACCTCTTTTTCATGTTCAAGAGCACGAGACCGCCCACCTAGCTCAGTTGGTAGAGCACGTCCTTGGTAAGGACGAGGTCTCGGGTTCGATCCCCGAGGTGGGCTCAACGAGGAGAGAAAGAAAATGGCCAAGAAAAAGTTCGAGCGCACCAAGCCGCACGTGAACGTGGGGACGATCGGTCACATCGACCACGGTAAGACCACGCTCACCGCGGCGATCACCAAGACTTTGTCTTTGAAGGGCGAGGCCGAGTTCCGGCCGTTCGACTCGATCGATAACGCGCCCGAAGAGCGCGAGCGCGGCATCACCATCTCGATCGCGCACGTCGAATACGAGACCGACAAGCGCCACTACGCGCACGTCGACTGCCCCGGTCACGCCGACTACATCAAGAACATGATCACCGGCGCGGCCCAGATGGACGGCGCGATCCTCGTGGTGAGCGCGGCCGACGGCCCGATGCCGCAGACGCGCGAGCACATCCTGCTCGCCCGCCAGGTGGAAGTGCCGCAGGTCGTGGTCTTCCTCAACAAGGTCGACATGGTCGACGACGAAGAGCTCCTCGAGCTCGTCGAGCTCGAGGTCCGCGAGCTCCTGACCAAGTACAAGTTCGACGGCGACAAGACGCCGATCATCCGTGGTTCGGCGCTCAAGGCGCTCGAGTCCACATCGACTGACATCAACGCCCCCGAGTTCAAGTGCATCCTCGATCTGATGAACGCGGTCGACAGTTACATCCCGACGCCGGTCCGCGCGAAAGAGAAGCCGTTCCTGATGCCGATCGAGGACGTCTTCGGGATCAAGGGCCGCGGCACCGTCGCGACCGGGCGCGTCGAGCGCGGGATCGTCAAGGTGGGCGAGGAGATCGAGATAGTCGGCATCCGCGACGCCAAGAAGTCGGTGGTCACGGGCGTCGAGATGTTCCGCAAGCTCCTCGACCAGGGCGAGGCCGGTGACAACGTCGGCCTGCTCCTGCGTGGCCTCGAGCGAGAGGACATCGAGCGCGGGCAGGTCATCGCCAAGCCCGGCTCGGTCAAGCCGCACACCAAGTTCAACGCCGAGGTCTACATCCTCACAAAGGAAGAGGGCGGCCGCCACACCCCGTTCTTCAACGGCTACCGTCCGCAGTTCTACGTTCGGACGACCGATGTGACCGGCGACATGAAGCTGCCCGAGGGTCGCGAGATGGTCGTCCCGGGTGATAACGTCAACCTCGAAGTCACGCTCGGTACCCCGATCGCGCTCGAAGATGGACTCCGGTTCGCGATCCGTGAAGGCGGACACACCGTCGGAGCGGGCGTGGTAACGAAGGTGCTCGCCTAATGCCGAAGGACAACCGACCGATCATCACGCTGGCGTGCTCGACCTGCCGGTCGCGCACGTATTCGACGACGAAGAACCGGAAGAACGATCCGGACCGGATTGAGCTTTCGAAGTTTTGCCCTCGCTGCCGGAAGCACACAGCCCACCGGGAGACTCGATAATTGACGGGGCTCAGGGAGCGGCGTCAGCCGTATACGGCTCCCGCGGAGCCGTATACGGCGGTAGCTCAACTGGTAGAGCACTGGTCTCCAAAACCAGCGGTTGAGAGTTCGAGTCTCTCCCGCCGTGCAGGGGTGCAGTAATGGCTGCTCGTTCGCAGGCGCCCGCCGTCCGGACCGGAAACGTTGGGATCGTCCGCTTCGCGCAGGAGTGCTGGTCGGAGCTCCAGAAGGTCACGTGGCCCGATCGTCAGACGGTGATTCGCCTGACCGTGATCGTCATCGTTATCTCGGCGATCGTGGCCGCCTACATCCTCGGCGCCGACCAGCTCTTCACATACCTCGTGAACAACGTCCTGTTGCACCAAGGCTTGCCGACGCCGGTACCGGCGACACCCTAAGGGGAGGGTCATGAGCGAAGAGCGCGACGACCTAACGCGGGGCGAGGAGCAACAGCCCGAGCCCGAATCGACCGAGCCCGCTGCCGAAGCGGACGCGGAGGTCGACGCCGCCAAGCTCTCGGACGAAGCAGCCGCCGAAGCGGCCCGCGCGTTCCTCGGAACCGCGGAGCCGGAAGAAGAGGTCTCCGTCGACGAGGTCAAGAGCGTGCTGCGCCGCGCCGGCGCGGTCGCCGAGGCCGAGCCCGTGGCGCCGGCGGTCGAGGCCCAGCCGGAAGTCGTTCCGCCGTCCGCACCCTCGGCCGACGAACTCGACACGGGCCGCCGCTGGTACGTGATCCACACGTACTCGGGTTACGAGAACAAGGTGAAGACGAACCTCGAGCACCGCATCACATCGATGGACATGGGCGACAAGATCTACCAGGTGCTCGTGCCGACCGAGGAAGAGATCGAGATCAAGAACGGCAAGCGCCATCCGGTCGAGCGGAAGGTGTTCCCGGGTTACGTGCTCGTCGAGATGATCATGGGCGACGACTCGTGGTACGTCGTTCGCAACACGCCGGGCGTCACGAGCTTCGTCGGCAGCGGTAACAAGCCGACGCCGCTCACCGACGGTGAGGTGCGCGCGATCCTCCGCCAGATCAAGCTCGACGCGCCGAAGTACAAGGTGGCGTTCACCAAGGGCGAGGCGGTCCGCGTGACCGACGGCCCGTTCACCGACCTGCACGGCGTAGTCGACGAGGTGAACCCCGAGCGCAACAAGGTCAAGGTCCTCGTGTCCATCTTCGGTCGCGAGACGCCGGTCGAGCTGGACTTCCTACAGATCGAGAAATTGGTGAAATAAGTGGCGAAGAAGATCAAGGCTGTCGTCAAAGTTCAGATCAATGCCGGCAAGGCGACCGCCGCGCCGCCGGTCGGCACCGCCCTCGGCCCGCACGGCATCAACATGGGTCAGTTCATCAAGGAGTACAACGAGCGCACCGCGTCGCTCACCGGGACGATCGTCCCAGCCGTCGTGACGGTGTTCGAGGACCGGACCTACACCTTCGTCACCAAGAGCCCGCCTGCGGCCGACCTTATTCGCAAGGAAGCCGGCATCGAGAAGGGCTCGGGCAACCCGAACAAGATCAAGGTGGGGAAGATCACCCGCGCGAAGGTCCGGTCGATCGCCGAGATCAAGATGAACGACCTCAACGCGAACACGATCGAGTCCGCGATGCGGATGGTCGAAGGTACCGCGCGCAGCATGGGCGTGGAGATCAGCGGCTAGAATTCGAGTTCTTCCCGCTAACGGCGGGCGCCCACCGCGCGAGAGACGGGAGGCCGAAAGAGGCCGAGAGGAGCGAGTCCATGGCGAAGAAGCACGGCAAGCGCTACACGGCGCTTGCGGAGAAGATCGAGCGCGGCCGAGAGTATCCGCCCACCGAGGCCGCGAAGCTCATCAAGGACACCAGCCAGGCGAAGTTCGACACGACCGTCGAGCTCCATCTGCGAATGGGCGTCGACCCCAAGCACGCCGATCAGATGGTCCGCGGCGCGGCGGTCCTTCCGAATGGCACGGGCAAGAAGGTCCGCGTCATCGCCTTCGCTCAGGGCGACAAGGCCCGCGACGCGGAGGCGGCCGGAGCGGACGCCGTCGGAGCCGAGGATCTCGCCAAGCGCATCGAGGGCGGATGGCTCGACTTCGATGTGGCTATCGCGACCCCCGACCTCATGGGACAGGTGGGCCGCCTCGGTCGCGTGCTCGGTCCTCGCGGGCTCATGCCGAACCCGAAGTCAGGTACGGTCACCTTCGATGTGGCCAAGGCGGTCCGCGACGCCAAAGGAGGCCGGGTCGAGTTCAGGACTGACAAGACCGGCGTGATCCACACGGTCGTCGGGAAGTCCTCGTTCACCCAGGAGCAGATCCTCGGGAACCTCGCGACGCTCATGGACGCGGTGAACCGCGCGCGTCCCGTCGGCGTGAAGGGCACGTACATCCGCGCCGCGCACCTGACGAGCACGCAGGGTCCGAGCGTCAAGCTCGAGCTCGGCGCCACCAACGAGTTGGCGGGTCAAGCGCGGACCTAGCTAAACTGGAAAGACAACTTCATAGCCAAAGAAGCCGGTTCCCTACGGGATTAAGTCGGGCGTGAGCCCCGAGCCTGCGGAGGCAAGCCAAGCGGCGGTAGCCGCCTAAGCGCCTTCGCGTCCCATCGGACCGAGGGCGTTTTCATTAGAAGGAGGGCAGCTGCTTGGCGAAGATCAAGACCGGACCCAAGGTCAAGCGCAAGGGCGGCGGGGTCGCGGCGAAGGCGAAGAAGGTCGAAAGCCTCGCGAGTGAGCTCGGCGGGACCGTTTCATTGGTGGTCACCGAGTACCGCGGGCTGAAGGTGGGCGAGCTCCAGGAGCTCCGACGCCGGCTGCGCCCGCGCGGCATCGAGTACCGCGTCGTGAAGAACAGCCTATTCGCGCGCGCCGCGGAACAATCCGGCAAGGGCGAGCTGCGCTCGATCCTCGCCGGGCCCACCGCGGTCGCGATCGGGAACATCGATGAGGTCGAGCTCGCGAAGAGCCTCGTCGATGAGGCGCGCGTCTTGAAGGCGCTCAAGATCCTCGGCGCGCTCATCGGCGGACGTGCGATGAGCGCTGACGACGTGACCTCGCTCGCGCGGCTTCCCGGCCGACCACAGCTGCAGGCCATCTTCGTAGGAACCCTGCAGGCACCGCTCGCTGGGGTGGTTGGCGTACTCACAGCGGCTCAAGGAAATCTCGTCCGCGTGCTCCAGGCGCGCGGCTCGCAATAAGAAGGAGAGAAAGATGGCGACGGAAGTGAAAGAGAACCCCAAGTTCGAGAAGCTCGCCGGAGAGCTGGAAGCATGGTCGATCCTCGAGATCGCCCAGTTCGGCAAGTACCTGCAGGATCGCTGGGGCGTGTCCGCGGCGCCGGTCGCGGTAGCGGCAGCAGGTGGAGGCGGCGGCGGAGCCGCGGCGGCCGAGGTCGAGGAGAAGACCGAGTTCACCGTGATCCTGAAGGAAGCGGGCGCGTCGAAGATCAACGTGATCAAGACGGTCCGCGAGCTGACGGGCCTCGGACTCAAAGAGGCCAAGGATCTGGTGGACGGAGCGCCCAAGGCGGTGAAGGAGAACATCGGTAAGGACGAGGCCGCCGCGGTGAAGAAGAAGCTCGAGGACGCCGGAGCGACCGTCGAAATGAAATGAGATTCGGCCCTTTTGGGCCGAATCTCGGACATTCGGTTCGTAGACCCTGCTGCCAGATTTGGCAGCGGCACACGGGCCGATAGAGTTCTCGCCGCGAGAGCGCCCTAATCGGCGGGCTCGCGAAAGGTGCCGGACCGGGGCCCCAGGGGAGGGGTCCCGGTTTGGTTTTTCAGGGGGTAAGCGACCAACCCAACGCGTCGTGCGCCGCGAGGTACTCCTCGGCTTTGGTCGATCCCAAAAGCAGCGCGGTCTTCGCGAAGATCTCCGCATCCGCGCCCGTTCTCGCGATGACTGACGCCTCCGCGAGGTCGCTGCGCGAAGGAAGACCCGTGCGTGGATCGATCAGATGGTGAAGATCCGGTCCCCAGGATCGCTTTCGCGTTCCGCTCGTTGCCGCTCCCATATCGAGGAGCAAGATGGTCTTGCCGCCTATGCCGACCGGCCACCCGTCGCCGGTCTCCCCGCCACCTCGCGCGTAGAGATCGCCACAGAGATTGACGAGTGAGTTCGGGCCGAGGTCGGCCGCGAGCCGATCGGCGAGCCAGCCCTTCGCGATCCCGCCGAGGTCGATCGATGCGCCCTGGCGGAGGCGCGCCGAGCCGGATCGGACCTCGAGGACTTCCGGCAACGCGGGCGGAACGACCGATGCGGTCACGCGCGTCGGTCCTTCGGAGAACGTGCGCGTGTATCCCGCGGCGAGCAGCGCCGGCAGCACCGCGGCATTGACGAGCCCACCCGAGAGCTCGTCCGCACGAAGGCACTCGCGAAGCAGCGACTCGAGGAGCGGGCTCACATCGGCCCACGAGCCGGCCGACTCGTTGAACCGCGAGAGCTCCGAGGCGGGGGAGAAGCGCGTGAGGCGGTCGTGCATCTCGTGCACCCAGGATTCGCCCTCAGCAAGACGCGCTGCGGTGAGGCCGAAGGCGTAGATCTCGCACTCGCCCCCCAACGCTTCGAAGATTCTCTTTTCCATGAGCTAGTGACCCGGACGATAGGAGTGGGGAGCGCTCGGGCGGCGACGGCGAGCCGAGGGCCCCCGCGCGGTGGGGCACCGGCCGGAGGCCGGGGGGTTCCGCCGCCGCGTAAAGAGGGTTTCGGCTCGCCGGAGCAGCCCGCGCAACAGCTGGCCCTATGGCCGAGCTGCCAAGCGAAAATGCCCCCTTGACACGGAATGGCCGCTTGTCGAAAGTGAGCGGTTCCCAACTGTTGACCGACTCGCCGGGTCGGGCATACCATATTGGCCTTGCCACAGGTACAGCCCCCGCCGTCTATCCGCCTGTCCAGCCATCAGCCCTGAGGAGGGTCCGCCCATGTCCGTCACCCTCGACCGGGTGCCCGCGTCCGTTCGCGCCCGTCGCAACTTCGCGTCGCTGCCCGAGGTCCTGCCGCTCCCGAACCTGATCGAGACGCAGATCGTGTCCTTCAAGTGGTTCTGTGAGGAAGGGCTCGGCGAGCTGTTCGCCGAGATCTCGCCTATTCAGGACTTCACCGGGAAGAACCTCGATCTGAAGTTCATCTCGAGCGAGTTCCGGGAGCCGAAGTACTCCGAGGAGGAGTGCCGGACGAAGGACCTCACGTTCTCCAAGCCCCTGTGGGCTCGCGTCGAGCTCGTGAACAAAGAGACCGGAGAGGTCACCGAACAGGACGTCTTCCTCGGCGACTTCCCCTGGATGACCGACAAGGGCACCTTCGTGATCAACGGCGCGGAGCGCGTCGTGGTCTCGCAGCTCGTGCGCTCGCCGGGCGTCTACTTCACGGCGGTCGACGACCCCACGACGGGCCGCCGGCTTTTCTACGGAAAGCTCATCCCGAACCGCGGCGCGTGGCTCGAGTTCGAGACGTCCAACAAGGACGTCATCTCGGTGAAGGTCGACCGCAAGCGCAAGCTGACGGTGACCACGCTCCTGCGCGCGATCGGCTACTCGTCGAACGAGGAGATCGCTGCGCTCTTCACGAACCTCGACGCCGACCCCGAGCATCAGTACATCGCGTCGACGCTCGACAAGGACCCCACTACGAACACGAACGAAGGCCTCGTCGAGGTCTACAAGCGTCTTCGCCCGGGCGACCCGCCGACGATCGACAACGCGCGCAGCCTCGTGCAGTCGCTCTTCTTCAACTTCCGCCGGTACGACCTCGCGAAGGTCGGTCGGTACAAGCTGAATCGGAAGCTCGGCCTCGATCTCCCAATGACCACGCGCACCCTGACGAACGAGGACCTCGTGAAGATCGTTGGTCGGATCGTCGAGCTGAACAACGGCAAGGGCTCGCCGGACGACATCGATCACCTCGGCAACCGCCGCGTTCGCGCCGTGGGCGAGCTCATCCAGAGCCAGTTCCGCGTCGGCCTCCTCCGCATGGAGCGGGTCGTCCGCGAACGCATGTCCATCGTCGAGCCGGAGAAGGCGACGCCCAAAGAGCTCATCAACATCCGGCCGGTCGTTGCCGCGATCAAGGAATTCTTCGGCGGGTCGCAGCTCAGCCAGTTCATGCAGCAGACGAACCCGCTCGACGAGCTCACCCACAAGAGGCGTCTCTCGGCCCTCGGGCCGGGCGGTCTCTCACGTGAGCGCGCCGGGTTCGACGTCCGCGACGTGCACTTCAGCCACTACGGCCGCATCTGCCCGATCGAGACGCCGGAAGGTCCGAACATCGGACTCATCGGCTCGCTCGCGACGTACGGTCGCGTGAACCCTTACGGGTTCATCGAGTCTCCGTACCGCCGCGTCGCTCGCGATGACAAGGATCGGTCGTACGTCACCGACGAGATCGTCTATCTGACCGCCGACGAGCAGGAGCTCGCGACGGTCGTGCAGGCCAACGCGCGTCTCGACGATAAGGGCCGGTTCAAGGACGAGCGCGTCCAGGTCCACCGCGGCGCGGAGTACCACGAGGCATCCCCGATGACGGCCGACTTCATGGACGTCTCGCCGAAGCAGATCGTGTCGGTATCCGCCGCGCTCATTCCGTTCCTCGAGCACGACGACGCCAACCGCGCCCTCATGGGATCCAACATGCAGCGTCAGGCCGTTCCGGTCATACGCCCGGAAGCGCCGATCATCGGAACGGGCATCGAGTACCGCGCGGCTCGCGACTCCGGCCAGGTTGTCGTGGCCCGCGCGCCGGGCGTGGTGCGTTCGGTCAGCGCGACCGAGATCTGGGTCGAGGAGGACGCGGGAGACGCGTTCCGCTACCGGCTTCAGAAGTTCGTCCGCACTAACCAGGGCACGTGCTTCAACCAGCGACCCATCGTGGCAGTCGGCGACCGCGTCGAAGTGGCGCAGATCCTCGCCGACAGCTACTCCACCGACGAGGGCGAGCTCGCGCTCGGCCAGAACATCCTCGTCGCGTTCATGCCCTGGGAGGGCGGCAACTACGAGGACGCGATCATCCTCTCGGACCGCATCGTTCAGGACGACAAGTTCACTTCGATCCACATCGAGAAGTACGAGGCCGAGGCGCGCGACACCAAGCTCGGCCCCGAGGAGATCACGCGCGACATCCCGAACGTCGGCGAGGAGGCCCTTGCCGACCTCGACGAGAACGGGATCGTCTACATCGGCGCCGAGGTCGGGCCGCAGGACATCCTCGTCGGCAAGATCACGCCGAAGGGCGAGACCGAGCTCACGGCCGAGGAGCGACTGCTCCGCGCGATCTTCGGTGAGAAGGCGCGTGAGGTGAAGGACACCTCGCTCCGGCTTCCGTCAGGCGAGCACGGGAAGGTCGTCGACGTGGCGATCTTCAGCCGGGAGAACAACGACGAGCTTCTTCCGGGCGTCAACAAGATGATCCGGATCGCCGTCGCACAGAAGCGCAAGATCAGCGTCGGCGACAAGATGGCCGGACGCCACGGCAACAAGGGCGTCATCGCGAAGATCCTTCCGGTCGAGGACATGCCGTTCCTTCCGGACGGCACGCCCGTCGACATCGTGCTCAACCCGCTCGGCGTGCCGAGCCGGATGAACATCGGACAAATTCTCGAAACGCATCTCGGCTGGGCCGCGCAGGCCCTCGGCATCCACGTCGCGACGCCGGTCTTCGACGGCGCGCGCGAGGCCGCGATCAAAGAGCTGCTCAAGGAAGCCGGTCTTCCCGAGGACGGGAAGATCAACCTCCGCGACGGACGCACCGGCAAGCAGTTCGAGCAGAAGATCACGGTCGGCTACATCTACATGTTGAAGCTGCACCACCTCGTCGAGGACAAGATCCACGCGCGCTCGACGGGCCCGTACTCGCTCATCACCCAGCAGCCGCTGGGCGGAAAGGCGCAGTTCGGTGGACAGCGCTTCGGCGAGATGGAGGTGTGGGCGCTCGAGGCATACGGCGCCGCCTACATCCTGCAGGAGCTCCTCACGGTCAAATCTGACGACGTCATGGGTCGTGTCCAGACGTACGAGGCGATCGTGAAGGGCGAAGACATCCAGCCGCCGGGAGTCCCGGAATCGTTCAAGGTGCTCATCAAGGAGCTCCAGTCGCTGGGCCTCAGCGTCGAGGTGCTCAACGACAGCGAGGAAGCGATCCGCTTTGTCGAGGATGCGACATTCAACGAGCCGAACCTCGGCATCAACATCTCCGGTCTGGAATCAGGTGAATAAGTGCTTGAAGTAAACGAGTTCAACGCTATCCGCATCTCGCTCGCGTCGCCGGACCAGATCCGCTCGTGGTCGAGCGGCGAGGTCACGAAGCCGGAGACGATCAACTACCGCACGCTCCGTCCGGAAAAGGACGGGCTCTTCGACGAGCGCATCTTCGGTCCCACGCGGGACTGGGAGTGCTACTGCGGCAAGTACAAGCGCATCCGCTACAAGGGCATCATCTGCGACAAGTGCGGCGTCGAAGTGACGCGCGCCAAGGTGCGCCGCGAGCGCATGGGCCACATCCAGCTCGCGTCGCCGGTGTCGCACATCTGGTTCTTCAAGGGCACGCCGAGCCGTCTCGGCATCCTGCTCGACATGTCCCCACGCAACCTCGAGCGCATCCTCTACTTCGCGCTCTACCTCATCACGCACATCGACGAGCACCAGCGCGAGCGCGTCCTCCAGCAGATCGAGGAAGAGGCCGCGGGGAAGATCCGCCGACTCGAGCAGACGATCTCCGACCGCACCGGCGCGGTCGAGAGCCGCGCTTCGGCCGAGATCATGCGCATCCGCACCTCGACCGAGCAGCGCGTTCGCCAGCAGGAGGAGCAGCTCGCCACCGACTCGGACGCCCTCACCACCGCTGCTGCGAAGGTGAAGGAGCAGCTCGAGGACAACGTCGGCAAACCTGCGTCGAAGGACATCATCTTCAAGCAGGCCGAGCTCACGATCGCCGAGAAGGGCGACAACGTCACGAAGTCGATGCTCACGCAGCTGCAGCGCAGCCTGCAGAAGCAGCTCGACGCGATGGTGAAGACCGGCCGTAAGGAAGAGGAGCAGACCCGCGCGGATTCGGAAAAGAAGATCACCGACATCCGCATGCGGGCCGACCAGGACCTGACCGTCGTCCGCCAGGACATCGCGCCCGACGTGCAGATCGTGCGCGACGAGGCCAAGTCCAAGCGCGAAGAGGTCATGAGCATCAAGGCGCTCGAGCCGAAGACCGAGGCCGAGTACCGCGCGCTCGCCGACAAGTACCGCTTCTTCCGCGCCCAGATGGGTGCCGAGGCGGTGCTCGAGATCATGCGTCAGATCGATCTCGAGAAGCTCTCGCTCGAGCTCCAGGCCGAAATGCGTTCGACCACCGGGCAGCGCCGCAAGAAGTCCATCAAGCGGCTCCGTCTGGTCAAGGCGCTTCTCCGCTCGGGCGCGTCGCCCGAGTGGATGATCCTCACGATCCTTCCGGTCATCCCCCCGGACCTGCGCCCGATGGTGCAGCTCGACGGGGGCCGATTCGCGACGAGCGACCTGAACGACCTCTACCGCCGCGTGATCAACCGGAACAACCGGCTCAAGCGGCTGCTCGAGCTCGGCGCGCCGGAGATCATCATCCGGAACGAGAAGCGGATGCTCCAGGAGGCGGTCGACGCCCTCATGGACAACGGCCGTCGTGGCCGGGCGATCTCGGGCACCGGCAACCACAAGCTGAAGTCGCTTTCCGACATGCTCCGCGGCAAGCAAGGCCGGTTCCGTCAGAACCTCCTCGGCAAGCGCGTGGACTACTCGGGCCGCTCCG
>JBBPIQ010000013.1:0-3117 GCA_038040345.1 Chloroflexota bacterium
CATGGAGTGGAACGATCCGGCGACCGGCGGTCTGCCGGCCTGCGACGGCTGCGTGATTCGCGATGGAACGATCTCGAGCTGCGTGATCGGCATAGACATGGACGAGGGCACGGCACGCACGAGCGTGCAGCGCGTGCGCTTCCTCTCTCAGACCATCGCCGCGATCGTCGATTACCTCGGCATCGGCAACAGTTATGGCTCCAACGACTATGCCGGGATCGCCCCTGCCGCGGTGCCTGTCTCTACAAGCGCCCCGCCTAACGACGTCTTCACCTGCCGGTAACGCAGCCGCCACGCGGCCGCCGAGCGCGAGACGAGCTGCCTCCCGGCATCGGCCCGTGGGGCAGTCCTCACAAGGGCTCGACGGTCGTGGCCGTCCTGCTGATGGGCCCGACGACAGAAGGTCAAAGAACGCTGACCACGAGAAGCTCACCGCCAAGAAGGCCGCTGTGTTCTCGCGGAGACATGAGCAGACCCGACCGCGGCCCGGATCCACTACCCGGTCGACTTGGGAACACGCGAAGAGGGCATCTTACAGCGGATTCGCGCGGGCTCGCGGACGAGCCACTCATCGAAAAGGGCGTCTTCCAGCGCGACGCCACTCCGCTGCTCGAGGCGATGCGCTAGCTTAGGTCTCATCGACCCTCGGCCTTTCAAGCACCCTCGCGGGTGGGGCGTTGCCAGACGAGCGCGCGTGAACACTGATGCCGCGATCTCGGCGGGTCTGGGAGTCAAGAGTGCGCATCGCCCTTGACTTGACCTTGCATGTACCGAACGCGGGCGGGATAAGTCGGGTCATCAGGGAATTGCTTAGCTTCTTTAGCAACCAACCTCAACACACATTTTTCGCGTTCGTCCGCGATCCAATCCCGCCAGAGTTCCCGCGAACGGACGGAATCGAATACTTGCCTTTGCCGATACGGTCGCCGGAGGCGCGGGTCGTGTGGCTACTGACGCAGGCCGCCGGCGCCGCCGAAAGACACGCCCTCGATGTGTGGTTCTCTCCGAACCTCTACGTTCCGCTCCGTCTGCGGATTCCATCCGTCCTGACGATCGCCGACCTCGCGTTCGCCGAAGTGCCCGACCGCTATTCAACGGTTCGGCGGCTCGTCTACGAACTCCTCGTCCGGCGAGCCGATCGCGCGACGCGAGTCGTTGTCTACACGGCTGCCATCAAGAGCGAGCTTGAAAGGATGTACCACCTCGATCCAGCTCGAATCGACGTGACACCGCTGGCCGCGCGGTCCGACTTCAAACCCGCTGCGCCGATTCCGCGCTCACTTCGGGCCGCGAACCTCGTCTGTTCCGTGGGCAGCAGTTCTCGCAAAAACGGAGAAGTGGCGGTCCAAGCTTTCGATCGACTCGCGCCGCGCTTCGGTGGCCTCGAACTGATGCTCTACCACGCCGGTCGACTCCATCGAGAGGCCGTCGAGGCCATTCGAAGGTCGCGGTATCGAAGGCGCATCCACGACCTCGGCTACGTAGCCGACGCCGACCTTCAGGAGCTCGTAAGAACCGCGACCGCTTTCGTGTATCCCTCCCTTGCCGAAGGTTTCGGCTTACCGATCCTGGAGGCAATGAGCCTTGGCACGCCCGTCGTGTGCTCTTCGCTTCCGGTTCATCTGGAAGTGGTGGGCGACGGCAACGCATTGATGTTTCCTGCGGGGCGAGCGGACGAACTCGCCGCAACGATCGAGCAGGTCATCACGGACGAGGTCGTCTGGCAGCGGCTTGCGGACCGCGGGCTCGCGCGCGCCCGATCGTTTTCCTGGTCGGCCTGCGGGGAGGCAACACTTCAGTCGATCGTTCGCGCCGCGTCGGAACGTCCTATTTCTCGGTCCGCGGATGTATGAGGTTGACCTAGGTCACCGTGCGCGCTGCGATCTCCCCCGCACTGGGTAGCCGCCCACCGCTGCTCGAGGCCGCGTGCCTAGTGGCAGGAGCCGCTGCCCTCGTCCGTGAACGTCTTTCCGGCTACCGGGATGAACTGCCAGTCATAGCCGCCTGGATTCAGAGTCAACTTTAAGACGCCGTACGTGTCGATATTGCGAACTTCGCTGTTGGCGGCAATTGTGCCAAGCGACGCGTGAGAATCTCCACCAGTCCCGGCGACCAACTCGCGGATACCGTTGACCGGGTCAGAGACGCCCGCGGGAGTCTGCGGTGCGAACCGTTCGTACATGTGGGAGTGCCCGTTCACGACGAGATCGGCGTTGTAGTCATAGAGCGCCTGCCAGAACGCCTGATAGTTCATGTCGCTCGCTGTATCCAGGCTCGAGCTGAAGCGCGCTTCATGCCAGAGCGCGAGCGTGCAAGTGTTCGGATGCGCCGCGAGGTCGAGACGCAGCCAGGTCAGCTGGCTCGAGCCGGGCTGGCAGCCACCGACCGCGACACATTCCCCGTTGAGCACGATGACGTGCCATGTGCCTAGATCGAAGCTGTACCAGCCTTGCGTCGGGTTGCCCGCTGCCGTACCGAAGTAACCGAAGTAGCCGGACGCATCTTCCGTGGCACCGTAGTCGTGGTTGCCGACGACCGGGATGGTCCGAGCCTTCTGCCGGCCCCAGCTCGGGTCGTAGCAGCTCGAATATTGCAGCGCGGTGCCGTTCGGATACGCGTTGTCGCCCAGCGTGAAGACGGTGCCCGCAATGTCGTCGAGGAGCGTCGCCGTCGCCTCGTCGCCGGTGCTGGTGCAGCTGGCGATATCGCCCGCCCCGACCATTACCGGATGCGGCGGGCCATCCGTCGTGAACCGCCACGTTGGGCCGACCGTCCAGCCCGTCCCATTGGTCACCTGAACGAACCATTCGTAGGCCGTGCCGGTGACCAGGTTCGGCCATACGATCGTCGCGTGGCTCCCCGAGGCCACCCCGGTCGTCGTGCCGATCTTCCGCCAGGTCACGGTACCGGCAGTGCGACCGTAATAGGTCACGCTCAGTGGGTCGGTGGTCGTTGGCGGGTCCTGTACCACCACGTCGAGCGTCAGATTGCTAGCGCTAGGTGTGCCACCGTCCGCTGGTGCCGCCAGAACCGGCGCGAGAGGTGAACTCTCGAATGGATTTCCTCCCGTCCAGACTGGCCCGTTCACCGCGGTGCCGGTGCTGCCGCTGCTGCCGC
>JBBPIQ010000013.1:3217-17094 GCA_038040345.1 Chloroflexota bacterium
CGAGCACACCATCGGAGCCGCGAATGCCGAGGAAGTAGTTGGCGTCGACGTTGCTCCCGTCGGCCTCGGAGCGACCCTTCGTGAGCAGCGGGACCGCGTCCAGGCCGCCCGTTCCGGTCGAGGTGCTCTGGCCGGAGCCCTCGCGTCTGAACCAGAGCTCCAGGGTGAACGTTGCGGCGTCCAGTCCCAAAGCCTTGCCGAAGGCGACGTACTGATTGGAGCCATTGAAGCGCAGGGCGTTCAGGGTCGTCGCCCGGGGTGTCGCGCTCACCTGGTTCGACGCGTTTGAGCGGTTGTTGGATGTGTCGAAGGCCGCGACGACGTAGTAGTACGGCGTCCCGTTGGTCACAGTGGTGTCGGTGTAGCCGGTTCCAATGAGGAGGCTGGGGTTGAGCGCAGGACCGGCCGTCGAGACGGGACTGGTCGTGCTGCGATAAACGCTGTACCCAGCGAGGTCGGGCTCGCTGTTCGCGTTCCAAGTCAGGGTGACCGAGCCATTTATCGCCGCGGACGCGCTTAGGTTCTGCGGCGCGGCGGGGGGCGTAGTGTCCACGGTGGGCGGCGGGAACGGGTAGCCTCCCGTCCAGACTGGCCCGTTCACCGCGGTGCCGGTGCTGCCGCTGCTGCCGCTGTCGCCGATGCTCGTCCCCGCTCCTTCGTTGAGGCCCCAGCGTCCGATGAGCCCGGGGGCGCCGCCGCTCAGCTCCTGGTTCATCGTGCTCTGGATCTGTGCGGTGCTGCGCGCGTAGCTCCAGATGCGGGCCTCATCGAGCGTGCCGTTGAAGTACCCGGCCGGCTGGCCGAGCGAGTTCATCGCCGTCGCCAAGGCGGCGTGCTGGATGCTGTCCGAGCGCGGCGGGCGGCCGACGACGAGCTCGCGCTCGAGCACCCCGTTGAGGAACAGCTGCCACTTGGTCCCGTCGTACGTCGCCGCGGCGTGGTACCAGGTGTTGAGCGCGATCGGGGTCACCCCGACGATCGGGTGGTTGAGGCCCGGCGACGAACCGGCGGCGCCCTCCTCGAAGTCCGCCGCGAGCACACCATCGGAGCCGCGAATGCCGAGGAAGTAGTTGGCGTCGACGTTGCTGCCGTCATCCTCGCCCCGACCCTTGGTGACCAGCGGGACCGCGTCGACACCGCCCGTTCCGGTCGAGGTGGTCGCCCCAGGCCCTTCCCGTCTGAACCAGACCTCGAGCGTGAAGGTCGCCGCACCAAGTCCCAGGGCCTTCCCGAACGTCACGTACTGATTCGTGCCATTGAACTGGAGACCGAATCCCGTTGCCGCGAAGGCTCTGAAGCCAGGAGCCATCGGCATGATCAGGCCGACAACGAGAACGAGGACGAGCTGTAGGGACTGCCAGCGGCGGCGATCCCACCGCATGCGGATCGCTCTCACTCGGCGGCGCTAGCGAGCGCGACGGTCCGATACGCAAGGGTCCGCACTACCTCGATGACCCGACAAACATCCTCATCGGACATCCGCGAAAAGATCGGAAGCGACACGCTTCGCTCGAAGAGATCCCGCGCGACCGGAAAATCGTCCGGCGAGTAGCCATAGAGGTCGCGGTAGTACGGATGCATGTGAAGCGGGATGAAGTGGACCGACGTACCGATACCGTTGCGGCCGAGCATCTCGATGAACTCGTCGCGCGTCATGTTCAGGACACCTCTTCGGAGCTTGAGCACGTAAAGGTGGCGGGCGTGCCCTCGATCGGGGAGACGAATCGGAAGCTCGTAGGCATCGAGGTCGCCGAACGCCGCGTCATACGCGCGCGCGATCTCTTCGCGTCGCCTGAGCATCTGGGCCGACCGGCCCAGCTGAACCAGCCCGATCGCAGACGCGATGTCCGTGAGGTTGTACTTGTACCCGGGTTCGTGGACCTCGTAGTACCACTTGCCCCCGACGAGATAGCGCTTCCACGCGGCGCCCGCGATGCCGTGCAGAGACATCATTCGCATACGTTCAGCCCACGCGGGATTCGCCGTGACGGCGGCGCCACCTTCCCCGGTGGTCATCGTCTTCGTGGCGTAGAACGAGAAGCACGTGATGTCGGCGAGCGACCCGACGGCGCGGCCGCGATAGTCGCACGGGAAGCAGTGCGCCGCGTCGTCGATGACATACGCTCCGTGATCTTTCGCGATCGAGGAGATCTCGTCCATGTCGCACGGAAGTCCGGCGAAGTGGACCGGAATGATCGCTTTGGTGCGCGGGGACAACGCGGCCTCGATCGCCTCAGGACTCACGTTGTGGTCGCTCGCACGTACGTCGACGAGCACCGGACGGGCCCCGAGGAACCGCACGACATTCGCGGTCGCCGCGAAGGTCATGCTCGGCACGATGACCTCGTCGCCTTCGCCAAGCCCGATGGCCTCGAGCGCGAGGTGGAGCGCCGCGGTGCAGGAATTGACCATCACCGCGTGGTCGGCGCCAACACGCGCCGAGAACGCGGTCTCGAACTCCTTGGTCTTCGGGCCTGTGGTGATCCAGCCCGAGCGCATCACTTCAGCCATCGCACTGATCTCGGATTCGCCGACGTCCGGAACCGCGAACGGAATGCGTCGCTCCTCGATTGTCATCGGGCGATCCTCCCCAGCGTCCGCCCGATCAGGAGAAGGTCCGTCCGTACCGAACGCTCTTCGATGTAGCGCAGGTATAAACGGATCTTGGCGGGCAGTACCTGCTCGACGTAGGCCTTCTCTGTGTCGATGGCATGAGCCAAGATGTCCTCTTCGCGGTGGAACTCGAGCGTCGCGAAGTCGGTGATGCCGGGCGGGACCGAGAGGATCCGACCGTATTCCGTCGGATACGCCCGCGCATAACGATCGACCTCCGGCCGGGGACCGACAAGGCTCATCTGTCCCCTGAGAACGTTCGCGAGCTGCGGTAGCTCGTCAAGCTTGTGCCGGCGGAGGAATCGACCCACCTGCGTTACCCGCTGGTCACCGCGAGCAGTCACGAGCGGACCCTGACGAGAGGATCCGCCGACGGTCCGCATCGATCGGAACTTGTACATGACGAAGGGAACACCGTAACGGCCGAGCCGCTCCTGGCGGAAGATCACTGGTCCTGGCGAGTCCAACCGGATCGTGAGCGCGATCGCGGCAAGGAACGGGGAAAGGACGATGAGCCCGACGCCAGACCCGACAACATCGATCAAACGCTTGATCGCGGTGTACCAGCGACCCGGCGTCATCGACCGCGCGCGGTCAACCTGAAGGCGATCTTGGACGACGTTGGCGTTCATCTTGGTTAAGCCGACTGCATCAACGGCGCGCGCGCGGGACGCTCTTCGGCGGCTGCCGCCACCAGGACCGGTCCCACTATTCCCGGCGTCGGCAGGTAGTCGATCCGGCTCGGGCGCAAGCTTCGGTTTCCGTCGGGTTGGCCCAGCGCCATGACGTTGCTGTACCGCGGGCTCCGATAGTCGCCGATCGTGCCGGCGCGCAGCGCGTCGCGGAGCTCGCGAACGCCTTGCGCCACCGTCATTCCTGGCTCGAAACCCAAGACTCTGCGAATCTTCCCGAAAGATACGCGGTAGTTCCGCGGGTCACCTTCGTCAGCGAGGACCTTCATGGCCGTCTCGGGGATGGATTGGCGAACGATCTCGCCGATGCCCCTGATGGTGTAGTTCTCAGAGTCCGAGCCGACGTTGAAGGTCTGGCCACCGACGACGACGATGGGCTTCTGAAGGCATTCGGCGATCGCCTTCGCGACGTCGCGCACATGAACGAACGGCCGCCACTGGTCACCGCCGACAACGGTGATTTCGCGATCGGCGACCGCGCGGGCGGTCAGGACGTTGACGACGAGATCGAATCGGGGCCGCCACGAGAGTCCAAAAACGGTCGCGAGGCGCAGGATGATGGGCTGAAACGCGCCATCGCCGAGGTCGTGCAGGGCGCGCTCAGCGCCGATCTTCGCTCGTGCGTACAGCGAAAGCGGATTCAGGCTCGAGGACTCCGTCAGGATCTCGTCGCTGGCTCCGTAGACGCTGCATGACGAGGCATACACGAAACGCTCGATCCCCTGTCCCTTGGCGACCCGAGCCGCGGTCAGGGTTGCGGCCAGGTTGATCTCGCGCGTCGTCCGTTCGTCGAGGCTGCACGCCGGATCGCCCACGATCTCGCCGAGATGGACCACGGCGCGGACGTCCCGCATCGCCGCGACGAGCGCGGTGATGTCCCGCGAATCGCCTTGCCGGAGCTCGAAGTTCGGATCCGCGCGCAGCGAGGCTACCGATTCCTCGCCATAGAAAAGAGCGTCCAGGACGCGAACGTGGTACCCGTCGGCGAGGAGTCGCCGGCAGAGCACCGAGCCCACATACCCTGCGCCGCCTATCACGAGGATTGGCGGACGCCGGCGCAAAAGGCGAACGCGCGATGCTCCCGCTTCCCACCGAAATGTCATCCCGACCACCCACCCCGACTAAGTGTTCGCAAAAACTTAAGGGACGGTGTTCAGGTCCGATACACCTAAGAACCAGTACGCCGGCGGCGGGCGTCGGGCCGGCGGCCATCGTGAGCGATCGCGCCGTATGCGTCGACATAAAACCGCACAAGTGCCGCGTTCACCGACACCGCGTCGAACTGGCGGCGGGCGCGGTCAAGAGCGGCCGCGCCGAGCCGTAGCCGCTCATCGGCCCGGTCCAATAACCGGCCCACGGCGTCGGCGAGCGGCGCGGCCTGCTTTACTGGGACCAGCAACCCCGTCGCCTCATCGACAACAGCGTCCGTGTTCCCGACGATCCGAGTGGCAACGGTCGGGATGCCGCACGCGGCCGCCTCGAGGACCACGGTGGGAAAGCCTTCCCGGTAGCTCGGAAGACAAAATAGGTCGGCGCCCTGGAAATACGGAACGGGGTCTTGCCTTCCCACGTAGTGCACGCCGCGCGATCTGGTGAGGCGCTCGTGGACCGCAGGCGAGAGCGGTGCGCGTTCAGGCTCGAGCGGCCCCACCACCACAAGATGAACGTCTGGCCGCGAAACACTGAGCGCGGCGAAAGCCTCGAGGAGTTCCGCGATCCCTTTGTCCTCGACGACGCGGCCCACGAAGAGCACGACCTTGTCTTGAGGCTCGATCGAGAGTGATCTTCGCCACGCCAGCACCGCCGGATCGTTCGGCGCTGGATGAAAGCGACCGAGATTGATGCCGCTGATCGATCCATTCGCCAGCACTCTGATCTTGTTCCGAGCGACCCTGCCCTGTTCGATCAGGAACTCCGCCCCCGAGGCGCTGTCAGCCAGAAGGTGCGTGCCAAGCCGTCCGATCAGCAAGTCCCCCGCCCGCGCGGTCTCGCGCCACCAGCCAGTGAGCTCTGCCCAGACCTGACCGGTGTAGGTGTGCACGCGAACCGGCGTCCGCGAAAGCCGTGCGGCCACCATCGCCAATAAGCCAGCCTTCGGTTCGACGGAGTGAACGATCCCGAAGCTCTCTGATCTCATGAACCGAGTCATGCGAGCAAGGCTCCGGAGGTCTTGAACAGGGCGCGGCTGCCGATACATCTTGATACCGACGCCGCGGAGGCCCAACGCGCGTACGCCCGTATCGAACTCGGGATTGTCGTCGGCGACGACCGTGATGTCGAAGCCCTGGTCGCGGAGGTATACGAGCTGATCGGCGAGAACGACCGAGATCATCGAAGCGACGTTCACGACGCGGCAGATGCGAATCCCTTCGCCCGGTCGGCCGCTGGGTGTCGGGGCCACGCCGCTCTAACGACCGCGCGCAGAGCGGCCAAATGGTGCGCGGTCCAACGAGCCGGTCAGACGTGCTCGGAAGACGAAGTCGCGATCGTAGCGATCGACGATGGTCCGATGGAGTCGGTACCGATCCCATGGCAGCAGGTTCACCCCGTACTCGCAGCTGACGGCAGCCGCGTAGCCAGCGCGCTCGGCCATCGCGAGCTCTCTCGGACCGAAGTGGCCGCCCGGGTAGCAGAAAATCCGGGCTTCGCGTCCGAGCTCATCCTCGACGGCGACCTTCGATCCGGAGATCTCTCGCCAGGCGGTCTCGTCGTCGACACGGGTTAGAACCGGATGGGTAAGCGAGTGCGGCTCGAATCGCGCCAGTCCCTCGCGTTCGATGGCGCGCATCTCATCCCATCGAAGCAGCTCAGGGTGTCTCGAGGGGTACCACGGGAAGCGGAGGTTCCCGAGAGCCGCTTCGGCGACGACAAAAACGGTGGCAGGCCAGCGTCGTTCGCGGAGGAGAGGATACGCGTTGTCCGCGAAATCGTGATAGGCGTCGTCGAAGGTCAGCGCGATGGCCCCCTCAGGGGTCGCCTCGGGTTTCGCCGCCCACGCATAGAGATCGACGATGGGTTCGCCAAGTTTCGCGATGGCGTCCAGCTGATGGCGAAAGCTCTCGGGGTGCACGGCGAGCTCGTCCCGGTCCGCCGAGATCCGATGGTAGTAGAGGATTCGCAGCCCTTTGCCCTGCCGTGCCTGACGAGGGTGCAAAGCAACGGCCTGCGTCGCGACGATGAGCGCCTTCAAGAGCCCGAGTGAAGGCGACCGCAGCGGTTGGTCGTTCAAGTCTTCGGAACCGTTCTGGCTCGCCGCAGTACCGCGCGCAACCTCTTCCCGGCTTCGGCCCAAAACAGAGACAGGACTTCCCGGAGGGTGCGAATCGCGAGCGATGCCTCGAGGTCATCGAGACGAGGCACCAACTCCCTGAAAGGAAATTGGGCAAGTCCGCGGAACGACGCGAATGCGACGACTCCACCTCCGAGGAAGGCAGCGCTCGCGGCGATCGCCGCGCCTTCGGCGCCGAGGGCCGGAATCAGAGCGAAGTCGAGGCCGATGCCGAGAAGGAGGGAGACGAGCGCGCTGAGCGACGATCGACCGGGCAGTGACGACGCGATCAGCGCGCCAGAGAAGACACGCAATGCCACAAAGCCGAAGGCGCCCGGCAGAAGCCACATGAATGGCGGGACCGACCCGACGAACGCCGGACCGAAGAGAGCCGGCAACAGCGTGGGCCCCAGAAGAGCGGCGACCCCCACGCCGACTACGCTCATCAACAGGAGGACCCGAAACGCGCGCAGCGTTCGCCGAACGCGAACCTCACGGTCGCTCGTGGCGAGGAAGGGCAAGAGCGCCGCGGCGACGGCCTCGGGGAGATAGAGCAGGACCTCGGAGAGGTTGACGGCGACGGCGTAATAGCCGAGAGCGGTCGCGCTCGAGATGAATCCCATGAGGATCTGGTCGACGCGGAAGTTGAGAAAGACCGAGAGGCTCCCGATCCATGTCCGCAACCCGAAGCGAATCGACTCGGCGAGCAGGCCGGGATCTATTCTCGCGAAGCCGATCCCTCGCGCGGACGCCAACAACAACAAAAGCGCGCGTACCGCCTGCGATGACACCCATAAGATCGCCCCGCGCGTCGGGTCCAGCCCGACCGTGAGCAGAGCCACGGCGAGCAACCCCGCGTAGAGCCACGGGAGCGCCAGTGTGATGACAGCGCGCTGTCGAAAACGTCCGCATCCGATGAGGTAGGCGTTCCCGGCGTCGACCAACGACTGGACGACCGTGCCCGCGACGATGATGGCCAGCTGAGTGTCGGTCAGACCCGTGGGTTGCGCGCCCGAGAGCAGCAGCAAGCCGGCGAGGACAGCCGCGACCACGGCCGACGCGAACATCTGAAAGGCGACCAGGTTCGACAGAAGCGCGGCGCGCATTGCGGGACGCTGCGCGACGAATACCGGTATCGCCTCGGTCACGCCGAAGCTCGCGATCCGGGAGATCCCCATCGCGCAAACGACAACGAATGCGACGGTGCCTCTCGACGGCGGCTGGAGCCCTCGGGCGAGTAAGAGGACCGCGACGAAATAGCCGATGTTGCTGACGACCTGGGCGGAAAAAAGCATCGCCGAGCCTCTCAGCACAGGCCCAAGCGAGCTTGTCGTCGTCGACTGCATGGCGTCCGCCAGTTTGCCACCCCTTTCAGCCAAAAACGCACCCCGTACGCATTAAATGGAGCCGATCAGCGGTCCCGCCGCTCATATACTTGCTGCCTCGCGTGGGTGGTTATGGGGAGCTCAGGACATTCGCGGTAAAGCGCGCGCTGCGCGCGGTACGCCGTTGGGCCTTGCTGATCGTCGCCTTAGCGATCGCGTCGGGCCTTGCGGCGTACGGTGCGAGCCGCCTGCTACCGAAGGAGTACGTCGCGACCGCGCAGCTCTATATCGCTCCCGGATCGACACAGGGGATGTCGATCCAGGACATCACAGCCGGCACGAACGTAGCGCGAAGCTTTGTTCAGCTGGTTACTACCGGCGTGGTGCTCCGACCCGCGATGACCGCCATCGGCTGGAGTGACTTCAACTCGTTCCGCGATCGGACGACCGCGTCTCAGCTTCGGGATACATCGATCGTCACGGTCAGCTTTCGCGACACGGATCCCAACCGAGCAGCCGACGCCGCCAACGCGGTCGCCCAGGCGTTTCTGGAGCAGAATCGCACCCTTCTCTCGGAGATCCAACGTACCGCTGTCAGCCGTCTCGAGGCGCAGATTCGGGCGCTCGAGACCGACATCGCCGGACTCGATTCGCAGATCGCCGACCTAAGAAAAGTCGCGCCGGTGCGGGCCGGTCAGCCCGCGCCAACCCCGAACGCGGACCTTCAAACGCAGATCCTGCTACTGGACAGCGCGCGCCAGGCGAAGCAGCAGACGCTCGCGCAGCTACTCAAGACGCGCGACGACATGGACCTCGCGGCGGCTCGCGCCGAGGGCACCGTCACGCTCTACGACCCGGCGACGGCTCCCGACCAGCCGGTCTCACCGCGGGTTCTCTTGAACACAGTCGTGGGCACGCTGGCCGGCGGCCTCGTCGCTCTCTTCATCGTCGCGGCGATTGCCTACAGCCGTGTCCGCATCGGTCAGCTCGAAGCGGTGGAGCCGGTCCTCGGCGTCGTGCCGCTCGGGGAGATCCCGTCTGCAAGCCGGGCCCGCGCCAGCGCGGGTCCGCTCTTCATGCGCGACGAGGTCAACTCGGCCGAAGCGGAAGCATTCCGCTCGCTCCGCGCCAGCATTCTCTCGACGAAGGTCACTTCCACGCGCACCGTCGTCGTCGTGACTTCGGCGAGGCGCGGTGAAGGCAAGTCGTTCGTGGCCGCGAACCTCGCGCTCGCCTTTGCCGAAGCGGGCGCGGCGACCGTTCTGGTCGACGCCGATCTTCGGCACCCGACACAGCATCTGCTCTTCCGGCGTAATCGCAGCGTCGGCGTGACCAGCCTCTTGAGTGGAACGCTGTCGCGTGAGGTCCTTGCGTCATTCGCGGCGGGTCCCCGCCTGATGGTGATCCCCGCGGGCCCCCCAATCGCCAATCCAGGCGAGTTGCTCGCGTCCGAACGGATGGCGTTGCTTCTCGAGGAGCTCGCCGACCTCGCTGGCGGAACGTTCGTGATCGTTGACGTGAGCCCCCTCCTATCGGTCGCCGATGCTCTCCCCTTGATCACCAAAGCCGACGGATCTCTGCTCGTCGTCGATGCCGCTCGAAGCGATGTCGCCGCATCCCGACGGGCGGTGGCCGCGCTTCGCCGCATTAACGCCGTCGTCCTCGGCGCGGTTCTCAACCGCGTCTCGACGGCCGAGGACCCCTACGGCTACGAAACGTCGAACGCGCGACCAGAGAAGACGCGACCAGGCGCCTCCCTCGCCGACGCGAGGGTTTCGCGCGGCTAGGCCGGCGCGAGATTCGGTGGGATTCGAGGGGTGGGGCTAACACACAAGCGAGGCGCGGCCGACCCGCTCCTCATTGCGCTTGTCGCGGTCATAGCGCTCGGCGCAGGCGTGCCTGGAACGCTCGGACTCGGTCTATCCGTCGTCCTTGCCGGCGGGTTGTTCGCAATCGCGGCGATGACCGTACTCCTCATCCTCGTCGATAGGATCGAGCTCACGCTCCTGGTGATGGTCCCGCTCCTCGCCTTCGTACGAGAGGAGCCCGCGCCGGTCGATCTGCTGAGCGTCGCGACCTTATGCGCGCTCTTCGCACGTCGCGAGCTCCTGACTGATCCGCCGCCCGCGCTCGCCCTCGTCAGCGCATGGATGCTCGTTCTCTCGAGCCTCATCGCCGTTCTCTTCGCTCCCGCACTCGGGGGGGCGGTCGCCCATACCGCGACGACGGTGCACCTGATCGCGTTCGCCTTCGTCACGTACCGGCTCGTCCTTCGAGGGGGCCGCCTCGCGGAGCACGCCTACGTCGCGGCGGGTCTGGTCGCCGTCGCCGTGACGATCATCGCGTTGCTCCCCGTCCCCTTCGCTGATGCGCTCCATTACGACACCGAGCGGGTCCAAGGTTTCTTCAAGGACCCCAACGTGTTCGGGCCGTTCACGATCCCGGCGATCACGATCGTGATGGTGAGCCCGCGACCTCGCTCCACCGTCCTCCGCCTAGGGATCGTCGCGCTTCTGCTCCTCCCGATCGCGGCCTCCGAGTCGCGAGGCGCTTTCCTCGCGCTCGGCGCGGCCGTCGCGGCGCTGGGCATCGTGTCCTTCTATCGCCACTGGAGCTCGTCCCTCGCGATGGTCGGCTCAGCGGCCGTGTTGGGATTGGTAGTCGTCGCGGCGCTCAGCTTCGCGCCAGACTCTTCTCATTCGCTCTTCAAAGAGCAGTCCTACGACGCGAACCGATTCGCGGCGTCGAGCGCGGGTCTTGACTACCTTGCCGAGAACCCCTTCTCACTGGGGCTGGGGCCCGGCAACGCTGCAGATGCGCTCGGCACCGCGAACGACATACATGAAACCTATCTGCGGATCCTCGTCGAGACCGGGCCGCTCGGTCTTCTGGGGTTGATCACGATGCTCTGGCTCACCCTCTCGGCGATTCGCGTGGCGCGACCAGACACCATCGCGTGGGTAGCAGCGCTCTGCGGGTTCCTCGTCGGGGGGCTCTTCATCGACATCTTCCACTGGCGACACTTCTGGTTCGTGAGCGGGGTCACGATCGCGAACGGCGTGCGCGCCGCCGTTCAGCACGTCGAGCTCGCCCGGATCCGACCGTCCGTTTCGACACTTGACGTCGTGAGCGCCGCGGAATGACCAGCGAGGTCGCTCCGACCCACCGAAACATGTTCCAGGATGCGTTCGACGTCATTGACGCTGATGGCATCGCGTACTGCCTGCTCGGGCCGCCGGACGAACGCCCGCGACGGCAGGGGGGCGACACGGATTTCGTTGTCGACGGGAAGCTTCCGGACCGACTCGCGCGCAGCCTGGAAGCAGCCGCCGGGCGGGGTGGGCACCGCGTCGTCCAGCTGATCGATCACGACAGCGCATACGCGTTCGTTCTCGCAGGAAGGGCCGCCGACGGTTCTATCGAAGTGGTCCGCCTCGACGCGTGGGCCGATCCGGACGTCGGCGAGTACCGCTTCTACCCCGGATCCGAGCTCATCAAGCGGCGCCGGTCGCACCACCGCTATTGGATACCGGCCCCCTCGATCCAGTTCGGATGCGGGCTCACGCGGCGCATCGCGAAAGGGACGCTGGGTGTCGCCGAGGCAACCGTTTTGAGCTCGCTCTTCGCGGCTGATCCGTCCGGCTGCGAACTCGAGATCGCGCGCTTCTGGCGGCCACCTTCGTCCACGTTGCTCGCGGATGCCGCGCGCTCGGCCGACTGGACCCCTGTCTCGGCCCGGCTGGCGGCTCTTCGCAGAGAGCTGCTGAGGGACGCTATGAAACGCGACGCGATCGGCATCGCGCGGCGGAGGATGCGACGGATCTACGTTCGCGCGCGGCACTTCCTGCGCCCCACGGCCGGCTTGCTCGTCGTGCTTCTCGGTCCTGATGGATCGGGGAAGTCGACGGTTATCGAAGCCGTCCGCCGGGAGATGGCCGGCGCCTTCTCGGCGGCGGAGCTGCGTCTGGTCGCGCCGAGCTTGAGCCAGCTTCGAGACGGTTCGTATCGAAGCACCGACAGGAAGCCGCTCGATGGGAGCCCGTCGCGGCCACACGCGCTCGACACGCATCCGCTACCGCTCGCATTGATCAAAGTCGCGTACTGGTTCTTCTATTACGCCGTCTGGTACCACGTCTCCGTCCGCCCAGCCCTCGCACGCGGTCGGCTGGTCCTCTATCACCGCCATCTCGTGGACGCGCTCGTCGACCCGAGACGGTATCGGTATGGCGGGCCGCGGTGGCTGATCCGTCTTTTGTGGCGGCTCAGTCCCAAGCCCGACGTCGTCGTGGCTCTGGACGCGCCTGCGGAACAGATCCGCGCGCGAAAGCCGGAGCTCGAGCTCGCGGAGATAGCACGGCAGCGCCATGCGTACAAAGAGCTTCTCGACACAATCCCCAACGGGCACCTCGTCGATGCCTCGGGCACGGTGGCAAGCACGGTTGCCACCGTCACCGACATCCTCTTGCGACACATGGCCGAACGCGTTGGTCGACGACTCGACGGCCGAGCATGAGCGGTCGTCTTGGCCGCGTCCTGGTAACGGATGCAGCCCGCGGAAGTGCCGTCGCCGTGATCCGTTCGCTCTCGCGAGTTGGGTGGCATGTCATCGCCGCGGACTCGAGCCCGCTCGCGCCGGGTCTCTACTCCCGTTACGCGAGGGAACGCGTTCGTTATCCGTCTCCACGTCGTGCGCCGGATGCCGCAATCGACGCGCTCCGGTCGATCGTTCGCGAGCGGTCCGTCGACGTCCTCGTCGCGCTGACCGACGACATCATCCTTCCGCTCGCCGCCGCCCGCGACAGCTTCGCCTCCTGCATGATCGCGCTCCCTACGACGGAGGCGCTCGAGGCAGCCGCCGACAAATCAGCGACCGTCCGGCTCGCCGAGGAGGTCGGCGTACCGGTACCGCGCACCGTAGTCGCGCACACGGTCGATGACGCGCTCGGTCTCGTCAGCGAGTTCCGATGGCCGATCGTCCTGAAGCCAGCGCGCTCGAAGAGCTATCGGCGCGATAAGCCGATCCGGACGTTCGCGGTCACGTACGCGGAGGACCTCGAGCAGCTCCGTACGAAGCTAGCGCGCATCGGTGAGGTCCCCGTGCTCATGCAGGAGTACTACCCCGGCGAGGGACACGGCGTGGGCATCCTCCTTCACGAGGGGCGCGCTCTGGCGGCGTTCCAGCACCGCCGCTTGCGCGAGTTCCCGCTCACGGGCGGAACGAGCTCGTTTCGCGAGAGCGTTGCCTTGGATCCCGCCTTGTACGGACACGCTGTCCGCCTTCTAGAGCGGCTCGGTTGGACCGGACCCGCATTGGTCGAATTCAAGATCGGGGCGGACGGTCCGCGTCTCATGGAGATCAACGGGCGTGTATGGGGATCGCTGCCTCTCGCCGTGAAGAGCGGAGTCGACTTCCCCGCGCTCTGGCTTGATCTGTACCGGTCGGGCCCGCCGCCGATCGGCGTGCCACCCAAGACCGAATACAGGATCGGCGTCCGATCGCGAGATCTGCCTACGGAGCTCGCGTGGATCGGCGCCGTGCTGCGCTGGAAGCGGCGCTATGTCTTCGAGACGAAGCCATCACGGGCACACGCGCTGCGCGTGGCGCTCGGTCTGTTGTCGC
This sequence comes from Chloroflexota bacterium, assembly GCA_038040345.1. Taxonomy (GTDB): domain Bacteria; phylum Chloroflexota; class Limnocylindria; order P2-11E; family P2-11E; genus 3-1-20CM-2-70-9. The sequence goes on from JBBPIQ010000013.1 coordinate 16,736, forward strand.
CAGCCTCAGGTTACGACGTTCTCTCGCTCGCGGATCCCGCGCCAGGCATCGTTGAGCTCATAGGGACGGCGCGACTCGCAGCCGCGGAGCTTCGTGGCCGCGCTCATGGGCACGTGAACGAATTGCCCGGCGGCGGACTTGCCGAGATGGAGACAGCTTCCGGTCGAATGCCGCTGTAGTCGTTCGCGGCGAAGGTGTTTTCGAGACCGCGGTAGTCGATGATGGCGGCGATCCGTTGCGAGAAGAACCGAACGCGTCGCACCGTCGAGCGTGCCTGGCCGCGGTCGAGATCGATCCCGATCAAGCAGCTCGAGATCGTCCCGTCCTGTACCACGCAGCCGTCGCAGGCCGGCAGACCG
>JBBPIQ010000014.1:0-2851 GCA_038040345.1 Chloroflexota bacterium
CGGTCTGCCGGCCTGCGACGGCTGCGTGGTACAGGACGGGACGATCTCGAGCTGCCTCGTCGGAGTGAACCTCGATGGAGGCACGGCCCGCACCACCGTGCAGCGCGTGCGCTTCCTCGCGCAGCGAATCGCCGCCATTGACAACTACCAGGGCGTGAGCAACACCTTCACCACCAACGACTACGGCGGCATCCTGAGCGGGGCGGCCACGATCACGACGAACGCACCTCCCAGCGTCGCGTTCACCTGCCCGTAGCCTCCGGCAAGCGGTTCAGGGGACCGCGAGGCTGTAGCCGACCCCGGGGACAGTGCGGATCCCGCCGTTGCGGCCCGCGGAGAGCGCGAGCTTTGCGCGTACGTGGCACACGTGCGTCTTCAGCAGGTTGGAGTCGCCGCCGTCGTAGCCCCACGCGTACTGAACCAGCCGCGAATAGGGGATGACCCGCCCCGCGTTCATCGCGAGCAAGGAGAAGATGCGGAACTCCAGGGTCGTAAGTTGCACCCGATTCGTCCCGCGTGCGGCCTCGTGCGATTGGAGGTCGAGCAGGATGTCCCCGACGCGGATCTCGCGGAGCGGCTCGGCGTACTGTCCGGCGCGCCGCCGTCGCAGAACCGCGCGTATCCGGGCGAGAAGCTGCTTCGCGCTAAAGGGCTTGACCACATAGTCGTCAGCGCCCGCATCGAGTCCCCGCACGATATCGGCCTCGTTGTCGCGTGCGGTCAGGAGAATGATCGCGGTCTGGGATTCGTGGCCGATCCGTCTGCAGACTTCGAGGCCGTCGATCTTCGGGATGCTGAGGTCGAGCAGGACGATATCGGGACGTTCTCTCTCCCAACAGCTCAACGCCTGCTGTCCATCCGTCGCCGAAATGACCGGGTAGCCTTCCCGCCGCAACGAGTAGCTCAACAGATCGAGTAGATCGAGGTCATCCTCGACCACCAGAACACTCATGCCGCTGCTCTCTTTTCTAGGCGCGCGACCTGCGCGCTTCGCGGTCTCGGAGCGGAATCTCGAACCAGACCGTCGCACCACCGCCCGGTCTCGGTCGCGCCCCGACGCGACCCCGATGGGCGGACGCGACCTGTTCGACGATCGCAAGTCCAAGTCCTAGACCGGTCGAAGAGGCTCCTGGGACTTCAACCCGCAAGAACGGCCTGAACAGAGTTTTGACCGATCTCTTTGGGAGCCCCGGTCCCCGGTCGCTCACGCTGATCCGCAAAAAGCCGCCCGCGACCGAGAAACGCACGTCGATCGGCGTGCGTTCGCGACCGTACTTGTTAGCGTTGCCGATCAGATTCAGGAGCGCGTGGGCGACGCGCCGGCGATCCGCCTGCATTGGCGGGACGGTGGTCTTCCCACGGACGCGGAGCCGTTGACGGCGTTGCGCCAACACCGGCCCGACGACCGGTTCGACGTCCTCGATCACATCCGCCGCGGAGACCGTTTGCAGTACGAGCGGGAGCACCTGGTGCGCCTGCGCCGTCGCGAGCAGGTTCTCGACGACACCCTGGAGCCACAGCGCACGTCGATGGATTCCGGATGCGAGCGCTCCGATCTCCTGAGGACCGAAGACCTCGGCGTCCTGCGCCAACGCGGCGGAAGACAGCGCCAGAGCCGTGACCGGCTGTCGAAGCTCGTGCGCGAGCGTCGATATCAACCCCGACGCCATTTCTGGCTGCGGCCGCTCGAGCGCGAATGCCCTCATGACGCGCAACCCGCGCAGCGGGATTGCTTGACCCCGTCCGCCCCCACCTAGTTCCCACCCTGCGCATACCGGGACCCTGATCGTCGTTCGCAGTCAAAGGGCCGAGGAAGCGCCCGTTGAGGTTATGGTCCGCAACTCCCATCGTCAAGAGTTGTCAACACGTATCCAATTCATTTCCGGCAGTTAACTCGCGGGAGCCACAACGAATTCGCAACGTGGCCAAAGGCCTACCGTAAACGGCACCCGCGAGACTCGAACGGTGGATAACCGCATCGGCACGACCTGGCGGGGCGGCATCTTCGTCGTCGATCCGGCTGGGTCGGTCTTCCGTCGGCTCTGCACCGCCAGTCTCTCGATGCCCCTTTGGCAGGCGACCGGCGGCGTCGGTCAAATGGAGACGATCGGGCCTGATCTCGCCATCGTTGCAGCCTATGGGGCCCCTGTGTGGAGCGTGGTGACGGACATCGCCTCGCGCGTCAGGGCCATGATCCTGGCGACGAGGCCCACCGACGATGAGGCTGCGCGCGCCCTTGTTGCGGGGGCGGTCGGCTACGTCGACGCGAACCTCCCGCTCGAAACCCTCCGCCGCGCGATCCACGGGACCCTGCAAGGGGAGATCGCTTATCCGCGTCGCGTGCTCGCCGCGGTCTTCAGCGTCGAATCGGGCCGCGCGAGCTACAGCGCGAAAGCCCGTGCGCTTACGCCCCGGCAGCGCCAGGTCGTCGGTCTGATCGTGCATGGTGCGACCGACAAGCAGATCGCGCGCGAGCTTGGTATCGCGACGACCACGGCTCAAAAACACGTCGCGAACCTGTTGCACCGGCTCGAGGTTCCCAACCGAGCCGCGGCCGCCGGCATCTTCGCGAGCTCGCGGTCCCTCGGGATGGGTTGAGCGAAGCCGTAGCCTGATCGTCTTGCGCTTCGGCGTACCAGGGGTGGAGCGAGCAATGACGCCCAGGCGCGCGCTCGTCCGCGCGGCTGGGGCGTGGCTCGTCGCGGCCGCTCTGATTGCGCTGATCGTCGCGATCGACGACCGACCCCAGCGTCTTTCGCCCGTCACGCGACCAGCTGAGAGTGCGTATGCGCGGTCTTCGGTCCAGGCCCCGATCGCCCCGTCCGCGTACAGCGTGCCGTCGGTCGCGGTG
>JBBPIQ010000015.1:0-2005 GCA_038040345.1 Chloroflexota bacterium
ACGATGACAGTGAGTGCGGGAATGTCACCAGAAGGGGGAAGAGCGCGGCTGGGTGAGCCCGGGCACTCGGCGGCCGGATGCACGCACCGGCTAGCGTCTGCCGCATGTCTGATCTCGGAGGCGAGCTCGACGCGCTTGCGTCCGGGACAGGGTTCTCGGGTGTCGTTCGGATCGACCAAAGCGACCGGATCGAGCTCGCGAGGGCGTACGGCCTTGCGCATCGCGGCTTCGAGATCCCGAACGCGTTGGACACGCGCTTCGGACTCGCGAGCGGGGCGAAAGGCTTCACGGCGCTCGCTGTCGTGAGCCTGATCGAGGAAGGCGTGCTCGAGCTCTCGACGCCCGCCCGCTCCGTCCTCGGCAGCGATCTGCCGGTGATCGACGACGGCGTGACGGTCGAGCACCTCCTGTCGCACCGGTCGGGCATCGGCGACTACCTCGACGAGGAAGCCGGATTCGAGGTCGAGGAGTACGTGATGCCGGTACCAGTGCACGAGCTCGCGACCACCGAGGACTACCTCGCGGTGCTCGACGGCCACGCGAGCAAGTTCGCGCCCGGCGAACGCTTCGCGTACTGCAACGCCGGCTACGTCGTGCTGGCGCTCATTGCCGAACGCGCGAGCGGCATGCCCTTCCACGAGCTGGTCGAGCAGCGCGTGTGCCGGCGCGCCGGATTGACGGACACGGCGTTCCTGCGCTCCGACGAGCTCCCCGCCCGGACCGCCCTCGGTTACGTCGAGGTCGACGGCGCGTGGAGGAGCAACGTCTTCCATCTCCCCGTGCGGGGGAGCGGCGACGGCGGGATCTACTCCACGGCCGCGGATATGAGCTCGTTCTGGCGGGCGTTCTTCGCCGGTCGGATCGTCTCCACGGACTGGGTCTCGGAGATGGTTCGGCCGCGCAGCGACGCGCCGAAACACTCGAAGCGCTACGGGCTGGGCTTCTGGCTCCACGCGTCGAACGACGCCGTCCTCCTGGAGGGGTACGACGCGGGTGTCTCGTTCCGGTCCGTGCACGATTCGCGCGCACGCGTGACGCTCACCGTGATCTCGAACACGAGCGATGGCGCGTGGCCGATCGCTCGGTATCTCGAGAATGCGGCTTCAAGCTGAGCGACTTTCCTCGTAAGTCGGCCCACGCGGGCAGTGGGTGGGTAGTGAAGGTCGCCTGGGCGAGTGTGCGGGAATGTCCCTTGAAGCCCTGAGGAGTAGCGGGCCGCGGCGAACCCGGGCGCTCCGATCTTCTCCATGACCCAACGACGCAGGCGCTCCTTCGCAGCGTAGGGGCGACCTTGCGGCCGCCCCATCCACTCCTTGCGGTGGCGACTGAGTGAGACCAACCCGGAACCGTGTGTCCGGCCGTGCATGTCGTACGATGGCGGAGGAGGATGCCACGTGGCGACGTCTGATCCGATCGCCGAGATCATCGGGGACTATCGAGCCTTCGCGGCGATGCAGCGCGACCGTCTTGTTGCCCGCGGCATCGACATCGCACCCTACCCGCTCAGCCACCTCGCCGTCCGCGTCGCCGATTGGGACCTTTACGTCCACCAGCGCACGCTTCTCGAGCGCCATGCGAGGGCGAACAGCGAGAACGTCTGGAACGGGCGTCCGATCTCCTTGATCGTGCTCGCCGAGCCGCTCGATGTCCTCGACGGGACTCCGGTCTCGCTCATCGAGCTCATCCCGCCTGTTCACCAGCGCGTCTACCGGATGGGTCTCGAGCACCTCGGCGTCGTGGTCGGTGAGGACATCGACGACTTCTCACGAGTGCATCGGGCCGCGCTAACTGGCCAGCAGTTCCAGAGTCCCTCCGTCGAGCCGTGCTACGTCCTGTTCGAGGACTTCACCCACGTGAAGTTCTATCGCCGCTCCTTGTACGACGGCGTCATCCTCGAGGGAGCGCGCTTCGACGGCTTCAGCCACGTCGACGACTGGGTGCCGCAGCGGCTGGTCACCGCCACCGGCCCGAACCCGCTCCCGCGGTGACCGAAGCTGCGCCGGCC